>NZ_MSPW01000002.1 GCF_001955655.1 Viridibacillus arenosi | reverse complement strand
TTTCCAAATAAGCCATCATCTGTTCTCATACGATAAATACCCCAAACCGTTAAAACTATCCCAAAAATAAATAATATAAATTGCATTTTCATTCCTCCGTTGTTTGTTTAATATGTGTATCTTAATGAAATGGATTATTTGTCATCCTCATCGAAAATAAAAGTTTCTTCAATTGATAAATTAAAAACAGAAGCTATTTTATACGCAAGTAGCACAGATGGATTATACTTTTGTTTTTCTAATGAGATGATTGTTCTAGAAGATACACTTACTTTATCAGCTAATTCTTGTTGCGTTATCTCATATTCTATTCTCAATTCTTTTACTCTATTTTCCATAGATCCTCCTGATTAAAGAAAATGATTGTAATATTTTCTAGACCCAAATTCAATAATTATTAAAGATATTAAGACAATAAATAATGCAGTATTTGTCGGGATTATCACAAAATTAGTTAAAAACATAAGAATTAATATTTCGGATATCAGAATATACATGGAAAAGCGAGCAACTTTTCCATCAATTAATGCATCTCTTTCGTCATATTCCTTTGCTAATTCCTTTTCTAGTGATTTATTCTTTCGAGATGTAATGTAAGAAATTGTTGAGTACAACAAAAGTATTCCACCTAGGAGTACTATGATATAGCCAAAATTAAATCCTACTGATGTATCGAGAATGATTTGAATGATTCCCACTATAATTACCAAGGTTGAGAATAAAAAACGCTGTATGAATAGATTTTTCAAAAATCCCTCTCCTAACCAACTTATTTCCCTTTAGTGAAACTAACTTCATGTGAAATTAACTTCATGTGAAGTTAATTTCATGTTATTCTATTACAAGACAAACGTCAAGTATTAAAAAAAAAATCGAATCCTTTAAGGAATCGACCTTTTACTTTAAATGTTCGTTGCTATACATTTAAAAATAAAAAAACATCTTAAATAAGGTGTTTTTTTTAACTTGTTTGTTCAACTAAAGCACCCGTTAGTTCATAAGGTTGTCAAATTTTCTATATTTAATAAGCAAAATTTAACTTCTTATCATTCATTTCAAATTTATCGCCCTCAGTAGCTATTTTTTCAAATCTTGACTGATTAGGGATCGATCTTGCGCTTGACATACAATAAGAGCACTTCAGTCCCTGCCCGCCTCGTAAAACTTCTGCGCCAGCATAGCCGGTCTTGTACGCGAATCCGTAAAGTGATCACCGTCGCCGACGATTAGACGGGACTGACCAAGACGTATTGACATATGAGGATGCCAGCCGAAGCCCTCTCCTTGAGGCAATGCGTTGTCTTGGTAGAAATAGAGATAGCTTTTGGGCGTAGACAGCGCGTAGAATGCTTTAAGATTCAGCTTCTCGAAAAGTGGCTTAGCCGGTTCCGGAGTGACGCTCGCATACATCTGTTTCGCTTCCTCTAAAGTGGCCGTGTTGACGAAAAAATCTCGAAACAGTGGAAATGGAAGCATGATCGTATCGTCCATTGAGCCGGCCCTGAGTAGCTCGAAACTTTTCCTCATTTGAGCCGGGAACTCATCGACAACCGACTCGCCGTCTTTCAGTACGAACGCGTCCCAGAAGACAAGGCGCTTTATGCGATCCGGTATCTGTTCTGCAACCTTTTGGATGACAGTTCCGCCAAAGCTGTGCCCGACGAGAACAAAGTTGCATAGGTTCAGTTTCGTTATAAAATCAACGACGGACTTAGTGATCATCGCATGCGTTACATCTTTGTTCGGATCAATGCCATGACCTGCGTACTCTGGTGTATAGACGGCATGCCCGTGACTGCGCAGCACCGCCGCTACGCCGTCCCAGAAGTGAGCGTCAGCCCAAGAACCATGCACAAGTACGAAGGTAAGCCGTTGTTGTGCGGGTAAACGATATCTTTCACCCGATACGAGGGCAGGAGAGTAATAACACCCGTGGGGCATAACCCTATAATCGTGGTATGGGAATTTATTAATTTCTTGGAGATAAGGAAACATGTACATGACTTCCTTTCAAATCAATATATATTTTCAGTTTATGCCCACTGCGATTGAGTGGTTCCCACAATTAACCCACCCAAACAAAGTCGCATGAGAGAACGGCCGAGAAACTAAAATACCCGTACTGATTCCAAAGGATAAAAGTTATAATTATGTTATGTATAAAAGGCAATTGTTTTAACCCCTGCCTCAACCCCAACATGGTACGTCGCACCGTAATTGATTTTCAACTAACCTACCCTTTTAGTTGAATAAGAAAAAAAAAGCTGTCTTAACAGCTCTACGCTCTTCTACTAAAGCACCCGTTAGTTTAAGTGTAAGTTTTTACAATATCTAAAATAAAATGATTTAATGTCTATCTAACCTAAATTTCAGGAAATAGAAATTGAATGACAAAACCATCCTCATATTTAGACTCAACATAAATTTCAATCTGCAATTCATCGCATAATTTCTTTACTAGATACAAACCTATCCCTGTAGACTGCTTTCTTTTAGTATTATCTCCTGTAAATCCTTTATCAAAAATGAAAGGAAGATCAGAATTAAGCACTCCAATACCATTATCACATATTCTTAGATAATACTGATTTTTCACGATATCAAAACCAGTTTTTAACCAGATAAAGCTTTCAATTTTTTCATTAGAGTATTTAACTGCATTCACAAGTATTTGCTTGAAAATAAACTGGAGCGCTCTTTCATCTGACACAATTGGTACATCTTCCATCTGAGATATAACTTTCACATCTTTTTCATCCAGTAATGATTGTAGCTCCAACAGTACATCTTCAAAGTAGTGATTGATTGAGACTCTCTCTAGCTTATAATCAACATGCGCTGCATGTAATCTTGCATAAAATAGTATTTGTTCTACATTATCATTTATATTAATTTTTGCATGTTCAAGCCTTTGATATACTAATTCTGACATTTCTTCTTTGCGATTATGTAAAACAAAGTTTAATAAAGAAATCGGAGTCTTTATCTCATGTACCCAGCTTTCGATAAAATCTTCATAATCTAGTGACCGTAATTTAACCTCATCTATTTGGTCATTGAGCATCCGTAATTTATTGGCTAAATCATTGACCTTTTCCTTTTGTATTTCGCCAATCGATTGTATCAATCCAGATTCTTGCTCCGGTGAAGGATCTCTTAGAAATTTATAAAATACTTTGTCTTGCTTCGTCTGTCCTTTCCAAACATGGAATATGGCCAACACAATACTCGCGATTGAAAAAACAATCATAATGCCCACTAAAAGCTTGAATGTTTCAGGATACGCTACCCACGCTAGAAAAATAAAAAAAGCATTATTTATACAAAGAAGTACTATCCAAGCACGTGATAGTTTGACCAGAGTTAGCCAATCCCTTAGTTTCATTTGTAAGCCCCCACTAGTAATTGATAACCTACTCCTCTGACCGTTTTGATTCGATTTGACAAGCCAGCTTCATCAAGCGTCTTACGTAATCTGGTCATATTCACTTGCAATATGTTTTCATCTACATATTCGCTACTTCC
The DNA here is from genome assembly GCF_001955655.1 of Viridibacillus arenosi. Classification (GTDB taxonomy): domain Bacteria; phylum Bacillota; class Bacilli; order Bacillales_A; family Planococcaceae; genus Viridibacillus; species Viridibacillus arenosi. The sequence continues at coordinate 557,742 of NZ_MSPW01000002.1, read as the reverse complement.
CCATAACTGATTAAATAACTGTTCTTTATTTACCACTGAAGGTGCACATTTCACTAAGAGCTTCATAATCATTCCTTCATTCTCCGATAATGAAATCGAATTGTCGCCAACATACAACACATTTGTCTTCTCATCGAGTTGAAAATCACCAGCATCTAAAAGAATATGCATATTTGCATAGAGGTGCTGCAGTTTTTGAATTCTAGCAATTAGCCGTTTCGGATGGCATGGCTTTGTTAAATAATCATCTGCACCTAATTCCAATGCATGTAGCTCATCACGAAGTTGATTGCGTGAGGTTAGCACTAAAATGGGGCCTATTCCTCTAGCCTTTAATGCGCGGCAAATTTGGAATCCAGATAGATTTGGTAAATTTAAATCTAGTAGTATGAGCGCTGGAGAAGCTGAAATAATATCTTCCAAAGCCGTATCAAAAGAAGAGATACTCTCTACAGAGTATCCCTCTTTTTCTAAAATACTTTGTAACTCTTCACGTAGGAAAACGTCGTCCTCAACAATGACGATCTTTGCCATGATTTCACTCCTACTCAATCTCTTTTAATTTCTTTATTTCTTCATTACTCTTTCGTTGAATCATCCATATATAACAAAGTTCAAAAACGATAAACGCAATAAGAATAATGGCTATCACCATACTATTTTCTAAGCTCAGGGTCATTGAAGGAAAGGTAGTCAACAGGGACCAAATACCAAAAATGCTGCTGACTAATGCTACCGAAATAACTAAACCAAAATACAACCAAATTTGATTCCTTGCTGATGAACAAAGTGATTCAATATTTGCCCCTAGCATAGCTAATGTATAGTATCTATGTCTTGTACTCCGTTGTTGCATAAGAAAGTTTAAACCCAGTACCGTATTTGCAATAATAAGAAACATAAAGCCTAGATAAAATGTTGTATAGCTTCCTGCAACTGTATAAAACAACTGTCTTCCCATGCTAGAAAGATAGCTTTCATAGTCTAAACCGTAAGTATTCATCAACTGATCTACTTCATAGGTCGCCTGCATTAACCCTTTTTCCTGAACAAATTCAGGTTTTAGCACCATATTCCATAGCCATGAATCTTGAGAACTTCTAACGAATCGATGATAAATATCATCAGGTACAATCAATGCATAGGAAAGCGTAATCGCTCTATCTGCAACGACATTGCTTGTGTATAATGTCGAGATTAATTCATATTGTAGTTCACCTATACTAACTGTTGGATTATCCTGGAGTGCCCTTCTTAATATATCATAAGAGTGCGAGAATTCTTCATCAGAATACAGGGCAACTTCATCGTCTCCTAATATAATAGGAGCTTTGTTAATAGATGTTAGCATTGCATTATAACTAGAAAGTGCAATGAAATAAGGCTCATCTTGATAAGATAAATTACTTAATAAACGCTCTTTTTCTTCTGAACTTTTTTCTTTGGAGATGGTTTCTTCTAATCCAGACCAAGAAAAAGTATGTACAGCTGTATTTGCAGACATTTCTGCATCTGTAGGATCAAAATTCCCTATTTTCATCTCGTAATAGCTGTTGACGTATGGCGTCACTTGATCAGATACGAGTGCAGCAACAATTTCTTCTTCTGATCCTTTAAACGTAAAGTCAGCAGTTCTACTAAATGTAGTACTATTATTTAAAGCAGTAGAAGTTCCAAAAGCAAAACAAACCATCGCCATTAAAATTAACAGTGATGATATGGCAAGGGAGCTCCATTGATGCAAAACATTCTCTTGAAGTTGTCTAGCTGTAAATACAAATAAACCGGTAGAAGAACTGCTTTTACGTTTTACCGATGCTCCAATTAAACTTCCCAAGCCACGAAACAGGATAAAAGTTCCACAGATTCCTATTAGTAGTATTAACGCAAATAGCCTATAATCCAGGCTACGCAAATATAATACGGCTAATCCATAAGCTACACATAAGAAAATGGTTCCAAGGAGTAATGCTGCTCCAGTCAGGAAGCTAACCTTACTCCACACAGGTGAAAGTACTCGTTGCGATTTTTCCTTTTGGTCATTCAGCAAATCTACTGGTTCCTTCCTGCTCATTGTTAAGCTAAGAACAAACACAGCCAATAATTGCACGACAATAAATCCAAATACCGTTAATCCTAGCCCCACCCAGGAAATGCGAAATTCGTGACCAATTATCCCCATGCCAATAAGCCTTGAAGTTGCCAGACTAATTAGCTCTGTTAAAAATAACGAAATGGGAACGCCAATGCATAGAGCAACTAAGCTATTCCACAATGTTTCTCCCATAATCATGGAGAACAGCTTACTTTGCCTCATTCCCATCATCAAATACATGCCAAATTCATGACTACGTTGTTGGAGTTGGTATCTATTTGCAAAATAAACTAAGAAAAATACGAAGAACAGTGAGACGCCATAGAGAATCGGAATCATTAACAATAGCCGATCTACCGCATCACTCTCAACGGTTTTCAAATATACAAGCACATCTTGCTCACCAAGTGACAGGATGACATAAAAAGCAACAATCGAAATAACGAGTGAGGCGAAGTAAACCCCATTTTCTTTTCGCGTTTTACGACTATTACGCTTGATAAAATCAAAGAACATTGCTACTACCTCCTCCTAGCTGCGCCAAAACAGTTAGGATACGCTCATAAAAAGCATTTTGGGTTTCTCCAGGCACTTTCTTTCGAAGCTCATGAAAAATCACCCCATCTTGGATAAATAAAATTCTAGAACAATAGCTTGCTGCATTTGCATCATGCGTAACCATCAAAATTGTGGACCCCTCTTCCTGATTGTTAGCATATAATTTATCCATTAAGGTTTTTGCATTTCTTGTATCCAAGGCTCCTGTTGGCTCGTCTGCTAATAAAATGCTCGGATTTGAAATCAAAGCCCTGGCTGCAGCAACTCTCTGCTTCTGACCTCCTGACAACTGAGACGGAAATTTATCCAATACAGGATCTATATCGAATTGTTTAGTTAATTTTTGAAGTTGCGCTTCTTGCTCTTTAGGATTTACACCATGTATGGACAACGGTAGAATGATATTTTCTCTAGCTGTTAAGTTATCAATCAATTCAAATTCTTGGAATAAGTATCCTATCTTACTTCCTCTATATTTTGCTAGTTTTGACCCTTTAAATGATGATATATTCTGACCCTCTAATAAGATTTGTCCAGCTGTTGGCTTTAGCATAGTGGCAATGGAATTAAGCAATGTTGTCTTGCCCGATCCACTGGTTCCCATGATTCCAAGAAACTCTCCTGGCAGAACATCAAAGGAAACCCCCTGCAACGCAACAGTTTCACTTTGTCCCTCACCAAATATCTTATGTACTTCTTTGACTTGAAGTAGTTTATCTGAAATATTCATATAATTCTCTCCCACGTAAATTTTCTATAGTAATACCATACAATAAAAAATTAGTAATTTACTCTTACATCTGTTGTAAGGTTTGAAATGAGAGGAATATCTCCTTTATTTTATGGAAACATCATGTAATAACCCTGCTATCTGCTCTTCTACTTAGCCACCAAGTATTCTTATTAACAACATAACACCTTTTGAGTGTTCAAAAGTGACATTCCATTTTTCATTTACCAAGTAACTTGCTCCACCTTGAAAAACGACCACCTATAATTTATTGGGTGGTCGTTGTATTTTTTTTATAAAGAGTGAACATTTTATGCTTATTGAACTAAACTGCCCAGTTAGTTCAATAAGAAAAAAGAGCTGCCTAAGTAGTTCAATGATCTTCAAGTAAAGCCCCCGTTAGCATAAGAACATTTATTTACAATTTTCGCTAACTTGCCCCGATAGTGGAAATAATTAAAAGCTGCCTAAAAAAACTGCCGATCTTCAAACGCACCTGTAAGTTCAGTAAAGGTGTTAGTGATTCTAGGAAGTATTTTATTTACAACAAGTATATTTAAGTAATTTGAAACAAATATTATACCTGTTGCAAACCCAAAGGAGGTGGATAAAATGAACGCACAACGAGCAGAAGAAATTGCTTCTTCACCAATTATGGCTAATGTAACCTATAATGAGGAAAGTATCTACATTGAGCACGTGGATAAACAAAATGGAACAGCTACAATCCATCCCCTTGATGAACCAAATAAAAAACAAAGTGTTTCTGTAACCAGCTTAAAAGAACAGTAATTCCCTCGATTCAATAATAAACCTCCACTTTCGGGTGGTGGTTTATTGTTCGATTAAGTTCAAGTCCCATCTTATTAATTAATCAATCTATCCCCTTGTTGAACCATCCTGCCCCGTTAGTTGAATAAAAAAAGAGCTGACTGAACAGCTCATAGATCTTCTACTAAAGCCCCCTTTAGTAAAAAATCATTTGTTTATTAAAGTAAAATCTTCGCTATTTCCATTCCAAAGTACTTTTATTACTAACTCATCTTTTACAGTTGTAGATGGGCTATTCGAAACCGATAATTTTTTTTTATATATGCCTTCTTTATTTAAAAAAGCATCATTCTGACTAAAATCAAATTCTCCGTTATTTTTTGTTTCAACATCGTAACTAAAAGCTTCAATATCCTGAATGCTATGCCCTTTGTAGTTTATTTGAATGTGATATGTTTCGTCTCCGTCAGTCTGATTAACAGTTACTTTAGAGGACCAATTTTCACCCTCTCCAACAAACATTAAGTCACTCTCATTTACTTGGCATGCAAACAATAATAGGATTACCAAAAATATAGTTGCTAAAGTTAATTTTTTGACAGAAAACACACCTCTCAATCAATTAGTTTTATCACAATTTCCCTAATACCTTTATTCACTAAACTGCCCCTTTAGTTGAATAAGTAAAATACGAAAAAATCTCGAATACGTCTATTCTTTCGAGTTACGAAAAAAGAAGACTCACATTCTATAAATTATTTAATAGACTTCCTCTGAGTAAAATGACTATCTCTAAGTCCCAAAGTTACCAAACAACATCATACAGATAGCGAAAATAGTTATGACTAATAAAGCTAACATACCAAGAGAAGAAATAAGTAAAGTAATTATTTTCAAAAGTCCTTTTACACTAAATAAGGCAGTAAAAAATGAACCGATTAGTAGTAATAATAGTATCAATATGTCCCATGAATCAGGTAAGGGATTCAATACTTGCGGGATAATAAAACCTAAAATGATAAAAGTGATTAACAACACCAATGAAATCATACTCAAGTATCTTCTCATCGTATCAACCTCCCTTTCAAACAAACCTGCCATATTATTAAAACACCATTTATACAAATATCACCAAACCACTTTTAAGCTGTCATTAATTATCCTACAGAGTTATTTAACATAATCTAGTAAAAATATTATCTATGCTGTGGCAAACCAAATTATTAAAAGGAGCCCGACAAACTGTATAGGAGGTTCTCCTGAAAAAGAATATAAAGAAATTGGTAAGGTAACAAAACCTAACTTTTTGAGTAGAAACTTAACCTGTCACCATCTTAATAACACTAAATTTTAATTTTTTTAATTTGACGTATCTTCCTTCCAATATAAACCACACTAACTGTCCATTATAGAAAAAGGGTGAAAACATGGTAAATAAAATAGTGGTATCCGTTATCGTATTCATTTTCTTAATAGTTAGCCTTACATTTGCCTTTTCAATGTCTCCTACCAAAGATATTAAAAACACTGTTATCAATCAAAAGCAAAAACCAGTCATACTCATTACTGTAGACTCTCTTATGAGTCAGTCCATTCAAAAAGCTATTCAAGAAAGAAAAGCACCTGCCTTATCATTTTTAATAAAAAACGGACAATTCAACCCAGAAGTAATTAGCTCTTATCCTACAATGTCCGTTGCGATTGACAGCACTTTGTTGACTGGGACTTATGCTGATCAACATAAGATTCCAGGTCTCATTTGGTTTAAGAAAGATGAAAATCGCATTGTTAGTTATGGAAGTGGGATTAGTGAAATATGGAGCCTTGGAGTTAAAAATGTTGCCTTTGATGGTATTGTAAATTTAAACAAAGAGCATTTAAGCAAAAATGTTCAGACCATTCATGAAGAACTCTCAAAGGATAACATTCAATCTGCCTCTATCAACGGACTTTTATATCGTGGAACTTTTCACCATCAATTAAATGTCCCAAAACTAATATCAGCAGTGGGACTTCTACCAAATGAAATAGATATCAACGGACCATCACTACTTTCTTTGGGAACATTGTCTCAATATGATCCCAATAATGATCGTCAAAAGTTTGCGTGGAGAAGTATGGGCGTAAATAATCAATTTACCGTTAACGAGTTAAAATTTTTAATTAAACATAATAAAGTACCTGCATTTACTCTGGCCTATCTTCCAGATGCAGATAAAGATTTACACAAAAACGGGCCAGAGGATATAGAGCCAATTGAAAAAGCAGATCAATATCTTCAAGAGCTACTCAATTCCTATTCGACTTGGGAGGAAGCGATTAAACAGGCAATTTGGATTGTGCATGGAGATAGTGCCCAATCTAAGATTATTAAAGATAAGAACACTTCCCTAATTGATTTAAATGATGTTTTAAAAAGCTATACTTTTTGGGAACGTAAGAAGAAGAATGGCGAAATTGCAATCGCGATAAACGAGAGAATGGCGTACATTAACTTAATTAAAGAAAACATTGAAATTTCAAAAATAATAAAGACATTAAAAAAAGATAACCGAATTAGTATTATTGCATGGAAAGAGGGAGGAACAAACTATGTTACTTCTCCAGAATCCGATAAGATTTTTACATTTTCACCAAACGGTCACTATAAGGATCTGTATAACCAATCATGGAAGTTAGAAGGTGATCATTCTATTTTAAATTTGGAAATTGATAATCAAGGGCTTATCGAATATGGCGATTATCCAGATGCTCTCGCAAGACTTAATGGTGCTCTGCATTCACATGAAGGTCAATTTATTATTGTAGATGCCAAACCACACTTTGAATTCATAGAAAAACATAGTCACAACCATGCTGGTGGAGGAGCACATGGTTCTTTACACAAAGTCGATTCTCTTGTTCCGCTCATAATCGCTGGTACACAAGAAAAACCTGAATACAATAGACTTGTTGACATTAAAAAATGGATCATAAAATTAACAAAGTGACTCCCAATTACTGTTTTAGCCCATCTGGTAAGTTATAGAATAAATCTTCAAGTTGAGCTGCTTGTATTGCTTGAAATACTTATTTCGCATCATGAACCCGATTTAGTTAATAAAAGTCATGAATCAAAAAAGCGACTACCTATTTTTGTGCGAGTCCTATGAACTCATGTTTAAAATCAGATCAGATTAATCCTCTTCTACATTTAATGTTTTTCTTGGTTCAAAGACGTGTAAATAGGATTCCTAGTATAACTTCCATTTGTTATTGAACTAAACTGCCCCGTTAGTTGAATAGCAACAACATTTGAGAAAATAGCCTTTCTATTAGGGATGGCGTCAGATTTATGCGGATTTACAACGTTAAGCATAAAAAGCCCCTAAATCTCGCTTTGGAAAGGTTATAATGATAACTTTTGAAACTTTTATAATTGAATTAACGTAAATATAGTAATTATTTATTGTAGGGAAGGGATTATTATTTTAATTTATTATTTGTTATTTGGTTTAGGTGGGCTTTTAGTTATAGGCACAGTGATTATTTTTATTCTATTGTGTATAGAGAGAGAAATTGAGTTTTGGCCGACTATTAAAATGCTGGGCGGTTTTCTAATGGGACTCCTACTTTTATGGATGACCATTCCAAGTCTAAAATCTGTAATAACGAAAGATTTTGATGTTGTTAATGGAAAATGCACGATAGAAATATCTTCATCTGGTCGTTCTTCTGATTCGACTTTTAATATGCTTAATACAGACGAACAATTTAGTTTCAATGAGATTCCTGAACTTGATGCTTATGGCAAATCAATTCCTTATTACTGTGAGATTACGGTGACCAAAGACCATATGTGGGAAATGGATTATAAAATTTACGATTTAAAGACAGGAAAGCTTATGGATTCACACACAGGTGAGTAGCTTATTGAAAAAATAAGAAGAATAATTATACATACGCAGCTGAAAAAATGTTCACAAATCAAAGTTTGGAAATACACCAAAAAGCCACGAATGTTGTTAAATCAACGTTTCGCGGCTTTATCTAGCCCAATTTTCTGCATAAATAGCTCCTCTAAATGTTCACAAGATGTTTCTGACAGAACATCTTGAATAGCTCCATTCATAAGCACTCTTCCATTATGTATGAGAAGTATATCATCAGCTAGCTCCTCTGCGAATGACAATAAATGCGTTGAAAAAAGTACCGTTTTACCTTGTTCTTTTTGTTCTTGTAAAATTTGTTTTAGCTCAGCAATCCACAGTATATCCAAACCATTTGTCGGTTCATCCATAATAAGTAACTGTTCTTTACCTAATAAGCTTTGTGCCAAATTTAAACGCTGGCGCATCCCTTTTGAAAATTGGCTCACTCTTTGCTTACGAAAATCCCACAGTCCTACTCGTTTCAACACTTTTTCACGCTCTTTTGCTGACTCCTTTTTCAAACTGCCTAGTAATTGTAAAATTTCCTCAGCAGTGAGTGCTGGGGGAAAATTCACATCATCTGGCATATAACGAATAGAAGGCACACTAGCCCAATGAAGTTCTCCGCCATTTGGCTGTTCTTCACCAATGAGTAATCGGATTAACGTACTTTTTCCTGCACCATTACCACCAGCTAACGCAATAATACGTCCTTCACTTAAGGTAAAAGACGCATCTAACAAGCCTTGATGCTCGGAATATTTTTTTACTAAAGACTTACCTTCTACAATCATACTTGGTCCCCCTTTCTACGTAATAAAAACCCAGCAAACAATAAAGGCAATACGATCCAACAAATCGTTACTAGGACATATACAACAAGACCTGCCAGCGAGCTATAAAATTCAGTGAATTCATAAAAAGAAGGACCAAGAACTGAATGTTGTCCAGAAAAGATGAAATAGCCAAAACGAATCCATTCGGCTGGATTTAAATGAATCATTACAATTGTTAACTTTTGTAAAGTATGACCAGCTACTACTGTACCCACTGCCATTAACGCATAAGACAACAGTAACAATGCAAATGCCCAAGCTAGAAGCGACAACGCTAACGCATGTAGACGACTTTTGGCCACAACCCCGCAAACAATCGCTAACGCTGAAAAAATTAGGATTGTTACACTGGATAAGCCAACGAAGACAAGTGGCAAATGAACTTGACCTGCTAAACTACTCATGCCTAATACAATGCTAAAAGCCAATAGTAAAATGAGCATGAAGGATAATAGTAGTGCCACATACTTCCCAAAAATATAATTCTTTATTGTCATTGGATATGTTTTTAATAATGAGAACCAGCCTGATTCCAAATCATTCGCTATCCCCATACTTCCAATTGTTAAGATGAACAGAGGCAATAGGAATAGGAGTAAATTTAAGAAGCTAGCTGTTTGTCTGGTGAAATTATTCATATCAGGTAAAGCAATTTGCTGTATTATCGATATCGCTGCGAAGACAAAAACAAATAATACAGCCACTAGTTGCATCCAACGACTTCGGAGCATTTGCTTCCATTCAAGACGTATGAAAAGTCCGTTAATCAATGATGGACACCCCATTTAAATGAATCTAAATCAGAGTAGCTCAGCAATTGCCCTTTGCCTACTTTATCGATATATTGTTGTGCTGAATCTTTAGATTCAAAGGCAATGACGCCATATGACATCGGTGTCCAAATATCTTTGTCATACACGTATGAAGCTGTTTTAACATCGACCCAATTCTTTTCGCCCTCATCTTTGATAAAGGCTTTACCAACATCGCCTTTGTTCAGATTCTTCATATATTCAATCAAACAACCTAGATCATCAAACATTTCATAGTCCCCATTCGATAAGGCAATTTGTCCGGCATATTCTTCATGCACAATACTCATATTGCACACCTTACAGACATCCGTTTCACTAACGATTCCACGCGGTTTAAAGTCTTTATTACTACAAGCTTGTAATAATAAGACTGCAGCTAATAAGACAACTAACCCTCTTTTCTTCATACACTTGCTTCCTTTCTCCATAACCATAATCCGAGCACTAGTCCTGTAAGACCGGTAACTACTTGCCACAGTTGTATATTCCCTTCAGTTGTCGCTTTTTGAGCACTATACATCATCGGTTCTTTATCTACTAATTGCTCAGTTTCTATTGCATTGGTTTGGCGATCCATTTTATTTAATAGCACTACACTTGGTGATTCGATGAAATATTGATAACTGGGCTTGCGCACCATCCATTGCCCAAAGCTTTGCAATGCCACATAAGGACTATCACCAATACCATTGTCGTCAAAATCTATGCCATCATAATCATCGTAGTAATTTTGAGAAATGCTACTACTGGTTCCATCGGACCGTAAATTAACAATATTACCCACAAAGTCATTTGCATATACGGTGTTCTCCTTGTTAGAACGAAGGAGTTCAATTGCGGTTTGATTCATCTGGAATGTATTATACTCCACCGTTGAAGTCGCTAGTTTTTGTGTAGATAGGGCTGTTCTATTATTCTGGAAATGGTTATAAAGAACGTCGATATTTTTTGCTTCAAACAGCACCATTCCAGAACCATTCAAGCCATTTTGCTCTGTCACATGATTGTTTTGTAACTGCGCATCTTCCGTCATCATGAGCATAATACCCGTCACATTTTGATTGAAATCGTTCTGTTCGGCAAGTGCATCTTCAGTATACATAAAGTGGATGCCATAACGACTATTTTTAATAGCGTTATCTGTCAGTTTGATTGCCTGAGCCTTTTCAATATAAAAACCATCCTGTACGTCTTGCACTTTGTTATTTGAAATAGTTAAATCGTTACTGTTAAACACATCCAGACCATTTCCTTTTTTCGAATAATGCCCATTAATTCCTTTAATTTTTAAATTATTTACTACCACGTGCTTAGAATTATGAATTTGTACACCGCTCCAAACATTTTGAAGCTGTACATTGTGTAAATTTACTTGCGAAGTATTTTTCACGACAATGCCTACATGGGCATCGGCAATATTAATATTTTCTAACGTTACATTTTGCACATTTTCAATCTTCATTAATGATTCTTTCCCATTGCCCTCTAGCATGGTATGTTTGGAACCCCTTAATGTAATTGGTTTAGTAATAGTAATCTGTCCTGTATAAACACCATCCTCAAGTACTAGCACGCTACCGGCTGGTGTCCCATCGATTTGTTCCTGTAAAGTTAGCTGATCTGCTTTAGCAGGCATTGCGAAAATGAGCCATAACAAAACAAAATAGTATAGTATTGTACACAGATGTTTCATCTTTCCACCTCCATTTAACAACAAAAAGGCTAGAGTCTCCTCCAGCCCTTTATGCATACGGTTAGTGACTATCCTCTGATTTCATGTCCATATCCATCGATTCACTATCTCCTGATTCTGAATCCATATCCATATTCTTCGATTTACTAGAATGACGATCTTTCATTTTCTTGTAACGATCATTTGAAACTTTATCAACATCTGATAGCGCTACTACTTTTGAGCTATCATTTCCTGCGATAAAGATATCCGCACTTTCTTGATCTTTGAAATAGGCGTAACCATAATTCATTGGTGTTTTAATGTCCGCTTTCACAATAACGGCATCCTCTAGTTTTAACCAATCTTTTGAATTATTATCACGTACAAACTTTTCTAACTCTAATCCATCTTTACGTTCTTGATTTAGCATACAACCCACATCGTCAAAGAAAACACCTGATCCATCTTCTTTAATGCCTTGTGCTGAAAATGCTCCCATTTCATGATCTATTTCATAAACTTTCATATTGCAAAATTCACATACCGTATCTTTTGTTGGTTCATGCAAATGATCTTCTACTGCATTGGTAGTAGTTTCAGAATCCACAGTGCTTTGTTTTGTTGATATACTTTCTGATGTGGTACTTTTACCTGTAGTTTTATTGTCTTCTTGACCACATGCACCAAGTAGGGCTGCCGCAATGACAACTGTTAAGGCTAATTGTTTTTTCATATTTTATTCTCTCCCTCCAATTAGAGATAATTTTACAAGATAAATGTGAAATAAGATGAAAATAAATATGTATAATATGGGAATTTTTATTTTGGCAACATCAATAGTTTTTCAAATTCTTTTCAATAACTCTTTCGTTAGCGTCTTAACAACCCCCGATGTTTTATCACTCTTACATCCTATCTACGCTTAAATGTCCCCTGTTCCGGTTCCTATACAAAAAAGAACGTCATTCAATAGCCTTTTTTGTTAAACTAATCTGCCCAGTTAGTTGAATAAAAAAAGAGCTGTCTGAACAGCTCAAAGATCTTCTACTAAAGCCCCCGCTAGTTCAAGAAAGGAAAAAAGAATTGCCTATGCAACTTAATAATCTTTAACCACAGCACCCCTTGACATACTAAGAACTTTATTTTCAATCCACAGTTAGTGGGAGAAGGAATTATAGAAATCCAACGAGAATATGTTAATAAACCAATTATTAAAATAAAGTTAAAAGAATAATTTGATGAAGTGTGGTGTAATTATTGAAAATAGAGAAATATGAAATGAAAACATCAAAAGGGAAGTTACAATATAATATTAGTGGAAATGGTAAACCAAATATAGTTTTAATCAATGGTGGGGCAGGTCCTATTGAAGGTTGGATGAAAATACTAACAGAAATTTCAGAATATTTTACTGTATTTTCTTATAATCGGTTTGGAGTTGGTGGCAGTGATAAACCAAACGAATCACAAGATGGTACAACGATAGTAAAAACTCTTCATGAAGCACTTACTATAGCGGGGATTGAACCTCCATTATTATTAGTTGGACATTCATTAGGCGGATTATATGTAAATTTGTTTGCTCGACTTTATCCGAACGAGGTAGCTGGAATAGTTTTTTTAGAATCTAGCCATCCTAAAGATTTAAGCCTAAATGAATACCAAGGTAATACAGTAAAAACTATAAACAAATTGTTCAAAATGTTTGATTCGTTGTCTTCACATAAACAATTTGATGAAGTTAATTATGTGAAAGATACTGTGAATCAAATACAACAAATAAAGATTTTTCCCGAAATACCTGTATTTATTGTTACAGGTGGAAAGGAAAATCGAATGATACCAGAGGAAGTTCGAACAAAACGAGTAGAGAATCAATTGGAATATCTTTCATTGTCTAAAAATAGCAAACATATTGTCGCTGAAAAAAGCGGACATTTTCCTCAATTAACAGAGCCTACAGTCGTCATAAATACTATCAAAGATTGTGCAAAACAGATTAATTCAAAGGATAATCAATAATTTTGATGATTAAAGATAATATCAGCTTGTATTACATGTAATTTAGTAAAAGTCTTTTATATTCCATTCCTCTCGTTCTTATCTTACAATTTTTGTTTAATACACTTTAAATGTTCAAATGCGACTTAAAAACTCCCCTTCTCTTCTTCAACTAACCAGCCCCTTTAGTTGAAGAAGAAAAAAGAGCTGTCTGAACAGCTCCAAGATCTTCTACTAAAGCACCCGTCAGTTTAATAGCAAATGATTACAACCCGCTATTTCTCCCAAAGCTCGATCAGTCGACCTTCAGGATCTTTAATCCAAATAAACTTTCCAAATTCACTAATCTCTTTTTTCTTTACAAGAGGTACACCAATATGTTCAAGATGCTTAATAGTCTCGTTTATATCATGTACTTGGAAATTTAACATCACTTGTTGTTCTGTCGGAAAATAACTGTCATTTTCGGTAAAGAAAGAAAAGATAGTCTCATTTCCTAATTGGGGTTTAATCACAGTCCCATTCCAATTTTCTATTTCAATCTTCAACACTTCACTGTACCATTTTTTTATAACCTCAAGGTCCTTAGTTCTCCAAAATATTCCTCCAAAACCTTTTATTATCGTATCTAACTCCTGTCTGTCTTTAAATTTTTTGTTTTTCGATTATTGTTAAGTTTTCTTCAACTAAACTGCTGCTTTAGTAAAAACACCCCTTATGTCTATAATTCTATTAAGTTGGCAATAATTCCTTTACTTTTAAATGTAAAAGTAAGCAACATCTTAAAGGCGTTGCTCTACTTGACTAAATCCCCCGTTAGCTTAAGTACAATTATTTACAATCTCTTCTAATTCAAGAAAAAACTATACTATTTATTTTAAAAATGTATCGCACATCCATTCATAAAATTCTTCCTTCTCCTCAAATTGTGGATAATGAGCCGATTGCTCAAAAGCAATAAATTCTTTTTTATTAGCTTCAATCATATCAAAATATTTTTTTGCTTGATTTGATGTAGTCATATAATCATGTTTACCCATGACAAAATAAAAAGGTAATTCAAGTTTCTTTACGATAGTTGGTAATGGATTTATAAATATATCCTCTACCAAAACCTTTTGAGAATAGGACACCCCACAGTTATAACGGATTAGATCTAATAAGTTATACTCGCTACTGAGTAATATACCTAAGTTATCTCCATCGGGGTTATCAATGAGTCTTACACTTCCGTCATATTTCATAACAGAATTTCGTGGGGTAAACATGTCACCCTTTTCAATTTTTTCAGTTAACCCTTGTAAATACAAAACATCATCCGTATTGCCAGCTTTTCGAGCCTGATTTATAACGTAGTTCAAACTTTCAATCTCGCTTTCTACTTGATTACTCATCTGTCCAATACCAATATACGCTTCATACTTATTAGGAGCTTTATGAGCAGCCTGCGTGCCAATATATGTACCATAAGAATGACCAATTAGTATTACCTTTTCTTTTCCGAGCCGTTCTGATATATAATCCGTCAAAGCCAATAAGTCCTCCACCAGTAAGTCTGAAGAAAGATTAGAATAGTCCTCAAAAAAATGATAAGATTTTCCACTTGCTCGTTGATCGTAATTAACAACCGTAAATTTAGTTTCCAGTAAGTCTTGGTATTTTTCTGCATATGGTATTTCCGAACACCCAGGTCCTCCATGTACAAAAATAATAACAGGATTGTCCTTATCAGTGCCACGTATCATTATTTCATGATTACTTCCATTTATCTCTACTTGTTCTAATGCACTTATACTGTTATCACCTTTTATATGCGAAGTCCAAGTAGGGCAAAAAAGTGCAATGATTAGTCCTATTATAATAATGGCTCCGATATATTTTATTAGCTTCTTTATGGTTTTCATCTGTTCTTCCCTTTCTTCTCATTTTTTTGTAAGTTGAATTGTCGAATCTTTATTTACGTCTTCTCCAACTTCATCAAAAATACATACTGTATTGATTTGTGCATGCTTTTTGACCTCTATTATTAATTTCATTTCCAGACGTGTTGATTAACTGATTTTCACCGCTACTATTAAAGCAGAAAGTTGATTTCCCTAACTAACATGCCTGTTTCATTTCATATTTCTACTCTACAGATGAAAGGTCATATACTGTAGTGTCAATAAGTCATTAATAAGTCATAACTATTTAAAAAAAATGACTAATTATGACGATTGGCTATAATCTAATAGGCGATTCACGTAAGCTTTTTTGAATGGTGGACCTTATGAATTGCCCATGAAGTAAACAAATTCAAAATAACGTTTCAGTTCGTTGCGATTAAAAAAGAGTGAAGACAAAGTTAATTTAACTTTGTCTTCACTCTCTTACTTCAATATTTCTTATCTTCTATAAGACTCTCTTCTATTGCTTTCATAATAGCTGAGGATCTGTTTTTTACATTTAATTTCGAATAAATGTTAGAGACATAATTTTTCACAGTTCCGACTGAAAGAAACATCTTTTCTGAAATGTCTTTATTGGATAATCTTTGAGTTAAACATTTTAATACTTTTAATTCTTGATTATTTAATTCATATGGGTTTTTCATAGAGTTATGGTCAAGTTGTTTCGAGTGTTCGTTTTTAGTTGATTGTATCTGACCAAACACCTCTTTTGCTAATTGTTGAGGAATGAGGGAACCTCCGTGATACACCATTTTAATTCCCTGAACCAAAAATTCAGGATCAACAGCCTTTAATATGTAACCCTCTGCACCAGCATTTAAGGCATTCAAAACGTGTGTAACATCTTGAAAAGTAGTAAGTATAATAATTTTTATATTGGGCCATCGTTTTTTAATTTCTTCTGTCGCCTTTACACCATCCATCACCGGCATTTGAATATCCATTAGAAGAATATCAATATTTTCCCTTTCACATAAAGCAATGGCCTTCTCTCCATTTTCCGCAGTTCCAATAATCTCAATGTCAGAAATGCTTTCAATCACAATTTTTAAGCTCTTTCTTAAAATCTCTTGATCTTCGACGATTGCCGCTTTTATCATGATAATGACACTTCCTTTGCCGTAGGTATGTGACACGTTATCCTCATACCAGCATTCAATTTCGAATAAAATTCCACTGTACCTGCCAATGCCGATATTCGATCTTTCATTGAACGTAAGCCAAACCCTAAATGCAATTCACTAAAGCCCATTCCATTATCTTCAATGAGAACAATCAATTCTTTTTGATTAAACGAAATAGTTACATTAATAATGGTAGCCTGCCCATGTTTTTTCGCATTTGTAAGCCCTTCTTGTATACAACGAATAATGGCAAACTTTATCCTTTCGCCGACTTTGGTCGCTTCTCCTTCGACAATCAGTTTTATATCCGTTGATGTATGTTTCATAAAATCAACAATCAATTCTTGTACAGATTCAATAAGTGTTTGATGAGTCATGGGCGACATCTGGTGAATTGTCTTTCTCACATCATGCAATCCATCTCGTGCTAAATCCGAAATCTCTTTTATATTTTTTTCTGCTTCTATTTTATCTGCCCGATATCGAAAAGGAAGAGCATCTAAACTCGTTATGACTGATGTGAAAATATGGCCTACTGTATCATGCAAATCTTGTGAAACTCTATTTCGTTCTTCCTTAATCGTCAGTTCCTCAATCTTTTTTGAGTAATATTCCAAGTCCTCATTTTTTTCCTCAATAGAAGCAATTAACGTTTTATTGGCGTTATTGACAATGGTCATCCTTCCTAAACATAACCCGATACCATAAAAAATAGTTGTATCAATAAAGCGAGCAAAGAAACCCTCATCAGCGAAGAGATCGCCGGCCAATGTGCCAGCAAAAAAAATAGAAATATATAAGAAAGGTCCTAACCAAATTAACGGCTTCACTTGACAAGCATAAGCTACAGTAAGCATAGGCAAGAATAGAAAACCGTAAGTCTCTGATATTTCATATTGGATCGATAGGTAAATAAACGCTGAACCCGTTAGCAATACCTCGGCAAATACATACTTTGGGAATTTTATAAGCCCGGGCCTATAAAATAGGTGAGGTATTATGTATAAACTAATAGCCCACAAAAGTAAAATCCACTTGTTCAAACCTGTCGTACCTATGAATATCACGTAGCCAATATTCGTAATCCATATTGTACGAATGAGAAATAGAACATAGTCCAACCAATGCCATTTCCTTTGATCCATTACTGCTCTCATACTTTTATATCCCCCAACTACGGCGTCTATTTCATCGTTCCTAAAACTACTTCGCCATTCTCTTTCGTATAATTGATTATGTTTAGTTTATCTTTAAGGGAGAAACTAGTATAGTTTTTCTTTAAAGCTTCCAGGCATAATAATCATATTTTTCCATCCAAAAAGTAATCTCTTCAGTACTTTTTTTGAGAAATTTAGTGCGCCGTTACTAGAATAAAAAAAGAGCTGCCTGAACAGTTCAATGCTCTTCTTCTAAAGTACCCCCGTTAGTTTAGGTATTAATCCTTCACGGTCTCATATTTCATAAGCGCTTTCAGCTGTTTCATTACCGAATGAACTGTTAATCTGTGAAATGAGATAAGTTTCCCCTTGAAAACGACTGAAAATATTCCATAAGGAGTTGGGGATAACTCCATCAGTTCTTCTCTACTTTTCAAATCAATGATTTTGACATCTATACCTAATTCATTTGCACCCATAATTATATTTTCAGTTGCGACTTCTACGTAAGGACATTGAAAGGAGCGTAGTATAGTAAGGTTTTCAAATTTATTAATTCTTTCATCCCAATTAGCAGGAAAGACTGGTAGTAAGCTGCTATTTTCAAACTGATAAACAAGTAATTCAAAATTATAAGGTGCTGTATCTACCAGTTTAAAATGATTCTTTAAAAAGATATCCTTACTTGGTGTCCAAGAAGTTTCAGGATTTGTAACCACTACTACACCTCGCTTAGAATGGCTTTTTGCATCTTGAAGACATTTATTAATCAGTTTAGTCCCGTATCCTTTTCCAGTTTGACTTACCCATAGACAATGGATTACCAAATAATTATTAGCGTGAACCACCCTAGAGGAAAACTCTGCGTCAGTATATTCAATAAAACCTACTTGTTTTTTATTTTCTAGTAATTGAATATACTTTAAACCTCTCTCAAAACTTTCGTTTAGCCACTTATTTTTGTTTATGTATCCAAGTGATTTTTTTTACTTCTAAGACAATAACTCCCCATTCCTTCGAGAATTTCGGTATCTAGTTCAACCATTTGGAAATCTCCCAAAGAAATCCCTCCTTTTTTCTATATATATCTATTTCTATTTGTTTTATTATTTCTCCATTGTTATTTCCTTCTTCCACTAACCTGCCCATTTAGTTGACAAAGAAAAGAGAGCCATTTAAACAACTCAAAGATCTTCTCCTGCCACGTTAGTGCAATAAGAACCTGGTCTATTTAATATGAACGTACTGGTGAAATAAGATGAAGATAAGAAGAATTGTCAATAGGTTCAATTAAGACTGGCCTCATTGAACCACCGAAACTTATTCTGATTTCTTCTTCTTTTATTACTTTTAAGGCGTCCATTAAAAAGCTTCCATCAATTGAAATACTTAAATTAGTCTCACCATTAATCATTTTAATATTTTGAGTTTCTTCTATTTTCCCTATTTCTGATGAGTTTGAGGAAATTCTTATTTTTGTATCATTTTTAATTTCTAAATGAACATTGTTATTTTTCCATTCGCTTGCAAAAAGACAAGCTCTATCAATACCCTTTAATAGCTGATTTGTGTTGAGAGTAATTATTGTCTTCGAATCATTTGGCAATAATCCTGAAATGTTAGGATAATTACCATCAATTAACCTTGAAAAAAGTGAGCTAGTATTTGATTTAAATACAATATAGCTATCTGTTACAAATATATGTATGACACCAGTTTCCTTATCAATCAACTTGATAAGCTCATTTAAGCTTGTACTTGGAACAATGAATGAACCACTTACATTTGATTCTACTGCAAGCTCTCTTAACGCTAAACGATGGGAATTTGTTGCAACACACGAAAGGTGGTTATCTTTGAATGACATATTTACGCCTGTCAAGACAGGTTTAGATTCACTCTTTGAGACTGCAAATACAGTTTGTTTAATAATATCTATTAATTCAACACTGGGGATTTTAATGAATTTAACTTCTTCAATTTGAGGAAGACTTGGGTATTCTTCAGCATTAAATCCGTATACTTTGGTCACAATTTCATCGGATTGAATGGTAACTAATTGTTTTTCGCTTACTTTTATATGTATTTTATCTGGTAGTTTCTTAACAATTTCACTTAAATGTTTTGCAGAAATAACAACACTACCCTCGTGATAAACTTCCAATACTTTTACACCATCAATCGTTAAAGGAATAACTTTTTCAATAACAATATCAGAATTGCTGCCGACAAGGATTATACAATTATTATTAGCAGTTATCTTAATACCTGACAAAATAGGAAAAGGTGTTTTTAATGAGACTGCTTTATTAACATCTGAAATTGCTTTGTTAAAACATTTATTATCTATTATAAATTCCATAATAAAATCCACCTCATTTTAATCGTTAGTGAACTATTTCGACAAAATACCTGAAATTCCCTTTTTATTATTCAACTATACTGCCTCGTTAATGTAGTACATTTCTTCACAATCTTTATAATAAATTTAACATACATTTCCAATGAAAAATCACCTCAACCTAAATCTGAAGAGGTGAGATGATTTTAAGCAAACTTTATTTTTTATAAAACTAAACTACACTTACTTTTATTAGCTTTATCTAGACATCGCTTTAGAGAATTAACCTTATTTCAATTCGATTCTTGATTCGGGAGTTTTGGAATCATTAATGCCTCTTTTGGTAGCTCAATGAAGGCTTTTATGTGCTTAAATACTATTAACTCTTTTCCTGCATATAAACTTCTTCATAAGGCTGAACAATGACAAAACCGTCTCCTTCAAACCTCATTTGGATCGATTCTCCACTACCTCTTCCAATGAAAGTTTTTAGTGAAACATCCGTTTGAAATTCTGGTTGAAGGTTCCCCGACCACGCTACAGTTGCATTTGGATCTGTAATAATTGGTTTCCCAGGTGTTACACGTAATGTGAGTGGTTCATAGTGGACTGTAATGGCAATCATACCAGTCCCTTCGCACCGAACATTAAACAAACCACCTGCCATCATACCTGCTACTTTTCTCATAAGCTTGATATTGTGATTGATAGAGGGTTCGAATGCAAGTAGATCATTTCCATTTACATAAATTGCTTCGTTCTGTAAATAAAGAATTATGATTTTTTTCCCACTGTCAGCAAGATATAACTTTCCTTGCCCATTTGCTTTCATGAGGGCAGCACCTTCACCAGTCAAAGCCTTTTTGAACATAGCCCCGATTCCATGTTCTAAAATACCTTCTCGCTCAAACTTTATCTTTCCATTGTAAGCGACCATTGAACCTGCCTTTGCCCAAACGAGTCCATCAAGATTTACCTCCAGCAAACGAGGCGTCTCTAATTCAAAAAATCCTTCTCCTTTGTCCTCTTGCTCCGTATTTTTAACAAATTCAGTAATCGAGTATTTATTCATGCCACACAACCTTTCATTTTTTTACATATACGTAAAAATGTACACCTAGGTTTCAACTAATCCACCATTTTTAAAACATAGATGCATATATATAATAGTTATTAAACAAGGCTACACCTTTCACCTATCTCACAAATCAAATGTAATAAAGTCCATATTAACTGGTTCAATACCCCCTGCTCGGTTTATCCCTCCTGTTAAGAAGGTATGTCCCCTACCCCCCAAAAAATGCCAAATACACAATATCTTCTTCTTGAAGTAACCCGCCCCGTTAGTAAATAGGTGCCACCACTAAACAGAGTTATTTAACATATCACAAATATAAAGAAAAAAAGCCGCACCAAAAGACGGTTTTCTCCGACTTTTAGAACAGCCCATTTTCATATTGTTAAATTACAAAATAATACAATAGACAAAATTAAATTTCCCTGTTATTATCCAATAATATTTCTACCATAAAAATTTTTAAACTAATTATTATCAATAACATAAATTAAATATATAGGGTTGTCTTCTACTTTATAGACTAATGTCATCATGTAGATTCCTTTATCCTCTTTTGAAATATCTATCATTAGCTTATCAGGATTTTGCTCCCACTCACTGATATCAATCTCTGTTTCTTTAAAGGTTTTAGTGTTTCTAACCCCAGCTAAATGCGGTTTGACTTTCTTTCCATCTATTCCTAAAACAAGATTCTCTACTTCAATTACTGACCCTTTTAATTCTCCTACTTCAACATATTGTGGATCAGCTATTAAATTTTCTAATTTAGTTAAACCTTTTAATGGAGAGAAATCTGTTATTTCATTTTCTGTAATATTTAGCGTTACTAAGTTTTTAGCATGTTCTAAACCTTCAAGAGATCTAGCTCTTCTTGATTCACTTGTTAAAGTTGTCAGTTTATACATATCACCAAGCGTAATATCTCCAGTTAATCCTAACGTTTTCTTGATAGAATTACTTAAATATTTATCTTTTATAGTAATCACTTGAGTTAAATCTATTTCAACTAAACCTTCTTTAGCAGCTTTTAATAAAGCTAACCCTTCATCTACTTCTTGTTGAGTCGATTTTTTATTAGCTAGAACCTCTTCTGCTTTAGTTAGCGTAGTTTTTAGAATTTCCATACTTTCAAAGGTATAATCATCTTTATCAATTCCTTTTGCCTCTTCAATTGCTTTTTCTAGATCTTTCGTGAATAGTCTTTCTGCATTTGCGAAATGTAATTTAGCATCTCCCCAAGTAGCATGGTCAGATTCATTACCATTTCCACCGTCTTTAACTACTAGTTTAAGTTCCTTCGCTCCGTTTATATCTACTTCTACAAATTTTTGTGGGTCTCTTGAATTCATTACGCCACTATCAAATTTCTTTTCACCATCTACATATACTTCAAAACTTACTGCTCCTACAGATCCAAACATTTGTCTATCGACTCCAACAAATGAACTGAAATATGCAGAGTCTTTGTCCGTTAAATCGTAGACGATTGTTGATGTCGCGTGAGTACCGATACCTCTTTCATATGATACTACTTCATCAGAATCATCTGTAAGTCTTAATGCGTTACCACTTATAGACTTATCCTTCGTAAGTGTTCCCCAACCTGTATTTGCTGACTTCCAATCGTAATCCGTTAAGTACTTATAATCATCCATATCCACCACTGCGATTGTTCTAGTTTTTGTCACTGTATTTCCATCGCTATCTGTAACTGTGTACGCAATTTTATACTTGCCGGCTCTATCAAAGTTTACTTGATCTGTTCCTGTAACTTTTACTTCAGATGTTAAGTCCCCGTCCTCTGCATCAATTGCTGAATAGCTTTCATTTAAATCGATTTTTTGTCCTACTTTAGTTGAAATGGATTTAGCTATTGTCATTTTTGGTGCATTATTTAAAGTTAAGAATTTTGCGTCACCGAAACTACCATGATCTGAAGAAATTCCATTACCTGCATCATTTAAAACTAGTTTTAATTCATTTACATCTTTTACAGGTATTCTTACTAGTTTTGCTTCTGTATTATATTTCATTAGCCCACTGTCATAAACTTCTTTTCCATCAGCTAGAACTTTAAACTTAATACTTGAATTATTTTGTTCTTGTATATTTCTATCCACACCTATAAATGTTTCAAAATATTCGTAGTTAGAATTAGCAAGGTTATAAACCACTTCAGCATTTGCATGTGTTCCAATACCTTTTTCAAATTCTTTGTTTTTACCATTCACTAGTAATTTAATATTGTTATTTGTGCTAGATTTATCTTTTCGAACTGTTCCATAATCAGTTCGTGCTGATTCCCAATCGATATCACTTAAGTAAGAAGCCGCACTATAAACAACTATTGTTCTAGTTTTAGAGATTGTATTCCCATCACTATCTGTTACCGAATATTCTACATTGTAAGTACCTGTTTTATTTGAGTTAAAGCCGTTTATTTTAACCTCAACTTGCTCTATTAAATCGCCATCTTCAGTATCAAATGCTTCTACATCTTTTAATACATTAAAGTCTTCGTTTAATTTAACTGTCACTATTTCTTTCGGTACAGCTAATGAAGGTTTACTAGAATTTTTCGTGAACTTAGCATCTGCCCATACTGTATGATCTGCTGTGTTACCGTTATTTTTGGCATCTGTTGTCACTAGTTTTATCTCTTTAGCACCAGTAACAGGAACCTTTACAAATTCATGTTCTGTGTTCGCATTGAATACGTCACTTTCGAATTTCTTTTCGCCATCAACCCATACTTCAAATGTTGCAGTTGAAGCTTTACCTTTCATAGCTTGATCAATTCCTATATAGCTTTCGAAGACGTCAAAGTCTTTGCCCTCAATGTCATAAACCACTTCAGAATTTGCGTGTGCGCCGATTCCCTTTGCATAGGTAGTATCTAAGCCTTGTCTAACTAATGTAATTGCTCCACCAGCAGGTGCTAAATCTTTCTTTAGTCCTCCCCATGCAATATTAGCTGATTTAGCATCCAAATCAGAGATAAATGTGAAATCACTTGCCACAGTAAATTTTGTTGTTTTTGTTTCTGTAGTCCCAGCATTCTTCACTTCATAAATAATTTCATATTTCCCTTTTTTTGTTACATCGACGTTACTCGATTTTACAACTACATCTTTCGTTATATCATCACCTTGATATGTAGCCGCTTTTACGTAATCCATTGGATCAAATTCTTGGCGTAATTTTAGGGTTACATGTTCCTCAGCTGACAGAGTTGGCTGATACGCCTTCACTTCTACTGGTTTTAAACTATTTAGTTTCTTATCATAGCCAATAATTTTGTAAGTATAGTTTTGATCCATGTCTAATTTTTGGTCTACAAATTGATCAGTACTAGTAAATCCAACTAATTCACCGTCTCTATAAATTTCAAAGCCTAAGAAATCGTCCTTATATTTCTTATCCATTTTGAAACTTAACGTCTTTGATTTAGCGGAAGCATTCGAAGCAATGCTAACTTTAACCGAAGCATTTTTGTCTTCTATTCCTCTTCCTTCATAGCCTACTACAGAGTCATTTAAATACCACGATTTCTTTGGTTTCTTATACTTGGCAGTTTTCTCTCTTGTTTTTTCATTAACCACAAATCCATGTCTAGCAAAATGTTCACTTAAATCCAACTCCAATACTTCAGAAGAGAATTCAACCAAATATTGTTGTTTAGAGCTTTCTCCATCTGTAAGCTTTACATCTCTTTCTCGATAAAGTCTATTTAATTTCCCCCAATAGCCAGGGCTATACATCTCTAATTGCCAATACACACCTAACTTCTCGAAAACTCCTTGATCATTATAATCTTTTAAATTTTCTTTTATTACATTTTTATAAATGTTTGCTTCATATGGGATTCTATTATCTAACTTACCGTAATAGCCAGACATGTATTGTGGTAACATATTGTTCGTTGTTTCACCGTATAACCTAACACTTACATCCATTCTATGACCTATCTCATGTGTTAAGCCCCATGATGGGCCTCTTACTTCAAATGGAATTAAGTGATTAGCAACAACATCATCTAAAGTACCGATATGGTCGCCAGCTGCATACATATACGCATATGGTTGAGCAAGACGTACATTATCTCGAATATATTTAGGGTCATGACTTTCACTACTAGCATCCAGTCCATAATATTTAAATATTTCTTTCATATGTGTATTGTACGACTTGATTGTTTCAAGTGGGCTATAGCAATCTTCTATATACGTTTTGTACGCACCTGTTACTGTACCCGTCCAGAAAATATGGTCACTCACGAATTCGAATACGTCTAGCATTTCTCTATCTTCAACATTTGGATGTTTTGCTTTATCTTCATCTAATTTTTTCTTGTAATCAATTAAGAATGATTTGAACTCTTTTACATTAGTATCTGCTGTTGCGAAAGGAATTTTTTTCACACCTTCAAATCGGATTGTCGGCGCTTTTTCTTGTTGTTCTTTCGTATATGGATTAATGATATAAATACTTCCACCAGGAGTGACAGCCTTGTTATACCAGCTATCTTTATTAACCTTTGGTACAGTGATTTCATTTTTACCTGGTACTAGGCTGACATCTTTTCTCCAACTAGACCAAGAACCTTCTTGCTGGGCAAAAGATAACTTAGGTAATGGTCCTGTTGCATCCGCATCAACATAAACAGTAATTTGATCTCCTGGTTGAGCAGCGAAGCCTGTAGGCTGCAGATTGTTACCAAAGCCAAACTTCAGGTTTTGATTTGCATGTTTCACCATATCTCCATGTTGTTCTGCTACAACTAGAGTTCCTTCGATTTGAACTTCTCCATTCACAATAGATTTAGCTAAATCTAGTCGATCTTTTAGAATAGAATATAGTGGGTGTCCTTTCGCTTCCTTCTCCAGTGCGTTGATTTTATCTACACTATTGAATTCTGGCACTACCTTACTCATTGTTCCATCAGTGAAAATACTATTCACCTTATCTTCTATGACATCTTCAGTATAGAAAGCTAATTCCGATAAAGTTGCCCAATTTTGATTTGATTTCTTGAACTTAAATTTAATTCTTTTAAATTTAGTAGATTCGAATTTAGCTTCGACTAATCCTTCTACCATATTATGTTTACCTGTTGTAACTAGTTGATATGTATCTCCTTTAGACGTTTGAGAAGCATAAATTTCAAACTCTTCAGCGAATCCTTTGCGATCAGATTTTCTTGCTCCATACATGATTCTATTTAATTCCACTGATTTTTTAAATTCTACTTCTACTTCATTTGTGAAGTCATTTGAATTACTTTTATTCGTTTCCCAGTAAGTATCTAGGTTGCCATCGACGGCATTCCCGATTACTTGACTAAGATACTGACCAGCATTATTTCGGATACTCTTAATATTTTCAATATCCATTCTAAACAACTTAGAATATTCCTCATTAGAATAATACTCAAAAGGTTTTGTTTTGGCTTTAGTTGCTTCTATGTTTGATTCATTTATTAATACTAATGCATCTTCTATATCTTCTTTAAATTCATCATATAAAGGGTGTGATTGAACCTTTTTCTCTAATGCTTCTAACTTTTCTACTGTATTGAACTCATCAGATACTTTATTATGGTTTTCATCAGTAAATAGTTTTTTCATACTCTCTTTTACTTGGTCTTCTTTATAAAAACTAAATTCTGCTGCACTTGCCCAATCTTGATTGGCCTTTTTGAACACAAATTTGATTCTTTTGAATTCAGTTGGTTTAAATTGAATTTCAACAACATCACTGGTTGAACCTTTATATTCTCCAGGAGATACTAAAGTATAATCATCACCTTCATCCAAGATAGAGCTATAAATTTCAAACTCTTCCGCAAATCCTTTGCCTTTAGCACTGGTTTGTCTAGCAGCATAAACAATTCTATTTAATTCAGTCGATTCATTTAAATTGAATACTACCTCGTTAGTAAACTGCGCAGTATTCGCTCTTCCAGTCTCCCAATGTGTATTCATATCACCATCTATTGCTTTATTAATAGGAGAGCCTGAATAATTTCCCCCGTTGTTTGTTATCGATTTAATGTTTGTATTATTCATTTTGAAGACTTCATTATACTCACTTAAATTACTATTTCCGTATAAATCAAATTTACTAACTGTAGCATTTATTGCCTCATTGATCTTGCTTTCTAATGCCGTTTTATTAGCATTGGTATTCGGTGCTGCCAAAACATTCACAGCACTCCCCGAATAACTTGCTAACAACGCTGCTGATGTTGCAATAGCAATTAATTTAGACATTTTCTTCGACATATGCTTTCTCCTCCAGATGAATAAAACCCTAAGAAGTTCATTAAAAAAGCTACTCTATAAGAGAGTATCTAACTTTTGATAACGTCTAAATAAAAATGATTAAGACATTTTTATTTAACCCAAAATAACAAAAAGTATAATGTACTCTTTGGCAACTGGCTGGCATAGTTTTTCAACCTTAGCCCCTCTAGCTTTGCGTCCCTAAATTTCTCTAGGTTTGCCTATTCAATTTTTATAAATCTAAAGTACCATGATATCTTACACTACATCATGAATCATATGAATTGTTTTACATCTAATAAGTTCCAATTTATTTCCCTCACTCTAGTTATTACAACCTAAAACTTATCTCCTATTTATTGGTTTTATAATAAAAATATCATTTTCATTATCGAAAAAGTCGCATTACTTAAACTTTACTTGAATTGTGTTTTTTCTTATATAGTAATAATGTATCGCATTAAATATTTTACCTTTATATTTTTTACCTATATCACTATACATTCATTAAACTATAAGAAAAAACTCCTAAACTATTCATTATCCTCTAGTAGTTATGAGCATTAACTTTAAATCGTTTAAATTGCTAGCTATAGCAAAATTATTTTATTATTTGGATCATAGATTCATTAGTAATCGATTGTGGGATATCTTTAAACAAATAAAAACCTCTCATTTATTTATACCAAAGAGTTTTTAACGAGATTATTTGATTCTTTCTAATGACGAGTTTGATTTTCAACACAATAAAAAAACACCACTTCATTGGAAGTGGTGTTTTTTTACATTATTCAGTTTTTGCATCGTTCATTTGATCAAATTGGATGCCGGTAATATGTACATTTACCTCTTGCGTTGCAAGAGATGTCATATTAAAGATAGCTTCACGAATCTGGGTTTGAACTTGATGAGCTACTTTCGCAACAGATGCTCCATATTGCACGAAGCAATATACATCTACGATTAAGCCCGCTTCAGTCCATTCGGTTTTAATACCTTTCCCATGAACCTTTTTACCGAATTTTTCTACTACGCCTGTAGCGAAGTTTCCTCTTGTACCAGAAACGCCTTCCACTTCTGTAGTAGCAATTCCTGCAATAACTTCAATAACTTCAGGCGCTACTTCAATCTTACCTAGCTCTTCCTTACCAGCAGGAGTGCTTTGAGGTAAAGATTGTATCACTTTTTCAGCCATAGAATTCGCCCCTTTCTTATGAATTCATGACGTCATTTTCTTCAAGGAACTTCGTATTGAAATCACCTTTTTTGAATACCTCATGATCCATTAATTTAGCGTGGAAAGGAATTGTTGTTTGAATGCCTGGTCCTTCAACAATGAATTCACCTAATGCGCGTTTCATCTTAGCAATTGCTTCTTCACGTGTATCTGCATGTACAATCAATTTTGCAACCATTGAATCGTAGAACGGAGGAATACTATATCCTGGATACATAGCAGAGTCGATACGGACACCGTAACCACCCGGAGCTATATAATCTTCTACTTTACCCGGTGAAGGCATAAAGTTTTTAGATGGATTCTCAGCATTGATACGACATTCCATCGCCCAACCATTCACTTTCACATCTTCTTGTTTATACACTAATTTCTCGCCAGAAGCAATCTTAAGCTGTTGTTGAACAAGATCAATACCTGTAATCATTTCAGTTACTGGATGTTCTACTTGAATACGTGTATTCATTTCCATGAAGTAAAACTTGTCTTCATGGTAGTCAAAGATGAATTCTACCGTACCAGCACCGCGGTATCCACAAGCTAACGCAGCTTTAACTGCAGCCTCACCCATCTCAACGCGACGTTCCTCAGAAAGTGCAGGAGACGGAGCTTCTTCAACAAGTTTTTGCATACGACGTTGAACTGTACAATCACGTTCACCTAGGTGAATTGTATTGCCATAGTTGTCCGCTAGTATTTGTATTTCACAATGACGGAAATCCTCGATGAATTTTTCTAAGTATACGCCAGGGTTACCGAATGCTGCAGCAGCTTCTTTTTGAGTGATTTGAACACCTTTAATCAATTCTTCCTCAGTGCGTGCTACACGGATCCCTTTACCACCACCACCGGCAGTTGCTTTAATGATTACTGGGTAACCAATACCTTTCGCAACTTCGGCTGCTTCAGCTGCATCTGCAACGATACCAACTGAACCTGGAACTGTAGGTACACCGGCTTTAATCATTGAGTCTTTTGCTATATCTTTAATACCCATCATTTTGATGGCATCTGAAGTTGGTCCAATGAAAGTAATACCAGCATCTTCACATGCTTCTGCAAAGCTAGCATTCTCTGCTAAGAAGCCATATCCTGGGTGAATTCCATCACAGCCAGTTTTTTGAGCAACACTTAGTATACTACTAATTTTCAAATAACTCTCACTAGAAAGTTTTGGTCCGATGCAATATGCTTCGTCAGCTAATTGAACGTGAAGTGCATCACGATCTGCTTCTGAGTACACAGCTACAGACTGAATATCTAATTCTTTACAAGCGCGAATAATACGTACCGCGATTTCTCCACGGTTTGCAATTAATACTTTTTTCATTTGGATAGGCCTCCCTTAGTTCTCTTTTACTAGGAACAGAGGTTGACCATATTCAACTAGATCGCCATCTTTAACAAGAATTTCAACGATTTCGCCACTAACTTCTGCTTCGATTTCATTAAATAATTTCATAGCTTCAACGATACATACTACTGCTTCTTCGCCTACTTTATCTCCAACTTTTACGAAAGCTGGTGATTCAGGGTTTGGAGCTTGATAGAAAGTTCCTACCATCGGTGAAGTGATTTTGTATAATGATGCATCCACTGCTGGTGCTGCTGGCGCTGCTTCAGCTACAACAGGTGCTGCAACTGGTGCTGCAGGAGCCGCAACTGGTGCTGGCGCTGCAACTGGAGCTACTTTAACTACTGGCGCTTCAGTTACAACTGCCACACCACCATGTTTTTTAAGTTTCACTTTTGTATCTGCTACCTCATAAACGAACTCGTCGATTGAAGATGAATCTACTAATTTAATAATTTCTCGAATTTCCTGAATTTTCAACATAAATTACTCCCCTTAATTTTGTGAAATATAATACACTACTTATTCTATCGTGTTTTGGGGTATTTTTAAATAGATAATTGAAAATAGGAATTATTCAAGACAATATCGTTATTTTTTCGTTAAAAAGACTCAGATTTAAAGTCGACTACTATTTTACCAGCTGTAGGTACCTCTTTTTTAACCGTGTATACGATTTCATCTGCTTTTGATTTTGATAATTCAGCAGATTGTACTGTAACACGAATTTGATCATTTTCAGCTCGTACAAATGCATCTGAATAACCTAAAGTTTTAATGAGCAATTCTAACATCGCTTCATTAGATTCTTTCTTAACAATAACATCCATCTCGTTAAATGCTTCATTCTTTTCTTCAGCTGTATACTTATCTGAAGCTATTTTTTGCGTTAGAGTTGTTTTCAATTGACTACGTTCATTTATTAACTCCATACGCATTTCTTCAAATAAGTCACTTTGTGCTGTGACAGGTGTTTTATCATTGCCTGTTAGTTTAGCAATATCATCAACTGCTGTGCTATTTAATGTGCTATCTGAGAAGATTTTAAGACCATTAAATGGTTGTGCTGGATTCATAAGATAGTACACTGAAATAACTGCTGCTAAACTCAATAATGTTAAAAACCAAACTGCTCTCTTTTTTACTCTCATTTTATTTCCCCTCTCTTTTCCATAGGCATTACAACAATTCTGTGTGCAGGAATTTCCAGCACTTTTGTCAGCGTAGTTACTAATTCATTCTTTACAGCGATGTCATTCGCCCCTTCCGCAACAACTAATACTCCGGTTACTTGCCCACTTTCTTGTCCAGTTGTATTAGACCAGCTGAAATAATTCTCTAAGGATGAAGAATCTTTTTTTACATCTTGTGCCGTTTGTCCACCTGCATAAAAATAAAGCTCAACTTTCCCGACTTTGTCAATCCTAGATAAAATGACTGCTAGCTGTTCCGCTTCATTAGTAGATACATTCTCTCCTTTAGACGATGTTTTCATAGGATTTTCATTATTGTATGAAAACATGGCCACAATAATGATGACAATTGCCATCAATATTCCTACATAGTAAATTGACGTTTTTTTCATATTCTGCACCGCCCGAGCTAGTCATCCCCCTCTTCACATCTTTCCTGTTATCTACATCATTGTATGAAGCATAACTCTAATCTATGAGATACTAATGCCAAAAATTAAAAACAAACTTTAAAATCCATATTGCAACGATTATTTTCAATAGAATAACCCACTCTTCTGGGTCCTCCAATAGTAAACTTACAATTTTGCCAACGAATATAATGACGACTAAACCAAGTAAAAATGCTTCCACAACCCCAATCCTATCCTTCTTGTATTTGTAGTTTCAGAAGTATAACGGCTAATATCGCTGTGAAAAAGAAGGCAAATGCAATAATAAAAGATACTGCACACAAAACAAATAATGTTTTGCCTATATCATCTAAAAAACTCGCAATATCTTTATCAGAAAAAGGTTCCATCAATGCTGCCAAGAAACGAAAACTTAATCCTGTCATTAAAATTTTCAATGTCGGGATAATAGCAGCAGTAAATATACCTATCATTAAACCTGTACTCGTTACCGTTGCAGTAGTTGATGAATATTTTCTAAATGTACTTAAACTCTCAGTTATAAAAGAACCTATGAATGGAATGTTTTGTTGGATCATCTTTTTCAATGGTCCTAGTGCAGCTCCGGTAAAAGATACTGAAACTACACTATTCATAACTAGAAACATCGAATAGCACATGACTGTAGCAGAAACGACGCTTAATACAAGTACTCGTATAAAGTCAGCCATTCGAGCAAAAGATATTTCTGGCATGAAACGAGATAGAAAATCAAAAATCAAAGATGCCGTCAACAGAGGAATTAGCCATCTCCCCGTTAAAAATACAGCAAATTGAATGAGTAGTAATAACATAGGATGCCACGCCATTAATGACATAGCTCCTGCTGAGATGGCCATTGCAGACATTAATATTGGATAAAGGGCACTAAAGAATGCAATCATATTCTCAGATAATGCCTGCATCATAGTAAATGATTGATAAACTGGCTTTAATGTCGTAGTAAGTATAGCGATAAAAAAGAAAACCCTTGTCCACTCTTTAAATTGAGGCATTATAAAATTTAATAATAAAAAGAGTAGTGCATAAAAAAGTAATGAAACGAGTGTAAATAATGTGTCCTTGAAGGGGGCGACCAAAATCTCCTGTAACCAGTCCAATCTTGCCCTCCTATCTTTTTTTGACGTTTACCCAAAAATCTCTTCTATTAAATTGAGTTTGTCCATAAAAATGACAACCTTTATCTACTATGGTTCGATCAAACGTTGCCAAATTGAAAATAATTCAATTATCTCTTTTAGCCAAAGCGATAAAATAACAAGCTTTACCGCTGTATGTGATAAAAAGGCAAGTGCTTCATAATCCTGGTCATTTAAATGTTGTGACACGGCTGTTGAAACGAAATATATAAATGCACTGCCTAGGATAAGCGATAAATATGGGATCTCAATTGGAAATGCATGCAATAACCTTTGAAGAAACGGTATGAATAAACGCATTAATAAAAAGCTCATTAATAAGAAAAAAAACACCGTATAAAAGACACGATGCAAAGCAGGAATTGCCATTTGAATGAACATTAAAAGAATAAGCATAATCACAGCGTAAAATAATATCGTCATAAGCTCAGGTAGCCGTTAACCATTGGAAGAAGGTGAGAATTTCATCAAAGAACAAACGCAAAAAATGAAGTAGTTCCGCTGCGATATACATATAGGCAAGAAAATAAAGAAAAAAAGAAAATTCCTTTTTACCGGTTTGTTCAAAGAAGATATGTAAAAGCGCAATCACAAGTCCAATACCGGCGATGCGTAGAATGTCTTGAAGTTCCGTAGCTGCCCCTCCTCTTGTATAATCTAATCTATGCAAAGTTAGAAAGAGTTATGATTTCCAATCATACAAACATCGAATTAGACAAAAAAAAACGACCCCAATAGCATAAGCTATAAGGGTCGATTTTAAAGAATGACTTAATTATCCACGAGATACGTAAGTGCCTTCTTCAGTGTTAATAACTAATTTGTCACCAACATTAACAAAGAATGGTACTTGTACAACTAATCCAGTTTGAACTGTTGCTGGTTTAGAGCCACCTGAAGCAGTATCACCTTTAATACCTGGTTCAGTCTCAATTACTTCTAGAAGAACTGTATTTGGAAGATCAACACCAAGGATTTCTCCTTCGTAAGACATGATTGAAACTTCCATGTTCTCTAATAAGAATTTCAATTCGTCTTTAAGTTGGTTTTCAGATAATTCAATTTGGTCATAAGTTTCAGTGTTCATGAACACATGATTATCACCTGAAGCATATAAATATTGCATTTTGTTATTGTCAATTTGAGCTTTCTCTACTTTTTCACCTGCACGGAAAGTTTTTTCCATTACTGAACCGTTACGTAGGTTACGAAGTTTTGATCGTACAAAAGCTGCACCTTTACCAGGTTTTACGTGTTGGAAATCTAGTACACGGAAAAGTCCACCGTCTACTACGATTGTTAGGCCTGTACGAAAATCGTTTACTGAAATCATGAATGTTCCTCCAATATTACTTTATAAAATGATTAGTTCTTTTGTGGAATGAGTTAGTTTTTCATTACCTGTCTCTGTGATTAATGTATCGTCCTCAATACGGACACCACCGATTCCTGGTAGATAAATACCAGGTTCACATGTCACGACCATACCTGGTTCTAATACAGTAGGTGAACGGAATGATAATCCAGGACCTTCATGTACTTCTAAACCAATTCCATGACCTGTTGAGTGGCCAAATGCCTCACCATATCCATGTGCTTTAATATAATCACGTGTTACTGCATCAGCTTCAATACCTGTCATACCTGGTTTAAACTGCTCTAATCCAAGTAATTCAGCATTTAATACAATGTTGTAAATTTCCTTCAATTGATCTGAAGGCTCTCCAACTGCAACTGTACGTGTTGTATCAGAGATATAGCCGTTATAGAGCGCACCAAAATCTAAGGTGACAAAATCACCAGTTTCTATTATTTTATCAGTTGCAACGCCATGTGGCAATGCCGAGCGTACACCTGATGCAACAATTGTATCAAAAGAAGATGAAGTTGCTCCTTGTTTGCGCATGAAGAATTCCAATTCATTTGATACTTCTAATTCTGTTTTGCCAGCTTTAATAAATGTTAGTATATGCTCGAATGCAGCATCTGCTATTTCACAAGCGACCTTTATTATATTAATCTCTTGTTCCGTCTTAATCAAGCGGATTTTTTCTACTAAACCTGAAACTCCGACTAAATCAGTTTTTAGATGTTTCGAATATATTTCAAATGTGCTATAACTAACATCTTCTTTCTCAAATGCTAATGTTTTGATACCCATTTCTTGTACTTGATTAGCTATTTCTTCAATGATTGTAGCTTGGTGTTGTACAATTCGATAATTTTGCACTTGCTTAGCAGCTTGTTCTGTATAACGGAAATCTGTAATAAAGACTGCATCATTTTGTGAAACAATTGCTACCCCAGAAGTTCCAGTAAAATCAGTCATGTAACGACGATTATAGTCATTTGTAATAAGCATTGCATCAAGCCCTTGTTCTTGTAATGCTGCTCTTAATTTTTTTAGCTTTTCCATAATAATCAATTCCCCCTGTTATTTTTCTAAAAACATGCGTAATGCAAGTTGGTACCCCTTAGTCCCTAATCCAGAAATTTGTCCCACACACTCTGGTGCTAAATATGAGTGGTGACGGAATTCTTCACGTTTATGTATATTCGAGATATGCACCTCGATAACAGGTACATTTACGGAAGCGATAGCATCACGTATCGCAACACTTGTATGTGTATATGCACCTGGATTAAAGACAATGCCAGCAATTTCATTGTCTTCAGCGTCATGAATCCAGTCTATCAACTGGCCTTCGTGATTAGACTGCTTTAATTCAATTGTGGCACCAAACTCACCAGCTAGCTTTTGAAGGGCTTTATCTATATCTTGAAGAGTTTCCGAGCCATATATTCCTGGCTCTCTTTTACCTAATCGATTTAAATTAGGCCCATTTAAACATAAGTACTTCATATCTCTCCCCCTCCGATTTGAATGAATTTATTTTACCACATCAGTATTATAAGGCATTTTACTTCGGGTGTCTAAACTTTCTGCTTTTTTATGGAACATTGCAGTTTCTACTATAAAACGTAAATGCATGGCGATTAAAACGAAGATAGGGATCGATACTTTTTTTAACTCTACCGTACCGAACATCCACCACTGTAATCCAAATAGAAAA
This sequence comes from Viridibacillus arenosi, assembly GCF_001955655.1. Classification (GTDB taxonomy): domain Bacteria; phylum Bacillota; class Bacilli; order Bacillales_A; family Planococcaceae; genus Viridibacillus; species Viridibacillus arenosi. Next base: position 521,968 of record NZ_MSPW01000002.1, on the reverse strand, counting down.
ATAACACTCAATCCCATCGCCGCTATATCTGCACGAATAGCAATGCAGAGTTCACTTAAATAATAAATCACTATTGCTAAAACAAACAACATGACCGCTAATGTTGTCCATTTAAATAATGGCATATGTCCACTGAATAAATGCCATCTCTTAGACCACCCGATTGGACTCCAATGAATGATTGAAAATAATTGTAGTAATCGTAAACAAACCGTGAACGACACGGCACTTAAAATGGATGTCCAAAACAAGACATGTATTTTCAAAACACAACACTCCTTTTTTACAAGCATTGCCTCATTTTCAAAAGCTATTCTTTTCCTAGAGCTTTTTTATAATTTTTAGTACAATAAGAACAGTTGAATATACAAAAAGAGAGCGGTGTGGCAAGTGAAGGATCAACCTCAGACTCCAATTTATGGGGGGCAAGCATTGATTGAGGGCGTAATGATGGGCGGTAAAGAACATACTGTATCCGCTATTCGCCGTAATGATGACTCAATAGAGTATTTCTATGTTAAAAAAGAAAAAAAGCCAGCGCTTCAAAGGCTGAAAAAGATCCCTTTTATTAGAGGGATAGTTGCTATTATTGAATCAGCTGCAAACGGCTCCAAGCATTTACAATTTGCAGGTGATCGCTATGATGTCAATCCAGGTGAAGAAGTTGAAGAATCCACTGAAGAAGGTTCGAAGCTCCAAATGATTTTAGGAGTAGCTGCAATTGGCGTACTTTCATTCCTTTTCGGTAAATTTATTTTCACATTGATTCCTGTATTCTTGGCACAGCTTTTCCATACATGGCTTCCAGGAAAAACTGCACAAATTTTGTTAGAGAGTGGTTTCAAACTAATATTGCTACTCAGTTATATTTATTTTGTATCACTGACTCCACTTATTAAACGTGTTTTCCAGTACCACGGCTCTGAACATAAGGTTATAAATTGTTATGAAAACGGTCTACCTTTAACAGTAGAAAATGTACAAGCTCAATCACGTTTACACTACAGATGTGGTAGTAGTTTTATGTTATTTACAGTTATCGTAGGTATGTTCATCTACTTCTTAGTACCAACAGATCCGTTTTGGTTACGCATTGTGGATCGTATCTTATTAATCCCAGTTGTACTTGGAGTGGCTTTTGAAGTATTGCAATGGACTAATGCTTGTCGGAATGTACCAGTACTGCGCTATTTAGGTTATCCTGGTTTATGGCTTCAATTACTTACAACAAAAGAACCCAAAGACGACCAAGTAGAAGTCGCTATCGCTTCGTTTAATAAATTATTAGAAATCGAGAAAGACCCAAAAAATATATCAGTAAACTAATAGAAACGCAGAAGAACTCAGGAGCTCTTCTGCGTTTTTATTGTTGTTCCCAAAACGATAATTTACACAAATGGTTTTAATTGGTATATTTTAATAAAGGAGGTTCTTTCTATTGAAGAAGAGACTTTTTCTTATTTCTGCTTTTTTGTTACTTATTAGTAGTCTGTCTTTTTTATATTTTTATATTATTAAAAATGGCAATCCTTATACGATGCTTTTAGTTCAATATCATATAAAAAAACATATGGAAAGAAACGACATTACGACAGAAATGTTAATTCTCGATAAATCTGGTTACATAGAACCTAAACAAGTAGTACACAAAGATTATTATCGCGGCTTATTTCAATTACGATTTAAAGATGAACCGCAAATTACTTATTATTACGGACTACATAAAGAAAATAAAGCAATCATTCAATTTTGCGAAGAGAATCCGTTAGTTGTACGCACCTTTAAAAAGGCGAAACATAGTGAAGAAATTTGTGCAAATGCCTATAAAAACTAAAAAAATCTGTGCAGAAATTGCACAGATTTATTTGTTTTTATTAGCGCGAAGCTTTTGAATGCCTTTTGCTCCAAAGTAACCAATAATCCAAAATACAAGAAAATATAAGCCATATCCCCATGCAGAGCTGTTTAATACCGTAAACAGGATAATGATAAAAGCAATATAAGAAACTGCTAATGCAATCCATGGATTAATATTATTTAAAGCACATGAAATTCCCTGCACTAAAAAAGTTAATGGGAAAATAAGGACTAAGCTAAGTAGAAAATAGGATTTATTTGCTTCATCATTTCCAAAAGCCCCTGTCAATGTCATCGCGATAACACCTAACATCGCAAACGCCGGGAAGAAAATACCCGCAATTTTATTACTCACATGATCACTCCTAACAAATTGTCTTCATTTTATCATGAATGTTCACATAGGTGAGGAATAAAAAATTACGTTTATCTATTTAATTTTACTACTTTAAAAAAATCATCATAATCATTTATTTGAAAATCTGCCACTTCACAATTCCCCTGATACATACAACTCACCAGTCCAATTTTCTTTGCCGGGATTAAATCGAGTTCTCTATCTCCAATCGCGATATCTAAATCATATTTATCATGTAAATATTGATACGAAGTTGGGTGAGGTTTGCGTGGATAGCCATTTTCAACAGTCACAATTTCAACGAAGTATTTTTCAAAACCATAGTATTGGAGAATATCCAGAACCGGTTGTCTCTCCTTATGTGTCATAATGACATTTTTGTTTGCAAATCGCAAAATTTTCTCAACATCAGGAAACGGCTTTATCCTACTTGGTGGTAACTCTAGATTAAGCTTTTTAACTTCTTTTATTTGTTCATCTGTTAATTTAAAATGATTAAATGCATGTGTCGCTGAAATCTTCAATTCACGATAAATATCTTCTCGAGCAACTGTGCCATTTAGTACTTTATATAAATTTTCTGTGTATGCTGGATATGTATCAAATAAAGTACCATCAAAATCCCATAAGATATTCACATAAACCCTCCTGATTTCTATAAATTTATTTAGTATGTCCTCGTAAAAGTTGTTGTAATTTCACATAATGTATCGCCTTTATTTTACCACGGAAATATTCATGTATAAATTTCTTCTAATACTATAGAAATAGTATTTACTTTCTTCTTTTTTCTAAACTTAATCTACCTAATTTTTATCCTCCAGGACCTTTCTAACTGCCCCTTTAGTTGAATAAGAAAAAGAGCTATCAGAACAGCTCAGAGATTTTCTTACAAAAGCGTTCGTTAGTTTAAGTGCATTTTTCCACAAATTTCATTTTAATTCTGCTCCATACTTATTACTACTTATCTATTCTTTAATAGAATGTTGTAATGAAATTACTGAATTTTTATTTTGAATGCAACCGTTTGAAACCATTATATTTCTCATTTGAGTATTATCAACTTGAGTCATCCCTAGATAAGTCTTTGCCTTAAATTCATCTTTCAATCTGTGTAATCCTATTAAGTGTAAGTTTTTGCCCAGCCTTTTCCCTAGAAAATCAGGATGAATGCCTATCCAAAAAATGCGACCTTCTTTTTCTGTATTTGGCTCTATATGAGGAAAAACTACACCAACTGGTTCATTATTAACTAAATACACTGTATACATTTTCTCTACTTGTGATGGAAGCTCAATCCTCATTCCGGTTAAAAACTTCTCTGTATCAATATAATTTTTACCCATTACTTCAGATAAAAAAGAAATAGAATTATTCTCAGAAATTGACCATACCTCATAATTTGGTATCGATACATCTAATGGTGTTGTAAAAGATCTCGTATACATAACCCTTTCACCAATAATCCCCATTTTAGTTCTAGTACAATTTAAGCTATCCAAAAAAGTTTTAGGACACTCAAACTTTACTTTTTTCAGTTTACTGCTTTTTAGTTGAGTTAAAAGCTCGTTTATAAGCGTATCTATTTCAGTAGCTTGATTATGTCTATTCTCTAAAATTTCTAAAATGATTACATTATCACCTTTTATGTAATGCACGCCAAATCTTTGTAATTTTTGAAGTAGTATATCCATATAATTTCACCCCTTTTATAAAAATTCTTTACTTTTTTTAAATTTCCTTCTTTCGTTAACCTGCCCCGTTAGTTGAATAAAAAAGAGCTGTATGGACAGCTCAATGATCTTCTACTAAAGCACCCTTTAGTTAAAGAAGAAACAAATCTCGAATTAAATACTTTTTAGAACTTTTGCTGGATTTCCCGCCACTATTGTATTAGCAGAAACATTTTCATACCAACAGAACCTGCAGTAACAATTGAATTATCACCCCCGTTTGTGAAAAGGTAGTCTAATTGTCGAATAGCCCCCTTCCTCTCAGGTTTGCGGAAACAGGCTCCTTTCCTATTTCACGTGCCCATATAGATAACTGGCCGATATGGTGGATTTCGTGAACAATGACATGACGTATGATCTCTCCGTGTGTACATTCAATGACTCTGCTCCTGATTGGTGTGTCTCTAGAGCTAATCGGTTCTTCATTGAAATCAGTTTCTGAAAGTTTCCGAGAATCCATTTCATTTGTCCAAGATGTCACAAATGGCTTCACTTTCTCATGGTATTGAGCTGAAAGATTTTTCACTTTTTGTAAGCTAGCATAATCCTCAAACAATGGCTCCTCAGGTACTGGTTCACCTCGCAAACCTAAGATCCACATATATTCCACATCTACAATGTGAAACAGGGTATGTAGGATACTGCCGAACCCACCGATCCGTTTCTTTAATAGTTCTTCATCAGGTATGCCTTCGCACCATGTAAACCAATCATTACGAACTTGCCAGTTATATTGAAACAGTTTCAAAATCACAACAACCTCCATCTTTTAAATATGCCCCCATATTAAGAGATGTTCAAAACAGAAAAAGTATTACCTCCTTGTTCAACTATTCTGCCCCGTTAGTTCAATAAGGAAAGCCGAAATAATTACATTTCGGTTCAACTTTTTTTTAAACAGTATAACTTTCTTCAAAACAGTATATCTTTCTTTAAAACGGTACGACTTTCTTTCAAGTTTACATTAGGTAGTTTATTGTCAAAGTATTACTAGAACTATTCATAAAACTAAACCTCATTCAAAAGGAAAGGACTCCCTCTTCATCTATTAATGAAAGGGGAGTCCTTAATGGTTGTTATGGTTTTATTTTAGATAACCATCTTTGCGCTCGTTAGTAGCTAGAAGTCAGTATATTAAAGACCACATTTAAGTTGTGCACCGCAATTTGTGCATGTGTTACAGCCACCTAGTTCTTCAACTGTTCCTTTGCGACATACTGGGCATGTGTTACCGACTTCAGAGCCGATTGTTACGTTTGTTGAGCGTAAGTCTTGAATAGTATCGATTAAAACAACTGGACGTTTTTCTGCTACTTGTTCTTCTTGTAGAGTGTCCTCGTCCATAACGTTTTCTTCTGCTTTTAGAGTTAATACTTGTGAATCACGGCTACCATCAACATAAACTGTACCGCCTTTAGCGCCACCATTGTATAAGCGTTCGTACACTTTTTGTACTTGATCTACAGTGTAACCACGTGGTGCATTTACTGTTTTAGAGATTGAGCTATCAATCCAGCGTTGGATAATACATTGTACATCTGCGTGTGCTTCTGGAGCTAATTCCATAGCAGTTACAAACCATTCAGGAAGATTTGCTTCATCTGCACCTGGGTTAGCAGCTAAATATTCTTGTACAATATCAGCTTTTACTTCAATGAATTTACCAAGACGACCACTACGGTAGTAAGTAAATGAGAAGTATGGTTCTAATCCAGTAGAAACCCCAACCATTGTTCCTGTTGAACCTGTAGGAGCTACAGTTAGTAGGTGCGAGTTACGAATACCGCCTTCAAGTACTGCTTCACGGATATGTTCAGGCATTTTTTGCATGAAGCCTGTTTCTGTAAAGCGTTTGCGAAGTGCTAATGTTTCAGATTCTGTTTCTCCTGTTAGGAATGGGAAACTACCTCGTTCTTTTGCAAGTTCAGTAGATGCTTCGTATGCTGTTGTCGCAATCGTCTTAAAGATTTCATCAACAAGGATGTTACCTTCTTCAGAGCCATATTCTTTTTCACAGTAGATAAGTAAATCAGCCATTCCCATAACACCTAGTCCAACACGGCGTTCGCCTAATGCTTGTACTTTGTTGTCTTCAAGGAAATAAGGAGTAGCATCGATTACGTTATCTTGCATACGTACTCCGACACGAACTGTTTCTTTCAACGCTTCAAAGTCCACTGTTTTCGTATCTTTTTGAGCAAATTGCGCTAAGTTTACAGCTGCTAAGTTACAAACTGAATACGGCGCAAGTGGTTGTTCTCCACATGGGTTTGTTGCTACAACTTTTTGACCGTATGCTTTTGCATTTGTCATATCGTTTGCGTTGTCGATGAAGAAAATACCTGGTTCTGCTGAGTAAGTTGCACAGATATTGATTAAGTTCCAAAGTTCACGTGCTTTTACTTTACGGTAAGTACGTACAGCATGGCCCATTTCAGCCCATTCACGAACATCGCCAACTTCATGCCATGTATCGTTATAGATTTTCATTTCTTCAGCATTATATGATTCGACAGCTGGGAATCGTAAATCAAATTCAGCATCAGCTTCTACAGCTTCCATGAATTCATTTGTGATTGTAACAGAAATATTCGCACCAGTTAGGAATTCAGCGTTATGCACGCTGTATGTTCCACCGTCACGTAATTTCGTCTCAGCATCACGAATAATGGCTTCATTAAAACCACCGACACCAGGGATAGTTTTATAATTAATAATACCTTGATACATCGCTTCTTCTTGTTGCGTTAAAGGTTTGAATTTTAGTTTTTCTTTTGCTAGACGTTGGATTGTTTCATCCGTTGTATTTTCGATTAAGAAACGTAAAATACGAGGGTTTTGCATTTTTGAAATAATAAATTCAATAATATCCGGATGCCAATCTGCCAACATAATCATTTGTGCACCACGACGTGATCCACCTTGTTCAACAAGATGAGTCAGCTTAGCAATATCATCTAACCATGAAACAGATCCTGATGATTTACCATTGACACCACGAGCAAGTGTGTTTCGTGGACGTAATGTAGAACCATTAGTACCTACACCACCACCGCGACTCATAATTTCCATTACTTGTTTACGGTGATCACTAATGCCTTCACGAGAGTCTGCAACAAATGGCATTACGTAACAGTTAAAGTAAGTAACATCTGTTCCTGCGCCTGCTCCGTAAATAACACGTCCCGCTGGAATAAAGTTTAACTTCACTAATTGTTCGTAGAATTTTTCATACCATTCTTGGCGTTTTTCTTCTGTTTTTTCAACGGCTGCTAGGCCAGTTGCATTACGTTTTGCAATTTGTTCGTAAAAGACTTCAAGAGGCTTCTCAATAACGTCTAAAGAACGTGTGACAATTCCTGTTTGTTGTTCAGAATCATCATCAATAGCACTTCTATAATCTGCTTCAATCAGCACTTCTGCTGTTTTCTTTTCTGCATTAATTGAAACGATATAACCAAGACCACGTGCTGGGAATTTAGGGTCAGCTTTGACCGTTAAAACAACAAAATCCCCTGCTTTTAGCGTTTTCTTTTCCGTATCTTTAAAAGAATAACGGTCGATCATGACTAAGCGAGACACACCTTTATGTGTTATATGCATGTCCTCTGTGATGGCATGAACTTGTGGAAATTGTTGAATATCATTATTTAATTGTTGTACATTAATCGTCTGATTATGATGCTGTGAAGCAAGTACCATTATCATTCGCCTCCCTATTTAGATCGCGCTTTAAACACTATATATAGTGTTTGTTCAAGACATTACGATACTATATATTGATAAGAAAAGCAAATAGGGTGATTTTGAGCAAAATGTTGATTTAACAACATTGGAAGCGATTTTTCGATTTTTGCAAAGCTAAAATAAGTCAAAAAGACTACTATTTTCTAAAATTCCATTCATCACTTTCATAACGAGTTTTTGCTAAATTATTAACAAAATCCATTTGTTCCTTCGTTAACGTGTACGGTACAAGTTCAATGTCTAACCCGTCCTCAAATCCTTTGCGGAAAGCAGATATACATGTCTCAACATCGACAGGTTTTTGTGCTAACTGATTAATAGCTACCGCTTTTTGTGGTAAATGTTTGCGCATACGCTCTCTTGAAGCTTCCGATGGAAATTTAAAAAGAGAAATCAATTTTTCATCATCGAGATCGATTAATATCGCTCCATGTTGTAAAATGACACCTTCTTGTCGCGTTTGTGCACTACCTGCTACCTTTTTACCTTCTACTACTAATTCATACCAACTTGGCGCATCAAAACATACCGCGCTCTTCGGAGTTTTCAAATCTGCTCGTTTTTCTTCTGAATCAGGAACTGAAAAATAAGCATCTAACCCTAAGTTTCGGAAACCTAGTAATAAGCCTTCGCTTAATACTCTATAAGCTTCAGTCACCGTTTTAGGCATGTCTGGGTAGTCTTCATTAACAATGATGCTATATGTTAGTTCATGTTCATGTAAGACTGCACGACCGCCAGTAGGACGGCGTACAAATCCTAAATTTAATTTATGTAATTGTTCAAAATCAATATCTTTTTCAGCACGTTGAAAATATCCAATAGAAAGTGTTGCTGGATTCCATTCGTAAAATCGTATTACTGGTGGAATTAAACCTTTACTATGCCAATGTAGGAGCGCTTCATCTAATGCCATATTGAATGCAGGGCTACAAGGACCTGAATTAATAAAATACCATGTTGTTTTCATTTGGTCTCCTCCTTATAATCAACTTATCTATTTTAACAAACTCATTGGACTATCGCTACATGTTCTTTTATAATATTACTGTAGATAGAAAGGGGTAAGACGATTTGAGTTGGTTATATACATTAGCAATTGTTTTATTTGTGGTGATTGTATACGCTTTAGTAAACGCTCTTCGTTTCAAAAAAGCAGTTACAACTTTAACACAAGAAGAATTTATTGAAGGTTATCGTAAAGCACAATTAATAGATGTGCGTGAGCCAAAAGAATTTGATGGTGGTCATATTCTAGGCGCTCGTAACGTCCCAACCTCACAACTTCGTCAACGCTATAAAGAAATTCGCCCAGACAAACCTGTTTACTTGTACTGCCAAAATGCTGGACGTAGTGCACGTGCTGCTATGTTATTAAAGAAAAAAGGCTACGATCAAGTATACCAATTACAAGGTGGATACAAAAATTGGACAGGCAAAATCAAAGTGAAATAATTTGATTGCGTTGCAAATAAAAAAGAGTCATTTCTATTTATAACAGAAATGACTCTATTTTTTCTTAATTATATATTCTATAAATTAATAACGTCCATAAAGGAGGATATAATGCCAAAATTCTTATATACATTTCACGAAGATTTGCGACAAGACATCCCTAACTATGCAGATGTATCAGCGGTCTTTGAGCGCATCTCAAAAAAACTAAATGAAGTACACCCTGCTAATTTTCGTGGTGTGACTGTCGAACTAAATAATTCACAATTTCATCATCATTTACTAGAAATGATGGAAAAGGAATTAATCCGCTATGAAAATTTGAGTTATATATATGCCTCATTACCTAGCATTGTTTTAAATTCTGTCTCAGAAGATCAATTAGATAATCAGCTAAAATCAATTAAGACATTTAGTAATTCTTTAATCTACTTTCCTGATTATGAAGTAGCCATTACACAAATCCCTGTATTCCGCTCCGATTCAGAATGGCCAGAGTTTTTCTATTTTACAACAAGTGCGGAGAAAATGATGAATTTTATCGAAGCTGTTCAAGAACAGTTACGTCAAATGTTGATGGAAACTGTTACCTACTTAGTTGATGTTCATGATGGTATTAAACGACGGAGTTACGGCGAAGGTAAGCAAATTACACGAGAAGATGTTTTCTTAGAACCTTCACTTAAGCAAGAGATTTTCCGTTCGATTGATGAGTTTTTCAAGGAGGGTGGCAATTTCTTTAAACATTACGGCCTTCCTTATAAAAGAGGAATCTTATTATATGGCTCACCAGGAAACGGAAAGACTACGCTTGTAAAGTCCATTACAGGTTCTGTAACAGCTCCTGTTGTGTATTGGCAAATTACTGAGCATACATCAAGCGAGTCCATTGAAGAGGTCTTCCGTATGGTAACAAGTTTAGCTCCAGCAATACTCGTTATTGAAGATATAGATTCTATGCCCGAATATACACGTTCATTATTTTTAAATACACTAGACGGAGCTCAATCACGTGAAGGTATTTTTTTAATTGGTACGACCAATTATCCTGACCGCATCGATCCAGCTTTAATCAACCGTGCAGGAAGGTTTGATCGAGCATACGAGATTATGAATCCTACAACTGAAATACGTGCTACATATTTACGCAAATTAGATATTCAGCATATATTCTCAGAAGACGAGCTAATAGATGCTGCTAAACTTTCAAAAGAACTTTCTATGTCACAACTTAATGAGTTATATATGTCAGTTGCTCTAAATTGGCATTATGATAAAAAACTCGATTACGAGAAATGTATTAAAGATTTACAAAAACAACGTAAAAAAGCCTTCCGAAATGAATGGGAAAGAAATGAAGTAAATATAGGGTTCTAAAAAAATACACTCCTAGAGATTGGTTGACTCAATCTCTGGGAGTGTATTTTTTTAAAATAACATTTAATATCTTCGCAAAATAGTTCTAATTTTTCTTATTTATACCTGATTTTGATAAACATCCATTACCTTAAAAGTTTGACAAACAAGCAATAGGTCAGAGTTAAAGGTAAGATCATACTGATTGAGCTCCCAAGTGAAAAATTTTACATGCTCCCGATACCAATAATCATAGGATAAATCTCCTTCACCTTCAGCCTTTGCAAAATCACTTGTTACTTCATTCATTTTCACCAATTCGATTTTTGTATATTTTATTATTGCTAGAGGTTCATTGTTACCATCTAATACAATATCGTACTGTCCAACTTTTTGAATTTTTTCTTTTTCAAGTTCATATACACAATGAGCAGCACATGTTGCTGTTTTGCTACCATTCACAACTAAACTCCCTAAATCATCCGCCATTTCTTTGGAACCATCTCCAAACATCCATGACTCTGGAGTCGTCATATCTAATTCATTTTCTTTAGCATATGTATGCCAATATTCATCTATTTTATTGATTGACATTAGGTGCTTCCCCCTTACAATCAAAATCCATAAGTATCTAATTCTTTTAATCTATTATTTCATGTCAAGTCCTCCTATATTAGTAATGAGATAATTATATTGCATTACTTAATATAAGAGGTTTCATATGCAGTAAACAGGTTTGAATTCTATACTTACTGTTTTAATCTATAACAGTTTTTTGCTTATTGATTTCTTGTAAAATTTGTAGATTTGTTAAACCATGTTTATGTAGCAAATCATAAATGATTTTCTTTTCGTATTCCATTAGCGCCTTTGTATGCGCATCTGGAGTGAAATAGATTAACGTACTTTGTTCTTTTTGTTGCTTTATGTACAATTCAGAAATTAATTCGTCAACCGTATATTCTTGATAATCCTCTTTTAAGGATTTTAGTAAGTCATTTTGATCATTAGTTGTATCATTGATACTTTTAAAGTAAGCCATGAAAACTCCCCTTTTTTCACACATTGATTCATACTGCATTTATGTTAGCATAGCAATTTTAAAGTCATCTGTCTATGTCCAAGCGATTTTTTCCATAACTAACATGATCTTTTCATTAAGCTATTTATATACAAATCATGAGAAAACCTCTAGCAAAGTGCTAGAGGTTTTCAATATACGAATATATTATACTTCTACTGTTTCTCTTTCGTATCGTAAAACTGGGTTACGTGCTGCTCTTGTTTCATCAAGACGGCCAATAACAGTTGTATGTGGTGCATTTTGTACTACTTCTGGTGTTTCTTCTACTTCTTTAGCAATTTGAATCATTGCGTCACAGAAAGCGTCTAATGTTTCTTTTGATTCTGTTTCAGTTGGTTCAATCATTAAACCTTCTTCCACATTTAATGGGAAGTAAGTTGTTGGTGGATGGTAGCCAAAGTCTAACAGTCGTTTTGCCATATCAAGTGTACGAGCGCCTAGTTTTTTCTGGCGGCTTCCACTTAATACAAATTCATGCTTGCAATGACGGTTGTAAGGTAGATCAAAGTATGGCTCTAATCTTCTCATCATATAGTTTGCATTAATTACTGCATTTTCAGTTACTGCTTTAAGACCATCTGGACCCATTGAACGGATATAAGTATATGCACGAACATTAATACCAAAGTTACCATAGAATGGCTTCACGCGACCAATTGATTGTGGACGGTCGTAATCGAAATGATAACCTTCTTCTGTTTTCACTAAAACAGGTTTTGGAAGGTACGGAATCAAGTCTGCCTTTACGCCAACTGGACCTGAACCAGGACCACCACCACCGTGAGGACCAGTGAAAGTTTTGTGTAAGTTTAAGTGAACGCAGTCAAAGCCCATATCACCAGGACGTGCTTTAGACATAACCGCATTTAAGTTTGCACCATCATAATATACTTTACCGCCAACCGAGTGAACGATTTCAGCGATATCTAGAATATGTTCTTCAAAAAGACCTAATGTATTTGGGTTAGTCAACATAAGCGCTGCTGTATCATCCCCAACTAGGCGGCGTAAATCCTCTAAATCTACAAGACCGTTTTCATCAGACTTCACAGTTACTGTATCAAAACCTGCAACTGTTGCTGATGCTGGGTTAGTACCGTGAGCAGAGTCTGGCACAAGTACTTTCGTACGTTGGAAGTCACCGTTTGCTTCGTGGAATGCACGAATCATCATTAATGCAGTCCATTCACCATGTGCACCAGCAGCTGGTTGAAGCGTTACTTCATCCATACCAGTAATCTCGATTAAATGCTCTTGTAAATCATACATTAACTCAAGTGCACCTTGAACAGTGGACTCATCTTGTAAAGGGTGAATATTAGCAAATCCTGCAAAACGTGCAACTGATTCATTAATTTTCGGGTTATATTTCATTGTACAAGAACCAAGTGGGTAGAAACCTGAATCTACACCGTGATTACGGCGAGAGAGCGCAGTATAATGACGCATAATATCAAGTTCTGATACTTCAGGTAGTCCCGCTTCTTCTGTACGAATAAATTCGTTTGGTAAGATAGCAGCTAAATCTACTGCTGGTACATCAAGCTCTGATAAACTATATCCTACGCGACCTTCTGTTGAAAGTTCAAAAATAAGTGGTTGATTGTCGTTATGCATGGAGAGCCCCCATTTCTTGCACAAGTGCATCGATTTCTTCTTTCGTACGTTGTTCAGTAACAGCAATTAGTGCATGGTTTTCAAGTGCTGCATCTACTTTACCTAAATCAAAGCCGCCAATAATGCCTTTTTCAAAAAGTTCCTTATTAATAGTAGAAACAGATGTATTACACTTCACAACGATCTCGTTGAAATGTGCGCCTTTATAAGCTACAGTGAAACCTGCTTTTTCAAAAGCTTCTTTAGCATAGTGTGTTTTTAAAATGTTTTGAGTAGCAATTTCTTGCACACCTTTTTTACCTAGAGCTGTCATTGCAACTGAAGCTGCAAGTGCATTTAAAGCTTGGTTTGAACAAATATTAGAAGTCGCTTTTTCACGACGAATATGTTGCTCACGTGCTTGTAAAGTTAATACATAACCGCGACGACCTTCGTCATCAATTGTTTCACCAATTAAACGACCAGGTACTTTTCGCATTAATTTTTTTGTAACAGCGAAGTAACCACAGTGTGGTCCGCCAAAGCTTTCTGGAATACCGAAAGGTTGAGCATCCCCGACAGTAATATCCGCACCCATTTTACCTGGAGGTGTTAGAATACCAAGTGCTAATGGGTTAGAAGATACGATACATAAGCCTTTTGCATCGTGGATTAAGTCTGCAATTGCTTGTACGTTCTCTACTTGACCGTAGAAGTTAGGATATTGAACCATCACGGCAGCTGTATCTGCATCGATTAATTCTTTTAACGCATCAAGATCAGTGACACCATCTTTTAAAGGAACATTTACTACTTCAATCGATTGACCAAGAGCATATGTTTTAACTACATCATGTGAAACTGGATGAACCGCACCAGAAACTAATAGCTTTTTACGACGAGTATGTGCTGCTGCAAGCATACCAGCTTCAGCAAGAGCTGTCCCACCATCATACATAGATGAGTTTGCTAAATCCATACCTGTTAGTTCTGCAATCATTGTTTGAAATTCGAAAATAGCTTGTAATTCACCTTGTGAAATTTCTGGTTGGTAAGGTGTGTAAGCCGTATAGAATTCTGAACGTGAAATAACGTGGTCAACAATGACTGGTTTATAGTGATCATAAACTCCAGCACCTAAGAATGATGCATATTCATCGCTATTTGCATTTTGTTTAGAAAGTTGTGCTAACTCTTTTAATAATGCTGATTCAGATTTTGCAGGTTTAATGTTGTAGTTTCCTTTAAAACGAACTTTTTCTGGGATGTCTGAGAATAATTCATCAACATTAGAGACGCCAATTACATTTAGCATTTCTTTTTGATCTTGCTCAGTCATAGGTAAGTACCGATGCTTCATTCGAAAAAACCCTCTCTTCATGAAAATTATTTTTGGCGTTTATAAAATGGTGTTGCAGTAGTAACCACTTTTAAGCGACGGTTACGGATTTCAATCTCAAGCTCTTGCCCAAGCTCCGCATACTCACTATCGATTAGTGCTAAACCGATATTACGTTTTGTTAATGGTGATTGTGTACCAGTTGTTACTTCACCAATTTGAGTATCACCTTTAAAGACTGGATAACCGTGACGTGGAATACCTTTATCAATCATTTCGATACCGATACTTTTACGTGGTACGCCATTTTCCTTTTGAGCTTGTAATGTCGATTTACCAACGAAATCTACTTCTTTATTTAATTTCACAACGAAATTAATGCCCGCTTCAAGTGGTGAAATATCTTTTGATAATTCTTGACCGTATAGCGGTAAACAAGATTCAAAGCGTAATGTATCACGTGAACCTAAACCACAAGGAACAACGCCATCAACTTCTCCTGCTGTTAAGATTTTGCCCCATAAAGCAATGATTGCTTCAGGTGCTGCATAAATCTCAAAGCCGTCTTCACCTGTGTAACCAGTGCGTGATATAAGTGTGTCATAACCCGCAATCGTTACATTTTGTTCTAAACGGAATGGTCTAATGTCTTGTAACGGTGTTTCAGTTAATGTTTGTAATACTTTTTCTGCAAGTGGCCCTTGTAATGCTAATTGACCGTATTCATCTGATGCATTTGTTAACTTCACATCACCTGACACTAACGTTTTCATCCACTCAAAGTCTTTTTCAATATTCGACGCATTAACGATTAATAAATAACGATCTTCTGCTAATTTATAAGTGAGTAAGTCATCTACAACGCCACCATTTTCATAGCACATTGCAGTATACTGCGTTTGGTTAATGGCAATTTTCGATACATCATTAGTAACAAGCTTTTGCAAATAAGCTAAACTTTCTGAACCTTCAACGAAGATTTCACCCATATGAGATACATCAAATAGTCCAGCTTTTGTTCGAACTGCTTCATGCTCGGCTTTAATAGAAGAAAATTGAACAGGCAATTCCCAACCACCAAAATCAATTGTTTTCCCACCATACTTCGAATACTCTTCGAATAACGGCGTTCTTTTTAATTCATTAGCCACTAATCTTCCTCCTCATTTGTTCAGGACATAAAAAAATGGACAGAGAAATCCTATAATTAGGATTCTCTGTCCATGCACCTGAAAGTTTTACCATTACGGCTGTCCTCTTTGGTGGCTGTAATCCATACAGCTCTCTCCAGAGTTGCGTCCCGTACGAGTCTTTTTGCCTGAGAGATTCATAACTTTTGTTATTTGCTCCTTCGGCGACGTCTCCAGACGTTCTCTCCCCGTACAATCATCCGCCCAAGATGGAATCTTGGTAGTATTTCCATGTCATTGTTCTATAACAATACGTCTCGTCTATATCCTAACATTGAATAGGGGTATCATGCAATAACTTTTATAAAATACTTTATAGACGAACATTAACTAGAAAGATTACGTATTTCATTCGCCTTTCAGACGTTTTATTTGAAAAGCAGTATATTCAACAATCTGTTTTAGTGAACGGTTTTCTGTTCGAATTGTGATATGTGTAGCTTCTCTATAAAATTTTCGGCGTTTATAAAATAAATCTTCTAATTCTTGTTTTGTAGAACGTTGGACGATTGGACGGTTTTTATCTTTATGGATTCTCTTCCAAATATCTGGAAATGTCGCATCTAAAAAAAGGACTAGTCCAGTTTGACGCATTATTCTACGATTTTGAGGATTCATCGCTACACCACCACCTGTTGAAATGATGCAAAACTCATCTCGGAAATTCCGTAAAAAATCCGTCTCCAGTTGACGAAAGTGCTCTTCTCCATATTTTTCAAATATTTCAGGAATCGTCATTTTCTCTCTTCTTACAATTTCTTGGTCCATATCATAGTAGGGCATTTTCAGATAGTAGCTTAAACGTCTACCAATTGCGCTTTTACCACAACCCATAAACCCTACTAAATATACTTTTCTCATTTTTTCACCTTCTCATCAACGACGACTGTTACTCTGTGCTATTTTCAATTTCTTGTATTTTATTTATAGTAGCACGAACATACGCCGATTCCAATGAATTATACGTTCGAAAATGAGATTCATAAGACATCACAGTGCTCAAAAGGTAACTCGTACAAAAAAACAATAGAATCATCGCTATTGGAAGAAGCATTCCTTTTTCACTCTTTAACATACGAAATAACAAAGTCTTTCTCCTTCCTTAAGCCATTAGTAAACAATACTTTTGTTGTTAGAGTTGTACGATTTACATCAATAAAAAACTGTATTTCATAAACATTCATCAGCATAGGCTCACTTCCTTGCCCTTCCTTTTGCATACGTACTACAGCACTAGACCTATTAATAGCGAGACTTCGATTATCCTTTCCAATGTGTAAGTTTGCATTTGCACCTATGCCAATAGTTTTTATATCCAACAAATACGATTGCAAATCATACGTAAATAGCTCCCATTCAATTTCCTGACGTTGATGAAAAGATCTATTTGACTCTTCATACCAAGGATAGAAGATCATAAATAACTGCGAAAAAAGTATAAGGACCATCAGTTGCAAAAGGGCATCCGCTAATGTATAGCCAGAGCGATTTTCTATCAGACTTTTTATGGCCGAATACATTTTTGCTGTTGTCCTTTTAAGTTTTCATAAAATACGCATACTTCATTATTCGTGAAATACCATCGATAGTTAATATTTTCTACAGTTCGACTACCTTGGAGCTGCTCCCCCTGCTCGACACGTTGAGAAGCTTGGTAAGCTGTTTCAGCTGCGTACAGCGCCATTTTCTTATCACTTAAAGTAACTTTCATCATTTGCAATGCTGGTAAAAGAGTTCCGAATATCGTCAAAATAATAACTAGAGTTAGTAATGTTTCTGGTAATGAGTTCCCTTTGTCATTCCACAATTTTCATCCTCCCTTTAACGATATTAATAATAAGTGATTTATTCCCAGTTGGTGTTAAAAAAACCAATGTACCAAAACTTGAGAATGTACCTTGAGAATCAATTTTAATCTGACGTAATGGACTGTTGTAACTATAAGTAACTCCCTCTGGTAGTTCTCGTGTAAGATAATATCGTCTAGTATTAAGGGGGGAATTACCTCCCCCTTCTGAATCTACCAACGTATATGCCCTGTATTTCTTTCCATCATCTATAAATTCCAGATATGAAATAATCCCGCTACCAATCGACTCACTCTGCACCTGTTCAATATCAAGCATTAATTGATATAAAAACTGATTAGCCATTCGTTCATCCAACTTTGCTTTGCCTAGTACCAAGCTTAAAGAACAAATTATCATCGTAACAGTAAGTACTAGTAACAATTCGACGAACGTAAATCCAGCTTCTTTGTTATTCATCTATTGTAGAAACTTCTCCATCCGAGATTTGAATCTTTTTTCCGGTACACGCATTTGTATCTTGCTTTAAATACTTTGCGTCCTCCAACATTTCAATTGTTGTTGGATACTTTTTTTCGTCAATACGATAAGCTTCAACTTGTCCTTGTACCATACTGACATTTGCATTGAATTACAACTTAATAGAAAACAAAAAAATATAAAAACCACCCTATTTATCTATTCTTTTTTTCTAACTTCATTAAATTTAAAATCTCAAACTTATATACGTTTCTTGCTGTTCATTCTTCCTTCAAATTGTCTATCTTATTGTTAATAAAATAAAAAAACAACACTATACATAATGTTGTTTTAAAATTAGAAGTGGTAAAAACATGATGAAAAATTTCATATTATTTCTCTTCATTTTTTTAGACAAAAAAAGTTTCATTCAAATTCAAAGAATAAGGGGTTATTAAAAAACGCTAATAAACTACATACAATTACTAGTAAAATAATTAGTTCTTTTTCTCTTCCTCTTTCTTTTTAAATTCACTATTAAGAAGAGGGAAAATTTCATATTTGAATATATCATTTTTAACTTTGGATAAGAGATCATTATTTATATCATCATTATAAAATTCTTTAGTTATTTTTTTCTTATTAAAAAAACCATAAGCGTTATCTAGTGAAACAATATATGTATCTGTATATAACATTGACTTTTTAATACTTCGACTTATTATTTCCTTATATGGTTCGTATCTCATTCCTAATCTATATACAGATTCAAATCCGCATACTTTATCTCTATGCTTAACATCCTTTTCTTTAAGCTCTAATTTATATCCATTATCAAAACCAAGGATTTGGGCATACGGGTCACCATCTCTATTTTTCGTTGATATAATTCTTTTAAAATATGTAATCTCGTCTATACTTTCTAGATATGGATGAATAGTTTTATCAAGAGAACCATCCTTTTCTCCTTTAAGTTTTGAATTGCATATGCTACATGATGGTACTAAATTATAAATTGATAAGGCTAACATAGGGTGTTTTTTTTGCACAAAGAAGTGATCTAAATCTGGTCTAATTTTAAATTTTATATTATTAGATTTTTCAATAACTCCTTGGGTGAATGTATACTGGGCATTACAAAATGGACACACTGATATATTTAAACTTTTTGTAAATTCTAGTGGGTTCCAAAACTTATTTTCAGTTTTAGAAAACACTTCATAATCAAATATATAAGTTAAAAATTCATTTATGCTTTTTAATTGAATTGCAGAAGTGATACCTTCAGAAAAAACTAAATTTTCAAATCCATTTTCAATCTCAATTAGTTTTGATGGTTTCGATAAAATTATTTTATCGTAATATTCCAATAAATAATCAACCATTTTATCTATGGATTTTTTATTAATACCTACTAAAAACTTATTATGGTTAACTTGATAATGATACAACCTAGAATATAACGATTTATAGTACTTCTGTTTAGGTCTTTTCACATATGTTTTTTTTAAGAATTGAATATGTCTAAAACTTAAATCAGCATTAATTATTAGTCTTTTCATTTTTTTTCAACTCCCACATAGACATCAATTTATTTAACTCGTCTTCCTTTTTTTTGATTTGTATAATTAAAGGATCAAGTTTTAGTTCGTACTCCATAATTTTAGAATTAAAAATCTCCATAACATTTTGCTTTATTAACGGTTCTGCAATAATATCTATAAAGTCCTGGTAGTATTTCTTATTTAAATATATATTTTCTAATGATTCATCATCCCTGGCTTCTAATAATATATTAACTACATCATTAATTTTCGCCTTAGCAAATTCTCCAACCAATCCATCTTGTATGAAAAATTGATTAGCTAAAAGTTCGTTAATGTTTGCTCCAAAAGTTCCTTCTGAAAAATAATCTTTATTTTCAGCCGAATGATTTAATAGTAAAACATTTTCCTTGGGAATATCGGAAATAATAAAAGGTGAATGGGTAGTTAAAATGATATGTATATTTATATCGCCTAATATTCTTTCTGTAGCCTTAAGGAAAATTTTCAAAAACTTCTTTTGCCATTGAGGATGTAAATATAAATCGCCTTCATCAACAAACAACATTAAATTCCTATACCCTATGTCCCTTGTATAATTATTAGATTTTTCTACTTTTAACTCACTACTTAAAATATAATCCTTTATTTCCTTTATTTTACTCAACATATTTAATATAGCTATCTCCCCACTACTCATATTCCTCCATGAAAATAGCAGTAAAGATTTGTCAAAAGAATTACCGAATAACCCTAAATATTCTTTCAATTCTTTAGAGTAAACTGAAATTTCTACATTAACAAAAGAGTTTATATTTGAAACTCTTGATTTTTGTAGTAAATTAACAATAGTCGTCATTTGAATATCTATAAATAAAAATTGTTGTTTAATATAGTCCTTTAAAACTCTCTTAAATCTTTTAATTAAGTTCCTAATTTGATATTTTTTTATTTTCTCTTCATTAACCTCTTCAATTTCGTCAAAACCAATGGGAAACTCTTCTTTAAGTCTATCTTCAAAATCTAAATATAGATTCTCTTCATATATTTCTGTTTCATAAGGTAGTATATACAAGTTTCTCTTTAATATATTTATAAATAAATATTCAATATGCTTAAAAAATTGCTTTAAATTCTCTTCCCATTTAAAAGTAACTATTGGATAATTATCTTTATCGAGTTTAAACTCTAATTGATTTATATAATATTCTTTAAAAATTGATTTTAGGTTAGGTTTAATACTCTCTATTAATTCCCTTTGCTCTTCCTCATCTCCGAATTCAAAATCTTGAACATTTGCTTCATTTTCAAAATAAAATTTTGATGATAAGTATTCCATATCTTCAAATGCCTCTTTTATCTGTTCACCGAATTTGTTTATATCTATTAATAGGTTTTCCTCTTCATAAAGAGTATATGGATTAAATCCACGTGAATCCATTTTATATTTCTTTGGAAAATACGATAAAATATTCATTAACATTTTTTCACATATGCTATCAAAAATATCCTTCAATATCTGTAATCGCTTAAAATTACTTTTTAAAGAACTTTTTTTGTATCTTATTTCAAATTCTTTGACTTTAGTTCTTGAAAAAGATTCACCTAACACTTTAAATGGAATTCTGATAAATTCTTCATATTCTTCAACAACTCTATCTTTTTTTGTTTTTTCATCTTCTTTTATTATTTCTTTATTTTTTATTATTTTTGTATCTTTAAAATCCTCAAAACTATTATATTTAAATTTCTTATCTATTAGTAAAGATGTTAATAATGAATCTATCAGTAAGGATGACTCCACTAACTTTGTATAATCATTATTTTCTAAGACTTTTAAATTTGAGAATATATTAATAGCATCTGGAATTTTTACATACCCTTGATTATTAATATTTAATAGATCATTATATTCTGATACTAGTTTTATCTGATTAAAAGCATTTTTATGTTGAAAATCAGTTTGAGTTAATCCTTCAGTAAATACTTCACTATTACTTGTTAAATCTAAAGTATGCTTGCCTCCTATGTGGCTATTGTTTGCATCTACTACTTTAGAATATAGAGCTTTTAATAACTGTAAATCCACCTTCTTTTTACTATATTTTGAGATTTTGAAATTATATTTTATGTATTCAATATTAGAAAGATAATATAGTTGATCATTTTTATTAAAAACTATAATATAATTAAAAAAATCATTATTTGGATTTTCTAACAATGAAATCAAATCATGAATTAATCTAGTTTTTCCACTTCCATTTTCACCTATAACCCCTAATAAACTACATATATTTTCTCCAAAGAATCCTTCTGTATTAAATGTTTTTTCAATTTGATTTATTATCTTATTTTCAAACTCAAATTCATATTTATATTTATGGCTTAAATTAATCTTAATGAATTTTTTTACTTTATTAACACTATTGTCCATTTCTTCATGACTAACTCTGTTGAAAGCTATGTATTCAATTTTCATTTCTATACGCCACCTTATAAATACTATGCAGATTTTAATGAATATAAAATATATATAAATTAACTTTTAAATTGAATCTCTCTTTTCAACAATTTATTTCTATCTGTTCAAATTTGATGAAGCCATACATCTCATTCTAAAAGTCTGTATATTATATCAGAAATAGTACAATGTATCTATTCCCTCGTTTTCCCCAACACCTTATTAGCAATTAGATACTGATTTATGCATTGAATTAAAAGTTAAAAATGCATAATAAAAAAGCGGTAAAATTCAGTACCGCTTTTAATAAAACATTCTTTATATTCTTTATATTCTTCGTAATACTGTTGTAAATATTGTACAAATGTACTTTATTCTTTCAACTATTAACTTTTTTCTTTAATTCGTTCTTCATGTTTAGCAACTTCTTTTCTAAATAATATTTCTTCAAATGGCGCTTCCTCATAATTTAAAATTGATTCTCGTTGTTCCTCTATTAACTGTTTGTTTCTGATAATTGTTTCCCCTAAGAATATTGGTTCACATAGTTTTATTTCTAATTCAGTACCACGAAATAATTGATTAAATCTCTCTATTTCATCATCATAATCTGGGCTAATGAAAATAACCTCAATAAAATCAGCACCTACTTCTATTTTTTTTAACAATTTAATTTTTTCATCAAATGAATATTCCTTTTTCTTGCGAAGTTTATTAATAACTATTTCTTTTTGTTGTACATTTTGTTTGATTTGTTCGATATCAGTTATATTTAATTGCTCTATTTGATTTGACAATCCAACTATTTCTGATTCGCATTGTTCCATTTTTTTATTTAAACTTTTTCTCATGGTCGAATTAGCATCAATAAAGCTATCTGTAATTGCTTCAATTTTATTTTTTATCTGAATAATTTTCTGTTGAATATCTTCTATCACTAATTTTCTTTCTAATATGGCCTTTTTAATATTTTTGTTAAGATGCATCAGTTGTCCGCCATGTCTCAAATCATTTATTCTTATTTGAGATTGATTAACAAAATTCACCAAATTATTATAAGCTATTCCCTTACAATCACATGATTTCACACTATACTTTCTTCTCTTTTGACACATATATGTTGTTTTATTTTTATATCCCATATGTCGAACAAAACGTGATCCACATTGTATACAAAAAACTTTCTCATAGAAAATATCGTCTTTTCCGTTATATTTACCTTTATTTGAATTGCTATTGGTTCGACTCTTTTTTATAGATTGAATTACTTCAAATTCATTTTTTGTGATAATCGCAGGAATAACATTATCCAATTGAATATGATGTGATACATCCGCTTTATGAAAATACATATCTGTTACATCAGCCTTAGTCCATTTTTGTACAATAGGTGAACCATAATAACAAGTATTATTGATTATTCTAGTAATTTTATCATTACTCCACTGATGACCTTGTTGTGTTAAAACACCTTCATTATTAAGAAGATTACTTAGCTTATTTCCGCCCATTTCATAATATTTATTAAAAATTAACTTTACAATCGTCGCTTGCTCTTCATCAATCACAATTTGTTTTTCTCCATTTTTGTCTATAATTCTTTTGTAACCATAAGGTAATCGAGCAGGTGAATATTTCCCATTTTGAGCTAAATGCCGTTTACTGAATCTAATCCGTCTTGAAGTATTATGTGACTCATTTTCAGCAATCGTGAATAGTAATTCTAGTCTCATTTTATAATCATCGGCTGAAGTATCCACAGCACTATTTATGAAGTATACAATAACACCATTATCTTTTAATTCTTTTATAACTTGCATAGCTTCATTAGAGTTACGACCAAAACGAAATATATCTTTACAAATAATATAATCAAATCTCGGCTTTCTATCTTTGTTAATTGTAAAATCATCTGCGGATCTATCGTTCCTTATTTTAAAATCTATTCCTCCATCATAAAGCATTTCTATAAATCCATTGCGCTTTCTAATTCGTGTACCACTCGCTTTATCTGCGTATGTTTCTATGATTTCAATATTTTTCGATTCACAGATATTTTTTAACGACTCCTCTTGAATTTCTAGTGACGACTTTTGTTCATCTTTATCAGTAGATATTCTGACATAGATTACACCTTTTTTCTTTTTCATTTTCTACCTCCTTTAACAACTGTATTTAAAATGTTTTATATCTTTATATATTATTGTAACTTCAACTTAAATTAGGTTCTTATTAAAACCTGTCTAATATATAGAATCAAAAAAGTATGCCTAATTTAGAAAGCCACTGTCTTTACAATGTCTTTGGGTTCCCGATCTGAAAAAATGTCACATAATGAACCTCTTGCTATATATTCATCTCTACTCAAAGTTGGCAATTTCTTAATATTTCACTCAAATTTCAATACACTAAAATTAACCCATATACAACACTCATATAAAGTTAACTGTTCATTAACTTAACAATATGTTCCTTGTTCTTTTGCTAGTAATTGTCTACTACTTACTTTCTTCTGCTCCATTCTTTCTGTATTTTTTAATAAATAAAAAAACAACACTATAAATAATGTCGTTTTTAAAACAGAAACAGTATACAAAGTACTAAAAAAATGCATACTGCCCCCATTTGTAAGTAATCTATGTTTGTATGTTGATTTAACACCAAAATCCCTACACTATATACTATAAGAACAAAAATACAAAAGGTAACGATTTTTAGAATTATAATAGAGAATTTTAAAGAAACGTCATCCATTAAAATCCTCTTATATCAATGTTTTCGTGTTTATTAATTCTATAAAAATTGATAAAAGTGGATATAATTTTCTAATATTTGCTGAATATACATCCTTTTTAAATAAGAAAAATATTACATTTTGATTAAATAACTATAATTTCCATAATTATTAACTAAGCTCTTGTTCACATGAGGCTTCTAACAAAAATGATTCAAGATCTTTCAAAAAAATATTATTTTTTTTAACAATTGATTTAATTACATCAATTCCAATTTTTTTTGAGAATTTGGGATTATCTTCTCTGATAAAATTATCGGATTCATTCGTATACAATTCTTTCAACCTAAGGATTAAGTATCCATATAAATATATTAACAGAAAATTCGTTTTATCCATATTATCCATTAATCTTAATTTAACTGACACATTACAACTTATTACAACGGTAGAATTTTCATTAATCATACAAGTAATATCTACATCTGTGTCTCTAACTCTAAGTGTTATCTTTTTTAGTTCGCCCCCATTACTTATAAATGCTTTGGTCGCTATTAGTTCTGTCGTCTGATAAGATGCTCCTGTAAAAACATTGGCGTCGTCAGTTACATTTCCTACAAAACCACTAATATTTTCTAATTTTGTGTCCTCGTTTAATTTCCCATCCCGTTCTGTATAAACATAAAATAACCAGTTGAATATATCAGGTTCAAGAGAATATTCAGGATTTGTGCGGGAAATATTGTGTTCACCAATCAGTTTTTTAAATCTACTTATATCGTAATCATTTGAAGTTATAATAAGTACATATACTTTATTCTCTTTTTCAAAAAACAATGCCTCTACATCAGAATCATTTACTCTTTCAGCTTTTGGTAGAAAATTTCCGTTACTATCTTTTTTCTTTTTCTTTGTGTACTCTAAATTAGCAATTGCCTTCTGATAATGAATAATTTCTACTGCAGAATTATCATTAATTTTGGGTACTTCTATTTCTTCCACTTGACATATATCTTTCCACGAGTATATGAAAAATTTTTCTGAATCAAACATCCTAACAACCTGATTTTCATCTTTTTTTACATGAGGTAGTATCTCGCTATGTTGCCTTCTAAAAACTTCATCCAAAGAAGATAAACGATTAATATTATTTAGTAAAAAAATATTAGAATATATTTTTGACATCTATTTACCTCCTTCACATTCAATATTTAACTCTTTAAGATTAGAATCACATAATGCATTACTAATTTTACTTCCTATGACTGACGTAAGCTTAAAATCTATGTATGCAGTATCTCTTTTAACCCGTTTGGGCAAAATAACAATACTCTCTGTCATCATAAACGGTTTCATAGAAAGTCCTCCTAAACGATAGTTTTCTAAAACTCCAATGCAAATTGCCTGTTCCTCATTAACTCTAGTACTCGCTTTTTCATTGAGCCATTCTCGATCATTTACTAAAGTAACATCAATTATCTGAGGATTAAAGAAGATCTCTATCTGCAATCCTAAAATTTTTAATATAAACATCGAAATCTTACCCGCAGGGACAATTTCTAGCTCTATATCGACTTGTTCTTCTACGTACTCTCCGCCTACTGGTTTAAATTTTATTAATTCTTTATTTCTATTATTGATTTTAAAATTTATATCTACTTTCAAACGCTTAAAATATTTTTTAATAATCCATAATAATACTTTATAAAGCAACTCAAGTATTAACTGTAAAACTCCAACGACGACAGCAATTATACCGCTCAAAATAACTTTTTGTATTGTAGAATCAGAATATCCATGTCGATTTAGAAAATCATATAATATATTTGTATTATTTGAAGCAATAATAGCTGTGAAAAATGTTACTACAAAAGTTGCTATGATTTTTCTAACTGATTTTACGAAATCTAAGAGAGCTTTCTTCATGTGTCAATTACCTCAAGTCCAAAATTTAGTGTATCAATCAAATTTAGTAATTTGGAATTCTCAGAATCAGTTAGCCCATCGTCTATCCCAATTATCCCATTTTTCTGAAGTACTATTGATTTTTTACTATCATTTGTAATAAATGTAACTTCCTTTATATTAAAGCCATATCTACCGACTACATCCTCAACACTTTCCAAGGAGATTTCATCATACTCCTCTAAATAAATACCATTATCGTCTTCAACAAATAAACAAGCCGCCATTTCCATGTTAAAGAAATTACTATAGTTTAAAATTGCGAGGAATTTTTGATTTGTAACAAATAATTGTTGAATAAATCTGCTCTTGTACGCTCTGAATACCACATCATTATTAAGTAACTGGTTATATGTATCAGGATTATATTTTATTGCGAATGAATTTGGATAATTTCCTGTAAAATAATCATACTTTTGTATATCAAGTAAGTTGCAAAAATTTTCTTCCTTTATCTTCCTTTGTCTCAATATCTTATAAAATTTCATACCATCCCTCCTCACGTTTTAATTTTTATAACGATTATACACCGACATATCTCGCAATTAATAAAAATCAACTGATAAAAAACATAGAATCATCTTCCGTAATTTTATAGATTAATCCAAAATCATTTTTCTACTGACTAGATTATTTTTCAAAACATCAAGTTTCTTCTGCAGTTCCTTCTCATACTTATTATAGTCTAGAGTAACACCCTCTATTTCTTGTTCATACAAATATTTAAATAAACCGGTAAATAAAAAAATGATTTCACTTGAAGCATGATGTAAATTAAGAAATTCATCAATTGGTGAAATACTTTGCCCACCATCAAGAACATTTAGACACGCTCGGTTTACTTTATCAATATCACTTTGTGCTTTTTCTGTTCCTATTTTATTGAACATATACGATTCATATTTAGCTCATATCTAATAGTAACAAGTTTGTGAATACAATTATGTTAGCTAACTTTATAACTGTTGCATTAAATGGATAGCTATTTAATGATTGCAGCAACTATGATTGACTATATAATTTATTTAGCTATTTTCAATTCTCAGACATTTTTTCAAAATTTATGATGTAAAATACTCGTAATTGATTTAAACGTCTGTACGATTACATATGAATTGAATAACAGTATATAAAATCATTCTTTTAATAAATTCCAACAGATATAGAAAAACGACTATTCTAAGGTTAGAAAGTCGTTTCAAATTATAGCCTTTAAACCTTTACTATAGATATTAGCTGTTTAATATTTTGTTTTTCTGTTGCTCAAATTCTTCCGCTGTTAGTATGCCTTGTATTTTCAAATCATGTAGATTTTTCAGTTCACTAGATATATTGAGATTATTATGTACAATATTATTTTTACCGCTATCTAAATCATCTGCTTCTTTAATAGCAAAACCCAGTATTCCATGCCAATGGTTTACTTTTTCCATTAACAATTTATATACACTATCATTCTTTTCCATTGGTATATATAAAGCGTCTACTTTTTTAAATTTAGTATCAAAAAACGGAATAATATGGACTGGGTATTTATAATCATTAACAATAATTTTCAATTCAATATTTTCAATATGCTGTGTTGATGATCTCTCACCAGTTAAACCACCTATTATTGCACCTACACCACCTGCAACAACAGCTCCTAGTAAAGCTCCGCCTACTTGGCTAGAACGAGAAGTTTTTGTAACCGTATCACCATTTTCCAGTATTGTAACCTCTAAAATATCTTTATAATCATATTCAAATGCATTATCATTTAGTAAATTTATTATTCCGATTTTTTTATTATCCTCATCAAGAATTAATTTAACATCGTTATCTTTACTGGTGTAAGATTGTGATTCTATTATTTTAGATAATTCTTTCTGCTTTTCACCTAGCTTAATATTATTTTCATCTAAGCCTTTTTGTGCAATTGTATCTGTTTTCCTAATACCCCATATCAACATGCCGAACCATCCAACTACGCTCAATATTCCCAATACCGGAGATATTGTAAATAACCATAGAATTATAAACAAGACAATTATTGAAATACACCCTATAGCACATCCCATAAAATCAACCCCTTTCTAATTATTCCCATCAACAACCCATTTAGTTTTTACATATTTCATTAATCCAAAAGCAATGGAAACCTATATAATAATAGTATTAATTATTTATATTGTAAACATTATTTTACATATCAAAAATTGAGTATAAAGATTATTAAATTCATATTTGAACTGGATGATCCTAACTTTAAGAGTGTGACATTGTACGAGGTACGCTTTGAAATGAATATACACAAGCAGAAATAATTGAAAATAGCCCCACGTTATTCATACGTATTCATATTTAGCGCGTATCTAATTGAAATGAGTATGCCAATATTTTGATGATGAATCAAGAATACAAGCTGCCTACTACACCAAATAGAAAATGAAGCGATACGAGAACAACCTAGTGAAGTTGAATTAAATCGGAATCACAGATAATGCAATTTACAATAATATGGAAATTATCGCACTATAGATAGCGTTGTAGTGAGTGTAACCTTCGATATTTATGCGTTATATACTACATCTTTATATCGTTTTTTGTAATGTTAAATAAAAAATAGTCGTAATATTTGAATCTTTGTCAAGTGTCTATTAGACTGTATTATAAGATAGTCTAATAGGAGGTATATAATTTTGGCGGTTTTTGAGGTGATTTATCGAGGTACTAATGGTAACGAACTTATCACACTAGATTCGATTGAAGATCGTGTAGACTTTGAAGAAGTGAAGTATGACATTTATTGTTCAACAACAGGTTGTGATTGTCGGATGGAGTATGTTCCCCGAGGAATTAAAGTAGCTTATTTTAAAAAATGGCGTGGTAATGATTATCAACATTCTTTAGATTGCACTCACTATACAGATACCGAGACAGGTAACAGACCGAGAAAAAGATTAGGTATTCATTCTTCACGTTTAAGAAGTGACCATAAGAAGAGTATTTTGAATGATATGTATAAAAAATATATAGAAAATGAAGAGGAAAGGGAGGCTAGAAAAGAAAGGGAGCGGAAAAATAGAAGGAATCGTACAAATAAAAGAGTGGAGACAGGTCGAGAACCTGTAGAAGAAATTGTTAATAGACCTACTACTGATAATCAGGGTGAGGTTCTTCTAGAAGGCGATAGAAATCCGCCTGTTCCAAGAAGTTATTCAATAATTCACATTAGTAGAGACCAATTAGATAGTACTTTGGCTCTAATGGATATAATTATCGAAGTTGAAAATGACTTCAATAATCCTGATGAAAAGCGAACTGTCATAACATTAACTAATCAGAATATGAATATGACTTTCAAAATCATATTAGATCCTGTCTTCTTTGCTCAATCGCCCCTTAACATAGATAGGATGCTAGAAGGGCTGAAACAACGTGCTGTGCATGGAGAAACAATGATTTTAGGAGCTGTAGGGCAAATTATTGAAAGAGATAACGAGTTATGTATGTCGGTTTTTGGAGAAGACGGTATAAGGGTTAATGGAAAACCAATCTTTGTTTATTTTTCTAATGCGAGCTAAGTAAAATCATTCTTTTTATAAATTCCAACAGACATAGAAAAACGACTATTCTAAGGTTAGAAAGTCGCTTTAAATTATAGCCTTTAAACCTTTATTATAGATATTAGTTGTTTAATATTTTATTTTTCTGTTGCTCAAATTCTTCCGCTGTTAGTATGCTTTGTATTTTCAAATCATGCAGATTTTTCAGTTCACTAGATATATTGAAAATATTAAGTACAATGGTATTTTTATCACTATCTTACTAACAATACTTATTAGTTATCATTTCTCTATCAACTCTTTTTGTTTATATATATTATTTGACTCAAAGAGAATATAGGCCTCTATAACGCCATTGTTAAACATTTGCATTATTAACATTGGCGTGAATATATTATTTACTTCATGCTTAAAGAGTGTGCAAGTGTATGAGGTACGCTATTAAATGAATATGTATAATCAGAAATTATGGAATATATCCCCCTACACCATTCAAATACCTGTATTTAATTCATGTTTAATAATCCAAGTATATGTTGGCACATTTTAAAACAACTATATGAATTAGAGAGCTATTAAATATGATGGCTATTTTATATGCATAGAAAAAACAACCTCTCATTTATTGAATAGTCGCTTCTGAATTATTATTAATGTTTTAATTTACGTCTCCTTACTTCTCTGATTAATGTACTCTTACTAATGCCCGTTAAATCAGTTACTTGATTATATGAATGAGTTTCTAATAATCCTATGGCATGATCCATTTGTTTCTTAGTGTACTTATTTGGTCTACCTTCTTTAAATCCTTCACGCTGACGAGCAATCGCCTTTCCTTCCTGTGTTCGTTCCACAATTAGATTTCTTTCCATAGAAGCAACCGCTAATAATGTTTGTAAGAAAAAGTTACCCATTGTTGTATTTTCTAATAAACCAACGTTCAGTACATGTACCTTTATGCCTTTAGCAAATAACATTTCAATTATCTCAATGCCCTCTTTAGTATTACGTGCTAATCTATCAAGTTTAGTTACAAATAATTTGTCGCCTTCTTCTAATTGATCAAGTAATTCATTTAATTGAGGCCTATTAGTTTGTATACCTGTGAAGTATTCACTATAAATATTTGATTCTGTGCAACCTTCAATTTTTAATTGTTCAATTTGCGACGTTAAATCTTGTCCAAACGTACTCACTCTTGCATAACCATAAATTTTCACGTTCAATCACTCCTTTTAATATCTCTACTTATGACCCCTAGTTACGACACCTCTCTATATACTGATAATATCCAATCGTATTATTGGTGTCAATACTTAAAAGTTATGACACCTTATATTCGGAATTCTTACACATATCACCAATTCAAAATAATTACTACGCCCTCGTAATCGCTCTCGTGACTTAACGAGTGAACACTCAATTTATAAGCTTTTGAAACGGTTATGTAATTTCTGATGATACTGTATAATTCACCGAGTAAATACTACTATTTATTATCTAAATGCACTTCTTAGCTCTCTTGACTCGTTAGATAACAATTATGTATATATGTAACACTTCTTTTGTTCAAAAAGAAAATATATGAGTATTTATTATATAATCAATTAATCCAACTCCATCCTAATTATTGTTTATTTTCTTTCGAAACAAAAAGCAACCCACTCAACTAATAACAGTTAATTAGGTTGCCCATATTGTTCATTTACTTATATTTACTTATTACAATCCATATTTATCACATAAGTCTGCGATGTGTTGCGATTTATTACCTAACGATTTGCTTTCATCTCCAGCCAATTTCATATAGTCATAATCATTTTTTGTTATAAAACTATCTAGATATTCAAAAATCAAGTCCTGAGAAACAGAAAAATCTATTACTGCCTTACGTAAAACATCATCTGCCTCTGTGTCTACTGACATATCAAATTCATCCATTAAAGTTTTACACTCATTAATTGCATTTAAAAGATTTTGTTTATTTTTTTCATCTTCTAAATAACTATTATCATTCCTATATTCCAAAATAATATCTGTTATAGTCTTGAAGTTAGGAGAGAAATTGGTTATCCATTGATTAAGCTCGTTGTAAAACTCTGGTGAAACTGTCCCATTTTGAACGCCTAGAGGATACGTTGTTAAATCGATTATACTTGCTGAAGCAGAATCACTCGCTGATTCATTAGAATTACATCCAACTAAAAAAGCAGATAAAATAATTAATGCGAAAAAGCCATTCTTCATATTTATACCTCTCAATGCATGATTTGAAATATACTGATTAATTACCTATTTTCAAAGTAACACAATAATCAATAAATGTTAATTATTTCTATAATTAAATCTATGATTATTTATTTGTCTACTATACTTCTTTAAAATATGCTATGAGTATGGACTATTCAATTTACGATGCTTCTTCAGTGTTATTAACATAGAAATCACTGTACAATACATCTAAATTCTCAAATTGTAAGAAACTTAATAATCGTTCAAAGTGCAATTTATATATATTCTCTAGTTGTTCCCTATTTTCTTTGATAACTTCACGAATTGATGCAGCAATTTCTTTGTCTTTCTTTTTATTAGATTTTCTTAACTTCTCATAATAAGAATAATCTTTTCTAACTTTTAACAACCTATTTCTATTCCACGCACCATTTATAGCATTAATATTAGATACAAATAAATACTTTTTAAGGCGTTCACAGATTAAATTATGATTAATATTATTTAATCGCATCTCATCCATCTTAAATCTTAAACGCGTTTCAAATCGATTCATATACTTGTGAGTAATATTATTATTTCTTTTTGCTTCTTTAACATTTCGATCGTAGCTAGCTATTTTATTTTTTGTTTGATTAGATTGATGACTACCGATATATATTGTTTCCCCACTATACTCGCTATGTGATTGATTGCCATGATGTTTTATTGTTACACTTTCAAAAAAATTCGTTCGATAATCAAACGCTATGTGCATTTCTGTACAACGCCAATCTATATTGGTCAAAATTTGAGTTATACTATAAGGCACATCATTTAAATGAAAAAATTTAGGTGACATCTCAATAGCCGCATTAAATGTACTGTGCCAAGTTAAATTTCTAGGATTCAATTTGATAGTAATACCGAATTGTTTTAATCTTAATACTTGCCAATACGCATTATCTGTATAATAGCCATTTTCAAAATATGAATAGATTACTTCTTTTTCTTCAATTGACATTTTAGCTTTTAATTTAATGGTATCAAAATTACAACGATAATCATTAGATTCTAATATATTTTGTTCAGATAGATAGTTTCTTAGTTTATTACTCATTTCAAGTTTAATAGGTTTTCTTATAGACATTAATTTTCAATCCCTTTCGAATTTCAGATTCAATTTTTGAAAAGTTTTTATAAAGAAACAATGATATAAATTACAATTTAGAATAAATATACTATGACTTATAATTAGCATTTAAAGATTTAATAGTTTCTATATCTAATTTATTTAATTGTTTCAAAGCTTCTATATAATTTAATTCCTTCCCTCTTCTCTTCATCATTTCGATTCGTTTATTTCTTTCTGTAACCTTCCATTCTAACTCTGCAATTTCCTCAATCGGATTACGTTGTTTCTGTTGAAAAATAGTCATGATGTTAATTGCTCTTTTTCTGTAATATGAAGAAATATCCAATTCACTTTCTATATCTGTGATTGAATTAAACTTCTTAAAAAATAGTTTTCCGTCTTTCATATAGAAATATGCTTGTGGCTTCTTCTTTTTCTCATGTGATAAATCTCTATTTAATTCCATTGGAACATGGCGAATATTACCTCGTTCATAATGTTCTTCACTCTCAATCCTATCAACGGTTGGTCTTGAATTTTCCTTCTCTTTATTAAACGTATTTGGTATATTGTCATATATCTTTGCTTGTTCCTGCCATTCAAACCACATTGGCAAGCTAATAATATATAATGCCATCTCATATGGACTAACAAAATTAAAATGAATATCTTTGTATGTTGTTTTCTGTGTCTTTGTCTTTCTTGTCCTTTCTTCACATTGATAACATGAAGCAGCTAATAAAATTGTTGCCGAATACTGCTGTTCATTTACAATTCCTTCACTTAATAATCTTTCATACATTCTAATTGCTCGTGCCCGTCTGTTACTTACTTTCATTCTGATCCATCCTTCTCAATAAATTTTTGTAAATAAAAAAACAACACTATAAATAATGTTGTTTTAATAAGAAGCAGCATACAATGTGGGGAAATTATGCGTAGTGCTCCCTTTTGTAAGTTTTCAAGCTATACTAATGCGCTAATACCCCTACACTTAATACTATAAGAATAAAAATTGAAAAGGTAACGTTTTTAGAAATATAAATTTCAAATTTTCATTTCACAAGATTGTTCTCTCTTTTATTTATCTATACTTATTAAGGACAGTAAATATAAACGATTATTAAAAGGAGTAGACAATGTGCCTACTCCTTTTAGTTCATAGATTATCTATATATTCTTGTATTATGGCACAATGTTGAATGTATTTTATTCGGGAATCACCTTTGAGAATATTTAAATCCTCCGTAACGGTTTCTTTAACATTCCATAACGTAGTGCCATCGTCAAAAAGTCCAATAACAAGCGTTGGTACCGTAATAGAGAGTTTTGCTGATGGTATTTCTCTTTTTGTTTTTTCAAAATTTGAAACACCACTATCAATTCTTTTGCTTAGAGCATAAGAGGGCACAATTAATACGCATAAATCCGTGAGAGCATTGGCGAAGCTAAGTTGAAACTTAAAATAGTTGCGATAACTTGAAGCTACATTACCAAATTCAACCTCAATTTGTATTGTAAGAACTATTTCTCCAGTTTCATCGTCCAAAAAAGATTTTCGAAAATCAGAGCGTAGTGCGTCTGTTGAAGTGTCAGGAGTTGCCAAAGGCTCAGATTCCCAATCAAGACTTTTGAATCGTAATAAAAAGTAAGTGTTCATCATTTGTTGAACAACATCAAGTTTTGGCTGATTCTTCGATTTTCCTTTATATATTGGTACAGGGCAATCACTACAGACCAATAATAACTCTTTATAAGCCTTCACAAAATGAGGGTGTTGCAATATTTCTTCCGCAAATCTGTATGAGTACGTTTTAACTTCCATATGTAAACCTCCATACCATAAAAACCGAATTTCTTATTTGTCATAAAATTATTTTTTAAATTGGAATTTCTAATGCATCATCATTATCTACTTTCATGAAAACAACTTTGGCATCTCCTATTAAATGTTTATTAATTGATAAATTCCAGGCTCTCATTCGACTATGCCATTTTCGATGTTTTAAGAACATGTTCCAATCTATTTCATATATGGCTTGTAATTCATACTGTTTACTAAAAACAACAAGAATCACGAACTCGAACTTAACTTGTTCTTCTCTCTCATCATTAGGTTCATTTAATCCATAAAAAACACCTGTCACTTTCCCTGTGGTCGATTTTATAGAATATCTATTTCCTTCTGTTGATATCGCATCAATGTTTTGTGTACCTATTGGAGCAGCTTGTAATCGAGGCAATCTAGGCGTGTCACAGTAATATTTTATTGCAATTGATTCACCTAGCTCGCCGACAACATTATTTGTTCGTATGAGTCCTCTCTTTTTAAGCTCATCGAGCCATACTCCATATGCATTGACAAGTTCTATATCATTTAAACTCTCGTAAATTTCTTTAATACTTTTTTTCATAGCCTATTCCCCTGGATCATTGTTTTTTTACCTTAATAATTAAATCTCTTTTCTAAAACAACTGCTGATAATTTTTATTCTTTCAGGACATCTCAATTAATAATTTATCATTTCAACTTTATATTATATCTATATTCTATTTTACATGAGTTTATCTTTTTATACAGTTTTCTTTCTAAACATTTAATTTCAGATTATTGGTTCTAGCAAAAATAACTTGATGAACCCCTATCGATACACTTATATATTATGAATTACTTCGTTAAAATAAATAAATTTCGACAACTTGGCCGATTAATTTTAAAGAAATAGAAAATTAGGTTAACTATTTAGGCTTATCGCTGACATTTAACTAATTTTACCACCCATACAAAATTTTAAGCTTGGTTGTAATTACCTTGTACCATGCTGACATATGCTTTACATCCTTTATCATCCACTGTACTAAAGTGCTTTGTTACATTTGGTATTGCAATCAAAATCAACACTGTAATGATAAACAAAACAATGAGCATTTCAATTAAAGTAAAGCCCTTCTGTTGTTTTAATAATTGCATGTTAGTTCTCCTTTCTTAAACCATTTCTATCATTTCGTACATGGGTAATAAAATAGCTAAATAGGCTCCGAGTATGCAAACCGCGATAATACAAAAAAGTAATGGTTGAATTATAGCTAGCACTCTAGTCATATTCGCTTCTGTTTTATCTGTCAAAAAATCACTATAGATTTGAAGTTCTCTACCTAGATTTCCACCTTCCTCGCCATGTAGTATATGTGCATTAAATCCTTTCTGAAAAAACTTCATATGATTTACCGCAGTAGAAAGTGAATCACCAAAAATAACTCGATTACGTAATTCACCTGCTATTTTCGCCATAAATGGTTGTAACTCTTGTCGCTGTAAAATAATCAAACTTTCTTGCATTGAAAGACCACTTTCTAAAAGCCCACCTAACTCATAAGCAAATTGGCGTGTCAATTGAAGACGAAAAAATCGACAGAGAACTGGAATTTTCAAATACACTATCATTTGGTGAGCAATCTCTTTCTTGCTTATTATCCTCCAAGCCACAAAAGCAAATAAGATACTCCCACAGGCTGCAATGATCAAGGCATCTGGAATATGCAAGAAAAAAGAGGATAGTGTTAATTTAGATACACTTGCATCACCTTCTCTAGAAAGCATCATTGAAGACATATTGGGTAAAAAGTAGGTCCGAAATCCAAAAAAGAGCAGCACTAAAAAGACAAACAAAATCGCAGGATAGGCCATTAGCTTTTGTAGTCTTTTTTGCGTTTCTTCCTTCGTTATCATTTGACTTGCTATAGAATCAAGGGCTCTTACAACTCTTCCATGTTGCTCTGCCACATGAATAGTCATTAAATAGCTTTTTTGAAAGCCAAGCAATTGCAGAATTTCGCTCATATTAGATCCACTTCGAAATTTTTCTTCTACCAAAGATTCCACTTCTGATAATTCTTCAACATGATGGGGTAGTAACATTGATAATGAATCTCTAAATGTATAGCCTTCCTCTAGCAGTACACTCATCTTTTTCAAAAAGCTCGCCTTATCTCTCATCTTAGGTAAAGTTTTAATCTTTTTACTAAATCGGTGAAGGTTGAGCTTTAATTGCACCCAAACTCACCCCTTTTTCTATCTGTCCTTCTAATGAGAGGTCTAATGGCAGTATGAATTTTTCATCACTCTTCACGTGTTCTATAGCTTCTGCTAGATATCTATCTGCTAAAATCTCATAAATGGCCGATAATCTTTCTTCATCTTGATAATTTACTTTCTTTACTAATCGCTGTGCAACCACTCCAATTACTGTTTGCCTTAACTCTTCTAAGGAGACGCCCAAATCTAGTAAACGGAATAAACAGCCAATTGTATCCATTGAATGAATCGTAGTTAAAACGAGATGCCCTGTTAATGCAGCCTCTATTGCAATCTTAGCCGTTTCTTGATCACGAATTTCTCCAATCATAATAATATCCGGAGAATGTCTTAAAATAGCTTTTAATCCGGTTGCGTATGAAACACCGGCTCTTTCATTTACTTGAATTTGCAATAAATTCGATTGACTATTTTCCACTGGATCCTCTAAGGATATGACGTGCTTTTTTAGTTCATTAGAGCAATAATGTATAAGGGAGTATAATGATGTAGATTTGCCGCATCCAGTTGGACCGGTTAAAAATAAAATGCCTTGTCTCTTTTTCACTAATTGCAATAAATGCTTAGCTGATTCAGTGAATAAACATAGGGAAGAAATTGGCATAGCATGATCCTGCAACATTATACGAATGACCAAGCTTTCCTTTAAGAAAATCGAAGGTAAGGTGGATACGCGAAAAGCAATTGGCTGTTCATTTAAAACTTGCTGAAACGAACCACTTTGAGGTCTACGCTTATCACTAATATCTAAAGAGGAGAGAAATTTAAAGTAGGAAATCATACGATCACCCAACTCTAGGGGAAGTTGACCAGCAGACACGAGCTGCCCATATTTTCGAAAGTATAGTAAATAGTCGTTTTCACTAGGCATTAAATGTAAGTCAGATGCGCCAAAATGTATTGCCTTCAACAATAGATGCTCACTTTTTTGCTCCACAACTGTCTCAGTAAATGTCATATTGCCCCCTTTCTACCACGACGAATAACGACCGCTCCTTATCCGTTAGCGAAATTATACACTGCAAAAACAAGAAAATACATACAATAATGCAAATTAATGTTATACGCTTTAGAAAAGGAATATAATATAATTTTAAAGCTTTTCTACTATGTAAAAATAGATTTTCAACGAAAAAAGACTAGTAATCTTTCACTTTTTTACATTATTCTACTTATTTTTTTTGAATATATCAGTTTTTATACTGATAGATATTTTATATTGTTTTATAATAAAGATAAATATACAGGAGGTGGAACCTTTTCATGTTACATCCATTAAAAATCACAAGTACTCTAGCAGATGAAACAAGATTTTCAATTTATCAATATATGTTACAAGAAAAAGATTCTTTCTCAGTCCAAAACATTGCCGATAAGTTTCAAATTCATCCAAACGTTGCACGTCTTCATTTAACTAAATTAAACGAAATTGATGTAATTACGTCTGAATATGAAAAAACAGGAAAAGGCGGCCGACCTGGAAGAAAATATAAAGCGGTTGCAAATGGCATTGCTCTAACATTCCCTCAACGAAATTATGAGGAATTATTAAGTTGGGTTCTAGAAATCATTATAGAACTTGGTGAAGATGCTAATACTATCGGTAAAAAGATTTGTTACAAAAAAGGTGTTGCACAAATTCAATCAATCTTATCTAAACGTCAAAAGGATAAAGCGCTCATTTCATTTGATGAACGTGTAGAAATCATTACAGAAGCAGCCTCATTAATTGGTTATGTTCCTGTAATTCTCGATAAGCCAGAAGGAAAAACAATCCGCTTTGCTGTTTATAATTGTCCTTTCCATAGTCAAATCGAGAAACACGCATCACTCGTTTGTGACTTGCATGAATCTTTCTTAAAAGGCCAATTTGAATACTTATTTGATGTACAAGAATTTGTTCAAATTGATAGCATGGTTGAAAGCTGTAAATACTGCACTTATCGAATTGATATTTAATTTTTTACACTGCTTTGTCACAAAGTTAACCTAAGTAGCGGTTTACATGTTGGTTTCAAATCATTTATAATGGATAAGAGATTATTGTGTCGTCGCAAAAGGAGGGAATCATATATGGATAATATGTATAAAGTAATGGGCTTCTGGACAGGGATTTTCGCAGTTATGTTTTATTTAGGTGATATGACAGAAGTTTCGCTATTATTCTTAGCTAATACAGGGTTTTTCCTTCTATTAGGATACTTAAACCTAACGGAACGTATGTATATGTACATCTTCGGTGCTTACTTAACAGTTTTCTTCGCAGGCTTCACGTACTATACTACATTCATTCACGTTGCAGGCGCAGGACATTAATAGTAAATAAAAAAGACAGTCCAAAGCTGTCTTTTTTATTTTGTGTATTTTCCACTATTGACACCTTATTAATGATTGTTATAATTGTAATTGTAGCTTAACTTTAACCCTCTCCATTCTATATGGTGAGAAACATCCCCTAGATGAAGAAGATTAATATCTTCTATTTAAGAGGCCTCCATAGCCTCTTTTTTTTGCGTAATAATTTGTTTGTTGCGCTAATTCGGTTGTTTGTTGCGCTAACTCGCTCCATTGTTATTTAGAAGAATTTTCACGTCTTTATATTCGATATTTCCCTCGATTAATAAAAATAGTCTCGAAATTACATCCTCAACTCGTTCTAGCGATAGTTCGTAAAAACCACGGCTTGTAATCCTTACTCGTAAATCAAATAGCCCTGCCTTCAATAACCTTTTTCTTTGACCCTACATGATCTTTATGCTACAAAATAATTTTTGCAGTATTCACCGCTTCATTCCAATCAGGATTAAAAAGTCATGTATCATTCACGCTATCACCCTCCTTACCTTTGTCTTCAAAACACTCTATATCTAAAAGTGTTTTCCAACTATCTATCCATTTCCAATAATTTAAATCCAGATAAGCTATCGCTACAAAACCCTAAATAATAAATGGTTGTAATTCCCATTTCGTTTATCTATATTAAAACATATCTTACTTTTGTTTGAATATTTAAAATAAATATTATATTTCCAATTTATTATATTCAAAAAACATCAGAATTCTCTCTTATCAACGAGGCGTCATATTACCGGCTGGAGGAATAGTAAATGCTAGAAATTGAATGCACGAGATTTCGAGTTCAACAAGGAAAATCAGAAAAAGTTACGGAATGGTTAAAGTTTTTAAATGATTACATGCAGGATGTTCTTGTTACATTAGAAGGAGACAAGATGTACGTTGAAACAATCTTCCGTGAAGTTTGGAATAATGAGGAGTATTTGTATTGGTACTCTGTACAAGGAAAAGGTGGAATTGCTGTAGAGGACTCAACACATTGGATTGATAAAAAGCATTTAGACTATTGGGATGAATGCATTGACCCAACTTTTAAACCCGTTAATCTATCTACCGAAGTTGTAATGATTCCAGAAAATATAAAAAGAAACATGGTTTAAGTTAATATGTTCTGTTAAATTACATAAAAAAAACCGACTAGTAAGATTTCACTCACTTATCGGTTTTTTCTTCATTTTTATCCTTAAATCTTACAAAAATCCGTTCAAAAAAGGATTTTGCTCCATTTCCGTCCCAATAGTAGTTGCATCTCCATGACCTGGGTAAACAATTAGGTTCTCATCTAACGATAAGAGCTTATCATGGATAGATTTTAATAACAGTTTTTCATTGCCACCTACTAAATCTGTGCGGCCTACACTACCTTGAAATAGAGTATCACCAACCACAGCAAATCCTTCATCTTCGAATATAAATGAAATACTACCAGGAGAATGACCTGGAGTGTGTACAATTTCAAATTCAAAAGGTCCTATAGTCAATTCTTGTGGTTGATCAATCACATGATCTGCTGGTTGTGTTGTTATATTTGGTAATTCCGCATATTTACCTGAACCATTTTTCATTGGATCAATTAACCAATCCGTTTCCGCCTTATGTAAATAAACAGGTACTTTAAAAGCATCTCTCACTTCATCTACTGCTCCAATATGATCGAAATGAGCATGTGTTAACAAAATAGCTAACGGACGCAAATTTAAGGCTCTTAATTGCTGTACAAGTCTCTCTCCTTCACTACCTGGATCAATTACAAGACATTCTTTCTTTTTATTTGAAATAATATAGCAATTTGTTTGAACTGGTCCTAATGTATATGTTCGAATATTTAACATTCTTTTCACCTCCACTATATTATACAGATTCCGTCAAGAAATGATATATCTATGATAACATCCCTCGTTCAAATATCCGTCACTTTTTAATCTCGACAAACGTACTAATTAGCTTTACAATAGAAGAGGAATATCGTTTGCGGCATTCATTTTCGGATGTCGAAAGGAGTGTCTATATTGAACTTATTAATGGTTATTTTTGGCCTAGTCGCAATTCTAGGTCTAATTGGCACTGTACAGTCTCTCAAAGAAAAAAGCATTCTAGGAATGGCTTTTAACTTTGTTACATTTGCAGTGTTTGGATGGTTCGTATTTATGACTATCTTAAATCAAGGATTCCCACCATCTCTTCACTAATACAAAGTGGGACAATAAAAGCTGTGGTTTTTATACCACAGCTTTTTTTTGTCTTCTATTCAAGGGTTAACCATTTTTTCTTTTTGTAAGGTTCAAATGACATAACTTGCTCCAAATCATTGCCATATAAACAAAGTGAGCCTTTTGGAGAGCAAGTAATCATTGTATACTCATCTAGCGTTACTAACTCTTCTACTTTTTCATCTGAAATTTTCATCAATTTAAATTTACCTGAATAATCATCCAACAAACCACCTTCAGTTGGTACAATAGCGATCACTGATTGATCCTCTAACCAAACTAAATCCGGAACAAACCATTGAGAATAATTACTTAATGCAGGTGCTTGCCAAGTGATTTCCTTATTTTTGTTCTTTAATAAATAAGAAAACTGTTCTGTTTCGAAATCAATTTGAACTGTTAATCTAGCATCCTTCTCTGTATCCAAATATACAACCTTTTTTAAATCAGTTAGTTGTTCCTGACCAGTCTTCCAATTCAATTCTACTATTTTGCCACCATTAAGCTGACGAGCTGTCCAACGGTTATACAGTAAAATATCTTCGGATTGCCAAACTAAAAATGGATTACTAGGATTAATCTCATGCAATTTTTCTTGTTCACCATCAAAGACATAACATTGGTATGAAAAATCTCCTTGAAATGCTGTGAAGGCAACTAATTGAGGGTTTTTAGGATTCCACATAATTGATAATTCCGATGATAGAATATCGACACTATGAAGAATTTCCCCTTTTAGCGAAATAATCTTAACCGTTGCAGATGAGGAGTTTGCGGAAGATTGAACGATAATTTGCTTTTTAGAAGGATGGATCATCACTTGAATAATTTGGTCCTTTTCTGAAAAAATCGTCTCTTTTTCACCTGTAATTAAATTATAAGTTAATAGGTGGAAGCGGTCTGATTCATAAGCAACATACAAAATTGTTGTTTCAGATAGAAACCCAACAATACTATGTAAATCTTCTGTCTTCATAGAATAATCAAGAACTTCTGTTGCAACCCTTTTTTGTTCAATCGCTTCAGGGTTATTTGAATCCGCATCTAAATTTGGTTGTGAAGATTCTTTATTACACCCAACTAAGAAAATGGCACAAGTGAGGACTAGATACATCATAAATTTTTTCATATTGTGCCTCCTCTTCACCTACATCTATTATACGATTATAAACTAAAAAGGTTTCGTTATAAGTAGAAAATTATGGATTTTCATAAAAAAACCTACATGAATAGATTCATGTAGGTTTTCAAAAAGAATTTATTTAGTTTCTTCTGAATTTGATTTTACAGCTCCAGTTTTTTCATCATAAAAGCGGAGTAAATCACCGTTAATAATACGGTCAGAGTATTCTAGTTTTTTATTGGCTCTTTCAATAAACGGTTCACACTTCGCTTGATCCGTTTTCTCACCTGTTTCTTTATCGTAACAAACTTCACCAGCATAAACTAGTTTATCAGTTACAAAACGACCATCACGGAATGTAACGAAGTCTTCATGGTCTTTAGAGAATAAATCTGCACCTAATTGTAAGTCATTAGATGTATCAACACCTAATAAGTGCAATACTGTTGGGCGAATATCCATTTGACCCGATACTTCATGCATTTCTTTACCTACGCCTGAGTTAGGAAT
Organism: Viridibacillus arenosi; assembly: GCF_001955655.1. Classification (GTDB taxonomy): domain Bacteria; phylum Bacillota; class Bacilli; order Bacillales_A; family Planococcaceae; genus Viridibacillus; species Viridibacillus arenosi. The sequence goes on along the minus strand of NZ_MSPW01000002.1, from coordinate 478,094 downwards.
ATGCACGAAGAACGGCACTTGTTGTAGCTGAGCTGTTTCAAGTGATGTGATTTCTTTACCCAAATATTGTTCCATTGCTTTGTTATGGTTTTCTGAAATACCATAGTGGTCACCATACATTACAATAATCGAATTATCATATAAACCTTTTTCTTTTAAATCAGCAAACAGTTTTTTAATTGCTTCGTCTGTATAACGGACAGTTTGGAAATAACGGTTCACTGTACCATCTTCAGATGTATAAGGTTCAATGAATTGATCCTCTTCATCAGAAGTGAATGGATAGTGGTTTGTTAAAGATAACATACGTGTGTAAAAAGGTTGTGGCATTGTTTTCATAATATCCACTGATTGTTCCATAAACGGAATATCTTTTAATCCCCAGTTAACTGAGTTTTCTTCATTTACATCAAATGAATCAATATCATAGAACTTCTTAATATCAAATGCATGATACATCATATCACGGTTCCAGAAACTCTTATTATTTGAGTGTAGTACTGAAGTATAGTAGCCTTCACCATTTAAACGTTCAGCCATCGAATTGTATGTGTTCCCACTGTTAGTGAAGAAGACAGCTCCTCGTCCTGTTCCGAATAATGAGTTTTCAACAATAAATTCAGCATCCGATGTTTTTCCAAGACCAGTTTGGTGATAGAAATTATCGAAGTAGAATGTATCTTTATCTTTTGTTAAAGAATTTAAGAATGGTGTGATTTCTTGACCATTCACTTCATTATTAATGACAAAGTCTTGAGTTGATTCAAGGGAGATAATAATAACGTTGCGGTCTTTAGCAACACCAAACATTTTATCATCAGCTTTAGCTGGATTAGATTTTACGTAGTTTGTAACCTCTGTTAACGCACTACCATCAGCTAATGCACGCTGAGCATGCGATTTTGATTGAATGTAAATATCATATAGATGGTAATTGTAAGTACCAATGTTCTTCACTAAAATTTCACGGTCAAAGCTACGAGTTAATAACTGTGGACGTTCTGTTTCAGCTAAACCAAGATTCAAGAATAACATTGCACATGATAACACAAAATACGTACGACGCATTTTCGGTTTAACTACGAAAATTTCTTTTGCAACAGGTAAAAACTTAACTGCTAGTATTAACAAAATAACGTCTGTAAAGTAGAAAACATCTGTAAAGTACATCGAAGATAATGCAGAGTTTCCAAGGTCACCGAAGTTACTTGTTTGGAACAACATCGGTAATGTTATAAAATCATCGAAGAAGCGATACACAGCAACGTTAGCATATAAAACAATTGCTAGAATACTACTTGTGATAATTATATAACGATTACGCGCTTTTGCAGTTTTAAAGAATAACGACAACCCAAAAATAAATAGCAAGAAGCTAAGTGGGTTGATAAACAGAATCAATTGTTGCATTGTATTTTCAATTTTCATATCAAAGGCTGTTTGATATGTTATATAAGTCTTGATCCAAGTGGCTATTATTGCTAAAGCCAAAATTGAATGTTTAGGTGCTTTTTTAAAATTCATTCCTAACATCCTCCTACTTTCCTTCGTTCTTTACAATTTTAGTTTCATATATGAAAGAAACAAAATATATCATAATCCTTTTTTTACAACAACGCAACAAAAATGTTACATCACATATTATATATTCAATCTTCCGTTTTTATTACAGACTCTTTATTAGACGGATGAGTCATGTAAAAGTTTCATTAATCTTTAAAAAAAGTAGTAGAAAATAAATTCTACCACTTCTTTACATTTGTTGTCTATTCCTTTTCTCTTTCGAAATTTCTTGGCGTAAGATCATCAAAGCCATTTGATAATCTTGTATGTCTATTAAATGTGAAGAGTAGAGTTCTCGGATCTCATCCTCCATCAGTTCTAAATCCGCAACTCGATCTTTTGTATAAATAAATGTACCAAAGCGTTTCAAAAATTGCATTACATCATATACTGTTTTCATCGACTGATTGTGACTCCTTTCGATTTTCAAGACAATTAATCACGCTTGTCTCTGTAATTATTTTATGAACCGGTAAATCATATTGATCTGTCGGTACTTTATGTATGAGCTGTACTCCAAAAGCTAAGGTGATTCGTTCTCCGTTGTAACTGGCTAAATACCGATCATAGTAGCCGCCCCCAAAGCCTACGCGAAAACCAAACTGATCAAATACAACACCTGGAACAATCAAACAATCGATTTCTTTCTTTGGCACTTCTTTTGTTAATGCAGGAATAGGTTCTTTCAGTTGCATATAGACCGTTTCTAATTGATCGAATGATGTAATTTCATAAAATATCATAGCACGTGTTTTAGGTTCGCATTTAGGAACAGCTACTCGTTTGCCTTGTGACCAGAGTTTTTCAATTAAAGTGATTGTATTCACTTCTGGAAAGGCTGATATGGTTAAACCAATTATATTCGCTTTTTTAATAGAAGATTCTCTTAATAGTTGTTCATGAATTTGCAATGAGTATGCATCATATTGCGCCTCTGACATTTGAGCAAGCTTTACTCTCATATCTTGACGTAGTGTTTTTTTATCCAAGGGGTTCACTCCTTTTAGTCCAAAGAACGGAAAAAGCCAAAACCACTCGTGGTTTTGGCAACAGTTATTACTTCGTTTCACGGTGAAGAGTGTTCTTCTTATCACGAGAGCAATATTTTTTCAATTCAAGACGTTCTGGATTGTTACGCTTGTTTTTCTTAGAAATGTAGTTACGTTCGCCACATTCAGTGCAAGCTAATGTAATATTAACGCGCATCTTTACCCCTCCCACTCTATATCAAGAATAAAATGTCTTTAGTGAGCATGATTTATACGACTAACTCATTATATCATAACTTCGAAAAAAATCTACTGTCATTTCTTCTGGAAATTTCGTCTAATACGTGGCTAAACGTGGGATACTGTTTGATGAGCAGGAGTATTATGTCCTACTTTATGATAAAATGGTATCACAACTATTTAAACCTATTGAGGTGAAAGAATTTGGAATTATCATCTATATTAATGATTGTTGGGATTATCGTAATAATTACTTCGTTTTTCATCAAAGATCATTCGACACAAATCGAGGGAGATGTTGAAGAACTTTCTCTTAATTTTTACCAAGAAACGCATCAACTAAAGCGTCGCTTAAAAGTAATTGAGGAAGAATTATTATTAGAGCCCAAATTGATAGGAAAACCTAAAAAAGCAGCCTCTCCTGTAACTGCATCCACTAAAGGTGTTCACCAAATTATTATCAGTCAAGTGCAAACGCTACATAAGCAGGGCTATACTATCCCTGAAATTAGTAAGCGATCTTCTCTATCAGTAGAGCAGGTGCAAGAAGTCCTTCAAAGTGGAGGCAGCCGCGTATGAGAAAATCATCCATCCGAGCATTTGGCATCGCTCTTTTTCTTGCGGGTGCTAGCTTCACATTCGTGGATTTCATAACAAGTGACGCTGACATTGAAGCAGCAAATATTAATGTGCCTAAAGGTACAGTCCTTATCAAAAAGACTGAACTAGAAGCAATTAACGCGGAAGCAGCTGAAGCAAAAGAGCAGCTTGCTAAAATTCAAACAGACTACAGCGCATTAAAAAATAACACAGTATCGGTAAATTCCTCAGCTAGAAAAACTGTAAAGTCGTATACACTTGTTATTAAAAAGGGTATGGGTACTTCAGAAGTAAGTTTAGCTCTAGAGAAAGCCGGTATAATTAAAGATGCTGGTGACTTCGAGCTTTACGTCATCAAAAATGACAAAGCTTCTAGTCTTCAAATTGGCACATACGATTTAAATATCAAAATGACTACCGCTGAAATTGTTAAGAAAATTACGCGTAGTAAATAATTGAAATGCATTTAGAGCATTTAGTTCTGAAAAACTTAAACGTCCAATGAGTATTTAATATACTCATTGGACGTTTTTCAGTTAAACTCAGCTAAGTTGAAAGCACATCACTGTTATTAAATCTGTTCTCCAATTTGAACAACAAAAAGAAAGCTGGCTCATTAGTCAGCTTTCTTTCTTCTATAGAAAGGCTATTGATTCAACTCATAATGCTTACCCTTCACTAAGTAAAATAACAGCTCAGCCAAATTTGTGGCATGATCCGCCGAACGCTCTAAATACCGACAAACAAAAGATAATTGCGCCACTTGGCCAATATCTTTCATATTTTCTGTCGGTGTATTTAATATTTCAACAATTGCTTCTCCATATAAAGTATCAATTTGATCATCTAAGAGCGCAATTTCCTTCGCTTTATTCATATCTTCTTCGATAAATGCCTGTACCATATTTTTTAACATTGCGATTGCTTGATCTCGCATTTGTGCAATTTTCTCCGTAGGATAGACCACTTTCGTTTCACCAAGACGAATCGTCTCTTTGGCGATGTTTACAGCATAATCCCCAATTCTCTCCATATCTGAGGCAGCTTTAATCATGACGATTAAGCGACGTAAATCAGTCGCAACAGGTTGTTGTTTGGCGATCAATAAAATGACCTCATCATTTAAATGCTCTTCTAACCTGTTGATAAAACGATCTTGATCTATTAATAATAGTGCCGCATCAATATCTTGATCGAAAAGTGCCTCAACTGATTTCTCTAATGCCTGAATAGACATATGACATAAATCTAACATTAGCCCTTGCACTCGCTTTAAATCATTTTCAAATTTTTCACGAACCGTCATCTCTATATTCCTCCTTAACCGAATCGACCGGAAATATAATCTTCTGTTCTTTTATCCGTTGGTGTAGAGAAAATATGGTTCGTTGCCGCATACTCTATCACTTCTCCATTTAGGAAGAATGCCGTTTTATCAGAAATACGCGCTGCTTGTTGCATATTATGTGTCACAATAATAATTGAATAGTTTTCTTTTAATTCTTGGACTAACTCTTCAACTTTTAATGTAGAAATTGGATCTAATGCTGAAGTTGGCTCATCCATTAATATGACATCTGGTTCAATGGCAAGGCATCTAGCAATACAGATACGTTGTTGCTGTCCACCTGATAATCCATATGCATTTTGGTTTAGTCGATCTTTAACTTCATCCCATATCGCTGCTCCGCGTAAACTTTTTTCCACGATTTCATCGAGAATTTTCTTATTTTTAATACCATGTATACGCGGACCATAAGCGATGTTATCGTAAATAGATTTTGGGAATGGATTTGGTTTTTGAAATACCATACCTACTTTAGTGCGCAATTCTTCAACTTGGTATTTGTTATCTAGAATATTACGCTCACGGTATAAAATTTCACCTTCTGTACGAACAGATGGTATTAGCTCGACCATTCGATTTAATGTTTTGATATACGTCGATTTACCACAACCAGATGGACCAATAATTGCCGTTACTTCGTTTTCTTTCATTTCTAGATTTATATCTTTTAAGGCATGATGTTCCCCGTACCATAAATTCAAGTTTTTCGAATGATACACTGTTCGTTTGTCTTCGTTTGAAATTACTTTTAAGTTTTGTCCCTTTGTTTCATATACTTCATTTACTGGAAGTTTAACCATCATTGAAGCCCCCTAGTTTTTAATAACGACGCTGAAATTTATTTCGAATTATGACGGCAATGGAGTTTAAGATAACTAAGAATGTCATCAAGACTAGAATTCCGGCCGCTGCAACATATTGAAATTCCTCTTGCGGGCGTTTTGCCCAGTCAAAGATTTGCATTGGTAAAGCTGTGAATTCGCTCAAAATGCCATCTGGTAAGAAATGTACAATCACCGGAATCCCTAATACAACAAGCGGTGCAGTCTCACCTATAGCTCGCGACAGCGCTAAAATACTTCCTGTTAAAATTCCTGGTACCGCTGATGGCAAGACAACTTTTAATATAGTTTGCCATTTTGTCGCACCCATACCGTATGATGCTTCCCTTAATTCCTTTGGTACAGAACGAATCGCTTCTTGTGCAGCCACTATAATAACGGGTAAGATCAGCAAACTCATTGTAAGTCCTGCTGCTAGTACACTTTTCCCTAATGCTAGCGAACGAACGAATATCGTTAAACCAAGTAATCCAAATACTATAGAAGGAACACCTGCTAAATTCGAGATATTCATGCGGATAAAAGCATTTATTTTATTTTGCTTCGCATACTCTTCTAAATAAATAGCCGTTCCTACCCCCAGAAATAGGGATACTGGTGCCACAACTAACATTAGAAAGACGGAACCAACGAGTGCAGCTTTAATCCCTGCTTTTTCTGGGAACCTAGAAGCAAAGTTTGATAAAAAGTCTACCGATAAATAACCCCAACCTTGATCAAACATGCGGTAAACTAATATACCAAGCATTGCTAAGGCAAAAAGTGTTACTAATAGGAAGACTGTTTTCAACAGCTTATTTACAACTAGTCGTCCATTCATGCGCTTCACAACTTGCGTATGATCAACATATTTCACCATCAATATTCCTCCCTAAAGCGTTTTGAAATGAAATGTGCAAGTAAATTCATCAGCAATGTGAAGATGAATAGTGTAAATCCAACTGAGTAAATTGAGTAGTAAATGGTTGTTCCATAGCCTGCATCACCTGTTGAAACTTGAACAATATATGCCGTCATCGTTTGGATTGAATCCGTCACGCTAAAGTCAAATGTTGGTGTCGCTCCTCCAGCAAGAGATACGATCATGGTTTCACCAATTGCACGAGACACCGCAAGTACTACCGAAGCCAATATCCCTGATAAAGCTGCTGGTAACACAATTTTGATTGCTACTTCCAGTTTTGTTGAACCAAGTGCCAAAGCACCTTCTCGCATTGCATTTGGTACTGAAGTCATTGCATCCTCAGAAAGCGAGGCAATCATCGGTAATATCATGATCCCTACGACAATCCCCGGACTCAATGCATTAAAGATTTTCAACCCTGGAATCAATTCTTGTAACATCGGAGTGACAAAAGTCAGTGCAAAGAATCCATAAACAATTGTCGGAATACCTGCTAATACTTCTAGAACTGGTTTGATCAAACGTCGTGTACGATCACTTGCATATTCACTAAGGTAAATTGCTGCAGCAATACCGAGTGGAACTGCTACTAAAACTGCAATAACTGTTACCTTTAACGTTCCTAAGATTAGTGGTAAAATTCCGTACATTGGCTCCTTACTTGAGAATGGAAGCCATTCGGTACCAAATAAGAAATCAATGAAAGGTACTTCCTTAAAGAATTCAAATGTTTCAAAAATAAGTGTGAAAACTATTCCAAACGTTGTTAATACCGAGATTAAAGCAGTGGTAAACAATAAGATTGGCATTACTTTTTCTACTACCTTTTTAGATCCCTTACCACGTGATTGTGCAATTAAATCTTGAACAGACAGCTTATCCGTCGATTCTTTTACAGCCAAGTTGAAGTCCCCCTTCAGTAAAAAGGGAGCAGGTAGCGTTTTGCTACTCGCTCCCCTAGCCAGTGATTATTTCAAGCCTTCTAAAGCATCTAAGTCTTTTTTGTAATCTTCATCTGGTGTTCTAACATAGCCTACAGCTTCTGCCATATCGCCTGCATTTTCAAGAGCATATTTCATAAAGTTATAGAATGCTGCATTTTCTTTTACTTCGCTATTCTTCACGTAGATGAATAGTGGTCTAGAGAGCGGTGAATATTCACCTGATTTAATTGTTTCATTTGTTGGCTCAATTCCGCCGACTTTAACAATTTTAAGATTATCTTTATTTGCTACGTAGTATGCGTAACCGAAGTATCCGATAGCGTTTTTATCGCCTTCAACACCTTGTACTAGTACGTTATCATCTTCTGATAGAGTTGCTTTTTTCGCTAAATCTTTACCGTCTAAAATAACTTCATCGAAGTAGTCATATGTTCCTGAGTCAGTACCAGGAGAGTAATAGGTAATTTTTTCTTTTGGCCAAGATGGGTCGATATCAGACCATTTCTTTTCTTTACCATCTTCAGTCCAAATTTGTTTTAATTGATCTACTGTTAAATCTTCTATCCAATCATTCTCTTTATTTACTACGATAGATAAACCATCATAACCAATTTTCATTTCTGTATAGTCAATGCCTGCTTCTTTTAACTTAGCAGCCTCTTCTTCTTTAATTTCACGAGATGCGTTTGCAAATGCCGTCTCACCTGCTATGAATTTCTCAAATCCGCCACCAGTTCCAGAGACTCCTACTGAAACTTGTACTTTAGGTTGAACAGCTGTATATTCCTCTACAATTGCTTCCATGATTGGTGCTACAGTTGAAGAACCATCTCCTGCGATTTTTCCTTCTAGTTGCTCACTTGCACCAGCATTTGTTTCTTGGCTAGATGCACCGCTGCTTGACGTTTTGCTACCTTCTTCTGTGTCACTGCCACATGCTCCTAACAAAAGTGCCGAGCCTACGATTGATGTCATCATGAAGTACTTCCAGTTTTTCATCTGTTTGTTCCCCCTAAGGTTTTTGTGTTTGTTTACTACACTGTTAACTATAAAGTAGACATGTTGAGGACATATAAATGTAATGTAAGGTTATATAAAGGTATTGTAAATGCTTTGTAAATCGCTGTCGTTTTCTGTAATAATGTATACAAAAAACGCCTCACATTGTATTTTGTACAATGTGAGGCGTTTAACTATTTTAATAGAAGAAAGTCATTTTATTGAGTACCCATTTTTTGCGCATCTTCTTCATCGATCTGCTCTTTTGTAATAGGCTTTTTAATTTTTTCTCCTACTTTTTGTTTTGCCTTTTTCGTATTTTTCTTTTGGATTTCAAAGTATTTGTCAACAGCCTGGCGAGCAATGATGTTATTGATAGCTGTATAGTTTGTACCTGTTGTAACCCACGGTACAACTACTGCATATGCAATTTCAGGATTATCATAAGGAGCAAAGCCAACATGAGTGATACTTAACGTTTGTGTTCCGTATGCACTTTTCTTTGGCCCATAATAGACAGCCTCTGCCGTACCTGTTTTACCTGCCGCATTAAACTTCGCATCCCGGAAGTAAGAAGCTCCTGTCCCTTGATTTCCAAAATAAACACGATGCATTCCGCTCTTAACATAATCTATTTCTGATTTAGTATTGTCAATCGTATTTAAAATTGTAGGTCCAAGTTCTGTTACGATTGGCCCTAATGTTTTACCATCAACAGATGGCTCTCGAATTTCTTTCGCCAAATGTGGTTGAATTCGTTTACCTCCATTAGCAATAGTTGAGACATATTGAGCTAATTGAAGGGGAGTAAAAGTATCATACTGACCAATTACTAAGTCAAGTAATTTACCTGAAATTGTTTCATTTCCTTTAAATCCTTCAAATTCTCCAGGTAAATCTATACCTGTTTTTACTCCTAAGCCAAACTGTGCATATGAATTACGAATTTTTGTAAAATCCTCTAATGTCACTCGTAATCCCGCATTTGGCACATAGTTTACACCTGCAATTTTCATCGCTGTTTTAAACATATATACGTTGGAAGATCTCTCTAAAGCAGTTAAACCATCCATTGAAATTCTACCACCTGGATTAAAAATGGATTTTTTGGGTTCAGTACCTAAAATTTTGATTGGTTCGTCTATTAGAACTTCATTTGGAGTAATTGCATTTAACGAATAACCCGTTAAAAGTGTTGCTGGTTTAATAACAGAACCTGCTTCATAAGCAGATGTAAATGAACCAATAGCGTAGTCATTAATTGTCATTTTCCCATTATCATCTGTGTCGAGTTTTTTACCAACCATCGATAAAATTTCACCTGTGTTTGGATTCATCATAACAAGAAAAGCTCGATCTAGTAACGAAGAACCTGCTTGTGATTTAGCAAATAGCAATTGTTCTTCCACAATCTTATCAAGGCTTTCTTGTAATTCACTGTCAATCGTAAGAATTAATTCTTTTCCAGGAGAACCTTCAGATGTAGTTACTGTATCTACAACTTGCCCTTTGCCGTTTGTAGCATTTTTGACAACGGCTTTTTGGCCTTGTAATATCTCTTCATACTGTTGTTCAATATAACTTTTACCGACACGATCATTTCGAGAATAATCACGTGCCAAATAATAGTCCACCAAATTTTTTGGAATTCCTTCCCTTGGTGTTGTCGTTGAACCTAAAATACTTAATGCAGATTTTTTCACACGAGCCCAATCTGTAGTAGTATTTACACCAGGTAGCTCTGTTAAATTCTCTGATACGATTGCAAATTCTTTATTCGTTACATTATCACTTTTAATAATTTGTGGTGATAAATAATAACCTGCAGCCATTAATCGATAAATAGCTAACACTTGTAAATCTTTCTTTGTTAATTCTCTTAATTCATCATTAGTAATTCGGTCACGCACTAATTTATCTAGCTCTGCCTGCTTTTCTTTCTGTTCTAGTTCTGAATCATTGTTAATGTCTTTCTGTTCTTTTTCACTTACTTTTGCATAAGCCTTTTCTTTGTTGAGCGTTATCCAAAAGTCTCTTTTATCTCGATCCGTGATAGGTTTCGTATCCATTTTAATGAGTTTTGCGAGTTTATTTGCAGTTTCCAACATCTCTTTCGTTGTTGTCGATTGTAGTTTTGTATAAGTAATCGCATTCTTTGGTTCATTATCAACTAAAACACGGCCCTGTCTATCATAAATACGGCCACGAGGAACGCTAGAATTTACCGTTACTTCGTCAGTTCGCGCTAATTCTCTCACATATTCTTCACCTTTAACGATTTGCATATACCCTAAACGCAAAATCAAAAGAGAAAACAAAAGGAAAATTGAAAAGAAAAGTATATTCATTCGAAACGAAAGATTTGCACGCTGTTTTGCTTTGACACTAGCTGCACGTTTCTTTTTAGATGGATTTTTTTTGCGCATGCAATGTCCCCCCTTCCGCTTTATTCACAATTAGTAGTATATCATTTTCAGCACAAAAACACACCGTAGTCATGTCGAAAAATAGTCTAATTGATTTCTATTTTATACGAAAATAATGAAGTGCTCTATTTTTGGAAAAAGAGAATAAAAGTACAAATTACAAACTTTACAGGTCAACTTATGTATTCTTTTACCATAAAAAAAGCACGTACCTTTTTGACGTCAAAGGTACGTGCTTTGTTGCATTTAAAATAGATTATTTTGCAGCTGCAAAACGTTCTGCAACTTTATCCCAGTTTACTACATTCCAGAAAGCGCCGATGTAGTCAGGACGACGGTTTTGGTAGTTTAAGTAGTAAGCATGCTCCCAAACATCTAGACCTAATAATGGAGTTTTACCTTCCATGATCGGTGAATCTTGGTTTGGAGTTGAAGAGATTTCTAATTCGCCGTTAGCAACTGATAACCAAGCCCAGCCTGAACCGAAGCGAGTTTTAGCAGCATTATCGAATTGTTCTTTGAAAGCGTCAAAGCTACCGAATTTAGCATCAATTGCAGCTGCTAATTCGCCAGTTGGAGCTCCACCTGCATTTGCAGCTAAAGATTCCCAGAATAATGAGTGGTTAGAGTGACCGCCACCGTGGTTGCGTACAGCAGTACGAATTTCTTCAGGAACAGCATCTAAATTAGCAATAATTTCTTCAACTGATTTCCCTTCGAATTCTGATTTGCCTTCTAGAGCAGCATTTATGCCTTGAACATAAGTATTGTGATGTTTAGTGTGGTGAATTTCCATTGTAGTTGCGTCGATATGTGGTTCTAGTGCATCATATGCATAAGGTAATTTTGGTAATTCAAAAGCCATGATTAATTTTCCTCCTCAGGATTAATAAGTATTAATTACATTCTTAGGTTATCAAAATAACAGCATTCATTCAAACATTATTAACTAAATCACTGGATTTCAGCCTTTTGACTGAAAATCTATTAATTTATCAAGCAATTTATATCACAATAACAAATATAACAATCATTATTATTTGGATAATTCCCTTCGTAATAATAGAAGTTAAGAACCCGACGAGTGAACCGATTCCAGTTCGAATCGCTTGTTTTACACTACTTCTATTAACTATTAACTCTGCTAGCACTGCTCCCAAAAAAGGTCCGAGCAGTATGCCAGCAATAGGAATGACAAATGGTCCGATTAATAAACCTATTGTACTTCCCCACATCCCTGCATTTGAACCACCAAATTTTTTCACGCCAAAAGCATTTGCTAATGTATCTGCTCCGAATAATAATGCAACAAATAAAATTTGAATTACCCAGAACCACCAAGGTAAATCTCCAAAGCTATAAAATGCTCCATATAGGATAAACCCTAGCAATATAAATAGTACTGACGGAATAATAGGATATACAAGCCCAACAAACGCAATAATAAAACTTAAAATTATTAGTATCCATGCGATTACATCCATAGAATCCCTCCTTAATGTTTTTGTAAAATAGCTTCTGCGATATTAACAGCGTGATCACCTATACGTTCTAAGTTACTAACGATATCTGTAAAGACTATACCCGAATGTGCTGAACATTGGCCAAGATTTAATCGATGAATATGTTTTTTCCTAAAAGTTCGCTCCATTTGATCAATAAGCTCTTCCTTTTTTGTCACTTCAATTGCCATTCCATGGTCAGTTGTATCCAATGTCAGAATAGCCTTTTGAACTGTTTCAATTGTTAATGTAAACATTTCACTTAAATCGTTTATAGCAGGTTCACTCAACTGTACCCCATTCACGGCTTTGTAGTCTATTAACTCCACGATATTCTCAAAATGATCTCCAATTCTCTCAATATCGCGGACATTTTCTAGTAAAATATGGTGTCTAGTAGAATCTGTATCTGACAATGGTTGTACAGAAACTTTCACTAAATAATCAGTGATTTTCTGATCTAAGCTATTGATTGCTTCTTCATAATGTAAAACCTTTGTAGCATTCTTTTTATCATTTGTTTTCAAATATTCGAATGTCTCTTCTAACCCTCGAATACTATATTCACCCATGCGTAAAACTTCTTCTTTCGCTTGTCCAATAGCAATAGCAGGTGATGCTTCAATAAAATGCGGATCTAAACTTCTTGGTTTATATTCAATAGGAGAATCCTCACCAGGTATGAGCTTCGTCACAACATATGCCCACAAACCAATTAACGGTAATTGAATCATTGTATTCACTACATTAAATGAGCCGTGTGCAAATGCAATCTGCATTTTTGGTTCTAATCCTGCGACACCTGCTAACCATTCTATATAAAGCGTAAATTGAGGTAAAATTAATAGGAAAATAATCGTTCCAACGACATTGAATAATACATGCATCGCTGCTGCTCGACGTGCGGCTACTGATGCACCAATAGATGCTAATACAGCCGTTATTGTCGTTCCGATATTATCACCAAACAAAATCGGTAACGCCCCGTGAAGCGGCATCAATCCTTCTCCGTACAACCCTTGCAAAATACCAACTGTGGCACTAGAGCTCTGAATGATTAATGTTACCAATGCACCTAAAATGACCCCTAGTAAAGAATGTTCGCTAATACGTAAAGCCATATCGATAAATGATGGTAGCTCTTGTAAAGGTTTCATCCCCTTACTCATAAGTTCCAAGCCAACAAATAATCCTCCCAGACCAAAGACAATTTGTCCGATATTTTGAATACTATTTTTCTTAAAGAAAAATAATAGAAATGCGCCAATAGCTAAGACTGGATATGCAAATTGACCAATATCAAAGCCAATGATAAATGCAGTAAATGTCGTTCCTATGTTGGCACCCATAATAACGCCTATTGCTTGACGTAGCGTCATAAAGCCTGCGCTAACAAGTCCAACTGTAATGACAGTTGTACCAGAGCTTGATTGAATAAGTACAGTTACTAATATGCCGACTAGTACGCCCATCATTGGATTTGTTGTATAGCGATCTAATATATCACGAAGGCGATCTCCTGTTAATTTTTGTAAGCCATCACCCATATATTTAATAGAAAATAAAAATAGTCCTAATCCCCCAAAGAACTGGAAGAGCATATCTTGCCAATTCAGACTCAACTGCTGTCAACTCCCTGCATTACTATTAAGCTCAGCTTTATTATGAAGAAAATGTAATCAAATTGTAAGTTATTCTATAAAAAATTTACAATCGTTTAATATAGCCACTTTCAATAAAGTGTAATTGTTCACAATGCCGACAATTACTAAGTGTTACTAACTCATGGTAATATAACATAGAAGGAGCATATCATATTATGAAAATTAAACATTATCAATTATTTCTAGACAGTATTTTACATCCCAAAAAACTAGCTGCATACCGAATGCTACCTATTGGTAAATTGATTCAATACGTCTTTATATTAATCACTTTTATCACTGTAATTTCTTTTATCCAGTTCCTAACGGGTGTGGGTTCAAGCGTTGACACATCGCAGCTTGAAGGTCTAAAAGAATACCTAGATGATATTAAATGGTTAATATATCCGTTTGCTTTCGTCTTCTTATTCACCATTACTACTTTTTTAACTTTTCTACGAATAAGTATTTATGGCTTTATAGGATTTATATTATTGAAAATGATGGGACATCGAGGTGAATATCGCCATATTTGGCGTACAACTGCACTCGCTACTACTCTTTCTACTATACTAACAAGTATACTATCTTTCACTTCTTTAAATGGCACATTTATGACCATCATCTCTTTGGTGATTACCGTAGCCTATATCGCAAGTGCGATAACGAAATACCCAAAAATAAAAAAATAATAGAATTGATACGAATGAATCTCTCTCTTGTTCATATATTGAACGAAGGGGGAGATTTTTTTGAAGATATTCTTTTCTGCACTTGGTATTCTATTTATTGCTTTTATCCTGAAAATCGATCTTCTAGAGGGTACAATTCCACTAGCAGCTTTTTATAAAGAACCAGTTGTTGAAGAAACATGTGTTGATGTTCCAGATATTAAAACAATCACGGTTCGTACAATACCCGGTGATAACCTACAATCACTGTTTGCGCTTTATCCATCTGAAAGTTCGATGAGCTTCTCAGAACGCTTGGAACTTTTTTATGAACTAAATCCACATTTACTAAAACAATCCTTTAAGCCTGGTGAGTTGATTCAACTACCATTCAGCACAAAAAACGCTCATTCATGTACAAATTAAACAATTAATGTTTCTTCCTTGTCATTTTCTTTGGAACACTGCTAAAATAGTGTACAGTGAAGGCTTTATTTTTGAGCCTATGAAGGAGAGAGTTTTCATGAATGAAATCGTTCACCGTTCGAAAACGCGTAAAGTTCGCGTAGGTGACTTAACAATTGGCGGAAGCAATGAAGTAATTATACAAAGTATGACAACAACTAAAACACATGATGTAGAAGCAACTGTGGCAGAAATTCTTCGTTTAGAAGAAGCTGGATGTCAAATCGTTCGTGTCGCTTGCCCAGATGAACGAGCAGCTGATGCATTAGCTGAAATCAAGAAACGTATCCATATCCCATTAGTAGCGGATATTCACTTTGACTACAAATTAGCCTTAAAAGCAATCGACGCTGGTGTTGATAAAATTCGTATTAACCCGGGTAACATTGGACGTAAAGAAAAAGTAGAAGCTGTTGTAAATGCAGCTAAAGCAAAAGGCGTACCAATTCGTATCGGTGTAAACGCTGGTTCATTAGAGCGTAAAATCCTTGAAAAATATGGCTACCCTACTGCAGATGGTATGGTTGAAAGTGCCTTACACCATATTAAAATCTTAGAAGACTTAGATTTCCATGATATTATCGTTTCTATGAAAGCATCTGATGTAAACCTAGCAATTGAAGCATATGAAAAAGCATCCCGTGCATTTGACTATCCACTTCACTTAGGTATTACTGAATCAGGTACACTATTCTCTGGTACGATTAAATCAGCAGCTGGTTTAGGCGCAATATTAAGCATGGGTATCGGGAATACAATGCGTATTTCATTAAGCGCTGATCCTGTTGAAGAAATAAAAGTAGCACGTGAACTATTAAAAACATTCGGTTTAGCTTCTGACATTCCGACACTTATTTCATGCCCAACTTGTGGTCGTATTGAAATAGACTTAATTTCAATTGCTAACGAAGTAGAAGAATATCTTCAAACAATTAAAGCACCACTTAAAGTTTCTGTTCTAGGCTGCGCTGTAAATGGCCCTGGTGAAGCTCGTGAAGCCGATATCGGTATCGCTGGTGCTCGCGGAGAAGGTTTACTATTTATGAAAGGTAAAACTGTTCGTAAAGTACCTGAAGAAACGATGGTTGAAGAGCTGAAAATCGAAATCGATAAACTAGCTGAAGAATATTATAAAAAAAGAGATGCTGAAAAAGCTGAAAACGCAAAAGCATAGTATACAGGGGGCAATGAAATGAAGAAAAACTACCGTTTTGGTATCGATATTGACGGTACTGTTACGACTCCAGAATCACTTCTGCCTCATATCAACAAAGCCTTTAATGTCAATTTAGCCTTAACTGATATAACGCAATATGACTTAACGGCTGCGTTCCCTGTTGATAGTGTTGAGTTTTTCAAGTGGTTTAGAGAAAATGAGCCAGAAATTTATATGGCTTCACCTATTCAACAAGATGCACAAGCAATTTTATCTGCTTGGCAAAAAGATGTTGAGCTTTATTACATTACAGCCCGCGAGGACAATTCAACAGATGTCACTTACGAATGGTTTAAACAATTCAATGTACCATATGACAAAATTGATATCGTTGGACCTGTCAATAAAGCAATTAAAGCTCGTGAATACGATGTACATGCCTTTTTCGAGGACAAGCATGCAAATGCTGTTCAGCTTCACGAGGAATTAGACATCCCTGTGCTATTATTCGACGCTCCTTATAACCGCGAACCCATTCCAAATGGCGTGATTCGTGTAAGTAACTGGCAAGAAGCAAATCACTGGATCAAAAAAGAATTCGGTATTTAAAGACTAAAAGCTAGTACGTAAATTGCGTACTAGCTTTTTTGGTTCCTATTATTAAAAGTCAATAGCTAATAATTCTTTCACTTCTTTATAGAGTGCAGTGTTTTTCTTTGCAGACATATAAGTCATTTCTTTTTTAACAGGATCTTGGAAAAATACAGTTCCATCCTTTAATACATATAATTTATACGTTTTCCCACTCAAATCTGTTGATTTAGAAAGTGCAATAATATAGTTCCCCTGATTATGAAGTTCTTTTACATTTTCAGTATCCTCTTCTAATTTCGGCACAATTACTTCCATTAGATTTACTTTTTCTATAAATGATTGAATTATTTTCTTGTCCGTAATTATTTTTCTAGTGGAATCTGTACCAACTCCCTCATTATTTACACCTTGAACATATAGTGATTGATAATCTTCGGTATCTGGAATCTTTATTTTCTTATTCTCATTTGCCTTATCTTCTTTGCCACAAGCACTTACAACTACTAAAGTTATCAATAACAACAATACTATCTTCCATGTCTTCAAGTAGTTCCCCTCCTCTAGTTGCAACAATACTCCTACGATTCTAATTCCATTATTATACTATGGATTAGAAGTGCTGTCTTAAAGTCACAAAAGTTGTAACAAGATTGGCAAACGTTTCTCTATTAATGTTAAATGAGAAATGGTTTAATATATCAAAATCACTTACTACCTATAATTGTAATTTTTAGGAACTTTTTAACTTAGTAACCGTTCTAAATTCTACATAATAAGGAAAATAGGAGGGCGAAATGAAAAATCAAATGGATTGGCAATTAAATATATATTTATTAATACTAGCGTTTATTAGTTGCTTATTTATCTATTCAAGTAATACTAATTTCGGCCAATATAGTGGTTCGTTTATAGTGAAGCAAATTATTTTCTTTTGTATTGGCTTTGCAATCATGTACATAATTGCTAGTTTAGATTTCGAACAATTAAGGAAAATTTCTTGGTATTTTTATGCTCTGATTGTACTATTATTAATTGTGTTAATTTTTGCACCTGACAGTATAGCTGCACCTATTAATAAAGCAAAATCATGGTATCAAATAAAATTTATCGGTACTTTTCAACCTTCTGAGTTTTTAAAATTTGCATTTTTACTCGTCGTCGCTCAAATCATTGAAAAACATAACACAAAGGCATTTAAACAAACATACATAACTGACCTATGGCTGTTGGTCAAAATCTGCATTGTCGTCATACCACCCATGCTAATCGTTTATAAACAACCCGATACAGGCATGATTATGCTTTATATGGCTATGCTAATTCCAATGATTTATTTTTCGGGTATAAAAAAACAACTGTTAGTAATCATTACACTGATTCCTACTATCATTATTAGTGCTCTAGTGATTATTTACTTTAAATTTAATAGCTTCTATACAGAACAAATCTTAGGTAACTTGTCACCTCACCAAGTTTCTCGGATTAACGGCTGGCTTCATCCATTTGAATATAGTGACTCTGCCTTTCAAACAAAACAGGGATTATTAGCGATCGGCTCTGGATTATTTGGCGGAAAAGGATACTTAGAGAATAACGTCTACGTACCTGAAAAACATACAGATTTTATATTCTCTACAATTGCTGAAGAAATGGGGTTTATCGGAGGATCCATTGTAATTGTATTGTTCTTTTTATTAATTTATCGCATGGTTTTTCATGCTTTACATGCTAAAAAGCAATATACCTTTCTACTAGCTTCCGGTATTATCGGCTTATTCACGTTTCAAGTATTTCAAAATATCGGCATGACGATTGGTTTGTTACCTGTGACAGGTGTAACACTACCTTTCCTTAGTTATGGTGGTAGTTCATTATTATCGAATATGATGCTTATTGGTCTAATTCATGTTATAAAAAAATCTTATAGCGGCTATTTGTTCCAAAATACAAATGAAGTGGAAGTGCAATTTGATGCAAAATACTCCAGATAAAAGGATACTTGTACTATTTAGTTTAGTAAGTTTCTTATTAATACTATTAATTAGTCGATTAGCATATATAATGATTTTCTAACATATAAAACAGCTATATTGAAAATTTTGACGAATATTGCACTGAATATTTCCCGGAAAATAAAAAAGCATTTCCATTGAGATATTAGTCTCTTCGGAAATGCTTTTTATTATTTTTTTACGTTTAGCCATTAGATAGAACGCGCTTAGCATCTTCGCGAATAGCTTCTAGACGTTTTTTATCTTCTACACGCTGAACTGCTTGTTCTTGTTTAACTGCTTTGTATTCGTCAATACCTGTAACAATAGTATCCCACATGTTCTCAATCGTTTCCATTTTGATACTTGAGCTACCAGAACGACGAGCGATGTCTACACTTTGTTGCATAATGTCACTTGTTACATCTTGTAGCATTTGGTTTGCGCGATCTTCAAATGCATTTAAAGAGTCTGCATGTAACTTTTGACGACGTGCATTGACTGCATTTATAATACCCATTTTGAAAACTGGGATTGTTGTTACAAAAGCACTGTTAATCTTAGCAATTAGATCATTATTTCCGCGTTGCATTGTTTTGATTTGAGGTGCTGCGATAACCGCTACCATACGTGCTTTTTCAAGGTCATCTACTTTGCGTTCTAATAATTCCTGTACTGTTCTTAAGTTTTCAAGCTCAATACGCGCCATTTGGTTTCCACCACTTACACGTGCTTCACATTCAGGAATTAACGCCGTTTTTACTTCATCTAGCTTCATTTCAGCTGCCACAATATACTTCTCTAACTCGAAGTAATATTCTATATCTTCTTGATATAGTCCTTCCAAATCACGGTTATTACTTTTCAATTCCTCTTCAATAATCATAAACTGCGCATGGATTTTTTCAATTTCTTTACCAAGCGTATTGTACTTACTGAAAAGAGCTTCTACTTTTTGCTTAGCACGTTTGAAAATTTTATCTAACATGCCTGGCTCTTTTGTTAACTCATTTTTGTCGAATTTATTCATTAGCTTTTCTAACTGATTCAACAATTCACTCGATTGATCTAGTTTAGATACGGTCATTGTATCTAGAATTCGGTCAGAGAAACGTGACAGTTTGATTGCCGGTTCTTTACCTAATGATAATAAATCGATTTGATTTCTAATGTCTATCATCTTCACGATTTTTTGGACTTCAGGTTCTTGACGTAATTGCAATTTCATTTCATTTGCTGTTTGTTCGTTTAATCCATCTTTTTCAATGGCAACTAAATCAGACATTTTTTCTCTCCCTACTCATAAGCTATAAAAACTTATGGATGAATTTTTTTATTATTGAATTTGGTTTAGATTTTGGCTCTTGATATGGTTGGTCAAAAACCATATGTTCAAGTAAGTGAATGTCAAATACATCTTTTTCCATATACATTTCCATATCTAATTTACCAGTCGGATTATATAGTATGATATCTACACCAAATCGATTTAAAAAGACTAGTAATGCTGCATCTTCTCGAGATAGTTCCCCGTCCATTTGAGAGAGGTATAATACGAGTCGAGGAATTTCCTGTGAATAATCAAAGTTCTGGAGTAATCGTAACAGTTCAATCGGAATCATTGTAGCTGTTTTAAACATAAAGAGCTGTAAATCTATCTCTTTCTCATGCGCAAGAGGTAGAAGCGAAGGATTTTCACAGCAATCTTTGATAGTATGTGCAATTGCCACCTGAATGGATTCCTGCAATTGACCATATTGCCACCAATCACTCGCCATCATTTTCGCAGGCGACAATTCATTATTCTCCAAACAATGATTGTAATGGAATTGAAAATTAGCTTTACTGCTCTTCATATATGGGAATGCTTTAACAAATTGGCTATTCGGACCTTGTATAAGCTTGTGCATATTCTCCCAATATTCTTCACGATCCACTGAAATACCAGCAATTTTCGCAAAAATAACCGGAATATATATTTGCTCTCCTACAACTTTGAACTCTGGTCGCACCATCGCTTTTTCATTGCCATAAATAAAAATATCATCATATGTCGTACGCAATGTAATAGAACGTGGTAAATGTTCTTTGAACTGCCATGGTTTAAATACACCAGATTGTTGGTCATGCATTAACTTATCAAAATGTTTACTTGAGCGATAACCAACAGTTGCTTGTCGTTCACGTAATTTCTCTGGAAAAGGTTGCAATGTTGTTGTCGTCGCATAACGATAGACAACAGACAGCTTCTCATCAGGATCTAACGCAGAAAACTCATCTGTCCCAGTAGGAGAAAAAACTAAAACATCGCAACCCAGCTCCATTAATAATAATAAAAAGTAGCGCTGGCTAATAGTCGACTCCCCGTACCAAACCACTTTAGGAAATTCATCACCGATATCTAATGACTGTGACCATTTTGCCCAGTGGTTTTTAAGCCATTTAATCATATCGATTAAGAACCGTCTAAATTCATTTGATAGTAAACCCGCTGCTTGCTGTTCTTTGAATAATTCAATGATGTTAATCATGGTTAACTGTAAATGCTTATTGATGAATGTATTTGGATGTTGTGGGATTAATTGATGCCCATACATCAAGGCAACTAATCGATTAATAGACAATCCTTTAGGCGTTTCCTGATGTGTTTTTAAGATTGATTGCACAGCTTGAAAGTCCTTTGGATCAATATATTTATCTAATTTCTCGCTTAATACATGGACTGAGTCATTTTTCGCCATATCAAATAGAGCATTAAAATAATCATCTTCCTCTACAGGAACACCCAATACACGTACAGCAATTCGACTAAAACGAAACCTAGTATCATCCAATTCATAAAGTGCTCTATCTTTGCAAGGCGCCAAAAAATGCGCTTGCCAATCTGTTGTATCCTTATGTAATATAGGCTCAATTTGCATATTACGCATACAAACTCCTCCTTCCTTAAAGAGTGTGTTTGAACTTATAGCATTTCATTTTCTCTTATAGTGTAACACGATTTACATGCTCTAGAACATCATGTAATAGCTCTTTCGTGAATGCTGTTCCATTTTCGTTTGAATAGTGAGTTTGAATTAGTTTTTTGGGCTCTTTATCCTTCATATCACCGTGAAGTGGTGTGTAAGATCTGTCTGCCATTGCTAGCATATTATAGTCCAATATAGAGTCGCCCGCTGCAAAATGAAAGTCAAAGCTATATTTATTCTTGATATACGTCACAGCTGCTTCTTTCGTTAGGACATTAGGTATCATATAGAGTTTTTTCTTTTGTAACAGTACATGCCATCCAAGTTCATGTAATTCCTCTTTTAGTTGTTGCAAAGCAACCGGTTGGACATTTTCTAGATGAACATGATTAACATAAAATAAATCATCAATATATAAAGATCGCTCCATCCAATTGGCATACTTTATATCATTCATAATTTGTAGCATTTGTTCATCTGGAACCGAAGAATCTTCAATAGATTTCCTTAACTGCTTTGCCCATACGAGATCAGGTTTACCGTTCTCTAATATAGTCCCCCCATTACTTGTAACCGCAACAAGCGGATGTAATTCTTGTATGAAATGAATCCGTTCATATTGGTGCCTTGCACGAGTAGTAACTGGAACAAATAATGTCTTTTCTCTTACTTCTTTTAGTAACTCCTTCGTCTCGTCACACATCCAACTAGTCTCTACATCAGCTTTACGTTCTACTGCCGTTTTCGATCTGTTAGTAGGATAAAGTGACATCATATGATTTGAGTAAATGAGTGTACGGTCTAAGTCAGATGTAAATAGTATCTTCATATTAACTCCTCTATACCCTTTTAATGAGTCCACAACATGAATAGGACATATTAGGGTATTCTTCAATTGGAATGTTTTTGTCTTTTGCTAATAATAATACATGTTCTAAATCATCAATACATGTGGGGTTAATCAGAATTTTCCATGGTACACGACGTAGTAATACTCTAGTTGTTTCTCCAATTCCAGGCTTTATGAGATTGACATCAGGTATTTCCATTTCTTTTTGAATAGCTTCAACAGCTTTCATCCCAAGCCATGTAGGCGTTGTATCTTCCAACAGACGCTCTACCAGAATGCTTCGTACTTCATCAGCTATATGCTGAAAATATACCGATATTTCATCAACATATAAATTGGAAACATCATCGTCTTGCAACTCTTGGTAAAATTTAGCCCCATGAAAATCCTCTTTTTCCAAAAGATTGTCATTTGAAATAGTACGACTAACCAATCCTGAAACTGTAGAGTTTAAACACGCAGATGGAATCAAAAAGTCCTCTCTTGTCCCGTATAATGAAGAACAATGACCTGGATCTGCCAGAACCACTAAGTCACTTTCAATTAGAGTGCCATGCTTTTCGTTATAAATCATACATGATTGGTCTAACTCTTTTGTGATCGCCCCTTTTCCTGTCCAACCATCGATAAACTGAATATTAGCATCAGGATGCTTTTCTAAAATATAGCTGATGGCTGTCTCATCGAAACCTTTACCACGTATGATTGAAATCGAATAATGCGGGATATTCTCATGATAATGTTCTTGCAAATAACGCTTAATCAATACACCAATAGGAGTACCCGCTCTTGCTAAACTAACAAGGACTAAATTCTCAAGGCCTTTTTGCATATTTATTTGCTCTGCTACAACACCTACTGCAATAGCAATACGCTTTGCATATGCTGCTAACGTTTGATGAAATAATTTTAAGTACTCTTTAGAAGGCTGATATTCAATAGGCAACATTTCTGAATAGTGTGTCCCTGATTGAATTAATCGTTCACGCTCCTCATTACTCATTTCCAGTGATTGCTTACTTAAATCGCGTAATAAAAAGACACAGTCATCCGGTTGATAGCTACCTATTGGATCTGGTATATATTTTACGTTACTCATTCAGTATCCTCCCCATAGTTCAACACGAGGATATATATTTGCTCAATATTCACGGTTTCCAGTTGCTCTATTAGCTCTGATAAAGCAGCTTTATTTACTATTCTTTCTACTACAAGGAAAAGTTCAGTGTATGGATAGGTATCTAAATTATATAAGAAGTTTACAACCCCATTATTCTCTGGGCTATCAAATGCCCATTTTTGCGAAATTGTATAACCTTCATCTAAAGAAGGGTAAATTGGGCTACGTGTCGATGATTGGAAATAAACATCTGCCCCCATAAATGATGCTATTCGCATTGGGATATACATAAATTCTCCGGTTCCTACTACAAGAGCTGGACCTGTTGTACGTAATGTAGTGAGTTGTTTTGCCATTTGTAGTAATTGGCTATCAAGTTCATGGTGCATTTCAGCAGTTAAGCTAAAACGACCTGTACCTTGTAAATAAGACGCATTATTCACTTTTTGTCGCTCGTCCGTTGATGTATATGGGAGGATATTATTCGATTTAGTATCTAGTACTTGAATACGAGCTTTATTTTGTGTTGCATTTTCTAGCTTTTTATCCACTAGTTCTGGTGCTCCGTGTAACGTAAAGTGACCTTGCACAATGGATATAAACTGAATAGAAATGCCCCACTCATGCTCTAACTGATTAAAAATGTCCTGTTTTTCTTGTGGACGCCAATCTAAAATAGACATAATCGTGTAATGCTTAATATGTGGAAAGCGCTCATTTAATGTCTTAATAATATTAATCACTGTATTACCTGTCGTAATTTCATCATCCACTAAAACAATACGTTGTGCTTGCTCAAAAACCGCTTCGTTTGTGGAATAAACTCGGTGACTTGTTGCATGCGAGTGTTCCTCCTCAAAACAGATAATCGGCTCAAGTTCATTAATCAGTTCTCTTGTCGTGTGAATATAAGTAGCATTTGAATTAAAGTTACGGAAAACGGCATGTCCTAAAGCCGTAGCAGTTTCAGCAAAACCGATGAAAAGTGTCTGATGTTGTAAGTTTACCGGCAGTTTTGTCACTTGCTCAAGCGTTTCTTGTACATCTACTTCACCTCGTAATGCACGAACTACTAGATTTTCTAACTCATGCATTTCACCATAAGTCTCTTTCATGTATCGCATACTTAGTAATGTACCTACTAATAACGGCATTTGAGGTTCAACTGCCAAATGCTTTCCGAGTACTTTACTGACAAAAAGAAAGCCTCTCTTTTTATTAATGCGTGTCGCCATTTGAAATAAATCCTCTACTTTAAATTGATAGGGATTATGATCTAATGTTACGGTAATTTCATAGTCACCTAAAATAGGTAATCGTTGCTCATATTGATCCTTTATCAATTCATTCACCATCCATACTTATTAGAAATGTTGCAAAATCAGCTGATTCATTTAAAACACCAAAGAATTTAGCTCTCATAAAAATTTCTTCTGCCCAAAAACTATGTGGTTTCATCTCATTCATCTTATTAGCATATTGACTCTTCAGTACTCCTTTAGAACCATCATTATGCTTCTTGATACTAAGTGCATCCAAATATTCTTCATGTGTCACAGCATAAAGCGCATGGACATATCGAATATGTGATGGGTGGATAATCGTCTTACCTACTATGCCATTTTGTTTATCTAACAATACCTCTTTTACTAAACCATCTATATATTTATCTAAAATTGCCTGACGCTCACTTACAGCATCGTTTTTGATAAAAGGCGTTTGCCTTAACGATGGTTTTAGGACACGCTCATGACTAAAGTATTCCCATACAGGCCCAGAAATTACATAAGGATCTGGTTGTCTCTTAAACACATTGACGATGTCAGCCATACAATCACGGATTATTGAAACATCATAAATAGTCGAATCAGCACTTCGACGAATACCATATATACCACAGAAATCTGTTGCACCGATGCGTACATTTAAAACGAGCTCACGATACCGATCTAATAACTGTTTAATCGCTAGCAATTTTTCTACTCTTTGTTCCTTATAAATAATATCTGGTGTTTCTAATATCGGCATACCGTAAATTTTTAGATTATGTTGCAGCTTTGCTTCAGCTAATAAAGCAAAAAATTCTTGTCCTACTTCGACAGTAAACTTAGGGAAAACATAACCTGTTAATACCACTTGTTTATGACCCATTGCTTGCATTAAGCGACGCAATTGCTTAGGATCTCTTACTCTTATAAAAACAAGAGGGATATCCTCTATTGTAGAAGTATCATGTAAATACTTTTCATAAAGTCTATCCAAAGCCAACACAACTAATTTTTCAGCATCTTCAACATCATGGTCACCAACAGCATCTTCTAAATCTATTACTAGAGAAGTCAAATCATTGTATTTACGATTTTGAATTACTTCATCTAGTTTCGGTAAAGTGCCGGGCATATATAAAGTTGCACCTAATGAATAGGCTAACTCTTGTGGATTGTCCCATTTCGTAAAATGTTCTGGTGCTTTATAGAAAATTGTATCTAACATATTTTCAAAATGTCTCATATTGTTCTCTCCAACGATTTAAAATGGCCTTACAAATTAATAGAAAAAGGCATTCTATGAGTCTAAAATTAGTCGACTAATAGAACGCCTTCATGCTTAGTGTTACATATTTTCAAGCTTTTTCTTATTTCTGAAATGTACAATGAATGTGCCTAAGAAAGCAACAATTAAGATAAGGAAGAAAGTTGTATTCTCCATGTGGAAACCAAATACTCCTGCAAACATTTTAATCGCAATAATAGCGATTAATACAAAGGCTGTCGTCTCCATCTCTGGAACTTTTTCAATTAATGTAAGGAATACACCAGCAATCGTTCTCATCATTATAATTCCAAGAATACCGCCTAGTAATAGGACCCATACTTGGTCAGAAATCGCAAAAGCAGCTAAAATTGAGTCGATAGAGAATGCAATATCCATTAACTCTACTGAAATGACGGTTGCCCAGAATAACCCAAACACACGTACAGTCCAGCTTTCCTTTTTAAACTCTTTTGCCTCGTCATCTTCTCCACCTTTATTTTTGAAGTGAGAATAGACGATCCACCCTAAATACAAGGCACCTAGAACTTTAACAAGTGAGAATTTAACAAGGTAAACACCAATTCCTATAAATAAAAATCGGAAAATATAAGCACCAAACATTCCATAAAGAAGTGCTTTTTTTCTTTGTTCTGGAGGCAAATGCTTTACTAGTACAGCTAATACAAGTGCATTATCTGCGGACAATAAACCCTCCATCACAACTAGAGAGCCGATTAAACCCCATGCTTCAGGGCTTTTTAATACTTCCCCCCACATTTCCCAGTTGAAGAATTGAGCGTATGTACCCAATATTTCGTTGATTATTTCCAAGTGACTTCCTCCGTTAAAAACATATTAAATTGTATGTCGATTAGCAGAACTTATTGTAGTCCATATGCGTTTACTAAAGCTCCTAAGCCACCTTGGTATCCTGAACCTACTGCTGCAAACTTCCAATCATTATTATGACGGTATAATTCACAGAATACTACTGCTGTTTCAATACTGAAGTCTTCACCTAAATCATATCGCAGTACTTCACTTTGCGAATCTTCATTTAATAAACGAACATAAGCATTTAATACTTGTCCGAAGTTTTGGCGACGAGTGTCTGCTTCATGAATTGTAACAGTTACTACGATTTTATCGATTTGAGGTGAGATTTTGCTTAAGTCTACTAGTATTTTCTCATCGTCACCATCACCTGCACCTGTACGATTATCTCCTGTATGTGTAACGGATTGATCTGCACTAACTAGGTTATTATAAAAGATAAAATCTTGTTCGTTACGGCATTTGCCAGATGCATCTAATAAAAACACAGATGCATCTAGGTCAAAATCTTGTCCGCCATCAAACTGTTTTACATCCCAGCCTAATCCGATTCCAATGTTTTTTAAACTAGGATCATTTTTTGTTAAATCAATTCGTTGTCCTTTACTTAGTTGAATAACCACACTAGACACCCTTTCTAAGTTTAATTAAAAGAAGATTAGTTCACATCTAAACCGTAATCATTGCAAAGTGCTGATAATCCACCTTGGTATCCTGCACCAATCGCATTGAATTTCCACTCTGCGCCGTGACGATAAATTTCACCAACAACAACCGCTGTTTCTATACTGAAATCTTCGCCTAAATCATAACGTACGATTTCTTCTTTTGTATCAGCATTCACTACACGAATAAATGCATTTGATACCATACCAAAATTTTGACGACGCGCTTCAGCATCGTGAATTGTAACTGTAAACGCAACTCTTTCGATAGATGCTGGGATTTGATTTAATGCTACTTTCGACGTTTCATCATCGCCATCTCCAGCACCTGTTAAGTTATCGCCAGAATGCTCAACAGCACCGCCAGCACCTTTTGTATTATTATAGAAGACAAAATCTTCTGGAGCAGTCACTTTGCCATTAGCACCTAATAAAAACACTGAAGAGTCTAAGTCAAAGTCTCCACCACCATCATACTTGTTTGTATCCCATCCTAATCCAACGATTAGATTAGTTAAACCAGGGTTTGTTTTTGTTAAATCTACTTTTTGTCCTTTTTGTAATGAAATTGAAGCCATTTGAAATTCCTCCTAAGTTTTAATGTTTTATATTACTGAAATCTAGTACAAACTTCGCCTAATTTAGCATCAGTTGTACCATCACCAATAGCACCAAATTTCCACTCACCATTATGGCGATAAATTTCACCAGTTACTAACGTTGTTAAATCAGCATAGTTATCAGATAAATTATAACGAATCAATTCATTCCCAGTATTAGGTTCAAATACACGAATATATGCATTTTGTATCATACCGAAATGTTGCTTACGTTTTACACAATCGTAAATATTAACAACAAATACAAGTTTATCGTAATCTGCTGGCACAGATTTCAAATCGATTGTAATAACTTCATCATCACCGTCTCCATCACCTGTTAAATTATCTCCAGAGTGTTGAACAGATCCACATTTGCTTTTTAACTTGCCGAAATAAACGACATCTTGACCATCTTTTAAATGACCGTCTTTTAGCATTAATACTGAGGCGTCACAGTCAACATTACTACCGTTACCCCCGCCACCACCAAATAGTCCACCTAATAGACCGCCGCTTTTCCCTTGGCTAACTGGGTCCCAACCTAAACCAACCATTACGCGATTTAAATCCGCTTTACCCTTTGTTAAATCGACTCTTTGACCTTTTTGTAAATTAATGCCCATAGTCATTCACTCCTTATTTTTAAAAATCCTCACATATTTCAGCCTTAATTTGAAAAGAAAATCATCATAGAATATAAACCCCTTATCATTTGTTATTATATAACAAATATTAAGAATATTAGTAATATTTTCTTTGAATCAAATTAAATTGTATCCCCAGTAATAGATTTATTATTGGGCTATTGCTTCTGCCACAAATTCACCTTGTTATGTAAAGAATTACGCCTTATAGCAATTAGCTTATACGCTTAATACTATATACGATTATAACTTTAAATGGTTTCATTTTTTTTTTCAAATCATAGACAAATAAATAAGGGGATTTCTTAACCTGCTGTCGATTAAGAAATCTCCCTTTTTTTATTATTTCTCTTACTATTTCGTATTATTCGCGGAATTTCCCAGGAAATAGTTGAAAGAAAAAATGTTCAATATAAGAAAATAGATTGTCGTAATCCTTTTTTTGCTCTCCTTTTACAATTCCCTCTAAATTAAGTGTTTGCTCTTTCCCATCACCATTAAAATAGAGTATTTGATCAAGTACTTTTAAATCACTCGACTCTTGCTCATTTATCTTCATCTGGTTTGAACCATCCATATGAATTCTATTTAAATAACCATTTTTATCTTTGTTACTAAA
The DNA here is from genome assembly GCF_001955655.1 of Viridibacillus arenosi. Classification (GTDB taxonomy): domain Bacteria; phylum Bacillota; class Bacilli; order Bacillales_A; family Planococcaceae; genus Viridibacillus; species Viridibacillus arenosi. The sequence continues at coordinate 448,379 of NZ_MSPW01000002.1, read as the reverse complement.
ATACAACCAATCTCCAGCTTTTACTAAGTACTTTGCGTTTGTATTTGTTACTTTCTTTTCAGTTCCTAACTTTGTATCTCTTTTATGAATACCCCTACTACCATCTGCTTTTGTATAGAAAACCTCGTCTCCAGACTTCACAAAATCTTCGGTATCTCTTATAAAGTTATATGTTGTATCAGAAGCCTTTTGATAATCTTTTGTCACCCATCTATGATCTTCTGCTAGTGCTGAATCAGATAACAAGAAATATTTACTACTTACTTTACCTGCACGATCTGGTGTTGGGTCATTAAAAGTAGAATCGACATGATACCACTTGCCATCTACTTTCACTAGATTCCATGAATGCGCAACTTGATCAACATATCCTACAACATATCTCACATCAATCCCTGCTGCTTGATATAATTTATAAGCCGCTAATGTATAGCCTTGGCAAACTGCTTTACCTTCTTTAAAAACTGCATAGGCTGAGTGGGCGCTTGATTTTGTATCCGCCCCGTACTTTGTATTTAATACGATATAATTATTAATCGCTTTTACTTTGTCAAAATCACTCATCTTTTCAGATATCTCTTCATTTATGAAACGTTTTACTTGTGCATCTACATATTGCTCTTGACTCTTCGACGTATGATAAGAAAACGTATAATTTATAATAGCTGAACTTGAATTATATTGATAATGAATATTACTCTCTTTAAAACTACCTGCGAGATAATCATCATCTGCTAAGAGTTGCTCCACGACTCTATTTATTTGTTCCATTTTTGGCGTAATATTGCCCTTATAAGAGATGATTAACTTCCCTTCATAATTATGCATAGCTCTAGATACGGCCGTTTTAAGACCTTTAACAGAGGAAACAGTGACAGCATCTTTCGCAGCTGATACTTCCAAGACCCTATCACTACTACTTGTTAAGGCCAATATCAATATTAAACTGAAAATCGATAGGTACCAATTTACCTTTCTCAAGTCATCATCACATCCTCTACTTTATAAGTCTACAGTCAATGTACATTATCTTCAATTCTTATATCGGATAAATAAAAAGAAGGACATTACAGAAAGTCCCCATTCCCTATTATATTTTATCCATGTCGAAGTATTCCGGAAAAAGAATCAAAACAGGCTATTTTAATTCTTTATTCGTGATTTTTAATTTATGCTAAACCAACCTGCATTCATTTTGTTTTATATTTACTAATTACAATGACAGATTTACTTTTTTCTTGAATGGCAAGGTAATTAGCATTTAGACGACTTATTATTTTTCTTCGATGTTATCTATAGAAAGAGAGCTATCTAGTTGTGGACGATAGTTCAACTGTACATCCCCTCCATTGTAAAACCACCTATTCATGTTAGTGCAAGCAAGTCTACGGACTATTTGATATGATAGTAACAGAATGACAAATGTACTGAGGTGGTCTTGTGCAAGACATTATACAAAAAATGCAATCGCTTGGCTTTAATCAATATGAAGCCAAAGCATATTTGGCATTAGTGCGACTTGGCTCTGCCAGTGCTTATCAAGTAAGTAAGGACTCAGGCATACCACGTGCACGCATATATGAAATTTTAAACGGACTTGAAAAACAAGGGCTTGTCTTGAAAGAAGAAATAAATGAAGCTGCGCAATATTCTCCGCTCCCTGTTGATGTTTTTTTAGAATCGATGCAGTCGAATTGGCGCTCTAATTTTGAGTCCATTAGCAAGTCGTTAAAAGAACTTGAAAAAACAGAACTGACACCGGATAATCGTGTAGCAACATTAAAAGGTGCCGAACATATTCTTTCCTTCTGTCGTACTTTATTGAAAAAAGCGGAGAAAAAAGTGGTGATTTCATTTTGGGGAGATATGTATGACGAACTACTAGCTGATTTAAAAGTAACTTCAGAGTACTGTAGACTAAAAGGTATCGTCTTTGAAATTGAACAGCCATTACAAGGTTTAGATCATCACCGCACAACTTCATATACTGAAAATATCGGTCATCAAAAATGGTTTATCTTGTCCATTGATAGTAAAGAGTTGATTTACGGCCCCTCCATTTTAGAAAGAGAGACTGCTTTTTATACCGACGATCCAGTCCATATTTATTTGTTAGAAAACTATATATGGCATGATATTCTAGTCAATCGATTAGTCAAAAAACAAAACGATACAGTAGAAAAATGGATTGCAACTGAGAGAGATGATTTTTTTTCAATGTAAACAGAAAATGACCTTCGCTTTTTATTTTGCGAAGGTCATTTTTTTATAAGATATGTAAGTAATCTAGTACGTTTTTAAGGATTAGAATAACTGTAACAAAAATGAATAATACACGTACATAACTCGCACCCTTTTTAATAGCAAATTTCGAACCAACAATTGCTCCAACAATCATTGCAAGCCCCATTGGAATACCATAAGAAAAATTAACAGCTCCGAGAAATAAGAACATTATAAGTGCAGCAATATTACTAGCAAAATTCAAAAACTTCGCACTTCCCGCAGCTTGTAAAAAATCAAAACCAATCATTAAAAATGCAAAGATAAAAAACGAACCAGTCCCGGGTCCTAAAAAGCCATCGTAAAAACCGATTATTGTCATTACAGCTATAAATATTAGCGCCTTCTTCTTATCTAATTTCACATAAGTCGACTTTTGACCCCAGTTTTTTTTGAAGATGGTATATGTCGCTACTGCAATTAAAAGTATTAGCACAAGTGGCTTCAGTACTTCTGGCGATATAAAGTGTACAAACCATGCACCTAACATCGAACCAAAGAACACAAGTGGGAAGTATTTACCGACTATTTTAAAATCGATGTTTCCAGAACGAAAAAATGAAATAGTACTAGTAAGGGACCCCATAGACCCTGCTAGCTTATTCGTCGCAATCGCTGTAGACGGTGATAAGCCAGTAAACATTAAAGCAGGAATAGAAATCAAACCGCCTCCACCAACAACCGAATCAATAAATGCTGCTAAAAAACCAAATGCAACTAACAATAAAAGTGTATACAAGTCCAAATCCATCATGCAAACCATCTCCCTAACTTTCAACTACAAGATAAATAACGTTACTACTTTAATAGTAACTACACTTTATTGTATTGTAAATAGAGAAAAGATAATAATTCTAAAATATTTAAACAACTCTTCTATAAGTTTCATATACTAAGTTATGGAGAGGAATGATTTAATGATTAACATCTTTTTCACTATTAGTGTTATAGCGGTTCTCATTGCTGGCCTAGTTATAGGTGCATGGCAAACGGGCGAAAGAGACCGACGAACCGTTCAAAACATTACACCCGAAGATCGTGCTCTAAGGATGAAAATAAGTACATATAGTTTAGCTGTTGGCGTAATTTGTTTCATAATCGTTTGGATACTTTGGTATTTTGACATTAAATAAGGTAGTAAGAGCAGATGCTTTTACTACCTTATTTTTTATTCAATTGTTTTGTAATCCATTTTTGTTAATAGTGTATAGTAATTCTTAAAATGCGAAGACGAATTCAATTCAGTACAATTATTTAATGTAGAAAATGCGCTTTCAATTAGAAATGCTCTTGGTTCTTCCTTATTCAATAATTCTTGTTGGATAAAATAAAGAAGCTTTATATAAGTATCCCTTCTGTGTACATCATGATCAAACACATTTTCAATTTCTCTTCTTAAAGTAAGCGTTGTAAACGACAATTCATTATCAAAGAAATCGTCGTTATTCGGCTGTGGGAAAAGTTTATTTACATGTTCAGAGGTGAAAATCCTAACCCCTTCTTTACTAACATCTTCTATAATATTTATTATACGATCTGTACAGTACTTGGCAATCTGCTGATCTGTAATGCTTTCATGTAGAACTTTGGTCGTTTGAAGAAAACTTTGTAAAATACCTATGAAAATAACGGCACAATCAAATGAATATGGTTGTTTATCATTTGGAAGTATATTTAGAAAACGACCATGTACCCACTGTAAAAACATAAATTTAAAATTCTTGATGAATTTAATTAAATCTTGATCACTAGAAACAATCACATCATCTAAAAGCTGTTGTAATTTATTTTTTCGATTTTCCCTAATCATTAAACTCACTTGTTCTATAAATACATTCACATCTGAGATATCTTTTCCTATCATTAATTTATCTCTTTCTTCTTTCAGCTCATCTAACATTAATTTAAACACAGATTTAAAAAGATCTGCCTTAGAAGGAAAGTAATTATAAAATGACCCTTTAGAAATACCACAGTGATTTAGAATATCTTGTATCGATGTAGAATGATAACCCTTTTCTATAAATAATTCATGAGTTTTTTCAATGACTTGCTTTTTTCGTTTGTTCATCTAAATACCCCTTTAAATACTAACTGTTTATACTCTCAATTACATCTTACCACAATGAATCTAGTGGGTATTTCCCTACTTTCTATCCGAATTATAGTGGTAGATAACTAGTATTTGGGATCATTGTTTAAAGTTCAAAAGAAAAAAAGTAATGAAATTATACGTTTCTTTACAAATCTCAACAGATTGTAGTAAAGTGCACACATTATTTTGTAGGTGAAAATGTAATTGTATAATTTTCGCCAAGTTCGACTCGTATCTTTTCTGTTAGTTTTAAACCTACTATATTATGTTGTGAAATTAATGTATTGGCGTTACTAAATCGCTTATCAGTCTCCCAATCAATCCAATCACCGTAATCTTCAGACCAGTTAGACAATTTATTTAGTAAATCTTTTGGTAAATTAAAATCATCAAGATCAAGATTAAAACGGCATTCTCCACACCAAATAGGATCAGCATAATCCGCTTCAACAATTAATATATTTGGAATATCTGACCCACAATTACAACTCATTGAACCTCTGCACCCTCATCCTTAAATTTATAAACCTTTTACTTTCTAATTTTCATTTGCCTCATTAACTAGTATGTACCTATAAAAAAATTTTCAACTATCCACTTTACTCTTTTGGAGTCCAAAGTAATACTTGATCCTGCTTGCTTTCTCCTTGCAAATAAACGGCTTTTACATTCGCTAAATTTGAATCTTTTATTTCAAAATCAAAACCACCCGCTTTACCACCTAACAGTACAGTTTTCATTCTTAAATAAAATTTATCTTCAATAATATCAAAAGTATAACCAGCATACTTTTGATTGCTACCTGTAAAGTCTCCTTTTATATGCAAAGTTTGTCCATCAAATACTTCCACTTCGTCAATTTGAATAGCTGATGTATCTGTTATTTTAGCAATGAGTGTATATATAGCAAAGCTGAAAATTGCTAAACCTAAAACAGACGTAACTAATACTAAAACCCTACTTTTTTTCATCTTCAATCACCCGTTCATTCAGTCATATATACCACTATAATACACTTCTACCCGTCTCACTATTTTTAAGTCTTAATAATTTTTTAGTTATTCTAAGAAAATATATGATAAGGTAAGTACTGTTATATTTACAACATTTACACTATGGAGGTACTGCAATGAAAAAAATCATTTTTGCAACATTCGCATCAACATTACTACTCGGGTTATCTGTTCCCCCGTTAGAAACAGACGCCGCTGCTAAAACATTTAAAAACTGTACTGAACTTAACAAAACATACAAGGGTGGCATCGCCAAAAATAGTAAAGTGAAAAATAAAGGCGGTAAAACTAAATATAAACCTAAAGTATCTGCTAAACTTTACGCAGCCAATAAATCCAAAGACCGCGATAAAGATGGCATTGCATGTGAAAGATAATTCCTCTTCATAACAAAACAAGCATCTTCCCTTTGTGAAAGATGCTTGTTTTTATGTACTTATACTTTGTAATTGCTCACATTTTTTGCAATCTGGACATTTGCCGTAGATTTCAAATTTGTGATCATCAATTTCGTATGATGGTAGTTGCTCTTGCAGGAGGTCCATTGGGCAGAGATGAATTTCTTTAATGTTGCCACACGCCATACAAATGAAATGGTGATGATGATGTTCCGTTTCACATTGCATGCGGAAATGGCGTTCGCTGGAAAGTTCAGTTTCTTCAAGAATTCCTAGCTGTACAAATGTAGCAAGATTACGATAGATTGTGTCGTAACTCATACCAGGATAATCTTTTTTCATAACAAGCAGTAGGTCACGTGCGGTTAAATATTTTTCAGTAGCCGCGAACATATCTAAAATTTGCTCTCGTTTGTCCGTTTTTTTATAGCCATTCTCTTTTAAAATTTCCCATGCTCTAGAAATATTCATACCCAAACTCCTCCTTGTAAATTAAGCACGCACGCTCATTGCAATCTTCTTACCCACAATAACGATTAATAAAATCAAAATAGAGATCATAACGATTGTTCCACCAGGTGCTAAGTCTAAGTAAAAGGCAGATACAAGACCTGCTATAACAGCCGTTTCACCAAAAACAATCGCATATAATATCGCTTGTTTAAAGCCTTTCGCAATACGAATACTTGCAGCCACTGGTAACGTCATTAATGATGAAACTAGTAAAATCCCAACAATTCGCATACTAGCAGCAATAACTAGAGCTGTCACAATCATAAATAATAAGTGAATCCATTTTGCAGGCAAACCACTCGCTTTTGCATATTCGTCATCAAAAGATAAAACAAACAATTCTTTATAAAATAAATAAATAAACGCTATCACTAGTAAAGCTATTACTACGACAATAAATAAATCCTGTCTGCTTACAGCTGATACTGAGCCAAATAAATAACTAAATAAATCGGTACTAAATCCTTTTGCAAGTGAGATAAAAATTGCACTAATCCCTATACCACCTGACATAATAATTGGTATTGCTAACTCCTCGTAATGCTTATACAGGCGACGCAATCGTTCAATAAGTACAGAACCACTGACAGATGCCACAATCCCTAAATAAAGGGGATTAAGTAATGCTAGCCCTGTGAATGTTTGGCTTAGATAAAGGCTACCAGCTATCCCTGCAAGGGTTACATGGCTTAGTGCATCCGCAATTAACGATAATCTTCTAACGACGATGAAAACGCCAAGTAACGGAGCAATGATTCCTATAATAATGCCAGATAAGAATGCATTTTGTAAAAATTCATAATGTAATATAGATGAAATCATTGTGTCTTCTCCTCTTTGGTATGATGAATTTTACGGACTGCGTGACCATACCAAGCATTCAACTGATCGTCTGATAAAGAATCATAATCGTTCTTGAAGCCATGAAAATGGATTGTTTGATTTAAACAAGCAACATGACTTATGCGATTTGAAACCGTATCGACATCATGTGTTACTAAAATCATTGTCATTTTATGGTGCTCATTTAAATTTGCGAGCATATCATAAAATGACTGCACATTTTCGTGGTCAATCCCGACTGTCGGCTCATCTAAGATTAATAACTTCGGCTCTGCGACAAGCGCTCTCGCTATAAAGACACGCTGCTGTTGCCCGCCTGACAACTCACCGATATTTCGATTCGCAAAGCCATCCATCCCGACATCTTGTAATGCTTGCATCACTTTATCATTTTGATCAGCTAAGTAGCGCTTGAAAAGACCAATCTTCTTTGTTAAGCCACTTGCAACAACTTCCTTGACTGTAGCTGGGAAACCCGAGTTAAACGAGTTTGATTTTTGAGAAACATAACCAATCAACTCACGTTTTTTAAATGTGTTTGCCGGCTGTCCAAATAATTCAATTTGACCGGAAGTTGGTCTCATCAATCCTAAGATCAGTTTTAACATTGTTGATTTCCCCGAGCCATTTGGTCCGAGTAATGCGAGAAAATCGCCTTGCTCTACTTTTAAAGAAATATTTGATAACACTTGAGTATAGTCATATTGGAATGAAACATTTTTAAGTTCAATTAAAGGCACTTGCGCCATATTCTTCGCTTCTTTCTAATTCAGAATCATTACGATTTACAAAGAATTAGTATAAGTGAAAGATAGAACTTTGTAAAGAATGAATACTTGAAGGGGTGGAAGTATGGATTATATGTCAATAATACAGGAATTCCAAGGCAAATCGGATGAGGAGCTCGCCCTCTATGCAAAAAATTACAAGATTCCATTATCGAAAAAAGAAATTCAAAAGTTGCGCCCACTATTATCGTCCTTTTCCATTCAATGGGTGCTAATGGGGATACCTGATCAAGTAATGAGGGATATTGAAAAAGCCATTGGCAAACAGAAAACAGCAGATTTATTAAAACAGTTTGGTCGCTAAATTTTTAACAACTTCAAGATAACTGCAAAAAAAAAAGGCTTCTCACCTTTTTAGGCGAGAAGTCTTAAGCATTCGAAATTATTCCCCTCTTAATGCATCGATTTTCTCAGGCATAAAAGTTTGGTTACGGAACATTTCTATTTCATATTTGTATGGTGCTTTTTTATTTTTTGCATCTGTACCAACAAATGGTGTTTCTAAAATTTTAGGTACATTCTGGAATGCTTCATGATGGACAATACGATTTAGTGCATCAAAGCCAATATGACCAAAGCCAATATTTTCGTGACGGTCCTTCGCTGCACCACAAACATTTTTACTATCATTGATATGAAGCACCTTGATACGATCGATACCAATCGTTTTATCAAAGTTTTCTAGAACTCCATCAAAATCATTGATGATATCATAGCCTGCATCATGTGTATGACAAGTGTCAAAGCATACAGATAGACGTTCGTTGTTTTTTACACCATCGAAAATCTGAGCAAGCTCTTCAAAAGTACGACCACATTCAGAACCTTTACCAGCCATCGTTTCAAGAGCGATTTGTACTGGATAATCTTGTGAAAGTACTTCATTAAGACCTTCAATGATTCTCGCTATACCAACTTCAGTTCCTGCACCAACATGAGCACCTGGGTGTAAAACAATTTGTTTTGCACCGATTGCTGCTGTTCTTTCAATCTCTTTTTGTAAGAAGTCGACACCAAGTGCAAATACTTCAGGTTTTGTTGTATTGGCAATATTAATAATATACGGTGCATGGACAACAATATTAGATAGACCATGCTCCTTCATATGCAATAATCCTGCGTCAATATTCAACTCTTCAATTGGTTTTCTGCGTGTGTTTTGAGGAGCACCTGTATAGATCATGAAAGTGGATGCCCCGTAGGATGCTGCTTCTTCACTTGAAGCTAGCAGCATTTTTTTGCCGCTCATAGATACGTGTGAGCCAATAAGCATGGTCTGAGGTCCTCCTAACTATTTCTGACGGTTTTTTAAACGACGTTCACGTTTTTTAACTTTATCCATTTCCCATTTCATATTACGTTTATAACCAGGTTTAACCTTCTTAGGTTTACGGACAAGAGATTTCGCTTTTTTGTCAATTTCGTTTTCTTTTTTCTCACGGTTTTGACGTGCATTACGTTCTTTCATGTCGATTAGTTCACCGTTTTTAATGTCTTTTGGTTGGAATGGAATACCCATTTTCTCAACGCGTACGATTGCATCTTCTTCTGAAGGTTCGAATATTGTGATAGATGTCCCTTTGTTCCCAGCACGAGCTGTACGTCCTACACGGTGAATGAAGAATTCTAAATCCGAAGGTAATTCGTAGTTAATAACATGGCTGACTCCCGGAATATCGATTCCACGTGCAGCAAGGTCCGTTGCAACGATGTATTGGAATTCCAAGTCACGTACTTGTTTCATCACTTTTTTACGATCACGTGGAGATAGGTCACCGTGAATACGTCCTGCTTTGACGCCATTATTTGCTAAGAAATCAGCAACATAATTCGCTTGTGAACGCGTGTTAGTGAATATAATAGCTAAATAAGGGTTGATTGTTTTCATCACTTCAAGTAAACGACTGTTTTTTGATTTACTACGAGTTGATACTAAATAGAAATCTAAATTATCCGCTACTGGTCGTTTATCATCCATTTTAATATGGACCGGTGAAGACATATATTTTTTCAAGAATGGTTGTAATTTCTCAGGAACTGTTGCTGAGAATACGAACATTTCAAGTGTTTCGGGCATTTGAGAAGCAAATTTATCGATATCCTCGATGAAGCCCATGTCGAATGCAAGGTCTGCTTCATCTACCACAAGCATTGGCGCCGTATATAATAACAAAGCTTTTTCATCAACTAAATCACGGATTCGTCCTGGTGTACCGACAACAATTTGCGGTTGTGTTTTTAGTTTATCGATTGAGCGTTGTTTGTCTGTACCCCCGATGAACAATTTGGCTTGGATCGATGTTTCTTCGATTAGTTTTTGCAACTCTGCATAAATTTGTGTTGCAAGTTCACGAGTTGGTGCAGCAATTACCGCTTGCACTTCCTCTTTATCTGCACGGATTCGCTCTACGATTGGAATAAGGAAACTATGTGTTTTCCCCGTACCTGTATGCGCTTGACCGATAGCACTCTTTCCTTTTAACACCAAAGGAATTATTTCCTTTTGGATAGGCGTTGGTTCTGTGAAACCTAATTTCTTAATTGCATCTTGCAAAAAAGGTTGAAAATTGTAATCTGTATATTTGGACATAATTGTCCCTCCTAACTTACTTACCTTATTGTAACATGATTCGTACATTTAGTAGACCATTTGCATATGATATCTATTAATAGTACGTACGTCAATTCAAGGTGACCATTATTTTATAAAATAATGGTGGTTCTTGACAAAAATGTGCAAATTTCAAGGAGAAAGGAGATCATTAATGCGCTATTCATCATTTTATCCATTTGCGCAAGGTTTATCGCAATCTGGGGGTGCATTAGGTGGCGTAGCCCAGGGCGCTGCTAACATGTTTGGTGGGGGTGCTGCTGCAGCTGGGCCTAGCGCTGCTGGTATGTTCGGTAGGGCTGCGGCATCTGCTGGACCTGGGGCTGCTGACATGTTCGGTAGAGCTGCGGCATCTGCTGGTCCTGGGGCTGCTGGCATGTTCGGTAGAGCTGCGGCATCTGCTGGACCTGGAGCTGCTGGTATGTTTGGTAGGGCCGCTGCTGCTGCTGGTCCTGGGGCTGCTGGTGTTGCAAACGCCGCTGGAGCTGTTGGCGGTTTGGCGAGGATGGATCAATATTTGGCAACTGCTGACAAATTTATGTCCACCGCACAACAATTCACTCCAATTTTCAAGCAAATGTCGCCAATGTTCCAAAACTTACCTGCACTTTATAGATTATACAAAGGTTTTAAATCAATCCCTTCATCTGATGGGGCCGGAGCTCGGGATAATACAGGAGGAGCTACCACTCGCCAGGAGTCACGCTCTTCTGATAGTGACTTAGATTTTGATAATGATACGCCAGAACCAAGAACATCAATCCCTACCACACCTAGACCTTCGACACCTCGAATATTCCAACCACCATTTATACAGTAAAATCGTAACCGATTCTTTGTATTAAGGTGGGCTGTCCGTTATAATGGTATTTAACGAGCAATGAAGGGAGTTCGGATCATGCAAGTAACTAAAATCACGCCACGAGGATATTGCTATGGTGTTGTTGATGCCATGGTCATCGCGCGCAACGCTGCATTAGACAAAACATTACCTAGACCTATCTATATTCTCGGAATGATCGTTCATAATAAACATGTAACGGACGCATTTGAACAAGATGGAATTATTACTCTTGATGGTGAAAACCGTAAAGATATTTTAGAAAAAGTCGATAAAGGAACAGTCATTTTCACAGCTCACGGCGTATCGCCCGAAATTCGTGAAATTGCACGTCAAAAAGGCTTAGTGTCAATTGATGCTACATGCCCTGACGTAACTGTAACCCATGACTTAATAGCCGAAAAATCACAAGAAGGCTATGACATTATTTATATTGGGAAAAAAGGACATCCAGAGCCAGAAGGTGCCATTGGTGTTGCTCCTGATCATGTACATTTAGTGCAATCTATTGAAGATATCGAACAATTACAATTAAATCGCGAAAAATTACTTGTAACGAACCAAACGACAATGAGTCAATGGGATGTTGCGCATTTAATGAAACGTTTGGAAGAAAAATTCCCAAATATCGAAGTGCACAAAGAAATTTGTCTAGCAACTCAAGTTCGCCAAGAAGCTGTCGCTAAGCAAGCTGGTGCAACAGATTTATTAATTGTTGTTGGAGATCCAAAAAGTAATAACTCTAACCGTCTAACTCAAGTTTCTGAAGAAATTGCGCATACAAGATCATATCGTATCGCAGATCTTTCTGAATTGAAATTAGAATGGTTAGAAGGTGTTAATACTGTTGGTGTCACAGCTGGTGCCTCTACACCAACACCAATTGTTAAAGAAGTAATCAAGTTTTTAGACCAATACGACCCTGCGGATCCAGAGACTCATAATATGGAACGCTCTGTCACAATTGATAAAATCTTACCTAAAATTAAAACGCCAAAGCCGGTTGTCAAAATCGATCCATACCCGGCTTCGAAATAAAATTGATAAGCCCCTGATGTTGAAAGATTGCATCAGGGGCTTTTTTTATTGGGTGCGTTGTAGTGTGAGAGTGTTACTCATGCGACTTTGGCGCTGCTTGCGTTGGCTTTGGCTCTACTCACGCGGGCTTTGGCGCTGCTCGCGTTGGCTTTGGCTCTACTCACGAAAGCTTTAGCCCTACTCACGCGGCTTTTGGCGCTACTCGCGGGCTTTGGCCCTACTCGCGTGGCTTTTGGCGCTACTCGAAAGCTTTAGCCCTACTCACGCGGTTTTTGGCGCTACTCGCGGGCTTTGGCCCTACTCACTTCGGCTTTGGCTGTACTCACGAGAGCTTTAGCCCTACTCACGCGATTTTTGGCGCTATTCGCGGGCTTTGGCCCTACTCACTTCGGCTTTGGCACTACTCACGAAATCTTTGGCACTACTCACGGAATCTTTGGCCATACTCGTGTCCTCTTAGGCACTTCTAAGGCAAATTTCAACTCTACTCTCCCCTTTTAATCTCACAAAAAACCCCTGCCAAATTTACTTTTGGCAGGAGTTACAATTCATTTTGCAACTAAAATCAAACGAATTGGAATGGTTCTGTCGAGATTTTAGAAGGGATAAATTCACAGTTTAGTTTTTGTAGTTGGCATAGGTTTTGCATTTTATTGGCTACGCCTACCTTCATAACGCTTTCGACATGATGACCGGGATCTACTATTTGAAGCCCTATTGCTTCTGCATCTTGTGCAACGTGGAAGTACATGTCACCCGTTACATAAACATCTGCTCCAGCACGTTTAGCTGTATGGATGTATTTGTTACCATCTCCACCTAGTACGGCAATTTTCGAAACAGTTGAAGTAAGGTCTCCTACTACTCGAACAGCAGGAACTTGTAAGGATACTTTCACATGCTCAGCAAATTGTTTAAGTGACATCGATGATGGTAGTTTACCTATACGACCAAGTCCCATTTCTTTTGCTGCTGTCTCTAGTGGAATGATATCATACGCTGGTTCTTCATATGGATGGCTGTTGAGCATCGCACGTAGTACTTTGCTTTTGATAGACTTAGGCACAACGACTTCGACTTTCACTTCTTGTTCGACGTGTAGTTCGCCTACTTCACCCGTGAAAGGTGTTGCTCCTGCAAGTGCTCGGAAACGTCCTTCTCCTTGCATTGTGTAGCTACATGAGTCGTAGTTTCCAATTTGTCCTGCACCAGCTTTAGCAAGTGCTTCGCGTAGTTGGTCTGCTTGATCAACTGGCACAAAGACTGCTAGTTTAAACATTTCTTCACTATACGTTGGTACTAGTACCTCATAATTTTGTAAGCATAGCGCTTCAGCAAGTAAATCGTTTACACCGCCTTCAGCGACATCCAAATTCGTGTGGGCAGCATAAACTGCAATATCATTTTTGATTAATTTTTCGAAAAGCTTTCCTTGTGGTGTGTCTGTTCGGAGAGTTGAGAGCTTTCGGAAAATAGGTGGGTGATGGGCGATGATCAGTTCACAACCAGCTGCAATAGCTTCATCTACAACTACATCGTTGACATCAAGTGTCACTAATACTTTTGTGACAGGTTTGTTTAGGTTACCGACGTGAAGACCGATTGGATCATTGTCCATTGCAGCTAATTTTTTTGGAGACCAACTTTCGAACAGCTGAATGATTTCTTGTCCATTGGTTTTTTTCATCGCTTCAGTACCTCCCCAACTGCTTCAATCAAATTTGCTAGCTCATCTGATTTTGCTAATATTTCGGGTGTTTGCTCAGCTTTTTGTAAGGCTTCGCGTACGTGTCCCCATTGTTCAACTTCTCTTGTCCATTTACTATGGAATACATCAGAGTGTTGTTGTTTCAATACTGGACCTAATAACTTTTCAAGTTCACTTAAATTCATCTCTCCTCGTTCTAGTACAAGGATTTCATAAATTTTCTCATCCTCTAATAGGATAACCTCATCGATAATTTTCCAACTATTTTGTAATGCCCATTCACGGATGACTTTTGCATGTATATTTGGCTGTAGAATTAGGCGCTCGACACCTTCTAATGCTAAGGGATGCTTTTCTAAAATAGACGTGATTAGTGGTCCACCCATACCTGCAATTGTAATGGCAGTAACCTCGTCCCCTGGTTGGATAGCTGCAAGGCCGTCTGCAAGTCTTACAGTAATTTTATTTGTTAGTTGTTCTTTTTGGACTTCGTGGCATGCTGAATCATAAGGCCCCTTTACTACTTCGCCAGCAATAGCGCTCTTTGCGATATTGTTATGTACGAGATAGCAAGGTAAATAAGCATGATCACTCCCAATATCTGCGACAATAGCGTCTTGTGGAACGAATTTCGCAACGGTTTCTAGTCGTTTTGATAGTTTTTGTGCATTCATGGCAGAAGCCTCCTTTCATTTTGTATTGTATCGAAAATATACTTTTTTGCATAGAAAAACCCTTATCCTCTAAGGAGAATAAGGGCTCATGCATATATAGTGATTTAATTATTTCAAATCAGCGATATATTTAGCCATAGCGTCAAGGTTATCTGCTGGTACTAAACCACCAGGCATGCCGCCTTTACCATTTTGAAGAATATCTTTAGCCTCATCAGCTGATAAACCTGTACCGTGTAGGTTTGGTCCCATGCTGCCTTCTAGGTTTTCACCGTGGCAAGAGATACATTTACTAGCAGCGAATGCTTCAGGATCAAATTCACCTGCTGCTTCTTCACCTTTAGCAGATTCTTCAGTTTTAGTTTCATCGCCTTTTGCGATTTCTTCTTTTTTGTCTGCTCCATCAAGAGACATGAAGAAAATCAAACCGATACCAAAAGCCATAATTAGGATATACGGAATAATCGGATTCTTTTTCATCAATTAACCCTCCTCATAAGTTCAGTCTTATTTCTAAATAAATAGAATCAGTCAACACTTAATATTGTACTTCATTCTATTGAAAACGAAAAGACTTATTGGGGAGTTTTTCGGCGGAATGTGTCTAATTTGCCATATTCGTCACATTAACATCCAATTTGACGAGCAATTACCATTCTTTGTACTTCAGAGGTTCCTTCTCCAATTTCTAGCAATTTTGCATCCCTCATATAGCGCTCCACTTCATATTCTTTCATGTAACCGTAGCCGCCGTGAATTTGAATGGCTTGATCAGCAATTTCCATAGCAATTTCTGACGCATATAATTTTGCCATTGCTGCCTCTTTTGTAAAAGGCTTGCCTTCGTCTTTTAACCATGATGCTTTGTATACCATATTTCTTGCCAATTCTATTTTCATTGCCATATCTGCTAATTTAAATTGTGTTACTTGGAAAGATGATAATGTTTGGCCGAATTGCTTGCGTTCTTTTGAGTAACTGAGCGCTCGCTCGAAAGCAGCCTGTGCAATACCGACCGCCATAGCTGCAATACCAATTCGTCCACCATCTAGAGTGACAAGGAATTGACGGAAACCATTTCCCTTTTTACCAAGTAAATTCTCTTGTGGCACACGTACATTTTCAAGAATTAGTTCTGTTGTATTAGATGCATTTAAGCCCATTTTTTCGTAACGATCTAAAACGGTAAAACCTTCCGCATCTGTAGGAACAATTATGGCGCTAATTTCTTTTTTTCCATCTTTTATATCTGTAATAGCTGTTAATGCTAGATGTTTGGCATAGCTAGCATTGGTAATATACACTTTGCTACCATTAATAACGAAATCTTGCCCATCTTCTTTTGCTTGTGTTTCGGTACCCCCAGCATCAGATCCAGCGTTTGGTTCTGTTAATCCGAATGCCCCGAATGATTCACCAGTACAAATAGGTGTTAAATATTTTTCCTTTTGCTCTTTAGTACCAAATAAGTGCAGTGGAGCTCCCCCAAGTGAAATATGAGCGGAATATGTAATACCTGTAGAGGCACATGCTCGGCTCAATTCTTCAGTCACAATGGCAAAACTCGTTGTGTCTGCTCCTGCTCCGCCGTACTCTTCTTCAAACGGCAAGCCCATCATCCCCATGTCAGCAAGCTGTTTGAAAATCTCCTTTGGAAAAGCTTTCGTGCGATCGCGTTCAATTGCTCCTGGTGCTACTACTTCATCAGCAAACTCCTTCATTGTTTTGCGAATCATTTGCTGTTCTGATGTAAGATCAAAATTCATACAATCACTCCCCTTTGTGAATACGCTTACACATTAGATTATACAGAAACAAATTGTATATTCATAGAATAAAACGCATTTAACGAGAAAATATGAAAATATTAGAAGAAAAGTATGTATGTGAAAATAATTAATAATCCACCTGCTCCTGAAATCATAAAGTAGATTAGTTTCATCCATATACCCGAAACTAGCCATAAAAAACAATTCGCTATAATTACAATATGCATCGCTAGTGGACTATCAGGTAAATAGACTTCAATAACTCTGACTGAGATTCCGAGTAATAGAAGGGCAGCCGCAGTATATGCAAGTGTGGTTAAAATATCTTTTTGCGTTGCAAACTTAAAGACGTAGAATAGTAAACTAATGATTGTAATAGATACGATAATAATAGGAAAAACGACAAATTTCACGCTTATTAAAAATAAAAATACGAGTAGGGAGATTGTACTCACACCTAATAATGCCATTATCCATAATTTTTTTGAGCGCTCTTTTGAAAGAATAGCATTTTTCGAGCTAATTTCGAGTTCGGTAGTAGCTAACTCCTCCCCTTCTGCATATAAAGTGGATAAAAAATCACAATAATGCGCTGGTAATAAGTTGTTTTCCTTCCAAAATAAGATTTCATTTAGGATTGTTTCTTTTCGTTGATTCTTCATCTAGTAGTCCCCCAACTAAAAAACCAATTTCATCCATAATTTTACCTTATTTATATAAAAAAGGCACCCCTGTAAAGGAGTGCCTTAAGGACTATTCTAAAAAGTCTTTTAAACGTTTGCTACGAGATGGATGGCGCAATTTTCTTAGTGCTTTCGCCTCGATTTGACGAATACGCTCACGTGTAACGCCAAATACTTTCCCTACTTCTTCCAGTGTACGCGTACGTCCGTCATCTAAACCAAAACGCAAACGTAACACATTTTCTTCACGATCAGTTAATGTATCAAGTACATCTTCTAATTGTTCTTTTAGTAGCTCATACGCTGCATGATCAGATGGTGATTGTGCTTCTGAGTCTTCGATAAAGTCTCCTAAGTGTGAATCATCTTCTTCACCAATTGGCGTTTCTAGAGAAACTGGCTCTTGTGCTATTTTTAAGATTTCACGAACTTTTTCAGGAGTTAAGTCCATTTCTTCTCCGATTTCTTCAGGAGATGGTTCACGACCTAAATCTTGTAAAAGTTGACGTTGTACACGGATTAGTTTATTAATTGTTTCAACCATGTGTACAGGAATACGGATTGTTCTCGCTTGGTCAGCAATCGCACGTGTAATGGCTTGGCGAATCCACCAAGTTGCATACGTACTAAATTTGAATCCTTTGCGATAGTCAAATTTTTCAACTGCTTTAATAAGCCCCATATTACCTTCTTGGATTAAATCAAGGAATAGCATACCACGACCAACATAACGTTTCGCGATACTTACTACAAGTCGTAAGTTGGCTTCTGCTAATCTCTTACGCGCTTCGTCATCACCTTGCTCGATGCGTTCAGCAAGTGCAATTTCTTCTTTTGCACTTAATAAATCTACGCGACCAATTTCTTTTAGGTACATTCTTACAGGGTCATTAATTTTAACACCTGGAGGTACGCTTAAATCATTTAAGTCAAACGTCTCTTCAGCTGCACTACCTTTTAATAGACGATCAAGATTTTCCTCATCACCGTCTTTTCCACCAAGCTCAATACCTTTCGATTCTAATTGCTCGATAAATTCTTCTACTTGGTCTGCTTCCATTTCGTAGGATTGTAGTTTATCTGCAATCTCTAGGTAAGTTAATTCACCATTCTTTTTACCTGAATCTACTAAAAGTTTTTTTGCTTCTTCTAGAGTGTGTTCATGTTCAACTACTGGTTTAATATTTTTAGACTTGTCTGCCATAGGTGTTTCCTCCTTCAACAACCGAATCCGCATCACATTGCCGATAACGATTTTCTTAAATCAATTACTTCTTGTGAAAGCTTTAATGCACTTCCGAAATCATGCATTTTCTCCGCTTCTTTTAATGCGTGATTCTTATCTTGAATTTGCTGCTCAATTTTATACTTTTGAACTTGTTTCAAGCAATCCGAGATCTCTTCTTCGAGATGCTCAGGATCACGATCTGCTAAAGCTGCTTCCATTGCAATTTTTCGTAATTCACTATCTTCTAGAACTTCAGCGAATCGCTGATAATCTGCTTTCTGGTGGTTTTCATAGAAACCTATGAGATGTACATAGACCGCTAAATAGTCATCTCTAACAAATGGTTCTTGCTCCGCTAAACGTACACGATCAACAACGTCAATGTTATGTAACATGTGTGCTAGAAGTAATCTTTCAGCACGATCTATCGCTGTGATCTTCTTTTTAGGGAGCCTCATTTGCGGCGCAGGAGACTGTTGTTGCTCTTGACTTTTTGAGTTTTGAGCAAGCTGTCCTTCCTTTTGGCGCAGTTGCATATTTAGCGTGTCTTCTGAAATACTTGTTTCTGTTGATATTTGCTTTATATATAATTCCTTCTCGATTGGTGATATTCCTCCAACTAAATAGTTCAAGGCTTCATCCACATACTGCAATATATCATTATTAAATTGGAAGTTTTTGTTTCTGCGTGCAAACATCAGCATAAATGCTATATAACTGAGTGGTTCTTCAATAATCTTAGCTTTAAAAGATTCTTCTCCAAACTGCTTTATATAGTCATCCGGATCAAGTCCTGTTGGGAGTACTGCAACATCTACTTTCATCTTTTCTGCGTGTAACATTTCCGCAGCTCGCTTTGCAGCCTCCCAGCCGGCTTTATCTCCGTCATAACAAACAATGATACGTTCAGCTAGACGTTTTATCTTGTTCAAATGTTGCATCGTAAGTGCTGTTCCCATTGTAGCAACAGAATTATGAACATTTGCCTTTTTACCTGACAGAACATCCATAAAACCTTCAAATAATACAATCTTTCTCTCTTTACGAATAACCGGTCGAGCTTGATCCAAATTATAGAGGACTTGCCCTTTATGGAAAATTGGTGATTCTGGACTATTCAAATACTTAGCGTCTTCTCCAGTATTGTCAATTATCCGACCTGAGAAAGCAATTATTCTCCCACCTTCATCTTTGATTGGAAACATTATTCTTTCCCGAAAGCGGTCAAACCATCCAGAGCCATCTTCCTTTTGAATAATGAGTCCACATTGTTCCATTTCTGCTAATTCGAAACCTTTTCGTTTTAACAGTTGAGTCAGTGAATCCCAATGGGGTAAGGACCAGCCAATGCCATAAGATTCGATAAGTTCCTTCGTAAATCCTCTTTGTTGCAAATATATAAGAGCTTTTTCTCCTTCCTCCGTATTAAGGAGGAGGTGCTGATAATACTCAGCCGCAAAAGCATGAGCTTCTTTCATCCGCCCTTCTTCTTTAGAAATAGGGTGCGTTTGTTCTTCAGAAGTTGATACCTCTACATGAACGCCCACACGATCACCTAACTTAGCAACCGCCTCTTGGAATGGAATATGATCGATATCCATCAAGAATGTAATAGCGTTCCCTCCAGCTCCGCAACCAAAGCAATGGAATATTTGTTTATCTGTAGATACAGAAAAAGAAGGTGTCGATTCACCATGAAACGGACATAAACCAAACCAGTTTCTGCCTCGCTTCGTCAATTGCACATAATCATTGATGACATCAACTATATCTGCCTGAGAACGAATTTGTTCAATAATTTCTTCAGGTATTCTTTGAGCCATTCCATCACCATCTTTACTTGCTAATAACTGAATTCGAGATAATCATTTAAAAGTCCTGCATATTTCGACATAAAAATTTATATTTTATTATGGAAAGGTAAAAATGCTTATATACATTTTTACCACAATTTTTTATTATAAAACATTTTGTCTGAAAAATCTATCACTTTTTTATAAAACACACAAAAAAACCTCCCCAGGAACGGGGCGGTTAGCATACTTATCTCATTGTTTTGATAATTGAATACGATGCAGTATATCATTTGCAGTTTCTTCCACTGCACGATTCGTCACATCAATGACATGACAACCGATGCGATCGACAACTTTTCGGAAATGTACAATTTCTTCATTGATTCGATCAAGTTTCGCGTAATTCGCACCGTCGTTTAATCCAAGTGCAATCAAACGCTCTTTTCTTATATTATTCAACTTTTCAGGTGAAATTACAAGCCCAAAGCATTTTTGAGAATCCACTAAAAATAATTCTTCTGGTGGTTCCACCTCGGGAACAAGTGGTACGTTTGCAACCTTATAACGCTTATGCGCTAAATATTGCGATAATGGTGTTTTTGAAGTACGTGAAACTCCTACTAACACTATATCTGCTAGTAATAAGCCTCTAGGGTCGCGACCATCATCGTATTTAACTGCAAATTCAATTGCTTCAATCTTTTTAAAATAATCATCATCTAATTTTCTTACTAACCCAGGCTCTTCTACAGGCTCTATTTTTAAAGTTTCTTCCAATTTCCCCATTAGTGGTCCCATCAAATCAATAGCTGGAACAATCATGTTATCACTTAAGTGTTGTATATAAGAACGCATTTCTTCTTTTACTAGTGTATAGACGATTATAGCACCTTGTTCAGTAGCTAAATGAACGATCTCATTTAACTGTTCCAAACTCTCCACATGAGGGAAACGCTTCAAAAATGTATCTTGCATTCCTGGTCTAAACTGACTGATTGCAGCTTTCGTGACAAGTTCTCCTGTCTCTCCAACTGAATCAGAAACGATAAATACGGCTAATTTATTCATTGAATGCATCACCTCACAAATCATGGTTATCCGCAAGCGATAAAAATGCCCGCGTAATATTTGTTTTTGTTAGCCGACCTATGACTTCGTAGCCATCAGGATGTTCAAGGACGACAGGTAGCGCATCAATTTGTCTTTCAATAAGCTTTTGGGCTGCTTGAATCAATCCGTCTGTCTTCATACAGAATGCAATATTAGGCATTCTAGTCATTATAATATGCACTGGGATGTGATTTAAGTCCTGATTTCCAATACTTGTGCGAAGCAAATCTTTCCTTGATAGGACACCTGTCAAGTATGCGTTTTTGTCTACAACAAAAAGAGTTCCAACGTCTTCTAGAAACATCTGACAGATGGCATCATATACTGATATATTCTCAGATACCACAACCGGAATTGATTGAAAATCTTTCACTTTCATATTCATCATGCTATCTATAACAGCTTGACCTGTCTTTTTACCAGAATAAAAATAACCCACACGTGGTCTAGCATCTAAATAACCTGCCATTGTAAGTATGGCTAGATCTGGTCTTAGTGTTGCTCTAGTCAGTGAAAGACGCTCAGCAATTTGTTCCCCCGTTATAGGGCCATTTCCTTTAACAATTTCTAAGATCTCTTCCTGACGTTTGTTGAGTTCTATTGGACTCACCGCCTCAAAAAGTGTTATACTCAATACTTAATAATTATATACTATTTCACTGTATATTGCTAAGAAAAGAAACGCGTGTTACAATGTGTTCAAATCATATAGGCGATGAACGGAAAATAAGTATCATTTCAAAACATAGCGAGTGGGGAAAGTGAAAGCCTACAGGAAATGAGAAACGGCAACCGGGAGCTATTTTTTTCAAAGAGGACTAAGTTTGTTCTTAGTCAATCGGGGTGGAACCGCGGGTCATTACGCACTCGTCCCCGGGCATTAGTGCCCGGAGACGGGTGCTTTCTTATTTTCAATTACTTTTTGGAGGGATTTTCATGGCAAAATCAATGGAAAATATCGTTAGCTTAGCAAAACATCGTGGATTCGTATTCCCAGGATCTGAAATCTACGGAGGTTTAGCAAACACTTGGGATTACGGCCCACTTGGTGTAGAACTAAAAAACAACGTAAAAAAAGCATGGTGGAAAAAGTTCGTTCAAGAATCACAATATAATGTTGGTCTTGATGCAGCTATTCTAATGAATCCAAAAACTTGGGTAGCATCTGGTCACGTCGGTAACTTCAATGACCCTATGGTTGACTGTAAAAAATGTAAATCACGCCATCGTGCAGATAAATTAATCGAAGATGCAGCATTAGCACAAGGTCAAGAAATTATCGTAGATGGTTTACCATTAGATAAAATGGCTGAAGTTATGAGTGAATATGACGTAAAATGCCCAGATTGCGGCGAACAAGATTTCACAGAAATCCGCCAATTCAACTTAATGTTCAAAACTTTCCAAGGCGTAACGGAATCTTCAACAAATGAAATTTTCCTACGTCCTGAAACAGCACAAGGTATTTTCGTGAATTTCAAAAACGTTCAACGTTCAATGCGTAAACGTACACCATTCGGTATCGCACAGGTTGGTAAATCTTTCCGTAACGAAATCACTCCAGGAAACTTCACTTTCCGTACACGTGAATTCGAACAAATGGAACTTGAATTCTTCTGTAAACCAGGTACTGAATTAGAGTGGCATGCTTACTGGAAAGACTTCTGTAAAAACTGGTTATTAAATTTAAGTATGTCTGAAAGCAGTATGCGCCTACGTGATCACGCGGACGATGAACTTTCTCACTACTCAAATGCTACAACAGATATCGAATTCCAATTCCCATTCGGTTGGGGCGAACTTTGGGGCGTAGCGTCTCGTACAGACTTCGATTTAAAACGTCATATGGAACATTCAGGTGAAGATTTCACTTATATCGATCCAGTTACAAATGAACGCTATGTACCATATTGCATCGAACCATCATTAGGAGCAGACCGTGTAACTCTAGCATTCTTATGTGATGCATATGACGAGGAAGAATTAGAGAACGACGACAAACGTACAGTTCTTCGCTTCCACCCTGCTTTAGCACCTTTCAAAGCAGCTGTATTACCACTTTCAAAAAAATTAGCAGAGCAAGCGAATGACGTTTGGGCTGATCTTCGTAAAGAATTCCCAGTGGATTATGACGAATCTCAATCAATCGGTAAACGCTACCGTCGCCAAGATGAAATTGGTACACCATTCTGTATCACATACGATTTTGACTCAGTAGAAGACGGCCAAGTAACAGTACGTCACCGCGACTCAATGGAACAAGTTCGTATGCCGATTGCAGATGTTAAAGCTTATATTGCTAAACATCTTGAGTTCTAACAGCTAAGCTAAACTGAACTTAATAAACAGTAACATTATCAAACCAAAAAGAGTCGTGATGGGATATTCTATCACGGCTCTTTTTATACCCCTTATAAATGTTCCTCGTCAGCAATTTAACATTGAATAATAAAATTTTCTACATAATAAAAAGCAAACCATATATACTTCTGTAATTTGTAGTTGAAATATTGTTTCTTCCATTAATAGAACCAAATTGATTAATCCCAAAATAGGGATAAAGTTATTAAATAGGGAGCAATTCAAACCCGCTCTACAGCCCTTATAGATTAATTTTAGTAGTCTTTTCTAATTCTCTAATCTATCTCTAATGCTCCAATTTCAACAACTGAATTATCTCTTACTTGTTTTAAAGAAAGTAAAGTTAATAAGCCTGCAAAAAGTAAAAATGCAATGAGAAGCATTCCTGAAGTTAACGTTAAAGATCCTAGAATCATTGGGCCAACGAAGCCACCTAAAGCCGCAAATGAGTTTACAAGTGCAATACCAACAGGTGCTGTTGATTCAGTGAAAAAGAATGTCATATAAGCAAAGAAACATCCAGTAAATCCATAAAGCCCAGCAGATGTAATAGTAAGCATAGCAACCATTGATAAAGGTGTTGTTACAAAACCACATCCTATGAATCCTAAAATTGCAATTATTAAACATACGATAAGATGTGATTTATAAGTATCAGTTCGATCCGTATTCCAACCTGTAAAAATAATTGCCGGAATTCCTACTAATGAAGGAATCATTGCAAGCCAACCGATTTGCATGTTAGATGTATCTACAACTGATAGGTTTTTTATTATTGTTGGAATCCAGAAAGACAAACCATAGATGCCTGTATAACCAGCAAAATAAAAAAATGCTAACTTCCAAACTTTAGAGTCCTTAAGCATCTCTTTCTTAGATACTTTGTTGACCTTTTCACTTGCTCTTCGTTCCTCTTTCAACTCACCCTCAAGCCAATCCTTCTCCTCGGTAGTTAACCACTTCGCCTCTTTAGGTCGATTTACTAAATAAAAGACAACTATCACACCTAAAATAATTGCTGGAATCCCCTCAAGAATAAACATCCAACGCCAACCTTGGAGATTAAACCAAACAACATTATCAATAATCCAAGCCGAAAGTGGCGCTCCTATTAAACCACCAATCGGTAATGCTAATAATAAGACAGCTGTTGCTTTACCGCGTTCTCTAGAGCGGAACCAATAAGTCAGGTATAAAATAATACCTGGGAAGAATCCAGCTTCTGCGACCCCCAATAGGAATCTTAAAATATATAAATGCGTAGCACTCTGAGCAAAACCAGTTAATATTACTAAAATCCCCCAGGAAATCATAATTCGAGCAATCCAAACTTTCGCACCAACTTTATGCATAATCATATTACTTGGAACTTCAAAGAAGAAATATCCTATAAAAAAGATACCTGACAGCAATCCGAATACTTCAGCACTTAAAGCTAAGTCAGCATTCATTTCTAAAGCTGCAAAACCTAAGTTAACTCTATCTAAATAAGCAATTGTGTATAAAATCAATATGAAAGGCAAAATTCGAGTCATCGTTTTTCTAAGAGTAGACTTTTCTATACGTGAAATAGCATTCATAAACTAACCCCCATAATTAATAGTTTGGATTTTCCAATATAATTGCAATGCCTTGCCCACCACCAATACATAAACTCGCAACACCATATCGAACATTTCTTTTATTCATTTCAACTGCTAACGAATAACTAATGCGCGCTCCACTAGCTCCAACTGGATGGCCTAGTGCTACAGCACCACCATTGACGTTCACCTTTTCTTCATCGATTTCAAGTTCTTTCACGACTGCTAAAGACTGCGCTGCAAATGCTTCATTCAATTCAAACAAGTCAATTTGATTAATTTCTAACTTTGCTTTTTGTAATGCTTTTCGAATCGCTGGTACTGGCCCAATTCCCATATATTTAGGATCTACACCAGCTATCCCCCAAGAAACAATTTTCGCTAATGGTTGTAATTTATTCTTTTCTAAGTAATCACTTGATACAACTAAAACAGAAGCAGCACCATCATTAATACCACTGGCATTTCCTGCTGTCACGGTTCCAGTTTCTTTGAAGGCTGGATTAAGTTTTCCTAATCTTTCAGCAGAAATGTCAGTACGAATATGCTCATCTTGATTAATAATAATTTCTTTGCCTTTTTTTCCTTTTAGCACAACTGGAACAATTTCTTCTGCAAAGCGGCCACTTTCACGAGCGATAGATGCCTTTTTGTGTGAGTTCATAGAGAAAGCATCTTGTTCTTCTCTAGTAATTCCATACTTATCCGCTAGATTTTCAGCCGTCATTCCCATGCCACAACCTGCATATTGATCATATAATGTCTCCCAAAGCATGTCGTCAATTTCAGGTGCTTTATTAGGAGAACCAAAACGAGTGCCCCGTAATACATGAGGTGCTAAACTCATATTTTCAGTCCCCCCTGCAATAGCTGCATCGGTTTCACCTAAAATAATATTTTTCGCAGCAGAAACTATTGCCTGTAGACCAGAACCACATAGACGATTAACTGTCAATGCTGTTGAATACTCTGTCATCCCGCTCTTTAACCCAATATGTCTTGCTAAATATGCGGAATTACTCGTTGTATGAATAATATTCCCAAAAATAATTTCGTCGATAGATTCTACCTCTACTCCACTACGTTTTATCGTTTCTTTAACTGTTGCTACCGCTAAGTCTATATCACTAGTATTTTTAAATGAGCCGCCAAATGTTCCAAATGCTGTTCTAGAACCGTTTAAAATATATGCTTCCATTTTCATCACTCCCCATAATGATTTAAATTTACATACCACCAGAAATATTTAAATTTTCCCCTGTAATACCTGAAGCTTCATTTGATGATAAGAAGTAAACACCATCGGCAATTTCTTCTGTGCTTATGAATCGTTTCATCGCTTGCTTTGGATACATAATTTCAGCTAATGCTTCAGCTTCAGTCATCCCTTTACCTTCTAAATCTTGTATTTGTTTTACTAGCAATGGCGTTTTTACTGGTCCAGGTAAAACAGCGTTGGCTGTAATACCAAATTCAGCACCTTCTAATGCAGTTACTCTTGTCAGACCAATTACACCGTGTTTTGCTGCAACATAAGCGACTTTTTCAGGTGTAGCCATTTCTCCATGTACAGAGGAAATATTCACTATACGTCCATACTGTTGCTCTTTCATATAAGGAATAGCATGCTTAGTCATAAGAAAAGACCCAGTAAGCATGACATTAATTAATAAATCCCACTGTTCTGTTGGGAAGTTTTCAATTTTTTCACGATATTGTAATCCTGCATTATTTACCAGAACATCTACATTCCCTCTAGAAGCGACTTGCTGTAATGCTTCACGAACTGAATCTTCATTTGTCACATCAAGTACTATCGCTTTCACTTGATTACTATATTGATTTTGTAATTCTAATACTCTATCTAAATGGAGATCTGCTGCAAATACAAAATCTCCTTGGTCAACAAATTTTTTCACCATCGCTTGTCCAAGTCCACCTGCAGCTCCAGTAATAATAATATTTCTCATTATTTTACCTCCAATGATTTAATACCCAAATGAGGGTTTGTATTTAACAAATGGCGTACTAAAGATTCATCGCGCTCTACTACATACCTATCGACACCTTTTCCAGGATACTCAAAGAAACCCTTTCCTGACTTCACACCAATATTCCCAGCTTGTACACGATCTTTAATGACACAAAAATCTCGTACAGAAGATTCGACTTTCGGTTGTAATTGATCTAACACTATATTCCAAATATCTAGTCCACCAAAATCGATAATTTTTAATAACCCACTTGATGAAAAACGGAAACCTAGACCAGCAAATAAGGCTGTCTCTAAATCCTCTTTACTAACTACTCCATCTTCTAATAATGCTAAAGCTTCTCTTGCTAATGCGACTTGAATACGGTTTGCCACTAAACCTGCAACTTCTCGTTTCACTTCAATCGTCACTTTATTTTGACTTTCTAAAAATGTTTTAACATCTGTATATACTTTTTCATCTGTTTCATTATTTTTTAACATCTCTACAAGTGGTACTATATGAGCGGGATTGAAGAAATGTGTTAACAACACTTTGCTTCTATGTTTTTCAACATGAACGACAATATCTGATAATCGTAAACTTGATGTATTAGATGCTAATATTGTATTTTCTGAGCAAATATTATCTAGTTCTTTAAAAATAGCTTGTTTTACTTCCAAATTCTCACTAGCCGTTTCGATGATTAAATGACAATCTTTTAAATCCATTAAGCTAGTAGTTAGTTGAACATTTTTATATACTTCTTCATTTGTCAATGTAATGTCGAAACCTTGTCTGCGAAAAATATCCAAATACGTGTCAAATTTATTCATAGTAACTTGCAATATCTCTTCAGACAAATCATTTAAAATAACTTTCGTACCATTGATAGCAAATTGAAAAGCAATACCAAATCCCATCGTTCCTGCACCTATTATCCCTACTGTTTTAATCATATGAAACACACTCCTTTTTAATAGAATAAGATTGCTACAATCAAAGCCGGAATACTTGCCAAAAGTGGCGCAATGACCGAAGTTGCAAATATATGCTTATATGCATCTTTATGGGTTAATTTAGAAACAACTAAAATTGTAATAACTGCACCATTATGTGGTAATGAATCTAAACCACCAGACGCTATCGCTGCAATTCGGTGTATTGCATCAGGGTTAACGCCCATATCTAGATAAACCTTTGATAGCGCTTCCATTGCTATCGCTAAACCACCAGAAGATGAACCTGTTATACCCGCTAATGCTGTAGTAGCTATGAATAATGAAATCAATGGACTACCCGGAATATTAGTCATGGCATCCGTGAAGAAAGCAAAGCCTGTTGTTGCAGCTATAACTGCACCATAACCGACATCTGCACTAGTGTTAATTATCGGTAGTACAGCTGATGTTGCCCCAAGATTTAGAGTATCTCGTTTCACTTCGATGTACTTCCAAAATAGAACAACAGAAGTTACTACAGCAATCATTAATGTATATACAATTTCAAGCTTTATAATATTTAATAAGAACAACAGAAGAATTGGAGGTAAAACACTTAGTATAATACTTGGTAATTTTTTATCGACATATATATCTACAATTTGTTCTTCGCTATGATCAGGGTTTTTCATATTCAAATATGTTTCTTGTCGTTTCTCAGATCTTTTTAAAACAAATTTCATGTACCATAGGTTAATGGCAATAACAAATACAGTTGCTACTAAACCTATAGCGGCCCCAGATGTAACTGTAGTACCTAAATATTTTGTAGGAATGATATTTTGAATAGACGGTGTTCCTGGCAACATTGTCATTGTAAAAGTGCCAATTCCAGTAAAGAATGCTGGTATAAATAGATGCCAAGGAATCTCAAGTTCTTTAAATAAAGGTTTAGCGATTGGTAACACAGCAAAAATGACAACAAATAAGCTAATTCCACCGTATGTTAAAAAAGCACAGATTAGCATAATTGAAACCAAAACTTTCATTTTGCTATTTTTACCTAAAATACGAAGTAAAGCCTCAGCAATTTTTCGTGCTGCTCCACTATCATCCATTAGCTTGCCAAACATAGCGGCGAACAAGAAAATAAGGTAATAGTTCTTAACATAATTAACAAAACCACCCATATATTCAGTTTGGTAGGTTTCCAAAATAGGCATTTGATTGCATACCATCACAAACAGACTTACCACTGGAGCTATAATAATGATACTAAAGCCTCGAAGTGCTAAAATAATTAATAATATCAGTGAAACAATAATAGTGATTAAACTCCACATGTAAACACCTCCTATTTAGCTATCTCGACTTCATATAATAATGGTAATCCAACCTTTTCAATTAACGCCTCAATAGTTAAGTCTCCGTATAAATCAACAACTTTTACACCTTCCGAAGTAAACATAAATGTTGCATACTCCGAAACAAACAAATCTACTTTTCTTTCACCGCTAGATTCATAAGTAAGTTGATCTACTAATTTTGAAGAGCCGTCTTTTGCAAATAAAGTTGATGCAACTATTACCTTCTTAGCACCTGCAACCAAATCCATAGCTCCTCCAACACCCAAAATTGGTTGGTTAGGAACTGCCCAGTTAGCAATTTCACCACTTTTATCTATTTGTAATATTCCTAATATTGCGACATTTAAATGCCCACCTCTAATCATTCCAAATGAATCTGCACTATCAAAAAATGAGGCGCCTTTCGTAATAGATACTGGTGTCTTACCGGCATCGATTAGATCAATATCTACGGCATTCTCTTCAGGAGGGGGTCCCATTCCAATAAGCCCATTTTCTGATTGTAGATATACTTTCTTTCCTTCTAAAAATGAGGAGACTAAAGTCGGAATACCTACTCCGAGGTTTACTACATCACCTGCTTCAAGCTCTTGAGCTATGCGTTTTGCAATAATTTCTCGTTTATTTAACTTCAACGTACTCACTCCCTTCTTTTATGTAAGTACTTTGAACAACATAATCAACATAGATATGTGGTGTAACGATATGCTCAGGGTCTAACTCACCTACTTCTACAATTTCATCTACCTCTGCAATGACAAAATCGGCTGCAGTTGCCATCACTGGATTAAAATTACGTGCAGTTGTATGATATACCAAATTTCCAAGTCTATCGGCTTTAGCTGCTTTTATGAGAGCTACATCTCCTCTAATGCCCTTTTCAAATACATAACGTTGCCCATCTATTTCACGAATTTCTTTATCTTTTGTTAGTGCTGTACCAACTGCTGTCTTTGTATAAAAACCACCAATTCCTGCACCACCACAACGAATTGCCTCTGCTAAGGTTCCCTGTGGTAAAAGTTCTATTTCTAGTTCTCCTTTAGACCAAGCCATCACAGCTTCTTTATTTATAGTAAAGAAAGAGCCAATCGCTTTTTTAATTTTTCCTTCCATAAAAACCTTATGAAGTCCCATACCACTATCCCCAAGATTATTACTAACTATTTCTAAGTTCTCAATGTCAGTATGCAATACTTGATCTAACACACTTAATGGTGTTCCAGAAATACCAAATCCACCTACAAGAATTCTCATATCGCTCTTTAAAATATGACGTATCTCCTCTAATGAAACTATTGTTCCCATCATTCACCCTCCTTTTATAGTAATAATTATATCTAGTTCAATTTATTGGAATAAAATACTAGACTGTGGTCTAATATTAATACACAGAATTTCTATAGTCAATCGCGAATGGGAGAGAAAAAATGAATAAAAAAGAGAATAAACAACTTAGAGGAGTAATAACAAGAGAAAAAATTTTAACCACTGCATTAGAATTATTTAAAAAAAGAGGATACAATAAAGTAACTGTTGATGAAATTATTCTAGCAAGCGAAACTTCAAAAGGTTCTTTTTATCAACATTTCCCTTCTAAAGCTTCTATTTTTTTATATCAATTTTCAAAAGCGGATGAATATTATACTGAAATATCAAAAAATATTCAAAATGATCTTTTAGAATTAACAAAAATTGAATATTTTTCTCTTGAGGTATTAGATTTTTTAGATAAAGACATGGGAAAAGAATTAATGAGAGTTATATACAGTTCAGCGATTGAATCAAATGAACATACTTTCTTCATTAATGCAAATCGACCGTTATTTAAAATAATAAGAACATATATTGAAAAAGCATTCTCCAACAATGAAATTAAGAATGGTTATTCTCTAGACGAAGTATATACTACTTTAATTCAAGGAATTATGGGAATTATCTATCATTGGGGTATAAATGATAATATCACTTCTTTAAAACAAGTCGGGCAACCATTGCTTTCTGCTATAATAATAGGTTTCAAAACACCTTCTAATATAATTACTTCTACAGAAGAAAAACCTTCTTACTAATCAGTCTCTCGATTGAGTCGAGTTTTCTTTTCAAAGTAAGACTTTAGCTTAGTTATCATATTACTAGTATGAATATTTTCATCTCGTAATAAAACAGGGAACAAAATTATTATTATTTAAGTAAAACAAAAACCCACAAACTGACTAATCTTCGTCAGCTTGTGGGTTTTCTGTTTCTTCGGTTGCTTCTTTTTTAGATTCGAAATTAGCTCCGAATAATTGAGGTGCTCTTTCAAGCTGCTCAATAAATGATTTTGACTTTAAACGCATGCCCGTTTGTTCTTCATAAATCGTTGTACTAATTTTTTTTATAAACTTTTTTGTTTCTTTCTTAAGCGTCAGCTTCCCTATTTTTTCAATAGGTACACTATAAAACATTCTGATAAGCTTTAACTGAGTTGGTGTTAGGCGTATTATATACGGATCTTGGTGGAAGCATCGATGACAAAGGAAGCCCCCTTGCGTAAAAGAAAAAGCAAATTCTCCATCAACAGCACTACAACTTGCACATTCATGCAATATTGGTTGTACACCAGTAAAAGGAAGCATTTTCCATTCAACAAACAATGCGATAGCTTCAGGGTCGTAACCTTCTTCAATGGCACGTAATGCTTGCACTAACACTTCAAAAGCATAAGGCTCCGCTTTTTCTGATTCAATTAAACGATCGACAAGTTCAACTGCATAACTTGCATAAGCGGTTGCTACAATATCTTCACGAATATGACGCATCGACTCAAGAGGTTCGCCTTGTTGCACAGTGCCCATACCACGTCCTTGTTGAATTAAAAAGGAACCATATGTGAATGGTTGCGTAACTGAAGCTAAACGACTAGATGGTTTTTTCGCACCGCGAGCCATCGCCGTTACCTTTCCAGCTTCTCGCGTCATAAACGTGACTATTTTATTGGTCTCGCCATATGGTTGTGTTTTTAAGACAATGCCTTCCCATTTATTCAGCAATTGTCTTCACATCCCTAACTTAATATTCGTCTTCTCTGAAACCAAAGTCACGTAATTGAGAAGATTTGTTACGCCAGTCTTTTTGTACTTTGACCCAAAGTTCTAAGTATACTTTACTGCCTAAAAGCATCTCAATGTCTTTACGTGCGCGGATTCCAACTTCTTTCAATAGGGCACCTCGTTTACCGATGACAATCCCTTTTTGTGAATCACGTTCTACAATAATTGTAGCCATTACACGAATCATATCTTTATCTTCATCTTTTGCAATTTTGTCCACTTGTACTGCAATTGAATGTGGAATCTCTTCACGTGTTAAGTGCAACACTTTTTCACGTACTAACTCTGAAATAATGAAGCGCTCAGGATGGTCTGTTACTTGGTCAGCTGGGTAATATTGAGGGCCTTCAGGTAAATAATTTTCGATAGTTTCAAGCAAACGATCAACATTATTACCATCAAGAGCAGAAATTGGAATAATCTCAGCAAAATCATATTCAGCTTTATAATCTTCAATTGTGTGCAATAAGTTATCAGGGTGCACTTGGTCAATTTTATTGATTACTAAGAAGACAGGTGTCTTATTGCCTTCAAGCATTTCTAAAATGAACTGATCCCCTTTGCCTAACTTTTGAGTTGCGTTAACCATGAACATAATGACATCAACTTCTCGCAAAGTGTTTTTAGACACTTTTAACATGAATTCTCCCAATTTATGTTTTGGTTTATGAATTCCTGGTGTATCGATGAAAACCATTTGGCTATTATCTTGTGTTAAAACACCTTGTACTTTGTTTCGTGTTGTTTGTGGTTTATCACTCATAATGGCGATTTTCTGACCGATAACACGGTTTAGAAACGTTGATTTACCTACGTTTGGTCTACCAATAATTGAAATAAAGCCTGATTTGAATTGATTATTTTCCTGCATTCCTTAAATCCTCCGGTGTAAAGGCACCTGGTAAAAGTTCACGAACTGTTGTCTCTTGAACATCGCCTTTTAAATTTGTTAAGTAAACTGGCATATCTGGTGCGCAAAATTCAGCAATAACTTGGCGACATGCTCCACATGGTGAGCATGGCCCTTCTGTATCTGCAACAACAGCTAGCGCAGTAAATTCTTTTTCGCCTTCTGAAACAGCCTTGAAAATGGCAGTACGCTCTGCACAGTTCGTCATACTGTAACTCGCATTTTCAATATTGCATCCACGGTAAACTTTACCGTCTTTTGTTAGTAGAGATGCACCGACTTTAAATTTTGAATAAGGGACATGGGCATTTTCGCGTCCTAGTTTTGACTCTTCCATTAATTGATGTTTGTCCATTAGAATCACCTCATGTAAATTAATTAATTCATCCACTTAGGCAAAAAGATGAGTATCCCGATTATAGCACTTGCACAAGCAAATACAAGTACGGCACCTGCAGCCAGATCTTTTGACTGTTTGGCAAGAGGGTGTATTTCTGTTGTAGTAAGATCCACTACTCTCTCAATTGCCGTATTAATCATTTCAAGGGTCAGCATAATAGCAATGACAATAATAATCACTAACCATTCCATTAGCGATAATCCAGTTAGCAAACCCGCGCTAATAACAACAACTGCCGCTAACAAATGGAAACGGAAGTTCTGTTCTCTAAATGCATATAATATCCCTTGAAACGCATATTGAAATGATTTTAAAAATTTACTGACGTTCATTAGCATCACGGCTTAGGCCGTATGATTCAAGAATTTCATCTTGTTTGCCGAACATTACTTTTTCATCTTCAGGCACTATATGGTCATAGCCAAGCAAATGTAAAAAGCCATGTACAGCTAAAAATCCTAATTCTCGTTCAAATGAATGTCCGTATTCATCCGCTTGTTCTTTTGTACGATCGATTGAAATAATAATATCACCTAAAATACGCGGCATACCTTCAGCAATAATTTCCACTTCGCCTTCTCCCATTTCTTCAAGGGCAAATGAAATGACATCTGTTGGCGCATCTTTTTGGCGATATTGTCGGTTAATTTCATGAATTGCTTCATTTGTTACAAACGTCACGGATAATTCTGTTTCATCTTCAATATTTTCAACTGTCGCAGCGTGTTGTAGTAATTTTTCTACTAGCTCGATATCAGAATCCTTTACTTTGGATGTTTCATCTAAAAAATCAATGTTTAAACTCATATAGTTGCCTCCTAGGCTTATTTTGGCTTCGGATATTCGATACGTGAATGGAAGATACCATTTAGCGTTTCACAAAAAACTGCTTCAATCTTTTTTAATTCCCGTACGGAAAGATCGCATTCATCAAATTGTCCATCCTGTAATTTATCTTGTGCAATGGCATGAACCAGCTTTTGAATTTTCTCAGCATTTGGTTCTTTCATCGAACGAACAGCAGCCTCTACGCTGTCCGCTACACTTATTATAGCAACTTCTTTCGTTTGTGGCTTCGGTCCAGGGTAACGATAATTAGATTCAATTACAGCCGGATTTTTTTCCTTCTCTTTATAATAAAAGAATTTCAAAAGACTTGTCCCATGATGTTGTCTTGCAATGTCTATAATTTCTTTTGGCATTTTATGAGCTTCTAACATCTTAGCTCCATCTTCAGCATGCGCGATAATAATATCTCGACTCGTTTCTGCTGGCAGGCTATCATGAGGATTGATCGCCCCTATTTGATTTTCAACGAAAAATCCCGGCCTTTTTGTCTTTCCAATATCATGATAATAGCAACCAACTCTTGCAAGCAAGCCATCTGCTCCAATAGCTTCACAGGCAGCATCAGCAAGGTTTGCAACCATCACACTGTGATGATAAGTACCAGGTGTTTCTACTAAAATCTTTTTTAATAATGGATGATTTGGGCTTGATAACTCTATTAATCTAAAGGATGACAGAATACCGAATGCCGATTCGATAAACGGTAATATCCCTAATGTAAGTGCACCTGACAATAAGGCAGAAACTATGGATGCGACTAAATAATACGCAAGTTCGGTCATACCATATGTAGATTGAGTCAATAGTAAATAAAATCCAATAAAAGTTGCATTAACTAAAGCAATACCCATACTTGTTTGTAAAATACGCGAACGTTTTTCAATCCCTTTATTGAAAAATAAACTACTTAACCCACCGAAAATAATATATAAAGATACTTCCATTTGAATTACAGTAGCGTAACCCTCTTGGAAAATGACGCCTGCTGCAACCCCTGTCATAATCGTAATGATGATTGCGATACGCTCATTAACTAGTAACCTAATAAGCATAGGTGCCATCGCTACAGGGTAAAGAAACCCTATCATTACTTCGAATTCGTTCTTGATGAGACTCAGCAATTCCATCACGACAATAGATAGCAAATATATTGTCACTGTAATGATTAAATCACGGACTTTTGTTTTTTCTTCGGTTTTCCAATTACGGAAAAGAGCAAAAAAGAATGCCATCTGTAAAGTGATCAATAAGAATAATCCTAATATCGGCTTACTTGATGTATGATCAGCAAGCATCCCTGCTAACTCTAATTCTCGGAAAACATCACGATCGATCACTTGTCCTTCTTGTACAATAATTTGACCTTGTAATATACGTGTTGGATCAACACTAGCCTTTGCTTGTTCAATTTGTTCCTTTGTTAAATCTGGATTTTCCTTTTCAGTTTCTGTTATAGAGAACCTTCCAATTGAAACGAGTGTTGCTCGAATTTCTTCTGGAAATTCAGGTTTTTCTCTAATTTCTTTATCAATTTTCGCCTTTATTTCTGCTACATGATCAGTTCGAATAGGTTCAGATAGCTGCTTCTTCACAAGTTCTGTTAACTCATCACGCGTTATTCGCAAAGAATCATTATCTTGTTCAAGTAATGCTGTCAATTCTTGATCAGTAAACCGAAGTCCTTGACCATCTGTTTTTAAAGCGTTTAATTTTTCTCGTAGTTCTGCTACACGATCTTGCATAACAGCTTCTTTTTCTTTTTTAGTTTTTCCTTCTTCAATTGAAGTCTTCACTTCTAAAACATAATCAAAAATGGACTTAATCATTGATGCACGATTTTTCGCAATCTCTTCAGAATATTGATAGACAGGCTTAACCGCACTAGCTGCTTGCTCTCTATCTTCCTCGGTTTTTACGGTGTCCTCCACTGTCTTCATCGAACGTATCGTATCCGGCGATAATTGAAAAAGTTTTAAGTCGAAATGTTCGCCCCTCACATTCCCGAGCATCAGTGAAAATTGCAAAATGCCCGTGACAGTTAATATGACGGCAAGTAATACCGGAAAACGAAAGTACTGCATTAGCTTTTTTAAAAAAGCATCCATACAGCCACCTCCTATCT
Source organism: Viridibacillus arenosi (assembly GCF_001955655.1). Lineage (GTDB taxonomy): Bacteria > Bacillota > Bacilli > Bacillales_A > Planococcaceae > Viridibacillus > Viridibacillus arenosi. The sequence goes on along the minus strand of NZ_MSPW01000002.1, from coordinate 411,387 downwards.
ATAGACTATCATATCAACAATTGACATTTTTTTCACAAAAAATATAACGGATTTCGCTATAAATAATAATAAATTTATAAATAATTAATAATACCAACACAAAATCGACACGAAAATATTTATACAAAAATAAAACGCAACACCCATAAAATGAGTATTGCGTCATTTAGTTCACTATTGCTCTTCTTCATAAGCTTGTATAATTTTTGCTACAAGTGGATGACGAACCACATCCGCTTGTTCAAGAATTTGAAAATGGATATCCTTCACATTCTGTAAAGTTTGTTCAGCATTTGTTAGCCCTGATATTGCACCTTTTGGTAGGTCAATTTGGGTTTTATCGCCTGTAATAACCATTTTCGATCCAAAGCCAAGACGTGTTAAGAACATCTTCATTTGTGCTTTTGTTGTATTTTGAGCTTCGTCTAAAATAACAAAGGCATCATCTAACGTACGTCCACGCATATAAGCTAGTGGCGCAATTTCAATCGTACCTCGGTCAATTAGTCGTGTCGTTTGTTCAGCGCCCAAAATATCATGAAGTGCATCATATAAAGGACGTAGATACGGGTCGACTTTTTCTTTTAAATCGCCCGGCAAGAAACCTAGACTTTCTCCAGCTTCTACTGCAGGACGTGTTAAAATAATTCGTTTCACATTGCCGTTCTTTAGTGCTTGTGTAGCCATTACTACAGCTAAGTACGTTTTCCCTGTTCCTGCAGGTCCGATACAAAATGTTAAATCACGGTGTCTAATTGCTTGAATGTATTCACGTTGACCAATCGTTTTGGCCCGAATCATCTTCCCTTTTGTATTACGGGCGATGACTTCATCATAAAGTTCTGCAAAATACTCAATTGTACCGTTTTTAGCCATTTCAACTGCTGTAGCAACGTCGCGTTGATTGATATTGATTCCCTTACGAATAACTTTTAATAATTGTTCTAATAATTTCGTTGCATCGTCTTTTTGGCTTTCATTACCGACAATATGAATTGTTTCGCCACGCGTAATGATTTGCACATTAAAAGCCGTTTCAATCAATTTCATATTTACATCTGATATACCTAAAAGCATTACCGCTTCGTTAGGATCTTGCACGTTTAATTGGGTTGGTTGTTGTTCTAGCATGCTCAATCTCCTTGATAAATCGCTTGTTTAACTGCAATGTTTTCATTTACCAAAAACAATACTTTCCCTTTTACTGTATCATTATCAATAGCAACCTGCAAAAGTTTTTCCCGTTTCATAACTGTTTTAGATGGCAATTCATTGACATATTTTTGATGAAGTAGTGGCAACAGTACCTTTTCAACCGATTTCTCATCTAATACAAGTTCTCTTGTTATACCTTGCTGTGTGACAGATAAGTCAACATACTTGGCTAACCATTTAGGTAATTTTACTGTTTGCCAGTCACCGTCCTTTTTTTTCTTGTCCTTTTTCCACTTCAACTCATAGTGTCGTTCACCTGGTACCTCATATTCAATCTTTTTTGGTAGCGAGAACGACGCCTCAATCCAGTAGTCCGCAAATACCTCTCCTTCAGCCCCGTAGACGATTTCTTTCTCACCTTGTTTTAATATACCGGTGACGAGCAAATCACCCTTATAAACGGCCTTATTCTCCTCTACAACGCGTTCACCTTTCGTTAAATTAAAATGCGTTATGACACCACTCTTTTTAGCTATTAAGTGGCTAGGTTGTTCTTTTTTTTCATTTTCAATATCTAGCTTAGGCGAAGGGATTGATGAAAAGGTGAGATGACTTCCTTGCTGATTAATATGCACCCAAGATAAATCTCGCTGATCTTGTAAAATTTGCTGTCTAATCACTGTTTCGTCAGGTAACTTACGCTTAAGAAATGGCGGTGAAATTTGCAATATATATAAACTCTTTTGCAGCTCTTCCTCCTGCTCTGGAGTGGATGCATCGATATCTACAGACCAAATAAATTGTGAGGCGCATAATGGGACGAGAAATAACAATAATAATCCTATATGCACGATCCACTCATTACGTAAAATAACTTCCTCGTCTAGCCAGTCTATTGTAATTCTCATATGATACTTGCGTCTGAGTTTACGAATCATTGGTAAATGCTTCCGAGTTGTTTGGAATGTAACATAATTTTTTGTCGTTTTCACTTTCTTTAGAGGAATGTTCGCCTTTGCTAATGCCCTTAAAAATCCAGGTAGGCGATCATTTTGCGTCACTTCTAACTCCAGTTTACGATTATTCCATCCATGCCTTTGCAAATTAACTCTCCTGCCATTTTTCAATTGTCATTTTTTCTAATTGATTCAATTTCAAAGCTACCAGCTCGTCCTTTAGCACTTGGATTTGCAGCTCTTTCGCTTCGATATGAATGATAAACTCTTCGTGCAAAAATTCCACTTGCTTCTCAGAAATCTTTTGAATTGTAATTTTCCCTCTTAACTGGATCGTTTGGAAGTTTTCAATTTCGATAAGAGGCAGTAGCTGAAATAGCCGTTTCGACATACAAAAACCCCCTTCTCTATAGCATATGCAAAGAGAGCGGGGGTCATGTATTAGCGTTTCGATTTTGGTGGACCTAATATTTCGGCCATTATAATTGATTGCGCTAATTGATTTTTTGTTTTTGGAAAATTAAACGTACTATTTTCAGTTTGTTTCACTTTTTTCTGAATTTCTGCTCCGCGAGACATAGCAGGACGGGTCGATCTTGAGTTTTCAAAACTACGTGTACCCTCTGAAACACTGCTTCTCTCTAATATAGGTGCAACTTTTTCTTCGATAATTTCTTTCGCTTTTTCAACTTCAGCTTTCGGTTGTTCACCAAATTTGTTTTCAAGATCACGGAAAACTTCTTTCGCGTAATCTTCTAAACTACGCGTTTGACCTGTTCTTTGTGGCATCGGTTTACGGTGTTCCGAATGCTGAGATCTTTGAACGGGTCCCTTATTTGGTGCTTGCTTATTCCCTGACTTTTTGTCCTTGAAAAAAGCACTTATGATAGCTGATATTATGAACAGGATGATTACTTCCAATGGAAGTGCCTCCCTCCTAATGGTTGACGATTACTTATTGATTGTCATTGGTGTTATCATGTGAGTCTTGATTAATTTTACTAATTGAATCACGCATGCTTGTATCAGCCTGCACGTTTTTGTAGTTCATATAATCCATAATACCAATATTACCGGTACGTAGTGCTTCCGCCATTGCTAAAGGAACTTCAGCTTCTGCTTCTACTACTTTCGCTTTCATTTCTTGCACTTTAGCAACCATTTCTTGTTCGTTGGCTACAGCCATTGCACGACGTTCTTCTGCTTTTGCTTGTGCGATATTTTTGTCAGCTTGCGCTTGCTCAATTTGAAGTTCTGCACCAATATTTTTGCCGACATCAACGTCTGCAATATCAATCGAAAGAATTTCAAACGCTGTACCAGAGTCTAATCCTTTTGATAATACTGTTTGAGAAATTGAATCTGGATTTTCTAATACTGTTGAATGGTTTTTAGAGCTACCAATTGTACTAACAATACCTTCACCTACACGGGCAACGATTGTTTCTTCACCAGCACCACCAACAAGACGTTCGATATTCGCACGCACTGTAATACGAGCTTTCGCTTTAACTTCAATACCATTCATTGCTACACCCGCGATAAATGGTGTTTCAATTACTTTCGGGTTAACCGACATTTGGACAGCTTCTAACACGTCACGACCTGCAAGATCGATTGCTGCACAGCGTTCAAAAGTTAACTCGATATTCGCACGATGTGCTGCGATTAACGCATTGACAACACGGTCTACGTTACCACCTGCAAGATAATGACTTTCTAATTGATTAATCGTTACTGGTAAACCAGCTTTATGTGCTTTAATTAATGGATTGACGATACGTGATGGAATAACTCGACGTAAACGCATACCAATTAAAGTGAAAATACTAACTCTTACCCCAGCCGCTAATGCCGAAATCCACAATGCTACAGGGACGAATGTAAATAGAACTGCCAATACTATAAATACGACTACAATAGCGATAATGGCTGTAATTGCACTACCTGTTAATGCCATGTAAAACTTCCTCCTTTAGTTTAGAGTACCTCTCTTACTACGATACGAGGCCCTTCAACTTTAATAATTATGACTGTTTTTCTTGCATCAATGTAACCGCCTTCAGAGACGACATCAATTCTTTCACCATCTAGCATAATCGCGCCAGCAGGTCTTAGAGGTGTTGAAGTTATAGCTTCTTTTCCAAGAAGCTCTAGACGATTTTTATTTGATACATAGCCACTCTCTGTATCTGTTGCGTCTTTTAACACCATTTTGTTAAGCATCGTCATTTTTTTACCGAAAAATTTCATTATGATCACCATTCCTATTACTGCTACTAACAGAGCCGTAAGAATTGAATAAGCCATGTTGGTCACATTAGCACCAGCTAATAATAGACTTAAAACTATTGCGCCAAAACCAATAATGCCACTAATACCACCTGGCAAGAAAAACTCCGCCACTATTAGTATAATCCCGACAATCAATAATATGATGGATTCATATCCGGCAAATCCAGCAACTAGATGGCCAAAGAAAAATAGAATGATGGATATAATACTCATAGTCCCTGCTACACCAAAGCCAGGTGAATATAACTCTATTACTAATCCTAAACTAGCAATTGATAAAAGTATAGGGACAATAATGGGATTAGTAATAAACCGTGCAATTTGCTCTGCCAAGGATTCATTTACATTTACAATCTCCGCACCATCTAAATCCGTTTTCTCAAGTAGTTCTTGAAACGAAGAAACAGTTCCTTCAGAATACCCAACTTTTAACGCTTCATTAGCAGTAAGTGTTAGTAAATTCCCTTCTGCCGCTCTAAACTCTGGTAAAGCATAGGATATATCGGCCATTGCTAGGGCATATTTAGGGTTGCGATTTGAGGTTTCTGCTGCTGCTTGCATTTGAGCTAGCCATGCACTATTTGCTTTTTGACCGGCCATATTACCATTAGAATCAATAACTGCCGCAGCCCCAATTGTTCCATTAGGCACCATATAAATTTCATCTGCATGCAATGCTATAAATGCACCTGCTGAATGAGCATCTTTATTTATAAATGCAATTGTTCTAACTGGTGTTTCATCCATGAGCTTTGCAATATCTCCTGCTGCATTGACAAATCCACCTGGTGTATGAATATCTAAAACAATTGCCTTGGCACCACTTTCTTCAGCTTCTTCAAAAGCTCTTTGTAAGAAAGCATACAAGCCTTTCTCAACTTCTTTTTCCACTGGCACATGATACACTTCTGTCTTAGCGAAAACAGAAGCTAATGGTAAAAGCAGCATGAATGACATGAGCATTAAAAATAACAAGCTAACCTTTTTAGATAGCTGCAACTTCACCCCACCTTTCTACTATGAAGTATGCCTAATTAATCTACGGTTGAACTACTAAAAGGTTTCAATTTTTTTTAATTTTATATCCACCATCTAATTGAAGGTGGATAACAAGATTCTTATAATGCGCGTTTTGAATTTCTAATTGCTTGAACAGACAATCTAACAAGTAACACCCCACTTAAAAATAAACCTAAAAATGACACCGTATTTAGATAAACGGCATAAGCAGTATTTATAAATTGTGAAATGGCTAAAAGAGCAACTGAGATAATCCCAAACGTAATACCGACCATTAATAAGATGAAAAGCGAGAACCATTGCGAGATGAACAAATTATTCTCCTTTCCTGAGAACATATCTAGCTTGACCTTCATCTCACCTTTTTCTAACCTTGTTGTAATATGGTCAATTTTTTTAGGCATCTGTTTGAGCATTGGTAACATCATAATCAGTTCTTGTTGTAAATGGTCTTTTAACTCTGTAGGGCTTGAAATCGTCACAAAGGATCGTTTATTCTTTGCCGTAAAACGCTTTGCTTCTGAGAACAAATCAAAAGTAGGGTCTACTCCATTAAGCGTACCCTCTAAAGTAATTAACGCGCGTAATGCTACACCTACCATTGGATAAAGCTTCAACTCATAATGCTGAATAATGGTAAATAACGTTTGTACAAGTTCCTCAGTTGATACTTTATCTAAATATTGTAATTGAATCAGTAGCTGACTTAATGCTTGTAATAATCCCTCTTCATCCATTCCGTTCGTATCCACAAGTAAATTCTTCAAACCTTCTAACACAATTTCTGGATCATTGCGTTCTATACCAATAAATAGCGTCCTTAATCCTTTTTGTTGCACCGGTCCTAGTCTACCGACTGCTCCGAAATCTAAAAACGCTGCCTTACCATTATTCATGACATATAAATTTCCTGGATGAGGATCTGCATGAAATACTCCTGCTATAAGTAACTGTTCTAAAAAACTATCATAAATCGAACTTAGTAATTCCTGGCTTTTTTCGTTTGTTTTTTCAAAACCTTGTTGGTAGTTATATATACTCACGCCATGTATGTACTCCAAGACGAGTAAATACTCATTGCTATATTTTTTATAAACATATGGAATTTTAACTTTGTTTTTGCTTTTAGAAAGTGCATTTGAAACTTGTTCCATATTGCGAACTTCCATTTCGAAATTAATCTCTTCAAGTAAACTATTAGCAAAGCCAGTCGCAAGCTGATGGAAACCTAAATTTTCAGCCCAAGTTGACTCTTCAACTAGCCAACTTGAAAAGTGCAATAAAATATCTAAGTCTTTTTGCATAACCGAAGTTATATTAGGTCTTAGTAATTTTACAACAACCTCTTTGCCATTCTCTCTCAAGATAGCCTTATGTACTTGACCTATGGAACCTGAAGCAATAGGCTGCATATTAAAACTACGAAATACTTCCGACATCGGCTTTGATAAATCTTGTTCCAGTCTCTTTTCTACTTGCTCAGCTGTCATTGGTTTAACGTTTTGCTGTAACGTAGATAACTCTTCTATAAAAACTGCAGGAAAAATATCTTTGCGTGCTGATAACACCTGACCGAATTTAATAAAAATACCACCGCATTCTTCTAGCATATTACGCAGTGCTATAGATAAATAGCGATCATTTTCATACGTACGCTTATACTTCAGTGCCTTTCCAATACCGTGTTTAAAAGCGATTCGAAATACTTCCACTAATCTCTTTTGTCTATGAAATCGACTGCGAAATCTTGTGACGATATTTTTCTGCCCTGTTAATCTTTCACCCTTCGCTCCTAGTTGAATAGGGTCAAAAAGTTCTAATATTAAATAAAATAACATTGCGATTAATAACATACTGCCGATCCACACCAGTGTACTGACATTTGTTACTGCTTGCACCATGTCTTCGTTTTTATAATCGGTGTGACGTAAATATGAATACCAATAAACAAACGTTGTGAAAGTTAAACTAAATACTGCTGATAAAATGCGCTTCATAAAATTCAATTTCGTACCGATCAAGCGACCACTGACAAAATAGATAATTAAACCGACTATTAAGAGTTGTAATACAGTCCAAATATAATGCATAGCTTCACCTACATATCTTGTATGATGTCTATTATTAAATCACAAATCGCCTCACGATAGCTTGTAAAGCACATCAAAAAATACGTTTTTTAAAAAAATAAAAAGCTAGCACATTCTTTTTTTGAATGATCTAGCTTTAAATTTTTTATCTAGTGAATGCTGCAGCTACTCCCCCATCAACAGTTACCATACATCCTGTTGTTTTTGCTGCTTTCTTCGATGCGAAAAAGGCAATTGCTTCAGCAATATCTATTGGATAAATATTCTCTTTTAATACTGTGCGATCCTTATAATGATTTTCTAGCTCATCTGGATGAATGTTGTAAGCCGCTGCACGTTCCTCACGCCACTTCGACCCCCAAATTGCAGATCCTTGTAGTACAGCATCTGGTAACACTGAATTAGCACGAATACCAAAGTCGCCACCCTCTGCTGCTATACAACGAGCTAAATGTACTTCTAACGCTTTTACAGAACTATACGCTGAAACGTTTTTACCTGCATAAACTGAGTTTTTAGAGCCAATAAAAATCATACTGCCCCCTAGTAACTGCTTTTTCATAATTGTAAACGCCTCGCGGGAAACTAAGAAATATCCCGTTCCTAATACATTCATATTAAGGTTCCATTCTTGTAAAGTTGTTTCCTCTAATGGACTAGAAGTTGCTAATCCAGCATTATTCACAAGAATATCTACGCCTCCATACTTCAAAACAGTTTGTTCGAATGCTTCTTTGATTTGGGTTTCATCCGTAACATCCATCACTACCGAAAATGCACGTCCTTCACCGTATTTCTGATTCAACTCTGATGCTACTTTCTCAGCACCTTCTTTATTTAGATCAGCAATTACGATATGTGCACCTTGAGAGGCAAGTAATCGGCATGTAGCACTACCAATTCCCCCTGCGCCTCCTGTAATTAAGGCCACGTGTCTTGAAAACTCGGCTTCCGCTTGTGCTAAACTCAGTTTATAAAGTTCTAATGGCCAATACTCAACGGCAAATGACTCTTCATCCGATAGTGAAGTAAATCCACCTATAGCATCTGCCCCTTTCATCACTGAAATTGCACGATGATACAAGGCCTGACTTAACTCGGCAGCTTGTATATCTTTCCCTGTTGTAATCATCCCAAGCCCGCGAATCAAAATTACTCTTGGAGATGGATTAAACATTTTGTCATCAGCATTTGCAAAGCGGTTAAAATACTCTTTGTATTCAGATTGATAAGCAGCAATCTTTTCTTGAATTACCACCTCTAAAGTATCTTCGTTGCCATCCCATTCAATAAATAACGGTACACGCTTCGTATGTACTAAATGGTCTGGGCATGCTGCTCCTACATTAGACAATGTCTCAATTTTCCGACTATTAACAAAGGTAAGGACCTCTTCAGACTGATCGATGCTTGTAATCACTTTTTCATATTTTGAAGCTATTCCACGTATACCAGGTAAAACCTTGCTTAGTAACCGTTGTCTAGTTTCCGCTTCTATAGGCTCTATAAGCTGCCCTCCAAATGGCTCCTGAGTGGCAGCAATTGAGTCGATATAAGCTTCTGCTTTGTTAATCACATCAATTGTTCTTGTATAGCTTTCTTCCGCGGTATTTCCCCATACAACCAAACCATGCTTTTCCATTAAAACAAGTTCGGCATTTAGGTTGTTTTGCACGCCTTCAGCAATTATTTTAGACAACAAAAATCCTGGTCTTAAATAAGGAACCCAAACAAAGCTATCTCCAAATATCTTTTTAGCTATCTCTTTACCATTAGGGGCACAGCATATGCTAATGATTGCATCTGGATGTGTATGGTCAATGTGCTTATATGGTAAAAAGGCATGTAAAAGTGTTTCAATAGAAGGTCTTGGTTGCTTTTTAGACAGCATACAATGCTCTAAGTACGCGACCATTTCTTCATCTGTCATTGCCTCTCGTTCAATTAGTTGTTGCATATCCGAAAGTTTTAAAGCTGTGAAGTTTTGATCACCCATAGTTGCTAGGTCAGATCCACTCCCTTTTACCCACATAACTTCTACTTCCTCACCCTTAAAATCTTTTGCCGTTGTTTTAAAGGAAGTATTTCCTCCCCCCCAGTTACATACACGTCGATCGCTTCCTAATAAATTGGAGCGGTATGTTAATTCCTCAACCTCATTGACAGCAGGTCTATTTAATTGACTCCATAAATTTTGCACCATTATTCATTTCCCTCCCCGTCTTTAATGTGTGTAAAGTTAAAAAATCATCATTGCTGCTAAAATAATGGCTAAGGTTTCTATATATGCCATATAGTTTGTTGTAGATCTTTTCATGTTTTTTATTCGGTGAATATTGTATATAATCTTTAAAACCTATCTTTTGAATTGCACTATTTAGAGAATACTTTTCATCAGCTTTGTCATGGGCTGCTGCTGCACCTAAAATAGCCGCTCCTAGAGCCGGTATTTGGTGATGATCAACAACTAAGATTTCCTTTTGTAAGACATCTGCATATATTTGCATAAGGAATGGATTCTTTTTTGGAATCCCACCAGTTACGACTATTTGATGAATGTCTATATTTTTTTCTTCGAATAAATCGACAATCACTTTTGTACCAAAAGCTGTTGCTTCAAGTAAGGTACGATATTTCTCGTGAGCTTCTGTTTGCAATGTTTCACCCACGAATACACTCGAAAAATTTGAATTAACATACGGTGTGCGATTTCCATTATGCCAATCAAGTGCTACCATCCCTGTTTCACCTACATCTAGTGTTTCCGCCTTTTCGTTTAATAACTGAAAGACAGTTAAATTTCTCTCATTCGATTCCTGTATATAATTTGTCGGTACTTGGTTTTTTATAAAACTTGCAAAAATATCTCCAACTGCTACTTGCCCTGCCTCATATGCATATAAACCCGGGAGAATACCATCTTCCACGACTCCTGAGATACCTGGTATAGTAATCTCTTGTTCACTTAATAGTAAATGGCAGCTAGATGTACCCATAACGATTTGGAGAATTCCAGGTTTATAGATGCCAGCTCCAGGTACTGCCGCATGCGCATCAATAATACTTGCACCAACAGCTGTATTTTCTGATAAGCCAAGTAAATTAGCAAAATAAGGTGTTAACGTTCCTGCAGAACAGCCTACTGAGATAATTTCACCTTTTAGTTGGCGGGTGTAGACGTCTGCTAAGCTCGGATGGATAGAATGAAGTATCTCTTTATCTAAATACCCATCTTTTTTTTGCCAAGTTCCTTTATATCCTGCAGAACAAGTACTTCTAGATACTTTCCCCGTTAATAGCGAAACAATCCAATCACCAGCTTCTAAAAAATAATCCATATTCTCAAAAAGGGCAGGTGTATCATTTGAAATCTCTAACAATTTTGGAAGTAACCACTCAGAAGAAATGACTCCACCATATTTTCCGAGATAAGGATGGTCGGCCAGCTTCTCAGTTATAAACTGCGCCTCTTTCTCTGCACTATGACTCTTCCACAACTTTGCAAATGCATGAGGTTGATCTACATACATCTCCTTATTACATAATGGAGTTAACTGCTGATCCACTGGTAAACAAGTACAGCTTGTAAAAGCGACGCCCATTCCCTTAATATTGTTAGGATCCACTTTCGTTTCTTTTAGTAAGGTCTTTATAGTTGCATTTAACACTTCTACATAGTCATTAGGATTTTGTAGCACCATGTTAGCTTTAATGGGTTTGCCATTTAATGATTTCGTCAAAACCCCATTTGGATAAGTCATTTCAGCTACTTTAATGATGTCTCCATTTTCACTATCCACTAAGACGGCTCTACCAGATTCTGAGCCAAAATCTATACCAATTACATAGTTCATCTTCAGCTCCTCCTTTATTTATAAAGAGGTCCAAAATTTTGACATGCTCTAAAATCTGCTTGTTCGCTTTCCTGTGTACCAAACATATTCCAAGCACTCGGTCTAAACAATTTATCATTAGCTACATTGTGCATGTTGACTGGAATACGAAGCATCGATGCTAATGTGATAAATTCGGCACCTACATGGCCGTATGTTAAAACACAATGGTTTGCTCCCCAATTATTCATCACTGAATACACATCTGTGAACGCACCTTCACCCGTAATATTTGGTACAAACCATGTCGTTGGCCAAGTTGGATCTGTACGAAGATCCAATGTATCGTGCATATCTTCTTCAAGCTCGACAGTATGACCTTCCGCTAGTTGCAACACTGGACCAAGCCCTTTGACATAATTTAATCGTGCAATCGTTACAGGCATTTCACCCTTTGTTGTAAAATCGGTCGAGTAACCACCGCCACGGAAATATTCTGTTGAAGCTGGTCTCCACTTTGTATTTTTTATACATTGTTCGATTTCTTCATCCGTTACTTCCCAGAATGGTTTAATCGCAGGCTTACCATCTATTTGTTGATGGCCAGTTCCATCGAGTGCTGCTGAACCTGAGTTAATCAGATGAATAAAACCATTTGCCGCTTTTCCAACCGGCTCTTTACCTGTCACACGTTTAACTGCTGAAGGACTCCAATACGTCCGGACATCTGCAAATACTTGTGCCGTATTCGTCAATAAATGCCCCAAAGCCATCGTTACCCCATTCAAACTATCATTTTCAGTTGCAAGTAGATAGGGTGCCCGCTTACCATTCCAATCAAATGACGAATTTAAAATCGTTTCCATAAAATCACCGTTAGGGAAATGATCTGTCCATTGACGTTGCCCTTGGAAACCTGCTATTAATGCATTTCTACCTAAAGCTTCTTCTTCCCAACCTTTTGCAGCAATTTTGTCATTACCAACCATTAAATCTTTCGTGATTAATGTCATTTTTATCGACGTTTCTAAATCCTTTGCTAACTGTTCATCTGTACGCTTAAACTCTTCTTTATTATTATCTTGACCGAAAATGAATTTTTCCTTAACCCATTTAAAAGCTCTATCGTATTCTTCTTCGTCAAAAATATTTAAATCCAATCTTCTAACAAACTCACTCATATCAATGTATTCGTTGCGCATACCTAAATACTCTTGGAAGAAATCATCCTTTACAATACTTCCTGCAATCCCCATAGACACAGAACCCATTGCTAAATACGATTTTCCTTTTAAGGTTGCAACTACTATTGCAGCCTTTGTAAATTTCAATAATTTTTGTTGTACATCTTTAGGAATCTCTGAATCTCCTGCATCTTGCACGTCTTCACCATATATGCCATAAGCCGGTAGCCCTTTTTGATTGTATGCAGCTAAGACTGCAGCTAGATACACTGCTCCGGGTCTTTCAGTTCCATTAAAACCCCAAACAGCTTTTGGGAGATGTGGATCCATGTCCATTGTTTCACTACCATAACACCAACATGGCGTGACAGTAATCGATATACCGACACCTTCTTTTTTAAACTTTTCTGCTGCTCTCGCTGCCTCTGCTACGCCTCCTATACAACTATCTGCGATGACGCATTCTACTGGTTGCCCATTATAGTAAGATAAATTTTCACTTAGCAACTTTGCTACAGCTTTAGCCATACCCATTGTTGTTTCCTCAAGTGATTCCCTTACCCCTCTTCTTCGCCCATCAATTGCTGGCCGAATGCCAATCTTAGGTAAATCTCCAATATATCTGTTACTCATCATTTCTATTACCTCCTAAATGAAAGTTTTATATTGTTCTAGTATCTCCTGCCAGCGTGCTTGATCCTGTGGTATAAATTCATCCGGATGAAATGAGCGTGAGACAAGATTTCTTCCTTCTTCTATCGAATTTAATTCTCCTAAAGCTCTTAACTGTGATAGACCATTACCAATTGAACTCGCTTCAATGGGCCCTGCCAATACAACCTTCCCTGTTGCATTGGCAATCAATTGACATAGTGTTTCGTTTTGAGCTCCACCTCCGCCAATATAAATTTCCGATGTAGGTTGAGATGATAATTGCTCTATGTTTTTAATCACTTTCGCATAACTAATAGCTACACTTTCAGTAAAGCAACGTACATATTCTCCAATTGTACTAGGTGTCTCTTGGGCCGTTTTCGCACAATACGTTTCGATTGCTAAGGTCATCGATTTAGGATTAAAGAATAGAGGATCTTCTGGATCGATAATTGTTTTAAAAGCTGCTGCTTCCAAAAATCCTTGACGCTCAATGTCATATGATACTTTCATTCCTGATGCATTCCATTCCTCACGCAACTTTTGTAAAATCCAAAAACCCATTCCATTCTTTTGAAAACGAATTGCTCCTTCACTCGTACCCTCATTAGTAAAGCCTGCTTCAAATGCAGCTAAACTAACTATCGGTTTGTCGACTTCTTTGCCAACTAAGCACCAAGTACCAATACTCATGAAAACAGCATTTCTACGATTTATTGGCAATGCTGATAATGCACAAGCTGTATCATGACCTGGTACTAAAGCCATTTTTATTGACGGAAAATCTAGTACATTTCCTATCATTTGATGTGGCATTTCAATGGATGCTAAAGGTAGTTGTTGTTGAAAAACAAGTTGCATAAGTCCTTCATCCCATTGCTTGCTCTCATGATTCACTAACTGTGACGTAGAAGATATAGAATACTCGTTTAACGCTACATTCGATAATCCGTACAACAATAAATTAGGCATCATCAAGATAGACTTACAATGCTCTCTATAGTTAGGGGATTTTTCGTAAATAGCCATAAGTTGAAATAGGGTATTAATAGTGGAGATTTCATTTCCTGTTTTTTTAAATAACTCAAAAGGATCTATTAGTTGTTTCAACTTCTGAAGCTGTGGCTCAGAATGTGTATCTCTATATGAAAAGGGCAATGATAACAGTGCATACTCGTTATTTAGTAAGCCTATATCGACACCCCATGTATCGATACCAACTGAAGCAGCTGGAAAATCAACCTTTTGCAAACCCGTTTTTAATTCCTTTATAAGTGCAGGGTAATCCCAATAATAATGGCCTTGAACTATTTGTGGCTTATTGTTAAATCTGTGAATCTCCTTAATAGAAATCGTATTACCATCAAATTTTCCAGCTATTAATCTTCCACTTGAAGAGCCTAAGTCATATGCAAGAACTGTAGTCATAAACAATCACCTCTATTCTCGAAGTAATTTCGAGCGATATTTCTCTGAAGATAGATTTCTTAACGCCAAGCATTCTTCGTCCGTTAAAATTCTAGGGCCACCAAAAATTGTACTAATGGTAAATACTTTGGCCGATTCCTCTGTTAGTTGCATGAAAAAATACGCTTCCTTCATTGTTTTCCCGACAGTTAGTACACCATGATTCCTCATAATCATCACATCATGATCCAAAACAAGTTCAGATACTTTCTCAGCCAATTCATGAGTAGTTGGAATGACGTAATCGATATAACCAACCTTTTTCACCATAGCAGGGAAATCCGGAAAGAGTGGTGGAATGTTTTGTCCTGCTGAGGATACGCCTACCGAGTAAGTTGGATGTGCATGTAGAACAGCTTGAATCTCATGATTATCTCTAAAGCATGTTAAATGCATTAAAACTTCTGATGAAGGGCGCAAATCTCCCTCGATTTCACCGGACTCAATATGAACCTTAACCCATTCTTCATCTGCTATTTCTTTTAAGTCATAACCACTTGGAGAAATATACATATACTCCCCATCTCTCATACTTAAATTGCCACCCGCACCAACCACTAAACCACTTTGCACTAATTCTATTGCGTACTTTTGTAGATCTTGAATTACACTAGTCATCCAATCACGCCCTCCCTTTTTAATGTTGTTTGGAATTCTTCTAGAATCGCTACTTGTTCTAGCATGGAATCGAAAGAATAGGGCTGAAACTCCCTTTGCTCAATGCTTTTTTGGAAATGTTCAATTTGATTTTTATAGGCATTCCCCTCAATATGTTGCGAGCTTAGTTGCCCATTTTGAATCAATTGAATAACTCCAAAATCCTGATTTAAATCTGTACGAAAGGCAAAGGGTAATCTGAGACTACCTTCTGTTCCAATTAGATCGACTGATTGTGAAAACTCACCTAAAAAACTGCAGTCGATTAGTCCAAGAATGCCATCTTCATATTGCACTTGAATTGTTAAATGGACATCCACATTACTTTTACGCCCTTGCAGTACATGGTATGTAACTACCTTTTTATCAAGTAAAAATTGTTGGACATTTATACAATAACAGCCGATATCATACAAAGTACCACCACCAAGATTGGGATTTACACGTATATCATCTGTCCAATTTTCTAATGTAAAATGAAATTGACTTCTAATAGTTAATACTTCGCCTATTGCGCCTTCTTCTAATAGCTTTTTAGTCTCTATAATTTGTGGATGAAAACGATACATAAAAGCTTCCATCACTTTTACTTTTTTCTCGATACTTTTTTGTTGAATTATTTGAAGTTCTTCTAGCGACAAGACTATTGGCTTTTCGCATAATACATGCTTGCCATGCTCAATTGCTTTCATAATCCATTCGAAATGAAAACTATTAGGTAACGCAATATAAACTGCATCAATTTCGTCCATATCAAGGAGCTGATTGTAATCATTCAGTGTATAGGGTATCTGAAATGCTTGTTGGATTTCAGTTAAATCTTGGCTACGGCTTGCGATTGCAAGAATATTTCCCCCTGCTTCTTGGATTGCTGGCATAACATAGTTTTTAGCAATAGTCGCTGCACTTAAAATGCCCCATTTAATCGTCAATTGTATGCCCCCTTTAGAAAAGGGCTGTTTTTACAGCCCTTATTAACCTTTAATAAATAGATTTTTCTTCAACTAATTTATAAGAAAAGTAGATTTATTTAGAAACACCAATAATTATTCGTAAATCGCTGCTTTAATTTCATCCGTGTCAATATTGTCTTTGTCGTACCAATAGAAACCAGTATCGATTGATTTTTCAACACTCTCGCCTTTGATTGAAGCAACTGCAGCTTTAACAGTTTCATAACCAATACCAACTGGATTTTGAGTTACAGCTCCTGCCATTAATCCACTCTTAATCGCATCAATTTGCTGTTTACCTGAGTCAAAACCAACAACGACAATTTTGCCTACTTTATTCATCTCTTGTACTGCGTTTACTACTCCAATTGCAGAACCTTCATTAGAGCCGAAAATGCCTTTTAAATCCGGATGTGCTTGCATAATAGCTTTTGCCAAGTCAGTTGATTTCAAATGATCACCATCACCATATTGAATATCAACTATTTTAATATCTGGATATTTACTTTCGATTTGCTCTTTAAAGCCATCTCTACGACCTTTACCAGTTAATGAAGTTTGATCTTGTACGATTAGGGCAATTTTCCCTTTGCCACCTATAAACTCGGCCATCTTATCAGCTGCTAATGCTGCAGCTGCTTTATTGTCCGTAGATGCAGTTGCAACAGGGATTTCACTTTCCACACCTGAGTCAAACGCAACAATCGGAATATTTTTTTCCTTAGCTTCATCTAATAACGGCACTGATGCTTTAGAATCCAATGCCGCAAAGCCTATAGCAGCTGGTTTTTTATCTAAAACTGCACGTAACATTTCAATTTGTTTATCAACTTGCGCTTCAGTTTCGGGACCTTCAAATGTAATTTTTACATCAAACTCATCAGCAGCCTTTTCAGCACCCTGTTTTACAGCTTGCCAAAATTGATGTTGGAAACCTTTTGATACAATCGCTACATAAGGTTTATCAGAGCTTACTGGTTCTTTTTCACCTTCACTTGTCGCTCCCTCTTTATCATTACATGCACCAAGTAACATCGATACTGCTAATAATCCACCTAGAAAAATCGATTTCTTTTTCATTTCTTTGCCCCCTTTGTTTAATTTATATCAAGTCTAGAACGACCTCATATCACACTTAGCTTTTACCCCTACGTAATATATCCATGTATACCGCTAAGATAATAACAAAACCAATCACTACTGTTTGCCATTCTTGTGGAATTGATAATACTCGTAATCCATTCGTCAAGACACTCATAATTAATGCACCGATAATAGTTCCGATAATAGTTCCTTTTCCTCCACTAAGCGAAGTACCACCAATTACAACAGCAGCAATTGCTTCTAATTCATACCCTTGACCTAATGCAGGTTGAGCAGAATTTAATCGTGATGCCATTAACACGCCTGCGATACCTGTAAAAGCACCCGCTAGTGTATAAATCGTCATTTTCCAGTAATCTACATTCACGCCAGAAAGCTTTGTTGCATCCTCATTACTACCAATGGCTAAATTAAAACGCCCCAATATAGTTTTAGATAAGATAATTGCTGCTATAATGCCAAGGACAAAGAATATTAATACAGCATTTGGAATATTGACGCCTGGAATAATTGAACCTAAAGCAATTTTTGTAAACATAGGCTTATCTGTAAAGTAGATTGGCGCAGCCTTTGATATAACTAACGCTAATCCTTTCGCTATCATCATCATCGCCAATGTTGCAACAAATGGTGGTATTTTTAATTTAGTAATGGCAATACCACACAGCAAACCACAAAGTGCACCTGTTAAAATACCACCAATGACACCGATTACAATTGGCAGATCTGAATTGACGACAATTATACCCGTAATCACAGATGACAAGGTCATGACAGTTCCTACAGATAAGTCAATTCCTCCTGTAATAATGACAAAGGTTGCACCTAGTGCTAATATCCCTATAACTGCCGTAGATAACAATATTCCCACTATGTTACTCCATTGCATGAAACTGGATGATGCAAACGAGAAAAAAATAACCAATACTACTAAACTACTAAAAGCTAGAACTTGTTGTAATGTATTGGATGGAATTCCCTTATTCTTTTTCTTAGTCACTGTTATTTGATCTAATGTATCCGCTTTCATATTATCCCTCCCTAACCTTCACGGTATGCTGTAGCTAACTCCATGATTTTCTCCTGGTTCGCTTCCTCTGAATTTAAAATCCCCGTAACTCGGCCTTCTGACATAACGACAATACGATGACTCATTCTTAATACTTCTGGCAATTCAGATGAAATCATAATAATGGACTTCCCTTTTTCCGCTAGCTCATCTAGTAATTTATAAATCTCACCTTTGGCTCCAACATCGATACCTCTTGTTGGTTCATCAAAAATTAAAATATCACAATCACGTAGTAGCCATTTTGCAATTACAACCTTTTGCTGATTCCCCCCAGATAAAAATTTTATCTGTTGATTAATTGAAGGCGTTTTCACTTTTAAGCGCTCGACATACTCCTCTGATACCTTTGCTATATTCTGATTATTAACAAACCCAAGTGTTTGATAATCATTTATCGAAGACATGACTATATTTGTCTTTACATCCATATCAACAACAAGACCTAAATGTTTCCGATCTTCAGATAAATAGCCAATACCTTGTTTAACAGCGCGACTAGGTGATGTTATTTGCACCTTTTTCCCATGTAAAATAATCTCCCCAGTCCTTATCTTATCAACTCCGAAAATAGCATTTGCCACTTCTGTTCTACCAGCACCCATTAAACCTGCAAAGCCAAGAATTTCTCCTTTTTTGAGTTCAAAAGAAATATCCTTTAAATTTGTATTGGTACTAACATTCTTTAATTCTAGAACAGTATCTCTATTACTATCTGAAATAGTTGGTTTTGATTCAATATAAAGCTCTCTTCCTACCATCAATTGAATCACTTTACTCATTTCCGTTTCCTTCGTATTTAGCGTTGTGATATACTCTCCATCTCGCATTATCGTAATCCGATCTGAGATTCGTTTTAACTCATCCATCCTATGGGATATATAAATAATTCCAACACCACTGGCTTTTAAATTATCAATAATTTCAAACAGTACATCTATTTCCGCATCTGTTAATGCAGTAGTGGGCTCATCCATAATTAAAATTTTCGAATCGAATGATAGCGCTTTCGCAATTTCAACCATTTGCTGTTTTGCAACTGTTAAATCCTTTACTTTTGTTTTCCCATTTAAATCTATGGAGAGTCGTTTAAATAATTCCCTCGTCTTATTATGTAATTCATGATCCTTTATAAAGAAGTTTAACAACCCTCTTGGTTCTCTACCGATAAAAATATTTTCAGCGATAGATAAATCTTTCATTAAATTTAGTTCTTGATGAATGATCGAAATACCTAATTCTTGTGCTTGCTTAGTAGATGTAACATTAATCTTCTGACCTTCTAGAAAAACTTCACCATCATCTTTTTCATATATCCCCGTTAGAATCTTCATCAGCGTTGACTTTCCAGCACCATTTTCTCCGACTAAAGCCAATACTTCACCATGATGTAAATCAAGTGATACATTCGAAAGAGCTTTAACTCCTGGAAAGCTCTTTGAAATATTCTGCATCTCCAACAGCTTACTCATTCATTCACCTCTTTTATTTGTATTTGTATTTGTTTTTCTTTGTTTATGTTGATTATAAGAGACATTTTATTCGAAATCAACAAAAATAATGAATATTCAGAAAATATTTTATCCAATTATTACTCTAGTACGTTCATCTACAATCGATTGCAAATAGTCTACATTTGCTTTTTGATCTACAATTAAGCAATCCAACACTGATTTATCTTCGATATAAGCAAATGATTTTTGATTAATCTTTGAAAAATCGAGTAATAAAATGACTTGCTCGGACATTTTAATCATCTCTCGTTTGACGTTAGCCTGTTGCTCATTCGAATCACTGATGCCCCAGTCCTTATGGAAACCTTTGCATGAGAAAAACACTTTATCTACATAGAAATGTTCAATTGAACGGATAGCTGTTGGTCCTACTAGTGATAAGGACGTTTTCGATAAAGTACCACCTGTCATGATGACTTGAATTTTGGATCTATTCGCCAATTCACTTGCAACTAATAATGAGTTTGTAAGTACCGTAAGTTCCATATTTGGAAGTAGCTTCGCTAAATATAGAGCTGTTGTACTTGCATCTAAAAAAATAATATCCTGTTCATCAATAAGAGACACTGCTACTTTGGCAACATCCATTTTCTCATTTCTATTCAATACTTGACGATCATTAAAAGGAATTTCATCATCATCTGAATCATCCATGGCTACAGCACCACCATGAGTCCGCTGAAGTTTATTTTTTGCTTCAAGCTTCTCTAAATCTCGGCGAATTGTTTCCTCTGTTACAGCAAATAGCTTACTCAATTCATTTACTCTTACGTTTTTCTTATCATTAATAATTTGAACAATTTTTTTATGTCTTTCAGGCACTAACATATTCAACACTCCTATCCTTCAACAATGACACCTTTTTTTAATATGATATTGGCATATAATGCTTTTTCACTTGTAGTCACAATTGCATACGCTGTTTTCGCACGTTCATAAAATGATTCCCTTGATAAATATTCTGCTTTAAAGACATTCTCACTTTTTGTTACAAGTTCTTCGTATTCCTTCCAAATTTGTGGACGTTCAACTTCTTCACCATGCATCATTAAGCAAATCGGATTTTCAACATAAGTGTCTAATGGCATTAAGAACAATATCCCTTCCAAAATGGATGGTATGTCATTTCCATCTAATCGCACTATTTTATCATTATGTGAGGCTGCTGGAAAATTTCCATCCGCTAGAACTATTTCATCACTATGCCCCATTTCCATCAAAACTTTTAATAGTTCAGGCGAAATACAGGATTTTATATATTTTAACATGTGGTTTCTCCTTTGTTTATGTCCTATTTTTTTGTTTTATTTGATAATACCAAATATTTTCAACAATTCAAACAAAAAATACAAAAATATGAAATTAATAAAAAAAGAGTCTTATAACATTTGTAATTTAGTTACAACTCTTTCAAGATCCTTTTATATATTTGCTTCATGTTATTTATTTGTTCCTATTATAATAATTTGAATCTCAATACTAGATATCTATTTTGACATGCATATCTCTTTTAGTTTCTTAAATAGCAGATTCCTCTAAACTAGCAATCAAAGTGTACAACCATTTTCACGATCATGTCTTTACTTTACTAACGATTACACTCTAAAAAAATGCACAAAAATAAACCGAGAAATCACAAGGATTTCTCGGTTTAGGTCATTTGCAATTTAAATCAATCATGATGTTGCGTGTTTTGAACGTAGGGATTGTCTAGGAAATTAAATTACCACTTACGTTTACGTGCAGCTTCTGATTTCTTTTTGCGTTTTACGCTAGGTTTTTCATAGAATTCGCGTTTTCTAACCTCTTGAATTGTACCACTTTTAGAAACAGTACGTTTGAAGCGGCGAAGAGCATCTTCAAGCGATTCGTTTTTTCTAACGACAGTTTTTGACATCTCTCTTTCCCTCCCTCCGAACACACATCAAATACGAACATTATCATAAGCAAATATGTTAATGCTGTGTACTAAAAAATTATACCTTATTGATACAAATTGGTCAATACTCATGCTCGAATTAATATTCAGAATCTGATTTTAATCCGTTCATAATTTTCACACCAGAGCTTGCACCGATTCTAGTAGCCCCAGCTTCAACCATAGCTTCTAGATCTTCCAGACTGCGAACACCACCTGAAGCCTTTACACCCATTTCTGGTCCAACAGTTTTGCGCATTAATGCTATATCAGCTGCAGTTGCTCCACCAGTTGAAAATCCAGTAGAAGTTTTCACAAAATCAGCGCCTGCTTCTTTAGATAGTTGGCAAGCAACTACTTTTTCTTCGTCCGTTAGCAAGCAAGTTTCGATGATAACTTTTACTAAAGTACCGTTAGCTGCATCAACAACAGCTTGAATATCAGATTTAACAACATCAAGTTGACCTGATTTAAGGGCACCTATATTAATCACCATATCGATTTCACTAGCACCATTTGCAATAGCATCTTTTGTTTCAAATGCTTTTGTAGCGCTTGTTTGAGCTCCTAATGGGAAACCGATAACAGTACAAACAACTGATTTAGCGCCTTCAAGATGTTTTGCTGCATCTGCTACCCATGTAGGATTGACACAAACCGAAGCAAAATCATATTTTTTAGCTTCTTGACAAAGTGTTGCAATTTGTTCTTTTGTCGCTTCAGGCTTTAATAGTGTATGGTCAATTAATAACGCGTAGTCTTTAGTCATGAATGAAAACTCCTTTTATTTAATAGATGTACGTACCTCTTTATTTTACCACGGATTATAGTTTTCTTTCCACTGTTATGTGAAACATTAGCCAACTGCTATAAATCAATTGATTTTGATTAAAAAAGTCATGCCATTATATTAAATGGCATGACTTTTTTAATCATTATATATATTATCTCCACAAGTACAGTTTTATACTGTATCGTTTAAAATTTAGTACAAGGAAAGTAAGTAACCTTACTTATTTTAACATCCCCTATGTTAAAATTATTTTTGTGAAGCTGCCCAAGCATTTTGATCTTCGATTGTTGGGTTTGCAATATAATGCCCACCTTCAATTTGAAGTGTTTGACCAGTCATGAATTTTGATTCTTCAGAAGCTAAGTATACTACTGCATAACCGATATCGTCTGCTTCGCCGTGATATGGTAGTGCATGATATTTTGTATAGATATCTAACAATTCAGCAGGCATATTATTTTTTGCAGCTGGAGTTAAAATAAGACCTGGTGCAATTGCGTTACAACGAATTTTATCTTTACCATACTGAGTTGCAATATATTTAGTCATGTTCACAACACCTGCTTTAGTAGCGCCATAAGCTGTACGGATTTGGTCACTAGCAAATGCAGCCATTGAAGCTGTGTTGATAATAGAACCTCCACCTGCTTTTTGCATATGAGGAATTGCATAACGGCTACCAAGTAATACTGATTTTAAGTTCACGTTAACTAAACGATCCCATTCATCTAGGTCAATATTAACAACATCTAAATCTTTATGAATATTTGTTAAACCAACGTTATTAAATAGTACTGTAATTGTACCGTATTGCTCAACAGTGAAATCCACTGCTTCTTCTACTGATTTTGCATTACCTGCATCCAGGAATACTGCTGAAGCTTCATATCCTTCTTTTACTAAAGCAGCTGCATGCTCTTTTGCACCTTCTATATTAAAGTCAGCAATAACTACTTTTGCGCCTTCTCTAGCCATTAATGTTGCTGCTGATAAACCAATTCCTGATGCTCCACCTGTGATAAGAGCTACTTTACCTTCTACACGTTTCATGAAAAATTCCTCCTGTAATAAGCGAAAATATAAGTATGTAATAACAAAAGCCTATCATACTCTTAATTTATCGTTATATTATAACCTAACACTATTTATTTTAACACTATAATATTTATAATTAAAACAATATGCGTTTATTATTTTTAGTTTTTCTCAAAAGTAAAACCCCGAAAACGAAATTACATTCCGTTTTTGGGGTTTATCAATTTTATAGTTATTTATCTAGTTTAGTTTGCTTGTACTTCTTCTAATACACGCACAAATTGACCTTCAGAAGACGGATAACCAGCTTTTGTTACTTTCACTTTTACTAGTTTACCGATCATGTCTTCATTGCCCTCAAAGATAACTTTTAAATAATTGTCTGAATAACCAGCGTAAAGCCCTGCATCTTTTCCCTCTTTAATGCGTTCTTCAGGAATGATTTCTAATACTTCATTTTCAAATTGAGAAGCATATTCTTTAGCTAGTTGATCGTTTAGTGTTAATAAGCGGTGTACACGTTCATTTTTCACTTCTTCGTCTACCTGATCTTCCATGCGGGCTGCTGGTGTTCCAGTACGTTTAGAGTATGGGAAAACATGCAGTTCAGCGAATTTGTGATTATTGATGAAGTTATATGTTTCCATAAATTCTTCTTCTGTCTCACCAGGAAAACCAACGATTACATCAGAAGTAACTGCTAAATGCGGTAACACTTCACGTAAACGGTCTAAACGCTCACCGAAGAATTCCATCGTGTATTTGCGTCGCATACGCTTAAGTACAGTGTCAGAGCCCGATTGAATAGGAATATGTAAATGATTTACGACGATATTAGAATCGCGTAAAACTTCTATCACTTCATCGGTTAACTGACTTGCTTCAATCGAACTAATACGTAAACGTTTTAAGCCTTTTACATTCTCTTCTAAGTCACGTAATAGTTGCGCTAGATTATAATCTTTTAAATCTTGTCCATAACCACCTGTGTGGATACCTGTTAAAACAATTTCTAAATAACCTGCATCTACAAGTTGTTGTGCTTGATGCACGACTTCTTGTGGATCACGAGATCGCATTAGACCACGCGCCCAAGGGATTATACAGAATGTACAGAAGTTATTACAACCTTCTTGGATTTTCAATGACGCACGAGTGCGGTCAGTGAAATAAGGAACGTCTAGCTCTTCATATACTCGGTTTTTCATAATGTTACGTACAGCATTGATAGGCTGACGTTCATTTTTGTATTGTTCAATATAGCCAATCATTTTCGTACGGTCTTGCGTCCCAACTACAATATCTACACCGGGAATAGCCATAATTTCTGCTGGAGAAGTTTGAGCATAACATCCTGTTACGCAAATAACGGCATCTGGGTTTTGTCTTATTGCACGACGAATAACTTGGCGACTTTTCTTATCTCCTGTATTCGTAACTGTACAAGTATTAATTACATAGACATCTGCCTGATGATCAAATTCTTTGCGTTCATAACCTTCATCTTTAAACAGTTGCCAAATTGCCTCTGTTTCATAGTGATTCACTTTACATCCTAATGTATGAAAAGCCACTGAAGACAAGGCTCGTCACCTCTTTCATTCAAATTCATAAGAAATTGCGGAAAGAACATACAGTGGTGCTGTTTCCGCACGTAAAATTCTTGGTCCTAGTGAAATACATTGACATCCTAATCCTTGTAAAGCCGTAGCCTCTTTTCGAGAAATACCGCCTTCAGGACCAAATATAACAAGGATTGACTTATTTTCATATACCTTTTTTAATTGATCAGCAAACCGAGTTCGTTCTAGTTGCTTTGCATCCTCTTCATCGGCTAAAAAGACAACGTCAAATTCAGGTACTTTTTTTAGTAACTGCGTGAAGTTCACTGGCTCTTCAATTGTCGGGATATGCGTACGATGCGATTGCTCAGCTGCTTCCTTCGCAATTTTCTGTAAGCGCTCTTGCTTCTTTTTACCTTTTTTCCCATCCCATTTGACGATTGATCGTTCTGCTTCAAAAGGAAGTAAAGCATACATACCAAGCTCAGTTGCCTTTTGGACAATTAAATCTAGCTTATCGCCCTTTGGTAAACCACAAGCGATCGTCACTTGAATAGGTAGTTCTGGTGAAGGCAATACATTGTCGGTTTTTTCTACCTGAACACCATCTTCAGTATAGTCCAAAATACGACTAATTGTTGCCTCACCATTATGAACTACAATGATTTCATCGCCTACACGCATGCGCATTACTTTTGTTATATGATGCGCATCTTCACCACTAATTATGGCTAATTGATTGTCAAAGGATTCATTTATAAAATATCGTTGCATAGTAACACTCCATCAATTTACTGATTTTCGTGATATAATTGCTACCCAATCTTCCATCATCATTACTTCTTCGATAATAAAGCCTGCTTTTTCAAGAGATGCTTTCACATCATCCTTCTTCGGTTCAATTATTCCTGAAGTAATAAATAGGCCGCCTGGTTTAACAATTGTATAGGCATCATCTGTGAAGGTCATAATTACTTCAGCTAAGATATTCGCAACTACAACATCCGCAGGTTCTTTTACAGTATCTAATAGATTCCCTTGCATAACATCAATAGAGTCTTCAACCTTATTTAGCTGAACATTTTCAATTGCAGAGCGTACCGCTACTTCATCTAAATCAAGTGCATGAACATTCTTTGCTCCAAGCAAAGCTGCTCCGATAGCTAAAACACCAGAGCCAGTACCAACGTCTACTACTGAATCCGTATCTTTTATTGTTTTTTCTAATGCTTGTAAACATAATACAGTTGTAGGATGAGTTCCTGTACCAAAGGCCATACCAGGATCAAGTTCAATGATTAGCTCATCACTGTTTACAGGTTCATACTCTTCCCAAGTTGGTACAATTGTGAAACGGTTAGAAATTTTCACCGGATGATAATACTTTTTCCATGCAGTTGCCCAATCTTCCTCATTCACTTCATTGATTGTCACTTCGTTGTGACCAATATTAATGTCATAGTTTACCAGATTATTAATAGCAACTTTAATTTCTTCAACAGTTTCACCTAAAAAACTTGTTTCAGCTAAATAAGCTTTTACAATGACACCATCCTTAGGAAAATCTTTTGGATTTAAAGCGTAAATCTCACCAAATTGATCTGCACGTTCTTTACCATAATCCTCTGAATCCTCTATTACGACACCACTTGCTCCAGCTTCGTGTAGAATATTCGAAATCGCTTCAACCGCTTCACTCGTTGTATGGATGGATACCTCCGACCATTTCACTTGTAGCCAACTCCCTTATTCACCTTTAAATTTGTTTTTAATTTTATCAAACAATGTGCTACCTTGCTCTTCTGGAATATCTCCAGAAATACTAGCAAATTCGCGCAATAATTGTTTTTGTTTCTCAGTTAATTTCTTCGGTGTTACAACGCTTACGATTACATGTTGATCGCCAGTGCCATAACCATGAACGTTTTTGACACCTTTTCCTTTTAAGCGGAATCTGTCACCAGATTGTGTACCTGTAGGAATCTTCATCTTCACTTTACCATGAACTGTTGGTACTTCGATTTCATCACCAAGAGCCGCTTGAGCGAATGTAATTGGTAATTCTAAATAAATATCATCACCATCACGTTCAAATTTATCATGTGCACGAACATGGAATACGATGTATAAGTCACCTGCTGGACCACCGTTAGTACCCGCTTCACCTTGACCACTCACGCGCAATTGTTGACCATCATCAACACCTGCTGGAATCGTAACTTTGATTTTTTTACGTTTTTTAACTGTTCCTGCACCGTGACAAGTTGAACATTTATCTTTGATAATTTGGCCAGTACCTTTACAGTAACCACAAGTACGACGGTTTACCATTTGACCAAATGGTGTTGAAACTGTCTCATTTATTTGACCTTGGCCATTACAGTGAGAACATGTGTCTTTTGAAGTACCTGGTTTTGCACCAGATCCATGACAAGTATCACAAGTTTCATCACGAGGGATTTCGATTTCAGTTTCTTTACCAAATACTGCTTCTTCAAAACTAATTGTCATGCGATATTGCAGATCATCGCCTTTTGTTGGTGCATTCGGATCACGACGACGACTTCCGCCACCACCGCCAAAGAATGAACTAAAAATGTCTTCGAAACCGAAGCCATCTCCGCCACCGCCACCAAATCCTTGGTTTGGATCTTGATGTCCGAACTGGTCATAGCGTGCTTTTTTCTGGTCATCACTTAATACTTCATAAGCTTCAGCAATTTCTTTAAATTTTTCTTCTGCCCCAGCCTCTTTATTCAAGTCAGGGTGATATTGTTTAGATAATTTACGATAAGCTTTTTTAATTTCGTCTTTTGATGCTGATTTTTGAAGGCCTAAGACTTCATAATAATCTCGTTTATTCATTTTTCACACTCCGCTCCGTTTGCATAAAATATATTGTAACATGGAAAGAACAAATGGCAAAAAACATTGAAAAAAGCCAAAGCCCGAGGCGGTCTTTGGCTTCTTTCAAAACAACAATGCATACATTAATATACACTATTCAAGCGCCATTAAAGATGCGCTCTATTTTTTAGCATTATTTGTTATCGTCAACTTCAGTGAAGTCTGCATCAACTACACCGTCATCTTTCTTATCAGCTGTTGGGCCTTGTTCGCCTTGTGCAGCTTGTTGTTGTTGAGCTGCTTGCTCATACACTTTCATCACAAGTGGTTGAAGAATACCTTCTAATTTTTCTTTAGAAGTTTTGATGCCTTCGATTTCACCAAGTTCAATTGCTTTTGTTAGCTCTTCTTTAGCATCTTCTACTGATTTTTTCTCATCTTCAGTAATTTGTTCACCAAGGTCAGCGATTGTTTTATCTACTTGGAAAACAAGTTGATCTGCTTCATTGCGAAGTTCAGCTTCTTCTTTACGTTTTTTATCTTCTTCAGCATGTAATTCAGCTTCTTTTACCATACGTTCGATATCTTCATCAGATAATGAGCTATCAGATTGGATAGTAATTGTTTGTTCTTTTTGAGTTCCTAGGTCTTTAGCTTTAACGTTTACGATACCGTTTTTATCAATATCGAATGTTACTTCGATTTGAGGGATGCCACGTGGTGCAGCAGGGATATCAGAAAGTTGGAAGCGACCTAAAGTTTTGTTATCAGCAGCCATTGGACGTTCACCTTGTAATACGTGAATATCTACAGCAGGTTGGTTATCTGCAGCTGTTGAGAAAGTTTGTGATTTAGAAGTTGGGATTGTTGTATTACGATCGATTAATTTAGTGAACACGCCACCCATTGTTTCGATACCAAGTGATAATGGAGTTACGTCAAGAAGTACAACGTCTTTTACATCACCAGTTAATACGCCACCTTGTACTGCAGCACCCATAGCTACTACTTCATCTGGGTTTACACCTTTATGCGGCTCTTTACCTGTTTCTTTTTTCACTGCTTCTTGTACTGCAGGAATACGAGTTGAACCACCAACAAGGATTACTTGATCGATTTCTGAAGCAGATAATCCAGCATCTTTTAATGCTTGACGAGTTGGGATCATAGTACGTTCAACTAAGTCAGCAGTAATTTCATTGAATTTTGCACGAGATAAAGAAACTTCTAAGTGTAATGGACCAGCTTCACCAGCAGTGATGAATGGTAGTGAAATTTGAGTTGTTGTTACACCAGATAATTCTTTTTTCGCTTTTTCAGCAGCGTCTTTCAAACGTTGTAACGCCATTTTATCTTTAGCTAAATCAATACCGTTTTCTTTTTTGAATTCAGCAACTAAGAAATCGATGATTTTTTGGTCAAAGTCATCTCCACCAAGAGCATTATCACCAGCTGTTGCTTTTACTTCAAATACGCCATCACCTAATTCAAGGATTGATACGTCGAATGTACCACCACCAAGGTCAAATACTAAAACAGTTTGATCTACATCTGTTTTTTCTAAGCCGTAAGCAAGTGCTGCTGCTGTTGGTTCGTTGATAATACGTTCAACTTCAAGACCAGCAATTTTCCCAGCGTCTTTTGTAGCTTGACGTTGCGCATCGTTGAAGTAAGCAGGAACTGTAATAACAGCTTGTGTTACTTTTTCACCTAAATAGTCTTCAGCAAAGTCTTTTAAATGTTGTAAGATCATTGCTGAAACTTGTTGAGGAGTATATTCCGTACCTTCCACATCTACTTTGTAGTCAGTACCCATATGACGTTTAATAGACATGATTGTGTTTGGGTTTGTAATTGATTGGCGTTTTGCTACTTCACCAACTTGACGTTCGCCGTTTTTGAATGCTACAACTGATGGTGTAGTACGTGCGCCTTCTTTGTTAGCGATAACGATTGGTTCGCCACCTTCTAATACTGATACACATGAGTTTGTAGTACCTAAGTCAATACCGATAATTTTGCTCATTTCATAGTCCTCCTAGATTTGATTCATTTTTTCATTTTATTTTTTTATTCATTAACTTTAACCATTGCTGGTCGTAAGATACGGTCTTTCAACTTATACCCCTTTTGGAGCTCTTGTAAAACGATTCCTTGCTCTTTAGAATCATCTTGTTCTTGCATAACTGCGTGGTGAATGTTTGGATCAAACGCTTCGCCTTCAGATGCTACAGGTTCTAAGCCTTCTTTTGTTGTTGCTTCTATTAGTGAACGGTATACCATTTCAATCCCTTTTTTCATGGATTCGGCATCTTCCGTTGTTGCCTCAACTTGTAAAGCTCGTTCGAAATTGTCTAATACCGGAAGTAATTCCGTTAACAAATTTTGCGCACGATACTTTTCTTGTGCTACGCGCTCAGTTTGTGCGCGACGTTTTAAATTGTCAAAGTCAGCACGTAATCGAAGGAAACGACTTTCTGATTCGTCCAACTTTTGCTCTAGAGCTGTGATTTCCGCCTGATGTTGTTCCTCAACTGTTAGTTCAGGTATAACTTCTTCAGCTTCAGCGTCTAGTACGTTTTCTTCTTGTTCATTTAATTGTTCTTCTACAACTGTGTTTTCTTCTACTGCTTGCTTTTTAAATTCATTTGCTTTAGACACTTTTCATCCTCCTATAATGTCGCTCTCTACCTCGGTTTTTGTGTCAGTTGGCGCGTTAAATCGCCACTCATAAAGTCGAGTAATGCAACGACACGTCGATAATCCATCCTTGTTGGCCCGATAATAGCTATTGAACCACTTTGTCCCTCACCTACCGAGTAAGATGCTGTGATAACACTGCAATCTTCCATAGCTAAATGATTATTTTCAGAACCAATACGGATTTGAATCCCAGATTGGTTCAACGGGAAAATGGATTGGATTTGAGTAGTTTTTTCCATTAGTTCCATAAGCATTCGTACTTTGTTTATGTCATGAAACTCAGGTTGATTGAACATATTCGTTTTGCCACCATAGAAAATTTTACCTTCTGATTGATGTGCTGTCACGTCTATTAATGACGAAAGTAATCCGTCATATGTCCCAAGATGTTGTTTTATAACCGCTGCTGTTTCAAGTTCGAGCTTCATTTGTAATTGCTCTAACGGAACGCCAATCAGTCGTTCGTTTAAAATGTTGACAACCTTCTCAATATCCGACGGTGAAAAATCCGAAGGTAAAGAGAAAATACGGTTTTCAACATGTCCATTATCAGTAACGATAATAGCGACTGCTGAATCAGCTGTTAAAGGTACAATTGAAAATCGTTTAACTTTGTGCAACTGCACATCTGGTCCTAATAATATAGATGTGTACGACGTCAATTCAGATAAAATCGTAGCTGACTTCCGAATGACTTGTTCAGTTTCCATAATCCGATCTTGGAAAACAGATTGGATTTTGTGAATCTCATTTGTTGTAATTATTTGAGGTTTTAGCAAGTGATCCACATAAAATCTGTAACCTTTTTCAGACGGAACTCGTCCCGATGAAGTATGCGTTTTTTCTAGGTAACCTAGTTCTTCTAAATCCGCCATTTCATTACGAATGGTTGCCGGACTAAAAGTAATGCCTTCCTTCTTCGAGATTTGTCGAGAGCCAACTGGTTGAGCTGACATAATGAAGTCATCTACGATTACTTGCAATACTTGTAACTGCCGATTTGTTAGCATGATCATCACCTCTGTTAGCACTCACTCAAGAAGAGTGCTAATACTATAATTAACTTATCAAATCTATTATTTTATGTCAACGGAAACGCATGTGTTTATAATAAAAATTCTTCAAAAACTTCATTTCCAACAAAACGACCTTTTTTCGTTAACTTTACAGCTACTTCATCATTCGAAATAAGACCTGCTGAAACAAGCAATTGCAGTTTTTCACTATAAACGCTTTCAATCGTACAGCCAAACTTCTCTTCAAAATGAGATTTCGAAATTCCAGCTGTTTTACGTAAACCTAAAAACAGTTCTTCCTCAATTTTTTCGTTATGTGTCACTTCATGCGTTTTTAGTATGGGTTTTTCACCGGATTCTAATGTACTTATATATTTTTTTAATGGTGCATGATTTGAATAACGAATGCCATTGACATAACCATGAGCTCCTGCACCAAAACCAGCGTATTCATCATTGTCCCAATAAATACGATTATGGATAGAAGAATGTCCATCTTTGGCGAAATTACTTATTTCGTATTGATGCCAGCCGTGTGCTTCCATTTGTTGCATCAATTCTTCATACATATCTGCCTCTTTATCTTCACCTGGTAAACTCAATTTCCCTTTGTTCATCAAGTTATAAAAAATCGTTTTAGATTCTACAATAAGCGAATAGGCTGAGTAATGTGGTAGATTTAAGTCAAAAGCAATTTTTAGTGTTTCTTTCCATTCATCCATCGTTTGACCAGGTAGTCCGTACATTAAATCAATGCTGATGTTATTGAAACCTACTTTTTTTGCTGCCTTAATTGTTTCAAAAACATCATCATTGGAATGAGTACGCCCTAGTTTTTTCAATAACTCTGGTTGAAACGCTTGTACACCAAGACTTAGTCGATTTACACCACCGTTAAAAAGCACTTCTAATTTTTCTTTCGTTAATTCATCGGGATTTGCCTCCGATGTGAATTCTGTTACATGTTCCATTGGAATGTACATCTTGATCAATGTTAAAAGTCTTGAGAGTTGAGCTGGTGATAAAGATGTTGGCGTTCCTCCACCTAAAAAAATTGTTTCTATATGACTGAAAGCTTTTTTGTCTTCAGACCATAATTTCATCTCCATACCTAATGCTTCTATATATTCATCCACCGGCTGGTTTTTGAAAAATACTTTATTAAAATCGCAATAATTGCAAATTTGATGGCAAAATGGAATGTGTATATAAACGCCTCTAGCCAATTTGATTCCTTCTTTCTTGTCGAAAACTGTCCGTTTTTTTGTAATTTAACTCATTAAACACGTAGCTTCATTCTATAGTATTTAAGTTAAAACGCAAAACAATGGAATTAATATCTCTTTTAAACATAAAAAAAGTTACAGCGATAATAATACCCACTGTAACTTCTCTACACTGCTTTTTTATATTTAATAAGCTCTTGCTCTTGCTGTATATTTGGTTCTACTTGTTTAAGTTCATTCAATTTATCTTGCATATGTGCCACTCGCGCCTCAAAAGCCAAAAGTTCAGCTTCTAACGTTGCCATTAAGCGATCCAAACGGTCGTTTCCATCACGATATTCGATTTGAACTCACTCCTTACATTTATTAATTCATAAATTCACTATATATATAGTGTTTACTAAGCTTATCAAATCTTTTGTATTTTGAATACCTCAAATATCACTTTTTAGCGAATAATGTCGAAATTTATCCAGATATTGTTTTACTTTCTTACTCTTATTATGTATTTACCCTTTTAAACCCACATTAAACCTAAAAATTGTTCTTTAAGAAAAAATATCTTAGTTTCAGTTTTAAATAAATAAAGCGGTTATGCAATATGGTGGATTAAACCTCCATGCTGCATAACCGCTTAATGTTCATTCATCATGCTGATAAATTAATATTATTTTTTAGGTGCGTCATCGTCCATTTTAAGTACAGCCATGAATGCTTCTTGAGGTACTTCAACTGAACCTACTTGTTTCATACGTTTTTTACCTTCTTTTTGTTTATCTAAAAGTTTACGTTTACGAGAAATATCGCCACCGTAACATTTAGCTAAAACGTTTTTACGCATCGCTTTAATAGTTGATCGCGCCACAATTTTTTGTCCTATTGCAGCTTGAATTGGCACTTCAAATTGTTGACGTGGAATAAGATTTTTTAACTTTTCAACGATGACCTTACCTCGTTCATATGCAAAATCGTTGTGTACAATAAAGCTAAGTGCATCGACTTGTTCACCATTTAAAAGGATATCCATTTTCATCAATTTAGATGGCTGATAGCCTATTAATTCGTAGTCGAAAGAAGCATAGCCTTTCGTACTTGATTTTAATTGATCAAAGAAATCATAAACGATTTCAGAAAGTGGAATCTCATAGTAAATGCTTACACGAGTTGAATCAATATAATCCATTGTCATAAAATTACCACGTTTGCGTTGGCAAATTTCCATAACAGCTCCAACATAATCGTTAGGTACCATAATTGTTGCTTTTACATATGGTTCTTCAATACGGTCGATTTTTTGTGGATCTGGCATCATTGACGGATTGTCCACTTGAACTTCAGAACCGTCTGTCATCTGCACATGGTAAATTACGCTAGGTGCAGTAGTGATCAGATCGATTTTGAATTCACGTTCAATACGCTCTTGAATGATTTCCATATGAAGTAAACCTAAGAAACCGCATCGGAATCCGAAGCCTAAAGCTTGTGAAGTTTCAGGTTCATATTGTAATGCTGAGTCGTTTAGCTCTAGCTTTTCTAATGCATCACGAAGATCATTGTACTTAGCAGTATCGATTGGGTATAAACCACAGTAAACCATAGGATTTAACTTACGATAACCAGCTAATGGTTCCGTTGCAGGATTGTTTGCTAAAGTAATTGTATCCCCTACGCGCGTATCCCCTACGTTTTTGATAGATGCAGTTAAGAAACCTACATCACCGACAGTTAGCTCTTTGCATAGTGTTGGCTTAGGTGTTGATACTCCAACTTCAACAACTTCAAATTCTTTTCCAGTTGCCATCATACGAATTTTATCGCCTGCTTTAACTGTTCCGTCTACAACTCGGATGTAAGTAATTACACCTCGATATGAATCATATAAAGAATCGAAAATCAAAGCTTTTAGAGGTGCATCAGGATCGCCTGTAGGTGCTGGTACTTTTTCAACAATTTGTTCTAAAATATCTTCAATACCGATACCTGCTTTAGCAGAAGCAAGTACTGCTTCAGATGCATCTAACCCGATGACATCTTCTACTTCTTGACGTACACGTTCTGGATCTGCCGAAGGTAAATCGATTTTATTAATAACAGGAAGAATTTCAAGATCATTGTCTAATGCTAAATATACGTTCGCAAGTGTCTGTGCTTCAATACCTTGAGCTGCATCGACAACTAAAATAGCACCTTCACAAGCTGCAAGACTACGAGATACTTCGTATGTGAAATCGACGTGTCCAGGGGTATCGATTAAATGGAATGTATAAATCTCTCCATCTCTAGCTTGATAATGTAATTGAACTGCATTTAATTTGATGGTAATGCCACGTTCTCTTTCTAAATCCATAGAATCTAGAAGCTGATTTTTCATCTCACGGGAAGTTAAACTTTTGGTAGTTTCCAATATACGGTCTGCTAATGTTGATTTCCCGTGGTCAATATGAGCAATAATGGAGAAATTTCTAATATTTTCTTGTCGTTTCAAACGTTCTTCTCTGTTCATGCGTGTCCACTCCTATATAAACTATTTTGAATTATAGCAGTGAACAGCTATTTTATGCAATATTATGATGAAGTTTGATTTGAAAATGCTTCCGAAATTGCTCTTGCTAAAATAGCAATAGTACGGTTTAATTCGTCTTCTGTATTATCTACTCCACCTAATTCAACGACTAGCAGGTTTTTCGAAAGATCTTGGTTATATATACCATTTACACCCGAACCTTCTTTTTTCATAACACCTCTAGAGATATTAGGAACTAGTTGATTTAATTGCGCAGATAATTGGTCCGCGTAGGCTTCATTAAATTTGTATTGTTTATTTTCAGCACCAAGAACAATAGCGATACGTGCGTACTTTTCGCCATCTAAGGTTGTGGTTGTAGCTTTTTTATTTGCTGAATCACGATGGATATCTAGCACCAAATCATATTCTTTTTTATCTAATTGTTTTTTCACATATGGCCTTACAGCATCATACGCTTTATATAATGATATATTTTTCTTCTGCATTTCTGTCATCGTATCAACTTCTAAAATATCAGTTGAGAGATCATTTTGTTTAAAATGAGCTTCAATGACTGAACCTAGTTGTAAAACATTAGTTGCGTTATGATAGGCTGTTATTTTCTGTTTTTGGCTTTTCAAAATAGGATAGTAAGCTTCATGGGAATGTGTGAAATATATTAGTGTTTTAAATGAAGCGTCCTTATTATTTATCAAAGCATTTTTTTCAGTGGCAGTATTGGCAGCATAGACTATTTTCGTATCTTGTTTTGATGATGTTGTTGTTGCCTCTTGTTGTGGCCAGATTGGTAACTTCACAGTAATAATTGGAAGCATAAAGAAAAAGCATAGAAGACCAATCCACATTTGCATTTTCCGTCGCATATAACATCCCCCTCCTCCTATCAATGTATGGAGGAGGGGAGCTAATTAGAACATTCTACGTACTTTCAATCCATTCCGTTAACGTATCAGAAATCAGATATGCATAGTTGTGTACCCACTCATCTATGTTTTTCGGTGTTACGAATAATCGGTCGTGCCCTACGAGAGACTCTTCAAATAGCTGTAGACGTTCTTCTTTCGGCCAAGTCGACCATTCACCAAAAATTGGTTTAATCACTTCTAAATCTACTTTTGACGTGTCTGATGGTCTCCATGGTGTTACGGACAAAGCGGAGGATGGACTATTTTTTTCCTGTATTTTGGCTGCAATAGATTGGAAAAGTGTATCGACAGCATCTGCGATAAGTACTGGCCCATCGACAACAGTCGGTAGGCCTATTGCAGTTACAGGACAACCAATTGTTTCTTTTGAAATTTCTTTACGCATATTACCTACACCAGATCCAGGATGAATTCCCGTATCTGTCATTTGAATGGTTTTACAAAGTCGGTTACTTGCTCTTGTTGCAAGTGCGTCTACAACAATAACTAGTTCAGGTTTTATTTGCTCAGCTAATGCTTTTATAAATGAACTCGTTTCATAGCCAGTCTGTCCTGTTACTCCGGGAGCATAAATAATACAACGCTCTTGAATGGATGTTGCACTATTTTGTAACTCATCAATAGCTAGCGGCCCTACTGCATCGGGTGTAATCGTCTTATTCCCTAGTCCGATGATAAGCACTTTGCCATCCTTGTTATCTTTAATAAAAGGATGAAGTGTTGTCAATTCCTCTGCTAAAACTTCTCCCAGTTGCTTGAACCCTTCCTCATCATCTGGTGTTAATGTCGGAACGGTAAAAGTAAAATAAGTCCCTTCTTTCTTTCCTATTTCTTCTGCGCCACTCGAATCAACATCTACACGTGTAATTTTAACGCGTCCGCGCTCTTCCTCTAATACCTTAATACCTGTAGATTCACGTAATGTTTCACGCTCTTCTGCGGTCTTATGATTAATAAATTCTTCCGTCTCATCTACTAAATCTGTTCGATACCATTTATTATTTTCCAAACTAATCACCTCACTTTTTATTTTGCTCTAACTGTCAAGTAAATATTCTTTGCATTTGATGCTTGATTTTTATACTATGATTTGCTAAA
Organism: Viridibacillus arenosi; assembly: GCF_001955655.1. Classification (GTDB taxonomy): domain Bacteria; phylum Bacillota; class Bacilli; order Bacillales_A; family Planococcaceae; genus Viridibacillus; species Viridibacillus arenosi. Next base: position 373,785 of record NZ_MSPW01000002.1, on the reverse strand, counting down.
ATGATGACTGTTGTATAGACACTTGAAACAGTTGAGAATTTACTCATCTCGATCCTTTTTAGGAGGTGAAAGTTAATGCCAAATATTAAATCTGCTATCAAACGCGTAAAAACTAACGCAAAAGTTAATGCACAAAATTCGCAAGTGAAATCTGCTATGCGTACTGCTGTGAAAAAAGCTGAAACTGCTTTAGTTGCTAAAGAAGATAACGCAAAAGAACTTTTAAGCGTAGCTGTTAAATCATTAGATAAAGCAGCATCTAAAGGCTTAATCCACAAAAACGCAGCTTCTCGTCAAAAAGCTCGTTTAATGAAAAAAGCTTAATCCATTATGGATTCAAAGGGACTAGAGATAATTCTCTAGTCTTTTTTTGTGTTTAAATTTTTATATTTTTCAAGAGTTACATTAAAGCATATTGTTATTAACGAAATACGAACAACTCCGTACAACTTGGCGACATAAAGTGATTTCGTATTAGTATACCGAAAGATCTTCAACACTATTTGTTGCTATTTGGATTCATGTAATCACCTTCGCATTATTTTATTCAAATAAACTCTAATTAACCATTTTCCATAAATCTTTCAATATAAGGAAATATTGTTATAATAAAAACTATAATTCATTACCAAAAGGTACTTCGTACGGTTTTAGGGACTTATTTGGAAAGAAGGTGTTGTGCATGGATATAACATTTATCTTCATTAGTTTTTACTTAACTCCAATTTTAAGCATTATTTTTTGTCTAAATCTCGTGGCAATCCTAAAAAAAATAAAGAGAGATGAAAAAACTGCTACGAATACATTTTGGCTTACAACATCATTTCTTTTGATTGTATGGAGTATTGCAGTAACAGCTATATTAGGTACATAAGGATTATTTAGCAAAAAAGTTCTTATAAAATTTAACGATTTATTCTTTTTATAGAAAATAGCAATTAAGACTTATAAACTCCTATCTGTAAGTGCTTCAGAAAATAGATAAACTTGAAGAAATTCACGTCATCAACGGTCCATTTTCCATTCTAATCAGATAAGACCGTTGATTTCCGCTACGGTGGACGCTTTCCGCGGGCTGGCGCCAAGTCGCTTCGTCGCTATGCTCCTGCAGGGTCTTGGACTGTCCGCTTTTCCCGCAGGAGTCACCACCTCCGCTCCAATCAACTACACATGTAATAAAAATAACTATATAGAAAATAATGGATGTAAAAAATCCAAAAAGAAAAAGAAGTTCTTAAATTACCAAAATATATAAAAATAACAAAAGACATTCAGAATATGACTATTCTGAATGCCTTTTGACTACAAACTGATGCACTTACAACAAAGAGTGCTTTCCTCTTATATTGGTTTCATCATAAATAATTCTAAATAACGCTCTCTTCTACCGCTCATTGTTTTTAACTGATAATCAACTTCACTTAATCCAAATAATGCTTTTAGTAAACTATCCTCTGAAATTTTACGACGCTCTTCAACAATTCGTTTTACTCGATAAGGATTAACCTTTAGTTGTTTTGCAATTTGTTGCGAATGATATCCCTTTTTCAGTAAATAATAAACATTCGACATTAAACGAATCTGAGATGCAAGTAACGCTACTAGCGCAATAGGCTCTTGCTTTTGACGAATAAGATCATGGTAAATCGTTAAAGCGCTAGAAACATCTCTGTGTAAATATGCATTGAGCATCTTAAAAGCATCTTGCTCTAGCGTTTTCGCAACCATTTCTTCAACAAGAGCTTGCGTAATTGTATTTTCATCACCTAAATATAAGCTCAGCTTTTCTATCTCTGATTGTAAATGAAGCATGTCCATACCTACTAGCTCAATTAATTTACTAATGGCATTTTGTTCAATAGTTTTTTGTTGCTGGCTTACTTCATTTTGCACCCAAACCATTAAATCATTTTCTTTCGGTGTTTCAGCAAGCATATAAACAGCTCTATCTTTCATTAACTTTGTAACTTTTTTACGCTCATCAAGCTTTTCATAAGGGGCAATGAAAATTGTGATCGATGTATCTGACGGGTGATCTAACCATTTTTCTAAGCGTTTTAGATCATGGTCAATTTTCTCTTTACCCTTTTCCGTTGCTTTTAAGAACGATGCATTTTTTGCAATGATTAGTTTTTGGCTTGAGAAAAATGGGATCGTATCAGATTCATCAATCACATAATCAACTGGTTGTTCATCTAAATCAATAGTGATTGTTTCAATATCTCCATCTTCTTCAAGTCTCGTTTTAATACGCCTGATTGTTTCATCTATAAAATAAGACTCTGCGCCCGCAAGTAAATAGACTGGCTGTAAATCTCCCTTTTTTATACTTTTCCATAATGTTGAAAACATAGTCTCACCTCAAATTGACATTGATTATAGTATACCGTAATTTTCTCATTTTGTGAGTTTGAACAAATTGTGTCAATCTAGAGCAGGCATCTATTTTTACCTTTTCAATATAGCTTTTTTAATAGGCATACCGTATAATTAATGAGAATTAGGAGGGGTAGCAATGAATCCATTTGAAGAAAATGTACAATCAAAGCGTAACGACGCAATCGATTCAGGAGTAGGTTTTGGCGTATCATTCGTATTTTTCGCACTTATTTTCATCATTGCGACTGTCATCGATTACGCAGCTTTATAAGATACAGTTAAAAAGACATTGTCATTTTGATGATGTCTTTTTCTGTTTGTGCAGATTAATTGTCTTAAACACTGTAAACCCATTCTTTGTAACCGTTACTTCAATTGTTCCCACCTCAGCCGTATTTAAAGTTGGTAACTTCATCTCCTCAAACCTCGCAACAACATCCTTATTCGGATGACCGTATCGATTATTTAACCCACTAGAAAATATCGATAATCGAGGCTGTACTAAATTTAAGAAAGGTTTAGTTGAAGACGTTTTGCTGCCATGATGTCCCACCTTCAAAATGTCCATATCCGAAATAGCCTCAGTATAATTATCTACCAAGGTCAATTCCCCTGATTGTTCTAAATCACCTGTGAACAAAGCTTGAAAACCAGAATGTTGTAATATTAAAACTAGTGAGTCATCATTGCCTTCATAAATCAAATCAGTTGGAGATAAATAAGATAATGTAGTGTCCCCGTGTTTCCAACTCCTCCCTGCAATCTGTTCACGAATTGGGATTCTCTTCTTTTGTGCGAAGTCTACAACATCTTTCATAACTGACATTTGCCAAGAGTTTGGGGACACATGAATTTCCTTAACTCGAATTTCCTCCATAACCTCTTCGGCACCTTCAGCATGGTCTGCATCAGCATGTGTCAATATAAGCTTATCTACTGCTCCTATACCACTTCCTTTTAAATAAGGAACAACAATACCTCTGCCAACTTCATAAGGCTTTCTAGACTCTTTCCACGCCTCCTGATCGAACCTTAGTACTCCTCCTGTGTCTATTACATAAATTCCCTTACGAAATGGTAATTCAATTATAGTACAGTCTCCTTGTCCGACACTTAAAAATGTAATTTTCAAATTCTGATGCCAAGAAGGACTTTCATGAATAAAAAAAGCAGGAATTAAAAGTGTCAAGGTAATCAGGAACCAATGTTTCTTCTGTTCTACTTGCAGTAATACTACAATGACACTAACAAATGCTAGAAGTAGGAGCCACAATGAGGGTCTTCCAGGCGTCCACATTTGATACGGAATAGCCTGTAACGACATAATACATACGGACAATAACCCACGAACAGGTTCATAAATGAGAAAACAAAGCCATGCCAATGGTTTAGCCACATATGTTAGCAGTAACAATAATAAATTTGCAGGCAACACGACAAATGAAAATAACGGAACAAAAAAGATATTTGCAATGAATGAAGACAAGCTGATTTCAAAGAAATGATACAAAAGTAAGGGATAGACGAGTAACTGACAAACAAAAGTAATCGCAAATGATTGTTGCCAGGTATTTCTCGCTAACAAAAATATCTTCCCCGAAAACAATAACGACACAGTAGCCAGATAAGATAACTGAAAGCCAATTTGAAACACAACACTTGGCTGTAATAGCACAAATCCAATAAAACTCAACGCTAGCGCATCATCAATTGCTAAGCGATTCGAGACAATTCTACTTAGCATTACTAGTTCTACGACAGACACCGCTCGCCATACAGACGGTGCACCACCCGCTAAACAAGCATAAATAGGTAACGCAATGATAAGAACCCATGTCGCATGTTCTCTACGTATATGAAACCTCAGCAATAATTCATACACAAGCACCGAAACGAGCCCAACGTGCAAGCCTGAGATGGCAAAGAGGTGTGTTATACCAAGTTTCTGATATGCTCGCTCAACATCTGTCTCGACATTTTCACGTTCACCAATTATTAGAGACTGTGCTTCAGCTACTAAACTTTCTGGAAATGTATTTTCTATATGTTTTTTCACTTTGAACCTTTGTTCTGCAAAAAATGTAGAGAGTGATTTTTCTTTTTTCACAAATTGAAAACTTCTCACTTCAAAAATACCTTGCGCACCATTACTTTCAATATAGTTTGCCATAGAAAAAGCGTAACGATGTACAGGCATCGAGGGTTGGACTAATTCGCCTGAAACTTGAAAAACTGAGCCACTTAATGATTGTCCTTCAAATTTCTTCTTTTGCTGTTCTGATTGGATAGTGAAAATAATATATACTCTTTGACCATTCGGCAATTTCGCAAAGCCTCTTAGCTTTTGTCCATTCACCTTATATTGATCAGTCCAAGTAATATTTGTAACGTGTGGAATAGGGGTAAGTCTTGTAGATAAAATATGTGAGAAATAACTATAAGAGGAGAGAGTAACAATAGCGATACATAACATTATGGCTACTTTTTCTTTTTTTAAATATAGCCAAATACTATAGGGGATTAGTATAAATAGTAACTTTGCCGATTCATGAGCAGCTATCGTTGCTAATAGAACCGGCAAAGCAAAATAGATTATTTTATGTCGGATATTTGTAAGCCAAATAGCTCTTTCACCTTCTCTTCAAAAGGGGCCAATTCCTCATTGGAAGCACCGCTGTCACGTAGCTTATTTAATAATTCGACGTACAGCGCCATTTTCTCATTGCTTAAGAAGTCAATCTTACGATCATCAAAAGGAACATGTACAACATTAACACCAGCTTGCTTAAACAATTCAATAGCATACTCGTTGTTTTTGTAATCCGTTGCGTAATATAAATTATGAATTCCTGATTGAATAATAGATTTTGTACAAGGTAAACAAGGAAAATGTGTCACATATAAATCTGCTCCATTTGTTGATGTGCCATATTTTGCACATTGCAATAATGCATTTGTCTCTGCATGTACTGTACGAACACAATGGTTGTCCACAACGTAACATCCTTTGTCGATACAATGATCATCTCCAGAAATCGAACCGTTATAGCCCCCTGCAATAATACGTTTATCACGCACGATTGTCGCACCAACAGCTAATCTTGTACATGTACTTCTTAATGCTAATAAATGGCTTTGTGCCATGAAAAATTGATCCCAAGTAATACGCTCCATATGAATGCCTCCTGAATAAATCGTTCTACTATAAATTTAGCCATAACCAACTAGAACCGTCAATGGATCATTTATTGAACGGTAATAAAGTCTCGTAAATTTTCGAACGTTTTATCGCCTATTCCCGTGACATTTTTTAAATCTTCTATCGTTTTGAAAGGACCGCTGTCATCACGATAACTTAAAATCGCTTTTGCTTTTGAAGGTCCGACACCATTTAAAGTCATTAGTGTTGCTTCATCAGCCGTATTTAAATTGACCTTATCTGACTGACTGCCAGTTTGACTACCACTACCTGTTTGAGTAGAAGGGGTGGGAGTCGATTGTTGAACACTAGCAATGGCTTGTATTTCCGAAGGTTCTTCACCTATTTTGGGTACATAAATAACCATTTCATCTTGCAACCTTTGAGCATGGTTGATACTTACTGAATTAGCATTTTTTGAATAGCCTCCAGCAAGTAAAATTGCGTCAATCACTCGACTGTCTGCAGATAATGAGTAAACACCAGGGTTTTTGACTGCACCTTTGACATCCACAATTATGGATGTATCCGCAATAATACCTTGTAACTCTTGTTGCTCTGTATTTAATGGTTCTTCCACTTTTGTTTTTTCTGGGATTGTTTCGAAAATGTCGGTTTGGGGAGTGTCCGACTGGTTTTGGGAGAAGTAGAAATAAAAAAAGCACGACAAAATCAAGATCCCTGGGAGGAGATACTTTTTGCCATACTGCTTCAAAAAAGAAGGAATTAGTCCGCACCATCCTTTCTTTTCAGAAGGCATAACATACGAAGCTAATTCCATATTATAGTATTTTTTAGTAATTGAAAAGAGATTATTTCACAGCGTGGAAGAATAATCGTTCAGATTCTGCTTCTGGTGCTTCTTCCGTAAAATCTGCTGTAATTGACACATTAGAAAATCCAGCGTCACTAAGCCATTTAACGTATTGCTCAACAGGAAATGTACGTTGGTAATGGTACTCTTCAAATCGTTCGAAAAGTTGCTCATTTGCTTGTACGTAAAACGTCATATCATGGTGAACTGAATGCGGAGCTTCCCCTGATTCTGTATCCCAAATATAAGTAATTTCTCCGTCATCATACGTAAATGGACCATCTAAGAAAATGACATCCATTTTGAATAAAGAATGAACATCAAAGAATAAATGACCACCATCACAAAGTGACTCATAAATGCGTTCAAATGTAGCTACCACAGCCTCTTCATCTTTTAAATAGTTCAAGGAATCAATTGGAATCGTAACAACATTTAAATCAGAAAACCCATCTAGCTCGTCCATTGATTGACAAAACAATGGAATAGTTAGTTGTTCTTCCATAAAGCGTTCACTTGCAATCGCTAGCATTTCTTCCGATAAATCGACACCACTAACAGCATATCCTTGTCGTGCAAATTTTGCAGCCGTTACGCCCGTACCACAACCAACATCTAATAATTTTGGTGCAGTTGTGCTCGGTGCATGTTTCACTACCCAATCTACATACTGATCATACGGGATATCTGTCATTAATGTATCGTATACTTCGGCAAAACGCTGGTAACTACTCATAGCTCATCAACATCGACGAATGGAGCATCTCCCCATAAGCGTTCCAAGTTATAAAAAGTACGTTCATCACGGTGGAATACGTGTGCCACAACATCACCCATATCTACTAATACCCAACGAGCTGCGTCAAAACCTTCTATACGTTTTACTTCATAGCCTTCTTTATGTGCTACATCTACCATTTCACGTGCAATTGCTTGCACTTGACGATCAGAATTGGCATGACAAACGATAAAATGATCTGCTAATGGTGAAATTCCTTGCATATTCATTACGATGATATCCTCCGCACGTTTATCGTCTGCCGCTTTATATGCAAGCTGTAGTAAAGTTTTAGTCATTCTTTCACTTGTCCTCTCTTTAACATCAAATCGTTATAACATTTGAATGAATCCGGAAATACCGGTTGATTTTTATTTATTAAAAACATGATGGAATGACGTATACACGCAATCATCACTTCGTTTAAATCCTCATCTTTTGCAGCAGCACGTAAGTCTTCTACACCAGGATATCGACGATTTGGTTCTATCATATCTGCAATATAGACAATCTTCTCTAAATCGCTCATCCCTTTACGTCCTGTTGTATGGTAGCAGATAGCGTTTAGTATGTCTTGATCATCTATATTAAATTCTTTTTTCGCAACATAAGCTCCCATTGGTGCGTGCCAAAGTTCATGATGGTATTTCAATAGAGTCGGATCCATCTCTTTATCGATAATTTTCGATTTCATCCAATCTCGATCAGCATACTTGCATGAATCATGAAGAATTGCTGCAGTTTCTGCTTTTCTCGGATCGCTCCCAAAGCGTTCTGCCAATGTAATTGCCGTTTCAGTAACACCAATTGTATGGATATAACGTTTTTCGGGCATACGGTCTTTCATCGCTAATAATAATTCATCGCGTTCCATATAACCCTTCCTCTCGTATATACTGTTCAACTTCTGTTGGTACTAAAAAAGTAATTGTGCGATTTGTCTGCACCCGCTCACGAACTATAGTTGAAGATAACTCAATAAGTGGCGCATCTATTATTTGCACGGGGTATGTTGTTTCTGCTTTCGAATGAGGACGTTTAACACCAACGAACTTCACAAGCTCCAGTAGTTCATCAATTTTATACCAGTGATCAAGCATATCTATCATGTCGCCACCGATAATAAAATAAAATTCACAGTCTGGTTCACTTGCAGTGAGCTTCCTCATCGTTTCATACGTATATGAAATGCCACCACTCTCTATCTCAAAAGGCTCAAGTTTAAAGTGCTTATTCGAAGCAATAGAAAGCTCCGTCATTTTCAGACGGTCTTCAGCAGTGGCATCGTTAGTCGTTTGCTTATGAGGTGGTATGGCATTAGGCATGAACCTTACTTCATCCAGACCAAGTGCATCATATACTTCATTTGCCATTATTAAATGTCCAATATGAGGTGGATTAAACGTACCACCTAATAATCCAATTCGTCGCATAAAACCAAATCCTTATTTAGATTTTGGTAATTCAATACGTTTGTTATCACGAGATTCTTTATATAATACAACTGTTAATCCAATTAATTGCACAAGTTCTGCACGAGCACCTTTTGCTAATGCTTCTGCTACTTCATGTTTATCTTCTTCACAGTTATCTAAAATACGAATTTTCATTAATTCGCGTACTTCAATTGCTTCTTTAATATGTTTGATTAATGCGTCATTCACTCCGCCTTTACCTACTTGGAAAATTGGATTTAAGTGATGTGCTTCCGCACGTAAAAAACGTTTTTGTTTACCTGTTAACATTATTTCCTCCTAATTGTTCCGTTAACGACTCTTTCATAGAAGTCGTATTAGGGAACTGTCCTAACCAATAATTAAATGCTAAAGCACCTTGATGAACGAACATTCCTAATCCTGTCACCACGGTTGCCCCACGTTGTTCTGCCGCCTGTAAAAAAGGCGTCATTAAAGGATTATACACAATATCCGCAACAATTGCTTTAGTTGAGAGCTGATCTAGTTCAAATGGCAGTTGTAATGTACCATTTTTTAGACCAGCTGGTGTTGTTTGAATTAAAATATCATAATCACCTAAAGTTGCTTCTGCTTCCTTCAGTGAAATTGCATTTGCACTACTACCTAACTCCTTACAGATTTGTTCTGCATTCGCTACAGTGCGGTTGGCAATCGTAATCGTTTGATAACCAGTGTGTTTCAGCGCAAAGGCAATACCTCTCGCTGCTCCACCAGCTCCAATTAATAGCACACGGCCATCACGGTGGGCGTCTCCAATTGCCTCTTCTAATGAACGCACAAAGCCAAGACCATCTGTATTATAGCCTTTTAACTTGCCATCCGCTTGTCGAACAACCGTATTCACAGCACCCATTTTTTCCGCCATTGTATCAAGCTCATCTAGATATGGGATAATCGAAGTTTTATGTGGGATCGTCACATTCCAGCCACTTGCTCCAAGCATTTTCAAAGAACTTATAGCTTCTTCTAATTGCTCAGATAACACATGGATTGGTAAATAAGCTGCATCTAAATTTTCTGCTGAGAACCACTGATTGTGCATTGCTGGAGACATCGAATGCTCGATAGGGTCTCCAATAACTGCAAACCATTTTTTCATATCAAAATCCTCCTAAATAAGAGATGGACGAATTTGAACTTCCACACCTTTAGGAGCATATGCTGCAATGACAACATTTGCATTTTGAACGGTAATCCAACCTAAACCAGAAAAGACGATATCTGTTTTTGCTTCTTTAATAGAGAATTCATAACGCACTAATTCTGGCAATTGATCGATATACTTTTCAGAAGGTGGAGCTAATAACTCACCTCTATGGGTTTCATATAAGTCATCTGCTTTTTCTAATTTTGTACGATGAATCTGTAAATCATTTGCAATATGAACAGTGAATGCAGCACGAGCACCTTGTATAAAATCAAAGCGTGCTAATGCTCCAACAAATAGTGTTTGGCCTTCGTTCAATTGGAATACTTTTGGTTTTATTTCTTTTTTCGGCATAATATATTTAAGTTCAGACGGGTCTAAATAATGTGCCATTTGATGATGATTAATAATTCCTGGAGTATCAAAGATTGCTTTACCATCCTCTAAAGGAATTTCAATCATATCTAAAGTTGTCCCAGGGAAATAAGATGTTGTAATCACTTCTTTTTCACCTGTTGCCTGTTTAATAATACGGTTGATAAAAGTTGATTTACCAACATTCGTACACCCAACTACATATACGTCTTGTCCACGACGATATTCATCGATAGCAGCCATTGCTTCTTGCATGCCCATTCCTTTATGTGCACTAACAAGCATAACGTCAATTGGTTTTAAACCTAATTTCTTTGCCTCTTGCTTTAGCCAGTTAACAACTTTTTGTTTTTTCACTGACTTTGGTAGTAAATCTGCTTTGTTTGCAATTAATAATACAGGGTTATTGCCTACAAAACGGTGTAAGCCCGGTAACCAGCTTCCATTGAAATCAAAAATATCTACAATTTTAACGATTAAGCCATTTTGTTGACCTAAACCGTTTAAAATACGTAAGAAATCATCATCTGTTAATGCTACCGGTTGTAATTCATTATAATTTTTCAAACGGAAGCATCGTTGACAGATGATACTTTCCTTTTCAAGAGATGAAGCCGGTGCATAACCTGGCGCTTTTGAATCGTCTGTTTGAATAATTGTTCCACAGCCGATACAATTTGGCATTTCATTCATTTATTTATTCCTCCCAAGTTTTGACACCATGTTTTTTCAAATAATTAAAGACACGTCTTTCGACCATGCGATTAAAGCGTGTGACAAAGCCATCAGATAGTGCAACTGGCTTCACAAGAATAGTGTGTATGCGAAGACGATTTCCACCAAGGACATCCGTCAGCATTTGATCGCCTACCATGACAACTTCATGTCGCTGCATATTCAGTCTTTTTAAAGCTCGCTTAAATGCATTACCCATAGGCTTACGAGCATTGAAGATATATGGTAGCTCTAAAGGATCTGCAAATGCTTTTACACGAAGCTCTTTGTTATTTGAAACGATCATTACTTGAATACCCGCTTCACGAATAGTTTTCAACCATTCGATTAGCTTTTCAGTCGCATCTGGACGATCCCATTCGACAAGTGTATTATCCAAATCTGTAATAATTCCACGAACACCAAGTTGCTTTAGTTTGTCAGGTGTAATTTGATAAATCGATGTGACAAATTCTTTTGGCATTAAAAAGTTATACAAATCATGTTCCCCTTATCTATCATAGTCAACGTTATTTAGTGTTTGCTCACTAAACTAGACGTATTCTCTTTAATTCACTTTATCGATTATAACATATGTGCGAACGCTTCTCCCACACGAATCCGTCCATCTTTCACAACATTTTCAAGGAATGCCGCACGATTCTTTTCAAAAATCATGACAACAGTCGAACCGAAAGTGAAATAACCAACTTCCTCGCCTTTTTCCCAAGTGTCAGACGTATTCGTCAATTGAATAGAATTTACGAACATTGCGCCAACTTTTATCACTTCGCAATGTGCGCCACTACTCGTTTTTAGCTCTGTAACACTACGGTAATTGCCAGAAATCGGTTTATTACCATATGTAAGACCAGTGCCGTTAACTGGATATGACTTCGCACCAAGTGTATATTGGCGAACAACTTTCCCATCAATCGGACTATGAATACGGTGATAATCTCTAGGACTTAAGTAAAAGACAATGTATTGACCATTTTCAAATGTTTTCGCATGCTCTTCCTTACCTAAAAGATCAACTAAATCATAGGTTTTCCCTTTTACAAAAAACGATGTATTATTTTCTATCGTTCCAAACGATTCAATTTTTGCATCAACAGGACTTACATACATTTCTGGATTATGATCAATTGGTCTTGCTTCTGATACGAGCTTACGTGTGAAGAAATCATGTAAACTCGTAAAAGATTGCATGTTTTTTGAAACCTCGCCCGTTTCAATATCGTATATATCAATATAGGACGGTATTATCTTCTTACTTATAGCCGATGTGGTAAAGCGTTTTAAAAGCACCGAAGACCATTTACCATTCGTTAGTTCAATCGCTTTTTGATAAAGTTTTTCTTTCATCATGCATTGTCCTCCATTCCAAAAAAGATTTACGGAAACTTATAAAAGAAGTATAATGTTCTAATACTGAATAACAAAGGAGTGTTGTCCATTGTTTTTACTTCACATGGTGGATACCACAGTTAAAAAAATGAAATCACATTTAGCAAACTTAATCACTATTGGAAATCTATCTTTTGGTGGTGCGTCAATTATGGCTACCATCAATGAATCATACGAATACAGTGTGTTATTTATTTTTATAGCTGCCCTGCTAGATCGCTACGATGGTAAAGTAGCACGAAAATATAACCAGGAATCGGCATTAGGTAAACAACTTGACTCGATGAGTGATATTATATCATTCGGCGTTGCCCCTGCGTTATTAATGTACGAAGTGGTGTTAAGCCAATTTGGTACAGTAGGAATGGTAGTGACTGTCATGTACATGGCTTGCGGCGCATTTAGACTAGCCCGTTTTAACATTACAGAATCAAATGGCTTTTTCACTGGCCTGCCTATTACAGCTGCAGGTGCTATCTTAACTGCCTCATTCTTTTTTATATCTATACTTTCAACGGTATTTTACATGTTTTTGTTCCCGATTTTATCTATTTTAATGATTAGTACCTTTTCTTTGAAAAAAGTTTAATGAAATTGAAATGTCTAAAGCGTCCAATTAAATTGGGCGCTTTTTTACGTACTTAGACAACCACAAGCTGTCATATATTGATGAACGATGACAGAAAGGATGTCTGAAATGAGTACATTATTAACAGCCATCATCCAATTTTGGATGGAGATTCCCTCAATTGTCGGCTATTTGAAAGGTCAGGCGTTCCCTCAACCATTTTCAAAGGAAGAAGAGGCCCTTTGTTTGGAACGCTATTTAGCAGGCGATGAACAAGCGAAGCTCGAGCTTGTCGAAAGAAATATGCGTCTTGTCGCCCATGTCGTGAAAAAATTTCATCCGAAACACGAGCAACTTGATGATTACATTTCTATCGGTACTATTGGTTTAATGAAAGCTGTTAGTAGCTTTACACCGGATAAGAAAACACGCCTAGCTACTTATGCCGCACGCTGTATTGAAAATGAAATACTGATGTTCTTAAGAGCTCAGAAAAAAGTACAGAAGGATGTTTCTTTATATGAACCAATCGGTACAGATAAAGACGGGAATGCATTAGAAATTACAGACTTACTGCAAAGTGATGAACGACCAACTGATGTACAGATTGAGCAACAGGAGGAAGAACAGCATTTATATAGACATCTCGATAAATTGGATGAACGGGAACTTGAAATTATTCAAAATCGATATGGACTAGGTACCTTTGAACCTTTGACTCAAAAAGAAATCGCAAAAAAACTAAGTATTTCGAGAAGTTACGTTTCTCGTATTGAAAAACGAGCATTAATAAAACTCTATCAATATTTTAAACATGAAAAAAACTCCCTCTGAGAGGCATCTCAGAGAGAGCTTACTAGTTATTTAAGTTAGTCAGTTGTTTCAGCTGTAATAATTAAACTAGCAATTGCTGTAATCGCCATTGCTCCTGCCATTAAAAATACCATGCCAAGTCCCCCTAACATCCCTAGATTAATGTGTAGCATCCCTACAACTATTTTACCATTAGGATGTTATTTAGATCAGATGATATATGAACAACTTCTGTCAAATAATAGGCGTAATTGTGAACATTAAAGTTTTTCAATAACACGTAAAACGATTTCAGTTGAATGTTTTGCAGCCACTGGTAAGAATTCCTCAAAACTAATATTCGATTCTTTACCTGCAATATCAGATAACGCTCGAATAACGACGAATGGTGTACCGAATTGATGACATACTTGCGCTACTGCTGCCGCTTCCATTTCAGCAGCCTTCATTTGTGGGAAATGGCTTCTAACAAGCGCTACACGTCCAGGATCGTTCATAAATGAATCTCCTGTTGAAATAAGCCCAGTTGCAAATTGATGCTCTCCAAGCTCTGCTACGGCTTCCTCAGCTACTTTACGTAGCATCTCATCCGATTTAAAAGCAGCAGGCATTTGTGGTACTTGACCCATTTCATAACCGAAGATAGTAGCATCTACATCATGATGACGTACCTCATCAGAGATAACAACAGCTCCAACTTCTAAGTTCTCATCAAAGCCACCTGCTGAACCTGTGTTAATCACAACATCAGGTTTAAATTGGTGTAACAAAATTGTCGTAGACATCCCTGCATTGACTTTACCAATTCCACTTTTAAGTAAAATAACATCATGCCCTTTATATGTACCTGTTGTATATTCACTATTTGCGATTGTTGTTGAAGTTGTATTTTCAAGAGTTGCACGTAGAAGTTCTACTTCCTCTTCCATTGCACCAATAACTGCGATTTTCATATTTCTCCGCCTTTCTTTTTTCGACACTTCTTTAAACATAAAACAAAAGGCGTCCATCCGTCAAGAACGAGGATGACGCCTTTTCATTTTCTTAAAAGAGTTTATTGATTTGCACTTGGTAAAGTCTTTAGAACTTCCATTTTCGTTGGTTTCCATCCTTTGTTTTTTACCCATTTCATATACACACGGTACTTATCTTTTTTATCCTTTGAAGAAACAGTCCCTATTGCCGTATCTGGACTCCCACCATTTTTAATAAACCAAACAATCATATCATCTTCATTTAGACCAGTTGTTGAAGCCAGTGTTGTGACCTTCTCTTTCCAGTCTATTGAATTAGAATCGTAACTAGAATTATGCTGTGCACCTGATTCCTTTTGAGCTGTAGCAGTTGGTTTCCAGTTAGAGTCTTTGATGACTTCTTTGACAATAGGATCATCCGAATCTTCTTTTTTCGCTGTTGAGCTATTTGTTTTATCTTCTGATGAATTTGAGTTGTTATCTGTAGAAGTGCTACTATCAGTTTGTGTTTGATCTACTGAGTTATTACTCTCTGTATCTTCTTCCGTACTAGTAGTATCATCTACATTATTATTCTCTTCTTCATTGTCTTCCGTTTCAGTTGGTTCTTCCGGTTCTTCCGGTTCGTCTGACTCATCTTCCTCTTCTTCTGCAGGTTGTTTAATAACAGGTTTTTCTTGCTGTATTTTATCCGTCTCTTTTGCAGTGTCTTTGTCGTCGGATTTGTCACCTAGTATGATCATAGTCGCTACTACAAGTATAAGTAGTACAACGACTCCTATTAGTCCATTTAATAATTTATCCATTTTTTTCTTTTTATCTTGTGGTCGATTAGGTTGTGGGTTGTATCGACGTTTCGTCTCAGCCATTTTGATTCCCCCTATATAAAATCTCTATTATAGAGTAACACGAATTGTTTCATTGTCCCAAACAAAAAAAGCTTATCCATTTAGAATAAGCCTTTTTGCATAATCATTTTATTTGATTGTGATGATACGTACGTCCATGTCTCCACCAGGCGTAGTAACTTTTAACTCTTCTCCAACTTTACGGCCTAGAAGACCTTTAGCAATTGGTGAGTCATTTGAAATAAGACCTTCGATAGGATCTGCTTCTGCTGAACCTACGATTGTGTAAGTTTCTTCATCGCCATCTGGAAGTTCTAAAAATGTAACCGTTTTACCAATTGCAACAAAGTCATTACTTAATTGGTCTTCTGTGATGATAACAGCATTACGAATCATTGCTTCAAGAATCGTAATACGACCTTCAACAAATCCTTGTTCATCCTTCGCTGCATCATACTCAGAGTTTTCAGAAAGGTCACCGAAACTACGAGCTATTTTAATACGCTCTACTACTTCTTTACGTTTCGTTGAGATTAAGTACTCTAGTTCATCTTGTAATTTCTGTTTACCCGCTGTTGTCATTGGGTATTGTTTTTCATTTGACAAAGTATTTCACTCCTTAGATAATTCACTACTTAATAAAAATACTATGCCGCTTCTATGAAAAGAATGCGACATAGTTTTTATGAAAATATTGCCAATCCATAAATATCATATTACACAATAGTTTCAGATTCAAGAATTGTTTTAATTTTTGTAACCATTAAATCGATTGCCACTTCATTTTGACCACCCTCAGGGATGATAATATCAGCATATCGTTTTGTAGGTTCGATGAATTGATTGTGCATTGGACGAACAACAGATAAGTATTGGTCAACGACAGAATCGATTGAGCGGCCACGCTCATTTATATCACGAACTATTCGACGGATAATACGTAAGTCAGAATCAGTATCCACAAATAATTTAATATCCATTAAATCACGTAGACGTTCATCTTCTAAAACTAAAATTCCTTCTAAAATAATTACATCCTGTGGTTCGATGTGAATTGTTTCTTTTGCACGTGTATGTAGAGCATAGTCATACACTGGTTTTTCTATAGCTTGTCTATTTAAAAGACGTTTGACATCTTCAATTAATAAATCTGTGTCAAAGGCATTTGGATGATCATAGTTTGTAGATAAACGTTGCTCAAACTCTAAATGACTTTGATCTTTATAATAATAGTCTTGTTCAATAACAACAACTGAGTGTTCTTTAAATACATCATGGATAGCATGTGTAACACTCGTTTTACCTGAACCCGAACCACCGGCAATCCCAATTACAACAGGACGTTTTTTACTCATTATCGGGTCTCCTTACGCATCATATTATGTGGGAATAATTCTTGTTCACATTTAAAGCGAACAATTTGTAACGGATGACGTGCTGCGTCTAGTGCATTGCCGTCCTCATCCCAAACTTCATCTAGTGTTACTCGGAAATTTTCAATTTCAGGACCGAAAAATTCCACTTCTTCACCTGGTTTGAAGAAGTTACGTTGTTGCAATGTAACCATTTTTGTTTCTTTATCATAATCAAGCACCATACCGACGAAATCATATTTCGTTTGTTTACCATGCTCTCCAAACATTTGTTGCTCGTAACTTGGCTCTCCTTCAAAGAAAGATGAGGCCGTTTCACGATTTGCACATTTATCTAATTCTTCTAACCAAGCTTTATCGATTTTGAAGTTATCTGGGTCTGCACAGTATGCGTCCATAACTTTACGATATACGCTTACCACGGTTGCTACGTAATGAATGGATTTCATACGACCTTCTACTTTTAATGAATCGATACCAAGCTCAATAATTTTAGGAATAGATTCGATTAGTTTTAAGTCTTTTGGACTCATGGCAAATGCTTCATCGTCTTCAGTAAATAATGGTTTTTCAACGCCATCTTCTACTTCATATAAGTCATAATCCCAACGGCATGATTGACAACAACCACCGCGGTTAGAATCCCGTGCTGTCATATGGTTAGATAACACACAACGTCCACTATAGGCGATACACATCGCACCATGAACGAACGACTCGATTTCGATATCCACTTTTTCTTTCATAAGTTTGATTTCCTCAGCACTTGTTTCACGAGCCAATACAACTCGGTGTAAACCTTCTTCTTTCCAATACTGTACTGCCTTCCAGTTGGATAGAGATTGCTGTGTACTTAAATGAATTTCAATCTTTGGTGCCACTTCACGACATGTTTCAATAATGAGTGGATCTGCCACGATGATACCTGTAATACCTGCTGATTCCAGGTCACGTAAGTATTCTTCAAGACCGTCCATGTTTTCATTATGAGCAAAGATATTTGTTGTGACATAAATTTTAGCGCCATATTTCTTTGCAAATTCAACACCTTCACGCATTTCGTCAATGGAGAAGTTGCCTGCATTTGAACGTAAACCAAATTCGCGTCCGCCGATGAAAACAGCATCTGCACCATAGTGTACAGCTATTTTTAATTTCTCTAAGCTACCTGCTGGTGCCAATAATTCAGGTTTTCGCACGATGACTCTTTTGCCATCAATGATTTCGCTGATGCGATCATTTTGTATTATTGTCAAAGTGAACCTCTCCTTTCTTAATAGACTGTTTCCTTAAAGTAGAATCCAGTATCTAATGGACGAATTGCTGGTTGAATTTCTTCAATTTTTGCTAATAAGTCATTTTTAATATCGAAATAACTGTCAGCTGATTCCGCATAAGCATCGATTGCTTTACGGTAACATTTTGTCACAGTAACAACATATTCAGGTGATTGTAGCACACCTTCAATTTTAAATGAATCAATTCCCGCTTCAAATAACTCATCTAATTCATCAATAATACATAAATCATTCGGACTGAAAATGTGCGTACCATTTAAATCTTCATAAATTGGATATTTGTTATTACGTTCGTCATCATGTAAAAACATATTACGATTTTCTTTACGGTTTTCAACTTCCATTGCTTTATCTTGATATAAGAAATAGTTACCCAGTAATGAACGTTTTGATTGGAACATACAAGTCATACCATGAACTTGTACTTCGATTTCAAATTTTGTGTTTTCTTTAATTTCAATTACTTCATCCATGCTTAACTCTCGAGCTAAAACTGTACGCGTTGCTCCACGTTTGCCCCAATAGTCAGCTTGGAACCAGTTTGTTGCAATAGTTTCCGGACTCCAATGTAGCGGAATCGTCACTTCTGCTTCACGTCGCGCAATAATCATAGCAGGATCGCCAAAAACGATTGCATCTACGCCAATTTCCGCTAATTTTCGCATATATGGTGCAAGTGCGTCTACTCTGTCATTATGGAAAATAGCATTCATCGCTACATATACTTTTTTTCCTGCTGCATGAATTTTCTCAGTTGCTGCAGCTACTTGTTCTATTGAAAATTCACCTGCTAAACGTAGACCGAATTGTTGTTCACCTATTAAAAAAGCATCCGCTCCAGCTTGGATGAGTGCTTCAACATGCTCAACAGATTGTGGTGTAACGAGTAATTCAGGTTTCTTCATGAATGGTCACCTCTTTATACATATCAATAAACCGTCCCCTACTGGGAAAAATGTGGATTTGTAATCAGGATGATTAATAATCCAGTCTGCAAAATGATGTAGGTTACGGATCATCGTTCTTTTTCGTCTTGGTACTTCTTTCATATCTAAATCTGATAGGCCATGCATGTACATATTATCGATATATAGTATACCGCCAGAACGAACTAGGGGACTATATTTGTCGAAAAAGCGTTGGTACTGACCTTTTGCCGCATCAATAAAAACAGCATCAAAAGTTGGATGATTACTTTCCACATCCACTTCTAACGCATCCCCTTCAAGTAACTCAATATTCTCTTTAGCAACCGATTGTGCGATAAATTGTTTTGCATGTTGAATGCGTAGGGCATCACGTTCAATCGTCACAACCTGGCATTGTGGTAATGTCTCTGCCATACGAATAGCGGAATAGCCAATAGCTGACCCTATTTCTAATATAGATGATGGCTGTTGTATACGCAGCATTTGAAGCAATATCTCGATTGCAGGTAATTGCATAATTGGTACATGGTTCTCTTCAGCGAAGCGTTCCATTTCCATTAGCAATTCTGATCTTGGTTGGATGAAGGTTTGAATATATGAATCCGAAATGTTCATACTTTCATAGCTCCTTAAGTATCAAAAATACACTTTATATTATCATGAAAATAGAAGAAAAGCGAGTAGTGCTTTTCTTCTACAGTTTGTTACTTAATATATTTGTCAACATTCTTTAGATGTTCTTCGTACTTTTCAGCGAAATGATTGATACCATTTTTATCCGCTAAGAAATACAAGTATGGCGTTTCAGCAGGGCTAATTGCCGCATCTAATGATTCTTTACCTGCATTGGCTATCGGTCCTGGTGGTAATCCCTTCACTTTATAAGTGTTATAAGGATTATCTACCTCTAAGTCTTTATATAAGACACGATCCTTATGCTCACCTAATGCATACAAAACTGTCGGGTCTGTTTGTAAAGGCATACCCGCTTCAAGTCGGTTATTAAAAACACTTGCGATTGTTTCTCGGTCAGTTTTAGCAGTAGCTTCACGTTCAAGTAATGAAGCAAATGTTAAAAATTCATGAACAGACATACCTTTTTCTTTTAACTGTTCACTATATTGCGTTACAACCGTATTTGTTTGAGCAATCATTTGATCTACAATTTCTTCTAAAGTAGGTTCTTCTTCAAAGAATGCGTAGGTCGCTGGATATAAATATCCTTCTAACGCGTAACGAATCTTTTTGTTACTTACTTTTTTCGTAATCAGTTCTGGATACTTAGCTTTCATCTTCTTAACGAAAGATTTGCTTGTTACAAGCTTCATAAATTCATCTGATGAGTACTGTGTACTTTTAGCAACGCGATTACCAATTTGATCTATTGTCAAGCCTTCTGGAATGATAAGAGAGAAAGCTGGCTGACGATATACCTTACCTGTTTTCAAACTTTGAATAATTTCATCGATTGTCATTGATTTTGTTAATTTATACGACCCTGCTTGGAACTCTGATTCATTTTTAAACTTTGTGTAGTATTTAAAAACTTTAGCATCTTTAATGATGTTCTTTTTCTCAAGCGTGGTAGCGATAGAATCGAGATTAGAACCAATTGGCACTTCAACCTTCACTGTCTTGTTAGAATCAGGATCAACAGGTTTTAATGCACTAGATACATAAAAATACACGCTCGTACCAATTATGGCTGTAACAATAATAACGATTAAAGCAATAATGAAAACAATTTTCCGAACGGTTTTTACTTCTTTTTTATGTTCTTTCATTTTCTCTAACATTGCTTTTTTTTGAGATTCCTGGTCCACTAGCTGTCCTCCTATTACCTATCTAAACTATTATCATAAATAAAAAGCGGAATGAAAAAAACCATTCCGCTTTCATAAAGGCTTACAGATTACTCTTCACCGAATTCAGCGTCAAGCGTGTTCAATACTTCTTCAACCATATCCCACTCTTCATCTGTTTCAATTTCTTCAATCGATTCAAGTTCACCGTCTTCTGATAATATAGTTTTAGCAGCGAAAACTTCTACTTGTTCACCTTCTGCAACGCCCTCTTCATAATAAAGAACGTATGATTGTTCAGTAGCATCTACTGAAAATTCATAAAGCACGGCATATGTGTGTTCGTTGCCTTCTTCATCGATTAGATGGATATGTTTGTGATCGTGTTCTTGTTCATTTGACATGCTTTTCACCTCTTGTTTAAATTAAAAATTATTCAGCGTCGATATCTTCATCAAGCTCATTTACAACTTGCTCGATTAAATCCCATTCAGCTTCAGTTTCGATTGGTGCTAATTCACCGTCTTGACCATCTTCAGAAGGTGTGAATGCTGATGCAAAGATTTCTACTTCGCCTTCTTCATCTTCAGTACCAATTACGTAGTAAAGTACGTAAGATTTACCGAATTCTTCTGAGTCAAATGTATGAAGTACTTCACACAATTGTTCGTTGCCCTCTTCATCTACCACTGTGATATTGCGTTGTTCTTGTTCGTTTTCGTTTGTCATAATATATTCACCTCATAATTATTTTCGGTCTAAATACCCTTGAAGGATCATAACCGCAGCCATCTTATCAATAACTTTTTTTCGATCCTTGCGACGGACATCTGCTTCAATCAGCAAGCGCTCCGCAGCCATCGTTGTTAGACGCTCATCCCATAATGTTACCTTTAAAGAGAAGGTATCCTCTAACAGCTCTTTATAGCGTTGAGAAGCTTCTCCTCTAGGGCCGACAGTATTGTTCATATTTTTGGGGAATCCAACAACGAATTCCGTTACTCCATATGATTGGACAAGTTCACGAATTCGGTCAATACCAAATTCTTCGTTTTCTTCGTCGATTTTTACAGTTTCAATTCCTTGAGCAGTCCAACCTAGTGCATCACTAATTGCTACTCCAACTGTTTTAGAACCAACATCTAAACCCATTATTCTCATCATTATGCCTCGTTATTCTTTTTAATGTAGAACTTCACAAGTTCTTCTAGTATTTCGTCACGCTCAAGCTTGCGAATTTTGTTACGAGCCTCTTGATGACGAGGAATATATGCCGGATCACCTGACAGCAGGTAACCAACAATCTGATTAATCGGATTATACCCTTTTTCTTCTAGTGCCGCATGAACATGAAGCATAGTTTGCTTTACTTCTTGTTCCATAGATTCTTCGGGAAAATTAAATTTCATCGTTTGATCGAACGAACTCATGCTCAGCACCTCACTTTAAGTTTTTGAAAGTATAAAAAATCTTCTATTCATAGTAAGTATAACGTATTAGAGCTACCTTTTAAATAGATTTTACATAATCATAAACAGATTCAAGCGCTTCTGCAAGTTTAGAGCCATCTTTTGCCCCAGCCATCGCCATATCTGGGCGACCGCCACCTTTACCACCGCATTGTTCTGCTACTTGTTTAACGATATTTCCAGCGTGATAGTTCCCACCAGCTATGTCTTTTGTAACACCTGCAATAAGCATTACTTTATCGCCTTCAGTTGCACCTAAAACAATAACGCTGTTCGTCATTTTTTCTTTTAGATCATCCATTAGTTGTCGTAATTGATTGTTGTCTTTTGCTTCTACTTTAGTAGCAAGAACTGTGACTTCACCGATTTCTTTTGCAGCAGATAAAATGTTAGACGCTTGAGCGTTTGCAATTTTAGAAGATAGTGCTGCATTTTCGCGTTGTTGTTCTTTGTAATCATGTTGTAAACCTTCAACACGAGCAACTAGATCTTTTGGATTAGCTTTTAATAGTGCAGCTGCTTGCTCTAGAATATGTTGCTCTTCTTTTGCTGCAACGAAAGCTGCTTTACCTGTTACGGCTTCAAGACGACGAGTACCTGCTCCAATTCCGCTCTCAGAAACAATTTTAAAGAAACCAATTTGTGATGTACGGTCTACGTGAATACCACCGCAAAGTTCTAATGAATAGTCACCCACTTGTACAACACGAACTACATCACCATATTTTTCACCGAATAAAGCCATTGCACCCATTGCTTTTGCTTCATCGATTGCTTTGTTTTCAATAATAACAGCGATATCGTCCCAAATTTTTTCGTTCACAATTTGCTCAATTGTTTCTAACTCTTCTTTTGTTACTTGACCGAAGTGAGAGAAGTCAAAACGTAAACGATCTGGTCCTACATAAGAACCTGCTTGGTTTACATGATCACCTAATGTGTCTTTTAATGCACGTTGTAAAAGGTGAGTCGCTGTATGGTTTTTAATCGTTTGATTGCGCGCATCGCGATTCACAACTGCATGAACAGCATCTTCAATATGCATTTCTCCAGTTTCTACAATAACTGTATGCAAATTTTGACCGTTCGGTGATTTTTGTACATCTTTAATTGAAGCAGTGAATGAGTCATTTGAGATCGTACCAAGGTCAGCAATTTGACCACCTGACTCTGCATAAAATGGCGTTTCCGAAAGAATAACTAGAACTTCTTCACCTTCAGAAGCTTCTTTCACTTCTTGTCCATTTGCTACTATTGCAACTACTTTTGAATGAGTTGTTAATGTTTCATAACCAACAAATGTACTTTCTTGGTTTAAATTAGCTAATACCTCAGATTGAACATGCATTGAATCGACGTCTTGACGAGCTGCGCGAGCACGGTTACGTTGTGCTTCCATCTCTTTTTCAAAACCTTCGTGGTCTACAGTCATATTTACTTCTTCAGCATATTCTTCTGTTAATTCAACAGGGAAACCATAAGTATCATAAAGGCGGAAAGCGTCTTTACCTGGCACGATAGTTGAGTTTGCAGCTTTTTGTGTTTCAACTACTTCATTAAAAATAGCTAAACCACCGTCTAATGTTTCGTGGAAACGAACTTCCTCATTTTTAATAACACGTTGGATGAAATCTTGTTTTTCTTTTACTTCTGGATAGAAGTCCACCATAATTTCGCCCACAGTTGGTACTAAATTATACATGAATGGTTTTTCGATACCTAATTGTTTTGCGTAACGAACGGCACGGCGTAGTAAGCGACGTAATACATAACCACGTCCTTCGTTTGATGGAAGTGCTCCATCACCTATAGCAAATGCTACTGTACGAATATGATCAGCGATTACTTTAAACGCTTCATCTTTGTTTACATCAACATGATATTTTTCACCAGAAATACGTTCTGTATGCTCGATAATTGGTATAAATAAATCCGTATCAAAGTTTGTCGGTACATTTTGTACAACCGAAGCCATACGTTCTAGCCCCATACCAGTATCAATATTTTGTTTTGGTAGCGGTGTGTATGTGCCATCAGGATTATGGTTGAACTCTGAGAATACAAGATTCCAGATTTCTAAGTAACGTTCATTTTCTCCACCTGGATATAGTTCAGGGTCTGATTCGTCTGCACCGTATGATTCTCCACGGTCATAGAAAATTTCTGAGTTTGGACCACTTGGACCTTCACCGATATCCCAGAAGTTTCCTTCAAGACGAATTAAGCGCTCCTCAGGAATGCCGATTTCATCTTTCCAGATTGTATATGCTTCAGTATCTTCAGGGTGAATAGTAATTGAAAGTTTTTCAGGTTCAAAGCCCATCCATTTTGCATCAGTTAAGAACTCCCAAGCATAGTGGATAGCTTCTTTTTTGAAGTAATCACCGATAGAGAAGTTTCCTAACATTTCAAAGAATGTATGGTGACGTGCTGTTTTACCCACGTTTTCGATATCGTTTGTCCGGATAGACTTTTGTGCATTTACGATACGTGGATTGTCAGGAATAACACGTCCATCAAAGTATTTCTTTAATGTTGCTACTCCTGAGTTTATCCATAATAATGATGGGTCATTAATAGGCACAAGTGGTGCACTTGGCTCTTGTTTATGTCCTTTTTCTTCAAAGAACTCAATATATTTACGACGAATTTCTGCTGCTGTTTGCATTTGCTTATTCCTCCTTTAGACAATAAAAAACCTTCATCCACTATAAAAGGGACGAAGGTTGAAAATTCGCGGTACCACCCTAGTTACAATAGACCGGTCTTGCGTCTATTGTCTCTTCATTAAGCCTTAACGCGGCAAACGACAGGGATTAGCTGTACTCGGGATGAGCTTTCCAAAATGTTTTGTGAAGGTTCTTGCAGCCTAGGAACCTCTTTCTGTGCACATTACATAATGTACTTTTATCCTTCGTAGTTTTAAGCGATATATATATTGTTAGTTATAAATATTCGAAAACACGATTGTCTTCAAATATCGACTCAATCTTATTTTAAAAAAGGTCTTTGTATCTGTCAAATCTCTTCTTCAATAAAATCATAAGGACTAATTCCCTTCATGCCGATTAATGGGTGAATATCTAAATAATTTTCAGTATTCAGAGATTGAGATTCCATGGATAGTTGCACTTCTTGTGGTATGAAAGTTGATGAATCAGTTGATTCTGACACTTGCGTCAATTCTGGCTCAACAGAATCTTTAACCGCTTCTAGTACTTCTTCTATTTGAAGGCGCTGTGCTAAAGTAGTGTTTCTTTGAAGATCATCTGTTCTTAGCATACCATATTTAAACACATCAATTTCACCACAAAGTATGAGGAAGTTTTTTGCCCTCGTAATTCCTGTATACAACAAGTTTTTACGCAACATTTTAGAATAACCACGTACTACTGGCATAATAACTGTTTGGAATTCACTGCCTTGTGATTTATGAATTGAACAACAGTAAGCAAGAGTGATCTGATTCAAATCACCGCGTTGATAAGTTACTTCAATGCCATCATATGAAGCTACAAGTAAGTCTTGTTTCTCAATTGTCTCATTCGCTTTGATAATGCTAATTACTTCCCCCATATCACCGTTAAAGACATTGCTATTTGGTTGATTGACAAGCTGTAAAATTTTATCTCCAATACGATACGTCACATCACCAAATGTTATTTCCTTACTCTTTTCAGTTTTCTTCGGATTAACAAGTTCTTGAATCATTTTATTAATAGCATCAATACCTGCAGGACCTCTATACATAGGTGCTAAAATTTGCACATCATGAATGGAGAAACCTTTTTTCACAGCACTTGATACGACTTGTTTGATGACATCAGCTACTTGGTCGGAGCTAGCTTGGATAAAAGACCGATCGGATGTTTTAGCAAGCATATTTTGCGGCATCTCGCCTTTTTTCATTTGATGGGCAAGTTCAATAATAGATGATCCGTCCGCTTGTCTATAAACATCTGTTAACTCAACAGTTGGAATTGCTTTAGAAGCGAGTAAATCTTTTAGCACTTGTCCAGGACCTACAGGTGGTAATTGATCTTGGTCACCAACAAAAATAACTTGGCAATCATCGTTCAACGATTTCAACAACTGGTGAGCGAGCCAAGTATCAACCATCGACATTTCGTCAACTATGATGAGCCGCCCTCCAACTTCCTTCTCCGTTTCCTCTTCCTTTTCTTGCCCCGTGAAGCCAAGTAAACGGTGGATAGTCATCGCCGGTAATTCAGTTGATTCACTAAGACGTTTTGCAGCTCTTCCTGTTGGTGCCACTAACACGATTGGAAAAGGCTCGTCTTTTTCTACATAGTCTTTTGGATTCAAAGTTAAGCCATGAAGCTCTGCATAAACGTCTACAATTCCCCGAACTACCGTCGTTTTCCCTGTACCAGGTCCACCTGTTAATATCATAACCGCTGAGTTAATCGCCTTCTCAATGGCGTCCACTTGCGTTTCTGCGTATGAAACACCAAAACGTTCCTCAGCATCACCGATGAATTTTCGGATTTCAGATGTAGGGAACGCGGATTGTTCAGCATTTTTTTGAACTAACTCTGTAATTTTTGAAGCAATACCAATCTCAGAAAAATACAGAGATGGCATATAGAGTCGTGTTTCTTCACCACAAATTTTATTATCCTCACGAAGTTCGATACAGGCTTTTGAAATCGCCTCAAAAGGAATTTCATATGCCTGACTCATTTCAAGTAGGCTTTTCGCTTGTGGCAAAATATCCTTCGCTTCCATATATACATGTCCCTCTGACAAAGCACCAGCATTTAAAAGGTGTAACACTGCAGCTTTAATACGATCTGGATGATCCCCTGTAATATGTAGTTTAGCCCCTAATTCATCTGCACGTTGAAAACCTACACCTTCAACTTCTTCAATAAGTCTGTAAGGATTTTCTGTTAACAGTTGAATTGTTTCATTTTCATACATTTGGTATATACGCACTGCTAGTTGTGGGCCAAAGCCCCAGTCATTTAATTGGATCATAATACGATCCAACCCTAGATTTTGCTCTAGTACGGAGCGTAATGTCTCTTTTTTATCTTCTGTAAGTCTTGGAATTTCATCAAGCGCATCTGGATTATTGATAATAATTTTAATGGCGTCTTTTCCTAGCTTTTTAACGATTGTCTCAGCCGTTTTATGACCTATTCCTGGGAATAAATCACTCGATAAGTAATGTACGACACCTTGTTCAGTACCAGGAATCTCTTTAACAAAAGTATTAGCTTGAAATTGTATGCCGTATTTAGGATGCTGTTTCAATTGTCCAGTAAAACGATACAACGTTTCTTGAACGACAGACGGAAAAAAACCTGTCACGATAATTTCTTTTTCTTGATATGTTGTATTCGTTTCTTGAATTTTCAACTTAATGATGGAAAATAAATTCTGAGGATTATGGAAGATAGAGACGACAGGCCGACCGACTATAAATAGCTGTTCTTCTTGAAACAATGATACATTTTCAGTCAACGCTGTCCCCTCCTTTTTATTGGTGCTTCATAGCAATCATATCGTGAATATAACGCGCTTGTTCAAACTCAGGTTGTAATGTAAATGCTTGTTTCAAATGATATAAGGCATCTTCAGTACGCTCAGTTGACACTGCAAATAGTACACCTAAGTTATAGTGAGCATCAGCATTATTCCAGTCTTGATCGATAACATATTGTAATTCTTTTTGTGCTACATCAAACATTTCTAATGAGCAAAGTAAGATCCCGTATGCTAGACGAACTTGTACGTCTTCAGGAGCCAACTCTGCTGCTCTTTGTAAATAAGGTAACGCCAATTTTGTTTCACCAGCGCGTTCAAAGCTTTTTCCAAGCATATAGAATGCATCTTCACCTTCAATACCTAGGCGAATGGCAATTTCATATAATTTAGCTGCTTCCATAAAACGCTCGCTATTGTAATATAAATTAGCTAACCCGTAATAAGCTGTTGCTGCTTTTTCATCTAACGTAATTGCTTTTTGAAAAAAACGCTCAGCTCTTTCAGTTTCATCCATAGAAGCAAGTAGGTTACCAAAGTTGATGTAACCTACTGTGTTATTTGGTTCTTCTTCTATTGCTTGTGTAAAAGCTTTGACAGCGTCTTCGTAACGCTTTTCTTGAATAGCTTTTATACCTTGTTCGTTAAAATCCAATATTTCCACTCCTATTAACCTACATACGTTAATTTTTTACCGTCTTTAAAGACTTCATCAATCGTTGCGCCACCTAGACATTCATCACCATCATAAAATACGACAGATTGTCCTGGTGTGATAGCACGTATTGGTTCTTCAAAAGTAACACGCACTTTATCATCACCTAACATTTCAACCTCTACCGGTGTATCTTGTTGGCGATAACGGAATTTAGCTGTACAACTAAATTTCTCTTGTTTTGGCTTATTTGAAGTAAAACCTAATTTCACTGCTGTTAAGCTATGAGAATACAGTTTGTCATTATGGAAGTTTTGTCCAACTAGTAACACGTTTTTTTCTAAATCTTTACCAAGTACAAACCAAGGTTCACCGTCGCCACCAATACCTAAGCCGTGACGTTGTCCAATTGTATAGTACATTAAACCGTCGTGTTTACCCATAACCTTCCCATCCATTGTTTCCATATTGCCTGGTTGAGCTGGTAAGTATTGGCTTAAGAATTGTTTGAAATTACGTTCACCAATGAAGCAAATACCTGTTGAATCTTTTTTCGTAGCAGTTGCTAATCCTGCTTCAAGTGCGATTTCACGTACTTTTGGTTTCTCTAAATGACCAATTGGGAACATTACTTTTGAAAGTTGTTCCTGTGATAGTTGGTTCAAGAAATATGTTTGGTCTTTATTATTATCTTTTCCGCGTAACATGATTGTTTCACCGTCGCGCTCCGCTACTTGAGCATAATGACCTGTTGCTAGATAGTCAGCGCCCAGTTTTAATGCGTGTTCAAGGAATGCCTTGAATTTGATTTCTTTGTTACACATCACGTCTGGGTTTGGTGTGCGTCCTGCTTTATATTCATCTAAGAAGTACGTGAAAACTTTATCCCAATATTGCTTTTCAAAGTTTACAGCATAATAAGGGATTCCGATTTGGTTACATACTTTAATAACATCATCATAATCTTCCGTTGCAGTACAAACACCAAACTCGTCTGTATCGTCCCAGTTTTTCATGAAGATGCCAATTACATCATAGCCTTGTTTTTTCAATAAATACGCAGCAACTGAAGAATCGACTCCTCCAGACATGCCGACAACAACGCGTGTTTTTGAGGGGTCTTTTGTTGCGTTCATAACATTCACCTTTTTTCTTTTATTTCGCTAAGCGCTCAACAATTTCAACTGTTTTGTCAGCAGCTAATTGAACATCCTCTAAAGAGAGCCCAAGTCCGAAGCTAAAACGAATTGAATTGCGTAGTTCTGGTGCACCTTTTCCGTACATTGCAACCAACACATGCGATGGATCTATTAATCCAGCCGTACATGCAGAACCACTTGAAGCTGCGATACCTGCCATATCTAAATTTACTAGGAAGGATTCAACATCCATACCTGTAAAACTAATATTCAATACATGTGGTAAAGAGTTAATTGTATCACCATTAATATGATAAGAAATTTTATCTTTGTCTAATGTATTTAAAAATAATTCTTGGAAGCTAATAAATTCTTGCTGTTTCGCTTCAAAATTTGCTTGTGCAATTCTTACTGCTTCTGCAAACGCACCAATTGCAGGAATATTCTCAGTTCCTGCTCGACGTTTACGCTCTTGTTCTCCACCAAGCAAGGTAGATTGTAATGGTGTATTTTCACGGTGATATAGGAAACCTATCCCTTTTGGTCCATTCAATTTATGAGCAGAAACCGAAAGTAAATCTACTTGTAAATCTTCCACATCAAATTTCTCTATACCATAAGCTTGTACTGCATCAGTATGGAATGATGCTTTGTGGTTTTTTAATAGTGATCCGATTTCTTTAATCGGCTGAATAGATCCTACCTCATTATTACCATACATAATTGTTACTAAGATCGTTTCATCCGTTAATGCCTGTTGGACATCTTGGACAGAAACAACCCCCTGTGCATTGACAGGTAAATACGTTACTTTAAAACCTTCTTTTTCAAGACGCTCACACGTATGCAATACTGCATGATGTTCAATTTGAGACGTAATAATATGACGACCTTCATTACGGCGCGCATATGCCGTACCGAAAATAGCTAAATTATCTGCTTCAGAACCACCACTTGTCATAATGATTTCTTGATCTTTAGCACCAATTGATTGTGCAAGTAGCATTTTGGCTTCGTCCAAATATTTTCTTGCATGACGTCCAATACTATGAATACTAGATGCATTCCCGTATACAGAACCCATAAGCTCAGTCATTTTTGCAATAACTTCTGGATGCATAGGAGAAGTGGCTGCATGGTCTAGATAAATTTCTTTCATCGTAAAAAACTCCTATCAAATTCGCCTTGGGAGATTTATTTCTGACGCTTTGTTTTCGTCTTAGAAAATATTTCTCGAGATAAAGCGCGGACGCTTGCCCAAGGCTTTAACTTTATTCAACTGGGTTTTATATCCCAATTGAATTATATACATCGACTAAATTTATCTCATCACATAAAAACAATGAGATTAATTCATTTAAATATAAAACATATAGCCGTCATCAGAATCTTGTTCTTTATAAGCAGCTAAATCCTCTAATGAAGTTGTATCTAATACATTCTTCACTGCATCACGAATTCCCATCCATAGCTGTCGCTGAGGTGGAGCTTCGTTTTCTATTCCTTCAACTGGTTGAATCGGTCCTTCAAGCACTCGAATGACATCAGCTGCTGAAATTAAATGCGGTGGTTTAGATAACATATAGCCACCATAAGCCCCACGAACACTCTTTACTAAACCTGAGTTTCTTAGGGGGGAAACAAGCTGTTCCAAATAAGCTTCTGACAAATCATTATCTGCTGCAATTTGTCGCAAAGGAATTGGACCTTGCCCGTATTGTTTGGCTAATTCGATCATAATTGTTAGACCATAACGGCCTTTAGTTGAGATTTTCAAAGTATACACCTCTATATAGTAGCTTACATTTATACGTTAAAGTATAGCATATTTCCTTCCATTCTACTCGGGAATGCTTTATCATAAATGTTACAAGTAGAAAAACAGAACAAACGTACGAGAGGAGGCAATTGTTTTGCCAAATGAACCACTCGCATTCCGCATGCGGCCACGTAACTTAGATGAAGTCGTCGGTCAACAATCCATTATAGGAAAAAATACTACATTATATAAAATGATTTCAAATGGGCATGTCCCTTCCATATTACTATACGGTGAACCCGGTATCGGGAAAACATCGATTGCCTATGCTATTGCAGGTACTTCTCATCTTCCATTCTTTGCACTCAATGCGACACGCGCAGGAAAGAAAGATGTTGAAGATGTAGTAGCAGAAGCACAGATAACAGGTAAAGTGTTGCTGTTTTTAGATGAAATACATCGTTTCAACAAATTACAACAAGACACATTATTACCCCATGTTGAAAATGGCTCTATTGTATTAATAGGTGCAACAACTGAAAATCCATATCATGATGTGAACCCCGCCATTCGCTCACGCTGCGGCGAGATTAAGCAGCTTAAAAGATTAACATATGAAGATATTGACGCACTTGTTTTACGCGCTCTAGAAGATAAAGAACGTGGACTTGGTCGTTATACAATAAGATTAAGCGATTCACAACGTGATAAAATAGTGGTTGCAGCACACGGAGATGCGCGAAAAGCATTAACATTGTTAGAGTCCATTTATTACGCTTCTGATGAAGTGAATAATGAAACGATTGTACAGGATGATACGGTCAAAAATCTAGCAGAACGTATCGGAGTTTTTGGAGACAAAAAAGGTTCACATTTTTATAATCTATTATCTGCATTACAAAAATCAGTAAGAGGTAGTGATACGAACGCTGCACTCTACTATTTAGCCCATTGTTTAGAAAATGGGGACTTAGTCGCCGTTGCTCGTAGATTGCTCGTTATGGGCTATGAAGATATTGGTCTTGCAAACCCTGAAATAGGTGGACATGTTCTAGCTGCAGTACAAGCAGCAGAGCGCCTTGGCTTACCTGAAGCACGTATCCCATTAGCACAAGCCGTAATTGAGATGTGCTTAGCATCCAAATCAAATTCTGCGATATCAGCAATTGACGCTGCCATCGCTGATATTCGAGCAGGAAAAACAGGAGATATTCCTATGCATTTACGGGATTCTCATTATGCTGGTGCAAAAACATTGGGCGTAGAAGGATATCAATATCCACATAACACACCTATCGGCACTTTTGGTGGATGGGTCGACCAAGAATATTTACCAGAAGAACTTGTCGGCATTGAGTACTATAAACCCGTTATTGCTGGGGAAGAAAAGCGCATGGCTGGAATTTATGATAAACTGAAATCTTTTAAAAAATAGCGCAAAGGGTTACCTACTTGTCTAGTACTTGTAAGGTAACCCTTTTGTTGTTAAATTCAGTTTTTCTAAATTAATGATCACTTTTTCACGCACAATTATTAAGGAAGTTTTGTCGATGCATGCAAGGAAATCGTTTTATTAACAGAAATAATTAACATAAAATTGAAGGAGCTTTTCTTATTCAACTAGAGAACACTTCTATTTAATAAATACTCAGATTAGGGAGAATGGAATATATGACCATTAAAGAATTAGCAAAAAAAATATTACTTCAATTTGCTACACGTACATATAAAAACCGTCCTTTTATAGTCGCAATTGACGGGTTAAGTGGAGCAGGTAAATCCACATTAGTAAAAAAAATTGAACAGGAATTGAGTAACAATAACAGCTCAGTAGTCATTTTACATATTGATGATCATATTGAGAAAAAGCATAAGAGGTATGAAACAGGACGTGAGGAATGGTATGAATATTACTACTTACAATGGGACATTAAGATGTTAACTACAAGTTTATTCGAAGGATTAAGGAACAATAAAAAGAACATCACTTTACCATTCTATGATAAATCTTCCGATACCATCTCAGCTAAACAAATTACTGTTGCAGTTGATAGTATCATTCTTATAGAAGGTATATTTCTTCAAAGAAAAGAATGGCGAGAGTTTTATGACTATACTATATTTTTAGATTGTCCTCGTGAATTAAGGTATGAAAGAGTTTTAAATCGAGATTCTTATATTGGGGATAAACAAGCAATACTTTTAAAATATAAAAGGAGATACTGGTTAGGAGAAGAACATTACTTGAACACAGAAAATCCAATTAAAAATGCAGATATAGTTATATAAACAAAGGAACCCCCTTACTTTAGTAATTAAAGCTTAAGGGGGCTACTCCTATAAATTATTTTTATCCACCTACAAAATTTCTAAACTTATTAGCAGCTTATTATGTCGTAACTTTTAATACTGTTTTAATTTTTTGGATAATACCACCCGTGCTATAAGTTAATACGCTACGTTTGTAGAATGATAGACTTAGCATGAATAACAAAACTACAGTCACAATAAGTATACCTAGTGAAATAATCGGTTCTGAAGCTGCAATATCGGTTGCACCAATTCGAAGCGGCATTACCATTCCTGAAGTAAACGGAATATAAGAACACACTTTTACTAATATTGTATCTGGACTATACATTCCTGATAATAGGACGTAAAATCCACCAACACCAACCATCATTGCAGGCATCATCGCTTGACCTGACTCTTCTACTTTTGACACAAGTGATCCAAGTAACGCACCCATAATTAGGAATAATAATATGGTTAATATTAAAAACGCCAGTACATATGCGACATATCCAGCTGACAGACTATTGATTACTTCAATTACTGTATCCCATTTTTCACCGCCATCTACTAATATAAATAGTAACGACTGTACTACAAATAATATAACAATTTGCGTTACCGCAAGTAAAAATGTTCCTGTTAATTTCGCCAGGAAATGTGTCACTGGTTTAATACTCGCAAGAAGTACTTCTAGAACACGTGACCCTTTCTCAGAAGCTACATCCGTCGTAATCATCGATAAGAACGACATTACAAACCCGTAGATGATGAATCCAACTATCATTGATGCGCCTATACCCGCGGACTTCTCATCTTCACTTTTACCACCAGCAGCTTCTTCATTCAAGTTTTTCGTTGTAATCATTGTCTCAGATTGTAAAATCTTATCTGCTTGCTCTGCAGTTAAATTGAGCTGTTGCACTTCATAAAGCTTCCCTGCATATTGGATACTAGACGATAAACTTTGCTGATCATTAAACTTAAGCGGATTAAATGTTGCGATTTCAGCTACTAATGATCCTGCCTTATCTTGAATGAAAATCGCAGCATCTAAATCTCCTTCTTTCACCTTTTTCTCGACTTTGCTTTCATCCTCTTTTGGGAATGAAAATTCAGTATCTGCACTGGAAGTAAAAAGTGCTTTGAAATCTGCATCCGTATCGTTTAAAACTGCAACTTTTAAAGGCTCTTCCGAAAACAGTGCCTCTTTAATATCTGACCAGAACATCACACAACTAATGACGACAAGATATAACAGAATAGAGAAAATAAATGACTTTGCTTTAATCTTTTGCGTATAAAGTTGCTTTACTAATATCCAAAACTTAGACATTGCCGCCACCTACCTTATCTTTGAAAATTTCATCCAATGATAAATAATCCAGGCTGAATTTTTCGATGTAACTACCATTTGACACGATATCGAAGATTCCTTTTGCATATGATTCATCCTCTAATGTAAGCGTGTATTGTTCTTTGC
Organism: Viridibacillus arenosi; assembly: GCF_001955655.1. GTDB lineage: Bacteria > Bacillota > Bacilli > Bacillales_A > Planococcaceae > Viridibacillus > Viridibacillus arenosi. Next base: position 338,578 of record NZ_MSPW01000002.1, on the reverse strand, counting down.
CAATAGATACATCTTTCACTCCTGGTAAAGCCGTAAGTTCCTCTACTGCCATATGTGTTCTCACTGTTAACTTCGTTTTACCATATTGTTTCTTCAAATCTAACAAACTACCAGAAAACAATGATACTCCTCGTTTTAACAAACACAGATGATCACATAACTCTTCGACGTTTTCCATCTGATGACTTGAAAATAGAATCGTCGTACCATTTTCCTTCAAAAATAAGATCGCTTCTTTTAATAAATCTTTGTTCACAGGGTCTAATCCACTGAACGGTTCGTCTAAAATCAAAAACTCCGGCTTATGTATGAAACTTGCGATAAGCTGAACTTTCTGTTGATTTCCTTTTGATAGCGTCTCTGCTTTAGCCTTACGTTTTTCCTCTAGCTCAAAACGTTCAATCCAATAGTTCACATCTTCTTTTAACTCTTTTTTCTTACGTCCTCTTAGTTCGCCAAAGAAATATAACTGATCCTCCACTGTCATCGTTGGGAAAATACCGCGCTCTTCTGGTAAATAACCAAGTAAATCACGGTCTATTGCGTGTATTGACTCACCATTCCATGAAATTGTCCCAGCTGTTGTTTCCTGCAAATCTAAAATCATACGGAAAGTAGTCGTTTTCCCTGCACCATTTTGGCCAATCAGACCGAAAATCTCACCTTTTTCAATTGTAAAAGAAAGATTATCCACCGCCACAAAATTCTGATATCTCTTCGTTACTTCTTTAATTACTAATGCCATTGAAAGTCTCCTTTTCTAAATGCATTTACATTTTACTAGCAATCTAGTTTTACATTTTTTTCAAATATGAAACAATATCTGAGATTTTTTTAGTTTCCTGATTTTATTAAATGTATATAGAATAAAAGTAAATAAGGTAACTGCCATACCCAGATTAATACCAATAATAAAATTTGTAACATCCGATTCTTTACTCAAGAAAAGATTGATGAAAAATATGAGTACATTGAATACGATAATAGCACTTGGAATTGCGATAATTCGATTATAATGAGCCATTTTAGATGCCGTATCAGTATAAAGTTCAAAAGGTTCTTCACTCGCATCTTTTCTTAAATAGACCCATCCAAAGTAAGTATCTACATGTTCTATACCACTATCTTGTAAAAACTCGATATACTCTTTATTATCTCGATGATTTGTTTTGTCTTTAAGTTTTTCTAGCCTATAGTTATAATTTACGGTTGCATCCTCTTCAAACGTATATCGAAAATAATTCACTTTTTTTAGTTGTAGACCTTTTTTAGATTGTGAGTTTAACCATTGTTCTTCCTTTTCAAAGTCCCAAAAACAATTATATGCGCCCTTCACCTATTCAATCCCTCCTTTTATCATCAATTCTCCATTCATTATTAATTCTTTCATCCTAATTATTTCAGCTTCCACTTCACTTTTTCCTTGAGCAGTAATCATATATTGTTTCTTTCTGGTTGACTCTTCAGCCTCAACAGTTTCAATCCAACCTCTCTCAACCAAGGACTTAAGAGCTCCGTATAAAGTGCCTGGTCCAAGCTGTACACGCCCCTTGCTCAATGATTCTACCAATTGCATAATGCCATATCCATGCCTTGGTTCATATAACGCCAGCAAAATATAATACACACCTTCTGTTAAAGGTCCATGTTGTTGCATATAAAATCACCTCTTTACATCAACAGCAATTATATCGCTAGCCGATACATAAATTATATCAGCAGTCGATATACTTTTCAATTGAATTTTAAACATTTTTATCCATTTATTAATTTTCATCCCTTTTAACAAAAAAAAGCAAAAGCTCATAAGCTTTTGCATTTTAATCTCTCCATATTCACATGAAGTTTTTTAATTTCAATTTAGAACCTATATCAACCTTTAAACCATAGCTAACTTTATCATTTTCATTACCGAAATTAGTTTCTAAACATTTATCATTACAACTCGGGCAATTAGACAATAGTTTTTTCGCTATTATTTCATTTGACGAGCTAAATTAATCTCTTACCGTTTTAATCTCAATATCACTCAAAATATCTCGTACTACCCAACTAGCCGCGATTAATCCCACTGAAGATGGTACGAACGCATTTGATGATGGTGGCAATTGCGCTTTACGAATTTCTGCTTCTGGTTTACCAACTGTTTGTACAACATCTGGGCGCACGACAATCGGGCTCTCATCAGAGAAGATTACAGGAATCCCTTTTTTAATACCTTCTTTACGTAATTTCACACGAATTACTTTCGCTAATGGATCAGTATGTGTTTTGGAAATATCAGCAATTTGGAAACGTGTTGGATCCATTTTATTTGCTGCACCCATACTTGCAATTATTTTAACACCACGTTTTAAGCACTCTTTCATAATATGAATTTTATAAATCACTGTATCTGACGCATCAATCACATAATCTGGTTCATAACTGAAGAACTTTTCATACGTTTCTTCTGTGTAGAACATATGCAAATCTATGACTTCACAATCAGGGTTAATATCAGCAATTCGCTCCTTCATAACAGCTGATTTAGAGCGACCAATTGTCGACATATAAGCAACTAGTTGACGGTTAATGTTCGTAATATCTACATCGTCTTTATCTACTAAGATGATGCGACCAACACCACTTCTTGCACAAGCTTCAGCAGCAAATGATCCAACACCGCCAATACCTAAAATCGCTACAGTAGTATTTTTTAGTTTATCTATTCCATCTGTTCCAATGGCTAATTCATTACGTGAAAATTGATGTAACATATACCTTTCACTCCGTTTAATTTATATTTTGTAAGTAATCCTATCCTATTAGTAAGAAAATAGGTATCGTGAAAAATATATACAAAAACCTAAGCGATTGCAAGGGTTGACGTATGGAAAGTTCATAGTAAATTTGAAATTCGATAAATTCAAAAACAAATATCAAACAAATCCCGTAAATTCGCTGCTAGAAAAAAATAGCCAATTTACGGGATAAATAATACTTAAACTTCACTACCAGATTTCAACATTTGTTCATTAAATATCTCGACAAAACGTGGATCTATGTATTGTCCACATTTTTTCAAGCCACCTACAACTGCTCCACCAATTGGTGGCATAAGCGAAGGGTAAAACTGAATTTCTATAACTTCTTTTTGTGCCAATTTTTGAAGAAGCGGAATGAAAAGTTCTATATTCGAGAACACACCACCTGCCAACACAACAGGAATTTTTTCTTTAGACCAAACCATTTGATCTAAACATGCTTTAATGGATTGGAAGTATTTCTCGCATGCCTTTTGAATAATGATGCGAGCTACTATATCTCCTTTAAGTGCTTCTTCGCTTACATACTTACTAAGTGGAGAAATAACGGTTCTTGGATGCCTTTCTCCGTAGACTTGGTCAATTATTTGAGGAACCCCGTCTACTTGAAAGTGCTGACACAACCTAGCTGTTAGATTGGTTTGATATCCCCTGCCATCATAAGCTTTAAATACAGCTTTTAAAGCCTGTACCCCTAAATCATAGCCACTTCCTTCATCATCAAACAAATACCCCCACCCAGATGTACGTATAATGTGGTGTTGTTCATCTAACCCTAATGTAATGGCTCCAGTTCCTGCAATTTGCACAATTCCTTCAGAACCTAAAGTGCCAGCATATAATGCATTAGTTGCATCATTTGCTATTTCAATCGTCGCCTCTTTTGGTAAGTGACTATGTAAAACATCTATTAGTATTGAATCATATTGTTTTTCTTTCACCCCAGCCATACCTGCAAAGCAACTTGCAATTTGCGCAAAAGCTATTGGATTTTGTGATTTTAATATTATTAATACTTGATCGATTACCTGTTCAAACTCTTTTTGACTCATTGTCGTTGGATTACTTTTACCGACTGTCACCATTGCATGTATATGTCCGCTTTCGTCACTAATAACAGCACATGTTTTGGTGCCGCCGCCATCAATCGCTAATACAAACATCTTTATCCCCCTAGCTACTTACTTCATCAAAGATAAGTAAAAAGGATTGAGAACTATAGAACATAGCACTCAACCCTTTTACTCATTCTAACTTTTTTTCTCTACCATATTAAATCCAAATGATTCCCATGGTTGAATTTTCTCAAGCAAATAAATTTCTTCCTGTACTACTTTGGCTACAATATTCGTACTTCCTGAATTCGGTATATCCTTTAGCACTAACTGTAACTCACCTTTGTAACGGATATCCTCATCATTATCTATCGTGATATCCCCTGTTTGAATATCAAATACATCATGCGGTTTGAATTGCTCCGCTTTATATTTAACTCGAGATTGTGTACTGCGAATCACATATTCAGAGACATCACCACGGTTAAAGTGAGGTTCTTCAAAGATGATTTTATTTTCCACCTCTGAATTTTCCGCTGATGGTACAATATCAAGTTCTAATTTTTGACGATTCAGTTTTCCTAATGCTTGTAGTTCTTCTTCAGTTGCATACATATTCCCAATGATCAAATCATCAATTAAGCCAGTATGCCAAAGATCTTTTGCTTGAACTGTGATAGGTAAACCGCGATGCTCTTCTAATGTAGGTAAGCCGTACGGTGTTTCCTCCCAAGGTCCATACTGCGCATAATTCGAAGAAATCATCGCCGCAGTACGAATATGATTATCTTTGAATAACTTTGAAGATTTAATAAAATGTTCTCTCGAAAGACCTGTATACTTTCTTGGATAGAAATTATGGCAGCCAATAATATTTTCACGGTTTGGTTGATAAGACAAAATATTTTCTACATATTTTGTACCGTTACTAATATTAAGCTCGACTTTTAAGTTAGAAACGTCCAATGACATGAACGCCTCCTCCTGTCCTGAGAATCCCATATCTAAGCGTAAAGCGGCTAAGTGATATTGCTCTTTCAAGAATGCGATATCTCTATAAGTTAAGCCTAATTCCTCAAAAACTTGCGGAGCGATGTCAGCGGAAATATCAAAGCCAAGCTGTTGCGCAAATTGATTAATTTGTTGTAACTTTTCTTTTTCCTCATTATTTTTCATAGACATTAGACAAGTGAATATCCGACTAAAACCGTGATCATGAGCTAGTTGGATATAGTTTTGCATTTCCTCTAGTGTGCTATGTTGAGGATAAATTGAAATTCCTAATCTTCTCATTTGAATACCTCCGCTTACCATCTATTAAACTTCTACTTTTTCTGCTACTTCTTTTTTCATCACTACTGATTGATTTTTTTTCGTTTCTTGTGTGCCTTCTGTTTTATCTAATTTAGCAGCTTTTGATGACATCATTACAAATGGTAGATAAATACATACTGAGATTGTTATTAATACTACACTCAGTAATCCACCAGTCCATGATTGTGTTGCTAACCAACCATTAATAATTGGTGGTGTTGTCCAAGGTGTTGCAATTGTCGCAGCTGGTACGAAGCCCCATTTTGTTGCGAAATAGGCAATTGTTACATTGACCATTGGAGTAAGAATAAATGGAATAACTAAAATTGGATTTAAAATAATAGGTAGACCGAACATTAAAGGTTCATTAATATTAAATAATGCTGGTGCTGCACCTATTCTACCTACCGTACTATATTGCTTATTCTTTCTAGCAAAAAGAATTATTGCGATTACTAAAGCAATTGTTGTTCCTGATCCACCCATATTAACGAAGGCATCAAAGAATGGCTTGTTAATAATATATGGTGCAGCTTCACCCGCATTTATTGCTTTAAGGTTTTCAGCAATAGCTGGAAGATTAATAGTTTGCATGAATGGGTCGATAATGTTCGCACCGTGAATACCGAATGACCATAAGAATACAGGTACGAAAGCTAATAGCAAACCTGCAGCCCATGTATTTGTTAGACCCATAAATGGTTCTTGAATCGTTGTATAGAATGAAGATATAATATCTGGAATATCAAAGCTTGTTGAAATAACTGTTCTTACCAACGCAAATGTTGCAATTGTAATAATAGCAGGTAATAAAGCTGCAAAAGATTTTGAAACTGCAGGTGGAACACCATCTGGCATTTTAATCAATAAACGTTTGTTACCTGATAACCTTGAAAATAGTTCTGAAGATAACAGAGAAACTATTAATGCGACGAATATCCCCCCGGTCCCGGTGGTTAATCCACTTAGGCCGCCTTCACCGAATGTTCCGAAAGTCATATAACAAGATAAACTGATTACCCCTGCAGTCAATCCATCTTTACCATAGCTCTTAGCTAAGTGATATGAAACTGTAAAGGCAAGAAGCAAGGACATAATAGCAAATGTAGCATTCCACATATTGCCGCCCCATTGCGTCCATGTTCCATGATCCCAAATAGAGTCCATTAGTTTTTGATATGCTTTAATTGGTAAACCATTGAATAATACCGCTAATGAACCGATAATTGTCAGTGGCATGATTGTAATAAAGCCGTCACGGATTGCAACTAAATGTCGCTGATTCCCAACCCTTGCTGCTACTGGAACGAACTTCTCCTCTAAAAAACGAAACATCCCTCTCCACACTCCCTTGTGTTATAGATTATTTATATGGTAAACATCAAAACTGATGTTAAGCCCCTTGTAGACGGTCATATAAATCAATAATTTCAATTGCTAAATCTTTAAAAGTAATAGCGTTCATCAAGTGATCCTGTGCATGGACTAACATGATAGAAACCTCTACTTTTTCTCCTCTAGCTTCTTGTGTTAATAACGCTGTTTGAGAGTGATGTGCTTCTATTAAAGATTTATTAGCTAATGTAATTTTCTCTTTAGCAGCGCTTACATTTCCTTGTTTAGCCAGTTGAATCGCTTCCATACAATCACTTTTTACGTTACCGCTGTGTAAAATCAGCCCCATAATTGACTGTAATAAATCTGTTTCTTGCATGACCGTAAACCTCCTTGATTATCCAATTAAATTAAGTGCATGTTGCAACACTTTTTCGCCGTCCATCATGCCATAATCACTCATATTAATTACTTCGATTGGGAAGTTTTTAGCTTTATATTTCGCTTCAAATGGTCCCTTTAAATAGCGTACTTGAGGTCCCAATAATAAGACATCGATATTTTTATTTGCTAATGTAGAATCAACTTCACTTTCTGAAATTGCGAAAATATCAGCAGCTAAATTTTGTCCCTCAGCAGCTTTTTGCATTTTAGTTACTAGTAAACTAGTACTCATACCTGCCACACAAACGAGCATAATATTCTTCATGAAGAGCACCCCTTTTTTGTAATTTAACTCCTAAATTGAGAATAGCAGAAATTGGTCTATACCACAATACCTTAAACGCGCTTTATTTTCCTTTTATTCGCATTTTATTATTGGCATATTCATAAATAGCTTGAATTCACTGATTTTTCTAATAACTGGTATAGTCCAAAGTTTTTTTCAAAATTTTTTTGATAAACTTTATATTCGTTTAAAAACACATTAAAAATATTCATAAAATGCCGGTTTTTCTGTTCTTAACGCTTTGTTCCAAAGCATTAAGGCTGAATCATCAAGTTGATGATCAGCGTATAGCATTGATTCTGCTATGCTTAAATATCCAACTATTAGAGCTGAAAAAATATTAATCGACAAAGATAGAATTTGGCCATTAGGTATGCTATCCATTTCAATTACTTCTGTTTGACCTTCTCGATTGATACAGTAAAGCTTCTCATTCCACTGGGCAAACGGGTCCTGAATACGTAAATACAACTTTTCCGTTAACTCTGCCCAATTGTATTCTTTTAAAAATGCTTCAACATCAACAATTCTCACCATACAATCTTGAACAAGCTCTTTCTTAAATTGTGGTTGGTTAAAGTGGAATCCGAAATGACTTGTTCCTGCTGTATTACCAGTAATGTGATAAACACTTGCACTATGAGACGAAATATAGCGCCACATTGCCTTCTCAGCAAAATGATCCTTTACAACAAAGTCTTTAATAATAAAAGTGAGATTTTGAATTTGATAGCGTACGAAACCTTGGATTTCATCGTCTTTATAATAAGCTGCAAAATGACTGTCGGGCTCTCTACGCTGAATTCTTTTCCACCAAGCTGTATCACGCTTCATAAAGCCATTCATTATCCCTGCATTGTCATTATAAAAAGTACATACCTCATCAAAAAGCTGTTCATCAAGCCATTCAAAACTAAATCTTTTTACAACATCTAACTGATTACCGAAATTAGGGAAGGCTTCAGTAGGTATTGAATAATTCAGCTTATCAAAAAATAATTCCCAACCGAAATAACGATAAAAGGAGACAGAAAATGGTGCTAATACAGAGATACATTGACCATTTTCTCGCATTTCTTCCAAAGCACGAGTCATCAATTTTTTCATAATCCCTCTATTTCGATACTCAGGATAAGTGCATACAAATCCAATACCGCCCATTTTGTATGTGGTTTGGTGGATTGTCATGTTTAGGGGTAGCACAAGCAATTGACCAACTAATTTTCTTCCATCATATGCTCCAATTGTTGTACTATATTCTACCCAATATTGAAAATCATCTCTTTTTTCACCAATATATTTATTCGAAAAACTATAATCTCGTAAACGATGAACTTGTTCACTGTCTTCTAGTGGTACTAATTGAATCATCAGCTTCTCCCCCTTAAGAGCACAACTATGTTAAATCTTTTAATTTTAAGAATAAATATTATTTATTTTACATTTTTTGTATAAAAAATGCCGACAATTCCAATCTTCAGGGGTTGCCGACATTCTATTGGCGACTAAGAAATTGCTTTCTTGTAATAGCCAGATTAATTGTTCGTGTTTAATAGTTTTGTCATATATTGTTCTACTTCCAAGGAAGTTGAAAGTGATAGTATCTTATCTAAATGTTGCGTTAATTCTAATTTTGAAAGGTCTGAAATTTGCGCACGTGCGCGCAAAATAGAAGAGGCACTCATTGAAAATTCATCTAAACCTAAAGCGAGTAAAATAGGTATAGCTATTTCATCTCCGGCCATTTCTCCACACATACCTACCCATTTACCATTCGCATGGCCAGCATCAATGACCATTTTCACAAGACGTAAAATGGCAGGATGGAATGGTTGGTATAAATAGGCAACTTTTTCATTCATACGATCTGCTGCTAAAGTGTATTGGATTAAATCATTTGTACCAATAGAAAGGAAATCTGCCTCTTTAGCAAATAAATCTGCAATAAGCGCAGCTGAAGGGATTTCTACCATCATGCCAATCTCAATTTCTCTTGAAACTTCAATTCCTTCTCTTAACAACTTCTCTTTTTCTTCTTCCAATAAAGCTTTTGCTTTACGGAATTCATCAAGTGTTGCAATCATAGGGAACATAATCTTCAAATTACCGTAGACACTTGCACGGAGAAGTGCACGTAACTGTGTACGGAAAATATCTTGTTGTTCCAAACAAAGTCTTATAGCTCTATGCCCTAAGAAGGGATTCATTTCTGGCTCCAATTTCAAATACGGTAATTCTTTATCTCCACCTATATCCAACGTTCTAACAACAGTTGGTTTTTGGCCCATTTTTTCAAGTACTGTTTTATAAGCAATATATTGCTCTTCTTCTGACGGCAATTCTTGACGATCCATATATAAAAACTCTGTACGGAATAAGCCAATGCCGTCACCGCCGTTAGCTAAAATATTGTCTACATCCTCTGGCTTACCAATATTGCCCGCTAATTCTACATGAAATCCATCAGCACTTATACTTTCCGCTGTTACAAATTGCTGGAACATTGCACTCTCTGCTGCTTGCTCTTCTTGAGCTAATAAATACTCAGCAATTATTTCTTCATTAGCATCTAATAAAACTGTTCCCTTTGTACCATCTAATATGATCTTAGCTCCGTGGGGTATATCTGTAGTTGCTATTTTTGTCCCTACAACAGCGGGTATTTCCATAGTTCTTGCTAAAATAGCCGAGTGAGATGTACGTCCCCCGATATTTGTCACAAAGCCTTTCACATGCGTTTTATCAAGCTGTGCAGTCATCGATGGTGTCAAATCATCAGCAACAATAATAACATCCTTTGATAAACGACTATAATCAGGTAATTCAATGCCCAATAAGTTCGCTAATAATCGCTTTGCTACATCACGAATATCAGCTGCACGTTCTTGCATGTATTCATTGTCCATAGATTCAAATAACTCGATAAACATAGTTGTTGTTTCTTGCAAAGCAAATTCAGCATTTACACCTTCACTTAGCTGAACATCAATTGCATTTAACATCTCAGGGTCTTGCAGGACTAATAAATGCGCAGAGAAAATTTCTGCTTTATCGTGCCCAAATTTTTTTTCCGCTGCTTCACGAATTGCTTCAAGTTCAATTTTCGTTTTAGAAACAATTTCTTTAAAGCGTAATTTTTCCGCTTCTATATCAGTAATAGTCAATTTGTCAAAGGTTAGATCCGGTTCTACTAAGCAGTACGCATTCGCAATAGCAATTCCGTTTGAGACAGCAATACCTTTAATCTCTAACATTCTTGTCCTAGGCCTTCTGAAATCATTAATTCTGAAACTTTTGCGATTGCTGCTTCTGCATCTGAACCTTCTGCTTTAATAGTAACAACTTCACCGGTTGGAACACCTAATGACATAACACCCAAAATAGATTTTAAATTGACTGTTTTTCCTTTGTACTCAAGCTGTATATCTGATGCGAAAGGTGTTACACCTGCAACCAATACCGTTGATGGACGTGCATGTAATCCTACTGAACTAGTAATTTTATAAGTTTTTTCCATATTAATCTCCCCCATACTAATATTTATTCGAAGTTTATTCTTCTACTATACTTCGCTATCATACAATCATTTTTTTCTTTACTACCGTCTAGATTTGCACTTTCAAATACTGGCGGCTCGACTCCTTCACTAGCTAAAATTTCAATCACTTGAGATAGTGTAGTATTCAAGATAGCAGAACCGATAGTCGTAGATGCGGGACCATACTGCACGCTATTTTTCCACAATAACCCATCACCTATTGGGATATGCGTATCTAATACGAAGTCTGCCATTTCTTCTAGGCGTTTTCCTGTACTATGTTTTGAAACTTGCTCTTTATAATGAAGTGACTGTAATGAAATAACACGCACCCCAGCTTCTTTTGCTAGTAATGCAACATCAATAGGTACAACATTTCTTCCTGATGTGGAAACAATTATTAATACATCATGTGGATTGAATTCAAATTGATGACGATGTTGCGAAACGAAATTTGGATCCTTCTCATTTGCAGAAGAGGTCAGTGCACCTTTATGTAACATCAATGGCTCAATGAATATGGGACGTACTGGTACTAATCCACCAGCACGATAAAAAGCTTCTTGTGCTAGAATATGGGAATGACCACAACCGAATAGTTGTAATATACCTCCGTTTTGGATACGCTCAGCTATCAATTCGGCTGCTTTTGTCATATTTGATTGTTCTTCTTCTACTATTACATTTAATAATTGTTGAACCTCTTGAAAATATTGATGCATGTTATCACCTCTGTATTTCACTAATAAATTTATAGCGATCTGCACGATATGTACTACGCACTAATTCAAACGGTATTCCAGTACTTAAATAACTTTTTCGTTCAATAATTAATACAGCTGATGGTTGCTCAATATTCAATAGCTTACTATCTTCTTTTGTTACTAGTGCCGCTTCCATTAACTGCGAAGCATGACCAATCTTTTGATGATGTCTTTCTTCTATTAGAGAGTATAACGAACCCAAAACCATACTTTTATCTAAGTCAGGAATGATTTCTACTGGTATATACGTTCGTTCAATAGCCATTGGTAGCTGATCTGCGTTACGAATTCGGACAACTGAAAATACTTCATCTCCCGTTTTCATTTGCAATGCCTTTGCAATATCAATTGGAGGTATAATTTTCTCAAAGCGAATAAGTTTATTACTTGGCTCATAGCCTCTTGAACGCATATCTTCTGTAAAACTTGTCAATCCGCTTAATGGTTGCTCTAATTTTGGATTCGCTACGTATGTACCGCGTCCTTTTTCTCTATAAAGCAAGCCACTATTTACTAAATTTGTGATGGCATGCCTTACGGTCATACGGCTTACACCTAACTGTTCAGAAAACTCTCTTTCAGAAGGAATATTCTCACCTATCTTATATTCCTCTTCGAAAATTTTACCTTTTAAAAATTCTTCAATTTGTATATACATTGGAACTGGTGAATTTTTATCTAACAAGCATTTCCCCACCTTTCATGTAGCCCCTACCAAAACTACAGCTTGTTATTTTTTTCATATACAACTTTACCGCGACAGATAGTCTTTTGTACATTTAAATCTTCATCTAAAATAACTAGATCTGCATCCATCCCTTTACCGATATACCCTTTGGATGGTAATTCAAGCTGATTAGCAGCATTGTTGGAAGACATAGCTACTAATTCCTGCAATGTACATTTCGTGACAGCATGTATATTTTTCACAGCTTGTTCCATTGTTAGTACACTTCCAGCTAACGTACCATCGGATAAATGTGCACCAGTTTCAGTTACATGTACCGCTTGGCCGCCTAAATCATAAACACCATAATCCAGACCTTTCGCCCTCATGGCATCAGTTATCAAAATAACTCGAGATGCTCCCTTTAATCGATAAGCGAATATAACAGATTTAGGGTGACTATGGATGAAATCTGCTATAATTTCTACCTTCAAATCATCTTCTAGTAATACATCTCCAACAACACCTGGTTCTCGATGATGAAAAGGACGCATTTGGTTATATAAGTGAGTTGCTTGTTTTGCGCCGATTCCAACGGCATGCTCTATTTCATCAGATATAGCATCTGAATGACCTAATGATACAACGATTCTTTCTTTACTAATTTTCTCGATAAATTCAAAACCATTATTTACTTCGGGAGCTACTGTAATTTGTTTTATGCGACCTTCACTAAGTTCTTGCCAGTGATGAAACTGCTGAATAGACGGTTCAATAATATATTGTATCGGTTGTGCCCCGGCTCTTTCCTTTGATATATATGGACCTTCAACATGTATCCCTAACATTTCCGCCTCATTTAAAGTCCCTTTAAAAGTTGCAGCATTTTTTAAAGTTGCTTCAATCGCATCTACTGACTGCGTCATAGTCGTTGCAAGAAAACTTGTCGTCCCCTCTTTAGGTAACGAACGAGCTATGCCTCGCAATGCTTCTTCTGTTGCGTCCATGGCGTCAAAACCAGCTGATCCGTGTATATGCATATCAATATATCCGGGGAAAACAATCCATCCTTTAGAGGTCCCATCAATAGTATGCTGTGCTTGAATACTTAATCCCTTACCTACTTTCGTAATTTTACCTTCTTCCAGGTAAATATCACCTACAAATGCATCTTGGTCATAGTTAACGATCGTTACATTTGAAATTAGAATTGTTTCACTCATGTACAATATCTCCTAATTAAAACCAGAAAAAATCATCCCTTCTTTCTGATTTTCAGTATCCTACCTTACCTCAGCTAGCTATTAATTAATCGAAGTATTTCAATGCTTATTTTATGCATTTTTTGTTCTTTGATAATAACCATCTCTATCTGAAAGAGCTTCCTATAGCGGAAACCGATCATTACAAAAGAATATATTGAATTGAGAACTTCGAAGACTTATCCATTTTTATGCAGGAACTCTAATTTAAAACCTTCCCTATATATCTCCCAAATTACCAAATGGTATAGTTGTCTATACCAATTATAAAACGTTTCCATATAAATGAAAAGCAAAAGTTCTTAATTCCTTTAATTTATTGAATAAATAGAATAGTAAATATTTTAAAGGTATAACAATTTGTTTAATAGCTTCTTTTCTTAATTCAAACTCTTAAATAATAAGTTGAATCATACAGCATTTCATCAAAAATGATTCTCTTATATTTAAAATATATTCTCTTTCAGGAACAATTACTACTCTTACCTACACTTTTTTCATCTTCGTTTTACAAAAAACTTTCAAGAGCCCATAGGAAACAACGCCCATTCACTTGAAAGCTTCATTTAAACATTCTATTTAGATTACTAAATCAGTTAACACAGTAACATTCGGATGTTTTTTCAAGATTGTTACTGGTATTTCTTCAGTCACTTCACCTTTTAACAACGCTTCTAAAGCAGTACGTTTCTTCTCGCCAACCGCAATTAATAAAATTTGTTCTGCACGCATGATTGAAGAAATACCCATTGTAATTGCCTTAGTAGGTACTTCATCTAGAGAATTAAAAAATCTTGCATTTGCTATTCTAGTCGATTCTTCAAGTTCAACAACATGTGTTTCACTATCAAACGCTGTGCCAGGTTCATTAAAACCTATATGCCCATTTTCTCCAATTCCAAGTAATTGGAAATCTAACTTCATTTTTTGTAAAAGCGCTTCATAACGAGCAGCTTCTTCATGTGGATCTTGTGCCTCTCCATTAGGTAAATTAGATTTTTTAAATGGCTTTTCATTGAAGAGCTGTTGTTTCATAAACGATATATAACTTTCAGGATGCGCTTTCGGAAGTCCGACATACTCGTCTAAGTTAACACTTTCACACTGAGTAAAATCAAGTTCACTATTACGAATCCGCTCATAAAGAGGAAGCATAGTTCCACCTGTAGCCAAACCAAAGTTTTTGGAACCGTTATGTACCGCCTCTTTTAGAACGTTAAATGCTCGATCATATAATGTATCTAAATCAATAATCGTTTCAACCTTTAATGCTGTTTTTATGTGATTACTCATCTCCATTAATACACCTTCTCATTTCAATTTATTTACTTACACTTTAAACCATTATTTCTATGGAAGCCAACAAAAAAATAAAAAAATGTTTATTTTTCCAATATTATACCAATAGTAATGAAAAAATGATCGATTTCACACTTTAATATCCTTAGTCGAAAAAATAATTCAAACGAATTAATATAATTATATAAATTTTACAATAAAATCAATTTTATAGTATTTAAATCGAAAATTAATGTTTGAAAGTAAAATAAAACCCCTCTCAATTTTCTTTGAGAGGGGGTGATTTAATAGTTAACGAATCCCGATTGTGCCGTCTAAAAATCTAATCGTTTTGAACCCGCAATAAGCAGGTGGGTGTTCTCTTCGAAATTTTAAACGTCCCATGACAGGCATGTTCGCCATTTCAAAATGTGAACTCCCAACGATAAAATGTTCGGTCAAAACTGATAAGCTTATAACGAACACATCAGGATTCGCTTTAATTACATATTACCATATTAATTCTGACAATTCAAAAGATTTACTTCTCGTCAGCCAATGTTTTTGTGCGGATATTTAACTCATCCAATTGCGCTAATGATACTGTACTTGGCGCATTTGTTAAAACACAACTTGCACTTGCAGTTTTAGGGAATGCAATTGTATCACGTAAGTTGTCACGACCAGCCAGTAACATAATGAAACGGTCGAGACCGAATGCTAAACCACCGTGTGGAGGAGTTCCATACTCAAACGCATTCATTAAGAAACCAAATTGTTCTTTTGCTTCTTCATCAGTGAAACCAAGTGTTTTGAACATTTTTTCTTGTAAATCTTTTTCGTGAATACGTAATGATCCGCCACCAAGTTCGTAGCCATTTAATACGATGTCATACGCTTGTGCTTTAACTGCACCCGGTTCAGTAACCATTTTTTCAAGATCTTCATCAAATGGACGAGTGAATGGGTGATGCGCTGCATAGTAACGGTCATCATCTTCGCTGTATTCAAGTAATGGCCACTCTGTAATCCATAGGAATGCAAAACGAGATTCATCAATTAATCCAAGGTCTTTTCCAAGTTTTTTACGTAAAGCACCTAGTGAATCAGCAACAACTGATTTTTTATCAGCTACGAATACTAATGTATCACCTGGTTCAGCTTGCATACGTTCAACAAGTTTTTCACCAAATTCATCATCAAAGAACTTACCGATTGGACCAGTTAATCCTTCTTCAGTTACTTTAATCCACGCAAGACCTTTCGCACCGTAACGACCAACAAATTTTGTTAGTTCATCAAGATCTTTACGAGAGTATTTGTCGTTTGCACCTTTGATATTAAGACCTTTTACTTGGCCTCCATTTTCAACAGTACTTGCAAATACTTTAAAGTTACAACCTGCAACAACATCGCTTAATTCAATAAGTTCTAAGTCAAAGCGAACATCAGGCTTATCAGAACCGTAACGAGACATTGCATCTTTATAAGTCATACGTTGGAATGGAGCTGGAATATCAATTCCTTTAACTTCTTTCATAACTTTTTGAATTAATTTTTCGTTTAATTCGATGATTTCATCTTGTGACATGAAACTCATTTCCATATCAATTTGAGTGAATTCAGGTTGACGATCAGCACGTAAATCTTCATCACGGAAGCAGCGTGCGATTTGGAAGTAGCGCTCAAATCCACCAACCATTAATAATTGTTTAAATAATTGTGGTGATTGTGGTAAAGCGTAAAATTCACCTTCATGTACACGTGAAGGAACTAAATAGTCACGTGCGCCTTCTGGAGTTGACTTTGTTAAGATTGGTGTTTCAACTTCTAGGAAGCCTTCATCTTGTAAAAAATTACGAATTACTTTTGTCACGTCAGAGCGAAGTTTGAATGTATCGAACATTACTGGACGACGTAAGTCTAAGTAGCGGTATTTTAAACGAAGATCTTCGTTTACTTCAGTGCGATCCTCAATTGCAAACGGTGGTGTTTTAGCTTTGTTAATGATTGTTATTTGATCAATTAAAACTTCAACCATACCAGTTTCCATGTTTGGATTGATCATTTCCGGATCACGTAATGCTACAGCACCTTCTACTTCTACAACGAATTCGCTACGAAGAGAATCCGCAATATCTAGTGCTTCTTGAGAATTTTCTGGGTTGAAAACGATTTGTACAAGTCCTGTACGATCACGTAGGTCAACGAAAATTAGTCCGCCGAAATCGCGACGACGTTGTACCCATCCTTTTAATACAACGCGTTCGCCTTCATGAGCGCCACGTAAAATACCACATTCATGCGTTCTTTTTGCCATGATTATTTCCTCCAATTATTGTACCTTATGTTTTGTTAAATAGTTCACTAAGTCATGGAATGGTACTTTTTCTTGGCTACCCAATTCCATGTTTTTCACATTAGCAGCCTGTTCCTCTAATTCTGACTCACCCAGTACGATGACCCACTTAGCACCTAAACGATCTGCTGATTTCATCTGCGCTTTTACTTTACGACTCGCATAATCAAGCTCAGTTGAAATACCTTTTGCTCTAAATGAACTTGCTAATTCTACTGCTTTCAACTTCGCTTGATCGTCCATTGCAACAATATACATATCAAGCGCATTGTCTGTATCAAGTGAACGTCCTTCTGCTTCAAGCGCAAGTAATAGACGTTCGATACTCATTGCAAAGCCAATACCAGGTGATTCTGGACCACCGATTTGTTCAACTAAACCGTTATAGCGACCACCACCACATAAAGTAGTAATTGCGCCTAGGTCCGTTGCTGTACTCATAATTTCAAAAGTCGTGTGGTTATAATAATCCAAGCCACGTACTAAGTTTGGATCTACTACATAGGTAATGCCTAACACATCTAAGTATTTTTTAACTGCTTCAAAATATGCTGCAGATTCCTCATTTAAGTAATCTGTTAGTGCTGGCGCAGTAGCCATTAAAGGATTTTCGCGATCTACTTTACAATCTAAAATACGTAATGGATTTTTTTCTAGACGATTTTGACAATCTGAACAGAAATCATCGATATGTGGTTCGAAATGTTTTATTAATGCATCACGGTGAGCTGCACGAACATCTGCATCACCTAAAGAGTTAATCACTAATTTTAAGTTTTTCAATCCAGCTGTTTCATACACATCCATTGCAAGTGCAATTACTTCTGCATCAATCGCAGGATCTTTACTACCAATTGCTTCTACTCCGAATTGGACGAATTGGCGGTAACGCCCAGCTTGTTGGCGTTCATAGCGGAACATAGGACCAATGTAAGATAATTTTACTGGTTGATCAGGTTGACCGAACATTTTGTGTTCAACGTAAGAACGTACAACAGCCGCTGTACCTTCTGGACGAAGTGTTAAAGAACGATCTCCTCTATCTTTGAATGTGTACATTTCTTTTTGCACGATATCAGTCGTATCACCAACACTACGTTGGAATAATTCCGTCTGCTCGAAAATTGGAGTGCGAATTTCTTGATATCTATATACTTGGCAAAGCTGACGAATGATTTCCTCAACCTTTTGCCATTTTTCAGACTGTCCAGGTAATATATCTTGAGTGCCTCTAGGTACTTTATAATTCATCACATTTACTCCTTTCAAAAATTCAGATTAACTGTGGACAAACGCTGTCCTTTATCTCACGATTTTCTATGATGAAACTAAAAAAGCTCTCGCCCCTTGCAATAAATGCAAGGGACGAGAGCTGTATAAGCTTCCGCGGTTCCACCCTAGTTGATCTAGTATAACTAAATCCTCTCATTCGGATAACGGCCGATTCCGTTTTCTCCTAATAAGCCAATGCCTTTCGAAGAAAAACCTCTCGAGTGTTATTCACTATACTGTACTGTAGAAAAGATTTCAGCCTCGTCTTTTCCTCTCTTATCAGCCTTAAAAATATAGTTACTTGCTCGGTCATAGGTGATCATAAATAAATTCAGATTACTAAATATCTTACCCACTACAAACAAATATGTCAACTATTTTGAAAAACTATAGATTTTTCATGTCATTTCCTTTTACAA
Organism: Viridibacillus arenosi; assembly: GCF_001955655.1. Lineage (GTDB taxonomy): Bacteria > Bacillota > Bacilli > Bacillales_A > Planococcaceae > Viridibacillus > Viridibacillus arenosi. Next base: position 319,778 of record NZ_MSPW01000002.1, on the reverse strand, counting down.
TAGATAAAAAGGAGGATTAGCATGAAAACAAAATTAGTTAAAATGTTTAGTATTTTTTTGCTTTGCACCACGCTTATATGCTCATATTTTTACCAACCTATACATACGGAGGCATCTTCTTCAATATCATATAAAGTAACGGCTAGTCAACTTACTTTACGTGAAGGTCCTAGTACAAGTACAAAAAAAATTACGTTAATTCCAAAGAGCACAAAATTAACAAAAATCTCATCTAAAGGCTCTTGGATTAAAGTAAAATACAGCGGGAAGACAGGTTGGGTTTCTTCACAATACTTATCTAAAGTAACTACAAACGTTAATACTGCTGCTACTTCGAAAACAGTAACGACAAATGTTAGTAATCTTAATATTCGCTCCGGTGCTGCAGTTAGCTATAAAAGTCTTGGGAAATTAGCAAAAGGCACAAAAGGCACAGTTTTAGATGAAAAAAGTGGTTGGGTGAAGATTAAAACAACCAAATATACAGGCTGGGTTTCTAAAAGTTATGTAACGTTTAAATCAACTACTTCTTCCAATACAGCTAGTAATGTTGGGAAATATTACTACATTACAATTGCTAGTTTAAATGTACGAGAAAAAGCCTCTTCATCAACTAGCACTGCTATTATTGGCACAGTAAAAAAAGGTAATGAATTTAAAATTTTAAAGGAATCTGGTACATGGGTACAAATTCAATATACGACTACTAAAAAAGGTTGGGTTTCTGCCAAGTCAGTATATGGGAAAATTAGTTCAAAAAAACATACTTCACAAACATCAAACCCAAACAAACCAGATGAAGAAGATGAAGATACAGAAATTGAACCGACACCGGACCCTTCAGAGCCCGAAAATCCAACACCTGAGGAACCAACTGATACGCCTGAAGATAATGTCGTTTATACTAAACCTTCAAAAACAGAATATATCGTTATACAATCTGGTTACTTGAATATCCGTTCAAAACCAAATACAAAAGGAAATATATTGTCTGAAGCCTCTGCTGGAGATTACTATACGGTGCTGCAATATGCAACTTATCCATCAAATGAATGGGTTGAAGTAATGTATGCTACTGGAAAAACAGGTTGGGTTTCAAATAATACGTCTAATAGTTATATAACATTAACAAATCCAGCTACTAATCCTCCTGCTGAATCAAATAAAACGATTGTATTAGATGCTGGGCACGGCGGTTCAGACCCTGGTTCAGGTGGCGGAGGCTACAATGAAGCCGCACTCACATACGCTTTTACTTTAAAGACAAAGAGCCATCTTGAGAGTATGGGCTATACCGTATATACAACACGTGGTCAATATTCCGCTTGCTCTTCATCTACTAATAAAACAGTAGATTTACAATGTCGAGTAAATGTTGCGAAAACGAAAAAAGCAGATATTTTTGTTAGTATCCATATGAACTCTGCAACTTCTACTGCAAAAGGAACTGAAACATATTACGCTGCTTCAGGTAATCCATATCCAACAAGAAGCAGACAATTAGCAAGTGCTGTTCATAACGCTTATCAACCTACAATGGGTAGTACCAATAGGGGCGTTAAAACGAATGTCTTTTATGTAAATAGAATGGCGACTGTTCCTTCTATTCTTTTAGAAGTCGGCTTTATTTCAAATGTTGAGGATCGTAGTAAACTTATCAATGCTACTCACCAAAATAATGTCAGCAGGAGCATTGCACAAGGTATCCACAATTACTTCCAAATGCAATAACTATTAACCATTAACAGCCTTATTAGTTTTTTGCAAGAAAACTAGAGTAAGGCTGTTTTTTGAATCAAAATCTAACTAATCCATTCAATTGAAAAAAACCTCGGATGCTTCCATACAAAATTGTATGAGAGAATCCGAGGTTTTATTACTTTCACAATAGTAAAATATGTGATGTGTATTCTTTCATCCCCATATTCTAAGTGAATAATTTCTTATATTATGACCATTATTATTTTGATTCAATGATTATCGTAACTGGTCCATCGTTTGTTAATTGGACATCCATCATAGCACCAAAAACCCCTGTTTCAACATGTAAACCTAAGTTACGAAGTGTTTCATTGAAATACTCCCACAAAGGCTCTGCTTCCTCAGGTCGTGCAGCTTCAATAAAGCTAGGACGATTTCCTTTGCGTATATCGGCATACAAAGTAAATTGCGATACAGATAAAATAGCTCCACCGTGATCTAAAATTGAATGATTCATTTTGCCATCAGTATCTTCCCATAGACGCATTTTCGCAATTTTATTTGCGATATAGTCAGCATCGGCTTTTGTATCACCATGTGTAAGTCCAACTAACAATACATATCCTTGCTCAATGGCACCTGTAACTTGTCCATCTACAGTGACAGTTGCTTTTTTACTACGTTGCAGTATTACCTTCAAAATGAAAACTCCTATCTTAGTTTGTCACACGTTGTACAGAATAAATATCAGGAATTTGTTTAATACGATCTACAACTTTATATAAATGAGCAATATCACGAATACGAATTGTTAAGTTAATAGTTGCTAGTTTATCTCTATCAGCTCTACCACTCACAGCGCTTATATTCGTTTTAGCTTCATTCACAACTTGCATCACTTCATTCAATAAGCCTGGACGATCATAGCCTGATACTTCGATATCAACAGAATACTCTTTCTTCTCATCAGCAAAAGCAGAGTCCCATTCAACATCGATTAAGCGCTCTTGTTCTTCGTTCGATTGCACATTTGGACAATCTGCACGGTGAACAGAAACACCTCGACCTTTTGTGATAAAACCAACAATATCATCACCTGGCACTGGGCTACAGCAACGTGAAAGACGAATTAGTAGATTCTCTAACCCTTTTACAACGACGCCTGACTCCGTAGATTTTCTCTTTTCAGGTGAATTCATTTCCTTGTTAATTTTAACTAACGCTTCTTCATGATCGCGCTGTTTACGAATTTTTTCCGCAAGACGATTTACAACTTGTTGTGCCGTCATACCATTAAAGCCTACTGCTGCAACTAAATCGTCTTCGCTGGCAAAATTCATCTTTTCACAAACGCGTTTAAAGTTTTCAGTAGTTAAGACTTCCTTAGGATCAAAGTTTTGCTCTTTAATTTCCTTTTCAATTAATTCGCGACCTTTTACAACATTATCTTCACGCAATTGCTTTTTAAAGAACTGTTTGATTTTATGCTTAGCTTGTGAAGATTGTGCAATTTTCAGCCAATCACGGCTTGGACCAAATGATTGCTTTGATGTCATGATTTCAATAATATCGCCAGTTTTTAAAGGTGTATCGAGCGGCACCATTTTTCCATTTACTTTTGATCCGATAGTTTTATTACCTATTTCAGAGTGTACGCGATACGCAAAGTCAATCGGTACAGATCCTGCAGGTAATTCCATGACGTCACCTTTTGGAGAAAAAACATAGACCATATCAGAAAATAAATCAAATTTTAATGATTCCATAAATTCTTCTGCATCAGAAGATTCGTTTTGGAACTCTAAAATTTCTCGGAACCATGTTAGTTTGCTATCGATATTCGAATTACTCATATCGATATTCTTACCTTCTTTATAAGCCCAGTGTGCAGCAACCCCGTATTCTGCAATATTATGCATGTCCATCGTACGAATTTGCACCTCTAATGGGTCACCGTAAGGTCCAATTACTGTCGTATGCAACGATTGATATAAGTTTTGTTTTGGCATTGCGATATAGTCTTTAAACCGACCAGGCATCGGCTTCCAAAGAGTATGCACTATACCTAAAACAGCATAACAGTCTTTTATACTATCGACGATCACACGGACAGCAAGCAAATCATAAATTTCACTAAATTGCTTATTTTGCATAACCATTTTACGGTAAATGCTATATATATGTTTTGGTCGTCCTGATAGATCAGCCTTAATTTCAATATCATCTAGCTGTGTATGGATTTCCCCCATAACAGATGATAAATAAGCTTCACGTTCTACACGCTTTTTCTTCATCAAGTTAACGATACGGTAATATTGCTGTGGGTTTAAATAACGAAGTGCAGTATCTTCTAACTCCCATTTAATAGCTGATATCCCTAAGCGATGAGCTAATGGAGCGAAAATTTCAAGCGTTTCTTTTGCAATACGTCGCTGCTTTTCAACAGGTAAATGCTTTAATGTACGCATATTATGTAAGCGATCCGCTAATTTAATTAAAATTACACGGATATCTTGCGCCATTGCGACAAACATTTTGCGATGATTTTCAGCTTGCTGTTCTGCTTTCGATTTATATTTAATCTTACCTAGCTTTGTAACACCATCCACAAGCATAGCAACATCTTCACTGAACGCTTCTACAAGATCTTCACGTGTTACGGGCGTATCTTCTACAACGTCATGTAGAAAGCCTGCTGATACTGTTTCTGGATCCATTTGAAGTTCAGCTAAAATACCTGCTACTTGAATGGGATGTAAAATATAAGGCTCCCCCGAGCTTCGAAACTGTTCTTTATGCGCTTCTCTCGCAACCTCATATGCTTTTTGTACAAAAGCAACATGTTCGGTATTCATATAAGAAGAAAGAGTTGCAAAAACGTCTTCTACTGTCATCACTTGATCCTTCGCCATGTTAGCCACCCTATTCCATAATTTTTCCGATTAGATTTAACTTTTATTGTATAAAAAAAACAGCCTTGTTGTAAAGGCTATTTGCGTCAAAAGCGGTTGGCAATCATAATAACTCCATTTATATGATAAAAAACCTCTTTGTTAAAAACAAAGAGGTCAATTTATTAGTATTGCATTAATGTAAATATATCATGCCCTTTAATCTTATCACGGCCGTTAAGCTCTTCTAATTCGATTAAGAATGCACAACCTACTACTTCTCCGCCTAATTCTTCAATAAGTTGGATAGCTGCTTCTACAGTTCCACCAGTTGCAAGTAAATCATCCACGATCAATACTTTTTGACCAGGTTTAACAGCATCTTTGTGCATTGTTAATGTGTCTTTACCATATTCCAAACCGTAATCAGCACTAATTACTTCACGAGGTAATTTACCTGGTTTGCGAACAGGTGCAAAACCGATTTCTAAAGCATAAGCAACAGGGCATCCAGTAATGAACCCACGTGCTTCGGGACCAACGATTAATTCAGCGCCTACTTTTTTTGCATACTCCACGATTTGATCTGTTGCATATTTATATGCTTTTCCATTATCCATAATTGTCGTAATATCTTTGAAAGAAATGCCCTCTTTCGGCCAGTTTTCAACGATAGTTACATATTGTTTTAAATCCATTACTGTTCCTCCTCAGAAACTGTTTGAGCGGATAATCTCGCATCAAACCACTGTCTTAAATCTTTATATGGTGCATACAACAAAGTCTGTTCCAAATCCATTTGTTGTGCGCGTGTTTTATAAACATTTGCACTTGATAATTGTTTTTTAGGAGCACCTTCTACAATTTTTGCAAGTCCGTTTTCTATTGTAACAAATCCAAGTTCAAAAAACACCTGGGTCATGAAAATTAACATATCACGACTCCATCCTTTATGCTTTGCTAAATCATTCAAATGCTGTCTCAGATGGAATTCACGTCGTTTATTTAAAAACGTATAGTACCAACCAAATTGTTCACGCGTTGGCATACCATCAAAATAATGCGAATCTGGAATATAAAAATGAGCATATATTCGAGTCGGTTTCACTTTCGTTAAAAGGTCCTCTAACATTTGAACATCTTGCGGCATATCTAATAAGACGACATACGGGCTAACCTGTTCTAGTGAAAGTTCTTCATTGTATGGCATTATTTTTTTCGGAATTAAAGATTCATAGTACTGCATTGTATCAGGCTTAAACGCTATAAATGTAGATTCCTCTACAGGTATCGTTTGCAACCATCTAGCAACTTGTCGTATTCCTCTTAAGTCGAATAGCTGCCATTCATCCGTACGTACATCTGAAATCATAAACTGCGGCTTCTTTCTTCCATTCCATTCATTAATTTGTAAATCACCAGCAAAAGAAACATTTATACCATATGTTAGCTCATCAGCAAGGTATCCTTTATGGAATCCAACTGCATCGATGGTAGCATCGGGTTGGCCAATTTCCATCTTCAAATGATCTTCATTGGCACCTATTTTTCGCATCGATTGAATGTGTTCATTTTCAATACTATAAATGGGTTTTGGAAAACTCATTCCAAACGGGGCTAAATCTCTTACTTCTGCAATTGAATCGGTATCTATCTCATCTATTTTCAGAGGAATATCTACTTGAAGAATTGGAATTAGGTCTTCTTCTGTCAAGCACTCTCTAGCTTGTATATCTAATCGTTCTCGCAATTCATCTACATCTTCCATTGCTAATGTCATACCGGCTGCCATTGGATGCCCACCGAATGCTGGTAAGATGTCACGGTTTTTTGCAAGCTCTTGATACATATTAAAGCCTTCTATACTACGTGCTGAGCCTTTTGCTATCCCTTTTTCAATATCAATGCACAATATTATTGTCGGCTTATAATATTTTTCTACAAGTCTTGAAGCTACAATTCCAACTACTCCTGGATTCCAGCCTTCTTCGGCTATAACAAGTACTTGTGAATTACGGATTTCATCTATATTTTCAACCATAGCAACTGCTTGCTCAGTAATATCTGAAACAATTCCTTGGCGCTCTTTGTTTTTATCATTTAAAAGGCTCGCCATTGTCGCTGCACTTGCCTCGTCTTCTTCAAGTAAGAAATCCACACCAGGATTGGCATCACCAAGGCGTCCTAATGCATTTAATCTTGGTCCAAACCCAAAACCAATAGTCTCTTCTGTAATGTCATTTTGCTTTGTTCCCGCTACTGTACATAATGCCTTTATCGAAGGTCTTGGTGATTTCTGCAAGGCTTGAATACCTTGCTTTACTAAATAACGGTTTTCATCTAATAAAGGCACTAAATCGGCTATTGTTCCAATGGCTACAAATTCCAGCAGATGTTTTGGAAATTCACCGTACAAAGCATGTGCCACTTTAAATGCTACACCAACACCTGCAAGCTCGCCAAAAGGATACTCCCCTTCTGGATGTCTCGGGTGAATGATGACATCGGCTGAGGGCAATTCCTCTCCAATTTCATGGTGATCTGTCACAATGACATCCATACCAAGCTCTTTTGCCACTTGTACTTCATGATTACCTGAAATACCATTATCAACTGTGATAATTAACTTAAAACCTTGCTCATGAGCTTCGCGGAATAATCGTTCACTAGGTCCATACCCATCAGTAAATCGATTAGGAATTTTGTGCTCTACTTTTGCACCTAAGTCTCTCAAAACGGTCATCATAACAGCTGTACTCGTTATGCCATCAGCGTCGTAATCGCCGTAAACAAGTATTTTCTCATCGTTATTGATTGCTTTATGAATTCGATCGACCGCTAGTTGCATCCCATGCATTAGGAATGGATCGTTTAAAGATTGATGGTCAATATTTAAAAAAGCACGTGCAGATTCGACTGTATCAAAACCACGTGCCACTAATATTTTGGCTGAAATTGCAGGTATACCTAGTTCATTTTGAAATGTTTTTACAAGCATTTCATCTGGTCTTTCGATTCGCCATCTTTTTGTTGTCATTACCATTTACGTCACTTCCTCACGCGTTTCATTATACCTAATTTAACTTACGAAAAAAACCTTTAGACAAAGAAGCTGTTAGGTTAGTCGATGAAATAATTAAGCCTACATGTCCAAACATATTAAATCATTTACTTTCGATATTGATAAAACAAGCTTTAACTATAGCTATAAATCCAAAAAAACTACTCTACACTTTTAAAGTGCAGAGTAGTTTAAGTGAGCTGAACATTTTCGTATTCAATTATACGACTGGTTCGTCAGTGCCCCATTGTTTTTTCTTTTTACCAACGTCTAAGTTACCTTGCTTTTTCATTTGGCGTTTTTTCAACGAGAACCAAACTTGAGCTGCGATAAAGATTGACGAATACATACCTGTAATTAACCCGATTAGTAATGCAATCGAGAAGTTTTGGATTGAAGGTGCACCTAAGAACAATAATGCAACTACTACAATAATTACTGTTAATACTGTATTTACAGATCGTCCTAAAGTTTGACGAAGCGATTTATTAACAATGTTGGCAAGGTCTTCAGAATCTTTAATTTTACCAACACGATGTAAGTTTTCACGAATACGGTCAAACGTTACAATTGTATCGTTTATTGAATAACCAACAATCGTTAATACAGCCGCAATAAATGTAATATCTACTTCGAGACGGAAGAAACTAAATAACGCGACCATAAAGAATACGTCATGCAGTAATGATACAATCGCACCTACACCCATACGCCATTCGAAACGGAAGGCAACATATATGATGATTCCAAGAGCTGCAATTGATAATGCTTTGATTGCACTTTTTACTAACTCTTGTCCAACTGTTGGAGATACTGTGCTAATACTTGGTTCGTGACCAAATTCTTTTTTAAATTCAGCTTTAACTGTTTTAATTTCTTCTTTTGAGAAGTCTTCTTTATATCGAATAACACCAATGTCTTTGTTTTCACCAGAAATTACAATATCCTCTGATTCAAATCCAGCTTTTTTGATGAAATCAGAAACTTCTTCTTTCGTTAACTGTTGCTCAGCTTTAACTTCCACACGAGTACCACTTGAGAAATCAATTCCTAAGTTCAGCTTGAAGATTCCTAAAATGGTAAACCCTACAATAATAAAGATTAACGAAGCTGCGTAATATTTTTTACGATTATGAACAAAATCTAATTTATCAAAGCGTGTTGTTAAATCTAATGTATCTACGCCTTCTTCAATTTTGTGTACTTTCTTTTTACTTACGCCAAACCAACCTGTTTTCCCATCGAAGTATCCGCTGTTTACTAGTAAGCCTAGTAAAATACGAGTTCCCCAAACAGCTGTGATAAAGCTGACTAAAATACTAATCATTAATGTTGTTGCGAAACCTTTAACAGAGCTTGTCCCGAAGATAAATAATACAGCTGCCGCAAGAAGCGTTGTAATATTGGCATCGAAAATAGCTGAGAATGAAGATTTCGAACCTGAGTTAAACGCTGCCTTAATGGACTTACCAACTCGTAATTCCTCACGAATACGCTCGTACATTAAGATATTGGCATCTACGGCCATACCTACCCCCAGTACAATTGCTGCGATACCTGGTAGCGTAAGAACTGCATTAATCCAGTCAAAGATAACAAGTACTAAAAATGTGAAAACAACTAATGTTAAATTCGCTACCAATCCTGGTAGACGATAATATACAAGCATAAAGATAAAGATTAACCCAATACCAACTAGACTTGCAAAAACCGTACTTTTCAGCGCTTGGTCACCGAATTGTGCTCCTACTGAAGTTGAATATTTCTCAACTAATTTAACAGGTAATGCACCAGCATTTAAAATACCAGATAAATCTTTTGTTTCCTGAACAGTAAATGCGCCTGAAATTTGAACGTCTGATGAATTGATGACTTGCGATACTCCTGGGGCAGAAACAAATTTAGGTTTTGCCTTTTTAACTTCTTCTGCGTAGGAGTCTTTACCTTCTTCAAAGTCTAACCAAATGACTAATAAGTTATTTGGTTCTCCCATAGCTGCAATTTTCCCTGTTACTTCAGCAAATTTTGCTGGATCTTTTAATTTCAAAGTAACAATAGGACGATTCTTATCGTCAAAGGAACCAGATGCACCGCCTTGTTTCAAATCATTTCCGTCTAACAAGATGTTATCGTTAACATCACGGAATGTTAAATTAGCCTCAGTTGAAAGTAATTCACGAGCAGATTCTTGATCGTCCACACCTGCTAACTGAACACGAATGCGGTCCTTACCTTCAATTTGAATGCTCGGTTCACTAACACCCAGTGCGTTTACACGTCGTGATAGTGCTTGTGCTGTATCCTTTACATCATTTTCTGTAATTTCCGGACCACCACTTAACGGCTCAACTTGATAAAGAACTTCAAAACCACCTTGTAAATCAAGGCCTAGTTTAATATTGTTCAAGACTCCTTGAACAGTCGTACTCATCGTTGCACCTAAAACAACTACTAGTAGTAAAAAAGCAACGATACGGCTTCTTAATTTCATTCAAACTTCCTCCTCAAACAAATACAGCGGTATGACTTATAAAACATTTTACTTAATAATCTATATTATGACACGAATTTATTCATAAAGCTTGTAAAAACTTCGAGACTAAATGCTCATACCTTATGAAAACTGATATAAAAAGTATCGTAAAATGCTTTTTAGTAAAAAAATTTGTTTCATTCGTACAACATCAAATTTTAAAACTTAACAGGTCTATTATGAAACAGGTAGACTCCACTGTCAAATTGACCCTTTTATTATTTATTTAAAACTTTTCTTACTTTTATTTAAGGTTCTTCACTACCATTCCCATGTAATAGCAGTTGTAATTCGTCTTGATTTAATTCTGAGAACCAATTAGATGTCTTTGATTCTTCGATTTGAGTATAGGTCATATATTGTGCAGTACTTAAAGAAAATAAATCCTCAACCATTTCATAAGGACGCAATGTCTGAATATTGCGCTTGCGCCATTTCTTTTTTACACATACATCCCATATATCCTCCACTGTTACCGTTTTAAAACCTTGCATGATAAATTCATTTCTTTTACTAATTAAAGCTGGTAAAAACTTTTGAAATAAAGCCTCGTACTCGATTGCCATCATTTCACTTCCTTTATGGTAGTTTTATCCGCTTCTGTTCTTGCATAGGATAATTGTATACGAATTTTCTTGAATTGAGAAGGAAGGGATAGTATTGACTTCTTTTTTTCATGGCACTTTTTTATTAATGGGTGCTGTGTTCTTATCTAAGCTCTTGGGTTTCTTGTATCGAATGCAATTTATGAGGGTTGCGGGCGAAGAGGCAGTGGGCACATATATGGCTGCATATCCGGCTTTTATTTTCTTCCTATCCCTAGTCCAACTCGGCATTCCAATTGCTGTAGCGAAAATCATCGCTGAACTGCACGCGAAAAAAAAGAAAGAACAATTAAGTGCTGTAATGAGAACAGCTACTTTATTGACCTTTCTTGCAGGTATTATCTTATTTCCTTTGATAATGCTTTTCATTCCGTATTTGTCCAACAATTTACTTCATGACGGACAGACCATGCTTATTTTATATGTTGGCTTGGCAACGGTTCCAGTTGCCGCAGCATCCGCACTGCTCAAATCTTTCTTTCAAGGACTAGCACGCATTGCTGAAACGGCTTGGTCTCAAACAATGGAACAGGTTATCCGTATTATTCTTATTACTTTTTTATTACCTTATGGTGTAAATGTAGAAGAGCCAGCACTAACTGCAGGGTTTGCTATGGTCATTACAGCAATTGCTGAAGCCGTCGCTTTCCTCTATCTGTATTGGCATTATCGAAAAGTAAAGCGTTCTGATGTTCTACAGCCATCAAAAGAGTATTATCCACCAAATCCAATATTAAAAGTAGCTCTTCCTTCAACTGGTAGTAAAATTTTTGGTACATTTACATGGTTTTTAGAGCCCATTATCTTTTTAAAGGCGCTAACCTTAGCCGGAATGACAACCGTCGTTGCAACAAAATTATATGGGGTCATTTCTGGTGTACTTGTTCCATTATTATTATTCCCAGCTTTTGTACCATTTGCTCTATCAGTTGTGCTCATTCCTGCTGTAAGTGATGCTGTTGCTCGTGGCAATCACCGGTTATTAAAAGATCGTGTCCAAATTTCACTTCGATTATCGACGCTTGTAGGCTGTTTTGCGGCTACATATTTTTTCATTCACGGTGATGAACTTGCGATGAAACTTTTTCACCTACAAGAAAATCGTGGCTATGTGAAATTATTATCGCCTGTCTTTTTCTTTTATTATATTCAAAGTCCACTAAATTCAATTTTACAAGCAGTAGATGAGGCGAATGCAGCTATGATGAATGCTGTGTATGGCGGTATTGGTAAATTGTTTATTATGTTCGTCCTTGCTTCTCAATCAGGTTTACAGGAAAAAGGTGCGGTCATTGCGATTGGTTTCGGCGTTCTCGTCACATCCTTTTTACATATCGCAACTATTCGTCAGAAGAAATATTTGCATACCGGCTTCCGATTATTTGTCGTCCCATATGGCATATTCATTTTCGTAGTAGTATTTCGTACCATTCTAATGCCTACTGCAGGTCTTTCTGTTATCTGGAATAGTGCTATAACCTTAGGTATACTTTCTGTACTTTTAATGCTTTTCAATCAAATTAGATGGCGTGACTTTATGTATTTAACAAGAACAATTAGGAAACGGCTATGATGCCGCTTCCTTTTTTTGTATGTGCAATTCATTCTCCTCAAAACAGCAATAAAATATTTCCGTAATGTCAGTAATACCTTGCTCTAATAGTTTTTCCCTTAACCATTCTTCCGTTCTTTGTGTTAACTGGAGATTGCGATTTTGTACTTCCCCATCAACAATATATGGTAGAACAGGGGTGTCCTCATTTTTTACGAAAACAGAAAGATTACCAGATGGCTCTAAAAATGCGTAAGCAACTTGCTGAACAGATCCTACCTGCTGTTCTCTTAACTGTTGGAATAAATCATTTAGATTATATCGCAACCTCCTCATTTCCTTTTCCATAATAACGCCATCTCGAATAATCGTAACCGGGCCACCATCAATTAAATCACGAATCTTTTTATTTTTTAAAGTTATAAATGACAAAACAACTTGGATAACGAGCAGCATAATCATCGGCAGAACAGATTCAAATAACTTACGTTGCGGGTCATCAATAGCAAATGCTGCAACTTCAGCGATGAGTACGAATATGACGAGATCAATCATGCTTAGCTCGCCAACCTCCCGTTTTCCCATGAGGCGAAAAATAATCAAAATAACAAAATATAAAAAGACGGTACGAAATCCGATAATCAATAAATCGTTCATACACGACTCCTTTTTTATTATAGAATGTGTAAGATTGAACGATTTATACGAAAAACATTAGTATCTAAAATATTACTTTTTAAACTATCGTCTAATTAATTTAAAAAAGTTAATTGTTCTACACTATCTTTAAAATCTCTTATTACAAATTTCAGTTACATACTTATTTAAATATTGTGCATAAAAAAAGACTACTCCACAACATAAGTGTGGAATAGTCCTTTTGAACGCATTTATTAGTTAGTTGCATCTTCAACGATGCGACCTACCGCCGCGCGCTCGAAACGAAGTTTTGTGCCATCAGCAACTTTGATGACAACTGTTGTATCGTCAACTGCGTCAACTTCACCGTGCAATCCACCGATTGTCACGATTTGATTGCCACGTGATAAACTATTTTGCATTTGAGATGTTTTCTTACGTTGTTTTTGTGCTGGACGGATTAATAGTAAATACATCACACCAAACATAAGAATAATCGGGCCAATACCTGTTAAAAATTCCATTGAATAAAATCCCCCTTTCTATTTCTTTCAATAGTATACAAGAATCAGAAATTTTTTGCATTTGGTTTGTTGAAACCATATGCTTCAAAAAACTCTTCTCGGAAATCACCAAGTCGATCTTCACGGATCGCTTGTCTTACGTTTCTCATTAAATCTTGCAAGAAATATAAATTATGATAAGAAGTTAATCGGATTCCAAATGTTTCTTCCGCTTTCAACAAGTGACGAATATACGCACGTGAATAATTGCGACAAGTGTAGCAATCACAGTTCGGATCAAGTGGACCAAAGTCTCTTGCGAATTTCGCATTTTTGATCACTAATCGACCTTCGCTTGTCATGCATGTACCATTACGAGCAATACGTGTTGGTAATACGCAGTCAAACATGTCAATTCCGCGAATTGCACCATCGATTAATGAGTCAGGAGAACCTACTCCCATTAAATAACGAGGTTTTTCTGCCGGTAATAACGGTGTTGTATATTCAAGCATACGGTTCATGATATCTTTTGGTTCCCCTACTGATAGACCACCGATAGCGTAGCCCGGGAAATCCATAGATACAAGATCCTTTGCAGATTGCTTACGTAGCTCTTCAAATTCTCCACCCTGGACGATACCAAATAGACCTTGGTCTTGTGGACGGGCATGAGCTTCTAAACAACGCTCTGCCCAGCGAGAAGTACGTTCCACGCTAGCTTTCATATATTCAAAAGTAGCTGGGAACGGAGGACATTCATCAAATGCCATCATAATATCTGCGCCCAGTGCATTTTGAATTTCCATCGCTTTTTCAGGGCTTAAGAATAGTTTATCACCATTTAAGTGATTACGGAAATGAACGCCTTCTTCTTCAATTTTACGAATATGGCTTAAGCTAAATACTTGGAAGCCACCCGAATCTGTCAAAATTGGACGATCCCAGTTCATAAATTTATGGAGACCTCCTGCTTCACGAACAATTTCGTGACCTGGACGAAGCCATAGATGGTACGTATTGCTTAAAATAATTCCTGCTCCCATATCTTTTACTTCTTCTGGAGACATTGTTTTAACAGAAGCTTGAGTACCTACCGGCATAAATGCTGGTGTCTCGAATGAACCGTGCGGAGTATGCACAATACCAAGGCGTGCGCCTGTTTGCTTATCTGTTTTAATTAGCTCATATCTGATTGCTTGAGACATTGATTAATTTCCTTTCTTTGCTTTTGGACGGATAAACATCGCATCGCCAAAGCTAAAAAAGCGATAGCGTTCTTGTACTGCGATATTGTAAGCATTTAATATTATTTCACGGGTTGTTAATGCACTCACTAACATAACTAGCGTTGATTTTGGTAAATGGAAGTTTGTGATTAAACCATCAATTGATTTGTATTCAAAACCTGGGTAGATGAAAATCGAAGTCCAACCACTATCAGCTACAATGTTACCATCATGGCGTTCTGCTATTGTTTCAAGTGTACGAGTAGATGTTGTACCTACTGCAATTACACGACCACCATTTCTTTTAGTATCATTGATAATAGTTGCTGTTTCTTCTGTTAGATTATAAAATTCAGAGTGCATTGCATGTGTTTCTATCGTCTCAACATTAACAGGACGGAATGTTCCTAATCCAACATGCAATGTTAAGAAAGCAACTTTAACACCTTTTGCACGAATTTCATCTAATAAGTCTGTTGTGAAGTGTAAACCTGCTGTAGGAGCCGCTGCTGAACCACGTTCTTTCGCAAAAACCGTTTGATAACGATCTTGATCATCTAATTTTTCACGAATATATGGTGGTAGAGGCATTTCTCCAAGTTGGTCTAAGATTTCATAGAAGATTCCTTCGTAGTTGAATTTAAATAGTCTTCCACCATGATCTAACTCACCTGTACACGTCGCTTTTAGCAGGCCCTCACCGAAAGTAATTTCAGTTCCTACTTTCACACGTTTTGCAGGTTTCACTAGCGTTTCCCATTCATCTTCATTTGACGTTTGTTTTAATAGTAATATTTCAACATGCGCGCCTGTTTCTTCTTTCACACCCATTAAACGTGCAGGTAATACACGTGTATCATTTAAGACAAGGCAATCACCTTCGTGTAGTTCTTCGATAATATCACGGAAAGTATGATGTGTCACTTCACCTGAATCACGATCTACTACCATTAAACGGCTTGAGGTGCGGTCTTCTAGTGGTGTTTGTGCGATTAACTCTTCTGGTAATTCAAAATCAAAGTCTTCTAATTTCATTGTTAACTTCCTTTTGTTTTATGTTTGTGATGGCAATGGATAGCCAAAATGCTCATAAGCTAATGTAGTCGCTAAGCGTCCTCTTGGTGTTCGCTGGATGAAACCAATCTGCATTAAATAGGGCTCATAGACATCTTCAATTGTCATTGATTCTTCCCCAATACTTGCTGCAATCGTATCTAAACCAACAGGACCGCCTCGGAAACGTTCAATCATCGTAGAAATTAATTTGTGATCGATATGATCTAAACCTAACGGATCGACTTGTAACAACTCTAGTGCAGCTTGTGCCATTTCTAGTGTAATATCCCCGTCTCCAATAACTTGAGCATAGTCTCTAACTCTTTTTAGTAATCGGTTTGCGACACGGGGTGTCCCACGGGACCGGCGAGCAATTTCTCTTGCTGCTATTTTATCAATGTTCACATCAAATAGCACAGCACTTCTACAAACAATTTCTGTTAATGAAAGCTCGTCATAATATTCCAATCTTAACAACACGCCGAAGCGATCTCGAAGGGGAGCTGATAATGCGCCTGCCCTTGTAGTTGCTCCTACTAATGTAAAAGGAGGTAAGTCAAGTCGAACAGAGCGCGCTGCAGGACCTTTCCCTACGACAATATCTAAACAAAAGTCTTCCATTGCGGGGTACAATACTTCCTCAATCGCTCGGGGTAGACGATGAATTTCATCGATAAATAGGACATCCCCTGGCTCAAGAGAACTGACGATTGCAGCTAAATCTCCTGGACGCTCAATTGCTGGTCCGCTCGTCATGCGAATTTGGACATTCATCTCATTAGCAATAACAGCCGCTAAAGTCGTTTTACCGAGCCCTGGAGGTCCGTATAAAAGCACATGATCAAGACTTTCTTCCCGCATTCTCGCTGCTTCGATAAATATCTTCAAATTGTCTTTTACTTTTTGCTGACCAATATACTGAACCAAATTTTGAGGTCTTAATGACTGTTCAAATTGTTCATCAAAATTGGATACTTCACTCGATACAACACGCTCGTCCATAACTATTCCTCCTTTCTTTTATTTTTGTTTTAATAATAGTTGTAAGGCTTTCTTCATATAGGCGTCAGTTGATGAAAGCTGATTATCTTCATCAAGTTGCGGTCGAATTTTCGTTAACTCACGCTCCGAATATCCCAATGCCGTTAACGCTAGTAAAGCTTCCTCTAATTCATGTTTATTCGGATTCACTCCGAATAGCGGCAATTCATCTTCTCCACTTGGTAACTCAACATTTTCAAGTAAAGCATCTAGTTTTCCTTTTAAATCTAGAATCATTTGGCGAGCAGTTTTCTTTCCGACACCTGGGAACTTTACAAGGAAAACTTCATCTTCTTGCTCAATTGCTTGGATAACTTGAGATGGGTTGCCACTTGCTAAAATGGCCATTGCTCCTTTAGGTCCAATACCTGATACTTGTATCAGTTTGCGGAATAGTTCACGTTGCTCTAACGATTTAAAAGCAAATAGTAGATGTGCATCTTCTCTTACGTGATGATGCGTATAGACTTGCAGTGATTCCTCTTGAACATGAAACGCAAACGGATTTGGCGTATATAATTGCCAGCCAATCCCTTGCTGCTCCATGACAATATATTCTGGAGTAACTCTTGTTACTTGTCCAATTATGTAGTCATACATGGCAATTCCCCTTATATTCAACGCTATGATTATAGCATATTATTTGTTACATTAGGATGTCGGACCTTTGTCCAAATGGCAGTAGAAAAAGATAGATCGCCTAAACGACCTATCTGAAGCTTTATTTGTCATTTTCTTTTCTCAAAAAAGACAAACACCTATTCTATTCCAGACTTCCACTATCATACCATAATTTTGGCCAAGATGAGAGCGCCACATTCGTAAATGCCACAAGTTCTTCGATGAAAGCCGCTTTGCGCTGTGTAGCAATGACATCAACATATAACCATTCTCTTAACAGCTCATTAGGATAACGAATCGCCAGTAATTGCTCTTTCGGAAATCCCTGCAAAAGTGGCTGCTCCTCTAAAAGTTTAGGCAAATTATAATCTACATGAGGAAGTACACGATGCATCCACATGATGATTTCATCTTCAGCATGACCAACTGCTGCTAAATCAAAATCAATCAAATACACCTTGCCTTTCTCCGTCATTAGAAAATTATGATGCACAACATCTCCATGCAAAATTGTTGTTTTTTTATTTTTTACTAGTTGCATACTTTTTAAAGCTTGTTCCGCATAAATAATAAGCTGATCTACAGCTGGGACGCCCAAAAACTGGGCTATTTGTTCTTTTTTAGCCTTGAATTTTGATAAACGATCCTGCCATTTTAACTGTAAATCATATTGTGGCAAAAATACCCCAAACTCAGGCCAATTAATGTCACTATTTGTTGCATGTAATTTATATAATAATTCTAACGTCTTAGTACGTTCTTGCATACGATTAAATTTTACCGCTCGCACATTAGATGCCCACGGTTGCACAATAGCAGTAGGATCATCACTTGCAATAACCGGTAATATATTCGGAAATTTAGCCTTTTTTAATTGTTGATGAACAATACGAACCTTGTCAGCCGTCCCTTTATTCGTGTAGCGTTTAATCGAATAATTATGCCCATTAATAGTCCATTGCCAAACGTTTGGCTTAACCCTCCTGAAAATACCGCTTTGATTCACATCAATTATAGTCTACAGAGGTTCTCGGCTGCGGGTACGGTTGTGGTTGCTGACAACCGCACGGAGAAGTATTCCAATTTGGCATTGGCATTGGCATTGGCATTGGCGTTGGCATCGGCATCGGCATCGGCATTGGCGTTGGATAGAATTGCATTGGCATACTTGGCATCATCATGTCAGGTTGCTGCCATTGTTGTCCCTGAACCGGCCACTGCGGTTGCATTGATTGTTGCCACTGTGGCTGCATTGGTTGCTGCCATTCTGGTTGCATTGGTTGTTGCCATTGCGGCTGCATTGGTTGTAGCGGACCATGATGATGTCCCATAAATGGAGACTCATCAAATCCACAATCTCTAGTTGATTCAGGCATTTGCCAACCTGATGGGGGACTTGGCTGCATTCCCATCGGTGGGCTTGGTTGCATTCCCATCGGTGGGCTTGGTTGCATTCCCATCGGTGGGCTTGGTTGCATTCCCATCGGTGGGCTTGGTTGCATTCCCATTGGTGGGCTTGGTTGCATTCCCATTGGTGGGCTTGGTTGCATTCCCATCGGTGGGCTTGATTGCATTCCCATTGGTGGCCAAGGCTGTTGATTTTGCCAATTTGGTACTTGCGGCATTGGCATAGGCATCGGCATTTGTTCTGCACCACCCCACTGCGGCATTCCTGACGGCGGACACGATGGCATCCCCATCTGTGGCCATGACGGCATTTCCGGTGGACATGGTGGCATCCCCATCTGTGGCCATGACGGCATTTCCGGTGGACATGGCTGCATTCCCATTGGCGGAATTGGTGGTGGTGGACTTGGTGGCATCTCCCCTGATGGGCTTGTTTGTATAGGTTTTGTTGGTTTAGTTTCTACTAACGGTTGAATAATTATTTCCTCCTCATGTTGTTCAACAAACTCTATACGTGTTTTGACTGGACGTTGTTGCACATGTGGATGCATATGTGGAATTGGTGCCGGCTCTACAATAGGTGCTTCTTTTACTGGTACATGTTTCGGCGCTTCTTTTACTGGTACATGTTTTGGTGCTTCTTTTACAGGATAATGTTTTGGTGCTTCCTTCACCGGTTGGTGTTTTGGTGCTTCTTTCACCGGGTGATGTTTCGGTGCCTCTTTCACTGGATGGTGTATCGGTGCCTCTTTCACCGGATGGTGTATCGGTGCTTCTTTTACTGGCTGATGTATTGGTGCTTCTTTCACTGGGTGCTCCTTATGTGAGTGATTCGGCGCTTCCTTCTTTGGTACAGCAGGCAAGAAAATTTCCATACCCGGTACGATATAATCCGGATTCGCCAAATGAGCATTTAAGCGTTTCAAATCTTCAAAAGAAATGCCATACTGTCTTGCGATTTTCCATAAAGTATCGCCTTTTTGGACCGTATGAGTGCGCATTTTTTTCCTCCTTCCGTCTTTCTATCATATGAAAAGCTTTCACAATTGGTCACCCGATTTTATATTTCAGTGAGTGCCTTTCATGTTACACTATGAGTTGAGAAGGGCAATTTATGCTTGTATTCGAGGTGATTTAGATGAAAAAATTATTAGGAGAAGAACGTAGAGATATTCTTTTAGACATGTTAAAGCAAGAGGGACAACCAATTACGGGTACTGAACTTGCTAAACGCACCAGCGTTTCGAGACAAGTTATTGTCAGTGATATGGCCTTATTAAAAGCACGTAACATACCGATTATGGCGACAAGCCAAGGGTATATACTATTTACTTCTAATGAAGATACAACCTGCTGTGAACGTCAGATTGCATGTCGTCATACATCTGCCGATACAGAAGAAGAATTAAATATATTTGTCGATGCGGGAGTCACAGTCAAAAACGTTACTGTAGAACATGCCGTATATGGAGAGATTACCGCTTCCATTATGGTCTCTAGTCGTCATGACGTTCAACAATTTATGCAAAAGCTTGCCGATACAAATTCGAATCTTCTATTGGAATTAACAGAAGGAATTCATATCCATCTTATTTCTGCTTCCTCTGAAGAAAAAATAGATTTTGCTATACAGCAATTACAATCGAAAGGCTTTTTAATTACGACAAATTAAATACCAGCATACAAAAAAACTCTTAGCAAAGATGCTAAGAGTTTTTTCTCGTATATCAGTCATGGCTATTTTGGTATGTATAATAAGTGCCGAGTGATTTCACTGAGCATCCTAATGCAGATAGCTCATCCATCGCACCTCTCATCATTGGTGCATTTTCATCTTCTAACACGTCAACGATAAAGAAATAGTCACCCAGTCCTGTTTTTAACGGCCTTGACTCGATTTTACTTAAGTTGATTTGACGCCATGCAAATACGGATAGTACTTGATGTAATGCTCCTGAACGGTCATTAGGTAATGTAATCATTACCGTTGTTTTTATCTGTTCATCACGATGATCTCTTTCAATCCGTTGATTGGTTCTAGATAAAACAAAAAAGCGTGTATGATTAAAATGGAAATCATGAATATTATCTTGAACAATTTTTAAGCCATAAGTTTCTGCTGCCGAACTGTTACCAATTGCAGCAATACATTGATCTGGGTTTTCAGCTATATACTGTGCTGCCGCTGCCGTCGATGTCGTTGGATTTAACTGAATTCCTCTAAATCTGTAGTACAAATATTTATGACATTGAGCAAGTGCATGAGGGTGTGAATATATACCCTCAATACCTTCCCAATGATCAGCAAATTTTGGATTTACCATTAAATGTTGTGCAATTGGAGATAAAACTTCTCCAACTACATATAAATCCGCTTCATGATATAAATAGTCAATCGTTAACGGTACAGATCCCTCAAGCGCATTTTCTACAGGTACTACTGCTAAATCCACTTGATTGGATGCGACCGCTTCAATGCACTCTGGAATTGTTTTGTAAGGAATAAGCCATTCGTTTGGAAATAACTCTTGCGTAGCTAAATACGTAAACGTGCCTGTTGGGCCTAAATAAGCCACTCTATTTTCCCACTCTTTTGATGTCAATTCAAAAAAGCCCCCTTATAATGCTCCTGAACTAATTACCTCTGCTGACTCTACAAAATCTAATTTTTTTAGTTGCTGTATTAAATCATCTAACTCTATATCCATCGCTGTCACATCTAACGATAATGTCACGTTCGCTCTTCCTTGAATCGGAATCGTTTGGTGAATAGTTAAGATATTACAATGTGTTTCTGTAACAGTCGATAATAGACGTGCTAATGTCCCTTTACGGTCTTCTAGCTGTAAAAAAACAGTTAAAATACGTTCTTGAACGATAGAGTGGAAGGGGAAAACAGCATCTCGATATTTATAAAATGCACTACGAGATAAATCTACTTGCTTAACAGCATCCCATATTGATGAAACGGCACCTGTCTGTAATAAATACTTTGCATCAAGTGTCTTTTGCATGGCATCTGTTAGAACATCTTCGCGTACTAAATAATAGCGTTGATCTGCTACATTTTTCATCTCTTTTCCCCCTAAATTCTTACTCTATAAATTCAAATTCGAATTCAAGTAATCGAACAATATCGCCATTTTCAGCGCCACGTTCTCTTAATGCTTCGTCAACGCCCATTCCGCGTAATTGACGAGCAAAGCGTCGAATTGAATCTTCACGACTAAAGTCAGTCATTTTGAATAATCTTTCGATAGAAGAGCCGCTTAATACGTAAGAACCATCATCATCACGTGAAACTTCGAAGTCCGGACCTTGTGATTCATGTTTGTATAAAACAGTCGCATCCGTTTCTTCTTCTTCCACATCGTTCAATGCAAATTCAGGTGTTACTTCTAATAAGTCTGCTACAGCGAATAGTAATTCTTTCAATCCTTTACGTGAAACAGCAGAAATCGCGAAAATTCTCGCATCTTCTCCAACTTTTTCACGGAAAGCTTGTAAGTTTTCTTCCGCATCAGGCATGTCCATTTTATTGGCAACAATAATTTGTGGACGCTCTGTTAAACGTAGATTATATTGTTCTAATTCTTTGTTAATCGTTAAGTAGTCGTCGTAAGGATCGCGACCTTCCATACCAGACATATCAATCACATGCACGATTACGCGCGTACGTTCAATATGACGTAAGAATTGATGTCCTAATCCTACACCTTGATGAGCTCCTTCGATTAATCCTGGTAAATCTGCCATAGCGAAACTACGGCCGTCCTCTGTTTCAACCATACCTAAGTTCGGCACAATTGTTGTGAAATGATATGCACCAATTTTCGGTTTTGCTGCAGTAACAACTGACAGTAATGTTGATTTACCTACACTTGGGAAACCGACTAAACCTACATCTGCTAATACCTTTAACTCTAATATAACATTAAGTTCTTGTCCTGGCTCGCCTTTTTCAGAAAGTTCTGGCGCTGGATTTGAAGGTGTAGCAAAACGAGAGTTTCCTCGTCCTCCACGTCCACCACGAGCAATAACTGCCGTTTGACCATGCTCTACTAAATCAGCAATTACTCTACCATCTTCTTCAGAAGTTACGATTGTACCAGGTGGCACTTTTACATAATAATCTTCCGCATTTTTACCGTGTTGGTTTTTACTCATACCATGATTACCGCGTTCTGCTTTAAAATGACGTTTATAGCGGAAATCCATTAATGTACGTAGTCCTTCTTCAACGATAAAGATTAAGTCTCCACCGTTACCACCATCGCCACCTGCTGGGCCACCATTTGGTATAAATTTTTCGCGACGGAAAGCCACCATACCATCTCCGCCGTCTCCACCTTTAACAAACACTTTAACGTGATCTACAAACATTTAAATACCCTCCTTGCTTGCTTCTATGCAATAACACCAATCTTCATTTGTATAATGATTATTTTTAATCATTATGGATTGATGATCTAATTTTTCTTTGAATGGCTCCATATCCCATAAGCCTTTTAAATGAAATGAAATTTCTAATTGTTCTTGCGTTGAGTTGATATGAAGTGATAGATTTTGCTCTATATATGGGTTTAATGAAGAGTATACATAGGAGACAGTCCGCTCTAAATGTTCTTTGATCGGTCCATCTAATGCTATATCCACCTCAGAATCAACGTTACTTTGAATAGTTACTTGATAGGACGGATAACGCCATTTCAATGTGTGTAACCATTCAATCGTTTTTGGTAATCCTAATTGATTAATATTGAAAAAGATACGACATTGTTCGGCCACTCCAGAAATTACTTCCTTCGAATCCTCTACACGACCCATATCCAAATTAATCTTTATTAGTTGAAGCTGATTTAAAAAATCATGGTGTGCAAAGCGTAGCACTTCATTTACGGTGAGAGGCTTTTCAGTCATTGTACACACTCCTCCAATAAGATGTTCAGTCTTCAGTATACCAATTTTTCATCGGTTTTTCTCGCATTAGAAAAACAAGGCTTCCGCTAACTTGAGCGAAAGCCGATTTAGAACAGGAACTGGTTACTAAAAACATACTTTTTACCAGTGAATAATAAAAGCGCAATCGTGCCCGTTCACCTCCGAGAAGCGTTGGAACGCCCGAAAACGAAATTGTCTTTCCTACTTTCATTAGAGGAATTGAAACGACCTCGAGGGTGGCGCGAATGCCTGGACATGATTAAAAGATATATACTTGCTTATTCATTTAAAAAAGGACTGCAATAAATGCAGTCCTTAGCTTTTGAAATTAAGCTTCTTGAGCGACAGGGTATACACTTACTTTTTTCTTGTCGCGACCGTAGCGTTCAAATTTAACTACGCCGTCAACTTTTGCGAAAAGTGTATCGTCTCCACCGCGGCCAACGTTTTCACCTGGATAAATTTTAGTACCGCGTTGACGGTAAAGAATTGATCCACCAGAAACGAATTGACCATCGGCACGTTTAGCTCCAAGGCGTTTTGACTCAGAGTCACGACCGTTCTTAGTAGAACCTACCCCTTTTTTCGAAGCGAAAAACTGAAGATCTAAAGTTAATAACATCATCTGTTCCACCTCCTACATTTGGGAATATGATATCTGAATATATTGTCCGTAACTTTGCACAATTGTATACAACTGTGCAACCATTGTTTGAACAACTAATTGTAAGCGACTGTCTAATTCTTCATCTAGATTGGCTGGCAATGTGACGTGGAGATATCCACCTTCACCCTCTTGCTGAATTGTAGGTTCCACATTTAATAGTTGGTACATGGCATTAACAGTGCCGAAAGCAATTGCTGATGCGCCTGCACACACTAAATCTTTCCCTGATTCATCAAAATCTGCGTGACCTTTCATTTCAAATGAAGATACATGTCTTTTTTCATCGTGATTAATCGTTACTTGGATCATTTAATCACCTCACTATTAAGCGTTGATAGCTTCAACTACTAATTTAGTATAAGGTTGACGGTGACCTTGTTTACGACGGTAGTTTTTCTTAGCTTTAAGTTTGAAAACAACGATTTTCTTTTGACGACCGTGTTTTTCAACTTTAGCTGTTACAGTAGCGCCTTCCACGAATGGAGCACCAACTTTAACTGCTTCGCCACCTACGAATAAAACTTTGTCAAAAGTAACCACTTCACCATCTTCTGCGTTTAATTTCTCAACGTAGATTTCTTGGCCAGCTTCAACTTTGATTTGTTTACCACCAGTTTCGATAATTGCGTACATATCTGCACCTCCTCTTATAACTCAGACTCGCCCTCAATCAGGTGATCCCGAAAGATACTTAAAACCTTTTCAGCGCGGTTGTAGTAGCACGGGTGCTACAAACAATAACATTAAAATACTACCACATAGAAACTATTACGTCAATATATTCAACGCATACTTTTCAAATGCTTTAGTATATTTCCGATATCGCCATTCTTTTATATTTTGAAATAAAATAAAAAGAAATAAAAAGAGCAAAAATACCGATTTTGGTAATAATAATATACAGCACAGTAAAACCGCTAAACACGTAATAATCGAATACTTTAAAAAAAACTCATGTATTTCATATAGAGGTCGTTTTCCACTTAATAAGATTTCGATTATACGACCACCATCCAACGGCCAAATAGGCAATAGATTAATAAATAAAATAAAGAACTGTATGTATACCAGCGGTTCTTGAATCGCCCCTGGCATGAACAGAGCTAAAATCAAGAGAAAAGAAGTAGCTATCGGCCCTGCAGCCGCAACAACCAACCTATACTTTTTACGAATCAGCTGTGTTTTTGCAAGTCTAATTTCCCCTCCATAAGGCATGATCGTGCAGCCTTCAATTTTAAGCTTATATTTGTTAGCTGCTATTAAATGTCCGCATTCATGCCAAAGCAATGAACCGAGAATCATGGCATAATGTGCTACATTGCCTGATAACAATAATATAATGATTATCGGTATCATTGTAGGATGTATCCGAAATTTCAATACGCTTAATTTCTCTCTCACTTCAACCACTCTTTTATCGCGGTTGAATCAAGCATAGTTCCTTTTTTCTCAACTTGTAAATAAAGACGCCCTGATGTTAAATTCGAAATTGTTTCTCCCTCCTTAACTGAGGTATACGGTAATATTGTCAATTCGTCTAAAAAGCCATACGTAACATTTTCTCCATTCTCATAAATAACTGTCATCGTTTTCCCAAGTGATTGCGTATGGCCAGTGAAAATGACAAGTCCATCTTGTTTGGCACGTATACTTATATTCTCTTTATAAGACAGTAAAGTACCGTTCGAGAACGGCTGTAAAGTGGAAAATGTAGCGAGCTCTCCCTCATATAAAGGAGCTGTAACAGTTATTGAATCAACTTCTTTAGCATCTGGATTAAGCAAACCCTTTGTCCAATTTCGTAGCACTACAAAATCTTCACCAGTACTTGTAATTTGCTTAATATTCGTCTGCATCGTGCCGTTTTTTTCAAGTGTTGAAATCATGACAACACAAAGTGTAATGAGGAATGCCAAAATCCACTTCAATTTATTCTTCAAACGCTTCACCTCATAGTATTCTTTATTGCAATATATGAGTAGAGAAGGTACTTCATTCATTTACATGTAATATATTAACTTTAATTAGAGAGAGAAATAAATTAAATTAATAGTACTTTTTTGTACTATCTCTGAAATTCAAGTTCTATTTCCACCTTACATATTCCCTACCAAACAAAAAGACTACTCATCACATTTTATGTGTTGAGTAGTCTAACTAATCGAGAACATTATTTACCAGGCTTCAAGGCTTGTCTATTATGGACGAGCATCTTCAGAACTTACTTAGAAAATAGTGATTTGAGTTTAGCGAAAACGCCTTTACTCTCACCTTCTAAAGTCATAAGTGGAACTGATTCACCTAGGATTCTTCGCACGATATTGCGATATGCTAAAGCCGCTTGCGTAGTTGGCTCCATCACAATCGGCTCACCTTTATTAGATGAGCTAATCACATTTTCATCATCCGGGATAATTCCTACCAAATCAATTGATAAGTGTGTAGTAATCTCGTTCACATCTAATGTATCGCCTCGATTCATTAAATGTGGACGAATCCGATTAATAATTAATTTAGGCGGTTCTATTTCTTCTTGTTCTAACAGACCAATAATGCGATCTGCATCACGTACCGCTGAAATCTCAGGTGTTGTTACAACTATTGCTTTGTCTGCACCCGCAACAGCGTTTTTATAACCTTGTTCAATTCCAGCTGGACAGTCAATTAACACAAAATCATAATCTCTTTTTAATTCACCAATTAACTGCTTCATTTGTTGTGGTGTTACTGCTGTCTTGTCTGTCGTTTGAGCAGCTGGTAATAAAAACAATAATTCATCAAAGCGTTTATCTTTAACAAGCGCTTGGTGAATTTTACATCGTCCTTCAATAGCATCTACTAAATCATAAATAATGCGGTTTTCTAATCCAAGGATAACATCAAGGTTGCGTAAACCGATGTCTGTATCAACTAAGCATACTTTTTTTCCTTGAAGGGCCAATGCAGTTCCTAGATTTGCAGTAGTCGTTGTTTTACCAACGCCTCCCTTACCAGAAGTTATTACAATTGCTTCTCCCACATTAGCTTCCTCCTTTAAACGTTGACAGATTTGGTCTAAATAAACGCAAATCTTGCAAGCGGTCAATCGTAATATGACCATTTGAATGTATGTACGCACATTCCATTTCAGGTGTTTCGGACAAAACGGCTAATTCATTTGTCATAAGTTCCATCAAGTCAGCAATCAGTAGATGGGTTGCTTCAAGCCAAGACGCTGCTATAACTGCTTCGCGGTTGCCTTTTGAACCAGCATGAGCAATTCCTTTCAAACGCCCTAAGACGAAAATACTACCGCCTGCTTCAACTCTAGCGTTAGGATTAACATCTCCAACAACTACTAAGTCACCTTCTGCACGAATCGTTTGTCCCGATCGTACGATACCAACATAAGTAGCTGATCTGCTTTCTACCACTCTACGATTACTTTCCTCTACAGAAATTACATCGCTCTTAATCTTTGAAACTTTTAAATGCTCGGATTTCTGAACAATATGCAATATTTCTTTTAATTGTTCTTCATCACAATAACGATTTCCTAATTGAATCTGTACTTCAGCTTGACCTTCCATACCTTCTTCGGACACCTTACGCTTAAGTTCATCGATTAACTCTGAGTAAGCGCATTGATCGTCTAGTCGAAGCACAAGTCCATCCTTCGTACCTTTAATATAGACTAGCTGCTTTGTCGACAAATGCGTCACCTCACGATTTTTTATAAAATGGATTGATTTGCTTTTTGCAATACGCGCGCTTGTATTAAATATCTAAACGTCCAACCAAGCATAATTAGGAAAATCGAGTTCGCTATCATTGTTGGTATTAAACGCTGATTTAAAAATTCTGAAAATGGAATAGTCGTAAATGAAATTAATAAGAAAAATTGATGTAAGATAATCTCTAATAACGCGACTAATAGTAGCGATAATGTTGTTGTTACAAACAAATGCTGATGGATATATTTTACTGTAGAACCTGCTATAAAACAAATAAATGGGTACAAAAATGAATATAATCCAATAATATCAATGTAGAAGATATCATACAAGAGGCCAAAAATTAATCCATATAGCATAGCTCGTTTTCGATTGTAGTATATCGAAAGAAATATCAAATATAATATCAAAAATCTTGGTACTAAATAAGCTAATTCACCATTCCATTTAATCGGTGAGAATAGGGCGAATTCAGTTTCCAAAAAGAACAAAACAACAGCGACTAGAGGAATTAGAAAACGTACCATCATTCTCCATCCCCAGTCGTGTTAGTAGTAGTTTTATTTGTTTCGTCATTGTTTGTACTATTACCATCAGAACCATCAATATTAATAGAATCTCTTTTCGCAATAATGACATGATCAAGCATAGAAAAGTTAGCAGCTGGTTTCACATAAGCAAGTTTTGTTAAACCATAATCATCTGTAGTAACTTTTGTTACTTCCCCAATTAAAATACCTTTCGGGAAAATACCACCTAAACCAGATGTCATAACTTTATCGCCCTTTTTCACTTTCAAACTAGAGTCAATACGTTTTAGTATTAATTCGTTACGTTTCTCATCAAAACCTTCTATTAGACCAAATACTTGTTTTTTATTTGCAACAACCGCTGATACACGATAGTTCGGATTATTGGTAGTCAATAACTCTACTTCTGATGTATACGGTGTCGTTTGCACGATTTTACCAATTAAGCCTTCAGATGTTCTAACTGCCATGTTGACTTTAATCCCATCCATCGTACCTTGGTCCAAAATTAACTTTTCTTCCCATTGATCTGGATTTCGTGCAATAACAGTTGCTTGAATCGGATTAAATTTCTTTAAATCCTCTTTTTTGTCAATTATAGCTCTTAGCTTGTCGTTTTCAATCTTCAAATCATTGACTTCGCCCTGCAGTACTGCAAATTCTTCCAAACGCGATTTTAATCTTTTATTTTCATCATACGTGTTTAATAATGCATCGACATTATTAAAGATTCCTGTTATGTAGTGAGCCGGTTTGGTCACTAGAGATTGTCCAAAACCGACTGTATCTTTAATAATTTGTTCAGGAAGCGAGGCGTTTTGACGATCGCGTAAGGAGAAGCTAATCAATGCCACTAGGAAAATTACGCCGACAAGCAGCAAAATTAATCGCTTATTCGAGAAAAACTGTGGCATTGCCTAAACCTCCTTAACCTTTCGTTTGTTGACGACGTACTAAATCAATATGATCTAACGCCATACCAGTACCAATCGCAACACAATCTAGCGGGTTTTCAGCAATAAATACCGGCATATTTGTTTCGCTACTGATAACTTTATCTAAGCTTTTCAGTAGAGCTCCACCACCAGTTAATACAATACCGCGTTCCATAACATCAGCAGAAAGCTCTGGAGGAGTTTGCTCTAATGTTTTCTTCACGCCGTCGATAATAGCAGAGATAGATTCACGTAATGCTTCAGCAATTTCGATAGAAGAAATTTCAATTGTTTTTGGTAAACCAGTTACTAAATCACGACCACGAATTTCCATGCGCTCTTCTGGACCTTCAGTGCTTGCAGAACCAATTTCCATTTTAATAGATTCAGAAGTACGTTCACCAATTGTTAAATTATATGATTTACGAATATAAGCTGTAATGGCTTGATCCATTGCGTCACCCGCAACACGTACAGATTCACTTGTCACAATACCACCTAATGAGATAACAGCAACCTCAGTAGTACCACCACCGATATCAACAACCATACTACCTGTTGGTTCCCATACTGGTAAGTTAGCACCAATCGCCGCTGCAAATGGTTCTTCAATTGTGAAAGCATCTTTCGCGCCTGCTTGACGAGATGCATCTATAACAGCACGTTGTTCAACAGATGTAATACCATAAGGTACACAAATCATCACATTCGGCTTTTTCCAGTTACCACCAGAAGATTTCATAGCCTCACGTAAATAATATTGAATCATAGTAGTAGTAATATCAAAATCAGCAATTACGCCATCTTTCATTGGGCGGATTGCTACGATTGAACCTGGAGTACGTCCGATCATATTTTTTGCATCGTTACCTACTGCTACGATTTCACCTGTTTTTGTATTTTTCGCAACTACAGAAGGCTCTCTGAGTACGATTCCTTTTCCTTTAATAAATACCAATGTATTTGCTGTGCCGAGGTCAATCCCGACATCTTTCCCACCTAATCCAAACACTATTATGTTCTTCCTTTCTCTATAGCCATAACTTTCTTAGCTGTCATAAAATCATAAGTTTTATTATAACGGAAAGGAATGAAAAATTACAGTGTTACATGTACCCTTTCTCCTTTAAACTTATAAATTGGTGGTCCCCAATTATGACATGGTCTAAAAGCTCTATACCTATTATATAGCCGGCTTCCTGGATTCGTTTTGTAACTTCAATATCTTCTGGTGAAGGAGCGGGGTTGCCTGAGGGATGATTATGCGCACAAACAAGCGAAGCAGCAGAGCGTTTAACAGCTTCACGAAAAATTTCACGTGGGTGAACGATACTAGCATTTAAACTACCAATGAAGATCGTTTGCTTATGAATAATTTGATTTTTAACATTCAAAAACAACACTACGAAATGCTCTTGTAGTAAAGCAGTCATATCAGCCATTAAGTATGTAGCTGCATCTTGAGGAGATCGAATAGTATAGCGATCTTCTATTCGCTGTTGCGAAATTCTTCTGCCGAGCTCAATGGCAGCTAGCAGTTGAATCGCTTTTGCCTCCCCGATTCCTTTAACAGCCATGATTTCCTCAATGGCTGCATGCTTTAATTCGTGAAGCTGTTCGAAAGAAGTTAAAACTCGATTTGCAATATGTAAAACAGATTCTTCCTTCGTTCCTGTCCGTAATAATATTGCGATAAGCTCCTGGTTCGATAAACTCTCTGCTCCTTGTCGCTTTAATCGTTCCCTTGGGCGGTCATCTTGGTGCACATCACGGATCATCATTGGTTTAATAGTGTCAGTAGACATCGACTATCTCCCCTTCCTTTACATCGAGAATCTTTTTGTTAATTAGATGCTCTTGCAAAGAGTCAATTGGTAATCCCGCGACATTATCAAAATCACCCTCGATAGATTCCGATAAATTTGCCCCTAATCCTTGTATATTATAACCAATATCATGTTCAAAAGGTTCCCCTGTTTCAACATAATGTTCAATTATTTTTTGAGATAATTTTTTCATCGTTACTTTGGACTCAACTACAACCATTGTTAGCTGTCCAAGATATCTAACTGCGATCGCAGTCGTTACAATATGTTGACGATTTGATAGTTTAGCTAAATAACGATATGCAGCTTGTCTAGTAGTAGGGGGGCTCATAATTTCACCATTGATGCTAACGGTTCTTTTCGTAGAAATATATGCCTTATTATGCTCTACCATAAATTGACGCCACAAAGTCACAAAAGAACAGTACACAGTAAAATCCAAAGGTGATGTAGTTGAAGGATAATCAATGGCTACATGATGATACTCAACCTCATAAGGTATTTTAATGCGAGCAAAAATATCCTCAGCATTGCCTTTCGGGCTCACTAAAACAATAGTCGTTACTGGATTTAAAGTCATTTCAATTCCCTCCTTTTTTGACATCATAATCGAAATGACATTTTTTTCAAAAGTGTTAAAATCGAGATTTGATGGGTTTTAACACCTTAAAATCCAATTTTGAGACATTTGTTTTGAGCTGTATAATGGCTAATTAGCTGCAATCTGATTACTAGAATATCGTCCGAAACCTTTGACACTGCTTCAATGTTAGAAGCCCATTTAGAAGGTGGATCAATCTTTTTCTTACCGCCTTCAAAAGTAAACTTTGACACTTTTGATGCACTCAGTACTTTGGGCATTTCGACAAGTGCCGGACTTTCACATTTAGCACCGCTAAAGCTAATCTTTTTTACGAAAGAATCTTTATCTACTCTTTCTTTAATTTCTTTTTCCTTCGTTCCAACTGCAGACCATACAAAATATTGACCGCCAAATGAAACGATCGCACTAGTATATAGTTTCGGATTAGTACCTAAAAATTCTGTCGCGGATTGCTCACTTGAAAAAACACCATACTGTTGTGCATAAAAGGTATATGCTTTGTCATCAGCCTTAGCAGTTGTTGTCGTTTTAGATGCAGTTTTCTTATCATTAGTAACTTGCTTTTCTGCCTGTCCATCAAAAAAATGCAATGCAATGAAAAATAGAAATACTCCTGCCACACCAATAATCACACCATGCACCATAGACAAGAGCAGCATTTTTTTATTATTTCTAGATTCAAATTTCATGTCATCACCCCTCTATTAACCGTAGCATGATGACCATAAAAAAAGACAAGACTCTTGTCGTCTTGTCCATAAAATTTATCTTGTTAAAATAACAAATTCATATACCATTCGAGAATTTGTTCGCCATAAAAATAAGTAATGATACTTGCCAATGCAATCGATGGACCAAAAGGAATCGGAGTTTTACGCCCTTGCTTTCGGTAGTTTAATAGTACAACGCCTACTATTAAACCAATAACCGACGCCAAAAATAACGCAAGTAATGTCGAATAAATACCAAGTACTAGTCCAATGATGAAGAATAATTTAATATCCCCGCCCCCTATCCCACCTTTCGACAGGATCGCAACGAGTAATAATATTAAAAATCCACCAAATGCCCCAACAATACTGTCCCACCATGGGTTCGACTGGATGAAAAAACGTCCAACCACTAAGAGCACTCCAAAAACCAATAAAATCTTATTAGGAATCAACATATACGCAATATCTGAAACTGTAATAATGATTAATAAGGAAATAAATAATAGTGCAATAATCAATTCAGGATTTAATCCCAATTCCAAATACGCCAATGTAAAAAGAAAAGCTGTCACAAATTCCGTTAACGGATATACCCAATGAATTTTCGTTTCACACTTTCTACATTTACCCTTCAAAAACAAAAAAGATAACACAGGTACTAAGTCCCTAGTTGTTAACCGCCTTTGACAATTTGTACAATGTGAAGGCGGGCTAACAATAGACTCTCCCTTAGGTACTCTTAACCCAACTACATTAAAAAACGAACCAAAAACTAGACCAAATATAAAAAAGAATAGTGCATAAACAATTATCATTTATATCCCTCTTATTATAGTTTATTCTTCTACTGAACCCTCGTAGTAGAATACTGTGAGTTGAACGGTAGCTTCATGCGCTTCATCTGCCCCTGAACTTTGTACATCTGTATTTGGTATTTCGTACTCAACAGAGTCAATACGCATAATACGAGGCAATACTTCAACTTCCTTTAAAAAAGCTCTTATTTCTTTTTTATCCTTTGCATTAATTGATAGCGTCATTGATATTAGCTTTAATTTTTCTGGTAGACTACTAGATGCAATCGGCGAAACAGGAGTAACCGACGTTTCGCTCTCATCATTACCATTCACATTATCACTACTTGCTTGATTTTGTGGCTCCTTATTTGTTGAGGTTTCTTCCATTTGGATTGTCTCTTTAACTGTCTCATCATAATTATTAAATGTAATATCAATTACATTCGTTTCACTTACTAATTCCACTTGTTCAATAGCATTAATCACATTACTTAAATCACGATCTAACGGTACTTTCGTTTTTAATTCACTCATACTTTTCTCATTAGCTTTTTGTTCTTCCTTCATTATATCAAGCTGTTCATCTAGTGTGGCTGCCTCTTTCTTCATATCCGCGATTTGATATTTCAATGAATTACTTTCCTCCATTTTTGGATATACCGCGTAATAAAAGATAGCGCCTAAGATTGTGATAACAAGTATTCCGATAAGAATATATGCTGATTTCTCATTACTCCCTAAAGAATTCATGGACGTTCTACCTCCGCAAGTAAATCTGAATTACTAATAGCCAATTTAAACTCTGCTGTATAGCGGGGTACTAAATCCTCATCTGAATCGGCGTCATTATACTCGTTTTTTTCTGGTTTAAAAGAAGTTACTTTTTCAATTTGGACATCTGTATATAAAT
Organism: Viridibacillus arenosi; assembly: GCF_001955655.1. Taxonomy (GTDB): domain Bacteria; phylum Bacillota; class Bacilli; order Bacillales_A; family Planococcaceae; genus Viridibacillus; species Viridibacillus arenosi. The sequence goes on along the minus strand of NZ_MSPW01000002.1, from coordinate 285,303 downwards.
GATCCATTAATAATTTTTGAACATACAGAGATACGTCGTTAAGCGTTTCAAAGTCGATTGTCACTACAATACCTTCAGGACCGTATTTAATATCCGTAAGCTTTTCGTACGATTCAAGATGACCTTCTAAACTATCAATAATCGGTGCAACCGGGTATGAAACCGATTCAACAAATTGTACAGATTGTGCAAGTGTACCTTGTGATTGCTTCTGAATATTCGCGATTTGGTCTTTATAACGATCAATTTTTGTTGATAAACCTTGTTGCTCTGAGGACAAAGATTCAACCTCACTTTTTAACGAGAAATATTTCACCCCAATAGCAATAAATAACAAGCAAATGACAGCTACAAATAACCAAAAAAGTAGACTATTTGTCTTTTTTCTTTCTATCTTAGGTAAGAGATTAATATCTGGAATCATACCCTACTCTACCTCCTTTAAGGCTAGTCCAATTAAACTTGATTGTGATGCCTTAAAGTTAGGAAACTTACTAGTAATCACTGAATCTGTTAAAGTATGTACCGGCAAAGTTAATTGACTTTCTAGCATGTCAATGATGTATAGCAGCTCAGGAGAATCTCCTATAACAACAATATTCCCTACGCTCTTTTCACCTTTATTTAAAGAATAGTGATAAAAGTTTAAAATACGATCAATTTCAGATAACGGCTCCATTAATGCTGTTTTATAATTCATCACATCATCACTGTAAGCATAATCAAAAGCATCTTCCGTGTGTTTCGGGTACCATTTACTACGCTCTGTATTAATCGTTTGATAGCGTAAAAATTCGACTTCCCCTTGCGAATAAATTGTTATTGAGAGCTCATTAATAGACCAATCTGTAATTAGCGTAATGCTGTTATGTATATTCGGCATAACCATTTCAAGCAAACGTAGATTAGAAATCGCTTTAATATCCGCTACAACAGGTGATAAGCCAGCATCAGCTAATAGCCCCGTCAACTTCTGAATCTCATCTGCACTCGTAGCAAATAAAGTCGCCTTTCCATCCCCAGCCTGTGCATCATAAATATCAATAAGTGCATCTTCAAATGGTAGATGAATTGAACGTCCTAGCTCCATCTCTACATACTCTTTAATCGCTTCTTCTCCCTTTAATTCCTGTGGATGCTCAATTACCTTCATCATGACTGTACTATCAGGCACAAAAAAGCGTACATTCTGACCTTTAAGTCCATATTTTTTTACTTGCTCCTTTAGTAGCTCAAAAAAAGAAAGCTCATCTTCAATGACACCATCCACCACAATACCTTCATCTAAAGGAATACCTTCTATTGTAGCCTGCTCTAAATCATTTGAACTGACTGCTAACATATGCATTGCATAATCATTATATATAAATGACAGTTGTCGCTTTTTCTTCTTAAATATCATCAGAGTACCTCCCACATCGAAAAGCTTTAATACTTCGGTGGAGAAAGCCGGGAATGCATTTGAAATGCTATCTATGGCTTTCTTCAACGAAAGATTAAAGGGAATACAGCAGCGGAGGCTGCTGTACTTTTTTAATTTCCTGTCGGTGGAGTTGTTTCCTTCTTGTTACCCATTAATTTCGCTAATTTATCACTTGTAATTGTTCCATCTGTAGCTTCGTCTTTGAATTTCCCTTTCATTTCTGCTAATGCAGGATACGTAACAGTATAAACACCATCAGCACGTTTTACAGAAACACCCGATAAATCAGTGCCATCTTTAGTTACAAAACTTTTCAACTGGTCCGCTGTACATTCATTCTCTGAACATTCTCCATCTGTAAATGCAATTTTCGCTCCAGAAAGAATATTTGAAGCGTCGGCTAAAATTGCTTTATCATTTGAGTTATTTATAATATTCCCAATCGCAGGAATAGCGATTAGTGCGATAATCGCGATAATAACGATTACTGCTAATAGTTCGATTAAAGTCATACCTCTTTCATTTTTTATCATTTTTTTGATCTTATTCATGATAAAACCTCCTTTTTTCGTATATGTAAGTTGATCCTTAGATGTTAGTTGTACTTGCTCGGTTGTCATTTGTCCTTTCACCTCCTTCCAATTAAAAATTCACTAGATTTGTTCATATAAATTAAACATCGGTAGCATAATGGCTGCTACTATAAATCCAACAATAGCTGCTAATAGCAAAATCATTAATGGTTCAATTAAGGATTTCAGCGAATCGACTGTACGATCCACGTCATCCTCGTAAAACTCCGCTATTTTTTCTAGCATATAATCTAAAGAACCCGTTTGCTCTCCGATAGCAACCATTTGCGTTACAAGTGGTGGGAATACCCAGCTTTTCTCTAACGGCTGCGATAGTGGACTCCCTTTTTCTAATGAACTTTTAGATTCACTAATCACTTCTTCTATTACAGGGTTACCGATAATTTTCTCAACAATAGCTAAAGCACTTAATATGGGGACTGAACTACTAAATAAGGTTGATAACGTTCTAGTCATACGAGCAATAGCCGATTTTTGCAGTACTTTTCCGAAAATCGGCATTTTCAGTAGGATATAGTGCGTCATAAAATTAATTTTTTCATTCTTCTTAAATAGAAAAGCAAATCCTCCGATTGCAACTATAGCTACGAGTAAAAATAGCCACCAGAATTTTTTCAAAGCATCGCTAAATGCCAGGACAACCAATGTAATGGCTGGTAGTTCAGCACCAAAACTAGCAAAGGACGCTGTAAATCTTGGGACAAGCCATAGCAGCATAAAAACGGCCACAAAAACGATTAATATAACTAACACAATCGGGTAAGTCATAGCCGATTGAATCTTCTTCTGTAATTTAAACGATTTCTCATAGCTAAAAGCCATTCGATCTAATGTGTCATCTAAATTACCTGTTGCTTCCCCAGCTTTCATCATATTGATAAAGAGCGTCGGAAAAATCTTAGGATATTTTGCTGCTGAGGCAGAAAAAGCAATACCGGAGCGTATATCCTCTTCCACACTAACTAAAGCTTTTTTTAGCGCCTTACTAGACGTTTGCGCACTAAGAATCCGTGTTGCTTCTACGATCGATATACCTGCTCGAATCAGCGTTGCAAATTGGCGACAATAAATAACAAAGTCCTCATTTTTCACTCCACTACCAAGCGATAAATCTTTGTGCAAAATACTTTTGGATTCTTCAATTTGTCTAGGATTAATGCCTTGATCTCGCAATTTTTTAACGGCTAATTGCTTGGTGCCAGCTTCAATAGTTCCCTTCTCCGTAGATCCCTTTGATGACCGACCACTATAGCGATATACTGTCATCCAAATTCACCTGCATTCAAATACGTTTTGGCAATTTCAAAATCTATTATTTTCTTCGCTAAAAGATGTTGAATAGAACTTTCAATTGTATGCATGCCAACTGCTCGATTTGTTTGCATGATATTCGGAATTTGATGTACTTTATCATTTCTTATTAAATTAGAAACAGATGGAGTATGTACTAAAATTTCTGTTGCTGCTACTCTACCTGGCTTGTCTATTCGTTTAAACAGTCGCTGTGAAATAATTCCTTGTAACACATTCGCTAGCTGAATACGAATTTGACTTTGCTGATGAGGTGGGAAGACGTCGATAATACGGTCAATTGTCGTTGGAGCACTACTTGTATGTAATGTCGCCATGACTAAATGTCCTGTTTCAGCAGCTGTAATTGCTGTTGAAATCGTCTCATGATCACGCATTTCTCCTACTAGAATAATATCTGGATCTTGACGAAGAGCTGAACGTAAACCGTTTGCAAAGCTATTCGTATCTGTTCCTACTTCTCGTTGGTTTACAATCGACATTTTATGTTTATGCAAATATTCAATAGGATCTTCTAGCGTAATAATATGTTTCGCATTATTGGTGTTAATATAGTCAATCATTGCGGCTAAAGTTGTAGATTTACCTGAGCCTGTTGGTCCTGTTACAAGAATGAGCCCCTGGGGTTTACTACATAAATTTTTCAATACTTCCGGCATGCCTAATTGATCGATTGTTGGAATTTCAGATGTAATTTTACGTGCTGCTAATGTACAGCTATTGCGCTGATGATAGGCGTTCATACGGAACCGACATCTTCCAGGGAGTGAGTAGTTGAAATCAACTTCACCTTTTATTTCATATTCCTCCTGACGATGCGGAGGCAGAATTTCTTTTATCATCAGCTCTAAATCATCAGGTGTCAGATTCTCTTCTCCATACGGTTGCAATTGTCCGTTAATCCGATAATGCGGAGGTACACCTACAGTTACATGTAAATCTGAAGCGTCACTGTCGTCCGCATAAATTAGTAATTCTATAATAGATTTTGCCATTTCCTCACATCCTAGTTATCAGTCGCTACACGTAATATTTCTTCTGTCGTTGTAATACCCTCCGCTACCTTTAACAGTCCATCTTCTAATAATGTTCGATAGCCTTTGTTATACATTTGCTTTTTAATCGTTGCAATTCCTGCTTTATTTAGTATCAATTCTTTTATATAATCATCGACTACGAGTATTTCATGAATTGCAAGTCGCCCTCTATATCCCGTCTTATTGCATGACGGGCATCCTTTACCACGCTTTACTTTTTCAACGTGGACATTATGTTTCACAAAAATCTCCTGTTCCTGTATAGATAAGTCATGATACTCACCACAATCACGGCAGACTCGTCTAACAAGACGCTGCGCCACTACTCCGACAACTGATGATGAAATTAAAAACGGCTCAATCCCCATATCAATCAATCTAGAAATAGATTCAACCGCACTATTCGTATGTAATGTACTTAATACTAGGTGCCCAGTTAGAGATGCACGAGTCGCAATTTGCGCTGTTTCTAAATCTCGGATTTCACCTATCATGACGATGTCTGGATCTTGACGTAAAATAGATCTTAAACCAGTAGCAAACGTCAATCCTATTTCTTCACGAACTTGAATTTGATTTACACCATCCATTTGATATTCAACTGGATCCTCAACTGTCACGATATTGACATCTTCACCATTTAGATGATGTAATGTCGCAGATAATGTAGAAGATTTACCGGAACCCGTTGGACCTGTAATAAGTACGATTCCATTCGGTTTAGAAATTATTTTTTTAAAATGCACTAAGTTATTATCTGAAAACCCAAGCTTTCGAATATCTCCGTGTGAATTATTCAAATCCAAAACACGCATAACAACTTTTTCACCATAAATTGTAGGTAACGTAGATAATCGAATATCAATCGGGTGAAGATTAATATTTGCCTTTATTCGCCCATCCTGTGGTAAACGATTTTCTGTAATATTCAAATTCCCCATTATCTTAATACGAGCGATGATCATATTTTGCATATGTTTCGGAAGGGAACGCTCTGTTTTTAATACACCATCTATACGTAATCGAATACGTAGTTCAGTTTCATGTGGGTCAAAGTGAATATCACTCGCTCTTTGAACAACAGCATTCGAGATAATTTGGTTAACTAACTTAACAATAGGAGAATCATCATCAAAAATTTCTACTTCTTCATCCTTTTCTAGTGGGATAAAATCATTCAACGCCGCATCCATTGTCTCCTGTAAATCATAGTATTTAGAAATAGAACGGTATAAATCATCCTTCGTTGCAATACTCGTTTCTATTTGGCAGCCCGTCACCATACGAACTTCTTCTATCGCGAAATAATCCATAGGATCAGCCATAGCAATGAGTAATTTATTCTTTTCACGCGTCAAAGGCATTAATAACGAACGTTTAGCTAATTCTTTTGGTACTAGTTGAATGAGTTCCGGTTCAATTGCATATTGACTGATACTAATATGAGGTACGCCTAATTGGAATTCTAGTACTTCAATTAATAATTGCTCTGTTAGTAAATTTTCTCTGATTAGAAAATCTCCAAGTCTTTCATTTATATTTCTACTCTTTAGAGCATAATCTAACTGCTCCTGAGTAATTGCGTTAGCTTCAACTAATAAATCCCCGAGTCTTTTTCTTTTTACCTTACTCATTTCTCCTTCACCTCTTTGCAACCTTATTTAGAATCACCAGGTGTTACAATATCCCCTGTTTCGGTATAGTAGCTTCCTTCGGGAACAGGACTACCATTTTTACTTTTAGTTGCTTTTTTTCGTTTAGTAGTTGTTGGTTTGCAAACATCTGAGGTATCATCCTCATTACATTCTTCTGAAACTTCTTCTCCACTTGCAGAATTCAAATCAACCGGTGTTTGTTTTGATGAAAGCTCAATAATTTCATTTTGTGGAGCATAGTAATTCTGACTTATTAATTCTGTCTTTTCATTTCCATCATCATTAGTGACTGTACGATAAATTACTAGTTGTAGACCTGATTCTGATTGTTGAGCTATCTCTCTTTCTCCTTCTTCTAAATAAGAAGAATATCGATAAATAGTTCGAGGCTTAACATTTTTTTTATCCTCTTCAAAGACTGACACTTTTGGATTGCCTCGTAGAGAATATAGTTCAATTTTTAATTCACCTGAATTTACTGTAGCAACAATTTTTGCTGGTACTTTACTATGGGATACAAATCGCAAATCTTTTTTAAATATTGGATTAACAACAGCTTCATACCCTGGATTCACATAGGTTGGAATTTCATTAGCTTGATGTCTTTCCAAAATTTCAAAGCTACTTTGTACTACTGAACTATATAAAGCCGATGCTACAATCGTCATTACACTTTCATTGTTAGAAGCATTGGCTATTAGTTCATTAAATGAAACTTCATTTTCCGGCTCAATTATAAAACCATTTAATTGAGCAACAATTTTCGAAATTTCTGCGGTTTGGCTTTCACTCAAAGCTATCGTTTCAAATGAAATTCGTTCAGCTTGATCGATTGATATATCTTTAACTGCAACCTTAATCGGAGAACTCTTCAGATAAGATGCCGCTTCAAGAATTTGAGTAATTAAATTTTCATCTTTTAAATTTGTTTGGTTTTCAATTTTCTCTTTTAAAGTAGGATTTGCTTCTACAATCAAAGACTCATGTACAATACGTTTCTTTTCCCAAAACGCATACCAAGGTTTCTCAATACTAAGTTCATATTGTCTAATAGAGGCATTTATATCGAATTTGAAATCTTCCCCGGTCAATAAAATCTCTTTTTCCCCAACCATTATCAATATTTCGCTACTTTGCCATGTATCAACGGCTGCATTTAACTGTTTTTTCATCTCTTCCTTAGACAAATTCTCTATAGATACATTACCTATAGTAGAACCTTTTGGAGCAGCTAATGCTTTATCCCCGTTATATTCAAATGAAACAAGAAAACCGAATACTAGCAGTGTAATTATTGTAAATTTCGTAAATAACCTCATATTCTAATTCTCCTATTATATTTTTTTGTATATTCGTATATCCTCATCTATAAACTAGATTATAAATAAAAATTATCCTAAAAGATACGACTTTTATCACAATTTAAAATGTTTTTTGTGAATAATCAATGAAAACATATGCTATATATCACAGAAGAAGGTATGATATAAGTGTATAGTTTAATATATAAAACAGGTTATTTGAACCACTTGCATTTTATTTTATCTATCACCTCATATTGTTGAAAAATATATTCCATCAATCTTACGAAAGAGGTTTTAAAAATGAAGAAATTCTATAAGATGTTTCATTCAAATGAAAAAGGATTCACACTTATTGAAGTTTTGGCATCTTTCGTTATATTAGTAATTCTACTAATAACATTTTTTACCTTCTTTATCCAAACAGCAAAAACAGGAAAGAGCTCAGAAAATATAGTAGATGCGACTTATATCGCACAGTCAGAAATGGAAAAGGCCTATGCAGTGAGTAAAAAGGAGAGCAATCAAGAAAAAGCCTTAAAAAGTTTAGGCTATACGCTTGAAGCTAATGGGGTTGAATTCATTAAAACAGAAGCTAAAAATACTATTAAATTAAAGCTTAAAAAAAACACAAATGCACCTAATTTAACGAACATAGTTATTACTGTCTATGAGAACAAAGAGGTTACTCCGAAAGCACAAATGGAAAATGTATTCGTATGGAAGTGAGGCAAACAATGAAGAATATAGCAAACAACGAAAAGGGAATTACATTAGTAGAGACACTCGCAGTTATCGTTATATCCGCTTTAGTTGCTACTTTAATATTCAACGTTCAATTGTCTAGTTCTAAACAATACGACAAACAATTAAATAAAAATCAGCAGCTTCATGAGGTTTCATATGTCTTAAAAGTCATTACAAAAGAAATGAGAAAAACAACTGATATTGTCTCTATTAAAGATGGGATAAAAGTAAAAAATGAAGAATATAGATTCGATAAAAGTACAAATGGCATCACGAAAAACAGTGTACCATTCGCTACTAATATTGAAGAATTCTTGGTTGAATACAAAGAAAATTCATGGAATATAAAAATAACAAATCTTGATGGCAAAACTGTTGAAACAAACATAGTCGTTAGGAGTGGAAACTAATGAGAAAATTATATAAACATAACCACACTTTAAAAAATGAAAATGGCTATACACTAATTATCGTCCTTATGGTACTGGTTGTTATGTCGATACTTGGTGTTTCATTGATGAGCGTTACTGCAACAACAATGAAGCAATCTTCAGGTGAACGTACAGATCAATCGGTATACTATATTGCAGAAGCAGGTATTGTACAAAAAAGAGAAGAACTTAATAACAAGGTAAACGATGCTTTCATTTCCACTAAAAATCACTATGAAACTTTAACTACTAAAGAAAAATTAAAGTTTAATTTCACAGACTATTTTTACACTCAAGCTGAGCAAAATATTGCAAGCTCAACAGTCAATCAGTTTAGTAATTATGAAGAACATTTTGGCAAAAAACCGAAATCAACAATAATATTAACAAAAGATAAAGATGACTCTAACAAATACTATATAAAATCAACAGGTGAAATTGGAGGCAAAAAAAGAACAGTAACACAAGAATATATTGTATATTTAGTTGTTGAAACGACTCCAACACCCGAGACATATACACCTAAATATGCAGTCCATGTTAAAAATACTATCTCATTATCAGGAAGCGCTAATATTTATGGGGCAGATATTGCAACCGAATCATCTAATCCCGGGAGTATAGATATTCCTGCGTATTATGGACATAAACCTAAAGCAGATCTTAGCACTCCTATTGATATCGAGTTACCTTCTTTCCCAGAGGATGATTTTAAAAATTTAGAGCAATTGAAATACCCTAATAATGAGCTAGTCAAAAAAAATGACTCCGAAAAGACAAATGTCATACAAAATGGCGATTTATTAATTAATCACTACCTTACTAACAAATACACACTTAATATGACAAATAATATGAAATTTAAAAATATCATACTATCTAGTAACTATTCATTAACGATCAATGTTGGTAATACAGACAAGTCCCTCTTAGTAGACCACTTAAATATTGATAATGGACATATAAACATAATAGGTTCTGGAAAATTAACTATTTATGTGAAAGATAAAATAACTACAAACTCTTCAAGTACAGTAAACAACAATGGGAGTATATCCAAACTAAAAGTGTATTACAAAGGAAATAATGCAATAAACATGGCTGGTGATCAAAGGATCTTTGGATCACTATATGCAAAAAACGCCAATATTAAATTTGGAGGTAGCGGAGGATTCCAAGGGGATATTTATTCTGGAGGAAGTAAAGTTGAATTAGATGGAGCTTCTTCAGCCATTACTAAAGTATTTTTCGCACCAAACGCAGATGTTACTTTATCAGGTAGTGGAAATATTACAGGAGCAGTTATTGCAAAATCTTTTACTGCTTCAGGTGGATCATATGTTCAATATGCTTCCTCTAACCCTATACCTATTGAAACAGTTCCGTCTTATGATGACCCTAAACAATTATCATCTCAAGGAGCTTTAATAGAAGAGTAATATAATAGTAATATAATAGTATTAATTCTTTTAATAAATAACTAAAAAAATTAAGGATATTGTTAAACACAAAAAGGCGTTTCAAAGTTGAAGAATTAACTTTGAAACGCCTTTTTAATTATTCTTTCGCACATTTTCTACAGAAAAATTTATTGGTCTCTTGAACTAAAAACTCATTTGGAATCCATTTAAGGAATCTTCTATAACCTAAATGTTCCTCGTCTCAACTAAAAAAGAATACTAACCACATAGAAAAAGTATTCTACAACCAACTTCAGTAATTAAAATTAATAAGACTTATCCCTACAATAAAAAGTCGTGAGCTTTAATGTCGTTTGAATGGTTTCTTTCAAACCATTTAAAACTTGATCTCCGTTTGGAACTGAAAAGTTTACTTTGTCTATACGGACGATACGATCTAATCTTTCTACTTCTTTTATAAAATCATAGACATCGTCATAATTTGGAGAGATTAGCATTGCATCAAATGTTATACATTCGGGCTTAAGTGAGGACTTTACAGATGCATTTGAACACACGGGAGTTGCATACTGAATTTCTTCTACTTGTTGATTTACTGATGAATGATTAAAGGACAGGTTTTCATCAGTAATTATTGATTCACTACTATGATTCGTTATTCCATCTACTAATTCTTTTCCTGACAAATTATTTAATGAAATGTCTACATCATTTTTAATCACAATATGATCAATCTTCGTGATAGTTAGCTGTTCAATATTCTGGAGTGCACGAAGAACCTTATCTAACTGTCTACTTCCAGGATCTTTGTTTAAAAATTCAAATTGATTGATTTTAGTACATCCTCTCTTTTATATTTCAAGTTTTCATTGCTTATTTTTAAATAGTGTAGAAATGCAGGCATTCATAAGTAAAAAATATTTAACTGATATGTATTCTGCTAATCATTATATGTTGCAATAGCTAAGAGAATTCTAGGAATCTCTTAGCTATTAATTAGGTTTTTAGATACTCCGCTACTCGATTACGCCCTTTTTGTTTAGCTCCTACATACAAAGCCCTATCAGCGTTTCGTATTAATGCCATTGGTTTATCACAATCTTCAGGAGCAGTTGAGACACCAACACTTGTCGTGATTGTGACATGTTCTTTTATATGGCTCAAACTCAAATCGGATCCAATTTCAAATAACTTATGTTGCACATTCATACGAATATCTTCAGCTAAGTGCAGTGCCTCACTTTTAGACATATTGGGAAGTAAAATAACGAATTCCTCACCACCAAATCTAGCTAATAGTCCTTTACTTCCCACTTCTCCCTCTAAAGTACGAGCGAAGTCACATAAAATGCTATTGCCACTTTGATGACCATACGTATCATTAATAAGTTTGAAATGATCAATATCAAGCATTATTAACGAAAGTTGACGTATTTCTCCGTCCATTAATTGTTGCATTTTAACTGTAAGTTGTTCTTCGAAATATCTGTAATTATATAACCCAGTTAAACCACAGCGCTCACTTTTGTTTATTGTCGCCTCAATGTAACGCGACCGCTCCACTGAAACAGCAAAATAAGAACATAGTATATCTAATATACGAATTTTATATTCTTCAAAGAACTTTTTCTTATTAGAAGCTAATAAGAAAACTCCTACCATTTTTTGATTTCTCGAGATTGGCATCATTACTATACTTTGTGTAGCAAAAGGTAAAAAACCTATCCCCATCCCTATCCATTCGGTCTGTTGATTGTAGACAATTGTTTGTTCAGTATTCATTATTTCTTTGATAGGTGTTTTTAAAATATTTTCATGAGAGATATTAACTGCTGTACATACTCCATTTTCATGTGATCTAAGGAATTGTAGCTGACCATTCACTATATCGATAATGTAAGCATGATCTACAGGCATGATTTCAATTGTTTTACCCATAAATAAATCCACAACTTCATCACTCGTTAAGCGATCCCCTAACTGATGGCCAAAATGGGCAGCCAACGATAAGTATTCATTTACTCTTTCTGATGTACTATACATTCTTAAAATCTGAGTCACTATCAAGAATGGCAATCCAAGTAAAACAAATGATATAGGACCCACATATTCCGACAGTAGATATAGTGTTAACCCCATAGGAAAAGTAAATAGCATACTATTATAGTCCCAATAATCATCTTTTGTTAGAAATGGAGCTCTTTTCTTCATAACGATTAAGCTCAATTTCAGTAATACATGATTCACAAATGTATTCATAAATAAGTAAAACATTCCGAATAAGACAATATGAGGAATGTTAAGCGAACCAAATTCTCCACCAATTAAGATAAAAAGTAAACCACTGATGAAAGAGACGAGGAAAAACATTATCGAATTCCAAGGTATACGATATAGACTTAACTTAAGTAACTTTGCACGATATAAAAAGGGAATCAGTGCAATTTGGAATACAATTAATTCTATAAATAAACCATATTTCAAAAAGACCGCTAAGTTTACCCATTGCATAAAAAATAAAGGGACCCCGTTTATAACAAAAGGGAAAATGGCTGTAATGATCGCCAATACTATGAAACCTATTAACTCAGACCAATTAATATAAGTTGGTGGAGGAAAATAGTGGTATACCAAATTTAAACCAATTGGTACAGTTGCCAACCATACTATAAATACGGCCCATCTGAACTTTAGTGACAAATTCACTTCTCACACCTCTCATCGTGAGTATTTATGCCTACTTTTAAGCAATTATAGCAAATCGTTTTACCAAAGTCATCCATTTAAAGAAATTCAATTAAATGTTTCATGCAATATTTTTCGCCATTTTGCTAACAAATATAAGGAACCAGTCATGATAATTACTTCATTCAACAGCAACTTTTGTTGAACAGTAGTCAAAATGTCATATGTTGTCGATTTATTTTCCGCATAACTCATTTTCATAATCTCATCAGCAGCCATCGCACGATCATTCGCTATATTTACAAAAGTAAAGGTAGTACCTACTTTTTCTAATTCTGCTAAAACTCCACGTATATCCTTATCCCCAAGCATGCCCACGATAAAGTGAATGGGTTCATTAGGAAATCGCTCTTGAATCGCATCGACCAAACTTTTAGCACTCGCTGGATTATGTGCCCCGTCAATATAGAGATTCGGTGCAAGTTGTTCAAAGCGACATGCTAACTGAGCACTTTGAATCCCATTTCGAAATGCCTCGACATTTGTTTTTACTCCATTTACTTGTGCAACGATATTAAATGCTGTAATTGCTAGAGCCATATTACTACGCTGATGCAGCCCTGGCATTGTACGTGTTAAGTTCGTGATTCGTACATCATTAGCCATGTATATTTCCGTCGAGTTTTCCTCTGTAACGGTGAAATTTTCATTGTAGACAAGTAATGGTGAGCGAAGTTTTTCCGCTTCTTGTGTAAATATAGCCATCGCTTCAGTTGGTAACACACCTGTCACCACAGGCCTTTGTTTTTTAATAATACCTGCTTTATGCATAGCAATACTTTCTATAGTCGAGCCTAAAAAATTTGTATGCTCTATAGCAATACTAGGTACAACTGACACGATTGGCGTCACAACATTAGTACTATCAAAGCGTCCCCCCATACCACATTCGATAATAGTAATATCAGGTGCTAAGCGCTCGAAAGCTAAAAAGGCTGCTACTGTTAACAGTTCGAAATCTGTTAGCTTTCCATCTAATCCCGCATCCGCCATGATACTAAATACTACATCCATTTCTTCTGGTTTAATGGGTTGTTCATTTAGCTGAATTTGATCGTGTACATCTTCAATACACGGAGACATAAATGTAGCGGTTGACAGTCCATGAGCCTTACTTATATGTTCTATAAAAGTAATTGTTGAGCCTTTGCCATTTGTACCTGCTACATGGACTGCGGATAATTTTTCTTGTGGGTTCCCTACTAATTGCAATGCTTCAGTAATAGCTGTTAACCCTGGCTTTATAGAGGCATCACTACGGACACCCCACTTTTCTTTATAATGATCTAATTTAGGAATCATGTCGGCACCCCGTTTACTGCTTCACTTTATTGTTTAAAAATGCACGTACTTCAGAAATAAAATAAAGAGATCCTGTTATGACCAATACATGCTCGTCCTCTTTTTCCTCAACTGCTCGTTTCACTACACATTCCCAATCTGCATCAAAATAAGTATGGTGGTGCTGTGATAATGCTGCTAATTCTGCAGCTGGTGCGGCATTAGGCATACTTATTTGCGTAAATGTCATAGATGCTGCCACTTCCGCCATCATCTTAATACTTTTTAGATGATCTTTGTCCTGTAGCGCGGCGTAGATAAAATCGTATTCCCTCGTCGGATATTTCGCTTTTAATGTTGCAATTAGTGCTTCTGTTCCTTCAGGATTATGCGCTCCATCAATTACGATAAGATGACCATACTCTTCAAAACGTCCCGCCCATTTAGCTTCTTTTAAAGCTTTTCGAATAGCTTCTTCTGTAATATCAAAGTATCCAGCATCTTTTAACAATAATGCCGTTGTAATAGCTAATGAAGCATTGTTAATTTGATGAGGACCTGCCATAAGTAATTCAACATCATTTATGGCATAATCACCTTTAGAGTAATTAAACATCTGTGTATGTTCCTTTTGAGTGACTTTTGTTGCCGTAAAATCCTCGTTAAAAATAGCTATAGGTGCATGCTTCTCTTCTGCTATTTTCCGAAGAACTTCTATTGCATCTTCATTCTCTACCGTTGTCACTACAGGTCTATTTTCTTTAATAATGCCACCCTTTTGATAAGCAATTTCATCATAAGTATCACCTAAAATCGCTGTATGTTCTAAAGAAATCGTTGTAATTATTGAAATGACGGGATCAATCACATTAGTTGAATCTAATTTGCCACCAATACCTGTTTCAATTAGAGCAACATCTACTTTCTCATCTGCAAAATAGAGGAAAGCAACAATTGTCATAATTTCAAAAAAACTTGGGTATACTCCGTCCTTTTCATCTATTGCAGCAAACACCTTATTGACGTATAACAGGAATTGCTCATCCGTAATTTGCTTGTCACTAATTGTAATACGCTCATTTATGCGCTCTAAGTGTGGAGAAACAAAGCAGCCTACTTTTTCTACTTGACTGTATTTTAATATTTCCTTTAATGCATTTAAAGTAGAGCCTTTGCCGTTTGAACCTGCTAAATGGATTGTTTTAAAAGTATGTTGGGGGTCGCCAAACTCATGTAATAATGAAGTAACGACTTCTAATGGAATCGATGTACTACTACCTTTTTTTAATGAGGTTAAAAACTCGACGCACTGTTCTATATTTGTAAACACTATTCAACACTCCTGGTATGTATATTGTGCTTGTTATTTAATCAATTACCTTCTTATTATAAGCCATTATAAAGAACAATAACTACATTACATTTTAGTTATAATTACCACTTGACTTTTCCTTGCAGGATTAATTTCAATAGAACTAAAATATCTTTCAACTTATATCTGTTGAGAATTAAATTACAATAATTTCTCATATTTTACCGAAAATTGTTCGTTTTAATATCAAAAAAATCGCTCAAGTAAAATACTTGAGCGATTTTTTTGATTACATATTTTTCAATTCGTTAATACGTTTCTCCACTGTAGCATATTTTTCAATATAGTCCGCTTCTTTTGCACGTTCAGCAGCTACAACATCATCTGGAGCTTTAGATACGAAACGTTCATTGTTCAGTTTACCTTGAACACGTTTCACTTCTTTATCCCATTTCTCAAGTTCATGCGATAAGCGCTCAATTTCAGCCGCTACATCGATTAATCCTTCAAGTGGTAAGAATAGTTCTGCACCAGATACAACAGCTGACATGCATTGTCCAGGAGCTTCAATGCCTTCGCCAAGTGTTAACGGCTCTGGGTTACAGAATTTTTCTAGATACGCTTTGTTATCTTCTAGTACTGCAAGCGTTGCAGCATCTTTAGCTGAAACATATAAAGGTACTTTTTTGCTCATTGGTGTTTGTACTTCAGCACGAATGTTACGAACAGCACGGATAATGTCCATTAGTAATTTCATGTTATTCGATTGTGCTTGTGAAGTTAATGTTTCATCAACTGTCGGCCAAGCAGCTACTGTAATTGATTCGCCTTCATGCGGAAGGTTTTGCCAAATTTCTTCTGTGATAAATGGCATAAATGGATGTAACAGGCGCATTGTATTATCTAAAACATATGCTAATACAGAGCGCGTTGTTTTCTTCGCTGCTTCGTCTTCACCGTATAATGGCAATTTCGCCATTTCGATGTACCAGTCACAGAAATCATCCCAGATGAAGTTGTATAATTGACGACCTACTTCACCAAATTCAAATTTCTCAGCTAAAGTTGTTACTTGTTCGATTGTTTCGTTCAGACGAGTTAGAATCCATTGGTCTGCTACTGATTTTTTACCAGTTAAATCGATTTCATCGTAAGTCATGCCTTCCATGTTCATCAAAGCAAAGCGTGAAGCATTCCAAATTTTGTTTGAGAAGTTCCAAACAGCTTCTACTTTTTCATTTGAATAACGTAAATCTTGACCTGGAGAAGAACCAGTTGCTAAGAAATAACGTAATGAGTCAGCACCGTATTTTTCGATAACATCCATTGGATCAACGCCGTTACCAAGTGATTTAGACATTTTACGTCCTTGTTCATCACGAACTAAACCATGAATTAATACATCCTCGAATGGACGTGTTCCAGTAAATTCAATGCCTTGGAAAATCATACGAGAAACCCAGAAGAATATAATATCATAACCCGTTACTAATGTACTTGTTGGGTAATAACGTTTAAATTCTTCGTTGGCTTCATCTGGCCAGCCCATCGTTGAAAACGGCCATAATGCAGATGAGAACCAAGTATCTAATACATCAGTATCTTGATTCCAGTTTTCAGCATCAGCTGGAGCATCCGTACCTACGTAAATTTCACCAGTTTCTTTATGGTACCAAGCTGGAATTCGGTGACCCCACCAAAGTTGACGTGAAATACACCAATCACGGATATTCTCCATCCAACGGGAATACGTATTTTCAAAACGCGAAGGTACAAAGTTCACTTTGCCTTCTTCATCTTTTTGAAGCTCTAATGATGCATCTGCAAGTGGTTGCATTTTAACGAACCATTGTGTTGAAAGATACGGCTCAACAACAGCACCAGAACGTTCAGAGTGTCCTACTGAGTGCATATGATCCTCAATTTTGAAGCAAACACCCATGTCTTGTAAATCTTTCACGATTGCTTTACGGCATTCAAAGCGATCCATACCTTTGTATTTACCAGCATTATCATTCATTGAACCATCTTCATTCATTACAAGAATACGTGGTAAGTCATGGCGGTTACCTACTTCAAAGTCATTCGGGTCATGAGCTGGTGTAATTTTCACAACACCCGTACCAAATTCCATTTCAACGTACTCATCTGCTATGATTGGAATTTCGCGACCTACAATTGGTAATGTCACTGTTTTGCCGATTAGATGTTGGTAACGTTCATCTTTAGGGTGAACAGCGATTGCAGTATCACCTAGCATTGTTTCAGGGCGAGTTGTAGCAATTTCAATTGTTCCAGTTCCTTCAGTTAATGGATATTTGAAGTGATAAAAAGCACCTGGTATATCTTTGTAAATAACTTCGATATCAGATAACGCTGTTTTTGTCGCAGGATCCCAGTTGATGATATATTCGCCACGGTAGATTAAATCTTTTTCATAAAGTTTTACGAATACTTCTTTTACTGCATCAGAAAGTCCTGAATCTAATGTGAAACGTTCACGAGAATAATCTAGCGCTAGACCCATTTTTGCCCATTGCTGACGAATATGACCTGCATACTCTTCTTTCCATTCCCATGTTTTTTCTACGAACTTTTCGCGACCTAAGTCATAACGAGTAATGCCTTCTTCACGAAGTTTCGCTTCTACCTTTGCTTGTGTTGCGATACCCGCATGGTCCATACCCGGTAACCAAAGTGCATCGTATCCTTGCATACGTTTCATACGAATTAGAATATCTTGTAATGTTGTATCCCAAGCATGCCCTAAGTGTAGTTTACCTGTTACGTTTGGTGGTGGAATTACAATTGAATATGGCTCTTTGCCACTTTCAGGTTGTGCTTTAAAGAATTCGCCTTTTAGCCACCATTCATAACGCCCTTGTTCGATTGACTGTGGATCATATTTCGTTGGCATTGATGTCGTTTGTTGTTCTGTCAATTTGACGACCTCCTTTTAATTTTTTGTTAACAACGAAGTAACTTGTAGTTTTTTGCAAATAAAAAACTCCTATCGCCTAAAAAGGACGAAGGAGTTGAATTCGCGGTACCACCTTTATTTCAACACAAAAAACGTGCTGACACTTCATTGTATAACGGCTTCTAACCGGCTTCTGCTAAGCTTTATCAGGTTCACAGAAACTGCTCCAGGGCGACCTTCAAATGTGTGTAAGCGGAAACTCGCACCTAACGTTTCCTCTCTTTGGCAAACACAATGCATTCTACTCTTCCCTATCTATGCATCTATATTAAGATGACCTTATTGTATCGAAAAAAAGATGCATTTTCAAGTTTTTTAGAAAGGAGGACTACATTTCATGTCACGTCGAAAATATAACCCTTATTTTCTACCACCTTGGCTACG
The DNA here is from genome assembly GCF_001955655.1 of Viridibacillus arenosi. Taxonomy (GTDB): domain Bacteria; phylum Bacillota; class Bacilli; order Bacillales_A; family Planococcaceae; genus Viridibacillus; species Viridibacillus arenosi. The sequence goes on along the minus strand of NZ_MSPW01000002.1, from coordinate 266,682 downwards.
GAAAACAAGGTTTTACTGTAGAAGTATTATCATTCCTCTTTGTTGCTTCCAAGGTATTCGTGTAATCATCATCCCGACAACAGGAGACATTATATTACTTTTGGTATTAGCCTTATTGTGGTACTTACTGTTTACGGATTTCCTTTAAATTATACGTTTTAATCGTATATGCTTCTTCTAAATCCCATAAGAGCGCATCAGATTCTGGTATTTCTTGAGCACTTGCCTCAGCAGTAGTGGTAGAAGAACTTTCTACTACTTCTGCTTCTACTTGTGCAGTAGCAGCTTGCGGCTCCTCATAATTACATGTCGCTTGCCAGCTAAAATGACAGCTACCATCATCTTGGAATGTTGTCGTAATATAGTCTACTTTTATTTCTACAGGGACGTCTTTATTCACTCGATCTCGCGGCAAATTTACATGTAACGGCACAGCATATTCAAAATAACCCGATTCTCCTTGCATGTCTAAATCCTCTATTGTTGTCCAAGTTGAAGTCCCATGATGTGGTGTTTCTCCTTCTGCAAATGCTACATTGGCAGAAATATGATAAATACCTGTTAAGAATACTGATTCACCTGACTCTTCTTGTGTCCAACGAGGTGTAATTTTCACATTCGACGTATCTTGCGGTTTACCAAAACTTTCAGGGAAGTTAAATCCTTCTGCGATTTCCCAGGAAATATGTTGCATAGCTTGACCTCCTTCATATATCTAATAGATTATATGCTTGATAGTATCGTGAATATGCATTATGTTATGTCCTTAGAGCAAACGGTTTTAGTTATTCGTTTGTTGATCGGATCCATTAAAGTCATTGATGCTCTATGATAAAGATTATTTATATTAGGTACATTATCAATGTATTTACATGCATAAAAAAAGGCCTTCTCTAAATGGAGAAAGCCTTTTTCTTTTACTATTATATTAGCGTGCAAGTTGTTTAAATACTTTTTGGAAAGCTTGAACTGTCTTTGCAATATGTTCTTCAGTGTGCTCTGTAGAAACAAATACACCTTCAAATTGTGACGGCGGCAAGAAGATTCCTTCATTCGCCATTAAACCGTAGTATTCAGCAAACAATTGTAAATCAGAAGTTTTCGCCGTTTCAAAGTTAATGACATTCTCATTCGTTAAGAAATAACCAATCATTGAACCTGCACGATTTACTGTGTGCGGGATATTGTAAGTTTCTGCAGCTTCGCGGAAACCTGCTTCTAATTGATCCCCTAATTTTGTGAAGTAATCATATGTTTCAGGTTTTAAATGACTTATTGTTGCTAAACCAGCAGACATTGCAAGTGGGTTACCTGATAATGTACCCGCTTGATAGATTGGACCTGCCGGAGCAATTTTCTCCATAATTTCACGCTTACCACCGAATGCACCTACAGGTAGTCCACCACCGATTACTTTACCAAGACAAGTTAAATCTGGTGTTACACCAAAGTGACCTTGAGCACTATGATACCCTACACGGAAACCAGTCATTACTTCATCAAAGATTAATAGTGAGCCAGCGTTTGTTGTTAGTTCACGTAATCCCTCAAGGAATCCTGGTAACGGAGGAACCACACCCATATTACCGCAAACTGGCTCAACGATTACTGCAGCAATTTCTTCGCCGAATTTTTCGAAGACAAGTTTAGCAGATTCTAAATCATTATAAGGAACAGTTAATGTGTTTTGAGCAATTCCCAATGGTACACCTGGGCTGTCTGGTAAACCAAGTGTTGCGACACCCGAACCAGCTTTAATCAGTAAGCTATCACCATGTCCGTGATAGCTACCTTCGAACTTCAAAATTTTATCTCTTCCTGTAAAGCCACGTGCTGCACGGATTGCACTCATTGTTGCTTCCGTACCTGAAGATACCATACGAATCATTTCGATTGAAGGAATACGATCTATTACTACTTTTGCTAGTTCATTTTCTACTAGTGAAGAAGCACCGAAGCTCGTTCCTGTTTCAGCTACTTTTTGAATAGCAGCTACAACATCAGGGTGCGTGTGACCAATAATTAGTGGACCCCATGATAATACATAGTCAATATAATCATTACCATCGATATCCGTAATGATTGCTCCTTTACCACTAGCCATGAAAATGGGATCCATATCCACTGCTTTAAATGCACGAACTGGACTATTTACGCCACCTGGCATTAAGTTTACTGCTTCTTGAAAAGCTTGTTTTGATTTTTCATATGAACGTGTCATGAATTATTTTCCCTCCATCCAACGAACTGCATCTTTTGCATGATAAGTAATGATTAAGTCTGCACCTGCGCGTTTCATACCTAGCAGTGTTTCTAGGACCGTTTGTTTTTCGTCAATCCAGCCATTAATAGATGCCGCTTTGACCATCGCATATTCGCCACTTACATTGTAAGCAACAATCGGTAAATCGTAGTTATTACGTACATCACGTACAATATCTAAGTAAGCTAATGCTGGTTTAACGATTAAGAAATCTGCTCCTTCTTCTACGTCTGAAGTAGCTTCACGCATTGCTTCCATACGATTTGCAGGATCCATTTGATATGTTTTACGATCACCAAATTTAGGTGCGCCATCAGCCGCATCTCGGAATGGCCCATAGTATGCTGAGGCATATTTTACTGCATAAGACATGATTGGAACATCTTCAAATCCAGCATCATCTAAGCCTTTACGAATCGCTGCTACAAAACCGTCCATCATATTAGATGGTGCAATAATGTCTGCTCCTGCTTCTGCTTGAGAAACTGCCGTTTTTGCTAATAAATCTAGTGAAGGATCATTTAAAATTTGTTCTTTGTCATTAACGACGCCACAGTGACCATGAGAAGTAAATTCACATAGGCATGTGTCTGCAATAACAACGATTTCTGGGTAATTTTTTTTCACAAAACGAGTTGCTTCTTGAACAATACCGTGATTGTGGAAAGCTTGAGTACCTACTTCGTCTTTTTCGGCAGGTAAGCCAAAAAGAATAACCGAAGGAATACCTAGTGATACTACTTCATCCATTTCCTCACCTAAACGATCAATTGAAAATTGGAAAACGCCTGGCATAGAAGATACTTCATTTTTAATATTTTCGCCATCCATGACGAAAATGGGATAGATGAAATCTTCTTTATGCAAATATGTTTCTTTTACCATTGAACGCATAGTAGCAGATTGACGTAAACGTCTGTGTCTTTTAAATGTTAAATCTTTCATTTTAGATGTTCCTTTCTATTAGCTAACTCTTGAATCAAAGCTTTCATTGTATAGGTCGGTGGCATTATATCAACTTTAGCTCCCGCCTTAATTAGCGCTCGCTCCGTGATATGTCCAATGGATAGAACCATAAATGAATGCCAACCGATTACCTTTGCTACATGCTCAGAAAAAACCTCTACTGCAGATGGACTTGCAAAGGCAATACTTACATTTGTCGATTCTTTTAAAAGTGTTAGCAGTTCTGTAGTATGTTCTGTCGTTTGAACGGTTTCATAGACAGTCCATTCATCGACATGACAAGATAAACCTTTTACTATAGTATCCTTTGCCATCGAACCCTTAAAAAATTGACAGGATACATTGTCTCCTGCAATTGTAGGAAACTCTTGTACAAATACATCTGCACTAAAAGTTGATGGCATAAATTTAATCTCAAAACCTATTTCTTCAAGAGCTTCGGCTGTTTTTGTACCAACAGCAGCCACTTTACATGACCACTCAGATGCCTGGAAATGAAAACGCTGTATTTTACTTATAAAAGCAAGGACCGCATTTTGACTTGTGAAAATAAGCCAATCATACTGCTTACTTTTTTCAAGTCGTTGTCGGTCCATGTCACTTTTAATCTCATTAACAGTAATAAGCGGTAGGTGTATAGCCTGACCGCCTAATTGTTCAATTTGCTTTTTCACAGCTGCTGTAACATGTGTGCCTGTTAATACGATTTTGTCTCCATTAAGAGATAAATCATTCAGCATCTTGCTCAGCCTTTACTTTTTGAATTAAATCAAAGGCTCCTTGCTCTGTTAAAATACGAGCAACTTCTTCACCAGCTGCTTTAGCATCTTCCATTGTCACTGTTTCTTTATAAATAACAGACGCATCTGGGGCTGCTACTAAACCTGTTAGTTCAATTTGTTTTCCATCATATTTTGCGTAACCTGCGATTGGTACTTGGCAACCGCCATCCATTGCTGCAAGATATGCGCGCTCTGCATGTGCTTCTTCCCAAGTTGCTTTGTCTGTTAATTTAGCAAGCTCGGCTAATAATTCAGCATCATCACTACGACACTCAATACCAAGAGAACCTTGCCCAACAGCAGGGATACACATTTCAGCAGATAAGTATTCTGTTACGACATCTTGACTCCAGCCTAGTCGTTTAAGACCTGCTGCTGCTAAAATAATCGCATCATATTCGCCCGTTTCAAGTTTCGCTAAACGCGTATCTACGTTTCCACGAATCCATTTGATTTCGATATCTGGACGTTGGACTAATAATTGTGCACTGCGGCGTAAGCTACTTGTTCCAACAACAGCACCTTTTGGTAGATCAGCAAATTTCACATGACCTTTTGAAATGAAAGCATCACGTGCATCTTCACGTGGAGGGATACAGCCGATTACAAGACCTTCGGGCAGAACTGCAGGCATGTCCTTCATACTATGGACAGCAAAATCAATTCCTTTATCAAAGAGTTCTTGTTCGATTTCTTTTACAAAAAGTCCTTTACCGCCGACTTTAGAAAGTTGGACATCTAAAATTTGGTCACCTTTAGTCACGATTTCTTTGACTTCAAATTCAAACGGAGCACCCGCCTGTTTCATTTGATTGATAAACCAATTAGTTTGCGTTAAAGCCAGTTTACTTCTTCTTGAACCTACTACTATTTTTCTCACAATAATCCAACCTTTCTATTAATACCAGAGATGAAAATCAGATAACTTACTTCCTAAAAAGAAGTTAATGATTACAAATAGAAATGCATACACATGAGCCCACGCATAACTTGTCGAATGTAATCTCCTTTTTCGATTTCCATAAATGATGAAACAATATATTAACAACGAAACAAATGAACCAACAATTTTCACATCAAATACAGATATGTTATCTAATGTTAAATATGCCCATTGTAGTCCTAAAATTAAACTTATTAATAATAACGGTATACCCGTTAATAATGAAGCCGTCATTCCTTGCTCAGTTTGCTGTAATGATGGAAGTCTCGTCCATTGCTTAGTCCATTTCTTTTTCTTTAATACATTATATAAAATCAAATATAATGTCGAAAAAACAAACGATAGTGAGAATGCCACGTACGAAAGTATTGCAAACGTAATATGGATAAATAAAAGCTCAGAGCTTAGTGCCTCACCTACTGGCGACTGTGTAATTTGCGATGGTGCAAATGTATGTATCGTCATGAAGATGAATCCAATTACGTTGATGAAGAATACTGGTAAATCTACTCGATATACGCAATGTAAAAGAATCGAAATGGTTATTAATAACCAAGCGTATAGATAGATTCCTTCAAACAACGATAGTATAGGGAAACGATGTGTCTCCACTATATACATTACTAAAAAAACTGATTGTAAAATCCATACGATGGAAAGTAGCCAAAATGCAACACGGTGAGCTTTTGCATCCTTATTTAAATAATCTATAAAATAGAATACAAGACTGATTGCATATAAGACGACCATCGCTTCATGTAGTCTTGTCATCGTCAAATCAGCCATAACTTACTCCTTTATTTTTAACTTTATCTCGAAAAAAAGACGATTTCGCATCTATTAGTTTACCATACAGATACGAAAACGCCTCCTAAACAAATTTCATTAATATGATAATCCAGGACTAGAAGATTGTGCTTCTTCTGCTATTTTTTGCATTCGATTTTTTTCTTCTAATTGGTGTTTTTTCACTTCATCTTGCACATCATTCTCAATTCCGAAAATTTGTTGGAAAAGCTGTAATTGTTCATTTGCTTTTGCTGAACTAGCCATTTCCTTAGCTTGCAAAATTGGTTCTTTTAATAATTGATTGATAATTGATTTCGTATGTTTACTTAACACTTTTTTCTCACGTTCTGTTAAATCAGGCATTTTGTTTTCAATACTTTGCATTGTTTCCTCTTGAATTGTTGCTGCTTTTTTACGAAGCGCAGCAATTACAGGTACAACACCAAGTGTTGATAACCAGTCTTGGAATTCATGAATTTCAGTGTCAATCATTGACGAAATTTGCTTAGCAGCACGTTCACGCTCAGCTAGGTTCGCCTCAACTATGCCTTGTAAATCATCAATATCATATAGGAAAACATTTGGTAAATCGCCAATACGCGGATCTAAGTCACGAGGTACAGCGATATCTACCATAAATAATGGTTTTCCTTTTCTTAAACGTTCTACAAATTGCATTAATTCAAAATCAATAACATAGTCTGTCGCACCAGTTGAACTGATTAAAATATCAGCTTCAAGAAGTGTGCATTGTAGCTCTTGCATTGATTTTGCTGTTCCTTCAAATTTAGAGGCAAGTAATTCCGCCTTCTCAAATGTACGGTTAATCACCGTTACTTTACCAACACCACTACCATACAAATTTTGAGTAGCTAACTCACCCATTTTACCTGCGCCTAAAATAGCAACATGTTTTTGTTGTAATGAGCCGAAGATTTTCTTAGCAAGTTCTACTGCCGCATAAGAAACAGACACTGCATTTTCGCCGATAGCTGTTTCACCATGCGCGCGTTTTGCAAATGTAATAGCTTGCTTAAATAGTTTATTGTAAACAGTACCAGTTGCACCGATTTCTTGCCCATTCAAGAAGCTTGTACGCACTTGTCCAAGGATTTGCGTTTCTCCAAGTACCATTGAATCTATCCCTGCAGTTACGCGGAACAAATGCTCCATCGACTGTTCATCTTCACGAATATATAAATGAGCAGAAAAAGTTTCAACAGGAACTTTAAACCAATCTGCCAGGAATTGTTTTATATAGTGTCGTCCGGTATGCAATTGATCGACAACAGCATACACTTCTGTTCGGTTACATGTAGATACAATTACGTTCTCTAATATGCTTTTTTCACTTTGAAGAGCTCTCATAGCATTCGGTATTTCACTCTCAATAAATGAGAATTTTTCACGAATCTCTACTGGAGCTGTCTTATAATTCAAGCCTACTACGATGGTATGCATGAAATCATACACCTCTCACGTTCATCTAATTCACGATTTCTATTATAGCATAAATGTCCGTCACAGCTAGTTTTAATTGTGAACGGTATATGAATGATAATAGCACGCGTCTTATTTAGAATAATTATAATGTAAGTGTATCAAAAAATTTGTCGAACAACAACCTTATTGCTTTATATATTATTTTCCCCAAACGAGCACATAACTATTCACTACATAACAAAAGAGCGCAAGCAACTATCACTCGCGCTCTTCCTATTAAACTGTTACATTCTTTTTTCGATTTCTGCCCAAGCTTGGTCCATACCCATGCTTTTTTCAGAAGAAAATAAGATAAGCGGATCATTTGGATCCATGTCCAATACATCTTTCACGACTTTTTTATGCTTTTCCCATTTACCTTTTACAATTTTATCCGCTTTCGTTGCAACGACGATACATGGGATATTGTAATGCTTCAAGAAATCATACATCATACAGTCATCAACTGTTGGTTTATGACGAATATCCACAATTAACACAACCGCTTTTAATAGAGATCTGCTTGTGAAATATTGTTCGATCATTCGTCCCCAAGCTTCACGCTCAGATTTTGAAACTTTCGCATAACCATAACCTGGAACATCCACAAAGAACAATTGCTCTTCAATTTTATAAAAATTTAGTGTTTGAGTTTTTCCTGGTTTAGATGAAATACGCGCCATACTTTTACGTCCAATCATTCGATTGATAAAAGATGACTTACCTACATTTGAACGTCCTGCCAAAGCGAACTCTGGCAGACCATCCTCTGGATATTGTGCTGGTCGTACTGCACTAATGACCATCTCTACATTATTAACTTTCATATTTCTCCTCCGTCTAACGCTATTTCCAGTACTTCATCTGCGTTTGACACTATCTTAAATGAAAGCTGTTCACGAACACTATCTGGTATATCATCAATATCGCGTTCATTGTCTTTCGGTAAAATAATTGTCGTTAAGCCTGCACGATGCGCCCCTAACGTTTTTTCTTTCAAACCACCAATTGGTAATACTCGTCCACGCAACGTCACTTCACCGGTCATCCCAATTTCTCGTCGGATTGGACGTTTCGTTATTGCAGAAGTTATAGCTGTAACCATTGTAATCCCCGCTGATGGACCATCTTTTGGTACGGCTCCTTCTGGTACATGAATGTGAATATCATGTTTGTCAAAAAATTCCGGGTCAATATTAAGGTCCTCTGATTTTGAACGGACATAAGATAAAGCCGTTTGAGCAGATTCCTTCATCACGTCTCCAAGTTTACCAGTTAACTGCAATTTGCCTTTACCAGGTGTTAATGACACTTCAATCTGTAAAGTATCACCACCAACTGTTGTATACGCTAACCCAGTCGCCACACCTATTTGATTTTCTGTTTCAGCTTGGCCGTAATGGAAACGATGTTTCCCAAGAATATCTTCAAGATTCTTAGCCGCCATTACCACACGTTTTTTATCACCCGCAACAATTTGCATTGCTGCTTTACGGCATAATGTTGCAATTTGACGTTCTAATCCTCGAACACCTGCTTCGCGAGTATAATATCGAATTAGATCAATAATAGCATCATCGCGAATTTGCAATTGTGTCTTTGACATACCATGCTCTTTCAGTTGTTTCGGAATAAGATGTTTTTTCGAAATTTCATGCTTTTCTTGCTCTGTATAACCTGCGATAGTTATAATCTCCATACGATCAAGCAATGGACCAGGAATCGTACTTAAATCATTTGCTGTCGCAACAAATAATACATTTGATAAATCATAAGTTTCTTCAATGTAATGATCACTAAATGAATTGTTTTGTTCTGGGTCTAATACTTCAAGCATAGCGGCTGAAGGATCTCCTCGGAAATCATTCGACATCTTATCGATTTCATCAAGTAAAAATACAGGGTTTACTGTACCGGCCTTTTTCATACCTTGTATGATACGTCCTGGCATCGCACCCACGTAAGTTCTTCTGTGCCCACGAATTTCAGACTCATCACGTACACCACCAAGTGAAATACGGACAAATTTACGATTTAAAGCTTCTGCAATCGATTTTGCCAAAGAAGTTTTACCTACTCCAGGAGGTCCCGCCAAACATAAAATAGGACCACGTAAAGATTGTTTTAATTGTCGAACTGATAAATACTCAAGAATACGTTCTTTGACTTTATCAAGTCCTTCATGATCACGATTTAAAACTTTTTCTGCCATTTTAATATCATGTCTATCTTCGGTTTTTTCCTTCCATGGTAAAGCAACAAGCCAATCAATATAACTACGGATAACGCCACTTTCAGCTGCTGCTGCAGGCAATTTTTCGTATCTATCCAATTCTTTATACGCAGCTTTTAATGTAGATTCAGGCATTCCTGATTCTTGAATTTTCTTTTTCAATTCAGATACTTCACCTGTTTTGCCTTCACGATCACCAAGTTCCGTTTGAATAGCCTTCATTTGTTCACGTAAATAGAATTCCTTTTGCGCTTTTTCCATTGCACGTTTTACTTTAGAGCCAATCTTTTTCTCAAGATTCAATACTTCTTGCTCATCATGTAAACGTTGGATTAATATTTCCAAACGCTCCTTTACGTCGATGATTTTAAGAATCTCTTGTTTGCCATTAATTTTCAACGGCAAATAAGAAGCAACCATATCTGCAAAGCGTCCTGGTTCTTCAATATCAGCAACAGTATCATATGTTTCTGTTGTTACTTTACTCGAAGCTTTCGAGTACTTTTCAAAATAAGTTAAAAGAGTACGCATTAAGGCTTCTGTTTCAGCATCTACAGTTTTTGAATCTTCAAAGTTTTCAATTTCTACAACTGCAAATTCTTCTCCATCACGATAATCAACGACTTTCGCACGATTTAGACCTTCAACTAGAACACGAATTGTTCCATTGGGTAACTTTAGCATTTGTTTTACATATGCGACTGTCCCGACTGTATATAAATCATCCAGCGTAGGATTTTCAATGCTCATCTCTTTTTGAGTGACTAAGAAAATAAGATTATCTTCCAGCATTGCATGTTCAAGAGCTGCAACAGAGCGCTCTCGACCTACATCGATATGTAATACCATCGTGGGATAAACTAGTAAACCTCTTAAGGGTAATAATGGGATATTTTTTGTTCTTTTTACTTCAGTCATGCGGGTGATCACCTCCATTAGATTTTGTCCGATTTACCCGCAAATCAAACATTATTAATTACAGAAATGATTACCATTTCAATTTCACTCTTCATAAGTGTTTATCGACTGAAATTAATTTTAAAAAAAGCCAGCTTTCGAGTAGTGCTGATTGGCACTTTTTCGAAGCCAGCTTTTCAATCAGTTATTAAGCAGATGTTTTTTCGCTGTCTGATTTTAACTCAGTTCCATCTTCAAGTAAAAGTTTTGGACGAGCTTTTTCTGTAATCGTTTCTTTCGTAATGATACATTTTGCAATATCATCGCGAGAAGGTAGTTCAAACATAACATCTAACATAATGTTTTCAATAATTGAGCGTAAACCACGAGCACCTGTTTTGCGTTCGATTGCTTCTTTAGCAATTTCCAATAATGCATCTTGATTGAATTCAAGTTCAACGTCATCAAGAGCTAGCATTTTTTGATATTGCTTAGAAAGCGCGTTTTTAGGCTCAGTTAAAATTTGAACAAGTGTTTCCGCATCTAGTTGTTCAAGACTTGCTAAAACCGGAAGACGACCAATAAATTCAGGAATTAATCCGAATTTTAATAGATCTTCTGGGATTAAATATTTCATCAAGTTATTATCTTCAAGTTCGTCTTTCTTACCATTCGAACCGAAGCCAATTACTTTTTGACCTAAACGACGCTTAATAATAGATTCAATTCCGTCGAATGCTCCACCAACGATGAATAGAATATTAGTTGTATCGATTTGGATAAATTCTTGATGTGGGTGTTTACGTCCACCTTGAGGAGGAACGCTAGCAACTGTGCCTTCTAAAATTTTCAGAAGCGCTTGTTGTACACCTTCACCAGATACATCACGTGTAATCGATGGATTTTCTGATTTACGGGCTACTTTATCGATTTCATCAATATAAATAATCCCTTTTTCAGCACGTTCGATATCGTAATCAGCAGATTGAATCAGTTTAAGTAGAATATTCTCTACATCCTCACCAACATAACCAGCTTCTGTTAAGGATGTAGCATCTGCAATAGCAAACGGTACATCAATAATACGCGCTAATGTTTGGGCTAGTAATGTTTTACCACTACCAGTTGGGCCGATTAACACGATATTAGATTTTGAAAGTTCTACATCGTCAATTACACTGTTTGAGTTTACACGTTTATAGTGATTATACACTGCAACAGATAGGGCTTTTTTCGCACGCTCTTGACCGATGACATAATCATCCAAAATTGCAAGTATCTCTTTCGGTTTCGGAATATCTTTTAATTCTACTTCTTCTTCTGTACCTAGTTCTTCAACTACGATTTCAGAACACAACTCGATACATTCATCACAAATATATACACCTGGTCCTGCAACCAGTTTACGAACTTGTTCTTGTGGTTTGCCACAGAATGAGCATTTTAAGTTGCCTTTTTCGTCATTAAATTTGAACAATTATTTCACCCCTATTCAAGCAATAATGTTACAAGATTACGTTAACATTATCAAATATAATGATTTTGTATAGCTTGTAACACTTTGCTTTATAATTCTCTCTATGTATTACAAAGTGCTAATTATGTATGTGATAAAACAAGGTACGCTAAAAACCACGTACCTTGTCCTATCAATTCATGATGCTATTTAAATATTACTCAGTAATTTTTGCGTTTTCAGCTAGGAACTCAACTGTTTTTTGGATTTTGATATCGTGTTCTAAAACATGAGTACCACCTAAAGCAGTTTTAATTTGTTCTGCATCCATACCGAATTGTGCAGACATTTTTTCTAATTCAGCAGTTAAATCTTCTTCAGTTACTTCGATTTTCTCTGCTTCAGCAATTGCTTCTAAAACTAATGATACACGAACGCGGCTTTCAGCGTCAGTTTTCATTTGTCCACGAAGAGCTGCTTCGTCTTGTCCTGAGAATTGGTAGTAAAGATCAAGATTCATACCTTGCATTTGAAGGCGTTGAGTGAATTCTTGCATCATACGATCAATTTCAGTGTTAATCATAGCTTCTGGAATATCCATAGAAGCGTTAGTTGCTGCTTTTTCTACTAATTCATCACGTAAAGCTGTTTCAGAAGCAGTTGCTTTTTCAGCTGCAGTTTTTTCTTTTAGTTTAGTACGTAGAGCATCTAAACCTTCAACTTCGCTATCGATTTCTTTTGCAAGATCATCGTTTAGCTCAGGAAGTTCTTTACCTTTAACTTCATTAATAGTTACTTTGAAAGTAGCTTTTTTACCAGCTAATTCAGCTGCATGGTATTCTTCTGGGAAAGTTACTTCAACTTCTTTAGCTTCGCCAGTTTTTGCACCTACTAATTGTTCTTCGAATCCTGGGATGAATGAACCAGAACCGATTTCAAGTGAGTAGTTGTCGCCTTTTCCGCCTTCGAATGCTTCGCCATCAACGAAACCTTCGAAATCGATAACAGCAGTATCGCCAGTTACGATTGCTTGATCTTCTTTAACAACTAGCTCAGCTAGACGTTCTTGTTGTTCTTTTAATTGAGCTTCAATTTCTTCATCAGTTACAGCAGTGTCTTGTTTAGTCACTTCTAAACCTTTGTAGTCACCAAGAGTTACTTCTGGGCGAACAGTTACTTTCGCTGTGAACGTGAACGCTTCGTTTTTATTAATAGCTTCGAAGTCGATTTCTGGTTGATCAACTGGTTCTACTCCAGCTTCATCAAGAGCTAATGGATAGTTACCATTTACTAAGATTTCTAATGCATCTTGGTATAATGATTCAACACCAAAACGTTGTTCGAACATTTGACGAGGCATTTTACCTTTACGGAAGCCCGGTACGTTAATTTGTTTTACTACTTTTTTGAAAGCTTGATCTAAAGCTTCGTTTACTTTTTCAGCAGATACTTCTACTGTTAATAATCCAGTATTACCTTCTTGTTTTTCCCATTTCACTGACATTTATTCTACCTCCAAAAATAATTTCAAATGTTAGACAATTCATTCGTTTTTACGATTTTGACAACCATTTTAGTATATCATAGATAGCTATACTTTCAACTTATTTCATACGTCAGGCAGTTCAGAAAGTTGCTCAAGCTTGTGGAAAAAGTCCATCAAGTCGTAATCAGTTTCCTTTACTTCTCCGAACATTGCATGTACAAAGTCAACGTAGCCATCCGCTATTTCCCGTGCTTCATAATCGAACCATTCAAATGGATAAGTTACGACAATATGTCGTTGTATCAAATATTGTACCATATCTAATGCCGATGGTTCTTGCTGTAGCTCATCTTCAACAATTGCCAAGACCGCTTCTGTAACAGGTAAGGCAGATGGTTCTGCTAACTCGACAGGATTAACCGTACACAGAACATTGAATTTTGTAACCTTCACCGTTGTATCAACTTGTTGATTTACTAGCAATAACAATGCCTCACTTTGAAGTAAGGGGTGGATTCGGTCATCTTCGATAATGGCTACAATTTCCTCTTTTATATGACGAATATTAACATGTCGAATACTCTGCAATAATTGAAACTGTTTCATATAAGATAAAGAGAAAAAATGATCTGGTTGTAACGCTGTACTATCAATCTCCTGATCGACTACCGGCTCATCTGCCTGAATAAGATTCTCTGCTATACGAGCATTAAGTTCTTGCAAGCGAATAAACTTAGGAATTGATTCCTCTGGAATGACTTGTTCTTCAAGTAATGATCTGATTAATTCCTCTACCTGATTGAACTCTTTCAATTCCATGCAGACAGTGAGATATAACTCCATCGCTTCTATGTATTTATGAGGACCTATCGCGAGTAATTTCTCACATGCCTCTTTCGCTTTTTCAAAATTTCGTATTTCATATAAGGAGAAAGCATATACACTAAGCGTACTTTCATCGCCTTCAGTATACTGCAATGCTTCACTAAGAGCTTGCACAGCTAAGTCATATTGATAATGCTCTGCATAGTGATGCCCATCAGCTATTAGTTTATTAATAGCTCCAGGAAACACAATGACATTATCTTGTTTTAGAATATTGTGTCGTTTTTTTCGCATGTGTGCTCACTCTCCCACTCTATTTTATCATATTTTGCATATACACAAAAACATTTTACACACCCATATTCCCTCTTAGATAGTGGAAGTTCAAAGCAACAAGTTCAATAAAAAGGATTTTACTTCCAATATTTATATAGGTAGAAACTCTATATCTCACATAGTAACAAAGGCGACTTTCTCCCATTATAACCGTCTTCTATCGTATATAATCGAAGTCACCTTCCAAAATATACTACACAGGTTAATTGGCTGGAAAATGCTGCTCAACTGACTGTAAAAAGTGTTGTATCGCTACTGGAAGATGACGATTTTTCATATATGCTAGATAGACTGTTCTTTCAAGGGAAGGATGATCAATCGGTCTTTGGACAACTGTTTTGTCGATTGGCTCCATAACATAATTTTCAGGGACAATTGTAACCCCTAAATTATTTCTCACTAAAGAAACTGCTGTTTCAAAACGCTCTATCTCAAATTGAATGTTTAAGTTTAATTGCCCAACTTTAAAGGCATTTATAATATCTATTCGTGTTTGAAAACCTTCTGTACTAATAATGAATGATTCCTGCTCTAAATCAGCTAAGCTCAAACTAGCTTTTTTTGTTAGTGGATGTCCTTGAGGCAACACAGCTACTAATCGTTCCTTATAAAGTGGAATCGATTCTATATCCTCCTCATAAATCAATTGATTCGTAATGATTGCATGTGATTTATATGTTTGAAGAGAGTGTTTAACATGCTCTACGCTTAGTACATCAAAAAGCTTAAATACCATAGCCGGGTAACTTTGTTTATAGGTATAGATCAAATTAGGTAGCCAAGTCTTAAGTGATTCAATTATACCAAGTACAATTTCACCTTTTCCTCCAACTATTACTTCCTTCATTTCTTTATTCATAATATCCATTTGAGATAACATGATAGTTGCTCTCGTATATAGCAATTCACCTGCATCCGTTAATACAAATTTTCGAGTACTTCTTTCAAGTAAAGGTGCTCCAACTTCATGTTCTAGCTTCTTTACTGCATTGCTTAAGGAAGGTTGCGATATATGTAGTTTTTCAGCTGCTTTAGAGTAACTTTTATTATTCACAATTGTGATGAAATAATATAATCTTTTTAAATCCATAATTATTATCTCTCTCCACTTATAGTTTTTAACTATTATTTTATAATAATTATATATTAGAAATTATAATTAATGAAATATATAATGAATTTACAATCAATTTTAATTATTCTAAACGTTGAGGTGAAATATATGTATACAATGATTACTAAAGAACAATGGCAAGGTCGTATAGACCATCCGACAAATCGAGTGAGTTTTCGATACCATCAAGCAGTCGAACCAATTAATATTCAAGAAATCAAGGAAAGTACAACTTCCACTTCAACCATTATTGGCTTTGAATGTGAAGAAGGCGTTAGAAGAAATCAAGGACGTCTTGGCGCAGCTGCTGCTCCTAATGCTATAAGATCCTCATTATCAAGTTTGCCTTGGATACTGCCTTCTGAAAGTAAATTACAGGACGCTGGAAATATAGCATGTAAAGGTTCGTATCTTGAAGAAGCTCAAATTGAACTAGGTAAAGCTGTTACTAAAATTTTAAATTCTAAATCTAAGTGTATCGTGCTCGGAGGAGGTCACGAAACTCTATATGGCCATTACTTAGGAATTAGAGAAGCGATTGGACCGGATAAAAAACTCGGCATAATCAATATTGATGCGCATTTTGACTTGCGCTCATATGAAATTGAGCCATCATCTGGTACGATGTTCCGTCAAATTTTAGAAAAAGATATGAATGCTAGCTATTTTGTACTTGGTATTCAACGTTATGGCAATACAATGGAATTATTCGAAAAAGCAGATGAACTTGGTGTTCACTACATCTATGAAGATGAGCTAATTACTGATTCATCTCAACTTTATAAAAGCGAGTTACAAGAATTTATCGATAACCATGACGCAGTGTTGCTAACACTTTGTACAGATGTATTGAACGCTGCATTTGCACCTGGTGTTAGTGCACCTTCTCCGTTTGGCTTATCTCCACAAATTGTACGTTCTATTATTCAATTTGTGACAAGTGATGACAAAACGGTGTCATTTGATATTTGTGAAGTGAATCCATCGTTAGACGAAGGGGGAAGAACGACAAAATTAGGGGCATATTTCGTCAACGAAGCAATAGTTTCTTTTATAAAGGGGTATGGTAGATGTTAGAAATCAATCAAATAACAACCGTCTTTTTAGCGGTTGCTCTATTAACTTTAGGTAGCTTTATCATTAAAAAAATAGGGGTTTTACAGCGTTTTTGTATTCCAGCACCGGTTGTTGGGGGCTTAATATTCGCAGCACTTGCGACTATTTTACAAGCAACGGGCACTTTAGAAATTTCATTAGATACCTCTTTACAAAGTTTGTTTATGATTACTTTTTTCACGACTGTTGGTTTAGGGGCAAGTTTTAAATTAGTAAAGCTTGGCGGGAAATTACTAATCATTTATTGGCTAGCTTGTGGCTTTTTAGCACTTATGCAAAATGTAATCGGTGTCTCACTTGCATCATTATTTGGCATCGACCCTCTAATTGGCATGATGGCTGGAGCTGTATCAATGGAAGGTGGACATGGTTCTGCCGCTGCGTTCGGACAAACATTAGAGGATCTCGGAATTTCCTCAGCGATGACAATTGGCGCTGCGGCTGCAACATGTGGTCTTGTAGCAGGCGGTCTTATTGGTGGTCCGATTGTTAAATATTTAATCACTAAACACGACTTGAAACCTGCAGAAGAAGAGGAAGTTGCTAGCCACGAGGATGATGACTATCCAATTACTTCTGAATCTTTTCTATTCCAAGTGTTTATCATTACATTCTGTATGGCGGTTGGTACATATTTAGGCACATTATTCTCAGAAGCTACAGGATTTGTTCTTCCAGGATATGTAGGTGCTATGTTTACTGCTGTCATTGTACGAAATGTTTTAGATAAAATTAAACCACATTCAGTTCATATGAAGAGTGTTAACTTAATTGGTGACGTGACATTAGGTATCTTCCTATCAATGGCATTAATGAGTATTAAACTTTGGGAAATCGCAGATTTAGCATTACCATTATTTGCCATCGTATTTGTTCAAGTATTATTTATCGTCGTATTTAGTATCTTCGTGTTATTCCGTATCCTTGGAAAAAACTACGACGCTGCTGTAATGGTTGCTGGTTTTGCTGGACACGGATTAGGTGCAACACCAAATGCAATGGCTAACATGTCAGCTGTTGTAAACCGTTTCGGACCATCTCGTAAAGCATTTTTAATCGTACCAATCGTTGGCGCATTTTTAATTGATGTTTTTGCAATACCAATCATTATCACTACCATTAATCTATTCAAATAATAATAGGACCGTTATCCATTTGGATGACGGTCTTTTTGACTTTTTCTTGTATGACCCAGTTTTTCGTTAGGCTCATCGATTCATTAAGAAGAGATTCTAAAAAAGACACAAAGGAACCTTATTTATCGACCTAGTTAACTTTACTTTTTTTCGATGTTGTCCTTTATTCATCATATTCATCAAAAAACTTCTAGCCCTATATACGAACAACATGCAAAGTATGATCAATGCCCTCCTCCATAATAATAAGGATTCTGTACAGCGTTATAATATGGATGATAGTTTGTCATAGGTATGCTAGGTTGTTCTATGTTGGTGTTCTTTGGCTGTTTCAAACAATTGTCAGTTGGGCCAATGAGTATTGTTTCATTATTTAAAGGTGCAAGCGTTTTTTTCAATTGGTTAGGATCTAAACAATAAGCATAAGCAAGTACTTCAGTAGGTGTTTTTGTAAGGAGATCCGACCCTAATATAGATTCTGGATACGGGGCATCAAAAATAGCAAGTAAATGCGTTTTTTCTTTTGTCGCTATTTCCCAATGCCACCAACCTTGAGGTATGTTCGCAACTTGCCCAGGGGTAATCGGTATATGTGACACTTTATTAGTAAATGGGTTAATCAAAGAAACGACTGCAGATCCTGAAATACAATATACTAACTCCGAAGCATTTTGATGATAATGCGGTTCAATAATACGATCTTTACTTAAAAATATATCAAAAAGCGATACATTCCCTAGCGTATTTAAATTATTTCTACCTAGACTATTAATAAAATTTTCATTATTACGCGTAAATAATCTGTTTTTATTTAAATCAAAAAAGAATTCTACATTCGGTTGTGTAAAATCCATGTAAGAAATAGACATTGATTAAAAACCTCTTTTCATTAAATGATTCGTCTCATCGTATTTTATGCAAATAACAAAAATGCGTGACAAATGCCTATACAAAAAAGAACCCTTTAAATTGAGGGTTCCCTGGAATCTTTCCCTATTCATTTCATACACGTTGCCAGAAACGTTGAATGGTCATTGCATCTATAAATTCCTTCGAAAAAGTTTGCGGATTTTGATCTACTAATACACCTGGCTTCCCTAAAATTCCAATCGACTCTAAAATTGGCGCAGCCGCTTCAGAAGCACCAATTGGTTTGAAATGATTATACGTATCTATTAAAAAGGACTTTGTTTTCCATAGGAAATTTTCATTTGCATTTGGACTTACACCTACATAAAGCCCGTCATAAAGTAAAGGTGAACCCGTTAGAAAACTTTGGTCTACTTTTAATTCTATGCCGTCAGTACCTTTCACTACACCTAATTCATCATGAACAATGACAGGTTGGAGTCCGACTTTTTTCCACTGTTCTAATAAATAATTAGTTTCCCTACCATTAAAACCACTTTCTAAAATAACACCCACTTTTAGCGTTTTTGGTGAATGTTTAGTATTAAATAGACTTAAAGCTGGAGATGACTTTTTCACCTGAGATTCTGGCACTTTCGGAACCTCAACACCTAATGCAGTAGCAACTACTGTTGCTAATTCTGTACTAATATGACCTAGCATATTCACTACTTGTTGCCTTACGGAAATATTTTGCACCTTTCCTAATTCAAAGCTAAAAGCTTGCATAATATGGTCTTTTTCTACTGGTGACATGCTATTCCAAAACAAGCGCGCTTGCGAAAAGTGATCTTCAAAACTTTCTGCTGTTTCTCTTACTTTTCTCCCATCTACCAAAGAAGGATATGTGACAAAGCCCCCTTTTGAACCTGGCACTGTGTATGGTGTATTATCTGCTAATGAGTTTTTATGGTAAGCAATTCGATCTTTGTCGATGATGTAGCGAGAAGCTCCATCACGTTGATTATTATGAAAAGGACAAACAGGGCGATTAATCGGCAATTCTTGATGATTCGTACCTACGCGATACAACTGAGTATCCGAATAAGAAAATAGTCGGCCTTGTAGAAGTGGATCATTCGTAAAATCAATACCTCGAACAATATTTCCAGGATGCAATGCGACTTGCTCAGTTTCAGCAAATACATTATCAACATTTCGATTTAAGGTAATTTTCCCAATCATTCTAACTGGTATATCTTCTTCAGGCCATAATTTAGTAGAGTCTAATATATCAAAGTCAAATTTAAATTCATCTGCCTCTTCTAGCACTTGAATACCAAGTTCATATTCTGCATAATTTCCATTTTCTATATTTTCCCATAGATCTCTTCTATGGTAATCTGCATCAGCCCCACCTAACTTCTGCGCCTCATCCCAAATGAGTGACCGTAAGCCTAGTACGGGCTTTATATGAAATTTCACAAAATGGGATTTGCCATGCTTATTGACGAATCGAAATGTATGAACTCCAAAACCTTGCATCATTCGGAAACTTCTTGGAATGGTTCTATCACTCATAATCCACATTGCCATATGAGCTGACTCCTGATTATTTGCTATGAAATCCCAGAATGTATCATGCGCTGTTTGCCCTTGAGGAATCTCATTATTAGGCTCCGGTTTAACTGCGTGGATTAAATCCGGGAACTTAATACTATCCTGAATGAAAAACACAGGAATATTGTTGCCGACTAAATCAAAATTACCTTCTTCAGTATAAAATTTCGTAGCAAAACCACGGACATCTCGATTCGTTTCATTTACACCTTTAGAACCTGCCACTTGTGAAAAACGTATAAATAATGGCGTTTTGACAGCAGTATCATTAAGGAATTTAGCCATTGTTAATTCTTCAAGTGACTCATACAATTCAAATTCACCATACGCCCCATATCCACGTGCATGCACAACTCTTTCAGGAATTCGCTCTCGATCAAAATGCGCCATTTTTTCACGGAAAAGAAAATCTTCAATTAGCGTTGGACCTCGGTCCCCTGCTTTTAACGAATCTTCATCATTGGAGATTTTCACACCTTCATTTGACGTCATGATTTTCCCTTCGTTTTGACGTACAAACTGCTGGAGTTGCTGTTCTTTCTTATCCATCTTATCGTTATTATTATTTTTCAAAAAACCACCTCATCTATACTCTATGCAGGTGTTTTTTTCATTAGTAGTAAAACTAGAGAAAAATAAATACATACGTAAGCACCTTCTAAAGGATAAAAAACGCTTTAGAAGGTGCTAAATTTTATTATAATTCTTTCGCCATAGTAGTTACTATTTTATCAATGACCGGAATGGTGTCTTCCTTATTTTGTACAAGAACACTAAAAATGTACCACTTGCCGCTATCTGCTTGCACATATCCACTTAAAGTATTGACCCCATTTAGAGAACCTGTTTTGGCAATAACCTTACCTGCCGTTAATGGGTCTTTAAAACGATTACGCAACGAACCTCCTATCATTCGTTCAGCATTTGCAGCTACAGGTAAACTAGAATAATAAGTTTTGTACCAATTTTTCTCTTTTTGAACTTTGTAAAGCATATCCGTTAATGCATTGCTAGATACACTATTCTTATGGGACATACCTGAACCGTCTTCAAAGTTCCATGTTTTCATATCAAGTTTTAATGATTTGCCGTAAGATCTTACAACTTTTAAACCCGCTTTAGTGCTTCCATCATGCTTCTCAACTCGCCCCATTGTTTTAACTAAAATATCGGCGATTCCATTATTACTAAGTTTCATATATGGAATCATAATATCTTTTAATGGCATTGACCTTTTTTCAACTAGCAAAGTAGCTTTTTTAGGCGTCTTCATCACTTTAAGCGTATGACCACTTATAAATTGGATGCCCGCTTCTTCTAAAACTGATTGAAACAAAGATAATGTGTGTATGGTCGGATTTTTTACTGTAATCCACTCTCGCCCCGTTTTACCTATTGGCAAATTTCCACTAATGACAATTTGATTGGATTTGTATAGTCTCGTAATATCTAATGTGTATGCATCAGTTTCTTTGACTGTCTTTGCTTTATTAATTATTTCCATTTCACCAATATAAGGTGTGACTTTAATAGTAGGTGGAGTATCAACTGACTCTGTCGACACATCTACGATAACAGTCCCCGTATCATAGTCAGTATTGGGCGAAGTTGTTAATGCAGTAATCGGAGCAGCGTAATAATACGGTTCATCATCCCATACAATACCTGGCGTTAATAATTCACTATCAAACCAAGTATCATCACCGATCAAATGACCATCCACTGTATGAACACCTTTAGCTTTCAATTCCCCTGCAAACTGCTCCAAATCTTCTTTCATTAAAGTCGGATCCCCTTCTCCTCTTATGTACAGATCCCCCTCTAAAAGACCATTTGTAATCTTACCGTTCGTAAACAATTGTGTTATAAACTGATAATTATTACCAAGTGTTTCTAAAGCAGCTGCTGAGGTCAGCAATTTCATATTCGATGCTGGTTTGATCACTTGACCACCATGGTATGAATAGATCAGATGCCCAGAATTTTTTTGCCGAACGGAAATACTCACTTCTGCTCCGTCAAGCTGTTCCCTTACAATCTTTTCAATATCTTCTCTTAATGGATTTAAGTCCTGAGTACCAGCATCAATCGTCTGGCCAAATAATAAAAAACTAACCATTAGCATAAATACTTTCACAAATAAAGAAAGCCTACTTTGCATACTTATCCCCCTTTTCTCTTATGTTAAAGTTTTGTAAATATCGTATTAGTCCACTAGTATATGCTGTATTTTCCCTGTCAATTCTCATTTTTCGCCATTGTTACATTCTGTTTACTTTAGTTATAAATTGCGTTCACTCCTTTTCAAACCTTGCCACTCAATCAAATTAGGATTTTCATCTAATATAGAAGTGTATTGCCTAATATCACCATACTTAGCCCCGGGATCCAAAGCTTTATACCGTTCAAGTTTTTGCAAACGCTCTTGCTCATTTGCCCAACCTAAATGCTTTAAACGCAACTCACTAGCACTATTCGGCAAATTATGTATATTTAACAGATAACGACCACAATGCTGGGGTTTATGAATTATTCTTAGGTAGTAAACAAAAATACTCACAGCTAACGCAGTGAGTATCATAAAATTCTTCATTATGTTCATTATTCGTTTTATTCCCTCCATCACGGCCAAAATGATTAGCACTATAATCTGTTTTTCTATTAATTCTTAAATCATCACTACTTCTCATTTAGACATCCACTCAAGTAGGGATTGAATGCATAAATATAATAATCCTCCTGTACCGAGTAACTTCATAGCCAATTCTGTTCGTCTTTCTAAATTACTCTTAGCTAGATCATAATTTCGACTTTTATCATTTTCAACTGCTATGTCACGAGATTTAATAAGTTCCCACTGATTTTGAATAGTATTTTGAAATAACAGACGTGTATCTCGATTTTCTTGTAGTATCGTATTTTCTAATTTCAGATAAGATTGCTCCACTGCACGCAATCGTTTTTCTTTGTCTAAGTCATTCACTTCTAACTGTTTTATACGCCCCTCATGATTATCTAAAAGATGATCGACCTCTACTATTTTCTCCAATGTTTAGTCTCCACCTTTCCCGAGTAGGTAAAAAGCACACCCTATTGGATGCGCTTTTTATGATATTTTTTTGCTATTTCACTCTCAATACTTGTCCTAAATAAATTGTATAATTACTATCAAGATTATTCCACGTCTTAATTTGAGTAACTGTGCTACCGTATTTTACACTCAATGAATAAACCGTATCACCCGAAATAACTGTATGATAAATCGCAGAGTCCTTCTTAGGTAGATTAAAGCACTTAACTAATCCATACACATGTCCACGCGCTACATTTGTAAGCCACGTTTCATTTTTCATCTTTGTAGCATCACTTACACTATCAATAAACCCATTTTCAGTTAAAAGTGCAGGCATGTTCGATTCGCGTAAAACATGTAGATTGGATTGTTTTTTACCACGATCCGTTAACTGATTCACGTTCATAATCTCTGTGTGAATATTAGTTTGATAAGTTGTAGAGGGTACCCCAACCCCTGGATATACAAAACTTTCAAAACCAGTTCCCCCACCAGCGTTAATGTGGACTGATAAGAAAAAATCTGCACCCCATGCATTTGCCGCATTCGTACGATCCGTTAAACTTGGAAACGAGTCACCTGTACGAGACATTAAAATTGTTACATTATTATATTCTGCCGTAAGAATGTCTCTAATCTTTGCGCCAATTTTTAAAGTAATATCCTTTTCCTGAATTCCATTTCCAATAGCCCCTGGATCGCTCCCACCATGTCCTGGATCAATAAAGATTTTTACCATTCTAACATCCCCTTTGTTTGTTATTAGTAAGTACTTACAACTCAATAATATACGAACAAATGTTCTAAATCAAATACTTATTTAAACTTTTGTAAAAATTGGTTAATAATACCTAATATCCAAGTATTCATTACATGATTTATTACCTTCCGTTATTTCTCAATTTAAAGTTCCTCATTTTCATAAACAATCCATGGACGAGTTTCATGACTTGTTTAAAAAACATAAAATAGCCAAGGGGAGGCATGACAATGAAAGAAAATAATCCTAATCTAATCGCAAACAACACTTCGAAAAAGGTTTTGAATCACCAGAAAATCATCCCGCCAAACTTCATGTAATCGGTGCTTCTATTACAACACTAGGTGAGGCAATATTAACTATTGCGGCATTGGCAGAGTTACAAGAATTAGAAGAAGAACAAAGATTGAGTAACATACAGTCACATTTGCTTAAAGAACAATCAAGACAGTTAGAACAGATGCAAAAGCAAATTGATCTTTTAACATATCAAATGTCAAAAATGGACCGTAGAAAAAAGTGAAACAATTAATTCATTCTACATTCATGACACGCTGAATCTTTTTTCTATAGAGGTAAGGGTCTTGCTAGTAGAAATCAATTAGATCCTTCCTCAATAATTCTTGATAATTGCTTGATTCAAATAAAAATCATTACAAGTTTTTACTCATGCATCGTGTACTTCCAAGTAATAGGCATAATTTTATTCTCTTTCATAAAGACAAGCCTCTCTGTTCCTGTCTCTTATTTGCTATGTAGAACCACCCTTAAAATCATCAATAAAAAAAGAGAAGAAATATTTCTTCTCTTTTTTTCCACGTAGAAAAACGTTTCGCAAATAAAAAACCTTGATTTTTGAGTTGAATTTTTCGTTTTCATTTACAAGTTCATTCATCTGTTTAATTTCATATCTATTTATCTAATAAATGTTGTACGCAAATAATAAAATTTCACCTTTCTGATTTGAAATATCATTTAAGTCTGTTTTTCTTGCAAGCAAAAAAATTCGACCTCATTCATCACAGCGCTTAGTTTCGTATATTGTCCATCGTAATTTTCATGTGTGTAGCTCGTAAAAATAGACAGAAAAGCATCTTCTGTTAGATGTATACTTACAGTTTCAAATCCAAAGTAATAATTGATTATTTGTTGTTGATGGATTACTCTATCCACTTGAAGTTGTTGTACTCTTTTTGCAATCGTCTTCAGGTTATTTATGCTTAACGATTCTTGTTCATTTTGAGCAGTTTCAGAAGCATTGTATGGAGCACGGTCATAAACACCACATACTTCAAATACATCTGGAATCGGATCTATCTCCCAACCAAGGACATCTCTTTCATTACCCTCCTCATCAAAATACACGCCCCCATCTTCATATCCACCTTGCTTGAACACTTTATACAATTTCCCGTTGATTGTATTTTCTTTCATTTCATATGAGCGGTGTAGGTTATGGAAACGAACATAGTCGCCAACTTTAGCTTTACGAGATACTTTGCATAATAGCTTCCCTTTGTGATGAATTATTTCATCCTCTTTTTCATGCATCTCTTTTTCTTTAATGTCCATATTTGCTAAACGATTAAATTGTTTCATACTACTACCTCCCAAATGTATTTTGTTATAAGTGTTTTGAAAAGTTGCCGATTACAAAATGCATAGCTTCATCTATTATTCCAATAAGGTTTGGTTAGTATGCTTCCACCATTTCATTATTTCTATTAGTTGTATATTATCCGAATTTTTTCGGATTGTAAAACGATTAATTTCAATTTCTTCATAGTATTTCCGAATATTCCCGGATTTTTAATTGCACATAATGGAGTAATCGATTATGATTAATTTAACTATTTTAGGTGATTGGAGGAAATGAGCATGATAGATAGGGATTTACCTCTCAAAAAGGAGATTGCCAAAAATATTAAAGAGTTACTAAAAAAAAACGATTTAAATCAAATCAAACTTAGTGAGTTAACTGGTATATCAAAAAGTACTCTATCTGATTATTTAAATTGTAAAACGCTCATTAATATTAGCAATGTAGAGAAAATGGCTGCTGCCTTAAACGTTGAAAAATCAAGGATTGATCCTTCATTTGAAACTCAAAAAGAATTATCCATTAAAGAAAAAACGATTGAAACCATTGCAGCACATATAGATGATGATGTAACAGAGGAAGAAATGGAGGTTATTAAAAACTACATAGACTTTATAAAATCGCAACGTAAAAAGTGAGGTGAATTTATGTTATACGAAGCACTTATGTCTCAATATAAGCACTTAACATTTAAAGAATCCTTGTTAATGCCAAAAGGGTTATCTGGACTTTATGTAGACCATCAAATCATTGTGAATAAACGATTAAGCCTTTACGAAAAACATTGTGTTTTAGCAGAAGAGATTGGGCATTATGAAACAACTTACGGAGACATTACGAATTTAGAAAGTGTCCGCAATCAAAAATTAGAACTTACAGCTAGAAGATGGGGTTATGAAAAGATTGTTTCCTTGGACAAACTAATTGAATGCTATGTTGCTGATCAAAGAACTGAAGAAGACATTTGCACGTACCTAGAAATAACCCCACAATACTTATATTGCGCTATAGAAAGGTATCGACAGCGCTATGGCTTATCGACCATCTATAATGGCTATCGTATATTTTTTGATCCTCTGAATATTGAAAGGGATTTTTTTTAACCACAAAAAGAACATATGTTTCTATTTCTGACAACTGAACAAGAATTGTTTTAAAGATGATGAATATTTAGGCTGGATTATTTATGTTAGACCATTCAATTGAATGGTCTTTTTATTTGCCTTACATCATAGATTCCATTTCACTTTGCATTAAAAAAGGCATTTTCTTCTATTTGTTTGTTCTAGAATTTTTCATAGCAAGAGGTGTATTTACTTTTATTGCAATTACAAAATGTGTCTAAACAAAGCATAGATGGACAGGATTTAGTTAAACAAGGCTGTTATTATTCGTATAAGGAGTGAGAGATATTGAACATTAAAGTCGGCAATTAATAGTATAGAATAGCAAGCAGTCGTTTTGGGATTTCATCTTGAACTACCTTTTATTGTTCTAAACGTTATGTATGTTAATGAGTAGTTTAGAGGATAAAAATAACTTTTAGAATCGGAATAGTTAGCTAATACAAACTGCTGAATAATTGATCTTACAAGCAAATATGGCAACGACAAATCAGGGATTTTCCAAAAAAAATTCTTAGGCAATATAGTATAAAACCTAGTAATGTACGGAAAAGCTTTGCTCAACTGAACTCTTAAAATCGCCTGGTAAATCAGGTTTGTCGGAAGGGAGTAATAGCCGTGAAATACAAAATTGTTAAAAATAACGAAAATATAAAGGGTATTGTTGACCGTGATGATGAAGTTAATGGAAATGGAATAGACGGTTTACTTATAAAATTAAACAATGAAGAAAAAACTAGTCTTACTGAATGTGTAGTCAATAAAGATATACAAACTGAAGAAAAAATGGATTATTGGAAAGGACGAGAGTATATAAGAACCTTATACTAAGGATAATCCTTCAAAATAAACATATATACGATATTCTGTTAGTGGACTATTAAAATTGCTTAACATCATTGAATCAGTCAAAGTTATGTAACAATAAAAAAATGCCACTTCATTTTGAGTGGCTTTTTTTATTGTAGCAAAATCTATTAAAATACTAATTTATAATGTATGTCTAAATTAAACTTTGTTATTGTATTTCTTCTTTCCATAAGTCATATAACGCCATACTTTCTCTAATGGTCCAATAGGAAAGAACTTAAACCAGATATTACTAAAAATAATTTGGATAACAAAAATCAGGATTGCGATATATACAACATCCTTTGGAGATACAACATCAAGGCCAATTAGTGAAATAATCATCGTTCCTATAATGCTTTGTGCAATGTAATTTGTAAATGCCATTTGTCCCACACGCGCAATAGGTTTCATTAATTTCTCTATACGCTTATTTTCTAACAATAAAAATAATGTTGATAAGTAAAACATTGTTGTTGGAATTACTCCTAATTCAACAACTAGTTTTTCATTATTATAATCGCTTAGATGAGCGTACCAAATGCATAAAGAGGAAACAATGAACAATACAAAAGTTACAATTTGAATCCATTTAATCTGTTTTGACAATTCTTTTATTTGTAATAACCACCCTGCTTTAGCGGTTAAAAAGCCAGCTAAAAACATTATAAAGATTAGTATAATATCATTAGAAAAGAAATCAAGGATAGATGAGACTATTATAATAGTAGGCAAAAAAAACTTAACTATTAAAGAAACTACATAAATAGTTACAAAACTAACTAACCATTTCTTTACTGTAGTAATTTCCGCACCGTAAAATGGGATTAAAAACAATCCTACAATTGCGTATATTGGTAAAATTGTTCCCCAAAAAATAAATACATGGACGATTCCAAGAAGTAAGAGTACTAGTAATCGTCGTACCATACGTAATTTAGGTTTATCTCCACGACTTTCCGCTCTTGAAGCGAAAATATATAAGCCTATTCCAAATAAGAAAGAAAAAATAGAAAAGAATTTTTTTTCAACTATGATTGTTATCAATAGGATAATAATTCCATTAAACCCACTGTAATCTGGTAAGGGGTCACCTTCTATAATAACTTTAAATGCTCCAACGTTTATAAGAAGTATGCCAAAAAGAGCAAGCCCACGTATAATGTCTAATGAAATAATTCTTTCCTTTTGTGATATGGATGGATTCATATATATCTCCTTTGAGTTCTTTATTTTGAATAATAGTCAGTATAACTTGCTAATCTTACGTGATATTAATGCCAACCTTACAAAAACCTTAAAACAATAGGTGAATGATTTTTACTCAATTTAAAATCAATCAGAACATATCTAATTAAAAGCCTAATACTGCAAAAAAAAAAACGCCCAAAACCCTTAATGTAAAAGGGCTTCAGGCATCTCTTTTCCTATTTGACATCAATTAACAATACTACACCTCATATTCCGCCTATTCTCCATGACGAATTTGCGAGGGTAACATGCCGTAATGCTTTTTAAATAATTTACTAAAGTATTTTGTATCTGTGTAGCCTGTCGCAAGTGATATTTCATATATTTTCATATTCGTTGTTTTGAGCAGGGTGATCGCCTTTTCCATTCGTTTTTTAGTGATGTAATCCAAGACGGTTTCGCCAGTTTTTCGTTTGAAGTATTCACTAAAATAGGTGGCGTTCATAAAAACCTTACCTGCTATTTTCTCAATCGTTAACGGTTCATGTAAATGCTCATGAATCCACTGGGTCGCGATTTCAATCGACACATTCTTCGATTCAGGCTCCGCTAGCACTTCATTCTTGTGGAATTTAGCTTTAATTTTATCGAGACACACTTGCATTTCCAACCTATCAATCGGTTTTAATAAATAGTCGAGGGCCCCTTCACGCATTGCTTTTTGAATAAATTCAAAATCATCGTAACCGCTAATTATCACTGCATAATAAGCTTTTGAGGTCCTTTCATTTAAACGAGTTAACAATTCCAAACCACTCATCAAGGGCATTTTCACATCGGTAAACAGCACATCAAATGGAAGGTCATGTGTTATAACATCATCGAGACAACTTTGGCCCGTTACATATGAGCCAACAATTTCCCATTCTTCACCGTTACTTGTAATTAGTTTTTCAATGCCCCTTCTTAGACGACTTTCATCGTCAACAACGATGACTTTAATTTTCTCTGTCATGATTGTAAACACTTCCTCTATCTAGAATAGGTATATGCATGAAAATTTTGGTGCCGATGCCCTCTTTACTTTGAATACGTAGATGATACTCATTACCAAAATGGAGTACAAGTCTACCGTTTACATTGGATAAGCCAAAGCTATCATCCTTTTTAAATATCTGATTGTCAGTTAACTGCTGTTTGATTAAAGTTAATTTTTCAGTACTAATTCCTTTACCATTGTCTTGAATGACAAGCTGCATCACGTTTTCTTCTTCTGTAACCGTGACATTGATTTCTAACGTCTGCCCAGGTATGTACGCATGCTCAAATGTATTTTCAATCAGTGGCTGGAGGATAAATTTTGGTGTCATTTTGTCGTGCAATGTATGTGCAGCTACGACCGAATATGCTAACGTTTCTTCAAAGCGTGCTTTCTGAATCACTAGGTAATCTTGAATATGTTGAAGCTCTAAATATAAGGGAACGAATTGGTCTTTATTGCCCAATGAATAGTGCAGCATGCGACCTAAATTTGTGACCATCTCTACCACGTTCGTTTTTTCATCCTCTTCCACCATAATGGCGATATTTTCTAACGTATTGTACATAAAATGCGGATTGATCTGCGACTGAAGTGCATATAGCTCTGCTTCCTTTTGCTTCAGTTCAATTTCATACTTTTCATTTATTAATTCCTCAATTTCTCTTAGCATTTTCGTGAATGCTTTTGAAAGCATACCTACTTCATCATTCGACTCATTCGTGAGCTGGATATCAAAATCTCCTTTTTCCGCTCGCTTCATCTCACCCGCTAAACGTTGAATTGGTTTTGCTACGCCCCACGCAAGAATGATCGAACTGCCTATTGCCAAAACTACAATAATGAAGAATGATATGATTGTTATATTGCGTACAAAATCAGATTCTTCCGTTAAGTGACTCACGGGAATAGCATGCATAAAGGTCCACCGGTTTTTAACACTATTGGCGCTACTATATAATGTTTGATCTGATTGAAAACTACCATTAGCTATTGGATAATCTACCTTATCTTTATCAAGGGTACCGATTAGAGACGGTATGGAATGATAAATAATATAACCTCGATCATCTATCATCCACATTTTCGCATCATCTTGCTCATCGACAGTACGTATTGTTTGCTCGATAAAGGCTAAATCAAGTGCCACAAATACGGTGCCTAAATTGTGCCTGTTTTCATAGTCAATAATTTGTTTTACTAGTAGCACAAATGGTTTGCCCTCTTTGAAGAAAAGAGAGGTCTCATGCGGAAAAAACACCCTTTCCTCCTCTTTTAATTTAAAGGAATTTCCGTATAATCCGATAGACTGACTTGTTGAGAATCCAGAATCATATGAAAGTCGTGAATTTTGAAACAGACGATCCTTTGAAGAAACAAACACACTAATAATATGCTCCCTACTACCTTGCATAAAGGAACTTGCCAAATAATTTTCAACTACATGTTCATCCTGTTTCATATTTGATACATTTTGAAAAGTGGACTTTCTCAAAATATTCATTACTTCTTTGTTGTTATTTATTTGATTCATTTCATCAAAATACTGTTCAATTTGTCGCTCCATATTATTATTAGCTTGGTTTAATAACCTCGGAATATATGTACCTACTTGTCTCTCTACTGATAAAACGTATTGACTATAAGCCACGTACCCTAATAAAGCAGTTGGAATAATAGTAATAATAATATAGGTCAATAATAGCTTTGTTTTTAACGTATAGTTTTTAAATCGCCTTCGCTTAAAAGTCATATTGATTTACATTCTCCTTTGTGAAATCGATGGCTTCTCCCATAACAACACGTTGCTCATTATTATAGAAACGCACAATGCCCACACCTGGAATGACTTCATAATCTTGAATATGTTCTCCTGCAAGTATCTTCTCAGTTAAAATGATCGTTAAATAGCCCAACTTTTTCGGACTCCATAAAGTAACTGTCTGTGCTGATCCATCCAGTAAATAATCCCTCATTAAATTTGGTGTCGATAGACCAACTACTGCAACCTGTCCAACCTTATTTTGTTCTTTCACAGCCTGTGCTGCAGCAGGAGGTCCAACAGAAGAATTGCCGATAATCCCCTGTAAATTTGGGTACTTTTTTAATAATGTCTTTGCTGCTTCATACGCAATTTCTGGATCATCATTAGTTGCAACGACCTCTACCAACTTCATATTCGGATAATATTGTTGCCATTGTGCTTGAATCCATTTGACCCAAGAGTTATGGTTAATTGCTGAAAATGAGCCTGTCATTATCGCAAACTCTCCTTCTTCTCCTGTATGAAGTGCTAACTGGTCCATTAAATGACGTCCAAGAATTTCAGAGTCAACCATATCCACAAATAGATCTCGGGCTTCTGGTTGGCTATCAGCATCCCATGTCACAATCTTGATGCCTCGCTTTTTAGCCTCCTTCAATACTGAAGATAGACTTTTACTATCAATCACTGAGACTGCAATAGCATCCACTTTCTTATCCATCATTTTCTCCACAATATCACGTTGTAGTTCCGCTTCCGCTTTTAATGGCCCCTCATATACTATCTCTATTTCCAATTGTTCAGCTGCTTCTTTAACGCCTTCATAAACAGATTCAAAATATGGTATATTACCTACTTTCGGTATGTAAGCAATGCGATAATGTTTTTTAGTCTTGGGCTTTTTTTCAGTTTGTTCCTGTTTAACCTTGTCGGCTTCATATAATACATGGTATTTTTCTGGACTTGTACATCCAATAACCAAAGAAATGATAGCGATTACATAAAGAATCATTAAGAACCAACTTTTATTCATATAATCACCTACTCTTCAATTAAATTAAGAGACCAAATCTTCCGATAATTCAACGGAGTAATACCCTCTCGTTTTTTAAATAACTCTATAAAATGACTAACATCCTCTATACCTACATCTCGAGAAATTTGAGATATGGCGTCATTGCCAATTCTTAATTTATATTTTGCGGCATTCATTCGTTGGACGATTAAAAACTCATTTGGGGATAGACCTGTATATTTTTTAAACTGTTTAGCCATTTGATACTTGTTTACAGCTACACGCTTTGCCAGTTGGTCAAGTGTCCATTTTCGTTCAAAGTCTGTCGTTAAAACCTCCTGTAGTTCAATTACATATGTTGGCATCACTTCCGTATTCTCTGGCTGATGCAGTGAAAGTTTCAATTGCTCACCCAAAATGTGCTGAATTCGTTGTGATATTTCGACTTCATAATAAAACTGATGTTGGTTTAGTAGTGGCCTTATTGACCACATTATTTGTTCAAAGAAATCTAGTGACTTAACCTTTACAACTAGTCCCTCAGCCTCTTTTAGTAGATTGAAATAAGAAGAAACAGCTGATCCATTTACATGCATCCAAAGGAAATTCCATGTCCCTTTTTCTGCTGTCCAATATCTTTGATACTCTCGACAATGTATTAAAAACAAGCTTCCTTTATGTAATGTATACGTTTTGTCCTTGTACTGCAGGAATCCCTCCCCTTCTAACGTCAATACAATTAAATATAAATCAAGCCCACTTCTCTCTGTGAAATAAGGTGCATATGTTTTAAAATAGCCAAACTCATGTAGCGTGTTTAAATGCTCTTTCGCTTTAATAGAAGGACTATCAGTAATCCAAATGGAGTCCTCAGACCAATTGTCTCTATATTGCTGCCACAATTTCATGCTGCTCCCCCGCTAGTCAAGATAATCATATAAAAAGACAATATACTCTAATGCTTTTAGTTATAGATATTAGTATTATTTTCAATAATCATACAGTTTTTACAAGGAGGAAACAAATATGAAACGTGTTCAATATAAGAAACCACGAATCGGCCTATATTCTACTGGATTGGAGGCTTATTGGGCTCAATTCCCTGGCTTACGCGAACGTTTACTCACTTATAATCGCTTTATCGAAAGCAATTTAGCCAAATCTTGTGATGTATCGAATTTTGGTCTAGTTGATACTGTTCAAAAAGCCCGTAAAGCAGGTGATTGGTTTAATGGACAACAAGTAGATATTATTTTTGTCCACGCTGCAACGTATGCAACAAGCGCTACAGTATTACCTGTTCACCAGCATTGCTCAGCAAAAGTGATATTATTGAATTTACAACCAAGTCCACAGCTTAATTATGATGAAACGAATACAGCTGAGTGGCTAGCAAACTGCGGCGCATGTCCTGTACCTGAATTCGCTAATGCTCTCCATCGATCGAATATTTCATATGATGTGATTAATGGTTTACTAGGACTTTCGGAAACACCAGTCGGCACAAGATCTAACGAAAATACCTCACACATGCCCGAAGCACAAAAAGCATGGAAAACTATTAATGAATGGGTACAAGCAGCAAGGATTAAGCATAATTTACAGCAGGCTACTTTTGGTTTTTTAGGTAACACTTATAGTGGTATGCTTGACCTTTATAGTGATTTCACGATGCTCCAAGCACAAACAGGAATTCATATAGAAGTACTGGAAATGTGCGATTTACAGGCTTTACAAGAATATGTGACAACTTCAGATGTTGCTGAAATCGAGCAAATCACACAAGAAATGTTTAACATTGCTGAAGATTCTCCCTCTGAAAAACTCGCTAAAAAGCCAAGCAAAGAACAACTTACACAAGCCTATAAGGTAGCTGCCACACAGCAAAAATTAGTGAAAGAGCATGGATTAGATGCTCTTGCTTACTATTATCACGGGTCTCCAGGAAATGCCTATGAACAGCTGCAAAGCGACTTTATTTTAGGACACTCTCTATTAACAGCTAACGGTATTTCTTGTGCGGGTGAAGGTGATTTAAAAACTGCTGTTGCAATGAAAGTATGCGATACAATTGGTGTCGGCGGTAGTTTTTGTGAAATTGTCGTAACTGATTACAAAGAAGGCACAATCCTGTTTGGACATGATGGACCTTTCCACATCGACATAGCTGAAGGAAAACCTGCGCTTCGTGGAATGGGCGTCTATCACGGTAAGCAAGGGAGTGGCATTTCTGTAGAGGCTAAAGTAAAAACAGGGCCAATTACTTTACTCTATCTAACGCAAACTGTAGAGGGCCGCTTAAAATGGATCATTAGTGAAGCAGAATCTACAGATGGCCGAATTATGACAATAGGAAACACGCAAACGCCGGTTAAATTTTCTCTACATCCGGATGAATATTTTGATACGCTCTTTAAAGAAGCACCAACACATCATTGTGCAATGGCAATAGGGCATAATGCTAGTGTATTCACGAAAATGGCAAAACTTATGGGCACTGAATATAAAGTCGTATAGTAAAGAAATGAAGCTGCCTCACCAGTCGGTTTTCACCCTATGAGACAGCTTTCAATTTGTTATGAACAGCAGAAAAAGCAACTAGTCAGGAGCAACTAGTTGCCTTACATTCATAAAACATGTACTACTCAATCTACTGATAAAACCTCTTGAGTACGTTTGAATAATTCCTCACGCTCATATTTTTCAACTTCTGCTAGCCATTTTTCACCAACTGGCACATTCATCTTCGCACAATATTGATCCCATACGGCACCAAATGGATATGTTTTAAATTCTTCTAATAATGCTAATCGAGCAGTATAATTCCCCTCATCTTGATAACGTTTCAATAAATCATGCGGCATTAATAGTGCATATAGCAGCGCCTTTATCATATTTCGCGTACCAATTGTCCAAGCAGCTACTCGGTTAATACTCGCATCAAAGAAATCTAATCCAATAGCAACCTTATCAAGTGCATCATTACGTACAATTTCAATTGCGATTTCTTTTAGTTCATCATCTAAAATAACGACGTGATCACTATCCCAGCGAACAGGTCTTGATACATGTAAAGCTAATTTGTCTGAAAAAAGGAGCATGGATGAAATTTTATTGGATACTGTTTCAGTTGGATGATAATGCCCAGTATCCATCAGGTAAGTCTTTTTATTTGTTAATGCATAGCCCATGTAAAATTCATGCGACCCAACTACATAAGATTCCGATCCAATACCAAATACTTTACTTTCCACTGCATCAATTAAATATTTTCCGCTTATTTCCTCCGCATAAATAGCATCTAGTGAATCCTTTAGGCGTTTTCTTGGCGTCAGCCGGTCTGCTGGGATATCTTTGTAACCATCAGGAATCCATATATTCATCAAGGAAGGCGTTCCTAATGCTTTACCGAAATACTCCGCTATCTTTCGGCACTTCACACAATGTTCAATCCAGAATTCACGAACTGTTGCATCTGGGCTTGCTAATGTTAAGCCATCTTCCGCTTTCGGATGTGAGAATAGCGTAGGATTAAAATCTAAACCAATTTGCTGCGTTTTTGCCCACTCGACCCAGTTTTTAAAATGCACCGGTTCTAGTTCATCACGGTCGACTACCTGGCCATTCGTTTCTGCATAAAGAGCATGTAAATTCACGCGATGACGACCTGGAATTAAAGACATCGCGAGTTCTAAATCCGCACGTAACTCCTCTGGCGTACGTGCCTTTCCAGGATAATTCCCTGTTACATCAATACCACCTGATAATTCACTTTTATTCACTTCAAAGCCACCGATATCATCGCCTTGCCAGCAATGAATCGAGACAGGAATTGTTTTTAAAATTTCTAGTGCAGCATCCGTATCAACATCCCATTTACCATAAGCTTCTTTTGCTAAAGCATAACTCTGTTCAACTGTCATTAAAATACCTCCCTATGAAAATGGCTTTATGCTAAGTAAAAAACTGACTTCAACTCTACCGCTACTGGACTGAGGTCTTCATTTGTTTCCATTAATGGCTCCATATACGTCCACCATTTTTGGCAAATCGCAGTGTCAGCCATAGTAGCCCACTTCTCTTCACTCTCAATTTCAACATAAGCAAATAATTGCCCCGTTTCTTCATCTAAAAAAATGGAATAATTATGAGCACCATGCTCTTTCAATTCTACCTTCATGTCATCCCACAGCTCGTCATGTCTCTTTTTATATTCCCCATAGCAATCTTTATAGAGAAACATTTTCGACGCCTTACGAATCATACACGCCATCTCTCCTTTGTAGTTACTGCAGTAAAGTTATTGATAATTTCTTTTGCATCTACTACATGTGGCTCAAACTTTTGAATTGTAAAAGATGATTGGACAAGCTCTCGCCCCTCTGCTATGGATTTTAATGTCCCTTGTGCAATCATTTGAACTAGTAAATTGCCAATAGCTGTCGCTTCTGATGGGCCTGTATAAATAGTTACACCACTTAAGTTAGCGGTCAATTGATTAAGTAAATCATTTTTGGAGCCACCCCCAACAATATGTAGCTTGTCGATTGGTTCATGCGTAATTGCCTCTAAACGCTCCATTTCAATAGCATAAATAATTGATAAATTAGAAAATACACATGCTGTTAGTTCACCAATCGTATGTGGAATTGGTTGCTCCGTTTCCTGGCAATACTGCTTAATTTCTTCAATCATATTAAGCGGGTTTAAAAAACGCTCTTCATTAAAATTAATATATTGTAAATACGGAGAAACTGTTGCCGCTTCTTTAATAACATGTTCAACAGAGTATTGGCCCGGGTAATGCCGAATGATTTCCTGTAAAATCCACATTCCCATAATATTTTTCAAAAAACGATACGTATTTGAAACGCCCCATTCATTCGTATAGTTATCTTGATAAGCTTGTAGATTTATAATTGGTTCCTTTTTTTCAACACCTAATAATGACCAAGTACCACTACTTAAGTAAGCCCACTGTCCATCTCCCCCTGGTGTCCCTGCAATGGCCGAAGCCGTATCATGGGAAGCCACAGCAACAAACTCGCACTCCGGTAGATCATACGTAGGAAATTGATCTCGTTTTAATTCCCCAATTACTTG
Source organism: Viridibacillus arenosi (assembly GCF_001955655.1). Taxonomy (GTDB): domain Bacteria; phylum Bacillota; class Bacilli; order Bacillales_A; family Planococcaceae; genus Viridibacillus; species Viridibacillus arenosi. Next base: position 228,870 of record NZ_MSPW01000002.1, on the reverse strand, counting down.
CCCCGGCTCAATAAAAGGTGCAAATTGTGATTTCTCTAATCCTATAATCTTTAATAAATTTTCATCAAAATTACGATTCTTTGGATTAAGTAGCTGCATGGTTGATGCATTCGTCATCTCAAGAACCGCTACACCTGTCAGCCTATACGCTAAATAATCTGGTATTAATAGAACATATTTTGTTTGTTGCAGTAATTTCTGATCCTCTTCATATAGTTGGTAAAGCGTATTAAAGTGCTGTAACTGAATACCCGTTTTCAAATATATATCCTCTAGTGGTAAATGTGACTCTATTTTCCCCATCGTATTGGTTGTGCGGCGATCTCTATAACAATATGCCTCCTGCAAGCGTTCACCGTCCTCGCTTACTAGCACATAATCCACAGCCCATGTATCTATCCCCACTGTCACATTATGAAAGCCACGCTTTTTCACCTTCTCAAGACCAACTAAGATTTCCTTAAGTAAATGGTCCATATTCCATAAAGAGCGACCATCTACTTCTGTAAAACCATTCGAAAAGCGATGCATTTCTTCTATTTGTAATTGATCATTTTGTAAAGTCCCCATAACAAAACGCCCACTTGAAGCACCAATATCAATCGCAATATGTGTCATGACCTTCACTCCCATCTCCCAAAGGTGTTATCGCGTAAAGGCTGCTGGTACTCCACCATCGACTGTCATCATACAACCAGTTGTTTTTTCAGATTTCGAAGAAGCAAAATACGCTATGGCCTCAGCAATATCAGAAGGATATATATTTACTAATAATGTATTGCGTTTTTTATAATGTTCTTCTAATTGATCTGGTTCAATGCCGTAAGCTGCCGCACGCTCTTCACGCCATCTAGAACCCCAAATCGCAGAACCTTGTAGTACGGCATCAGGTAATACGGAGTTAACTCGAATCCCATATTCGCCACCTTCAGCTGCAATACATCTCGCTAAATGCGTTTCTAGTGCTTTTATCGCACTATAAGCGGCAGCGTTTTTGCCTGCATAGATGGAGTTTTTAGATCCGACAAATACCATGCTACCGCCAGTTTCCTGTGTCTTCATTTGCTTAAAGGCTTCTCTTGCCACTAAGAAATAGCCAGTGCCTAGAACATCCATATTTAAATTCCATTCTTGCAAAGTCGTTTCATCAAATGGGCTGGAAGTTGCTAAGCCAGCATTATTCACAATAATATCTACACCACCATATGCAAGTGCCGCTTCCTGAAATGCTATTTGTACGTGATCCTCTTTCGTGACATTCATTTGAATAGCGATGGCACGTTGTTCTTTCGATATTTCATTTAGTTCAGTTGCTAACTTTTCAGCACCTTCTAAATTCAAATCTGCTAATACGACATGCGCGCCCTCCTCTGCGAGTTTACGTGCAGTCGCACTACCAATACCGCCCGCTCCTCCGGTAATGAAGGCTACTTTACGAGAAAATTCTTTTTCTTTTGGAGCTAATGATAATTTATATAATTCCAGTGGCCAATATTCAACGTTATAAGACTCATTTTCACTAAGTGACACAAAGTTACCGAGTGTTGTAGCGCCTTTCATCACCGATACAGCACGGTGATATAACGCTCCACTAACTTTGGCATTGTTCTTATTTTTACCTGTATTGACCATACCTACACCAGGAATTAAAATCACACGAGGTGCTGGCTCAAACATAATGTCTCCGTCTTTTTTATGTCGATTAAAATAATCTTCATAATCCTCTTTATATTGTGTAATGCCCTCTTTTATAAGTGTTTTCAACGACTCGGTATCACCACTTGCAGGATCCCATTCTATAAATAATGGCCTCATCTTTGTATGCACAAGGTGGTCAGGACATGCAGCTCCAATTTTAGATAGCTTGCTCGCGTCATGACTATTAACAAATTCTAAAATATCCGCTGCATCATCAAAATCTAATATCATACTGCGTTCCGTACTAACTGCACCTCGTATAACTGGCATAATTGAGGCGGCTATTTCTTTTCGCTTATTTTCTTGCTGATAACCCACCTTGGCTCCGCCAAATGGTGCGCGTGTTTGAAGTCTATGAATATAGTTTTCTGCTTCGTTGATAATTTTAATGGTTTGTTCATATGTCTCCTCAGAAGTATCTCCCCAAGTAACAAGGCCGTGTTTTTCCATCAATACAAGTTCTGCATTTGGATTTTGTACTACACCTTCTGCAATCATTTTCGATAAAGTGAATCCTGGTCGTACATACGGAACCCAAACATAGCGATCACCAAAAATTTCATCGGCTATTTTCTTTCCATTATCAGCACAGCAAAGACTAATAATTGCATCAGGATGCGTATGATCCACGTGTTTAAATGGCAAGAAAGCATGTAAGAGTGTTTCAATCGACATCCTCGGATGCTTAGCATCTAGCATACAATGCGTTAAATATTCCACCATTTCCTCATCTGACATTTCATCGCGTTCAATAAGTGGTCTGATGTCGTCGAGACGAAGTCCTGTGAAGTTGCCGGCACCCATTGTAGCGAGATCCGAGCCACTACCTTTTACCCACATCACTTCTATATCACGTCCACGAAAATCTTTTTCGATTGTTTTCATCGAGGTATTTCCGCCACCCCAGTTACAAACAGATCGATCACTTCCAATTAGATTGGAACGATACACCAACTCTTCTAATCCTTGCTTCTTCTCTGCTTTTTCTTGCACCCATGTATTTTGTATCATGTCATTACCTCCTGCTATGTTTTTTAAATGAAGAAAAATATCCTCAGTCTACATCAGGACTGAGGACAATTTCTGATTAGTAAACTTCTTTCCACTCTGCAATATTGCTCTTCTCAAATTTGAATGGTTCACCTAACATAATTTGTGTACCATCGCCGTCCTCAACAACTTCTTTTGCACCTGTACGGCCTGCTTCAAATTTATCTCCAACTTCCCCTTCAATATCCCCTTTAATTAGAGCTGAAGCTGTATAACCTGCCGCATAGCCTACATCAATTGGATTCCACAGATACATCCATGGACAAACGCCACTTTCAATATAGCTTGCCATCTCACTTGGAAGACCTAAGCCAGTTAACATCACTTTTCCTTTTAAGCCTTTATCCGTTAAAACTTTACCTGCTGCCGCAATACCAACAGTAGTTGGCGCAATAATTCCTTTCAGCTTTGGATAGGTTTTTAACAACGCTTCTGTTTCTGAAACACTCTTATCTCGTAAGTCGTCACCATATGCTACTTTTACTAACTCAATATCTTTGTACTCATCTTTTTCAAGCTCTTTTTGCATGTATTCAATCCATAAATTTTGGTTTGTTGCTTGAGAGGTTGCACTTAAAATTGCAATTTGACCTTTGCCACCAATCATTTCTGAAATTGCTTCAATTTGTACACGGCCAATTGCTTCTGGATCCGCTTGATTGACGTGTGTAATACGACTCTTAGCATTAACTGCTGAGTCAACTGAAATAACTTTAATTCCTGCATCCATTGCTTTTGTTAAAGCTGGTTGCAATGCATCTGGGTCATTCCCTGTAATCGTAATTGAATCTACTTTTTGTGTAATAAGTTGCTCAATAATTTGAATTTGCGCTTCTGCAGTAGGCTGATCTGGTGCACGTAAAATAGCCTCACCATTTAACTCCTTTATCGCCTCCTCAAAACCGTCCATCATTTTCTCACCGTAAGGATTTCCTGTATTTTTAAAAATAAATGCGTATTTCTTTTGACCACCGTCGTCTTCCTTATCCTTGCTTGGCTTTTGACTATCTCCTGAACTACTACCTTGGCTACAAGCAGCTAAAACACCAAGTAGCAGTACTGATGTCACGATTAACATGAACAACTTCTTCATAAGAACACCCCTTTAAATTTTTATATTTGATAAAACATGATTTCCTCTATCTACGCATTTCTTTGACCTTTGGCACTATAACTGCGAATAGTAATAAGGCTCCAATAATAATCATTAAAGTTTGAGATGGGATATTGATCAAACCTAGCCCATATTGCAAATAACCAATGATAAAGATGGCAATAACTGTCCCGATTAATCTCCCTTTTCCTCCAGCAGTACTAATACCACCAAGTGCGGCCATCGCTATGACATCGAGCTCATAGCCATTTGCAATATTTGGCCGAGTACTGCCCATTCGAGATGCTAAAAAAACTGCTGTAAGTGCTGCCATCACCCCCGCTAATGTATAAACAATTAACTTTGTACGATTGACATTTACACCTGAAAACTTGCTAGCGACATCATTATGGCCAATCGCAAATACTCTTCGACCAAAAGAAGTTTTATGGAGTAATAATCCGAACATGACAGCAATAATTACAAAAACAATTAAGATAAATGGAATCCCGAATATATAACCCCATCCAAAGAAGCCAAACCATTCAGGAAAATTCCCAGATGCCTGATCCTCCAAAATGATATAGGCAATTCCTCGATATAAAATCATCGTCGCCAGCGTAACAATAACTGCTGACAATTCAGGAAACTTCGTTATTAATAGCCCATTTAACAATCCACATAGGGCACCAACCAAAAGACAAATGATAACTGCTACTTCCATTGGCATGCCTAGTACATTATAAGCAGTTGCCATTACGACCGAAGAAAGAGCCACAGACGATCCTACCGAAATATCAATCTCTCTCATAATCATAATGAAGGCCATCGGAAACACGATGAAGGATTTATCTAAAAAGATCATCGTCGCATCTCTTAAACTCGTTACATTTAGAAAGTAGGGTGATAACAATGTATTCAGTACCATTACTCCAATTAAAATTAATACAAGTAACCATTCCCACTGTAGAAAAAATTGCTTCGTCGAAAAGGGCTTATGTGCCTCAAGTTTTCTATGAACATAGGTTTCTTCCATTTTAGACGCCATAAATCACACCCTCCTCTTCAACAAATTATTCCGCTCTACACCGCGTTTCACCATGACATTAAGCAAAACAGCTGCTAAAATAATCGAACCTTCTATTCCCTTTTGCCAAAATGGAGATACATTCAAAAGTGGCAATGCATTATTTAAAATTCCGATTAAAAATGCTCCTAAAATGACGCCACTTAATTTCCCTGCTCCACCAGCAATACTGACACCACCTAAAATACAAGCCGCTATCACACTAAGTTCATAGCCAGTAGCTGTATCACCCTGTGCTGAAGCAAATTTCGATACCCAAAGGACACCACTTAAACCTGATAATCCGCCCATTAATGTATAAACAATAATGAAGACTTTCTTCTCGCTAATCCCAGTTACCTTAGCAGATTCAGGATTACTACCAACCGCATAAATTTGTCTACCTGTGCGAGTGTGTCCTATAAAATAAATCGCAAAAGCATAGACAATTAATGCAATAATGATTAACGTATTAACACCTAACAACTTACTCGTAGCAATACCAACAAAACTTTCTGACATTTGATAAGAGCTAATCCACTTACCATCGCTGACCATATACGTTAGCCCGCGGAATATGTTCATCATCGCCAAAGTCGCAATAATCGGTAACACGCCTAAATAGGACACTAATCCACCTATTACAAGCCCACAGACAATGCCGATACCGATCCCCATTAAAATAGCTATAACTGGAGATGTACCTGGATGATTACTCACAAACTGTGCCACAATCATGCCTGACAAAGCCAAGGTGGCCCCTATGGAAAGATCAATTCCTCTTGTCACAAGAACTAGCATCATTCCAACAGCAAGAATTGATAATATCGCTGTATTCGTTGCCATATCACTAATATTCTCTAAAGTTAAAAAACTACTATTTCGAAGCTGCACAGCAATTACTAAAATAACAATGAAAACAAGAAGTCCAATTTCTCGAAATTGCCCTATCTTTGCTAGCTTCGATTCCTTTTTCTCAATATTAGTTGGCAATGTCTCATCCATCATACTGGTAGACAAATTGTTTCCCCTCCTTGTGGCATCTCACCCATTGCCGCAGCAAGAATTGATTCTTGTGATATTTCATGAAGGTCCATTATCTTCACCATACGTCCTTCTCTCATTACGGCTACACGATCACTTAGACCAATTACCTCAGGCATTTCGGAAGAAACTAATATCACGCCATAACCTTGATGTGCCAGCTCATTAATAATTTCGTATATAGCTGATTTCGCACCAATATCTACGCCCTTAGTCGGCTCATCTAAAATGATGATATCTAAATCTGTCATCAATAATTTCGCTACCGAAACCTTCTGCTGATTTCCACCAGATAATGAGCTGACAAGATCAAATACACTTTGTGCTTTCACATTTAATTTTTCTGCTAGCTCTTTTGCTTTAAGTGATTCACTTTTTTCATGAAGCCAGCCACTTTTAGTAAAGCTCTCCAATGTTGGTAGTGTAATATTTCTACCAATTCCCCAAGGAAGAATGAGACCTTGCTTCTGACGGTCCTCTGGCAGGTAACCAACGCCTTGTTTCATCGCATCTTTTGGATTTTTAAACTTTATTTCCTTGCCATGCAGATAAATGAAACCGCTATCATATTTTTCTATACCAAATAATGTTTCGCACAATTCTGTTCTACCTGCACCAACTAAGCCTGTCATACCAAGTATTTCACCTTTCCTTAACGTAAAGGAAACGTCTGCAAAATAGCCAATCTTCCCTAAACTTTCTACACGAAAGATTTCTTTACCGATGTCATGTGTTTTATGTGGGAATACTTGATTGATCTCGCGCCCAACCATAGCGACGATTAAGTTGTCATTTGAAATATCATTTACTGCCCATGTCCCTATATAATTTGCATCTCGTAATACTGTTACCTGTGATGCCAATCGATACATATCTTCAAAACGATGAGAAATGAAAATGATAGCTGTTCCTTGATCTCTCAAATCTTCAGCAATACGGTACAACTCTTCACTTTCTCGTGCCGTCAAGGCCGCTGTCGGTTCATCCATAATGATTATTCTTGCATTTGTCGATATTGCCTTCGCAATCTCGACAATTTGCTGTTGCGCTACACTAAGTGTCCCCATATCTTGCTTCGGATTTATAGAGGAGCCTAAAGACTGTAATATTCTTTTAGCTTCTTCGTGCATTTCTTTCCAAAGTAGACGCTTTGTAGTTGGACTTACTTTCTCATGTCCCATGAAGATATTTTCTGTAACATTCAAATCTGGATAATTTGTTACGTGCTGATAAATGGCGGCAATCCCTGCTGCCTTTGCCTCATTAGGATTTGAAAAAGAAACTGCCTTTCCATCTAAGATCATTTCACCCTCATCTGGTTTATGTACACCTGTGATTACTTTGATGAAGGTCGATTTCCCTGCACCATTCTCTCCCATCAGCGCATGAATTTGCCCTTTTTCCAACACAAATGAGACATTATTTAGCGCAGTGACACCAGGGAATTTTTTTGTAATCCCTCTCAATTCCAATACTGTTTCTCCCATAAATTTCACCACCGCCTTCCATTTATTTAATTTTATATTTTCTGAATATTCATTGTAAGGAGTTATCTTTTGGAAAAAGGGGGGTAATCTTCGGATTGTGACGCGGACATGTTATTAAGTTCTGGAATAGAAATTTACGCTATCTTCAACTGCGTATAAAATAATAAACAAAAAGAACAGTTACAAGTTAATGTAACTGCTCTCTAATTAAAGACTGTCGATTTCATTTATGGCTATCTATTTTCTATTATTGTTGAAACAATCCACCGAATTCTTCCACAAGCTCACTGAATATCTTTAATGCATTTTCAATTGGTTCTGGTTTCGTAAGATCCACGCCTGTTTTCTTCAATAATTCTAGTGGATACTCGGAGCTACCGCTTTTTAGGAAGTTTAAGTAGTTTTCAAGTGCTCCCTCTTCACCAGATAAAATTCGATCTGCAATATCGATTGCAGAAGCATAGCCAGTCGCATATTTGTACACATAGAAAGGACGATAGAAATGAGGAATACGTGACCAGCCATACTTCACCTCTTCATCAAAAACAAGATCCTCGCCATTATATTCACGGAAAATCTTTTCATAAACGGTATTAAAAGTTTCTGCATTTAATGGCTCATCATTTTCCGCTTTTTCATGCGTTATTTTTTCGAACTCGCCAAACATGACTTGTGTAAAAAACGTACCTTTAAAGGAATCAATGAAGTGGTTCAAAAGATACTTCTTCTTATTTTCATCTGTAGTTGTTTTTAATAAGTAGCGAATCAACAGAATTTCATTAACAGTTGAAGCAACCTCTGCTACGAAGATAGAATATCCCGCACTGATTTGAGGCTGATATTTTGAACTATAATAAGAATGCATCGCATGCCCTGATTCATGGGCAAGTGTGAATAAGCTGTTTAAGTCATCTCGATGATTGAGAAGAACAAATGGGTGTACACTGTATAAACCCATATTATAAGCTCCCGAACGTTTTCCAGGTGTTTCCCTTACATCGTAATAGCGATTTTTCTTGAAATCAGCTAGAGTAGATACATAATCATCACCAAGCGGCTTAAGTGCTTCAAGCATGATTGAAAATGCTTCATCATAGGAAATTTCCTCTTTCGCCTCTTGGACTAGCGGCACGCTTAAATCATAAGCACGCAGCTCATCAACACCTAAGATTTGTTTACGTAGTTTTACATAGTCATACATCGGCTGAATGTTTGCTTTTGTAGCTGCAATTAGATTCTCATAAACTTCAATCGGTACTTCGTCTGAAAACAACGACTTCTCAAGTGCTGATGGATAATTCCTTGTTTTGGCAAGTGTCACATTGTTTTTAATAGCTGATGACAATGTACTGGCAATCGTATTTTGCATTTGCACATATGGCTGATAATACGCTTTATATGCTTCTTTTCGTTTATCGCGATTTGAGTCTTCCATCAATTTGCTGTACATGCCACGGGTAAGTTCAATACTTTTACCCTCATCATTTGTAACGGTACCAAACTTGATGTCGGCATTATTAATCATCCCAAACGTCTTTTGTGGGGAAGAAAGCGCTTCTCCAAGCTGAGATAAAATCGCTTCTTGATCTTTATTCAGTACATGTGCCTTATATCGATATGACTCTAATAAATCATCTTCGAAATAGCGAAGCCCTTCAATCTCTTGTATGTAGGATTTCAGTTTGTCTTCCTCAAGACTTAATAAAAACGGCATGAAAAATGAAGTCGCACTACTTATTTTTTGTCCTAATTGACTAGAGCGATCTACCAAAGCTTGTGAAGTTGGTACTCTTGTATCCAGGTCTGATTGAAGCATTGCATATGCATACAGCTTTCTATACTTGGAGCCGACCATCTCACTTAAAGTTAAATAATCGTAAAGTGACTGTGCATTATTGATGTTGCCATCGAATTGCTTTAATTTTTCCGTATCCTTCAAAACTGATTGAAAATCTTGCTCCCATTCCTCCATATTAGGGTAAATATGTTGGAGATCCCATGTTTCTTCAATCTTCACGTCTGCTCTTGATTGATATTGTGTCATTTTCAGTCCCCCTTTTTGAGTATTATCTCCATTATATATAAAACACACCAGTTGGTATAACTTGGAGACTTTCATTATTATTCAAAACAAAAAAGTCCAACCAGAAAACTCTGGATGGACTTTTAATATGTGCGAACCTGTCATTAAAATAGATGCAAATTCGCAACAGTAATTTTCAAAGCTAATTACATAAATAAACCAACTAATGTAGCTGATAGGATAGATGCAAGCGTTGATCCGAAGAGTAATTTCAAACCAAATGATGCAACTTCTGATCCTCGTTTATCATTTAGGGCTTTAACGGCACCTGTAATAATTCCGATTGAACTGAAGTTTGCGAAACTTATTAAGAATACAGAAACTATCGCTTCTGTTTTAGCTGAAAGACCTGCAGCAATGTCTTGGAAACTTAGAATCGCTACGAACTCGTTTGTTACAAGTTTTGTCGCCATAATACCACCTGCTGCAACAGCTTCAGACCAAGGAACACCCATGATGAAAGCAATTGGAGCAAACACATACCCAAGGATTTCTTGGAATGAAATTTGGAATATTATTTCAAATAGATTATTAATCATTGCCATTAAAGCAATAAATCCAATCAACATAGCGCCTACAATAACCGCTACTTTAAAACCATCCATGATGGCTTCACTAATCATTTGGAAGAAAGATTCTTTTTCTTTATGATGAGCTTCATCGTTGATTACTGTATAATCTTCTTCTGGTTTTAACTCATATGGATTCAATAAATTTGCTACAATCAATGCTGAGAAAATATTGATGATAATCCCTACAACAACGTATTTAGGTTCTAACATTGTCATGTATGCGCCAATTACGGAAACGCTTACAGCACTCATCGCAGAAGTACACAACGTATATAAACGTCGTTTAGAAATCTTATTTAGTTGCTCTTTTGTAGTTAAAAATACCTCTGATTGTCCAAACAAAGCAGATGATACAGCTACATAGTTTTCTAATTTACCCATACCATTTAGTTTACTCATACCCATACCTACATATTTGATAAAGAACGGGAGTACCTTAATGAAATTTAATATTCCAATAAGGACAGAGATGAAAACAATTGGTAGCAGTACGTTTAAGAAAAATACAGCTCCTGGCTCATTTTCCATTCCGCCAAATACAAAGTTTACACCTTCAACACCATAGCCCATTAATGTATCAAATAGTTTTGATATAGCACTAATGATGCTCAAACCAATAGTTGTGTTAAGAATAAAGAAACTTAGCACTAACTGCGCTATTAACATCATAGCAATTGGACGTATCCGTATATTTTTACGGTTATAACTGAATATATAACCCAATACAAATACGAACAGCAAACCTGTAACTAAAAAAACAAAGTTCATATTTATCCTCCTACATATTTGAAATTTTTTTAGTTAAAATAAGAACTAAATCTAAATGAAATAAATCAATTTAAGTCATTCTTTTCAAATTTTCCACTACGAATACTATCAAAATAAATCTGATATGTAAAGTATCTCCTTCAGCATTATAACATTATACTTAGAAAATAAATATTCACCAAATTTAAATTTATTTTTGGAATATTTGCTTTATATATACCTAATATTGTAATTTCCCATTGATTTTATGTTAATTATTAACGTTTAAAGTAAAGTTTAAATTATTTTAATATAATATTTAAACGTATCATCATTTTTTTCTTACTAGAAATTGGTTGCAAAAAATATGAGGTGAATAATACCACACTTCTTCCTCATCATAATTTTCCTGCATAAAAAATGAAAATTTATATCCTTAAAACCTGTATATTAACTTCCAGAAAAATTAATTATAAGTATTGGCATTTTTCAATTGGTATTATTTTAACGACTATTAAAAACTTCATAAATTAAATTCAACTGCTTCATAATAAAATCACTCATTCATTCATAATATTTTTTAAATTCGAAGTGTTTTTTGAGAGCTAACTCTTCATTAGATAGACTTACTTTCTATCATGCATAGTCGCAATATAATAGTGATATAACATAGCTATACATAACAAAAAAATATCAATTCCCAAAAATATCTTATTGATTTTAGCAGTTTTAATATATTAAAATATACGCCTGAAGATTCACCAGCGCATCCCATTTGTATGGTTATATTACATTTGATCTTGCCGAATCGTTTAGGAACGAATACCAACAGAGAAAACGGCTTATCATAATTGAAAAGCTGTTTCATGTTGTAGAGAAAAGGGTTTCGGCATGTCATCATTCCGAAACCCTTTTCTTTTTTGTTGTAGTTTTTTATGGCTTTTGCCGAATCCAATCGGCCCTTTTCTTCAAATTCATGAATACAAATGGAAGTTTCTACTTTTGTAATCTTAGCTTAACGATATTATATCAATGTGTTACATGTTGAGATCAGTAACACAAGCTAATAGGAGGAATTATGGAAAATACAGCTCTACGTAATGTTGAGAAATTGGCACTCAAAAAACAAAAAGTATTTGATCAAAGCATTATAAAATATCTGTTACGGGCCATGCTTGCAAGTGCATTTATCGGATTCGGTGTAATCGTCGCATTTAAAACAGGGAACTTATTCTATGCTGAACATTCTCCGGTAGCTTATCCAATTGCTGCTTTAACATTCGGTATAGCAATTGTTCTAATTGCTTATGCTGGTGGTGATTTATTTACGGGAAATACATTTTATTTTACTTACACTGTTCTTCGTGGCAATATGTCATGGAAGAGAGTCATTCAAATGTGGATTTCTTCATATAGCGGCAATATAATTGGTGCTTTTTTTTTCGCTGGTTTAATCTCCTTAACAGTTTATTCGCTTCACATGAAGTGAATGGATTCTTAATGAGTGTAGTTGAAGGAAAAATGAATACACCAGCGTCAGAACTTTTCTTCCGTGCTATTCTTTGTAACTGGCTTGTTTGTTTAGCTTTCTACGTACCGATGGCATTAAAAGGCGATGGTCCTAAGCTATTTACAATGATCTTTTTAGTATTCGGCTTCTTCATTTCGGGATATGAACATTCTATCGCGAATATGAGTACATTCTCGATAGCTCTAGTATTAGATCATCCTGATTCAATTTCAATTGGCAAAGCTCTTCATAACCTCATTCCTGTAACACTAGGGAATATGGTAGGTGGAACAGCCTTCATGGCTCTATTGTATTATTACTTGGGAGGACCTAATTCGGACGATGAAGATGAATTCCAAGAAGATGATGAGGATTACTCTTATATGAACAAAAAATAAATAAATATAATTATAATAAAATTAAAAGCAACTATATCTATATGATCACACCTACGGCTATATCGTAGAAGGGCCTATCAATAGCAGTATCTACATTACATTATTATAAACTTCACACATAAAAAGAGGCTTCCTAATGAAAGGAAGCCTCTTTTTTTTGTTTACATCATTAAAATTAAAGTTTTACGATGTTTGTAGCTTGTGGTCCACGTTGGCCATCTTCTACTGAAAATTCAACTTTTTGACCTTCGTCAAGTGATTTGAAACCTTCACCTTGGATAGCTGAGAAGTGAGCGAATACGTCGTTTCCGCCTTCTACTTCGATGAAACCAAAACCTTTTTCTGCATTAAACCATTTTACTGTACCTTGTTGTGTCATTTAAATGACCTCCATTAATTGTATTAAATAATATCATATTTCTTGAAAAAGAAAAAATTCACATATTACAAAAAGTATCAAACAAAACACGATTACTCTTTGTAATATGTGAATTAGTTTTATTCTTGCAATCGATCTTATTACATTTATTATACAATAAAAATTCCTATTTGTCTAGTGCAAAAGAAAACTTATCAATTATCAACAGTATGTTCTTAGTTAATAAGTTAATTTCTGAAGATAATCTCGCATCAAGTCGCCCCTTGATAACAGCATGTTTTACCTCCTCTTTCCCTGTCATAAACTACTCAATTTTCCAAACAATACAGAAAAAACAGTTTTTATATAAAAACAAGTAAATAATGAGCGTTTGTAAAGATATGTACTTAAGTTAACTGGCAGTTAGTTTGAAGATATTCATTAAAGTGGTTCATTTTGTTCCTAAAAACACAATAACCATCTATCAGTTACTTTGATAGATGGTTATTGTGTTTTAAAAAATTGGTTTTCTTCAAGTCTAAATTCCCTAAGAAATCGTCAATACATCCTTTTATTCCTCATTAAACCACAGCTGATCTTTGTCATCAACGTCGCCATTATAATTAATAAGAATTTCATCTCCTGCTTTTATGTCTGTATAAGCAAAGAAATCAAATGTGTGATTTTTAAAATTAATCTCATACATCGCATTAGGTTCATAAGAATGATTAAATAACATTCCATAACCAAGAAGGATAGCTGATTGGCCAATTCCATACTCAAAAGCGTAATCAGCGAGTATAGTTTGCTCAATGTATTGATGTTGTTCGTTTGGATAAGAAATTACAGGTGCCTCATGTAATAGCTCTCCTTTTTGGATATCGCATGTAGCAAATACCCCTCTATTGAATTCTCCGTCACTTAATGGAGATGTTTTTACTTCTATCATGTTTTCGCCTACTCACTTTTAAATTATTCTTTCTAACTGTAACATTAATTTGAACATTGAGCTCTTTTTATTTATCTTTAAACGACTTTATTACAAATTAAACATATTTTTCGTCACCGAAAGATTGAAAATATGTGTGTTTTAGAGCAACAAGGATTAACTAAACACATAAACAAAATCGTCTTAAGTAAATTTTCACTGCTTGGAAATCGTGACCTTACGTTCTACTGAGACCGGTTGATGGCTCATTATTGTTAGTTCTTCTTGTCCTAAAAGGGGGTAGCTTTCAAACATACTGATGGTGAACAATGAAAAAGGGAGACCTTGGAGATCTCCCTAATTTTGTATAAGTTGGACTTCACTAAATCCTCCACGGTTGTATATGGTTGATAATTATTCGCGTATTAGTAAAGGTCGCATAAGTATATTTAACTCAATATTCCCCCTCACCAAAACCATTTTTTCATTGTTTCCTAAATCGCTATTATTTCTTAATAATACCAAATTGATCAATAATATAAGGTTTAGCGTTATTCTTATTTTGATCGATTTCATAACTTACGGCAGTCAGCTTATTTTTATCAATAGTGACACCGACGAAGTTTTGAATTTGGCTGCGGGCTGGACGATCATTGTTGTCTGGATCTGGGCCGTAGATTGCTGCATGATTCTCATCTGCTACTTCAAACAGTTTATAAAATGCATTTCCAAGCACTGGATCTTGATTTTTGTAATATACTTTTGGTCCAGCAGTTGCAGGAATTAAATAAATTGAACCATCTGGATTTACAGCATACTCAATTTTCTGTCCCTTTTTAGTTTCACTAATTTTTTGGATTTTTGAAACTGTCCCTTTACTATTGATCGGTTTTGTTCGTGCATAAATATGATCATGGCCTTGAAGAACAAAGTCGATATCAAGTTTAGCCATAAGTGGTGCAATCTGATTTCTTACACCATTTGGACCCATAATATCATCATCAGTTGCATGGTTGGAAGTTGTGTACGGCCCTTTGTGAATATTAACAATAATCCATTTAGCACCTTTTGCTTTTGCTGCTTTCACATCTTTTTTCAACCATTCCACTTGTTTTTCTGAAAAGTTTGCGTATTTTGCAGAGTTTTCATTGCTATTCAGTACAACAAAGTGAGCGTTACTATAATCATATGAATAATAAGCACCTGTTTTAGTTGCTGATTTTTTAGGTGTATCAAGATTAAAGTGGTCAATAAAAGCATAATTTTCATCTTCATGATTTCCTGCTGATGGAACCAATGTCGTATTTAACAGGCTTTTCTGCGAGTGTCCTAATAGCCAATCCCACTGTTCCTCTTTTACGCCGTCGTCAAGTAAGTCTCCATTGTGAACAATGAACTCTGCATTTGGAACCTTATCCATGGCTTTTGAAATTGTTTCTGCAGAAAGAATGGCTTCCTGTTCTGTTTTGGCCTGCGTATCAGCTAAGTCAATAAACGTAAATGCACCCTTACTTGGCGCTGTTTCGAATGTTCCCACTTCACTCCAACTATTCTTAGAAGCATCTCCGACACGGAAATAGTATTCGGTATCAGCCTTAAGACCAGTCGCTTTTGCTTTATGTACATATTCTTTCTTAGAATTAGTAGAGATATTCTTTGTTCCTTTAAATGTCATAGCTTTTTTAAAGTTTGACTTCTTCCCTGTTTTTTTAACTACTTGCAAATCACTATTTTTTGAAGCTAGGGATGTATACCAAGTAAATCCTTTCGAACTTTTAGAATCACCATTAAATGAGACAGTTACCTTACTAACAGTAGTGGAATTTGATTCTTCTGCAGCAGAATACAGATTACCGCCAACCCCACCCACAATAGATAATGCTAGGGCAGTTGATATTACTTGCTTTGTGATTTTATGCAATGAATTTCATCCTCCAGTATATTAAACTATTACCACCCTTTCAGATAGCTATTTGAGTATAGCATCGTAATTTATTGATATTGTTAACAAAATATTATTATATTGTAAATATTCATATTTTTTAGACTCCATAAATCATCCTTTTCTAAAAAATAAAACTCATACGAAGGAAACCTTAGTATGAGTTTTACTCTTATTTTTGTTTTTGCATACGTTCGTATGTTCCTTGAGCAATCTCAAGATACGATTGTAAGCCCATCTTATCAAGCGTTTTCTTATAGTCATCCCACTTGCCAAAGTCTTGTTTCCCTGTAATGAAAGCAGCAGTCATTTCATCAACATATGTTTGAACATCTGTCATAATTGCACTTACCTTGTCGTTTTCGTCCAGTGTATAGTTGAGCCCTGGAATAATGTCTTCATCTTTCATAAAATTTCGGATGAGGGAAGAAGTTAGAAAAAGAGGCGAAGGATTACTGTATTACTGGTAATCCCTCACCTCTTTCTTAATCATTTATAGGTAGTAAATATGAACATACAGCCGATCATTTTTGACCATTAACTATATTAAGGCACCAAGAGAAATTATCCCAAGCAGAATACCAACCGTTGAAAAGTTCGGACGAATCATCCCAACGGACATCGAATTTCTTCTGCCCGTCTACATCTACTAAATACAAAGAGAGGGTCTCATCAACCTTAGAGACAGCTAACTTCATACCGTTTTGAAGTTCTTCTTCACTAAATGGAACGTCTGAAACCGGACGTAGCTGCGCCTGTTCAAATACTTGTTTGTTACTGATTATGTAATTCATAATAAACCTCCAATAAAACTTTCAATTAATTTTAAGTTCCTACTTTATCTGCAAATTATAGGACTATAAAAGTATACCCTATATTCAGCAATGAAAATAATAAAAAATGAGCTTGGCTCTTTTCAATTGAATCTAACCTTAAGACGTGTCTAACGACTTTATATAAACTTCTAACCTATTCAAATCGAAAGATAATCTAGTTCATATACATAAAATATTGTGGGAACAAAAAAGGGATTCAGATTCAATGACCGAAGCCCTGACCTGATCCCTAATGTTTATATACACTGTTATACGAACGTACAGAGTGTATATTATTACGTCCCAGGAGGGATTCGAACCCCCGACCGACGCCTTAGAAGGGCGCTGCTCTATCCAGCTGAGCTACTGAGACAAATGTGCAATCCCGCGTTCCAACGGGAAAGACAATACTTAGTATATATCAGATATTTGAAAGTGTCAACATTATTTTTTTAATATAGAAAAATTCTCTTGTGTAATGATTTCATTTGATTCTGTTTTGAATGTGACTTGCCACTGTGTACCGTCAAAATCGATGATTGCATAGCTCTTTTCTTTACGCCCTCTAGGCATGCGAAGGCTTCCTGGGTTAACAAACAACTTATCGTCTATTAACTCTGCTCCTAGCACGTGTGAGTGGCCAAATAACACGAGGTTAGCGCCTACTTCTGCCGCACGATATGAAAGTGGTAATAGAGTCAGTTTGACGTTGTATAAATGGCCGTGTGTCATATATATTTTTTGCCCATCTATTTCTTCAATAACGTCTTCAGGAAATTGTTTATCGTAATCGCAATTCCCTCTTACTTTGTACATATTACGTAATTCATCAGCATTAAAAGATAGTTCGCTATCGCCGCAATGGAACACGGCATCGATATCCTGAACATTCGAAACGACTTGTTCTATAACGGCAGCGTCACTGTGGGTGTCACTCATTACTAGAATTCTCATCATTTATCACTCCACTTCTGATACCCAAGTTGGCAATTGATCCGCTAATAGGCGAATGGCATTACCTCGGTGGGAAATGGCTCCTTTTTCAGCAGGTGTTAGCTCTGCCATAGCTTTGTTAAGTTGTGGAGCAAAGAAGATTGGGTCATAACCGAAACCATTTGTACCGCGTTTTTCTGTTAAAATCAAGCCTTCACAAGTACCAAAAACAGTTGTTGTTTCTTGATTTGGTCCTGCAATAGCTAGTGCACAACAAAAACGTGCTGTACGATCTTCTTCTTTTACGCCTTCAAGGTTTTTCAATGCTTTTTGCATATTTGCCTCATCATCATGATCGCCTGCATAACGCGCTGAGTAAACACCTGGTTCACCGTTTAATGCATCAATTTGGAGGCCACTATCATCAGCAATGACAATTTTGCCAAGCAAGTTAGCTACTGTTTCTGCTTTTAGAATGGCATTCTCTTCGAAAGTCGTTCCTGTTTCTTCGATTTCTAAATCAGGTGCTACATCAAATAATGTTACGACTTCAAAGCCTAAAGGACCGAAAATTGCTTCAAAATCCTTCGCTTTTCCTTTATTTTTCGTTGCGATTACGACTTGTTTCATTTTACCGCCTCCATATTACGTTCAATGCGTAGTGCTACTTCACCTAACACTTCTTTTTGAGCATTGATTAATTGTTGGACACCTAATTCGCCTAATTCTAAAAGCTCATTTAATTGTTCACGAGAGAATGTAGATTCTTCACCAGTACCTTGTAGCTCAACAAATTGTCCTTTACCTGTTTGAACAATATTCATATCCACCTCTGCCGCCGAGTCTTCAAGATAGTTTAAATCTAAAATAGCGCCCTCTTCAGCTGCGATACCTACACTTGTTGCTGCTAGGAAGTCTTTTAATGGGTAGTGTGTGATTTTGCCAGCGTCTTGTAATTTCGCCACCGCATCTGCCATTGCTACAAATGCACCTGTAATAGAAGCTGTACGCGTGCCTCCATCTGCTTGAATGACATCACAGTCGATCCAAATTGTTCTTTCTCCAAGTTTTTCTAAATCCACAACTGCGCGTAAAGCTCGTCCAATTAAACGTTGGATTTCCATTGTACGACCGCCGATTTTACCTGCTGATGCTTCGCGGCGTGTTCGTGATTCAGTTGCTCTTGGTAACATTGAATACTCTGCTGTTACCCAACCTTTTCCTTCTCCTCGCATAAATGGTGGTACTTTTTCTTCAATCGTTGCATTACAAATGACTTTCGTATTCCCTACTGTTATTAAAACAGAGCCTTCCGGGTGCATTAGATAGTCCTTGTCCATTTGAATCGGTCTTAGCTCGTCTTTTTTACGTCCATCATTTCTTGTCATGATGTACCTCCAATTATGTTGTTTTTATTCATAGTAAAACCCCGAAATGTCCATCATTTCGGGCTTTTACTATACTATTATTTACGCTATTACTTTGTTAAAGTAATTCTTTTCACTTGTATCTTCTGAAGTGGTAACCATTTGCTCGCAATTAATCGGAACATTGGCACCGAGCCCGTCGTAAAGAAACGGTGCTCTGGTGCTAATTGTTCCATTCTTGCGATATGATGATAACTCAGTAGATCTTGGACGTCCTTGGCTGTTTCTTCTGCTGAAGACACAACATGAACGTGTTCACCTACTGTCTGTTCAATATTCCGCTGAATAAGTGGATAATGTGTACAGCCTAAAATAACCGTATCAAAACTTGTTTGATGTAATGGTTGTAAACTTTCTTTAACTAACTGGTCTGCAAATTCCCCTTCGTACTCGCCACTCTCCACTAAAGGAACAAATGACGGGCAAGCTAGTGATGTTACTCTACTAGATGAAGAAAGTGAATAGAGCGCCTCATCATATGCACCACTCTTCACTGTACCCTCTGTTCCAAGGACTACAATGTCATGGCTTTTCGTCGCTTTAATCGCTGCTCTAGCACCTGCGTTAATAACACCGATAACTGGGAACGGACATTTCTTTTGCAAACTTTCTAAAGCAACTGCAGTTGCAGTGTTGCAAGCAATGACAAGCATTTTGATATTCATTTTCGACAATGCGTCCGCCATTTGCCATGTAAAGGTTCTCACTTGTTCTTGTGAACGTGGTCCATACGGACATCTTGCAGTATCACCAATATAATATATGGATTCGTTCGGTAGTAATCGTAGCATTTCTTTTACAACGGTTAGTCCACCAACACCTGAATCAATCACTCCGATGGGAGCATTCACGTTAACCGCCTCAATCCTGGTTCATTTCGTTATATAGTTTGTGTAGTAGTCTTGATAATTCTAGTACTTCTGTTTCGCTAAAATCTGTTACGATATCGTTTAAATATTTTTGTCGTTTTACAATCACTTCTTCAATTATACGTTCGCCTTCTTCTAATAGATGGATTCGAACAACTCGACGATCCTCATTGTCACGTATACGTTTAACAAGCGCATTTTTTTCCATGCGATCGACTAAATCAGTCGTTGTGCTAAACGCTAAATACATTTTATTTGATAAATCTCCAATTGTCATGTCACCAATCTCATGAAGCCATTGTAACGCAATGAATTGCGGAGGTGTAATTGTATAATTACTTAATATTTCTCGACCCTTCTGCTTAATTAATGCCGAAATATGTCGAAGTTCTTTTTCCAAAAATGCTACTTGTTCAGCATCATGTGTGGACTTTGGATCTTGATTTGTCATGTGAACCTTCACTCCTCAAAAGGATTACTTATCCCTTTATTGTGAAGTGTTTTGACGAAAATGGCAAGAGCACAATCATCCTAAAGACAATTCTCCTAGACGAAGAAGCTCTATCATCGCTTGTGCACGGCCTGACACACCGAGTTTCTGGATAGTATTGGAAATATGATTGCGCACAGTTTTTTCACTTATGTGAAGTTGTGTGGCTATTTCCTTTGTCGAAAAGTCTTTTACAAGTAATTGAAAAATTTCACGTTCACGCTTTGTTAACAATGAACGATGATGTGAATGACTCATCACACGCGGCCCTCCAATCCCCTCTTCCATGTAGGTTATGTCGGAAGTAGCAAAGCGGTGACGGCTATTCAAATTTTATGCTTGAACACTTTGTAATTGTGATTCATTCCATCTTATAGACTTCCCTGTTTGACGGTTCATTTGCACAATTGTTCCGCGTCCTGTAAAACACATCTCTTCCTTATTATTGATCGCTAAATAATGTAGATCTAATGATGAGTTGCCGATATTCTCTATTTTCACAAAAATATTCAACTGCTCCTCGAAGTACACTTGCTTCACATAATCACATTGAATATCTGCCACAACTGGAATAGCTACTTCGTCCCCTTGCATCCATTTCTCCATAAAACCAAGATGCTTCAAAAATTCGATTCGTGCATATTCAAAATATGTGATTGGTACAGTATTATTCATATGTCCAAACATATCAGTCTCTGAAAACCTCACTTGCACAGGTACTGAAAATGAAAACCCTTTTTTCCATTCTTCCATATTACTAATGTATGACGATTGCATGGTATTTCCCCCTCCGAAAAAATGAACAGTTATTCATTTAATTATAACAGAAAATTCCAAAGATTAACACGGTCAAATCTTCTGTATATGACGCAAAAAAACAGCTCCACACATAAGTGTGAAGCTGCTTTAAAAGTTTCTAATCTGTTACTTTTCAATAATAGATTAGTCAACCATATGGTCAGAACCAAAGAAGTTTTTGAACATTTGTACTGTAGTAGCACGGTTCAAAGATGCGATAGAAGTAGTCAAAGGAATACCTTTTGGACATGCAACTACACAGTTTTGAGAGTTACCACAGTTAGCAAGACCGCCTTCGCCCATGATTGCAGCTAGACGTTCGTCTTTGTTCATTGCACCTGTTGGGTGAGCATTAAATAAACGTACTTGTGAAAGTGGAGCTGGTCCCATGAAATCAGAATGAGTATTCACGTTAGGACATGCTTCAAGACAAACACCACAAGTCATACATTTAGATAATTCATAAGCCCATTCACGTTTGCGTTCTGGCATACGTGGGCCTTCACCAAGATCATAAGAACCATCAATTGGAACCCATGCTTTCACTTTTTTAAGTGAATCGAACATGCGGCTACGGTCTATTTGTAGGTCACGAACGACAGGGAAAGTGCTCATTGGTTGTAATTTAATAGGTTGTTCTAGTTGGTCAACTAACGCTGAACATGATTGACGAGGACGACCGTTTATAACCATTGAACATGCTCCACAAACTTCTTCAAGGCAGTTCATGTCCCATGAAACTGGAGATGTATTTTTACCATCTGCAGTTACTGGATTACGTTGAATTTCCATTAATATAGAAATTACGTTCATACCATGACGGTAAGGTACGTTGAATTTTTCCCAATATGGTTGTGAATCCGTTGTATCTTGACGTTCAATTTCTACAGTAATATATTTCGTTTCAACTGCTTGTCCCATGATTATTTATCCCCTTTCTTTGCAGAATAGTCACGTTTACGTGGTGGAATTAACGAAACATCAACTTCTTCGTAGCTTAGTTTAGGCTCAGTAGAAGGAGTGAATTCCGCGATAGTCGTTTTCAAGAAGTTTTCATCATCACGTTCTGGGAAGTCTGGTTTATAGTGTGCTCCACGACTTTCATCACGATTTAACGCACCTAAAGTAATAACACGAGCAAGAGCCATCATGTTTTTCAACTGACGAGTGAATTGTACACCTTGGTTACTCCATTTAGCAGTATCGTTAATGTTGATGTTGTTATAACGTTCTTGTAATTCCATGATTTTATTATCTGTTGCTCTTAATTTATCGTTGAAACGTACAACAGTAGCATTAGCTGTCATCCATTCACCAAGTTCTTTGTGAAGTAGGTATGCATTTTCGTTACCGTCTAATTTCAATGTATCATCCCATTTTTGCTGTTCTTCAGCAACTGCGGAATCGTAAATTGAAGAAGGAAGATCTTCTACATGTTTTTCTAGACCTTTAATGTAGTTAACAGCGTTTGGTCCTGCAATACTACCACCATAGATAGCTGATAGTAATGAGTTAGCTCCTAGACGGTTACCACCGTGTTGAGAGTAATCACATTCACCTGCAGCAAATACGCCTGGAATTGTTGTATGTTGATCGTAATCTACCCATAGACCACCCATAGAATAGTGAACTGCTGGGAAGATCTTCATAGGTACTTTATGAGGATCGTCACCTACGAATTTTTGGTAGATTTCAATGATACCACCAAGCTTAATGTCAAGTTCATGTGGATCTTTATGAGAAAGATCTAGATAAACAACGTTTTCACCGTTTACACCAAGTTTTTGGTTAATACAAACGTCAAAGATTTCACGTGTTGCAATATCACGTGGCACTAAGTTACCGTATGCAGGGTATTTTTCTTCTAAGAAGTACCAAGGTTTACCGTCTTTGTAAGTCCAAATACGACCACCTTCACCACGAGCAGATTCTGACATTAGACGAAGTTTATCGTCACCAGGAATTGCTGTAGGGTGAATTTGGATGAACTCCCCGTTCGCGTATTTAGCACCTTGTTGGTAAACAATAGATGCTGCTGAACCAGTGTTAATCATTGAGTTTGTTGATTTACCGAAGATAATACCAGGACCACCACTTGCCATGATCACTGCGTCAGAACGGAATGCTTTGATTTCGTGAGTTGTAAGGTTTTGTGCTTTAATCCCTTTACAAACGCCTTCGTCATCAAGAACTAGTCCTAAGAATTCCCAACCTTCGTATTTTGTAACTAAGCCTTCTACTTCCCATTTACGAACTTGTTCGTCTAGAGCGTATAGAAGTTGTTGTCCTGTTGTCGCACCAGCAAATGCTGTACGGTGCATTAAAGTACCACCGAAACGACGGAAATCTAATAAACCTTCTGGTGTACGGTTGAACATAACACCCATACGGTCAAATAAATGGATGATTCCTGGTGCAGCATCAGCCATTGCTTTTACTGGTGGTTGGTTCGCTAAGAAGTCCCCGCCGTAAACTGTATCATCAAAGTGGACCCATGGAGAATCCCCTTCACCTTTTGTATTAACAGCACCGTTGATTCCGCCCTGTGCACATACAGAGTGTGAGCGTTTTACTGGTACTAATGAGAATAATTCAACTTCTGTGCCCATTTCGGCTGCTTTCATAGTAGCCATTAAACCAGCAAGACCGCCGCCAACGACTATCAATTTGCTTTTAGCCATGATATTTCTCACTCCTCTTTCAATTAGTAATCAAGCGCTTTCATGAGTTTAAGTGCACTGCCTTATACGAATGCAAGTAAAGCCGATACGCCGACTACAGATAACACTAAGAAAATTAAAACAGTAACATATGTTGCGATTTTTTGTGATTTTGGAGATTGAGTAATTCCCCAGCTTACTAGGAATGCCCAAACACCGTTTGCTAAGTGGAAAGTTGCTGAAATAATACCAGCGATATAGAATGCTACCATCCAAGGATTAGATAGTACATCTGCCATCATGTCGTAATCAACTTCAGTTCCAAGTGCTTTTTGGATACGAGTTTGGAAAATATGCCAAGCGATAAATACAACTAGGAATACTCCTGTGAAACGTTGTAATACGAACATCCAGTTACGGAAAGTGCTAAAACGTTTAGTGTTTGGTTGTGCAGTGAAGGCTATGTACACACCATAAAAAGCATGGAACATTAATGGAATGTAAATTACAATCCATTCTAGAGCCCATAAGAATGGGAGACTCCCCATAAATTCACTTGCTGTGTTAAATGATTCTGCACCTTTTGTTGCTGTAAAGTTAATAAACAAGTGTTGCGTCAAGAACAGTCCAACTGGAATAATTCCAAGAAGTGAATGTAGTCGACGCCAATAAAACTCTCGATCTTTCGACAAAACTGTTACCCCCCTTAATACTGAAAATAGACAGACGAACAACTACCAACGCTTTCCAACGTGGTATCCATTGACTGCATATTTCATCATGGTACAATATTATGACAAGTTCATTGTACTCTCATCATGGCAGAGCGTCAAGGTAACTAGCACTATTTCTAGGTACCATTAAATCACGTTTTTTTCTCGTAAATACATAAATATTCTACCAGAAAACGCTATTCTCTAACTCTGACAAAAATTAGACAAAATTAAATGAAAGAAGGCAAATCATGTCATCTACAAACACTCAACACTTCCCATTATTTGGTTACGAACTAATCAGAGATCACGTTCTCTCGTCTGTTCTCGGAAAAAACGAAGAAGATATCCTATATTGGTGCGGTAAAGAGTTAGCCCGCAAGTTTCCTTTATACAGTATGGAAGAAGCTGTTTCATTTTTCCAAGAAGCAGGATGGGGAGAGCTTTCT
The DNA here is from genome assembly GCF_001955655.1 of Viridibacillus arenosi. Taxonomy (GTDB): domain Bacteria; phylum Bacillota; class Bacilli; order Bacillales_A; family Planococcaceae; genus Viridibacillus; species Viridibacillus arenosi. The sequence continues at coordinate 203,740 of NZ_MSPW01000002.1, read as the reverse complement.
ATAGAAAAACAATCTAAAGATGAAACGTTTTATACTCTCACTGGAGATCCTGAGGCTATGCAATTTGAAAAACGCTGCTTCCGTCTTGAAAGTGGCTTCCTAGCAGCTCAACAAGAGAAAATCAGTGGTTTCTTAACAGAATGCTACGACGAAAAGAAAACAAAGCGTGGGCTTGTACGATTCCATGTCAAATGGGATTTAAAAGACCAACTATAGAAAGAAGCTGACTAAATATCTGTTCAAGATGGCTAGTCAGCTTCTTTTTATTTTATTTAATTAAATTTGAATTGCTAGACTAGCTGCCAATTCAAATTCATCATGTAATGCGTTTGCAGTTAGCAACATCGACTCTTGTGGAATGACAACAGAAATTTTAATTTCAGAAGTACTTACCATTTTTAATGTAATGTTTTCTTTATGTAAGCGATCGAACATTTTTGCGGCTACGCCAGGATTAGATACCATACCAGAACCTACAATCGATACTTTAGCTACGTCCTCTTCATAATTCACATGACAATAACCAATTTTAGATTTATTAACTTCTAAGACTCGAGCAGTATCTGCTAAATTTTCTTTTGTAATAGTAAATGATACTGAAGGCTCTACCCCTTCGAGAATAGTTTGAACGATAATATCAACGTTAATATGATTATCAGCTAAAACTGTGAAAATATTGACTAAAGAACCTTTATAATTCCCCTCGTAACCTACCGTTACTCGAACAATATCTGACATAAATGCTACTCCACGTACAACTAAATCTTTTTCCACTTCTACTTCCTCCTTCATAATTGTTCCTTCATCTTCTACATAACTAGAGCGAACTGCTAATGGGATATTGTAGTTTTTTGCAAACTCTACGGCACGTGGATGTAAGACACCTGCCCCTAAATTTGCTAATTCTAACATTTCATCATATGACAGTTCTTGTAGTTTGCGAGCTTTAGGAACATAACGTGGATCTGAAGTGTACACACCATCAACATCTGTATAAATATCACAGCGCTCAGCACCTAATGCTGCAGCTAAAGCAACTGCTGTCGTATCTGATCCTCCGCGACCTAGGGTTGTAATATTGTTATTACTATCGATTCCTTGGAAGCCTGCAACTACTGCAACATGGCCTTTATCCAACGTTCTTCGCACCTTTCCAGACTGAATTTCAACAATGCGAGAATCACTCGGAATTGCCTCCGTTAAAATTCCAGCTTGCCAACCAGTGAAGGACTGCGCTGATAACCCTAAACTTTGTAATGCAATCGATAATAATGAGATAGTCACCTGCTCACCTGTTGTTAAGAGCGTATCCATTTCTCGTTTCGATGGATTTGGCATAATTTCATGTGCCATTTCTACAAGCTTATCCGTCGTTTTGCCCATCGCTGAAACAACAACGACAATATCATAACCCTTTTCTTTCTCTTTCTGAATGCGCTTTGCCACATGCAATACGCGTTCAATCGTTGCAACTGATGTACCACCAAATTTAAAAACTAAACAACTCACCCATAACCTCTCCCTTATTTGTTATGACGACCGTATTCACAATGACATCTTATGAAAAAAGCAGCCTTTCACACGTTTAAGTGTGAAAAGCCGCCTCGTAGCATGCACGTTCAAAAGAACATTCATGTGAGATAGCCCTCCAGAACCGAAACGGATCTGACAATTCTACACTTGTTAAATGCAGAACCAGTAATAAATTGGAAATAGTCAATTTATCACTTCGGCGGCCTCCCCTTTCGTCAGCAGTCATAGGATCTACTCATCCTCTTGCTGATTACTCTTGAAATCCGCGCCTCTATCATCACTAAATAGTGATTATTTATAATAGTAATGTTACCTTAACACAATTTTCAGATTACTACAATTTATTTTTCAGAAAAATAAGTAAATATGGTTTGAGCTAGTTTTTTTGGTACATTCGCAGCTACTAATTCTTCATAGGATGCCTCACGAATTTTTTTAACAGATCCGAATTGTTTGAGAAGCTGTTGCTTTCTTTTTGGTCCAATTCCTTCAATTTCATCGAGAACAGATGTAATGGCATTCTTTTCATGTAATTGGCGATGGAAGGTAATAGCAAAACGGTGAACTTCATCTTGAATTCTTTGTAAAAGATAAAACGCTTCACTCGTTCTCTTCAACGGAATAATTTCTGGCGGCGAGCCATACAGCAATTGAGAAGTTTGGTGTTTATCATCTTTTGCCAAACCTGCAATAGGAATATCTAAACCAAGCTCATCTTCTAAGATTTCTCTTGCTACTTCCATTTGTCCTTTCCCACCATCAATAACGATTAAATCGGGTAAAGGTAAGCCATCTCTTAATACACGAGTATATCTTCGGCGAATGACTTCTCGCATTGCACCGTAATCGTCGTGCTTTGCTGCAACTTGAATTTTATATTTTCGATAATCCTTTTTGCTAGGCTTACCGTCAATAAAAACTACCATCGCTGAGACGGCGTCCGCTCCAAAAATATGGGAATTATCAAATGATTCTATGCGAAGCGGTATTGCAATATTCATCGCATTTCCCAATTCTTCGCAGGCACCTATTGTTCTTTTTTCTTGACGCTCAAGTAACTGGAACTTCTCAGAGATAGCAATTTGAGCATTTTTACTCGCTAAATCAACAAGCTCTTTTTTCTTTCCCCTTTGAGGTATCGTCACTTTTAAATCAAGTACTGTAGCTAGAAGGTCTCCTTCAATATTGGAAGGTATAAAGATTTCCTTTGGCTTGATATGTTCTGCCTGTTCATAAAAGCGCCCCACAAATGTTAAAAATTCTTCCTCAGGATCTCGATAAATAGGGAATAACGAAACATCTCTTTCAATCAACTTTCCTTGTCTTACAAAGAATACTTGGATACACATCCAACCTTTATCAACCGCATAACCAAAAACGTCACGATTCGTTAAATCCGTAAGCGTAATCTTCTGGCGTTCCATGACAGTTTCAATATGTGAAATTTGATCTCGATATTCTTTTGCTCGTTCGAAATCTAATTTTTCAGCTGCATCGAGCATTTTTGCATTTAAATCTTCTTTGACTTCTCCGTACCCACCATTTAGGAAACTCGTAATACCTTGAATGATCTCTTGATATTGCTCTTTCTCAACTTCTTTTACACAAGGAGCTAGACATTGTCCTAAATGATAGTATAAGCAAACTCGATTCGGTAAATTTGTGCATTTCCTTAGCGGATATAAGCGATCAAGTAATTTTTTCGTTTCATTTGCAGCAAAGCTATTCGGATAAGGCCCAAAATATTTACCATTATCCTTTTTTATTTTGCGGACAATAAGCAGTCGCGGGTGCTTCTCATTCGTTATTTTAATATATGGGTACGTCTTGTCATCCTTCAGCATAATGTTGTATTTCGGATCATGAGTTTTAATGAGGTTTAACTCTAAGATAAATGCCTCTATATCCGAAGATGTCACGATGTACTCGAAGTCTTCTATTTCACTAACAAGTCTTTGCGTTTTACCATCGTGGCTGCCTGTGAAATAAGAACGTACGCGATTTTTTAATACTTTAGCTTTGCCGACATAAATAATTGTTCCTTGACGATCCTTCATCAAATAACATCCAGGTTGGTCAGGTAGAATGGCCAATTTTTGTTTTATTAATTCGTTCATCTTATCACCTTCTTAAAAAAGTGCGAGCACCTTGTTCAGTTCCGGCAATCATAGGCGAATTGACCTAAAGGTTATTCTATAACCTCCACGTCAATTGAGCTTTTGACCTCGAGGTCTAGGCGCTGTATTTATATTCTTTACATAATAGTTTTAATCTCTATTAATTCTAAAAAAAACCGGGAACCATTGTAGGAACCCGGTTTAATATTCATTTTTTCAAAGATTAAGCGTGTTTTTGAATGAATTCAGCTAATGCTTCTTTCGGTTGGAAACCAACAGTTTTATCAACTGGCTCTCCGTCTTTGAATAATAATAGAGTTGGAATTGACATAATGCCGAATTTGCTTGCTGTTTCTTGGTTTTGGTCTACATCAACTTTAACAATTTTAGCTGCACCGTTTAATTCAGAATCTAGTTCTTCTAAAACAGGAGCGATCATTTTACAAGGTCCGCACCAAGTTGCCCAAAAATCAACTAGTACTAAACCTTCTGCGATATCATGTGAAAAGCTTGCATCTGTTGCGTGTACGATTGCCATATTAAATATCCTCCTTCAACTTACGTATAACGGTAGTATAGCATGGATGAAAAGCACGAGCGACTGTTATGCTTATAACAGCATTATTTTGCAATAACGATAGTAAAAAACGTCTATCACACGTTAGTATGTATGCTTGGATGAAGAAAACCCTGTAAATAGTATGACCGTTTACAGGGTTTAGAAGCAGCTATTATGCGTTTACTAATAATTTTTTGAACTCTTCAGTAAGCATTGGGATAACTTCAAAAAGATCTCCGACGATACCGTAGTCAGCTACTTTAAAGATATTCGCTTCTGGATCTTTATTGATCGCAACGATTACTTTTGAGTTAGACATACCAGCTAAATGTTGGATTGCACCTGAAATACCAGCAGCGATATAAAGATCAGGCGTAACAACTTTACCAGTTTGACCGATTTGCAATGAATAATCGCAATAATCAGCGTCACATGCTCCACGTGAAGCACCTACAGCGCCACCTAGTACGTTAGCAAGCTCTTTTAATGGAGCAAAACCTTCTTCACTTTTCACGCCACGACCACCGGCTACTACTACTTTCGCTTCTGACAAATCAACGCCTTCTGTTGATTTGCGAACAACTTCTTTAATAATAGTACGTAGATTCGTAATATCTACAGAAATTGATGACACATCACCTGAGCGAGATTCATCTTTTGCTAGAGGTGCAATGTTATTTGGACGGATTGTCACAAACACAAGTCCCTCTTTCACTTGTACTTTTTCAAATGCTTTACCAGAATAGATTGGACGGATGAAAACTACTGAATCATCTTCCCCTTCGATATCTGTAACATCTGATACTAAACCGCTTTGTAATTTACTAGCTAGTTTAGGTGAAAGGTCTTTACCTAGAGCAGTATGACCGAAAACGATTGCTTCTGGTTGCTCTTGCTCAGTAACAGCCATAAATGCTTGGCTAAAGCCATCAGAAGTATACTGTTTTAAATGTGGGTGTTCAACAGTCACTACACGGTCTGCACCGTTTTGAATAAGTTCCTCGGCAAGATTCGCTACAGCGTCTCCGATTAGAACGCCTACAACTTCTCCGCTACCAGACACTTTTTTTGCAGCTGCAATAGCTTCGAATGATACATTTCTTAAGCTTCCTTCGCGTACTTCACCTAATACTAATACTTTTTTAGACATGTTATGTCCCTCCCATACAATTTAAAATCAGCTTAAACGACTTTTGCTTCAGAATGTAATAGACTTACAAGCTCTTTAACTTGTTCTGATAAATCGCCTTCTAATACACGTCCAGCTACTTTTTGAGCTGGTAAGTAAATTTCAACTGTTGTAGTCTTTGCTTGAACATCATCTTCATCAATATCTAAATCATCTAATTCTAGCTCTTCAAGAGGCTTTTTCTTCGCTTTCATAATACCAGGTAATGATGGGTAACGAGGCTCGTTTAAACCTTGTTGCGCTGTCACTAAAAGTGGTAATTGTGCTTCAAGAACTTCTGAATCCCCTTCTACGTCACGAATAATTTTCGCAGTTTTACCATCGATATCAAGTTTAGTAATCGTTGTTACATAGTTAATACCTAGTAATTCCGCAACACGTGGACCTACTTGACCTGAGCCACCATCGATAGCAACGTTACCACCTAAAATTAGATCTGCTTCTTTATCTTTTAAGTATTCAGCTAAAATATATGCTGCTGAGAATTGATCAAGCTCATCTAAATCATCTTCAGTGTTGATTAAGACAGCTTTATCAGCTCCCATTGCTAAAGCTGTACGGAGTTGTTTTTCTGCATCTTCTCCGCCGAGAGTAACAACTGTTACTTCGCCGCCTTGTGCATCACGAACTTGAATAGCTTCTTCGATTGCGTATTCATCGTATGGGTTGATGATGAATTCAGCTCCATCTTCTTGGATTGCCCCACCAGTTACAACAATCTTTTCTTCTGTGTCAAAAGTACGTTTTACTAATACAAAAATGTTCATTCAACAAACCTCCTAATACTATTTTTATTTTCCTGTGAAAGTTGGTTCACGTTTTTCGATGAATGCTTGGATACCTTCTTTGGCATCATCAGACATGAAAACGGTACCAAAAGCTTTTGCCTCAGCTTCAATGCCTTCGTAGAATGAAGTATGTTTAGCATATTGCAGCATATCGATTGCGGCTTTTAAAGCAACCGAACTTTTTTTTGCAATACGTTTCGCTGTTGCAATCGTTTGAGGTAGTAATTCCTCATCAGAAAAGGCAGCGTTTGCTAAGCCCCACTTGACAGCCTCCGTACCGGAAATTGGATCACTAGTAAACATCATTTCTGCCGCTTTTGCTACCCCAACATAGCGAGGCAAACGCTGTGTACCGCCAAAACCAGGAATTAACCCTAATTGTAATTCAGGTAATCCTAATTTCGCATTTTCAGTCACATAGCGGAAATGACAACTCATCGCTAGCTCAAGTCCCCCACCTAAAGCTGCGCCGTGAATTCCAGCAATAACTGGCTTAGAGAATTTCTCTAAACGCTCAAAGACATCTTGTCCATTAGCAGACAATTTTACAAATTCAGCACCCGATGTAACATCTGTAAATTCTTTAATATCTGCTCCTGCTGAGAAGAATCTTCCCTCTCCATGCAATACAATGACTCGAACTGAATTATCGTGCTCTACAGCAGTTAAAAGTTCATTTACTTCTAAAATTAGTCCCCGCGATAAAGCATTAGCGGGTGGGCGCTGAATCGTTGCAATTGCAACTCCATCTTCAACTGTCCAACGTAAAAATTCCATACTCCCATTTCCCCCTTTGCATTTGGCTATGTAAGTAGTTTCCTAGTTGAATCGAAGCAATGGTTTGGCTACTACCAATTCAACCAATTGATTTTTACAATTGCCTATGCCTTTATTCCATTGAGTATTAAATGTTGTACTTTCGGTGCTAGCGCAGTTAAATCATATTTATGATCATTCATGACCCATGATGTTGTTACCTCATCAATCGTTCCAAAAATGAGCTGACGAGCAAGTCGCAGATCCATCTCTGGATTGAATTCTTTCGTCTCCATACCTTCTACTAATATTTCATCAAGTAATATTAAATACTCTCTTAATATCGTATTGATTTTGAGACGAACATCTTTATTAGACTGACGAAGCTCTAATTGTGTAACTGTAGCCAAATGATGATCTCCTGCTAGTACCTGGAAATGTTTCTCAATCATCGCATTTAACTTTTCAGACGATGACTTTCCATCTCTAATTATACACTGTAAATTTTCTACAAACACAGACATTTTTTCCTTAAAAACCGAAATTAATATGTCTTCTTTGTTTTTAAAGTATAAATAGATTGTTCCATCGGCGACGCCTGCCTGTTTAGCAATTTTGGAAACTTGTGCATGGTGATAACCATTTTCCGCAATTACAATAACGGCCGCATCGATAATTTGTCTATACTTCGGTTTATCTTTCTTCAATACGATCACCACCATATAAAAAATGAAAATATGAATGACTATTCATTCATATTTTCATCTTATAATTTCATTTTACACTTGTCAAGCGGACTTGTCATTATTTTCACATAATTTTCTGAGTTCTTTCTTTATCTTCATCTTGTAAAGTACGTCGTAGTATTTTACCTACAGCTGTTTTTGGTAGTTCATCGCGGAATTCATAAATACGCGGAACTTTAAATGCCGCTAAGTTTTCTCTGCAATACGTATTGAATTCCTCTTCTGTCGCTTTCATACCTTCTTTTAACACGATAAAAGCTTTTACTGTTTCACCGCGATATGGATCTGGTACACCAAGAGCTACACATTCCTGAACGGCTTCATGCTCATATAAAACTTCCTCAATTTCTCTAGGATAAATATTGAATCCACCAGCAATGATAATATCCTTTTTCCTATCAACAACATAAAAGTAGCCTTTGTCATCCATATAACCTAGATCTCCAGTCAAAAGCCAACCATCGCGCATCGCCATTTCTGTGTCTTCAGGGCGATTCCAGTATCCTTTCATCACTTGAGGACCTTTCACAGCAATCTCACCGATTTCACCAATTGGTAGTGGCTCTGTTGAATCTACTTGGAGAATAGCCGCGTCTGTGTTCGGCCAAGGAACGCCGACAGAACCTTTCACACGCTCATTATGCCAAATAAAATTGCAGTGTGTTACAGGTGATGTTTCTGTTAAACCGTATCCTTCTACAAGCTTGCCGCCCGTAATTTTCTCGAATTTCTCTTGTACTTCAATTGGCAATGGTGCTGAACCACTCATACAAGCCTTGATAGAAGATAAGTTATATTTCGCTATATCTGGATGATTTAATAAACCTATATAGAGGGTAGGCGCCCCTGGGAATAGCGTTGTTTTTTGTTTTTGAATCGTTTTTAACGTTGTTTCAACATCAAATTTCGGTAAGAGTACCATTTTATCTCCTCGCATAACAGACAATAACAATACCGTTGTCATCCCGTAAACATGGAAAAATGGCAGCACACCCATAATTACCTCTTCACCTGGTATACACTCAGACATCCATACACTACACATTTGTACGTTCGCTATTAGGTTTTTATGCGTTAACATAACTCCTTTAGGATAGCCGGTTGTACCGCCTGTATATTGCAATAATGCGATGTCCTCTTCAATGTTAAAATTTAAAACGATTGATTCAATTGTGCTTACCCTTATAATTTCTGTAAATAAATGATTGCTACCACTATGCTCAACTGTAACCTTAAAGTCATATTGTTTTTTCTGAATAAATGGATAAATTAAATTTTTGGGGAAAGGTAAGTAATCCTTAATCGCTGTAATAATGACATGTTCTAGATGAGTATCCTTCATGATCTTAGCAATACGGGGATATAAAATATCCAAAGATAAAATCACCTTTGCGCCCGAATCTTTCATCTGATACTCAATTTCTCTTTCTGTATAAAGCGGGTTTGTTTGAACGACAATTCCTCCGGCATATAGCACCCCAAAATAACCTATAACGCCTTGAGGACAATTTGGAAGCATAATGGCTACGCGATCACCTTTCTCAATACCAATGGAAACTAAATAATTGGCGAACTTTAATGAGCTCTCATACAACTCTTTGTACGTAATATCCTTCCCCATAAAATGAATTGCAACTTTGGAAGGTGTCTTGCTGCTCGCTCTTGTCAAATACTGTTGCAAAGGAATTGTTTCATATTCCAAAGACGTAGGAATATTATCCGGATAATTTGACAGCCAAACCTGTTCAGTCATGCTCCATTCCCCCTTTGTTATAAAATTATAAGAATACTCTTATAATTCAGTATAAAATAAAAGTGGTAACGCTTTCAAATTTAATATCAATTTATTGGAAATAATTTTTTTCCCTTCCATTAGGAGCAATAAAAACATTCCCCATTATAATTTACTTAAATGAGCTAAACATACAACAACAATAAAGATCACCCCACCTAGACAAAAAAATGACTTCAATTTTTATCGAAGTCATTTTTTTGTATTTTAATATATATACTTATTTATTTAATTCACGAACTAAATAGGTACCTGATGCATAGCCTTGTTTTCCATTTGGTAATTTTACTTTATACCAAGTTCCACTCATAATCGGCTTATTATTTGTATCTATTTCCAGTTCAACAAATTGATAGTTTGCTAATTCGCCTACTTTAGAACTGGACGCGTTTCCTTCTGAGCGTACATTTAGTGCTATTCCATTAGCTGAAGAAGTATTAACACGAGCTAAGTTCTGCACAGTAAAATGTTTATTGTAAGCACTGAAACTTACAACATTTGTATAATACTTTTCCCCTTTATAGGATACTGTTAGCCAGTAATCATTGTGCTTTTCTAGCAAATTAAAAGACTCACCTTTTGAAATAGTTGCTGCAACACTATTTGTACTTCCTTTTTCACTGTAAACATTCAAATTACTATTCGCAATCGCTAACGTTCCAGTCGGGAACACGTCTTTAAGCTCAGGATACTTTGGAGCAGAAGGAACGACTATATTAGGTTTTTTTGAAACTGCTTCTTCTTTATCATATGCCAAAATCCCGTTCATATGATTGGCGATTGCATTTCCCCAATTAGTATCACTTGCATAATAAAAATTCATCCCCTTACTTAAGGAATCAATGCGAGCTCCATTAACGTTTTTAACGGAGTATCCTAAATAAGCCCCACTATTGTATTTCCAATTGGAAGGATTTAAATAAGTAGCCTTCATTGATTGCGCAATAAACTCCAAATTGTTGTCGATGGAATCAAATTTTACAGAACCTATGAACGGGGTAATATCATATGCTCCAAAGCCGAACAAGTTATTTCTTCCAAGTGAAATGTCGGAAACTCCAAATCCACTCTCATGAATTGCATGTGCTGCAAAATATAGAGCGTTTACGCCATACTTATTGGCAGCATTAATAATTGCTTGTCCTTGTCCCGTTAAAACGCTTGTTTTTCCGACAGTCTTACTAGCAATATACGTATTGATTTGATCTGCTTTCACAGAAGACGTAGTACGAAGATCCATAAACAAATAGCTATTTGGATTGGATTCTAAACTAGCGATTCTGGACTTCGTTGTTTCATCTATTAAAGAAGTGCCAGATACAAAACCTGTAAAACCTTCATAACTCACTTGATACCATCCATTATTTGCTTTATAAGTTGTCGTCAGCTTTGTCTTCGCAGGAATCACTTGTAACAAATCTGATGATGTAGAATTTGTTTTGAGTAATTTTAAATCTTCAATATTATAAATAGTCATCTGACTAATTGTTGAACCACTTGGTAATGTAGAGGTATCGTCATCTGTATCATCCGGTTCCGTATCGACAATTGGTGTATCGACACTAAATTTAGTACTGTCTATATACCCTGTGTTACCTTCGTAGGTTACTTTATACCAATTGCCAACTCGATCGGTCGAAGTCACTTTTGCACCTTTTGGAATGCTAGTTAGTATAGTATGCGAAACTCCCGCTTCAGCAAATAAAGATGTTGTCGAATTAGCTTTATAATCCGTACTTGTCATTTGCGTTGGTGTTACTTTACTAACTACAGTAGATTGCACAAAATAATACTTACCCTTGTAGGATATTCGATACCAAGTTTCTCCTTTACTATTCACAACTGATTGCGTAGAAGTGAAGATATTATTTGTTGGGATAGTGTAAACTTGTGCTTTCTTGGTGCTAGGTGTTATACGCAATGAAGCCGTTTTTTTTATTAGGAAATAAGTAGTTGTAGTCTCTTTATAAGCATCATACTCTTTCACATACGAACTACTTACCCAACCAGTTTTGCCTCCGTATGTTACTTTATACCATGCTCCAGATTTCGCGGTAGCTTTCACCGTCTTGCCTTTTGGAATCGACAATAGTATTTTCCCTTTTGTAGAGCTACTAGACCGTAAATTCACCTTTTCTTTTGTTTGATAATTTGTTGCAGCGAAAGTTGAGGTCGTCGTCGTTTTAGTTGTGATTTTAATATAACTTGTATTAACATAACCAATTTCCCTACCATATTTCACTTTATACCAACTGCCGGTTTTAGAAATATATGTTACAGATTTTCCCTTTGGTATTGTTATTAGAATTTTCCCTTTTGTTGAGGCTTTAGATCGTAAGTTCACATTGGAAGTTACTTTATATGTTTTTATGGTAGCTGCCTCAACTTTTTTGGGTGATATTGGTGTTTCGAATGGACTCACACTTGAAGCTAAAAGAATTCCCATAGATACGAATGCACAATTTGTTAGATATATAGAAGTTTTTTTATTATACAAACTCATTTTGACCCCTCCTGTATGTTTGAGAAATTAATTCTAGGAAAGAAATATTCCCATACATTTTTTTCTAAACTATTAATATTATATCTCTCTTACCATGAAAATAGTATCGAATATATACACTATTTAACATTTTTATAATCATCTTCTTTTATCGGTAACTCTTTAATTTTAGTTAGAAGCTCAATAGTATTTCATTCCCAGATAAATCTTTATTTAAATTTAACTTTCTCGACAATCACTGGAAGTCGTTTATAAAATTCACTTTCATTTATCTATAACAAAGTAATATCATTAGCTAGTCCTTCAGCACCTTTTGATCAAACACATAAAAAAAAGAAGCCCTATAAAGGACTTCAAAATTAGTTCATTATTAAAAAGACGATTCCTACTAAAATAAACGCAATACATACGCCAATTAGTACTTTCGATAAAGTTTCCATATACTCTCCCCTAAGAAATACTTGCACCGATAACAAATGACAGACCTACTGAAATCGTAAACGAAATAAAACCAACTGATCGATTATCTTTTTCAATTTCTTCATCTACCTTAAATGTCGGTGTCATAAATTCAAATAAAACATATGCAAATATTAGTAAGATAAATCCAAACAGTCCCCAACCCATCATTTCTACGAGCGAGTTATGCCTCTCAATGGAGTAACGGAAAATATTACACACCCCTAATATTTTCCCACCTGTTGCAAGTGCAACTGCTACATTACCTTTTTTTATTTCTACCCAATTTTTGTATTTTGTTACGATTTCAAATATCACCATTGATAGGATTAAGCAAAGGACAACAACACTGAAATTACCAGCAGCCTCGACAACAGGATATTGCCAAAATCCATTTAATAACATAAATATCCCCTTTTCAATGTCAAATTTTTTCTCTATCTTTGATTACTTTAAAAGGTTTATTTTAGCTCGGCTACTGTCACACCATAGCCGCCTTCTCCTGCTTCGCCAAAACGATAGGATTTTACACGTGGATGTCTCTTTAGTAAAGCTTGAATTCCTTGGCGCAAAGCCCCAGTTCCTTTACCATGAATAATTGAGACGCGTTGATAATTAGACAGTAATGCATCATCAATATATTTTTCCGTACGTACAATCGCATCTTCATAACGTTCTCCACGTAGGTCTAATTCTAGCTTAACATTAGAATCTCGATTTCGAACACTTGAAACATTTACAGTTTGCTTGTCTTTTTCAGGTTTCACGTACTCTAAATCTGATTCATCAAGCTTCATCTTCAATATTCCAATTTGCACAATCCATTCAGAATTTGATACTTTTTCAAGTAACACACCCTTTTGACCGTAACTTAGTACTTTTACTTCGTCACCCTTAGATAGCTCTTGAGCGCGCGCTTTTAATTGCTGTTGCTTTTTCAGTACTTTATTTTCCGGCGCAGCTTTTTCTAAACGTTTACGTGCATCAATGATTTCATGCTCTTTAACAATCTTGTTAGCATTTAAGCGCATTTTATGAAGTTCTGAAATAACCTCTTCAGCTTCTTTTTTCGCTTCATCCACGATTTTACGTGCTTTGTCTTTTGCTTTTTGTTCTAATGCTTCTTTTTTCGCTTCATAAGCTTTTAATTTTTCATCTAATTCTGATTGAAGTGCTTCTGCTTCTTTGCGTAATACAAGTGTTCTTTCAGCATCTTCTTCTGATTGGCGTCGACTTTCTTCTAGAGAGGCAATCATAGATTCGACTTCATGACGATCAGTACCTGTGAATGTCTTAGCACGATCAATAATAGAATCTGGTAGTCCAAGACGAGTCGAAATTTCAAAGGCATTACTACGTCCTGGAACTCCAATTAATAGACGATAAGTCGGACTCAACGTCTCCACATCAAATTCCACGCTTGCATTGACAACACCTGGACGATTGTAGCCATATGCTTTTAACTCAGGATAATGAGTTGTTGCCATTACTCGTGCTCCGCGACCATGTACTTCATCTAAAATTGAGATGGCAAGTGCTGCACCCTCTTGTGGATCAGTTCCTGCACCTAGCTCATCAAAAAGAATGAGTGAACGATCATCGAATTGATTTAAAATATCAACAATATTCACCATATGTGATGAAAATGTACTCAAGCTTTGCTCAATTGATTGTTCGTCTCCAATATCAGCAAATAATTGATCAAATACCGCGAGATGAGAACCATCAAGAGCTGGCACTGGAATACCCGACTGCGCCATCAACGTACATAGCCCAACTGTTTTTAACGTAACCGTTTTACCACCTGTGTTAGGCCCAGTAATTACGATTGAAGTGAAGTCTTTACCAAATTCAATATCGTTTGCTACTGCTTCTTCTATTGGTAGTAAAGGATGACGTGCTTTACCTAATTTTATATATCCATCGTTATTCATAATTGGCTTCGAACATTTATTGGCTTGTCCGTATTTTGCTTTTGCTAAAATAACGTCAATTTCGCCAAGTAATTGCACAGTGATAAAGATGTCATGTGCTACCTCTTGTACTTTTAGAGATAACATTAATAAAATGCGGGCAATTTCAACTTGTTCTTTTGATTTTAATTGATGGATTTCATTATTCGCTTGTACGACAGCATCCGGTTCAATATATAGTGTTTGACCAGATGAAGATTGATCATGTACAACACCACCATAATGACTACGGTATTCAGATTTTACAGGAATAACAAATCGATCATTACGAATTGTAACAATCGCATCAGATAGCATTTTTGTTGCATTAGTGCCACGTGTTAAGCTCGCTAATTTTTCACGAACACGACCTTCTTGTGCTCGCAATTGCTGACGAATTGAACGAAGCTCAGAGCTAGCAGAGTCTAGAATAGCACCGTTCTCATCGATACAAGCATTAATCTCATGCTGTAAACCTGTCAATGTTGGCATGCTTTCTTTTTTCTGAATGAAGTATGGAATTTGTATATCCTCTTCCACTTCAATTCCTTCTATAAACTGACGAAGTATACGACTAGCACGTATTGTGCTCGAAATCTCCATCAATTCAACTGGACTAAGTACACCACCAATTTGCGCGCGTCTAGCATGCGGGCGGACATCGAAAATACCGCCCATTGGCACGTTACCTTTTACGCGTAGAATTGATAAACCTTCATCCATTTCATCTAATAGTTGTAATACTTTTTCTATATCAGTTTCAGGGACAAGTTCATCGATCACAGTTTTCCCTAAAGAGCATGTACAATATGAAGCTACTTGAGCACGTACTTTATCAAATTCTAGTGTTTTCAATGCGCGTTCTGCTATCATTCAAAACACCTCCCCTTCATTTCTTCTGTATAAAGTGGACAAAATCTTCTAATGTCCACGTATTCACGATATTATTTTTCTTTAACCATGCTTTTTGTGCGTATTTCGTTCCAACTTCCATAAAACGAAGTTGGTCAATGGCATGTGCATCTGTATTTATAGCAATTGGCACACCCGCAGCGGCTGCCATTTCTAAATGTTCTTCACATAAATCAAGACGATATGGATTTGCATTTAACTCTAAAATTTTACCATATTCTTTAGCCCATTCAATCAATTGAGAGATATCTGGGTTATAGCCTTCACGATCACCTATTATACGACCAGTAGGATGGGCAATCATATGAACATATGGGTTTTTTAGAGCATTATGTAGCCTGTCCATAATTTTCTCTTGCGGCTGTGAAAAGCTGGAGTGGATCGACGCAATGACAAAGTCTAATTCCTTTAATACATCATCTTCAAAATCAAGCGACCCATCTGGTAAGATATCCATCTCAGTTCCTGCAAGCAAACGGAAGTCTGGATGCTTTTCATTGAATGCCCAAATCTCTTTGCGCTGTTCGATTAATCGTTCAGGTGTTAAACCATTTGCAACTTTTAAATATTGTGAGTGATCCGTAATAACCGCATATTCATAACCTCTAGCAATGAGTGCTTCACCCATTTCATGTACTGCATAAGCACCATCAGACCATGTTGTATGCATATGCAAATCAGAACGAATATCTTCTAATTGAACAAGTTCCTTAATCTCATCCAAACGGTCAAATTCTTTATTACCTACTCGTATACTAGGTGGGATAAACGGTAAGTCAAAATGAGCAAAAAATTCAGCTTCTGAAGCAAATGTTGTTACAGTTCCATCCGCTTGCTCTACACCATATTCACTTATTTTCTTACCAAGGTCTTTTGCCAATTGACGCATTCTTACATTATGTTCTTTTGACCCAGTAAAGTGATGAAGTGCCGTTGCATATTCATCATGTGTCACTAGACGGAAGTCAACGCTAACGGGCTCTTCGGCGTCCAAAGTTACTGAAATTTTAGTATCCCCTGCTGCAATGATTTCTGAAATGACAAGTGCCCCTAAAAGTTGTTCTTTCACCGCTTCTCGGTTTGCCGTTGCAATAATGAAATCAACGTCCTTACTCGATTCCTTTACACGTCTAAAGCTACCTGCGACCGAAAACTGTTGCACTTCAGAAATCCCGCTTAAAATAGCTTCAATTTCTTGGACAACTTTATCTAATTGCCAAATTGGTAGTCGCTCAGAACGTGTGCCAAATGCCTCTAGTTCTTTTAATATCTTTTCTTCAGTTTTTTTGCCAAAGCCGGCGAGAGCGGAAACTTTACCTTCTTCACAAGCTGCCTTTAGCGTATCTGCTGAATCCACGCCTAACTCTTGATATAACTTAGCAATTTTCTTCCCGCCAAGGCCAGGCAATTTTAATAATGGTGGTAACCCTTTAGGTACTTCCTCTTCAAGTTCTTTTAAAACAGAAGATTCGCCCGTTGCCAGTAAATCTTCTATAACTGCTGCAGTACCCTTACCAATGCCCTTTATCGCAGTAATATCTTCAATTTCGCTCAGGCTTCTTGTATCTGCTTCTAGTGCTGCCGCAGCTTTTCTAAATGCTGAAATTTTAAATGGGTTAACACCTTGTAATTCTAAATACAAGGCTATTTTTTCAAATGTACGAATGATAGTTTTTTTATTCAAAAAATGACCTCCTTATTCGTAAAAAAACTGCTCTCAGTTGAGAACAGTTATTTCATGTAGACAAACCACATATTTTTGAACATGTTCGAAATAATTGGTGTATATTCGAGCATTAATTTTGTGAGGATTGAATTATCAACATACTTCTGGATACCATCTAATGGTAATAACGCTAAAATATAAAGTAAAATAAATACTAATATATAAGCTTCTATAAATCCTAGTATTCCGCCAAAAAAGCGATTAAACGGACCTATAATAGGCACATATTTTAAGAAATCAAAAATTGACGCCACAATTTGCATTGCAAATTTGACGACAAAGAAAATAAGTGCAAAGGCAAGTAGCTGATAAAATGTTTGACTAAGATCTAATTGTTCCATCGCATAAGTTAACGTCGTATTCCCGTCAACTGCTGGATATGGAATCCAAAGCACAAATTTCTCAGCTAAAGGTTTATAATAAACATAAGCGACAATCATCGCGATTAAAAATCCAATGATATGTATCAACTGGACTACTAAACCTCTTCTTCCGCCAGTGATAATGCCGGCAATTAATAAAATAATTATAAGTATATCGATCATTTACTTCAATCCTTTAGTTTTTTCAGTTCTTCTTCTAATAATACAAGTTGCTCTTTTAATTTCAAACTATCATTTACTGAATTTACAGCTGTAAGGACGGCCAGTTTTGTACTGTCAAGGCTCGGGTTTGCCTGTTTAATCTCTCTCATAGTATTGTCAACTGTGGACGCGACTAAACGCATATGTGTTGTTGACTCTGTACCAAGCATAGTATATGTTTGACCATATATATCAACTGAAATTCGATTTTTTTGTTGCTCTGACACAGCTGCCCCTCCTTAAAATCCTATTTCTAATCATACCATGAAACTGTTTATCATGTGAATAACGAGAGTAGAAAGGACTATAAAATGTCTAATATTGTAATTGTTTTAACAACCGAAAAGCAAGGAGAACTTGCTTCTTATTATGCCTCATCTAGAGTAGAACGCAATGCGCCAGGAGTCATATTTGCTGCGAAGTTAAGCGATACTTCTATCACTTCATATAAATCTGGCAAAGTGATGTTTCAAGGTAACGGAGCCGAACGGGAGTCTAGTCGATGGGGGAAACCTAATGATCCTACGACTAAAAAGACGTCATCAAAGGGTGATAAGTTGCCTTCCAATTTTGAACAACTCTCCGTAATAGGTTCTGATGAAACAGGAACAGGCGATTTTTTCGGCCCAGTAACGGTAGCCGCCGTATATGTATCTGCTGATAAAATCGATCTCGTTCGTGAGCTCGGTGTTAAAGACTCTAAAATGCTAACGGATGACTTTATGAGACAAATCGCACCTGACTTAATGCGAGCATTACCTCATAGCATTCTAACGGTACGAAACGACAAATATAACACTATTCAAGCTAGAGGCTGGTCTCAAGGGAAAATCAAAGCAATGATGCACAACCAGGCACTTCATAACGTGCTCGGCAAAATTGCACCAGAAAAACCAGCACATATTTTGATTGACCAATTTGCGGAACGTGGCATTTACTATAACCACCTAAAAAATGAAAAAATCATCGTTAAAGAGAATGTACTATTTGCTACAAAAGCAGAACAATTACATGTTTCAGTAGCCGCTGCCTCTATTCTAGCACGATACGCCTTCTTAAAAGAAATGGACCGCCTCGGCGATTTAGTTGGATTTGATCTTCAAAAGGGAGCTAGTAATAAGGTAGATGAAATGGCCGCGCGTATTTTATTATCAAAAGGCGAAGCGACATTAAAATCTATGACGAAATGGCATTTTGCAAATACTCAAAAAGCCCACTCTATAGCGACTAAAAAACGATCTAAATAAAAACAAGCTATTCCTCTCTCTTTACATGAAGAGAAGGAATAGCTTGTTTTTTATATTTTTATATTCTCCATATTCTTTCTTGCACCAAATACTCCGACTAACATTAACACTATTATGGCAACAACCGTCACGACGACCGATAACCAAAAATCACTACTATCTGGTTTTGACCCAAGCCACGTTACTGCGTATGTGCCCAATTTCCAAGGAGACACTGTCCAGAACTGTCCGATAATGCTATCGATTAGCTGTAGAAAATACGTCAGAAGAATTGCTAGAGTACCCGCAACACCCGTAGAGAATAATGCACTCGCTGTGACTGTCACCGTCACGACGAACAATACCCATAGACTATAAGTGCCAATGAGGGCTGCTATCCGCCAAACTTCTACCTCATTATATAAAATCACCGTATAGTAATAGCTTGCTAATAAGCCTATTATTGTACTAAAGAGCGCAACAATTGTTGCTCCAGACCACTTACTGAAGTAATAAGAAGCAAAAGAAATTGGTCGTACATACAATAGTGCGGCTGTACGATTTTTTCTTTCCTTACTAATAATCCCCATAAAGCTTAAAACAATAATAAGTGAAACAATGAGATGGAACTGTCCGACTGTAGAAGATATTACTTCAACCGATGTCATATCTGCTATACCCATATCAAATCCCTCAGGCATATTGCCGACAGCCTTCATAATATCTTCCATATAATATAGTGTTACCGGCTGCATAACACCATATAATACAAATACAAGAGGAATCCATAATATCTTCAAGCTACGTACATGATCACGCCATTCTTTTTGTAAAAGTACACGCCATTGTATCATAGTTTTGCCACCTTCATGAAGATTTCCTCCAAGCTAGCAGATTGCTGCTCAACTTTCCGGATTTCAAAGGTCTCCTTCGCTAACTCCTGAATAACTTGTTGCATATCATCTGTCTGTAAAATCACAATGTTACCTTGTTGCTCTGCACTTAATGTACTATTCACTACAAATTGAGCAGCCTCTTCTACTACTTTAAATTCCACTACAATTTGACGATGTTCGTATTTTGCTTTGACATCTTGTAATGAACCTTGCTCAACTAATTTACCAGCTTTCAAGAATAATAGCTGATCCGTCATTTGCTCAGCATCATTCAAAATATGTGTTGAATACAAAATCGTCATTTCTTGTTGTAACGACTTCATCAAATTCATCATATCTAAGCGACCTGCTGGATCAAGAGCTGATACTGGCTCATCCAATAAGAGGAGTTTGGGTTTATGTATAATGGCTTGTGCTAGACCCAATCTTTGTTTCATACCACCAGAGAACGTACCAATCTTTTTATTTACTGCATCTTTTAAGCCAACGAATTGAAGCATTTTCTCTGACTCTTCCTTCGCAGTTTGAGCAGTCAATCCACTTAATCTCGCTGCCATTATTAAAAATTCACTCGCTGTTAGCCAAGTATTAAACTGTGGATATTGTGGTAAAAACCCAATCGCATCTCTCGGGTCCCCTGCTATTCCGTCGAATTGAATTTGCCCATTTGTTGGTTTCAATAGCCCAGCAAGCATCGATAATATAGTTGTTTTACCTGCTCCATTTGGTCCAATTAAAGCCGTTGCTGTTCCTTGTATTAACTCAAAAGATATATTTTTAATCACTTCATGCTGTCCATAATTCTTTTGCAACGCTGAAACTTTTAATAACTGGCTCATACTTGTTTTCTCCCGAAGATAAAGTAAATAATAGGTCCTAAAATGTTCGCAAAAACAATCACAATAGCCCACAGCCATTTCGGCCCATTTGTTTGCGGAATTTTCACTAGATCAATTAAAGCAACAATCATTAAAATAAACTGAATGATTATTATCGGTAATAGCATCAATAATAATGAACTCATCTTGTTCACCTCTTCTTTGTTATACAATAAATATAACAGATAATCTTTTCCATGAAAAGGATATTAAAAAAATACCTGACCAAGACATAATGTCTGATCAGGTATTTAGTTTAAAAATCTATTTAATTAACGAATTTGTGCATTTGCTTCTGCTAATGCTTTTAACACTTCGTCATGTGCTGCTACTACTTCTTCATCTGTTAAAGTACGCTCAGGTTCGAAGTATTGTAGTGAGAAGGCTACTGATTTTTTACCTTCTTCCATTTTGTCTCCTTCATATAAATCGAAGACACGAACATCTTTCAATAAAGTACCACCTGCTTGACGGATAATTACTTCAAGATCCGCTGCCGCTACGCTTCTATCAACAACTAAAGCGATATCACGCGACATCGAAGGGAAACGTGGAACTGGAACGTAAACTAGTGCTTCAGTAGACGCTTCTAAAATAGCTGCTAAGTTCATTTCCATTACGTATGTTTCTTTTAAGCCATTTGCTTTTTGTTCTGTTGGGTGCAATTGCGCGATTAAACCAATACGGTTGCCATTTAATAATACGTTAGCCGTACGTCCTGGGTGTAAACCATCTAAAGTAGCGCGTTCAAATGTTACTGCATCTGCTAAACCTAGGCGATCAAATAGACCCTCAACGATTCCTTTTAATACGAAGAAATCAACCTGTTTATGTTCACCTTGCCAAGCGTGATCTAACCATTTACCCGTGATAACTGCAGCTACATGTTCTTCTTCATGTGGAAGACTTTCTTCAGTTAAACCTAAGAATACAGAATCTACTTCATAAAGTGCTACTAAGTCTGCTTGACGTGCGACATTATAAGACGCTGCTTCCACTAAATGTGGGATTAAGCTTTGACGTAATGTGCTACGTTCTTCACTCATTGGCATTAACAGTTTTGTAACAGGCGCCGTTTCTAATGCAAATTTTTGTGAAAGTGCATCAGATGTTAATGAGTAAGTAATCGCTTGGTGAAGACCTGCACCTTCTAAATATGCACGTACGATACGACGTTTTGCTTGATAAGGTGTTAAACCACCAGGTGTTGTTTCACTTACAGGAAGTGTTGTTGGAATTTCATCGTAGCCATAAATTCGTGCAATTTCTTC
Source organism: Viridibacillus arenosi (assembly GCF_001955655.1). Lineage (GTDB taxonomy): Bacteria > Bacillota > Bacilli > Bacillales_A > Planococcaceae > Viridibacillus > Viridibacillus arenosi. Next base: position 181,853 of record NZ_MSPW01000002.1, on the reverse strand, counting down.
GACGATATCTTCCTCAATTTTAATATCTTGACGACGAGTTGGTGCATCTACATAGAGCATGCCATTCGCAGTTTCAACATCAAATTTTAAACGTTTTAAAATTGACACCATATCATCTAAAGAAATCTTCATACCAAGACGAGCATTGATAAAGTCAGGAGAAACGATTACTTTTGCAGGAGTTTTATCTAATTCATCAAACATTACTGAGCCAGCTAATACTTCCCCACCAGCTAGTTCTGCTAATAATTTAGCTGCACGTTCAGCTGCTGGAATAACACGGTTTGGATCAAGACCTTTTTCAAAACGGGCACTTGCATCACTACGTAAACCTAAGTCTTTTGATGTATAGCGTACTGATAAACCTTCAAAGTATGCTGATTCAATGACAACAGTCGTTGTCCCTTCATGCACTTCTGAGTTTAATCCGCCCATAACACCAGCTACAGCTACTGGTTCTTTAGCATTAGTAATAACAAGATTACTCGCATTTAATGTACGTTCTTTATCATCAAGAGTCGTTATTTTTTCGCCTTCATTAGCTAAACGAACTACAATTTCCCCTGTTCCTAAACGGTCATAGTCAAATGCGTGAAGCGGTTGACCATATTCCATTAAGATGTAGTTAGTAACATCGACAACATTGTTATGCGGACGTACGCCAGCCGCCATTAAACGCTGTTGCAACCATAATGGAGACTCAGCTACTTTAACGTTTTTCACAACTTTTGCTACGTACATAGGGTTTTCTACCGGTGCATCTACACGAAGTTTTAAATAATCAGAAGCTTTTTCAGTTGATTCTGTATAATCTAGTTCCGGTAATTTAACATCCTCAGAAAGGATTGCTCCTACTTCATAAGCTACACCTAACATACTCATAGCATCTGAACGGTTTGGTGTTAAACCAAGTTCAAGCACTGTATCATATAGGCCAAGTACTTCAAGTGGATCTGCCCCTACTGGCGTTTCCGCAGGTAATACGAAAATACCTTCACTGTAAGCTTTCGGTACTAATTTACCTTCGATACCAAGCTCTTGTAGTGAACAAATCATGCCGTTAGATACTTCACCACGAAGTTTGGCTTTTTTGATTTTGCCACCCGGTAAATGGGCACCTGGACGAGCAACGATCACTTTTTGACCAACTGCTACGTTTGGAGCTCCACATACGATTTGTGATAATTCTTCTTCACCAAAATCTACTTGGCAAATATTTAATTTATCCGCTTCTGGGTGTTTTACTTTTTCTTTCACTTCGCCAACCATTAGCTTTTTCATACCTTCAGCTAGGTTTGCAACGCCGTCCACTTCAATCCCAGAACGTGTAATTTTTTCTGCTAAAACTGCTGGCTCTAGGCCTTGTAAATCAACATATTGTTCTAACCATTTTAACGATACTAGCATGTTTACCCCTCCTTACTCTTCTGTGCGGTGGAATTGTGATAAGAATCGGATGTCATTCGTATAGAAATGACGGATATCGTCCACCCCATATTTCAACATTGCAATACGTTCTTGCCCCATACCAAATGCGAAGCCTGAAACTTTTTTAGGATCATAACCAGCCATCTCAAGAACGTTTGGATGTACCATACCGGCACCTAGAATTTCAATCCAACCAGTTTGTTTACATAAACTACAGCCAGATCCACCACATTTGAAACAAGAGATATCCATTTCTACTGAAGGCTCAGTGAATGGGAAGAAACTTGGGCGTAAACGAATTTCACGTTCTTGGCCAAACATTTTTTTCGCGAAAAGATCCAAAGTACCTTTTAAATCGCTCATTGTAATGTTCTCGCTTATTACAAGTCCTTCAATTTGATTGAATTGATGCGAATGTGTAGCATCATCATTGTCACGGCGGAATACTTTACCTGGACAGATAATTTTCACAGAAGCACCTTGTTTTTCTTCCATAGTACGAGCTTGTACAGGAGAAGTTTGTGTACGAAGTAAAATCTCTTCAGAAATATAGAATGTATCTTGCATATCACGAGCAGGGTGACCTTTTGGCAGGTTTAATGCTTCGAAGTTATAATAGTCTTTTTCAACTTCTGGTCCTTCCGCAATTTCATATCCCATGCTGATGAATAAGTCTTCTATTTCTTCAACAACCTTTGTTAACGGATGTTTACTACCAACTTTTATAGGACGACCTGGTAAAGTCACGTCAATTGATTCTTTTTCAAGTTGTTCCTGAACCGCTTTTTCCTCTAGTAATTGCGCACGTGCTTCAAGCACCTCAGTCACTTCTTGACGTACAACGTTTACTAGAGCACCCATTTTAGGACGTTCCTCTGCAGGCAGTTTACCCATCCCTTTTAATAAATCCGTGATTGGACCTTTTTTACCTAAATAAGCAACACGCACATCATTCAACTCTTTAGAGTTCGATGCCGCTGCAATTTTCGCTAAAGCTTCTTCCTTTAGCTGATTTAATTGTTCTTCCATTGCCATTTAAATTCCTCCTTCCAATATCGAATAGTAAAAAACAAATTGTTTTTACTAAACATGCAAACCTTCTTTTCATGTAGAATGTAAAAAATCTGCACAAAAAAACTCGCCCCCTAAAAAGGGACGAGGACATAGTTCGCGGTACCACCCTAGTTATTGTACTTAAGTACAATCACTTCATTGACATAACGGCTCTAAACCGGCCTACCTTTACAGCAATTGCTGGTCCCGGTGGCTGCTAACGGAGTGAACTTCCATGTAACACAACTTTATGCACGCTTGCAGTCTTTGGCGAGCACTCCCTAAAAAGTGTAGAAACATATACTTTTTCCGATCAAAGCATTTAATTTTTATAAATTATTGTATGCAATAATAAACATTATACGCAACTAAATTGTTTTCTTCAAGGTCACTTTGCCGAAACTGCGAAGTTATATAACAAAATACCAGAAGCTACTGCTACATTTAAAGATTCAGCTTGCCCTAAAATTGGAATGATTACATTGGCATCTGTTTTTGCAAGTAAGTCTGGGTGAATACCATTGCCTTCATTGCCCATAATAAGTGCAAATTTATCGCCTTTTTTCACTTCAGAATATACTACTGCATTATCTAAAGCTGTCCCGATAACAGGGATTAATCTGTCTTGTAAACTGTCAATCCAGTCTCCAAGATCCCCTTTCACCACAGGAATATGGAAATGCGATCCTTGAGCAGAGCGGACTGTTTTTGGATTGAAAGCATCCGCTGAGCCTTTACCAAGAATAACCGCATCAATACCTGCTGCATCTGCCGTACGAATCATTGTACCCACATTACCTGGATCTTGAACTGCATCAATTAATAATAATTTTGTCCAGCCTACTTGTTCTTCCTCTGTTACTTCACGTTGTTTACATTGTGCGAAGATACCCTGAGGATGTTCTGTTTCAGACAATTCTTTTGCAATTGCTTGTGTTACTTCTACAACAAAAATGTCATCAATATTCCATGTATGTGGAATGTCCACACCTTCACGGACGATAATTGTTAATACCTCACCATTGTTTTTAATTGCTTCTTCAACTAAATGGAATCCTTCAACGATAAATTCGCCAGAGCGTTCACGTTCTTTTCTAGTTGTCACCAGTTTTTTCCAATACTTCACTAGTGAATTTTGTGGTGATTCTATTCTTTTCATAAAATGTATACCGCCTTTAATTTTTAAATCGTTATAGTTATTTTGCCAAACTGATGATTTTCTTTTAAATATTCAAGCGCTTGTTCCGCTTCATCTAATGAGAAAGTTCGGTCCATCACTGGATGCGTGTTAAATTTCGCTAAATGCTCAAGGCATGCACGGAATTCCTCGCGACTTCCCATTGTAGTCCCATACAATGTATATTGTCCATAGAAAAATTTTCGTAAGTCAAAATCGACAACGTCTTCTGTTGTTGCACCGAACAATACTATTTTACCACCCTTTTTTAAAACATCCAAAGAGCGATTAAAAGTTGCACGTCCAACACTTTCAATAACAACATCGATTTGTTCCTCTTTTAATAATTCTACCCAGTCAGCGTGCGTATCAATCGCAATGTCAGCACCAATTTTAAGTGCTGCATTTCGTTTTTCTTCACTACGAGAAGAGACTATGACTCTAGCTCCAACATTTTTAGCCATTTGGATTAAAAACGTCGCAACACCGCTACCTGCTCCTGGGATAAATATTGTTTGCCCCGCTTCTATTTGCCCTTTTGTAAATAAGGCACGATAACCTGTTAATGGTGAAATACCAATAACAGAAGCCTCTTCAAATGAAAGATGTGCTGGCTTTCGCTCTAGTTGTTCCACTGAAATAGCAATTTTCTCCGCGAATGTTCCGTTGTCAGGAAAACTTAAGATATCAAAATCAGCAGGGGGTACATCAGAATTTTCATACCAACGCAATGAAGGATTAATAATGACTTCATCTCCTACTTGCCAATCTGTCACACCCTCACCTATTGCTTCAATAACACCGGCTGCATCAGAACCTAAAATAAGCGCCTCGCTATCATTTCCTAAACGTCCTGGTGTATACAAATCTCGACGATTTAATCCTGAAGCTTTAATCGCAACTACTGCTTCTAAAGCGCCAGCTTGTGGGTTAGGTAATTCAGTTACTTTAAAAGATCCTTTTTCAAAAACAAATGCTCTCATGATAAAACAACCCCTTAGTTATGTAATATTTTTTCATAAAATTCACAATAGTAAATAATATCAACCATTCTAATTTTAACAAATGAATGTATAACTATCGAGCCTAACGGCAAAAATGATAATAGGAGGGATGAAGTATGAATTTTCAAATACGACAAGCCGTTAAAGCTAATGTTCAAGGTCAAAGCGCCGACGAACTGGAGAATGTTGTTGAAGATGCGATTAAACGCGGTGAGGAGCATTTACTCCCTGGACTTGGCGTCTTTCTAGAAGCATGGTGGAATAATGCAGATCAACAAAAAAGACAAAATTTTATGCAAGATTTATCCAAAGCAATGGCCTAATAAAAAAACTGTCCAAACGATGTCAACTTCGCTTGGGCAGTTTTTCATTTAGAGACAATGATATTCCCACCTAGTTAATACTCATTTTCACCCTTAACTTATATCTTAGCGAATGAAATTTCAACAAATTTCACCTTTTCAATATATAAAAAGCTGAACTAATAAAATTGCTTAGTTCAGCTTGTTACACATTATTCATAACTATTTTTCTTATTAATTTTTAATTATCTTACGCGTGCTGCACTCGAGAAACTAGATGGATTGTAAGATGCGATTTTCACGACATCACCAGTTTGAGGTGCATGTAACCATTGGCCATTACCGATATACATACCAACGTGGTACGCAGGGCTACCAAAGAACACTAAATCGCCAGCTTGGACATCATTAGGTGAAATACGAGTACCTGCATTTTGTTGTTGACTAGACGTTCTCGGAAGACTAATGCCTTCAGAACGGTAAACATATTGCATTAAACCTGAACAATCAAAGCCTGATGGTGAAGTACCACCCCATACATATGGTACGCCAAGGAAATTCTTCGCATAACCAATTAGACCAGATGCATCTCCGCCTGAAGGTTTTTGATTTGTTAGGTTTAGGGCATCATTTTTGTTTGATGTTTTTGTGATATTCACTACTGGTGGTAAGCTCACTGTTTTTTCATCGTCATTAGAAGCTGTTTTTACTGCTTCTCTTACTGCTTTCTCTGCACGTTTTTGAGCAGCCTTTTCAGCTTTTTTAGCGGCCTTTTCTTCTTTAATTGTTTTTTTCGTTGCTTTTAGTTTAGATACAACTTTCTTTTTATCTTTTTTGATTTGCTTCATTTCTTTAGCTAAATCTTTCTTATCTTTTTTCAATTCTTTATTAATTTTATCAAGAGATGTTTTTGAAGTGATTAGCTTATCTTCTTTTTCATTTAGCTCTGTCATTAATGATTGATCACTATTTAAAATTTGAGTTACGGCTGTTGTACGGTCGATGAAATCAGACATACCTTCAGATGATAGTAAGACATCTGCATATAACATCCATTCACTCTTGCTTTCACCTTGGATATCTCTTAATCGCTCTTCATATAATGTTTTACGGAATTCATATTCTGTTTGCGTTTGTTTAATGTCTTTTTTTGTTTGAGTAATTTTTTCGTTCGAGTTTTTAATTTTCTTATTTAGTCGATCAACCTTATCCATTGCCTCAATAATACTGTTATCAATCTTTTGGATTTTTTGTTCAAGCTTTAAGGCTTTTTGTTCAGCTTTTGTTTGAGCTGAGCCATTTGAAGGACTAGCGTAAGAAGGGGATACTTGTAATAGAGCAGCCGCTAAAACGGTTATTGCTAAAACATTTTTGAATATCTTCTTCATTAATTATCATCTACTTTTCTATGTAATATTATGGGTGTTTTGCTATGTTTTTTTACTTGACTATTTTCCAGTCTATACTTCTGCTATATGAAAAACAATATTTCGACATGTACTGTAACATAAATGTAATCTTTAGTGTATGGAATTTAGCTATTCCTAACTAACATTCTATAAAAACAGCTCTATCCATATTTTGTCTTGCGTAATATCGTGGCCATATTATAATAAATTCTATTACATCGTTAATTATCCGAAAATAATCATATTTCGGATTCTTCAAAAATTTAAAGTGAGGCGAATTGAAATGACAGTAGCAGTTGATAACATTGTAGAAGCGTTAAAACAATTCCTAGACGGAGATCAAGTTTCTGTTAACGAGACAGTGAGAGAGCTACACGGTCAAGACGAATCATATCATGTGGCTTCCCTTCCAGACATCGTTGTTTTCCCTAAAACGAAGGAACAAGTAAGTGAAATTATGAAACTGGCAAACGAGCTAGTAGTTCCTGTAGTACCTTTTGGGAGAGGTTCTAGTTTAGAAGGTCATGTTATTCCTTATCAAAATGGTATTACGATTGACTTTTCTTTAATGGATAAAATTTTAGAAATTCGTCAAGATGATTTACTTGTAAAAGTACAACCTGGTGTCACAAGAATGCAGTTAAATAAAGAACTTAAAAAACACGGTCTCTTTTTCTCAGTAGATCCTGGTGCAGATGCTACTTTAGGCGGGATGGCTGCGACAAACGCGAGCGGCACAACGGCTGTACGATATGGCGTCATGCGCGACCAAGTACGTGACTTAGAAGTTGTTTTAGCAGACGGCAGAATTATTCACACTGGTAATTTAGCTGCAAAATCATCATCTGGCTATCATTTAAATGGTTTATTTGTAGGCTCTGAAGGTACCCTTGGTTGCTTCACAGAACTTACATTAAAGGTTTATGGTATTCCTGAATTTGAAACGGCTGCTCGTGCTGTCTTCCCGACAGTTGAAGATGCAATTGCTGCTGTTACTTCTATTTTACAAGTCGGCGTTCCGATTGCACGAGTTGAATTAGTCGACGAAGAGTCTATTCGCCAAGTAAATCATTACAGCGACACTGATTATCCTGAAAAACCAACTCTATTTATCGAATTTCACGGTAATGAAGCAGGTTTAGCACAAGATGTGATATTTACACGTGAAATTATGGAGGATCATGGTTGTGTAGAAGTACAGTTCGAATCTGATAATACTGCTCGTACAAAACTTTGGGATGCTCGTCATAACTTAGCTTACGCTTATACACACGGTCATCCTGGTAAAAAACAAATGGTAACAGATGTTTGCGTAGCCATCTCAGACTTAGCTGATGCTGTTCATTTTGCACGTGAACAACTAAATGCAGCTAATCTTCCAGGTGGAGTATTAGGTCATGTCGGTGATGGTAATTTCCACGCGATAGTTATGATTGATATGAAAGATGCAGAGGAAGTTAAGAGAGCCGATGCTTTTAATGAAGCTATCGTACAATTTGCATTAGATCGAAACGGTACTTGTACTGGAGAACACGGCGTTGGAATCGGGAAACAAAAATACCAAGCTAAAGAGCATGGCGAATCATATAATGTCATGAAAGCTATTAAAATCTCACTTGATCCAAACAATATTTTGAATCCAGGTAAAATCGTTCGTATCGAAGAATAAGATATATAATGTGATACCCCGCTACTATTTAATATTAGGAGCGGGGTTTTTACTAGTTTTTTTAAAATTCTCTTGTAATCTGCTTAATCACCATTATAATAAATGTATTATTATAAATTTTCAGAATAATATATTTATTTGAATTTATTATGATGTAATACTTACTTTTGTATTTTATGTCTATCCTCTTTTAAAAATTTATCAGAGAGATAAAGAAAGGATGTTGCACAAATGAAAATACTTGAAACGTTTAGCACATTTATCGGAAAATACTTTGCTCTGTGGGTAATGCTGATTGCCGTAATAGCTTATTTAGCACCTACACCTTTTTTAGGATTCGGCCAATATATTACGATATTACTTGGAGTCGTTATGTTTGGAATGGGACTTACACTTAAGGCTAATGATTTTAAACTCGTTTTGACAAAACCATTACCCGTACTCATCGGAATCGTAGCACAGTTTACGATTATGCCACTTACAGCACTTGCGATCGCTTACATTTTGCAATTACCTTCAGAACTAGCTGCGGGTCTTGTATTACTAGGTTCTGTTCCAGGTGGTACTGCTTCTAATGTTATGGTGTATTTAGCAAAAGGTAACGTGCCTTTATCGATTACAATGACTTCTGTCTCTACATTACTTGCACCTATTTTGACACCATTATTATTATTGTTATTAGCTGGTCAATGGATGCCTGTAGATGCAAAATCTATGTTTATGTCTATTATCCAAGTTATTATCGTTCCGATCGCACTTGGTATACTTGTTCGCAAATTCTTGCCAACTATCGTTGATAAAAGTATTTCAATTGTGCCTTTAATTTCCGTTTTCGCTATCATTATTATAGTATCTGCAGTAGTTTCAGGTAACCAAGATAAAATCGCTTCTGCTGGTTTACTAGTATTCTTTGCTGTATTTTTACACAACGGAGCAGGTTTATTATTAGGTTACTATGCAGGGAAATTATGTGGCCTTTCTTTACAAGACCAACGTGCCATTTCTATTGAAGTTGGTATGCAAAACTCTGGATTAGGTGTAGCACTTGCTGCAGCACACTTTGGTCCACTAGCTGCCTTACCAAGTACATTCGGTGCTGTATGGCATAATATCTCCGGACCAATTCTTGCAACATATTGGTCAAAACGCCCTGTAGATCAAGTTGAGGTTGAGAAGGCTACTTCCACGGTTACACAAAAAGCATAAAATGAGATAAGAATTCTTGTCCGAATTCAAAATTATCCCCACCTGTTCATCTTTCAGGTGGGGATTAAATATGTTTTGGCAAGAATAGTCTTCACCTTAAATTGATTGGTTACAATACACTTTATTTTACACTTACTTCTCTGGTGTATAAATGGTTTTACTATTTCCATCAATGATTAACACTGATTTCCCAGGTACTTTCTCACCTTGAACAGCAAATTCACTTTCAGAGAAATTTGCTACCACGCTTAATGATTTACCATATTCAGTCATTTGGACTAATCTGTCATCTGATAGAATTTTATAATCTGTCATTTCTTCCTTTATTGCCTTTTTGCTGAAACTTGACCACACTTTAGAATGGTTTATTATTGTATCTTTGTACTTTTTCCACTCGTATTTATCAATGTGATAAAGAGGAGGTACATTGTAAAGTACTTCATACAACATTCTATTTTCAATTTCATCTGCTATTTTTAGTGTTCCCCATCCCCACCAATAAGTCGTGATTACAGAGTTATTGTAAACTAATTTATATAACGGTATGGTATAGTTTGAATCCAAAAATAGTTTCTTATATTTATCCTTCACTGGTATTTGTTTAGAAAATAGCTCAGGGACTCCGCCAGTACTTGAATAGTATCTTCCTACATAATAATTACTCTCTTTATTTTTGCCCATATCCTCATCCATCCAGGAAAATGAGGGAGTTTCTATTCCATGTGCAAAAGCAATCGTTTTGTTAGCAAAATCATTACCGCCCTCAGTTCCGACTACCATTCCCCATTCTTTTTGTAGATACTCCATTCTCTTAATTCGAGCTTGGACATCCTCCGCTTCAGTAGTAGTATGTTCTGGTGAGTAGTCATCAAAGATTTCTCCAGTGCCATCTGTATCTAAAAACCATGAGTTAAATGGTAAACCAGTATTTAAAATTGACGTTACTCTTTCTTTCACACTCGGCATTGCTAATGTCGGATTCAACTTTCTACCTACGCCTTGAAATCCTTCAATTTTTCTTCCATCTTTATTCGTTACCGTTGCTTCTTCAAACAATGAAGTATCCTTAAACTTAGCCGTTTCCCACTGCTCTTTACCTGGTTCATGGATTGAATGATACGAATCGTAAGTGCCGATTAAATATCCCTGATTCTCTGCTTCTATTACTAACTCTGGTTTAATAAACCCTTCTTGCCAGTCATCTAAACCTATCCATAAATTCGCTAACCCTGAATGCTTCATATCTTTTATGACATCTATAGTATTTGCATCTGCCCACTTTTCTATTGGGTCCACTACGTTACCAAGCTCGCTTTTTAATAATCTCTTATTAAGTTCAATTAATTCTACTGGATTTAATTTGTCTATTTTCTTATTTATTAGCTTTTGAATTTCTTTATCCTCTTTAGTAAATACTTCCGTATTATAGAATTCTTTTAGTTGCATGACAGCACTTAGGCTTTTTACTATTCTATTTTTAGTATATTTGTCTACGTAATCGTAATTATTTAAATCCTCATATGCGGCTGCAAGCTCTGCCCCATCTTCAACTTTAGTAGCTAATAACTCCTGAATCCATAATTTCAACTTATCGGGGAAACTACTTTTCAATTTTGCCCATTGTATATTTTCTTCTGAAATTACAGTTCTGTCCCAAAAATAAATATGAGGGGCACCATAAAGTTTTTCAATATTATTATTTTCTTCAGCCTTTTCCTTTAAAGATTTAAAGTCACCTTGCTCAATTAAATAATTTTTATAAGTTTTGGCAACATGTACTGGATTTTTTTTCGTTAAATAAATTCTAAAACCATATTCCTTCTGTTGATTGATAGATGGAAACTCATGATTAAAAGTAAACTCTATGTTTTTTTTTGTATCAAAAGCAATTTCATTATTGTAGGGGTTTTTAATAATATATACTAACGAATATTCATCTTTATCAACTGCAAAAAACTGCATGGAGAAAGATTCAATCACTTTCATTTTTTCTTCATTTAGATAGTATTTCCAAACTGAATCATCGCTTGGAATGTACTTTCCTTGATTTAATGGGAGTAAGTATCCATTACCTTTCACTTTTGGCCAAGAAAACATATTTTCTTCATCTTTATTGGATTTGACAGTAATATCAACATACTTATCTTTCTTTTCGATATCTATATCTAGATTCTGCTCTGCATAGGTCCAGCTAATGTTATCCCCATCGTCTTTTAAATTTGAAACTTTCATTTTCTCCAATGGTTCTGAAGCCTTCTCCGTAGTTCCATTGGATTCCACCTCAAACGTAAAGGTTTCAGGATCTACACTAAAGTTAAAATCTAAATTATCTTTTTGCGTGTAGACCTCTTTGCTTGGCCTTTTTTCGTTGCCAACACATCCTGTAAGAACACTAGTAGCAAGGACTACAATTAACACGATAGATATTATTTTTTTCATGTATCGCACCTCCTAGTCTTAGACTAACCTAGGCTTGTTACACGAATGTGACAAAAAACTCTAACTTACTATTTTTCAATTCAAATCCATAATCCAAATTGTGATTATCTAAAATTGTCTTGATGATAGGTAAGCCCAACCCTGTTCCTGAAAGCTCCTTACTTCTTGATTTTTCAAGTACATAAAAGGGTCTCCAAATATTTTCTAAATCATTTTCATTCATTTCCCCTATTCCATTAGCAATCGTAAGCTTCACTGCATTGTTGTTTTTCGTTAAATGAATTTCAATATTCTTATCATAGGAATATTTAATAGCATTGGTAATTAAATTATCGAGTACAATATCAATTCCTTCTTTTTCAGCTTGAATCAAATATTCTTTGCTCTCATCAATACTTAAGGATAAATTAATATCGTATTCCTGTAGGATTAGCTTGTACTTCTTTGTCATTTCAATAATTATTTTTCCAATATCAAAAATAGATTTGTTTAATGAACCATTCTCTAACGCTGTCCAAAATAATAGCTTCTCTATTAGTGCATTCATTTTTTCAATCTGTTCTTCAATGGTGTCTCTGTAAGTACCGTCATCCAGACCGTCCGAAATTCCTTGTTCATATATTTTCACTAATGATAGTGGCGTTTTCAACTCATGGGATATATCTGACATTAGTTCTTTCAAACGCTTATTTTGACTATTAATTTCCTCATGGGCTTTTTCTAATTTCCCACTCATAATGTTTATACTTTTTGCTAGTTCTCCTACTTCATCATTTGTCATTATCTCTTCTTTCCTAAAATTTAAATTGGCAATATCTTGAGATAAATTTTTCAAAGATTCTAATGGTCTTGTGATTTTTTTGGATATCATCACTACTAAAAAGACAATAAAAATGACAGAAATGGACATCAAAACAATATTAAATCTATTTATTATAGAAATAGTATCTTCCATATGTGGCAACGGCAATCCAATAGCGATTATATAATTATCTATTTTCATAAATTTAGTCAAAACTTTATATTTACTTACCCCTTGGTCGTATATCTTATTAACGCTTTTTTCCTGCAACTTATCCAACGTTTGTTCAGTAAGCCAAAATTTATTTAGCTTTATTTTTTTCTTTTCAAACTCCAGAATCATTCTTTCATTAATTTGATCCAAACTTCCACTTGCTTCTGAATAGACAATAGTTATAGCGTATTTCTCTTCTATCTCATTCAAATCAATTAAAATGGTCTTATTAGACACCTTGAGTATATCGCTTGCCGCCTTATCCAAAATCTTTCTTTGCTCATGAATGTAATATCTGTCTACCAAAAATATATTCGCAAGTATTGAGAATATAAAGATGCAAATTACAACGGATGATATACCAATGGAAAACTTGTTCCTAATTTTAATCTTCCTTCACCTCCAGGCAGTATCCAATGCCTCTATAGGTTTTAATCAGGTCATCCCCAATTTTAGTTCTTAATCTTCTGATATGAGTATCTACAGTTCTATGATCTCCCTCATAATCCAAGCCCCAAACTAAATCAATCAACTTATCCCTCGATAAAATCACACCTCTATTTTTTATAAAGATAAGCAATAAATCATATTCTATTTTTGTTAGTTGGATAGGTTCTTTTTGTTTATATGCTTTCTTTTCGTTCTCTTTGATCAGAATATCTTTCACTTTTATTTCTTCACTCATATTTAATAGCTTTTTTATTCTTAATATTAATATTCGTGGATCAAATGGTTTCTTTATGTATTCATCTGCTCCACCATGGAAAGCGTGTAATTCGTCTTCATTTTGACCTTTTGCTGTTAGTATTAGAACTTTTGTTTGACTGTTTTCCTTTATATATTTACATGCCTCTATTCCATCAATTTTAGGCATCATCCAATCTAAAATTGCCAATTCAATCTTAGTTGTTTCAAAAATCTCCAATGCTTCCTGTCCATCCCTTGCCTCTAGAATATTGAAGCCTTCATCTTTTAAATAGGCTGAAAGTATTTTAACCATATGCTGTTCATCATCGGCAATTAGAATATTCATTTTCTGCTCTCCTTTCCGATTACAAATATAAAGGGAAGCGCCAAATAATGCACAATCCAGGGGACGGGGACATTATTTGAAGCTTTACATTTTATATTCATTTCATAGAGTTATGTTAAACACCGATATTTCTGCAGGATTCCAAAACCGAACTGGAATCCTCGTCGTTCCGATTCCACTATTTACATATAGATACTTATGAATGCCAAGCTCGTATAACCCTTTAGTGTATTTCTCTGCAAGAGGGGGCGTATATATAGGACCAATCAATGGCACATCAACTTGTCCTCCATGACTATGTCCTGCAAGTGCTACATCAATATTGTCATACCCTACGTCTTCTATAAGGTCAGGCTGATGTAGTATAAGGAGATTCATTCCCTGATTACTAGTACCTGAATACGCTTTTGGAATATCAGGATTTCCAAGCATTGCTTCATCCAACCCTATAATATTTACTATCTTTCCATTTTCAAGCTCTATTGTACTACTTTCATTTGTTAGTAGCTTAAATCCAGAGGTATTCATTATATCTTCATAAAACCTGACTCCACCGCCTCCACGGTCATGGTTTCCCCATACTGCATAATTTCCATATTTACTACTTAGTTTACCCAAAATCGCACTTATTTTTGACCTGTCTTCAAATTGAGATGGTACATCCATTAAATCTCCAGTAAAAGCTATTACATCAGGTTGAAGTCCGTTAATTTTCACTACAAGCTTCTCAAGCTGCTCTAGCGAATAATTCGGACCTAAATGTACATCCGAAAATTGCACTACCCTTAGCGAACTTTCTCCTCCTGACGTAAGTTCAAGTTCATACTCCTTTGTAACAAGGCGTTTCGGTTCTATTTTAAATGAATATATAACCATTCCCGCCACAACTATACTTAATATAATTAGCCATTTTATGATATTAATAATTATCCTTTTCACTTTTACACTACCATTCTAACTTGGAATTATTAGCTTCTAATCATGGTCTATTCAGAGTTAACAGTTTTGAATGCTATCCGCAATTTAATTCTATTTTCTATACCCCGAAAAGCTATCTTGGACTAGACTAAGCCAAGTCTGTTACGTGAATGTTACAGAATACTGTATTTTATTAATACAATCCCTTAACCCATCCTGAAACAAAAAAAGATAGGTAAGGCAAATACTCTTTGCCTTACCTATCCTTAATTTTTGATAACAAAATTGCGTTCGTAAACTATTGTTATATTTCGAAATGAATAATTATCCTAAAACCGAAGCCAATACAGCTTTTTGAGCGTGAAGACGGTTTTCAGCTTGTTCGAAGATAAATGAGTTTGGTCCATCAATAACAGATGTAGCTACTTCTTCTTCACGATGTGCTGGCAAGCAGTGTAAGAACATATAATCTGCTTTCGCGTTCGCTACTAATGCATCGTTAATTTGGTAGTCTTTAAAGTCTGCTAATCGTTTTGCAGCTTCCTCTTCTTGCCCCATTGAAGTCCATACATCTGTATAAATGACATCAGCATCTTTTGCTGCTTCTGCTGGGTCATATGTGAATGAAACCGTACTGCCATTTGTAGCTGCAATTTCAGCTGCTTTTTTCATGACCGCTTCGCTTGGTTCATACGCTTTAGGTGTCGCTACGACAACATCCATTCCTACATGTGCTGCTGCTACTACTAATGAGTGCGCTACATTGTTTCCATCACCAATATATGCTAGCTTTAAGCCCTTCACATGACCTTTTTCTTCAGCAATTGTTTCAAGATCAGCAAGCGCTTGGCATGGGTGAGCAAGGTCTGTCAAACCGTTAATAACAGGAATTGATGCGTGTTCAGCCAGTTCTTTTACCATTTCATGTGAATTTGCACGGATCATAATACCATCTAAATAACCGGATAGTACATGCCCTGTATCATAAACAGATTCCCCACGACCGATTTGTAAATCGCGAGCATGCATGAACATACCTTTACCACCTAGTTGATTCATACCAACTTCAAACGAAATACGCGTGCGTGTAGAATGCTTTTCGAAAATCATTCCCAACGTTTTTCCTTCTAATAACGGAGGACATTTACCTTCTTTAGTTATTGTTTTCAATTGAATGGATAAGTCCAGTAAGCCTTGTACTTCCTCACTTGTATAATCTATAAGTGAAATTAAATCTTTACCTTTTAAGCTTTCTACTAATTTTAACTGCACTAATTCTAAAAGTTTCATATATGATCCGCTCCCTTTTGTTTTTATTGTTAATGACCATTATACATATGCATAAATATTAAATCAAATGCATTTTTATGTTTTTTCAAAAAAATTAAACTCCTTTACTCATGTGAGCAAAGGAGTTTAATATAAGTCTTATTCAAAGATAATTTTATTCACTGTATCACGGTCTAGTTTCTTAATCACTTCAATGATTAATTTGACCGTGTTTTCAAAGTCGTCACGATGTAAAATACCTGCATGTGAATGAATATAGCGCGTTGCAATACCGATAGATAAAGATGGTACACCGTTTGCAGTTATGTGTATTGCACCTGCGTCTGTACCTCCTCCTGGAATGGCTTCATATTGGAACGGGATGCCATTTTCATTTGCAGTATCCACCACAAGATCACGTATACCTTTATGTGCAATCATCGAAGCATCATAAATAATAATTTGTGGGCCAGCACCGATCTTACTTGTCGATTCTTTTGATGTAATTCCTGGTGTGTCACCAGCAATACCTACATCAACTGCAAAACCGATGTCAGGTTGAATTTTATGCGTCGCTACTTTAGCTCCACGTAAACCAACCTCTTCTTGGACAACACCACATCCGTAAACGATGTTAGGATGTTTTTCGTCTTTTAGCCCTTTTAATACTTCAATTGCTATCGCACAGCCGATACGATTATCCCATGCTTTAGCAAGTAAATGTTTTTCGTTTTTCATCACTGTAAATTCAAAATAAGGTACGACCATATCGCCAGGTAAGATACCCCATCCTTCTGCTTCATCTTTAGAAGTAGCGCCGACGTCGATGAACATATCTGTAATTTGGAAAGGTTTGTTGCGTACTTCTGCTGGTAAAATATGCGGTGGTTTAGAACCAATTACACCAATAATCGTTTCACCTTTACGCGTAATAACTTGCACCCGTTGTGCTAACATTACTTGTGACCACCAGCCACCGATTGTTTGGAATTTTAAGAAGCCTTTATCGTCAATTTGAGTGACCATGAAGCCAACCTCATCTAAATGGCCAGCTATCATAACTTTAGGGCCGTTTGCATCGCCCACTTTTTCAGCGATTACTCCACCTAAATTATCACTATCCATTCTGTCTGCGAAAGGTGCGATGTACTTTTTCATTACCTCGCGCGCTTCACGTTCGTTACCTGAAGCAGCACGTGCGTCAGTTAGTTCTTTTAACATTGTTAAAGTCTCATCCAATTGTTGCATTATTTCGACCTCCTAAATATTCGAATCTTTAACTATTATAATGCAATAATAGGCAATTTTCAAAAAATATTTTAGTATCCGTTACGTTGACGCTCATAATTTTTTTCGTTTTTTGATACATACGCTCGTACGATATCTTCGGCTGTAAAATCTAGTGCATTCGCCAGTGCACCGTACAATATCCATGCTTCTTCATACTGCGCTCTCTCTGGCTTAAGAATGAAGTTTAAAACCGCACCTTCTGTCTGGATGAAGAGATCCGTCAAATCTCCATCGCGGTTAGATATTGGCCACTCTTTTAAATCATCGAAACCTTTCATAATACCTAATGACAATAAAAAGTGAATAGAATCCACGAACTCTTCTAAAATTACCGAACGCTCAGATGGTCCTTTTGTACTCCAAAATTTAAAGCAACGCGTTTCATTTGCTAGTTCACCTAACTCAACAAGTAATGCTAGTCCTTTTTCACGGAATACATCCTTTGTAATTTGTTGTGTTTCTTCAATAAATGCATCAAGTTGTTGCTGCATTGTAAAAAGTTTTTGTAAATTCATTATAATTCTCCTAACATTTTTGAAACTTTTCAATCTCTTCTATCGTATAGGAAAGGATAATGTTTGTACAAGGGGGAACTGTAGATGCTTGTTCTCATTCGTGTTTTATTAGTCGTACTCATTTTATATGTCATGTATAAAGTCATTCGCTACTTTTTTAATCCAAGGCGAAAATTCAATGATGCGGTACAACGTAGAAGTTATTACTTCTATGATGATTCCAAAAATGCACGAAAGAACTTTTTTATATCTTATAAAGGCGCTATGTTTGAAGGTGAAAAATATCTAGGATCAGCTAACGACATATTAGAAGTCGTATCCATTTTCATTGATACGAAAAATGAAATGGAACTTCAAGGTTTAAAGAAAGAAGATATTCTATTTTTAGAAAGCGAAATCCGTCGTCACTATCCAAACGCAACAATTAGCTGGAAAAACCCAATCGAACAATTGATGAAGTAAAAAAGTACCGTCTTTTTAAGACGGTACTTTTCAGTATGTAGACAAAAGGTATTCAGAATGCTCATTTTTTCTAATCATCATTTTCCTAACTTCAAAAGATTTTTTTATATTACATGTGTAGTTGATTGGAGCGTAGCTACGAAGCGACTAAGCGCCCGTCCATGGAAAGCGTCCACCGTAGTGGAAATCAACAGTCTTATTTATTTTTCAAAAGAAAAAAAAAACGTAGATAAACTCGAATTTCTTCGAGTTTGTCTACAGTCGGAAATGTACCTTCTTTTTATGACGATACTTTTTCATTAATAAATAGCTAACGAAATGACAGCATAAATTACCGCGATTGCTGGTAATCCAAAGACAAAGGAGGTATGTTGCGTTTTATGACGAAAAATACGCATACCTATATACGAACCTATTCCTCCTCCAAAAAGCGCAACAAGCCATAATGTCCTTTCTCTAATACGCCATTCATGGTTAATAGCCTTTCGCTTATCATAACCCATTAAAATAAAGCCGATCGCAGACATTAATAATATCCAATAAAGTATAATTGCACTCATCTTATTCTCCTTCCAAAGAGATATTTTATTATAAAAAACACACAGTCCAATTGCTGTGTGTTTTTACTTATTATTACAATTATATATACTTATACGAATACTATACTATTTATTTTGCTTTTACATAAGTTTTCTTCGCTGTAATATAATAACCATTCGTTAATTTTAATCGTGGTGTACCATTTGTTCCATATGCAATACTACTTACTTTGACAGTAGATCCTACTGCAATTGCTTTCCCTCTATTAGCAGTAGTGAAAGAAGTACCTTTATATTGGTAGACTTTCTTAGCAATTTTCACTTGGCCAGGGTTAATCGTCCAGTAATCATAATAGTTAGTAGGTAATTTCAATACATAATCTTTATTCGCAGTGATATATGAACCCGATGTCGTTTTTAATCTCGGTGTACCATTCTTCGTATATTCAATATCTTTAATAGTTAAGATAGTATTTTTTTTGACACCTGATATTTTATTACTAGTTGTAAGATTTACACTCTTATATGCATTTAACCCTTTTTTCACGACAATATTTTTTGGCACCGTTGTGTAGTATTGATCAATTTTACTTGTTACTTTTTGAACAAATTTTTTATTTGCCGAAATATATTGACCATTTGTTAATTTTAATCGTGGAGTTCCATTTGCAGTATTCACGATTCCTGAAACTGACACTATAGAATTCTTTTTCAATGCCGCTCCTTTATTTCCAGTGGAAAAACTTGGCGAACTGTATTGATAAACTGTTTTCTTAACAACTACTTTTTTGGGGTTAGTTGTATAATAATCATCATTCCCCGCTGTTTCAGCATCAGCTTCTTCAGTAAAGAAATGCAGTGGCGTATTTGGGTTTAAACGATTTAGATCTACATAGGTTGAAATACCAGGTACGATTCCCTTATCTGTATATTGCCATAAATTATAATTATAAGCTGGGGCAGTATTCGTATTGTTGTAACGTGGAATCCACACAAAATCAAATTTCGTTGTATCAATATTTAAATCTTCATATAAATGGTGCGCAATGTATACACCTATCTTTTTATCTGTTTTAGTACGCAGTTGCTTCACGTATGCATTGATAATTGTACGCATACTTTCGCCTGATTTACTCGTATTTTCTTCAACATCTAATACATAAAATTTAGCATCTTTACTAGCGCGGTTGTAAAAAGAATTTGCCTCTTCTTTCGCATCCGCAGTAGATTCTGCTAGGCTATATGAATATACTCCAAAAGGTACGCCGTATTTGAGAGCACCAGCTTCATATTCCTTATGTTTAATATCCTCTAAGATTGAACCGTATTGTGTGCGAATAATAACAAGATCTAAATTCTTACTTGCTGTTGCCCAATCAATAGTCCCTTGCCATTTAGAAATATCTGCAATAACCGGCTCTGCAGAGCGTAAGCTCATAGTGGAATTGGCTTTCAATTCAGGTTCGGTTTCCCACTTTGTTTTGCTATCTGGATTAGCAGGTCTCAATTCATCTGCCGAAGCAATTTGCACGGCAAAAAAACTCACAGCGACTAAACATAATAGTGCTGTCATGTAACGCAGTCTTTTCATATTTATGTATCTCCTTATGTATTTTATTGCTATTTCAATATGTTTGAAACAATCTAGTAATAGCCTACATAAGCATAACAAAGTCTATATAACAAATTGAACACAACTTCAAATCATTTCCTTTACGAACTTTAAATTCCTCTAACAGTTATATATCACAGCAGTTGCAAAATGTTATATTCCACAAATCAAAAATGAAAATAAAAGAAAAACAATGAATGGGAGCTAGACTTCCCATCCATTGTTTTCTCCTATCTACTATTACTGCACGTATTTTTTATTAGCAGTTATATAGTAGCCATTTGATAATTTTAATCTTGGTGTACCACCATTTGTATAGACAATAGCAGATACTTTTAATGATTTCCCTTTTGCTATTGCTATATCTCTATTTGCAGTAGTTAAGGAAGTACTTTTATATTGATAAATTTTCTTTACTGTTTTTACTTTACTAGGTTTAACAGTAATATAATTCGAAATTTTCGCTGTCGTTTTTAATACATACTTTTTATTTGCAGTTATATAGGTTCCCGAAGTGGTCTTCAAACGTGGTGCACCACCCGTTGTATAATCAATATCCGCAATACTAACAATCTTATCTTTATTTATCTTAGATACTTCTTTAGCAGCTGTAAAACTTGTACTGCTATAAGTTCTTACTGCTTTCTTTAGAACGACATTCTTTGGAACAGCCGTATAATAATCGTCAATATTTGAAATTAATTTTGTGACATAGCTTTTACTAGCTGTAATATACATCCCATTAGCTAACATCAATCTTGGAATTCCTTTACTAGAGTAATCCATACCTTTTACTTCAACAATTGTATTTTTGCTTAATGAACCTGTTTTTCGTGAAGTAGTGAAATTTTTATTATTGTATTGGTTCACTTTTTTTCTTATAGCAACTTTTTTAGGGTTCTTAGTATAGTAATTTGATAGATCAATAGGTTTATTATTTTCGCTACTATCTTTTGTAAAGAAATCTAATGACACATTTGGATTTAATCTATTTAAATCTACATTTGTATTAATTCCAGCCACTTTTCCTTGGTCCGTATATTGCCATAAGTGATACTCATAATCCGGTGGTGTATTGGTATTGCTGTATCTAGGTATCCACACAAAATCAAATTTTGATGTATCAATATTTAATTGATTGTATAAATGATGAGCAATGTAGACGCCTATTTTCTTATCTGTTTTCTTACGTAATTCTGCTACATAAGCATTGATGATATCACGTACACTTTCTCCATCAGTTGCTGTTTCTTCAATATCAATTACATAAAATTTTGCGTTTTTATTGGCACGATCATAAAAAGTATTTGCTTCAATTCTCGCTGCTGCAGTAGATCTAGCTACACTATATGAATATACACCGAATGGCACACCGTATTGCAATGCTCCTGCTTCATATATTTTATGATATGTATCTTCCAAACCACTACCATATTGAGTACGAATAATCGCTAAATCTAGCACTTTACTAGCTGTTGCCCAATCAATTGAATATTGCCATTTCGAAATATCAGCAATTACCGGCTCAGCGGACTGTACCCTAGCATTCATTTTATATGGTGCTTTTTCTTCTTTATCCCATTCAGTTGTACTATCTGGGTTAGCTGGCTCTAAATTTTCCTCTGCAAATGTTGTTATACTAATAGAACAAATTACTGTCATGCAAACAAGTGCAAGTAAAAACTGTTTCATTTTCAATGTTTAAATCCCCTTATCCCTTCTTCTAAAGTCATCCTACTATGTTTCTAGACTTTGAACTCTATGAGTTTAACAAATTCAAACGTTTTCTAACATCCACTATTAAGACGAATTTTATTTCTTTCACTAGTTCAATACAATCTGAATTATTATTCTAAAAAAACTTTAGACCTATAAATCACAATTATTTTTCCGTAAAAGTATAATTCATATGACTTTTTTAATATTTTGTTGTTTTTTCACAATAAAACGCCACTAGAAGTTTTTACACTACTAATGGCGTTTGACGTTCTATGCTTTTATTTCTAATTGCATTGCTGGTCCGAAAAATTCAAAATGTACTTGTGGTTCTGTGAAGCCTAATGCATATAAGTCATTAATAACTGCTTCCATAAAGTTAACTGGACCACATACATAAACGTTACTACCTTCAACTACTTGTTGTTGTATAAATTCACGATTGATAATACCATTAGGCTCATCAGAATTTAACTTGAAATATTTAGCATTTGGCATTTTCGCTAATACAGCATCAATTTCTTGTCCAAATGCATGGTAATTTTCTGAGCGAGCACAATGGATGAATGCTGTCTGACGATCAGCATCTATAGTCGCAAGCGTTTCAAACATACTCATTAATGGTGTGATACCAACACCACCACTAATGAATGCTACTGGTGCTGTTGAAGTCGTATCTAGTTGGAAATCACCAGCTGGAGCACTTACTTGCAATGTATCGCCTTCTTTTAACTGGTCATGTAAATAAACAGATACGATTCCATTTGGATGTCCTTCATCTTCACGTTTAACTGAAATTCGGTATGCATCGTCACCAGGTGCTTGTGATAAGCTATATTGACGGTTATGCAAGTATTTTTCTCCTGGGATTTCAATTTGCACAGTAATATATTGACCTGGTTTGTATACAGGTAGTTTCTTTCCATCCGCAGGTTTTAAGTAAATTGAAACGATTTTCTCGTTTTCTTGTATTTTATTCGCTACCACGAATTCTTTAAAGTAGCGCCAGCCACCTTCTTGAGCTTCCGCTTCTTTGTACATTGCTTCTTCTGTTTGGATAAATGCATCAGCAATTACGCCGTATGCTTCTCCCCACGCTTGGATAATTTCATCTGTTGCCGCATCACCAAGAACTTCTTTAATAGCTTTTAATAAAAACTCTCCGACAATTGGATAATGCTCTGCTTTTATGCCTAAGCTACGGTGTTTATGAGCAATTTGTTTTACTACGGGTAAAATGGCTTCTAGGTTTTCAATATGCACTGCTGCTGCATAAACAGTGTTTGCTAAAGCAGTTTGTTGACGCCCTTTCGCTTGATTTGCATGATTAAATATATTCAATAGTTCAGGATGTGCTTCAAATAGATTACGGTAAAACACTGTTGTAATGGCCTTACCATGGACTTCCAATACTGGTGCTGTTGATTTCACAATTTCCATTGTTGACTTAGATAACATATCAAACACTCCTTTTCTTAACTGTCTATAATTTACGCCTATTTCTACTTTAAAGCAATATCTAAAATACATCTTTAACATAAAAGACACATTTAAAATACATCTTTTAAATTTTTAGACACAATTCAATGCCGTGTTATAATGTAAACAGAAATGGTGGTGAATCAAATGCGTTTAACTTTGTATACAGATTATTCTCTACGGGTCTTATTGTATCTTGGCGCGAAAAATATTGAAGATCTCTCTACAATTAAAGAAATCTCAGATGCTTATGGTATTTCTAAAAACCATTTGATGAAAGTTACGCACGAACTCGGGAAATTAGGTTACATTGAAACTGTTCGAGGTAGAGGTGGGGGTATCAGATTAGCTTTAAAACCAAAAGATATTGTCATAGGAAAATTAGTCCGGCAAACCGAGGAGGACTTCTACCTTGTAGATTGTTTTAATCCAGAATCTGTGGGCTGTATTATTTCACCTGTCTGCAGTTTAAAGGGTGCCCTGAATAAAGCATTACATGCATATATTGCTGTTCTGGATACCTATACATTAGATGATTTTCTTCACTCCAAAGAGGAATTGGCTGCATTGTTATTTCCTAACCAAAAATAAAAAGAGATAATCTCTTAATCAAAGGTGATTAAAGATTATCTCTTTTTTATTTGCAAAAAATACATATAAATAAGCATACTGTACTTATGCTTATTTTTATCCAACAAAAAACTCATGAATCTAAGATTCATGAGTTTCTTACAATCATGCTAGTAAGCTTGAATTATTTTGCGATTGCTTGTTTAGCAGCATCTGCTAATTGAGCGAATGCTTGTGCATCAGTTACTGCTAAATCAGCTAACATTTTACGGTTAACTTCGATTTCAGCAAGTTTTAAACCGTGCATTAAACGGCTGTATGAAAGACCGTTTACACGAGCTGCTGCATTGATACGTGTGATCCATAATTTACGGAAATCACGTTTCTTTTGACGACGGTCACGATATGCATATTGACCTGATTTCATTACTGCTTGGTTAGCTACTTTATAAAGAGTATGTTTAGAACCGTAGTACCCTTTAGCTAATTTTAAAACTTTTTTACGACGCTTGCGCGTTACTGTACCGCCTTTTACGCGTGGCATAGTGATTACCTCCTGCTATTCATATAGTATGAATTTGTATGTTTTCGAATCGAATTATTTCATGTAAGCAAGTAGAGACTTGATACGTTTGTAGTCTCCTGAAGAAACTAATTGACCTTTACGTAGGTGACGTTTCGCTTTAGTTGATTTGTTCGCGAATAAGTGGCTACCAAATGCGCGGTCACGTTTTAATTTACCAGTACCCGTTCTTTTAAAACGTTTCGCAGCACCACGGTGAGTTTTCATTTTTGGCATGTCGAATTCCTCCTAAACTGTTCGTGTAACTATAAAATTACTCTTTTTCGTTCTTTGGTTGTAAAACTAAGAACATGCTACGGCCTTCCATCTTCGGTTTAGATTCAACCGTAGATACTTCGGCACAAGCTGCAGCAAAGCGGTCTAATACACGTTGGCCAATTTCTTTGTGCGTAATTGCACGACCTTTAAAGCGAATAGATGCTTTAACTTTGTCTCCTTTTTCAAGGAACTTAATGCCGTTACGTAATTTCGTTTGGAAATCGTGTTCATCGATAGATGGGCTCAAGCGAACCTCTTTCATTACGATAACTTTTTGATTTTTACGTACTTCACGGTCTTTCTTTTGTTGCTCGAATTTAAATTTACCATGGTCCATAATACGAGCGACTGGCGGTTTGGCCTGAGGAGCCACAAGGACAAGATCCAGATTGGCGCGTTCGGCAATCTCCAAAGCTTCGTTACGTGTCTTAACTCCTAGCTGATCACCGTTATGGTCGATAACACGAAGTTCACGTGCGCGAATACCTTCGTTTACATACATGTCTTTGCTAATAACAATCCACCTCCAAATAGTGTCGCGAATACATGGTTTGGGCTAGTTGCCCGATGATCGGTACGAATATTTCGATGTCCACAAAAAAACGAGCGGACATAGTCGAAATGTCCGCCCGCCGATATATGTACACGCCTTAATGCGTGATCCGTTCTATCATGTAACCTGTAAACATCAACTGATGAGTCAAACAGGTGAGAAGCGGGCAGCCTCTTCTTCAACCACAAACTTTGTATTCATTAACCTTTATAAATTTATCATACCTATTCTATGTTGTCAATGATTTCACTCGACATTTTTTCAAAAGAAAAAGTATCTACGCTTAAAATGAGCGTAGATACTTTCGTTTAGTTTTTATTATACATTCACTAAAGTTTTTTCTTTTACTGGGAATTTGCATGCATTACGAATAATCTCTTGGACTTGGTCTAATGTTGGTTTACGTGGATTCGATGCAGCGCAAACATCTAACATTGCATTTTTTGCTAATGTTTCGATGTCTTCATCTTTCGCACCAAGTTCCGCAAAACCAGCTGGAATCCCTAAGTCTTTTGATAAACGTTCAATCGCAGCAATAGCAAGATCGGCTGCATCACGTTGGCTTAAGCCTTCTACATTTTCACCTAAGTGTTTAGCAATTTCCGCAAAACGATCTACTTTTGCCACTAGGTTGAAACGACATACATGCGGTAATAAAATCGCATTACATACACCATGTGGTAGGTCATAAAAACCTCCGAATTGGTGTGCAATCGCATGGACATAACCAAGTAAACCATTGTTAAATGCCATACCTGCTAAAAATTGTGCATAAACCATTTGTTCACGAGCTTCCATGTCTTCACCATTTGCTACAGCACGTGGTAAATATTCTACTACTAACTGCATCGTCTTCACTGCACACGCATCGGTAATTGGTGTAGCTGCAGTAGAAACAAAGGATTCAATCGCATGAGTCAGTGCATCCAGACCAGTAGCCGCAGTTAATTGTGGCGGCATACCAACCATTAACTCAGGATCATTAATCGATGCAAGTGCAGTAACATGCTTATCGACAATCGCCATTTTTACTTTTCTTGTTGTATCAGTAATAATGGTGAACTTTGTCATTTCGCTCGCCGTTCCAGCAGTTGTATTAACAGCAATAAATGTTGGTAAAGGATTACTTGATAAATTGACACCTTCATAATCCGAAATTTTACCACCATTCGTTGCTACAATGCCAATGCCTTTAGCCGCATCATGTGCACTACCGCCACCTAATGACACAATCGCATCACAGCGTTCGTTTTGGTATACTTCCAATCCTTCTGCTACATTAATATCCGTTGGGTTTGGTACGACTTTAGGGAAAATTGCTACATCCACACCAGCATCTCGAATAATTGTTGCTAGTGTTTCGGATAAACCTAATTTGTGCAATCCCTCATCTGTAACAAGAAGTGCTTTTTTTACGTTGTAGCCCTTTAAACGACTACCTACTTCTTGAATTGTCCCAGCTCCAAATAAATTAATAGACGGCATATTAAATTCGCTTTGTACACCCATGGATAAATTCCTCCTTAGACTCAAATGGTTTGTAATTACATGCAATAACTACTTTTCTAGTATCATCTATACATCAAGTATTCTCAACTTCTAATTTTGACATATTTTGTAATTAAATAAGGAAATAAGGTAACTTAAAGCAAATGTTTTATCAAAAAATAGCAAGATGATATTTTTTTAGGATTAGGAGTATACGAAAAAGGTGACTGAGACATTAATGTCTCAGTCACCTTTCTATTATTAGAAATTACTTATTCAAAAGAAACGTCAGCTTTTAAATTCACTAAGAAATCTTCAATCGCAATGCTTTCAGAATCTTGAGAGCCATAGCGACGTACGTTTACACTACCTGCTTCTAATTCTTTATCACCTAATACAAGCATGTAAGGAATTTTCTTCATTTGTGCTTCACGGATTTTGTAGCCAAGTTTTTCTTCACGATCATCCATTTCAACACGGAAGCCTGCTGCTTGAAGTTTTTCTTCTACTTGTTTTGCATAGTCGAAGTGAACTTCGTTAGATACAGGGATGATTTCTACTTGCACTGGCGCTAACCAAGTTGGGAATGCACCTTTGTATTCTTCTATCAAGAAAGCTACAAAACGTTCCATTGTTGATACAACACCACGGTGGATAACAACAGGACGATGTGGTTTACCATCTTCACCAACATAGCTTAGATCAAAGCGTTCTGGTAATAAGAAGTCAAGTTGAACTGTTGATAAAGTTTCTTCTTTACCAATTGCAGTTTTTACTTGAACGTCAAGTTTTGGACCATAGAATGCTGCTTCGCCTTCAGCTTCGAAGTAATCTAAGCCTAGTTCATCCATTGCTTCTTTTAGCATACCTTGCGCTTTTTCCCACATTGCATCATCATCGAAGTATTTTTCAGTATCAGCTGGGTCACGGTAAGACAGACGGAATGAGTAATCATTTAAATCAAAGTCTTTATAAACTCCAAGCACTAATTCTACTACACGTTTAAATTCTTCTTTAATTTGGTCTGGACGAACGAAAATATGCGCATCATTTAGAGTCATACCACGTACACGTTGAAGTCCTGATACAGCACCTGACATTTCGTAACGGTGCATTGTACCAAGTTCAGCAATACGTAATGGCAGGTTACGATATGAGTGCATTGACGATTTGTAAACCATCATATGGTGTGGACAGTTCATCGGGCGTAATACAAATGTTTCGTTATCCACTTCCATTGGTGGGAACATATCATCTTGATAGTGTGCCCAGTGTCCTGAAGTTTCATATAACTCTTTTGAACCCAATACAGGAGTATAAACATGTTTATAACCAAGAGACAATTCTTTGTCTACGATATAACGTTCAATTGTACGACGAATTGTCGCACCATTTGGTAACCATAACGGTAGACCTTGACCTACTTTTTGAGAAGTAGTGAATAATTCAAGTTCTTTACCAATTTTACGGTGATCACGTTCTTTTGCTTCTTCTAGCATTTGAAGATGTGCTTTTAGATCGTCTTTTGTAAAGAATGCTGTTCCGTAAATACGTTGTAGCATTTTGTTATCTGAATTACCTCTCCAGTATGCACCAGCGATTGATAACAATTTAAATTCTTTAATCTTACCTGTAGATGGAACGTGTACACCACGGCAAAGGTCGAAGAAATCGCCTTGTTCGTAGATTGATACTTGCTCATCTGCAGGAATAGCTTCGATAAGTTCTAATTTATATTCATCATCAATTGCAGTGAAGCGTTCGATTGCTTCAGCACGTGATATGTCTTGGCGAGTGATGACGATATTTTCAGAAATGATTTTTTTCATTTCTTTTTCGATTTTCAGAAGATCATCAGCAGTGATTGGTTCTGGTGAGTCGATATCGTAGTAGAAACCACCTTCAATTACTGGACCTACTCCAAGTTTTACACCAGGGAACATACGTTTAACAGCTTGCGCTAAAAGGTGAGCTGTAGAATGACGCATTACTTCTAATGCTTCAGAATCAGAAGGTGTTACGATTGCAATGTCACCGTCTTCTTCTAAAGGTGTTGTTAAATCTACTAATTGTCCGTTGAATTTACCAACGATTGCTTTTTTACGAAGTCCCGGGCTAATTGATTGTGCAATTTCTTCAGTTGTTGTACCTTTTGAAAATTCCTTTACTGCGCCATCTGGGAATTTTAAATTAATCATGTCTGCCATTTTGTAATCTCCTTTTAGTTTTATTTATTTTAGCCTTACGAGAGGTTTAGGGCCGCACGATGCGGGTCACGCTGTCGTTGCCACAGGACGTGGCGTTTTTAGACTTTTTTCCTTTAAGTGGGCCGCTTCAGCATTTAGATAAATTTCTAGCTTCAGCGGCCAGACTCTCGAGGTCACTTCCACTTTCTCGGACAAAAGCTAAAAAACGCTTTTGTTTCGAAAGTTTCAGTGCTTGTCGAGTCTGAACGGGCCGCTTTAGCATTTAGATAAAAACGCAAAAAAGCCCCATCCCAAAAGGGACGAGGCTGTATTCTCGTGGTTCCACCCTTCTTCCTTCTACTGCCAACACTTAAAAAGAGTGCAGGTATAGACGAAGCTCTCGATCGGCTAACGGACCGTTACCGTCGACAATTACTAGTACATTCACTGTCGCTGCTCCAAGGGGGTAAATAATTTGCCGTACTAAGAAGCTTCCAGCCTAGGCTTCTCTCTCTAAAAGTCGTACAAAAAATTGTTGTCCTTTTCAAAGCATTTTTTATATTATGACTGAAAGTATACGCTCGATTAAGTTTAAAATCAAGTAGGAAAAAAAGTCAATCAAAAAAATGCAACTATTTCTGATCTCTTCGGTTTTGCCCACTCATTCGGATTGGTGTCGTCACAGCTTTAATACGCTCCATAATTCGTGAAGCTTTTAACATATCACGATCACCTTTTTGGTTATAAGCTAAATGGTCTTCTAATTCATCATATCCAAGATTCGAAGTGATGAATGTCGGCAATTGTTCCGCCATTCGGTAATGAAAAATCGTTCCCAAAATTTCGTCACGTGTCCAACTCGACAACGTTTCAGCGCCTAAGTCATCTAGCATTAAAACAGGCGCCTTTTTCACAAAATCTATTTTCTCTTGTAAAGATTGATCTTGGATTGAACCTTTCATTTCACGTAAAAACTCGGGTACAAATACTACAACCGATTTGATTTGTAAAGTCGCCAATTCATTGGCAATAGCCCCTAATACAAAAGATTTACCGACACCAAATTCACCATATAAATAAAAGCCTTTGTGAGGAAGTTCACCCGTTTCTTTAAATTCACGAACGAAATCCGCTGCGCGATTAGCGATATTCACACGTGAATGATCATCAATCATTAAATCTTTGATCGTCGCTCTTAACACGTCTTTTGGCATATGCATACTCGAAATCATAGAGGCAGCTTGACGACGCTCATCCTCCATGCGTTTTTGTTGACACGGTGTATATTCGACTTCTATTGAATCGCGGATAATTGATAATATTGGCACAAAGCCCTTTAATGCATTTTGACATTTTGCAACGGATACACATTCGTCACAATCATGTTTCTGTCCTGTATATTCATATAATTTACCTAGACCACGGTCTACCATATCTTTGTTTACTTCTTGATCGTTGTCAGCTAGAAATTGCTGGACACCTTTATTTTCAAGAATTTCTCGCTTCATTTGCTCGTATCGTTCTTGAAAAGTTTGTGAATCCATCACTTTTCTAAGTTGATTATTAATCGGTTCCATGTGAATCCACCTGCCCTTCCTCTATTCCTAGTTTCTCTAGAATTTTACGTCTTTCCTCTTCAAAATCGGTATCACTCTTAGCTGCTTCTTTTGAAGTTTCTTTTATAGTATCTTCTTTCTGAGGTTTCTTTTCTTTATTTTTCTTAAACCAGTCAGGGACTTTTTCTTCTCGACCACCGGTGTAACGTTTTTTCGTTGCAGGTTTTTGCTCAGCTGTTTTCCATTCCATATACTGCTTATGCTCTTTGCGCGCTAAGTCCATTGCTTCTTTCGTCGTTTTCACACCTTTTCGAATCCAATGTGAGGCAATCTTTTCGACATAGTTTTTAGTTAACTTCATGTCTGTACGTAAAAGAACATACTGAAGTAAGGCATTTACAACACCAATTGGCATTTGATATTGTAGGACAAGATTTTGAGCAAGCTGAATGTCAGCAGGGATTGGTTCTTTCCCATCAGCGATATCACGCAAGACATCAATTGGAGCAGTTGTTTCTAGGTAATGAATCAATAACTCTTCCTTCGTCTGCAAAGCTTGCTCTTTTGTAGTCTTTTTCTCTGCCTCATTAACTGCCGATTGGAAAGCTTGTTGCATAGCAGGTGGTTCTGTTGAAACAGTCAATTTGTAATAATCAGCTGCCGATTTCTTTAACCTTGACTCGGATAACATCATATGATCATCTAGAGCGAGCATAACAACTTTTTGCATATCTAATGGTGTTAAATGATATAAAAAAGCTAACTTTGCAATTGTTGCATTCGCTTCAGCAGTAAGTGCTGAAGATGGTACAAGTTGTTCTGACAATCCAGCTCTAAGTAAAGAAAAATCGAAGTCCTCGTAGTTAAATGGTAGTTCTTTAGGTTTCTCTCTTTCCTCAACTGTCTGCTCATTCGCAAAGGATGGTAAATGATGCTGCACAGGACGATAGACATCTGTAAATGTTCTTGACACTTCCTGATAGCCATCATTTGATGGACCCTTCTGAACGAAACGTTGGCGCAACTGTCTATAGGCTTGTTCACCAATTTTGCTAAATAAAAACATGGATAGTAAGGGATCATTAAAAAAAGCTGATGCTTCTAAAGGAGGCATCACGTCGTACATAAATGAGCGTACATCCTCAGAATCTTTACGCCAAGTGCGCATTAAACCAATAGCTTCTAATGCGATGCGCGACTCGAAAATCTTTGCAATCGGCATATCAAGTGAGTTCATCAAATGGTAATGTGATAATTCAGCTTCAGTCGTACTTTCTCCTTCAGCCCAAAGCATAAAGTATAAGCTAATGGGCTCCGCACCTATTAACGGCTGATAAAGCAGAGTAATAAGTTGGCGATCGTAGCTAGATACGGGAAATGGCATTCGAATGGACAATCGATCAACGGGCTGTAGTTCTTTATATAAATGCACCACGATCACCGTCCTTCATATCGCATTTATTTGTCATCGGATTGTCTTTCTATTAATTCCTTTAATTCTTCAATAAAGACATTAATATCTTTAAATTGACGATATACAGAAGCAAATCTTACATAAGATACTTCGTCAATTTTCGCAAGACGATCCATAATCATTTCCCCGACATCTTCTGTCTTCACTTCTGAGTTACCAATTCTACGTAGATCTTGTTCAATAGCAAATACTAATTCCTCTAATTGATTAAGTGCTACTGGACGCTTTTCGCACGCTCGGATAAGACCTCGCAAAACTTTTTCACGGCTAAATTCCTCACGTGAGCCGTCTTTCTTCACGACGATCAACGGCATTTCTTCTACTTTTTCAAACGTAGTAAAACGATATGCACATGATTCACATTCTCGGCGTCTACGGATTGCTTTATTGTCATCTACTGGTCTTGAATCAATAACCTTTGTTCCATTAAACTGACATGCTGGACATTTCATATTTTTTCTCTCCTGATTGCAAAACATTTTAGTTTATCTATTATATCAAATAATGCCTTAAAAAATCGAAAAAATGCAGTGGAAATTCTCAGATGTATGATAAAGATACTGTTTTTGGCCAATATAAGGGCGTTACTAACAGAAAAAACAGACATATATTCACAATTAATTGCAGTTTTTTCTACTCTTAAACAAAAAAACCCTTTCTAGTACACTACTAGAAAGGGGAATATTATATTAAAATTAAGCGTTTACAGAAGCCTTAAGAGCAGATGCAACTTTTTTCGTTAAATCTACAACACGAGTTGAATATCCCCACTCGTTATCGTACCAAGCAAGTACCTTCACTTTACGACTACCAATTACCATTGTAGTTAGGCCATCGATTGTAGCTGATGCTGGGTTTGTATTAAAATCCACTGATACCAATGGTTCCATTGTGAAGTCTAAGATTCCTTTTAGAGAACCAGCTGATGCTGCTTTGAACGCTTCATTCACTTCTTCAACCGTAACATCTTTGTTTAAATCTACTACTAAATCTACTAACGAAACGTTTGGTGTTGGAACACGAAGTGCCATACCATGTAACTTGCCTTCTAGTTCTGGTAATACTAGAGTTAGAGCTTTGGCAGCTCCTGTTGAAGTAGGAATAATTGAAGCCGCACATGCACGAGCACGACGTAAGTCTTTATGTGGATTATCAATATTTTTTTGATCATTTGTATATGAATGAACAGTTGTCATTAAGCCATTTTCAATACCAAAAGTATCATTTAATACTTTTGCAACTGGTGCAAGACAGTTTGTAGTACAACTTGCATTTGATATTACATCATGTTTTGAAAGGTCTAATTTTTCATCATTAACACCCATTACAATTGTTACATCTTCATTTTTCCCAGGTGCTGTTAAAATAACTTTATTAGCTCCTGCTTCTAGATGCAATGCTGCTTTTTCACGAGCATTGAATTTACCTGTTGCTTCGATAACGATATCAATATTCATTTCTTTCCAAGGTAAGTTCAAAGGATCACGTTCACTAATAAGTTCAACACGTTTGCCGTTTATGATTAGGGCTTTTTCTTCAAATTGAACATCCCCATCAAATTTCCCGTGATTTGTGTCATACTTAATCAAATGTGCTAACGTTTCAGCTGGGTAACTAGCATTAATTGCAACAATATTTAAATCATCTTGAAGTATCGCTTGACGGAACACCATGCGACCAATACGGCCAAATCCGTTAATAGCAATAGAAACTGTCATGAATAATATCCTCCTGTAATTGCGTTATACTTATTTTATTAATTCGAAAATTAGTATAACACATTTTGAGGAAAGTAAAACCTATTATGATGAACATTTAAAAGTTAGTGAATTCTGATTTTTCTAAAATACCCTATTTGAGTACATTCCACTTACCTAATATTTTATACAATTGCTCCCTCGTTGATTCAAGCGAGTTATTGTTATATATAACTGCATCAGCGCCTTTTTCTTTTTCAGATAACGGTAGTTGAGAACTAATTCTCGCCATAGCTTCTTTTTCAGATAAATTATTACGTTCCATTAAACGTTTTAATTGTGTTTCTTCTGTGACAGTTACAACTAAAATCTTCTCTACGAAATGTTGAAGGCGACTTTCAAATAATAATGGAATATCCATCACTATATCTTTTGAACCGTTTTCTAATAACTCATCACGTTGACGAAGCATTTCTTGGCGAATAGCCGGATGTATAATATCATTTAACGTTTTACGTGCTGCAGGTTCATGGAAGATAATACTCCCTAGTTTAGGACGATCTAGAGTACCATCATCCAGCAACACTTCTTCGCCAAATGCTTCTACTATTTGTTTTAGCG
The DNA here is from genome assembly GCF_001955655.1 of Viridibacillus arenosi. Classification (GTDB taxonomy): domain Bacteria; phylum Bacillota; class Bacilli; order Bacillales_A; family Planococcaceae; genus Viridibacillus; species Viridibacillus arenosi. The sequence goes on along the minus strand of NZ_MSPW01000002.1, from coordinate 147,332 downwards.
TTTCTGTTCCAGGTTCAACTACTACTCGGGCTACTAAATCAGCATCAATAATTGGTAAATGTAACTCTTTTAGCATTTCTGCCACTGTACTTTTACCACTCGCAATACTTCCAGTTAATCCAATAATCATCTATATCACACCTTTAATGTTGGCAATTTGGGCAATAAACTGAGTTTCTGCCACTAATTATCTTTTGTTTAGTATCTCCATTACAAGTCGGACAAGTCTTTTTCCCATACATTTTCAAACGATGTTGCATACTGCCTGCTTCACCATTAATATTTCTGTAATCTGAAATGGTCGAGCCGCCAACATCAATACTTTCTTGCAAAACATGAACAATTGTCTCAAAAAGTTCGATTTTACGTTGTTGACTAATTCGTGACAATTTACGAGCTGGATGAATATTCATCTTAAACAGCACTTCTGTCGCATATATATTCCCGCAACCTGCAATCACATGCCCATCCATAATTACTTCTTTAACTGCCTTATTTGCATACTTCGGCAGATTTGCTCTCTCAAGAAAATGAGGTAGTGCTTCATCTGAAAAAGGTTCAGGTGCCATTTCAAGTAGTGGCGGATGCTCTGCTAGCTCATGCAAAAAGCGCATTTCACCAAAACGACGAATATCCGAATAAACAAGCCAATTGTCATCATCGAATTGGATTAAGACATGCGCATGCTTTAGAAATTTCTCTTCTGTAATATCACTAAGTTGCGATACATGGAACCATGCGCCCGTCATCCCTAAATGGTTGACGAGCAAATATGGATTCCCTTCTTTCTCCAGATGAAAAAAAATATATTTTGAGCGACGTTCAATGCTTTTAATAGTCATTCCTTCAATTGCTTGTTGGAAAGAATCAGGATCAACTGCTTTTATAATACACTCTTTACCTTGCTCTTTCGCTTGTTTAATAATCTTTGAAATCGTCACATGATGAATCGTTTTACCGGTAACGACCGGTTGTAATGAACGCACAACACCTTCTACTTCTGGTAATTCTGGCATGCGATCACTCCTTTATTTTGTATCATACCAAGTTGGGCCAAATGCAAAATCGGCTCTCAATGGTACATTTAGTTCAAATGCTTTCCCCATCACTTCTGGAACTAGTTTTTCAAGAATAGCAATTTCCTCTTTTGGTGCTTCGAAAATTAACTCATCATGTACTTGCAGAAGCATTTTCGTTTGTAAATTTTGTTCTTTTAATGCTGCTGCCATATCTATCATTGCTTTTTTTATAATATCGGCAGCACTACCTTGAATTGGGGTATTCATAGCAGTACGTTCAGCAAAGCTACGCAAATTGAAGTTTGAACTTTTCAGGTCTGGCAAATAGCGACGTCGATTTAACATAGTCGTCACATAGCCCTGTTGCTTCGCTTCTTCCACGATATTTTTCATATAGTCCTGTACACCTGGAAAGCTAGCGAAATAACGTTCAATGAAATCTGCCGCCTCTTTACGTGTAATATCTAAGTTTTGAGATAGACCGTAATCACTAATTCCATAAACAATTCCAAAGTTAACTGCTTTTGCTGCACGACGCATATCCGATGTTACTTCCTCTTCTGCTACGTGGAATACATTCATTGCTGTATTCGTATGAATATCTAAACCATTTTGGAATGCATTGATTAAGTTTTCGTCACCACACATATGAGCTAATACACGTAACTCAATTTGCGAATAATCTGCTGCAAAAAGAAGCCATTCTGGATTTGAAGGAACAAATGCTTGGCGAATTTTACGGCCCTCTTCAAGTCTTACAGGAATGTTTTGCAAATTCGGATCTGTAGAACTTAAGCGCCCTGTTGATGTTAACGCTTGCTGGAATCTTGTATGAATTTTTTGATCTTCTTCGTGGATTTCTTTTAATAATCCTTCTATATAGGTTGATTGTAACTTCCCAAGCTGACGGTACTGTAAAATATGACGAATAATTTCGTGTTCTGGCTCTAATTTTTCTAATACATCCGCTGCAGTTGAATAGCCTGTTTTTGTTTTCTTAATAACAGGTAAGCCCAATTTTTCGAACAGAATAACCCCCAGTTGTTTCGGTGAATTTATATTGAAGGCTTGGCCAGCAATTGAATAAATATCTTCTTCAATTGTTTTTAGTTTCGTTGTTAGATCATGCCCCATTTCAACAAGTCGTTCACGATCAACTGTGATACCTTCGCTTTCCATTTCACTTAATATCGCAGCAAGTGGTAACTCTAACTGTTTATACAGCTCAAATTGTTCATTTTCTCGAAGAAGTTGTTCTAATTTTGGCTGCAAGCTGAATACCGCATTGGCTTTACGACAAGCATGCTCCGCCACAGCTTCTATTGCCGGAGTCGCTTTCTTAGCACCTTTACCATATACATTGTCATTTGATAGAACATCAGTATAACCAAATTCTTTTGAAATCGTTGCAACATCATCGGAAGGAATAGCGGGATTTACAATATATGCAGCTAAGAGCATATCGAATTCCACCCCTGCTAATTTAATACCATCACGTAATAATGCGGCTTGTGCGGCTTTTGAATCAACCATAAACTTCTGCTTTGAAGCATCTTCTAACCATTCTTTTAATGATATTGAAGCCATTGCTTTGTCGTAAGGAATATAATAAGCTTGCTTGTCATCAACTAATGCAATACCAAATCTGTCGCAAGTATGATAGTGCTCATCAGCAAGTTCAATATGTACAGCCATCGCATCTTGTAACTGCTCTGCTGATACATCTTCTAATATAGAAAAAGTTAGTTCCTTTGTTGTTGTTGCTTCTGATTGAAATTCACTTTTTTCGATTAATGATTTAAAAGATAAATCTTGCCATAAAGAAAACAACTCATCTACATTTGGACCATCATACACTAATTCATCCAGTGTAATAGTAATAGGTGATTGACGATCAATCGTCGCTAACTGTTTACTCATTTTCGCTTGCTCTTCATTGGTCGTAAGTTTTTCTTTTAACTTTGCACCACTCACTTGTTCTACATTTTCATATAGTTCTTCGATTGTTGGATATTGTTTTAATAATTTGATAGCTGTTTTTTCACCGACACCAGGTACTCCTGGTATATTATCTGATGCATCACCCATTAGACCTTTCATATCAATAATTTGCTCTGGCGTTAAGCCATACTTTTCTTGAATATGATCCGGTGTATATTTTTCAATATCCGTCATGCCTTTACGTGTAATATAGACAGTTGTATTATCTGATGCAAGCTGCGTTAAGTCTTTATCTCCACTAACAACGATTACTTGTAGCTTTTGTTCTTCAGCTTGTTTACTCAAAGTACCGATAATATCATCCGCTTCGTACATTTCCAGTTCATATTGCTTAATACAATACGCATCTAATAATTTTCGCAAATACGGGAATTGCTCCGATAATTCAGGTGGTGTTTTCTGACGGCCACCTTTATATTCCCCGTAAGTAGAATGACGGAATGTTGTCTTACCAGCATCAAATGCCACAAGCATTTTCGTTGGTTTTTCCTCTTCTAATATTTTCTGTAACATCGTAGTAAAGCCATAAACGGCATTTGTATGAATACCGCTATCATTTGTTAATAGTGGTAAAGCAAAAAATGCTCGATATGCTAAGCTATTGCCATCTAAAAGTAGTAGCTTTTCCTTTGTCATATATACTCTCTCCTCTTACTTTTTCTCTATTTTGAGCTATTTGCTTTATATGTTATTATGCACGGAATTTCTTTTTTCCTAAACGTCAAAAAGCCGTCTCTCCCTTCTATCTTACCACGCGTGTAAGTAGAAAGGAAAATGACGACTGATGCAAATACGAAAAAATGTTCGTATTTTATAATTACTGTATTCAGCTCTTTAAATCCTAAAAAAAGAATCTAGGAAAACCTAGATTCTCACTTCCATAAACACTGGTTGAAGGGGGCTTCGAATATTATATTAACAAAGGATTATGAAGAGTATATATATAAATTGTAAATGTTGTGTTAATTTGGTTGTTTTGTCGGCAAAATAACACGCATTGTCGTTCCTTTACCAACTTCACTCTCCACTTGAATTTTACCATGGTGCGCCTCTATTAAATGCTTCACAATTGCAAGACCAAGACCTGTTCCACCAGAATTGCGACTACGTGCTCGATCAACACGGTAGAAACGTTCAAAAATTCTTGGAATTTCAGGTTTTTCAATTCCAATTCCCTCATCGATTATTTCAATGACGCCACTTTTGTTTTGTTCATATAATTTTACTTTGATTTTCGTATTCTCTGGTGAGTAAGTAGTCGCATTTGTCATTAAATTCATCACAACCTGGATTAGCCGGTTTGCATCACCTTCAACTACAACATCCTGCTCAATTTCCGCTTCGAAAGATATGTTTTTTTCCTCAAGACGTGGCACTGTCATTTCAGACGCCCTTACAATTACATCCTTTAAACTTGTACGTTCAATATTAACTGTAAAACCGTGCTTTTCAATTTTCGATAACTCTAGCAAATCTAAAATAAGCATCTGTAGGCGATTACTCTCTTTATTAATAATTTCTAAAAAGGATAATAATGTACCTTGTTCTTTGTAAGCACCGTCTAATAATGTTTCAGAAAAGCCTTTTATCGATGTTATAGGAGTACGTAATTCATGCGATACATTTGCTACAAAGTCCTTACGTATTTGCTCTAGCTTTTTCAATTCTGAAATATCGTGCATGATAATTACAATCCCTAGCCAGTGACCGTGCTCTCCTATTACAGGGGCTCCATATACTTCCATATGGTGGAATTCTTGTTGAATCTCTATTTGCATTTGTTTACGGTATGTTATTTCTGTCATAAAGACGTGGTCAACAAATTGTTCTAGCTCATTTGGTAATCCTAACTCACGGAAAACCTGTTTATAGACTGTACTATAGGGCACATCGAATAATTCTAAAAACGCTTTATTCACAATAGATACATGCCCTTCTTTCCCAATCATTATAAGTGCACTACCCATATTTTCTATCAGCGTCTTTAGACGCTCTTGCTCCATCTCGCGAATCATCATAATATCTTGCAAGTTTCGGGCAAGGACATTAACCGCATTACTTAGTTGTATTGTTGGTGATTCTACATTTTCAAATGCCCTTGCACGATAATTTCCTTTTGCTAACTCTAACGCTGTATTTGTTACATTATCTATAGGCTGAGCCAAATTCTTTATCAAGCGCGAAGTAACAACCATAAGTAGTATGAAGGTTATAATCAAAGTGATAATAAGCATAATCCATAGGCGAATCCTTATATCCGAAAATTCATTTCCGCCAAAATCAAGCGGTAGGGCATTTATTATAGCCTGTTCTTGATCTGCAGTTAAATCAATTCTTTGCTTTTCTATTGCACGTAAAATATTGTCATGTGATCGGATAGAATTAGAGCGTATAGAATCCTCTACATATACAGGAAAAAGCTGGCCTAGTATAAAACCAAGACCAGCTAGAGCTGTACCATACAGAAATCCAAAAGCAATGAGCAACCTAGCTTTAAGAGATTTCATCATAGCTTCGGCTCCTCAAATTTATAGCCTAAACCTCTTATTGTTTTAATGAATTTTGGTTTGCGACTATTTTCTTCAATTTGTTCACGTAAGTGGCTAATGTGCACATCAACAATCCGCGTATCTCCTGCAAAATCATAATTCCATACAGCACTTAATAACTGATCGCGTGTTAACACACGATTTTTATTTTCTAATAAATAGACAAGTAGTTCAAATTCTTTTGGAGTGAATTCTAACACTTCCTCTCCTAAAAAAGCTTCAAACCGATCAGGGAGTACTTGCAGTTGTCCAAATGAATATGTTTGTTCAATATGCTCTTCTTCTTCCTTCACTACTTCTGTCACTTTAGAACGGCGTAATACCGCTTTAACCCTTGCCATTACTTCACGTGGACTGAATGGCTTTGTCATATAATCATCTGCTCCAAGCTCAAGACCAAGTACTTTATCAAACTCATCGTCTTTTGCTGTTAACATAATAATTGGTGTATTAATTTTTTTAATACGTAGCTCTTTGCAAACTTCCATGCCGTCCATTTTAGGTAACATTAAGTCTAACAATAGTAAATCCGGCTTTTCCAAAATTGCTTTGTGTAAGCCGTCTTTCCCATCATTTGCAATTACAACTTCATATCCTGCCTGTTGGAGATTGTATTGTAATAATGTTGCTATTGAAATTTCATCTTCTACTACAAGTATTTTATATGTCATGTTTTTTCCCCCGCAATTGATTTGAAACCCCCATTTCAAACCTTCGCTACTAGATTTCTTCTTTCTTATTTGCAGAATCATCTTGTTCACGATTCGGCGGATTTACTGTCACTCTACCTTGCATCACTATCAGGTCTTCATCATTACGTCCTTCAATATTCACAGTTACTTCGTTAAGCTTTACATTCACTTCGGTTACTTCAAGTAAAATATGAATCGTATCATAATGATATACCGGTTGCGGATATTCAAATTGTTGCGAAGTAATATAAGAACCAGGACCTGGAATATATTTTGAAATAGCTGATGTTACCACACCATTCAACATGATTGTAGGTACTACAGGTTTTTGAAAACTAGTCTGTGAGGTAAAGTCATGTTGTATGTATAGAGGATTACTGTCATTGGTTAAGCCGAGATATAATAGTAAGTCTTTATCTTCGATTTTCTCCGTTAGCTGTAATGATTCGCCAACAGACAACTCTTCAATTTTTTTACCTAACTTTCCCTTCTTGCCAAGTAACACAATATTCCCCCTTAAATAATTTGTTATTTCAATAGTATCAATAATCAGTAAAAAAAGACAGTGTGATTGCATACATATATCATATTATCTGAACTTTTTTATACCAGAAAAAAAACGAGTAGGTAACAACCTGCTCGTTAATAAAAGTATGTTAAGCAAGAACTTTCATAACGTTTTTAACTGCTTCTGCAGAGTTATCTAAAGCTGCTTTTTCTTCAGTTGTTAAGTCCAATTCAATAATTCTCTCGATACCGTTAGCACCAAGAATAGTTGGTACACCAAGGTAGATATCATTGTAACCATATTCGCCTTCTAAGTAAGCGATTGATGGTAATACACGACGTTGGTCTTTAATTATTGCTTCAGCCATTTCAATTAAAGCTGCAGCTGGAGCATAGTAAGCAGAACCATTACCAAGAAGGTTTACGATTTCAGCACCACCGTTACGAGTACGATCAACGATCTCTTCTAAACGCTCAGGAGCGATTAGTTTTTCTAGTGGAATACCACCTGCAAATGAGTAGCGAGTAAGTGGAACCATAGTGTCACCATGACCACCAAGTACAACACCAGTAATATCTTTTACTGAGATGTTTAGCTCTTCAGCGATGAATGAACGGAAACGAGCTGAATCAAGAACACCCGATTGACCGATTACGCGGTTTTTAGGGAACCCAGATTCTTTGTAAACTGTGTAAGTCATTGCATCAACTGGATTTGTTAAAACGATAATTGTTGCTTTTGGAGAGTATTTTACAATTTCTTTTGTTACTGCTTTCATAACGCCTTGATTGATTAGAACTAAATCATCACGACTCATTCCTGGCTTACGAGCAACACCAGCAGTAATGATTACTACGTCAGAATCAGCAGTATCAGCATAATCAGAAGTACCCTTTACACGTGCGTCAAAACCTTGTACCGGAGAAGCTTCGAACATGTCTAGAGCTTTACCTTTTGTTGGGTTTTCAGCTTGTGGAATATCTACTAATACAACATCACCAAGTTCTTTTTGTGCAGCTAAGAAAGCAGATGTAGCGCCAGTGAAGCCCCCGCCAATTACAGAAATTTTACTACGTTTCAAAGTCATTCGAATACACTCCTTTGATAATAAATATAAAGAGGGAAAAGGGAAAAAATTCCCAATCCCCTCATTCATCGAATCTAATTATTACAGGTTTTTAATTAATTCGTCAGCAAATGCAGAACATTTTACTTCTGTAGCGCCGTCCATTAGACGAGCAAAGTCGTAAGTTACAACTTTAGAAGCAATTGTTTTTTCTACTGAAGCAGTTACTAAATCTGCAGCTTCTTTCCAGCCTAGGTGTTCAAGCATAAGAACGCCAGAAAGTAATACTGAAGATGGATTTACTTTATCTTGTCCAGCATATTTTGGTGCTGTTCCGTGAGTAGCTTCAAAGATCGCATGTCCACTAACATAGTTAATGTTAGCTCCTGGAGCGATACCGATACCACCAACTTGAGCAGCTAATGCGTCAGAGATGTAGTCACCGTTTAAGTTCATAGTTGCTACAACATCAAACTCTTTTGGACGAGTTAAGATTTGTTGTAAGAAGATATCAGCAATCGAATCTTTTACTAAGATTTTACCAGCAGCAAGTGCTTCTGCTTGTGCTTTATCAGCAGCTTCAGCGCCTTCAGCTTCTTTGATTGCATCATATTGATTCCAAGTGAATGTTTGGTCAGCAAATTCAGTTTCAGCTAATTCGTAACCCCAAGTTTTGAATCCACCTTCAGTGAACTTCATGATGTTACCTTTGTGTACTAAAGTTAAAGATTCGCGTTTTTCAGTAATAGCATAGTTAATAGCTGCGCGAACTAAACGTTGTGTACCTTCTTTAGATATTGGTTTAATACCGATACCTGAAGTTTCTGGGAAACGGATTTTGTTAACACCCATTTCAGTTTGAAGGAAGTTGATAAGTTTTTTAACTTCATCTGAACCTTCAGCATATTCAATACCAGCATAGATATCTTCTGTATTTTCACGGAAAATAACCATATCAGTGTCTTCAGGACGTTTAACTGGAGAAGGAACACCTTCGAAGTAACGTACAGGACGTAAACAAACATAAAGGTCAAGTTGTTGACGTAATGCTACGTTTAGAGAACGGATACCGCCACCGATTGGTGTAGTAAGAGGTCCTTTAATTGCGATTAAGTATTCATTGATAGCGTCAAGAGTTGCTTGTGGTAACCATTCGCCAGTTTGGTCGAATGCTTTTTGTCCAGCAAGTACTTCTTTCCACTCGATAGATTTTTCGCCATTGTAAGCTTGTTTTACTGCTGCATCGATTACGCGTGATGCTGCTGCCCAAATATCTGGACCGATTCCGTCACCTTCGATGAATGGGATGATTGGATTGTTTGGTACTTTAAGTACGCCATTTTCAACTACGATTTTACCGTTAGACATGAACTTATTGCCTCCTAATATTCATAATCAAAGGGCAGGTGCCAAAACCTAGCACCGCCCTTGACTTTTTTATTATACCAATTATCTTTCGTTTACAGGTACATATTTTTGCATTCCTGGTCCAACATACTCTGCACGTGGACGAATTAAACGATTGTTAGCATATTGTTCGAAGATATGAGCTACCCATCCAGATACGCGTGAAACTGCGAAGATTGGAGTGAATAAATCGTGATCGATACCTAATGAATGGTATACAGATGCTGAATAGAAATCTACGTTTGGTGGTAGATTTTTTTGTCCAGTCACCATTTCGTGGATTTTCACTGACATTTCATAATATTCAGGCTGTCCAGTTAATTTAGTTAACTTTTCAGACATAACTTTTAAGTGTGGAGCACGTGGGTCACCTTTGCGGTATACGCGGTGTCCGAAGCCCATGATTTTAACTTTGTTAGCTAATTTATCGTTGATATAATCTTCAACTTTATCAACTGAACCAATTTCAGAAAGCATTTTCATTACTTGTTCGTTAGCGCCACCATGTAAAGGACCTTTAAGTGCGCCAATTGCAGCTGTAACACCTGAATATACATCAGATAATGTTGCTACACATACACGAGCAGTAAATGTAGATGCGTTTAATTCGTGGTCAGCATGTAATACTAATGCTTTGTTGAATGCTTCAACAGCGATAGCTTCTGGTTCTTTACCAGATAACATATAAAGGAAGTTTGCAGCGTAGCTTAGCTCTTTTTTAGGTGCTACTGGTTCTAAACCTGCGCGAATACGAGAGAACGCAGTTACAACAGTAGAAATTCTAGCTTGCAACTTGATTGCTTTACGATAGTTTGCTTCGTCAGACATATCCTCAGCATCTTCATCATATAAAGCTAGTAAAGAAACTGCTGTGCGTAATGCAGCCATTGGGTGAACAGATTTGATGTCATAAGTTTTAAAGTGATCTAATACCGCTTGTGGCACTTCCATATTGTCAGCTAATTGTTGTTTCAATTCAGCTAATTCGTCTGCTTTAGGAAGACGTGTGTGCCATAGTAAGTAAACTACCTCTTCAAAAGATGCATTGTCTGCTAAGTCATCAATATTGTAGCCAACATATGTAAGAGTATCATCAATTATAGAACTGATTTTAGTCTCTGCTGCTACGACACCTTCTAATCCGCGTGTTGCTGTCATAATATATCGCTCCTTCTCCAAATGTATTAGATAGCATTCACAAAATTACATAAATGCAACCTACGTTTTTTCGATATGAACCTATAAGTAAATCGCTTACATTGCTATTATAATAAATTTTGACGGCTTTGTGAATGAAAAGGCCGTATTTCGTTTAAAAAACAAAATTTAGACAGAAATATCGCATTTTGTAGAAAAAAATTAACATTAACTAGGATGAAAAAATCACATTTTTTAAAGGATGATGTTTTGTTACAAGAAAAAATCAAAAAATCTACCATGTACCGAATCCAATTATTCGTACTAATTGCTCTACTATTAGTGTTGTGTTGGTTAGTTTTACCTGTAGCTCTTGCGATTTTAACTGCTTATTTCGCATATCCATTACTAAAGTATTTGATCACAATATTAAAACTGCCTAAATGGCTTGCAGCATTAACTACTGAAGTTATTATTTTATCCACTTTTATCGCAACTATACTTTTTTTAACTTCTGTTTTAATCGAAACTTTACCAGAGATTAAACGCATAATTACCCAAGTTGAGTTTTTCTCTAATATGCAATCAATGCTACTTCTGAATCTGCAAGAGAAATTTGTTTCCCTAGTAGATATGGCTATGGAATCGCTCGTAAATATTGTGCAATCCACCTTCCATAATCTAATTAATTTTACTTTTTATCTAGTAGCCTTATATTTTGCTTTATATGAAACAAGCAGGAATAGACTATGGTTCTTTATCTATTTACCTGCTCGATTTAGAAAGCCTATTCAACGAGTTTATGAAGAAGCTTCTCAATTGTTCGGCTATTTCCTGTCAGTAGAATTACGTTTGTTACTCATGACATTTGCTCTTTTATCCGTTGGTTTAATGATACTTGGTTTTTCATTTCCTGTTGGAAAAGCATTACTCATCTCTGTGGCAGATAGTCTCCCCTTTTTAGGAATTGGTATCTTCCTTATTCCAATGAGCATATATTTTTTTATAACTGGTAATCAATTACTTTGCATATATCTATTGATTCTCTATGCGGTAATTCAGCTTTCAAGACAATTCGCTGAATCGTATATGTGGGCGTCAACTTTACATATCCGATCCGTTCACGCTTTTATGATAAGTGCCATTAGTTTATTGCTTTTTGGCATTGCAGGTATTTTAATTAGTCCATTCTTATTATTACTAGCTGTTAAATTAAGAAACCATCCTATTTTTGTATCAAAATAACTTGGCCGTTTTTCATCTTTTTACGTAGCCAATAATAAAGAAGTGGTTTAAAGAGATTTCTTGTGGGGCGAAAGACTAAAAGAAGACCAATAATATCAGATACAAAGCCTGGTAAGACTAAGAACATTCCCCCAATAAATATAAGTAAGCCATTAATCATGGCATTACCTGGTGGTTGTCCATTTTGTATCGCTTGTTGAATATCCTTAAAAGCTTTAACTCCTTGCGTTTTAGCTAAATAGATTCCTAATATACCAGTGACAATAATTAAGACTAGTGTATACATGGCACCAATTAGTTTTCCGGATATTAATACAACCGCGATTTCAATTATAGGAATCAGTAAAAGAAATAGTAGAATTTTACGCAATTTATTCACCTCTTTTTAAAAAACAACCTCAGCTCAAATGCGCTGAGGTTGTTTGTTTATTTATTACAAAATGCTTGAACGTCCGTAGTAGATAACTCCAGATACTGCATCGATTGATAACTCTTGTCCATCGCTAATCATTGTTGTAGCGTCTTTCACACCCACAATAACAGGAATACCTAGACTTAAGCCAACAACTGCAGCATGACTTGTTAGTCCACCTTCTTCAGTAATTAACCCTGCGCATTTAGAGATCGCTGGCATCATATCACGATCAGAACCAATCGTTACAATAATTTTACCTTCAGTATCTTGCGCTAGTGCTTGCTCAGCATTTCTGACAACTAAGGCTTTACCAATAGCAGCAGATTTACCAATGCCTTGACCTTTAGTAAGCATATCGCCAATTACATGCACTTTCATCAAGTTTGTAGTACCCGCTTCACCTACTGGTACACCAGCTGTAATTACAACTAGATCACCGTGGTGAACGTATCCTTTGTTCAAACTTTCTTGGACAGTTAGCTCTAAAATTTCATCCGTAGAACTTACTTTTGGTCCAACGATAGGGAATACACCCCATACAAGCGCTAGTTTACGACATGTTTGTTCTGATGATGTAACTGAAATAATCGGTACACCTGGACGATATTTGGCAATCATACGTGCTGTATGGCCACTCTCAGTTGGTGCTAAAATAGCTGAAACTTGTAAATTGAGTGAAGTGTATGCAACTGCTTGGCTAATTGCCTCAGTCATGCTAGCACCTTTCTCACGGCTACGTTTACTAACGATCGCACGGTGATCCAATGAATCCTCTATTCGATTAGCAATTTTATACATCGTTTTTACAGATTCTACCGGATAAAGTCCAGCTGCTGTTTCACCAGAAAGCATGATTGCATCTGTACCATCTAAAATAGCATTCGCTACGTCACTTGCTTCAGCTCGAGTAGGGCGAGGATTACGCTGCATTGAATCCAGCATTTGTGTTGCTGTAATAACCGGCTTTCCTACTGTGTTACATTTTTGGATTAGATTTTTTTGAACAATAGGTACTTCTTCTGCTGGAATTTCAACTCCAAGGTCACCACGAGCAACCATTAAACCGTCGGAAACTTGAATGATTTCATCGATATTATCGACACCTTCTTGATTCTCGATTTTCGGAATAATTTGGATATGTCCACCATTGTTATTTTCTAACAATTCACGGATTTCCAATACATCTGATGAACGACGCACAAATGAAGCAGCGATAAAGTCTACACCTTGTTCGATACCAAATAGAATATCTTGTGCATCCTTTTCTGTAATACCTGGTAATTGTACTGAAACGCCCGGTACATTCACGCCTTTTTTATTTTTTAGTTGGCCTGCATTTTCAACTACAGTATGAATTATTCCAGCCTCAGTATCTTTACCAGTAACACGTAATTCAATTAGGCCATCATCTAATAAAATGATTGAACCTTCTTCAACATCATCGATAAGTTTTTCGTACGTAATAGAGAAAATTTCTTTATTGCCAAGTACTTCTGTCATTGAAATATCAATTGTTTGACCTGTTACTAATTCTACAGCGTCATTTTCCATTGAATGCGTACGAATTTCAGGACCTTTTGTATCAAGCAAAATAGCCACAACTTGTCCAGTCTTTTTCGCTGCTTCACGAATGCTCTCGATTCTTGCTGCGTGTTCTTCATGACTACCATGCGAAAAATTCAAACGAGCTACGTTCATACCTGCTTCGATTAATTGCACTAAAATTTCTTGCGATTCACTAGCGGGACCAATAGTACATACAATTTTTGTTTTTCTCATTTTCTCGACCACTCCAATTTAATTAAATCGATAATTCTTTTGATAAAGTGTACATTGACAAGTCTGTATTACGTTCTTTCTTAAATGCCTCTGCTAAGTCATAGTCTACCACCACATGGTTTCTCATGCCAACTGCAAGACCGCCACGGTGCTCAATTAATAATTCTACTGCTCTCGCAGCAAAAGTACTTGCTAGTACACGGTCGCGTGCTGTCGGCGATCCGCCACGTTGGATATGACCTAAAACTGAAACTCTTGTTTCAATATTTTTTTCCGAAAGTTTTTTTGCCAAATCACTCGCAGACATAACACCTTCAGCAACAATAATAATACTGTGCTTTTTCCCTCTGTCATAACCTTGTTCTAAACGAGTGACAAGTTCGTCTAAATCATGTTGTACTTCAGGAATCAAAATCGTTTCAGCACCACCAGCTAGACCAGCCCATAAAGCTAAATCACCTGCATCACGACCCATTACTTCAATGATAAATGTTCGTTCATGAGATGTTGCTGTATCACGAATTTTATCAATACAATCAATTACAGTATTCAAAGCTGTATCAAAACCTATTGTATAATCTGTTCCTGGAATATCATTATCAATTGTTCCCGGCACGCCTACACAAGGGAAACCACGCTTCGTTAACTCCAAAGCCCCTCGATAAGAACCGTCCCCGCCGATAACAACTAACCCTTCGATACCATGCTTTTTCAACTGTTCAATTGCTTTAAGTTGTCCTTCTTCTGTTTTGAATTCTAGACAACGTGCAGAATGTAATTTCGTACCTCCACGTTGAATAATATCCCCTACAGAACCGCGATCTAAACTTTCAATTTGTCCTTCTATCAGCCCTTGATAGCCATAGTAAATACCTGCAACTTCTAAATCATGATATAAAGCTTTCCTGACAACTGCGCGGACAGCTGCATTCATGCCTGGTGCATCTCCACCACTTGTTAAAACACCAATTTTTTTCATATGATTCATTCCTCCTACAAGCGTCACTATTAAGACATTAACACGAAATAGTATTCTGTGTCAGTATTGCGTCGAAAGAAATAGGCTGTTTCGTGTATCGAATATATCGATACAGATTCAGCCCACCCCAAAATTTAATTGTTACTATTCAGCGTAAACCCCAATAGTTCTGAATTTATTATAACGATTTTGTATCAATTCATCAGCTGTTAAATTTTTCATCTGTTCTAATGAATCCCTTAGAACTGTCTTCATATTGAGAGCTTGTTGTGCTACATCATTATGCGCCCCACCTAACACTTCAGGGATAATTTCATCTATAATTGCCATTTCCTTTAAGTTCGGTGCAGTAATACGCATAGCTTCTGCAGCTTTTTGTGCTAAAGTCGCATCCTTCCACAAAATTGAAGCAGCTCCTTCTGGTGAAATAACAGACAAAGTTGCATTTTCCAACATGTGGATTTGGTTAGCTACACAAAGAGCAAGTGCACCACCACTACCACCTTCACCTATAACTATACTGATGACTGGAACTTTTAGCCCCGCCATTTCGAATAGATTGCGTGCTATAGCTTCACTTTGTCCACGTTGTTCTGCGGCTTTACCAGGATACGCACCTTTTGTATCAATCATACATATAATTGGTCTTGAAAATTTCTCAGCTTGCTTCATTAGGCGTAGTGCCTTTCTATAGCCTTCCGGATGTGGCATACCGAAGTTACGTCGAATATTCTCTTTTGTATCCTTCCCTCTTTGATGGCCAATAATTGTAATTGGTCGGCCTTCAAAAGAGGCAATACCTCCGATAATCGCCTCATCATCACCAAAGTTTCGATCACCATGAAACTCGATAAAATCATCAAAAATAGCATTTATATAATCTTTTGTAGTTGGGCGTTCAGGATGTCTAGCAATTTGCACTCGGTCCCAAGGTTGGATATTATCATAAATTTCTTTAGCTAATTTACTAAAACGGTCCTCAAGCTGACTAATTTCTTTCGACATATCAACATCTGCATTAGCAGTGAATTCTTTTAATTCATTAATTTTTTCACGAAGCTGCATAAGTGGTGCTTCGAACGGTAAGTATTTCACCATTATTATTGCGCCTCCTTTACGTGAAGCTTAACGATTGTTGAAACTGTTTTGCGCATATCTTTACGATTTACCACCGCATCTAACTGACCGTGTGCCAATAGAAATTCTGCAGTTTGGAAATCCTCTGGTAACTTTTCGCGAACTGTCTGTTCAATAACACGACGTCCCGCAAAGCCAATCAACGCTTTTGGCTCAGCTAAATTGATATCTCCAAGAGATGCAAAACTTGCAGAAACTCCACCAGTTGTTGGGTGTGTCATGATTGAAATAAATAAATTGCCTTCCGCACTATGACGTTGTAAGGCAACACTCGTTTTCGCCATTTGCATAAGAGATAACACGCCTTCTTGCATACGAGCGCCACCGCTCGCTGTGAAAATGATAAATGGTGCACTTAATTCAGTGGCCTTTTCAATTGCACGGGTGATCTTCTCACCAACTACAGAACCCATTGAACCCATACGGAAATGCGAATCCATAATCGCTACTACGATCTGTTCGCCATCTAACTCACCAACACCCGTTAATACTGCTTCATTTAATCCTGTTTTCTTTATATCTGATTGAATCTTTTCTATATAGCTAGGAAACTCTAATGGATTAATAGAATGTAAGTGATCATCCAATGATTTAAATGTGCCTTCATCGAAGAAAATATCAACACGCTCATATGCTGTCATTTTGTAGTGATGGTCGCACTTTGAACAAACTTTTAACCCTTTCACTAAATCTTTTGTTAACTCTACATGACGACAGTCAGGACATTTTGTCATGATTCCTTCTGGCACATCATTTTCTTCACGTTTTATAGAAATACGTGCTTTATTTTTAATTTTATTGGTTTTAAATAAATCTTTTATACTCATAAAATATCTCTCCCCTTATGTAGCAATTCGGTCCATTTTTCAAACCAGCTTATTGCTTCAGCAGTATTTCCTATCATTAATTCACTTATAAAGGTTTGTAACATAGGCTGTTCATGCTCGGTAGAAAGTCCACTATACATCTCTTTTCCATATTGCTTTAACAGAATCCACATTTTCAGTACAAGGCGATTTTCTGATGCGATAACGATTTCCCTCATAACATCTTCGCGCGCAATTACACCTTCAGTTTCAAGATTACGCCACAAACTTTCCCATACTGGTAACTTTCGTAATGTTTCATTTGAAGACACGATACGAATTGCATCACGTTCAAGAATTTTTCGTGTTTCGTTCACATTTTCTAGATCTGTTCCTTCTTGCAAAATGAAGGTAGACAATACTTCTACTAGTTTATGATTTCGAAAATCGGTTAAGAATGTTCCTTCGCCTCTACGCGTTTCAATGAGTCCAAGTAGCTCTAAACTGCGTAGTGCTTCTCTTACAGATGACCTTCCAACATTCAAACGCTCAGCTAGTACACGCTCTGATGGAATTTTACCACCTGCCGGAATATTTTCATCACGTATTAAAGCTCGTAGTTCACTGACAATTTGTAAAAACATTTTAGAAGTTGGTTTTTCTGCACTCATCGAATTTCTCCTTGGACAATATAAGTTGTAAAAAAAGTGGTCTGACCACTTTTGATAATAGCATACATAAAATCTTTCGAAGAGTAAAGTAAAAATAAAAAAACTGTGCGAAAATCACACAGTTTTAGTCGTTTAATCTATTTTTCAGTTAGTTCCGTTATTAATTTTTTTACAATCATCTGCGCCTTACCGTTGCGTGGCTCAACAAAACCTTCTGCCAAAACGATTTGCTCCTCTTGTAACCATTCTTGAATATGGATATATTCACGAGGAAAGATCGTTATTGAAAGCATACCAGATTCATCTTCTAGGTCGATAAACGCCATTTGTTCGCCTTTTTTCGTGCGAATTTGCTTAATCCCAGAAACGATTCCGAGCATTTTCACATATTTTCGACCTTGTATTTCTAAAATATTTGCAGCAGACATTGAATCTATTTGCAACTCTTTCTTTAATTTCAAAATTGGATGCTCTGACATATAAAATCCAAGCACCTCTTTTTCATATTGCAACAATAACTTTTCTGGCATCAAGCTTGCGTCTGCATATTTGGGTTTACCGAATAAAAAATCGCCATCGCTTAATAGACTCTCTTCATCATTTGGTCGATATAAATTCGCATGTTTGACCACCGCTTCAATAGAAGCTAACAGTTGTCCACGATTTCTACCAAAGTCATCCAGCGCTCCGGCTTTTATTAATGGTTCCAATGCTTTTCTAGTGAAATGAACACCTGTCATATCAAGCGCAAAATCAAATAAATCAGCCCAGTTGGAATGACCGTTTTTACGTAGGCTTAAAAGTTTTGTTAAAAATGATTGTGGGACACCTTTTATTGCAGAAAGCGCAAAACGAATAGCACCATTTTCCACTCGAAATGTACGGCCGCTATGATGAACAGATGGTGGCAATACAGTTATTCCTTTTTGTTTTACCTCTTGCAATAAGCGCATAAGACGATCTTGATTTCCTATAGTACTTGTCAAAAGTGCAGCGTAAAAATACGTAGGAAAATTCGCTTTTAGATACGCCATATGATAAGTAATGACACTATATGCAACTGCATGACTTTTTGGGAAACCGTAATTTGCAAAACGAACAATTAAATCGTAAACTTCCACAGCTACTTGCTCAGTAAACCCTTTTGCTACAGAGTTTTTCACGAAATGTTGTTGTTCAGCATCTAATATTTCCTTCTTCTTTTTACTAACTGCTCGACGTAAAATATCTGCTTCTCCCATCGTAAATCCTGCCATCACTGAAGCAATTTGCATGATTTGTTCCTGATACACAATGACACCATACGTCTCTCTTAAAATAGGTTCAAGTACTGGATGTGGCATGATTACAGCTTCGCCACCGTGCTTCCTTTTACTATAAACAGGAATAAAATCCATTGGACCTGGACGATACAGCGCAATGATTGCCACGATATCTTGAAAAGCAGTTGGCGTTATGTCACGTAATGCTTGGCGCATACCATCTGACTCTAATTGGAAAACACCTGTTGTATCGCCTTGTTGCAACAACTTGAAGGTCGAGGGGTCATGTAATGGAATTTTTTCAAAGTCAAGAAACTTCCGTGTATCGTAGTAAATCATTGAACGAATACGCTCTAAAATGGTCAAATTACGTAAACCTAGGAAATCCATTTTTAATAAGCCGATGGATTCTACTTCTTGCATCGGCCACTGCGTTATATAGAGCCCATCGTTACCTGGCTCAATAGGAACAATATTTACTAAAGGCTCTGGAGAAAGTACAACACCCGCGGCATGCGTCGACGCATTTCGTGGCAATCCCTCTAGATTTAAAGCAACTTCAATCCATTTTTGACGTATATCTGAAGCTGCAATCCAATCACGTAATGATATAGATTCCGCTAAAGCTTCTCTCAAGGTAATACCTACCTTATTAGGAATAAGTGAGGAAATTTTTGACAACTCTTCACTGGTGAAGCCAAATACGCGTGCAACATCTCTTGCAACTGCTTTAGCAGATAACGTACCGAATGTAATGATTTGTGATGTATATGTTTTCCCATATTTATCAGAAACATATTGAATCACTTCTTGCCGACGATGATCTGCGAAATCAACGTCAATATCTGGCATGGTAATTCGCTCTGGATTTAAGAAACGTTCGAATAATAAACCATACTGTAGTGGATCAACATCTGTAATACGTAAAGTATAGGCAACAAGTGAACTCGCTGACGAACCACGACCTGGTCCCGTTAAAATTTGCTTACTTTTCGCGTATTGAATATAGTCTGAAACGATTAAAAAGTAATCTGCATAGCCCATTTCTTGAATGATTCCTAATTCATAATGCAGTCTCTCTATATAATCTGCACTGGCATTTGGTACCCGTTCTTGTAGTCCTCTCAAGCTATTCGCTTCAAGTAATGAAAAAGCTGTCTCATTATTTGGCGTTGGAAACTTAGGCATCAAAAATTTGTCGAATGCTAGATCAACCTGACAACTAAGTAACATTTCCTCAGCCGACAAAAGCCACTCAGGATAATCTGCAAACCAATCCTGCCATTGCCTGTTAAAAGGTACAAACTGTTGGCGCTCGCGTGCAGTTAATTGATCGCTAATGTTCATCTTCATCCCTTGTTCAATAGCTTTAGCTACTTCAAAAGAAAAAGCATGTTCCTCACGCATAAATGTACATAGATGAGTCGCACAAATAGGTAATTCTTGTTCGTGGCAATAGCTAATAATATCCTGTTCTATATCAGACTTCAAACCACCAGGTCTGTCGATCCCAACATATAATCTACCTTTACCAAAAATACCTTGTAGTGCTTGTACATCTTCAAACGAACCTTCAGCTATCCAGTCTGGTGAAGTCATAGGTACCATCAGTATGCAACCCTCTTGATACCCCTCAAGCCAGCGTAATGGTAATACTTCTCCTTCCCGAATAGACATAGCGGAAGTTACTTTCAGCAAATGTTGATAACCTTGCTGAGTAGCCGCATACAAAACGACAGATCGTACTTGATGTTCTCTAAATTGCACACGAACGGTTAAACCAATAACTGGATGAATCTCGGCTTTTTTTAATGCACGCCAAAAAGGCAACAAGCCGTACAATTTAGAATTGACGATTGCTGCTGCCTTCGCATGTTCTTGCTGTAAGAAAGAAATGAGCTCCTCAATGCGAATCGTACTTTTTAACATATCCGCAGCCGTCACAATTTGTGGATATACATTTTGCAACTTCATCTCTTCCTTTCGATAGTTAGTATTTTGCACAAAGTTCTTTTAATTTCGAGATAACCTCTTCTGATTCTTCCCATTTATAAATAGTAGCGCCAGATGCCATTGGATGGCCTCCACCATTATATTGTTTTGCAAGAGTATTAATAATTGGTCCTTTTGAACGTAAGCGAACACGAATTTGATCTGCCTCTTCAACAAAAATCACCCAAGCCTTAATCCCTTTAACATTACCTAATGATCCTACTAAAAGAGAAGTATCGGAAGCAGTCACGCCAAATTGCTCTAAAACTTCAATTGTTAATTTAATATAAGCTGCACCATTATCATCCATCACAAAATTTTGGAACATATAACCTTGCATATGCAGCAATTCTCGGCTCAATTCATACATACCATCAAATAATTCTGTACGATCAAAATTATATTTGATTAGTTCCCCAACAGTATTAAATGTCGTTTCTGTTGTACTCGGATAGATAAAACGTCCAGTATCACCAACGATTCCCGCAAATAAGAATCGAGCTGCTTTACTATCCATTTTCCAATCCGCTACTTTTCTACCCTCTGTGAATAGATCATAGATCATCTCACTGCAAGAGCTTGCATTTGTGTTGACCCACAGCATATCTCCATATGCATCATCATTTGGATGATGGTCTATTTTAATTAAAAACTTCCCTTGTTTGTAACGTTGATCATCGACACGCTCAGTATTAGCTGTGTCAGTAACAATGACAAGAGCATTTTCAAACTCTTTATCAGCAACAACCTGAGGCTCTCCAAGAAATGAAAGTGATTCTTCATGTTCACCCGTTGTATATACTGTTTTTTCCGGATAAGTCGCTTGTAAAATAGCTTGCAGACCCATTTGTGAGCCGTACGCGTCTGGATCTGGTCTAACGTGACGATGAATAATAATTGTGTCATATTGTTTAATTGTGTCAATAATTTGTCGTTTCATTTTGATTCTCCTTTAAATGATTGTGAACCCTCTAAATCCCAGCTATACAAAGGTTTGCTTAATAGATTTTATCAAAGGATATATACTGAAAAATTTAATCTCTCATAGTCTCTCTATATAACAAGTTTCCTTTGTTTTTCTACTCGCTTTTTCCTGTATTTATCGTTAAACTAGAGTCAGATTTGCTTTTATAGGAGGAACACCATGTCTAATATTTTGAATGTTGTTCTAGCAATTTTAATTGCTATTACAGTTGTTTTTTATTTTTACCTTAAAACAAAACAATTCCGTTCTGATTTACCTATTCGCAAAAAATGGTATTCGAGTCGTGCGGGTGTAGCTTTAGGTGGCTTATTAGTTATTTTTGGTATCAACCAAATTATTATTTACCACACTACTTTAACGTATATTGTATGTGCAGTTTTAGTTATTTTCGGCCTATTTACTGCGTTTAATTATAATAAACGAGTTCGCCACTATGGACAATTTGTTGAAGAAGAATACCGTTTGAATAAAAAGTGATGCACAGTACTGTGCATCACTTTTTTTGTCGAATTCAATACGTTTAGCGCTCTAATAATTGGAAGGTCATCATCGCTTTACCAACTAAGATAGCTTCACTATAAACTTCGAAATCCATTTTTACAAATTTACGACTCATATCCAAAATGCGTGGTTTTACGACTAATGATGTCTCCATTTGAACCGGTTTCATATGATAAATTGTCATATTCTCTACGACACTTTCACCGCGCTTAAATTTTTTAAGCGCACTAGAACCTGCTTCTACTAGTAAAGTAGTAAATGCACCGTACGAAATGGCACCAAATTGGTTTGTCATTTGAGGTGTTACGGTAAACTCTACTGTAGTTTCCTCAGTGTCTCGCGCCATCTTGATTTCATTTTTTACTAGGTCATCTATTGTTTCACCATGTTGAGGCTGCCTTTGCGCCATTTGTAACGCCTTTAAAACATCCTGACGGCTAATCACACCTTGTAACAATCCTTGATCATTGACTACCGGTAGTAAATCAATGCCTTCCCAGATCATTCGATGCCCTGCCGTTGCAACACTAGTTTTCATCGACACTGTAATAGGATTACGTGTCATTAGTCGATCAATAGGGTCATCATCTTGTTTACCAATTACATCACGTGAGGTCACGATACCAACAATTTTATGATGCTTATCCACTACCGGAAATCCTCCATGAGTCGTTGAAGCATTTAATAAATGATACTCGCGAACCGTATCCGTCGATTTTAAGAAAGCAGTATCTTTCATTGAGACGAAAATATCTTCAATTAATAAAATCTCTTTCTTAATCAATTGGTCATAAATAGCACGGTTAATCATTGTTGCTACAGTAAACGTATCGTAACTAGTCGAAATAATTGGTAATTCTAACTCGTCAGCAAGTCTTTTTGTTTCTTCCGCCGTATCAAAGCCGCCTGTTATCAAAACAGCCGCACCTTCTTTTAGGGCGTTTTCATGCGTACGACCACGGTTCCCAACAATTAAAAGACTACCTGCATCGGTATAACGCATCATATCCTCAAGCTTCATCGCACCGATGACAAATTTCGTCAGTGTTTTATGCAAACCATCTTTACCGCCTAGAACTTGTCCATCCACTATATTAACGATTTCAGCAAAAGTAAGTCTTTCAATATTCTCTTTTTTCTTCTTCTCTATTCGAATCGTTCCAACACGCTCAATCGTGCTAACGAGTCTTCTCGTTTCTGCTTCTTTAATTGCACGATAAGCAGTTCCTTCACTCACGGAAATATCCTTTGCGATTTGTCGCACAGAAATTTTATCCCCTACAGGAAGTGATTCTATATATTGAAGAATCTTCTCATGTTTTGTAGCCATAAAATCACCTATTTTCCAACATCATTGTTGCTTAAGTGTACCACATTCTGGTCATATTCATTAGTTGAAAAACCAATAAAGACATATTCTTTCAGGTTTTTTAATCAAATCTCCAGTTCTTCTCCTGGATTCAATACTTTCACTTCAGTTATCGACACCATTTCAGCAAAGTTATTTGGATCCTGTTCGATAACCGGGAATGTATTATAATGCACGGGAACGACAACTTTCGGTTTCAAAAATGAGACCGCATATGCTGCATCTTCAGGTCCCATTGTAAAATTATCTCCAATTGGCAAAAATGCTAGGTCAATTGGATGGCGCTCCCCTATTAATTTCATATCGCTAAATAACGCTGTATCTCCTGCATGATAAACTGTCTTACCCTCTGCAAAAAATAAAATACCAGATGGCATACCTGTATAAATAATTTCACGATTCTCTGTCGTATAGGAAGAGCCGTGGAATGCTTGTGTCAATTTAACTTTTCCAAAATCAAATACATGAGAGCCCCCTATATGTAGTGGATGCGTTCTAACGCCTTGCCAGGACAAATAACTCGCTAGTTCATCAGGTGCGACTACTAAAGCATCAACTGCTTTTGCAATCTCCACCGTATCCCCGACATGGTCATTATGTCCATGCGTCAGTAAAATCACATCCGGCTTTTGGTCTTCCACTTTTAAATCTGTTAATTTGTTACCTTTAATAAAAGGATCGATTAAAATCGTATAACCATTCACCTGAATCTTCACAATTGAATGCCCGTGATATGAAACTTTCATAATTAAATCCTCCTAATATTTCGACTTACAAAAAATATTCGTTATCAATACGTTTTCTCCTTCTTTTTTGGTATTCTAATAATATAGTACCTTAGGCGCTCGTTTAGCCATGGTCTATTAAATCAATCCAAGGGGGATTAATAATGGGTAAAATACAAACTATTTCAAACTATTTAAAAGAACAAAGTATTGACGCTGCATTTGTAACAACACCTGATAATGTGTTTTATGTATCTGGATTTAAAAGTAATCCACACGAAAGACTACTTGGAGTAATGATTTTCCAAGATGCTGAACCATTTTTAATTTGCCCTAAAATGGAAGTACCTGATGCTAAAGCTGCAGGCTGGTCTCATGAAGTAGTTGGTCATGAAGACACTGATAATGCATGGGCACTATTACATCAAGCAGCAGAAGCACGTGGACTTTCATTACAAAATATTGCAATCGAAAAATCACATTTAACTGTTGAACGTTTAGAAGCTCTTAATGACTTTTTCCCTGCCACAAAATTTGTTGGTTTTGATGACCAACTAAACAACATGCGTTTAGTGAAATCAGAAGAAGAGCTTGAAAACTTACGACAAGCAGCTGCTCTTGCAGATTATGCTATTGAAGTAGGTTGTAGTGAAATTGCTGAAGGTAAAACTGAACTTGAAATATTATCTGCCATTGAACTAGCTATGAAGAAAAAAGGCGTGTATATGTCATTCGACACAATGGTTTTAAGTGGTAAGAAAACTGCTTCTCCACATGGTAATCCTGGTGAACGTAAAATTGAAAAAGGCGATTTCATCTTATTTGATCTAGGTGTTGTCTATAATGGCTATTGCTCTGATATTACACGTACAGTGTCATTTGGTGAGCCAACATCCGCTCAAAAAGAAATTTATGAAGCTGTTCGCAACGCCAACGAATCTGCTATTGAAGCTGTTAAACCTGGCGTTCGTGCGATGGATTTAGATAAGATTTCTCGTGACGTGATTACTGATGCTGGCTACGGCGAATATTTCACACACCGTCTAGGTCACGGTTTGGGCATTTCTGTACATGAATTCCCATCTGTTCACGGTGCAAACGAAATGGCTCTTCAAGAAGGAATGGTATTTACAATCGAACCTGGTATTTACAAAGGGGATGTTACTGGTGTTCGTATCGAAGACGACGTATATGTAACAAAAGATGGCGTGGAAGTTCTAACGAAATATCCAAAAGAACTAATCATTCTTTAGTAACAAAAAGGACTACTCATCTATTGAGTAGTCCTTTTTCATATAAAAGCCACTTAGTAAAATTACTAAGTGACTCTTGCTTTCATTATCTTAATAATGTATTTGCATCTACATAAGGATGGTTTAATGCTTCTGCAACAGCTGCAAAAGTGACATGACCATCTAGCGTATTTAATCCTTTTTTCAATGCTTCATTGTCTAAGCAAGCTTGTTGATAGCCTTTGTTTGCAATTTGCAAAGCGTAAGGAACAGTATTGTTTGTAAGAGCCATTGTTGAAGTACGTGGCACAGCTCCTGGCATATTTGCTACTGCATAATGCACTACTCCATGTTTCACATAAGTAGGATTATCATGGGTAGTAATACGATCAGAAGTTTCGAAAATACCACCTTGGTCAATTGCAATATCAACTACTACAGAACCAGGTGACATTGACTTGATCATTTCTTCTGTTACAAGCTTAGGCGCTTTTGCACCTGGAATAAGCACTGCTCCAATTACTAAATCTGAATTTTTTACAGACTCAGCAATATTGAATGGATTTGAAATAAGAGTTTGAACATCACGACCAAATTGGTCATCTAATACGCGTAAACGTTCTGGGCTTAGGTCGATTATTGCTACGTCAGCACCCATACCAATTGCAATTTGCGCTGCGTTTGCACCAGCCATTCCTCCACCAATAATAGTGACTTTACCACGTGTTACTCCTGGTACACCACCAAGAAGAATACCTTTACCGCCTTCCATTTTCTCAAGATACTGAGCACCAATTTGAGTTGCCATGCGTCCTGCAACTTCACTCATCGGTGTTAATAAAGGCAATGATCTATTTGGAAGTTGCACTGTTTCGTAAGCAATCCCTACAACTTTTTTATCAAGCAATGCTTGTGTTAATTCTGGCTCTGGTGCTAAGTGTAAATAAGTAAACAGAATAAGTCCTTCATGGAAATAACCATATTCAGATGCAACTGGTTCCTTTACCTTCATCACCATTTCTTGAGACCAAGCTTCTTCAGCTGTCCCTACAATATGTGCCCCAGCAGCTAAATAATCTTCATCTCCAAAACCAGATCCTAGACCGGCTCCCTTTTCGATGAATACTTCATGTCCGAAAACTGTTAAGTTGACCACCCCAGCAGGTGTCATAGCAACACGGTTTTCATTGTTTTTAATCTCTTTTGGAATACCAATCTTCATAATCCATCCTCCTAATTGTGAAAAGATATTAACTCTTGTTGTATTAATAAAATGAACAAGTAACTCTACTTAAAAACAAGTTCATTCTAACAGATTTTAACACTCATTTGTGTATTAATTTAGAAAATTATATTTTTTAATAATTCTATCAATATAAGTCTTTTGCAAAATTCAATATTCATACCCAATTGTTCACACTTTTTTTGGAAAGCCTTCACAATAACTTCAATATTATGGTGTTTATTTGTTTCTATTGGGTGGTATAATAATATTAAATATAAAGGAGGAATTACATATGACATTATCTTATAACAATATCATCGTGGCTGTAGACGGTTCTGCAGAAGCAAAATGGGCGTTCAAAAAAGCTGTTGGAATTGCTAAACGTAACAACGCAACGTTAAATTTAGTAAACGTAATCGACACTCGTTCTTTTGCTGCTGTTGAAGCATATGACCGTTCAATTGCTGAACGCGCTCAAACTTTTGCTCAAGAATTGCTTGCTGGCTATAAAAAAGATGCTGAAACAGCTGGTGTAGAAAATGTTAAAGTTTTAATCGAATACGGTTCCCCAAAAACAATTATTACAAAAGAAATCTCTAAAAAATACGAAGTAGATTTAATCATTTGTGGTGCAACAGGTTTAAATGCTGTTGAACGCTTCCTAATCGGTAGTGTTTCTGAAAACATCGTTCGCTCTGCTAAATGTGATGTACTTGTAGTACGTACACCAGAACCTGACGCTGAATAGTTATTAAATAAAAAGAGGCTCCTAATAATAATTAGGGTCTCTTTTTTACGTATTATTTCTGCTCTTTTTTCCAAATTTGTACTTTTGTAAAGAACATTTCTAACGCTTGCTTATTCGTCATACTAGGCACTTTAGCAAGTAGTACTTCTTTCACAGGCTTTCCATCAGTACTTTTCTTTTGTAAGATAAATAAACTCTTCGAATGTGCTTTATTTGAAAAAAGTGAACTCGGTAATTGAATTACTGCTTGAATCCACACTGTTTTTTGTAAATATTTATACAAACCTTGTGCTTGTTCTGATTCAAAAATATTCTCTGGTACTAAGAAGAATAAATATCCGCCATCCTTCGAATATTTTAACGACTGCTCGATAAATAAGTGATGCGCATATGTCATACCTTCAGTAGACTTCAATTCAAATTCTTTTGCTACTTCTTCATTTGGATAATACCCTACTGGTAAATCACAGACTACTGCATCAACCGGATCTATCATTAAATTTTGCAATGCGTCTTGACGGAAAAGTGAAACTGGCTGCTCTGTTAAATCAGCTGCCGCGGCCGCTAATTGAATTAGTAGCTCGTCAATATCTACTCCAACTCCATCTGCACGGTCTTGTAATAAATTCATCACGGTTAATAGCAAATTCCCCGTACCAACTGCTGGATCAAGAAGTTTGATTTTAGCACCATCATTCTCTTCACTATCCATAAATTGTTCCACGAAATAACCAACTAATAACCCCAATGCATCTGGAGTCATTTGGTGATTAGGTTGTGCGTTTTCACGCATCCCTTTTAAAATAGCCAGTTGAATCGCCTTACGAATATCTTCTTTTGAAGCCACTTTTCCAGCCGGTACATTATCGCCATCTAACCATGCATTCAATACTTCTAAAACACTATCTAAATAGGTTAATTCTTGTTCTTTCTCTATCTTCTGAGCATTGTCATTAATAAAAGAAAAGAGTTTTTCAATTGTTTCCATATATACTCCTTCAAACGTGAAACCCACTCATAAAAGACAGAGTGGGTTTCATGTTGTTTTAATTATTAGAATCCTTATTTCACTAGTTCTTTAACAGCTGCTAATGCACCTTCATAATCTGGGTGGTTTGTACCTTCTGATACATACTCTGCATAAACAACTTTTCCATCTTGGTCTACAACGAAAACAGAACGCGCTAATAAACGAAGTTCTTTCATATGTACACCATAAGCATCACCGAATGACATATTACGGTGATCCGATAGTGTATAAACATTTTCGATTCCGTTCGCACCGCACCAGCGTTTTTGAGCGAATGGTAAGTCACATGAAATTGTTAAAATGGCTACGTCTTCGCCTAACTCAGAAGCAGCTTCATTGAAACGACGTGTTTGTGCATCACAAACACCTGTGTCAATTGAAGGTACTACGCTTATTAAACGAATTTTACCTTCATAATCTTGTAATGTTTTTTCAGAAAGATCTGGAGCTACCACTGTAAAAGCAGGTGCTTGATCACCTGCTTTTACTTCGTTACCTACTAATGTTACAGGGTTATTTTTAAATGTTACTTGTACCATTTCAACGCCTCCTTGTATTTAATCTTACTCGAAGCTTTTAGGCTCTTGCAACTGAGAAACCTCAGAATCGACTGCTTCTTTATTAATTGATAGATTTTCCTCTTCTTTTGATTCAGCAACAGTAGTTTTTTTATGTTCCACTCGTACCATCTTATCATGTTTTTCATAAGTATTTTCATGAACTACAATTGTATCTGCAATATAATCATGTAATCCTTTTTTATTTGGTGTAAAAGCTACCATCCAGTAGATGACTGGTAAAGTAGCAGAAAAGAATCGCCCAATCCATTCTCGGAAAATAACCGTACCCCACTTTAACTTTTCTTCCTTTACATGGACCACTTTCAGTCCAAAGACCATTTTCCCTACTGTTTGATTCCAAAATTTCGTCATAATAACAAAATATAAATAGAAAATAACACTAGAAACAATTGCTACAGGTGCATACCATGGCGCATTATCAGTATCGATTCCAAGTATAGTCACAATCGGATTCACTGTTAAGCCAGAAATTGCACTAATGATAGCTAAATCTAATAAATAAGCCCAAAACCTCACCCAGAAGCCTGCTGGTTTTAACTGATATTGTTCTATTTTTCTAACCTGTACCGGCTCTTGACTAATCGTGTGTACCTCAACAAATTCCGTCAATTTTCATCGCCCCTTACTCATCACCGTACATATACATCATACGTGGTGCAGAATTGTAGTTAGAAAGAATTTTACTAATTGCTTGTGTTTCAGCAGAGGCGCCAAATAGATTGTTCATTTTCACAGAGAATAGTGAAGTCCAATCTTCTGAAGTAGCATATTCAAAAACTTCAGCACCTTCTAGTTTATGATCCTTTTTCATCGCTTCAATCGTATCTTCTGCATAACCAAATTCATCAGCTAAGCCAGCTTTAATAGCCTGTGTACCATTTAATACTCGACCATCAGCAACTTTCTTAACATCTTTTTCACTCATGCCACGGCCATCTTCAATAACATCAACAAAACGTTCATAAGAATCATTAATCATTTCCTGTAACATATCGCGCTCATCAGACGTCATTTCACGTGTAGAGCTCATTATATCTTTGTACTTACCTGTTTTGATTGTTTGAAATTCAATTCCATATTTTTCTGCTAATTTACCGTAATTCAAGCCTTGCATGATTACACCAATTGATCCAGTCATCGTCTCTTCATCTAAAAAGATTTTATCAGCTGGTGCTGAAATATAATAACCACCTGAAGCAGCCATTGATCCCATAGATACATACAATGGAATTTCACGATTCTGTTGAAGTTCTTTTATCTTGTCATAAATCTGTTTCGATTCAATAACAGTACCACCTGGTGAGTTTACTTTTAATACTACACCTTTAACAGATTTATCATCTATAATCGACTCTAATTGATTCATAAAGAACTGATGATTATAGCTTGCAGCTCCGCCTAGTAAAGAACCAGAACCTCCGTTGTCTTGAATTGTACCGTTTACGGATAAAACAGCAATTCTTTTATTTAAGTCACCTGATTCGATTGGCATTTCACTGTATGTAGTACCATTAGACATATTAAGCACGTTATCGAATTTTGATGTAAAATCCGTCGTAGCAACTTTTAATACAGTATTTACACCAATCGAAGTAACGAATAATAATGCAGCTGCTCCTAAAGCGATCCATCTTTTTGTATTCATCTTCTCTTTTCCTCCTTTTGCCTTCTATTAACTTACGAACCAAACTTCTAAATGTTTCGATTTTTTTCAAATTACTAATTTTTAGATTTTCTTACTTCTATAATTTTAGTAATTGAAAATAATATTAATGCTACCCAAATGAATGAAAATGATAATAAATCTATTCCACTAAATGATTCCCCATAAACAATTACACCTAAAAATAACATTATAGTTGGTGATACATATTGGATAAATCCAACTAAATATAATGGAATCTTCTGCGCTCCAGTAGCAAATAATATTAATGGCACCGCAGTTACAATACCCGTTCCAATAATAAGTACATCCGTTTTCAAATCAGTATGTAAAAATGAAATATTTCCGTGGAAATAAACATAAACATAATATGCCACGGCGACAGGTAATATAAAGAATGTCTCTAAAACTAATCCCCTTGTGGCATCAACTAACACTTTCTTTTTCAGTAAACCATACACACCAAATGTCAATGCTAAACCGAATGACAGCCAAGGAATCTGACCATATGAAATAACTAATATTAAAACGCCAATTGCGGCAATTATGAAAGACAATACTTGTGCTTTAGATAGTTTTTCTTTTAAAAAGAATATCCCTAATAAGACAGATACTAATGGATTCATATAGTAACCTAAGCTTGACTCGACGATATGATTATTATTAACAGCCCATATGTATAAAAACCAATTTAGTGAAATTAAATAAGCTGCAGTAACGAGTAACCAAAATGATTTTGGTTGTTGCCATAACTGTTTAAAATCCAATAATAACGTTTTTCCTTGCTTCATGATGACCACAAATAATAACGTTAAAATAAATGACCAAATTACTCGTCCTGCTAAAACCTCTTCGCTTGCAACATGTTGTAACCCTTTCCAATAAAGTGGAAAGATCCCCCATATTATATAAGCTCCTAAGGCAGAAAGTATACCTTTCTTTTCTTCTTGCATAGTAACACCTCTTTCTATATTAAGTTTATAGATTACCGCTATAATTATATGACTTTAGTGTGCGAAAGTAAACGTAACATAAAAAAGAAGGCCTATCCCTCTGCGATATTGCAGTGACTATAGACCTTCTAATTCGCAACCATTATGCTTTATTTAATTCTAGATTTCTTAATTCAACACGACGGATTTTACCCGAAGTTGTCTTAGGTAATTCATCTATAAACTCAATCGCTCTCGGATATTTATAAGGAGCTGTTAGCTGTTTCACATGGTCTTGTAACTCTTGAATAAGAGTAGTTGAACCTTTATCTTCTTTATTTTTTAAAACGACAAATGCTTTTACGATATTACCGCGAATCTCATCTGGACTTGCAATCACCGCGCACTCTTGTACTGCAGGGTGTTTAACTAAAGCATCCTCTACTTCAAATGGTCCAATTGTATATCCTGAACTAATAATAATATCGTCAGAACGCCCTTCAAACCAGAAATATCCATCTTCATCCTTTTTAGCTTGATCTCCTGTAATGTAATAATCACCACGGAATTGCATGCTAGTTCTTTCCGGATCTTTTAAATACTCTTTAAAAAGGGCAGGCGTTGATACATGAACAGCGATATCGCCAACTTCGCCAGCCTCGCATGGTTTACCATATTCATCAACAACATCAACGATATTGCCTGGTGTTGGTTTCCCCATTGAACCTGATCTTGCTTCCATTCCCTTCATCGTACCGACTAATAATGTATTTTCTGTTTGCCCATAGCCATCTCTCACTTCTAAGTCAAAAAGTCTGGCAAACACATCGATTACCTCGCGATTTAACGGTTCTCCTGCAGAAACGGCACTGTGTAATGCAGTTAGATTATATTCTCCTAAACCGTCCACTTTCGCCATAATACGATATTCCGTTGGTGTACAGCATAATGCATTTACTTTATTTTTTTCTAATAGTTGCAGGTATTTTGTTGCTTCAAATTTGCCATTATAAACAAAACCAGTAGCTCCACTTCCTAATACCGATAGAAACGGGCTCCAAATCCATTTTTGCCAACCAGGACTTGCAGTTGCCCATACTAGATCACCATCTTCAATACCAAGCCAATGAGCTGCCGCTGTTTTTAAATGTGCGTAAGCCCAACCGTGCGTATGGACAACACCTTTAGGATTCCCTGTAGTACCACTTGTATATGATAAAAACGCCATATCTGTATTTTTTGTCGGTGCCATTTCAAATTGTTCAGATGTTGTTTCTGCTTCTTGAATAAGTTCAATCCATGGTTTATGTGCTTGACCAATAACAAAAAGTTTTAAGCCTTCTAAATGTTTTACTTCATCAAATTGTTCAATATATGGCTCATAAGAAACAATGGCTTTGGCTTCACTATGTACAAGGCGATAATCGATATCCTTAGCACGTAACATTTCAGAACTAGGAATGACAACTAATCCTGCTTTTAGTGCAGCTACATAAGTAACATATGCTTCGATTAAACGAGGCACCATAATAAGGATTACATCACCTTTTTTTAAGCCATGGTTAGTAAATACATTCGCCACTTTATTTGCCTTTTTTATTAAACCAGCATAAGTGATTTCATCTGTATT
Organism: Viridibacillus arenosi; assembly: GCF_001955655.1. GTDB lineage: Bacteria > Bacillota > Bacilli > Bacillales_A > Planococcaceae > Viridibacillus > Viridibacillus arenosi. The sequence goes on along the minus strand of NZ_MSPW01000002.1, from coordinate 114,046 downwards.
ACCGTTTTCGTTTTCATAAACAATGGCTTTCCTTGCCTCATCATGTATATACTTTTCAAATTCCACAACTAAATTATAGTCTTCTGGCGCAAGTAAATCTTCGCGTTTCATGAAAAACTCCCCCTTAAGATGCTCATATTAAGAACATTTATATTATACAGAAAATTCAAAATTTGCACAACTCACATACACCATCAAGTCTTAGTACTAGGTAACAAAAATAACATAAAAAGAAGCCGATGACAAATCTGCCACCGGCTTCTCCTTTGGTTACATAATCATTTGATTATTTGTTGTAACCTTTTAATTGTTGCTCTGCCATTTGCACTAATCGCTTAGTGATTTCTCCGCCAACGGAACCGTTAGCACGCGATGATGCGTCTGGACCAAGTTGCACTCCGAATTCTTGTGCGATTTCGTATTTCATTTGGTCGATCGCTTGTTTAGCACCTGCTACTTCAAGTGGATTTGAATTTGAATTTGCCATGTGTATCACCTCCTTGTGAATATAGAATGCGCTGAAGGAGGGATTTCATACGGGCAAATTACAGGAAATTCTTTCTTCTATTAGAGTAAATCTGCAAATTCATCTTGCTTCTGCTTCGGAAACGTATGAATTTCGCGGTTTTTCACCGCTTTTTGAATCATTTCATCGAAGTCAGTAAAGCTTTCGTAATATACAACTTTCTCTAATTTCGGTTTTGTTTTTGGACTTGCTGGTGTAAATACCGTACAGCAGTCCTCATATGGACGTATTGAAATATCGTATGTGTCAATTTTTCTTGCTACATCGATAATTTCTAATTTATCGTATGTGATTAATGGACGTAAAATAGGCGTTGAAGTTACTTCATTAATAGCAGCTAAGCTTTCTAAAGTCTGGCTTGCTACTTGTCCTAAGTTTTCACCCGTTACAATTGCAGTTGCACCTATTTCTTCACGTACTGCATCTGAAATCTTCATCATCATACGACGTGTCGATGTCATAGTTACATTTTCTGGAACTTGTTGTTGGATTACTTGTTGAATTTCAGTGAATGGAATGATATGCAGACGTACATTCGCGCCTAAACGACTCATTTTTTCAGCTAAATCTTTAACTTTTTCAAGTGAACGATCACTTGTATATGGTGGGCTAAAGAAATGAATTGCCTCAATTCGCACTCCGCGTTTCATCATATAATAGCCTGCAACTGGACTGTCGATACCTCCAGATAATAATAGCAATGCCTTTCCGTTTGCACCGACTGGTAAACCACCTGCTCCAGGAATTACTTCTACCATCATATATACTGCATGTTCACGTACTTCAATACGAAGTTCGATTTCAGGTTCTTTCATTTGAACATGTAAATTTGGAATATTACTTAGAACATGTCCACCCATTTCAAGTTGTAACTCATAAGTGTCTAATGGAAATCTTTTATCTGAACGTTTTGCATTTACTTTAAACGTTTTACCATCTGTATTGATTGATTTCATAATATTAATCGCAAGTTCTTTCATTGCATCCAAAGTCGGTTCGCATTTTGCAACTGGACTAAAAGAATGAATGCCAAAAACTGTTGGTAAGCGTTTAATCAGTTCTTCCATATCTTCGTCATTATCACTGCTAATATACATACGATCTCGTTCTGCACGAATTTTCATATCTGGTATATCTGCAAATGAAAATCGTAAATTTTCTCTTAAACGTGTGATAAATTGTTTTCGATTACGTCCTTTTGTTGTTAATTCACCGTAACGTATTAGTATTTCATGCCATTTCATAGTTGAATTGTCTCTCCTTTTAATTGTTTCATCATTTTCGCAAATACTACTTTAAATTGTTCGATATCTGAATTGGTTAAGCCATTGCCAAGACTTATACGAATAACACCCTTTTCAAAACTTTCTTCTATTTGAAGTGCTTCTATAACATGACTAATACTTGAATCTTTTGAGGAACACGCACTAGATGTGGAAACGATAAAGCCTTCACTTTGCAATGCATTGACAACAACTTCACCTTTTAAGCCTCTTACGCTGCAACTTATAATATGTGGTGCACCATCGTTACTTGAAATAACATGGACATGATAAATTTTATTTAAAAATACATGTAGATCCTCGCGCCACTTTCTAAATTTCGTTGTATTCTCTGCCATTTGCTCCACAGCTAGGCGCATGGCTTTTGCTAATGCAACATTTTGTGGCACTGCAACAGTTCCACTACGGTAGCCTAATTCTTGTCCGCCACCATGTAGTATCGGTTGAATTTTAATGCGCTTTGAAAAAGCTAATAACCCTGTTCCTTTTAAGCCATTTATTTTATGACCAGAAATAGTTAAAGCATCTGGACCATTATCTCCTTGAAATTGCACTGGCAATTTTCCGAAGCTTTGTACTGCATCCACATGGAAAAACGCACGGCTATTTGGGCGTATAATCTTTGCAATTTCCGAAATCGGTTGAATAGCTCCCATTTCATTATTTACATGCATTATACTAACGAGCACCGTATCTTTACGAATTTTACTTCGCAGATCCGATAGTATAATCCCTCCGTTATTATCGACGTCAATAAATTCTAATTCGAAGCCTTCATTTGTTAAATGACGAGCACTTTCGATGATAGATGGATGTTCGATAGCGGAGATTAGAATATGTTTGCCACGATGCTGATTGGCTCTAGCAAGACCTTTAATAGCAAAATTATTTGATTCTGTTCCACCTGATGTGAAAATTATATGCTCAGGCTCTGTTTTTAAAATTTGTGCGATTTGCTCTCTTGCTTTCATTAATAATGTATTGGCTTCTGTACCCATTTGATGAAGGGAAGCTGGATTTGCGTAATATCGTTCATTCGCTTGTATAAAAGTTTGCAATACGGCTGAATCTGGTTTTGTCGTCGCGCTATGATCGAGATAAATCAATTGTGTAACCTTCCTTCCAAAAGAAAGCCACCTGCACTCTACCGTGCGGTGGCTTTATGCTTCTCTTATTATGAACGTCAATTGTCGTCTTTGGCAAGTACTTGAATTTTTTTCATAGCACCTGGTTCGGCTGCTTCTACGGCTGTTGCAGCATTTTCTAGCGCTTTTGCATATCGGAATTCCCGGAATGCCTGCTCAGCCTCTAATAATCGTTGGTGCATTGTTGGATTGGATGCACGATAACGGTTACCATATTGAATAATTCTTTCAATTAATAATACGTTTTCAAGCATTTCTGTTGCTGTATTATGTACATCTTGAATACATTTTTCAGCGGTATCCAAATTCTTATGTACGGCTACCATATTTAATGGAACTTCTTTTAAGCTTTGAACAACTATAAATAACTGTTCTTCTGCTTCTTCTAAACGGATATCCATTTCTTCTGGAATTCCTGGAATATTTGCCTTATTTAACATGCGATCTGTTTCATGCAATAACTGCTTTAGATTTCCAAGTGTAGCTCTTGCTTTATTTTCATCAATTCTTAGACTCTTTAAACGATCAGCAAATCGATCTTGCTCTTCAAATAAACGTTCTGTCTCTTCTTTAACTCCCTTTAACTCCTCTTGTAAGCTAGAATAGGCAGATTGCTCTTCTTTTACTTGAATAGATAGTAATTCATATCTCTGACGAACTGACATCAATTGTTGTTTACAATTTGAAGGAAGTGCAGCATCTTTTTCTGATAAATGATATCCTTTTTGAACTTCTTCTGCTTCTTTTGCTGTTTCATCAGTTGATACAATAACATTTTCTAATCGTGTACCAATTTGTTCAAAGTTTTCATCAACAAATCGCTTAGCCATCACTTCTTTTTCTAATGCATCATAAAATGAATCGATTTCATCTTTGATTTCATTTACTCGATGCTGTACTGAAGTTATGTTCAAATCAGCAATTTGTTGTTTAAATTCATCAATACTTTCTTCCATTACATCTAACTTTCCATTCAGTTCTAAATGTTTTAAGAAGAAAGATTGCTCTTCCATTTCGCGTTGACCATTGCGTAGTTCATGAATATGAGATGGAATCTTATGCTGAATATCCGTTAATAATGCTGGAATTTCATTTATCAATTTGAAAATATGTTGACCTTCTTCATCTAACATAATAACAATTTCTCTTGCTTGTAAATAGTTACCTGATTCTGTTAGTACTTCATATTCTTCAAATTTCGGATTAAATGTCTCCAGACGTTTTTCTAACGGACCTGCAGCAGGACCATATGAATACTGATGAGCTAACAACGTTTTTCTAGCTGAACGATACTGATCCTTCAGCTGTTCAATTTCAATTCTGTTTTTCTCTTCACTACCGATTAATTCACCAAGTTCTTTTAAAATTTGGATCATCTCTTGATCGTACTCATTAATACGTGATTCAATTTCTTTTTCAATGTCAGTCGCTTTGCCAAACTGGAATTTATCCACAAGTTCTTCAGCATCAAATAATAGCACGTCGATTTTAGGCATTTCAACGTCCATAAGCTCCGTCCATTTATTGCGCCAGCGCTCAAACATCTCTTCTGTTTGACCATTCATATTCAGAGCTTTCACTTTTGTTAACTCTTCCAAAACGGGTTTGTTTTGAATTTGAAGTTTTTTCTGATCCAACCTCTGAATTTCTTTATTATGTTTTCGACGCAAAATAAAAATGAATGCTACTATAATACATAGTACGATTATAACGGGAATGATATACTGCATCGTAAGACCCCCTGTTCCTAAATCACTATTTCAGCCAATTAATTAACCTTAATATTACCATGTTTTCGGTGAATTTGTTTACCGTTTGCACGTATTTTAAAAAAATATCTGCCATTTCACTATATTATACAAGTTGGAGGAATATTTCATGAAACGAGATGCTCACATTCACTCACCTTTTTGCCCTCACGGAACGACTGATGATTTTGAGAAATACATAAAAAAAGCAATCAATTTCGGATTTACCGACATTACATTTACAGAACACGCACCTCTTCCTAGTGGCTTTATTGACCCTACACCTATGAAGGATAGTGGTATGGAAGCCGAACATTTAATTCCATACATAGAGAAGTTAAAGGAATTAAAAAAACAATATGCCTCACAAATTCGTATCCGTATTGGCTTAGAAGTCGATTTTATTTCCGGTTATGAACAACAAACACGGGACTTTTTAAATGTTATCGGTCCTCAGTTGGACGATGCTATTCTATCAGTTCATTTTTTAAAACATGACAATACCTATACATGTATTGATTTTTCAAGTGAGACGTTCCTGGAATTTGCAGAATCAGTTGGAACAGTTAAAGAAATTTACAATTTATATTATGAAACAGTAAAAGAATCTATTTCTGCTGATTTAGGACCTTACAAACCAAAGCGAATCGGTCACCCGACACTCGTTCATAAATTCCAATTAGCACATCAACAAAAAATCGATGATCATAAACAAATCGAAGAGATTTTACAACTGATGGCCGTCAAGGACTATGAACTAGATGTCAACGGAGCCGGCTTGTCAAAAAAAGATTGTAAAGAACCTTATCCTCCATTACAATATGTTAAACTTGCTGACGCACTAAAAATCCCAATTGTTTTTGGCTCTGACGCTCATCAAGTTACGGATTTACATCAACACTATGATAAAATTTTCCCTTTAAGATAATATAGAATGGAGAGATGAAATGTTTACACAATCTTCTTATACTGGCAACTCAGCAGAACAATATGCATTATTAGCGAAGCAACTTGATGCTTTATTAGAAGGCGAAACAGATACAATTGCTAATTTAAGCAATGCCTCCGCATTATTAAATCAATTTTTAGACACCATTAACTGGTGTGGATTTTACTTACATAAAAACGAAGAATTATTGTTAGGACCATTCCAAGGGTTACCTGCCTGTGTCCATATCGCAATTGGACGTGGAGTTTGTGGTACTGCAGCAGCGAAACAAGAAACAATCGTCGTCGAAAATGTGCATGCATTTCCAGGTCATATTGCTTGTGATGCGGCTTCTCAATCAGAAATTGTTGTCCCAATCATCGTTGAGGGTAAACTTTTAGGTGTACTTGATATCGATAGTCCTATTCAAAATCGCTTTTCAGATGATGATCGTAAAGGTATAGAACACTTTGTGCACGTATTAACGAAACATCTTTCATTCTAAAATGCCAAAAGAGTTACGCTCACAATTGTATTGGGCGTAACTCTTTTTTAAGATTTTAATTTGTGACATCATCCATCTCAAACAAACGAAATTGATTTTTGCCGTTATTTTTCGCTTCATATAATGCAATATCGGCATTTTGAAATACGTTATGAAAATTGTGATTAAGATTTTTTTGCCAAGCAGCTACACCCGAAGATACAGTTACAGATGGCGTTGTTACTTCAGGTACAGATGCAACAATCTTATCAACTAAATCAATAGATGCCAATAATGTTTGGTTAGGTAAATAGATAGCAATTTCTTCGCCACCCCATCTAGCACAAATGCCTTGCTCCTGCACCGTGTCTATCAAATGTTGCGCAATCGTTACTAAAATCGCATCACCTTTTTGGTGTCCATATGTATCATTGATCATTTTAAAATCATCAATATCTAATAGAATAAAGACACCACCTTCATCCTTATCCATCGAAATTTCAACATATCGATCCAAATATTTTCTAGCAAATAATTTAGTTAAATGATCTCGATCGACCATTTCTTGAAGTTGATCACGTAAAATTGTATTAGAAATCGCCAACGAAGAATGACGTATTAAAGATTGCATTAGTTTAAAACTATCAAACGAAAAGAAATACGGATTATTATGTAAGACAATACTAAAACCATGTACTTTTTCTCGAATAATAATAGGTATAGCCATCATTGACATAAGCGAAACTTTATCAACCACTAATTTGCTGAAATCTGCTACAAATAACGCATCTGTCGATTCATCAAAATGATCACCGACATATTTCAAATATGGCATAGATTCATTTTCAAAGAAAAAGTCTGTACTCCCCGTTGTTACTTGATACACATCATTTTCTTTTAAAACAAAGCAAATCTCATCAGGATTGAACGACTTTGTTAACTGTTTTGCCAGAAACAATAACATTTCTTCTTGATTCAATTTCATATTTAAACGGTGCGAAGTTTCATTTATAAGTTGGAGATCTGAAACTAGACGATGTGATTGATGATATAGTTTTGCATTTTCTAATGCATTCCCTGATGTTTCAGCTATATGCATAATAAGGTCTTTCTCTTGTTTACCAAAAACATAATTTAGCGGTGCAAAAATTTGTAACACCCCATAAATTCCTTGACGGCCCTTTATAGGTGCATTTAATACACACCATTCTATGTCTGTTGCCTGTTCAATTTTCAAATCACCAGAGACAAATGCTTCTATAGTAGAAGAACGCTCTGACATATAATCAAATGTATGTGTATCAACAGTTAAATGACGATCTTGGTCATTTGATAAAATAAGTTTTGATTCAAACTTTGGGAGGGCACTTCTGACACCATGAAGAAGTGCTTTCAGTATTCGATCAATATCCATAGATGAATGGAAAATACTAGTCATTCTAACTAATTCAAGATTCATCTTTTGTTCATATGTGGCTCTAATATTTTTTTGTATTAACTGAATCACACGCGAGATTAGTATTTCAAAATCATAAATATACTTTGTCTTCGCAAACTCTTTCCAATCCACAGTTTCTTGCACAATGATAATGCCAAACGGTTTCTGATTTACTTCCCGTAAAACTATTACATCATCGGCAAAATCATATTTCTTTTTCAAAATATCAACAAATGCGCTTGGGAATGGATACTCTTGATGAAGATGCTGCTCTAATAATTTACTCGGAATACCTTGCGTTATATTCTCATGTGCTGCATCGATTGAGACAGGGTAGAAGTTATCTTTATCTAAATGTAAGTATTCACTTTTTGAAATACCGAAGTATTGTAATAGGATTCCTTTTAATAGTTCGAAATATTCACTACTATTAAGTTTTTCATCTATTAAATCCATCCACAAGTCTAGGATCTGACATTTTACATTTTGCATTGTTTGTTGATAATCTGCCATGCAATCACCTTTTCCTTCAAAACATGCTATATATGATCTTGTCTAATTCTATTATACATAAAATAAGTCTTTTCAACTATAGTTCTTTTGGAAAAAACTTCTTGAATTCGAGAAATCGTATCAAAACTCCTTGTTTTATCGTTTATCTACTTGTTTTATCTGTTCTACAATCTCTCATTTACCTTGACACATTACTATGTAAAAGTTACAATGGTCTTTGTGTAAAATAAACGCAGCAGTTGTATGGTTTTATTGCTTTCATTTTATTCCTCCAGAAATGGATGGTGTAACACGTAACCCTTTGGCTGCATGGGCGAAGTTGCATGAAAATAAAATGTCAATAATTCTGGATACATCTGGTTTTTATTTTACAACAAAATAAAACCAATTAAAGGAGGAGACTCTCTATGTCTCGTTATACAGGTCCATCATGGAAACTGTCTCGTCGTCTTGGTATTTCACTAAGCGGCACAGGTAAAGAAATCGAAAAACGCCCTTACGCACCAGGACAACACGGTCCTAACCAACGTAAAAAATTATCAGAATACGGTTTACAATTACAAGAAAAACAAAAACTTCGTCATATGTATGGTATGAACGAACGTCAATTCCGTACTCTATTCGACAAAGCTGGTAAAATGCAAGGTATCCACGGTGAAAACTTCATGATCCTTCTTGAAACTCGCCTTGATAACTTAGTTTACCGTTTAGGTCTTTCACGCACTCGTCGTGGATCTCGTCAATTAGTAAACCACGGCCACATTTTGGTTGATGGTAAACGCGTTGATATCCCTTCATTCCGCGTAAAACCAGGTCAAGTGATTTCTCTTCGTGAAAAATCTCAAAACCTTACTGCAGTTAATGAAGCAATCGAAGTAAACAACTTCGTACCAGAATACCTATCATTCGATGCAGACAAAAAAGAAGGTACTTTTGTACGTCTTCCAGAACGCAGCGAATTATCAGCTGAAATCAACGAAGCTTATATCGTAGAGTACTACTCTCGTTAATCTTTGTTCTTTCCAAAACCTTGTACCCGTTTTATCGGGTACAAGGTTTTTTTATTACATATTATCCACTAAATTAAAACTAATTCCTTTTTAAGCTACCTTTAGAAAAGTAGTATAAAAAAAGACTAACGAACATCCAAAAAATTTGGATGTTCAATTAGCCTCGAGTGGAAAAGAACTAGATTATTTACTAATTAAAACTCTACATTTGCCCAATAAATGAGAACGTAAAAATAATAACAATAATAAGTAAAACGATAAAAGCAAGGAAGCCCGGAATGAAAATCGTGAAAAATGCACGCCAATTAGAAAAGCGATGTGTCTCTGCAACTACCCCTACGTTAATAACAACCGCCCAAATAGTAACACAAAACGTGATTAGACTCGAAACTAGAGTTACTATAAGATTCTTCACTTCAAGATAATCGCTATCCATCCGAAAGAAAGTTTCTGGTGAAAATGCCATCCATAATAATAAAATGGGTGCTAACCAAATATGAGGAATTGAAGATAACCCCATTACTTTGAACATCTCATTATAAGTTGCCTTGCCTTTAAATAACTTTCCTATTAGTAATATTACCCCTGCCCCAATAGCAGATGAAAACAATCCAATAAATGGTCCACCAATTACACAAATTAATAGTATACCCCAAGTTGGAATATCTAAAGGTAATTTCGAATCCATAGCACCGAAGAGTACGCCCGCCATTCCTCCGAGCAATATGAACATGATAGCGTAACCTAATCCTTTATAATCAAGAATATACCTGGCCGTTTTTTTAGGATGCAACCAAATAGAGAAAAATGGATGTAACACCTCTTGCTGCTTTGTTTCTTGTAATTCATTCATTTATTATTCTTCCCTTCTAGTTTTCTGTTTAAAGCATACCAAATATTAGATAGGTATATTGTATTGAAAACATATTTATGGAAAATATGAAAAACACAACAATAACGCTGTTTAATCAAGTCCTTAAGCTTTTTTTCAGCAATCCTTAAAACCGAAATTTTTGATTTTACAATTACGCTTCCACCCAATAATCATATTGGTCGATAAAACACCTTGATTTTTTTAGTGTTTAGCCACATAAAAAAGAGTATGCGAAATGCATACTCTTTAATACGATTCTTATAGCTATAATTTATTCGACATCACCTGTCCAAGCTAACATGCCACCATCCATATTAACTACATTAAAGCCTTGATTTTCTAAAAACATTGTTGCGTTGCCACTACGGCCACCTGAACGGCAAACCATAATGTACTCTTTTGTTTTATCTAATTCATTCATACGAAATTCAATTAAACCTAAAGGGATATTGATGGCTGTTGGAATTATACCTGCTGCTACTTCATCCACTTCACGAACATCGATTAAATTCAATTCTTTACCCGATTCTAATAATTGTTGTACTTCTTCTACTGAAATTGATTTCATTTTTATTATCTCCCTTACCCCACCTGGTATATAAAATATTGAAAATAAGGAAGAGACGATTATCGACTCTTCACTAATAGATCTACAGCTTCTTTTATTAAAGTTTCTTTATCTTTCCCCTTAAGCTCATTTTCATCTTCCATGCAACGTACTAAATTAGTACTTACAATAAGTCCGATCGCGCGATCAATTGCTGAGCGAGAGGCAGATAACTGTGTGATGACATCTTTACATTCTTTTTCTTCTTCAATCATGCGGATAATACCTTTTAACTGGCCTTCTATTCGTTTCAAACGATTCTTAATTTGATCATTATACTCCATATTATCGTCACCTCAATTCAAGCATATCGTGTAACATTTATAGATACTATACCCCTAAAGGTATTGTGTCAAGTAAAGATGTTATAAACAAATTAGTTGAAAACTCATACCCTCCATAGTATATTAAAAATACCTACCAGGGTATATAGAAGTAGCTATCGAAAGGAGGCAATAACGAAATGAAATTGGACGTGACCGTTTATTCATCCACAAATTGTGGTTACTGCGTATTAATGAAAAATTTTCTAAACGAACAAAACATTCTCTATAAAGAAGTAAATATTCAAGAAAAGCCTGAAATTGTGCAAGAACTAATGGCAGCAACAGGTCGTCTCGGAGTCCCCCAAACCAATATTAATAGTAATTGGGTGCTTGGTTATGACCCAATTTCTGCTATGAAAATTATCCAGCAACTAACAACAACTAATAGAAACGGAGAACTACAATAATGGAATGGATTATCTTACTACTTGCAATCGCTATTTTTATTTACTTCCGCACCAAAACAGCAAAAGGTGTAAAAAATATTTCTACAGCCGATTTAAAAAATATGCTAAATGACAAATCTAAGCAACTTATCGATGTCCGTACACCTGGTGAATATAATACCCAACATATTGTACAGTTTCAAAATATCCCACTAGATCAACTACCTAGCAAAGTAAGTAAACTCGACGCCAACAGGGAAATCATCGTTATCTGCCAAAGTGGTATGCGAAGTGCTCGAGCTGCTAGTATTCTTTCAAAAGCAGGCTTTACTTCTGTTTATAATGTCAAAGGTGGTATGAGTCGATGGTCATAACATAGCATTACTACTCGCCTTTTCATCTATAACCAAAAATAGCCATTCGTTATGTTATAATGACACTTAACGAATGGCTATTTTTTTAAAGGAGGTCTTTTATTAATGAAAATCATATCAATTTGCCCTAGTAATACTGAACTACTCACCTATTTACAACTTGAGCATCAGTTAATTGCTATAGATGATTTTTCTGATTGGCCATCTTCTATTCAGCATTTACCACGCCTTGGTCCGGATCTTTCTATTAATATGGATTTGCTTGAAAGCATGGAGCCCGAGCTCGTCATTGCTTCGCTTAGCGTTCCTGGAATGGAGAAGAATATTGAGGAACTCGAGCGTCGTAAAATCCCACATCTCGTTCTAAATCCTAATAGTCTACAAGAAATTGCTGACGATTTACGTATACTAGGTAAAGCATGTGGCGTACTGGAACATGCTGAGATAAGAGCTGCTGAATTTGAGAGCTTTGTTTCTAGCATGAAGAAAATAGGCGAAAGTTGCGAAATTAAACCTTCATTATATTGGGAATGGTGGCCAAACCCCATTTTCACACCAGGCGGTATTAACTGGTTGACTGAAGTAAGTGAAATTGCGGGTGGTGTAAACCTCTTTGCTGATGTTGAATTAGCTAGTGTACAGACTGAATGGAACGATGTATTAAAACGAAATCCTGATTATGCGTTTTTAGCTTGGGTCGGTGTTCAACACCACCGGATTAAACCTGGACACCTTCTGAAAAGACCAGGTGCATCAGAAATGACTGCTATAAAATTAGATCGCCTACATGTAATGGAGGAATGGCTCTATTGCCGTCCTTCGCCTAGGTTACTAGAAGGTGCTTTGAAATTGGCAACCTTAATACATCCCATAGAGTATGAAAGTCTCGCGTTACCTGAATGGATAATTGAAAAATAAGATGAATTTAATAATAGTAGAAGACTTTTCACATTGAGTGAGAAGTCTTTTTTTGTAACCCTTTTTATATTTCAATATTTTACGATTAAATAGGGTTATTTTCTTACAAAAGAGCCTACTCTATGTATAGAAAGGTTTTCTTAAATATTCATAATATTTATAAGTTCTATGCTTCTTTGTATAAATTCAAAAAAGACTACTGCTCACTTTAGAATGAACAGTAGTCTTGATGACTAATTATTAGTACTTTAATCAACATATTCAGCTGCTCGAGGTCACTTCCACTTTCTCGGACAAAAGCTGAAAAAATGCTTTTGTTTCGAAAGTTCCAGTGCTTGTCGAAGGCCCACAGGATGTGGGTCACGTAACCGTTGCGGCAGGACGCCGCGCACTTAGGTTACGTTCCTTAAAACGAGCGCCTTCAGCATTTAATTGAACTGTACCATGTGGTATTTCTTTTTACCTCTTCTTACGATTGCAAATGCATCTTCTAGGCGATCTTTGGCGTCTACAGTGTATGCTAAATCTGTAATTTTTTCGCCGTTGATTGAGATAGCTCCGTTTGTTACATCTTCACGCGCTTGACGTTTTGAAGATGAAATTTTAGCTTCGACGATTAGGTCGACAATGTTTTGATCTTCTTTCGCGATTTCAACAGAAGGTACGCCACTAAATGCTACTTTCATTTCTTCTACCGAAAGTGCTTTTAAGTCACCTGAGAATAATGCTTCTGTAATACGAATTGCCTGTTCTAAACCTTCTTCACCGTGGATTAATTTTGTCATTTCAGCAGCTAATGCTTTTTGTGCTTTACGTAGATGTGGCTCAGTTTCTACAGCAGTCTCTAATGCTTCGATTTCTTCACGAGATAGGAATGTGAAGATTTTCAAGTATTTCACGACATCAGAGTCAGCTGCATTGATCCAGAATTGGTAGAACTCATATGGCGATGTTTTTTCAGCATCTAACCAAACTGCTCCTCCTGCTGTTTTACCGAATTTTGTACCATCCGCTTTTGTTACAAGTGGAATTGTGATACCAAATGCTTTTGTTTCTTCTTCATGGGTTTTACGAATCACTTCTAGGCCAGTTGTAATATTTCCCCACTGGTCAGAACCACCTACTTGAATACGGCAGTTGAAGTTGTCGTATAAGTGGTTAAAGTCAATACCTTGAATAATTGTGTAAGCAAATTCAGTAAATGAAAGACCAGTATCTAGGCGAGATGAAATTGTATCTTTACCAAGCATATAGTTTACATTGATTAATTTACCGTAATCGCGTAGGAATTCAATAGTATTCATTGAGCCAATCCAGTCGCGGTTGTTTGCAAGTTTTGCCCCGTTTTCTGAATTAAAATCAAAAATACGCTCTAATTGTTTTTTTATTCCTTGTACGTTTTTCTCAACTTGTTCAACCGTTTGTAATTGGCGCTCTTCAGAACGACCTGATGGATCACCAATCATACCAGTAGCGCCACCGACTAATAGAATTGGTTGGTGACCTGCAATTTGGAATCTTCTTAAAGTAAGTAGTGGCACGATATGTCCGATATGCATGCTATCTGCAGTTGGGTCAACACCACAATACAAAGAAACAGATTCCTCATTTAATAATTTTTCCATACCTTCAGCATCTGTTTGTTGGTACAGTAGGCCACGCCACTGTAAATCTTCCAATAATAGATTTGTCATATTCCTTACCTCCTAATATAAATAAAAAAAGTCCCTGCATATTAATATGCAGGGACGTTAATCACAATTTAACGCGGTACCACCCAGCTTGAAGAAAAAATGATTCTTCCGGCTCATACGTCTTAACGCGACGCTTACGTTCTCGCTCCAAATGTGTAATTCGTGTCCATATTATGACTAGCTTACACCAACCGCTAGCTCTCTATACAGGGAATATGTTCACTACTGCGCACTTTTCAACGCTCGAAAAACTATTAATGACTATTGTACTTCATTTAGATTCATTGTCAATAAATATTATTAGTCATAAATCAATTATGGTATAATTAACGAGATTTTAGGAGGTCGATTTAGTGATAGAACAATTTAAAAAATGGGTTGAAAAAATAGACAATCTTTTTCAAGAAATGACTTCTATGAGATGGATGAAAACACTACGTATAACATCAAGCGTAATCTGGAATTTATGTTTATTATTTATCACATTAGCAGTTATAGGTTTTATATTTGTAGGGTCTATTGGCGCTGGATATTTTGCTTCCCTCGTAAAAGAAGAGCCTCTGCGAGCAAAAGCTGAAATGCGTAGCGACATTTTAACTTATGATGAAACAAGTGATCTCTACTTCGCAGGTGGAAAATATTTAGGTAAAATGCGTTCGGACTTAGAACGACGCGAAACAACTCTAGATAAGGTCTCGACTAATGTAATTAATGCAGTACTAGCTACTGAGGATGAATACTTCTATGAACATAACGGGATTGTACCAAAAGCAGTTTTCCGTGGATTGTTACAAGATGTAACGAACTCTTCAACTCAAACAGGTGGCTCCACATTAACGCAGCAATTAATTAAAAATCAAATTTTAACAAACGAAGTTTCATACGAGCGTAAAGCTAAGGAACTATTACTCGCAATGCGACTTGAAAAATTCATGGACAAAGACGAAATTTTAGAAGCTTATTTAAATATTATTCCTTATGGTAGAAATGCATCTGGTCGCAATATTGCTGGAATCGAAACAGCGGCTGAAGGTATTTTCAATAAAAAAGCAAGTGAACTTAACCTTGCACAAGCTGCCTATATCGCAGGGATTCCACAATCACCTTATGCCTATACACCATTTACACAGCAAGGAAAGCTTAAAGATAAAGATTCATTAGCACTTGGTGTTAACCGTATGAAAACTGTTCTATATCGTATGCATGAAACAGGCTATATTACGGACAAGCAATATAAAAAAGCCTTGAAATACAAAATTAAAAAAGATTTCCGTAAACCAGAACTTCGCCCAGAAGAAAAGTATCCATATGTAACATACGAAATTGAAAGCCGTGCAAAAGATATAATGGCTACTATTTTAGCTAAAAAAGATGGATTAGATCCAAAACGATTAAAAAATGAAAAGAAATTAAAAGAAAAATATACAATCTTAGCAGATCGTGAATTGCGATCAAAAGGTTACAAGATTTACTCTACGATTGATAAGAAAATGTATGATAATATGCAAAATGTAAAAGATAACTTTACCTATTACGGTGCTACATTTAAAAAGACTGTTACAGATTCAGAGACTGGAAAAAGCAAACAAGTTGATGTGCCTGTACAAGTTGGTAGTATTGTCATGGAAAACAAAACAGGTAAAATTTTAAGCTTTATCGGTGGTCGTGACTTTAAATTAGAAGAACTAAATCATGCGACTCAAGCCAAACGTTCAAATGGTTCTACTATGAAGCCACTTCTAGTTTATGCACCAGCGATTGAATATGGATTAATCGGGGCAGGTAGTCCTGTAGTCGATGTGAAATTCAATATTAACGGATGGTCTCCATCCAACTATACTGAAAGTGATAACCGAGGTATTATTTCGGCACGTGAAGCATTAAAAGACTCTCAAAACTTACCAGCAATCCGACTGTACAGCCAAATTATGAACCGTAGACCTGCTGATTTATTAGTTAAAAACGGATTCTCAAATTTGGATGCAGATGATTACACGAACTACTCAACTTCTATTGGAGCGCTAAAATACGGTGTAACTGTGGAAGAAAATACGAATGCATTTGCAACATTTGCAAATGGAGGTAAATTCGTAGATGGTTATATGATTTCTAAAATTGTTGACTCGGATGGCAAAACAGTATATAAACACAAATCTAAAGCGAAACAAGTATATAGTCCTCAAACTTCATATATCATTACGGATATGATGCGTGATGTATTGAAACAAGGAACTGGTACAACAGCAAATGCTGGCCTGAAATTTAGTGCAGACTTCGCGGCTAAAACAGGTACATCTCAAGAATATAAAGACGTTTGGTTGGTTGGATACAATCCTGACATTTCACTAGGTGTATGGATGGGTTATGATACACCACAAACACTTTATCAATACAATGAGACTTACTTGCAACCAAGTACTCGTATTAATTTGTTATGGGCTAAACTGATGAACTCTGTTTATGATTCTAATCCAAAATTAGCTACAGCATCTGGCAAACGCTTCTCTGCTCCTGCAGGTGTAGTAAGTCAAACATTCTGTGGTTTGTCTGGTCGAGCATTATCTTCAGCATGTTCAAAAGCAGGCTTTTCACGTACTGATTTATTTAACTCTCAAGTGATGCTACCTACTAGTCCAGATGATAGTTTCAACTCAAGTGGTGGCTTAAATCCTGACTTTATCTCTCGTATGTTAGGTATCCTAGGTGGAGATCCTGCAGGTATTCTATCACCAAAAGAGAAAGAGAAATTAGATGCTGCGAACAAACCTGATGATGAGAAAGACCAGGATAAAGATAAGAATAAAGATAAAGATAAACAACCGAATAACAATTCTTCAAATTCAAACGTAAATACTGACAAAGACAAAGATAAGAACCAGAAACCTAATACAGATAATAATAAACCGACAACAGACAAAGACAATACAACAGAGCAAGATAAAGACAAGGACCCAAGTACCGATAAGGACAAGGATAAAGATAAAGATAAAGATAAAGATAAAGAGAATAGTACTGAAAACAATGGTACTAGTAACAATAATTAACCCTTATCAAGTAGCATTCTACACACTTGTAGAATGCTACTTTTTTTATACTTATTAATTACATTTAAATCTCATTGATTACACCTTTTATCACCTCACAAACTTACGACACTAGACATATAATTTTCTCATTTATGTGATTATTCTCTTTTTCATTCATGTATAATTGAAATACAATATCTTAGTAAGGCGGTGAAATAATGGAATTTATTAAAACTTATTACGGCGTTAATATGGAAACTAAATCAGGTCAAATTGTAGTTGAAGGTCCTATCCCACCTGAGCAATTAGAAAAACTAAAATTCCATGAGGATTTAACAGCTTTTCGTGTTGCTAAACAACAATTTAAAGCGTTAATAGGAATAGCCAAATTACCTGAAGGACGTATTATTATTGCACGTAATGAGGATACCATCGTCGGTTATGCTACCTTTTTATACCCTGATCCATTAGAACGTTGGTCAGAAGGGAAAATGGAAAATTTAATTGAGCTTGGAGCAATTGAAGTCATACCAGATTTTCGCGGAACAGGTGTAGGTAAACAAATACTTCGCGTATCTATGATGGATGATGCGATGGAAGACTATATCGTTATTACAACCGAATATTATTGGCACTGGGATTTAAAAAGAACAGGACTAAATGTTTGGGAATATCGTAAAATCATGGAGAAAATGATGAATGCGGGAGGTCTGGAGAATTTCGCCACGGATGAACCTGAAATCTCTTCACACCCTGCGAATTGCCTAATGGCACGTATTGGTAGTAGAGTTGATAGTGAATCAATTCAAAGGTTTGATCAGCTACGTTTTAAAAGCCGTTTCATGTACTAAACAACTAAACAAAGGGGATTTTGTCTATGATTGTTGAAGAAATCATGAATTCAACTGTGTTCTCCTTAAAGCCATCCAACACTATTAAGGAGGCTGTTCAACTACTAAAAAAAGAACAGATTCGTCATTTACCTATTACAAATATAGCTAATGAAGTTATTGGCCTAGTGACAGAAAGGGATATAAAAAACGCGCTTCCTTCTTCCCTGCTCAAAATACCAGACGAAGGTATCTATGACCAACCATTAGAAAATATTATGACAAAGAATATAATTGTTGGTCATCCACTTGATTTCGTCGAAGAAATCGCCATTATTTTCTATGAACATCGCATCGGTTGTTTACCTATCATCAGCGGTGGTAAATTAGTAGGAATCGTAACAGGAACAGACTTACTCTATAACTATATTGAGTTAACTGGAGCAAACAAACCAAGTTCACATATTGAAATTCGTGTACCAGATATCGTTGGCATATTATTTGAAGTAACAAAAGTATTCCATAAGCACCACGCGAGTGTATTAAGTGTCTTAGTATATCCAGATAAAGAGTTTGATGAGATGAAAATACTATCTATTCGAGTAAAAATCATGAATCCTCTTTCCATCATTGAGGATTTACGAAAAGAAGGGTTTGAGGTGCTATGGCCAAATATGCCGGGCATGAAAATGTAGAAAAAAACGCCGTATTCATCTACTCAGATAATCAGCTTGGATATAAATTTTCAGACACTCATCCTTTTAATCAAAAAAGACTAACTTTAACAGTTGATTTACTAAATGAACTTGGTGCCTTAAATAAAGCCGATATTGTTGAACCACGTATCGCAACAGATGAAGAAATTCTTCTCGGTCACGATTCAAAGTATATGGATATAGTAAAAAAAGCTGGCCACGGTGAAATAACAAATGAACAGGGTGAGCAGTATGGCATCGGCACAGAGGATACTCCCATCTTTCCATTTATGCATGAAGCGAGTGCTCATATCGTTGGTGGTACATTAACGGCATGCGATTATGTGATGCAAGGAAAGGCAAAGCATGCTGCTAATTTAGGTGGTGGACTTCATCACGGCTTTAAAGGTCGTGCATCGGGATTTTGTATCTATAATGACAGCACTGTAGCCATTAAGTATATGCAACAAAAATACAATGCTAGAGTACTCTATATCGATACAGACGCACATCATGGTGACGGTGTTCAGTGGAGCTTCTACGATGATCCAAATGTGTGCACTATTTCTATTCACGAAACAGGTCGTTATCTATTTCCTGGCACTGGAAACGTTACAGAAAGAGGAACTGGTGAGGGTCATGGTACTTCCTTCAATTTACCAATTGATGCTTTTACAGAAGATGAGTCATTTTTGGACATCTATGAAACAGCCTTTAGAGAAATAGTCGATCATTTCAAACCAGATGTGATTTTGACACAAAATGGTGCAGATGCTCATTATTTTGATCCCTTAACTCATCTGTATGGTTCGATGAAGATTTATAAAGAAATTCCACGAATCGCTCATGAGCTAGCTCATGAATATTGTGATGGCCGCTGGATTGCAGTAGGTGGTGGCGGCTATGATATTTGGCGTGTAGTTCCAAGAGCATGGTCACTTATTTGGACAGAAATGACTGACCAAAAAGCTCCTGATGGGCCGCTTCCGTCTGCTTGGTTAGAGAAGTGGCAGACCGAATCTCCAGTCACCCTAATTCCTACTTGGATGGATCCAATTAATATGTATAATGAAGTGCCACGAAAAGTAGAAATCACCGAAAAAAATCATCAAATTTTAGAAAAAGCATTGTACCTGATTCGTTCTATCAAAAGCTAAACGTACATAAAAAGGATCGCTCCTATCGTCTTTCACACGATGCTAGAGCGATCCTTTTTTATTTAAGTTTTTATTTTACTGAATCTCGTTCTTCAATGCGGTGTGGAAGTATAACAATTCCTTCTTCCACTGTTTCTTTGTTCATAAATTTAGTTAAAAGGCGCATTGAAACCGCACCTATATCATACAGCGGTAATACAACACTTGTTAATTGAGGACGTACCATACGTGCTAGCTTCGAATTTTCAAAACTAATTACTTCAATATCGTCCGGTACTTTCTTACCTGCATCTTGTGCACCATGGATAATTCCTATGGCTAGCTCGTCACTACCTGCAAAGAAGGCTGTTGGTGCATTTTCAAGTTTGCTTAACTCTGACCAATCTTCGATACCACTATCATAAGAATCTTCATTAGCTATAACAAGATTGTCAGCTAATTCAATTCCGGCTTCTTCTAATGCTCTTTTGTAGCCAGCAAATTTATATTCTCGGTTTATCGTAGAAGTGAATGGTCCTGACACGAAAGCAATTCGTTTATGGCCATTATCTATTAGTCGGCTAACAGCTTCATAAGCGGCTTGTAAATAATCTATATTTACAGATGGTATTTCTTGTGTTTGGTCAATTGAACCTGCCAAAACGATTGGTACAGGGGAATGTCCCATTTTATCTAATAACTCTTCTGTGACTTGCTCGCTCATCAAAACAATTCCATCAACTTGCTTACCATACATATTATCTAATAACTGAAGTTCCTTCTCTTCTCGTTGATCAGAATTGGATAAAATAATATTATAGCGATACATTGTCGCGATATCTTCAATACCTCTAGCAAGTTCAGCATAGAAAATATTGGATATATCCGGAATGATAACGCCTACTGTCGTTGTTTTTTTACTTGCTAAGCCACGAGCAACCGCATTTGGTCTATATTCTAAGCGTTCAATTACATCAAGAACTTTTTTTCTAGTTGACGGCTTAACGTTTGGGTTGCCATTGACGACACGTGAAACTGTCGCCATAGAAACATTTGCTTCACGTGCAACATCATAAATTGTAACGGTCACTTGATGACCTCCTTTTCTTTTCTTCTTTTTATGATACGACAATTAGCAAAGATTTTTCAACAAAAGAAAGGTGACGATTCTAGTAATTCGAATCGTCACCCCCTATTATGCTTGTATTTCGTAAGATTTCATGAACTTTTGTAGAGTTTCGTAGAATTCATCGAATTGTGGAATGCTCATTTGTTGTTGAGCATCCGATAATGCTACTGCTGGATCTGGATGAACTTCTGCCATAACACCATCTGCTCCAATAGCAATGGCCGCTTTAGCACATGGTAATAGTAAATCACGACGACCAGTTGAGTGCGTTACATCTACAAATACTGGTAAATGTGTTTCTTGTTTTAAAATCGGAACAGCTGAAATATCTAATGTGTTACGTGTCGCTTTTTCATATGTGCGAATACCACGTTCACATAGAATAATTTGATCATTACCTTTTGAGATAATGTATTCTGCAGCATTGATGAATTCATCAATTGTTGCTGCTAAACCACGTTTTAAAAGTACAGGTTTATTTGTCGCTCCCGCAGCTTTTAATAATTCGAAGTTTTGCATATTACGTGCACCTATTTGGATAACATCGATATGATCTAGCGCTTCATCCAAATGTGATGGTGTAACAATTTCAGAAACTACAGCTAAACCGAATTCCTTTGAAATTTGTTTTAAAATTTTCAAACCTTCAAGACCTAGTCCTTGGAAGTCATATGGAGATGTACGTGGTTTGTAAGCTCCGCCACGAATCATTTTCAGACCTTTTGATTGAATCGATTCAGCAACTGCTGCTACTTGTTCGTAAGATTCTACCGCACATGGACCAAATACGAATGTTGGTTCTCCAGAACCAATTGCTTCTCCGTTAATATTCACAATTGTATCCTCTGGTTTCCGTTTACGAGATACTAATAATTCTTTTTTATGATCTGTTTCTTGTAATTTTAATGCTGATTTAAAGATTTCTTTGAAAATATGTTCAATCGTACCTTGACTAAGTGGACCTTCATGATTTTCTTTCAAAAGGTTCAACATATGTCTCTCACGAAGAGGATCATAACGATTAACACCTTGTTTTTCTTTAATCTTACCAATTTCTTGTACGACTTCTGCACGTTCGTTAATTAAACTTAAAATTTCAAGGTTTAATGCGTCTACGCGGTCACGTAAGTGATCTAAATTTTGATGACTCATTGCGTTTCTCCTCACTTCCTCGTATCAGGTACTTTCAGTAGACTGAAAACTGTGATACATTTTTAGATAATATGAATATTATAATCAATATTTTTACAAAAGTCACGCAATATTTCTTTAACGCTTCAACGCGGCGAAGTATATTGCTTTAAATGCACATGAAAGGACGTGGCAAAACACGATGTCTAAGCTATTTGCATTAGATATAGGTACACGATCTGTAGTTGGAATAATTATAGAAGAACAAGGTGAAAATTTCCACGTTGTCGACTTAATGATTGAAGAACACAAGGAACGTGCTATGGTAGATGGTCAAATACATAATGTATTACATGTAGCTACTTTAATAGAGAAAATTAAAACTCAACTTGAAGAGAAACACGGCCCTCTTCATAAAGTAAGTGTTGCTGCTGCCGGTCGAGCCTTAAAAACTGAACAAGCTGCTGTCACTATTAATATAAAAAACCGACTTGCTTTCACTGAAGATGATATCAGCCGTTTAGAATTAGCTGCTGTTCAACAAGCCCAGCAACAACTATTACAAAATAAAGAAGATAAAAATAATACTAGTCATTATTATTGTGTTGGCTATTCAGTTTTATACTACCGTTTAGACCAAGAAGAAATTGGCAGTTTAATTGACCAACAAGGCGAGGAAGCTTCAGTTGAAGTAATTGCCACCTTCTTACCAAGAGTCGTCGTAGAATCGCTGTTAGCTGCTCTTAAACGTGCAAATTTAGAAATGGAAGCATTAACCCTTGAACCAATTGCAGCCATCAATGCGTTAATTCCTCCCACAATGCGCCGATTAAATGTCGCTCTAGTGGATATAGGTGCAGGTACGTCAGATATCGCCATTACAGATAAAAGTACAGTTGTAGCTTATGGAATGGTACCTACAGCTGGTGATGAAATTACAGAGGCGTTAAGTGACCATTACTTACTAGACTTCCCAGTTGCTGAAAAAGCAAAAAAAGAAATGGCTATGCAAGAAGAGATTAATATTCAAGATATATTAGGCTTCGATCAGTTTTACCCACGCTCTGAAATAATGGAAAAATTACGTCCAGCAGTCGTACAACTTGCTACAGCGATTGGCACTGAAATTTTACGATTAAATAACCAAATTGCTCCAAAAGCCGTTTTACTAGTAGGTGGTGGCAGTTTAACACCGGATTTACCAATGGAACTTTGCAGAGTTTTAGAGTTACCAGAAAATAGGGTGGCAGTTCGAGGGATTGATGCCATTCAACAACTCACAAGGGAGGATCATGTGCCTGCCTCTCCTGAACTTGTAACACCTATTGGTATTGCCATTGCCGCAAAACGAGCACCAATAAAATATATGACGGTCGAAGTAAATAAACAAATCATCCGTTTATTTGAATTAAAAGAGATGACTGTGTCAGACGCATTACTTGCAGCCAATGTTTTAGCTACAAAATTATACGGTAAACCAGGTCTAGCTCTTTCAATTAAAGTAAACGATCAGGATATCTTTATACCTGGTGGTCATGGTAGTCCAACTGAAATTTTCGTCAACGGTAATAAAGCAAACACCAAACACCTCATACAAAATGGTGATATCATCGAGTTAAAAGAAGGCGAAAACGGAGCACCTGCTCAAGCTTCGGTAAAAGATATATTAGATGATGCTGGTGTTAAAAAAGTATACATCCAAGATTTATCATACGAAATACAACCGAAAATCACGGTAAATGGCCAATCAGTCTCCTCGGATACGCAATTGAAAGATCGAGACATTGTTTCTATTAAAACAGCCGATACCATAGAAGAAATTTTGTATTGGACTAACAATCAAGCCTTTATTAAACGAATAACACCATTTACAATTTTCATTGACAACAAGCCAGTAAATTTACCTGAATTCGCGAGTAGTTTATCGCTTAATAGTCTTCCGACAAAACTTCACTATGCTATGAAGCACAATGACCGCATAACCATCCAAATGACCGAATTGCCGACAGTTGAACTAATCGCTAAGCGCCTTAATATCCAAATAGAAGATCGTATAATTGTAACATTCCAAGATGAAACGTTAGAGTTGAATAAAAATTGCATAACCGTTTATATCAACGGAGAAATTGCACATAAATCAGACGTCATACCAAACGGTGCTAAAATTCAATTTGTAACAAAAGATACTAGTAACTGGATTTACCAAGATGTATTCCGTTTTTCCAATTGGCAATTACCTACAGATTTCAAAGGCTCATTTTCAATATTACGTAATGAAAAACCTTCAAAATTCGATGCAGAAATCTTCGGTGGCGATCGACTTTCTATTACATTAAATAAAGTAGAGCAAGAAATCTTATAAATAACGAAAAAAAGCTGTCTCAAATGTTCTAATAACGAACTTTGAGATAGCTTTTTACTTATGAATACATTATCTGTTTTTTGACGCTTCAGCTTTTGCTTCTTTCGTTACAGACTCGACTACTTCTACTGCTTCTTCAAGAGCCAAACTTACCGCCGTCGGCTCATTAGTTTCTGCTTCGTATTCTGCAATCGTTTTTTCCATTGTTTCCATGATATCTATCGGCTCTTCGCCTTCAGAAGAAGCCGTTCCATCATCCAATGGCTGAGTTGTTTTAGATTTGATTGATTTTACTTTATCAACTAATTGACCTGATTGTTCTTGTAGTGTTTTTGAAATTTGAGCTGATTTTTCCTTTGCAGTGGAAGAAAGCTCAATGCTTTTTTCTTTAATTTGGCTAGCTTGTGTTGCCACATCATCACGCAATTCTTTACCTGTTTTAGGAGCTAAAAATAACGCTGCAGCAGCCCCAACAATACCACCGACAAATGCGCCAATCACAAAATCTTTTACATTTACATTTGATTCGTCATAGAGAGATTCAGTTTTATGTTCATAAGGTTGTGGTAAGTAAGCATTCACTTCCGAACCCTCAATTCCTTGGTTACCATAAACATCATAATTATTTCTCACATCATTGTAATTCGGTTTTTGTTCTGACATACCTAGCGCCTCCCAAAATCTTATTTTCTTCTTTTTCGCTTAACAGTTTCATCTAGTGTATTCACCGTAACTGTTTCACCGTTTGCTTTACGCTCTTTCATCTTACCACGTATTCCCATAAAAGCGTTACTCCATTGAATAACTTGAGCAATCTGATCGCTGTTTTTCGAAACGTTTGAATAAATAGAAGATGTTACTTGTTGTACTGAATTATTCAATCCATTTACTGAATCACCAAAACCTTTAACGGCTTGAACTACGGTATTCAGTTGTTTAGATTTATCCTGAATATCCTCTGCCAAACTATTTGTTTTTTCTAACAAGCCTGTTGTCTCACGTGTAATTCCTTGCATTTGACCTTCAATTCCAGCCATTGTATTCGCTACATTATTCAACGTTGTTTTCAACGAATTTAATGTCATTGTTAAACCAATACATAAAACAAGGAACCCTATAGCCGCAACTAGTGCTGCTATATACAAAATAACTATCATCTTACACCCTCCTAACTATATACATTTAAGTTCCCACAAAATGAATGTATTTAAACATAACATATTACAATACATTCAACAAAACATTGCTAAATCCTGCTAATCATCATCACTATACTACAAAAATAAAGAATTTTCCATTAAAAAAACAGCTCAGCCTCAAGAAGAGGTTAAACTGTTTTTTTATATATTTTCACTTGTATTATGCGTCTTTTTCTAATAAATGAGCTTCAAATGCTTCTTGGAATTTGTGCACATCGCCTGCACCCATAAACAAGAATACAGATTCTTTATGCTCTATTAAAGAAGGTATATTTTCTAACTTCAATAATTTACTGCCTTCAATTAGATCTACTAAATCTTGTATAGACAGAGCACCTGATTTTTCACGCGCAGAGCTGAAAATATCACAAAGATAAACACTATCTGCTTCACTTAAACTATCCGCAAAATCTTGTAAAAAAGCTTGAGTACGTGTAAATGTATGTGGTTGGAAAATAGCTACAACTTCGCGATTCGGGTATTTTTGTCGTGCAGATTGAATCGTTGCTCTAATCTCTGTAGGATGGTGAGCATAATCATCAATTAATGTACGAGCGCCAATTGCTGTCTCAGTAAAACGACGTTTAACACCATCGTAAGTACTTAGGCGAGCTTGAATCGTTTCCGCTGGAACTCCTTCATAATGGCATAAAGAAATCACGGCAAGTGTATTTAATACATTATGATCTCCAAACATTGGAATATGGAATTTACTATAAAATTCGTTGCGTACGAAAACATCGAAGGTAGACCCTTCAGTTGTTTTTTCTACATTACGCGCTTCAAAATCATTTTCAGAACCAAAGCCGTAAAATACTACTGGTACATTAGCTTGAATTTTTTGTAAGTGTTCATCGTCACCACAAGCAATAATAGCTTTTTTCACTTGTAATGCCATTGATTGAAACGCATCAAACACATCTTCTATGTCTTTATAATAGTCAGGGTGATCAAAATCAATATTCGTCATCACTGCATAATCTGGATGATATGCTAAGAAATGACGGCGGTATTCGCATGCTTCCATTACGAAGTTTTGAGCGCCTACTGCCCCGCCACCAGTACCATCACCAATTAAAAAAGAAGTCGGCTTGTCTCCTTCTAACACATGAGACATTAAACCTGTTGTTGAAGTTTTACCATGGGCTCCTGTAATAGCGACTGATGTATATTGTTCTAAATATTTCCCTAGGAATGTATGATAACGAATTACTTCTACACCGATTTCACGGGCTTTTACTAACTCTGGGTGCTCGTCCGTAAAAGCATTACCCGCAATTACAATCATTCCTGGTTGAATGTTGTTCTCATCAAAAGGCAAGATGGTAATATTGCGCTCTCTTAGAGGATCCTCTGTAAAAAAGTATGTTTCGATATCGGAACCTTGAACCGTCTCACCTGAATCAAATAGAATTTGTGCAAGTGAACTCATTCCTGATCCTTTAATTCCTGTAAAATGATAAACTGTCATGTTGAAACCTCCCGGGAAAGTTTCCTTACCCTTGATTAATCAAATCTTTAAAACATATTACATTATAGCATGGATTACTACACTTCTAAAATAAACGATAATTCCCACTCTTTCACTTTTATTATTTATAAGTAATAAGACATTAGTCATAAATAATTTACATTTCATCATATCCGTTATTAAAGAGATTCTCTAAATCTTGTGTTTTCAAAAAAACATCACGTGGTTTTGTACCTTTTGACTCTGAGATAAATCCTTGAGCTTCCATCATGTCTACTAATCTGGCTGCTCGATTATAACCGATATGGAATTTTCGTTGTAAAGAAGATGTAGAAACTGTACCTTGCTCACAAATGTGTCGGCATGCTTCTTCAAATAACTCATCTTGTTCCTCAATAGCCTCAGCTTTTCTCAACAATTCTTCTTGTTCAAAAATATATTCCGGCTCGCCTAGCGATCGCATATAGTCTGTCACAGCTTCTATTTCTTCATCCGTTACGAATGTACCTTGCACACGAATAGGCCCAGACATTCCATTACCTAAGTACAGCATATCACCACGACCTAATAATCGCTCCGCTCCTTGGCTATCTAATATTGTACGTGAATCAATTTGAGATGATACAGAGAAAGCAATACGTGTCGGAATATTAGACTTAATTAGCCCCGTAATAACGTCTACAGATGGGCGTTGAGTTGCAAGTACTAAATGTATACCACAAGCTCTTGCTTTTTGAGCAATTCTACAAATAGCTTCTTCCACATCAGTAGGAGCCATCATCATTAAATCTGCTAATTCATCGATGACAATCACTAAATATGGCATTTTTAATGAAAATTTTCGTTCTTCTTCAACCATTGCATTGTATCGAGTAATATCTCGCGCGCCAACATGTGCAAACAACTGATAACGTCTTTCCATTTCCTCTACAGCCCATTTTAAAGCTGCAGTAGCTGCCTTGACATCGGTAATCACCGGGCTCACTAAATGAGGAATATGATTAAATGCAGCCAATTCCACCATTTTAGGGTCAATTAAAAGCAGCTTCACATCTTGTGGGCTAGCTTTTAATAATAGACTAACCAAAATTGAGTTAATACAAACAGATTTACCAGATCCAGTTGCCCCTGCAATTAATCCATGAGGCATTTTACGAAGATCAAGCGTTACCGGTTTTCCTGTTAAATCTAAACCCAACGCTGCTTCAAGAGGCGAATCTGAATCAATAAATAACTGGTCACCAACAATCTCAGAAATACGCACTGGTCGTGATTTTTGGTTTGGAATTTCAATTCCGATCGAGCTCTTACCTGGAATCGGAGCTTGAATACGTATATCCCTAGCAGCTAGAGCCAGTTTCAAATCATCTGCTAAATTACGTATTTTACTCACCTTGGTACCATGACCAACTGTAATTTCAAATTGCGTTACTGCAGGTCCTTGCACAATTTGAACAATCTCTCCTTTTACTTGAAAATATGAGAGTGCCTCAATTAGTTTCTCACCTTGCATATCCATCCATTCAAAATCCTCTGTCTTTTCCTCTGGTGACTCTAAATATTTTAGAGATTCGTCAAGGTTTTCGTTAATGCGTGATGGCATAGGCTCTTCAATTTCAGGTTCGATGACTGGCTCTACTGTTGTCGCCGCAACTTCTTGATTATCAGACACCGTATATGTTTCTAATATGGGTTGTTGTATAGGGTTCTCTGTAATACTCGTTGCAACAGGCTGCTCTTTTACGACTAAAGGGAGAACAGTTTCTTCTACGCTCGTATTTAATAATTGCTTAGTCTTTGCTTCTTTCAGTGCCCATTTCTCTTTATCTGTTTTTAACATAAGAACATTAAATGGAAGTTTACTTTCTTCTTTTTTTACTGGCTCTTGGTACTCTTCCTCTTTTGAAGATGGTTCCTCTATTTGTTCTACTTTTTCAGATGGCTTTATAGTTGCTTCTACAATTATATCTTCTGATTTTAAAAGCTCATCTTCAGGATCTTCCGCTCGGCGAATAAGTTCTTCGACAATGGCAGGTTTTTCTTCTATAGTAATCTCCTCTATGGAAGTTTGTGCCTGCCCAACTAATTTTACTTCTAGATTTTGATCTACGATTTCATTCAGCTCTTTAATTGCAACAGGTATTAGCTGTTGTTGGATTGGCTCTTCACCAGTAGTTGGAGAGGCAATTTCCTCACAATCACTATATTGATCATTTACTTCTTCCATTTTTATAGTCGATTCAGTTATACCCTCTTCAATAGCAACTTCAAGAGGCTGTTCTTCCATTACTATTATTTCATCAATAGCTTGGTCTACATTCACTTCTGTTTCAGCAATTACTTGAGTTTCTTCTATTTCTGCTTCAACAATTTTTTGGACTTCTTCTACTATTGTTTCAACAACTGTTTGGGCTTCTTCTACTTCTGTTTCAACAGTAGCTTGAACTTCCTCTACTTCTGTTTCAACAGTAGCTTGAACTTCCTCTACTTCTGTTTCAGCAATTGCTTGGGCTTCTTCTACTTTTGTTTCAACAGTAGCTTGAACTTCCTCTACTTCTGTTTCAACAGTAGCTTGAACTTCCTCTACTTTTGTTTCAACAGTAGCTTGAACTTCCTCTACTTTTGTTTCAACAGTAGCTTGAACTTCTTCTACTTCTGTTTCAGGAATTGCTTGGGCTGCATTCATTTCTGTTTCAGTAATAACTTGAGCTTCCTCTAGTTTTGTTTCAACAATGGCATGTTCTTCTGTAGCAGCGGTGTGTAGTGACTCCATTACTTCTACAGTAACCTGTTTTGTTGCTTCTAAATGATCATCAGTCTGTTTTAGTTCATTGGATTCATGGCCCTCTAGCTGGTCATGAGTAGAACGCAAAGGTGGCTTTTGAAAACCATAAACGGGTGAAGGTACATTTGTAGGTTTGAACTTTTGCTTTTTTACTTGCTCTGGCTTTGTGGTAGTCACAGTTTCAGTTTCACTCTCAACCGATCTACGACCTAGTGAAGAACTTGGTCGTTCCCTATAAGAAGCGGTTGTATCATAATTTGGCTTTGGGTTAAATGGATTAATACGCTCTTGTTTTGATGGCACCTCGTTATACCCATTCTTCACTATTGGTCTCCGCTGCTCTCGTGTTTCGAA
The DNA here is from genome assembly GCF_001955655.1 of Viridibacillus arenosi. Lineage (GTDB taxonomy): Bacteria > Bacillota > Bacilli > Bacillales_A > Planococcaceae > Viridibacillus > Viridibacillus arenosi. Next base: position 83,674 of record NZ_MSPW01000002.1, on the reverse strand, counting down.
TCGAGCTGACTCCTGATATTGCTGTACCTGATTTTCAAATGGTGACCTTCTATTTTGCGTTGTTGTTTGATTTTGAGAAGACGGTTGGAAACGATCTCGTTTTTGCTTTTGTCTCTGTTCTTGCCATTGATCTGGTTGAACGGATTGTGGCTTTGGTCTAACTTGCTTATTCGATGGTAGTGGCGCTTGCTTGCTTGGAGTTTCCTTCTTTATCATTTGCGAGCGCTCTGAATCAGATATAACCGGGAAACGGAAAGCATCTCTTTTACGTAAAAATGCGGGTATAGAATCTTCTTGTTGTACTGTTTCAAACTCTTGTTCTATATAGTCTTCATATGTATCTTGTATTTTAATTCTGTCATTATGAATCTTTTTTTCATTATCATATTCTTCGATTTCGTCACCCATAATACGAGCAACTACATTTTTAAACCACTTCATAAGAATCACTCTTTTCCAAATCGTTGCATTCATTTTATCAGTAATAACGCCAAGTATGCAATGAGAAGCGAAAGAATGCACTAGAAAATTACCATTTTTCTCAAATTCATTTCGTATATTAATATAATTATTTCTTTTTTGTTACAAAATAAAAAATCGACATACCTATAATTCGGTATGTCGATTTAATAATATTTTATTTAAGCTTGAAAAGGTGTACCTACAATTGCATCATCTTCAAGCACTAAAATACCTTTTACTTGCGGAGCGTTTGGTATTGCTAATTCGCGAGCTGAACAAATCATTCCAGAAGAAGGAACGCCACGTAGCTCAGCATCTTTGATTAACATACCTGAAGGCATTACTGCTCCCACTTTAGCTACAACCACTTTTTGTCCTGCTTCAACATTTGGAGCACCACATACAATCTGTAATGTTTCATCTCCAACATTTACTTTACAAATATTTAATTTATCTGCATTCGGGTGTTTTTCTTTTTCTTCAACAAGACCAACGACAAATTTAGGTGTTAGGTCAACATCTAAATTTAATGTTGCGCCATTCTTAATGATAGCTGCATCAATTGCTGCTACTAGCTCTTCCGTAATTTCAACGTTACCTTGTTGTTCGATTTGCAAATATTCACTTGCATTAAAAAGGTTAAACCCTTTTACTTCGCCAGTAGATTCTTCTTTTAATAGAACTAAATCTCCGTGCTTTTCTAACACAGTTTTTACGATTGCTTCTGTCGATAATTGAACGAGTAAAACGTCTCCAACATAAGCTTTGTTGTATGATACGATCATTTTTTCTCTTGCTCCTTTTTCACTCTGTTTTTAGCTAATATAAAGATGGGTTCTAAATCGCCATCTTCATAAATAAATGACAGTGATGTAATTGGGACAGTGCCTACTGTAAAGAAATGCATAGTCATTTGTGCTAGTACATCATATCCTGCTTCATTACGAATATCTCCTATGATTAGCACGTCTTGATGCGGTACTGACACAGTCATATCCCCTTCAATCTTACCACGCATTTCCTTTAAAAAGGTATCATTTAAAATACGACTTGCATCATAACCATCATTTTCATTTAAAAAATAGAAAACATTTTCAGCTACTACGTCTTTTTTAACTTTCGTATTCAGCTTTCTTATTTGAAAGCGTGCAGCTTCTGTTATTTGCTCTGTTGATACATTTAGCTTGTCTAGCATATCGACATCGATTAGGCGGTAAGTATTGCCAAGGTCAAGAGCATAGTAAATACGTGTCTCTGCTGTGTGATCAGTAGTAACGAAAGCATGACCATCTTTTGATTTTTTCGGAAAAGATGTGGAGCGAATGATTGGGAAAATATTATCTATGTTCTCAAATCCTTCTGCATGCTCTTTTTCCATTGCTGAAAATGTCTCTTGAATTGTGTAAATTACTTCATCAATTGCAAGTTCTTTTTTCGTTTCATATTTAGAGAGGATACCTGGTAAAGATATGTCCATTCCTTTACCTAGCTCTTTATGATCTAATCTTAATTTGTTGTGTTTTTCATCAAATTGCCATTCAAAGTGAGTATCACTCAATCGTTCTTGTAGCTTTTTGACTAGCTCTTTAGATTTCAACTGCTTCAACTCCCTTTATTTTCACATAAACAAACGGTTCACTTTTTTGTGAACCGTATCAGACAGTTTTTCTTTCACTATCTCCAAAGACTTATAATGATTCTAAAAACTCTTCAATCTCAATTTGTGTTTTACGATCTTTACTTACAAACCGACCACTTTCTTCACCATTTTCAAATGCGACGAAGCTAGGTATACCGAAAATGTTTAAGTCTCCACATAAATCGATAAAATCATCACGATTAACTGATACAAATTGAATATCTTCGAATTTTTCTTCTATTTCTGGCATAAACGGATCGATAAAATGACAATCTGGACACCAGCCTGCTGTAAATAGAAAGACTGTTTTTCCTTGTGATTTTAAGTCTGAAAATTGTTCAATAGTTTGTAAACTTTGCATGTTCTTAACCTCACTTATTAGTAATCTTCACTGATCGAACAATTTGCATCATTTGTTCTATTAGTTCATCAATATTTTCACCATTTGTAATGGTCGTCAATTTAACACCACCACTACTTACAAGAATCTCATATTGTTTGTCTTCTTTCTTTAAAACACTTGCAAATCCAAATCGGTTCTTCTTTTTAAAAGTTTGTTCTTTTACTATATTAGCTTTTTTATCAGCTTTCAAAGCTTTATAAAATCTTTCACTATCATTACTTTCATTAGGATTAATAAATAGAACAAATGCATTTTCATCTTTAGACAATATAATATTTGTATCATCAGATGAAGTTTCTATAGTAAATTCTGAAGGTAGATAGAAATTGATTTTATTGGTTTGCTCTGTACTTTTCTCAGGTTTGGCGTTAAATACACTTTTGGCATTCTCCATTCCCTGATCCATTTGTTCTTCAATAGTTTGTCCGCAACCTGCCAGACTTGCCAGTACAGAAATGATTAGTAACAATACAATAGTATATCGTGACATGCCATCCTCCATCCTTGCTTGAACTCCATTCTATTTTAAAGATGTTATAGAGTCCATGCAACTTTAGTGCTCTTCCCACTAAACTGCTAATAAAGAGGGAAAAGTCATGCTTTTTGGAAGAAGTATTGCCCAATTAACAATTTTATAACATGTTCAAACATTTCTTTTCGATCAACAAAATCCTGAGTGAAAATACCAATTGCTCCAGAATGTTGTCGAATATCGTTTTGTTGAGTGTATTCATCCATTACAGGACCTAGCTCTCTGCCACTTTTCACCGCTTCTGCAACTGTTTCTGGCAATGGAATCTGAGCCCCCGCAGCTGTAATAACATGTCCATTTTTTAAGACAAGAGCTCCCCAATTGCAAACATACATAACCCCATCAATTTCTTTAACTCCACCTTCTAATCCAAATGAAAAATCTGCATTGGAAACATTACTAGTATTCTTAGCACGATTAATTGCACCTTCTCTTGTTTCAGCATCTGTCATCGGTTGTACGGATACGCCAGATGCAACTTCAATATGTTCGAATACTAATTCTTCATTTATACATTGTTTTACAACTGCTTCAACAGCACCTGTCTTAGCTTTATTTTTTGTTCCTATTGCTATTAGCATTTTCATACTCCTTTAAATAATTATTTATGTACAGAAAAAGAGGGCCCTTGTCGGAACCCCCTTAATAGTATAACAAATTAGCCGTTTGCACGGATTGTTTCTAACGTTGTACGGTCTGCATTTTTGACCAGCTTCACGATCAATTCCTTCGCCGCATCTAAATCATCCGTATGAATGATTGAAGCATGTGTGTGGATATAGCGTGAACAAATACCGATAACAGAACTTGGTACACCATCATTAGAAATATGTACATTTCCTGCATCTGTGCCACCTGGTGAGACGAAGTATTGATATGGAATATTATTAGATTCAGCTGTATCTAGAATGTATTCACGCATTCCTCTATGAGTAATCATTGTGCGGTCCAAAATACGAAGTAAAGGACCTTTACCAAGTTGACCGAATTGCGTTTTATCACCTGAAGTATCATTAGCTGGGCTGGCATCTAATGCAAAGAAAAGATCAGGTTTAATCAAATTAGCTGACACTTTAGCTCCGCGTAGTCCAACCTCTTCCATAACATTCGCACCTGAATATAATGTATTCGGTAGTTTTTCGTCTTTCAGTTCTTTTAATAGTTCAATTGCTAATCCACAGCCATAACGATTATCCCATGCTTTAGCCATAATTTTTTTCGGGTTTGCCATCGGTGTAAATGGACAAACTGGAATAATTGATTGGCCTGGAATGATACCCATTTTTTCAGCATCTACCTTATCGTCAGCACCAACATCAATTAACATATTGCTAATTTCCATTGGTTTTGACTGCATTTCTGGTGTTAATAAGTGTTTTGGAACAGAAGCAATAACACCTGGTATTGGACCATTTGTTGCATATACTTCAACACGTTGCGCAAGCATTACTTGATTCCACCATCCACCTAGAGGTTGGAAACGAAGCATACCATTATCAGTAATTGAAGTTACCATTAAAGCAACTTCATCCATATGACCTGCAACTAGAATACGGGGACCATTTTCGTCACCTTTTTTTAATCCGAAAATGCCACCTAAATTATCCTGCACAATCTCATCAGCATACTTAGATAACTCTTGTCGCATAAAAGCGCGTACGGCACGTTCATCACCTGGTGCCCCCGGTAGTTCAGTTAGTGTTTTAAACATATCTAAAGTTTCTTGATTCAATTGAAAAGCCTCCTTTAATGAGCCACTATATCTTTTATTTTATCCAAAAAATGCTTTTATTACTAGCACTTTATTTCGGCAACCGAAATGTGGAAAGCGCTCGTTCAGCTACACTTCGCGTTGGAGGGCAGAAGCCAAAGTCGCTTTTTGACTTTGAGTGCCCGACCGAAGCGCCGAAAGTAGCTAGCGCCTGCAACTAGCCCAACCGAAATGTGGATAGCGCCATTTCAACTAACAGTGTGATCTCCATGTATAAAACTTTCCTCATTTGAACTAGTATACTCAAAAGTACCACCCTCACATTTTCACTCCATATAATGGATGTGGTACACTAGCTTCATATGAAATTTAGGGAGGCAATGATCTATGAAATTACGTGATTTCCTACTTGGTGTTGCAACAGGACTTGCTGCAGCTTATGTAATTAAAGAAGCTAGCGAAAAAATTTATCCAAACAAACCAGCTAATTCAGTATTGTCTGACATTAAAAACTTATTTAAACAAGAAGGTCCTATCGATGGATCATGGATATTCATGGAACCAGAAGTTTTCAAAAAAGAAAACATCGAAATCCCTGTGTATAAAGGCGGTATTTCTCGCGTTCATAATGGTGAAACACAAAGTTTTGAATTTGCTGCTGATGCGAAAACAGGCTCGATTATTGACTTAGTACGTGTTTAATCCTTACGTTTTTCTAAAACTCCTCGTTATAGAGGAGTTTTTTTATTTTTAAACAAAAAAACAAACGTAATTTTCTCTTCCGTAGTGGACTACTCTCAAATTCACATAAAAAAAGTATCTCAAGAGCCAACTTTCCAGCTCAGAGATACCTACTATAATGAAAAGGAAAAGAATTATCCTTTAGGGACAGTCTCTTCTTTCATCTCTTCTCTTGTACGTTTCAATTCTCCGATTACTTCTTTACCTGTCTCGTTCCATTTAATGAGACGATAGTGTGCATCATGATAGAAGCTAAACCAATAGCCGTTTTCTAATGCTTCCTTCATTAACTTTTCTTTAGCGAAAACTGATGTCATTGGATAGTCATCGTACGCAAGGACCCATAATGGATTTTGGTGAGCATGTGTTGGCATAATGTCCGCCATATGTAGAATAGTCTCCCCATTTTGCGTTAACTTAATAATACTGTGCCCATTACTATGCCCACCTGTATGAATCATTTCAATACCAGGAAATACGTCTAATTTACCAATGAATGGAGCTACTAAATGTTGCACCGGCTCCCAATTTTCTTTCCAATACGTATTTGCTGAACGAATATTTGGTTCTCGCATTTCATCCCATTCAACTTGTGATACAAAGATTTTAGCATTTGGGAAAGTTGGTACCAGCTTGTCCTGTTCCCATTTTGTTAAACCACAAGCATGGTCAAAATGTAAATGTGTCATAAGAATATAATCGATGTCTTCCGATAGTAATCCCATTTCGACTAAGCCATCATCGATAAATGATTGCTCTGTCACACCGAAATTTCGCAATTGCTTCTCAGTAAACTTATTGTTTCCAACACCTGTATCGACTAACATATTCTTGCCTTGATATTGAATAAGAATTGGATCTGTCGGTAGTTCAATTTGGTTATTTTCATTGACCGGATACTTGCGTGACCAAAGTGGCTTTGGCACTACCCCAAACATTGCTCCACCATCTAAAAAAGTGGTTCCCCCTTTGAGCCATGTTAATGTCATATCATGAAATTTAAATTGATCCATTTTCTTTTCCCCCTTGTTTTAAAACTTAGAGTTCAAACATTTTTATTTTTATATAAAAATGAATATTCCCTCATATAAATTGTAACATGTACAAAAAGGTTGTTCTATTTTTTTCTATCCATTTCCATTTTTACAAACAAAAAATGCAGTAGCTTATGTAAGCTCCTGCATTTTCAAAACCCTTCATTTCACTTCTGGTAACTGGAATTGTGCTTCCACCCGATAAATTGGTTGACCTTTTGCAGAGAATTTCTCTTCGTATTCAGTCATAATATTATCTTCAAGCATTTCTTTGTGTAAGTCTAAAGAGACATAAACAAGTTTCATACCATATTGTGACATGCTCACTAAAGAGTATTCAAATAGGCCACGGTTATCGGTTTTGAAGTGTACTTCACCGAAATCAGGTAAGATATTCTCATAGATACTTAAGAAACCAGCATGCGTTAATCTTCTTTTTGCATGACGTGTTTTTGGCCATGGATCAGAGAAATTTAAGTATAAACGGTCAACATCGTTTTTCTCAAAAAACTTTTCTAAATCCGAACCATTTACTTTTAATAATCGTAAATTAGTTGGCTGACCAGCAGCTTGTACTTTTTCAACCGCCTTTACTATAACACTGTCAAAAAGCTCAATACCGATATAGTTAATCTCTGGATTAGCAAGCGCCATACCAGTGATAAATTGTCCTTTACCTGTTCCTACTTCAATATGCAATGGATTGTCGTTTTTGAATACTTCATTCCATTTACCTTTTTGCTCTTCAGGATTTGGAACGACGATGTCTGGGTGACTAGCGATAAATTCTTCAGCCCATGGTTTATGTCGAAGTCTCAATTCTTTTCCTCATTTCTGTTATTTCTACTATTCAACTTCTCATTATTAAAGAAAGCTTTCCATTCGTCAAGAAGACTTTCTTGCCAATTGCCAAGCTTGATGGATTACACCAAAGTGAATCGACTCATATTCCTTTGTCTCACCAGCAAATTCTCCATCTGTATGAGTCATAACCTCATTATGAATTTCAACTTCGAATTCTTTAGCAGAATATTGGTGAACTGCTTTTAATCCAGTATGTTTACCAAAAAAGACGGTACTAAACAGAAACAATAATTTTATACGAGAGATTTCATAAACAACTGTCAATTCGATATTGTGATCATTTGGGATAGAGTATGGCGAGACTTTCATTCCACCACCAAAGTATGGCTGATTACTAGCTACTACAAGCCATACTTTTTCAAAAACTTTTTCTTGTCCATTATGTACAACTTTAGCCGAAAATGTTTTAAAATTCATTAATGCCTTAAGTAAAAAATAAATATATGTCAGTTTCCCCAAACGAAAAATATTAAAGTATTGCTTAAGCTTCGATTCATTCGCTACTTTTGCTATATATGCATCGATGCCAATTCCTGCGTTATTAACAAAATAATATGTAACACCATTTCTTTGCATATTTCCGACATCCATTAATTGACCACCACTACATTGCTCAACATACGCTTTTATTTCTGCTGCCGTTTTAAACGTTTCATATCCTCTTCCGAAGTCATTTCCAGAACCTGCACCAATTACGCCAATACAGACTTCTTCATTCTCTAAAATTCCTTGTACTACTTCATGGACTGTTCCATCTCCACCAATCGCGATCAATAAATACTTTTCAGATTGCACTATAGCTGAGTTGGCGTATCGTTTTGCAATCTCAGTTGCATGGCCCGGGTAAGCTGTAAACTCTATTTGATACGGGATTTGCAAGGACTTTTCTAGATAGCTCCATTTCCTCTTAGCAGATCCATTTCCCGCTTTTTCATTAATAATAAAAACAACTTTCACTGATCCATATCCTTTTCCTCTGTCTTTGTATCCCAATTCGTACGATGGAATGATGTTGTTTGGCCTGTATTTAATACCGACTGTGCAGCTTTAAACTGCATATGCTTCATAGGAGATGGGTTCTTTTTTAAATTTGAAAACCATTCTGGAAATTTACGTTTATCGATAAATTGAACACCATATGCTGAACCAGGATAGTCGATATAGCCATTTCGTGATAAGACAATTTTATGGATTGGTATATCAATTTGATCATTTGTAAACAATTGTTTCAATATAGATTCCATACGATTTAAACTAATCAATGGACTTAACACTTTTTTGTCTGTTGTACCTACTTTTTTCACCCAAAAGCGTTCTCCACTACCAATAAATGAAGCTCGTTCTTCCTCTTCAAGAACTTGAATACAAAGACAACTTGTTGGTGTAAATAAAATAATCCCCATCTCAATAGGTGCTTTTTTCAATTGTAGAATAGGATAGTAGAATAACAAATAACTATCTGGAAGGTTTTGTGTCAATGCTCGTAATAACGAATCACGTTGATATCTTGGTTCAACATATGATTTTTCCCTTAAAGTTGAACTAGCCCACTTTAATTGAAATTGAAATAGTTGGTCAATATACATTCGCTTTAATTCTTCAGCCGTTTGTGGTCGATAAAGTATATTCGGTTCAAAATCTAAAGTCATTATTTCCTCTGGCATGTCTTCTTCATCTGTTACGCCATGAATTAAACTAGTTTCATCTTGTACTTCGTCATTGTGCACAAGTTCCTCTTGCTCAAAAGCTTCATCTTTCTTTTTAAGAGAGAAAGAGAATACCTTTTTAAAAAATGGATTACGTTGCTTTTTTTCTAATTCTTCAGACTCGTGCTCCCATTGCTCTATTTCAGCACCAGTTTCCCATTCCTTTTTCATACGTTCCCACTGGATTTGTTTTAATCTTACAAATTGAGACGGATAGCGTTTCAAATCAATTTGGTAGCGTGAAATATAATCTTGTAGCTTAACTAATTGCGCCATTATAAGCTTCCCTTCTAAAATAAAAATAAATTCGTTCAAAAGTAGGGTTATTTCTACTGCTTTATCTATCCATTCTACATGACGTAAAGAAAAAAAAATAGAGAAGGCGTTGATTTCGCCCCCTCTATCTCTATATTTTGTAAAATTATAAGGACCCTAACTGCTGTACACGTGCATCAAAAGCAGCTTGTAATTTTCTAGTCCATTCGCCTGGTTTCCCATTGCCAATAATGCTGTCATCAATTTGAATAATAGGCGTAATTTCAGAACTTGTTGAAGACATAAAGAATTCATCCATGTCTATTGCTTGCTCTGTTGTGAATGCTTCTTCTATAACAGATAATCCAATTTCTTCACAAAGGGACATTATAACTCTTCTTGTAATCCCATGTAAGATTAAATTATTAGTTGGATGTGTATAGAGTACACCATCTTTTATACCATACATATTTGAAGAAGAACCTTCTGTTACAATTTCTCCACGATGTTGTATTGCTTCGTAGCACCCTGCTTGTTGTGCTGCTTCTTTTGCTAACACATTTCCAAGTAAGTTTAAACTTTTAATATCACAACGTAACCAGCGAATATCTTCTACAAATTTAGCTTTTACGCCCTTTTCAAAGTTCTCAATTGAACGCTCACCTTTCATTGTATAAGCGATGAAAACTGGTTCAGTCGTTGGCTGTGGGAATGCATGAGCACGAGGTGAAGAACCACGAGTAATTTGAAAATAGACATAGCCATTTACAATTTCGTTGGCTTCAATCAAATCATATACCATTTTATGAAGAACATCTTTTGTATATGGAATCACAATATTAATTTTTTCAGCACTTTCATAAAAACGGTCAATATGCTCAGTTACTGTGAACATTGAGCCATTATAAACTTTAATAACTTCATAGACGCCATCACCAAATTGATAGCCACGGTCTTCTATAGAAAGTTTGATTTCTTCCTTTTTTACCAAACGGTCATTCCAAAGCATTGTTGTCATTCAAGCATCTCCTCAAGTTGTTTCTACACATATTTTACTCTTAGTTATCTGCCTCATTTTTATCACAATCATCAAAAAAGCGCAATGAATAAATATACTTCATTGCACTTTTTTGGTGAAAATTAATTAGTGTTATTATTTTTTTAGATATACCTTTTCTGGCTTTAAGTAATTTTTAAATTCTTCGTTAGATATTCGGATAAAGTCTTCTTTCATGTTATGTCCATTGTTCATAGCTAATGCTTTTTTATTTGTTTCACTTAAATCATTGAAAATAGGTTCATATTCTTCCCCTGGCCCATTATTCTGCCAAACAATAAATTGCATTGCACGGCTAACGTTAGTAAACACATTATTTTGGAAAGTAGGATTTACCGCACCACTTGCTAGAATACCACGTAAATTGCCTTCATTTACATTAGTGATTGTATTATTTTCAATAACTGAATTTGACCAGTTCATCACACGGATTGCATCTGATCGTGTATTGGAAATTTCATTGTTTCGAATAATAATACGATCATGGTATTTCCCGCCTGAATATTTATGTGTTCCAACCGCTCGGTCAAGTAGGTTAAATTTATTGTTTTCTATGACTACATTGAAATTTGGTTGAGCGTCAAATTTACTCCAAATTTGGCTCCAACCACTCGTTTTTGCATCTGGTGTATCAATGTTGATGGCTTCTTTATTGTAGCCTAGATAGTTTCTAGAGCCGTCAAATGTACAGTTTTTTACAACAACGTTTTTTGAAGCATCCAATTCAATAAAATGTCCTGAGTACATATTTAAGAATGTAATATTATCTACAACTATGTTTTGGTTATGTCCCATAATAATGGAAATAGCAGCAAGATCATAATCCATATCGATTGTTACTTCACCATGACCTATTAAGGAAATATTCTTTTCCCCTTTAAATTTGCCAAAAGCATCATCCTCTTTTGCTTTAGAAGGTCTCACAAATTGGAATATTGATTTGGCTGGTTTCATGCTAGAACCCGTATCTGTTCCTTTAATTATTCTAACACCATCTTCAAATTCAATCGTTACATTAGATGGTACATAAAGTGCGTTTGTAACTGTATATGTACCTTCATTCAAAATCAGTGTTCCGCCACCCGTACTTTCCAGTTTCTCTAGATATGAACGTAACATATAATATTGCATTGTTTCACTAGTATATGTGGAATAGTTCATATAATTTTCATTGATTGGATCTGATAAAGGAGTAACTGTGTATAAAGGCTTATCCTCTGCATTTGCTGCATCTGTAGATATGTATAATAGTAGACTAAAAAACAGAACTGTTGCTCCAAATAAAATACTTATTCTCTTAACATTAAGCATTGATCTAAAATCTCCTTTATGTTGAGTATAATATATAATAAACCCCCATCCAAATATTAGAAAGGGGGTTAATAATTAGTGTACTATACTTTTCAATCTCAAAAAAGGTAAATCTTATTTAGTTGCTAGTTCGACAATGGCATCTGCATAAATAGCAGCAGCCTTCACTAAGTTTTCAACTACAACAAACTCATCTGCCTGGTGCGCGATATCAGGCTCACCTGGGAATAACATACCAAAAGCTACACCTGTTTTTAATTCACGTGCGTAAGTACCGCCACCAATTGATAATAGCTCGGCTTTTTCCCCGGTATTACGCTCATAAACTTTAATTAGTTTCTGGATTAACTCTTCTTTCTCATCTACATAATGGGGAGCTGAGTTTTCTGCTATATCTAAGGCAAATCCATTTTTAGCAAGCTGTTGTTGAGCGGCAGTTATTTTTTCATCATATGGATATGTGACAGAATAGCGCAAACTTACTTGTACTTCTCCACCTTTCCCCGCTTCAAATGATACTACGCCTGCGTTAAGTGTAGTATCACCAGACATCTCATCATTGAAAGCCAGTCCTAAAGCATGACCGCGTGTTTCTTCACCAAATGAAGTTACTAAGAACTGTACAAATTCTTTTGATCCTGAAGTGGATAATTGTGTATTCAAAAATGCTGCTAATTTTACTGCTGCATTCACACCAGCATTTGGCTCCATTGCGTGAGCAGACTTACCTTTAACTGATACTGTAAACACATTAGATACCTTTTCAATCGCACCTTGTAAGCTCTCTTGTTGTAAATATGCTTGGAATGCTGCTTCAAAATCAGCAGATACAATTTGAATTTTGGCTTCTGCAAAATCAGGTACCATATTCGTACGATGACCAGCTTTGAAAGAAATTAATTGTTCGTTTTCAGCCATTTTTTGCTGTTGGCTAAATACTAATACAGCAATCCCTTTTTCAGCATTAATAATTGGAAAATCAGCATCTGGGGCAAATCCTAAAGTAGGCATTTCTTCTTTTTCAAAATAGCGAGTTACGCAACGGAATCCAGTTTCTTCATCAGATCCAATAATTAATCTTACTCGACGATCTAGTTGAACACCTGCATCCTTCACCATTTTCATAGCGAGCCAAGCAGCCATTGTTGGACCTTTATCGTCAATTGCCCCTCGTCCAAATAATTTGCCGTCCTCTACAACACCACCAAATGGAGGGTGTTGCCAATCACTACCTGCAGGCACTACATCAACATGACAAAGAATTCCGACTAGCTCTTCACCTTGTCCCATTTCAATATGTCCTGCCATATTATCGATATTTTTTGCCGTCAACCCTTGCTCTTCACCTTTTTGTAATAACCATTCCATAGCTTTTAATGGACCTTCGCCAAATGGTGCTTCTGCTGTAATTGTTGTTTCATCTAAAACACTTTCAATTTGTACTAATTCCTGCAATTCTTTAATCAATTCGTCTTGTCTTTCTTGAGCTTGTTTTAACCAATTCAAATTCGTTCCTCCTTACACTTTTCATAAATCCATTTTACACGGTTACTTACTTCTATGATAGAAATAACATAGCACTTGGCAATACACGAACATTTTTCCAACTAAACCATAAAATAATTCGCATATAACTATGAACATACTGTTACAACTTTGTAAATCCAAACAAAATGTTGGAAAAGTATTAAGTTTTTCGTTATAATCGAATTGTCAGATAATCATATTCTGACGATCAACTAAGAGAAGGGGATGTCTAAGGCAAAAGAAAAAAAGCCTGAAATACCTCGCAAATATTGTCGTCCGCTAGTCTTTGCCATGAGAATTAAGATGAAGGAGTGGTTCAACTTTGAAACCAACTACTGATCGGATGCTCAATCGTATTAAAGATGTGTATATGTACATTCTTAGCAATGGGACTGTAACTACGCAAGATTTAGTCGATGAATTCGGCATCACTCCTCGCACCATTCAAAGAGATTTGAATGTGTTAGCCTTTAATGACTTGGTGGAAAGCCCAAGTCGAGGTAACTGGACAACGACGCGTAAAAAAGTGAAAATGACATCATAGAACCATTCGACGAGTTAGATCTCACGCTTTTCGTTGAACAAGACGTTAACATTTGCCTTTATTTAGATTTATCATGCTGATCGCAAAAACGTCTTTTCAAAATTACTACTAAATTAATTACATGTAAAAAAAGAATGACCATGCTGCGTCGCTTGGTCATTCTTTTTGTTTTAAGATTTTAGGTTATTTAATTCTTCCTCAGTTAACTCGCGGTATTCACCAAGTTCTAATTGCTCATCTAATTTTAATGACCCCATTGAAAGACGCTTTAAATACGTCACTTTTTTCCCAACCGACTCAAACATACGCTTCACCTGATGAAATTTTCCTTCTGAAATTGTCAATTCAATTTCAGATGTAGGACCAGCATTTAATATAACTAGTTCGCCAGGTTTTGTCATATAGCCATCTTCTAGCATTACTCCTCTAGAAAATGCTTCAATATCCGCCTCAGTTACTTCACCATCAATTTGCGCATAATACACTTTTGGAACATGCTTTTTCGGTGACAATAAATTATGTGTCAATCCACCATCATTTGTGATCAACAGTAAACCTTCTGTATCTTTATCTAAACGTCCTACAGGGAACGGTTCAAAATGTGCATGAAAGGGGTCTAGTAAATCGATAACCGTCTGATCATGCAAGTCTTCTGTTGCTGAAATAACACCAGGTGGCTTGTGCATCATTAAATAAATGAATTCTTGATAATGCACACGCTCTCCTAATACTGACACATTTTGTTTTACAGGGTCTACATGTTTTGATACATCTTTTGCTACTTCGCCGTCAACAGTTACTGCTTTCATTTTCAGTAACTGTTTAACTTCTTTACGCGAGCCGTAGCCCATATTGGATAGTAATTTATCTAAGCGCATTTTTTCCTCCTACATGCCAAGCTTGCGTGAAATTCTTGTAATTCGTTCCCCTAATAATTTTTGGGCTAGGCCCACTCTTAGAGAACAATATCCGTATACAACAATTCCAACTGTTGCACAAATCGTTAAGTATAGTAGTGCTTGCCATTTAGTTTCTGCTACACCCATTAACAATAATAATTTATGGACGATGATAACAGTAGCAGCCATTATGGCAGTTAAAAGGGTGATTAAGATTGATCGTCTAATAACAACAAATGATTTGTAATTTAACGCTTTTTTCAGGACGACCATATTGATGCCGATTGATACAGTATAGCCAATCGCTGTCGCTATGATTGCACCTTTTGCTTGGAATGCTTCAATCAGTGGTATATTGACGATAAGTTTTACTAATATCCCTGTTAATAAACTGAAGACAATCCACTTTTGATAATCGATTCCTTGTAATAAGGCTGCTGTCACTTGGAAAAAGGCAAATAAAATCGCTACTGGTGCGTATGCTGCTAAAATACTCGCACCCATTGCATCATTTGAATATAACAAATGATAAATATCTTTAGACAGTATAGAGATTCCAACTACAGCTGGTAAAGTGACAAATAATAAAATTTGATACGTTTTATCCATCGCTTGAATAAGTTGTGTATGCTCTCTGTTTGTGAAATACTTTGTAATTGTTGGTATTAAAGCCATCGAAAAACCTGTTGCAAGCATGACTGGAATAATAACAATTTTATGCGTTGTAAAATTCAGCATACTCAAATATAAATCCGTTACACTCGATAAACCAATGTTCCCCATAGCTGTATTAAATGTTAGCATATCAACTAACTGGAATAGTGGGTTTGCCACCCCAACAAATACAAATGGAATGGAATAACGAATGACTTCGGAATAAATTTCTTTATACGATAACTTACCAGAAGAAACACTTTGAGAAAGCTTCAAATCAAACTCCGGTTTTAATCGTTTCCAATAATAATAGAGAATCAATAGTCCTCCCAGTGCTCCGATAAATGCAGAAAACACCGCAAATGAAATAGCTGTCTCTGCTAATCCTCCAAATACTTTCACTATTAAAAAAGATCCTATTAATAGCGCAATAATACGCACAATTTGCTCAATCAATTGTGAAATAGCAGTTGGTTTCATATGGTCATAACCTTGGAAAAAACCACGAACTAAACTCATAAATGGTACAACAATAAGCGCGAAACTAACCCAGCGAATAACTGATGCTATTTGAGCAACAGAAAAAACTTGCTCTTCATCTTTAATAACTAAATGTGCAATCGGCGTTGCTAATAAATAAAGGACTAAAAAGGATAAAAAACCAGTGATTGTCATGATGATTAAACCAGACTTCACAAGTTTTCGCCCTGACTCATAATCACCTATACTATTGTATTTCGATACAAATTTTGAAACTGCAATTGGTGCGCCTGAAATCGCCACCGAAAGCATTATTGTATATGGAATGTAGGCATACGAATATAACGCAACATTTTCTTGCCCTATGATGGCGTAAAACGGGAATACGTAAACGAGGCCAAGTAATTTCGATAAAAACATGCCAATGGTCAAAATGGCAGTGCTTTTCATTAATGATGACATACAACCCTTCCATTCTTCGTAAATCTAATGAACCTAAATGATAGTTTACAACTCAAAGAACAATTACTCAAATAGTTTATTTAAATCATGTATAATAAATAAAAAAAGAAAGTGAGTTCACATATATGTATGACGTCATAATAATCGGTGGGGGTCCCTCGGGCCTAATGGCCGCAATCGCTGCTGGCACTGAAAGAAAAAAAGTATTACTGCTTGAAAAAGGAACAAAATTAGGTAAGAAATTAGCTATCTCAGGAGGCGGTCGCTGTAATGTCACAAATCGCCTACCTGTTGAAGAAATCGTCAAACATATTCCAGGAAATGGTCGATTCTTATACAGCCCTTTTACTGTTTATAACAACGAAGATATCATTGCCTTTTTTGAAGGCTTAGGCGTCGCTCTAAAAGAAGAAGATCATGGGCGTATGTTCCCTGTCTCCAATCGTGCGCAAGACGTTGTAGATGCTATGATTAACGAATTACATCGCTTAAAAGTAGATGTTCGATTAAGTACAACCGTTAATAAATTATTAATGGATGAGAACAAAATTCTAGGCGTACGCTTAGCAAATGGTGAAGAAATACTTTCAAATGCAGTCGTAGTAGCAGTTGGTGGTAAAGCTGTACCACAAACAGGTTCGACAGGGGATGGCTATCCTTGGGCTGAGAAGGCCGGTCATACTGTAACAGATCTCTATCCAACAGAAGTTCCTCTACTTTCAAACGAAAACTTCATCCGCCTTCGCGAACTACAAGGATTAGCATTACGTGATGTAGCTGTTTCCGTGCTAAACAAAAAAGGCAAACCTTTAGTAACACATCAAATGGACATGCTTTTTACCCACTTCGGTTTAAGTGGACCTGCCATTTTACGCTGTAGCCAATTCGTCGTAAAAGAAATGAAGAAAAACGGTGGTAACCCAGTTACTATACGCATTCAATCATTAATGGATTACAACGAAGAATCTGCATTCCAAATGCTCTTTAAACTGGCAAAAGATGAGCCGAAAAAAGCATTAAAAAACGTGTGGAAAGGTATTGTACTTGAGCGCTGGCTATTATTCCTACTTGAGCGTGCTGGTCTAGATCCACAATCTATTGGAGCTGATCTTGCAGCAGAAAAAACACGTTTATTTGCAAAAGAATTGGTCTCATTTGAAATGACTGTGAATGGTACACAACCATTAGAAAAAGCTTTCGTTACTGGTGGTGGCGTTTCAGTAAAAGAGATTGAACCTAAAACAATGGCTTCCAAAAAGAAAACCGGTCTTTATTTCTGTGGTGAAATTTTAGATGTCCATGGATATACAGGCGGATACAATATTACTTCTGCACTTGTAACTGGGCGAATTGCTGGTATGAGTGCTGCTCAATTATGAACTAGCTCCAATTTTTTTATTCTTCCATTATTAAAGCCATTATTTCGATTTCACACGAAATAATGGCTTTTTATGTTATTTATACGAATTTTTTATAAATCGCTTTTTTATGGAAAAGAATAAGTATAGACTTTACAAACCTAAATTTTTAGCAATGATTACTTTCATAATTTCATTTGTTCCTGCATATACAGATGCGACAGGTATATCTCGATATCTTCTAGCAATCTTATACTCCTCCATATAACCATATCCGCCATGTAATTGCATACAATCACTGGAGATTTGCCGAGCAGATTCTGTTAACCAGTATTTCGCCATCGATACTTTTGTAACAATATCTTTTCCAGCTATATGATCTTCAATAAGAGCATCGAGGAATGATTTTCCTAGTTCAATTTTTGTCGCAATCTCAGCAATTTTAAATTGTGTGTTTTGGAAAGATGATATTGATTTTCCAAAGGCTTTACGTGACTTTATATACTCCAAAGTTGTCTCCAACATATCCTCTGCAGCTATTTGTGCTGAAATAGCAACAACTAGTCTTTCTTGCTGCAGTTTTTCCATTAGATAACTAAAACCTCTCCCTTCTTCACCTAATAAATTACTTACAGGGACTCTACAATCTTCAAAATATAATTCAGCTGTGTCTTGTGCATGAAGTCCGACCTTATCTAATTTACGACCTTTAGTAAAACCAGGTGTTCCTTCTTCAACAACTACTAAACTAATACCTCTATGTTTTGGCTCAGCGTGAGGATTTGTTTTAACAACTACAACAAATAAATTTCCATTAATACCATTTGTAATAAACGTCTTTTGGCCATTCAACACATAATAATCACCTTCTCGTGTAGCTGTCGTTTGAATATTTGCTAAGTCTGATCCAGTTCCTGGCTCTGTCATTGCAATCGCCGTAATAGTATCGCCCGTCACACAATTCGGCAACCACCGCTTTTTTTGTTCCTTTGAAGCAAATGACTCAATATACGGAACAACAATATCATTATGTAGGCCAACTCCTACTAAACTAGTTCCTACACGTTCTAACTCTTCTGAAATAATAACATTAAAGCTAAAATCTAAACCAAGACCACCATATTCCTCTTCTACTTGAGGACATAGAAAGCCCATCTCAGCAAGACTCTTCCAAAATGCAATTGGAATTATTCGATTTTTCTCCCACGTATCATAAAAAGGTGCAGCTTCTTTTTGTAGAAACTTTCGAAGCGATTCTCTGAACATCTCGTGCTCTTCTGTTTCAAATCTATATCTCGTCATAAATATCCCTCCTTACTCTATACGTTCAATAATAGTCGCATTTGCCATACCCATTCCTTCACAAATGGAAAGTAACCCGTAGCGACCACCTGTGCGTTCTAATCGATTCATTAAAGTCACTAAAAGCTTCGTTCCAGTAGCTCCTAATGGATGACCAAGTGCAATTGCCCCACCATCAGGATTTAACTTTTCAGGGTTTGCACCTACCTCTTTCAACCAAACTAATGGAACTTGCGCAAATGCTTCGTTTACTTCATATGTGTCTATTTCATCTATTGTAAGACCTGCTTTTAAAAGCACTTTCTTGGTCGCCTCAATTGGTCCAGTTAACATTAGTGTTGGATCTGATCCTGTAACACTTCTAGCAACTATACGGGCTTTTGGCTTCAAACCAAGCATATCTGCTTTTTCGCGAGACATCAGAAGAACAGCTGAAGCTCCATCACTCATCTGACTTGCATTACCTGCAGTGATAGTTCCATTCTCATCAAAAACAGTCTTCAACTCACCTAAAACTTCCACAGTAGACCCTTCACGAGGCCCTTCATCAATCGCAAAACTCTTTGTATCTCCATTTTCTAATTGAACATCTACCGGCACAATTTCTTTTGTAAAATGCCCATTTTCTATTGCCTCAAATGCTTTTTTATGACTTTCTGATGAATATTGATCAAGCTCCTCACGTGTTAAATTCCATTTTTCAACCATTCGTTCCGAGGACAATCCCTGATTTATAATCTCGTATTTTGCAGTTAATTTCTCGCTTGGTTTTGCTTCTCTTATATTCGAAAACATAGGTTCTCGTGACATACTTTCTACTCCTCCAGCAATGACGATATCCATATCGCCTGAAGCAATAGCTTGTGAAGCAAAATGAACTGCCTGCTGGCTAGATCCACATTGTCGATCGATCGTGACACCAGGCACATGAATTGGGAACCCAGCAATTAGTGCCGCTGTTCGCGCAATATTACCAGCTTGTTCCCCTGATTGTGTTACGCACCCTAAAATAACATCATCGACTTCAGCTTTTTTTATACCTGTACGTTTCACAAGTTCATCAAGCAAAACTGCTGCCAGCTCGTCTGATCTATAGCCAGATAGAAACCCCTTTCTTCTGCCTACCGCTGTCCGTACTCCATCTACAATTACAACTTCTGTCATTTTAAACCCCACCTTTTCTATTTATTAATAACCAAGAAACTCAGCTTTTCGTTTTTCTACAAAAGCTGCTTTTCCTTCTCTGAAATCTCTTGTTTGAAACACAATAGATTGGCCATATGCTTCCATTTCTAAAATATTTTCCAAGGATACGTGTGTAGCTTGATGCATGATTCTTTTAGCAATACCAAATGACTTTGTAGGACCTTCTGCCAATGAAACTGCAAGTGCTCTACCTTTTTTCACAGCTGTTCCATCTGCAACAACTTCGTTGATCAAGCCATATTCCAGCGCTTCATGGGCCGTTATTTTTTTGCCAGTGAACACTAATTCCGCGGCTTTATGCATGCCAATCTTTTGTGGAAGGAAATATAATCCCCCCATATCAGGGATTGCTCCTACTTTTGCGAAAATCTCTGAAAATATGGCACTTTCATCCGCAACGATCAAATCACAGCAAAAAGCAATATTGCACCCTGCTCCAACTGCTGGACCATGAATCGCTGCAACAACAGGCTTTTCCATATTATAAATACCCGTAATTGCCTCATGCCCTTTTTGCAAAAACTCTTTAACTGCAACTGTATCAGTGGTGTCGATTCCAAAGTCTTTCAAATCACCACCCGAACAGAAACCCCTTCCGTTTCCGTATAGTAAGACTGCTCGTATATTCTGATCATTTTTTGCCTCCATTACCGCTGCGGCTAAATCTGATACTAATTCATAATTTACAGCGTTTAACTGATCTGGCCGATTTAACTCAATTTCATAAACCCCATCTTTAAATCTAGTAATAACTGTAGACACCAAATTGTTCCTCCTTTAACGAGGTCTAATGCTAGGACACGTTTACCATACTGAGTCATGTTGTAGTTTGTTGATTTAAATATTCATCACGTATCACGCGCTTCAATATTTTACCTGCTCCGCTTTTTGGCAACTCCGATAGAAATTCAATTGATTTTGGTACTTTATAATTTGAAACTATTGGACGAATGGAAGTAAGAATCTCCTCTTCTGTCGCAACAGTACCTTGTTTTAATACAACAGCA
The DNA here is from genome assembly GCF_001955655.1 of Viridibacillus arenosi. GTDB lineage: Bacteria > Bacillota > Bacilli > Bacillales_A > Planococcaceae > Viridibacillus > Viridibacillus arenosi. The sequence goes on along the minus strand of NZ_MSPW01000002.1, from coordinate 62,520 downwards.
GCTCTGACAACTTCTCCCCACTGCTCGTGAGGTACACCAAATACCGCGCATTCTAACACAGCCGGATGGCTTGATAGTGCTTGCTCTACTTCCACTGAATACACATTTTCTCCACCCGTAATAATCATGTCTTTTGCTCGGTCAACTACATAGAAAAATCCTTTTTCTTCTTTATATCCCATGTCTCCAGTAAAATACCATCCATTCCGAAGAGCTTGCGACGTTTCCTCAGGCAAATTCCAATAGCCCTTCATGACATTGGGACCCCTTGCGATAAATTCGCCCACTTGACCAATTGGTACCTCATTACCTTCCTCATCCACTACCTTCATTTCGATGAACTGAACAGGTTTCCCACATGAAGCAAGACGCTTTTCCTCTTCCTTCGTCCCATTAATAATATGATCTTTCGGCTTCAAGAGAGTCAGAACCGGAGATGCCTCGGTCATGCCATATGCCTGAAACAACTGCGCGTTAGGCAACATTGTCATGGTTTTTTTTAATAGTCCCGTAACCATAGGTGAAGCACCATATAACATTAACCTAAGTGAAGACGTATCATATTTCTCGAAATCTGCTGAATGAAGTAGCATATTAACCATCGTGGGCACTAACATAACAGCTGTCACCTGTTCTTTTTCGATGACATGCAATACATCTTTCGGTGTAAACTGGCGCACCACCGTGTGTGCTCCTCCGGCTAACGTTACCGCAAAAGTAGATGCTTGATCCGCAAGATGAAACATAGGTGCCGCATGCAGATAAATATCACTTTCCATATATTCAAAATTCAAAGCAACATGAAGTGCATTTGACAGCAAATTTTTATGTGTTAACATGACGCCTTTGGAGCGTCCAGTTGTCCCTCCTGTATAGAACAAACCAGCTACATCCTCTTCCTGTACGTCTTCGTAGACAAGCTCTTCTACGGACTCCTCATCAAGCAAGGCCTCATACGAGAGTATATCTAAGTACTCATTTAGCTCTGAGGCATCTCGATTTTCAGACAAAATTACATGTTTGATACCAGATACTCGCTTTTTCAGCTCGTCAACAATAGGTAAAAATTCTTTGTTGACGTATAAAATCTCTACCCCTGCATCATTTAGTACATAGGCGTTCTCTTCTAAACTAAAACGCGTATTCAGCGGCACAACGATTCCGCCCATTGCTGTTATACCGTATATCAATTCAAGATAGCGAAAATCGTTCAGCAGAAGTAAGGCGATACGCTCTCCTTTTTTCACGCCCAATTTTTTTAGAGATTCTTTCAGTTTCGCAGTCCGTCCCTCTAATTCCTTATAACTATATCGATGATGCCCGTCGACAACAGCCAGTTTCTCTGGACAATTTCTAACCGTACTAAGTAGACTTTTTGTTAGAATCATTATCTTTCACCTCGGTATAAGTTTTTTTAACATCTAATTGTTGAAAAAAAGAGTCCCTTCAAATCCGCTCCGGCTGCCACTTGATAGGCGCCTATACTCAATTTATATAGTTATTTATTCATTAATTACTTTTAACTGTCTCTCGCAGTTGAAACTTCATCAATTTCCCAGAAGTATTGCGAGGCAATTCGTTTTCAAATAGCACTTTTCTTGGAATTTTATAACCCGATAAATTCTTTCTACAATAAGCTTCCAACTCTACAAGATCTATCGTCTCTCCATTTTTTTGTACAATAACAGCCGTCACGACTTCTCCCCACTGCGGATCGGGTGTTCCAATGATTGCGATATCTGCAATTTGTGGATGTGCGCTTAACACGTTCTCAACCTCAACAGAGTAGACATTTTCTCCACCTGAAATAATCATGTCTTTACTTCTATCAACTATAGAAATGTATCCTTCGTCATCTTTTACACCTAAATCCCCGGTGTATAACCAACCATCTCTTAACGTGCTTGCCGTTTCCTTAGGCTTTTTATAATATTCTTTCATAATCGTACTACCTTTAAGAATAAGTTCTCCAACTTCACCTGCCTTTGTTTCAAGTCCATTAGGTGCAACGACTTTCACTTCCGTTAACAACAAGCCGTCCTTACCAGCTGACCCAACTTTTGTCTTATGTTCCTCCGGAGATAAGAAAACACCTGTAGGACCTCCTTCTGTTAATCCACATAAGCTGTAAAAATTATGCGTTTTGAAAAATTTGATACATTGATTGACTTGTTCAGCAGACATAGGTGCTGCACCATAAGAAAAACGGTTAATAGATGAAACATCATATTGATCTTTATCCGTATATTCAAGCATTAATTTATACATTGTTGGAACTGCGAAAAAGTTCGTGATTTTATATTTCTCAATGTCTCTAAATATAGCTGCAGGGTTAAATTCTCGGTGTATCACGTTAAATCCACCTACGAAAAAACTACTTGTTAAACATATTACTAGCTGCGCCGCATGATATAACGGTGCAATATGAATAAATTTTTCCTGCGCGTTGTAACCAAACGTTCCAATCATCCCCACATTTACATTTGTCACACGTTGATGGTCAAATAGTGCACCCTTTGGATTACCCGTAGTTCCTGAAGTATACAAAATATGAAGGTCGTCCGTACCGTTAATTTCAATAGATGGCTCAGAAGTATCCTTAGATAAGATAGCTTCAATTGACAAGTTTCCTTCGATGCTTGGCGTTTCAACAGTAATCACTTGGCGGATAGCAGGGATGCCATTTTTAGATGCTTGAATTAACTCTTCATAGTCTTGATCACAAATGACAAGGACACTGTCAGACTGATTCAAGATGTAATTCGCTTCTCTTTCAACTAACCGAAAATTCATCGGCACAATGACTGCCCCTATTTTGGCGCATGCATAATAAGAAATAGCGAAAAAATCGGAGTTTTTCATCATAAGAGCCACTTTTTCTCCCTTGTTCACTCCTAAGTCAAGTAAACCGTTGGCAAAGCGGTTCACAGTTTCATTAAACTCGCCATAAGTATATGAACGGTCTTCATAAACAACTGCCATTTTATGCGGGTGTCTTACGGCATTTTGCGCTAAAATATTTACAATGTTCATCTATTAAATCCTCCAATACAATATAATTGAACATTCAGAAATTTGATTAGTCATTATGAGATAAGGCAATGATGTCCGCTCTGTTCCTACTGATTCATCGCTTAACGTGGTGACATTCGAATTCCACCATCTAGACGAATCACTTCACCGTTTATATACTCATTTTCAATCATGAATAGTACCAACGATGCGTATTCAGTCGGTTTTCCAAGACGTTTTGGAAACTCGACCATGCTTTCCAATTTCTCAACCACTTTTTCTGACAAGGTCTCTGCCATTGGTGTACGGAACAAACCAGGCGCAATCGTATTAATACGAATGCCAAAAGAAGATAGGTCGCGCGCAACTGGCAAAGTCATTCCTGCGACTCCAGCTTTACTTGCACCATAAGCTGCCTGCCCCATTTGCCCGTCAAAAGCAGCTACTGATGCCGTGTTAATAATAATCCCACGTTCGCCTGCATCTGTAAGAGGTTCATTTTTCGCCATTTCTGTCGCTGCTAATCTCAGTACATTAAAAGTCCCATTCAAATTGATATCTATCACTTGTTTAAAGTTTTCTAAAGGCATTGCTCCAGAACGGCCTAATGTCTTTTGAGGAGTTCCGACACCTGCGCAGTTCACACAAATATGCACCCCTCCAAATGTCTCAATGACTTTCACAATTCCAGCCTGTACAGATGCATCGTCCGTAACATTTACAAGCGCGTAAACAACGTTTTCACCCAATTGTTCACAAGCCTGTTGTGCTTTTTCTTCATTCAAATCAAAAATGACTACTTTTGCTCCTCTTTCTACTAAACTTGTAACCGTACCAAGTCCTAAACCAGAAGCTCCACCTGTAACAATTGCTACTTTATCTTTTATATTCATGTTCTCCACTCCAATTCTTTTATTGATCAAAATTTGCTGCCTTCACCGATAGAATTCCTTTTATAAAGCAATAGTTTGAACTACTACTGATTGAGGTTAATATCCTTCAAAAACTGGTTTTCGTTTTTCTGTGAAAGCAGCTAATCCTTCTGCCATATCGTATGACTTTGTATGCGCTTTCAACGATAGCAATTCTTGTTTCAATGCGATTTCTACAGGTTGCTCCAATCCATCCGTTACAAGTTGTTTCATCTTGCGAAGGACCAAAGGACTTTTCTCCGTAATTTTGTCTGCAATCTCTTGTACAGTAATTTCCAATTCCTCAGAACTAACTACTTCTTGGACAAGTCCGTATTCCTTCATTTCAGCTGCACTAATAAATTCTCCAGTGAACAGTAAGTACTTCGCACGGTTAACACCAATTTTTCGTGGCAACTTTACAGCGCCACCTGCTCCAGGTAACACACCGAAATTAGCATGAGCATCTCCGATTTTCGCTTTTTCAGACGCAATCACAAAATCGGCCGTCATCGCAAGCTCTAGACCGCCCGCCAATGTAATACCGTTTAATGCAGCAATTAAAGGTTTACTCAACTTTTCTAACTTCCCAAAAAGCTCTTCACTTAAATCTAATAAGCCAGGTTCCTTTTGATACTTCACCTCAAGGTCTTCCAGTAGTTCCTTTAAATTTGCTCCTGCACAAAATGCTTTCCCCTTGCCTGAAAGTACAACAACACGGATGTCATCATCGTTTTCCGCTTGGACAATTGCCTCCTTCAAAGCCAGCAATAAAGCTTTTCCTATTGAGTTCATTTCGTCTGGGCGGTTTAAGTAAATCCATGCTGTTTGTTTACGTTTTTCATAAATAATTGGTTGATTGCTCATTGTAAATTGCCCCCCTTTATTTAAATACGCCTTGTTCTTTCCATTCTCTAATTTGATGCTCACTAAATCCTTGTCCTTCTAAAATTTCTGCTGTATTTTCACCGACAGCTGTACCTACATGCTGATAAATTGGTTTAGCTGATGAAAATTTGATTGGAGTAGCCATTTGTTTTTGACTAGAGCCATCTGCTTTCGGGACATCTACAATCATTCCCCTTGCTTGGAGTTGTGGATGATCGCACGCTTCAGCAAACGTTAATACTGGTTCCACGCATGCCTCTAAATCTTCATCAAACACGGTAAGCCATTCTTCATAATTCTTTGTTAAAAAGACTGCTTTAATTTCTTTCTTAAACATGCCTTGGTCCTCTGCTTGTTCACTCATCCCCAATTCAAATAATTCCGATTTCCCAAGAGCCTCGCAAAGTATTTTTTTAAAGGGTGGCTCAATGCTACCAACGGAAAAATATCGTCCGTCTTTCGTTTCATAGAAATCATAAAATGTGCCACCATTTAACTGCATTTCTTCTGGTTGTGGCTCGATTCCTCCGACGAGATATCCCGATCCATATACCGCATTCATTGAAAAAGCAGCATCTGTCATACTTACGTCGATGTATTGCCCTTCTCCAGTCTTCTCCCGATGAACAACAGCTGCCAATATTCCAATAACCGAATGCAATGACCCACCCGCTATATCCGCAATTTGGATACCCATCGTTGTCGGAACTTTTCCTTTACGACGTGAGTAGTCCATTACACCAGCCACTGACAAATAGTTATTATCATGCCCTGGTCGATTGCGGTAAGGACCTGTTTGACCGTATCCTGTCAGCGAACAGTAAATGAGTTTAGAATTCACCTTCTTTAGTGATTCATAATCAAGACCTAAACGCTCCATAACACCCGGCCTAAATTGTTCAATAACGATATCGTATTCGGCCACTAACGTTTTAATGATTTCCACTGATGCCGCCTGCTTCAAATTTAATGTCAACGATCGTTTTGAGCGATTTAAATACCCGTGGGCAGCAGACAAATCATCTTTGTCAAAAGGTGGTGTAACTCTGATTAAATCGACTCTTGTTGAGGACTCTACCCGAATTACTTCAGCACCTAAATCAGCGAGCATCATCGTGGCATACGGTCCCGGCAATAAGGTTGAAAAGTCTAATATTTTCAATCCATTTAATATGCCCATTATCGATTAACTCCCCTTCTTTTCTTATTTTCCAAAAATACCTCTACTAATAATCTCTTTCATAATTTCAGAGGTACCTCCAAAAATCCTTTGAATTCTAGCATCCACAAAAGCTCTAGAGATTGGATATTCCCGCATATACCCGTATCCTCCGAATAATTGTAGGCAACCGTCTACGATTTTCCCTTGTGCTTCAGTGCATGTAAGTTTAGCCATACTTGCTGTCTCAGTATCAAGTTCTCCTCTTTCTAATAAATACAGACATTCATTAACAAACGAACGATTCACTCTTGCCTCCGTCTTCATTTCTGCAATGCGAAATTTAGTATTTTGAAATTGACTAATTGGTTTTCCAAATGCATTGCGTTCACTTACATAAGTGATGGTTAAATCTAGTACTCCTTCCATTGCTCCTTGGGCTCCTATTGCGATTGTTAACCTCTCCCTTGGAAGTTCCTTCATTAATGTTATAAATCCTCTATTTAATTCTCCTAAAATTGCTTCCTCCGGAACTAATACGTCTTCTAGAAACATTTCAGATGTGTCACATGCATGTAATCCTATTTTTTGAAGGTTTTTCCCTCGGCTTATACCTGAAATTGATAAATCTACAATAAATAATGTTGTTCCTTTTGATGCAGGTACTTGGAAATCTGTTTTAGCAACAACAATCACGAAATCACAAAGTTGGCCATTACTAACAAATGTTTTCGAACCATTTATAACGTAAGTTGATTGAACTTCATCAAACCGGGCTGTTGTTTGAATTCCTTGAAGATCACTTCCAGCTCCGGGTTCAGTCATTGCAATTGCACCGACAAGTTCACCAGTAGCCATTTTTGGTAGGTAGTAATTTTTTTGCTCTTCATTTCCTGAGCTCAATATGTAATGAGCAATAATATTAGAATGGACCGATAAATTAACAGCAATTGCTGCATAACCTAAACGATTCAACTCATCGATCACTGTTACAGAATAAGCGAAGGGCGCTCCTGACCCACCGTATCTTTCTGGAATATCTATACATAACAGCCCTTCATCCCCTAGCTTTCTCCATAATTCACGAGGGATTGATCCACTTTCTTCCCACTTACTATAGTCAGGTTCAATCACTTTCTTTGCTATGGATTGAATGGATTTACGAAATAAAAACAATTCATCTGCTTGATATAACTCACTCATTGTCATATATAATTCTCCTTTACACTTTGACGATGCCAGACACCTCGACCTTTAGTACGCTTTTTTCATTTTGATTGTATGTTGTTAATGAGATCGTAATAATTTCTCCTCTTCTTTGTCTTGAACCATATGAAGAATTTCAATTGGCTCTGATTGAAATTTCTGCCTGACTACGAATTCATTTAATCTCAACAAAACCACCTTCTTCCGATAAAACTTTGGCTTTACTTTATATAAGCAAGACCCATGCCAACTTTATTTTTCATTGATATCCCATGAATATTGAGTGATTTGTAAAATACATATGTACATAGTCGTGAACACATTTCCGTAAATAAATGATGCATGTTAACAAATAAGTGTTAACTGTACACTGTTTTGTTATAATATTTATAATAATCAGAATTTTATAAGTGGAGGAATTTTATAATGCGTGTCGAGGATATCATGATGAAAGATTCGCCTACTTGTACAGTACATTACACAATTCAAGATACATTGGAAATTTTCGCTAAAATAAACTCGCAAATTATTCCGGTAGTTAACGATGATAAAAGGTTAATAGGTTTATTAACAAAAAATAAAATTATTCAAATACTAGCAGAAGGTTATTCATTTCAGTGCCCAATCACATCTTTTATTAATTTTAATCCCATTTTTTTATATCCAGATCAAGATATTAATGAGACTCGAAAATTACTGCTTAAACATCAAATTGGACATGCTCCAGTCGTCAATCGACAATTGCATCCTATTGGTATTCTATCTACATCACAAATATTATTTGCATACGACTTAGTATATGATCGATTGCAAACCCAACAATCCTTACTATTTGAAAACTTAAATTTCGGATTATTTTCCGTTGATACTAAGTTTAAGGTTAACGCCATCAATCCTGTAGCAGAAAAAATCCTTCAATTATTACCCAATAAACAACATATATTCAATGAATTAAACGGACTTGAGGAGATTACTAATCTATTAACTGGGATATTGCATCACAAAGAACAAATAATGAAAAAGAAGATGCATTTAAATGGGCATAGCCTTGTCGTACAGAGTTATCCATTGATAGAAAAAAATAAACTAGTTGGTTCCATGGTCATAATGGATGATTTCACTAATATTGAAAAAATGGCCAGTGAACTACGTTTTTCTAAGGAATGGGAGGAAAAGTTAAGAAGCGTTATTGAGCTAGCTTATGATGGCATAATTTTAGTTGATCAAAAGGCAGAAATAACGATGGTCAATAATGGCTTTTGTGAATTATATAATGTTCAAAGTAATGAACTTTTAGGGCAATCCATTTTGAACATGTACCCTGATTTAGGATTAGATGAAGCTCTACAAACCGGTGTCAGAATAACGAATGTTGCAAAATTAATTGGTAAGACACAATGTCTTATTACAATCTTACCTATAAAAAACAATGAAGAAATTATCGGAGCAATTTGTAAAATTACATACCGTGGTTTAAAGCATTTGCAAGAAGCTATTAAAAAGGTAAATAACTTGGAACAACAAGTCACTTACTATCAAAAAGAATTGAATGAACTTAAAGGAACAAAATACTCTTTTGCTAATATTATTGGGGAATCTTCTAATATTAAAAGGATAAAAAAAGAGGCCTTAGCTGCTTCTCATAGTTTATCAACGGTTTTACTTTTAGGGGAAAGTGGTACTGGAAAAGAATTATTTGCACATGGAATTCATGCCTCTTCTTCTCAGACCGGTATGTTTATTCAAGTGAACTGTGCAGCAATTCCTCCAGAGTTAATGGAATCAGAGTTCTTCGGTTATGCTGAAGGCTCATTTACTGGTGCAAAAAAGGGTGGGAAAAAAGGGAAATTTGAAATGGCTCAAAATGGAACATTATTTTTAGATGAAATCGGTGATATGCCTCTTTCCCTCCAATCAAAACTATTGCGAGTTTTACAAGAAAAGGAGTTTGAACCAATAGGGAGCAATCGTATTATTAAACTCCAAACTAAAATTATTGCTGCAACAAATCAAAACCTTGAAATACTTATTAAAGAGGGGAAATTCAGAGAAGATTTATACTATCGTTTAAATATAATGAGGATTAACATTCCACCTTTACGAGACCGGATCGAGGATATACCTGATATTGCAGAATCCATTATTTCACAACTAAAACTTTCAGGATTTCATTTAGAAGGAATCACACATTCTGCATTAACAAAGTTATTAAACTATAACTGGCCAGGTAATATTCGTGAGCTACATAATATTTTAGAAAGAGCAGCAAATCTAACAAGTGATGGATATATAGATGCTCAACACCTTCCAGAATCGTTTAATGCTAATATTCTTACAACAACTGAAAGTATAAGAATAGATCAAACAAATACACTTCTATCATATTCGGAGGAACATAATAATAAGCCATACTGGAATGCTATTGATCTTAAAGAAAAAGAACTCATACTTGCTGCACTTAAAGAAACAAATGGAAATAAAGCAAAAGCAAGTAGATTATTGGGTATCAGTCGCACTTGGCTTTACGAAAAGATAAAAAAATATAATATAAGTAAATAAAGGTCATTACAATATAATCTATTTCGAGCATACTACCAATATAATAGGTATACAAAAGAGAAAATCAATCATACTTCCTTGTTAAAATAAAAGAGGCAATAATATATTTTTTTTGATAAATCAAGAAATATTCTTAAGTCCCTAAAGTAAAAAGCGAGGAGAAAACATAATGTTTTCTCCTCGCTTTTTTATTAAAAATACATATAACTTAATAACTTACTGCAATAAACTGTTGTGTCCAGTAATGTCTATAAGGGCCACCGTTGGCATAACCCACCCCAATATGAGTAAAACGGCTATTTAGCATGTTTGCTTTATGACCGGGACTATTCATCCAAGAATTCATAACTGCTTCTGGAGTTGATTTGCCAGCCGCAATATTTTCACCTGCATAGTAATAACTGATTCCGTATTTACGCATCATATCAAACGGAGAACCGTATGTAGGACTCGTGTGGCTAAAGTATTGAAGATCACGCATGTCTTCTGATTTAAGAGTAGCTGTTTTCTCTAGCCTTTTGTCTATTTTAAGTGGTTCCACTCCAACTTTTTTTCTTTCTACATTCATAAGATTAACTACTTGTTCGCTAAAAGTTAAAGGTTTTGTTTCTGGTTTCTTTACAGGTTCTTTTTTAAATGGTGATTTTAATTTACCTTTTTTATAAAGGTTCCCATTGTATATGTACTGAGCAAATGCTCCTCGTTTAACTAAATCACTTGCACCAAACTTTGTTGATGTTTTTCGTTTCCCAACACCTGTTGTGACAAATGCTTGTACATCTTTATATGCTTTGTTTTTCTTAGATACATCTGAGTAGGACAGATTTTTTACGGATTTTAGTTTATACGCCTTTGTTAACATAGTTGCCATTTCAATTTTCGTTATTTTACCTTTTGGATTGAATTTTTTGGATTTCTTCCAAATTTTTTCGTCTACTAAAGTTGCGGCATATGGATATGCCTTACTCGATTTCTTTAAATCCGTAAATTTCGGATTAGGACGGTTCTTAGTAGAAAGTTTTAAAGCTTTCACAATTGCTTTAGCCGCATCCTCACGAGTTACATAACTAGATGGTTTAAATTTGCTACCTTTATACCCCGTCATTATTTTTTTTGAAACTACATACTCAATTGCTTTTTTGTTTGAATGAGTTTTAGAAACGTCTTTAAACTTAACACTAGTTGCCGCGAATCCTGTTGTCGATAACGTTCCTACCATTAAGAGGATAGCAATCAAACATGAAAATATCTTCTTATACATCGTGCTTACTTCCCTTCTGTTGCTTAAATTACCTAAACTTTCATGTATAACTCTATTATAGTAATATAGTTAAAAATAGTTTAAAAGGACAAGAAGTACAATTTCTTATCAAAAAAATGGATAATTTAATAAAACTCAAATTACATTTTAAAATAAATTACTCAGTTAATTTGTATTATTCTCCATAATAAAAAGATAGGGAAAGCATCTCATCCATACTTTACCTATCTCTTCATCAGTTAATCTCTATTTATTATGTTTTTTAAATGGTAAATGAGTTTTAGTAGTTCTGTGAATAGGTTGATAAAATCTAAGTATAGATTTAATGCAACGAGTGGCACTTCCTCATCACTAATATAACTTCGGGCAATTTGATTCATATCGTACAACGTATAACCTACAAACAGCAAAACACCAATTGCACTTGCAAAGACCATAACAATATCACTAAAACCAACGAAAATTGTAATGATAGAAAAAATGATGACACCGATTAATACGATGAACAAAAATTTGCCCCAGTTACCTAAATTGCGTTTAGTATTATAGCCAATAATTCCTGCTACGATGAAGATCGCTGCAGTTGTACCGAAGATAACCAGTACTAGACTTCCGCCTAATGCACCGATGTAAAATTGGAGCAAGCTATATAATGTCACACCTGTTAAGAAAGCAAAAAGGATGGAGATCATTTTACTCGCTTTTCTTGCAGCTCGACTAAACATAACGATTAACAGCAAAACAACCGTTGCAATACTAATAGGCATTACTAGTGATACGGGAACAAATATCCCAGCAAATAGCCCGATTGCTGTGACTACCCACAGCAAGGTAAAGAACCGAAGAACCTTCGGAAATTGTGATTCCATTAAATTTATCTCTCCTATATTATTAAGCTACTTCCAGTATAAATCTTTTTTGAAGAAATGTTTAATAGTATGGATTTATCAGACTTCTTTCCCCCTTTCAAACAATTATGAAATTCTTCTTTAGCTAAAAAATCTATAACAATAATGAGCCTAATTCATAATATCTAGTTATTTACCACTATATGTTTATCTCGCATTTTCGCATTCCATACTTCGATAACAGTTGAAATATCCAGCATTTATACTTTATATAGATTAGTCATTATAATATGTAGGGAGATTGAATATGAATACTTTCAAATTTATACCGCTGATAGTTTTAACAACATTTTTAATGGGGTCTTCTTTTGCAGTCGTTAAAATTGGTTTGCCTTATTCTTCACCATTGTTATTAGCAGCATTACGCTTTACACTTGCGGGAATCATCATGGCAATAATCGTGATTATTTTAAAAAGACCTCATCCAACTTCAAAGGAAAGTTGGGTAAAGTTGCTGATAATTGGGAGTTTGCAAACAGCTGGTGTTATGGGTTGTATCTTTTTAAGTTTACGAACAATTACGGCTAGTGAGTCCTCAATTCTCACTTTCACAAACCCACTACTCGTAGTGGTATTCGGTACTATTTTTTCTCAAATACGCTATAAATATTATCAATGGATTGGCGTTCTTTTAGGTTTAGTAGGCGTAAGTATAACAATGGGAGCGCAAATTGAATTTAAGATTGGTATTCTTTTTGGTATTCTGTCTGCTGTATTTTGGGCGATGGCCACATTATTAGCTAAAAAATGGGGAGCCTTTTTTGATAACTGGGTTTTATCTGCCTATCAAATGCTGTTCGGTGGATTAATATTATTACTTGGTAGTTTTACTCTTGAAAAGTCATTTTTTATTTTGAATGGTAACTCAATACTCATTTTATTATGGCTAAGTATTATGTCATCCATTGTTCAATTTGCCGTATGGTATTATCTTTTACAAAAAGGTGATCCAGGAAAAACGAGTGCCTTTTTATTTTTAGCACCTTTCTTTGGGGTATTAACTGGCTGGTTATTATTAGATGAACCGTTATACCCTTCTCTTATAGTTGGTGGCCTCTTTATAATTATTGGTATTTATTTGGTCAATAGTAATTTCAAAAAAAATCTAGTTCAAAGTACTGTAAAAGTAAATGAATAGCTTTTGTTTAATCGAATAACCCTCGCCTTATCTATATAATTAGGCGAGGGTTTTTCATTTCATCATTACATATTAATATTAAATTTCTGTTTGAAACCTATTTTTCCTTTGTCTGTAATTTTAACAGCACGTATAGATGGCACTCTAACTATCCATCCTAAATCAAAAAAGTGTGTCATTAGTCCATTTCCTAAAGCACCTGCAAGATGATGTTGACGCTCACTCCAGTCTAAGCAAGCATGTGAAAATGAGCGGCGTTTTCTTTTTAGTTTACCTATATCAATGCCTAATTCAGTAAAGAATTGTTCTCCAGTAGGAGTAACTATAAATTCTCTCTCTTCTTTTTTTAGATAACCTGAATGCAACATTGACTCGGTTAAATTTATACCTAACTTACCGGCTAAATGGTCATAACAAGTTCTAGCTTCCTGAAGTAATTTCACTTGGTTAGATTGTTTTAATGAGCGCACTTCAGGAGGTGGCGAGATGGCCAGAAAAGATTCTAAAATACGGGCGACTTCTCCACCCTCTAGCTGAAAATAGCGATGACGTCCCTGTTTCTCTACTTTCACCAAATTACCTTCTACTAATTTCGCAAGGTGAAAGCTCGCAGTTTGTGGTGTTACAGCTGCCATATAAGCTAATTCACTGGCTGTATGAAAACGCCCATCCATTAAACTTGTAAGAATAGTTGCTCTTGATGTTTCTCCAAGGAGAGCGGCAACCTCAGCCACATTTGGATTTATACTCATTTCAAACACCCTTTCCGCATTCCATATTTCGATTATAGTCAAAGTATAGAATACTTACAATATGCACCAAATACGTTGAATCTTATTTGAACATCAACTTCCATTTTGCCATTATCACTTTCCAAAGAACTTTGCTCAGCTTTATCATCGTTTCTTATTAAACACCCTAAGTAGCGATAGTGGAATAACCCTTGAAATTTATCCCACTTTACCTTTAGACACTAATATTCTAAGTCATTTATTTATAAATTAATTATCTTTGCAACTATTGTTGTTTTCAAACGTATATAGGGTATGATATCTAATCAGGAGGTTTTGTATATGTTTATAATCCCAACTATTATTGCTTTTTTATATGAACTATTATTAGCTATACCTATTTTAGGTGGAGCTATTATGATTGGTTCTGGATACTCAGCTTTAACGACTGCGCTAGTTATTCACGTCATCGTTCTTGTCCTTCGCTTTGTTACTGGTCACTCAAAAGTTGTACCAATTTTAGCGATTATCTTAACTTTACTGACGTGGATTCCTATCCTTGGGTGGGCCATTCATATTTTAATCGCTATCGCTTATTTCATTGATTTTTTTATGGGTTTAGGAAAAAGTTCGATTCAGAGAGATTTGTAAATTAATCAATTAATAATACACAGCTTCAATTTCGCAAAATTGAAACTGTGTATTTTTGTGCGGACTAAATTTGAAACCCCAGTACTCCTTGCGCTATTAAAAAAAGAAAAAACCACATCTTCTCTCCATTTTAAAGAGAAGATATGGTTAAACTGCTAAATAGCAGAAGTATTAATTGGTGAAGCTTAAATCGCTACAATATTCACAAGTTTCCCAGGAACAGCGATAATTTTCTTAATTTCTTTACCTGCAAGTAGTTCTGCAATTTTTTCATCTGCTAATGCAATTTCTTGTAAGTCCTCACGAGATGCGTCTTTTGCTACTAAAATTTTGTTTTTTACTTTACCATTTACTTGCACTACTACTTCGATTTCATCGTCAGTTAATTTTGACTCATCAAATGTTGGCCATGCAGCGTATGTTAATGTTTCTTCTTTACCAAATTTCGCCCATAATTCTTCTGCAATGTGAGGAGCAATTGGCGCTAACATTTTAACGAAGCCTTCAGCATAAGCTGTTGGCACGACATCTGCTTTGTAGCAATCATTGATGAATACCATCATTTGTGAAATAGCCGTGTTGAAACGAATATGCTCGTAGTTTTCAGTTACTTTTTTCACTGTTTGGTTATACACTTTTTCTAAAGTAGTATCTTCTGAAGCTTGGATTTTATCTGATAATGATCCATCTTCATTGATAAATAAACGCCAGATACGATCTAAGAAGCGTCGCGCTCCATCAAGGCCATTTTCAGACCATGGAATAGATGCTTCAAGTGGGCCCATGAACATTTCGTAAAGTCGAAGTGTATCTGCACCGTGGCTCGCAATGATATCATCAGGGTTTACTACATTCCCTTTTGATTTAGACATTTTTTCATTACCTTCTCCTAAAATCATCCCTTGGTTAAATAATTTTTGGAAAGGCTCTTTAGTTGGTACAACACCTAGATCGTACAATACTTTATGCCAGAAACGAGCATATAGTAAATGCAGAACAGCGTGCTCTTGACCACCAATGTAAATATCAACTGGTAACCAGCGTTTTAATAATTCTGGATCCGCTAGCATTTCATCATTTGTTGGATCGATATAACGCAGGAAGTACCAACTTGAACCAGCCCATTGTGGCATAGTATTTGTTTCTCTACGACCTTTTTTACCTGTTACAGGGTCAACTACATTTACCCACTCTTCAATATTCGCAAGTGGTGATTCTCCTGTTCCACTTGGGCGGATATCATCTGTTTTAGGTAAAATAAGTGGTAGTTCTGATTCATCAAGCGTTGTTACTTCGCCATCTTCCCAATGGATAACTGGAATCGGCTCTCCCCAATAACGTTGACGGCTAAATAACCAGTCGCGTAAACGATAAGAAATTTTCTTTTCACCTACGCCTTTTTCTTCTAACCATTCAATCGCTTTAGCAATAGCTTCTTCTTTGCCTAAACCATCAAGGAATCCAGAGTTAACATGTTTACCTTCTCCAGCGTAAGCTTCTTTTTCGATATCTCCACCAGCTACAACTTCAACGATTGGTAAATCGAATTGTTTTGCAAATTCGTAGTCACGTTCATCGTGAGCAGGAACAGCCATGATTGCTCCTGTACCATATGTTGCAAGTACATAGTCCGCGATCCAAATCGGCATTTTTTCACCATTAATCGGATTAACTGCATAAGCGCCTGTGAAGACACCAGTTTTTTCTTTTGCAAGATCAGTACGTTCAAGATCTGATTTCATTTTCACTTCGTCTAAGTATGCTTCAACTGCTGCTTTTTGTGCATCTGTTGTAATTTCAGCTACTAGTTTATGTTCAGGGGCAAGTACTGCATAAGTAGCACCAAATAATGTGTCCGGGCGTGTTGTGAATACACGGAACGATTGATTTGTACCATCTACTGTGAATGCCACTTCTGCACCTTCAGAGCGACCAATCCAGTGACGTTGCATATCTTTAATATTTTCTGGCCAATCTACTTCTTCTAAATCGTCGACTAAACGATCAGCATAAGCAGTAATTTTCAGCATCCATTGTTTCATAGGACGGCGTTCAACAGGGTGTCCACCACGTTCTGATTTACCATCAATTACTTCTTCATTGGCAAGTACTGTACCAAGTGCTGGGCACCAGTTAACAGCTACCTCATCAATATAAGCTAAGCCTTTTTTGTATAATTGGACGAAAATCCATTGAGTCCATTTATAGTAGCTTGGATCTGTTGTATTGATTTCACGATCCCAGTCATATGAAAAGCCAAGTTCTTGAATTTGACGTTTAAATGTCGCAATATTTTTTGCTGTAAATTCAGCAGGATCATTACCCGTGTCTAAAGCATATTGTTCAGCAGGTAGTCCGAATGCATCCCAACCGATTGGGTGAAGGACATTATAGCCTTGCATACGCTTGAAACGACTTAAAATATCTGTTGCTGTATATCCTTCAGGGTGTCCAACATGTAGACCCGCTCCTGATGGATAAGGGAACATATCTAGTGCATAAAATTTTGGCTTTGATTCATCATTGACAGTTTTAAATGTATTATGTTCTGCCCAATACGATTGCCATTTCTTTTCGATCTCTTGATGATTGAAATTCAATGATTTCTCCTCCTTAAAATAATAAAACAAGTTTCGCCTTTTACATTGTCATAATATTCCTATATTTTAGACAAAATAAAAACTCCCGTCCCTAGAAAAAGGGACGAGAGCTTAAAAAGGTTCCCGCGGTACCACCCAAATTAGTGTATTACACTCAACTTGACTCCTTAACGCGGAAAACGGCTTTGGTTACACTTGTATTCACCATTGCAGACTCCAAGGCGAGTTCAATTTATCCATTTACTAGCTCACACCACCCGCTAGCTCTCTTGAAAATCAAATAAATTTACTATTCCTTATCATAGTCTTGTTATATTGAATCTAATTCTAATCGAATTGAGCCAAAATGACAAGCAATTTAAAAATCATTGTAAATAAAAGGGTTAAGATATTCAATATGAGTGTTTTTTATAATATGTAAAAGGTTCGATTTCTACTATATATATATGTAAAGAAAAGAATATCAATAATACGCGTTTTATTTTAAAGTAAAAAAAGAAAGGCATACCCTACTTATGCCTTTCTTTTTTATTTAGAATATACTTATCTTACTACTACATTTTCCTGAACATTTTCAATATTTAGATTGGCCCCAGTAGCCGCAACAACTTCTTCTACTGTATACCCTTCAAATACTTCTCTTAATACCAGTCCTGTAGGTGTTACATCAATGACAGCTCGATCAGTAATGATTTTGTCGACAACGGACTTTCCTGTTAACGGTAGCTCACAAGTCTTTTTAATCTTAGCAGAGCCATCCTTTGCTACATGCTCCATTATTACGATAATTTTCTTCGCGCCATGTACTAAGTCCATTGCTCCGCCCATACCTTTAATCATTTTACCTGGAATCATCCAATTAGCTAAGTCACCTGTTTCAGATACTTCCATTCCACCTAAAATGGCTACATCAATATGCCCTCCGCGGATCATAGCAAATGATTCAGCATTGCTAAAAAAAGCAGAGCCAGGAATAGTTGTTACCGTTTCTTTCCCTGCATTTATCAAATCAGGATCTACCTCATCCTTTGTTGGATATGGCCCAATTCCTAATAATCCATTTTCTGATTGTAAAATTACTTGTTTATTTGGAGCTATATAATTAGCCACTAATGTTGGCATACCAATTCCTAAATTGACATAATTCCCGTCAGCAATTTCCTGCTCCGCACGACGTGCTATTATTTCTCTTACATTCATATCTCAAAGTCCCCTTTCTTTAAGAACGAATCATTAAGCGTTCAATTCTTTTTTCCTGCTTCGCCTGAACTAGGCCTTGTACGTAAATGCTCGGCGTCTGAACTTGGTTCGGGTCAATATCCCCCGGCTCCACTAATTCCTCTATTTCTGCAATCGTAAAAAGTCCTGCCGCAGCCATGATTGGATTAAAGTTTTGTGCTGTTTTGTTATAAATTAAATTACCAAAACGATCTGCCTTAGCTGCTCTTATTAATGAAAAGTCTGCACGTAAGGCTTCTTCTAAGACATATTCCTTACCATCGAATATGCGTGTTTCCTTCCCTTCTGCAATAGGAGTCCCCACTCCCGCAGGTGTATAAAATGCTGGAATCCCTGCTCCACCAGCACGAATTTTCTCGGCTAGTGTGCCTTGTGGTGTCAGTTCTATCTCAATTTCACCAGATAGTACCTGACGCTCGAATTCCTTATTCTCTCCTACATAAGAACCGATCATTTTCTTTATTTGTTTTTTATGTAGCAGTAATCCAAGTCCCCAATCATCAATGCCACAATTGTTAGAAATGATTGTTAAGTCTTTCACTTCTTTTTCAACTAAAGCTAGAATGAGTTGCTCTGGAATACCAACTAAGCCAAACCCACCCACCATAAGTGTCATACCATCTTGAATATCAGCAATCGCTTCATTTGCAGAAGTATAAATAGGCTTCATCTTCACTACCCCTTTCTTCACTTAAAATTTCTCCCTCTTTCATTTTCTCAAACAAGTAATAAATATTCAAATTCTAGCAGAAATATATATTTTTGTAGTATTTTATGTAAATAAAAAAACTGAGAATCTCAAAGACTCTCAGTTTTTTTCTCTTTTAGTGGTCGATCATACATGACGTAAGGTACTATAGCAATCGCAAGGAAAATTGTTAAAACAATGAACATAATATGCATCCCTAATTGATCAGCCAGCACACCACCTATAAATGGGCCGACCATTCGTCCTATCATTGCAGCACTATTTACAACACCTTGATAAAATCCATCTCGTCCTTTGGGCGCTAACGTACTAGCAATTGTAGGAATTGCTGGCCATACGAACATTTCACCAAAAGTCAAAATGATAATTGCGACCATGAACATTTGGAATGATTCTGCAAAGCTCACTACAATAAAAGATACGATGTAGATGGAAATCCCTAACACTAGTTGCGCTTTCATAAGATGTTCCAATTTTTTTACAATCGGATTAATCAGTGGTTGCCCAATTACAATCAGTAAACCATTTACAGTCCAAAGCAAACTATATTGCTTCAATGAAATACCTAAATCTTGTGTATACGATGAAATTGTTGTCGTCCATTGTGAATAGGCAATCCAACTGAATAGGAAACCTGATGATATTATTAATAGTGCGATAAAAGAGGATTTATCCTTCACACGCTTACTTTCACTCACAACAGATGTTGGCCCCATTGATTGTTCACCCATGGACCTGAAACCAAAAAAGGCAATGAAAAAGAACACTACGTACATTAGTAAATTCGCACTAAATAAATAGTCAAAGCTATACGACGCTACAACTCCTGCAAGAGCGGGACCAATCGCTACACCTAAGTTTTGAGCTAAGTAAATGGCGTTAAATCCACGTCGCCCTCCTTCAGGCCAAGCAGTACCTACCATTGCGAACATACTTGGGAATACTACCCCACCACTAAAACCGATTAGCGTTAAAAACCACACGTAATGTGGCCATCCATGCCAAATCGTTAAACAGATTAGACCTAAAATTGTCACGATAATTCCGAACATTATCGCCTTATAGCCGCCATAACGGTCAAATAAATAACCACCTAGTAAGTTACCAACAACACCTGCAGCAGCATTTGCCATTAACACAAGCCCCGCTACAGAAAGTGATTGGCCTAGATGATCATGCATATAAATTGTATTTAAAGGCCATAAAAATGAACTACCTGTAACATTTACAAGCATACCAATTATTAAAAGCCAGACACTTTTCGGCATCCCCTTACCCCCATTGTTTCGTATAACTAAATAATCTTATTTCATTTCCACTGTTTCAACAACCCCATTAAGCTTTTTTCTATTAATTTTTTTCACTTCAAACAAAATGATTCGATGAATAGGCCATTCCCATGTTAAAATAGTTCGTTAGAGGAGTGAAAACGCATGACTGAAAATTTATTTCCGTTCCCTTCTGATGGGAAACGTTATTATACATGGAATCGATATTTACGTGATGAGTTTGGTCACAAAGTATATAAAGTAGCTTTGGATGCTGGTTTTGACTGTCCAAACCGTGATGGTACTGTAGCTTTTGGCGGGTGTACATTTTGTAGTGCAGCCGGCTCAGGTGACTTTGCTGGTGATCGAGTAGATCCAATTCCAGTTCAATTCGAAAAAATCAAACATAAAATGGAGCAAAAATGGAAAAACGGCAAAACGATGGCCTATTTTCAAGCGTATACAAATACACATGCCCCATTACCAATCTTAAAAGAGAAATTTGAGGCGGCATTAGCTCAAGAAGGTGTTATGGGTATTAGTATTGCTACCCGACCTGATTGCTTGCCTGACGACGTTGTTGAATATTTAGCTGAACTTAACGAAAGAACTTATTTATGGGTAGAGCTAGGTTTACAAACTGTCCATGAAAAAACAGCAACAATGATTAACCGTGCACATGATTTCGCGACTTATGTTGAAGGCGTCGAAAAATTACGCAAGCACAATATACGAGTATGTAGTCATATCATTAACGGCTTACCTCTTGAAACAAATGAAATGATGATGGAGACTGCACGAGCTGTCGCTAATCTTGACGTACAAGGGATTAAGATTCATCTACTTCATTTATTAAAAGGTACACCGATGGTTAAACAATATGAAAAAGGCATTCTTGAATTTCTAGATAAGGATGAATATATCAAGCTGGTAGCTGACCAACTAGAAATCATCCCTCCTGAAATGATCGTACACCGAATAACAGGTGATGGACCTATCGACTTAATGATTGGACCAATGTGGAGTGTTAACAAGTGGGAAGTTTTAAATGGTATTGATGCTGAACTTGAAAGACGAGGTAGCTGGCAAGGGAAGTATTACCATGCGGAAGTATCAACTAAATGAAGCTGCAGCGCGTATTACAATACACAAAAGCTTTACTAGCAGATACAGTAGTAGCTGGTGATTCTGTGGTTGATGCGACAGCCGGCAATGGACATGATACAGCCTTTCTAGCAGAGCTTGTAGGCTCTAAAGGGCATGTCTATGCTTTCGATGTGCAGCAGCAAGCAGTTGAAGCAACAAAGTTACGTCTGGCGGAGAACCAATTAGACAAGCAAGCTACTGTTATTTTAGATGGTCATCAAAACGTTAAAAAATATGTATCAGAGCCTATTAAAGCAGCTATTTTCAATCTCGGTTATTTACCTGGCAGTGAGCACTCAATTGTCACAAAGCCTGGCACAACAATCGAAGCAGTCTCTGACTTACTAGACCTATTACATGTGGGCGGTATGATTATTCTCGTTGTTTACCATGGGCATGAAGGTGGCAAGGATGAACGCGATAAATTATTAGCTTATGTTAGTGACTTACCACAGAAATATGTTCATGTTTTACGTTATGAATTTATCAACCAAAAAAATGATCCTCCTTTTATCATTGCTCTAGAGAAAATGAAGGACCTACCATAAACTATTTACTACAATACAAGACTTCTATTACCGTTTATAAAGGTGATGGAAGTCTTTTTTATACCTTCCACCTTATTACCTACAAAAAATACATGAATAAAAGCCATTGCACATAGTGATACTGATAATATTCTATTTTTATAAGGAGAATCAGTATGCCAAAAATTCATGCAGTTAGTACATATAATCCACCCTTTACATTAGTACAAACTCAGGCTGAACATTTTGTTCGCACTCTTTTTTCAAAAAAAATAACTCAACTGGAACGCTATTTACGTGTTTTTGAAAATGGTGAAATTCTTAATCGCCATCTTACTATGCCAATTGATTGGTATAAACAAGACCACGATTTCGCCGAACGTAACCGGCTATACATTGAATACGCTGTCTCTTTTGGCGTTACTGCTATTGAGCGCTGTTTAGAAAAGGCTGGAGGTGTGAGTACGAAGGATATTGATGCCATTGTATTCATCTCTAGTACAGGCATTTCCACACCAAGTATTGATGCTCGAATTATGAACAAACTCCCTTTTTCTGAACATGTTGTACGGATTCCTATTTGGGGACTAGGTTGTGGAGGTGGTGCCGCAGGAATTAGTCGGGCTAATGATTACTGTATTGCCCACCCTGCTTCAAAAGTTTTAGTACTATGTGTGGAGCTTTGTAGTCTTACTTTCCAAGCGAATGATTTAACTAAAAGTAACCTTATAGGCACGTCGCTTTTCGGAGATGGTGTCGCTTGTGCGCTCGTTTGTGGGGATGCTGTCATGGCATCATCTCGCCAGCCACTACCCGCTATTAAAGCTACTGCTTCCAAATGGCTTCCGAACTCAGAGGATGTCATGGGATGGGCTGTTGAAAATACAGGCTTTCATGTCATATTCGCCAAAAGTATTCCTAGTGTTATCGAAAATTGGCTAGCCCCTTTTGTAGAAGAATTTTTAAAAGCTAACAAAATAGGGCTTTCGAACATCAATCATTTTGTAGCACATCCGGGCGGAAAGAAAGTATTGGCTGCTTATGAAACAGCTCTACGAATAGATTCGCAATTGCTTATACCAAGTAAAACCGTATTACAAGATCATGGCAATATGTCTTCTCCAACTGTTTTATATGTATTAGAAAAAACAATGACAGAGTATGCTAATAAAGGAGATGTTGGCTTAATGGCTGCTTTAGGACCTGGTTTTAGTGGTGAACTATTACTCTTGGAATGGAAGTGATGAATTGCTGTTTTCTATCGTCTTCATACTAATTTGTTTACAGCGCTTAGGTGAATTAATGGTTGCACGATCAAATGAGCGCTACCAAAAAACACAGGGAGCTATTGAGGCTGGTCAGGGACACTACCCACTCATGGTGATAATGCATACGCTCTTTTTATGCAGCCTACTTTTTGAATACTTATGGCTTAAACCTACACTGAGCCCACTTTGGCCATATCTACTAATAGCCTTCATAACTCTTCAATTTGCACGTGTTTGGGCTATTCAATCACTTGGTCGTTTTTGGAATACAAAAATCATTATTTTACCCGGAGCTAAACTAGTAAAGCAAGGGCCGTATAAATGGATGCCACATCCTAATTACGCAATTGTCGCTCTTGAAATCGCCATTATACCACTTATTTTCCAGGCATATTTTACTGCTATTATTTTTACATTACTTAATTATGGCATGATGCTTATACGTATTCCGATAGAAGAAGAAGCACTTTCACAATATAGCAATCACACATCTAATAAACCTGATAAAATTTCTAATTAAAATAAATAACCTCTACATAGCTAAATTTGCTAAGTAGAGGTTATTTTTATAGTATTTCCTTTGCGATTAGTTCAAAGGACTTTAATTTGTCTTCAAAATTATAAGCAATCGTTACAAGCATCACTTCCTCAGCTTGGTATACTTCTGCTAAATTTTCAATCTGCTCTTTTACTTGTTGAGGATTTCCTACTACTAATCTTTTACGGAATTCTTCAATACTTTGCAAATCATAAATGGTATATGGATAATTCATAGCTGTTTCAATAGATGGTGTTCCAGCTGATGGCTTCCCTTGTACTAAACGTAGCATAGTCAGTTCCTTTGATGATGCAATTCGCTTAGCAACTTCTTCAGTCTCTGCACAAACAACAAAGACGGCAACTGCTTGCTTAGGCTGTTGCAAATATTGAGATGGTTTAAAGCGATCTCTATATGACTTAGCATATGATGGGCCACCATCACCATTAATAAATTGAGCGAACATATATGGTAATCCTTTTTCCGCAGCTAAAAATGCTGAATTAGCGCTTGAACCAAGCATCCAAACAGGTGGAGCACTATTGGTCACTGGTGTTGCTTTTAAGCCTTGGAATTGATGACCTTCTGGTACTGCATCATGCAAATACATAAGTAAATCATCAATCTGATTAGGGAACTGATTGACATCACGAAAATTCCCATCATGTAAAGCATGAGTTGCACGTGGCATTCCACCTGGTGCTCTTCCCATCCCTGCATCTATACGCCCTGGGTATAAGGCTTCTAATAACTTAAAATTCTCTGCAACTTTATACGCTGAGTAATGTGGTAGCATTACACCACCTGATCCAATGCGAATGCTCTTAGTTACTGACGCTAAATGAGATATTAATATTTCAGGCGATGAACCCGCTAAAGTTGTTGTATCATGATGTTCTGAAACCCAGAATCTTGAATATCCCCATTCTTCAGCCTTTTGCGCTAAAACAGTTGTTTGTCGCAATGCCTCGACAGCATTGGAACCTTCAGAAATGGGTGACTGGTCTAATATACTTAATCGAATGTCCAAAAAATCGCCTCCTAGCTAAAGATTACCGAATCTTATAAAATAACACCAATAAAAAGTACTAAGGGCATTTGAGGTACCTTTAGTGCTTTTTATTGTATGTAAACCTAAAAAAGCGCCTCTTAAGTCGTTGTCAGACTAAGAGACGCTCTACTATATTATAAAACTTTGACATTTTTATATGCATACATAATTTCATTATCGGACAAATCGAGTCAGATATCAGTTAAACTCTTATTTTCTTTCTTTATTTCTTTGTTCCCAAAACTCAGCATTTTTAATACCTAATTTAACGGGATCAAATTGAGGATCGATTCCCTGCTTTTTCTGCTCTTCATAATCTTTTAATGCTATTATAGACGGTTTCACCAAGAACAATAGTGCTATGATATTGACCCAAACCATTAGACCAAGACCAATGTCACCTAAAACCCAAGCTAAATCCGATGTTCGAACGGCACCATAGAAAGTAGTAGCAAGAATAATAATTTGCACGATGCGTATGCCGACTTTCTGCCGCTTCCCTTCAAACATATAAGCAATATTCGTTTCAGCAATGTAATAATAAGCCATTGTCGTTGTAAAAGCAAAGAAGAATAATGCAATGGCAACAAAGCCCGAGCCTACTCCAGCACCAGGGAATGCACTATCTACAGCTGCTTGCGTATAGGCTGTCCCTGCGATAACCCCTGGGGCATTTTCAACTAAATATTCACCTTTACCATCATCTAATTGGACATTATACATACCTGAGAATAGAATCATAAATGCTGTTGCAGTACAAACTAAAAATACAGCTAAGTATACAGAAGCCGTCTGTACTAGACCTTGTTTTACTGGGTGAGATATTTCAGCAGCAGCAGCTGGGTGAGGCCCTGTACCTTGTCCAGCTTCACTTGCATAAACACCACGTTTTACTCCCCATGCTATTGCAGCACCTATCATCCCACCAAAAGTAGAATCTAGACCAAACGCACTTCGAATTATTAAAGAAAGTACTTCAGGTACCTTCTCAATATTAATAACAATAATAATGGCTGCAACAAGAAGATACCCTAGTGCCATAAACGGTACGATAAAAGAAGCTACTGAAGCTATACGTTTTACGCCACCTAAAATAATAGCACCCAAAATAACACAAACGACTAAACCTGAAATCCAGTGTTCTATACCAAATGCAGTATACATCGAGTCAGCAATAGCATTTGACTGCACAGTTGGTTGTAAAAATGACATTGCTACAACTGCTGCTACCGCAAAAATCATTCCTAACCAACGCTTCCCTGTACTTTTCTCTATATAAAATGCAGGACCACCACGATAAACACCATTTCTTTTCTCTTTATATATTTGTGCTAAAGTTGATTCTACATAAGCGGTTGCAGATCCGATGAAGGCTATTACCCACATCCAGAAAATTGCACCCGGTCCACCAAATGCAATTGCAGTAGCAGTACCTGCAATATTCCCTGTCCCAACACGACCAGATAGTGCCATGGATAGTGCTTGAAAAGATGATACACCTGCTTCAGATTCTTTCCCACTGAAGATTTGTTTAAACATGTCTTTCAATAAACGGACTTGTACACCTTTTGTTAATATAGTAAATAATAATCCGACAAGTAGAATACCGTAGATCATCCACGGTCCCCATAAAATTTCATAAACACTGGTAATAATGGCTTCCATCTATTGTCCCCCATTGATCATAATAAGTTATTCCATGAATAATATATATTGCCAGTTTCTAATAAAGGAAAATTCATTCTATCGAAATAGCAATTGTTATGTATTATATATCAAAACAATAAAGTTTGGAATATCCCTTATGTGTTATATGACAATTGAAATCGGTTACAAATAAAAAAAGACGGAATTTTGTAAAATTCCGTTAAAATTTAAATGATGTATCCAACTGATTTTAATGTATTAAAGATAAAGCTCTCCATATAAGCATAAATATCTTCGCGTTCAGGTTCTTGGAACAAATCATGATAACAGGCTTTCCATTCCTTATACTGATACTCTGATAAACTTTGTTGAGAAAGCCATTTTTTACCATACGATACATCCGCTATTTTATCGTTGCCACCAGTCATTAATAAAATCGGGATATTTGGAAATACCGTTTGTTGTGATATTCCCTTCATGAAACCATGAAGTTCACGATACCAATTGACAGTTATGACATCATTATAGTAAATATCATCTTTTTCCTCTTTATAAAATTCATAGCTTCTCGTTAAGTGTTTAATATTGATTTCGTGATTGATTTTCAGATTGCCTGTCAGTTTACTTAGACCTGTTAAAGCATTTGATAACTTTGATGGTTGGTGTTTTAAATGCATCCAAGGTGATGTTATTATAATACCTGTACATTCGTATTTGAATTTTTCAACAACATGGATCCCTAATATAGCTCCTAAACCATGTCCCACAACAAATACAGGTAAGTTATATGTTAAAGCTGCTTGCATAAGTTGTTTAACAAATGTTTCGTAACTTTTAAACTCTTCACTATGCACACGTTTATGTCTACTCTCTTCACCATGTCCAGGTAAATCTCCTGAAATAACATGAATACCAGATGTTCTTAAATTTTCGATTAACCATGCATAACGACGATGATGTTCGTATGCACTATGTATAATTACAGCGACAGCTCTTGCTTGGCCATCCGTTTCCCATTTCCACATTACTATCTCACCTCATAAATTCCTACGTATATATTAACGTATTCTGACGATTTCAGTTCCATTCATAGCTTCCTTTTGTTACGATAATAATACATAATAACTTGAAATGAGGCGTTTTTCGATGATTTATCCATTTAGAGACAAAAAACCATCTATTGACCCATCCGTTTTTATCGGTGATAACGTAATTATCACTGGCGATGTTACTATTGGACCTGATTCATCTATTTTTTACAATACAGTTATTCGCGGAGATGTTTCACCTACGATTATCGGACGCAAAGTAAATATCCAAGATTTATGTTGTTTACATCAAAGTCCTGCATATCCACTTATTTTAGAAGACGATGTGACAATTGGACATCAAGTAACATTACATAGCTGTACTATAAAAAGAGGCGCTCTTGTAGGAATGGCTTCAATTATCCTAGATGGTGCTGAGATTGGCGAAGGTGCATTTATAGGTGCCGGTAGTCTCGTTTCGCAAGGTAAGAAAATTCCTCCAAACACATTAGCATTTGGACGCCCTGCAAAAGTTATTAGAGAGTTAACAGAGGAAGATAAAAAAGATATGGACCGTATTGTCAACGAGTATTACGAAAAAGGACAATATTATAAATCACTTCAAAAATAATTCAATCAAGATGCCTGAGTATCGTTTTTCAAACGAATTCTCAGGTTTTTTTAATCTCTTGCTATGAGTTTCTTCTATAATATAATAAAAAACATCCCGAACTACAATTGATTACTTAATAATCAACATGTAACTCGGGATATTTTATGTTATTGTAATTTTTCAGATTGAATTAAAGTCCAGCTTTTTCTTTTAAAACGGCAGCTTTATCTGTAGCTTCCCAAGGAACATTCAAATCTGTACGGCCGAAGTGACCATAAGCAGCTGTTTGTTTGTAGATAGGGCGACGTAAATCAAGCATTTTAATGATTCCAGCTGGGCGTAAATCAAATAATTCACGAACCCATTCAACTAAATTTGTTTCTTTTACTTTACCAGTACCGAAAGTATCGATTGCAATTGAAACCGGTTGTGCAACACCAATTGCATAAGCCAGTTGTACTTCACAACGCTCAGCAAGTTCAGCTGCTACGATATTTTTTGCAACATAACGCGCTGCATAAGCTGCAGAACGGTCAACCTTAGTCGCATCCTTACCAGAGAAAGCACCGCCACCATGACGAGCATATCCACCATAAGTATCTACGATAATTTTGCGTCCCGTTAAGCCTGCATCACCTTTTGGTCCACCTATTACAAAACGACCTGTTGGGTTGATGAAGTATTTTGTTTTCTCGTCTAGTAATTCAGTAGGTACAACTGGAGCAATTACACGTGCTTGTAAATCCTCTTTAATTTGCTCTAACGTTACTTCTGGATCATGTTGAGTTGAAATAACAATTGTATCCACACGAACTGGATGATTATTTTCATCATATTCGATTGTTACTTGTGTTTTACCATCTGGACGTAAATAAGGTAACTCGTTTGTTTTACGAACTTCAGTTAAACGTCTTGCTAATTTATGTGCCAAGCTAATAGGTAGAGGCATTAACTCAGGTGTCTCGTTACATGCGTATCCAAACATTAAACCTTGGTCACCTGCACCAATTGCTTCAATATCTTCATCTGTCATTGAACCTTCGCGTGCTTCAAGTGCTTGGTCAACGCCCAATGCGATATCAGCTGATTGCTCACCGATTGCTGTTAAAACAGCTACGTTTTCGCCATCAAAGCCATATTTACCACGTGTATAACCGATTTCCATTACCGTTTCACGAACGATTTTAGGAATATCAACATAAGTTGATGTTGTAATTTCTCCTGCTACTAATACAAGACCAGTTGTAACTGTAGTTTCACACGCTACACGTGCATTCGGGTCTTTTGAAACGATTTCATCTAAAATGGCATCCGAAATTTGATCACAAATTTTATCTGGATGTCCTTCTGTTACACTCTCAGATGTAAACAGTCGACGGTTTGTCATTTGGTTTCCTCCTATTATCTGCGAGATTGCCTCGGAAATGATACGGTACTCATTACCCATGTTAGTTCTTTCCAGTAGGATTGAACGCCAAGCCGTTGCTGCCTTTAACACGAGGATTCTAGAAAGTGCCACTATATATAAATAGAACCGCATAAATTACACATACTTATCAAAAATTTAGGAATTGGTCTATTTTAAATAAAAAAACCCTTCCCCCCATTATTACTAATGAGTGGAAGGGAATAATTCATAAGCACCTTTCACTCTTATCGTTCAAGGATCAAATCCTTGCATCAGATTGAGCACCAGCGCATCACATAAAATCACAATGCAGGTTGCCGGGTTTCATAGGGCCTGACCCTCCACCAGCTCGGGATAAGAGTATCCGTTCAATTTCTCATATTAGAACATTATACCTTAGTTGTCAACACCTTTTTTATTTCTAAAAAAAAGTACAACTTTCATGAAAATTAAATGGTAATTAGTATAGATTATTTAACTAAATGTGTTATACTAATTTCCGAAATGAATTATAAATCCCCTCTAATACGAGGAATAATATAAAAAGGATGGTACGTAAAACGATGAATTCAGTAGAAATTACGAATGAACTGAAGGAATTATTGAAAGGTGATAATATTCTGGAACAACTTTCAGTACCACAATTAACAGAAAAAGCTACTTCACGCGGTGAGGCAATCCTAACTGTTGATGGTGCTGTAAGGGCAGTCACAGGAAAATATACAGGTCGTTCTCCTAAAGATAAATATATGGTTGAAGAAGATAGTTCGAAAGACAAAATTGATTGGGGTAAAGTAAACAGACCAATTTCGTCAGATATCTTCGACTCATTATACACTAAAGTAGTAAACTACTTAAAAGAAAAAGAAGAATTGTTTGTATTTAAAGGTTTTGCAGGTGCAGACCCATCATCTCGTTTAGCTATTCGTGTAGTAAATGAATACGCTTGGCATAACTTATTTGCACACCAATTATTCATTCGTCCTACTGAAGAGGAGTTAGAAACTCATGAAGCTGACTTCACAATCGTTTCTGCTCCAACTTTCAAAGCGGATCCAGCAGTAGACGGTACTGACTCAGAAACTTTCATTATCGTTTCGCTTGAAAAACGTATCATCCTAATTGGTGGAACTGAATACGCAGGAGAAATGAAAAAATCAATTTTCGGTATCATGAATTACTTATTACCACAACAAGGTATTCTTTCAATGCACTGTTCAGCAAACGTTGGTGAAGCAGGCGATGTAGCATTGTTCTTCGGATTATCTGGAACTGGTAAAACAACGTTATCTGCAGATGCAGATCGTAAACTAATCGGTGATGATGAACATGGTTGGTCTGACAACGGTGTATTCAATATCGAAGGCGGTTGCTACGCTAAAACTATCAACCTTTCTAAAGAGAAAGAACCTGAAATTTACAATGCAATTAGTTTTGGTACTGTATTAGAAAACGTAGTAGTGGATGAGGAAACACGCATACCTAACTATGATGATGTTTCGCTAACAGAAAATACTCGTGTTGCTTACCCAATCCAAAATATCGAAAATATTGTTGATCCATCTGTTGCAGGCCATCCTAAAACAATCATCTTCTTAACTGCAGATGCTTTTGGTGTATTGCCTCCAATCAGTAAGTTATCAAAAGAACAAGCAATGTATCACTTCTTAAGTGGTTTCACATCTAAACTAGCAGGTACTGAACGTGGTGTTACTTCACCTGAACCAGTATTCTCAACATGCTTCGGTTCTCCATTCCTACCACTTCCAGCAACAGTTTATGCTGAGATGTTAGGTAACAAAATCGACGAACACGAAGTAAACGTTTTCTTAGTAAACACTGGTTGGACTGGTGGTGAGTACGGTGTTGGTAACCGTATGAAACTTTCTTACACTCGTACAATGGTTCGCGCTGCAATCGATGGTAAACTAAATAACGTCTTTACTGAAAAAGATGCTATCTTCGGTTTAGAAATGCCTGTAGCAATTGAAGGTGTCCCAACTGAAGTATTAAATCCACGTAACGCTTGGGAAGATAAAGAAGCTTATGATCAAAAAGCTTCTGCACTTGCTAACATGTTCCGCGAAAACTTCAAAAAATTCGGTGTTGTTTCAGAAGATATCGTGAAAAACGGCGGTCCTATCGCTTAAATCAATCGAACAAATTAGAAAAGACCACTCTCTGAGTGGTCTTTTTATTTTACAATATATACAAATTGTTAAGACCGTTGATTTCCACTACGGTGGACGCTTTCCTCGGGCGGGCTCAAAGCTGCTTCGTCGCTACGCTCCAATCAACTTATTCAACATCATCATCATAAAATACCGCCTCTGTATGAGGATTAGAAAATTGTTGTATCACTTCTTCAGATTGTGCTCCTGTGACCTTATTAAAGCGTACCTCAAAGCCATAATCCCTAACCTCTATTCTGCCTTTCCCATTTTCATCGTAAAAGCGCATAGAGAACCATTTTAATTTCCCCTCTTTATTAGCAGCATGATTATTAAAAAATGCACGATTAGCATCTGTTAGAGGAATTCTTTGAATTTTTATTAGACCTTCATCTTTAGAGACATCCGATATTTTTTCCAACTCTTCAATGACACCATTTTCTTCTTGCCAACTTTGAATCTCTACTTCTACACACTCTTTTACAAATACATCGCAAAGAATTTGCCAAAATAGATATGTTTCCTCAAAACTTGCTCCCACTTTCAATTTTTCCGGGTCGACTGTTATTTTTACATAACCTAGCATAAGTTCACCCCTTTTGGAGTTTCATCCAATTACATGCGCTCTTAACTATTTTGTGATTGACTGCACTAGGGAAAAAATGTGTAAAGTCATTATAATACCATGTTTCAACATGCTTATTAAATGCCTTTAAGCTTTCTTCAAGCAATAATGCATGATGCATTCCAACGTTTTCATCTTTTTTACCATGAATAATTAATATTGGTGCATTTAATTGCTTTATCTTCGCAATTGGTGAACGTTCTTCATAAGCCTCAGGCATCTTAGTAGGTGATCCGCCTATTACCCTTTTCATCATTCTACGCATATCTATACGTTCTTCATAAGTAAATTTAGGATTAGAAACGCCTGCCCAAGTCACAATCGAGGTAATATCATCTCGCAAAATTCCAGTCCAAAGCGCCATCAAACCACCTCTAGAAAATGCGAAAATATGAATACGATGTGAACGACAAAATTGTTTTAATACATCGACACCATTCACTGCATCATAACGGTCATTTCCACCAAATTCATCTCGCCCTTCTCCCCCACGATTTCCTCGGTAATACGGCGCAAAAACAACTAATCCTTGCGATGCAAATTGCGCAATACGAGCAGGTCGCACCATTCCAATACCCTGCATACCGCCCCTTAGATAAAGTAGTCCTTCATAAATACCCTTTGCTACGGGCTCTGCAAGTAATCCTTTCACTCGCAAACCTTCAGACCAATATGTAATTTCAGTTAGACGAACTTGTGGATTTGGAGACGGATAACTACGACTACTTTCAACGAAGCCATTTATCTTCACGTTCACTCACCTTCTCCAACATTTTTTTCATCCCTGCATCTTTCATGTAGAAGCTTAGTCGATCACAATTATGTAACTCTTCATCCGATAGCAGTACAGCTCCATTCGTTTCAAATTTTTGCTGAATGTCATCGATTTTCAATACATTTGCCACATATACTGCTTTACTAAATGGACGATCATCATGAACATAGTATGTTGCTAACCATTCTATTTCATGAATGATAGCACCTGTTTCTTCATATACTTCCCTTTCAGCAGCTTGTTCTAACGTTTCGTCTCCTTCTACTTTGCCACCTGGAAATTCAAGGCCACGGTTTGGATGATCCGTTAATAACCACTGTTTATGATATTTAGCCAAGACTAATACATGCTTAGGCGCTATTTTAAAAGCATTTTTTTTAAAAGATAATTCAACACCATTGCCGTTTAAATCTGTAAATGTAAACATACCTTCGATCACTCCCTATTGCTCTAAGTGTAACGAAGGTATGTTTTTCAATCAACTATAATACGGCATTTGCTCAATTAATTGCTTCGTTTCAGTATCACCAAATTCATGAACAAGTGCATATAGTTTCTTTAAACGTAGATCAACTTCATCGTTTTCCTGATCTAAATGGTATGGAATGTAAGGTAATTGAGCTCTCCATATACTCTTCCCATCAAAATATTCCGCTTGATTAAATAGTTGGTCAAAAACTTTTATATACTGTGGTTCAATCTGAAGTTTAAATTCCCATGGTGATTCGTCAGGAGAAGTATAGTAACGCTGATTTGCAATCGAAACGTAAAGTGTAATGGGTTTATTCATCATATCATCCTTTTTTTTATATAGGATAACCTAATCTAAATCAATTATACTTTGACGCCCCAGTAAACATAGCAATATTCACTTGTTGATAATAGAGGATACCTTTTCACTTAAATTTATTCATTCAATAACCTTTTAAATGACCTTGGTAACTTCTACCCTTTTATCAATAGCACCTCGGTTAACTTTGTTTCATCGAATATCCTTAACGCTCTTCACTGATAAAATAATATGAATAGCACCTAAAAATCCACCTCTACTAATCTTTAAGTAAAGGCGGATTCAAAATTTTGATTTTCTTTCTAAAGTAACTTATATCAATTTTATTTTTTAATAATCAATGTTATAACAAAATTCAATTTTAATTGGATTATAGGCTTGTATGATACTTTTTTAGTTTACACGTTGTACACTTCGTTTTCTTAACAATTGAGCGGTTTTTACCATTATCTCAAGCGCTGCTAAAGTTTCATCGGTTTTTCGTGTTTTTAAACCACAATCCGGATTAATCCAGCACTGTTCTGGTGAGATAACTTCAAGACTGTCATTTACTACAGCAACCATTTCATCTATTTCAGGAATTCTTGGACTATGAATATCGTACACACCTAAACCAATACTATTTGTATATGTTGCATTTTTGAAAGCCCCAATAATTTCACCGTGACTTTTCGATGTTTCAATTGAAATAACATCCGCATCAAGCGCATGGATTGGTTCAATAAAATCATTAAATTCACAATAGCACATATGCGTATGAATTTGCGTCTCATCTTCAACTCCTGATGTAGCTAATTTAAAGGCATCCACTGACCAGTCCAAATAAGCATCATGTTTTGAGGACTTTAATGGTAAACCCTCTCTAAGTGCAGGTTCGTCGACTTGAATAATACGAATACCAGCAGTCTCTAATGCTTCAATTTCCTGACGTAGTGCCAAGGCAATTTGTTGAGCTACAATACTACGTGGAACATCATCACGAACAAATGACCAATTTAAAATCGTAATTGGCCCTGTCAACATACCTTTAACAGGTTTAGTTGTTAACGATTGTGCGTACACTGTTTCATCGAGCGTCATTGGTTTTTCCCACTTAACATCTCCATAAATAATTGGTGGTTTAACGCAACGTGATCCATATGAAACGACCCATGCTTTTTCTGTAAATGCAAATCCAACAAGCTTTTCTCCAAAGTATTCAACCATATCTGTTCTTTCAAATTCACCATGAACTAAAACATCAAGTTCTAGTTCTTCTTGGTACGTAATCCATTTATTTATTTCTTTTTTTATGAAATCATCATGTTGTTCCTTATCAATTAGTCCTTTTTTCAACTGTGAACGATTGCGCTTCACTTCAGCTGTTTGCGGAAAGCTACCAATTGTTGTTGTCGGAAAGTCTGGTAATTGTAAAATCTTTTGCTGACGATCTTTTCGAATAGCATATGATGATTGACGAGTTATTTGAATTTCACTCAACCTTTTAATATTCTTCTGGACTTCTCCTTGTTGACGTACTGAGCTGCTATTTAGCAATTCTCTAGTTAATCTGTTTTGTTCGAAGGCCTCTTGATCCGCATCACGATTATTTGTCAAAGCGTTTTTCAAAATAGCCAACTCTTGTAACTTTTCATTAGCAAATGCTAAGTTTTCATATAACTCTTTTGATAATTTCGTTTCTGCTGTTAGACTTACTGGCACATGCATTAGGCTACATGATGGCTGAATCCACAGATGATTAGGGGAAACTAAACTTTCTAATTCAATTAGCATTTCAGATGATTGTTGTAAAGGAGTAATCCAAATGTCACGACCATTAATAATTCCCGCTGCTAGAACCTTATCTTTTGGAAATCCAATTTTTTTGATATTAGAAATATTCTCTTCTAGACCATGTACAAAGTCTAGCCCGATGCCTTCTACAGGTAATTTAATCAATTCTTCATACCATTCTACTGACTCGAAATATGTTTGCAGCAGCAATTTACTAGAGTAATTTACAGTGTTTAGTTGTTCATATATTTCTGAGATTAGTTCCATATCATCCTTAGATAAAGAAGTTGATAGAATCGGTTCTTCTATTTGAATCCATTTTGCACCTGCTGCAGAAAGTTCACTCAATAGTTGACTATAGACTTTGATTAACTGAAGTAAATATGACGGCTTATTCAGCGTTGCAACTTCTTTTGTTAAAAAATAAAATGTCCCTGGGCCTATAATTGTAGGCTTTAGCTCTGTATTAAAGTTTTCCTTCGCTTCTAAATAATAGCGCAAT
The DNA here is from genome assembly GCF_001955655.1 of Viridibacillus arenosi. GTDB lineage: Bacteria > Bacillota > Bacilli > Bacillales_A > Planococcaceae > Viridibacillus > Viridibacillus arenosi. The sequence continues at coordinate 26,418 of NZ_MSPW01000002.1, read as the reverse complement.
GGTTTATTGTTCAATAATTTTAAAGTTTGTCCTTCATACTCAGGTACAATATAGTGATAGTTCGTATTAAACCACTTTGTCATTTCACTTGCAGAAGCAGATTGATTTCCACGTGCCATAGCGTAGTAAGTTTCTAGAGATACTAAATCTGAATTCCATTTATAACGTGCAGGAATAATTCCAAACATTGCTGCTAAATCTAACATACGATCGTAGTATGTAAAATCACCTACGGTTACTAAGTCAATCTTTGCATCTAGCTGAACTTGAATATTTGCTAATCTATACTCTTTCATCTGAGCTTCGAATTGTTGTTCACTTATTTCTTTTGACCAAAAAGCTTCGATAGTTTTTTTCCATTCACGATTAGGCCCGATATATGGATATCCAATAACTGTACTTTTCATCTTTCAATCCTCCAATTCAATAAAAAACCACCAATTAATGAAAAACATTAAAAGGTGGTTGATGATTTTTAATATAGTAAATATCGAAAAAAATCAGGAATAATAAAAAATGACACACTATTCCCTTTCAAATTCGCTTATCGTACTAGGATATAATAATCCTTGAAAAAATCTCTCTAACACCTCCTATCCGCGTAGGTTTTTTGGTGTGTACTAAACTAAGGCAGGTCTCCTGGCTTGTCATCATCGCTTACTTTTCCTTCCCATCACAAATCTAACAGTGGATTTTAAAGTTTGCTCCAACATACAGTTGCGGGACAGCATCGGATTCTAACCGATTTCCCTTTTAAGCGACTATCTATTTAAGATAGCGCACCTTAGCCTACACGATATTCAATTGTTCACTTACTATAACACACAAACTATAAATTGTTCAGTATATTCTAAATATAAAAATAATTATATTTTATATGATTACCAAACCGTTAAATACAGTTTTTTTAGTATAATTATTAGTTACACTTTCATCTTTTAATCAATACTAGCTTCAATCAAATCATGTGGGTAATATACAAGTTCGTTATATACACTTGTATAAGCCTTTTCTAGCTTTCCTAATTCTTCTTCAATATTTTCAATTTCACAATTTTCAATGGAGCTTTCAATCACGTTCTTCGCCTGTAATAAAGTACAAACTGTATCTGTTACTTGTGAGAGCATCACCCTCGATTTTAACTGTAATTTAAACTCTTCAATATTCATTCATATTCCCCTTATCTGTTCAATAAAAAAACACCTTTTATCAATTAATAAAAGATGTTTTTATGATTAATTAATATGTTCCCTGTTTCGACAATACATACTAGAATAAACGTTTCTAAACAGAGAAACAGAAGTTTTAATCGCTTCTAAATCCTCATTAGTCCAAACGCTTTCTCTAATACGCTGTCGTACAGTGATCATATAAATAGGGTTTCTATTCATTATCACATAACACCTCCTATCCACGTAGGTTTTTGGTGTGTACTAAACTAGGCAGGTCTCCTGGCTTGTCATCATCGCTCACTTTTCCCTTCCCATTACAGTTCTAACAGTGGATCTAAAAGTTTGCTCCTACATACAGTTGCGGGACAGCATCGGATTCTAACCGATTTCCCTTTTAAGCAGCTATCTATTGAAAATAGTGCACCCAATTCTACACATTATTCAGTTGTATCACCATCTTACCATAATGTAATACAAATATTCATAATATTATTTACATGTAATTTAAAAAAGGATTTATGTTGAATATAAATTATTGATTGAATTTTCGATAGAATATTAGTATTTCTGTATACTAATAGCAAAGTGTATGCTTCTTATTATAGATATAAATGATTTATTCAATGGGGTGTTTAAAATGGAGGGGTTCTATTTTCAACTACTATTTCAAAAAAATTTGATATTATTTAGATAAACCATATTAATGTGCCAAAATATATTTTATAAAGAGCAAGCAACTGTTCTAAAATTCAAACAGTTGCTGTTGTTTATACAATGTTCTTTTATTCATCTTATTAAGGCCTGGACAGTACTGCAAAAAGTTTTATCTAATACCAATATATTAAGCTTCTTCACCCTCATGGCTAAATTGCCATTCGATACCAAACTTATCCTTTAAACTTCCATAGCATTTGCTCCAAAATGTTTCTTGTAGCTCCATACCAACTTTACCGCCAACTTTTAGTGCTTCAAAAGCAGATTTAAGTTCTTCTTCATTGTCACTAACAGCGGCTAAGCTAACATTATTCCCTAATATAAAAGGAGAACCAGGGAAAACATCCGAAAACATAACATTACTTCCAAGTATGTTTAGTCGAGTATGCATGACTAAATCTTTTGCTTCCTCTGGTAAAGTATATTCAGGATTTTGTGGCGAATCACCAAAAGTCATAATTTCTGGTTTCTCTGTGTTAAAAACCTCTGCATAAAACTCCGCTGCTTCGCGACAATTTCCATTAAAATTAAGATACACATTAATAGCCATTTAGCACACTCCTCTTTTCACTTCATATTGTTTCAAACATAATTACATTCTAATTTTATATTTCCAACATATAGTAGTCAAATTTTTCAGTTATATAACTCGTAATTAGAATTTTTTCAACCCAATAAAAAAAACCACGTACCACAAAGTTGAAGTACGCGGCTTAAGCAAATCAGACTTGGACGTCAATAGTTGCCCCTTTATAAGGGTGCGCCGCTTGAGCAGGCTCTGGCATTGCTTCTAATAGCTGTACAGCTGCTGTCGCTTGCATATTCATCGAATTTTGCAAAACGCTCATTTGTACGGTTTGTTGAAGCTGTGCAAGATCCATTGACATCATAGAGTTAATATCCATTAGTATCACTCCCTTATCTTTAATAGTATCGGAAATTCCAAGATATTATTAAATGCATGCAAAAAATCCATTGTAATATTTACATATCCAAGGGAACTATCTTTCATCGTAATTCGTAGAAAGCTCTGAACTTTCAATTGTAACCGTGCAGTCCGTTTCACCATATTTGCCATAAGCCGCATGATAAGTAGGACCTACACCTTGTTTAAAACCAAATGAATGGCGGATGCCTGCTGAGATGAATTTTTTCGCCTCAATAACAGCTTCTGGTACAGCTTGACCTTTTGCTAAACCCGCTGTGATTGCTGCGGAGTATGTACAGCCCGCACCATTTGTATGGATTGTATCGAATCGTGGCGCCTCCAACAAATAGAATTGTTCACCATCATATAATACATCAATTGCAGGGCCTTCTAATCGCCCGCCTTTAACAAGTACATATCGTGGTCCTAATTCGTGTAATTTCTTTGCCGCTACTTTTAAATCTTCTACAGAATTTAACTCCATGCCGTCTAGTAAATAAGAAGCTTCTGGCATATTCGGTGTGATGATCGTTGCTAGAGGAATTAGTTGCGTACGCATCGCTTCCATAGCATCTTCTTTTAATAATGCGGAACCGATTTTCCCAATCATTACAGGGTCTACAACAATTTTTTTCACACCGGATCGTTGAATCCACTTAACCACATTTATTATTATTTCATGTGTGAAAAGCATTCCTGTTTTAATTGCATCTGCACCGATATCTTCTAAAATCGTGTGAATTTGTGCCTCAATCGCTTCAACTGATTGCGGGAAAATCCCTTGTCCTGTGTGAGGATTTTTTGCCACAATAGCCGTAATAGCTGATGTACCAAACACATCTAGCTCCTGAAAAGTTTTGATATCTGCTTGAATCCCTGCTCCACCGCGCGCTGCTGATCCTGCGATTGTTAATGCTCTGGAAACTGTCATATTGATTCTATCCCTTCATTTATCTTTCTATTAATTGTGCTTTACTAGTACCTTTAACTCTCTCTGTAATTGTCATCATGATTATTCTTATGGCAAAGATTCCAACTAATACCCAAAGTGTGTGTCCTAGAAGAATTGGATACTTTAGTGAAGCATGGTAAACTACTACACCCGCTAACCAAAGAAGTGAACTTTGCCAAGACCATTTCTTTTGTGGATCAATATGTCGACGCTTTAATAAATAATAATCAGCAAACAAAATACCATATAGCGGTGCAAAGACAGAACCTATGAAATACAAAAAGTCCTCATATGCAGATACACTTGAGGCAATTGCAATTACCACTGCTAGAACCGTGAATAGAACCGAAACATAACGCTCATTGGCTCTTGGAACAAAATTTTTAAAATTAATACCTGCAGAATACGAATCTAAAAATGTTGTTAAGACAGTAGATAATAACACAATCAATAGTGCGACTACACCTAGACCGCTCGCCATCAAAATCTCACTAATATCAGATGAACCAACGTAAAGACTACCACCAAGTCCGATGATAAACATAAATGTACTTCCTAGACTGTAACCTAGTACGCTCATTATTGTACCCATTTTCTGATGTTTCACATGGCGTGTATAGTCTCCAATCAAAGGTAACCATGAAAGAGACATAACTGCACTCAACTCTACAGCTGTACTGAATTTCATCGTTGCATCGGGTACTGTCCCAACTCCTCCTCCACCAAAAATAACGGAAGTTAAAATAATCGTAAAACCAAATAATATCGTCACTGCAACAATATTCAGCCTTGAAATTTTCTTCAAACCAAATAATACCCACATCACAAGAATAGTACCGATTAAAATACTCCACAGTGCTTGAAAATCAAATGCAAATAACTCTTTAGAAATACCATTTAATGCAATTGAACCTGTTGCAATCATTACCGAAGCCCAGCCAACAAGTTGTAGCATATTCAAAATTGTTAAACCATAAGAGCCATATGTACCAAAGGAAATACGCGTTGCTTGTAAAGCTGTTACACGACTATTCGCACTAATCCACGCGGATAAAAATAATATAGTTGCCCCGATTACATGACCCAGAATAATTGCCTGAATCCCTTTCGTTAAACCTAGTGGGGCTAATAGTGAGCCTGTAACAATTTCTGCAATCGATACAGAAGCTCCAACCCAAAGAAAGAATTGGCTAATGGTCGTTGTATTATATGTATTATTCATGTTAGCCTCTATTCTTTTCACAAATATTTTCAGAATTATTCGCTATTGTACCTTAATATATGATTATATTAAAAGGACCAATATTGGATAAAATGATAAGGTCAGTTTACTTCTTTGTGAAAAGAAAAATGACTTCTCCTAACATTAATAAAAGTACGAATTAGCTCCCATCATTTCGGAGGGCACTGAAAAAGTCCGTAAAATGAATTTTAGCCATGGCGGAAACGATTAATCGTTTCTGACATGGCTTTTTCTTCGATCCCGTTAATTTCCATTCCGGCGGATGCTTTCCTGGGGACGGACCTTGAGCCTCCTCGTCACTAACGCTCCTACGAGGTCTCAAGATGTTCGCTAGTTCCCCAAGGGGTCTCCGCCTGCACTCCAATCAACTAGTTTGATCGTTTTTCTGATTTTTCCATTCTTTCCGATTCACACCTAACCCTTTAAATGAAAAGTATACCTGGGCAGGTCTTTTTTCGTACATCTTTGACCATGTCATGTTTAGTTGAATGAACAGCTGAAGAATCCTATACTTGGCGCGATTTTTTAGAGTCCACGTTACAATTCGTCCTTGTCTAGTTCTGCCTGCGTATTGAATAATTATTCTGTGCACACTACTTAATCTACAATAAGAGCTTATAAGGTAGCCGCACTTATTCAATAGTACTGAATCTTTAATCAACTACTTTATCCACGTCCAGCTTGGAAGGATGGGTATAAAGTCATCCCACCATCAGCAAATAATGTAATCCCTGTTACATAGCTTGCTTGGGAGGAGGCAAGCCATGCTGCTGCCGCTGCAATTTCTTCCGGTTTTCCAATATACCCCATCGGAATCATACTTTCAACATCAGCACGTTTTTCTGGGTCAGCAAATTTTTCAGCATTAATTGGCGTATTGATAGCTCCTGGCCCAATATTATTTACACGAATTCCCTTTGGGGCATATTCTAAAGCTAATGTTTCTGTCATTAACTTAATACCACCTTTACTAGCAGCATAGTGCACAAACAATGGCCAAGGAATTTTCTCGTGAACACTAGACATATTGATAACGGTACCTTTAATATCATGCTCGACAAAATATTTGATTGCTTCTCGGCTTCCTAAAAATGCACCTGTTAAATTCGTATTGATTACTTTATTCCAATCATTTAAGGGCATCTCATGTGAAGCTACTGGATTTTCTATACCTGCATTATTAATCATCACATCGAGCGTACCAAACTCTTTCACAGCTGACTGAATTAAATTTATAACATCCGATTCAACTGTAACATCACCTTTTATCGCAATGGCTTCTCCATCTGCTTTTTTAATCTCTTCCACTACAGAATTTACATCTGCTTCATTAGAGCGATAATTAATCACAACTTTCGCTTTTTCTTCTCCAAAGCGAATTGCCATCGCTTTTCCCAGTCCCGTTGAGGCACCTGTAATGACAACAACTTTTCCTTTTAAATCTGGATACATAACTTAGCTCTCCTATCCTTTTGCAATTCCTAAAATAATTCCAGCCGCGATAATTAAAACAATCCCAATGATAATAGCAATGAATTGACGTTTTGTTTTCTTCTCACCTAATATAAATATTCCACCTAACGTCGAAATTACAATTCCCATTTGAGAAAGGGAAAAACTTGTTGCTACACCTACGCGGGGTTGAGAAATAAATAAAAACATATTTCCAGCTGCCCAGATTAAACCTGGAATAATATTGCGAATTGCATATTTGTTAAATGGTTTATGCTTAAATGTCAATAAAATACCACCTAGAACCATTCCAATTGCTTGAGGAAATAAAGCAGACCATCCATTTATATCAAATAAGCGTATCACTACTACATAAACTAAATAACCAAAGGTTGAAACAAGTAAAATCAATATTCCCTTTTTAAAATTCCCTGCTTCTGCTTTTTGTTTCTCTTCCTCGTTTTGAAGTGATGTGAGTACGACTCCAGTAATGATACAAATAAGTGCAAGAACACCTAATACAATCGACATCGTAGTGGACCATTCATGAAACACAATTACTCCAAACAAAGTAGTGGAAACTAATTGCAACCCTGTAGAAATGGGCATTGTTTTAGAAACGCCCATTATATCAATACTTTTTAATTGATTTACTTGTCCTAATGCCCAAAATAAACCTGATACAATTCCTACACCGATAACTACCGGTGTTAACACCGGTTTCACAAAAATATAAATACCTATGGAGAAAAGAAGTGCACCTAGGGTTGTCCCTAGTACTTGACTATAGGGTCCTCCGCCAAGTTTAACATTAAATAACACAATGCTTCCCCAAAATAAAGCAGGTAAAATTGCTAGGAAGATATCCATTTTTTAAGCCTTTCTATATTAAATTTCATATTGATGCGAGTAAAATTTTAGTACAAAGATCTAAATCCTTCTCCAACAAAATGTTGAAATTTTGGTTCAACGCCCTTTTTGATTTGCTTTCTTTACCCATTCTGCAACTGTTACTGTATGCTTTGCTTGAATTCACTGCTGTTTGCACCTTCTTCAGCCCATCGCTAGTTAGTGCCATCCATACTGTAATAAATTACTGCTAATTTTATATCTTGCATTTTTTGTCTCCTTTATTGATGAATTTCATTCCACCTTACTATTCTTTCACTTTTTTCTATTTCTAATCCTTTTATCTAATTGAACCTATTTTTTATAAACTCATAATGGATTAACTGCATTAGAAAAAATTCATAGCGTTTTTATAGAACAGTAAAATGGAAGTCGGTAATATATGCAAATAAAGGACATACACGTAGAAACTTTGTCTTTGCTGATTTAGATGGAAATAAATTTGATGTGTGGAGTGAATTGAATCCGAAATTTAATAAACAAAAACATGAAAAGCAATTAGATAATAACCATCTGCATAAGTTTATAGTTAATCACTGTAGAAACCCCTAAACGAACTAAAAAAGAGCATGTTATGAACGTAGATTGTTCAAAACATGCTCTTATTAGTCCTCAAAAAGGCATTTAAAATAGCTACTTCAGTATTAAACTCGAGAAAGGTTGCTTTTGATTTTTAGCAATAGTAAGTTCAGTTTCTAATTAGCTTTTATGAAAAAGAACTTAACCAGAATTAATTATTAACAAGACGTCATTTAAATACTGTCATTAACTTTCATGACAAATTAAGAACGAATATTCTTGAAAGCTTCTGATTGTTCTCTAATTCCTTTTTCAACAGCAAAACGTTCAATGCTTGAAGCTCCAAAGAAACCACAAATACCTTCCACTTTGTTGATCACATATTCAGCATCTGCTGGTTCAGCAATTGGTCCACCATGGCAAATAACTAAAATATCTGGATTGATAAAACGACCAGCTTCAATTATTTTTTGAATTCGTTCCTCACAATCCAATGTTAATGCGGTATGTGCGCCAATTGTTCCTTTTGTCGTCAACCCCATGTGAGCAACTAAGATTTATTGTTTAGTTGTTAGCATAGCTTTCCAATCAATCGTACCATCTTTCACTTTTTGACGATTTTCTTTATCCATAATATCTTTTGGTCGATTACCTTTTGGCCAGTCTTTATCGTGATTAGCCCATACTGGACGGTCTTGAGATAAGATGAATGCCGCTAAATCTGATGCATCTTGATCAGTTAGAGTTCCTTCACCACCAGCTGGCATATTATTTTTTACATATCCTGCAAGTTTTGAAAGACGTGCTAAACCCGCTCCATCATTAAAAGAATCTTCTCCCCATAATGCAGGGCCAGTATTTGGACCAGTGCCAGCTCCATCTGCAGCATGACATGTAATACATGATTTTTGATAGATTTCTTCACCATTAGCAACACTTGGAACAGGTACATTTTCCATTGAATTGTTCATACGCCAAGGCATATCTGCACCTACTGGAATATCTTTAGAAATATATTTAAAATAAGATACAATTGCTTCAAGTTCATCACTATTTGCTTCAAACTTCTTCCCATTCATACTTCTGACCATGCAACCATTAATACGTTCTTCTATCGTTACAATACCTCCAGAACGTTCAATATACTGCGGATAAACAGCAGTCATTCCAACTAATGAAGAAGAGTTCTCATCTAATCCCGCTCCAGCATGACAACTTGTACAAGTTAAATTGTTTCCTACATATTGCTCTGCTTTGTTGTTAGTATCATTTACTAATTCATATCCAAAGAGAATGGACTCACCCATCTCTCCCTCTGGTACATCGTCTAAACTTGGAGGATTATAAGAAAGATTTTTATCATTTGAACTTTTCGCACTCGCTGTTACCATTTCTGTTGCATCTAAACCTTCAACAAAGAATGCTTTTGTAAGCCATACTCCCCCAAGTATTGCTCCAATAAACAAAAGGCCAACGGCTATTCCTGTGCCTGATTTCATAAAATCATCTCCATTGCGTTTGTTACCCTTATATTAACTTAAATAGAAAATGTAATCAGTAATTGCCAGTGAATAAAATGGGTATTTTTAGTAAATGTCAGTTATTCGACACAAAATATGTTATTTCATTTTGTAGGCAAAAGAAAAAGCCAATAGCAAAAACTACTGACTTTACTTTAATATTATTTAGATTAACCCAAGAATGCTTTTAACATCCAAACATGTTTATCAAGACTTTGATAGGTAGCATTTAATAAATCTTCCGTCATGTCATCTTCTTCTTTTGCAGCTTCATCCATTCCTGATTTTAAGGATTTCATCATGATCTCAAAATCGCTAATAACAGTTTCAACCATTTCGTTTGTTGATTCGTTACCAGTCGCTTCTTTTACATTCGAAATTTCCAAATGCTCTTTTAATGTTGCTACAGGCTGTCCACCTAAAGTTAATATTCGTTCAGCGATTTCATCTAAATGAGTTGCGGCTTCATTGTACAATTCCTCAAATTTCTCATGTAGCGTAAAGAAAGATGGTCCTTTCACATACCAATGGTAGTTATGTAATTTTGTATAAAGCACCGACCATGAAGCTACTAGTTGATTTAATTCATTTTGTAAAGCTGACATAAAACTTTCACACTCCTCTTTCTGTTTTAAGCACTATACTGTTAATATACCGCTATTTTAAGTAAAATAAACATGAAGAAATCATTGAGGTGAAATAAATGTCGATTGCTTGGATTGCCATAATGCCTGTTGTTATTTTGACAGTAGCTTTAGCAAGTTATTTAATTTACTATATCGCAAAAAACAACCAAAAAGATTCACATAAAACGATTGATCCTAAACCAACGCAGCCTTTTTATACTGCCGAGAAAGAAGAAAAGTAAATGAAGTATATTTTCAAATTCCTTATTCGCATTTATCAAAAAGCGATTTCACCTTTGACTCCACCATCTTGTCGCTTCTACCCAACATGCTCAAATTACGGGTTGGAAGCGATTGAAAAACACGGTGCTTTTAAAGGCGCTTACCTAGCAATCCGTCGCATTTTACGCTGTAATCCACTACATCCAGGTGGATATGACCCTGTACCAGAAGAATGGCCACCGAAAAAAGATTAATTTCGGGGCTTTTTTTATTGTGTTTTTTTATAAACTCTTGTATGATAAAACATGTCGAAAGAACAAATCGTAATGATTACTATTTAAGGGGTGCTTATATGAAAAAGACTCTATCTATATTTTTAATTGCTATACTCGCTTTATTTACCGTTGCCTGTAATGCAGATGACCAAGTAAATCAGGATAAAAGTAATAAAGACGTACTTTCTATTTACACAACTGTTTATCCTTTAACTTACTTTGCAGAACGGATTGGCGGTAGTCATGTTGAAGTTAATTCAATTTATCCTCCTGGATCAAATGAACATTCATTTGACCCAACTCAAAAGGATATGATGAATTTAGCAGATGCGGATTTATTTTTCTATGTTGGTTTAGGTTTAGAAGGCTTCGTTGAAAATGCCCAAAAAACATTAAAAAATGAAAATGTAGAACTTATTGAAACTGCCGCTAATGTATCCGAAGAAAAACTAGACGTTAGTACAAGTGTTGCACATGAACATGAAGCTGAAGAAGAAGATCATGATCATGCACATGGTGATATTGACCCTCACGTATGGCTTTCACCTATCATCAGCCAAGATTTAGCACTTTCTATTAAAGACGCTTTAGTAAAAACTCAACCAAATCATAAAGAAGAATTTGAAAAAAATTACAAGTCTTTAATCTCAGAGCTTCAAGATTTAGATAAAGAATTCAAAGAAATGGCAGATAATGCCCCTTCTAAAACATTCTTTGTATCTCATTCTGCATTTGGCTACATTGCTGGGACATACGGATTAACTCAAATTTCCGTAGCCGGGTTGAATTCCCAAGACGAACCCTCTCAAAAAGAATTAACGAAAATTGTAGATCAAGCAAAAGAGAATCATATTCACTATATCCTGTTTGAACAAAATGTTTCTTCTAAGTTAGCAGAAGTCATCCAAAAAGAAGTAGGTGCAGAACCACTTACTCTTCACAATTTAAGTGTTCTTACAGATGAGGACATTAAAAACGATGAAACATACTTTACTTTAATGAAAAAAGATATCGAGACATTAAAAAAGGCTTTGCATGAATCAAAATAATATGTGTTAAACAAAAAATAAACCCGTACAAAGAGTCCGTATAATGGCTCTATGCACGGGTTTTTAATTTTCACTTTATTACCAAGTATTTACCCAACTAATCCACCATTCGTTTTTTAAAGGTAACCACTGTAGCTATAGCTGCTACTATAATCCATCCAATAATCACTGCAAATGGCTTAATCAAATCCCCTAAAGCATAACTTTTTTCAAGTAGCTCTCCCAAAAGAATAATTTGAACACTTGGAAGCCATTCGACAACTTTCAATATAGGATAATTTTCAATGAACGCCATCCCCATAGGTCCTAATGAAAATATAGCTAGTACGGGTAATACAATCACAGACGATTCCATTACGGACTTAGCAAAAAGGCCTAAAAATGTTCCGACAGCTATATAAAATACTGCTGATAACATTAGTGCTAATGCCATCACTACTAAATTCCCTGGCATATACCCTGAGAAATACATACATCCCCCTACAATAAGCATAGTTGATATAAATGTTAATGTACTTTTACCAATTAGGATTTCAGAAGTCGATGCTGGAGATAACATTAAACTCCTCAGCGTATTCTTCTCTTTCTCTTCAGCAATCAAGCAACATTGGACGTAAGTGGCTACCATTGAAAATGTAATGTTAATCGACATAAAGTACCCTTGAATTGTATCGACACCCATTCGAGCATACATAGCTGCTAAAATTAGCGGTAAAAAGATCATTGATGATACCGCTATATTACGCGAAAACTCCTTGTAGTCTTTCACTAATATTGCTTGGATTCTTTTAACTGATGTGTTCATAGTAGTTCCCTCCCCGTTACTTGTACGAAAATATCCCCTAAACTCGGTTCATTAGTAGATATACGTTCTACTTGATTATTTTGCATCCATTCAAACATTTGTTTAGCATCTTCTGCTCCTTTACCAATTATTTCCTTTTTACCATCTAATAGTTCAACTGTTAACGAGTCATCTCCAAATTGGCGTTTTAAGTCGGTTGGTGATCCAATTGCACGTATAGTCCCTTTATCCAAAAAAGCTACACGATTACAAAGTACCTCAGCTTCTGTCATATCATGCGTCGTTAAGAAAATTGTCGTTCCCATCTCATTTAATTTACGTAATCCAGCATAAATATGATTAGTGTTCACTGGATCCAGCGCAGAAGTTGGCTCATCTAAAAATAACAATTCTGGTTTATGTAGAATAGCACGTGCTAATGTAACGCGTTGTATCATCCCTTTTGATAAAGTATTAACACGTTTCTTACGTTCTTCATATAAATTAACAAACTTGAGCGCCTCTTCAACTGATGAATCAGGTAAATTATATAATTTACTATATAATAGGAGGTTTTCTTCAATTGAAATCCTCGTATATAAACCACTATTATCTGTTAAGATTCCAAATCGACTACGTGCTGCAGGTTGTTGCAATGCTCTCGCATCACTATTAAAGACGCGTACATCTCCTCCAGATGCAGTAAGTTGCCCAGTTAAAATTTTTATCGTCGTTGTTTTACCCGACCCACTTGGTCCAAGGAAACCAAATATTTCCCCCTTTTTAATTTCAAAAGAAACATCTCGGATTGCCTTCTCCTTTTGAAAGCTCTTTTCTAAATGTTTTACTTCAATTATCGTTTCCATTAGTATTCCCCCTGTATTCGATCTTGACCTAAGAATACAAGAGGCTTCATGATCGTGCATTATATATCGGGTGAATGGAGTTATATGATGGTGAATGATATCAAATTATGTGTGAATGGAGGACGATTATTTCCTGAGAAATAATTTATATTCCGACTATTTTCTTTAATTCGACTAACTTACTTTTAGATAAAGGAACATGTGTTCTTTCATTACCAGATAATATTAAGCTATAGCTATTTTTAGTCCATGTAACAATTTCTCTAACCTTTTGTAAGTTTACAATATATGACCGATGACAACGGAAGAAACCAAATGGAACTAGACGGTGTTCGAGATCATTAAGTGTTAAGGTACATGGAAATGCATCTCCACTGACATATACATTCACTACTCCATCTACACTTTCAATATAGTCAATTTCAGGTGGATTAAATAATATGAATTTATCATTCAGCTTGGTAGGAATTTTCTCTAATTTAATTAGCTGATTTTCAGTTTCAGGTGTTTTCTCGAATTCTTTTCTCTCCTCTTGTAAATCCAATGGTTCTAATCCCGTTGTATCCAGACGATATAGTTGATCTGATGAACTCAGCAGATCTTCTAAGTTATTCGCCAATAAATATACAATATATCCTTTTTCCTTTAATGTTGTAATGACAATTTCGACAATACGTTTAGTTTCTACATCTAGATTTTGAAAAGGCTCTTCTAAAATATGTATAGGTTGCTCATGCATTAATAATTTGGCAAACCGAACTCTTTGAACTTGTACATCATTTAAATCCTTGATTTTCACACTTTCTTTATCCATCAAACCAGTAATTTTAAGAACATCCTCGAGTACCGCATTTGAATTATATAAAGCCCTTTCAAACTTCAGGCTTTCCATTACTGTTAATCGTTCGTAGCACCCTTCTTTTCTAAAATGAAAGTTTATTTGATTATTGTATTGGAGTTGTTGTACAATATATTCTATTTGTTCTACATCAGAGTATATGCCAGTTACAGCACCCTCATTAAATGGCAATTTGAACGAAGGACAAATTGTGACACCACCAATAACAGACTCAGGAATAACAATCTGTTGAAAATCTTTTGTCATATTTATTAACTTCCTCTCACAAATAATAAAATTATACAACATAATGGAAATTAATTCATTTAAACCAATTAAAATACATATGAAAACTGCTGAATTCGCCTAAAATCAATGCTATTAATAAAAATTAAACCATCTATGATATTAATCATCATAGATGGTTTAATTAATTTCAATCTTGAGTTTATTCTTTGTTTAATAATTCTTTTAATTTTCTTCGCAATAACTTATTTGAACCATTACGAGGTAATTCACTAACGATATAAATTTGATGTGGTACTTTATAATTGGCTAAATGTCCCCTGCAAAACGCGAGCAATTCATCTACATTTACTCTTTCTTTTAAAACAACAAATGCATTTGGTACTTGCCCCCATTTTTCATTCTCTACTCCACATACACCAGCTTCACGCACAGCATCATGTGAGACGAGCACATTTTCAATCTCCGCAGGATATATATTCTCACCACCAGAAATGATTAAATCTGAACGGCGATCAACGACATACAAATAACCCTCATCGTCTAAATAACCAATATCTCCTGAGTGTAACCAGCCATTTTCCTGAGAAGACTTATCTGAAAATCTGCCTATATATCCAGGTGTTACATGAGGACCACGAATTAAAATCTCACCTTGATCAAAAGCTTTCTCTGCACCATCGATACGGATTTGATTGAAAAAGAGTGCTTTACCCGCAGATCCTAATTTACGCAATGCATCTGTACTTGATAAAGTTGCTGTTTGTGAAGATGTTTCTGTCATTCCGTATGTTTGGGAAACATTAAGCCCAAGTTGTTCCGCCCTCTTCAAATAATCGATTGGAACCGGCCCGCCTCCTGCAAGCATTGTTAAAAACTTTGGAGAAACTTTAGCATTTCTAGCTTCCAACTCCGATATAATTCTTTCTAAAGTGACAGAAACAACAGACATTCTTGTTACAGTACCTGCTAATAATTCGTTTACTATTTCTTTAACACTAAATTTAGGATAGAGTTTAATTTCGACACCATGCAATAATGATTTAGCTAGCATGGAAAATCCACTAATATGAAATAATGGCATTGTACAAAGCCAACAATCATCTTCTACTAAACCCATATTATAAACGGAGGAAGTAGCACTTGAAACGTGATTCCCTACCGTTTGACGAACTCCTTTTGGATATCCAGTTGTACCCGATGTATACATGATTGTCATCGTTTGATCATCATCCCACTCGTTTGCAAGAATGAATCCCTCTTCATGACTTGTATAAATTTCATTAAAAGTCAATGATGGCACTTTATTTACTGGCAATTTCCCCACTAGTAAGTCCTCTACTAAAATAAAATCAACTGCCGCATCATCAATTTGATAAGCTAGTTCTTTGTCTGTTAATCGTAAATTTAATAGTACCATTTCACATTGCAAATGCATACAAGCATACATCATCCAAATAATATCGGGATGGGATGGTGCATAAATAGCTACCCTTGATCGCGGCTTTACGCCATTTGCAGTTAACTTTTTCGCTAAAATATGTGCTTTATCATTCGCTTCTTTAAACGTCCACTGTTCTTCTTCAAAGCTAAGTGCAATCCGCTCAGGTGTTAATAGGCTACGTTGTAAAAGCCAGTTTGGTATCATTTTTTCACCCCCTGGTTGTATATGTTGATAAAAAAAGCTGCCCTTGGAGGACAGCTTAAAATGACAACTTTTTTGAGCTGTCTTTTGTTGACGATTACTTGAAGTATTTATTTTGCATATCCAGCACTTACGGGAAACGTGGGAACTGCCCAAAGTCTGGTTCGCGTTTTTCTTTGAATGCGTCGCGACCTTCTTTTGCTTCATCTGTTGTGTAGTAAAGTAAAGTTGCATCTCCAGCGAATTGTTGAAGACCTGCTAAACCATCTGTGTCTGCGTTGAATGACGCTTTTAAGAAGCGTAATGCAGTAGGTGATTTAGAAAGCATTTCTTCACACCATTGAACAGTTTCGTCTTCTAATCTTTCTAGAGGAACAACTGTATTTACTAAGCCCATATCCAATGCTTCTTGTGCATCGTATTGACGGCATAGGTACCAAATTTCACGCGCTTTTTTATGGCCAACGATACGTGCTAAATAACCTGCACCGTAACCAGCGTCAAATGAACCTACTTTAGGTCCAGTTTGTCCGAAGCGAGCGTTTTCTGCTGCGATTGTTAAATCACAAACGATGTGTAACACATGTCCGCCACCAATTGCGTAACCAGCAACCATTGCTACTACAGGTTTTGGCGTGATACGGATTAAATGTTGTAAGTCTAATACGTTTAAACGAGGAATGTTGTCATCTCCAACATAGCCACCGTTTCCACGAACTTTTTGGTCTCCACCTGCGCAGAATGCTTGATCGCCTTCCCCAGTTAAAATAATTACACCGATATTTGCATTATCACGTGCACGTGTAAATGCGTCGATTAATTCTGAAGTTGTTTTTGGTCGGAATGCATTGCGCACTTCCGGACGATTAATTGTAATTTTCGCGATACCATTATAAGATTCATACTTAATATCTTCGTATGTACGCTCTGTTACCCATTGACGAGTCATATATATAATCCTCCTACTTGAAATTTTTAATTTTGTTCCTCTATTATTGTAGCAAAAGTTTTAGGATTTTCCACATGAATTGCATGTCCAGCTTTTGATACGACTACATGCTTACAATTTTGGAATAAATTCTTCATATCGACAGCTTTTTGATAAAACTTTTTATCTAACTCCCCTGTTACTAAAACAACTGGCTTAGTAAAGCTTGTCAGCTCATCCCAATATGAATTTTGTTGTCCTGTACCTATGCCTCTTAAACTATTTGCTAAACCTCTTTCATTTTGCAATAAGCGGTCTGCACGAATTTCCTCTTGAATTTCTTGAGGTAAGTTTTTTTGCGATTCAAATAAGGGTATGTTCTCCCAATAATCCACAAATGCTTGTATACCCTCTTTTTCAAGACGCTCTGCAAGAATATTATCAGCTTTTACTCTGACAGTCCGTTCTTCAATCGTTTGCAAACCTGGTGAAGCACTTTCCAAAATAAGTTGCTCTATTGTTTCAGGGTATTGCAAAGCATAAGCTAATGCAATGCGCCCCCCCATAGAATAACCTACTAACGTGAATTTATTGATACCACGTTGTGCCAACAATCCATGTAAGACTGAAACTTGCTTCTCCATAGAATAATGCTCTACGTTTTTCGGGCTATCTGTGTAGCCATGACCAATCAAATCAATTGCAATGATACGTACTTGATCGCTCATTGAACTTATTACTTTATCCCAGGTTGTAGAGCTACCAGTAAACCCATGTAATAATACAACGGTTTTTTTGACACGTGGATTAATAATTTCATAATGCAAGTTTAAGCCGTTTACTGTCATCATTACGCTTGCCATTTCGCATCTAACTCCTCACCAATCGCTTTCCATAATTTACGATGTGTCTCAACATTTACTTGACGATTCGTAAATACTTCAATCAAGCGTAGCGGTTTTTGTTTTGATGTTTGTAACACTTCTACAAATGCCTCTTTTGTTTCTACAGCCTGATATTCTGCTCCATACATTACTGCGATTTCTTTAAAGTTAAGTCCTGATGGCGTTCCGAATAATTCTTCATAATGTGCTTCTTCTGTAGCTTGTGCTAAATATGAGAAAATACCACCGCCATCATTATTCATCACAATGATTGTCATATTACACTCTTGATATCGTGTCGTGATTAACCCATTCACATCATGTAGGAACGCTAAATCACCAATCAATAAATACGTTTCACGCTGTCTTGCAAGTTGCACACCAAAAGCAGTAGATACAACACCGTCAATGCCATTTGCACCGCGATTCGCAAAAATCTTCACATCTTTTGCCGTTTTGTTGAAAAATGTATCTACATCCCTGATTGGCATACTACTACTAGAAAATAAATCACTTGCTTCAGGTAAATTTGTAAAGAGCGTCGCTGCCATTGCACCCTCATCAGATTGCTCTTGTAAATACTGCTCAATATGTTTTGTTGCAATACCATTTGCAGCAATCCAATTAGATCTATAAATAGCATCGATTGTTGACTCAACAGTGACATTCTCTAACCAGTCACTGACACTTGCATGTACGTGATGTGTTGCAATTGCTAAAGAATCACGGAACATCGGATCTTCATCTATTACTATAAACGTATTAGGTTTAACCAAGGTTAAAAATAATGAAAGAGGTTTAGATACTAACTGTGCGCCAAAGCGAATAACAGTATCAGGTGCCATCGAATTTTTAAAAGCCTCGTTTTTCAAAATAGCATCATACTGATCAATGATATAATCCATACAATCTTCGGGAATATTCGAACGTAAATGAGATAGGCTCTCCACAAGAACTGGCCATTTCACCTTTCGAATAAAATCCCAAACAGCTTTTAATTCCGTTCCTGGATTCATCTCACCAAAGATTAATAATCCTTTTTCAGCTTTGTTAATTGCTATTTCTAATGTATTAAATGCTTTTTTCGAAGGACGTAATTCAGCTCCGTAACTTTCCACAAAGGTCCCACCTGGTAACGTTTCTTGGAAATTGATCAGTAGTGGTTCACGGAACGGTACATTAATTTGTACAGGGCCAGCAGGTGCAGTCGTCGCAATCGACATCGCACGTGCTATATGACGTTCGATAAATGACATTGTCCCTGTTGATGTATCTGGTAGTGGAAAGTCCACTGACCATTTTACATGCGTACCGTATAAATTCACTTGAGCGATTGCTTGTGGTGCTCCGACTTCACGTAATTCATGTGGACGATCCGCCGTTAATATGATCAATGGTACACGCGCATAGCTCGCTTCTACGATTGCAGGGAAGTAATTCGCTGCCGCTGTTCCTGATGTACAAACTAGTACAACCGGTCGCACACTTGCCTTTGCAATACCTAATGCCAAAAATGCTGCAGAACGCTCATCTACTTGACGGTATAAATTAAATTCCTTTGAAGAAGCAAAAGCATAAGCAAGTGGAGTTGAGCGTGAGCCTGGACTCACAACTACATCTCGTGCACCTGCTTTATATAATGACGCAACGAGCTTATAAACATAGCTCGTTAAAGTCTCTTTCTCACTCATGTAATTGTCCTCCTAAAGCTCGTAACATCGGACGGAATTTCACTAAAGTTTCATCGTATTCACTGCTTGGTTGTGAATCAGCCACTATGCCACCACCAGCATATAAAAATGCTTGATCTTTAGCTAAAAGAGCCGAACGAATAGCTACAGCAAATTCCCCGTTACCTTGAGCATCTAGCCACCCAATTGGAGCTGCATAGAGACCGCGATTCATTGGTTCATATTCTCGTATTACTTCCATTGCCTTCATACGAGGTACGCCCCCTAAAGCCGGTGTTGGGTGCAATGTTTTTACTAATTGTAAAACAGTCGCTCCTTCTTTCAATGGACCTTCAACTGGTGTAAACAAATGTTGTATATCTCTAATTTTCAGCAACTGTGGCGCGTTTGGAATTTGATAGCTTGCACAGTTTTCTTTAAATGTCTGTAAGATCATATCCACCACATATTGATGCTCGGAAAGGTTCTTCGTATCATTTAATAAGCTTTGTCCTAGCAAGTCATCTTCTTCAGCCGTTTTCCCACGTTTGATAGAACCCGCAATACACGAAGAGTAAGCATATTTATCGGAAACCTTTACTAAACGCTCAGGTGATGCTCCAAAAAACAATTTACCTTGCTCTTCTAGGCCAAATAAATAGCTTTCTGGCTGCTCCATCATTACTTGTGATAACACATTCGGAGATGTTACTTGTTCTTCAAATTGCAAAGCGAGCGATCGTGCAATAACAACTTTGTCCGCTTCTTTCTGACGTATTAAAGACGTGACCTTGCTGATTGATTCCAAGTATTCTTCTTTATAAGGTTCATAACTGCTCTTTATTTGAGGTTTAGCATAGGTTTTTAATGCCTTTACTTGCGCTGTATGAATTAATTCATCACATTCTTTGCGTAAAGCATTAAGTGCTTCTGTCGTATTCTCTTCTTCAGTGATCAAATGAATACTCACATAAGCTTGATCATTCTTTATCACAAGTTGATATGTTGCAACAGCAAAAAAAGCTTCAGGGAAACCTGTCCATTCACCTGACATTTCATTTTCCGTATCAAATGTAAATCCACCAAACAAAATTGGTTGTATATCATTTTCATCATTCACAACATTTTGCGTTATCTTTTTCCATTGTTGTTCAACGTCATCAAATCTATGTTCTTTTGCATCGCTTGTAATTGTATGAGCATGACCCAAACCTGCAAGCGTAAATGTTTTTTCACGATTTTGCCAAAAAAATCGTTGTCCAGCAAATGATTGCTCACCTGCTTCAAAAAAAGCGAGCGCTGACAATCGACTTACTTCTATTGTTTCTGTATGAAAATATAATGTCGATTGCTCCGTTTCAATTCGGTCGCCGGTTGTTGCTGACAACTTCCGATTCATGAAAATTCCCTCCGTCAACGGATCCCACCAATTAATGGAATCCACTCGTACATACTTAAATATCCTATACTATCATACATCTTTATTGGCAATTCGGCACTTCATTTGCAAAGTTCACTCGCAATTTCTATGTATTCCCGCTAGTAATTTACTAAAAAATTCTAATACAGCTAAAATATAAACGTCATGATAGATTATGTCATGACATTTTGTCTAACAACATATATTCTACTTATGAACAACCTTATTTGAATAAGAACTGAAATCGATCGTAATAAAAGTTTTAAAAATACTAGAAGAGAGTCCTGAAAAGGGGTTATCACTACGAGAAAAAAGTCTGATGCTAAGCAAATAAAGTCAGCATTTATGAAAGTAAAACGAAACCTATTGAAAAAGCCACATATCATTGTAAGCTTTGCAATTGCTTTCTTTTTCCTTTTTATAAGTAATACCACCATTTCAGTTGTAATGGCTAGTAATGGAAAGAAGTTAGCACCGATTCGATTAGATATTGGTGGGAATTCTGTGGCTCGGGAAGTTTTTGATACTTTAAACCGCGCAGACTATGAAATTATGAGTGTCGGATTAATACCATATCCTTATACCATAACTATTTCTCTCCATCTAACCAATGAAGAATTGGAAAAAGAAAAACCAATAGTGACAAAGAAAGTTGAAGAAATTTTGGCAGCCCGCTATATTGACGATTATAAAATCAAAATCGAGAAATTCGAAAATGTTCCGCCTAATGAGTTGCCATCTAAAAGTGAAGAAATCCATAAAGAAATGCTGAACCTCTTCCCTATCATTTCAAAAACCATGAAAAAATTCGGATATGATACACCGCCTAGCATAGCATATAACGATATAAAATCTGGAATCCTCATTATAGAATTACCTAATACTGAAAAAAGAAAAAAGACTATAAAGCAAGCTGTGGAAAAGGCTTTAAAGAAGGAAAAGTTTAAAATAAAAAAAGTTGAATTTAAACTGTATAACAAATCGAAAAGACTTCAAGATTATAGATGGAGTCCAATTATTAGCACTATTTCAGATAATCTTATTGGGAAAAGTGATTACATGCTGAAAGGTATAAGTTATCAAATAAAGAATGGAAAAACCTATATTTCTTTAAACACGGAGTTAGACAAGTCTAAGTCCGAAAATGTCACTTATTTAAAAGAGACTTTCAAGAAATTTTTCACATTAGAATCCACTAAAACCCAGATAAAGAAAGATGCTTACGAATTAATCATTTACGGCAAAAGTAAGCAAGTACTAGTGAAAATAACAAAGAATTAACTTCACTGCAAAAAAACGTTATGACAACCTACGTCATGACGTTTTTTTATACTTAAATTTATATTTTTTTCACATAAGATAAGAAGTTATTACTCGCGATACCTTTCACTTCATCCTCAGTAAAATGGTCTTGCAATTTCTCTAACAAATTTTGAGTTTGAGATGCATTCTGTAAATTCTCAACAAACTGGTGAATGCCGTCAAAATCTGATCCTAACCCTAAATTCTCTACACCCACTACATTTGCTAAATGCATAAAATGTTGAATCAATACCTGCATTGTAGCAGATTCAGTATGATTGACAATAAACTCTGGATAATAAACTAGATGAATATGACCACCATGTTCTACAAGAGCCTTTGCCTGCTCATCCGTTAAATTACGAGGATGGTCACATAATGCACGTGCATTCGAGTGACTAGCAATAATATGTTTAGCTATCGGTAGTACATCCCAAAATCCTTGCATGTTTAAATGTGATACATCTATGAGTATGTCACGTTCATTTAATAATGCCACAACCTCTTTTGCAAAATCTTTCAAACCTAAATTAGGGTCATTTTGTGCACCATAGGCAACAGCATTCTCATTATTCCAAGTGAGGCCAACTAGTTTCACTCCTGCATCTAATATAGCCTGTAATTTGAATAGATCGGCTCCGATGGCATCACAACCTTCTAATGTTAAAACCGCACCAATTTCACCTTCTTGTAGCGTTTCTAGTTGATGCCAATCTGTAATATGTACGATCTCCGGATTTGGAGCAAGCACTTGTGTTTGGAATAATTCAATTTGGCGGAGTGCCTCTAAATATTTTCTTCCTTGAGGTATATCTTCATCTACGAAAATCGCAAAAAATTGTACCTTCACTTTTCCTTGCTTTAAGCGTTCTAAATTTGCTTGTAATTGTGGTGCATTTCTAAAATTAAGTGGTTCTTCGGCTATGGACAATTTCCATAACACATCACAATGCAAATCGATAATATTCATATGTTGTACCCCCATTAGCTATCTTACTGCACATATTATACATGGTTACGTTGTTTCAGCATAATATCGCTTGTTTGATTTTTGAAATACTTGTGTGCACAATATGACCGATAGTAGCACTGCTATTGCCGAAAATCCTACAGCCACCATTTGTAAAGAAAACCATTCAGCTAGAGCACCGATAATAAAAGTAAATGAAATTTGTATTATACTTAAGAACATTGCTGTTACACTACCAAACCGCCCCATAATTTCTGTTGGCACATTTTTTTGATAGAAAGTATCATATCCTGAGTTGGAGAATGACATAAAGAACCCTAAAAAGATAAATGCTGCAGTTGCTGTCCAAAACCCTACAGAGCTGTAAAATAATAAATAGCCAACTGTGGTCATCAACATACCTACGGCAAAGTATATTTGTAATGATATTTTTTTCACAAACATTGCTGATATTGATGCCCCAATAATTGAGCCTATCCCCGTAATGCTAACGATTACTCCATACATTTGATTAGATAATCCTAAGTTTTGCTTAATAAATGTCACCTCTTGTGAATCTAGAGAAAAAGCAATCATTAAAGCAACTTGGAATAATAAATATACTTTTATAAAATAATGATCTTGTTTTATATATGACTTAACAACTTGCCAATCTACTAACATCATTTTTAAAGAAATTGGTTCACGCTTTAATATTGTTTCATCTTCGATATTTGGTAACAGGTAAATACAAATCGCACAACAAAAGAATGTAACTGCGTTAATCACGACACATATCGTTGTACCTACTGTTGCAATTAGTATACCCGCAAGCGCTGGGCCGATTAAAAACGAACCTGAATTCATCATACTCATAATTGAATTAAATCGTCGTCGATCGGTTTCCTTTACAAATTTCGTAATATAAAAAGTAGAGCTGGGCCCAAAAAAAGAACCTGCCATATTTGCAACAAAGATTATGGTATAAATAATCCAAATCGATCCCATAAAAGGTACAAGTAGCACAAGTAAACCTCTTATCACATCAGAAATTATCATTAATCTTCTCTTATTCTGCCTATCAATTATGGAGCCGGCAAAGAAATTTGTTAGTAACTTTGCAACAGGACCTACAATATAAATACCTGCAACTGCTGCTGCTGATTTGGTCATATCAAGAACCAAGACATTCAACGCGATTATGTAAATCCAATTCCCAAAAAACGAAACGCCAATTCCACTAAGTAATAAAGAATATCTTTTCCACATCCCAATTTTCACCCCTTATTTGTCAATCGATTGATGAAATTGTATTTCCCCCTTCTACATACAATAAAATCTATATATTTCCATTTTACAATTATGTAAATTTAATATGTATATAAATTTCTGAAGATTCCATAAAATATCTTTCTAATTTCACATAGTTGTCATTAATATTGAGCACAACAAAAATGGAACTGTATCCCCACAGTCCCATTTTTACTTTATTCTATTTGATCGCTAGGTGAATCTGAGGAACCGTATGCTTCTACTTCTAGAAAACTGTCCTCATTATCAACAATCGATCTTTCATCCTGTATAGGTCTCTCTGTTGATGCATTTAATAGTTCCTCCTCAACAGGTCTGTCAGTAGGTACCTTATTTTCTGGTACATGTTCAACACATGTCAGTGCTGTTGGAATAGCCTCTAATCGACCAAATGGAATGTCTTCTCCACATTCACTACATTTTCCATAAGAACCATCATCAATAGCTCGCAACGCAGCCTCAAGTTTTTCAATTTCTTGTTCATTATGCTCGCCTATCGCCATTTCTGTTACTTGATCTGTTAAATCAGTTGCTTGATCTGCAGGATGGTTGTCATAATTGGATAACTCTGTTGAGTCTGGGGGCTCATGTGTATATTTTCTTCCCTGCAACACAAATAATTCTTGTATCATTTGATTTTTTAAATTTTGATATTTTGTGTTCGTCATTTTATTCCTCCATTAATATAACCTATTTTTATTATTTCCTATATTTTTTAAATCAAACATAAAAAAGAGTACTGCTTTTTGCAGTACTCTAAATATCCATTCCAGTATAGATTAATATAGCATCTCTTAAAAGTTGTGCTGTACCATTTTGCTCTTTATCATAATAGCTCGTGAAACGTTCATCTGCTATATACATTTCTGCAAGTCCTGCATGTGCTTCTTTACTATACTTTGGCCAATAATACATTAACCATCGCTTATGTGCTTCGGCAGCACGCTGAGCAACATCACTATCAGCTTGACCAGTTTCCATTGCTTGCTTTAATAATCTCTTCACGTCTTGCTCTAATGCTTGCACTTCTTCATATTGCTGCTCAGTCATTTGTTGCACTTTATTATTGGAAGCATCAACTGTAGTATCTCCGTAATTTTGACGTATCTCTTGACCATATTGTTTTTCATTATCTAAAATCATTTTTTCCTTTAAACCTTCAAACTTTTCTTCATTCGACATTTGAATTCCTCCATTCATAGCACTGATCGTTTTAGTTACCGTTGTTATCATGACATCTAATTGGTGGCGTTTCTCCATTAATGCCTTATAATGCTCCATTAAGGCATTCTTATAGTCAAAATTCTCGACTGTTATGATTTCTTTAATGACTTCTAACTTAAAGCCTAATTCACGATAAAATAATATTTGCTGTAACAAATCAATCTCTTCTTGCCCATAAATACGATAACCTGAAGAATTTACACGTGCAGGTTTTAACAAGCCTAGATCATCATAATAACGCAATGTTCTTGAACTAACTCCTGACAGCTGAACAAGTTTTTGAATTGTCATTTCCATCTTCTTTCACCTCCATGTTTCTACTATATAGTTTGACGTAACGTTAAGGTCAACAGTATTTAAAATAAAAAATCTAAGTATCGGCAATCAGCCTTTACTTAGTATGTTACTTTCATTATCTGCAAAAATAGCTTTAACTCATTAAAAAAATGCCTTTTCAATTTACTTTCCAAACGCAAAAAAAACATTAGAATCAAATATGATTCTAATGGTTTTTAAAGTATGACCCCTACGGGATTCGAACCCGTGTTACCGCCGTGAAAGGGCGGTGTCTTAACCGCTTGACCAAGGGGCCTATATGGCGGAGAAGGAGGGATTTGAACCCTCGCGCCGCTTACGCGACCTACACCCTTAGCAGGGGCGCCTCTTCAGCCACTTGAGTACTTCCCCATATATGGCTCCGAAGGTAGGACTCGAACCTACGACCGTCCGGTTAACAGCCGGATGCTCTACCACTGAGCTACTTCGGAAAA
>NZ_MSPW01000029.1 GCF_001955655.1 Viridibacillus arenosi | reverse complement strand
AAGAAGCAATTTCTTCTGCTCGTTGTGCGTTCATTTTATCCACCTCCTTTGGGTTTGCAACAGGTATAATATTTGTTCCAAATTACTTAAATATACTTGTTGTAAATAAAATACTTCCTAGAATCATTAACTATAAATATTGGCATAGGTATGTCTAAATCTGTCTCGATTAATTTGTTTACTGCACATATGAGGATAATGTTCAGCAGGTGAAAACAAAAAAACCGGCAGAAAAAAGGCTGCCGGTTTTGGATCAATCAAATTAATTTGTATTGTTTTATTAACTATTATTTGGATTATTACCAGAAGCTTGGTTTTTTTTAGCTTCTGCTTGTTGTATTTGTTGTCTGACTTGGTTAACATCAGTCTCAGTCCCGAATTCTTCGTTCATTGCATTCGGAGTTGCGAATTGACCTGAAGCTTGATTTTTGTTAGCTTCTGCTTGTTGTATTTGTTGTTTGATTTGGTTAACGTATTTGTTGTTGTTATTATTTGGCATGGATTTCACCTCCCGAATTTAGTCTGTTCAGAACATGTTTTATTATCCGTAGATTTTTACTGATTTGAAATTAGCTGTTTAAAGGTGTTTGAAAGAGATGTTTGGGAGTGTATGTTCGGTATTGATAAAAAAGTTTTGATAAGGTAACCCCAGAATACTAATTCTAATCATTTTTAAAAATCATTATTCACTATCGTAGGCGATTGGTCTATTTGAACAATCGCTTCTTGTACTAACGAAGCAGGTTAGTTTAATAAAATCGACTATGATATGATTAGCAAAGGGCTTATTCATAAGGGGGCTTTTTAATGAAACCAGAACAAATTGTTAGAGAATTTTTTGAAAAAGTACGTTCAGGTAATAATCCAGATTACTCAAATCAATTGATGGCAGAACAAGTACTGGCACATCAAATTGTATCTGAAGAAGAACAAATAGTGTTGAGGACACCTAAAGATTATGCTGAACACGTAAGAGAAATGATTGAAGCATATGGTGATTTTTTAATAGAAATTCAAGAATTATTAGTAGACGGAAATAAAGTATATGTACGTTGGAAACAAACAGGTACACACGTAGGAGAAATCGATGGATACAAACCCACAGGGCTTCCAGTAATAGAAATGGCAAGTGCGGTGTATAGAATAGAAAATGAAAAAATTTCAGAGTATTGGATTCAAATTGATAGATCAGGAATTCAAAAACAATTAGAGTGCAATAAAAATATCAAAGGTAGTTAATTAATTTTCAATGTACTAGAAAAAATAAAAGTGATATGCAATATTTGTTAATAAACTCTTATTAAACTAACGGGTGCTTTACTTGAAGATCATTGAGTTGCATATGCAGCTCTTTTTTCTTGTTGAACTAACGGGGCAGATTAGTGTAATTAGGTTTATATGGTAAACTTTGAGGGGTTGTTTTTTGAAAAATGATAAGAAAGTTCTTTATTTTTATATGATTTTGGTCTCAATCGGAACCATACTCATTGCTTTAGGTATAATAGGGTATCTTGTTAAGCTAAATGAACCTAAGGGATACTTAATGATATTTTTTGGATTTTTATTAACGATTAACTATATCAATTACATAGAAAAAAAGCTGGAATAAGTAAAAAAATCATTTGGATTAGAAATAGTGTGTATATGGTTTTAGTTTTTTCTTTATCATATTTCTATATTTCTTATATTTCTAATCAATTTTTATTGAACTAATGGATGCTTAACTATAATTTGCTAAAAGGGAGATTTTTTAATGAAAAAATTCTTTGAAAATCATTTAAGGAAAATAATATCTAGTGTAGTATACTTCGTACTTTTTTTTGTTATTTTTTATTGGGGAGAGCCTAATCTAATTAGAAATCTATTTATCACTTTATTTTTAACTGTAATTTTTATGTTTTTAACAAGTGTAATGAATGATAACAGACAAAAAAACGACATTTAATCACATTAATTTATTACCAAATTATGTTATATCCTTATTAACATAAGGAGGAATAATTGATGGAATTTTCGCAAAACATTTTAGTGAAATTGAGTTTGGTAGTTTCAATTGTCATGCTCTCATTCTTTAGTGTCTTTACTGGATCTACTAAAGCAGAAGAATTTGTGGGTTTTGAGTATTGTTTTCTGTTTAAACTTAGTTAGGATATTGAAAAAGATAAAAACGGATGAAAAAACTTCAATAAATACATTTTTGATGATAACATCATTTCTTTTAATCGTGTGGATTATTATAATCAGCGCTACATTTCAGTTTTAGCAAAGTATTACTTCAACTAACGGGTTCTTTACTTGAAGATTATTGAGTTGCATATGCAGCTCTTTTTTCTTTATTGAACAAACGGGGCAGTTTAGTGGAAGAAGGGTTTTGAATGTTAGATAGCGAAAACTTTTTTATGTAAGATAGTTAAAGGGGAATATTGATGGACAAATTGTTTAAAATCTCTAATAGAAATACACCTTCCATATATGATAGTAATACCATTTATAGCAGTTCAGAAGAATGTACTAAATGCGGAAGACATAAAACTGATATAAGTGTCTTAGGAGCCTATTTACCTACATTTAATAAAAATTTCGGATTAATAGAACCACTTGGAGGAATTATTGGTTCAAAGGAAGCCATTCAGTATCTTAGGGATAATAATTTACACGGATTTTCTATAGAAGAGGCTGTCGTAAGCTATAGAAGAAGAGGTTTTATAGAACCTTACTTTCGAATAAAACCAAACTATGAAATTGAATTAAACAGTGAAAAGGGTCCTGGTCCTGTTATTAAGTGTAATCAATGTAATGCGAAAGGCTGGAATGATAAAAAAGGAATTCACATAGTAAAAAATCTTCCTCCAGGGGATTTATTTGTAATACAAAGCACCTGGATTTTGCTTTGCTCGGAAAGGTTTATGAAGATTGCTAAGTCGGTCCCTGATAAATGCTATTTAACTTTTGAACAATGGGACTTTAATTTAGAGAAACCTTATTGAGCTAACGGGTACTTTAGTGAAAGATCGTTAAGTTGCTAGGCTGCTCTTTTTTCTTATTGTGCTAACGCAACTGGTTAGTTGAACAAGGATTTGCAATAAAGAGTAGAGAATAACTCAATAATAAAAAGACCTTTATAGGTATGTGAAGATGTAATAAAAATTTTTTTTGAACGGAACTTGAGGTGAAGATGTGTATATTTTAGATCAAACAAACGAATGGGATGTCAATTTACCTGAGTTCGATGTGCGAAATGACGAAGTTAAAAATCAACGGGAAATGCTTTTTGATTATTTTATTATGAAGGCCTCTTCTGTGAATATATTGGTATACCAAGGTTTAAATGAAGAGAAGATGATAAAGCAAATGAAGAAATTTATGAAAAATAAGCGAGTAAAAATAGGTCATCATGGTAAATGCTACAAGTTCTTTTTAGATGACGCAGCAAGAAGTTGGATTTTAGCAAATAGTATAAGTGAATGTACAAGCGTTATATATGATCAAAATGACATAGCGATTGCGGATTTTTATAGACATGTGTCGTTTTATGAAAAAGTGCCTTTGCCATGTAGTGTGTTGCCGGTGAAAGAGCTACCAATTCAACTTGAAATTTATATTCGTGAAAAAGATAGAGAGTGTGATGTAGATTTACAAGACCAGGCTAAATCGTATTATATTAGTACGGAATATGATTGTATCGAGAAACTTGCTTTTGAAACAATTGAAAACCTTTATTTTTATCCATTGTCTATCTATATTGAAACGCACGATGGAGAGCAGCATCAAATGCAAAAGGATTGGGCGAAGTATGCTGTAGAATATATAGACTCCGGGCAGCGTGTGTTTACCCTTTCTTCAAAAGGAATGTATCATGCGGAAGTCCCAGGCTTCTTTTTAACAGTAAAAAACACAGATGAATTAAAAGTTGTGTTCGAAGAGCTATTTTACTTAGCCTATCAAAACGATACATTCATCGTGTCTCAAAATAAGCTGGATATCCGAACTGGCCGTAATCGAATTTTCAAATCAGGTGATGAAATGGTTTTAACATTCGATCATGATGCACAAGGGATTATCCTATACACTTCACTAAATTTCGAAAAAGTAAAGAACTATTTTACAAGTTATATGATTACACACATACAACAAGAGAGTTAGGAAACTAACTCTCTTCTTAAATCCGGGCAAGAAAGCAGGAGGAATCACAAGGGTTATGGAATGAGATGAAAAAGAGATTCTTGAAATATCCTCAAATGGTGATAATAGTACCCATTATATACAGAATAACGAACCAGATATAGTAGTTAGTGCAAAAAAAGGCTGATTGACAAAATTTTAATACATTGTGAAAAATTGCACTTAAACTAACGGGTGCATTAACAAAAAGTTATTGAGCTGCATAGACAGCTCTTTTTTTTCTTATTCAATTAATGGGGAAGGTAAGTTGAATAAGAATAATTATGGATGTCAATGAACAAGATACCTATAAAATAAATAGTAGGTGTTTAAATGAAAAAAATGTTTACATTTATTATCTTTGTTATTTTAACTACAACATCGGCTATAGCGTTTGCTAACCTTCCTACAAATACAAAAGCTACAAGAGAAAATTTGTTAGAAGATGCGGTAATTGACCTTTTACGACCACAGATTGGAAAAGTGATAGAAAACCATTATGGAACAACCTTTGAAATTGGAACTTTCTGTGAAAGAATTATTAATATAAAAAAGCTGGACCATCCAGGGTCTTGGCTTTTTCAAACTAAGCTGGAATTTACAACATTTACAGGAACTCATAACTCTTTAGATGTTTTTACTGTTACGTTAAAAAAGATTGGGATTCAAATGATTGGATAATTAAGGAATACAAAGTGAGGAAGTTTGACCCCGAAAAAAATAATAAATGTAGAAGTCCAGCGTAAGAGTAACTTCCTTGTTCAACTAACAGTGCAGATAAAATGAAATCAAATAAGAAACTCGATCCATTAGCCATGGGTCGAGTTTTTTAGTTTAAATTTATTTAAGGCTGTTTTCTCAAGGATTTGTGTTGTTCAACTAACACTAACGGGGCAGGTTAGTTGAACAGATTAAGTGGTTTTAGACCTCTTATACAGGCATACACTTAAATTAAAAAGGAAGTGTATTAACTGAAAAAGAGCAAAGTCACTTTAGTTGGAACCATTGTAATTTTATTCGTTGTAACCTTTCTATTTATCAATAACACCTCGTCAAAAGGAAATATATCCGAAGTTCCACAAAGAATAAGTCCCCAACAACAATCAGAAAGTGAAAAGAAATCAGCGGAGATTGAAATTTTCATCTACGGAGATAGTGGAATCATTAAACAAGTAAATGATGAATTAGTGAAAAAAGGTTATGAATTTCAGACGTTGGTTATGGCACATTCTGTGGATGATGTTCAGGTGAAATATATCTTAAACAATAAAGATGCTACTAAATCTGAACAAGAATCAATAAAATCAATTTTCTTTGAGATAGTAAAAAAGAATAATTTAGATTCTAATACATTTAAACTTAAAGTGGGGGATAGTGATGATGGACCAGATTGGTAATTAGGTTCTTATTTCACTAATGGAGTGCTTTACTTGAAGATCATTGAGTTGCATAGGCAGCACTTTTTTCTTATTGAACTAACGGGGATTGTTAATCCTGATGGAACTATCACATGTGGTAAACATAATGAATTAAAAGATAACCATTCTCTTTATAATCAGCTAGTTATTGCAGATGGCATTATAGACGATGATTATGAAAAGGGAAAAAAGGTGGGAAAATGAAGAATACTTATATTTTCATCATATTATGAAGCATTTCCTCTAGTTATTTTTAAAGTGCTCTCATACGGTAACGAGGCCGTATTCTCTTCTAAATTAATACCAGAGGGTACTGAAGTTTTGGCTGGTTTAGAAATGGGGGTATTCCAATTCGACAGCATTATCACTAAAAACAGGAATACCAGTTGTATTTGTTAGAAAAGAAGCAAAATCCTATGGTACATGTAAACTGGCTGAAGGTATTGAAATTCAAAATAAAAATGTTTGTATTGTCGAGGATGTTGTAACTACTGGTGGACAAATTATGCTAAGTGCTGAAGATTTAAAAAACGTTGGTGCAAAGGTGAAAAATTTGTTATGTGTAATCGACAGAAATCAGTCAGGTAAAGAAAACTTATTCGAAGCAGAATTGCTATTACACTCGCTGCTAACAATGGAAGGGTTACTCGCAGTTACAAAATAAAAAAAGTATAAAATAGTTTTTATTATGTAGGTGACGGAGGCGTTGATCCAAGAAGGGATTAACGCTATTTTTATAGAACTTGTTCAACTAACGGGGTGCTTTAGTTGAAGATCTTGGAGCTATTCAAACAGGTTTTTTTATTCAACTAAAGAGGAAGCCTTAGGGATAAAAGTGATTCATGTTGTGGAAACTATACATAGTGAATAATGAGTGAATGTCATTGTTCGCAGTGTTTAAAATCTGCTTAATCCCTTGATACAAAAGGGATTAGGCGCTTTTTTTGTTGTGATATATTGGAACTTAAAGAAGGATTAACGAAACTACAATCACACTTACAGGTGTTGCTCTTGGCAAAATTAGATATGTAAGTAAATCACGATAAAGATTGTGAAAAAATGTACTTAAACTAACGCAGCAGGTTAGTTCAACAAGCGTGGTTGGATTTGCATTAAATTTCAATCAAAGTAAATTAGTTTTAGTATTAAAATAATGTTTAGTTAATAATCCAAATAGTCAAAGAACAGGTCTGCTATTATGGTTTCAATGAGGAGGAATA
>NZ_MSPW01000028.1 GCF_001955655.1 Viridibacillus arenosi | reverse complement strand
CCATATTTCCTTGATTTCTAAAAAAGCATTAAAATTGTTTGCAAGATAGAGAATAGTTTTATCTTCTGTTATCGGGCGTTATTTAATTAGTATCTCTTTTTCTTATTAAACTAACGGGGCAGTTTACTTCAAGAAGGAGTTATACCCTATTTCGTAGAATTAATAGTTAAAAGGGAAATCTGTATATTAATATTTTTAATTTTGGAGGTTTTTACAATATCATACATCAATGATTTATATTATTTACTAGATGCTAATATTATTTGGAACATTATTGAGCTTTTATTTGTTACTTCATGCATTTCAACTATAATATTCATTTTAACTAAAAATCAAAATATCTCAATATTATCATCAGTCCCAGTTTTTTATATCTTTTCATTATTACAATATGGTGTTTCTAATATAGTTGTCCTATTAATTGTATTCATAATACAAGGTGTTATAGTATTTAGGATGAAGAATAAGGTAAGTAGAGATAGTAGAAAAGATCATACTTAAAATTAATGAGGAATCCTCTTTGAGTTAACTTTAACAAAAGGTGGTTCCTCATTTTGTATAATTTGATTTTAGCTACCAGACAACCAAATCGTTACTTAAATTGCTTGCAACCTTATTCAACTAACGGGCAGTTTAGTTGAACAGTAATTGGAACTTTTATGGAATTTTAAGGTCATATATATAAATTGAACTAATAGGGGTGTACGTATATGAAACGATTCAGTATAAGCTCAATAGTCTTTATATTTATAGGGCTTCTTTTCTTCACATTAAACTGGTTAATAGACGGTTATTTTGAACCTATTGTACTTACTGGAGTTATTTTTATAATACTAGGGACTGTATTTTGTTTTTTTGCTATCTCTAAAAGGGAAAAAGGAAGTGTAAAATATATATCACTTACTACCTTTTTCATTATATTATTTTTAGTTACTTGGTTTGAACCATTCCAAGTTCTCCGAATGATGACTTGGATTAAAAATATTATTTAACTAACGGGTGCTTTACTTCAATAAGGAGTAGAGCCTTTTTCTTATTGAACTAACGAGGCAGTTTAGTTGAACAAGGAATTTGTTACATCATGTGTTGAAAAATCATCTCATGTATCAACTCCTTAAATTCATCCTTCTTAAATTCATTCCGCTAACGCTACTGTTGACGAATTAAATGGAATTTTTTATAACGAAGTTCGACTTATTAAATAAAAGGGGAGTTCATATGAAATTTACAAAGACTTTATTTGTTGCATTAGCAATAATTTTATTTGTTATCACGGGTTGTTCTGGAATAGAAGACAAAGGTAAAAATATAGAAGTTGAAAAGCGTATTGGTAATGAAAATAAATATGAAGAATTTAGAGAAATTACTGATAATAAGCAAGTTCAAAAGGTGAAAGATATATTAGATGAGGTTGATTGGAAAAACGCCAAAGTAGAAATGGAACATCCTGCTGATTACAACTTTTGGTTTCGATTTAAAAGTGATAAGATGTCAGCAAAAGTAGTGTTATATAAAATTTGGATAAGTCCAAATAAAGATAAAGTAGAGATCGTGAGAGGTGATAATCAGTATGTTAAATTAAACGTAGAGGATTCTACTGATTTATTTGAAATATTAACAGGAGAAAAGCCTTCTGATTTGTGATTGGACCGTACAAATATTTAAAAAGAGTTTGAATGGAATTTTGAACTTTAATCCTTCTTCAACTAACGGGTGCTTTACTTGAAGATCATTGAGTTGCATATGCAGCTCTTTTTTTCTTTATTGAAATAACGGGGCAGTTTAGTTGAAGAGTGTTTAAACTTGTTGTTCAACAATCGGACCATATTGTTGAATAAGACCCACTATTTTATAGCAACAATCGTTGAGAAAACAGCCTATTTAAATAATCAATTTGTTGAAGTAAATGAAGTAATTTGTAGTACAAAAAAGGATAGATGGAGCAATTCCTATTATGCTCCTCTATCCCTTATTTTTATACTATATAATGTCTGACATCAGAGTTGGTATTTTGCTTTGATCTTCGCTTATTAGATTGATAAAGATAATTATGAAAAATGCCGTTATTCTTTAATGTCCTTCAATTTCCTAATAAGCTTTTCTAACCATTGAATTTCATTCGCAATGTTTTCTGAATAATATGATTGGATAAAATACGCGTTTTCTTTCATTGAATCATCTAATTGGATTTGGTTGTAAATTGCCTGTAATTGTTCTTGCTTCCCTTGTAAAGATTCTAGCTTTTTCTCTAAAATCGGGATAACTAGAGCATTTTCTACATGTCGTAAAAACATGATGCCAACAACCATTTCCCGAATATTATTCGCCTTTTTAAATAGCTCATAAATCTTGTTCGGCAGCTGTTCACGGCCCTTGACAGTGATCGCAAAAACTTGCTTGTCTGGACGATTTTCTTCCTTAATAATCTCACCTGGTTCGACTAGTCCTTGTTTTGTCAGTGACTCAAAATGGTAATAGAGCTTACTTTCAGTTAAGTTGCCCATTTTATCGAATGGAATAGGATTTGATAATTCCTTTTTCAACTTATAAGGATAATTTTCTCCTTCTAATAACTTACTTAAAATATATATTTGGATTGACATGAGGCACCTCCTCCTTTACTGTACCGAACAAATAAGAAAGCTTCAACCTCTTGCGATGATTGAAGCCTTCAATTCTAGTCTTTTAAGATTGGTGTTGTATTTTTACAGGTACATTTACAGGTACATCTTCAGATGCTTCTACAGGTACTTTTTTGTGTACAAGTGTAACGATTAACGCATTAATCAGTACTGCAACTACACCTACTAATACTAAGCCCCATAGGAATGGTGCTTGTTCAGTTGAACCAAACATCACAGCAAAGTAAGATTGTACCGAATGATACATTGGTGTGATATAGCTTACTACATCGAAGTAGCTGTACATCATATCACGTGGCATTGTTGCACCGTTGGCAATAGTTTGTGACAGTAATACTGGAATATTTAAAATCATTCCCGCTTCACCGATTAAGAATGTGAAGATTGCACAGAAGTTAAACGCTACCATGTATAACAATACTTGTTGACCGTAAACTTTGAAAATAGCATCTGTATCTAAGTCTGCAATTAAGACCGCAATACCTACTGCGAAAATAGATGAAACAATTGCAATGATAAGGGCTGATAATTGTACATAACCGAAAAGTTTCGTTCTTGATGTTTTTCCTTTGCTTTGATTGAAGGCTTGTACTAACTGCATCGCTGCAATCATTGCCCCTACGTAACAAGCCATCGTTAAGAACATTGGTAACATGTTGTTTTGCATTCCGTCTGGCACATCGTTCATGATAACGTAGTTGCCTACATAAGCTTGTTCAATTTGTGTTGCAATCGCATCTGCTTGCTCCTCAGGTACGTTCATATTTAAAAGAACGCCTTTCGCTGTTTGTGTTGAGAAGATTGCACTTAATTGATTATTAATTTCTGTTACGACTGATTTCATTGAAGAAGATACCATTGTGGCGCTTGCTTCATTCACTGTGAAATCAATTTGAGCTGACTTACCTGATTGTGCATTCTCAGAAAAGTTTTCTGGAATATGAATCACTAACGAATATTTGTTGTCCCCTAATCTATCTAACGCTTTTTTATTTGAAATATTCGTTGTGATTTCAAATGGTAAGCTTTCTGCTAGTTGATCTGCAATTTGAGTTCCTGCTTCGCCCTCGTCATCATTCACAAGCGCAATTTTAAGCTCGTCCATATTTCCTGGTAATGCTGTGTAACCTAGTAAGAAGATTAATAGCATTGCGACCGCATAAAAAACACCCATAAAGATAGACGCACCAAAGCCTTGTAACTTTGTAAACTGTTTAAATTTCATACTTTACTTCCCTTCTAGAAATATACTCCATTCAAAGTACTCTAATTAGAGTACTTAACTTTTACTATGTTATAGTATTATTTAAGGAAAGTAAAGAGGGCGTTTTTTACCTTGGAGACGATTTTATTGCATCGCAAAAACTAGATAACTTTCTCTAATGACACAGCAATAATTAAAATGGTGTACTTGGATTCGTGCGTTATGTGATGAAAATAACACACAACCATACTATAAAAACAATTTTTTGAGCTTTAATTATGAAAGTTTGAGTTTTCCTCCTATACTACAATTACAGGGGCTTTAGTTGAAAAACTATCTTCCACAATCGGGCGCGATTGTGGAAGAAGCATCGCTTTTCTTATTCAACTAACGGGTGCTTTACTTCAAGAAGGAGTGGAGTCTATTTCTTATTGAACTAACGCAACAGGTTCATTAATTTTATGGAGGTTTTTTATGAAAATAAAAGAAGTAGATAGCAAAGTCATAATAGATGACTTTGAATTTTATGGTCAAATTGAACAAGAGAAATATTGTTCTAAATGCAAGTTTAATTTAGTTTATTATGATGATTTTGAAACGTATTTTTGTCCTAAATGTAATAGTTGGATTGAATCTAAATGTAGTGATCCTAATTGCAAATATTGCCCTAATAGACCAGAAAAACCTTTATCTCACAAGTAGTATTATTCAACTAACGGGTGCTTTACTTGAAGATCATTGAGTTGCATAGGCAGATCTTTTTTCTTATTGAACTAACGGAGCAGGATAATTGAACAAGGTTTGGAAAAACTACCCCTAAAAGGGGTTCGAGAAAATGAAAAAAACAGTTTTTGTAGCATTACTTTTATTAATTTCATTTGGTGCTGTTGAGAAATTATCTGCTCGTTCGTTACAATCAACTGAAGATAAATTTGAAATCGATGAACACCAAGAATTATCAATAAAGCAAGCGATTGAATTAGCATATCCTTCTGCTTTGAAATGGGATGAAAATGCACAATTATTACATGCAGTAAATATAGATTTAGAAGATAAAGCTGAGAAGTCTATTGGAAGTAACGGAAAAAGAAAATATTGGAATATTGCTTTTGGAGTACCAGATACTAATAAGTTTTTTTTGGTAATCATTCATAATGGGAAAATTGATTTAGCAGATGATTTAACAACGCATGATGCATCTCCTTATCCCAAAAAGGAGTTTATACAAATAAAAGATATTAAGTATGATTCACCAGAGTTGCTTAAAACAGCACTGAAAATGGGTAGTATTTATCCTGGTAAAGATTGGGCGAAAGGTTATAATTTTATGCTTAAAAAAGACACAGAGAGAAATATTAACCTAATATTAGTGATAGGTTGGAATAGTGACCAGACAGAAATGAAAGCAGCGGGCTTTAATGCTTCAACAGGAGAATACATTAAACCTAGTTTATAAGTTATTATTCCTTATTAAACTAACGGGTGCTTTACTTGAAGATCATTGAGTTGCATATGCAGCTCTTTTTTCTTTATTGAACTAACGGGGCAGGTTAGTCCAAGAGTGATTTTTGAAGAAAAATCCATTGCTGCAAATAATTAAATGATATACTAATCATAAAATACGTTAAAAAGAGAGGATATACAATATAATGGTTGCAAAGACTAAAGAGGATTTTACTGGATTAAAGGTAATTGGTGAAATTTGTTCTGCTATTCGAGATGAATTAGTCCATAGTACGAAACCTGGAATTACCACAAAAGAACTCGATGAAATTGCGAGAAAGATGTTTGAAAAAGCAGGAGCTCAATCTGCCCCGAAAAGTGAATACGATTTTCCTGGTTATACGTGCATTAGCATAAATGAAGAAGTAGCGCACGGAATTCCGGGGAAACGGGCAATTCAGGAAGGGGACATTGTAAATATTGATGTTTCAGGTTCAAAAAACGGGTATTTCGCAGATACCGGAATTTCCTTTGTAGTAGGGGAAGGAGAGGCAATTTTACATAAAATATGTGACGTTGCTAAAGGAGCATTCGATGCTGGACTTAAGAAGGCAATGCCAGGTTCAAAAATAAGCGCGCTCGGAAAAGCTGCACACAATGTAGCAAAACAGCATGGCTTAACAGTCATAAAAAACCTTACTGGACACGGTATTGGGCGTTCGATTCATGAAGAACCAAAACACATTTTAAATTACTTCTCTCACTGGGATAACGAAATATTAAAAGATGGTATGGTAATTGCCTTTGAGCCTATGATCTCTACATTTGAAGAGGAAGTTTTCCAATCCGAAGATGGATGGACCTGCCTAACCGATAAAAGCTTTGTGGCTCAATACGAACATACGATTATCCTTACCAAGGAAGGACCGATTATTACTACATTGTAAGAGCACTAATACCACAACAAGGCGCGATTGTTTAATAACGTCGCTGTTCTTCTTAAGCTAACGGGTGATTTACTTGAAGATCATTGAGTTGCATATGCAGCTCTTTTTTCTTTATTGAACTAAAGGGGCAGTTTAGTTGAATAAGCGTTGGCACTTTTCTATGTTAATTTCAAACAAAGGATATTAATGTTAATATTAATATCGCCAATAATTTAAATAGTAAAAGAACAGGACTACTATTAAGGTGGAGGTAAAACTTATGAAATACATTAAAGGCTTATATGTATCACTTGTACTAATGATGTTTGTTATTTTGGTTAACACAACAATTTTTGAGGGTGAATATTCAGGGATTGCTATGTTCGTTTGTTTAGGTATATTTATAATGGGAACAGCATTTTTTATAAATACCAAACAATTAAAAAATTAGGATGCGTAAAGCGTAAACACTAACGGGGCTTTTACTTTAAGATGGGATTTAACAGGTCCCATCTTTTTCTTCTTCAACTAACGGGGCAGTTTAGTTGAATAAGCTCAGTTCTGGTTTATTTGTATTAAATTTCAAACAAAGTAAATTAGTGTTAATATTAAAGTGAAGTATCGTCAATAATCCAAATAGTCAAAGAACAGGAC
>NZ_MSPW01000027.1 GCF_001955655.1 Viridibacillus arenosi | reverse complement strand
CACTTATTCTGTTAGAAAAGACAATTAATGAGTAAGAACAAAAAAGAACACAAGCTTTGAACATCTGACGTTCATAACTTGTGTTCTTTTATTTTCCCTAGGTGTTGCTCTATCAAAATTTTACGTTTCAATTACTTTCTGCATATTAACTATATATTCACTATTATTGAAATGTTTTAAAAAACATCTTTTTTGATGAAAAATGGGAAAAATTACACTTTGTATGGAGTATTGTGGTAATATAATGATACGTATATTCTATTTGTAATAAAAATGTAATATTATATACTTCTTTTTGTAAAAAAAGGAGGAGTATTTTTGAATATTAAGAAGTATATAGCACAATTGCTTATTTTTTCTATGATTGTTAGCTTGGTTCCTGAATATGTTGGTGCTGCATTAAATGAAAACCAACAAAATTCAAAGGAAGCTCAATCATCAGAACAATTAGAAGTGACAAAAGAATTTGATGAAGTAATTAAGGAACGTTCAGCTAATTCAAAGACGTTTACAAACGGAACAGGAGACTTTCTTAAGGAAGTGTACCCAGAAGAAGTTCATAATAAAGTAAATGGACAATACCAAGAAATTTCTGAGGAATTGGTATATGGCCAAGATGGTTATATGACTCCTGAAGAAACCAATTTGGAATCAATGTTCCCAGATAAACTTTCTGATGATGAACCATTAATCTATCGATTTGGTAATCATGAATTAGCAATTAACATAACTAATGCATCAGATGGTGATAATTCCATTGAACCATTAGAGAATCCAAATCTAGAAAAAGAAAATAACAATTTATATTACAAAGAAATTTATCCAAATATTGATTTGCGTCACATAGCATTAAATAATGAGGTGAAAGAAGATTGGATCGTAAATGAATTTACAGGAATTAATGAATTTAATTATTCAATAAAGACAGACTTGTATGGTGAAGTAAAAGCAGATGGCTCAGTTGGTTTCTATGAAGATACAACTAAGTCTTCACTAGTCTTCTCCTTACCGAAACCTGTGATGGTTGATTCTAATTATAATGAAACTTTAGGGGATGGTACTCGTTCTACAAAAATACATTATGACTTAAAATTAATTGAAAAGGGATTATACGAACTGAAGTTAACTGCAGATAAAGAATGGTTAGCTTCATCAAAACGAGTGTTCCCAATTTATATTGATCCATCAGTTTCAATAAATGTCCTTGGTGATACTTATGTCGCAAGTGCTTATCCAAATGCAAATTTCAACAAGCAATGGGATCCGAGTCAAGGTGAATACGTCCTTCAAACCGGATATTATGACAGTACATCGGGCACTAATTATCCTTTCATGAAGTTCAGCATTCAAGGTGATTTTAAAGGTGCTGTGATTGATTCTGCACAATTAGCTGCGTATGTTACACACTCTTATTATGCAACTGAAAAAACTGGCCTTTGGGTTGATGAAGTTAAAAGTAAATGGTTAGCAGATGATTTAACATGGAACAACAAACCAACATCTAAGAAAATAACAAGTACAACGGTTGCCAGAGATCAATGGGCATATTTCGATGTTACGGATACTGTGCAAGCGTGGACAAATGGAACGCGTAATAATTATGGATTTAAATTTCATACAAATGGTAATGGAAAAACTTACTGGAAAAAAATCACCGCAGGGGAAAGTACGAATAAAGCTAAAATGGTTATAAGCTATCATTATGAAAAGATGGCAAATCCAACAATTACAGCTACTGCTTATGAAGACGATTTAACTGCTGGTTATGTAAATGTGAAATGGCCAAGTGTATATGGGGCAGATTCATACGAATTACAAATGTATGATGGAAAAGATTTTCAGTCTGTATATTCTGGAACAGCTACAACCTGGACAGCTAAAGGCAAAAAATTATTCCCTAAAAAACCGTATGCAGCTAGTAACACTTATAAAGAAGGTAAAGGTGTAGAGTTACCAATAGATCCAAGCGAGTACTATAGTAAACGAAGCGGGACAACTATTACAGATAAAAAGTATAGTTTCCGGGTACTTACAAAATTCCCTAAAGGAGATAGTCCGGTCTCGAACACTGTCTCAAAAGCAATACCTTCCATTCAAGTTGGAACTCCTGATTTGCCTAAGGTTACAGCTCATGCTTATCCAGAATCAGATACAGCTAATAAAGACAGAGGTTGGCTAGATATTTCTTGGAAAGCAGTTCCTAATGCAACAGGTTATAAAGTACGGATATGGAACGGTACGAAATACGAAGATTTTGAAGTCGGTAAAATTACTTCTGTAAGTACGAAAGGGAAAAAAATCTGGCCTACTGATAAAGAAATAGAGGCTGGGAAAAAAGATTTACACATAACAGATTTGAGCTCTCCAAATAGTGTTGGCAAGGGAGCAGAATTACCGATAGATCCAAGTAATACCTATGGAAACTCGTCTACTAGATATAGTATCCGAGTAATAGCACTATCAGCTACAGGGAATTCACCATCTTCTGATGTAAATTATGGGTACATTCCTTTAATGGCTCCTAAAAATATTAAAGTTGAAGGTGCTTTAATAGATACCTTTAATAATAAAGGAAACCTAAAGATAAACTGGGACGCTGTAACAGGCGCTAAGTATTATCAAGTAGAAATAAATAATGGTAGTAAATTCGAAAAGTACCAAGTTAAGGGAAAAACAAATTTTGATACGACTGGTATCACTTTGTTTGACAAAATGGAAACAACAGAGGGAGAAGAAAAAGACAAAGAAATAAATCTCCCTGCATATCCATCTAATTATTATAAAAGTGCACCTTTAGAAAAGAATAAAGATGCCTACGAAGTACGAGTTAGTGCTTATCGCTTTGGTGACGAAGGAGCTCCTGCAACAGAGGAAGATAGAGAAGATTTAGGCTTACGTGGCTTAAGTGATCCTTCAGCTAGTGCATATGGTCATATTCCATTACATGAAGAACTAAATGGGATAGAAGATTACTTTACTTACGGCAGTCACTCTTTTGGGAATGCAGAAGCTTCCGTAAATGTAACAACAGGGAATATGGCATTACAATTTAATGACGAATCATTATTTACTCGTGGTACATTAGGTTTTGGCTTTACACGTACCTATAACTCCCGCTCTCAAAAAGATTCCCCACTTGGAAAAGGATGGTCTTATACAGGTGGGCAATACCTGACAGTAACTGATAATAAGGATGTTCAGTATTTTGATGAAGATGGTACATTACATTTGTTCAAATATGACACAGATACTCAAACGTATATATCTCCAAAAGGGAAATACTTGAAGTTAGAACAACAAGACGCAGATACATTTGAA
Source organism: Viridibacillus arenosi (assembly GCF_001955655.1). Classification (GTDB taxonomy): domain Bacteria; phylum Bacillota; class Bacilli; order Bacillales_A; family Planococcaceae; genus Viridibacillus; species Viridibacillus arenosi. The sequence continues at coordinate 3,623 of NZ_MSPW01000027.1, read as the reverse complement.
ATAAAAGATCCCGATGATTTTGTAGAAATTTACGAAAAAGATTCGAAAGATGATAATCGATACCACATCTTATCTTATACAGATGGTAATAATAATAAAATACAATTCTCCTATATAGATAACCAATTGAAAAAAATTGCTGAGGTCAATCAAAAAGGTGAAATAATACGTAACACGATTGACATCGACTATAATACTGATAATCGTATTGAGAAAATTTCATATAGTAGTCATTGGACTGAGTATCATTATGATGAGAATGGCTATTTAAAGTCTACTACTATAAAAAGTAAAGATACAGAAGAAAAGATAATAGAAGGTTTCGCCTATTACAAAAACGGTCAAATGAAACTCTATATTGACGGCAAAAAAGCAGAAACGAAGTTTTTATTTGATGATCAAGAGTTGACAGTGTTTGATAAACAAGATACGGATGCTGAAATTTCTGTATCTACAACTTATCATTACGATGCCGATAATAACGTATTTAAGGTTACCGACACAGATGGTAACGAAACGTTTTATAGTATCGGTACATCGAAGGACAAATATTTAGTTACAAAAATAGTGAATAGTGACGATACGACGTCTACTATAGAGTATGATGATCAATTTAACATAAAGAAGTCAACAGATGCGGATGGCAATACGACGAGTGCAGTATACGACCCAACTAGTGGTAAACTAACTAAGGAAACAAGCACAGAAGGGACATCCATTTACGAATATAATAGCAAAAACCAATTGATTCATAGTGCAGATGCAAAAGGTGTAGAAACGACAAATACGTACAAAGGAGTAAACCTAGAAGCGTCAAAAGTTGGTGAAGAATTAACTAGTTATCTTTACGATGATTATGGACGTATAGTAAAAACGACATACGCAAATGGAACATTTGAAGAAACCGCCTATAATGATACGGATGATTCAGAAACTAAAACAGATGCGAAAAACAACGTTAATACTACACAATACAATGAATTTGGACAGACGAAGAAATTAACAGATGGCACAGGTAGAAGCAAATCTTACGAGTATCACCCTTTACATTTAAATAGAATCTCATCTGTAATAGATGGAAAAGGGAATAAAACCTCTTATGAGTATGATGGCAATGGAAATTTAAAAAAACTAACGGATGCTTTCAAACATGTGAAACAATATCAATTTAATGATAATGATCAATTAGAAAAAATCATTTTTCCAGGTCTTTCAGGTTTACCAGACATGATTTTCGATTATGTATATAATTTGAATGGCAATCTCGATACAGAAAAGAAACCATCAGGTATAAATACAAAATATGAGTATAACGAAGTCGATGAAGTCGATAAGATAACAGTTAAATCAAATAATGGTGCTAACTTATTATACTGGGATCCAGAATATGAAAATGGTTTAATAAAATCAAGTAAATTCTTTAACGAACAAACCAACACAGATATTGTCAACAAAGAATTTAAATATGATGATAATGGGAAATTAAGAAAGTATACAGAAGGTTCATTTGATTCGAGTTATGGATACGATGAGAAGGAACGTATTAATAAAATAAAAACAGAGTTTAAGCAAGATGAAAATACATGGGACATTTCTCAATCAACCGAATACAAAGTTAATGAAGATAAAATTCATGTAATAAAAGTACTTAGTGGTGAGAAAATATTACAAAGTTACAAATTTGATGAAGATGTTGCGGATAATAAAAACTCTATCATGGTCAATACAAACTTATTTGAACGTATCAACCAGTTCAACAAAGCGAATCTTTTAACAACGATTCAGTATAAACAAGGAGATCAAGTTACAAATCAATTTAACTATATGTATGATCAATCCGGCAACATTACAAAAGAAGAAAGTAATCAAGGAAAATCTATATATGAATATGATGCTAATAACCAATTAACAAATGAAACCTTACCTGACGGTTCGACGAATATATATGACTATGATGTAGTTGGAAATCGTAAAGAGCGGAAATCTGGTAAACAAACGGATAGCTTCGAATACAACGAAGCCAATCAAGTTAAAACAAAAAACGGACAAGCCTACTCTTATGATGCAGATGGAAATCTCACACAAGATGAAAACTTTAAGTATGAATACAATGGATTGGGGCAACAGGTCCTTGTGACAGACTTAGCTGATAAAGAGGTTGCTAGGTATAATTATGATGAAAATGGACTTCGCACGAAAAAGATAGTAGGCTCTAAAACATATGAATACCATTATGAAAATGAAAATCTAGCAATGGAAGTTGTAAAAAACAATGGTACAATCTCGGAATACAGATACTATCAATGGGATGGAACTACTCCGTTAGGTAGCAGTATCAACACAAGAGAGTCAAATGGAGATAGGAAAGAAATTACTTATCATTATTGGACAAATCAACGAGGTGATGTCCTTTCGATTCGAAATGATGTTGGGGAAGAAATTGGCTCATACGAATATGATGCTTATGGTAATATTCTTGAAGTAAATAGTAAGGTCGCGAAAGAAAATCCAATTCGTTATGCAGGATATTATTACGATGAGGAAACAAGTCACTATTACTTACAAGCACGTTATTATAATCCGGAAAATGGTGCTTTCATGGCGTTAGATCCACATCCTGGTGATGATAATGATCCCCTTACGCAAAATGGGTATACGTATGCGAATAATAATCCAGTGATTTTTATTGACTATAATGGACAAAAATCCTTTAAGAAAAAAGTGAGAAGCCAAATTAATAAAGCTCCAAAATGGGTGAAAGATACACTAAAAAAAGCTTTCCCTAATAAAACAGGTTTTGTATATCAAAATATCTCATTTAATGCTGTGAAGTGGGGGGTTGTTGGTGGTTTTACAGGTGAAGTTATTGTAAGTATTTCTATGTTTGGTAGAGTAAAAAAGGCTAAAGCCTACGGAACTATAGGTTTATATTCAGGATTTCTTGTTGGAGCTCATATGGGTGCAATTACATCGGCATTTCCAGCGTATGCTAGATATCAAATAGGAGTATTTCTATTCGGAAAATAAAGAGGTGAAACACAAAATGATTAAATTAATTGGTTTAATACTTATATTATTTTTCATTGCTAATATGATTGGGGCATTTATTTATATTTCTAAAGAATCCCAGAAAAGAGATATGTCCATTCTAAAATCTATATTATATATATTTTTAGATTTATTATTAGGAACATTTGGATTATATGTAGCAATAGTCTTAGGTTCACTGATATTAGGAATATACTTTATTTTTTATTTTTAATAGTTCGCCAAATTCAGTGCAAGTGTATGGGAGTTGATAAGAAAGCTCGTAATGCAATTTTAGCTGCTATGGTCAATACATTTGCCGTTCTACGAGTATATGAAATTATGGTGAGGATAAATAAAAAATGATAATACGAATACTTTTTCTTGTTTTAGGAACACTATCACTAATAGGGTTATATAATGTATTTTTAATATATGGTGGGAAGAAGAAGAGTAGTAGATTTGTTTCTGTACTATTATTAATAGCTACAATTATCGGTGGTGTTGCTACATTCATCTTATATGTCTTCTTTTTCCCTTATGAACCGCTTTTTTCATTCTAAATAAATAGAATAACAAGTTTTCATGAGTAATTT
>NZ_MSPW01000026.1 GCF_001955655.1 Viridibacillus arenosi | reverse complement strand
AAAATAAGTAATTCAAAACTAACAGGTGCTTTAGTAGAAGATCTTGGAGCTATTTAGACAGCTCTTTTTTTATTCAACTAACGGGGCAGTTTAGTTGAATAAGGAATTCCAGCTTTATAACAAAAAAATAGAGTTTAAAATGATATGATTAAACAAGAACTTGTACAGGGATTTAATGGAGGCAGAGGAATATGTTGAAAATATTGCGATTGATCTCATCAGTTATTGTTGGTGGATTAGCAGGTTATGGTTTAATTACTGATAACTTTGAGTTTATGCCATATATGTGCTTGTTCTTTGGTGTGTTTCTATTGGTTACGGGTGTTTCGGAACTACAAGAAAAACGGAATACAAGTGCGATATTTACTACCCTTGTAGCAGCATTTTTATGTTTTGTAGCCATCTATACTTTTTAAGCTAACGGGTGCTTTACTTGAAGATCATTGAGTTGCATATGCAGCTCTTTTTTCTTTATTGAACTAACGGGGCAGGTTAGTGGAAGAAGGAAACGTGATAAAATAGATAGGCTGTTTTCGCAAAGATTGTTGTTAATGACATAACGGGTGATAATTCAACATCTAACACTGCCAAAAATGTAGGAGAATCAATTCCCTCGATAATGATTTTGCTCACATATATGTGAATAATACAAGACTGGAATTCATCTGAAAACGAGTTAAACTTATTAAAGTAAGTGTGTAGAGATATTGGTGAGTTAATTTTTTACCGAAAATATATGTCGAAAGATACGTCTACCATCTTGAATATTATTTTCGGAGGGTACTAATATGTATAAAGAAGATCGACTTCCTCAAAATCCAAAAGAAGGAATAGTGTTTCTACTGATTATCTCAATTATTTCAGCAAACACAATCGGCCCGATAATTGTGGGGCTGGAACTAGGATTCAGTAAAGAAAATTATTTAGAAACTCTAAAAATAATACCATTTTTGTGGATTATTGTTGTTTTGATAGTTAGATTAGTTGCAGGACCTTTAGTTGGCAAAATTCTGCCGAAATTCGTAGGACCAACAGATGGCTTTAATGCCAGAGTTCTATTAAATACCCTTTTGAATGTTACAGTCATATCTATTCTTATGACTATCATAGGAGCTTGGGTTGGTACGAAACAAATAAGCATAGAACCTTTCCAAAACTTCTTTCACAGTTGGTTTAGAAACTTTGGTGTAGCATTTTGGATTGAGTTGCTAGTTGCACAACCTATAGCAAGACTTGCAATGAAAAAATTGCACGCAAAGCAGAGAAGTAGATTAGTGACTGAAAAACTATAATAAAATTTCATTTTGAAAACACACCACAAATCATCTTACTTAGCCGATGGGTTTTATTAAAAACCTTGTCGGCTTTTTTTTCATCTTTGATTGCTTAGTAGATATAACGTTCCCAAATGAAAATTTGGGAAGACACAAAAAGCCAAGAAATACTGTGAAAACAACGTTTCTTGGCTTTTCCTATGAATGCTATTTATGCACGTGAGTAGAAACCGATTAACAGTAATGGTTTAGTGGCATTTTGAGTAAGGCTGCATTCTTGGCGTTGTATACCTGCATTTTTTAATCGTTCCTATATATTAACTACAGGGGCTATAGTTGAAAAACGATATTCCACAATCGGGCGCGATTGTTTAATAAGCGTCTCTGTTTCTTATTCAACTAACGGGTGCTTTACTTGAAGATCGTTGAGTTGCATATGAAGCTCTTATAACTATCGAAGCAGGATAGCTGTCCATACCGGAGTGAGCTATACATAACAAGGACTTTATCTTCTTTATTTGTCTTTAAGTAAGGCTGTTTTCTCAAAGATTGTTGCTATTCAACTATTGCAGGAAGTTAAAGCACCACTTGTCACTTTCGGTGTTATTTTGCACCCATTTAGAGAGATATTTTGCACTATAAATTTAAAAATGAAAAAGCTATCTCTGTAATGATAGCTTTTTCATATTACTTAATTCCGATTACTAAACTGTCCCGTGCGGCTTCAACTACTTCTGTTGTTATCGTTTTGAGCTTATTAATTTCAAGTATCCTTTCAATTTGAGTAAACAATCTCTGTATGAGTCTAAAGTTTCCACCTGTAATCTTTATAATGCTGGTTATTGCTTCATAATCGGAAAAGTCTTCAAGCTTTATAGAAAGTCCTAACTCTTCCCATTTATACTCTAGAATATGATGGGTTTCAACTTTACTAAGTTTATCAAATTCATGAGCAAATCCAATTCTGGAGTAGAGTTGTGGGTAACGTGCTAATCGCTTTTCAATGCCAGGCATTCCAATTAATATCATTGCAATGTCATTTCGATCGTAAATATCTCTAAGTTGTTCTAAATTTTGCACTTTTAGGCGATCAATTTCATCAACAATAATCAAGTCGATATCTTCATAAGCGTCAGTGGTGTAATTTTCTTCTTCTCCTTTAGTAAGTACTTTATACATAGTTCTTACCATATTCATTCTGGAACCAATAAGATTGATCTGTTCAGTCATTTTAGTCGCTCGTACTGCCGGAGCTGTATAAAAAATTGTTCTAGCTTCAAGTATCTTTTCATCTGCATCTAGGCCAATATTGTTTGCTGTTTTATAAGCTATTTGTTTTTCGATGGAATCCCAATTCGAATAGTACCTTGAGGACAATGTTTTTCCTACACCCGGTAATCCATAACAAATACCTATATATTTGTATTTAATACATGCATCACAGAACTCGGTAAATCTCTTATATTCTTTTGTTTGAATAAACTTTTGCCCTTTATTCATTGAAATACCTCTTTAGTTTCGACTTTTTAGAATTAGGTTCATTCGTTTTATTCCCTAACTCGTGCTGCTTTGATAAGGCAATTTCTTCTGCAACCGTTTTTCCAGAATCAAGTTGTTTTTTTAGATTTCTCCGTACTTTATTTCGTGCTGAAACAATCTCCTTTAAATCTACTGTATAATCGGAAATCTCGGGGGAAATAGCCGTACATAAATATTTATCTTGATAAAACACTCGAATCTCCGCAATGTCTCTCGGATCATAACGAATAATGACTGTTTCACCAACGTATGCAGCAAGATTTGTGTCTATATATCTAAGTCCTTGGAAATGAATCCCGTCAGAATGAACTTTCCTTGGTTTTGCTAAATTTAGTAATAATAAATCAAGACTTTCCAGACTCCCTGGCATATTCGGAAGAAATCCAGAATTATTCCACGCCTGTATCGGTTCTTTTTTTGTTGTACCATGAACCCTATGGTGATAATTATATATGATGAAATTAAATAATTTTTCATCTAGTTCCTTAAGGGTAAGAAGTGAGCTAGTAGTCTGATTTTCCAAGTACCCAGGTAAATCTTGCAAAAACAATTGATTGATGGTTAAAAAGAATCTTTCTATTTTCCCTCGTCCTCTTGGAACACCAATTGCAGAAAAGACTAGGTTAATTTTTAAATCAATTGCTACTTGTTCCAAATGGTTGGACGTAAAATCACTTCCATGGTCTGTATAAAATATTTCAGGGATACCACATATTTGCCAATCGGGATTACTTTTTCTCCATATTGCTTGGTGTAAGACTAAAGATGTATTTATAGCGGAGGGGTTTTCAAAAGTTAAAAAATATCCAGCGACTGCTCGGCTATAATCATCTAAAATTATTGTTAGCCACGGTCTTTCTGGTTTTCCTTTTTCATTTAAAACTATAATATCTAATGGGGTATGGTCTGCTTGCCAAATTTCATTGGGATAGCTTGCTTCTCTTCGATGAATTAAATCATATTGATTGTCGTATGCTTTTTGGCCATCATGCGCTAACTTCTTCAGGCTTGGCGAAAGGGATTGCGATACCTTATACACTTGATAATAACTCGGTTCTTGCCAGCCTTTTTTCCGACATTGCCCACAGATCATCCTATGAATAGACGTCAATGAATTCCTTTTATACTTCAAAATCAGTTGTTCAATCGAAGAGATCATTTCCGGTTCCAAATGTATTTTGCCAGCATCACTTCTTGTTTTTCGAATTAAACCTTTTAATCCAAATTGTTTATAGTCCCGAATCCAGTATTGTAGCGTTCTTTTTGCAATGTCGGTTTCTTCTGTAATGACAGTTAATGTTTTCTCGTCGGTAAGATAAGGCGCAATGATTTTATACTTTACCATCGCTGCTTGTCGTTGTTCTACTGAATAAGCTGTTAATGGAGGATGTTCATTTTGCATAGACATCAACCCTTCCGATTTACTGTTTTTCTAAATAGCGATAAATCGTAGTGCGAGACAAACCCCACTTTTCCGCAACATCTTTAATCGGTGTGCCACTTTCAATTAAAGCTTTCATCATTTCAATATCTTTTGATCCATACTTCTTCGGGCGTCCACCTAGACGCCCACGTGCTTTTGCGGCTGCTCTTCCTGCAGCAGAGCGCTCCTCAATCAAATTACGTTCAAATTCCGCAAACGCTGCGAACAAGTGAAACATTAATTGCCCCGTCGCATTCCTTTTGTCCATGGTTATGTTTTCTTGTAGACTATGAAAGCCAATACCTCGTTCATTTAAGCTGTTCACAATTTGAATCAAATCTTGCATGTTACGTCCTAGTCGGTCCAATCGCCAAACGATAATTGTATCGCCTTTACGTGCATACTGAAGTGCTTCCTCTAAACCGGGACGTTGTTTTATTGTTCCACTCATTTTATCGTGAAAGATTTTCGTACAACCATGTTGCGTTAAAGCATCTGATTGTAAATCCAAATTTTGTAATCCTGTTGACACACGTGCATATCCAATTAACACCAAAATCACTCTTTCCTCATTTTCCCTTTGATTTCATTGTGTGTTATTCAAGTAACAGGGATTAATGATTTTACCAAATTGACTATTCCGTATAAACTAAGTAGCATTATTAAAAGTAAAAAGGAAATAAAATTGACTTTGTTGAAATATTTAGAAGTAAAAAGAAATAGGGGGAGATGAAGCATGGATTTTGTATTAACAGAAGAAATGGTATTGAACGACCTTATAAATACGTGTAATCGTTATTTTGGATTTAAGGTATTAGATGCTACACCTATAAAACGTGGTTGGTTAAATTTAAAGTGGAAAATAACAACAGACTCTGGTGTTTTTTTAATCAAGCAATACAACAAGGAAAGATACAAACTGTATAACCATGATGAACTATTAATAGCCTTCTCTCAACAAATGCGATTACATAATAGAGGTCTTCCATGCCCTAAGCTCTATTCTCATGAAGGTCAGTTTCTTATTGAATCGGATAAGGGAGAACTTTTTATGTTAATGGATTACTGTAATGGAACTGTGATCGCTCCGGGAAAATTAAACGTTCATCAAATGTTTGATTTAGGACGAGTAACAGGGAATATGCATCATTTGTTAAATGACGGTACACTAAGGGTTAAGAGAGGTCCTGAATTTATTCCTCCAAGTCGGGAGGAGCGTTTAACTCATTGGGAATCTGTTTGGAATCATGCAAATAATACTGACAAATCTCATTTGTTACCGATATTAGAAACACAATATAAAGTAACAGAAACTATAAATTTAGAAGATTTTAACCTGAATGAAACTGGTTGGGCTCACCGTGATCTCTGGGTAGATAATTTATTGTTTGAAGAGAAAAAAATAAGTGCTGTTTTAGATTTTGATAGAATGAAATATGACTACCCACAGCTTGATGTTGCAAGAGTTGTTATATCTGGAGCCTTATATGAAAATAACTTTGATATTTCTCTTGTTCAGGCTTTTATAGAAGGGTATAGTGAGCAACGTTTACTTGAGAAAGGGTCGATAATCAGCTCTTTAAAAATGTTATGGTTTATGGAAAGTACCTGGTGGATAAATTCAAGCATGGATCAGCATAGTGGACCTCCAGAACGTTTTGCAAAGGAAATGCTTTGGCTATCGGAAAATCAAAAAGAATTAGAGTCTATGTTAGGGAATATATAATATTTAGCTAAATAAAGATGAATTAAAAATAATTCCTTATTGAACAACAACGGCTGTTCAATAAAAAATAATATTATTAAATGGTATTAGATTATCTGATCGAGTCAATAAAGCCTTTATTCAGCAAACTGGCGCTTTAATGGAGCAACGAAAAAAGCCTAATTTCTCAATTTTAATGAGAAATTGGGCTTTTTATATTTACTCATAGTGTAAAATAGTGCTTGAAATAGGTGCAAAATAACTCCTAAAGTGACAACCACTGAAATTGATGTAAAATGAATTAACACGATAGACAGAGCAGGTGAAAGTAAAATGATGGAACTACTAGGTGCATTTTCATTAACGATTTTAGGCTTTGTTTTATGTATTGCAGGTATTGTGTATATGAGAAAGACTCAAAAAAAGAAACCTTTACCGCATATTAAATACTATGGAATCCAGCTTGGACTCTTATTAAGTGCCCTATTATCTCTCGTCATATTTAGGGATGCCCTAACGGTGATGCCTAAGATTTTAAAGGGAGATCACGACACAGTAAAGGGTGCGTGTTCAGTTGAATACTGGAACACTACAAAAAGTGCTTATTTAGATATTACGTTTTCAGATGATTTATTTTTTAGTGTACCTCCAAATCATTGGGACAAAGGTTCATTAACAAAGGCGTATTGCGAAGTTACCTATTATGAAGGTTCTGATTTTGGTATACATTATAAAATATACGATAAACAAAATGGCGCATTATTACAGCGAGATTAGCCGCTTTAAGTACATTTATATAATGGCTTAATCCTAATTATCGGGCATCCAGCAATGGTTACACCTCACCTTTTCACTAACGGGGGCGCTAATTAAAGATCATTGAGTTGCTTTGGCAGCTCTTTTTTCTTTATTAAACTAACGGGGCAGTTTAGTTGAAGAAGGAACTTTCCATTCATTAAAGAATTTTTTCTTGCTACCGATAATGATGCGTTATGTAAACC
>NZ_MSPW01000025.1 GCF_001955655.1 Viridibacillus arenosi | reverse complement strand
GTATAAAGAAACGAACCTTAGAAAAACCGATAACATAAATAAAAGCACCCATAGGATGCTCAAAAACACTAACCACAGACGCTCCAGACTCTATAGGGGTTATTGTTTCTAAAAAACATTATTACCGTAAATACATAAAACTGTATATACAGTTTTATGTATTTACGGTTTTATGTATTTTTCTTTACAAACCTCAATTCTTCATATATCTCGTAGTCAAATCAAACTTGTACAAATTTTCATATTTAGTAATCAATCTCCCATATAACGCATTGCTAGTATGGTGCAGGGATTACGAAGGGTGGACGACAAAGAGAAATCCATATCCCTCGTCATTTTGAAAAACGTCTAGAACAGTTACTTCAAGGAAAAGGTGACAAAGAACGAGTGGTCAATGTATCGTACTCAACGATTCGAGACGGTATTAATGTGGCTTGTAAGAAAACAGGGATTGATCAGGCTGGCCGAGGTGCACATGGATTTCGCCATGCATATGCAAGAAATCGTATGGATCAGCTCATGACAGCTGAGCAAAAAACAATGATGCAAAGGATTATAGATAACTGCAGCATAAATCGGAAAGCCGACTACGGCATTTTAAGTGAAACGGATAAAACGTTGTATAACGCAACAAAAGAGGCAATGGATCGGATTCATAAAGAATTAGGGCATGGAAAGAATCGATGGGAGAAGAAAATGATAAAAAAAATTATCCTATAGAGATATCTATAAAAATGTTAAATGAATTAAAAGATCCAATATACATGAATAAATTTAGTTTCCTTAACGAAACTCTAAAAAATTAAAAAAAGGTCAAAAAAGCAAATTTGCTTTTTTGACCTTTTTACTGTCTAAAGAGATATGTATAACCTCTTATATTAAACCTTATTTTCTTCTTCCATGAGTTGAAAAAAATTCGGTATATCATCAAATTTCATGTCTACAATATTATCTTTCAACGACTCATTTTTTTTGTAACCGATGCAATAAATAATCACAATGGTAAATTTCCGTCTAGGTTATCTAATCAAAATCTATAAAGAAAAATCCTCCATCGTCGCATCCACTTCATCTTCCGTGACCCCTATATACTGCATCGTAATCGATGGTGCTGAATGATTAAACAGCTGCTGTAACACTGCCACATCCTTGTGTTGCTTGTAATGATGATACCCAAACGTTTTGCGCATGGTATGTGTACCGATATCCTCTCGTCCAAGCGCTTCTGCCGCCTTTTGTAGGACCCTGTACGCTTGTGTGGTGGAAATATGGCCGTTTCCTTTCTGACTGGGAAACAACCACGCAGATGGGCTCAAATAGCGTGTATACGACTCGATCAACTCTCTTGTGGCCCGTGGAATCAAAAAGCGTTTCGTTTTCTTCGTCTTTTGCTCGGTAATCACCAAATGCGTTTTCCCTCGTACATCTTCCACTTTCAATGGGACCAGATCACTCACTCTCAGCCCAAGGTTAATCCCGAGGTTAAATAAAAACAGATCTCGAGCGCGCGCATACTTAGACAGTGCCCACCGGAAATCCACAATTTCTGCCTTCGTGCGCAATGGCTGCACGTTCTTTTCTTTGGCCATCTCAACCCCTCATTTCATCCAATATCGTACATTTGATGTATGTTAGTGTATCACGAAAGGAAGAACCCCGTAAAACCGCAGAAAAAACGTATGAAAATATACATTTTCATACGTTTTTTATTACATAAAAAATTTCCTCAACTTCTTATGATTGAGGAGATAATCACATAATTTTGTTTATATTAAATTGTGTGTTCAATTTAACATTCAAGACCAGTATCCAAATTTGGTATAATTCTCAATGTACCTACACGATGTTGTTGAACTTGTAACACTTTAACAAAAACATCCATAACGATTTTTTCACGTATTGTTCCAAACTCACCTTGTGGTTCAACAGTAACTGGAGAGAAATCAAGTTCAAAGAAATTAGCACCTATTAATTCCCCATATGGTTGTTCGTTGTATTTCACAGAATTTTGGAAGAAATATTTATCCAATCGAGGTACTTCACCATTAGTGTCGTTTAAGAAATATGCTTTGTTACTATCAGAAATACCAATAATAGGTTTGCTTAAGAATTCATTTGCTGTAATCTCAGCGAATCCAGAAAACGGTACTTCAACAATTCGATCTTGTAATACACCTTGACAATCATCTGAAGAATACTCAATATTTTTCCGAATAAACCCTGATATAAATAATTTTGCTTTCGTTACTTCAAAGTAGTCTGTGCTTCCAATTTGATCAAATTTTACAGGAATGAGCTTCACTTGATTTAAAAAGACATTCTTTGTTACACGTTTAATCTCTGTTGCTGGTGGATCAAGTGAAATATCTGTCTCTACAACAACTTGAAGTGATCTTTCTACAAGTACAACCGGGACTTTCAAAATTGGCGTACTTACTGTCGTATCATTTAATACTGCATCATCAGACACCGGAATTTGTTGCGTTGACGGTACTGCGCATGATTCTTGTTGCTGGTTGCAATTACATTTTTTCATTTACTCACCTCTTTTGCTATTTTTTGAGCTTTTTCAAACTCTTATAATAAAATATGTGGACTAAATATTTTTAAATAGGCTAGTAGAATAGTCATTATGTTCATTTTTAGCTGGGGTTATTTACTAAACATAAATAGAGAAACTAATTATTATTATTTATATCAACCTACAAAGATGAGATATATCATAGTTTATTCATTTAAACATTTGTATCAATAATAATCCCATCTCGTGTTATAAAAATCGATGCATTTAACTACTATTCTTCATCATATAAGGTAGCCTTAATTTTCTGTATTTGTGAAAGATGAACGATTAAATTAAGTACCATTCTTTGGTGAAGTCGATTTTTCTTTTGCTTTTGTGCTGCATTTTTATTGTGATTTGTATTAGCTGAATACTTAAATCTTTGAAGAATTTCCCCTTCCAACGCTACTTTCCCTTTACATATCGTACATGTCCCATTACCTAATGATTTGCCATATTGAACAGGAGTAAATTTAAAATTTATTAATTCAACATTTCTGGAGATTTCTTTAAAACCAAGAACTTCCTGTTCAAAGAAAACTTGATTGCTCATATTTATTTCAATTTCATACTCTCCTACTACTACAGGGACTCTTACCTCTATATGATTATGTGTACATTCTGGTTTCCCCTTCTTTTTTTGTGAAGGCATATGGATTGAATTAGCAACCGTTTCATATATCCGTTTCTCTGCATGATGCATTTCATTTTCAGTAGTAAAACTAATAATTTCATTAATTTTTGAACGAACTAACCTATATTTCACTGGCTCAGGGTAAGATAATTCTGTATGAATAAACTGTGAATGACTTTCTGATTGTTGTGTCTGATCATCACCTTCGAGGAATAGTGCAGATTGCTGAATGATATCACCTCCAATGGGTCTACGGAGAAAATCGTTAATGTCAACAAATATAGTAAATGGAATTATATTCTCTTTTGAATAGATATTCCCAAAATTAGAAGGTGGAGTTACATTATGTTCTTCTTTATCTTCTATTCTCTTTTTTTTTATTTCCTGTTCTTCGATATCTGCCACAGATTCTGTTTTAATAGTTCTGTTATCACTTATTGAATTAGCCTGCAATGTCTCTAACTTTCTTTGTTGAAATTTAAAATTATTTGTATTCTTTTTAAAATGACGGCATTTGATTTTTGGTAATATGCGTTTTGAGGGGATTTTTATGTTATTTAATGATTTCTCACAATCATCTTTTTTTTCACATAAAGAATCTTTCTCTGAATCATCAAATTCAATTGATTCTTTAAGGGATTTGGTATGTACTGATTCATTTTCATTATCATTATCATTATTTTGATGTTGATATAATTCCTGGTCAGTTTGAGTCTTATAACTATTTTGTTGCTGGAATTGAATCCGCTTTAATTCATTGTAGAAAATCAATGGAGTATCCATTCCATCCACTCCCATAAAAATAGGCTTTTATCTATTTATTTATGCTTCTTGGCTTTTTTGGTTCCTGGTGATGAAGGATTGTCTTCAATTTAGCAATTGATTATGGTGAACGGAACAACAAAAAGCCTAATTCCTCAATTTAAATGCTGAGAAATTAAGCTTTTTAATATTTGAAATATGGACCTGATCCATTATCTCTTTTGTTTCGTTATACTACGATACGACTTATCCAATCCACTTAAAATGTCATAGTCGGCTTTCCCATTTACGCTACGGTTATCTACAATACTTTGCATCATTGTTTTTTGCTCACCTGTCATGAGCTGATTCATACGATTAAAAAGGAGTATTAAACAAAGGTTTAATGCTTCTTTTTTTCACTTCAGTTAAATTCTCTTAACATTGTTCAACTTTCTTTGGTGCTCTTTCCAAAATCTTAACTACACGTTTATAACGTTTTCCAGTCTCTTCTAATTCTTCTCGAGAAACATTCATAACTAATACTCGTGCTACATTGTTTTTAGAATGAACTAAAACGATATCCCCCTGTTGAATACTCTCATTACGTAACATTTTAGGGATATGCCAATTATATAATTGGGTAGTATTTAATTGCATAATTGTCTCTTCCATAGAACTTTTAATATGAAATCCTGTTATTGTATTATTTTCAAACATAGCCATCCCCCTAGTATAATTCACCCTTTGCCAATTCAATGTAACAATCGATTTTATACACCGATTATTTTTTAAACAATCTTGCTAGCAAAGAAGGTTTCTTTTGTTGACTTTGTTCTTCTAAAGATTCTATTTTTGCATTGAGCTTCTTAATTTCATTCATAAGTTCGTTCATTTGTTCATTACCTTCGTTATCCGATTCAATCGCTTTTAAAGTAGCATCCTGCTTGCTTTCTAACCCTACTAATCGCTCATTTAGCGCCTTATTTTCAGCACGCATCGCTACCATCTCATCGCTCATAAGCTCTAATATGCGATAAAGCTCATTATCAAAGGGCTCAACGGTCATCGCGCTTTGTTCATCGCGCTTGCGCTCGGCGATTGATTGAACAACGCTTGAAGGCGAAAAGTCAGCGCTTGAAACCTTTATTGCAGCTTCTTTAAGCGATAATTCACCGCGATTTTTAAGCGCTAGCATAGCGCTGAGTATATCAATATCATGTTCGTTATATTGACGCTGTTTATTTGCATTTTTATGTATTTTATAACCGTTTTGCTCCAATAATTGCGAATAAGCTCGTAAAGAAGGTGCTGATACGTTCAATATACTTGCTACATCACTAGCATTCATAGTCCGATCACTCCTTTTCAAACCAGTTGTAACCTTACATTTTTATTGTCAAACACTCTCAAAGACAATCTCAAGCATAGCAAAATAAGCTAGTCACTATTATTCTTCTAGCCAATTATAAAATACACCTTTTTTTGTTTTTCTAACGTGCTGATTTGCTAGTTTAACTGGTTGAATTGAAGGATATTCTAATCTATTTAATAATGCAGTTGTAAAAACAGCTACTACATTATCAAAATGGTTATACTCCATATCCATTGAAATATGATGAATTACTTCTTTAGCTGCAATGAATCGTTTTACATCTGTATCTGAACCTACTCTTAAAGCCAGTTTATAGGCGTTTTCACGAACGATAGAAGGATAGGGCATAGATTGTATGAAATCGAAAAACAAATGCTGATACTCGTTGTCTGTGTACGTTAAAAGCAATGTACGTTGTTCTTCGGAGGTTATCGGTTGTTGAGATTCCACTTCTTCTTTAAGTGTTTCTAACAAATTAAAACTATGAATATATTTATTATTAGCTTGTTTTGAATTATTTAAAGATAAATAAAGGTTAGGACTCTTATTTTCTTGTTCAAACGTAGACATATCAATGTCTTTAAACATTTTCTGTTGTGCATCTTGCTGTGCGTTTAATTGTGCAATAGATGCTTCTGACAACAAGAAAACTTCCCTCATAATCGATTTGAAATTCTCATGTTTCTTATCTACAATGACGTATTTACCACAATTTGATTTAGCCGATCTCAAACGGCCAACTACAAATTGATTCGTTGTTTTAATAGCTTTAATAGCATTTCTAACCGTTCTAACTGATACTCCAAGCTTTTCTTCAAGCGTATCAGTTCCAACTTTACATAAGCCATTAGCAGACAACCAGAATGCGATCTGTTCTAATACTAAGAATTGTTTTTGTGGAAATAGTTCATCCATAAATATATTTTGTTGCAGCAAATCTTCTTCTAGTTGTTTTAAACGATTTTCTTTTACAGATCGTTTCGGTTTATTTCCGCTGTAGGTCATGTAAAATTGTGTTCTCTGTTGAGTTGCTGTTAGTGTACTGTTAGTTGTCATTGTTATCTTCTCCCTTTTAAGAAAACAAAAAAGCATAATCAAACACTGTGTAGTGAATGACTATGCTTCTTCTTAATGACAATAATTAAATTGATATAAGAAAACTTCCTTGATAAATTGATATTCATCATATAAAATAATGACATATGAATTGATTCAAGAAGTTAGCAACGTCAATCACACCCTATATGTGATCTGGCGGTCAATAACAGGATTGCAGTCCTGTTATTGATGCTGACTTTTTTGATTTCGTTCAATTAAGTTACATAAATAGTAACATTACTACTTCGAATTGGAAACAATTATTATCCTTACTCGGCACATTTTACCTCTATATACATGTCCCAATTCCCCCCCCACTTACAATTCATTTTTTTCAAATCCTTATCTTTGTCAATACTTATATACCGCATTGCTAGTTTCCACCGATTTTTCCATGCCCTAATTCTTTATGGATCTGATCCACTATCTCCTTTGTTGCATTCGCAAAGTTGATTCTTTAATTCACTATAAATATAAAATTACTTGCTTAACGATTTAACTTATCAAGATATTCTTTCAATGCAACATCTACAATATCTAACATTGTACATTCCTCCAATGCTGCTGCTGCGCGTAAACGTTTGTGCAGATCAGCATCCAATTCAAATGTCGCCTTCTTAATTTTACGTTCAACTGCATTTACAGAAACCTGTATATCTGTATTTGCAATTTCCTGTATTTTTTCATTATCTTGTTGTAATAACTTACTTACAACGTCCCTATTACCTTTTGATTTAGGTGCTTCTTTGGGATTTTTATTATATTTATCTTTAATTGACACGACTCAACAACTCCTCTATGAAATTTCTATGTTGTTCCGTTGCAGCTCTAATTTCTGGATTATTAATAATACCGTATACAGGTAATCTCCCAATAGCTGCACGTCTTGAAATAACTGTATCAAATATCAAATCCTTATATTCTTCACGTACCAATTGCAATAACTCTTTATTATCAATTCGTCTCGCATCAGATAATGTAGCAAGAATCCCAGCTATTTGTAATGTATCATTGCCATTTTCTTTCGCACCCTCAATTGTTTCCATAAATCTAGGAAGAGCATTATAACTAAATTTAGCCGTTTCAAACATCATCACTACATAATCACTAGCCATCAAAGCATTAACTGTTTGAATACTAAGATTAGGTGGTGTATCAATTAAAATATAATCATACTGGTCTTTTACACTTTCAATAACTTCTTTAAGCAATTGAATTTTACTTTTTGGACCTCTATAATCTGCAATCAATACTAAATAATCGTCAGCTGGTACATAATCAATATTATCAGTAGCAACTTTAATATATGGATCTATATCCCCATTCTCCATTGCCTCTTTGATTGTCTCGTGATAAAACACTTCTAAATCATCATAACCACTCACCAATTGAGTTAAATTTCCCTGACTATCCATATCAATCGCCAAAACTTTATAACCCCTCTGACCTAACAAATATGCAGTAAGACCACAAGTTGTTGTTTTACCAACTCCACCTTTCTGCAAAGAAAATGTAATAACTTTTGCTAACATTCAAATCACCATCCTTTAATAATAGTAAACAACACAAGCAAGAAACTGTAAAACCGTAAATACAGGTATGTATAAAGAAACGAACCTTAGAAAAACCGATAACATAAATAAAAGCACCCATAGGATGCTCAAAAACACTAACCACAGACGCTCCAGACTCTATAGGGG
>NZ_MSPW01000024.1 GCF_001955655.1 Viridibacillus arenosi | reverse complement strand
AATAATAAAGTTTAACAATAGGCGTGTCGTGAGATTATTCATGGCGTTCACCTAAGCGATAGCCGATATTACGCAGCGTCTTAATTTCGATTGGGATAGCGAGACTCTCTAAACGCTTGCGAATTTTCCGAATATGCATATCGACTGTACGCTCCGTTCCTTCGTAATCAAGGCGAGTAAATGGTCGCGTGTAAATACTTGCTCGCAATTCGTTGCAAATAAAAATAATAACTCAAATTCTTTTAGTGGCAATAAGATTCTTAAGTAAATATATCCAGCGTTCATGTAGACAATCTTTTTTTTCAAACAGTACGACTTTATTTCAAAGACACAACGATCTTACTACCCACTTTTTATTTATCCCACACTCTCATCTGCTAGTACTACTATTTTTTATTACCAAATTAGCCGTTTCACTCGGATGGTTAAGAGGAAAATGATGACCATATGGAACAAAATCAACCTTACCAAGATGCGAAGGAGCAGAATAGCCTCTGTCATAATCCCCCCAAATAATGCGAAGATTATACTTTGTTACTTCATTGAAATCACCTTGATCGTTTTTCAATAGTAAACTGTTAAGCTGAACCGTAGTATTTAAAATTCTAGGAGAAGTAAAACTGCTACTTATTTTTTCAATATAATGTTCAGGGATGTTCTCCGTACTTTCAAATAAACCATTACTTAATAAATAACGCTCTATTAAATTAGTAGTTGCCAATTTCAATGTCCATTTGTTCATAAATTGAGGAACATTTATCGATTTAGCATTTTTTTTAGCAATAGGTGGCTGAAGTAAAGTAATTGTATACTTCTTATCTATGTACTTTTGTACTAATGCTTCCAAAAGAATATACGCACCAAATGAATGGCCAATTAGATGGGCACCATTAGTAGCTTTCTCCAATAACTTTTTCACTACATTCAAATAGATATTTAAAAGGTTTTTCTCTCGTTTAAAAGGAGAACGTCCCA
This sequence comes from Viridibacillus arenosi, assembly GCF_001955655.1. Lineage (GTDB taxonomy): Bacteria > Bacillota > Bacilli > Bacillales_A > Planococcaceae > Viridibacillus > Viridibacillus arenosi. Next base: position 7,834 of record NZ_MSPW01000024.1, on the reverse strand, counting down.
AACCTGGAAGGTCCATGATCCATACAGGTCGACCCGTTTTTTCATGAAGCTCTTTTCCTAAAGGAAATAAATCCTCTCCATCACTTAATAAACCATGTAATAAAATAAACGGTTTACCCTCTCCTTGTGATTGGTAAATGGTAGTATTATTACATAATGTTCGTTTAAATAAATGACTGTGCTGGCCATTTTGATACATCATACGATAATCCAGATCAGCTATTACGGCTGGGAAAAACTTCATTACATTTGTCTCCTTAAACCAATCTTCTCCCATAATCTTTTTCGCTGAACCATTTGAAAATGTTCGATTTGTAATAAAGTTCAGCCCATCAGCAGGAATTTGGGTTATTTTGCTTACGCCACTATTCATAAGTGCTTTCATAAATGGCAATGGGGCAGAGATTTTAGGTGCAGTCATATTCATACTTTCTGACATAGCATCTAATAATTCTGAAATATTCTGATCATGTTGTTTATCTTCAACAAGTGTATATGTTTGTATAGTTGGTTGCTCCAATCTGAAAACCTGCACAATAAACTTTGCTAGTTCATCGTTTGCAATAAGTGGTAATCTATATTCCTTACCTCCAGGAATCACTGGCATGAGCCCTTTTCGTATACTCATCACAAGCAAGCCTAAGCCTCCTGTTTGCTCCGTACTCCCTGTTTTACTACTACCAACTACAGTTGGTGGATTAATTACTGAAAGCGGATAACCTACTGTTGATGCCTGCTGACGGATATAAAGATCTGCTAAAAACTTTGTTCTCTCATATGGATTTTTTATTTTCAAAAAATTGTTTCCTTCTTTAAATACATCTATCGCAATCTTGCTATTTTTATCATCAAAGGGACTCATATAGCCTACAACATGAATAAATTGTTGCAATCCCTTCAATTGATGAATATTTTTAGCGAATTCACTAATATGTTGGGCACCATTCAAAAATACGGAAGCTGCCTCTTTGCTTGTCGCTTGAATATCCATGGGGCCTCCTGCGTGAATAATCACATCCGTTTTCAATACCCACTCCTTATCTTCAGCACTTAGACCTAAGTCTATTTTCGTCAAATCACCTTCAATAAAGTGCATAACTGCCTCTTTTAAGATGCCTCTTTCTTGATAAATGCGTGTTGCTTTACTTTTCGATCTCACTAATAGAAGAATTGTAACATGCTCTTTGGCTAATTCCTTCACTAATTGCTTTCCAATAAAACCTGTTCCACCAGTTAAAAATACTGTTCTCATATAAATCCTCCTTTTAGTACTATTCAGTACTAATTTGATGTAAAAAAAATGCTTCTTTTATCGAAGCAAGTTAAAAAAATGATCTGCTGTTTTCATGATTACAGTTGCATCCTTCAGTGTTTCTGAAATAAATAGCGCTCCTTCAAGATTTGTAATAAAAAGAGATGCAACCTCGTCAATATTAATTGTCTTTCTAAATTCACCATTCTCTACCCCTTGTTTAAGTAATAGAGAAACTTTCGTTTGTAATCCTGCAAAAAAAAGACCTATTTTTTCTTTTACTTTTGTGGCATTTGTAGGGCTTTGAATATAAAGCGTAATAAATGGACAGCTCCCCTTATATTCTCTCGTCTGAACTCCTTGTGATAATTGCTTTAAAAACAGTTGGATACGATCTTCAACTAATAATTGGTTTTGAGATAGTAAGCCATCAATTGCAGATTGATACATTTCAATCCAATAATCAACGACCCCTTCCAACAATTCTTCCTTATTAGAGAAGTGATAATACACATTAGACTTTGAAACTTTGCTTACACGAACTAATTCATCCATGCTTGTATAAGCAAACCCTTTTTCTAAAAATAATGTTGCAGCTACTTCAATCACACGTTTTTGATTCATTAATTTTCCTCTTATCATAATTAGTACTGTACAGTACTATAATAGGTGTTGCAAGTATTTTTGTTAGTTTAATAAAAAAATTGATCAAAAAAGCTATACTTTAATTGATTTTTTCTTAGCATTTAAACTAAATCCTGCCCCTACCATTACTGATACACGACTTTTACCATCATTTGCCCAAAGATTATCTCTGATATTTTTCAAATGTTGATACATATTTAGATTTTTTTGAAAATATTCTCCGGTGTCTTTAGTCATAAATGTTCTCCTATCTCTCTTTAGTATTATTAATTTATGTAGAAATATATATAGTCTCATCTATACCGGTTGCAAATTCTATTGCTCTTTTACCGATAAATAAAGATTTAATTCTGAGGGAGAAACATCAATTAAAGCTAAAGCGGATTTAAGTAATACAATCATTTTCAAATAGCTGTTTTGACTTAATTCATCATAGTTATAGCTACCATGAAGTATAGAGTTTAGATTAATTTTAGTTTGATTTGATGGTTTATTATCAAATAAATCTATATAAGCATTAATAATAGTCAACCCTTTTAATAAGTTCATACTTTGAATAACCTCTACAACCTCTAAATCTTTCACAATATTATGTTTTAATTTGCCTCTAAAATTAGGAATATATACATTTTGAAACTGATAAGGACTTGTAAGTATTCCTTGTGCCCAACGACTAATAATATTGTCAAATGCCCCGAACAGAGGAAATATTGCCAGTTCATAATAGTCTTGTTTATAAGCATACACGCTCTGGTTAATAATTCTTTTTTGTGTTTCATAACAAGATGAATTCACAATTTCATGTATGTATTCATCTAAATGATTAGTAATATAATTTATCACTGCAACCTCATCAAAATCTGTCTCATCTATATCTCTAATCTCTAAGTAATGATCAACTAATTCTTCATCCAAAAACCATTGGCATTCTTGAGCATTTAATATAAGTTTATATTGTTTGTTTCGATATGCCTCATACTTATCGTCTAAATCTGTAAGAATTGATTTAAATGAACCATTCCATTGTTCTTGCAAAGCACGCATATTTTCCATATGCCGACTTGCTAGTCCCACTGCACTTTGTGCCCCACTCCATTGTTTCAGTAGAGCAGAGGTTGTATTCATATGCTGACTTGCCAGTCCTGTTACACTTTGCGTCCCACTCCATTGTTTCAGTAGAGCAGAGGTTGTATTCATATGCTGACTCGCTAGTCCTATTGCACTTTGCGCCCCACTCCATTGCTTCATTAAAGCAGAAGTTGTATTCATATGCTGACTCGCCAGTCCTACTGCACTTTGCACCCCACTCCATTGCTTCATTAAAGCAGAGGTTGTATTCATATGCTGACTCGCTAGTCCTACTGCACTTTGCGCCCCACTCCATTGCTTCATTAAAGCAGAGGTTGTATTCATATGCTGACTCGCCAGTCCTACTGCACTTTGCACCCCACTCCATTGCTTCATTAAAGCAGAAGTTGTATTCATATGCTGACTCGCCTTTCTTACAATGCCACTACTATTTGATAAGTTATAAGGTAGAAAAATTGATTTATTTAAAATGTACCTTTTACCCATATTTTATTTCATCTCCGAACCTGGATTTATTTCTCTATTTTAACACGACCAGGGAATTTTATAACAATACAAATAAACCTTCTTCACGAAATGGTGTTGTTTTGTCTATTAGTATATTTTTCGCTCTTTGCTTTTTTATATGCATTAGATAATAGACCAGACTGTGCTTGTAAATATTGAGGTGAAATGAAAGTATTGATAAACAGCGTTAGTTGGAGTTTTAAAAGTTGTGGCACTGTATTAATAGTGAAGAATTCACTTGGGCAAGCATATTATTTTTAATTAGAATGAGGTAAGCATAACTGCATCTAGTTTTCACTTTAATAAAAGATAGAAGCGACAAATAATACTTGCGAACAACTTTCCTTGGAGAAATTGAAGAATACTGATAACATTTGATTTTTCATTAACATCAAAGTCAGAAAACATTAAAAGCCCCCTTTAAAATACTTCTTCCACTCATTCTCCGTTACTTGAATAAATTTCCTCATAATTACTAATTCGATGTCTTTTTAAATTCACCTGCTTCTTCAACTATCCTGCCCCGTTAGTACACTAAGAAAAAAGCTCTACTCCTTATTGAAGTAAGGCACCCGTTAGTTCAATAAGAATTAATGACTTCACCAAATGCTTGATATCAAGCGAATTATCATTCTTGGTATAAAAATTATAATGTTCCAGACCACTTCAAATATTATAGAACCACCAATCTCACCTAAAATTTCTTTAAAAAACCCATCCTGCTTTTCTGCTTTTCTTTTTTTTTTTGCCATCATACATCTCCGAATCCCTTAATTTATACCCTCTGTAACTAAACTGCCCCTTTAGTTGAACAAGAAAAAAAGAGCTGCATTTGCAACTCAATAATCTTCAACTAACAAAAACTAAATTTTCTGTCATTAAATTTATATCTATGATAAGATCATAACAGGAGGTGCTCTATATAGGTATCAGAAATTTAAAAAATCCCCTGTAAACGAATAGTTTATTACAGGAGGATATTTATGAAAGATAATTGGGTACAACCTTTTTACAAAAGACAATTTGAGTTTTATCAGGATCCATTAGACGATATAAATGATTATAAGAAAGAAGTAGCTTTGATTCATGAACAAGTGGGTACAACCTTTAAGGATGTTCTTGAAATCGGTGCTGGCTCAGGGATACTTGCAAACGCACTTTCACTAACCAATAAGGATATAACTACAGTTGAACTCGTATCAGAATTGGTTGAATACGCAAGAGCTCACTCAAATCCATCTATACACATTTTATGTGACAACTTTTATTCGGTAAAACTAACTAAACAATATGATTTAGTTCTCTATCTAGATGGTTTTGGCGTAGGAACTGATAAAGAGCAACTACTACTTTTAAACCGGATAAATGAGTGGCTGAAAGTTGACGGGTATGCACTTATTGATATATATCAACCAAACTATTGGCAACATGTTAAGGGGCAACAAATGCTTGTCTCTGAAAAAAATCAGATAATGAGAGAGTACGGTTATGATGAAATTAACTGTCGCATGACAGATAAGCTTTGGCAAAGAAGTTCACCTAATGAAACAATCACACAATCGCTAGCCTGCTATTCAACAGATGAAATATATTCTTTATGTCAACAATCGGGTCTCCAAATAATTGCATTTTACCCGGGTGGAGCAATTAATTTAGATACTTGGAAGTTTGAGGAAGTCACTTCGTTATCAAATTGTTTATCTTACCGAATTAAGGTAAAAAAAATTTAAATCCTTTAGTTTAAATAGGCTACTAGCAACTTGCTAGTAGCCTATTTAATGTACATAAAAATTTTAGATTCCAAACACTATTTCTTATTCAGCTAAACTGCCCCTTTAGTTTAAGTACGTTTCTTCACAATCTTCATAACATCATTAACATAAATATCCAAAAATAAAGTCATCTCACTTCTAAGAAATCTATAGATTAAAGATGATTTTAATCAAAATTTTTTATAAAGCTACAGTTGGTTTGGAATAAAGTTTGATTATTTTTAGTAGTTCTTGTTCAACTAAAGCACCTCGTTAGTTCCTAGATTCTTCTTTAGTGAATTTTTTTATTTTTATTTCAAACACCCTACAATGGGTAAAAAACTAGACCTTTTTGTTATCAGTATGATAATATAATCATGTCGATAATATTTGGAGGTGAATATAAAATGGATATTAGCATTAAAGATATGATGGACTGCATTGTCAACCCTGTTAAAAATCAAATTATTCTTGCGATTCAAGCAAAGGGTGAGTGTACAGCAAAAGATTTATTATCATTACAATACGACATCCCACAGGCTACCCTCTATCGCACATTAAATCGTTTGGTAGATAGTGGCGTTATAAAGATTGTTGAAGAAAAAAAAGTTCGAGCCTTAACGGAGAAAGTTTACGCATTGAATGAGAGTTTTTTGAATGTCAACCAATCTATCATTGAGCAGAACGATGGTGGAGCATATTTTAAGTTATTTACGAACTTTTTAATTGTATTGATGAAAGAGTTTCAAAATTACACAGAAAAATCCTCTATAAATATTGTTGAGGATGGTTCAGGTTTCAGCGCAACTCCTATCTATGTAACCGTTGAAGAAATGGTGGATATAGGAAATAAATTTAAAGAAATAATTGCCCCTTATCAAACAAGAAACACATCGGTTGAGGAACAAAAAATGCATATTCTCGCAACTATCATTACGCCCCCAAACGATAAATAAATATGAGGTGACTGTTATGAAAACAAAGAATAAGAGGAGCAATCTTCGTATGATACTCATTAGCATTATTGGAATATTAGTACTTTGTATCGGAATTATAGCCTTACGATTCGTATATTTATCGAGTGCCACAAAGGGCGACTCAATCGCCAAATATGATAGCCCCAAAAGCGCACTTCTGGTAACAGATATCCAAAATGATACCTTAGGTATATCCGAATACGGCAACACGGAACCGTTAATGGCTAACATCAATACAGCTATCAAATACGCAAATGACTCTGAAATGGAGATTATTTACGTCAAACAAGAGTTTATGAAAAACTCTTTGGATTTACTGCTTTCTGGTGGTATGTATGAGGCTGATAGTGATGGAGCGGACTTATATAATGAATTATCCGTTCAATCAGATAACGTTTTTAGCAAGCTCCGCTCTGATGCTTTTTCTTCGGATCATTTTGAAAATTATCTCATAGAAAACGAGATTGATACCCTTTATATTGTTGGTGCAGACGCCAGTGGTTGTGTTTACAAGACAGCTTTGGGCGGCATAAACAGAGGTTATCGCGTTATTGTTTTGGATGATTCCTTATTTTCTGTGAAAGAAAACGCACTGAATAAAATGCTTGTGAAATATCAGACAAATGGTATCGAGATAACTAATATTAAGGATTTTATCCAAACACGAGACTAATAGTTAGATTGTGTAACAAAGAACGGAACCCCTTTTACATATGTGTAAGTTGAGTAAGTAAATAACTTTTAAAGCACAATACTAAATTAACACTTGTAACATTGTTTTAAAAAAGCCAACAAAGGCTATAAACTAACCTTTGTTGGCTTTTTTTAATTAGATACTTGTTTCTTTTTCAAAATATCTTTTGTTGGTTTGGAATAAAGTTTGATTATTTTTAGTAGCTCTTATTCAACTAAAGCCCCCCGTTAGTTGAAGAGCAAAGAGTTTAATAATGAGGAACAACCACTATTTCAAGCCTTTGATTTAAATCTTCTCCCAATAATTTTCCGCTTCAGGGATACAATTCAAGACACCATTAGCAAGAATATCAAAAATACCTTCATCAGAACTTGGAGCATCATACCTGAACCACTCTCCACCATTAAGTCTCAGTCTGTTGTATAAGTCGTGGGCAGTAACTTTATTCGATGGAACTTTCTTACCCCAATCATGGGTCACTCCATCAGGAGGACAAACTGCCACTTCGATAACAAATCCCCCGCCATATTTATCAAATTGAAAAGTTAGAAGATCAATTTTATTTTCTTTAATTCGACGGAAATGTGGAAATGAACCTTTAAATCCTTTCTCTCTAAGGATTGGTATTACTATTTTCTTTAAAGAAGAAACCATACTATCTCTTTCAACTGACAATTTTTTAAATACCTCAATTCTAAAAAAATTAAATCTTTTCCGTATAGATTCTCCCTAATATAAACATTTTCCTTCTTCAAGTAACCTGCCACTTTAGTTGAATAAGAAAAAAGAGCCGTCTGAACAGCTCAAAGATCTTCAACTAAAGCACCCGTTAGTTGAAGAACTAATTTTACGCATAACTCCCTTATAATTGTTGTATGGTACTATATTATTCCGCATGTTCTTTCATTAATTTATCAAG
>NZ_MSPW01000023.1 GCF_001955655.1 Viridibacillus arenosi | reverse complement strand
TTTTTTTGTTGTGATATATTGGAACTTAAAGAAGGATTAACGCAAAAACGACTGAAAATCGAGCAAATTAGAAGGAAGAAATGAAGATAAAGCGGTTTTCGCTCGAGTTGAACCTGAATAAAGTGTAGATTTGTAAAAAAGCTTGATTTAATATTGGGAATTTTTGTTACTATCAATATTGAGATTGTGAAAGAATGTACTTAAACTAACGGGGCAGTTTAATTTAAGTGTAATTATTCACTATCTGTATTTTTAAAAGTCCTTATCCTCCACACAAAAATACTCACCCCACATGAAAAAGGAGAATGAATTCATTATGAAATCATCCCCTCAAAGTTTGAAAATGCTTATACTGATATTACTCATCAATGACGCGCTAAACGTTTTTCAAAATCCGCCTTAAACAACAGAATAGCATCAATATTTACAGCAAAATCGTGGTCACTGATATTAAAATTAGTAATAAACTCGTCAGATCGCTCACGAACCATAATTGTCGGACGGATATTGTCTCCAATAGCGTCCTGAGTTACAGCACTTCCATAGAAATACCAGTTAGTTTCAGTAGGGGCATTTGCTGCATTCTTAGATAAGTCATTTTTTATTATTTCGCATAAATTATCCATAAAATCTTCATTAAGCTTAATGTTTTTTCCATACTCACCAACATCAGATATATCAGCATATCCATACCAAATATTCCTGCTTGTTCGCTTTCCGTCATTTGAAGTGTATGTTTCATCAAACAAAATCTTCATTTTCATTACCCTCCGATAATATAAAATTTCTTCATACTATTATACACCTTTTGTCATAAGGAAAGAAAACTCTTATGACATGGGCTGTCTATACAAACAGGAAACTTGCCTAACTCTTAAGAGTTAGTGAGACTAACAGCAAGTTTGTTACCACGGAGGGTTAAGTAAGGGAAATATTCATGACCAGATTCAAGAAGTAATTTCATATTAAAATTCTAGAACTTTCTTCAGCAATCGAGTACTTTACTTGAAGAAAAAGGTTACTTTAAACAGATATACCAATGCGGAATTTTAAATTTTATCACTACATTGAATGAATATCTGAAAGATATTGTGCAGTAAAAGAACTAATATTAATTAAGAAAAAGTCCCTTCATATTTGAAAGGACTTTTTATTTGGGGGCATTGTTTTATTTTACAAGTTTAATGGGGAGCTTTAGTTTGAAGTAGCTTTAATCCCATACAAATAAATAGCATTCCTGTTATCTTATTCAGGACTATTCCCACCTTTTGGTTTCCTCTTAGTTTTTTAGTAATGTAAGAAGAGAAATAAGCAACAAATAAACACCACAGTAGTCCAGTTGTAGTAAAAGTAAGCCCTAATATTAAGAAAGGAATAGGACCTGATGCTTTAACATCTATAAACTGCGGAAGAAAAGCAATAAAAAATAACGAAACTTTGGGATTCGTTAGACTTGTTAAAAGTCCTTGTATATAAATTCTTCTTAAGTTTAATTTAGTTGATGACGCTTCAAAACCTATGTTTGATTTATCAAGTATCATTTTAATTCCTAAATAAACGAGATAGATAACACCAATAATCTTAATGGTATTAAATAATACAATAGATTTTGTAAGTATGAGTGATAAACCAAAAGAAACTAATAACGTATGAACTAAGGAGCCAGTAATAATACCAAACACAGAATAAATACCAGCTCTTCTACCTTGTGAAATACTTCTACCAACAATATACATAGTGTCCGCACCAGGGATTAGATTCAATAAAATCCCAGTTAATAAAAACATTTCATAATTAATAATACCGTACATTTAGCACCTCTATCTCTTTTTTTGGGGTGCCCTTATCGATGTTAAAGTAAATGAAAGAAAAATAAAAGCTTTTTTTAGATGGATCAGCGAAAAAAAGTTTAAAATGATGAGTGATCTACTGAACATTTTGAGGATTAATAAATATGGTGTAAGCCGCTTTTAATTGTGAATATCTAAGAATTTGTGAAGAATCGCACTTAAACTAACGGGTGCTTTACTTCAATAAGGAGTAGAGCCTTTTTCTTCTTGAACTAACGGGGCAGGTTAGTTCAAGAAGGGAAGAAAATGCTGCTAAATTTAAAGGATACTTCTATAGTGTAAAGAACTTATTTAAAGTAATAGTAACCATAAAATTTGAGGTGCAAAAAATGAATATTCAATTTTATGATATAGGATCAGTAAATGAAAAGGATTTAAATGATGTCCTTTTGGTCAATGCTTGCGGTTCAGCTATTGGACACATTTTTGCTCAGTTATCAAAAGTTCTGGGCTTCCGATTAATTGCGATAACCCGGAATGATAAATATTCAAAGGATTTACTAAAGCTCTGTGCTTCTTGTGTGATTAATACCTTTGACTGGTGGGGATGGAGTCGATGCAACTATTGATTCAATTGGAGGACCAGATGGTAACGACTTAGCATTTTGCGTTCGTTCTAAAGGTGCTTTCTTAACTTTAGGTCTTTTATCAGGAATCCAAGTGGATTTGGCCGAGATTACAAATGAGACAAAAGTGAATGCAAAATTATTTCATTTACGGCATTGGAATAAAAGAGTCTCAGCAAATGAATGGCAGGAGACATTTAACCACTTAATTACATTGATTAGAGATAAAAAAATAAGGCTGATGAGACCTGAATCATATTACAACTTATCGGAAATAAGTGAAGCCATTCGGATTGGTGAATCTTCGGATGGACATCAAGGCAAGGTGATTTTAACAAATGGAAGAGCTGCTTATTCCGTTAAAGGGCGCATATCTGGAATAAAGAAATGCGTTTTGTATTGCAGAATCTGAATAACATACTCGAAAATAGGACTTATTTAAAGTCATATATAATTTCAGAATTAAAATCCATTTTGATCAATCTTTTCAAGATGGATTTTTTTCATGCTGAAATTTGAGCTTAACTGAAAAATGATAAGTCATTTCTTATTTGTCCATATTAAAAATACATTCCTTATAGTTTCTTGATATTTATTTTCTATACTTGTATTAAATAAAGATAAGGGGTTGTAATAATGGCTAATTACATTTTAGAAACAAGACATTTAGAAAAGAAATTCAAAAACGAAAAAGTGCTGTCAGACATAAACCTGCATGTGAATTATGGAGAAATTTATGGTCTTCTCGGACTAAACGGTGCTGGTAAATCCACACTAATGAAAATAATAAGTGGAATTTTCCAAAAAACAAATGGTGAAGTGCTATTTGAGGGTGATAAGTGGAAAAGAGATGATTTAAAAAAGATTGGATCACTCATAGAAGGTCCTGCTATATATGGCAATCTAAGTGCGTACGACAATTTAAAAATCTTTTGTTTACAGGAAGGTATTCCTTTTGAGGAAATTAGTGAAGTTTTAAAAAAAGTAAATCTTTCTAATACAGGTAAGAAAAAGACAAAAGAGTTCTCTTTAGGAATGAAACAAAGGTTAGGAATTGCTCTAGCTTTAATAAAAAAACCAGTATTTCTAGTTTTGGATGAACCAGCAAATGGATTAGATCCGGCAGGAATAAGAGAATTAAGACACCTTTTGAACGAGTTAAAGAAAGATGGTGTTACAACCATGATTTCTAGTCATATTTTAAATGAAATACAAATCTTATCAGATACCATTGGTATTATTCATAATGGCAAGTTGGAATATCAAAATAAATTTAATCACCAAGATAGCCTTGAAGACTTGTTCTTTGAAATTACTTCAGGCATTAGAAAGGACGTATAAGTATGTCTAATTTTATTCAAGCTGAATTATTAAAAATGAAATCATCTTTATCGAAGAAATTACTTTTAGCTATTCCAATTTTCTTTCTAGCCTTTGCTATTTTTTCAAATATATATGCGGAGCAACAGCCGTCTACAAATGTTTTTTTAACAATTATTTATAATCTTTGGCCTATATTTTTCCTGCCTGTGGGTTTGGCTATGGCATGTGGGATGAATATTAATCAAGAGAAAAAAATTGGTGATTATAAAAACGTTTTGTCAAACAACATATCTTTATCCAAAATGTTTTTTTCTAAAGTTGTTGTAATTTTAATTTACCAATGTATCTCGGCAGTATTGATAGCTGCTGCGTCTATATTGGGTTCATTGCTAATATATAATGAATTGCCAATCATACCCCAAGTAATTATGACAACAGCGTTCATAATGATTGTTGCTTTACCATTAATTCCTTTCAGTTTAATTGTAAGCAAGTATATCGGTGTACTTATGACGACTCTAATAAACCTGATTGGTGCCGTCGGCTCAGTGTTTATCGCTTTAAAATCTTATTTTTGGGTTCTTCCTGGTGGAAGTATGTTAAGGGTACCAGCGGAAACAATGGGAATCCATCCTAATGGTACACCCATTGAAAACTTCAATTTAGTACCAGACTTTCATGTTTTAGCTATAGCTATGGGAGTTAGTGTGGTATATTTCCTAATTTTAATGTGGTTATCCAATAAAATTTTTAAAAGGAAGATGTATATATGAAATATTTAAATGTTATGCTTTATAAAATGGCAAAATCCTTTTGGTTTCTTATAATGATTTTAGCTCCTATTATATATGGTGTTAGCTTATATTTATATCTTGAGAGGTATGATTCTCTAAACCATATATTCGTTGACTATACGGTCTATTTTAATAGTGCAATACCATTTGGTATTTCGCTCATGATAAGTCTGTATGTTAGATACGAAGAACAGATAGGACACTTCAATCACCTTTTACAGTTGCGAAGCAGAAAAGAGTGGAGTACGGATTTAATCTTGGTAAGTTTAGGTTCGGTTATGTTCAGTACATTAGTTAGTTGCATACCATTATGGATGCTTATTGGTAATCATTTCACAGGGGATATTTTATTATATTCAATTTTAACAACGATATTTTCTTTACCTGTTATAATTATTTTATGGTTCATAGCAATAAAAATAAATACAAGTGTATGTCTCGGTATGGGAATCTTTTTCAGTATATTTATTATCTATTTTGGTGCAAACAGTTTAGGGGATTCCATATGGCAGTACATACCTTTACTGTATGGCACAAGATATTTACATCTGCTAACCATTGGTGACTATGGATATTCCACTTTGGTGTGGGGGCTATATACTAGTGTGAGTGTGATTTTATTCGTAGCATTTGTAATATGGTTTAATAAATGGGAGGGGAGGACAATTAGTGAATAAGAAAATATTGATTGCGGAAGACGAAGAAGATATGAGACAGATACTCTCGCTTCATCTGACTTCCAAGGGGTATATAGTTTCGGAAGCAAAAGATGGCATAGAAGCGATTGATAAAGCAGAAGCAGATGTTGACTTAATTCTGCTGGATATCATGATGCCAGGGTATGATGGATTAGAAGTGTGCAAACAAATTCGTAATCAAGTAATTTGCCCAATAATATTCATTAGTGCTGCTTCAGATTATATGAATAAGATGAAGGCATTTTCTTTAGGAGGAGATGACTTTATATCTAAACCTTTCTCCTTGAAGCTGTTAACATATAAGGTTGAAGCCTTATTTAAAATGAGAGAACGTCTTCTGCAAAAACATGATGAAAGTAAACGAAAAAAAATATTGATTGACGACCTAGTTGTTGATATAACTTCACGAGAGATTATGCATAATAAAAAGGTGATCCCCTTTACTAAAAAAGAATTTGATTTATTGGTCTTGTTGCTTTCATCGCCAAAGCAGGTTTTTACCAAAGAACATATATATGAGCGTATAAGTGGAATTGATGGACAAGGAGATGCAAGTTCTGTAGTGGAGCATATTAAAAATATAAGAAGTAAATTATTGTCTGCCGGTTTTCCTGAAAATTATCTACAAACAGTTTGGGGAATAGGGTACCAATGGAACAGTCAATAATCAAGGATATAAGAAGGTTATATATCAAAAGCATAATATGGACTATTATAATGAGTGTATTTACAATTATTATTTCAATTTTGGTTATTTTTGCAACTATTGAACGGACAGCTAATAATAGTGAAAAACTAGTTCATAAACAGAGCAAAAGCATGACGGATCATCCATCCGAATATATGAAGTCGTCTAAATTCAATGAGATGAAAAGGAATTTGAAAAAGAATGATATCATCCTAAACAAATTTAGCCCCAATGGTGAGTTTATTGATGGTAGTGAAAATTTCAGTGGTTTATTTCAGGGAGTAAATGTTGTTGATATGTTTAATAGTGCTCATTTTTACAAAGATTACTATCATCTCGTCCAGCCAATAGTAATTGAAAATCAAATTAAAGGACTTTGGGTTTATTCTTATCAGATAAAAAGTCGGCATTCTGTTTCTCGCTATATTATGTTTGGGTTAATAAGTATCACTTTAATATCACCGATTATTTATTTCATTATATTTTCGAGATCCTTTATTAATAAGCTTTATTATTCCGTAAAAGCTCCTTTGGAGGAGTTATTAAATGCGTCGATTATGATTAAAAATAAAAATTTGGAATTTAACCTTAGTTATAATAGTAATAATGAAATTGGCGAATTAACACAGTCATTTAGACAAATGCAAGGAGAACTAAAGAAGTCCTTATATAAAAATTGGCAACACGACTCAGAGTGGGCAGTTATGATGTCTAGCTTGTCACACGATCTAAAAACACCTGCTACACTCATTGCTTTAAGTACTGAAATGTTAAATAATGTGGACGATTTAACACCTAATCAACAATTACAGATAGATATTATAAATAGAAACGTCTTAAAGGTAAATAATATATTAGAAAGTATGGGACAAGCAAGTAATATCAAGGATCCAACACTGATTTATGATGTTACATCTATTGATGAATTAATCAAAGACGTGGAAAATGATTTTATTCACTTAATGGAAAAGAAAAATATTCAATATGAGCATAATTTGAAAATAAATAATCACGTGGAAATTCCTTACCTAAAGGTCAATCGAATCTTAGAGAATCTTTTTGCCAATGCTATTCAATATACGCCGGAAAATGGAAAAATTCGTTTTTTTGTTAATGAAAAAGGCAATTACATTCATTTCGCCATTGAGGATTCGGGAGTGGGAATAGAAAAGGAACACCGTGATTTGGTGTTTTCCAAACACTTTAGGGAAGATAGATCAAGATCTAATTCGTTGGGTAACGCTGGTTTAGGTTTGTTTATTACTAAAAAACTTGTTGATGAACTATACGGAAACATTGAAGTTGTAGATCCCTTAGTGTTATCGGGGGCACGTATTGAATTTAATATTCCGTATAAGTAATCTTTCCCTTTTTAAGTATGTAAACTTAAAAAGTTATAAATCTACAGATCCTATACGGAAGCCTAATTTCTCTCTAAAAGAAGGAGGAATTAGGCTTCTTTATTCTTCATTATTTTCAATATTTCACAAAAGGATGAATACAATACATTTATCATTGGGGGAAAATATAGTATGAGTACATTTGTTTATATGGTGAGACACGGTGAGTCGCCAAAAGAAGGAAATGAAAGAACAAGAGGATTAACCGAAAAAGGTTATTTAGATGCTCAACGAGTAACTGACATAATGAAAGATGAAGAAGTTGATGCAGTTGTTTCAAGTCCATACGTACGCTCAATTTTAACTGTTGAAAAGTTAGCTCAACAAATAGGGCGAAAAGTTTTAGTGTTTGAAGATTTAAAGGAGAGGATATTTTCTTCTGAAGACAATAGAGTATCTGATAAGGAATTGTTTCCACTTTTGGAGAAGTCATTTTCCGAAACAAATTTCTCTTTAGAGGGAGGAGAATCAAATGCTGATTGTCAAAAAAGAGCTATCAAAGTCTTAAAAGAACTATTAGATACCTTTAGAGATAAAAAAGTAGTGATAGGTACTCACGGGGCAGTTATGACCTTGATGATGGGACATTTCGATAGCACTTATGACTTGAATTTTTTACATAGCACATCAAAACCTGATATTTATAGAATGGAATTCAATGAACAGGAACTAGTGAATGTTCAAAGACTATGGGGTGTAAATATTGGTGTTAACCAATAAAAAATAATTTTTGTTATTGAACTAACGGGGGCTTTAGTAAAAGAAGAAAGGGTTCTACATATTAGTCATATCTAATATGTAGAACCCTTTAATTTTTCTATTTTTTTAAAAATTAGGTCTTGATAAAATTTATATCCCTCTCCTTTTTGTTTTACTAAATATCTTACTTCTGTAGTTGAAGATCTTTAAGTTATTCATCTTGTTTCTAATGAAATAAGGTAGTATGAGAGTGCTTGGCTCAGAGCCTCTGTTAATACTTATTAGCTTCAAAATAATTGGGTTCCTCAGGATAATATAGATCTTTACGTAAGCAGACATCTCGATGGGTGAGTGTTTCACCTTTAAAACGAATCCAAATTTCATCGTCTGCCATGACTCCATGTGTTTTACGTACAATGCCCCAGCGATTATAAGATTGCATATCCAGTGAAGCCAGTAATTCTTTTGCGTTGACCCGAGTAGGAGGGAAGGTTGAGATTGTGAAAGAATGTACTTAAACTAATGGAGCAGTTTAGTTTAATAAGCTATATTAGTATAAATATGGTAAGGTTTAGTAAAATTGAAAGAAACAATAACTTAAACGTAGTTTGTTCAACTTCCTCTATTGAACCAAGTGCATTATTTAGGGGGTTTTTAAATGGAGAAAATCTTAGTGAAAACAGGGATATATTCATTTGTTGTTTCTTTCTTCTTATTAGTAGTTTTTATGAAAATAGAAGAAAGCACAACTGATGTAGAGGGGATGACTTCATTTGTTGTAACACCTTATCCAGAGTTTTTCTTTAATATTTTTAGATATTCTATAATCACTTCAATCATTGCAGTTCTACTTGTATGTGTTTATATACTATCAAATAAGAAAAAATAGTAACAAAATCAAAAGATGTATTTTACTTTATAGACAATGTGAAGAAATGTACTTAAAGTAACGGGTGCTTTACTTGAAGAACATTGAGTTGCAATGCAGCTCTTTTTTTCTCTTTGTGCTAACGGTGCAGGTTAATAAATCAACGCTAAGAAGATTTAAAAATTATAATGGAGGTGATTAGCTTTGCAAAAATGCGAGAAATGCAATGCACATTTTAGTTGGAGTGAAATCTATAAATCCTTTTGGAGGAATTATAAACCGATCAAATGTAACGAATGCGATACAACGCATAAGATAACAATACCAAGCAGATTAATCTTTGTCTCATTCACTATTCTTCCAATGCTCATTTTTGGTTATTCCCTGCCCCCTTTTAGCAATGGTCTTGTGATACTTGGCATAGCTATTTTTATTTTTATAATTGGTTCTTTGTTGGCACCTTTTCTTGTTACTTTTAAGAAGTCTTTGTGAACTAATGTACTTAAGCTAACGGGTGCTTTACTTGAAGATCATTGAGTTGCATACTAAATTTTATATTTGAAAAATATAATGCATTGGATTCTACTAATCTTTATTGGAATTTAATACTACATACTTCGAACTAATTATCTACTCTAATAAAATTAATATTGTAATATACTATTATAAATAGGTTAACAATGTTAATTTATGTTTTATTCAAAGAGCTCTAGAATGAACAGTAAAAAATACTATAAGGAGTCCTAAAATGAAAAAGAAAATAAACTATTTAATCTTACTTTTAACTGCCATCTTTATAGTTGGTTGTACTAACGTAGAAGATGCATCCGTTGCAGATAAAGAAACAGATTCACAAGAAGTAACCACAGTTAATACAAATAATAATGGAAAAGAAGAAACAATCACTACGGATGATGAGCCAGTAATAGAGGAAACACCAACCCAATCAAAAAATGACAAGTTCGCAGGATACAAATTTATTGAAGTTGATGGTGGTGATTTGTCAGGACATCGCGAACCTAACGCCGTCGTTGACATTGGTTTTGGGAACCGTAAGTACTATTCTTTCACCAACGAATATGGCCAAGTAATCCGTGTCATTGCTGACGAAATCGTTCTACAAGATGACGATAACGAACCTGTAACATCGTCTGGCAGATACTACAATGATGAAGCAAAAGTTCCTGGTGTAGAAAGTTCAGATTTAGATGAAGGACATATCATTGCAGATTCTCTCGGGGGGGTATCCAATGCTTACAATATTACTCCACAAGAAAGTACGCTTAATCGACATGGTGATCAAGCATATATGGAAGATGCCATTCGTAAAGCTGGTGGAGCTACTAATTTTGAAGCAATTATCACATATCCTAATACGGAAACGCATATTCCTTCTCATTATAAGTACACTTACACTTTAAAAGGGAATAAGATTGTAGATGAGTTTGATAACGGCAACCCTGATGAGATAAATAAATCTCTAGGCTTAACTGAAAGTAAATCAACTAACTCAAATAAGTCAACTAGTTCTAATAAGTCGAATGGCACTGAAGATATTTCAAGTGTTGATACAAACGGTAATGGACAGGTGACGATTAAAGAAGCAAAAGCAGCAGGTTTTAGTATGCCAATAACGAGTGATCATTGGTTATACCCATATATGCAAGATAATGATAAGGACGGTATGGTAGGTGAGTAAGCCCCTAGAACTTTGAGGCAAAATAAATGAACGAAAGAACAGTTTCCTCGTGGGTGTCTGTACTCACTAACAAGTGCTTTACTTGAAGATCATTGAGTTGCATATACAGCTCTTTTTTCTTTATTGAACTAAGGGGGCAGGTTAGTTGAACAATCGGGCCAGATTGTTATATAGTGAAATTTTTGACGTAGCATACTTTGGAATTCTAAATTTCCGAAGACGAAAGTAGATTGTTTTAATAAAATGACATTAAGTTAAACAGCGAATTATCATATTCTAGTATGATTCTAATGGATCATGCTTTTTATTTTGTAAATTTTTAAGGGGAATTTCATTTTAAGTGTTAACTTTTTTCGTTGTTAAAGGTCTTATAACTGAAAAGGAGGGGAGTAATGAGTGGGCATGATGAACTGTACATAGT
>NZ_MSPW01000022.1 GCF_001955655.1 Viridibacillus arenosi | reverse complement strand
TTGGGGGTTTCCCCCTGTGAGAGTAGGACGTTGCTAGGCACATCAAAGCACAGCTGATTTAATCAGTTGTGTTTTTTTTATTACTTATATTTATAATTAAGTATAATGTTGTACTTAATTTAGAAGGTTTATATTCCATTAAAATACATTACCTAAACGTAGAATGAAAAGAATATTTAGGAACCCTATGTATCTATCTCGATTTATATATAAATACTCTATTTGAATTCGTTTTTCTTGTACAAATATTAAATAGAACATATGGTTAAAAGAAGTACAATCAAATAGAATGGCAGAATTTATTCTAACAGGAGGTATGGAACATGACAGTAGTCTATAATTTTACGGTTAAAAAGGTAGATGGAGAGCAAAAAAATTTAAGTGATTTTACTGGTAAACCGTTGTTAATTGTCAATACAGCAAGTAAATGTGGTTTTACACCACAATTTAAAGAATTACAAGCAATGTATGAAAAATATAACCATCAAGGATTTGAAATTTTAGGTTTTCCTTGTGATCAATTTAATAATCAAGAGTTTGCAGATATCGATGAAACAATGCAATTTTGCCAAAAGAATTATGGAGTAAACTTTCCAATGTTTGCAAAAGTGGATGTAAAGGGTGATAATGCTGATCCACTATTCAAACACTTAGTTTCAGAGAAAAAAGGTTTACTAACAGAGGGAATTAAATGGAATTTCACTAAGTTCTTAATAAATAAAGAGGGGAAGGTTGTAGCTCGTTATGCACCTCAAACTTCACCTACTAAAATTGAAAATGACTTAAAATCTGTATTGAAGTGAACAATTCTAAATAATCTTATTTATCGCAGAGTCCTTGACAAGTGAATAGTCACGTTGTTAATCTTACAATTAATATTCTTTTACAAAACAGGAGGAGTTACCGAAATGTGGGAAACGAAATTTGCCAAAGAAGGTTTAACGTTTGATGATGTATTACTTGTACCAGCACATTCTGAAGTATTACCGAAAGATGTAAGTTTATCAGTTAATTTAACACCAAAAATTAAATTGAATATCCCTATTATTAGTGCTGGAATGGATACAGTAACTGAGGCACCAATGGCAATTTCTATGGCTCGTCAAGGTGGTATTGGTATCATCCACAAAAATATGAGCATTGAAGAGCAAGCGGATCAAGTAGAGAAAGTAAAACGCTCTGAAAATGGAGTTATTACAAATCCGTTTTTCCTAACACCAACTCATCAAGTATTTGATGCAGAACATTTAATGGGTAAATACCGTATTTCCGGTGTTCCAATTGTAAATAACGATAAAGACCTTAAATTAGTAGGAATTATTACAAACCGTGATTTACGCTTTGTACAAGATTACTCCCAAAAAATTGAAGAAGTTATGACTAAAGAAGATCTAGTTACAGCTCCTGTTGGAACAACTTTAGATGATGCAGAAAAAATACTTCAACAATATAAAATCGAGAAATTACCAATCGTTGATGATGAAGGCGTCTTAAAAGGCTTAATCACAATTAAAGATATAGAAAAAGTTATGGAATTCCCGAATGCTGCTAAAGACCATTTAGGTCGTTTACTTGTAGGTGCTGCAGTTGGTGTTACGAAAGATTCTATGGTTCGTGTACAAAAGTTAGTAGATGCACAAGTAGATGTAATTGTAATTGATACAGCACATGGTCACTCACAAGGTGTTTTAGAAGTAGTACGAGATATACGCGCAGCATTCCCAGAATTAGATATTATCGCTGGTAACGTTGCAACAGGTGAGGCTACAAAAGCTCTTTACGAAGCTGGCGCTGATGTAGTTAAAGTAGGGATTGGACCTGGTTCAATTTGTACAACTCGTGTTGTAGCAGGTGTTGGTGTACCTCAAATTACAGCAATTTATGATTGCGCGGCAGAAGCTCGTAAACAAGGTAAAACAATTATTGCTGATGGCGGTATTAAATACTCAGGTGATATTATTAAAGCTTTAGCTGCTGGTGGACATGTAGTAATGCTAGGTAGCTTGCTTGCAGGTACTTCTGAATCTCCAGGGGAAACTGAAATCTTCCAAGGCCGTCGCTTTAAAGTATATCGTGGCATGGGTTCAGTAGGAGCTATGGAAAAAGGTTCAAAAGATCGCTACTTCCAAGAAGATGCAAAGAAACTTGTTCCAGAAGGTATTGAAGGACGTCTTCCTTACAAAGGACCTCTAGCAGATACAATCCACCAATTAGTTGGAGGTATTCGCTCAGGTATGGGGTATTGTGGAACGAAAGATCTTCGTGATCTACGCGAAAATGCACAGTTCGTTCGTATGACTGGTGCGGGTTTACGTGAAAGTCATCCACATGATGTTCAGATCACGAAAGAATCACCAAACTACTCAATCTCATAATTTCGAGACTTTCCCATCCTTTCTACGTCAAAACTAGATGTAGAAAGGGTGTTTTTTTATACACCGTAGTTGCGAGCCCTGAATCTATGTTAAAATGAGCGGAGTAAGAGGAGTAATATGAACACATATGGAGGTATTATGGTGAAAACATCAAGAAAAAACACATGGTTACGATTAATCATGGTTTCTGCTTTGCTGTTAAGTATGTTTGTAACAATACCTAAGGCAGCGAATGCAGAAGACGAGCTGAATTTGCGCGTTAAAGGTGCCATTTTAATCGATGCAGACTCAGGTAAAATTTTATACCAAAAGAATGCGGACAAGTCTTTAGGAATTGCTAGTATGTCAAAAATGATGACCGAATATCTATTATTAGATGCAATTAATGATGGTAAAATTACTTGGGATCAAAAATATAAAGTATCAGAGTATGCATATAAAATTTCCCAAAATCGTGCACTTAGTAACGTGCCTCTACGTGCTGACGGTGAATATACAATTCGTGAATTGTATGAAGCAATGGCAATTTACTCAGCAAATGGAGCGACTATTGCAATTGCAGAAACAATTGCTGGCTCAGAAACAGAATTTGTGAACATGATGAATAAAAAAGCAAAAAAAATGGGTTTGAAGAATTATACTTTCGTTAACTCAACAGGCTTAAATAATGCACAACTAGACGGTATGGAACCAGCAGGTACTGGTAAAACTGCTGAGAATAAGATGCCCGCAAAATCTGTTGCTAAATTAGCTTATCATTTATTAAAAGATCACCCTGATGTATTGAAAACTTCAAGCATTACGAAAAAAACATTCCGTGAAGGTACAGATGATGCAATTAAAATGTCTAACTGGAATTTCATGCTACCGGGTCTTGTATTTGAATATGAAGGTGTAGATGGATTAAAAACGGGTACAACTGATTTTGCTGGTTACTGTTTCACAGGTACTGCAACACGCAACGGAACACGTCTAATTGCAGTTGTTTTAGATGCTGTAGATGCTAAAGGTGAAGGGACATATAAAGCTCGTTTTGATGCAACACGCGCATTATTCGACTATGGTTTCAATCAATTTACTACAGAAGAAATTGTCCCGGCCAACTATACGTTTAAAGGACAAAAATCGATACCTGTAATTGATGGTAAAGAAGATAAAGTGAATATTGCTACAAAAGAAGCAATTTCAATTATGGTAAAAACTTCAGATAGAGATTTATATAAACCAAAATTAGTACTAGATAAAAAAGAACTAGACGCACCTGTTAAAAAAGGTGCTGTTGTTGGACATGTTGAAATCGAAAAAACCGAAGGTAAAGATTATGGATTTATCGATGGAGAAGTAAATAATGCAGAGGTAGTCACTACAAATACTGTTGAGAAGTCTGGCTGGATTTCCCGAGCTTTCAAAGGTATTGGTAACTTCTTCTCAGATTTATGGAATAAAATATTCTAATATAAAAAAGGCAATCACGACGATTGCCTTTTTATTATGCCTTATTTCCCCAAGCATCCATTAATTGTTGCACAGATTGATTAATTTCTTCATCTTTGATTCCCCCAAAACCAAGGAGAAACTGTGCCGATTTTCCATTTAGAATTGTATCCATCATATATTCCTGAATAGGTATAATACGAATACCTTTTTCTTGAGCCAAGTCTTTCAATTCTGTTGCATTTTTTGTGTGAGAAATTGTTAGTACGATATGCATACCTGCTTGTTCACCTGAAATTTTAACTGTTGGTGAAAATGGTTCTAGAGCTATTGTAAGCTTTTCTAATTTTTTACGATAGATTTTACGCATTCGATTTAAATGCTTCGCAAAATGGCCATCTCGCATGAATTGTGCGAGAATATGCTGTTCAAAGCGAGGTACTGTCGATGTATAGTAATTAAATGCCTGGTTGTACACTTCTACTAAATTTGGAGGTAGTACAAAATAGGCAATACGTAGCGAAGGCATGAGTGATTTAGAAAAGGTACTTATGTAAATCACACTGTCACTTTTATCCATTCCCTGTAATGCAGCAATTGGTTTCCCAATATAACGAAATTCACTATCATAATCGTCTTCGATGATATAACGATCATCCTTTTGAGAAGCCCAGTTTAAAAGCTGTGCTCTACGCGGGGCAGATAATACTGCGCCAGTCGGAAATTGATGCGAAGGCGTGACATAGACAACGTTAGCCTTAGAGTTCTCCAAATCATTGACCAATAGACCTTCATCATCTACATTTATCGGTATAGCAGGACGATCTGTTTGCTTAAATATGTGATGGGTTAAAGGATAACCTGGATTTTCAATTCCAAAGCGAGAAGAGGCTCCTAGGAGGCGAATAATCATAGGCATAAGTTGTTCTGTTCCAGAGCCAATTACAATTTGATTGGGTGCGCATATAACACCTCTTGATTGATATAAATACGTTGCAATTTCCTCGCGTAATTCTTGCTCTCCTTGGGGCGAGCCAATTAGTAATAGATCTTGAGATTGCTCATCGATTGCTTCCTTCGCATATTTCCTCCATAGATGGAATGGGAATGATTCTGTATCAATTTGTCCCGGGTTAAAATCTATTTTAAATGTTTCTCGGGATAAGGAAGGTGGAATCGCTGGATGTTGAATATCTTTTTCTACATAAGCAAGTTCTTCAACAGCTTCTACAAAATATCCGACGCGAGGCATTGAGGCAATAAAGCCTTCTGCTAGCAATTGTGCATAAGCGAGTTCAATTGTTGTTTGACTAATATTTAAAAATTCAGCTAATTTTCTTTTTGAAGGGAGTTTAGATTCAGTTGGTATTGTACCTTCTGTAATGCCCTTCTTAATGCCTTCGTAAAGCTGTTCGTACATAGGTTTAATAGAGTTTCTTTCTAGCTGAAACATAAGCATATCCATCATATCACCTCTTCTGACCATATGATTTACGTGTAAACTGAATCTTTTTATATGGTCAATTTTCATTATACTAACATCATACAAGAAAATGGAGGCGATGGAAATGACAAATCTAACAGGTACAGTTCGAGTAAAACGTGGAATGGCAGAAATGCAAAAGGGTGGCGTAATTATGGATGTAATTAATGCTGAGCAAGCAAAAATTGCTGAGGAGGCGGGCGCAGTTGCTGTTATGGCTCTGGAGCGTGTACCGTCTGATATCCGAGCTGCTGGTGGAGTAGCGCGTATGGCAGATCCTCGAATTGTGGAAGAAGTGATGTCAGCCGTATCAATACCTGTAATGGCAAAAGCGCGAATTGGCCATATTGTAGAAGCTCGTGTTTTAGAAGCAATGGGCGTAGATTACATAGATGAAAGTGAGGTGTTAACACCAGCAGATGAAGAATATCATTTGCTAAAAAGCGATTATAAAGTGCCCTTTGTTTGTGGATGTCGCGATTTAGGTGAAGCAACACGTCGTATTGCTGAAGGGGCAACGATGCTTCGTACAAAGGGTGAGCCAGGAACGGGTAATATAGTTGAAGCTGTTCGCCATATACGTCAAGTGAATGCACAGGTACGTAAAGTTGCAAACATGACACCAGATGAACTAATGACAGAGGCAAAAATTTTAGGTGCACCTTATGAACTTTTATTAGAAATCAACCGTTTAGGTCGATTACCGGTTGTAAATTTTGCTGCTGGTGGAGTAGCAACTCCCGCTGATGCAGCATTAATGATGGAGCTTGGAGCAGATGGTGTTTTTGTAGGCTCAGGTATCTTCAAATCTGAAAATCCTGCCAAGTTTGCAAAAGCCATTGTAGAAGCAACAACTCATTACAAGGATTATAAATTAATCGCTGAAATTTCGAAGGAACTTGGGGTTCCGATGAAAGGTATCGAAATCTCCCGCTTAAATCCACAAGATCGTATGCAAGATCGAGGCTGGTAAGATGATGAAAATCGGTGTTTTAGGTTTGCAAGGTGCTGTACGTGAGCATGTTCAAGCTATAGAAGCAGCTGGTGCTGTTCCAATTGTTGTAAAGAATGCAGAACAATTAAAGGAGCTAGAAGGTCTTGTACTACCGGGTGGTGAAAGTACAACGATGAGGAAGCTAATTGACCGTTACAGCATGATGAAACCCCTTCGTCAATTTGCTGACGATGGTAAACCAATATTTGGTACTTGTGCAGGATTAATATTATTAGCGAAAAATGTCATTGGCCAGCAAACGCCCCATATTGGCGTAATGGATGTTATTGTTGAACGTAATTCATTTGGTAGACAGATTGATAGCTTTGAAATACCCCTTTCTATAAAAAATATTGGTGAAAACTTTCCGGCAGTATTTATACGTGCACCTCATATTGTATCAGTGGGATCGAATGTTGAAGTATTAGCACAGTGTAATGGACGCGTTGTTTTAGCGAAAGATGGACAGTTTTTAGGCTGTTCATTTCATCCGGAATTGACAGAGGATCAACGAATCATGGCATACTTTGTGCAGATGGTTGAGAAAAGTGTTTTGACCACACTTGCAAAACGGTGAAATCTATTGTAAAGTATGGATAAAATTCAAATTAAACACGATGATAGGAAGTAGTAGCAAGTAAGTTTTTTTTATAGAGAGTCGACGGTTGGTGTAAGTCGATAAAAAACCTTGTGAATCCGTCCTGGAGTTGCTCAGCTGAATCTTTAGTAGGCTGTGGCCGGCCAACAAGCCGTTATGAAACAAGTGGATTGCATTTAGGTGCAATCAATTAGGGTGGCAACGCGGGTATGCTCTCGTCCCTTTCATGGGGATGAGGGCTTTTTTGTTGCTTATTTTTAGTATAACCTAGACCTAAAGTATTGTTTTGTAAGATTACCTTGATACATTTCTATTATCGAATTTACAAAACTGGAGGAATGGACATATGTTAGATATTAAACGAATCCGTGATAATTATACGGAAATTAAAGAAAAGCTATCTCACCGTAATGAAGATTTAGGAACCTTTGATCAATTTGAAACTCTTGATCAACAACGCCGTGATTTAATCGCAAAAACAGAAGTATTGAAAGCTGAGCGCAACCAAGTTTCTGAACAAATTGCTCAAAAGAAACGTAATAAAGAAAATGCGGATGCTGAAATCGCACATATGCGTAAAGTCGGCGATGACATTAAAGCATTGGATACAGAGCTTCGTGAGGTGGAAGGTAAATTCCAAGATATGATGATGCGTTTACCAAATATTCCACATGAAAGTGTACCAGTTGGAGACACGGAAGATGATAATGTGGAAGTAGCTAAATGGGGCGACATTCCTGAGTTTGATTTTGAGGTTAAAGCACACTGGGATCTAGGTACAGATTTGAACATCATCGATTTTGAAAGTGCTGCAAAAACAACAGGTAGCCGTTTCGTATTTTACCGTGGTCTAGGTGCTCGTTTAGAACGTGCTTTAATGAGTTTCATGATGGATTTACATTCTGAAGAACATGGCTATGAAGAGATGTTACCACCTGTAATCGTTAATCGCGATAGTTTAACAGGTACGGGTCAGCTTCCAAAATTTGAAGAAGACGTCTTCAAATTAGCGGATACAGATTACTTCTTAATCCCAACAGCAGAAGTACCGGTAACAAACTTCTTCCGTGATGAAATTTTAGATGCTGATATTTTACCGAAAGGCTTTTCAGCTTATAGTGCTTCTTTCCGTTCTGAAGCGGGATCTGCTGGCCGTGATACGCGTGGTTTAATTCGCCAACACCAATTTAATAAAGTAGAACTTGTGCGTTTCGTAAAACCAGAAGATTCTTATGGTGAATTGGAAAAATTAACAGGCCACGCTGAAAAGGTTCTTCAACTTTTAGGTCTACCATATCGTAAATTAAAAATGTGCACATCAGATTTAGGCTTTACTGCTGCGAAAAAATACGATTTAGAAGTATGGATTCCAGCTCAAGGTACTTACCGTGAAATCTCTTCTTGCTCTAACTTTGAAGATTTCCAAGCGCGTCGTGCCAATATCCGTTTCCGTCGTGAAACAGGGGCAAAACCTGAATATGTGCACACATTAAATGGTAGTGGTCTAGCAATTGGGCGTACAGTTGCAGCACTTCTTGAAAACTATCAACAAGCAGATGGTTCTGTAGTTATTCCTGAAGTTTTACGTCCATATATGGGCGGTAAAGAAGTAATTCAAGCACCAACTAAATAATTTATAAACGAAAAGGCTAATGCTAGGGGGCTCTCCTGCATTAGCCTTTTTTTGTTTTATTTATAATGCTCTCTGCTTCACAGCGAATTTGATAAAATTGCTGAATAGTAGGATGAACTCCAGTCATGTTTAAATTTTGTAATCTGCGTTTTCCTAAACGGTAATCAAACATTGCAAAGGCTTGAATGAGTACATTTTCTGATAGTAATGATTCTTCAATGGATAATTGCATATAGTACATGATTGCTTCATACAAGTAAAAGCTTTCGAAATTTCCTCGTTCCATTAAAGTTTCTTCAGCTAAATTATAGGCATCCACTAATGCTCGTCTTTCAGGGAATCCTAACATTACATTGAAGTCTCTATTATATGGTATTGGTTTTAGCATATGTTGTTCTTTTAGTTGCGCATACAGTATGTTCCTCGGAACGATAAAACTTAAATCATCTGCATTTAAAATTTTTTGTTTATCTAATGTAAGCCAAACACTTGCTGGGTTATCATGTGCTTTGCGATATGTTGTTGCATAAATCTTCACGCGACCTTGCAACTTTTTACAAAGAAAGCTTTCGTATCTTTTTTTGATTTTGCTAAATTGCATAGGTTATCTCCCTTGAATCTAATAGTGAATACCTTCTGCCTCACAACGGATATGATAAAACTTTCTTTCTAATGAAGACTGTGGTGCAGTCATGTTTTTTAATTTACGTTTCCCTACACGACGATCAAGTAATGAGTATGCACGGATAATTGGGTTTGTTGAAGCTAGTGCATCTACAATTGATAAATGAGGGTATTGAGTAAATGCTTCATATAAATGTAAGCTAGCAATTTTATTTTGTTCAGCTATTTGTAATTCTTTAGAGAGTAGTTCAGAACAATACTTTCCTTGAATTTGTCCGTTAATAAATGCTAAATCATCTACATTAAAAATAGGGTCTTTATTTAGAGTTAACCAAATGTGTGGTATATCATCACGGGATTGATTATGTGTAGCAGATTGAAGTTCGACCTTTCCTTGTAACGACTCGAATAAGAAATTTTCAACGTCTGATTTTAATTTGGAAAATGGTATAACTTTAGAGACAGGAGTTGCTCGTTCAGCTTTTTTCTTACTACGTAAACTACTGAAGAAATCGCTTAATAATTGGCCACATTCAGCTGTTAAAATGCCCTCTGTCACTTCACACTTATGATTGAACCGTGAGTCATTAAGTAAATGATAGAGTGAATCTACACAACCCGCTTTACTGTCTCTAGCTCCATAAACGACGCGTGGCACTCTGGATTGTAAAATCGCCCCTGCGCACATAGGGCAAGGCTCTAAAGTAACATAGAGAGTTGTTTCTTCTAATCGCCAACTACCAATTTTGTTGCAAGCTTGTTGAATTGCCATGAGTTCAGCGTGGGTAACTGCATTCTGTGAAGTTTCGCGTAAATTGTGTGCACTGGCGATGACTTCATCCTTGTAGACAATGATGGCCCCAATTGGTACCTCTCCTAGTGATGCAGCCTTTTTTGCCTCTTCGATGGCCAATTGCATAAAGTATAGATCTTTTTTTAATACGTCCATAGATTCATCGCTCCTTGCAAAATAGTGTAGCACGGTTTAAACCCAATTCGCATATATTACTGGAGAAATAATGCTAGAGGAGGTTGCACTTGATTTATGTAGTGAAGCAAGGCGATAACATATATAATATCGCGAGGGCGCATAATACGACAGTCGCGACGATTGTTGCGCTTAATGAAATTCCAGATCCAGATGTTCTAGTTGTTGGGCAAGCGCTTGTATTACCTGAAACGCCAAATCCAAATCGCCCTACAATCGATACTAACGGTTATGTCGAATGGTATACAGCTGAAATTCCAGAAAGTTTAATAGCTCAGCTGAGAAGACGTGCACCACTATTAACTTATATGATGCCATTTTCATATGAAGTACGACGTGATGGCACTCTTACACCGCTAGATTGGGGAAGTATACCAGAGATAGCGAATGCAAATCAGACGGCAACAGCCATCGTATTAACAAATATAGAAAATAACGCTTTTAGTGATACATTAGCACATACTATTTTAAACGATACTACATTACAAGACTTAATCATTGGAGCAGCTTTAAAAGAGGCCTCTAATAAAGGGGCAAAAGATATTCATTTAGATTTTGAGTATTTGTTAGCTGAGGATAAGGGACGTTACGTTGATTTTTTGAACAGGTTCAGACAAAGAGCTCATGCTCAAGGATTAACGATTTCGGCAGCAGTCCCTCCCAAGACAAGTGCAAATCAGCCAGGAAAGTGGTATCAAGGGCACGACTATAAAGGGATAGGTGAAGCGGTTGATTTTGTTGTCATTATGACATATGAATGGGGATATAGCGGAGGTCCGCCAATGGCGGTATCACCAATTGGTCCAGTACGCCAGGTGTTAGAATATACTATAACCGAAATACCTGCTGATAAAGTAATGATGGGACAAAATTTATATGGATATGATTGGACATTACCATATAAAACAGGAAATCCGCCCGCAAGAGGATTGAGCCCTCAACAGGCTGTTGCTCTGGCAAGAAACCAAAATGCGGCGATTTCGTATGATCCAATAGCTGAAGCGCCATTCTTCCATTATTGGAGTGATGGGGTAGAGCATGTGGTGTGGTTTGAAGATGCACGTTCTATTGAAGCGAAGTTCAATTTGCTGAAGGAATTAAAGTTAAGGGGTATAAGTTATTGGCATATGGGTTTTGCCTTCCCTCAAAACTGGGCACTTTTACAAGAAATGTTCCACGTGAAAAAACGGTAATATTTAAACCTTCAGTTGATACTGGGGGTTTTTTTGCACACATTGATGATATTAAAATTTAGGGTATAAGTTACTTTTTATAAATCACCTGTACTTAACGAGTCACTTCTGCTTTTCTTATTACTATGATAAAATGATAAGCACTGACTAAAAAAGACGATGAAGGGGGACTTCTGATGCCTGTACCGTTTATCACGGTTGAGGGGCCAATTGGCGTCGGAAAAACGTCACTTTCTAAAATAGTTGCTGAGACTTTTCAGTTTCACTTATTGAAAGAAATCGTGGACGAAAATCCGTTTTTAAATAAATTTTATGAAGACATTGATGAGTGGAGTTTCCAAACAGAGATGTTTTTCTTATGTAATCGCTATAAACAATTAACAGATATAAAGAATCATATACTATCGCATGAGAAAGCTGTAGTTGCAGATTATCACATTTTTAAAAATTTAATCTTTGCTAAAAGAACATTAAAAGAGTCTGAATTTCACAAGTATGAAGAAATATATCGGATATTAACTGCAGACATGCCATGTCCAAATGTAGTGGTTTATCTGCATGCAAGCGTCGATACTTTGATGAAACGAATTGCCATGAGAGGTCGCGAATTTGAAAAAATGATTTCAAGAGACTATATGGAGCAGCTCGTGACGGATTATCATGTATTTATTGAACGATTTGAAAAACAAAATCCAGATATTCCGGTATTACGAATAAATGGCGATGAAATTGATTTTGTGAAAAATCCATCAGATTTACAAAAAATCTTAAGAACTGTTGAAGAAACATTAGAAAAAGGGAGTTTCGAGTCATGAATTTAAGAGAAAAATACGGCATTCCTGCTAATGCAGTTATTACAATCGCGGGAACAGTAGGTGTCGGCAAATCGACAATGACAAAGGCGTTAGCAAATGCATTAAATTTCCGTACGTCATTTGAAAAGGTCGATTCGAATCCATACTTGGACAAGTTCTACGATGATTTCGAAAAATGGAGCTTCCATTTACAAATATATTTCTTAGCAGAACGTTTCAAAGAGCAAAAACGTATTTTTGAATATGGTGGTGGCTTTATTCAAGATCGTTCAATCTATGAGGACACAGGAATTTTTGCTAAAATGCATGAAGAAAAAGGCACGATGAGTAAAATTGATTATGAAACATATAAAAACTTATTCGATGCAATGGTTATGACACCTTATTTTCCACATCCAGATTTGCTAATTTACTTGGAAGGGCCAATTGAAGATATTTTATCGCGTATAGAAGAACGTGGTCGTCCGATGGAACAACAAACACCAAAGGATTATTGGTATGAAATGCACGGACGTTATGAAAACTGGATCGACAGTTTTAATGCATGTCCGGTATTACGTTTAGATATCAACGACTACGATTTGATGAAAAATCCAGATACAGTAGAAGTAATTGTGGAACGTATTAGTCACTTTATGGAGCAGACATCACATTTACGTCGTAAATAATCGGTTAAAAAAGACTGTCATTTCAATGACAGTCTTTTTTATAGCAATAAATAATATGTTTAAAATTACTATAAGAAATGGAGGAATATAATCATATATAGGTGCATTATTTTATATTTTTAAATAAGAGGGGGTGCACTTTATGAGGGTAGCAATTTACTGTGGATCTAAGATGGGGAGGAATTCTATATATGCTGAGAAAGCTATAGAGCTCGGTAAGTTTTTGGCTATACATGGTGTTGGGGTTGTTTATGGAGGATCAATTGTAGGTCTAATGGGTAAAGTGGCAGATGAGGTATTAGCTCATGGAGGAGAAGTAATTGGTGTTATGCCTACTTTTATGCAATGGAAAGAGGTTACACATCAGGGGTTATCAGAATTGGTTTTTGTAGATACTATGTATGAGCGTAAGGCTAAAATGGGGGAGTTAGCAGATGCCTTTATCGCATTGCCAGGTGGCGCGGGGACAATGGATGAGTTTTTTGATGTACTAACACTTTCTCAAGTAGGCCAGCATTCGAAAGCTGTATGCTTATATAACATCAATTCTTATTATGATTTTCTTCAAGCACATTTACAACATACTGTGGATGAAGGCTTCATGTTAAAAAGTCAGCAGAGGAAAATCGGTGTTGTAGGTTCGCCTGAAGAGCTCTTACTATTTATTAATCAATTTGATAAATAAAAAAAGAAACAAACATAAATGTTTGTTTCTAAAATTTCTGACTATATGTATTAGAGAAAAAATTCGTCACTTTAGCAACGAATACAATCTCAATATTATGCGCGTGTTTTTAAAAATAAAATGGAGGAGGAAGAGGGATTCGAACCCCCGCGCGGTATGACCCGCCTGTCGGTTTTCAAGACCGATCCCTTCAGCC
>NZ_MSPW01000021.1 GCF_001955655.1 Viridibacillus arenosi | reverse complement strand
TAAATCACTCTAACTCCTTGATTTTACTGTATATAAAAAAGCTTGATTATTTTAATCTCCTTATTCCACTAAAGCACCCCGTTAGTTGAAGAAGACTTAGTCCTATTAACTATTTAAAATACATCGAAATCGTTCCACACCTGGATATTTTTCACCTAAACTCGTTATCTTAAATCCATAATTTTTATAAAAATTCACAGCATCTTTATCGGTTTCAGCAAACATAAAAGATAAAGAATATTTTTCCAAAATAAAGCTAATCATTTTACTCCCAATACCTATTCCTCTATGATTTGGAGATACTGCGATATGTTTTATTTCACAACACTTTGGGCTTAAAAATTCTATTCCAATACAACTAGCAAACTCAGATTCAAGGTCATATCCATATAACTCTCTTACTGGAGATTGCATATATAATTCATATTCTTTCTCGACATTCTTTTCAGAGGTTGCGAAGGATAAAAGTTCTCTTACATTAGGTTGAATAGATGTCGATTTAATTTCTTTCATAACACACGTCCCTTCTTGCATTAAACTGAACCGTTAGTTCAACAACTTCTTTAAATCAATTCTTGTGTAGGCTTTATTATAGGTCGTACCATCATCATTATAAAATATGGCTTTTTTTAAATATGGTTCGGAGATAGGTTCGTAACCGTGTTTGCTAATTAACTTTATCATTCTGGGATTTTCTATTGGGTCAACACTCTCAAATATCTCAAAATGGCCTAAACCCTTTGCAATATTTTCTCTATACCGAATCAAATCTGAACCTATACCATTGCCCCGATAATCCTCTTTTACATATAGGTCACTTAATTTAGGAAGCAAAGAGCCTTTTAATTTAAGAACTCCAAAACCCAATATAAGTGCGTCTTGTTCAGCGATTGCCAAATATACTTCCCTTTTTGCAAATTGCTTTAAATAATTCGTGAATAAATCTTTATTATTTCTAATATCACATAAACCCGATATGTCGTTTTCATTCGCTAATCTTATTATGTAGTTCATTGTTATTTCCACTTCCTTATTCTTCAATAAATCACTATTATTAATATTCAATTCTTGCTTCAACAATCCTGCCCCGTTAGTTCCATAAGAAAAAGGCTCTACTCCTTATTGAAGTAAAGCACCCGTTAGTTTAAGTACATTTCTTCACAAGCTTTACATTTATTTTAACATAAATATCCAATAAAAAATCACCTCTAAGAAAAACTCAAGAGGTGATTTTTATCAATTTTTTTATAAAGTTACTGTAACTTAGTAATAAAGTTTGATTAAAATACAGTTGCACACGCTGTGGATTAACAAGTAAAATAATCATAAAAACCACAGAAAAATTATTATTCTTTGTGGTTTTTAAGTTTATTTTTATCTTCTATCAGTCTTCCATATCCAGCCCTACCTCTTTCAAGTACCAAGAGATATCTTTAATCGTTTGTTCTCTAAACGCTTTGTGCCAATTGTCACGCGTAGCGTCCATCATAATCGTACTCGTGGTCATGTCAGTTGACGATTTGATGTAATCATCAATTTTTCCGCTTGTCTTACCGTACGTTTTTACTAATACATCGAACGCTTTAACATTACGGTCATAATAATCTTCCATTCTTTTTAATACTTCTTCTTTTCTTTTACTTATATCATCTTCGCTATATATACCATTCTTTATTTGTTCATCTCTGGTTTCTTCATAAAGCTTAAGTGCGCGACTTACGTTATTTCGTTGTTTTACACTTAATTTACTGTATACGTTGTCATCGTTTACTATATCGTTTAGGTATTCACCGTATTTGTTCAATTTTGTATAGGTATCTAATTCATCCAAGGACTTTATACTACTCGCGTAGCTCAACGATAGTTTTCTGTTGGCTCTAGACATATAATCAATATAATGTAACTCGGCAGGAGTAAATTTCTTTACTACATTACTACGTTTAACGTCTCCACCAAACAGTTCACTGTGCAAGAAATTCAATTCTTTTATATAAAAGGTAGTTCGTGAAGTTGCAGTATTCATTAGTTTTATGGATGAATAGGCTGAATGTATCGCTGATTTTGCATAGCGCAAATGTCGATCTACTTTTGTTCTATTAATCTTTTTCTTCTTTAGTTCCTTCTCTATTATCTTGAATTCATCAGTTACGCTTTTTGTCGGGTATTTCTTGTTTTGATCTGCAAATGATTGGTATCTATTAATAGAACCTACATTATTTACTCTATATAAATATTTCGATTTTTCAAAGCTGACATAAGGTGTAAGTTCAGTGTAATACTTTTCTCCCCTGTTTATATCTTCCTTTGGTATTTTACTGAATACTTCTTTATGCAGAGGTTTCAAATCCTTTTGCATACCATAAAATATTTGATATTTTACCTCATTTTCTTTTATACGTTTCTTATATAGTTCGATTTTTTTGTTAACAGACGAAATATACGCTTTTTGACTTACTACTTTATCGGTAATAGTACTAGCTGCTTGAACTGTAGATTTAGGACTTTCTACAACTACACTAGATAATAGTATTCCTGTACTTAATACTCCTAACAAAACGCTTTTACTAAATTTCCCCATTGTATCATCTCCTTATTAATATAAATCAGCTCTCGTTCTGCATTAGTTGTTTTTGGTTGGTTTTATCTACTCTTTATTCTTCCATATCCATTCCTGCTTTTTTCAATAGCGAAGACATAGTTTGAATCGGTTGTGTACTCGTTACCTCGTTCCAATGGTCGTAAATATCATTAGCCAGTTGTATGTTGAACACCATGTCAGTAGCTGCTTTGTTGTATATATCAATCTTACCGCTCTTCTTACCGTTCGTATTTTTTACCTCTTCAGAGGCTTTTGAGTATACCTCGTAGTATTCTTCGGTCCTTTTTAGCATATCTTCTTTTCTTTTACTTATATCATCTTCACTGTATATACCATTATTCATCAATTCAGCTCTCGTATTTCTATAACAATCAAGTGCTGCCATTACGTTCTCTCTCTGTTTTACAGCTAATTTACTATATGCACTGGTATCGTATACAAGGTTTTTAAGGTATTCCCCGTATTTATTTAATTTTGTATAGTTCTCTAATTCATCTGTACGATTTTCAATGGAATTCCTTGTTTCCAAATAGCGAGTATTCAGAGAAGATAGCTCCACACGTTTAGTTTCCATGAGTTTAATATAATTTAATTCTATAGGAGTGAACTTCTTTACTACATTACTTCTTTCATCATTTCCACCGTACATCTCACTATGTAAGAATCTCAATTCTTTACGATCAAAGTTAACTTTTAGTACTAAATTATACGGAAAATCCATGAATGTACTGCTTGAAGGTAATGATGATTTTATATTGTCCAGAAGACTATCTACCTTTTTTCTATCTATTTTCTTCTTTTTTAACTCCAACTCTACTTTTTCGAATTCATCAAGTATTTTTCTAGACGGATATTTAGGCGAGTAATCGTCTAAAAGGTTAATTTTATTTGTATCACGTATTTTAGATATATACTTTGATCTTTCGTAACTCATATAATCTGGAACTATATAATAATGTCTCACTTCAAAGTAGTAGTCTTCGTCTTCTAAATTACCTAGTGCAGGTAAATTCTTTCGAATAGCAGTATACTCATTAAATTTAGGAATATTTTCGTCCAAGCGCTTCTTATACACACTTAATTTTTTCTTTGCGGACGAAACATACGCTTTTTGACTAACTTCCTTGCTATTATTAATAGTACTAGCTGCTTGAACAGTAGATTCAGTGTCTACTACAACTACGCTGGATAATAGTAATCCAGTACTTAACATACCTAACATAATACTTTTACTTAATTTCCCCATTTAATCATCTCCTAGTATTTAATATATACAAAGCTCTTATTATTAAGAGTTAATTCATATAGTTTGATTGTGTTCCTCACAACCGTCTTCTGTTCTTTTCATATAATTATATCGGAATATTCTTCCTTTTTATAATAATACTATTTATCATAAACAAGCATAAAAATAAAAGACTCCAAATAGGAGTCTATAATAAAAGTTATTTTTCATTTTTATAATACATATATAAAGTCCCAGAAATATCAGAAACGTAATCAGTATTTGATTCAACAATATTATGCTTATTTAGTAAATAAGCATAAACTTCATCAAAATACTTTTGACTTTTTCCGCTAGAATTTGTTTTGAAAATTAGTAAAGCATTAGCAACTTTGCACATACTTTTTGCTTGTGTAAGTAGTTCTTCAATCCTTTTTTGATTACGTACATTCATTATCCCAATAATATTAGACGGAGTATACTCGCGTTCACAAAAAAGCTTCTCCAAAGTTTCTTCATCTTTTTTGAAATAATTTTCACGTTCTAGGTGTAATACAAAGTCATGCCAATATTCACCATCATCATTATCCCACCACGTTAAGTCCATTGGTCTATTCTTACCGTTACAAGTGTCTTCTGTAAATGGAAAATATCCCAACATTGATCCTAACCTTGAAAAATGCTCAATTTCAGTCATAGTAAATGAGTGCTTTCCATGGTGTACTGTTAGATTAAAAGTATGATAGTTTCTAACATACCCATCAAACAATTTCATTAAATCTAATTGCATGAGAATAACCGCCTTTCAATCATAAAATCCCTTTTTTGGCGTCGTCATTTTAACAGCTTTTCAAAGCGAAACTATTATTCTAACCATGATACCAACCAGACTTACAGTTAATAGTAAAAGCACGGTGCCATTGCCCATCAAATTCAATAAACAATTGATAATAACCAGGTGCACCAGGTGACTTTTTGATCTTATATTTCTCCCCAGGTTCTAAATATCCATTCTTTATAGCGCTCTTTATTACACCCGACTTTATACCTTTTGACCACACGCGGACAATTGTGTCATTTTAGAAGTGAGACCTAAGATGTAATTATAGGCGTTTGTGTTTTCCTAATAGGGGTATTTAAGACTGCTCCAAAAACATTTTGGTTATGAGTGCTTTTTCCATTCTTTAGGTTCTTAAAGAACGTAGTAAAATTTAAAAACCAGAAAACGCCTAATAATGGAATGACAAGCAAAAGCATAAATAACATAAATTAGTCCTCTCCTTCCCATTAACAAAGTCTTATTGAACTAACCTGCCCCTTTAGTTGAATAAGAAAAAAGAGCTGTTCTGGACAGCTCTAACGATCTTGTACTAAGCACCCATTACTTTAAGTACATTTCCTTCACCTGTTGAGTTTGTTACTCTTTTTTCTTATTTGATAGTATATAAACACATCCAAGTATAACCGCAATGATTGAAGTAATTATAGAATATCTAAAAATATGAAAGAAAAACTCTGGATAAGGTGTTACAACAAATGAAGTCATCCCCTCTACATCAGTTGTACTTTCTTCTATTTGCATAAAAGCGACTAATATGAAGAAAGTAACAACAAATGAATATACCCCTGTTTTCACTAAGATTTTCTCCATTTCAAAACCCCCTAAAATGTAACTCACTTGGTCCAATAGAGGAAGTTGAACAAAATACGTTTGAGTTATTGTTTCTTTCGATTTTACTATACTTTACCACATTTATACTAATATAACTTATTCAACTAAACTGCCTCGTTAGTTGAATAAGAAAAAGGCTCTACTCCTTATTGAAGTAAAGCCCACGTTAGTGAAAATATGTATCCATCAGGTAACGCCCAATTACCAAGCAATGGTTATTAAGTCTGGTTCAACGAATTCTATTACAAATTTAGGTGTTGGGAAAATATATACTGTTGATAGGAGTCTTTTGCTGCTAGATGAGCAATATTTTCAATAACCTTTGATAGTGGCGTCTTCACCCAAGGTAATGTACTAAAAGGAGGAAGATCGTCTTGTAAGAAAAGATAAACTGAATTCTCAGTGTTTAGTTCTTTATCCTTTAAAAACGATGCCACCTTATCGTAGCACCTCTCCTCATAAGTCAGTTTCATTGGTATTCACTACAGTTTAATATAGGTCTGTTGTTGCTCCTAATGTAGCACCGCGAATCATAGATTCATCACTAAACTTTATTAAATCACTCGGTTTTCCTGTAACCACTACACCAATAATTTTAAGGTTCTGAGGTTCTAGTTTTATTTTGCCCTGATTAGTTATGCTATTAATAATTTTCTCTGCATCGCTTTGATAATTACCACCATCCTCCTTTACCATCTCTAATATCGATATAAAGTTAGATGCCGGATTAGCCTTTGGGTGTTGGTTATATTGAAAGCCATATGCTTGAAAGCCATTTACCGAAGAGTCTCTAGGAAAATTCTCATCTTCGTTAAACTTATTATCATCTTTTATGTCATCTTTACTAAAAGTATCTACCCAATACCATGCTAATTGTTCTTTAAATACTTGGTTTACTTCCTCAATTGAGTATCCATCATTAAATGAAAAAGCCATTTCTACAACAGTGTTATCGTCAATAATATTCAGTACAGTCCTATCATCAAATATTTGCTTATAGTTAACTTGTGGATGAAAAAATTCAACTACTCTTTCTCCTTGATAATATAAAGGAATTCGCTCATCCTCTATGCTGCCTGATCCAGAAGGACCATCAATAGTAATCAATCTAGATGTCCCCAAAACAGGAAAGACCTTTTCCCGTTCACCCCATGGAATTGGAACTCCTCCGACTTTTTTTACTAATTTCGTTTTTGCTGTTGCTGAAGTTAGAGAATAATTATATGTTGTACCTTGTTCTTCAATGTTGGCGCCCATAATTCCATTCCAGGTCGAATCTAAGCTGGTCTCCTTTTCCATTTTTATTTTCATCACTGTATCTCCAATAAAATATAGACCAGTTAAAACAATCAGACTAATAACTAATGAAATGAGCACCACTTTTATCATTGAACGTTTCTTTGCTTTTTTCACCAATTTCTCAAACTCAAAATCTTTTGGAAAAAACTCATTTTCCTTGTTCATTTTCATACCTCCTATATTGTTCTATAAATTCTTTTCTTGCCCTATGAAGAATAGTCTTAACAGATCCTTCTTTCATGCTATACAGCTCTGCTATCTCATTTATTTTTAATCCTGTACTATATTTTAGAAGAAGTAACTGCCTGTATTTTGGTTTTAAATTAGTTAAGATTTCATGAATATCCCTTTCTAATTCACTTTGCATGAGGGCTTTTTCAGGTGTTTCTTCCTCAAATATTTCTTGTAAGTTGAATTTCAATAATATATCTCTTCGCCTAGATTTCTTACGAGACATATCATAATATTGATTTACTGCTACTCTAAAAAGCCAACTTTGGGTATTATGGATTGAGTCTATATATTGTAAAAATTTATAAGCAGTATCTTGAATAATATCTTCTGCATCTTCCTTTGATGCACCCATTTTTATTAGGTAAGAGTAGACAAATTTTAGTATCTCATTTAGTTTTTTTCCCATCATGGAATCGTTCATTTCAAACCTCCTACCTTTAAAACGTTTCAATAATAAAAAGGTTAACAAAAAATTACAAATTTATATTACTTATTTCTCATTAACACATATTTCTTTAGTTGTGAAATAAAAAAAGAACTTGGCAAGAAAGTTTTCGCTTCTCGCCAAATTCATTAGAAGATATAAATTAGAAAATATATTGATTACATTTAATTAATCTTCGACAGCCAATGGCTATTTATAGTTAGATCTACCCTTTGTTTCACCACTATTTGCGATACTTTTCAGCTTGTATAATGCTATACAAGTAAATATTTACTCAACAATATGGCCAGATTGTTGAACTAAAGTTAAACAACACTCTTCAACTAAACTGCCCCGTTAGTTCAATAAAGAAAAAAAGAACTGCATATGCAGCTCAATGATCTTCAAGTAAAGCCCCGTTAGTAAAAATATTACACACAAAATAATAATAATCTCTATTTCAAAAATTTCTCTAAAACTTCCAAGTCCTCGGGATATGCGTGTTGTATATTTCGTATATCTCTCAGTGACTTCCAATCAGCATCTACAATAATGTTATCGGGGTCGTTAATCCCTTCACTTTCTCCAGTTTTTTTCACTTTGAAGTAATAACTTTTTACTTTATAACCTTTAATTTCAGTTTCTTTAATAAACAGGCTATCCTCAATGACAATATCATATCCTGTTTCTTCTTTAACTTCTCTAATACAACATTCTTCTGGTGTTTCTCCTTGTTCAATACCACCCGAAGGAATAGCCCAAGATTCAGAGTTACTACCTTTTACCATCAAAACTTCTTTGTTCTCATTAATACAAATTGCTGCGGAACCAAACCATTCTTTCATCTTATCCCTCCCGCTTCTTGTTCAACAAACCTTTTCGTTAGTAAAATATCAATATGTCAATATTTCAATAGAGTTGCCAATAATCCCTTTATTAATAAATTTTTAGGAGGTATAAACAATGTTACTTTCAAAAGCATGGGAGGTAGTCTTGATTCGGGTTTATTCTATTTTTGATTAATCCTTATCATTGCCCGCAACTAGCTTACCTTGATATATCACGGCTTTTCGATGTGATCGTCTTGCTACAGCTTCAGCAGAGCAGCTTGCTTCAACAAAGACAATATTAGCTTCGTCACCAATCTTAGGCCAAACCTGTTCTCCTTTTTGATTGAGCGGTGTCTTCCCCCCCGTAATAAAGCCCAATGTCTGAGATAGCTTTTGTTCAGTACTATTTCGATATAGCTCTGCAAATAATCCTGCTTTCTCTAAATTATCACCATTACCAAATGGAGACCAATGATCGTTAATGCTGTCAGTGCCTAAATAGACAGGAACTCCACTCTCATTCAGTTCTGGTAGTGGCATAATTATCTTGCCAAAAGGAACGGTAGAGGCAACTGAAATGCCAAGTTTGGCAAAGCGACATGAGATTTCCTTAAAATCAGTTGGAGACATGTCTGCAAGTGCAAAACAATGGCTCACTGTTACTCTATCTTTCCAGCCTGCTTCCTCTGTTAAGTCAGCAAGTTTTTGTAGCGTTTTTAAACCAGCTTCTTTACCGTCATGCAGATGAATATCAATACCTGCATTTGCTTCAACAGCAAGATCCATAATTGTATTTAACGAGCGCTCAATATCGCCATCAACCGAGCTAGGATCTACACCACCTACATGGGTTGCCCCACTTCTTAGCGCCTGTCTTATTTCTTCTACCATATTTGAACGTAATAATCCATGCTGAGGGAAAGCAACAATTTCATGTGAAAGCTTATTTTGATATGTTTCAAATGCTTCAACGGTTACTTCTAAATTTTTCAAACCAATAGATGGATCAATATTTGTATGTGCTCGTACATGTGTTGATCCGTAGTTTAGCACTGTTTCTAGCATATGGAGTGCTCTTCCTTTTGCAGTTGGCAATAGCTCAGGCAGTAGCTTTTCTTCTTCCTTAATTCGTTCAAAAATACTTGTAACAGGACGCACAGCGCGCCATGCCCCACCGAAGTAAGTTTTATCAATGTGAATATGCATTTCCTTAAAAGAAGGGAGCATTAACATACCCTTTGCATCGTAAGAGTCATAGTCACCTTCTGGCAGTACATTGGTTATTTCAGCAATTTTTCCCGCTTCAATTCGAATATGTTGGATTTTCGTTTCCGTTCCAACAACCGTATTTTCATTATAAATATATCCATTTTCCAAACGAACATTTAACAACCAGTAATTTCTCATCGTGTTTCCTCTCCCTTCGTTGAAAGGCAACCTGCAACAATATTCCCTTTGAAAATAGTGGCATGTCTCTCTGATTTTCTTGCTACAGCCTCTGCGGAACAACTTGCTGAAACCAATACCATATTTGCATCCATACCAATAGCCGGCCACACTTGTTCACCTTGCTCATTAAGTGGTGTCACACCATTTGTGATGAACTTAAGTGAAGTAGCAAGCTTTTGTTCAGTTACATAATTAAACCTTTGGGCAAATCGACCAAGTCGTTCAAGAATGTCCCCGTTTCCAAAAGGAGACCAAGAATCATATATGTTGTCACAACCAATTGCTACTTCGACTTGATGTTCATCCAGTGTAGGTAACGGAGGAACTCTATCTCCAAGAGGTACACTTGAAATGATTGCAACTTTGGCTTCTGCAAGCATGAGCATAATTTCCTTAGCTTCTTCCCCTACCATATCTGCAAGTGCAAAAGCATGACTTATCGCCACTCTTCCCTGCATTTGATATTCCACTGTCAGTCTTGCTACTTCTTTTATTGTTGTAAGACCCACTTCACCGCGGTCATGTAAATGAAGGTCAATGCCTGAATTCGTTAGATTCGCTAGATTAAATAATTCTTTCACGGACTTTTCCATATCTCCATCTACCGAGGCTGGATCTACTCCTCCTACTAGTGTCGCGCCTTTAGTCAATGCCTCTTTCACAATTTCTGAAGCATTTGTTCGAAGCAATCCATGTTGAGGAAAGGCAACAATTTCATGCGTTAATTTACCTTCATAACGAGCTAATGCCTTTTTGATCGTCTCTAAATAATTCAACCCAACCTCAGGATATAAATCCACATGTGTTCGAATATGTGTAACACCCGACTTCAACATCGTATCAATTAAAATGGAGGCGCGTTCTTCCATCGGCACTTCTAATTGTGGTAAACGTTCCTTTTCAATTTCAAATCGGTCAAATATCGAAGGGGCTGGAATATTAGCAGTCCACTTATCTCCAAGCAGAGTCTTATCTAAATGACAATGTTTTTCCACAAAAGAAGGGAGTGCCAGCAAGCCATTTGCATCCTGCTTTGGAACATCATCCTCTATTTTCGTACTTTGAGGGGTCATTTTCGTAATCTTGCCTTCCTCAATCAGAAGATGTACCAATTCTGTTTTCGTTGCTACAACATGTCCGTTTTCATAGTGAAATCCCGTTTCAAGCAATACATTCATTAACCATTGTTTTGAATCCATTTAAATTTCCCCTCTCTATATGAAGCAACACTTTTGCCTCTAGCGATTTATTTTACAAATATTTTGTCTTTATCGTATCATGAAGTTTAGTATACTAATAATATTCATTTTGTTAGTTTTACATATCTTTTTCATATATAGAAGGGAGGTTGGAAAAGTGGATATTCGCCAATTACGTTATTTTATTGCCATCGTTGAGGAAAAAACAATTTCTGCAGCTGCTACAAAGCTACACCTATCGCAACCTCCTTTGAGTCAGCAACTAAAAAACATGGAAAACCATTTGAATGTGCAGTTGTTTGAAAGACGAGGAAGAACGCTGGAGTTAACAGATGCAGGGCAAACGCTTTATAAACATGCATTGAAAATTACGAAGTATATGGAAGAATCTGAACGAGAGGTTAGGGAAACAGCAAACGGGGAACACGGAACTTTAACTCTGGGCGTAAATACTTTATCAAATGAACATTTATCTACTACTATTCAACGTTATCATCAGCAGCATCCACATATTACGTTTAAAATCCAACAAAATGATTCTGCGCAGCTATGCCAATTAGTCCGTGACCGAATACTTGAACTAGCCATCATTCGTTTTCCTCTAGAATTGAATGACTTTTCAATCCTACATCTTAAAACGGAACCATTCTATTTCATTTGTTCTTCTAAAGAAATCTTGCCTTCTTCTACTGTAACTTACGAGGACATACATCACTACCCGCTCATCATTCCAAGCACTGAAGGCCTTGGTTTACACTATATAATCATGGAGCAATTCTCAAATTATGGTCTTGCAACCCCTCGTCTTTCTGAGTGTTCAGACATTGCTCTATTACTAGAGCTAGTCGAAAGCGGATTCTACGCTTCTGTTGTACCAGAAACCGTCATTAGACAGCAAAAGGGCTACAAAATTCATGCTGTCAAAATCAGTAACGAAGCATTAAACAGCTCTTCTGGACTTATTTGGTTAAAGGATCATTTCTTATCGAAAACCTCACAGAATTTTATTAAGCTATTAAAAGAGGAATTAGAGAAGTAGCCATTTGATGTGATGTTAAAAATTTGTTCGATTGAACGATAGCCAATACCGTTCAATCGAACGATTAAATTGTTCGTTCAATAAGCCTACTTATTATTCTTTTTATCAAAATAATAGGAAATTAAATATCCTACTGACCAACCAATGAACATCATTGCAAGTAATTTTAAATTGAACTTCCCGCTAAAAATGCTTCAATGATTAATAATCCCGTTATACTCATAATTGAAGCGTCCTAGTTTTTTATTTTCTTCAATTACTAT
The DNA here is from genome assembly GCF_001955655.1 of Viridibacillus arenosi. GTDB lineage: Bacteria > Bacillota > Bacilli > Bacillales_A > Planococcaceae > Viridibacillus > Viridibacillus arenosi. The sequence continues at coordinate 11,810 of NZ_MSPW01000021.1, read as the reverse complement.
GTCCCCTTTAAAGAATTACTTAGTTTTAACTATTACTACCTCTCTAAATTGATTTTAGGGTTCACTTTTTTCACTAACTTTATGAAACTATCCTTATCTTTTGGAGATATAAGCGCCATATTGAAATCCGAAGCATAAATGATTTCTAGACGATCTATCGATAATGCATAGGATGCTAAAGGGTTCATTGTTTGTTTCATACTTTTAATATCTGTTATTAATATCTTCTTTTTTAGAGGTCCGCTATATATGATTAAATAATCTGCCTTTACTTCATACCCCGTTTTATACCATCCACAAGCCAATAGAAATGCCAATGGAACAGTAAAAACTAATACCATATAATCTCTGCCTGCAACCAAAGGGGCAAAGCAAGCTATGGTACACCCTCAATAGATAGGATAAATCCACAAATCTTTTTTCGATGGAAAATACAGATCAGTATCGTCTAATCCTATTACCAACTTAAACGCACCTAAATATAATTAGAAACTAAATAAAACCACGACAATAACCAATATAGATACTGGTATAAAAAACATACATCTACTATTTTTACCATTATTTTTAAATTCATCTATTCCTATAATTGCAATTAAAATTCCAAGCAATAAAGATGATATTGGAGCATACAAATAATCTTTTGTGATAAAGCAGTATGCTGAAATTGCCATTACAAACACAGCAAGAATCATTTTAATAATATACAATTCGATTCCCTTTGATTAATAACACTAACCTGCTCCGTTAGTTCCATAAGAAAAAGGCCCTACTCCTTATTGAAGTAAAGCACCCGTTTGTTTAAGTACATTTCTTCACAATCTTACTATGTGTAATGTATGCTCATTCAACTTTTTATAAACAAAGGAAAGTATGAAAAATAAAAAATGTAAAAATGATTTGTTTTCTTTTTTAATTCAGTTTAAAAATATCGTTCGTTTGATGACGTTTTCCAATTTTATCAGAAAAAACAATAAAATGCTGTTAATTATTTTAATGTGCTATATTTTAATCACGTTTTTTACTATTTTTTCAGGAGGATGTATGAGTAAACCAAATAAAAATAAATTTTTCGCTTCATTCGTTATTATTGCCGGTTTAATATTACCTATTTTTCTACCTGCATTTATAATGATGGCTTTAGTTAAATTCGTGCCTAATGAAATTACTCATTCAGGAATAATGTCATTATTTATTTTATCTTTTGCACTATTTATAATTGCTGGTATTTTCTCTAAGATATTAAGCCTTGTAGGTTTAACAGAACAAAAGCTAGACGAATTAGGATTTCTAGGATTAATAATCTCTGTTTTGTCGTCATTTTTCTCTATAATTGTAGGATATTATTGGATGAAAACTTTCCACCTTACATCCGTTGAGTTATCTTCCATTGGAATTTTAATAATTGCAGTTATCACTACATTTGTTTTAACAGCCTTAATAAGAATGTTAGAGAAGCTATAATAAGCGCAAAAAAAAGTCTAGGCTCAAAATTAATTGAGTACCTGGGCTTTAAATTATTCAATAATGATTCATAAATCCTTCTTTACAGGAAAATTAAATCAATAAAATTTTAAAGTATGGTCATTTCCATACAACAAAAGCTCCACTTGGAGCTAAACTTTTACGTTTTAATAAAACTAAAGGTTAGTTTGTTATTGCTTTCATAGTTCATTACCTCTAATAAATAAAAATAGAGGAAGGCTTATTGACCTTCCTCAACTGCGGAAATAAACTATTCTTTCTTCAGTTAATCTGCCCCGTTAGTTCAATAAAGAAAAAAAGAGCTGCATATGCAACTCAATGATTTTCAAGTAAAGCACCCGTTGGTTGGATAAAAGTTATTTCTTCTTTCTTGTGAATGTATTTTTCCGTCAATAATCCCGCATTAAACACCGATAAAATCATGATGAAGAAAAATATTACCCGACCGGTTGGATCCCTCTTGTCAGCAATAAACTCAATACTAGAAAAATTAACATAAACAAAGCCAATAGCAACAAATATAGATAAGATAAATTGCCCTTTTAAAGACTTAATCATAAAATGCACCCCTATACATATTCTTAAACTGTCCTGACTTAGTTTAAGAAAAAAGTGCTACCCCCAGACTTGAAGTAAAGCACCCCTTTTCGTTCAATATTTAACATATATTAACTTATTCAACGCATTCGCAAAAAAACCTCTTATTCAACTAAACTGCCCCGTTAGTTTAATAAGAAAAAGAGATACTTATTAAACAATCGCGTCCGATAACGGAAGATAAAACTATTCTCTATCTTGCAAACAATTTTAATGCTTTTTTAGAAATCAAGGAAATATGGTAAAATAATAAAGCTGCCAAGGCACCAAACATAAGGGCGCCAAATGTCAATAATCCACCAGTACCCCGTCGGTTAGCAATATAATTACAGAAAGTACTCCAACAACTAATAAACCACCTGCTACGTATACGAGGAATCCAATAATATATTTTAGAAATTCATTACGAAATTGAATAATATCAAAATATACATCTACTAAATAAGAATAAAATCCTCCTAATAAATAAATAGGAAATGAATGATCGAAATCATTTTTTTCACCTATCCAAATATGAATTTATGACCTGCAGTAATATCTATACATAATCTTTAGTCTAAACAAATTACCCTTCTAAAACTATAAAAAACGGATATTTTCTTACTGAACTAACCTGCCCCGTTAGTTGAATAAGAGAAATTTTTGATTCGATTCAATAATTAATAGAATTAGCTATCTGAACTAAAATTTCAGGAGTAATCTTTTCGGATATTTTTTTATCTATACTAAACCTATATTGCAAATTATCTTTTTCAAAAACCAATAAGTTTGAACCTCTTATACTGTCTGGACCTCTTATGCTCAAGAAGTATGCTGTGTTTCCACCCTTGAGCCTAAATTCCTTTATTAATTCTTTTTCCATTATCGTAAATTTACCCTTTTCTCCTACATTAATCAGGAACCTGTACTCTGATGATTGCTCATTGATGTACTCCATTTCAAAAAAATCACTACCATCTCCATTATTAGTTCGTGCAAATACGTGAGTGAAGACAACAGGAGGGACTCTTAATGGTAGCTGTAAATCCTGTTTATAATGGTGTTCAAAATCTCTTAAAGCTTCATCGACAGATTTATATCCAATTTCAAGGTAACTTTCTTCAATAGTTTGAGGTTGGCAGTTAGAGGTTGCATATACTTTTCCGTTATATACTCCACAAATCACGATATACATAAGTATAAGTAGAATAAACCTGTTCATTTAAATCACCCTTAATTAATTTTTGGTATTATTTTACCTATCTATCCTAATTCAAGTAAATTGCCCCTTTAGTAAAAAAAAGAGCTGTCTGAACAGCTCAATTATCTTCTACCAAGGCAATCGTTAGTTGATTTTACGGTTTGGATTACGGTCAATAAAATCCTCCACTTCATCAGCTAATCTATAAACAAGGTCGAAATATTGCTCTTCTGAAAGGGCTCCTTTGCTTCGCCATTTTTGCATCTCATTATAGTGAAGGCTTACAAAATAACTCGTTATATCCCTTCTTGAAATCCCCTGTTTCTTTCCCATATCTGCAATAGAAAACCCTTCTTTCCAACATTGTTCATATTCATCACGACTCATTCCCAAAAAATTAGATATTGCATCGTAGTCGTATTTGATATGATAAATAACAGTTCCTTTGTCACTTTCTCCTTGTTCATTTTTTTCAGCATGGACAACTAATGAACACATTAAAGTTATGGTAAATAAAAGCAGTACTCCTCTAAAAATAGACTTCACCATAGAAATAAAAACCTCCTTTTTTCTTTGCTTTATTGTGTGAATTTTTAGATATACTATGTTCAACATTAAAAAACTTCGATAGTACAACAAGTAAATAAATTCGAAAAAAAAAGCGTTTTCACTTTTGGATTAACGCCCTTATAAGAAACTTAATGGTCTTTAACTGAATTAGTTATTCAATTGAGTTAGCTATTCGAACTAAAGTTTCAGGTATTTCTATGTTGGATACGTTTTTATGAATTCCGAGTATATATTGCAAATTATTTTTTTCAAAGACTAAAAAATTTAAGTAGAGGTGTTCAAAATATATACCTTTACTCCCATCTTTAAGAGCATACTCTTTACCTTTGAAGTTTATCTTATTTTTTAATGGACGAATATCAATTTTGTAAATGTTATTTCTTATATCTTTATTAACATAAATGATTTCTAGGGAATCATTCATACTATATTTCTTATCTCGATAAAATCTTCCGAACTTATGTGTGAAAGTAATGGGAGGCATAATTGTGGGTAACTTTACATCGACTTTTAAATGATTTGCAAATTCATTAACTGACTCTTCTACTGATTTATATCCTACTTCAGTGAATTTTTCCTCAAAAGAAGGTGGAGTATCGATCGGATTTGCATTTGCTGTTCCATAATTTAACCCACAAATTAATATACCAAATAAAACCAATAGAAAAGGAACATTTTTGTTCAATTTTATCACCCTTAATTTCTATTTAGGTTTAGTTTGTCCGATTTAGGTACAATAATCCTTTTACAATTAAACTGCCCCGTTAGTTGAATAAAAAAAGAGCTGTCTGAACAGCTCAAAGATCTTCTACTTAAGCACCCGTTAGTTGAATAAGAATATAACGCAGTAGACACAAAGTGTGCAATTATTAATTATTACTTCATTAGGTAAAAATAAATTGCTAGTAAATAAATGATTATAAAAACCATAGCCCAAATTTTATAAAAAAACATTAAGCAACCCTTTTCATTTCTTAAGAAAACTAATACTAAAAGAGCTAGTATTACCTGCCAGATAAATAAAGGGCTGTATGTAAGTGAGCTAGTAAATTAGTCAACGGCTGTTCTGCTATATCAGTCATATTGCCTCCAAATAAAGAAAATTAGATCAACTAATTTTATCTGTATTATAAATAAGTGACAATAGAAAATTTATTGTAAAAAACGAAGCTCTGTTAGTAATAAAAAGGAGCCTAATGTTCGAACCTAGTGGCTTCTTCAACTAAACTGCTCCGTTAGTTCAATAAAGAAAAAAAGAGCTGTATTTGCAACTCAATGAACTTCAAGTAAAGCACCACGTTAGCTGAATAGCTCTCCTCTATAGGTTCTATAGGGTTAATATTCAAAAAAAGAAAATTATAATAAAGGGTTAGTTACTTAAATATTTAAGTAACTAACCCTTTTGTTTAAGTGTTTTCATTCACAATATTTCAGTGAAAAATTGAAATTCTTACTACTTCACAAAAAATCCAATAATCACTGCAATAATTAATATAACTCCACCCAAAAATTGTCCTATTCCTGAAGCTTCTCCCATTAACAGGAGATTGAATAAGTTTTTGTTTTTTTGATTTTTACCAAATAAGCCTTCATCTGTTTTCATACGATAAATACCCCAAGTTACTAAAACTACCCCAAAAATAAGTCCTATAATATACATCATTAAAATTCCTCCGTTGTTTATTTTATATGTGCATCTTTATGAAATGTTTTATCTGTCATCCTCATCAAAAATAAAAGTTTCTTCAATTGATAATTTAAAAACTGAAGCTATTTTATATGCAAGTAGTACAGATGGATTATATTTTTGTTTTTCTAATGAGATGATTGTTCTTGAAGATACACTTACTTTATCAGCTAACTCTTGTTGTGTTATTCCATCTTCTACTCGTAATTCTTTTACTCTATTTTTCATAAATTCCTCCTGATTAAAGGACATGAGTATAATATTTTCTAGATCCAAATTCAATAATCATTAAAGATATTAAAACAATAAATAATGCAGTATTTGCTGGGATTTCCACAAAATTAGTTAAAAACATAAGAATTAATATTTCAGATATCAGGATATACAAGGAAAAGCGAGCCACTTTTCCATCAATTAAAGCATCTCTTTCGTCATATTCTTTTGCTAATTCCTTTTCTAGTGATTTATTCTTTCGGGATGTAATGTTAGAAATTGTTGAGAACAATAAAATTATTCCACCTAACAATACTGTGATATAGCCATTATTAAATCCTGCTGATGTATCGAGAATTACTTGAATGAACCCAAATACCATTAGTAAGATTGAAACTAAAAGTCGCTGCATGAATAAATTTTTCAAATATACCTCTCCTAACTAACTTATCCTCTGGTAGTGAAGTTCCTTTCACATGAAGTTTGTTTCATGTGAAGTTAGTTTCATATTAACCTTTTACAAGCCAAACGTCAAGTAGTTAATAATGGTTCTTTAAATAACGAAATATTTCCTCATTTGAACCATTTTAATTATAAAAGTATTCAACTATCCTGCCCCGTTAGTTCAATAAAAAAAAAGAGCTGCCGATGCAACTCAATAATCTTTAAGTAAAGCACCCGTTAATGAAATAAGGTAATCTATTTTTTATTATCTTACCAGTGTACTTGAAGTTTATTACCATTTGGGTCATAAAAATGGAAAAAGGCGTGACCATTATCTTCTTTTATATCCTCTACCTTAACTTGATTATCCATTAAGTGTTGATGAAATTTAGATAATTCTGGACTTGTAAAGCCAATGCTAAATTCTTGTTCATTATCAATTGTAAAATGTGCAAATGTTTCATCTTCGGTAGGAACTAAGATAAGTAAGAAAGGTCCTTCATTTACTTTTAAAGCCGAAAGTTCCTCAGTAATGTTTAATAACTGGAGCCCTAATACATCTCTATACCATTGTGCAGACAGTTCTAAATCTTTTACAGGAATTCTAATATAATGTACTTGTTCAATAAATGATTTACTCATAGCCTTCTCTCCTTTATTTAATCTGGTATATCAAATAGTACCCTTTCTATATCCCTTTTTCCTTCCAATTATTGAATTAACCTTCCCATGTTAGTTCAATAAAGAAAAAAAGAGCTGCATTATGCAACTCAATGTTCTTCAAGTAAAGCACCCGTTAGTTTAAGTGTGATTCTTCACAAATTCTTGGATATTCGAAATGAAAAGTGGATTACACCTTATTTATTATTATATTTTCCTTTTTGTTAATTAGCTTGTATTAAAAAGTGCTTTTATTTTCCTTTCATTTACTTTAATATCGATAAGGGCACCCAAAAAAAGAGATTGAGGTGCTAAAATGTACGGTATTATAAATTATGAAATGTTTTTACTAACAGGGATTTTACTAAATCTGATCCCTGGTGCGGACACCATGTATATTGTAGGTAGAAGTATTTCACAAGGTAAAAGAGCTGGTGTTTATTCTGTGTTTGGTATTATTACTGGCTCTTTAGTTCACACGTTATTTGTTTCTTTTGGCTTATCACTCATACTGACAAAATCTATTGTATTATTTAATATCATTAAAATAATTGGTGTTATTTATCTCGTTTATCTACGGATTAAAATGATACTTGATAAGTCAAACATTGGTTTCAAAGCATCATCAAATAAATTAAACATAAGAAAAATTTATATACAAGGACTTTTAACGAGCTTAACAAATCCAAAAGTTTCTTTATTTTTTATTGCGTTTCTTCCGCAGTTTATAGATGTTCAAGCATCAGGTCCTGCTCCTTTTTTAATTTTAGGGCTTACGTTTACAGCAACTGGACTACTATGGTGTTTATTTGTTGCTTATTTCTCTTCTTACGTTACTAAAAAACTAAGAGGAAACCAAAAGGTAGGAATAATCCTGAATAAGATAACAAATCTCCTTATTCCACTAAAGCACCCGTTAGTTCAACTAGGATAGTCAGGGTAGGATGACTGTATAGAGCTGTTCTTTCTTTGATAAACTGATATCATTTGTACCAACGATAAAAGAATCTCCGTGTAAAATCACTTCTGTTAGAGTGTCACTTGGATCTAATTCGAATATAGGATACTGTACAGAGACCTTCCCCTTCAATTCATCTCTATCCTGTATCTTAAATTTTATTTCCTTTGATGAATTAGTTATAAAGAAATCGTCAAAGGTTAATTTCCATCCAACATCGTCTAGTATTCTATCCAGTTCATTTATCGAATGAACTTCATCAATTCTGTACCTATGCCGTTTGTCATCATCGTCTAAATCATCAAATTCTCTTACAAAGTTATGGATAACCTTTAGAGGAAAACAGTTATAGTTTTTCCAGAAATCAAATATAGTTGTTCCATATTCTCCGTCAACCCAATACATATATTCTGGTTTTTTTATACAATCACAAGCCCGGAAATCTATACGTTCATTTTCATACGATGTTCGGTCATCAATATTAATCATATTACTTTTTCCATCCTATTCCTTTTCATTATTCCTTTTTCTTCTTCAACTATTCTGCCCCGTTAGTTTAATAAGAACAGCTACGCTAATTCCACAATCGCACTAGGTAATGTAAAATGGTTTATTGTGGTCTCACCAAAGAATTCACGACCACCCAGAAAATACCTCGATTTCATAGTGTTCTAAATCATCGTTAGACAATTTGGCTTTTAAATACTTTTCAACTTCAGGTATATCATTTTTATCATATACATCTATCGATATAACCGGATCAGTATCACCAATTTGAGTGCTTTGTACTTCGTATTTATCCCACAATGAGTTTATAACCAGCTCTGTACTATATGGCTTTTGTTGCGCGTACCAAAATACCACAGACATAACAATAACACTCGTTAAAATTAGTGCTCCGAATTTTCTTTTAACACCCATTTTTTCTCCTCCATTACTTTAAGTACATTTCTTACAAACTTTTAGTTTACATTTTATTTGTGTTAACAGTTAGTTTTTGCTTGTAATTTCTTAACCAAACTATAACTGAAACTGTCATACTTAAAATTCCACTTATTGAAGACATCCAGAAAAAGATTCTTCCTCCAATTGTTGGCGAATTAAAAATTAAACCACTAAGTAATATACATATACAACCTGTAAATCCCCAAAAGCCTATAGCCCATTTAGAATGATGTTTTATTAGATAATAGCCAATTACACTCAGAATGTAGAGTAAACTAACTATCATAATAACAGGAAATAATGGTTGAAATTTAACTGCATAAACAAAATAATCGAGTTGGCTAATATCACGCCCATTCGTAATCTCAATGTTAAATAACTCGGTAAACGGTGATGAATACTTCCATTCCAACGAATTTTCTATAATGGCACTTCCCTCATACCAAGCTATAATTGTTGATACCGCTAAAGTAAAAATTCCAATGATGAGTTGTAACATATACTTAAACAATTTTATCCTCCCAATAATTTTATTAAGATTTCGTAAATAACTTTTCATTTCAATATAGATTACGGTGTTTCTAATGAAATTAATTAAAGTTGCTATCTTTCATAAACCTACTCAGTTAGTCCAATAACTTAATAAAAAGAACATCACTCCTTTTTACCTACTAGTCATTAAGACGAATTATATGGAATAATGTTACAATTCTTATTCGACTAAACTGCCCTTTTAGTTGAACAAGAACCTTCTCTTCTATTACGTATTTTGGTCGAACTGTGACGTAATGTTTTAACCAAAATCGCTCTCTTTTATTCGAACGTTCATTCATGTATATTTAATACATACCAATTAAAGGAGAATAAATTATGAACTCAATTGATTTAATTCTTTTAAATTTCAACGAAGTACGAAGAAGAAGTACTAAGGTTTGGACATCTATTCCCCAAGAAATACTACATTGGAAACCCGATGACGAAGCAATGACTTGTATAGAGATGATTAGGCATGTTTTAGAAAGTGAACTTTATTACCATCTAGCTATCCAAAATCAAGGTAGTCTGGCAGTCTTTGATTCTCCTTTCGAAAAACAACCTTTTACCACTGTAAATGAGGAATTGAAATTAGCAGAACCATTTAGAAATGACTTCATAGAAACTATTAAGTCATTTTCTGAAGAAGATTTAACAAGTATTAAAATTGATCGTTCTGATTCAGGTTACATAAGAAGTTTGGGAGACATGTTGCTAAGAGTCGCCTATCATGAATCAGTCCATACTGGCCAATTGCTGGATTACTTGAGAATGGCAAGGGTTCCAAGAGTACGTGTTTGGGATTAATTTATCTCAAGGTGTGATCACTTAGGTGATGCGCCTTTTCTTTTTTAGTTACTACGCATTTTGTGTCAAATGCGACATAAAAACTCTCCTTCTCTTATTCAACTAAATTGCCCCTTTTAGTTCAATAAGAAAAAAGCTTCACTCCTTCTTGAAGTAAAGCACCAGTTAGCTTAAGTACATTTATTCATAAACTTTGGTTGTAATTCTATAAAAAAAGGAACTGCTTTCACAGTTCCCCTTTTAGAAATTTTCCCAATGAACAACTAGAGCCAGTCTGCACTTTCATCAGCAAACCTTTGTAATTCATTCATAAAAACACTTGCATGATAACCATCACAAACAGCATGATGAATTTGTAACGACACAGGTAAGAACAATTCATCTTTTATTTGAGAATATTTACCCCCAGTTATTATGGGTAAGAGAAAATCTCCACCATTATTAATATTTAAATTAAATGCTGTAAAAGAACTCCAAGGGATCATAGATATCGGAATATTATTATCTGGTATAGGAGTCTTTGGAAATAAACTACCCGTACCATTGTATTCTTCTACATCTTTTTCATACTGAGAATGAAATTCAGAAAACCTACTTACATTTGGTGACCAGATGCTAGAAAATGTGTATGTCTTCTTATCAAAAATTGTATAAGAAGGCAATATTTCTGACCAATAACCTAAATTCCCTTCTGGGTTAAAACTGGTTCTAAATTCTCGATGGGAATTAACTATTTTTGTAATCATAAAAATAAACGCAGGATATAACTTATAATTCTTCTTCTTTAAGTTCTTCATAAGAACAGTAATATTAATTTCATTCGTTATACTGAATGTTGTTTGTTGTTGTAAATAGTGTTCAAAGTACTCTTTTCGATTCCAATTTTCACGATCAATTATATTAAATTTCATTACAACGCCTCCTAATATGTTTTATTGGATTTAGGAGGCTATTTCCTCTGCTTTTTTCATGACAGTCATCCTTTTGTAAACTAATTTATACCACAACATTATCCAGTATTTCTAGACTAAAATCAACTTACAGATATTACTTTCTTCAACTAAACTGCCCCGTTAGTTCAATAAGAAAAAAGAGCTGCATATGCAACTCAATGATCTTCAAGTAAAGCACCCAATTGTTGAATAAGACTTAGTCCTATTAACTTTTTAAAATACATTGAAATCGTTCCACACCCGGATATTTTTCACCCAAACTCTTTATCTTAAATCCATAAATTTCATAAAAATTCACCGCATCTTTATCGGTTTCAGCAAACATAAAAGGTGAAGAATATTTCTCCAAAATAAAGCTAATCATTTTACTCCCAATACCTACTCCTCTATGATTTAGAGATACTGCGATATGTTTAATTTCACAACGTTTTGGACTTAAAAATTCTATTCCAATACAACCAACAACCTCATCTTCAAGGTCATATCCATATAACTCTCTTATTGGAGATTGCATATATATCTCATATTCTTTCTCGACATTCTTTTCAGAGGTTGCGAAGGATAAAAGTTCTCTTACATTAGGTTGAATAGATGTCGATTTAATCTCTTTCATAAAACACGTCCCTTCTTGCATTAACCTGCCCCGTTAGTTTAATAAGAAAAAGAGATACTAATTAAACAATCGCGCCCGATAACAGAAGATAAAACTATTCTCTATCTTGCAAACAATTTTAATGCTTTTTTAGAAATCAAGGAAATATGGTAAAATAATAAAGC
>NZ_MSPW01000020.1 GCF_001955655.1 Viridibacillus arenosi | reverse complement strand
GAGTAGCGCCACCCCCCCCGCAATCAACCCCAAATCCACCCCAAAAACCAAAATCTACACACCCCATCAACACAACTGTTAATTTCTCTCATATCTTTACGTTTTGAAAACAGAATTAAAGGATATTATATGATATACTATGGTGTATGTTTTTATGGTAATATATATAATATTTGGCGTGATAAAATGCCGTCATCATACACTTTCAAGACTTTTAACAGAGCTACAAAATGATGGAAGATAATATCGCCAAAATGCGAAAATGCATCTTTTCGAAAACAATAGCGTCATGATAACCAATCATTCTACAATTAAGCTATCATTTATACGAAACAATGCGACAAAAACATCCCTTAATGAAATTCGAGGAATTGAGGAAAAAACAATATGAAAGCATTTATTAATATCATTAAAGAACAAATATCGTCTTTTTATATGGTACAAAGACTAGCAAAATTCCAACTAAAAATTGATAATCAGAACAACTATCTAGGATTCATCTGGGAAGTACTTAACCCGGCAATTCAAATGGCTATGTACTATGTTGTCTTCGGAGTTGGACTCCGTGGGAAATCTGAATTGGACGGGGTGCCATATGTCTACTGGATGCTTGCGGGGATCTCAATGTGGTTCTTTATCAACAAAGCTATATTAAATGGTTCAAAAGCGATATATCAAAAGTATTCCATGGTCGCCAAGATGAACTTCCCGTTATCCGTACTACCAAGCTACATTATTACTGGGAAGTTTTACGGTCATCTAGCATTAGTGGGCGGCATTATGGTCGTCTTTTGGATAAAGGGTTACGCCCCGAGTATTTATTATATACAGCTTATTTATTTCCTAGCGATGAGTTATATTTTTGCGTTTAGTATTACACTATTAACTTCAACATTGACAGTCGTAGTACGTGATGTACAGATGCTAATTCAATCCGTTTTACAAGGGATGTTCTTCTTATCACCAATCCTATGGGACCGAAGTCAAAATTTCCCTGAATGGGTACAAGGTTTATTGACACTAAATCCATTCTATTATTTAGCAAATGGATATCGCGCATCACTACTGTATAACGAATGGTTTGTAGTTACACACTGGCAACTAACGCTATATAACTGGGGACTTATTCTCGTACTATTGATAATTGGTTCATCAGCACACTTTAAATTCAGAAACCGTTTCTCTGACTTTATCTAAAAGTAACATGGAGGACATAAAACATGACAGAATCAGTCATTATAAAAAATGTAACTAAAAAATATCGTATGTATAGATCAAAAAAAGAACAAATAGGCGATCTACTTTTCCCGGGTAAAATGGGCTCTGACTTCAATGCTATCGATGGCATATCATTTGCCGTTGAAGAAGGAGATGTAGTTGGGCTAGTAGGTATAAATGGCTCTGGTAAATCTACCCTTAGCAACATCATTGGCGGAATTATTCCTCCCTCTTCAGGTGAAATAATTGCCAAAGGTGAGGTCAATGTTATCGCCATAAATGCAGGTTTAAACAACCAACTAACAGGTATCGAAAATATCGAATTTAAATGTCTATTAATGGGCTACAGCAAAGAAAAGATTGATGAAGTGACACCGCAAATTGTCGAATTCTCAGAACTAGGCGATTTCATCTATCAGCCTGTAAAGAAATACTCTAGTGGTATGAAGTCTAAACTAGGCTTCGCCATCAGTGTTACAGCAGACCCTGATATTATTGTCATTGATGAAGCGTTATCTGTAGGGGATCAAACCTTTGCAGACAAATCACTAGCCAAGATGAATGAATACAAAAAACGCGGTAAAACGATCTTCTTCGTCAGCCATAACTTAAGACAAGTAACGAGCTTCTGTAACAAAATAGCTTGGATTGAAGGCGGTCAACTTAGAGAATTTGGCCCGACAAATGTCGTTATGAAAAACTACAATGATTTCATCAAACAATACAACAAACTTTCATATGAAGATCAAAAAGCTTTCCAAAAGAAACTTGCAGATCGTCGAAAATATGGATCCAAAAAGAAGAAATAAATAACTGCACTAGAAAGGATGTGAACCCCTAATGAAAAGAAAAATCTTCATGACAGCATGGGATATGGACATCGAAAAAGGCGGCATCAACAAAGTTATGCTCAAGCGCGCCAGCCTTTTTGCTAATGATGAATACGATATTGAACTCCTAACAATGGATTTCAAATTTAACTATGACATCATTGAAAAAGAACTGAAGCTATCAGGGCAACTTCCAAAAAGCGCAAAAATAACAAACGTCTATGATTACTATAGAAGAAAATTTACAAAAAATACGATATCATCTGCAGCTCAAGCTAAATTCGAGCAACAAATAAAGAAATTCGAAGAAGGCTACTGGGTAGAAGATGGTGGTGAATTCGCTCGGTACTTCCAAAATGGTACTTATATAAAGTATAAAAAGTGGCATGAAGATGGCACGATTAACTTTATAGATTACTTCGACGACAACCGAGTACGTACACGCCGTGAAGAATTCCACCACACTGGTTTCCTTCAGCGGGAAGTTCTTTATCATCCAAGTAACAACAAAAAGAACCAAGAGCGTTTCTATACGGAAGATGGTTTTTGCTTCTTATCACTTTGGTATAACAACAAGAGTGGTAAGCTTCAAAAAGTATACTTATTCAGTCCAGATTATGATAAGGTCGAATACTTCCCGTCGAGCAAAGAATTCCATGATTTTTGGCTAAATGAAATATGTCGTGTAGAAGTAGTTAAGCCTGTCATCATTTGTGATGGTTCTGCACCAACTACACGAGTGACATCAATTGACGATGAACTTGTCTACAAAATTTATATGTTACACTCAAATCATTTCTCTGCACCATACGAATTGGGTAGCCCATATAGAACAGTGTATCAAGCGAAACTCGATGTCATTCCAAAGGGGTATCCGGTCGTAGTGCTAACAGAACAACAACGACTTGATCTACACAAAGAAATTGGTAACCGTGGTAATATCCATGTCATCCCAAACTGTGTAGAAGTAAATGATTTTAACATCGAAAAGAATCCGAAGCTTGTGTCGATGATTGCCCGTTATAGTCCAGAAAAACGTTTAGACGAAGCGATCAAAGCCTTCTCACTAGTTGTAGAACAAGTACCGGAAGCGAAGTTGGACATTTACGGTAATGGCAATGAAGAAGAGTCGCTAAATAAGCTGATTCAAGAGCTTAAGCTAGAAAATAGTGTCGAGCTTAAAGGTTACACAAACAAAGTACATGAAGTACTTGCGGCATCATCTGTTTCGCTCGTTACTTCAGCATACGAAGGTTTCAGCCTAGCGATGCTTGAATCACTAGCAAATAAGACACCAGTAATTAGCTATGACATTAACTATGGTCCATCTCAAGTAATTGAAGATGGTGTAAATGGCTATCTTGTCCCGAATGGTGACAGTGAACAACTAGCGGAGAAAATCATTCATCTATTAAATAACCATGATTTAGTAGTGAAGATGGGGAACGAAGCACGTAACACTGTGCTAAAAGATTACTCACCAGAGCGTTACTATGAAAAGTGGTCAAAATTACTACAAGACGTCGTAAACGAAAATCACAATCTATATACTCAAGAAATCTAAGAGTTGCCTAGGGCAGCTCTTTTTTTTACGTCTCAAAACCTTATTAACCCCCAAAAATAATAAAAAACAGTGAACATCAAATACCACTCCTCAATTTTGTAACATAATCGTAACGACAAACTCTACTATTAATAAGCTATACTTAACGAGAATAGTGATAGGTCGATATACACATCAGATAAAATGATGCATTATATTACAAATTCTCTGCTTTTTTAAAATATATCAACAATTACATAAGTCATAAGATGTGATAATAAAGAACTAATTTAAGTATTACAACACAATTTTAATATAATTTACTATATAATGGAATGTGTGTAATCTAGTAATCTAATTTTTGTAAGGCAAAAGTCTATAGTTCTGCATCAATTTAACCATCGTACGAAAACACAAACTATATTATTGCCAATATCTAATGACCACCTACTTTGTTGAAGCAATATAAAAAAGCTCAAATAGCCATCAGTAACCAACATTTCTGACGCGTATATGAACCTATTAAAGTGAAAAAGAAAGGAAGTAGAAAATGATAAAAAAACACGCATGGACAATCATCTGTACATTACTACTAGCGATTTTCATCATTGGAGCTAACGGCACTCAAGCTGCGGCAAGTTACAAAACAACAGCAATTAGCAAGATCACAGTCATTAAATCTACAAAAGCGAAAATCTATCAACAACCAGACGCAAAGTCTACAAGTAAAGTCGCAACAACAGCTCAAACAAAGCAAGTAATGATGAGCAATAAAAAAGCCACAACAGGCGGAGTGACATACTATGCCATCTACAAATTCGGAGATACGAAAAAAACACAATTAGGCTGGGTAAAATCTACAGACCTTAAAATCCGAAACTACAGCCTAACTTCGACAAAAGCCCAAACATTCTATCTAAAAGGCTCGGGTAGAGGATATGTTAGTCCGTGGGGAAGTACAGATGCTATCTACACATCATTAAAATCATACAAAAACGTTAAATTCTCAGCTACAACAACAATTACATCAACAAGCAAATGGTACCAAGGTAAGCTTAATGGCAAAACAGTATGGATTCACAACAGCCATCTATCAACAAAGCCAACTGTTGATACTTCAGCAGTCCCAACAGAAAAGCCTGTAGAAACGAGCGTTAGTTTCGTAGCTAAAGTTAATAGCAGTTCAGCTAAAATTTTCAAAGATATCACAAAATCAACATATACAAAAGCAGGAACTAGCAATATCAACACTGTTTTATATGTTAAAAAGAAAGCTACATATAAAGGGAGCAAATACTACCTACTAAGCACTAAAGAAAGTGCAACATCAGGAGTCATCGGCTGGATCAAATCAACAGATGCGAAAGCCTATAACCATAAAGCCATCAGCACAAAATCTAAAACCCTTTCGTTAACAGGAACCGGCTCAGCCTATACGAAAATTTGGGGAGGCACAAATGATGTTGCCATCAAAACCCTTACAAAATATAAAAACGCAAAATTTGTCGTAACAAAAACAGAAAGAATTGGTAACACCGATTGGTACAAAGGTAAAATCGGTACAAAAACAATTTGGATTTCATCAAAATATACAAAGGCATATGTGGAAGTAGCAGCAGAACCAGAAGAAACTGACGTTAGCTACCTTGGTCGCCTTTCTAGTAAAACAGTGAAAATCTACAAAGATATCACAAAACTAGAAGACTACATCTTAGCAAATAGCACATACACTAACGAAACCTTTTATATTAAAAAAGAAGCTTTATACGAAGATGAAGATTACTACCAAATTAGCCGCACAAATGGAACATCAACAACCGTAGTTGGATGGGTAGAAGCAAGTGATGTAACTACTTACACCAATTCACTTGTAGACACAACTAAATTTACAACTTACATTGCAGGGACAAGCAGTGCTTATAACATCCCATACGGTACAACAAATAACATCGTCTACGACTTAAGCAAATACCGAGCGAAAACGTTCAAAGTTACTCGCACAGAAAAAGTCGGCTCAAGTATTTGGTATCAAGGTACATTATCAAGCAAAACAGTATGGATCAATTCAGCTTACGTAGAAACCAATCCATACATTGCATTAAACTTAAGAAAATCTACAGATCTAACTGCTACACAAATGCGCTCATTCCTTATTAGTAAAGGAAAAACAACAGACAATGTACTATATAAGTTAGTACCATCATTCTTAGAAGTTCAAAATGAAGCAGGTATTAACGCACAGTTCATGCTAGCTCATGCAATTTTAGAAACAGGTTGGGGCAGTTCAGCCATTTCACAGTATAAAAACAACTATTTTGGCTTCCAAGCATATGACACATGTGCTTTCACATGTGCGAAATACTTCCCAACAGGAAAAGATGGCTTGAATGCCTATGCATTTAAAATCTATCGTGATTACCTAACTACTACAGGTGCTTATTACAACGGTCCGACATTATTAGGTATGAATGTAAAATATGCGACAGACAAAGAGTGGAGTCGTAAAATTGCCAACCTAATGGCACAGATGAAAGCCTATAGCTCATCAGACTACAGCGGCAAAACAGCGAGCACAAAAGTTATGACAGCTCCAAAAGAATATGATCATATTCTGCCAGAGTCTAAAGCACAACCAGCTCAATTCGTAAAATTGCCAACTGATGTAACAGCAACAGTTTCAGCGAGTAACTTGAACATCTATTATATGCCATATGCGTATTCGAAAAAGATTGGCACTTACGGCAAAGAAAAAGTAATTACATTAAAGGCGTACCATACAGATGTACGTGACTTTAAAAATACGAGTGGCAAAAACACACGCTGGTTACGTATTGCTTACAATGGCACACAAGGCTGGGTACGCACAGACGAAATTACGCTAGATAATCTATCATTCACAAAAGACGAATCGAACCTACGCTCAAGTGCAGGAGCGACTACAAGCGATACGATCAAAGAAGTAGTACCAAACAACGCACCACTAAAACATGTCTACACTATTTTCGGTAACAAGAAAAAAGAAATAGTAGGAAAAGACACATGGTACCAAGTATACGCCCCTAAATCAGGCAAAAAACTATGGATTAGTGGCAGCCTATTAACAACATTCTAATAAGAGTGCCCCCTGCAAACGCAGGGGGTCTTTTTTTGTCTAAAGAGAACTAGACCTCTCACGCCAAAACTCCACACAATACACCAAATAACGCAAAGGACACGAATTTACTCTAAATAAGAATTATTTGAGCGAGTACTACAATTTAAGTAAATTACGCAAAAACACTGGAAGCTAGCGTAACAATCTAAATATCCTATCGAGCGAATTCAAACTTTCTAATACTAAAAAAGCGGCTAAAATAGATTCCAACTATACATGTTGCTCAAAAAAGCTAAAAATTATCATCTAATAGGACGTGAATGTTCTGCTAAATAACAAACAATCAAGTTAGCGCAACAAACAATGGACTTAACGCAACAAACATCCAAGATAGTGCAACAATCCCCAGACTTCGCGCAACAAACCTCACAGATAGCGCAACAATCCACCCCCATCACAAAACTAAATATATGGATAATATTGGTTTAAAGCCAATTTCCTAGTATACTAAAAAGGAACAAAATAGATTGGAGATGAAAGAAATGAAAATGATGAAGTACATAGTAATGATGGCGGTGATGGTCATGATATCCGTATGTCTAAACAGCACCATAAGTCATGCTGAGGAAGTTTATGAAACCATTCCACTAAACAAAACGCTATCAAAAACATTGCTCATGGATGAAAACAAAGAAGCAGGGAATATGTATCAAGTGAAAATACCAAAGGATGGGGTTGCAAAGCTTCAAATCGAGTCCCCAAAAAACAAGGAATTCACGTTATTCCTTATGAACAGCTTAGAAAACGTAGGCATACTTGATCCGAAAGTGAATTCACCAATTATTAGTTATGCTATCAGTTCAAAAGAAGCCTATTACAACAAATCAATCATGACCGATTCAGTCGGTGTAAAAAAGGGAACTTACTATGTATTCGCCTTCACAGAAGGGAATGTTGAGAAGGTCAAATTCAAAGTATCCTTCAAAGCAGCATCCAACTACGAAAAGGAAAACAACAACACGATAAAAACTGCGACACCGATTAAGCTTGGTAGCACATATAAAGCAGATATTAAAATGTATGATATGAAAGATTATTACAAAATCACAGTGCCTAAAAAAACGAAGCTCCAAATTACAGTAAAGAAACAATTAAAAGCGCCATTTAAAATTGCACTACAAAACAGCAAGAAGCAAACAATTAAACAGCTGAAGATGAAAACATTAAACAATACATTAACACACACAGGTACGGTAACCGTAGATAAAGGCACCTACTATGTCAATGTATCAAGTGGAGTATATTTCGGAACCTCATCTGATTATGATAAAGCACCTTATACGATTAAAGTGAATACTACTAAGTAGAAAAAGACGTCACTAGTGGCGTAGAAGAAATATTACAGCCTGTAACATTTAACATGCAGGCTGTAATATTTGTAATGGAAGAATAGGTATGCTATTAAAAGTAGAATCATATAAATCACTAACAATAAAATGATAGCGCTTTCAATTATGCGATTAAATAGTGAAAATATTGCTATATAATAGGAAGAAACTCGATGCAAATATTAGCGAGCGGATCGTTAAAGAAGAAGAGTAGGGCAGACATCTTCTATTTGAGTATGTGTCTTATGTTACAAAAAAGTAACTAGCAGTATAGGTTGTGGTATAATTTTATGTATTTTGTTAAAAATATACCTCAATTGGTATTATATTACTAACTTTACAGTCGTTATCGTAATAATCCCATAGGTTTTGTAATAAATTGCTAAAATCTCTCAATTTTACTAATAATTTTGATAAACATAGCATTATAGTATTAAAGTAACGAATAACTACAAATCTATGGAAGAAAAAAGGGTGGAAATTCTCCTATTTATAAACGATAATTAGGCTTAAGCATGATTAGCTGATGAAAAACAAAAACAGCGAAATGCTAATCATATCCAATAAGGGAGGATTTTTTAAAAATGGGTAAATTCAATCTAAAATTTGTAAAACCTGTCGCATCACTAGCAATCGGTGCAGCAGTATTAACAGGATCATTCGCAGTATCTGGTGCTGCTGATACAGCTTTCGCAAAAGCAGCAACTGTAAAAGTATCTAAAGGTAAATTAGTATCTGCAAAATCAGGTAAAGCGGTGAAAGGTTACAAATCTTACAAAGGTGTTCTTTACAAGAACGGTAAGAAATTCACTGGTCTTTACAAAAATACTTATTACAAATCAGGTAAAAAAGGCACTGGCCTTTACAAAAACGTATACTACAAAGCTGGTAAAAAAGGTAGCGGCTGGGTAGGAAGCGGTTCTTCTAAAAAATGGTACCAAGATGGTAAATTACTAACAGGTCTTGGTAAAAACTCTGGTAAACTATTTATCAAAGGTAAATACGCTAACGGGATCCAAACTTACAAAGGCGTAGAAAAACTATACAAAAACGGTGTTGTAGTTAAAACTGTAGTTGATGCAGCTAAAGCTATTAACAACACAACTGTTGAAGTAACATTCGCAGAAGCTCAAAAAGCTAGCGATATCTCAGCTGGACGTTTCAAAATCGAAGGCTTAGAAGTTACTAACGCTGCAGTTAAACAAACTGACGATAAAGTTATCGTTTTAACAACTGCTGCTCAAACTGGCGGTAAAACTTACACTGTAGCACTTGATGGCGTGAAATCACGTACATTCAAAGGTGTTTCTAATGTACAAGCTACTGCAATCAAAAACGTTAAATCTTCTCTACAAGGTATAATTGGTAAAGAAGTAACAGTACAAACTCAAGTTGACGTTCCAGCTGGATCTTCTAAAGAGGGTATTGCTGTAACATTCAACATCACTAACTCTGCTGATACTTCTAACAGTAACTTCGGTAAGAAAATTACTGCTGAAGTATTCACTGATGCAAACGGTGTAGCTTCTTACTCTTACACTCAATATGTAGCAGGTACTGAAGATATTGTAGAAGCATACCCAACTGGTAATGCTTCAGTAAAAACTACTCAGGCTAAAGTATACTGGGGTAACACTGAACGTTTAACTGTTGCAGATGTAACTACAGGTACTTCATTTGCTAACGGTGGTAAAAAAGTTTACAAAATCTCATCAGCTGAAAATGCAAACGGATATGTAAACGTTACTTTCAAAGAAAACGTTGGTGTAACTCCAGATAAATTAGTTCGTGATATTAAAGTTGTAGATGCTAACCGTGTAGGTAATGAAACTACAGCATTATCTGGTGATATTACTCCGTGGCAAGTAACTACTGGCGGTGTTCAATATGCACAAATCAAACTTGATGCTTCAGGTAACGCAACATTCACAGTATCAGGTTCTAATGGAACTGTAACTCCAATTGTATTTGCTGACGGTAAATACCCTGTTGCTGGATCAACTGCTAATTACAATGGAAACAACAAACTAGAAACTACAGAATTACAAGCACAAGCTTCTGCTGTAACATTTGATAAATCTTTCACTCAATCACTTAAAGTTGTAGCAAATGGTACTGCTAACGCAGCTGCTAAAAATGCAAACGGTATTGGTGATGGTGGACGTTCTTACACAGTAACTGTTACAGATAAAGATGGTAAATTAGCTACTAAAGGTACTAAAGCCTATGTAACATTCAAAAAAGGTGAAGTATCAAGCTTATCTACTGTAGCAATCAATGGTTCTACAATTGGTTCTTACGGAGCTGGAAAACTTATCACAGTTGGTGATAACGGCGAAGCAACATTTAAATTAACTGGTGCTATTAATGACTTTGCAACACCAACAGTATTTACTGATAACGGAACAGCTAACGCTACTCTTGATTCAGATGATTTACAATTAGTAGGGGAAACTACTTACTTCCTAAAAGCAACAGTTAACGATGCAAAATTAACTGTAAACGATGCTGATAAAGAAGTTAAAGTTGGTACTAAAGCAACATTCTCATACCAATCAGTAGATCAAAATGGTTTCCCATACGCATTAAGTTATGATGGCGGTACTGGTAACTACACTGCAACATATACTGTACATGCTCAATTTGGCGATGTTACAGTAAGTGGTACAAATGTTACTCCATCAGTAGCTGGAGAATCTTACACTGTAAAACAAGGTACTTCTAAATCATTTAAAGTAGTTGCTTCTAGTGGTGTAGCAAAACTTGATGTAACATCAGATGAAAAAGCAGTAGTAAAAGTTGATGCATCTGCTTCTCAAGTAAGTCTACCAAGTAAAGATGTAACAATTAACTTTGTTACAGATGCAAATACAGTAGTATCTTCAGAAGTTGTAGCTAAAATCAAAGCTGCTACTAAAAAAGAAGAAATTGCAAAAGCTTTAGAAGCAGTAGCTAATTACAATGACTTATCAGATGCTGCTCAAGAACATGTAGTAAATATTCTATTTGCTGCTGTTCAAAATAACACAACTATCAATTCAATTTCTGTAGCAAAAGTAATTGATGATGCAACAGATTTAGAATCAACATTTACTGCAATTTCAGATGCTAAAAAAGCAATCGGATCTTCATTAGTACTTCCATTTGGTGCAACTAATGACGCAACCGCTGTAAAAACTGCATTAAATGCAAAAGTTGATACTAATAAAGTTACTTTAAACGTAGTAGAAACAGCAACAAAAGGCACTTATACAGTGACAATTGCTGATAAAGCTAACACAGTTTCTAGTATAACTACAACTGTAACTGCTACAGTATCTACTACAAATTATGTAGGCGATGCAAAAGCTGCAATTGGTACTACACTTGCGTTACCAGCAGGTTCAACAAATAATGAAGCAACTGTAAAAACTGCACTAGAAGCAAAAACTGGTGTTGATACAACAAAAGTTTCATTACAAGTAGTATTAAAATCAGCAGGAGTATACACAGTAATTATTACTGATAAATCAGATGCTACTAAAACTGATCGTTTAGATGTAACTGTAACTGTAACTCTTACTGATGTAGAAACAGCAAAAGCTGCAATTGGTACTACACTTGCATTACCTGCAGGTTCAACAAATGATGTAGCAACTGTAACAACTGCTTTAAAAGCAAAAGTAGATTCAGCAAAAGTTACATTAGCAGTAATTGAAAAATCAGCAGGAGTATACACAGTAGTTATTACTGATAAATCAGATGCTACTAAAACTGATCGTGTAGATGTAACTGTAACTGTAACTCCTTAATTTATTGAAGGTCAGAGCATTCTAATCTAACATAAATTTCGCGTTAGTTTGAACGATTGATTCTGTTAAACCCCCTAATCTCTTCGGAGATTAGGGGGTTTCTGTTTGCCGTAATAAGTGAGATTTCAAATATATATCATAATCATGATTGAATCAGAAGCCTTAATACCATTGGTATTAGGGCTGTTTTTATTGGAGGAGGAATGAAACATGATGGAAGGTAAAAAGGTTTCTAAACGAGTAGATATTGTACGTGTGCAGTTAGTGAAGGAAAGGTCATTGATGTACAGTAATCGTAAAGTAAAGTCGCCCAAAGATGGTGCAGAGTTGTTTTAGGTGAAGTAGATCGAGAGCATTTCTTAGTGATGTGTTTGAATACTAAGAATGAGCCAACTCATTTGAATACAGTTCATATTGGTAGTCTAAACGCTAGTATTGTTCATCCAAGGGAGGTAATTAAACCTGCTATATTGACGAATGCGGCTAGTATAATGGTTTGTCATAATCATCCGTGTGGTAATGTAGATGCTTCACCAGAGGATATAGAAGTAACCAAGAGGTTGCAAGAGGTAGGTGAGATTGTTGGAATAGAGTTATTGGATCATATCATTTTAGGTGAAGATAGTTATCTATCTTTTAGAGAGAAAGGATACATGTAAAAGGCATGAAAATAGCTAGAAATGTGCGTCTAATACAGAATGTGATTGAAAGGGAGGGTGGATAAGATGACGACTCTAGGACGCTTTTTACAAGCTTTAGAAAAGATGATGAATGAAAAGATTGATTTGAAGGATGTTGGTTATGAAACAATAGAGTTATATCGAGATGAATTGGATACAAATTTAATAACAGAAGATGTAATAAAGAATTTACCAGATGAAGTTCTCGTTTCATCCGTTAATTTTATAGATGAAAAAGGCGATGAGTACTTAATGATCGATATAACATTGTATGAAAATTCTGAACTATTAAGTACTATATGGATGAAAAATGGAGAAGTAATTGAAGAACCGACTCAATGATTTGAGCAGGGAAACTCACGACATTTCTAACAAGAATCTCACGACATAAGTAAATGGGGTTGGTATAGAAACAGGAAAGTACATGGGATATATAGTATGTGCTTATTTGGCGTGCCTAAAAACTGACGACATTATTATATAACTGTCGTGAGTGAAGAAAGGAGGTGTAATTAGATGATTGAAAAAATAGTCGTATCCATTGCAGTGGCAGTTATCACAGCTTTAGGTTCATTAGGTCAATGACAATCTTATATGAATAATTTGTGAGTATAATTATCTAATATATTAACAATTTTTATGATAAAATTATATAATAATACCTACTTATATGTTATAGGAGTAGAAGAGGAGTGAGTATATGAAACAATGGATGCAATTTGTATCAGCAGTTTTAGGAGTATTTGTACTCTTATGCATATGCACAACGGAGGCAAGTGCTAAAACAAGTTACATACATAACGCGAAATATTCGTATAGCTATTATCTAGATCTAGACATGGATACGTCTGAAAAGAAATCTAATTTTAGGTATGAGTATGCTGAAAACACAAAAGAAGGAACAATGTGGATGATATCTTCTGCAATGGGAGGTAGCTTTTCTTATGAAAAGCAGACGGCAACCGGATATTATGAATGGCAAACGACTAAAAGTAAATTGTTAGCCCTACCTGTAAAGAAAAACAAACAATGGACAACTATAAATAGCTATGATGAAAAAGAAACACGTAAAATTGTATCTACAAAAGCAAATGCGAAAACACCTTATAGAACATTTCCGAATGCAATCAAAGTACAAATTGGCAAAGCAAGTGCCAAACATTACGACTATTTCGTTGAAGGTTACGGAAAAGTGCTTGAAACGGAAAATGGAAAAATCAAATATCAATTAATTCAACGTTACAAAGATTGATTGAAGTGTGCGCTTATTGAAAGAACCTAATCTCATTGGAGGTTAGGTTTTTTCATTTTATCATTTGTCTATCTATAAAATAATGAATAAGTAAAACTCACGCAGTTAGGACGTTAATAGTTAAGTATACGAATAACAAAATTTTTTGAATTACAGATTATTGTATAGATTAAATAGACTAATTGTTAGATAATTGAGAATGGTAAAACTATTTGGAATTTTAATGAGTAGTTAATCCTATAAAAGTTTTGAAAGGGGTGGGATAATGCAGAAAAACAATTTAAAGCAGGTTAAAGCTTTAACTTCAGTAGCGTTAGGGGCAGTTTTATTAACAAGTACCATTGCAGTACCTATTAATAGTGTGGAGGCAGCAAGTTCTTCAAACTACAAAATCTCGAAAGGAAAGCTAATCTCAAAACTAACCGGTAAAGTAGTAAAGGGTACAAAAATATTCAAAGGTAAAGTTTATAAAGACGGTAAAGCTCTAACGGGTCTAAGAGCCGGTGTTTACTACAAAAGCGGTAAAAAAGCGACAGATATATACAAAGGAAAATACTATTCAAATGGTAAAGTGTATACTGGCGTGAAGAATAACATCTACTTCAAAGCAGGAGCAAAAGCAACGGGTTCTTACAAAGGAATGTACTATTCAAAAGGTAAAGTATTTACAGGTCTAAAAGCCGGTGTTTACTATAAGCGTGGTAAAA
The DNA here is from genome assembly GCF_001955655.1 of Viridibacillus arenosi. Taxonomy (GTDB): domain Bacteria; phylum Bacillota; class Bacilli; order Bacillales_A; family Planococcaceae; genus Viridibacillus; species Viridibacillus arenosi. The sequence continues at coordinate 13,961 of NZ_MSPW01000020.1, read as the reverse complement.
AGGGGACTGGCATATATGGAGGAAAATATTATGAAGCGGGTAAAGTGTTTACAGGCATCCAGTCAACTTCAAATAATCTTTACATCGATGGATTATTAAACACAGGCCTAATTGTATTTAAAGAGCAGCTTTATAACGGTGCAAAAGTAAACACAGGTTTAACTTTATTTGAAGGACAACTTTATAATGGAAGCAAGTTAAATGAAGGCGTTGTCCAAGTAGATGGTAAATGGTACAAAGATGCTAGCATTGCAAACGGTACTATTACATTACCAAATGGAAAAACAATTATAGTTACTAATGGTATTGATACTACACCAGGTTCTGGTTCTACAGGTGGTGGATCATCTTCAGGTGGTACTGGAGAAATAACATTTACATCTACGATAAATAGTGACATTGCTAATAATGTAGATAAATTAGGATTGGTAGGAACTTCAGTTTCTTCAAGTAATGAAAAAGTGGCAACAGTAAAAATTACAGATGGTAAAATTGCCATGACATCTATTTCAGTTGGGACTTCAATCATCACAATTGCAACTGATGATAAGAAAGCAACAATTGAAGTGGCAGTAAATGCAAATGGTTCGATTACTATTGGTACAATTACAAAATATACGACTCCTCAAAAAAATTAAACGAAACGTTACTTTATAAGCTAATAAACTAGTGAAAAAAGTGGGAATGATTGATTATTTCTAACTGTTACTTTCTAATTGATAGGTGAAATCCCTATCCTTGCGAAACAGTCTTTTATGCAAGTGCCTAATCCTCCTGGATCCAGTGATGCGCTGATACGCAAAAGGGGTTAAGTCAGGTGAAGTCGTACTCGAAGAATTGAGGCGGGGCTCTTTAAAAGACAGCTATGGTTAGGCGGACGAATCCATGTAGGCAGGGTGAGGTAGTGAATAGCGCGAAATGCTAGGAGTTCGATATTCATCCTTATATAAGAAATGATGTATTGGTGGTTAGCATAATTGACTGTTAAACTAACCATTCTCACACCTGAATAGTGGAAACCTAAGGCTGTCAAAATTAGGGATGGAAATAACGGAACGTTTGAAGTTCTCTTTGAAGAGGTGAATCAGCACCGACAAAGCTAAGAGAATGGCTGCGGGTTCATAGTAGTGTTGATCACATGCCGCTAGTACTTGTATGGCAACATATGAGGAGGATAAAACATGTAGGAGCGAAGGAACCCAGTCTATGGTAGTTTTCAATCACATTTATATTTTTCATGAATGAAAATGACCATTGATAGATCGCCATGTGCGGTGAAAGCCGCCTGCATGGTGAAGGCTCGATTCGAAAGCTACCATAAATGTGGTATAAGACGAGAATAGTACAAATGCAACTATTCTGAATGAAAAAATAAGTAGGGCAACTGCAGTTTTAAAAGGAACGACTGTAGGAATAGGAGTGGGGCAGGTAACCCAAGTAGATAAAGATACTTTAGTTACAGCTATAACGATAGCTCAAAGTGTCTATGATGACAGAGTTAATAAAACGCAAGCTCAATTAGATGCAGCGACCGGAGCATTAGTTAGCGCCTTAACAAATTTTGAGGGCAAAATCATTAAAGCAGGAGATACAACTGCACTAACTACAGCTATTACAGAAGCAACAAATCTTTACAAGAATATGGAAGAAGGAGTAGAAATCGGTCAAAATGTAAAAGGCTCAAAAGCGACATTAAAAGAAGCCATTGATGTTGCACAATTAGTTGTAACAAATTCTGCAAACAAAACAACCCAACAATTAGCTGATGCAAAAGCTGCATTAGATTTAGCGGTAGTTGCCTTTGAAAATAGTAAAGTGACAGCATTAACAGGATTGCTAAATGTAACAGTAACTGGCACTGGGGTTGATAGAAGTAATCATATCAACCTTGAAAATGATGAAACGCTCGTCCTCACATCTAGTGATTCAACGAAAGTTGCAGCTACTGTATCTAATGACCCTAGTGGAACCGCTATAGTAACAGGTGTTGCGTTGGGGGGGCCAATTACAATTACTGTTCAAGTGAAAAAAGATGGACAAGTAATTAAAGCAGGTACATTCACCGTAACTGTAGTTCCAATGGCTATCACAAGTAAAATGATCACGAATTTTGACTATTCAACTGTAAACGGAACTCAAGCAAAACTCGTTAGTAAACCTGTTACATTAAGTGATTTTACTGGTAATAGAAAAGACTTTACTATTGTCATTGGATCAGATCGTATACCAATTTATGTTTCATGGGCACTTTCGACAGATTTTTCTAAAGGAGTATCAATGGGCAGTGTTGTAGAGAGTCACATTCAAGATTTCTATTATAAAAAAGACGGAGCAAATGGTATATTGAATCGCCCAATTGCGGCCTTTGGATTTGAAGATACGTTCCAAATTAGCGCATTCCAACCGGGTGCTGCTTCATCATTTACATTAGAAGGTGCAGATTGGTCGTACTTCTTTGAGCAATCCTCTGGGCTAGGAACAGATACGGATACCTCAAAAAATCGAACATTTACAATTAGTGACGGCACAACTACGGCAAATATTCAACTAACATCCAATTTTGTGAAAATCGATGATCTGGTGAATCATATAAATAATCGTTTAATGAACACTGGAGTAAAAGCTCAAGCTGAAAAAGTAAGTGCAGCACAATTTAAAATCACCTCAACATCAAGTACAGGGAATATTATTATTGATGGTGTAAATAAAGCCGATTTCTTTGAATAGATAGTACAGTTATTCTCGAATAATTATAATTATCAATCAGTGCCAACCAACCAATCATGATTTTCATGTTAGTTGAAACAATTGAAACAAATTATCCCCTAGTCTCTTCGGAGGGTAAGGGGTTTTTGCTTGCTGTAATAAGTGAGATTTCAAATATATATCATAATCATCCCTCTGGACATGTCAATCCGTCACCAGAGGATATAGAATTACTAAAAAGATCAACTTTAATAACCTAACCTTCAAATAATTAATCTTATAGCAATAAATTAAGAGCCTTTATTCCTTCTAACAGGAGTAAAGGCTTTTTATATTTGAGAAAGGAACTATGAAAGAAAAGCGTGATGTATCTCACAAAGCATGTAGATAATGGCCACTAGTTACAACTATAGATGACATGCGGTAATAGTAGCTATCTATGTAACAGAAATCAAAAAGAGGAAGTGTTTAAGTCAATCAAATAGTTATTAAGAAACAATAGTCATGTCGAAAATACAGAACTAATTATAATGTTGAAAAACAGCGATGATGGGAGAAAACCCTCTAATAGTTGTATATTTTCTGTGATAACTTTCTGATATTTTCCTTTTAAAGTATTCAATCTAAAACATTACTTAACTATATGAATTTAAACAGAAAATAAATAAAAAAGAGATATTTTAATGCATTAAAATATATTTTAGAATATTCAAAATACTACAAGCTTCGCTATTTACTAGCTAAATTTCGAATGATACATTTTGGATACCTAGTAAAATAGTTTAATTTACTAGGTTTTATTCTAAGTAGAGAGGAGCGGGGGTTTATTATTTCACTAATTGAAAAAGGGGAGAAACGAGTGAAGAAAATTCAAAAACTGAGAAAGAGTGCGATTATTGGTTTAGTTTCTTTATTAACTGTTTCAAATGCTGCGTTTAGCACATCTTTTGCAAAAGCTGAAACAAGTGATCTCGACAAACTTGTGAAGATTGAAAAATCGAACAAAAAAATTAACGAAGCCACGAATGAGTATAAGGATAGTGACACTGTTAGGGTAATAGTTGAGTTGGAAGGAGCCCCGGCCATCTCTTACTCTACTAAAAGAGGTATAAGATATAAAGATTTAGCAAAAGAAAAGAAAACAGAATTACAAAACACTGTGAAAGAAGAACAATCAGAATTCATAACAGAAGTGGAAACAAAAAAGATTGATTTTGATGTGGAAAATACCTTCACTACTGTCGTCAATGGAGTCAGTGGAGAGATAGAATTTGGCGAAATAGAGGATCTTGAAAAATTGCCGAATGTTGAATCAGTGAGCATTGTTAATGAGTACGAAAGACCAACTGTAAAACCTACAATGCTATCAAGTAAAGACATGGTGGAAGCCATTCAAACATGGAATGCTGGTTATGATGGGAAAGGCATGGTTGTAGGAATCATTGATACAGGAATTGATAATACTCATGATGATATGGTTTTAAAAGATGATGCCAAACATAAATTGACATCAGGAAAAGTAGCTGATTTTGTAAAAAATAATAATCTTCCTGGTGAATATTACTCTTTGAAGGTTCCTTATGGTTACAACTACGCTGATAAAAACAAAGAAATTCGTGATCTTGGCCCTGACGCTACAATGCATGGAATGCACGTAGCAGGCACAGTAGGAGCAAATGGTGACGAAACAGGTAACGGACTAAAAGGTGTAGCTCCACAAGCTCAATTACTAGCACTCAAAGTGTTTGGTAATGACCAAGCAATGCCATCGACTTTTGGAGATATTTATATTAAAGCAATTGATGACGGAATTATTCTTGGTGCAGATGTATTGAATATGAGTTTAGGCTCAACGGCAGGCTTTGTTGATTCAAATAGTTTAGAGCAAAAAGCCGTAGAAAGAGCTGTTGAAAATGGAGTATTAATGTCTATTTCGGCTGGTAACTCTAGTCAGTTTAGCTATAATTACGGAGAAAATCCGTTAGCTTCAAATCCTGATATTGGTTTAGTGGGTGCTCCTGGGCTTACCACCAATTCAATATCAGTAGCTTCCATTGAGAATGATAAAATCACATTAGATCAAATGACATTGAAAATAGGGGAAGAAACGTTGCCAATCGCTTATAAAACGCAGGCGTCCCCAATACCTCTAGAAGTATTTGGGAAATCGCCTGAAAAAGATGTTGTCTATGTTGGCGATGGAAGTGCAGCACAATATAAAGGTAAAGAAGTAAAAGGGAAAGTAGTATTCGCAGTCAGAACAGCAGCGAATCCAAACTATGGAGAAATTCAAGCTCAAGCTGAAAAAGCAGGTGCAGTAGGTGTCATTATTAGAGGAACTGCAGCACATGGCGATTACGTAAACATGGCACTAAATAGCCCAACAATTCCACTTGTTTCTTTAAGTGTAGCAGATGGTACCACTTTAGAAACAAAAATCAAAGCAGCAGGCGGCACAGGGAAAGTAAACTTTAATGGAAAAATGACTACGGTTGTTAATGGTTCTAAGGGGCAAATGGCAGCTACTAGTTCTTGGGGTGTCACTCCGAGTCTTGAAATGAAACCAGAGATTACTGCTCCAGGCGGACAAATCTATTCTACTTTTAATGATGATAAGTATGGTGTCATGAGTGGGACATCAATGGCAGCCCCGCATGTATCAGGTGGTGCAGCACTTGTATTGGAAAAAGTTCAAGAATTATTCCCAGGTTTAAAAGGTGTAGAAAAAGTGAAACGCGCAAAAACATTGCTTATGAATACAGCGAAAATTGTTACGGAATCATCAAATGACAATATTCCTTACTCACCAAGACTTCAAGGTGCAGGATTAATGCAATTGAATGCTGCAGTCACAACGCCAGTATTTGTAGAAGCAAAGGGTACAAGTGAAGGTAAAGTTGAGTTGAAGGAAATCGGTACTGACAAGTTCAAAATGACTGTTACAGCTACCAACTTCAGCAAAGAAGATGCAACTTATAATGTAGGCGCATCTGTTTTAACTGATGCAACGCAAGGTTCAGGAACTTCAGCAACAAATGCTTTGAAGGAACAAGTTATTAAAGGCGCAGTAGTAAAAATAGGTACGCCAAAGATTACCTTATTTGCAGGGGAATCTAAAGATATTACTGTTGAAATAGACCTTTCAAATGCAAAAACAGAATTAGAAAGCATCCAAAAGAATGGCTACTTTGTTGAAGGGTTTATCACGCTTACAAATGAATCACAAGATGTCGTCTTTCCAGATTTATCAATTCCATACCTAGGCTTTAAAGGAGATTGGAATAAGCCGCCAGTTTTAGATCAAATGATTTATGACACAGGCTCTTATTATGACGTTTCAGGAATAGTAGATGATCAAGGGAGTTATCTTGGATACAATCCATTTACTAAAAAATACAGCAAAGAGTTAATTGCTATTTCTCCAAATGGAGATGGTGAAAATGAATCAGTAGCACCTGTGCTTTCATTCTTGCGAAACAGTAAAACAGTGGAATATACGATTACCGATACAAGCGGCAAAGTTTTGCGCAAGCTTCGAACTGATAAAGAGCAACGCAAAAATTATCATAATGGGAAGAGCAACAATTCTATTTATTCATATAAATCATCTTATACAAAATGGGATGGGAAACTGAATAATAAAATAGCAGCAGACGGAACATATTATTATCAAGTAAAAACACTAGTTGATTTTGCAGGTAAAGAACAACAAGTAACTAAAATCCCTGTTATTGTTGATAACACAGCACCGGTTGTATCAAACATTGCCTTCAGTAACAAAACGGGCATCCTTTCATTCAATGCTACTGATAATAAAGGAAGTGGATTACAATATCTTGAGATCTATTTAGATAATAAACTCTTAGGTTCGGTAAATCCTGGTACAAGCAATGCGTTTAAATTAGACTTACAGAAATTTGATGTTAAAGATAACGTTAAGGTTGTTGCATATGATTATGCGTTTAATAATAGTGGACAAGAGACGTCAAGCCCAGGAGACAATACAATTCCTTATATCGTATCTGACACACCGGAAGCCCTGGGCGTTTATGATACACGCGAAGTACCTTTTACTGGCTATGTAACAGATGCATCACAAGTAGAGTATTTGAAAATCAAGGGCGATAAATTAAACCCTACAGAACAAGATGTAGTTTTAAAATACAATGAAGTCACAAAAAAACATGAATTTGCAACACATATTACATTCACAGAAGATGGTGTGCATGACATTTTCATTGCAGGTGCCGATAAAGTTGGTAATAAAATTGAATTTAGAAGACAAGTAATTATTGATACGCAGGCACCTAGTCTTTCTGTAAGTAACCTACCAGCTAATAATTTCGTATCTACTGGTGGTAAAGATTCTACTGAAGAGCCAGAAAGTAAAGACCCTAATGATGGCAAAGAACCGAATGAAGGAACTGAAAGTAAAGATCCTATTACCGCTTCAGAAGGTGAAATTACTAATGAAGGAACTGAAAGTAAGGATCCTAATGATACTACTGAAAGTGAAAAACCTGCTGAAACAACAAAAGATGGAGATCCTATTGTTACAGTAACTGTTGCAGATAACTTTGATGAGTTACGCTTATTAGTAAATGGCAGTGAAGAATATACAAATGAATTCAATGAGCCATATGAAATGAGAGCACTAACTCACGAGCAACAAGTTCAGTTAGTATTAGACGAAGGTAGAAATGATATTGTCTTCGAAGTTTCAGATCTTGCGGGTCATGTGACTAAGAAAACGATAGCTATTTATAAAGGGGCAGCCCTAAATGCACCATTTGTAAAATCAGTAGAGATTTCAAATGGCGGTGGCGATGTAACAGTTGAAAATCCAGCTAACATTGTTGCAGAAGCTACGGAATCAATTACGTGGGAAGCAAAAGTAATTGATCCAAAAGGAAATGTAATAGATTTAGATACTGCTGAAGGCGAAAAATATGAAGCTACATTTACACCGAATATTTTGGCTGAGAGTGGTAGTTACAAATTATTAATAGGTGCAGCTGGTAGTGCTGAAAGTGAAAAGCTAGAAACTAATTTCACCGTTTCAAATTATTTTGTAAATGTTGAATCCCTTTCAACACGTGATTCAAACGGTGAAAAGGCTACATCCTTCACAACAGAAAGCAGTGTAAGCATCAAAACAAACATTAAAAACCAGGGGAAAAACAAGTTGAATCCTACAGTAGCCTTCCAAGTCAAAGATGAAGATGGTGCAGTTGTTTACTTTAAAGAAGTGAAATCGAAAGAGATTAATAGCAAATCAAGAAATAGTTTTGGAGTAGATATCCCGTTAGAATCATTTGATAAAGGTAAATATACAGTAGAAGTGTTTGTATGGGATAACGATGAAAATCCAATTCCACTAGCAGATTCAAGCAACCTCGAATCATTTACAGTTAACTAAAAAAAAGAATAATAGGGAGGCAGAAACTGCCTCCCTACTTCTTATCTACGAATATGGGAGTGAATGTTTTGAAAAAAAGCCTAATCACAAGCTTAATTGCTACTTTCTTATTTTTAAATGCAGTTTTTCCCGCCTTAGCAGCTAGTAGTGTAACGATTACAGTAAATACTGATGCTTCACAATATACTTCGGGAGATAAGATAAATATATCGGGAGTGGTATTAAAGGACGGAAAAGCAGGAACGGGTACGGCTCCCCTTATGCAAGTAAAGAAAGGGAGTACAGTCGTTGAAACCTACCAATGGAAAGATTCTGAAATGGATGGAAACGGCAACATATTTAAAACTATATCTCCTAAGAAATACGAGAGTGGATCTTATACGATTCAAATTACTGCAAAGAATGCAACGCCTGCTTATTCAAATTTTGAATTAACAAATACAAATCCAGTTTCAAAAAAGAGCATAAGTGTGCAAAGTAATAAATCTAAATATGAAATTGGAGATAAGGTCCAACTAACTGGAAAAGTGACGCTTGATAATAAACCTGTCAGCAATGAGACTGTTGATATTATTATTGAAAGAGAAGGCGTAAAAGTAAATACAGAGAGTACGGTCAAAACAACTAAAGATGGGACATATAGCTTTAGTTTTGACTCTTCAAAATCTAAAGTAGGCATGTACACAGCTTCAGTTAGCCTGGCAGATAAAAGTATTACTGCAAAAACAAATGCTTTTGAACTGGTTTCATCAAAAACTACACCAGATCCAACACCAAAACCAGATCCAAATCCAACACCACCTGTAGTACCAACACCAAAACCAGATCCAGTTCCAACGATTCCGTTGGATCCAACACCTGTTCCTGACCCAACAGTGACTCCACATGCCCCAGAAGTCAATGTAGTAACATCTGAAAGTATGGAAATTAGAGGTACAGCGGATGCAGGTACAAAGGTAACAGTAACGGATAAAAATAATTTCTTTGCGCAAGCTGTTACTAAAGCCGATGGCACTTTTGCTATTTCATTGAATGTGAAGATTAAAGCAGGAACAGTTCTTTATGTAACGGCAAGCGCTTCTGATAAAGTTAGCTCGGAAACAACGATTATAGTCGAGGATAAAACACCCCCAAAGAAACCAATTGTCAAGACAGTCACTGACAAAGACCGTAAAGTAAAAGGAACGACAGAAGCTGAAGTGAGAGTAACTATCAAAGCTGGAGGGAAATATATCGGTACAGGTTATTCGGATAAAAACGGTGTATTTTCTATCAATATCAATTCTCAAAAAGCAGGTACTATCCTAACACTTAATGCAACAGATGATGTAGGAAATACAAGTGCTTCTCAGAAAATGACAGTAATAGACAAGACTGCACCAAAAACACCTTCAGTAAATTCATTGAGAACAACATCTACTAAGGTAACTGGGAAAGCTGAAGCTGGTTCAAAAGTCTATGTGAAAGCTGGCAATAAGATTATTGGATCAGCGACAGTATCAAAGAAAGGTACTTTCTCAGTCGCTATTAAAAAACAGAAAGTGAATACGAAGTTATCAATTTATTCAAAAGACAAGTCAGGTAATGTAGGCAAAGCAAAAGTGATTACTGTAAAAAAATAAGAAGAATGAAATATAGTGATTTGAAATGAAGAGGAATATCATGTGAAGTGAATTCTTAAGTGAAGATTTGCTAAGATAAATCCTTTAATTTCAATAATCAAAAATAATTGAGTTTTTGTTTAGTATTCAGTACCTTTTAAATACGTAGCTATAAAGGCAAAGGGTGAAGTTACCTAGCCTTTTATAGCTACGTTTTTTATTGAACGATTTAAATACCTTGATTCTTTCTAAAGTTTTAGTCCTTCTGCTAGTAAATCTAAAGAGCTGGCGACTATGTGGAATCGCTGGCTCTTTAAGTATTCTTTCACTTTTTTTAAAACTCACTTTATATTCAACTATTTTTATTTGATACTAGTATCCATTAAAATATGCAGCTAAATCCATCATATCGCGTGTACCAATCGCGATATCTGTTATATAACCTTTACCCGATTTATAGCTACGGAAGCCAATATAGTAGACACCTGATTTATAAAGCTTGTTTTTGGTACCATATGTACGATTACCAACAGGATGACCAAAATACTTTATCATTTGTTTGTGCGTTAATTTACCAGAATAACTATTAGAAATGTACTCGACATCATCAGTATTTTTAACTTTAAACGAGATTGAACCAGTATGTGGATTATATTGTTCAAATCCATACATAGTACCGCCTCTTTTAGCATTATAAACATTTACAGATTCGGCAATAATAGCTTTTCCAGGTACCGATGTCTTCAATTCTTTATAAGTCATACCGACATAGCCTTTATTACCAAGAAGTTTGCCTTTTTTTGCAGCACTTTTAAATGACTTGTTTACTTTAATGCTCTGCGCATGGGAATTAGTTGGTACTACAACTGCAATTATTGAAAAGAGCAGTACAAAAGCACATAGAAAACGCGTAAGAAATTTCATAGTTATCACTCCCTTTATTGTGAAATATATGTATTTTTTTATTTTATAATATTGGACTTCGAACGTCAAAAAAGGTATTTATTGGTCTTTGTATTTAAATAAAGCTATCGATTTCCGTATCATCATAACAGTTTGTTTTCTGTTAGTGTTTAGTTCCATTACTCAAGCAAATCCACATTAACATAGTGTATTGTGAAATGTCGTAGAATATTAATATTACATAACTATCATCAGTTTCAATATAATGGTAAAATAAATAATAAACTTACTAGTATAAGAGGGATACCATGAAGAAACTACGGATTTATGTATTGAGCCTTATTGCCTTATGCGTTTTCTTTACGACATCGGTTGCTTATGCAGCAGAACCACTGGATGAAGTGAAGCAGTTAGTGAAGAAATACTATTATCCAAATGTATCGGAATCAGTGTTAAATAGTACTTCAATCGGAGATTTAACAAAACAGCTTGATCCGTATTCCGTTTATATGACCAAAGAGGAATATAAGGATTTTACAAATTCGATTGATATGAAGTTAGTCGGAATCGGTGTGACGATTGAAGAACATGCTAATGGATTGAAAATTATCTCGGCTATTAAAGGGGGGCCCGCAGCTAACGGGGGCATACTTGCAGGAGATATTATCAAGGCAGTCGATGGTAAGAATTTGGCGGGAGAAGCAGTTCAAACAACTATTGGGCTTATTACGGGAAAAGAAAATACCAAAGTAACTTTAACCATATATCGTTCAAAAACAAACAGTACATTTACGAAGACGTTAATCCGTAAAGTCATCAACATACCTAATGTTGAGACCGAAAAACTAGCGGGTAACATTGGGTACATACGTCTTAATAGTTATGCGGAGAATAGTAGCAAAGAAATTCAAAAGGCTATTAAATCAATGCCTGGTATGAAAGGCTGGATTTTTGACTTAAGAAGTAATGGCGGTGGTTACATTACTGCAGCTGAAGAAGTAATTGGTTTATTTCCAAAAGCACAAGTAGCTTATTTGTTTAAATATAAGGATAGTGAAACTTACTACACAGAGCCGATAAAGCAAAAGATTAGATGGAATGCACCCGTATCAATTACTATGGATGCCAACTCTGCGAGCGCTTCTGAAATGACAGTAGCATCACTAAAAGATCAAAAAGCAGCCAAATTATACGGACAAACAACATATGGTAAAGGTGTTATGCAGCAAGTATTTTCTTTAAAGGATGGTAGCCAGTTAAAACTAACCATCGGAGAATTCATGGGCCCAAACTACACCAAAATACAGAAAAAAGGTATCACCCCAAATGTTAAAACACCAGTTGGTAAAGAAATAGAATACAGCCATCGCGATTTCTTAAAACAACAAATGAAAGATTATAACAAGCTCTCAAGCATTAGCCAAAAAGCAACTCAGAAAACAATCACCATCAAAAGTAGTACGAAGATGAAATGGAGCACAATGGAAAATGCTAAAGTATCTTTACTGCAAATTGGTGGGAAACAACAATCTATTAAAGTTAAAAAAACATCAAACAAACAATTGAAGCTAATACCTAATGATAAGCTAAAACCTGGCACGAGATATTATGTTGTCTTAAAAAGCAAAACAAAAAAATCTCCAGGTGCCTTTGCCGAGATGAAGGTTGCAAACTAAGCCAACCTTAACCATTTTAAAATATGTAGTCGAAAAGACATGTGCTAAATATGGCCAGTCTTCTCTGACTACGTTTTTTTGTTGTAACAAACTATACATAATACTATTGAAAGTTCATATGGACTATTGTTACTAACTAATAAACAACATTAAAGCCTAACAGGGTAACTTTGAAAATCTGGATAAACAAATATTATTCTATTCTGATTAAATTCCAATCTAATTTAAACCTTGAACATGATTATATACACATTAGGCATTTTTGCATTCGCCAATTCATAAAATACCGTATTTGGTCAATGTTGATTGGTTGTATGCTTTCAAATAATGTGTAGTTGAAAAGTGGGGGATATTAGAATGGGAAAGTATAATTTGAGATTTATTAAACCGTTACTATCATTATCGTTAGGAGCGGCAATTATTACAGGTGCAGTAGTAGGTGGAGCTGAAGATGCCTCAGCGGCAACAAATTACAAAATTTCTAATGGAATATTAGTTTTTAAAGCTACTAAAAAAGTAGTAAAAGGCACGGTTACTTATAAAGGAAAAGTATATAAAAACGGAGAGTTATTCACTGGTACAAAAGGCAATACTTATTACAAAAAAGGAAAAAAGGCAACTGGTATATATAAAGAAAGATATTATTTAAAAGGTAAAATTTATTCAGGTATAGCAAGCGGGATTTACTATAAAAATGGAAAAAAGGCAACGGGCACATATAAAGGGACTTACTACTTAAAGGGTAAAGCCTATACAGGTTTAGTAGTAGACATATATTATTCAAATGGCAAAAAAGCAAATGGTACGTATGAAGGCGTATTTTACTTAAATGGGACGGCATTTACAGGACTTCACCCGAACACTGGATATTTATACATTAATGGTGCATTGAATACAGTACTTAGAATATTCGAGGGCGATTTGTACAATGGTGCAAGATTAAATGAAGGTGTGATCCAATACAATGGTTTATGGTACGCCGGAAAAAGAGTGGCAAACGGTACGATTACAATACCAGGTGGACAAATAATTATAGTAGATAACGGAAGACAAACGGGTACTATAAATTCAGGTCCAGGTAGTTATTATGCTGTCATAAACGAAGCGATAGCTAAATTAGAAGCTTTAAAATTTTATGAAGTGTACACAATTAATCATGTAACAAATTTAGTAGATGCTAGAAGGCAATATAACGAAGCAAAAGTTGCAGTTGATGTCGCAGTAGCGAGAGGAGCAGTAACGTCAGAATTTGGTGTAAATTATTGGAAATTAGCAGCGCAGTGGAGAGAAATTGACCGTTATGAAGGAAGAGATACGAAAGAAGTAGCGATTAATAAAGCAACATATGAATTAGCAAGACTTGAATATACGGCTGTTAATTCAATTCGTTCTGCAAGCAATTTAACAACGGCTAAATTACAATATGATGCAGCAAAAACAGCAGTAGATGCCGCAAGAGCGAAAGGTGCAGCAACTTCAGATTTTGGAACGAATTATTGGAAATTAGCAGATCAAAAAGTGGAGATTGACCGCTATGAAGCAAAAGAAGCGGCAATTACAAAAGCAACAAATGAATTAGCAAGACTTGAATATACTGCTGATAATTCAATTCATTCTGCAAGCAATTTAACAACGGCTAAATTACAATATGATGCA
>NZ_MSPW01000001.1 GCF_001955655.1 Viridibacillus arenosi | reverse complement strand
GATTATAAGATTGCATATCCAGTGAAGCCAGTAATTCTTTTGCGTTGACCCGAGTAGGAGGGAAGGTACGCCATTTTAGCCAACGTTCTATTTCTTCTAAGCTAATATGCCCTTCCATATTCGGTGAAAATTGTTTGTTAAAATCATCAATATAGTTAATTACATATGGGGTGCCACCATTTGCTGGTTTTAAATCAACATGGGCAATAATGTCATCCATCCACATTACGTCAAAAGTCATGTAATCAATCAATGGATTCACTTCCTTCAATGAATAAGTGTTTCAATCCTGGATCCCGCAATTGTGAAAGTAATACGTCCTTAGCACGCCCAAAATCGTACTGAGACTTTTCGATTGCAGTTACTAATTTCTCTTTATTAATGAATGCTGGTCCTTCGTAAAGGCTAAGTTGTTTTGTGAAGGATGAATTCAGTGGTTTTGCCTTTACTCTTCGCTTTAAAATCGTTAATGGTTTGCTAGGTGCATAGTCTTTTTCATCAGATAGTAGGCTAAGTCCGTTATCAAAAATCGGAGCAAGCTCCCATGTTTTTTCCTTTGGGTCATATAAAAATAAAATGTTATTCGTGTGCCGATCTTCATTTAGAATAAGTGCATCGAAAGCGAATAACTGTGCGATTTGATGATTTACAACGAGCCCTGTATACTGCTCCACCTGCTTCATCAATAGCTCGAACTTTTCTATTGTAGAAAGTGTTTTGTTACTTGTAATCGAATCAGTTGAGTTGAAATTCGCTTCAAATAAGCGTTCAAGTGTAACTTCCTGTTTTGTACCACGAAAATCGAGTGAATAGCAGCCGTCAAATTGTTCACCGTCAGCTAATTGAATGATACATGGCTGATAGACGACATATTTAGAGCGGTCAAGAGTTGAGCATTCAAGAACGAGTGAAGCCAAAACTTCTGCCTGTCCCTCATAACCTCGCGCATTTTGTTTGACCCACTTGTTGCCGATACGCCATTTCGATTGATCGCCCTTACTAGAAGTACTAATAATACGTTCAGCGTCGATAGGAATATGAATTGTTTCCATTTCATCACATCCATTTTATATGAGTTTACTCAATTATATAGTGAATTATTGCTTACCGCACTAAAAGTTGTTCATAGAGAATGACTTGTAATGTAGAAATTATTTGTGAAATTCAAACTACACCATAAATTCCTACAGGATTTTCGTGAACAACTTAAAACTTTTAGACTATCTGAATTATCAAATCTTAAATAAATAGTATATAAAAGGAATTATTGATAAAATAATAGGTTTTTTATAATAATATATGTTAATTTAATGTTATATAACGATAATTAATTTCTATTTGTTGCTCAATATTTAATAGTGTTCTTAATAATTATCTTCACCCCTTATTCTTGCTTCAATAGTGCCAATACCCTGATATATTCTCTTTTTTATCTGTCATCTTATTTTAATATTTTTTGTTAAATGCTATTTGGATTGGGTTTAGACATACAGAAGGAAACTATTTTTAATGGAAATTTATGGAGATAGAACATTTCAGACTTTAGTGAGTGCGCATTTAAAAACCAACTTAAGAATTCAATGAAAAACTGCTCGTAAAATTGGTGGGGCGAGAATGGCATTGATGGTTGTTAAATCTAATCTTACTTGGGGTGATATAGCTGTTTTCGGATTTGGAGTTTCTTATGGATACACTTGGAAATATAGAAATAAAAAATAAAGAGGGATTTTAATGCATAAACAATTACAACTTTTATATTCAATACTAATTTATTTGGGTGTGTCTACTTTAATTATATTTGTTGGGATTTTGGCGATAGCTGATGAACCAATAATAATCTCTGTTAATTTATCAACAAAGGTTCTCTTAGCTTTTTTATTTGTTTGTCTATTACTGATTGTTGGTAATTTGAATGACTATTTTAACCACATTAAGAATAAAAAGATAATTTTTGTGATTTGTCTTGTAATTGCTGTATTTATTGTTCTATTTACTTTGGGATGAAAAATAAATGCTAATGAGCAGCTAAACGGTTAACTATTAAAAATGGTTAACCATTTTTAATAAACTTATTAAGCAATTCTACTTTTTTTGAACAAAGAAAGATTATGAATATATAACATTTTATTAAGGGTGAAAAAAATGAGTGAATTTTTATTTTATACGAGCGTTACCTTATTGATAATCATTGCTATTGCTTTTTCATTTGAAAAAATCTTTAAAAATAGACTTTTTCAGAAGTTAAGTTTAAGTTTAGTTTTAATTATTGGAATTCTGTTGTTGGTTAGTATTTTTATAGATAAACAAGATGGATTATCGAATATACTTCGTGGTTTCTTCGTATTGATACTATGTATATTATTCCTGAATTTTATATCTTCACTAGTTAGTTTGAAGCGTGCAATCATTTGGGGAACCTTATGGATCTTAATTAGTGTTGTTTTATTAATAACTTCATAGAATAAATAAAGCATGTACGGACAAATTATATTAATAGTACAAATAATGATTGCTTTAGATATATAGAAGGAAATAATCTTTTTAATTTTCATTATATAACCACAACGTTTTTACGACGTTGATCAATATTTGTTAATTTTTTTGACTCTAATCGAGTGAATAAAAGCCCTCAAATTGTTCACCACGCCTTTACTGTAAGTACTAATAAGAAGTTCAGCGGCGATAGGAATATGAATTGTTTCCATTTCATCACATCCAATTTTATATGAGTATAGTTTATTATATAGTGCAGCATCGATTACCGCACGGAAAGTTGTTCTTCTTATGGCGTTATCTTTTATAGAAGTGAAAAGAAAAGACAAAATTACTGAAGCACTTATTCTGTTAGAAAAGACAATTAATGAGTAAGAACAAAAAAGAACACAAGCTTTGAACATCTGACGTTCATAACTTAGTGCAATGAGCTTGATACCTGCAGGAAGAGCAGTCCAATTGCTATTAAAGTCAAGAAACCACAGTCAAATTACAAGAAGAATGGGAACGGCATCAATAAGAGTAGTTACGGATACAACAGATACAGCTTTATCTAGGATGGGAGTTAATAAGAAAGCTCGTAGAGCAATTATAGCCTCTATGGCCAATACATTTACCATTGCAATTGATTTTACAGTAGGTGGCATGGTAGTACGTATTATGAGAAGGTATTTTAAAACATATGATAAGAAAGCTAAAGCATACGGTTGGTGGGGACCTAAAGTATCCTACGAATATATGAAACTATGGTGAGGATAAATAAAAAATGATAATACGATTACTTTTTCTTGTTTTAGGAACACTATCACTAATAGGGTTATATAATGTACTTTTAATATACGGTGGGACGAAGAAGAGTAGTAGATTTGTTTTTGTACTATTATTAATAGCTACAATTATCGGTGGTGTTGCTACATTCATCATATATGTCTTCTTTTTCCCTTATGAACCGCTTTTTTCATTCTAAATAAATAGAATAACAAGTTTTCATGAGTAATTTAAAAATATAACATGTAGTTTTATGTTCTAACAAAATAAGTCCTGGTCTTATGTAAATTATAAGAACCAGGACTATTTTTGTCTTTATTAATACTAATCATATTATAGTTTTGAGAAACTAATTGTTCGAAAATAGATGGATACCAGGATTAAATCAAGAATCAATAATTTATGTTACGTTTGAGTTAAGCAAATCTAATTGCATATTTTTCCCCATGTCTCTTATATACTTTAAATAATGGACTATAAAAAAAGCTGCAAGAGGGACAGGACCATCATGGACAATTAGTGGTGGAAACCCCTACTATTCACATTAAATATTTGTACGTTTTAGTTCCATCTTATCCAAAACTTTTTGGCTATCTGTATTAGCCATATTGGTGTATAGAGAAGTCGTTTTAATATCATTATGGCCGAGTTTGAATAAAGTGTAGATTTGTAAAAAAGCTTGATTTTATATTGGGGATTTTTGTTACTATCAATATTGAGATTGTGAAAGAATGTACTTAAACTAACGGGGCAGGTTAGTTCAATAAGGTGTTTGTTTTATCATTTAACAATAGAGATACATGGACGAAGAAAAAGAAGTAATACAGTTTAATATTAATTATATAGAATAGTGTTACAGTTAATATAAAAGAGAAATCGAATTAATAGGGCCCCAAAAAAAGTCGGTTTGGAAGGAAGGAAGATTTTGCGAAATAAATTACCATGGTATTTAAAAAAAGGATCGTTATATTTTTTCTGTGTAATAACTCCTCCAATCGGTTATATAATTCTCGTTAGTAATTTAAAGAAATTTGAGTATGAGGAAAGAATCAATTACCTTACGATTTCAACGATTATGATGTCTATATGGGTATTAAAATTTTTACCTGATAAATTAAGCTTTTATGTATGGAGCTTTATATTAGCGATTTTAATAGGAAACTCTGTATTAAAAATAATAAAAAGGAAAGGTAAATAGCTGTAGCTTTGTAAAAAAGATTGATTATTTATTATATAGATTGATAATTTGTAAAGTTCGATTAAAATCTCTATAAAGATTGTGTAGAAATTTACTTAAACTAACGGGGCAGGTTACTTTTGTTAAAATTCAGAAAAGGAGTGGTTTAAATAGAGGTTATATTTCTTTTAATAATCGTGATTGCACTATGTCTATCAAACTTCATTGCTTTCAAAATTTCTGGAAAAAATAAAAAGAAAAGAATTTGGGCTGGAATAATTATCTTGCTTTTGACGCCCTTAGTCTTTTTTATTACAGGTATAAGTGTGAGTCCCTTTGACCCTGGTGGATTTGGAACTGGAATTTTAATGGTATCATATAGTTTCTTATTTGCTGTTAACGGTATTATTATTATCATTATTGGTTTGTTTACTAAAAAGTCTCTAAACAGCTAAGTAGAGGAAAATAACAAGTCAGTTTCTTCAACTAACGGGGCAGTTTAGTTGAAGAAGAAATCTATTAAAATTGAATGGTGGTTTGTATAAATGAATATATTTATTGAAAAATTACATATGACAGACGCAGAAGATTTGTTTAATTTTGAACTTGAAAACAGAATTTATTTCGAGGAAATGGTTCCGACGCGTGGAGATGAATACTATAACCCTGAGACTTTTAAAAAAAGACATGAAACTTTACTTGAAGAACAAGTTAAAGGAGGTTCATATTTCTATTTAATTAAAGATAAAGATAGCTCAATTCTAGGAAGAATAAATTTAGTGGATATTGATGAATCTGATAAAATCGGTTACCTCGGTTATAGGGTGGGGAAAGCACATACTGGTAAAGGAATTGCTAATAAAGCATTGAAAATATTAGTAGAAACAGTAACTAACGAAGACGTAAAACAGATCAAAGCCAAAACAACAACTAATAACATAGCATCCCAAAGAATTTTAGAGAAAAATGGATTTGAGAGAATAGGTACTAGTAGTGAAGAATTCGAAATGAATGGTCAGAGGTTAAGTTTCGTTTATTATGCTTTGAATATTTCGTCTTATTGAACTAATGGGGTGCGTTTGTTCAGTAAGAGCAACCGCTATTGTGCTAACAACCAGGATTGGGGAAGAAAACTTTGGAAGAAAAAAAACAATCGAAACTAGAAAAATGGAGAACGAAATATGGTTCATTAGCTGTTGCTTTGGGATGTTTATATTCTTTGATAGTTACTTGGGGAGAAGGTTGGTTTTTTACAGCAATAATGATTTTAGGGGTCTTCATATGTGGTTCTTTTGCAATTTTTGATTTAAAAAATAGTACATACAATCGGATTGGTTAAAAAGGTACAAGAATAATACCATCTGTATTATTTGTCAAAGTTTCACTCTTCAACTAACGGGGCAGTTTAGTGCAACAAGGAGTACCTTCAAAATTATGGGGATTTACAACGCTAAGTTAAGAAATATGACCAAACGACGCTTTGGGAGTGTTTTTTCAATCTAGTGTTAAAAACACATTCAAGGTATATAATGGAATTTAAAGAGGTTATTTAAATATGAGTTAGGAGTTGGTGAATATGCTAGATAAGATAAAGGATTCATTTACATCTAAGCAATTAGCTTGTTCTAATTGCGGAAGAAAAATTGAAGAAGGTGAACGTTTTACAGCTAATATAACGATGCCTTCTGAAAGAAATATGCTGGTATCAAGATTAGATAATGCAATTGCAAGAACAGCTAACAGTGTTCTTTGTGAAAAATGTTAGTTAAGATTGCAATAAATGAATCTACGAATGTTCAATAAGCATTTATAGAGCATACAAAACAAACCTAAATAACGTTCCCAAATGAAAGTTTGGAAATACACAAAAAGTCAAGAACTGCTGTGAAACCATCGTTTTAATATTGTTTATACAGCTTTATATGCAAAGGTATATAAACATAGCTTCAATAAGAATACTTCAAAGGCCATTAGTTAAATAACGATATTAAACAATCGGGTGCGATTGTTTAATAAGCGTCGCAGTTCTTCTTAAACTAACGGGTGCTTTGTAATAAGGAGATTTAAACTAAACCATTTTGATAGGCCATCAAAATGGTTCTTTTTTTTAGCAATATAACTAATGATTAATGTTTTTATGACGTTGTTCCATATTAGTCAATATTTTTTGACTATCTGTATTCGCCATATTTGTGTAAAGAGAAGTCGTTTTAATATCATTATGACCAAGTTGGTCACGAAGCAGGATATTAACTTGATATTTTTAATTGAAGATAATGCGCCTAAACTCATGTATATCAAGGGTTTAGACGCTTTTTGTTTTTTTGTAATGACACTGAACGTGTTATTAACAAAACTACAATCACACTTTCGGGTGTTGCTCTTGGCAAAATTAGATATGTAAGTAAATCACGATAAAGATTGTGAAAAAATGTACTTGAACTAACGGGGCAGGTTAGTTCAATAGCGTTGTTTAACTTGTGTTCAACAATCGGGCCAGATTGTGGAATAGATACCTTTGAGTAAATTCAGTCTTTACCTTAATTTAAAGGTATTGTATGATTATGTACTTATTTTATATATAATTAGTTTTTAATCGGATTACGGCTTCCAGAATAGATGGAGGCCGATTTTTTTGTATATATTTCAAATAAATTTGAATCGTTTTGGTGCTCCAATTTCTCTAATAAGTATAAGAGGAAAGGAGGTTTGTTAATTGGAGATAAAATCAAAGTTAGTAAAGCGTGCTAAAAAAGGCGATTCCGAGGCATTTCAAATGCTAATACACGAAGAAAAAGAAAAAATGTACAGAATGGCTTATATGTATATGCGAAATGAAGATGATGCGCTTGAAGTGTTTCAAGAAAGCCTATATAAAGCTTTAAATTCAATTAATACATTGAAAAATAACGATTATTTTTCAACGTGGTTAATGAGAATTTTAATTAACACAGCTATTGCAACTTTAAAGAAGAAACAAAAGCTTGTTTCAATTAATAATGAAATCTTTGATCAGATTGAGAATACAGAGCATCTTCGAACTGAGGAACATCTTGACCTTCTTCAAGCAATGGAAGAAATTGAGGAAAAGTATAAAACGGTCTTGCTACTGCGTTTTTATCAAGATTATACAGTTAAGCAAATTGCAGCGTTTCTTGATTGCCCCGAAGGTACTGTGAAGACAAATATTCGTCGTGGATTAGATCTATTAAGAACAAAATTAAAGGGGGTTTATTGCGATGACAGACAAAATTCCATCGTTTAAAGAAGAAATTGATAACATTCACGTTCCATTTGATAAATTGGACGCAATTATTTCAAAAACGATTCATGAGAACCATCAAAGGGGAAAAAAGTCTTTGAGAATGAAGATGGTATATGGCTTAAGTTCAGTTGCAGTAGCATCTATTCTGTTTGTTAGTTCCGCAACTGTCTCTCCTGCTATGGCTAATATCGTTTCGAAAATACCAATAATAGGTGCTGTGTTTAGTGAGTCTGGAGATCCTGGTCTAGAGAAAGTTCATGAGCAAGGATTAACAAATTTAATAGGGGATACGAAAAATACTGGAGGAACATCAATTACACTTGATGAAGTTTTCTATGATGGGACACGTTTTACAATTGGATTTTCAATCATATCAGAGAACATTATTGAAAAATCCTATTTATCATCCGGGCCTGAAATTAAAATAAATGGACAAGCTTTTTCAAATGCCAGTACTTATAGTGAAACCAAAATATCACCTACACACAGAACAGGAATAATTAACATAGATTCTTTAGATGATTTGCCTGAAGCGTTTACTCTAGGTGTAAACTTTACAAGTGTTGACGGTAAGCAGTGGGATTTTTCTACTCCTGTTAGCATGAAAACAGAAGTAGAATATCTAACTATTAACCATAGTCAAACTGTAGAAGACATTAATTTAACAGTTTCTGATTTAGAAATAAGCGCAGCCGGCTTACGTTTTAACTTTAATGCAGACACAGAAAAAATAAATTATTTAACTAATGGGTACCTAGATTTCAAAGTGATTGATGATAAAGGAAACGAACTTATATCACATTCGGGTGGTAGTCAAATTCAAAATGTCGATGGAAAGGAAGAATTAACAGGTAGCCTACTAATAGACCCAATCACAGATAATGCAAAAACATTGACAGTTATACCATATATTAATTTCCACCAAGGAGGAACTAGTGTGGAAGTTGACCTTAAAGGCAATGAAACAAAAACAAATATTCAACCTTTTAATGAAACGGACATTGAATTTAAAAGCTTTACAGTAACTCTACCTTAGAAGGTAAATATTTTTCGATTATTACTAACGAGATGCGTTGATCCTAGCAAGGGTCAGCGCTTATTTCCATTTTAGTTATAGGAGAAGCCCTTGAAGTTTAAGGGTTTACTGAAGTGAATAGCTATATGTTTGGTGAGCTAATAGATATCTTCAACAATTGGGCGCGATTGTTGAATAAGCTTCACTTTTCTTCTTCAACTAACGGGTGCTTTAGTTTAATAAGGATTTACTAAAGATCAAAAAATAAAGACCAAGTTAATCTACAAAATGTGTAGGATCAACTTTAACTTTATTTTTTTAGAGCAACAATCTATATGAAAACAGCCTTGTTTAATCATTTACCTATAGAGATAGACGTACGAGGGAAAATAATCAATACAAATTAACATTAATTTCAGTGAACCGAATCATAAGTAAATGAGGTTTTTTTTCCATTAAGTTGTTCATGTTGTTCCAGTGTGCTGAAATGTGAAGCTTCACCGCTTCTTCCATGTAGTCTTTGTTTGTGAAATAGGCGTAGTCAGTTAAGTAAGTAGTCATCTGTATATTCCTCATTTACCCTCTATCTAGAGAGGAATCTGGAAAGTGAACAAGTTTAAATAAAAAGTAGCCTCATGAAACATGAGGCTATACCGATTCAAAAGATGTATAAAGTTAACGTTTCTTCAGAAGGCGAAAACTAACAGTGCTGGCCAAGCTAAAGGATCAATCACATCTATATTTAAATTTAGGTTCTGTCTGAATGTAAAAGGCATTTCTTACTTGCGCACACCAATTTGCAAAGGCGGATCTCCATTCGGGCGTTTTAAAGAATTGTTCAACAGTTTGTGTTTCAGAATGCCACACGATAAATAGGTTGAGCGGGGCAATTCCTCCTGCCCAAATTCCGTTATTTGCGTCTGTATCCTCTTCCCTGACTAATAATAAGGGAAGTCCAAATTGAAATGCCATTGAGGGTTCTACTTGCGAATAAACGGAACCTTCCCAGACCGGAGTGGGTGGTGGGAGGGGTCCGGTATTGACCTCGACTGTTTCAACTTTAAACCGACGAAGGTTGACTGCCAACATTCCATAACTTGATGAAACTAACCGACGAATATCCGTTAAAATCGATTCGGGATAACTTTCGCTTAGAGGCAATGTACGCGGAAAAAGCAAAGCGTTCTCAATCTCCAAAATTAGACGGTTTAAAAACCGTTGTTGGTTGTCATTTAAATGCGTTGTCGTACTTAAAAATATGGGAATACGATAAGCGCGGTCAATGCACGCTTGATGTGCTGAATCTATTTTTTCTTTATCTCTTTCTCTGCGTGAAGTGTTATGTCCATCATTACTCATTTTCTCACCTACTTTTTTCTTAATATATGAAAAAGGAATAAGGAGGATTGGACATAATTGTTCAACTAACGGGGTACTTTAGTTGAAGATCATTGAGTTGCAAATGCAGCTCTTTTTTTCTTTATAAAACTAACGGGGCAGATTAGTTAAAAAGTGAATTGTATATTAAACCCAATTTAAACGGTAAAACTGGTAAGATTGTTGTAATGATTCTTACATAGGACATAGGAGGCGATGATATATGAGTTTACAGAAATGTGATAAATGTAATACTCAATTTAAATGGAGTATAATCTTTAAATCTCTTTTTTTAGCACACAGACCTATTCAATGCAATCAATGTGGCACGGAGCATAGGATAATATTCTTTTCAAGGGTTATATTGTCTTTCTTGTCAGTTATACCATTGTGGATATTTGGCTTTATAATATCAACTCAATTATCGTTATCCATTTCTTATACTTTTTCGATAATGATTATATATGGTGTTTTTTTGTTTTTGTTACTTCCTTTTTTTGCGAAGTACAATTCGGAATACTGAATATATTTATGGTGAAATAAGGTTTTTCTCTTATTAAGCCAAGGGGTACTGTGGTTAAAGATTATTAAGTTGCATAGGCAGCACTTTTTTCCTTTCTTGAACTAGCGGGGGCATTAGTAAAAGATTATTGAGCTGTTCATATAGCTCTTTTTTTCTTTATAAAACTAACGGGGCAGGTTAGTTCAATAAGATAATGATAAAAGAAAGGGAAGGGAAAATTAGTTAAGATTACAATTGGCTACTACATGACCTTGTTGCCATTGATTCTAGAACAAAAAAGCTCGATCCAATCAATCGGACCAAGCCTTAAGGGAAATAATTGTTTTATCAAATGACAGAATTACCGTCAGTTCCCGACTTATTTTGTCATTCTACAATTTGTAGCTTTATTATAAAAATTGATAAAAAATATATCTTACAAGGCTATATATTAAAGATAAATCAAATGAACCTACTTAGAACGCCTTTCGTTGATATATAACAGTGGTAGTCCCCCAAGAAATAAAATAGACTAATATAATAACAAGTGTCGCTCCTGTATATAAAACCGGGACGGATAAATTAACAATAAAATCAGTTATTGCTGTTAAATGTTCAGCTAAAAACAATACAATAGCCGGTCCTATAGCTGCTAAAAGGAGAAAGCTAATCATTACAACCGTTGAAATATAGCCTGGTTTTAATATATAAAATAATGGAAAGGTAATCGCGGCAAATAATAAAAATAAGCTACTACCAATTGCAATATCAATCATCGTAAACGGTTTATTGAAAGTAAATAATGCTAGACTTGTCACCCCAATTGCTAAAACCATATAAACAATAGCACCAATATAACGTGATGCGATTATTTCCGTACGTGTATAAGGTAAGGAATTTAATAATATGTTTGTCTCTACTTTTTCATCGTAAGCATAAGTATTAAAGGGAATAAAAATGCTGGCAATGAGAAAAGTCAAAGCTGGATGTGCGTCCATAATGATAAAGAATAAGATAAAAGGAATAAATAATAATAGTTGCCTTTTCTGTAGTATGACATCACGTCTGATTAAATTAAACATGGTGTATACCGCCTTTCAAGTAATACATGATATCTTCCAGAGAGGGGCGTTCAATGACAACTGTGTCTCCGAAAGTATTTTTCACTTCTTTAATATTATTCGTTAATGCTTCAAATCCTGTTGATGAACGATGAATATGAACAAAGTCCTTTTCCGTGTCTCTATCTAGAAGATCCGTTCCCCCTTTAACGAGTGCATAGTTTTCAGCTACGTCGTGAATGGACTGATTAAATACTAATTCCCCATTATGCATAAAAGCTATATAATCTGCGATACGATCTAAATCTGTTGTAATATGCGTAGAGAAGAAAATGGTACGATTACTTTCAATCATTAATTCCTGTAAAAGATCCAATAGCTCTCGTCTAAAAATGGGGTCTAAGCCTGCTGTTGGTTCGTCCATGATAATCAGCTCTGCATGATGTGATAGTGCTATTGCCAATGAAGCTTTCATTTGCATCCCTTTTGAGAAAGTTTTGATCGCTTTATAAAGCGGTAATTTGAATTGTTCAACATATTGATAAAATAAAGTATCATCCCATTGTTTGTAAGCTGGTGCAACTATACGTTTTATATCTTTTAAGTTCAGCCCTTCAAAAAAAATATTGCCATCGTAGACAAATCCAATTCTTTCTTTGATAGCCTTCTCATGCGTCTTGTAGTCCAACCCGAAAAGCTTAATTTCTCCGGTATCCGGCTTTAATAGATTCATCATCATCTTTATCGTTGTCGACTTACCAGCTCCATTTGCTCCAATGAATCCAGTTACAAAGCCTTGCTTCACTTGTAAATTAATATTATTAACGGAAAATTCTTTAAATTGCTTCGTTACATTTTTTAATTCAACCACATTTTCCATTCACTTCACTCCTCGTATAAAATCTTCAATAATTGCTTTAACTCATCAAGTGACAGGCCAATTTCTCTACTATTTGTTATGACCGCACTCAACTGCTCCTCAATGACCTTTAGCTTCTTCTCTCTTATAACCTCTAAATTTTGCTCTGCGACAAAAGAACCTTTCCCGACAATGGAATAGATAAAGCCCGCCTTCTCCAATTCCTCATAGGCACGTTTCGTCGTTATAACACTAATTTGTAAATCCTTTGCGAGGTTACGCATGGAAGGTATTGCTGAACCCTCCTGTAGTTCACCTGCTAAAATAGACGACTTAATTTGATTCGTAATTTGTTCATAAATCGGCTCCTTTGAACTGTTGGAAATAATAATTTGCATGTTAATCCCTCTTCTTTATTTTTTTGAAAACATACTTGAAATAATGTCATATACTGCTTGAATCAGTATAGCAATAACGTGAATTGTCATGAACATATTAAAAAATGGAAAGGAATAAGGGGCAATCCATTTAGTAAAGAGCTTCAAGTCCAAAATCCATCTTGCTAACCTGGCAAATAAGGTACCACTATCGTTTATGTTTGGCTCCAGGAAAGTACCATCAACGGCGATAAAGATCAATTGAACAATTAAAAATATACCAATGGTGATCATCCAGCGTTTTGCCAGATTAATATTATGAGTTTTTTCTATGCCTATCATTTGAACACGTCTCCTCTCTTAGAGTGTTAGTGTGTCGGTTGTTACTCCTTCTTTAAAGGTCATTTAAGAACGATTTACACATAATTACCCTCATCCCTGTATAATGTATATATACTATATTCACATTATATACATACGTGAAACGTCACGCAACTATTATCATTTGAAAAGAAAGAAAATTAAAACGATTTTAAAAACAAAGTCCACTTGAATTCAACAAAAGAAACCTCTATTTTGAAAAAGAGTAATCAAAAATGATGTGCTTCTTTTGTTTAAGTGTGTGATTTTTGGTATTTTTATAAATTGAAAAAGAAAATCAGAGTTCCTATCAGGGTCCTTGTTTATTTTTTGTTCGATCTGCCTTACGTTTTAGCTGAAAAGGCAAAACAATATAAAGGGGATTGTAAAATCGTCATATTCGATATTACAAGAGGAGGACATACGGAAGCTAACTTTGGAAAAAATAGCATTATGTTTCTTAAGGATTATCAAGGAGTAGCAGAAGGTAACTACTACTGTGAAGTGGAGTATTATCCAGGAACTGAACAAGGAAAGTCATGAAAATTTATCAGTCAAAAGGGGGATTAATAAATGAAAAATAGTTTCATCTTCAACTTACGGGGTGCGTTAATTAAAGATTATTGAGTTGCATATGCAGCTCTTTTTTCTTTATTGATCTAACACAGCAGTATAGTTCAATACGAGGTGCAATCCAGGAGGTTTTTAGTAATATTAGAACTAAAATTTGTTGGGAACATGATGATTAATAAATGAGTAAAACAGTTACTTCTTCAGTTACTATAAAATATGATAAAGAGGAGGTCACTTTACAAGAATTAGGTATTGATAAGAATATGAACGATAAAGCAATGAAAAAAGCAGTAGAGGAATTTTTCCGAGATTGGCTTTGGAATAACGCCTACATGATAGACGAGGACTAACTTAAAAGTACGAACCTACTCTGTAACCAAAAGAGGAATTTACTTATTCAACTAACTAGCTAATAATGTGTATGATAGATAGTTAAATAATGGGATTTCATTGTGCTATACTCTAAATGAGGTATGATAAATAAACTTTAGATTATATTTAGAGGAGACGTTATGGAAAGTAGGTACATGAAAAATTATTTCACCGTCATTTATGAGCAACGAGAAGAATTTGCTAATGAGCTAAAAAATTTTAAAAATAAAGAATGGGAACGTCCTCAAGAAGACAAGTGGTCTTTTGGAGAAACATATTATCATTTATACTTAATGGTTAGACTATTTAGACAGTTAAACAAACCGTATTTACCGATTTCAAAGCCCATTGCTACAATAAGTAGAGGAAAGTCATACAAATTTCATAGTGAAGATATATTCACTGAATATAAAGAAAAACACAATAAACCTATGAAAGCACCTTTTGTTTTAGTGCCACCAAAAGGTATTAAAGAGAAAATTCCATTTGATTGGATAGTAAACGAGTTAGATAGCGAAACTAGGCATTTAGAAAAAATACTTTCTAATATTAGTGATAACATTGCTGGACATATACGTTACCCCGATCCAATAGCTCATTATCCAAATTTAATACAATGTATTGATATACTAGGAATACATGAAAAACATCATTTTTTATTATGCAAAAAATATTATAACTTACATTGATATTGACCTATAAAACAGATATTTCATTTGAAAATTCCTTAAAATGCGAACGGGGTGCTTTAGTTTAATAAGAATAGGGCTTGTGTTTATGATTGATTTTCATATCTGCAATTCCTTTTGTTCTACTGTATCCTACAGTTACCTATAGCATTAGACTTCAACAGGAGCGAGTTAGCATATTTTTTCTTCCATAGGGTATTAGTTACGAAACTATAATAAGAGTCTTATTGAACTAACGGGTGCTTTGGTAGAAGATAGTTGAGCTGTTCAGACAGCTCTTTTTTCTTCTTCAACTAAAGGGGCAGGTTAGTTGAAGAAGAAATTAAATCTTTAATTGTTATGGTATTTTTTAACCATTAGCTTTTTAATTTTGTCACCACTACTTTTGGTGATTAACCCAATTATTTCTTATACTCCATAAAGAATTTATAATCCTGCTCTACTTGGTTCGCGTATGAAATGGCCCAGTGTGAAAGGTAATGAACAAATCCGTCAACATCATCACCAATTGCTTTTAATATCTCGTCTTCACTATGATAAGGTAGGATACCTTCATTAATATCCGCATCTGCCCGAGCATGGACTTTTGCTGTTATTCGTCCCATTTGTTCAACGGTCTCTATCATGTCCTCATGACTTTTCATCATTTCTAGTTTTAATTTCTTTTTGTACGGAGAACGTTCGCGTATGTAAAAATCACGGTTATCTATCGTCACATTTCCTAAATGAGGATCCGCTTGATGATGCATTGCTCGTTGTGTCATAATCACGCGTTGCCCTTGATATGAAAAAGTTTCCCAAAACTCTTTATTATACGGCATAAAATAAGCAGGAATTGGTACCCTAACCTCTTTCATCTCTAAGATTACATCATCTAAATCCTCTTTTTGTTGTCCACCTTCTATTAAAATATAAAAACGATCTAATCCGATGGAGGCTGTTCCTGATCCATGCTTAATCGCAATATCTTTAATACGGTACTTCGTTTCATCATTCATCTTTTCTACGGTTTCTAAATATTGAGGCCAAACTTTTTCAATCTCTGCTCTCGCCGCATCGCTTAATCGTTGAATCTCATCTGATTCCACAAACTGTCGCTCTGATTGAAAATTGGAAGTAACCTTACCTAATAAATGTGCCTCACTTCTTTTTTCTAGCTTTTTTAATAACTTGTGAATCGCTCCGTTTGCTTTTTTCTTTGTCACAAAAAAAGTATTTGGTAAATCTTTGCGGGTCTGAAATCGCGACATTTGTTTATGATACGTTTGCAGGTATGCTTCTACCACGTCAATCTGCTTGTTTACTTCATAACCTAATTGACGACAAACAAGCACGACACTAACAGACATGCGCAATAAATCATATAAATAAGAACCTAAGTAACCTTCATCAAAATCATTAATATCAAATACTAGCTTCCCTTCTTCATTGTGAAATGCACCAAAATTCTCAAAATGCAAATCCCCTTGAATCCATGTAGGCCTGCTCTCTAACGTATGATATGGAAACCAATGATTTGTTACATCATAATAAAATAAATATGCACTGCCACGGAAAAAAACAAACGGACTTTGTTTCATTTTCTCATACTTTGACTGGCGATTTTCTTCTGTATGCCCCATAATTTTTTGATCAAATTCTACTAATATTTTCTTTAGAGTCTCCATTCGTAAATCACGTTTCGTTTGCTCGACACGTTCTCCAAGGTTCACCATCAGTTTCTCTCTCCCTAATTGTATAAATTTTACTTTATAAATAGTTTACTTTATTTATAACTTCCACGCTATTGATCTATCCATTGAGTAGATGTGTTTTTTTATATGGAAGCACGTATAAAGTATTTGGAGAACTTTCCTTTAAACAAATTAGTGAACTTTTCGAGAGAATAGAAAGTTGGGCGAGAGTCACATTTCACCGAGCAAAACGTAAAATTCAAGACTTGCTGAAGGAGGACTAGAATGGAGTAAAGTATCATGTGAAATAGTTAAAGATTTGCTTCCATTGTATTATGACAACGTATGCAGTGATGATAGCAAAAGAATGGTAGAAGAACACCTTGTCGAGTGTGAAATTTGTAAAATAGAATTAGACAGCATTCAAGCTGATATTAAATTATCAGTGGAAGATTGTTGAGCTGTTCAGACCGCTCTTTTTTTCTTCTTCAACTAACGGGGCTAGTTAGGCGAAGAAAGTATAGAATAATTAATATTGAAAAAATACGTTCATTTTTTTCGATGAAAAAGATATAAAGATATAGTAGCGGCAAAAAAGTTGACTTTTAATTAAGAAAACCCGGCTGAAGGACGGTAGTCCAACAGTCGGGCATTTTTCTTTACTTATACGTCGAAAGTATAAGTGATTTGGTATTTGAAAATGCCAGTTATCGGTGATCCATCACTATGAATTGTGATTTCTCTAACATTAGCAAAAACGCCTGCTAACGAAGAACCAACTTCAACTGTATTAGTGAAAGCAGGGTCGCCATCACTGAATGTTACTGTTAAATGGATGTCATTATCCCCAGTATTTTCAAGGGAAAAAGCAACTACAGCTGTAATCTCATCATCTACGTGTAAAATTGTGTTCAGACTAGTAGGGGGATTTGAACCTGAAACTGGAGTACAATTTGAGAAAGTTAATGTTTCCTCTTGTGGTCTATCAGGGCAGCTGTGATTGAAGTTTTTACATGTCATGTCTATCAACCTCCTTTCATTTTACCTATTACTTATGATATGTCGCTTTAAAAAAGTTGTATGGACAGTGAGGTAATGAAATGAAAGTTAATGATTTAACGAAGTTAGTATTTTATTTAGTTGGTGACTTAGAAGCTATTCAAAGAAGAAAATTATAAGTGATTTTCTTGGTGAACACCTTCCGTGTACAACAATGGTTTATGTATTTCCTTTAGCTGAACCTGCTTTTAAAGTTGAAATTGATGCTTGGGCGTGTAAAGAGGTTGAATAATACTATATACCCCTTAATGAACTAACAGGTGCTTTAGTAGAAGATTGTTGAGCTGTTCAGACCGCTCTTTTTTCTTATTCAACTAAAGGGGTAGGTTAGTTGAACAAGATGGTATTTTTAGCATTTATGTTGTAGTGATTTGAGGCGAGGAGAAATTTTAGGTTTAACATGGAGCGACATTGATTTCAATAAAAAAACTATCCACGTTAATCGGTCGTTAGTTTCTATTCCTGAAGAAGGTTATATGTATACAGCTCCTAAAACGAAGAATGCCATACGGCAAATTCCTATTCCAGACTTTGTTCTAAATGAATTAAGTATTCAAGAGAAAATTTAAGATGACTGGAAAGAACTAGTGGGGGAAATGTACAAAGATTATGACTTGATGATTTGTACAAATACTGAAACCTTTAAGATTCGCGAAATGTTATTCGTGTAATGAAGCAAATTATAAAAAGAGCAGGCGTATCAGATATTCGATTCCATGATATTAGGCACACACAAGCATCTATTCTTATTTCTGAAGGTGTAGATATTGTAATAATCTCTAGTCGATTGGGTCATGGAAATCCTAAAATTACATTAGATTTTTATGCACATTTATTACCAAATTCCGATGACGGTATTGCAGATATTTTACACAATGCCATTGATAGTAACGATAAATGGTGAGGAATAATCCTGTGGACAAACTGCGGACAAATTAGAAATGTTGAGGTGTGTTGTGGAATTATTGTGAAAAGAATAAGCCCTCAAACATTGATATATCAACGTTTGAGGGCTTATTCAGAAGATGATTCCTACTGG
The DNA here is from genome assembly GCF_001955655.1 of Viridibacillus arenosi. Taxonomy (GTDB): domain Bacteria; phylum Bacillota; class Bacilli; order Bacillales_A; family Planococcaceae; genus Viridibacillus; species Viridibacillus arenosi. The sequence continues at coordinate 778,985 of NZ_MSPW01000001.1, read as the reverse complement.
GTTCGAACCAGCGACCTCCACCCTGTCAAGGTGGCGCTCTCCCAGCTGAGCTAAGGAATCGGGAGAAATTCTAATTCGTAAATTTATGTAATAATTACTTAATATCATAAGATGCCAAACAGTAAAAGTCAATCATTGTTTTCATCAATAAAATAGAAGAGGCTAGTTTGGTCAACATAACCTAACTAGCCTCTTTTTAGTGAAATAACCCAGATTTTCTGGATTTAAGTAGCATACGCGATGTAATGACATTTAAACGTTTTTTGAGAATGGCGCCGAATAACAGAACTATTATGAGAACTATGCCAAGTACTATGACATCCACTAATATTTTATTCCAAATGATTCCGCCTATAGCTTCTCGAGCCATTCCTATAGCGTATGTGAAAGGTAAGTATGGGTTAATCACCTGGAAGAACTTCGGTAGTAAAACAACGGGATAAGTACCGCCTGAGCCTGCTAGCTGAAGTACAAGAAGAACGATTGCGAGTGCTTTTCCAACATCTCCGAAAACCGATACTAAAGTGTAGACAATGCTCATAAATACGAGACTGATGAATAGGCAAAATAGGACGAACCATACAGGGTTATGTGCAGACACTTTAAGAATGAAAAGGTCACCCATAGTAATGATAAGTGTTTGGAGTATGCCAATGGTCCAAAATGTGAGTAGTTTTCCGAAGTATATTTGGCGGGTGGTAAAATCTTCTTCATTTTTCGCTCCTACTGAAAGTAGTGAAATTAAAAGTAGGCAACCAACCCAAATGGATAAAACAGTGTAGAAAGGTGTCATACCTGTTCCGTAATTTTTGATTGGGAAGAGGGCATTTTCGTTTAGCTTAATAGGCTGCTCAAAAAATGATTTCTCCGCATTTGGATCGTTGATAAGTAATTGAATGACGCTATTTAAATCCGTTTCTTTTTCGAAGTCCCGGATTTTATTAGCAAGTTCTTTAACCTTGGTATTCACATAAGGATATTGTCCGAGAGCTGTATTGAGGCCAGATTTCGCCTCTGAGATATAGCCATCGGTATTATTAATGATACGCACAACTTCGGGTAATTGAGTTTGGATTATAGTTAGCTTATTCTTTGCAGTAGATAACGTGTTTTGGGCATCATTAATAGCTTTAAAAACAGTTGGTTCAATAGATTGAGTATATTCTTTGATGAAGCTGTCGAGCTCGACAGAAGTGTTTTGTGCAATAGTTTGTATTGAGTTGACTGCATCAGCAACATCTTGTTCTTTACCAGCAAGTACGTCGTTAATATTGCGGGCATTTGTTTGTGCTTCTACTAATAAAGCCTTTAAATTTTTTGTACGTTCAATTGCCGACGTGAGTAGTTGTGATTGGTCTTGAATGTTATTTTCATCGTTGAATTGCTTTAGATCTGCCAATGCTTGTTCAACTTTAGATACTTTATCAATGGCAGACGTAACCTGATTGTCTAACGTTTCTTTTGCATTATTTACCTCAGTAAAATCAATCTTAGTATTTTGTAGTTGTTTTAACAATGTATTTGCATCAGTAGAAATTTTTTGGACAGTTTGTAAATCTTCTTTAATTTTTGGATTCATATCATTAAGGCGACCTTCAGCTTGTGTCAAGAAGGTTAATGTGTTCTCAATTGTATTTAGTCCATCTTCTGTTAGTTTTTTTACTTGTGGAAATTCATTTTGAGCATCGCCAATCATAGTACTTGCAGAATTAGCATCTTTTTGTGCTTTCTTCAATTCTGTATGAATGCCCGGCAAATCTTTTTCTAATGTAAAAACATAATTTTTAAATTTTTCGATATCTGGCAAATTGTTTTGCATTTCTATTCCAATTCGATTGAACATCTCAAAGATTGTACCGTTTACTGTGCCAATAAATTTACTACTCATTTCTTCAGCAAGTACACTTGCACCTTTACTTGTAATCTTTGGAGCAATTGAGTTGATTTTTTCATTTACATAATATTCTATTTCCGCTTTTCGTGGCTTATCTGATACAACTGTAGCGAGCTCTTTAGAGAAATTCTCTGGAATGATGATTACCGCAAAAAAATCACCGTTTCGAACTTTTTCCATTGCTGTTTTACGATTTGTAAATTGCCAGTCCATATCATTATTTTTATGTAACGTAGCAACGAGCTCTTCTCCAGCATCAATATGTTGACTTTGTATCTTTGCACCACCATCTTCATTTACAATGCCGACGGGAATTTGAGAAGTTTTCGCATAAGGATCCCATGAAGCTGCAATGTTCAACCATGCATATAATGAAGGCAAAATAATAAGCCCGCCTAATATTACTGCGGCTACCCAGTTAGAGAAAATACTTTTAATATCCCGCTTATAAATTTCCCATATATTTTTCATGTCCGTCCTCCTATGTTAAAAAGAAAAAGAGTGAGAATAATATCTCTTTATAATTGCATACCCCTTTTGAAAAGGTTCTAGCGATAAATTTGAAAATGTCTATAGGTTTTTGGTTTAAAATAGGGAAATAAGGAGCTGGGAGTTTAGTGTAATAAGATTAAAATGACATGTGATTTTATAAGTAGAGTAGGAGAAGTGTAAAAGAACGATATTTTAAGGCGAGATTCATGGTAATTGTAGGTGGTGGATAGTTGAATATGAGATGAAATTAGTGAAGTAGTGGCAAATAATTTTCTACTATGTGAAGGACATGGCGAGGTAGTAAACGGATATTAATTGAATCTAATGAAAAGAATTAAAATTTGACAAATAGATGTCTATACCAATTACAGTTTGGGTAGGCTATTATTATACATACGTTGTTGTAGTAGCTAGATTGTTATTAAGACCTTTATTTAAATAGTTGTTTAAGAAATATATCTATAAAGTAGGAGCTGTCCTTTTAATTCAGACAGCTCACTTTGCTACACTTCATTCAAGATGGCTGATCATTTTCTTCCGAGGCTGTATCATTATACTGGAAAAATAAAAAAGATTCGTCCTCTAATTCCTCTTGTTTTTGCGGATGTATGCCATGTGCTAATGGCCCTGTGAAAATTGATTCCCACCATGTTTCTGTTTTCAACATGTAACATTCCCCCTTTTAGAAGTCTTCAACATTTGACAGCAACCTTCTTGAAAATGGTACAATTTGAGTCAGATAAGGCTCTTTTTCTTATGAAATTATGTAACACTTTTATTATGGATAAATCACAATGTATTTATGCAAGCTTATGAACAAAATTAGATAAATATTTCGATAAATTGGAGGTTTATTAATGGCTAATTTTAATACCCAAGATGTAGAAACGATGATTTCAGCACAACGGAAATTTTTCTTTTCAGGTGCTACAAAAAGCTTGGCATTCCGTAAAGAACAATTAAAAAAGTTAAAAGTTGCAATTGTCAGTCATGAAAAAGAAATTTTACAAGCACTGCACAAAGATTTAAGAAAAAGTGAATTCGAAGCTTACTCCACTGAAGTAGGGATTGTACTAGATAGTATAAGCTATATGCAAAAGTATTTAGAAGAATGGTTACAGCCAGTATCTGTGCCAACGCCACTGCATTTCCAACCAGGGAAAAGTTTTATCGTTCGAGAACCATATGGGACTGTACTTATTATTGGACCATTTAATTATCCATTCCAGTTAGTAATGGAACCTTTAATCGGGGCAATTATTGGTGGTAATACAGCAATTGTAAAACCTTCTGAAGCATCTGTACATACTGCTGAAATTATAAAAAAAATAATACAAGAAACGTTCCAAGAAAATTATGTGCGTATTGTGGAAGGAGAAAAGGAAGAAACAACTGCTTTGATACATGCTTCGTTTGATTATATTTTCTTTACTGGAAGTGTAGCTGTTGGGAAAATCATTGCGAAAGCAGCAGCAGAACGCTTAACGCCACATACGCTTGAACTAGGTGGGAAAAGTCCTGCAATTGTTGATCAAACAGCGAATTTAGAAGTGGCTGTGAAGCGTATTGCATGGGGGAAATTTACAAATGCTGGTCAAACATGTGTCGCACCGGACTATGTATTAGTGCATGAGTCAGTAAAAGTACCTTTTATTCGTATACTGAAAAAGACTCTTCAAAAATTTTACGGCAAAGATGCGCAAGACAGTCCAGATTATGGCCGTATTATTAATGAGCGTCAATTTGATCGCTTGCAGAGTATAATAGAGCGTGAGCAGAGCCAAGTATTATTTGGTGGTAACTATGATCGTGATGATTTATATATTGAGCCGACTGTTCTACAAAATATTACGTGGAATAGCTCTTCTATGGAAGATGAATTATTTGGGCCGATTTTACCGATTATCGTTTACGATGATTTGCGAGTAGCTATTCAACAAATTAGACAATATCCAAAACCATTAGCGGCATACTTTTTCTCGGAAACAGAGAAAGCGATTCAATATTTCCTCGATGAATTACCGTTTGGTGGTGGTTGTGTGAATGATACAGTAACTCATGTAGCAAGTGTTTATTTACCATTTGGTGGAGTAGGCAATTCAGGCGTTAATGCTTATCATGGTAAGGCAAGCTTTGAATGCTTTACACATCCAAAATCTATTTTGAAAAAGTCAACGAAGCTGGCAAATAATTTATTATTCCCACCGTATAAACAGAAGGTGAAATTAGTAAAAACCATTTTAAGATAAGAGTGGCAAAGAGCGTCTATTAGTCGATTTTACTGACTGATAGGTGTTCTTATCTTTTCTGTAAAGATTGAGATTATTAAAACTCAGCGTGACTGTATTCTGTTTGTTCTATTAGTGGAATTAATTGATAAAAGAAAAAGCATTTCTAAAGGCTTATAACCAATAGAAATGCTGTTTTATGTAAATTAAACGTCAACGCAAGGTAGCTTAATCGTAATACTAGTACCTTTACCGTATTCACTATCAATTGTAATTTGACCTTCGTGTTCTTGAATAATTTTCTCTGTAATCATCATTCCAAGACCAGTACCCTCTGCTTTTGTCGTATAAAAGGGTTTGAAAATATGTTCAACAACTTCTTTTTCCATGCCACCCCCATCGTCAGTAAAACAGATACTACAAAATTGTTTGGCTGTTTTTTCAATAGTAACGCTAATGTTACCTTCTTTTTCAATCGCTTCTACTGCATTTTTTATAATATTAATAAAAACTTGTTTAATTTGGTTGGCGTCACCTTTGATCATCATATTATTGGTGTTCCAATTCTGAATGAGTTCAATGTTTTTTAATTGTAATTCAGGCAAATGTAAAGTCAGAATATCTGAGATGATTTTATCGATTTGGAATACTTTTGGTTGCATAGCATGAGGTTTTGAAAGAACTAAAAACTCACTTATAATTAAGTTAATGCGATCAATTTCTTCATCAATTAAATTTATATAAAATGCATATGGTGAATTTTTATCGTTTTTCATCATTTGGACAAAACCAGAAATAACAGTTAGTGGATTTCGTACTTCGTGTGCGACACCTGCAGCTATTTCTCCTATCGCCTTTAACTTTTCCGATTGAATGATTAGTTTTTCAGCTTCTTTTTTATATGAAATATCACGCGTAATAACTGATGTAGCTATAATTTTGCCATTATAATCATAAATAGGAGATAACGTCATTTGTGCATCGAAATAAGTGCCGTCTTTTCTCATATCTTTTGATTCAAGCATATCGAAGCTCCCACCACTCAATAAGTGATTGCATCGTTCTTTTGCTAAGTTTATATACTCTGGAGCTACTAAAGGAACAGCTTTTCCAATACATTCTCTCTTTTTCCATCCATAGAGTTTCTCGAATGCGGGATTAACCGTAATGATTTTATTCTCTAAATCAAAAACAGCTATACTGTCTTTTGCATTTTCAAAAAATAAATTTAAATAAGCTTCCTTTGATAAGAATGCCTTCTCTAAGGAGTCTGAATGATTCTCCATATTTTTCCAAGAATTATTGATATAAACTGTTTGCATAAAACCGATAATAGCGACAGTAAATAAGATTATAGTAAAAAGAGCAATATCTGTATCAGTTATAGAATTACGGAAAATTGTGTAGCGATATTCTATTAGAAAAACAAGCTGAATGATAGTAACGATAAACATCGATAAATTAATCCAAAGTGATTGATATATAGCTAGTAGAAAAAGTAGTAGAATAAGAAATACTAAGAAATAAATATAATTAGTTTGCATTATTAATAATATGATGGAACCATTCAATCCGATAATTAATAATATCTTCATTACATATTCATTTATCTGCAGTGCCGAACAAATAAGTAAAATGGCACAATAAATGCTTGCCGTAAGGGGGAAAGGTACATCATAATTTATCAAATGGATGCTACTAATAATGGCATGAATAATGATCCCAGTTGTAAATAAAAACAGTACAAATTGATTTCTTTTACGTAAAATAGTAGAGTGCTTCATAAAGACACCTCGAATTTGGTTATAATACCATCATACATGATTTAGCGTTGTCGTAAAATGTCATATTTTGATATGATGAAAAGAATAAGGGAGGCTTTCAATTTGACAAGCGATTTTAAAGAACGAGAAACGGTTGAATTACTGAAGGAATTAGTGAATATTGCTAGTCCATCTGGCTTTACAGAGGACATTATGAAATATATGTCTAGCCTACTAGAAAAGCTGGGTATATCTTATAAAAAAACAAATAAAGGTGCAATAATTGCAACTATATTAGGTAAAGATGATTCTAGACATCGCCTCTTAACAGCTCACACAGATACTTTAGGTGCTATGGTAAAAGAAGTGAAAGAAAATGGACGTTTGAAATTGTCTATGGTAGGAGGATTCAACTGGAATGCTGTAGAAGGTGAATATTGTACAATTCATACAGCTAAAGGTGATAAAATAAGAGGTACGATTCTAATGCATGAAACGACAGTACATGTTTATCGTGAAGCAGGGAAACTACCTCGTAATGAAGAGCACATCGAAGTTCGCCTCGATGAAAAAGTATTTAGTTCTAGCGAGATTCGCACTAAAGGCATTGAAGTAGGGGATTTCGTATCTTTTGATCCACGTTTTGAATTTACTGAGAGTGGGTTTATAAAATCACGTCATTTAGATGACAAAGCGAGCACAACTTTATTATTAAAATTACTAGAAAAAATAACTACAGAAAAAATTGAATTACCATATACAACGCATTTCTATATTTCTAATAATGAAGAAATAGGTTATGGAGGAAACTCTAACATTCCTCTTCAAACGGTTGAATATATTGCTGTAGATATGGGAGCTATCGGTGATGGACAAGCATCTGATGAATATACTGTTTCTATCTGTGCAAAAGATTCAAGTGGTCCATATCATTACGCATTAACTAGACAGCTTGTAGCACTTGCTAAAGACAATCACATAGATTATAAATTAGATATTTATCCATACTACGGTTCAGATGCTTCAGCTGCGATTAGAGCAGGTGCTGATGTGCGACATGCATTATTTGGACCTGGAATTGAAGCATCTCATGCTTATGAACGTACACATATCGATTCACTTAGACATACAACAAATTTATTATTAGCATACATCAAATCTCCAATGATTGATGAACAGGAGGCAGAATAATGCAAGCCACCGAATTACTACAATGTTTACCAATAAAAAAAGTAATAGGTCAACTACCAGAGAATATTAAAGATATTGCGATTGATTCTCGTGGTGTACAACCGAAAAGTGTGTTCGTCTGCATTAAAGGTTACACAGTAGATGGTCATGACTATGCACAAAAAGCTGTTGAAAATGGTGCTATTATTATTGTGGCAGACCACAAGTTAGAGCTTGAAGGTGATGTAGCACAAGTAATCGTAAATAATACTAGTCGTGCACTGGGTTTACTTGCAGCGAAGTTCTTCGATTATCCATCTAAAGACATGACAATGTTTGGGGTAACGGGAACAAATGGCAAAACGAGTGTTACATCTATAATTCGAGATATTCTTCATGGGTTAGGTATTAAAACAGCTTTATCTGGTACAATCGGATTTAATCTGAATGGTGTCATGTATGAATCTGCAAACACTACAAGTGACGCCCTTAGTACACAGCAAATGATTTTCCGTGCAGCAGCTGAAGGTTGTCGAGGCATGATTATGGAAGTTTCTTCACACGGACTAGTAGAGGGACGTTTAGCAGGTGTCGATTTTGATGTCGCTATTTTCACAAATCTAACGCATGATCACCTAGATTTCCACGGTACGATGGAGAACTACGGAAATGCGAAAGGTATGCTTTTCTCCCAACTTGGACAAGACCTTGAAAAAGATAAGGATGCTGTCTTAAATGCTGATGATCCATGGTCAGAAAGATATCAAGAATTAACACCATATCCAATATGGACTTACGGTATAAAAAATGACGCCATTTTTAAAGCTGCTAACTGTCAATATCATAATCACATGACTTATTTTGATATGGAAACCCCAGAAGGAACTTTCCCTATTAAAATGCATTTACTTGGAGAATTCAATATTTATAATGTGCTAGCAGCTACTGCCGCTTTATATGCTAGAGGTTATGTCCTTGAAGATATAATTGAACAAGTTGAAGCAATCGAATCTGTAAAAGGTCGTATGCAAGGAATCCCAACAGGTGATTTACCTATCTCAATTTTCGTCGATTACGCACATACTCCAGATGCTATTGAAAAAGCAATTAGTGCAGCAATGCCTTATAAAAAAAATAAAATGATTTTTGTCATTGGTACAGGTGGTAATCGTGATAAATCTAAACGACCTGATATGGCGAAAATGGCTTCACTTTCGGATTATGTGATTTTAACGACAGATGATCCACGATATGAAGAATATGACAGTATTTTAGCGGACCTTGAAAAAGGTATGGCACACAATCACTACGCTTGTATCGGTGATCGTGCAGAAGCGGTGAGAAAAGCTGTAGAAGTGGCTGAAGCAGGGGATATAATTATTTTCGCTGGTAAAGGTCACGAAGATTATCAGATTATTGAGAATACAAAATATCCCCATAGTGACGCAGAGATTGCGCTTGAAGCAGCGCGTGAAAAATTCCAGTCATCAACTAAATAATGCTTACTATAATATAAAAACACTACAAATGTATTTATTTATTACATTTGTAGTGTTTTTTTAATCTTCTCGTAACAAAAAGTAGGTATAATGATATGTTGTTAACTAGTTTTTTATAACGATTAATATAGTAGGTGTTGGATATAAAAGGTTTATGTTTTTATTTTATTTTGGGTATAAATGATTATTGATGGGATGGGGGAGAGAAAGGTGTATAAAAGATAATATCTTATAGCACCGTTGATTATGGATACAAAAATTAAAACAAAAAGTTTATTAGTAGTCGGAATGACTGCAGTGATTGGAACATCAGCCTTGCCTGGAGTTGCAAAGGCAGATTTAAATGCTGATAAAGGACTAATAGTGCAAACAAATACCAAAGTCGAAAAAATTACAAAAAATGATCAGCCATTAGCTCCTGTTATTGAAGAACCTGAAGCGCCTGTAATTGAAAGTTCAGAAGATATAGGCATAACTGAACAAGATATGGATACATCAAATACCTTAGATAAAACAATTGACAAAGTACATGCTGAACCAAATAATACAAAACAAAATGCTGTTACAAATGAAGTAGAAGGAATCTTACCACCACAAACTGTTGTAAAAACAGTTGTACCATATAGTAGTGGTAATATATCAACATTTATACAAACGATTGCACCGATAGCTCGGACTTTAGCAAAGACAAATGACTTATATGCTTCAGTTATGCTTGCACAAGCTGTTCTTGAGAGCTCATATGGGACAAGTGCTTTAGGTGCAGCGCCAAATTATAATTTATTTGGCATGAAAGGTAATTATCAGGGAGCTTTTGTAGAGATGCTAACGTTAGAAGATGATGGAAAAGGAAATTACTATCAAATTTCGGCTAACTTTAAAAAATATCCATCTCACACCCAGTCGTTGCAAGATTATGTTAATTTAATTAGAAACGGCGTATCCTGGGATGCTTTTCGTTACATGAAAGTATGGAAAAGTAATACGAATTCTTATCAAGATGCGACTCGTGCTTTAACAGGTACATATGCTACTGACACGCTTTATGCTAGTAAACTAAATAACTTAATTTCAACATATAATTTAACAGCTTATGATACTACGACATCTGTAGAAGATTCTTCAAAAGATGAACCAATAGATAACAATGATTCTAATAGCTCACTAGGAAACGAGGTCTTTTATACAGTACAAAAAGGCAACACGCTATCTGCTATAGCAAAAAAATATAGTACAACAGTAGCAAACCTAAAAAAGTGGAATAATTTAAAATCCGATATGATTTATGTAGGACAAAAATTAAAAATTGGCAAAGGTGAAACATTAGAAAATGCAGGTTTAGGAGAGAATACAAACTCAAATAATCAATCTACAACAACAAATAAATATTACACAGTACAAAAAGGTAATACCTTATCTGCCATCGCGATCAAATACAATACAACAGTAGCGAAATTGAAAAGTTGGAATAATTTAAAATCCGATACAATTTATATAGGACAAAAGTTAATAGTAAACAAAAGTGGAAAAGTTGAAAATGTAATTCAAGGGGGAAATACAAACTCAAGTAATCAACTAGCTACAACAAAATATTATACAATACAAAAAGGCAATACTTTATCTGCCATCGCGATCAAATACAATACAACAGTAGCAAAGTTGAAAAGTTGGAATAATTTAAAATCCGACACGATTTATATAGGACAGAAAATAATCGTTAGCAAAAAGGCGAATGCTACTAATGACAAATCAACTAATAGTGACAATACGTCAACAAATAACAAAGCGACCTCCACCAACATGTATTATACAGTGCAAAAGGGTAATACTTTATCTGCCATTAGCAAAGTATACAATGTATCTATCTCGGATATAAAAAATTGGAATAATTTAAAATCTGACACAATATTAATCGGGCAAAAACTAATTATTAAACAAAAAGTAACAAAGGAAAAAGAAAATACACAGTCTACTAATAAAGTCTCTAAATATATAGTTCAATATGGTGATTCATTATCTGTAATTGGAAAAGTATACGGTGTATCAGTAGCAAGTTTAAAAAACTGGAACTATTTAAAATCGGATTTGATTTATGTAGGACAATCACTAATCGTCAAAAAATAACACAATCTAGATAAGAGCATGCTAACTATGTATGCTCTTTTTTGTTATAATAGTAGGGTTAAGAATGTATAACAGGATAAGCGCATGGAGAATGGACTACAATAATAGAAAAAAATAAATTGTACGTCACGCTCACCGAATAGAGTTTGTCAATGAAAAACTTATATTGACAACTGTATTCGGTTCAGTATGGCTTAACATTTTTAGTTTTAAGATGAAACATAATGGATAGAAGGAGACTGGAAAATGAGTTCTAATCTTGAACAAGATATATTATCTCGTCGTACGTTTGCCATCATCTCTCACCCGGATGCTGGTAAAACAACGATAACAGAAAAGCTTTTGTACTTCGGTGGTGCAATTCGCGATGCAGGTACAGTTAAAGCGAAAAAAACAGGTAAATTTGCAACTTCTGACTGGATGGAAATTGAAAAGCAACGTGGAATTTCAGTAACATCTTCAGTTATGCAATTTGATTATGATGGTCGCCGTGTCAACATATTGGATACACCAGGGCACTCGGATTTCTCGGAAGATACGTACCGTACGTTAATGGCAGTAGATAGCGCTGTAATGGTTGTGGATGCAGCAAAAGGTATTGAGGCACAAACGTTAAAACTATTCAAAGTTTGTCGTATGCGCGGTATTCCTATCTTCACATTTATCAATAAATTAGATCGCCAAGGTAAAGAACCACTTGAATTGATGGAAGAACTTGAAGAAGTTCTTGGTATTGAGTCTTATGCTATGAACTGGCCAATTGGTATGGGTAAAGAGTTTTTAGGAATTTATGATCGCTACAACAAACGAATTGAGCAATTCCGCACAGAAGAAGATGAGCGATTCTTACCAATTGATGAAGATGGTGAGTTAGCTGTTGAACATGAAATGAAGAAAACATCTTACTACACACAGGCAATGGAAGACATAATGCTTCTAAATGAAGCTGGTAATGACTTCTCAGCAGAACGTGTAACAAGAGGAGAGTTAACACCTGTATTCTTTGGTTCAGCTTTAACAAACTTCGGTGTACAAACATTCTTAGAAACATATTTGAATTTTGCTCCAACACCACAACCTCGTCTAACAGAAGATGAGCAAATCATCGATCCTTTAGACAAAGATTTCTCAGGTTTTGTATTTAAAATTCAAGCAAATATGAACCCTGCTCACCGTGACCGTATCGCCTTTGTACGTATTGTATCGGGAGAATTTGAACGTGGGATGAACATGACTTTATCACGTACAAATAAATCATTTAAAGTAACACAATCGACTCAGTTCTTAGCTGATGATCGTGAAACAGTTGATAAAGCTGTGGCTGGAGATATTATTGGTCTTTATGATACAGGTAACTATCAAATTGGTGATACCGTTGTTGGCGGTAAAAAAACATTCCAATTCGAAAGACTACCACAATTTACACCTGAATTGTTTATGAAAGTAACGGCGAAAAATGTTATGAAATCAAAACACTTCCATAAGGGTATCTTGCAACTAGTACAAGAAGGTGCTATCCAATACTACAAAACTTTGCATACAGAAGAAGTAATACTTGGAGCAGTTGGTCAACTCCAATTTGAAGTATTCGAACACCGTATGAAAGCAGAATATAACGTAGATGTTCGAATGGAACCAATGGGCTCGAAAATAGCACGCTGGATTCAAAATGAAGCTGACGTTAAAGAATCTATGACAGGTCCTCGTAGCATGCTCGTACACGATCGTTATGAAAATCTTGTCTTCCTATTCGAAAATGAATTCGCAATGCGCTGGTTCCAAGATAAAAACGAAAATATTGATCTTTATAGCTTATTATAATTTTTACATGCAGTCGTCCTACTTAGATAGGACGGCTTTTTTTATGTTTTGTTTGAGAAATAGTAATGATGAAATAGATTTTTCTTCATAGTCTATTTCGCTATAAATTTTAAAAGTTTCACAATTAGATTTAACTCACACTAAACATGTCAATAGTATGTATGATACAAGGCTAATAAAAGTTTAGAAAAATCATTATTTTCAGAAAAGAATTGTAGTTAAAGTAATAATTCAATATGATTAAAAGAATGAGTAAAAAGGAGGGAGCGTAATGAAGATTAGTGATTTTTCCATCAAGAGGCCAGTTTTTACGATAGTTACGATGTTGCTCGTGATTATTCTAGGCGCAGTGTCTTTTTTCAAAATCCCAGTTACTCTAATTCCTGAGTTAAATCCGCCAATTGGTGTTGTCGTTACAAATTATTCAGGAGCTAGTCCAGCTGAAGTAAATGAAAAGGTAACAAAACCTTTAGAAAGTACATTATCAACCCTGCCTGGAATTAAATCGATCCAATCGACTTCTCAAGAGGGTGCAAATTTTATGATGCTTGAATTCAATTGGTCGGCAGATATTAATAAAATACAAACGGATGTGTTACAGCGTATAGATCAAACGCCTATCCCGTCTGAAGCTAATCGTCCGCAATTTTTAAAGTTTGATCCAGCTCAATTTCCAGTTATTCAACTGACATTGCAAGCAACTGGTGACAATCAAGATATCCGCATTTTAGCAGAAAAACTAGAGAAAGAAATACTACGAACTGAAGGCGTTGCAAGTGTGAATATTTCAGGGACTCTTATTGAAGAAATGCGTATAACATTAGATAAGGACAGGCTTGCAAACAATGGTTTAACCCAGGCAGATATTGTACAAATAATTCAAGGTAACAATGTTTCACTACCTGGAGATCCGATTGAAACGGGTCAAGGACAGCAACTGACAGTGAGGGTATTAAGTACTTTAAGTTCAGTAAACGATATAAAAACACTTATTGTAAAAACGGACCCTTTAAATGGTGATGAAATAAAATTACAAGACATTGCAAGTGTAAAAGTGGCTGAGCAACCAACTGCAACGATTACTAGGGCAAATGAGCATCCAGCTGTCTTAATGTCTGTCTTACAAGAATCGGGAGCTAATACAGCGGAAGTTTCACAGAATTTCCAAACTTCATTAAATACTTTATTAACCCAAAAGCAGTATGAAGGAGTTAAGGCTGATATTTTATTTGATCAGGGGGATTATGTAAAGTTAGCAATTGATAATATTGGTTCATCGCTCATTTATGGGGGGATTTTTGCTATGTTAGTTCTATTTGTCTTTTTAAGAGGCATTCGTAGCCCTATTATCATAGCTGTTGCAATTCCGTATTCTGTCATTGTGACATTCGTTCTTATGTATTTCGCCAACTTTTCGTTAAATATATTAACACTTGGAGCACTTGCTTTAGGGATAGGCATGCTTGTTGATAACGCGATTGTCGTAATTGAGAATATTGAGCGCCATCTAGGGATGGGGAAATCATCAAAGCAAGCAGCTTCTGAAGGAACGAAAGAAGTAGCTATAGCAATTATTGCATCTACCCTAACGACAGTAGCCGTGTTTGTACCAGTTATTTTTATAACAGGATTAATTGGTCAGATTTTCACTGAATTTGCTTTGACTATTTCTTTCAGTTTATTTGCGTCTTTAGTCGTTGCACTCACAGTTGTGCCGATGATCGCTGGCCATATGTTGAAGATAAAGCCAGGAGATACGGAAGAAAAGCGCAGCAATTCCAAACGATATACTGCATTTAAAAATTCTGTTGAGTGGGCGATAAGACATAGATTCTTAGTGCTTGCTGTAACTCTATTTTTACTTGTACTTTCGATTTTTGGATTAACCCGTACTGGCATGGAGTTTTTGCCATCGACTGATGAAGGGTTCTTTTCAATTTCTGTGAAACTTCAAAATGGCTCCGCGCTTTCGAAAACTGAAGAAGTAGTTCAATTAATAGAGGAGCGATTGAAAAAAGAAAAAGACGTTGCAGTTTACGTTAGCCTCATCGGAGGGAATCAACAAACACAATCGAGGGGGAATTCTAAATCGAATGAAGCGGAACTTTCTGTTAAATTAGTAACACTTGATAAACGGAAGCGCTCTGTATTTGAATTTGTAGATGATCTACAAAAAGATGTGCAACAGGAAGTAGGAAATAGGGCAGATGTTAGTTTTAATATGCAATCGGCATCTGGCTCTGCTCCTAATACATTAACATTTAGAGTATCTGACACAAATCATAAGCGCCTTAATCAGGCAGTGGTGGATATTCAGAAGAAAATAGAGGGAATATCAGATATTACCGAAGTTGAAAATGATCTTAATAATACAGTTGAAGAAATACAAGTAAATGTGAAACAACAGAAGGCCGCACAATTAGGTTTTGTGCCCGCCCAAATTGCACAAACCGTACAACAAATGACAAAAGGCGTCACAGCAACTCAAATTTTGACAAAAGAAGATAATGTACAATCGGTTGTTGTGAACTACGGTGATGCATATAAAAAAAGTATAGAGCAATTAAAAAAGTTGCAATTGCGAAGTGCTACAGGCGACTTTGTTGAATTACAGGATGTAGCAGAAGTGAAAGTAAAAAAAGGGCCAGTATCCATCAGACGTACGGACCAACTGCCATCCGTTGCATTTATTTTAAAGTATAAGTCAACACAAACATTAACTGGAGCAGGAGAAAAAATTGATAAAGTAATTGAAGAGCTCCATCTTCCAGGTAGTACATCGATTAAATTTAGTGGAGATCGTGAATTGTTTGATGAATCAATTAACGATATGCTGTTAGCAATTGTATTAGCAGTGATACTTGTCTACATCGTAATGGCGGCTCAGTTTGAATCGTTTAAGTATCCTTTTGTCATTATGTTCACCGTACCATTAATGATTATTGGTGTGGCACTTGCATTAGTGTTAACGAATACACCGATCGGGGTAACTGCCATTATTGGTATTCTTATTTTAGTAGGAATTGTAGTGAATAATGGTATTGTACTTGTGGATTATATTAATCAGCGAAAAGCTGCTGGAGTACCATCTTATGAAGCCATTATTACTTCTACTAGAGATCGTTTAAGACCAATATTAATGACTGCTTCAACGACTGTTCTAGGATTAATACCTTTAGCCATCGGTTTAGGTGAAGGAACTGAAATGAATCAACCAATGGGGATTGCCGTAATCGGTGGATTAGTAAGTTCTACATTTTTAACTCTTTATATTGTCCCGATTGTTTACAGTTTATTTGATCGTGAAACACGTTTTTTGCATAAAAAGAGAAAAGCATAATAATTAAGGGGTGGATGGGATGGCTACAGTTTTTTTTACAGGATTCCCTGGTTTTATTGCTAGTCAAATTGTTCGTACAGCCTTTAAACAAGAATTGTACGATAAAGTGTATGCGGTGGTATTAATAACGGAGAAGCACCGTGCTGAAGCTGAAGCGGAGTGCATATTAAAAGAGTATCCGGATAAACAAATAACTATTATAATAGGTGACATTACATTACCAAATTTAGATATTAATAATGATCAACTGGAAGAATTAACGAATAAGGTGGATGTCGTTTGGCATTTAGCTGCTATTTATGATTTAGTGGTACCAAAAGAAGTTGCTTGGAAAGTAAATGTTCAAGGCACTTCAATGGTAAATGAATTTGTTAGTCGAATTAAAAATATACAACGTTATATGTATTTTAGTACGGCATATGTTGCGGGGACCCGTGAAGGAATTTTAAGAGAAACAGAATTAATTCGCCCAACTAGCTTTAAAAATTACTATGAAGAAACGAAATTCGAAGCAGAAACTTTAGTAGAAGAATTAAAGGCAACTGTACCAGTAACAATTATTCGACCTGGTATCGTGAGAGGACATTCACAAACTGGAGAAACAGTTAAATTTGACGGTCCATATTTCTTTCTGAATATGATTGATCGATTAAAGTGTTTCCCGATTATTCCATATATTGGTCAATCGAATGCCAGATTAAATGTGGTTCCTATAGATTATATAACGAATGGTGTTGTTTATTTGAGTACTCTTTACGAAGCTATCGGACAGACGGTGCATATGACTGATCCAAACCCGCATCCTGTCCAAGAAATATATCGTGCTATGGTACTTACTATGACTGGTCAGAAGCCAAAAGGTCGTATTCCATTAAGTCTCGCTAGAAAATCAATGAGTATACTAGCCGTGCGTAAGGCGCTGGGGGTTGAGTATGAGACTCTAGACTATTTAACGTGGAATGCATCATTTGATACGAGGATAGCTGAGCAACTTTTAGCGGGTACTGCTGTTCAATGTAAGGATTTCATTCAATCGATGCCTGTGATGGTAGAGTTCTATAATGAACATAAAAATAACAAAGTCTTTCAGATTCAAATTAAGTAAAGCTAATAACTATCTCAATGTAAAAAAGTAGTTTTTGCCGAAAAAAAGTTTACTTCTTTAATTCAATCAGTTATAATAGAGTCACAAACAAACTTAATTACTTTTGACATTTTGTCAAAGGGGAGTAGCTATAGGGAAACCTACCTCATAGTCGTCATTACATGGTTTAACCGCCATCGGTTATGAGAGCAAATGAATTTTTAAAATTGCTAAGCGAGACCTTTGCCTTTTATTAGGCATGGGTCTTTTATTTTTGTTTGAAAAAGGAGGAAATTGGATGGATGCTATATTATTGGAATATGCATGGGTACTATTAGTCCTAATAGTATTAGAAGGTTTATTAGCGGCAGATAATGCGGTTGTTATGGCTGTTATGGTCAAACACTTACCACCTGTTCAACAGAAAAAAGCGTTATTTTACGGCTTACTTGGTGCGTTTGTATTACGATTTGCTGCGCTATTTATGATTACATTCCTAGTGAACTTTTGGCAAATTCAGGCGTTGGGAGCAGCGTATTTACTATTTATCTGTTTCAAACATTTATATGATCATTGGAAGAAAAAGAGTCAGGATGAAGAGGTCGAAGAAAAACCAGGTTCTGGCTTCTGGATGACAGTATTTAAAGTAGAGTTAGCAGATTTAGCTTTTGCTATTGATTCAATGCTTGCCGCAGTAGCTTTAGCTGTAACACTACCTGAACTAGGTGAATTACACGTTGGTGGTATTAATGGTGGTCAGTTCGCTGTAATGTTCTTAGGTGGTATTATTGGCTTAGTTATTATGCGTTTTGCAGCACAATGGTTTGTTAAGATACTCCAATCTTATCCATCTTTAGAAACAGCGGCGTTTTTAATCGTTGGATGGGTCGGAGTGAAATTATTAGTATTAACATTAGCACATCCAAAAGTAGCGATTTTAGATGAGCATTTCCCTCATTCAACTCCTTGGAAAATGACATTCTGGATTGTACTTCTTGTACTAGCATTAGGTGGCTACCTTGTAGGTGTCCGCAATAAGAAAAAGGCAGATGCAACAGAATAATTTAGCCGTAACCCTATTCGCCAATATTATGGTAATAGGGTTTTTTCTTTGGATAAAAAGGGCAGAATAGAGAAGATAGAAAAGTTATAGAGAGAATATTTTTAGGTACTTTCCTTTTCTCTTACTTTTTCATACAATAGGGAGTATCTTGTTTTCAAGATTGAAAGGATTCGATTTATATGGGGTTTACTAAAGATATCAATCGGCGTGCAACACCATTCCAAGCGATTGTTTCATATTATTTTATAGCCATTGCTATTTCTTTTGTACTTTTAAGGTTACCGGGTGTACATAAACCAGGTGTAGAAGTTTCGTTACTTGATTCGTTATTTACTGCAGTTAGTGCAGTTAGTGTAACCGGTTTGACAGTAACGAATATATCTGAAACGTATTCAGTTTTTGGTATTGTTATGTTACTGCTTATTTTACAATTAGGTGCAATTGGGATTATGTCTTTAGGTACCTTTATTTGGTTACTTGTCGGGAAGAAGATTGGGATGCGTGAACGTCAACTAATAATGGTCGATCATAACCAAACGAAAATATCAGGTGTCGTGTATTTAATAAAAGAAATCGTGAAAATATTAATAACGATTGAACTGATAGGTGCTACCATATTAACGCTTTATTTCGTGCAATATTTCGACAATTTCAAAGAAGCATTATTACATGGTGTTTTCGGGGCTATTTCTGCAACGACAAATGGTGGTTTTGATTTAACTGGTATGTCATTAGTACCTTTCCACGGTGATTATTTTGTACAAGTAATTAATATGTTATTAATTACTTTAGGGGCAATTGGTTTCCCTGTATTGATTGAACTTAAAGCGTTTTTAGAAAATAAAAATAGAAATTTCCGTTTCTCATTATTTACTAAAATAACGACAGTTACTTATGCAATCTTATTTATATTCGGTACTTTCGTAATACTTGTTATTGAGTCGTTTCATGCGTTTAAAGGGATGAGCTGGCATGAAGCATTTTTCTCAGCGATGTTCCATTCTATTTCAGCCCGTTCAGGTGGATTAACGACAATAGACGTCACGAAATTCAGTGAAGCGACAGATGTTTTTTTAAGCTTCTTAATGTTCATTGGAGCTTCACCAAGTTCAGTTGGTGGTGGGATACGGACAACTACATTTGCGATAGCAATTTTATTTTTAATTAATTTTGCAAGAGGTAAGGAAGATATCCAGATTTTTAATCGTGAAATCCATATTGTTGATGTGTACCGCTCATATGTTGTTATCATTTTAGCTGTAGCAATGGTACTTGTTGCAACGATGATCTTATTAATCACGGAGCCAGAAGCTACCTTAACTCAAATTGTATTCGAAATTACGTCCGCATTCGGAACTTGTGGCATGTCACTTGGATTGACAGAACATTTATCATCAATTGGAAAAGTAATCATGATGTTACTCATGTTCATTGGTCGAGTTGGCCTTATATCCTTCTTATATTCTCTTGGAGGAAAGGCGAAGAAAACGAAATACCATTATCCAAAAGAACGAGTAATTATTGGATAATTAGCTGAAAGTCGTCTACGCTCTAACATTAAGTTAAAACGCAGACGATTTTTCTGATTGATAAAGTTAACATTTTTATCGAAAGACAAACAAAGCAGAGCAAAGCCAATTTAAATGGTATTTGCTCTGCTTTGTTATTAAGAAATGAAAGTATCTGAAATAGTTGTGAAGTAAGGTTTATTATCTTTTCTGAAATAGGTTAATAAATATCCACTTTGTGCTGCAAGCTGCCCTTTTTCTAATGCTTCATAATCAAGCGAGAAAGGAACGAGTAAAGTATGTTTATATAATTCCTTTTCATTTAATTGGAATGAAGCAAATTCTTCGCCAGCGATTGTAGGGTTTTCACGCAACTGTTGGAGAAGCTTTTTGGATTCTTCACTTGAAACGCGTTTATCCCACCAAATTTTACGAGGTTGGAACTGTTGGACTGTTAAGTAATCAAGTTGCATTAAGTTTGTTACTAATTCTAAATTTACGCCACCACGGTCATGTAAAAATTGAAGTAAACGGTTAAATAAATCCTCAAGCTGATGACCTATTCTAGACCATGCACGTTCTTCCCAATATGTACCGAATTCTTGGAAGAAGTCAAATGGCGATTCAAATACTTCTGTTACTAGATATTCTACGGTACGATCCATGCGATGATCATTCCAATATTTTTCTAATACATCTTCTGCTTGTTTAATACGCAAAATATCATCAAATGTTAATAAGTTGTTAGCGAAAATTTCATAAGGTGCCATATCGACATATTCATAACCATATTCCTTCGCTTGCAATCGTAAACCTGTACCTCGTAGTAGTTTTAAGAAACCTAGTTGTAACTCTTCGGGACGCATTGCAAATACATCATTAAAAGTTTGACGGAAACTAGCATAATCTTCTTCAGGTAACCCAGCTATTAAGTCCAAATGCTGATCAATCTTTCCACCATCTTTAACCATAGTAACTGTACGAGATAGTTTTTCGAAATTTTGTCTTCGTTTAACAAGTTCATTCGTTAAGTCATTTGTTGATTGGACACCTATCTCAAAGCGGAATAACCCCTTAGGTGCGTTATCATTCAAAAATTGAATGACTTCAGGTCGCATAATGTCAGCTGTAATTTCAAATTGAAAAACTACACCTGGTTTATGCTCATCGATTAAAAATTGGAACATTTCCATTGCATAGCTACGGCTAATATTGAATGTTCGGTCGACGAATTTAACCGTTTTAGCACCATGTTCCATTAAATAACGAATATCTTCTTTTATCTTTTCACGGTTAAAGTATCGGACTCCAACTTCAATGGATGATAGGCAGAATTGACAGCTAAATGGACATCCACGGCTTGTTTCAATATATGAAATTCGTTTTGGGATATCAGGAATGTCCTCTTCTAAGCGATAAGGACTTGGCATTTCGCGTAAATCGACTTTTTTAGGCTGAGGGTGAATGATAACTTTACTATCTTTTAAATAACAAATTCCTGGGACTTCTTCAAGCGGTAGCTCTCCATTTAAGTGGAAAAGGAGCTGTTTAAAAGAATATTCGCCCTCACCCATAATGATATAATCCACGTCATTAAGTCGACGTAGCCAATCATGCACATCATAAGATACTTCAGGACCACCAAGAATGATTTTTGTATTAGGACTTACTTTTTTTAACATTCTAATGACGCGAATAGTTTCTTCGATATTCCATATGTAGCAACTAAAACCCACGATATCAGGTTTTTTTTGATAAATATCAGAAACAATATTAAAAGAAGGGTCTTTAATAGTGTATTCAGAGATAATTGGGTCGAATTCGGGTGTAGCAAATGATTTTAAATAGCGCAATGCAATATTTGTATGGATATATTTTGCATTTAATGTTGCTAGTACTATGTTCATATTAGTGAACTCCTTTGGAAAACGGCTTATTGTAGGCTGTTATTAATGAGAAAGTAACATATGTGTAACTGTTATTGATTGTAACAATATTGTGAAATTTCCGCAATATAAGTATAAATACCTATTCCTATATATTATTTTTTGTGGAATAATCTGAATATTATATAAAAACGTTTGTGTCTCTATTGTGACCTTTTTATTTTCGATTATATCTGCATACTATTCTAATAGGATGCATAGGGTTATAGAAGTAAACGAAAGGTACGGTGAAACAGCGTATGACGAGTAGTACTAATCCAACGTTTGACTATTTATTTAAGGAAATAAAAGACCCGCTTACAATTTTAGATACTAATTGCAAATTGATTAGAATTAATAATCCTGCAAAGGAAATGTTAGCAATTGACCTGAGCGTAGATTTAGAAACTATTGTAGAAGAGTCTTTTAAAGCAGATTGGCAACATTTTATTCATGATTTAATCAATGAAAAGCATGCAGCATGCGTACTTAATTTAAATATAAATCAAAATATAATTGAAGGAGTTAAAATTACAGGCTTCCATTATATTAAATTTAATGTCATGATGGTGCGATTTGAGCGATCTACTGTAGAATTGCCGACTTTTAGTCTATTAAATGATAGTGAGAAGAAATTTAATCATGTGTTTAATTATTCTACAAATGGCATTATATTAACTGATAAAAATGGTACTATTGTTGAAGTTAA
The DNA here is from genome assembly GCF_001955655.1 of Viridibacillus arenosi. GTDB lineage: Bacteria > Bacillota > Bacilli > Bacillales_A > Planococcaceae > Viridibacillus > Viridibacillus arenosi. The sequence goes on along the minus strand of NZ_MSPW01000001.1, from coordinate 756,365 downwards.
CAATCAGGCTGAAGAATTATTACAAGTGTCAAGGAAGGCACTTCTAGGCAATAAAACAACTGCTTTAATGGAGATATTCCATGGGAAAACAAATGAAATTCAACATTTCTTTAAGAAGTTATTGACGACAGGTAAAGCAGAACATACTTTTAATATTCAGTTTGCAAATGAATATACTAGGTATCTTAATATTGTAAGCACCTACGATACTACATCAGAACTTCACATGACCATTATTCGTGATGATACAGAAATGATGCATTTAAAACAACAAGTAGAACATCAAGATTCCCTAAACATTCTAGGGGAGCTTGCTGCAAGTATCGCACATGAAATACGGAATCCGATGACATCTTTAAAAGGTTTTACTGAATTATTGAAAATAAGTGCGACTGAAGAAAATCGACGCTATTTATCAGTTATTGATAGTGAACTTGAGAGAATGGAAGCGATTCTCAATGAGTTTTTAGTATTGTCTAAACCGAAAGAATGGACAAAGAGTATGCTATCTTTAAGTGGAATTGTAACTAAAGTTCTTGAGTTAATGTTACCAAATGCTTTAATGAAAAACGTTAATATTGTATATAATAAACCAGATTTTGAGCCGGGATATATATATGCGGATGATTTTAAAATCAAACAAGTACTTATAAATCTTATTAAAAATGCTATAGAAGTAATGCCAGATGGTGGCGATATAACGATTACTCAAACTTTTGACTTTATGGGACAAATGAAGCTGACGATTAAAGACTGTGGTTCAGGTATGAGCGACTTGGAAATGCAAAAGATTTTCATGCCATTTTATTCTACGAAAAGAAGTGGGACAGGTCTAGGCCTGCCATTTGTGTTGAAAACAATTGAAGAGCACGGTGGTAATATTGAAGTGTTTAGTGAATTACGAAAAGGGACAAGCTTTGAAATTACATTACCTTTAGGAGTAGACCCTTCAATTCCTCAGTATGAACCAAAAGTAGAAAGCCTATACACAAGCTAAAGGTGTATGGGTTTTTCATTAGTCTATTTTGACAAAGCTTCAACATTATCGATATAATAGCTTTAAATCAAGATAATGGATATGAAGGATGAATTGAAATGACATCAGAGGAAATAAAACAATCGTTAAAACTATTTATTGTTTTATCGAGAGCAAATAAAGCAATAAATGAATGCACAAATCAATTTTTTCAAGATAATGGACTTAACCCAACAGAATTTGCGGTTTTGGAGCTACTTTTCCACAAGGGACGACAACCATTACAGAAAATAGGAAATAAAATTCTTTTAGCAAGTGGTTCAATTACATATGTAATTGATAAATTGGAAAAAAGAGGTTTCTTAAATCGTATATCTTGTCCATCAGATCGTCGTATCACCTATGCTGAAATTACGCCTGAAGGAGAAGCTTTTATGGATGAATTGTTCCCAAGACATGAGGAACAATTATACGAGCTTACAAATGCCCTTTCGCCTGAAGAAAAAGATCAAGCAATTGCATTATTAAAAAAAATGGGTCTATCTATAAAAGATTTATCTTATTAAAAGAAATTAGAAAAAAACCAATCGATTTTGGATCGATTGGTTTTTTGATAGTTTAAAAATCAATATAGTGGAAATAATAGGAATAATAGTGTTATCATGACAAGATGAGCGACAATGATAATCGGCATGCTTTTTTTCCATTCATATAAGAAACCAAAAATAATGCCAGTTATGAAAGCAGCTAATACACCTAACCAGAAGCCACTTACTGCAAGCGACATCGCAAATAAACTTGCTGCTAGAATAACAGCATAAGGCATCTTCATATACTGTTTTAGTTGTTGTTGTACATAACCACGCCAGAATAATTCTTCCGCGGTAGCAATAATCAAAATGAGTAGTATATAGTGCCATAAAGTACTAGGACCGAATGTTTTGATAAATTGATGTACAGTTGTCAGAAGTTCTTCTGATAGGAAAGGTAGTAAACGGTAACCTAATGCAAATAGGCCATATATAATCGTTCCAAAACCTATTCCAAATAGTAAGTATTCCCACGTTTTGATTTTGTCTTCAATTTTTCCAAATGCAAATGCAAAAGCCATACCAATTAGCATTGTAAAAGTATATAGATACCAAAATACAGCTTTTTGATCGAAACTAAAGTATAGCAGAACGTATATGAATACCAATGAAAGAATAAGCACTAAAATATTCGTGTGCTTCTTCATATTAATAATCACCTCCAACTTGATATATAAGAAGGTCTTTACTCTTTTTTAACATATTTTTAGCATTTGTACAAAAGAGACGCCGTCCTTCAGATTCTGAGGGACGGCGCAGACTCAAATACAACCATTGTATTGTTTTAGATGCCCAATGTCTAGTAAAGTATACTGTTAACGAATAGTAATTGCTATAAGTATGTCGTATATGTTACATATGTATTCATAGGGGGCATTGAACAATTTTTTAAACTTCGTTACTGTATAATATTTTATAACGTTTGTGATTGACCACTGTTTTTTCTTCAACTTCTAGGCTGTTGAAATTTTCCATATAAGTAAGGTTGACGATAACAGAGTTTTCATTTACTTTCTCAACAATGCCTTGTAGACCGTCGTTAAATTCAATGATATTTCCGATTTCAGCGATTTTCATAGAAATTCAGCTCCTTCACCTACTAATACTTTACAGTTTGCACGAAAATACGTCTGAGGTAAAGTATTTTCTATTATTATTTTTAAAAAAAAGAAAATTTCAAAGAAAAAGGAAGATTATGTAGTGAATTCATATAATGATATGTTGGACGAATTAAAAAATGGTACTAGAAAAGATATCACGGTTGATAAAAATGAATTTTATGCCTTTAGAGAAGTTCTAGTGAAGAGAGAAGACTTCAAACATTTCCGTGGTGTGGCAAAACAAGGCGGTCAAGTTATTTATCAATACATGGAAGTCGCGAGGAGCTAGCTTGTCGAAAAATGTCGAAAGTTTCTTCTCCGAAAAAGTGGGAATAATAGTATAATAATGAACAGAATTTAGCTTGAGAGGAGGATGGTAAATGTCTGATTCCATCTTAAAAAAATTAGAATCTACAAGAGAAATGATGATCCGTTCTGGAATTGAACATGGTTTTTCAAATATCGAAACCATCCGCTTGAGTAAAAAGCTAGATCATTTATTAAATATTTATCAACTTCAGAATGTCGACAAGATGAATGATTATAATTTTACAATGGAAAATGTTAAGCATTAGGGAAAATTCCTAGTGCTCTTTTTTATTTTCAGTGAATTTTCTAATTATTTAAAAGAATAGGTTTAAAATTATGCTAAAAGGAAATAATAATTATGAACACAGCAACAATCTCATTTCCCCCTTTCTTTGGCAGGTGCTAATGCATCTGTCTTTTTTTTGTGAGTATATAATAGAAGACATACAATTCGGAAAATTATCTGATACAATAAAAAGTATATATATAAATAATGGAGGAAATTTTGATGGCTGAACAATGGAATATTGGATTTGTAGGTACAGGGGTAATGGGTTCTAGCATTATTAAGCGCTTTTTGCATGCAGGACATATTGTAAATGTTTATACAAGAACAAAGGAAAAAGCTTTACCACTTGTTGAATTAGGAGCAAATTGGTTTCAGACGGCTGGGGAAGTAGCTAGTCAATCAAATATTGTTTTCACGATGGTTGGTTACCCGCAAGATGTTGAAGAAGTATATTTCGATGAAAGTGGAATATTTAGAAATGGACAAGCAGGTTTAATCGTCGTTGATATGACGACTTCCCAGCCAACTTTAGCGAAAAAAATTGCTGATCATGCGAAATCACTACATATGGAGGCTTTAGACGCTCCTGTTTCAGGCGGTGATATCGGTGCACAAAATGGAACGCTTTCGATTATGGTGGGTGGAGAACGCGAAGTATTTAATAAAATTACACCGCTATTTAATCTGATTGGAACGAATATTATTTATCAAGGAAAGGCCGGTGCAGGTCAACATACAAAAATGTGCAATCAAATAGCGATTGCAACAAATATGATTGGTGTATGTGAAGCAATTACTTATGGTAAAAAGGCAGGTCTTGATATTGAAGATGTCTTGGTTTCTATTTCTTCAGGAGCAGCTGGTTCGTGGTCATTAAGTAATTTAGCACCTCGTATAGTGAAGGAGGATTTAGCTCCTGGATTTTATATAAAGCATTTTATAAAAGATATGAAGATTGCTTTACAAGAGGCAGAGCTAATGCAATTAGATTTACCTGGTCTCTCACTTGCAAAGAAAATGTATGATGAAATAGCTAGTAAAGGTTATGAGGATAATGGTACACAAGCATTGATTCACTATTATAAATAACACTGGTCCAAAAACCGCTCTGTGAATTTTTCACAGTAGCGGTTTTTAATTATTAATATCAATAATTCTATCAACATATATATGAAGAAATAATTAAAATATGACATTGTTCGATTATTTGGGTAGGAAACTCGACAATTGAATGTAAGGTTTTTGTAAATTTATTTTGAAATACAGGACATTCTTCTTTCAATATGGAATAGTTATAAAGATGGGGGTTGATATGATGAATGTAGGGTCTCAGAAATCCATATTAAGAGGTCCATGGGGAATATATTTATCGTTACCTATATTGTCTTGGGCATTTTATGATTTTGCGAATACTATTTTTTCATCCAATATTAATACGGTATTTTTCCCGTTTTATATGGATGAAATACTTGGAACAAATGAAGTAAAGCAACAAGTTGCCAGTACTTTTATCTCCTATGCAAATGCTATAGCGAGCCTTTTCTTAGTAATATTCTCACCGCTTTTTGGAGTATGGATTGATAATACTGGGCTCAAAAAAAGGTTTATCGTATGGTTTTCATCGATTTCCATAATCTTCACTTTTATGATGGGGATATTTAGTTACTGGCAGACAGAAATTACATTTGGTGGAGTACCTATGAGTCTATTTTTAGTTGTTGTAAGTTTTGTTATAGCAAAGTTCTTCTTTAATTCTAGCTTAGTATTTTATGATGCAATGATGCCAGATTTAGGAACGAAAGAAGAGATGCCTCTTATATCTGGGTATGGAGTAGCGGTTGGTTATTTTGGTACGATTGTTGGCTTGCTAGTTTATCCATTTGTAAGTGATGGAGATTTCCATCGTGCATTCATTCCTACAGCGGTATTATATTTGATTTTTTCATTACCATTATTTTTTATTAACAAAGATAAACCAATTCCTAAGGAACAACGGAAAGTTAATTCTTTCTTATCTGGCTATAAAGAAATAATAAAAACATTTAAAGAGATGCGTGCTTATAAAGCTATTTTCACTTTTATGATTGCTTATTTCTTTTTAAATGATGCAATTGCAACCACCATTGCGATGATGGCTGTCTATGCAACTGCAATTGTAGGTTTTTCCTCCGGGCAATTTATCATTCTCTACTTAGTATCTACTGTATCCACTATTGTTGGTTCACTAGTATTTGGATACATTACTAAAAATGTTGGTGCTAAGAGAGCGATAACTTATGTAGCATTGTTAATGATTGTATCCCTTGTGATCGCGGTATTTGCATTAAAGCAATGGATGTTCTGGATTGCGGGAAGTATGTTTGGCGTTTCTCTAGGGTCCATGTGGGTAACATCTCGAACATATATTATCGAACTTAGCCCAAAAGAAAAACAAGGGCAGTTCTTTGGATTATTCGCTTTTTCTGGGAAGGTATCATCAATTATAGGTCCTGCTATTTATGGAACGGTGACGTTGTTACTAAAGGACTATGGAACTCTTGCTAGCCGTATAGCTTTGTCAACTTTGATTGTGTTAACTATAATTGGCCTGATCATTCACATAAGAGTTCGCCCGAATGTCACTAAATCCGTATAGGAGTAATGGCCCTTGTATGTTACAATTGAAATAAAGAAAAGTGTGACTCAAGGAGGCTTACCTAATGGCAGAAAGTCAGGGTATTTTACTAGAAAGTGGAACAAATGAACTTGAAATTGTTGAGTTTGAAGTAGGTTCCAATAAATTTGGTATTAATGTTATTAAAGTAAAAGAAATTATACAACCAATTCCAGTTACATTTATACCTCATGCTCATCCACATGTTGAAGGAATAATTCAATTACGTGGAGAAGTATTACCAGTTGTAGATATGAAAAAAGTTTTAGGATTATCTGGTGTTTTTAATGAGCAACAAAAATATATTGTTGCAGAATTTAATCGACAACGCGTTGTCTTCCATGTTGATAATGTAACTATGATTCATCGTATTTCATGGAATCAAATAGAAAAGCCTACTGATATGTACCAGGGTGGTGGTTCGCAAGTCATCGGAGTGATTAAACAAGATGATTTAATGCTGCTACTATTGGACTTTGAGAAAATTATGGTAGATATTAACCCTGATTCGGGTATTAGTGTAGAGTCTGTAAAAAAACTAGGTGATCGTAATCGTTCAGAGAAGAAAATTGTTATAGCGGAGGATTCACCTTTACTACGCAAATTATTGCACGATACTATGCATGAAGCAGGTTATATGAATATAGAATTCTTCGAGAATGGGAAAGACGCCTTAGATTATTTATTGGCTTTAGCAGACAAAGAAAATGATGTTTCGAAGGTTGTGCAATTAGTCGTAACAGACATTGAGATGCCACAAATGGATGGTCATCATTTAACAAAACAAATTAAAACCCATCCCGTATTGTCAAAATTACCTGTTATTATCTTCTCTAGTTTAATAACAGATGATTTAAGACATAAAGGAGATCAAGTCGGGGCTGAAGATCAAATCAGTAAACCAGAGATTGCCGAGCTCATCTTAAAAATAGATCAGTATATCTTATAAGTATATGAATGCAAAAAACCGGATACCTTAATAAATGAGGAATCCGGTTTTATAATTATTAGAGCATCTAATGTCCGTAGAAATAACTTGTATTATTAATTATAGGCTTCTTTTTGGGATTTGAACTACTACCCGTTCCTTTTTTTACTATTTGTTGGGTTTTTATTCCTAAATAGTCTTTTAATACATTTCTAGCTGTGTTTAAGCTCATTTTACGTTGGGGGTTACGATAGCTGTCATCAAGATGTCCTAGATGGGGTAATGAAGCAAAGTCATCTTTTTTCGGTAGAGTATGGAAATAGTAATCTGCGCATTGAATGAGTACTGATGATTGTTGCTTACTAAAACGAGGATTTTTTACAAAATGTAAACCAATTTTTTTCGCTCTACTGTCAAGAATCATTTTCTCAAGTGCAAGGCGTTTCAGCTCGTAAAGAGGTTTGTTGTCTGGTGCAGTTTTTGCGTGTCTATTTACAGTATAAATAGCAGTAGCTAGTTGTTCATCACAATATTCTCTTTGCATAAAATACCGCCTTTCTACTTAAGTTAATGTCTGTAATTGATTGTGTTTAGAAGAAAATTCAGAGCATTCAATTTATAATATACATTATAATACCAATATTACTCTCCGTTGTATAGAGAGACAAGAAAAATTCTAAGGATGTGCCCCAAATGACTTATTTTAAAACAGCTATTATAGATATCGGCTCAAATACAATCCGACTTGTACTTTATACGTATGATCCGCTAAGAGGCTTAAAGGAAGTAGAAAATATTAAATCGGTAGCCCGTCTGAGAAATTATTTACAAGTAGATAATGTAATGTCTGAAGAAGGTGTACAGGAACTTGAACAAGTATTGCTTTTCTTTAAAGACATTTTAAATGATTATCACATAGTAGATCTAAGAGCCATTGCAACTGCTGCAATTCGTCAAGCACAAAATAGTTCCGAAATTATTGAGCGTATGTGGAACAATACAGGGATAAAGATAGAGTTATTATCAGGTGAGCAGGAGGCGTATTTTGGCTATTTTGCTGTTACCCATACATTAGAAACACCATCAGCTATAACAATCGATATTGGGGGTGGTAGTACTGAGTTAACCTATTTTAAAGATAAAGAACTGCAGTGTTCTCATAGTTTTCCGTTTGGATCCGTGTCCTTAAAGCAACAATTTATCCAAGGTGACACAATGACAAATGAGGATGGCGAAAAGATTTATGAATTTGCAAAAAGTAACTTTGAGACATTGCTATGGCTAAAAGATGCTCAGTTGCCTGTTATCGGTATTGGAGGAAGTGCTCGTAACATGGCAAAGCTAGATCAACGTAAAAAGGATTATCCTATTTCAGGTATCCACCAATATGAGATGACGAAAGAGGACTTCACAAATATTAGCCGCGAAGTAACATCTTTGACATACGAAGAATTAAAACAACTTGATGGACTTTCAAGTGATCGTGCAGATATTATTACACCTGTGATTATAGTATTTCAAGCGTTGATGGATATTGTGGGTAGTGAAACATTTCAATTTAGTAGAAAAGGATTACGTGAAGGTCTGGTAATTGATCGCATACTAAAGGACAATCCTACAGCTTTTAACAAATACAATGTTTTTGAGAGGAGTACAAAATTTTTAGCTGCAGAATTTGATAAACCTTTAGAAAAGACGGCTCATTTTGTACAACTGACGGGAATTGCTTATTTTGAAGTTTGTAAAATAGGGGCATTTTTGTATAATGCAGAAGATTTACATATGTTGAAGCAAGCCGCTAGATTGTTTCATATAGGCGAGTACATTGAAGTTGATGCAGCTAGTCAACATACATTCTACTTGCTGTCCAATCGCTCAATTGATGGGATAAACCATGGTCAGCGTGTTCGTTTAGCGTTAATTGCTTCTTACAAGAACAAGGATGATTTCAGCCGTTATTCGGAACCATTTATGGAGTGGTTTTCGAAGGATGAGTTTAAAAAAATGCGTGATATCGGAGCGTTACTTAAATTTGTCTATGCATTAGATGCCTCGAAACGAAATATTGTCGAATCGATTGCTATGGAACAATCGGGCGATAATGTAAAACTAAAGATTTTCACAAAAGGTAATGCTATGGCAGAAATGTATCAAGCCAACCGCCAAAAGAAGCATTTAAATCGAATTTTTAAAGGGGAAGTAACACTACACTTTATAGAAAAGGAAGGGTAAACAATGGAATTAGTCCAAGTTAAGCATACAGAAATTACAAAACCAGAATACTACAACAATCGTGAGTTAAGTTGGCTAGCATTCAATGAACGCGTGTTACAGGAAGCAGAGGATGCACAAAATCCATTACTTGAGAGATTGAAATTTTTGGCGATATTCAGTTCAAATTTGGATGAGTTTTTCATGGTACGTGTAGCAGGGTTACAAGATCAGGTGAAAGCTGGATTTCATAAACCGGAGAATAAATCAGGTTTAACACCAAAGGAACAATTAGCTCGGATTTCTGAGAAAACTCAAGCACTTGTTTCAAGACAAACAGCAATTTATAAAGAATTAATGAAAAAACTATTACCAAAAGAGAATGTTCATACGCGTAAAATAGTAGAGCTAAATGAAGAACAGACTAATTTTATCAATGAATATTTCGAAGAGACAATATTTCCAGTGTTAACACCTGTAGCAGTTGATGCGTATCGCCCTTTTCCAACATTAATCAGTAAAACTTTAAATATGATAATACTTTTAGAACAAGACAATGTAGAGCCAGAGTTTTGTGAAAAAGTAGCAGTTGTCCAAGTACCATCTGTTTTAGAACGTTTCATTCAAGTACCATCTAAAGGGAATGAAATCTCAGTGGTACTTCTTGAAGATATAATTAGTGCTAATATTAATAAATTGTTTTATGGTTATCATGTTAAATCTGTACAATCTTTCCGACTAACACGTAATGCAGATTTAACTATTCATGAAGAAGGTGCACGTGATTTACTTTTAGAAATTGAAAAAGAATTGAAAAAGCGTAAATGGGGTGCCCTTACTCGACTAGAAGTTCGTACAGGAGAAATGGATAAAGGAGTACTTCAATTTCTGCTGAACGAATTAGAAGATTGGGAAGCGGAAGTGTATAGTGTAGATTGCCCTTTAGATTTAACATTTCTGTTTTCATTTGTAAAACTTGTAGGTGAAGGCAGAGAGCATTTAGAATATGAAAGTTTCATTCCTCAGCCACCTCAAGATTTAAGGTCGGATGAAAATATCTTTGAGAAAGCGTTAACTCAGGATATCTTCTTTAATCATCCATATGAATCTTTTACTCCTATCGTGGAATTTGTTACGGAAGCTGCGAATGATCCCAGTGTTTTAGCCATTAAGCAAACATTATATCGTGTCAGTGGCAATTCACCAGTAATTCAAGCATTAAAGCTCGCTGCTGAAAATGGAAAGCAAGTAACAGTTCTAGTGGAGTTAAAAGCACGATTTGATGAAGAAAACAATGTACACTGGGCAAAGGAATTAGAACAATCAGGTTGTCTAGTTATTTATGGTATGCATAATTTAAAAACACATTCAAAAATCACGCTAGTTGTGAGAAGAAAACAAAGCAAGATTGAGCGTTTTGTCCATTTAGGAACAGGAAATTACAACGATGCAACAGCGAAAATTTATACGGATATGGGTATTATAACGACGAAAAAGAAATTTGGAATTGATGCGACGAACTTCTTTAATTTTCTAAGTGGATATACGGAGAAGCCAAACTTCCATCACATTGTGGTGTCACCTAATGATATTAGAGTTGAATTTATCAAATTAATTGATGACGAAATCAATTATCATTTGAAGTATGGTAAAGGACATATCCGAGCGAAAATGAATTCATTAACCGATAAAGAACTGATTATGAAAATGTATGAAGCTTCAATTGCGGGAGTAAAAGTAGATTTAATTATCCGTGGGATATGTTGTTTACGCCCGGGTATCAAAGGGATTAGTGAAAATATTACAGTGATAAGCATTGTTGGGCGTTTTCTTGAACACGCACGTATATATTGGTTCCATCATAATGGAGAAAATAAATTATACTTATCTTCAGCAGATATGATGACAAGAAATATGATTAAACGTGTAGAAATACTATTCCCAATTTTTGATACTGAAATAAAAAAACGTATTATGAAATCTATTAAGACTCAGTTCCGTGATAATGTTAAGGCACGCATTCAAGATGAGAATGGTGTTTACTATTATAACGAGAAAAAAGATGGAGATAAATGTATAAACAGTCAGGAAATCTTCTTAAAAGAAGCATACCGTGTCCTAATAGATGAAGAATAATGCATTATATTCTATAAACGAAGACTTTTGTTAATATGACGATAGTCTTCTTCCCTTAGTTGAAATATCCTTTTTTAAAATCCAATATAGATAATATGCCAATAGATATAAAAGAATAAATAAAATTGTATTCAATCGAATAAAAATCAATTATGATAATACATAGTAGACTACTTCTGTTAATGGAGGCATTATATGTATAATTCATCATTGAGTCCTCAACAATTTCTAGATTTTATACAAAAGTTTTCAAGGTTGTATCCTGAATCCATGACAATGTTAATAGAGCAAGATTCAAACAATCAATATTGGATTACATACGTAAATGAATCGTTCAAAACTTTTTTTGAACATACATTTGAACATAAAGTGCTTGCATCATCATTTTTTACACTTCAAATGGGAACTAATCTAGAAGATTTCCTATTACAAAAAGGTGAAGTGATAGAACCATATAATAAGCAGATCACAATAAGGAAGAAAACGATACTACATACCTTTAATGTTGGTGTGATTGCAGATACAACGACACAACACAAAGTAATTTATTTGTCATTTACTAAAGTGATTAGTAATGAAATGTATTGTTCGCTAATGGATCACAATTTAGATCCTGTCATTACGATTAATCAAAGTGGGCAAATTATAAATAGTAATAGAGCTGCAACTTCTATATTTGGATATAAACAAGATGCTTTAATAAAACTGCCTTATTTAGAACTTGTATCCAAGCGAGATAAGTTAAAACTGTTGAAATTGATAGAGCAAACACTCGAGCAAAAGCAACCTATAGAATTAAACGAATGTAGTATTAAAAATGTCGAGGGTAGAACAATAGTGGTATACGTAAAAAGTATCCCAATTATTGATAATAATGAAGTAAAAGAAATACAACTTATATTGCGCGATATATCAAGGCATAGTGAATCTGGTAAGACTGTTTTTTACTTGTCATATCACGATCAATTAACAGGCATTTGGAATAAACACGCATTACAGGAGCATTTTAAAGAAGAAGAAAGAATTGCCAAGTGTCGGGGTAATCAGATGGCGATAATTCTTTTAGATTTGGATCGGTTTAAAAAGATCAACGACTCTATCGGCTTCAATAAAGGAGATGAGTTGTTAAAGAAAGTTGTGCAAAGACTCTCTACTCTGTCAGATGCTAATAGCCAAATCTATAGACAAAATGGTGATGATTTTATCTTTCTTTTACAACAATCAGATGTCAATAATACGGAAAACTTTGCTGAAAAGGTATTAGCACTATTCAAAAAGCCTTTTTGTATAGATGAGCTAGAATTGAATATTTCAGGTTCTATCGGTGGTGTTATGTACCCATCAGATGGAGTGGAATTTGATGTGTTACTAAAGAAGGCAGATCAAGCACTAAGGTACGTAAAAGAGAGAGGACCCTCAACATTTCGTTTTTATCATAGCAAAATGCTTGACACTTCTAATAATGGGGCAGTAATGGAATCTCATCTTAGACGTGCGATTGAAAAAAACGAATTATCAATACATTATCAACCCCAAGTGGATCTAGATACTGGGAAAATAAATAGTTTTGAAGCATTACTAAGATGGAATAATCCAAAGTTTGGTTTAGTGCCTCCAAGTGTATTCATTCCCATTGCAGAAGACTCTGGGCTCATTTTAGAGATAGGCGATTGGGTTCTAAATCAAGTATGTATTCAGTTAAAAGAATGGCAAATTAAAGGATTTATAGATGTTCGAATTGCGGTTAATATTTCATCCAAGCAATTTAAACAAGAAGCTTTCGCTAATGCTATTAGAAAATATATTTACAAATATGAATTAAACCCGCAATCTTTAGAACTTGAAATTACCGAAAGTTCAATGACAAATATCCATGAAACTCTTACAATTTTAGAAGAACTAAAGAAAATGGGTGTAATTATTTCTATTGATGATTTTGGGACAGGATATTCTTCTCTTAGCTATTTGAAAAGATACCCAATTGATATTATAAAAATCGATCAGTCTTTCATTAAGGAAATTGAACAAGATGAAAAAGATGAAGCAATAGCAAAAACAATTATTCATCTTGCACATAGTTTAGGTATGAAAGTAATTGCTGAAGGTGTCGAGAAAAAAGATCATGTAGAAATCTTAAAAGAAGTAAATTGTGAAAAGGCACAAGGTTACTATTTTAGCAGACCAGTGCCGATTGAAAGTATTACCGAAATGTATTTTTGTTAGACATAATAAATGCAAACCTTAATGAGCTAACAACCATTAAGGTTTTTATTTTTATTCCGAAATAAAGACAGCAATTCCGAAGTATGGTAAAATTATGAATGAATATTCATTCAAAGGGGGAATCGTAATTGTTAAAGGGGAAAACAATTATTATCACAGGCGGTTCAAATGGAATGGGGAAATACATGGCAAAGACGTTTGTAGAAGAAGGTGCAAACGTTGTCATTACAGGTCGTGATTTAGAGCGTCTAAAAAACGCAAAGGATGAAATTTCAAGAGACGGGAACAATATTGCCATCTTCCAAATGGATGTAAGGCAACCTGAGCATGTTACAGGAATGTTAAAGTTTGCAGTAGATACCTTTGGGCAAGTAGACGGCCTGGTAAATAATGCTGCAGGAAACTTTATCGTTCGTGCTGAGGATTTATCACCTAATGGATGGAAATCTGTTATTGATATCGTATTAAATGGCACATTTTATTGTTCAAAAGAAGTAGGAAAGTATTGGATGGATAACAAAATAAAAGGTTCCATTCTTAATATGGTCGCAACATATGCGTGGGATGCTGGTCCAGGAGTTGCTCATTCAGCAGCAGCAAAAGCTGGCGTATTATCTTTAACTAGAACACTTGCGGTTGAATGGGGAAGACAGTATGGTATCAGAATTAATGCAATTGCTCCTGGGCCGATTGAAAGAACTGGCGGAGCTGATAAGTTATGGCAATCTGAAGAAGCAGCGAAGCGTACATTACAGTCAGTGCCACTTGGTCGATTAGGAAAACCGGAAGAAATTGCTGATTTAGCAACGTTTATGATGTCAGATAAGGCATCTTACATGAATGGGGAAGTTGTCACCCTTGATGGTGGACAACACTTAAATCAGTATCCATTCTAGGGACTAAAATAGCAAATTAATGCACATACTTAGCGAAACAAGTAAGAAGGAAGTGACGCTATGGATACGTGGACTTGGCCATTAATGGGAGTAATATTAATTATTTGCGGTATCGGGTATGCTTATACGAGACGCATTGCGAAAATGGAGCAACAAGCTGTTCATAATAATGATCAACCGATTAGTCAAGCTGTTAAAGATAATCCAACGATGCTTAATCCAATTATTTGGGTATATGGCCTAGCTTTTGTTTTTGTTTTCATTGTAATTTTTTACAATATCGTGAAATACCAATGGATATAAAGATGTGAAGAGGGATATTTAGTATTCCCTCTTCACATCTTTTTATTAGTGTAGTTGTATTAATATACAATTTTGCGGATTTATATTATGTTGTATTAAAAATTTATTTGTAGAAATGGAAATTTTATGAGGGACTGTGATATGATTAATAAGTATTTTGCTGTTCTAAAACGAGGAACAGAAAAAGGAGTAGAATACTATGATGTCCTTAAATAGCAGAGAGTTCCTTGAAATGCCAATTACTGATTTTATCATTTCTTCTGAGAAAGTTGCACATGTTCAAATGGGGAATAATGCAGAGCACGCCTTGCTTGTCCTAACGAAAACTGGCTATTCGTCTATACCTGTGCTTGATGCAAAATACCGTCTGCATGGCATGCTAAGCATGCGTATGATCACAGAACCAATTTTGGGAATGGAACATATAGAGTATGAGAGATTAACAGATATTAAAGTAGATGAAATAATGGATAAGAAAGTGGCTACATTAAACATTGGGGATAATTTCCAAAGAGCGTTAGACCTTGTAATTAATCATGCATTTTTATGCGTAATTGATGATGAAGGTACCTTTATGGGGATTATGACACGTCGTGTAATATTAAAACAGCTAAAAAAACACATCTATCAATTCAATTCTTAATATGACAAAATGAAAGAAGGTCGCCATTAATGGGGCCTTCTTTATTTATAATAAATGATTTAAGCCATATATGGACGAACAGGAGGTTACTTTTCGATGACAACAACAGAAGCTCAAATTGTAAAAGTATTGTCTGAGGAAGGCAATATGAGAAAAGCAGCTGAACGTTTATTTTTATCCCAACCTGCACTTTCTCAACGTTTACAATCCATTGAAAAAGATTGGGGAGCACAGTTGTTTTTACGCTCTCAAAAAGGATTAACACCTACACCAGCAGGGGAGTTAGTCATACAATATGCGATTGATACAATTTCAAAAAAAGAAGAAATTTATGAAATGATTCAGTCGTTGAATTCGAAAGTACACGGAACATTGAAAATAGCATGTGCATCGATTGTAGGGCATACTTGGTTACCGAAAGTATTGAAAGATTTCATGACACAATATCCCGAGGCTAAAATTTCACTGATCACAGGTTGGAGCTCAGAAATTGTTAAATCTCTCTATGAAGGAGAGGCGCATGTAGGTATAGTGCGTGGACATACAGATTGGAAAGGCTCGAAGATTCACTTGTTCCGTGATACGTTGTACTTAGTTGATAAAGAAATTAAAGAGATTGATGAAGTTTTCGAAACAGATCGTCCATTTATTCAATTTAAAAGTGATTCTAATTACTATCAGGAAATACAACAATGGTGGCAACGTCATTTTAAGTCTAATCCTCGTCGGCAAATTACGGTAGATCAAATTGAGACTTGCAAACAAATGGCATTGAACGGAATTGGATACGCTATTTTACCTTCTATTACATTAAGTGGGCATGAGGATGTTAATACGATCCCCCTGACGAATAATGAAGAGGAGTTTGAGTTAACACGCGATACATGGCTTATTGGTTATGAATCTTCTTTTGAATTGCGCCAAGTAGCAGCATTTGTAGACCTTGTGAAAAAACACGCAGAATGTCTTTATGATTATTCGAATAGTGCAGAAGAAAAGAAATGACAACACTATTATTTTTCGTGTACAATTAGTCCATATTTTCAGAATAGTAGGAGGACGTAACCAATGCAGAAATTAGACGCGCAAGAAATTATTGCTTATTTAGCTAATGCAAAAAAAGCAACACCAGTGAAAGTTTATGTAAAAGGTGAAAAAGTAGCAGAGCTTTCATTTGGTGAGGGAAGTAAAGTTTTTGGTGAAGGTAATTCAGCTGTTGTATTTGGCGAATGGGCAGAAATTGAAAAAGCTTTAGTAGCTAACGAAGCACAAATTGCCGATTTTGTTGTTGAACATGATCGAAGAAATTCTGCGGTACCAACTCTTGACTTAAAAGGTATCAACTCTCGTATTGAGCCTGGCGCTATTATCCGTGATCTAGTTACTATAGGAGATAATTGTGTCATTATGATGGGGAGTGTCATTAATATTGGAGCTGAAATTGGCGATCGTACAATGATTGATATGAATGTTGTATTAGGCGGGCGTGCAATGGTAGGAAAAGATTGTCACATTGGAGCAGGAGCTGTGTTAGCGGGTGTAATCGAGCCACCTTCCGCATCTCCAGTTATTATTGAAGATAGAGTAATGATTGGTG
Source organism: Viridibacillus arenosi (assembly GCF_001955655.1). Classification (GTDB taxonomy): domain Bacteria; phylum Bacillota; class Bacilli; order Bacillales_A; family Planococcaceae; genus Viridibacillus; species Viridibacillus arenosi. Next base: position 739,511 of record NZ_MSPW01000001.1, on the reverse strand, counting down.
CTAATGCAGTTGTTTTAGAAGGCTGTAGGGTAGGAGAAGGTGCTGTAGTTGCAGCAGGAGCAGTCGTTACTAAAGATGTGCCACCGTATACAGTAGTTGCAGGGATGCCAGCAAAAGTCATTAAAGAAATTGATGAGAAAACAAAATCAAAAACTGAAATTATGCAAGATCTTCGTAAATTATAAGCAGGTGTATAAGATGAAAAGTTTACTGGAAATTAGACGAGAGCTACATAAAATTCCGGAAGTTGGTTTTAAGGAAGAAAAAACTCAAAAGTATTTACTCACGATCATTGAAAAATTGTGGAAACCATATATTCAAATTGACGTTTGGCGAACGGGTATTATTGTGACGATTAATGGCTCAAATCCACAGTTGAAAATTGGTTGGCGAACGGATATTGACGGTCTACCGGTTTCAGAAAATACAGGATTGGCTTATTCTTCAGAGCATCAAGGTTTTATGCATGCTTGTGGCCATGACTTCCATATGACTATCGCATTAGGGTTAGTACAGGCCTTTTCAGAAAATCAACCAGAAAACACTGTAATTATATACTTCCAACCAGCTGAAGAAGGTCCAGGTGGTGCAAAGCCTATGCTTGAATGGCTACAAAGAGAAAGACTTGATTTAGTACCTGATACTATTTTCGCCTTACATATCGCTCCTGAATATCCTGTGGGGACTATCGCAACTAGACCAGGTATGCTATTTGCAAATACCTCTGAGCTTTTTATCGATTTAAAGGGAGTAGGTGGACATGCGGCATATCCTCATAATACGAGAGATATGACAGTAGCAGCTGCTAATCTAATGATTCAACTTCAAACAATCGTCAGTCGGAATATAAATCCTTTAGATAGCGCTGTAGTAACGATAGGTAAGATGACTTCGGGTACTGTTCAGAATATAATTGCTGAAGATGCACGGCTAGAGGGTACAATTCGAACGATGTCGGCAGAATCGATGAAGTTGATTAAAAAGCGTATAGAAGCACTTTGTAGAGCGACTGAAATAGCATATGAATGTAAAGTAAGTATTGATTATGGTTCATCTTATTATCAAGTGGAAAATGATGAGCACTGTGCGTATGATTTACTACGCTTTGCCGAGCAGTTTCCTGGGGTTGTAGCTTATGAATGCCCACCAGCAATGACTGGCGAAGATTTTGGATTCTTTTTAAAAGACTTACCAGGTGCTATGTTCTGGACAGGAGCAAATACGCCATATGGTCTTCATCATTCTGCTATACAACCAGATGAAGAATTAGTTAATGTTAATATACAATTTGTAGAACAATTTTTACGTTCATTTACTGTTTATAAATAATAAAAACCTATAGTGTAATTTTGCACTATAGGTTTTTTGCGTATTAAAAGATCATTTTAAATAATAAGAAATATTTTCCTTGTTTTGTAAAAATATATATTTTTGTTATCTATGCAACCAAATTACTAAAAAAACGTATTAATTTAAAAGAAGAAAGAGGGGGGAATTTCCATTGCGAAGTAGGTTATTACTATTGGTCTCATGTTTTTTATTAATATTTAGTTTTTTACCAGGTATTCAAATGGAAGCATTTGCGGCACCAAAGCTTGATGTGAAGACATCAGTTGGATTTGCAAATAAAGGAAAATATAACAGAGGATTACCTCTTACAATAACAGTCAAGAATACAGGAACAGCATTTTCTGGCGATATCGTTATTGACTCAATGCAGGACTATAATACTGGTAGTGGTATCGCTATCCCTGTAGAAATTGGAGAAAATGAAACGAAGTCGATAGAAGTAGCATTCGAACAGTTTTCTGATGCTTACATTGGGAATGGATCAAATCAACAAATGATTCATTTTTATGAAGGTGGTTGGAAAAAGGGGAAATCTATTGAGTACACTGGTAAAGCAAATATCAATCCACAACTACTTGAAGCCGATATTCCAATTGTTTTCACATTAACAAGTAATGCGGATCGGTTATTAGGCTTCACTAAACTCGGCAAAAATAATGCAACTAGAATGGAAGTAATAGATGTTGCACAGTTAACTAACTTCACAATACCATCAAAAGCAGCGTCTTGGTCAGCGGGGGATGTACTTGTCATTGACGAATATAAATTAGCTGACTTATCAGAAGAACAACAACAAGCCATTATTGAATGGGTGAAAAATGGTGGTAAAGCAATTATCGGAGCTTCTATTAACGTAGATGCCGAAGTTGGTTTATTGAAAGAATATTTGCCGTTGACTTTAGGCGAAGAGCGAACAGTATCTAAAGAGACACTCAGAAAGTTAACAAAAGGCGGTAATTTTAAAGAAAACGTAACAGCTTACGAAGCCAAATTAAATGAAAATGCAGAAATGGTATTAGAAGCAAATCAATCTCCGCTTGTTGCTACACTTGCTGTTGGTAAGGGGGAGGTTATTCAAACGGCCTTTTCTCTAGGAAATGCTCCTTTGGCAAAAGAAGATGATTACACAAAACTTCTTGAAAAAATAGTTCCTTTGAAAGTTAATAACCAGTCGCTACAATCAACAATAAGTCAAATGAATTGGGAATTAGTCAGTCAAAATGAGATTTTTCCATCATTCCAAGTCTCTGCTATTTTATTACTAGTGATTGTTGTTATATATATATTCATTTTAGGACCAGTACTCTATTTCTTACTAAAAAATAAAGATAAACGAGAACATGCATGGTGGATTATTCCCGTATTAGCAATTGTCACTTCATTGTTCATCTTTTGGTACGGGGCAAAAGATCGTCTATTAAATCCGCAAATTCAGCAAACTGCTGTATTTAAAGTTAATGGGGATAATAGCTTATCAGGTATCTATGCATCAGCATTGTTATCAAATCGCAGTGGTGATTTTGAATTTACGGCACCAAAAGATACATCAATGACTATGTCTACTACATATTCAGGTTTCAAAAGCTTAAATGATGTACATCAAAAGGCGGTGTTGGAACAATATGCCGACCATCAATCCTTGACGATTCGAAATAGCCGGTATTGGGCTGTAAATAGCTTGGTTGGTCATACGCAAATTAAAGATATTGGTCGTTTAGATATCCAGTTAGACGTAGAAAATGGGGCTGTGAAAGGTACAGTTAAAAATAACTTCCCATTTAAAATTAAGGATGTTTCAATTTGGTCAGGTGTAAAGTGGTTGGAACTAGGTGATATTGAACCAGATGAGACATTAAAAGTAACTCAAACAATTAATGGGTCTATATTATTACCGCCTATGCAAATGGGCATGGTAGGAGTAGAACCAGCAAAAAATAAAAAAGAGCTTATAAAAAATCGACAGCAGAGTGCTCAAAACTTAGCTTATCAAATGTTAGTTGATAATGATCAACCAGCCATTGTGGCATGGGTAGATGAAGCGCTGTTACCAATTGAATTAAAAACGCAAAAAGCTGAGAGATCTTCATTGAATTTAATTGTCCAAAATTTTAATCCCAAAACAAATTTATCTGGTGAATTCGTATTACCTGCAAACGCAATGACTAAGGAGATTAATTCAACGATGGGCGGGTACGTTGAACAAACCTTTGAGGATAATAATTCTTGGTATCTTGATGATGGCGAATATGATGTGAATTGGACAATACCTGATTCCATTTTAGATAAGAAAGTGAAATGGACAGAATTACAACTAGCCAATACCGATATGCAAACTTTAACAATCAATTTATATAATGTGAAAAAAGATAAGTTTGAAGAAGTATCCGATGCAAGATCTATAGTAGATAAAGACGTATCGCAATATATTTCAAAAGATGGTCAAGTTGTTTATAAATTAATAAAGAATGTAGGGAAATATAATGATCCGAGGACTGTGTTACCAGAATTGCAATTGAAAGGAGAGGTCCAAGAATGATAGAAATTAAAGGGTTAACAAAAAAATACGGTTCTTTTTATGCTTTACAAGGACTGGATCTCTCAATTGGTGAAGGTACAGTATTTGGTTTTGTTGGAGCAAATGGGGCGGGTAAGTCAACGACATTCTCTATTTTGTCAACATTGCTGCAACCAACAGCTGGTGATGCATGGATTAATGGTAAAAGTGTAACGAAACAATCTGAGGAGATTCGTAAACTAATTGGATATATGCCGGATTTCTTTGGTGTCTATGACCAATTGAAGGCAGATGAATATTTAGATTTCTTTGGTTCAAGTTATGGTATTCCAGCAGCGGAGCGTGAGAAGTTAATTCCACAACTATTAGAACTAGTCAATTTAACACATAAACGTTATGAATATGTAGATGTACTATCACGCGGTATGAAGCAGCGTCTTTGTTTAGCTAGAACACTTATTCATGATCCTAAAGTTCTTATTTTGGATGAACCGGCATCGGGTCTAGACCCCCGTGCTCGAATAGAAATGCGGGATATTTTGAAACAGCTAAAATCAATGGGTAAGACGATTTTAATTTCTTCGCATATCCTCCCTGAGCTTGCGGAGATGTGTGATGAAATTGGTGTTATTGATAATGGGAAATTAATAGCTCATGGATCAGTCGCAGCTATTCAAACACGATTACAAGGTGAAAAAGTATTGACTGTAAAGCTGAAAAATGGTTTTGAAAAAGCTATAAGTTTCTTTGAGGAAGATCCTTTTGTAACAGGAATTGAAACAGGTGAACAGCAATTAAGTTTCCGTTATCGAGGTTCAGATGAAGAGCAAATGGAACTGTTGAAAAAAGCAGTACTTGCAAATATTCCTATATTATCATTTGCGGAAGAAGAAAAAGATTTAGAAGATGTCTTTATGGCTATTACGAAGGGAGTGGATGAAGAATGAGATCGTTGTTCACTAATCCAGTGCTTATAAAAGAACTTAAGCTAAGATTCCGCGCCTTTAAAAGCTTTTCAGGCATCATGTTTTATTTACTAGCACTTAGCATATTTGTCTTTGGTTTCATTTTTGTATCAATGGAGTTTAATTTAAGTGGTTTTATTAATTCGCAAGAAAGCGTACTTTTATTTAGTTTGTTGACCTTTGTCCAACTAGCTTTAACATTGTTCATTACGCCGGGTATGACAGCCGGTTCAATTAGTTCTGAACGTGAAAAACAAACGTTAAATATTCTCCTAACGACAGCGCAATCTTCTTTCCAAATCATTTTTGGGAAAATGAGCTCATCCATCGTTTTTTTAATACTGTTATTAATTGCAGGGTTACCAATTTATAGTTTAGTGTTTTTATTTGGTGGCGTTTCACCTACACAATTACTTGTTATCTTCGCATTTTTGATTTTGACAATGCTTGCTATAGGAAGTATTGGAGTCATGTTCTCGACAATACTTAGGAAAACTATTCTCTCTATGATAGTAACGTATGGATCGATGCTATTTTTAACAGGTGTTACGGCGTTTTTCTTTTTAATCTCAGTGCAGATGAATGTTTCAAGCACAACGGGTGTGACAAGTAACCCATCAATTTTTGCTTATTTTTGGGGTACGATTAATCCAATTGCTTTAATGATGACACTCATTAGCCCTGAAATGTTGGAGAGTTTCTATGAAGTGACGAAGATTCATTTTCCAATTTGGGCAGGTTATTTAATTTTCTATTCAATTGTAACCTTTGTCTGTCTGTTTATAGCAATCAAGAGACTACGTGTTAACATGAAAAAAGCGAAATGAGGAGGGTAATCGATGAACGGTCAAAGTCGTTTAGCACACGCATTGAAAAAGGCAAAAACGAGCCTTTTTCTTGAGCATTTATTTACTAAAATTCAGTTGGGACTACTAGTCGCATTGAGTGTTAGTTTTATATTAATGATCGTTTCTCGATTCTTTGTTTTTCCTTACTATTCACAAATTGCATTCATAGTAGCTACCGTAATTTTTGTTTCTTGGGTACTTTATATTTTGTGGACGAAGCCATCAAAAGAGCATTCAATATATGCACTTGATGGCTATTTTCCTCATAATCAATTACGAGCAGTTTTTTCGGTAGACGATACATCGACGCCATTGTTTCAACATTTATTGAAACAGACAGATGAACATGCTGAAACAGCGTTACTCAAATTTAAAGCAAGAGAGAAGAAAATTCTGAACGTACCCTTCATATTAGGTAGTTTTTTAATAGCCGTTGCGATTTTCGCTCTTACTTTATTTCCAGCAACAACGCAATTAGCTGCAAAAGATGCAGAGCAAGAAAATAAGATCATTTCAGACATGAAAAAAGAAGTGAAAAAGCTTGAGAAAAAGGCAAAATCAGAAGAAGTAAAAAAAGAATTAGCGAAGCTACAGGAAAAGCTAAAAGAAACGAAAACATCTGAAGAAGCGTTGCGTGAGCTCGTGAAAAAGCAAAAGGAATTACAATTAAAAGAGCAGCAATTAATAGAGAAAAAGGAAATAGCCAAAAGCAATGAAAAGGGCAAAGGAAATGGATTATCAGAGGCGGAAATGAAAGAATTAGCCGATTTGCAAAAAGCGAATGACTTATTGATGAATAAGGCGAAGGATGCACAAACTGCGATGAGTCAACAGGGAAAGCCACTATCTCAATCCCTTCAATCGGCGTTGCAAAATCAGCAAACTAATGTTCAAAATCAAAATCAATCGGCTACTTCAAATAGCAATGCTAGTCAGAGTTCTAATCAAAATGGAAGTAGCTCACAAAATAGTAGTACATCTCAATCAAATACGCAAAGTAGTCCTAATCAGAATGGAAAAAATCAAAGTCAAGGTCAAGGTCAAGGCCAAGGCCAAGGCCAAGGCCAAGGCCAAGGCCAAGGCCAAGGTCAAGGCCAAGGTCAAGGTCAAGGCCAAGGTCAAGGCCAAGGCCAAGGTCAAGGCCAAGGTCAAGGTCAAGGCCAAGGTCAAGGTCAAGGCGATGGTTCAGGTTCAAGCACTGGTCAGGGGGCAGGAATTGGTCAAGGCAATCGTAATTTGCTAGCAATTCCAGATCGTATTGGCAGTAAATGGGAAACATCAGTAGACTCCGGTAAAATGGGTGAGGGTAGTGCTGCAGAAATTCATGAAACAGAAAAGGGCCCAGTTCACAAAGGATCAATACGACCTTATGAAGAAGTCGTTGGAAGTTATAAAGATTCGTATTTCCAAACAACAGATCGCCTGCAATTACCAAAAGAATTACAGAATATTGTTCAAAATTATTTTTCTACGATTGAAAACAAATAGAGGAGGATATCCATGTCATACACACCGGAGCAATATGTAGCGATGAGTGAAAAATTACAAGTTGTTCGAGAGGAAATTGGTCGCTTTATCGTTGGGCAGGTAGAGGCAATCGATTATACGATGTTTGCTGTTCTTGCTGATGGCCATGCTTTACTAGAAGGACTTCCAGGGTTAGGGAAAACGATGTTGATTCGAACCATTTCTGAAGTTCTTGACTTATCGTTTTCACGTATTCAATTTACGCCAGACTTAATGCCAACAGATATAACAGGTACGAGTGTTATTGAACGTTCAGTAGATGGAAATCAGCGCTTTTCTTTCCAAAAAGGGCCTATATTCAGTCAAATGGTTTTAGCCGATGAAATTAATCGTGCAACGCCAAAAACTCAAAGTGCACTACTAGAGGCAATGGGTGAAAAAACAGTAACTGTTCTTGGTGATACAAAGAAAATGGCAAAACCATTCTTTGTATTAGCTACACAAAATCCAATCGAAATGGAAGGAACTTATCCTTTACCAGAAGCGCAAATGGACCGTTTCCTTTGTAAAATACTAGTCCCTACTCCATCAAAAATAGAACTGATGGAAATCATGAAAAGAACGACAGGTTCCATTTCAATTAAACTACAAAAAATAATGAACGATACAGAAATTGTTGAAATACAAGAAATGGTGAAAGGGGTAATCATAGCTGATGATATGCTTTCTTATGCGGTAGATTTAGTTGTCGCTACGCATCCAGATAGTCCTGATACGATTGATGAAGTGAAACAGTTTATCGAGTATGGTAGTGGTCCTCGTGGATTGCAAAGTATTGTAAAACTTGCAAAAGCACGTGCACTAATTAATGGTCGCTATCATGTGTCTATTGCAGATATAAAAACTGTAGCAAAACCAGCTCTCCGCCATCGAATAATGCTCAATTACGAAGGAGAGGCTGCGGGCTTACAAGTTGACGATGTACTAAATACTTTACTTGAAAAAATGAAGCAAGGGCAAGTTGTATGATGCAATCAAATTTTTTGCTGCCAAATGAATGGGCTAGTAAAATTCGCCGGTTGTCTTTAAATACAGCTACAAAAATACGTGGACATCATAAAGGAGCGAATCGGTCACAACGATTTGGAGCATCACTAGATTTCTCTGATTTCAGAGAATATCATCCAGGTGACGATGTTCGACAATTGGATTGGAATGTCTTTGCGAGAACTGAGAAATTCTTTATTAAACGCTTTTTAGATGAGCAAGAGATGCGTGTTCATATAGTACTTGATACAACGAAATCGATGGGTGAGGAGTCAAAATGGCTATTCGCAAGACAGCTAACGACCGCTTTAGGCATTATGGTGTTAAATAAGGATGATCGATTATCATTTTCATATGTAGACAAGCCGACACCACCATTTCGTCGCAAGGGGGCAACTTATCAAAGGGCATATGAAAAGACGGTATCAGATTTATCGGAACCGTTTTTCACCGAATCTTTTGCTGAACATGCTTTACAAACTTTGCCTAAGGATGCAACGATATTGATAATTATTTCAGATGTACTTGAACCACTTGAAAAGTGGAGCGCTTTTTTAAGTAAAACGCCGAGATTTGCAAAGGATGTTCGACTTCTCCAAGTACAGTCACCTGACGAAAAATTACCAACTTACTCTGGGGATGTACGATTAGTTGATGTTGAGACTTCATCGAGTGTAAATGTATCAATGTCACAAAATGTACTTCGATCATATGAAGAGAAACAACAGGAACATCAATTAGAGCTTGAGACAATATGTAGAAAATATGGTGTACAGCATTTAACTGTGCAAGTGGTAGACGGGCTCCAACACGTTCTATTTAATCAACTAGTCAAAGCAAAATGGTTACAGTGAGGTGAAGTAAATGGGATTTAATCAACTACCGTTTCTATTAACAGCAATCATTCCTCTAACGGTATTAATTTATTATTTTTTCCGAAAAAAATATGTGGAGAAACAAATTTCCACCACGCTTTTTTGGGACGAAGTAATGAAAGAAACGAAAGCTTCACCTTATTTACAACATTTACAAAGAAATACCTTATTTTATTTGCAAATGCTTGGCCTTATTTTACTTGTTATTGCTTTATTACAGCCGTATTGGAAAACAAAATCTATTGCTGGTGATCAAATTATATGGGTAGTAGATACGTCAGCGACAATGCTATCAAAAAAAGATGGGCAAACGATATTTGAGGGACATCAAAAAGAAATGCTAGATTTAACAAATAGACTTGGCGGTAAAGCTGTTACGATTATAACAACTGGAACAGAACCTCAAGTAATATTGCGTAATGAAACTAATACTAAGACTATTCAAAACGCCGTAAAATCATTAGAAGTTACATATGCTAATGAACAGTTTCCAACAACGTTAGACTTTTTACAAACATTCATTAGTAAGAAATCAACAGTTATTTATTTGTTCACGGATGCAATAGAACGTGACCAATTACCATTGGAATTACCAGACGTTAAATGGATTGTTAAAGGGGCACCAGATAACCTACAGAACATTTCATTGCAGCGTTTTGGTGCCACAAAAGTAGAAGGTCAGCTGAAGGCGATTACTCAAGTGAAAAATGATACGAGTAAAGAACAACAAGTAACAATCTCAATTACTAATGAGACAGGTAAAGTGTTAACAAATAAGAAAATTATTATCCCTGCAAATAAAGAAGAACGTGTTCTCTTCGATAATCTTCCTGATCAAACAGCTCTAACAGCTAAGTTAAAGGTCGAAGATGACTACAAAGTAGATAACGAAATAACCATTTTGATACAGCAGAATATATCTAAAATTTTAGTCGATCAAGGGTTACAGCAATTAGTACAAAAAGCCTTTCAGGCGATGGATTTCCCAGTAAGCATAGTACCATCGTTACAATTAGGAGATTCGAAGGATGATGCAATCATCGTTACAAACCAAACGAGGTTGTTAGAACAAAAAAAGCAACCTGTTCTTTTAATTGGGCGTGATGATAAAAAAGCAAAAGAAGTAAAGGGAGAACTGAAAACGAAGGATTCTAACCTCTTTGCTTATGCTCCAATAAAGGATGTATACGTCAATGAGTTGTATCCTGCGTTTAGAGATTATAAAACAATTGCAACAATTGGAGATGCGCCATTTATTCAAATTTCACCTGTAGGACATATTGCCGTCTTAGCGGATATACAAATGACAGACTGGCCGCTTCACCCTTCATTCCCTTTATTCTTATGGAGTGCAAAAGAAAGCCTCGCTAGTAGTGGTAGTGATATTGGCACGTTTTCACCGAATGAAAGACGTATTATTTCTTTGGCCGGAACAGGTGGTGGAGAAAAAGGGTATGAAATATTTACTCAAGGCGGGGAATATATTCGTAGCTTTGAAGATGGTAACAGTTTTATCGCACCTACTAAACCAGGACTCTATATGATGAAATCGGGTAATGAGGAAAAACGCTTCGTAGTTACATTACAGCAGCAAGAGAAAGTAATTACTAAAGGGACTTCATTTGAATATGGAGAGACTATGGATAAGAAAGCAACAAATTTTGTACAGCAACCCCTAGTGCCATTATTATTATTGTTGATTATCACATTATTACTAGTTGAATGGGAGGTGCAACGTCGATATGGATTTACGCATTGATCACCCCCTCTATCTTTTGTTATTCATACCAGTTCTAATGTATTTTGGGTGGGCATGGCTACAAAGTAGCAAACGTTATAATAAAGAACATAAAATTATTTTCTACATGCGTGTAGTAGCAATCAGTTTACTTATTTTTGCATTGAGTGCCCCTTATATTTTATTGCCGGTAAAGGAAGAACAAGTAGTCTTTTTAGTAGATCGTTCTGCCTCAATGGAAGGAACTGAAAAAGATATTGCGAGTTGGATTCAAGAAAGTATTGAAAGTAGTAAGGACTACCAATCTAAAGGGGTCTATAGCTTTGCTTCAGGAGTACAAACTGATCTAGGCTTAACCGCTGATAACATCAATTTACCAGTATGGCCAGCTATTAAAGATAGTGGACAAACCAATTTAGCAAATGCCTTACAGCTAGTATCCAATGTAGTAGATAGTAATAAGGCTACTCGTATTGTATTATTTTCAGATGGCGTAGAAACAGCGGGTTCAACAATGGATCAACTCAGTCGGCTACAAAATAGTAATATTCAAATTGATACAGTAAAAGTAGATAAACCAGTAAAACAAGATGTTGCCATTACATCTTTTGAAACGCCACCTGTGGCATATAAAGGTGAACGGCAACAGTTAACGGTGCAAGTTGAAGCTTCCACAAATACGACAGGTGAATTACTATTGTCGGCGAATGATAAAGTAATTGAAAAACAAAAAGTACAGTTAGATAGTGGCTCAAATACAGTTACATTCCGCCATACGGCAAAAGGTGACGGTCTCATTAAATATAAGGCCCAACTTAAAATGGCAGAAGATGCCTTCCTTGAAAATAATGAATTAACAAGTGTCACTACAGTACAAGGAACACCACATATATTATTAGTACACGGTGATGATGTGAAATCAAGTACTCTTTTTAATGTCATTGACCAAAGTACGTTAAAGATAGATGACATCTCAGCGATAGAATTACCGTCAATGCAGTCATCTTATATTGGCTATGATGCTATTATTTTTGATAATGTCTCAGGGCATTTAGTCGGAGAAAAGAAAATGGCGATGATTGAACAGGCAGTGAAAAACTTTGGGATGGGATTTATGATGATTGGTGGGGAAAATAGTTTTGGGCTCGGTGGATATTTTAAAACGCCGATTGAAACCATTTTGCCTGTTGAAATGGAAGTGAAAGGTAAAGAACAAATTCCTTCTCTAGGCTTAACAATTGTCTTAGACCGTTCTGGGAGTATGAGTGGTAACAAAATTAATTTAGCAAAAGAAGCAGCTGCACGCTCAGTGGAATTATTGCGTGAAGACGACACATTTGGATTCATCGCGTTTGACGACCGTCCATGGGAAATCATACCGCCAATTCCGTTAGAAGATAAGCAGCAGGTGATCGAGCAAATTTTATCTGTTGCACCAAATGGAGGAACCGAAATTTATACTTCATTAAGCTTAGCTTATGAACGTATGCAAGATTTAAAGTTACAGCGCAAGCATATTATATTGTTAACAGATGGTCAGGCAGCCACAAATAGTTCCTATGATCAACTAATTGAAGAAGGTAAAAAAGCGAATATCACACTTTCTACAGTTGCAATTGGCCAAGATTCTGATCGAGGTTTACTTCAATATTTAGCTGAAGCAGGAGCAGGTCGATTTTATGATGTGGCGGATGAAGAAACAATTCCGTCTATATTATCTCGTGAAACGTCGATGTTGACTCGCACATATATTGAAGACAATCCGTTTTATCCCATCATAGGTGGAGGGACGAAATGGCAAAGTCTATTTAAAGATGGCGTACCGAAAATGAATGCTTACATCGCTACTACAGCAAAGCAAACGGCTAATGTCATTGCTGAAAGTGAAAAGGATGATCCTGTTCTTGCTGAATGGAAATACGGACTAGGAAAGACAATGGCCTTCACATCAGATTCCAAAGGCAAGTGGAGTGGAGATTGGGCTCGCTTTCAAGGGTGGTCGGATTTTTGGAACACGACCGTGTCAGAGCTACTCCCTGCTTATAATGAGGTACCCTATAATATCCAACAGCAAAGCGACGGTTCTTTTATCGTTTCAGATCCGACAGCAAAATCTGCCTTTATGGACATAGTTGTTGTAGATGAAAAAGGTGAAGAGTTATCAATCATAGAAGAACCATTAGCGCCTGGAAAAACACGTGTGAAATTTGATCATGGACCTGGATTAGTATTCTTCAGAGTTTCAAATGATGAAAAAGGTATGTATCAAGCGGGACTGACTATCCCTTATAGTGCAGAATATAAAATACAGCCAGACAATACGAAGTTATTAAAAGAGCTATCAACAAAAACTAATGGTAAAGAAATAACAGATCCAGAAGAAGCCTTTCGTAAGCATACTTCTTCGAGTTCAAACCAACAGAGCATTGTACAATGGTTGGTATTAACTGCAATGTTATTGTTCTTTATCGATATCACATTAAGACGTTTCGGCTTGACTACATTACTTAATATTCCAAAGGGCATTCGTAGAACAAAAAAAGAAACCAAACATGGAGAACACCTCAATGTTGGCGAACTGTTAAAAAATAAAAAAACACGTTAAAAAGGCAGCTCGAGATTGAGCCGCCTTTTTATATATAATTAAGCAAGCGTTGTTTTTCTCTTTGCCCAAACCGCAGTTAAAGAGAAGCAACTAACAAGAATAATCGTTCCGAAAACATAGGGACTATTCATATTCCAATCAAATAATATTCCTGCAAGTGCAGGACCAATCATATTACCTAAACTCATGTATGCATTATTCATACCAGCAGCGAAACCTTGTTCATTGCCAGCAGTTTTTGAAATTAGAGTATTGACAGCAGGACGAATTAAAGTTGTTGCTGTTGAGAATATTGTTGCCACAAGCAACATGATAAAGAATCCACTAACGAATAATATACCAAGCATGCTAATGGAGGCAACTGCAAGACCAAATAAAATAATTTTCATTTCGCCGAATTTTTTAAATAACTTATTTAATGCAAAGCCTTGAACAATGACACCTACAAAACCACCAACTGTCATTAAAATAGCTATATCAGTTGCTGTGTATGAAAACTTATAAGTTAAGAACATTGATAGAGTCGCTTGGAAATTTGAAATTCCAAATGAGAAGACAAAGACAACAATAAGTAGTACAAAATATGATGCATGGAATGAACGGGTTAATTGCTTGAATATGTTATCACCTTTCACAACATTCTGTATTATAGGTGTTGTCGCTGGTAATAAGATGAGAGATAAAACGCCTGCAATGATAGAAGCAGAACCAGCAAAATAGAATGGAAAGTGTAAACTAACGTTAGACAAAAAGCCACCAATTCCTGGTCCAATCATAAAGCCTAGTGAAATCGCTGCTCCAATTAGCCCCATTGCTTTTCCACGTTCATCAATGGTTGTAATATCTGCTACATAGGCCATAATTGGCGGTACAATAAAGGCAGATCCGACTCCTGTTAAGAATCGACAAACGAATAGCATCCAAAGTTCTGTAGATAAGCCAAAAGAGATTTGTGCAATACCGTTTAAAATTAGACCAAAAACTATTAATTTTTTTCTACCTATTTTGTCAGATAGATTACCTGCAATAGGGGAGAACAGAAACTGCGCAAAAGCTATTATAGCTATTAAAAAGCCGAGTACTTGTCCAGCTGCACCAAACAGTTTTAAATATGTGGGCATTACAGGAATAATAAGACCAACAGCACTCATCGTGATAAACATATTAAACATTAATAAAATCAATGCCAATTTATTAGAGGATTTCATATATTACTCTCTTTCTTGAAGAAGTATTTCGTGTTGCTAATTAATGTCGCTGTTAGAATTATACAGCTTGTTCAGATGTTAAGCAACAAAAGAAGCTCAGTGAGGTTTACACCTACCGAGCTTCTTTATTTTATCGTATGGACATTTTAAATTTCAAGAAAAATTCATTGTACTCACCGATTTTTTCTTTACCTAAATTTTTGTACACATGTAAATTATTTCGAACTTCTTTTGATGGATAGTAACGTTCGTCGTTTACTACTTCAGGATCCATTAATTTTAATGCAGCTTTATTCGGTGTAGAGTATCCTACATAATCTGCATTTTGAGCAGCCACTTCAGGATCTAACATAAAGTTAATGAATTTATGCGCACCTGCAACGTTTTTTGACGTTTTAGGAATAACCATGTTATCAAACCATAAATTCGAACCTTCTGAAGGCACATTGTATGTTAAGTCTTCATTTTCATACATCATATCAGCAGCTTGACCTGACCAAGTTAAAGCAACAGAGGCATCACCATTGACCATTAATTGTGTTACTTCATCCCCGATAATGGCTTTGACATTCGGAGCCATTTTTATTAATTTGTCAGTTGCTGCCTTTAATTCATCAGTATCAGTAGAATTAAGTGATTTTCCCATACTGTTTAAACCAACACCTAAAACTTCACGAGCACTATCAACTAATATAACTTTTCCTTTTAGAGATGGATCCCAAAGATCGTCCCAGCTATCGAAATTTTGTCCTTTTAACATTTTAGAATTATAAACAATTCCTACAGTTCCCCAAAAATATGGAACAGAGTATTTATTCTTTGGGTCAAAATCCAAATTCAAAAAATCTTCATCGATGTTCTTGATATTCGGAATTTGTTTGTAATCGATCGGAAGTAATAATTCACGTTCTTTCATTTGCTCAATTGTGTATTCAGATGGCATCGAAATATCATAAGATGTACCACCTTGTTCAATTTTCGTCATCATCGCTTCGTTTGAATCAAATGTTTCGTAGATAACGTGAATACCAGTTTCTTTTTCAAATTGTTTCAGTAAGTCAGGGTCAATATATTCTCCCCAGTTGTAAATGGTTAAAATATCTTTCCCTGATTTACCGGAAGTTTGGTCCATTACACTTGCAGCATACATCAGTATTGCGCAAACAAGAATTATGCCAACTGTATAGCGTACTAATGACTTCATTTAGGAACCTCCGATCCACGAGCGCCTTTACTACGGTTTGTGATGAAGTAATAGCCGAGCACAAGTAACATCGTAACAAAGAATACTAAGCCTGAAATAGCATTAACAGTTAAAGACACACCAGCGCGTGCCATCGAATAGATTTCAACGGATAAAGTACTAAAGCCATTTCCGGTAACGAAAAACGTTACTGCGAAATCATCTAGGGAATAAGTTAAAGCTAAAAAGAATCCTGCGAAAATACCAGGTTTGATATAAGGTAAAATAACACGAGTTAGAATGTCACGACGTGATGCACCTAGATCAAGTGCGGCATCGATTAGAGAAGAACTCATTTCTTGTAACTTAGGTAAAACCATAATGACAACAATTGGGATACTAAAAGCAACGTGTGCTAATAATACAGAACTAAAGCCTAAATTAACCCCAACCATTGTGAATAAGATCAAGAAAGATGCCCCAATAATAACGTCTGGACTTACAATTAAAATATTATTAAGCGAAAGAACAGTATTACGTAGTTTGTGATTGCGTATCGAAACAATTCCAATCGCACCAAGAGTCCCAATCATAGTGGAAATAAGTGCGGACAATAATGCTACTACAACTGTATTAATCAAAATGTTTATCAAACGTGTATCTTCAAATACAGCTTTGTAATGTTCCAACGTAAATGATTCAAAATTTGTCATCGTTCCGCCACTGTTAAAAGAGTAAAATACTAAAAACAGAATAGGCGCATACAAAACGACAAAAACCAAAGCTAAATACAGCTTTGAACCTTTACTTAGCTTTTCCATTTTGTGATGCCCCTTTCTCTTTTTGACCAGTGAGTAGCATGATGATGAACATAAATAGTATTAAGAAAACTGCGATTGTCGAACCCATTCCCCAGTTTTGAGTAACCAAAAACTGTTGTTCGATTGCAGTCCCAAGTGTAATAACGCGGTTACCTGCAATAAGTCGAGTAATCATAAATAGAGATAATGAAGGGATAAACACTGCTTGAATTCCTGATTTAACACCGTTCATTGTCAGTGGTAGTATAACTCGACGGAATGTAGTAAGTTTTGAAGCACCTAAATCACGAGAAGCATAAATAAGTGCTGGATTTAGTTTATCCAATGCATTGAAAATCGGTAAAATCATAAACGGGATGAAAATATAAACAGACACAAAAACAAAACTAGCATCAGTAAATAAGATTTGTTGTTCTGGAATGCCAATTGTTTTCAAAAATGCATTAATAGGACCACTCATACCGAAAATCCCAATAAATGCGTACGTTTTTAAAAGTAAGTTAATCCATGATGGAATAATAATTAATATAAGCCAAAGTTGTTTTTGCTTTGTTTTAGTAATTAAATAGGCCGTAGGATAAGAAACTAATAATGAAAATACTGTAATCAGAAATGCGTACCAAAATGAACTTAGCGTCATTTTCAAATAAACGCCCGTAAAGAAGTTCTGATAGTTCGCGAATGTAAAATTACCATTTAAATCAAGAAGTGAGTAATACACAACTAATATAATAGGGGCAATTACAAAGAGAGCAATCCATAAATAATATGGAACGAGTGTAAATGGACTGTTTTTGTTATTTCTCATCTTCTTCATCTCCATATGATTCTAAACGCTTGTCAAAGTCTTCCTCTGTCTCGTTTAGACGCATAACGTGAATGGCTTCAGGATCAAAATCTAGTCCGATTTTCGTACCAACTGTTGCTTTTTTTAATGAGTGTACAAGCCATTCATTTCCATCTTCATCATAGGTAGATAATTCATAATGTACACCGCGGAATAATTGTGTATCTACAGTTACTTCTAGCTTACCGTTTTCTAGGGAAGTAATTTCTAAATCCTCAGGTCGAATTACGATGTCTATCTTTTCATTTGGATTTAAACCTTGGTCAACACATTCGAATGTTTTGCCAGCGAAATTCACGACAAAATCTTCAATCATCGTCCCAGGCACTATATTTGATTCGCCGATGAAATCAGCAACGAATCGGTTAATTGGTTCGTCATAAATATCTACCGGTGTACCACTTTGTTGAATAGTACCTTCGTTTAAAACGAAAATTTCATCCGACATTGCTAACGCTTCTTCTTGGTCATGTGTGACGAATACAAATGTTTTACCTAGACGTTGTTGTAATTCTCGCAGTTCATATTGCATTTCTGTACGAAGCTTTAAATCTAATGCAGATAATGGTTCATCTAATAAGATGATTTCAGGATCATTCACGATTGCCCGAGCGATAGCGACACGTTGACGTTGCCCACCAGACATTTCAGAAATTTCACGATTGCCATAGCCTTCTAAGTTAACGAATTTTAATGCTTCATTTACACGAGTTGTTATTTCAGCATTTTTTAGTTTTTTAATACGCAATCCAAATGCTACATTTTCAAACACATCTAAATGTGGGAATAGGGCATAGTCTTGGAATACTGTATTCACTTGTCTTTCATTTGCAGGAATATTATTGATTTTCTTCCCATTGAAATAAATCGAGCCACTCGTTGGCTCCATGAAACCAGCGATTAGGCGGAGAATTGTAGTTTTACCACAACCGGATGGACCTAGTAGCGTGTAAAATTCACCTCTCTCTAATTCAAAACTGATGTCTTTTAATACGACAGTGCCATCAGAATAAGACTTCGACACGTTTTCAAAGCGGATAATTGAGTTTTCAGTCATGTGGGGCCTCCTAAACTATAAATAAGATTCGGTTGCGACGAGTAAAAGCTCGGTTTTTCCTGCGTGAGCATTAAACAGTTGATGAGTATCTGAAGCATCGAAATAGACCGCATTTCCTGCAGTTGCGATATATTCTTCTTTACCTAATACAAGTCGAACACGCCCAGTTAAAACATAGATAAATGTTTCAGAGAGAGAAGGCTCAAATTGTTTGAATTCACCGTTTTGTTCAAATGTTAAAATGACAGGTTCAATTTCTTTTTCATTAGAAGTTGGAATAAGCCATTGAATACGATATTTTTTATCTTCGTCTGTAAAGATTGTTTGGTCCTCATCTGTGTAGACGACCTTTTGTTCTTCTTGTTCATCATCAAAAAAGTCTTTCGGTGTTGAGCCAAGAACTTCTAGTAATGTGAAGAGAGTTTCAATAGAAGGGGAATTTAAATCTCTTTCTAATTGTGAGATGTAACCTTTGCTCAAATCTGTTCTTTCACCTAACTCTTCTTGGGTAAGTCCCTTTTTTAGGCGAAGTCTTTTAATCTTTTTGCCGATTTGCATCTACCTTGCTCCTCGATTGTTTACTATTCGTAAACTTAAAGAATCGAAAGTTTACTTTAACGAAACTTTTAGTTTACTCAAACGATATCTATTATACAAAATTGACAGCATTTTTCAACCGTTTTTAGAAAAAAATAATAGCAGTATTGAAAGTTTATGAGAAAATATCTGATGTTTTAAGATGAAAATTGCATTCTCTTTAAACTCATACCCTAAATGGAGATAAAGTATTCTATTTATATAGGAGATGATTTAGTAAAGTTGTTCTAGTAATAAAGAAATTAGGAATATTTAACATGACGTTGACGTCCCTGATTAGCCGAAGTTATTAAATATAAAAAACCGAATGCATCTTCGCATTCGGTAGACTTCACTAATATTAATCTCAAAACTCTAGAGCTCTCTTCACATCATTAATATAGGTATTACTGACAGGTAGTTCAGTATTATCTTTCAAAACAACCATTAAATTTGATGAGAAATCTCTCGTTATTTTTTGAATGGAGTGAATGTTCACTATATAAGAGCGGTGAATTCTTAAAAAACAATCAGGTAATCGTTTATGTAACTCTTTTAATGTTAAGTTCGTTTTGTATTGTTCACTTTTAGCATAAAACCAGCTTTTTTTATTTAAGCTTTCGAAATGCGAAACTTTTTCAATGGCGATGGGCGCCCATTCATCTTGTTGTTTACCAGTTATAAAGCGGAAAGGTTCTTTTACAGCTAGATGATGATTGGGTGGTAATATGACTAGTAGTGCTGCAGGTTGGCCATGTAAGTCGATGGGATATCCAATGCCATAATAGGGTGTACCCAATACCTCTTCTTCTACAACAGCTTCTATCTTTCTTCTTTCTTGAATGACTCGTTCAGCAATACTCCCTTTTTTTATCCCTTTGCCATTGTTTAAATGTACATCATAAGCACCTGCCACATAATAAATGTAAGAGTCTCCGATAGCAATCGCCAGCGTTGCCTCCTGTGGAATCCAATCCGCTAACAAATTCTTGTATTGATCAACTAAACCTTTTGCAAAACCAACTTTATCCTCAACCATTTGAAGCGCCCCCCTCAATTCATCTTGGAAAAACGTTCTTTCATCGTAAAAAAATGGTTTTTTATCACAAAATAATAACAAAATTTAGAAACTGTTATATATTAATTTATAACAACGTTATC
Source organism: Viridibacillus arenosi (assembly GCF_001955655.1). Taxonomy (GTDB): domain Bacteria; phylum Bacillota; class Bacilli; order Bacillales_A; family Planococcaceae; genus Viridibacillus; species Viridibacillus arenosi. The sequence goes on along the minus strand of NZ_MSPW01000001.1, from coordinate 719,248 downwards.
TGTTATGCAACAATTAATTTAAACAGACTTTAACGTAAATTTATTGGAAGGTGTGGATTGTTATGGTATCGAAACAAAAACAAGTGGAGCAATTAGAAAAGAGCTGGACTGAAGAGGGGCGTTGGTTAGGAATTGAACGTCCATATAGCGCGGAAGAGGTAGTTAAATTACGCGGTTCAGTAATTATTGAACATACATTAGCCAAAAAAGGTGCTGAACGTTTATGGAAATCTTTACATGAAGAAGATTTTATCAATGCTTTAGGTGCATTGACTGGTAATCAAGCTGTTCAACAAGTAAAAGCGGGTTTACAAGCAATCTACCTAAGTGGTTGGCAAGTAGCAGCAGATGCAAATCTTTCAGGTCAAATGTATCCTGACCAAAGCCTATACCCAGCTAACAGTGTTCCTGCAGTTGTTAAGCGCATTAACCAAGCATTACAGCGAGCAGATCAAATTGATCATGCTGAAGGGCGAGAAGATGGCTTTGACTGGTTCGCACCGATTGTAGCAGATGCTGAAGCTGGTTTTGGCGGACCTTTAAATGTATTTGAATTAGTTAAAGGAATGATTGAATCAGGAGCATCAGGGGTTCACTTAGAAGACCAATTAGCTTCGGAGAAAAAATGTGGCCATTTGGGTGGTAAAGTTTTACTTCCAACACAAAATGCAATTCGTAATCTAATCTCTGCTAGACTTGCAGCTGATGTTTTAGATGTACCTACAATTTTAATTGCACGTACTGATGCAGATGCAGCAGATATGGTTACAAGTGATATCGATTCAAGAGATGCAGAGTTTATCACAGGGGAACGTACTCCTGAAGGTTTCTTCCGTACAAAAGCGGGTATTGATCAAGCGATTGCACGCGGTCTAGCTTATGCGCCTTATGCAGATTTAATTTGGTGCGAAACATCTACACCAGACTTAGAAGAGGCGAAAAAATTCGCTGAGGCAATTCGTGCGAAATTCCCAAATAAAATGCTTGCGTATAACTGCTCTCCCTCATTCAATTGGAAAGCAAACTTAGATGATGAAACAATCGCTAAATATCAAGTTGAACTAGGCAAAATGGGTTACAAATTCCAATTTGTAACATTAGCAGGATTCCATGCTCTAAACCACAGCATGTTTGAATTAGCGCATGATTATAAAGACAATGGCATGGCTGCGTACTCTAAACTTCAAGAAGCTGAATTTGCTAATGAAACAAAAGGCTATACAGCTACAAAACATCAACGTGAGGTAGGAACTGGTTACTTTGATGATGTTTCACAAGTGATTTCAGGGGGAACATCTTCTACAACTGCTATGAAGGGGTCTACAGAAACAGCACAATTCATTTAATCAAAAGGGGGATGGGCTATGAAGACTCAACAAGTAACTTCTCAAGATATAAAAATTTTAGGGAGACAATCGGCAGCAAGCGCAGAAATTTTAACAACTGAAGCCTTGCAATTTATAGCTTCGTTACACCGCCAGTTTGATCAACGAAGAAAAGAATTATTAGAAGAACGTCAAAATAGACAACAGCGCATCGATGCTGGCGAGAAACTGGATTTTCTTCCAGAGACAAAAGAAATCCGTGATGGAGAGTGGACTATTGCTCCACTTCCTGCAGATTTACAAGATCGTCGAGTAGAAATTACGGGGCCTGTTAATCGTAAAATGGTCATTAATGCACTTAATTCTGGTGCAAAAATGTTCATGGCATGTTTTGAAGATGCCACGTCACCTACTTGGGCCAATATGATTGAAGGGCAAGTGAATATGCGAGATGCAGTTCGAAAAACAATTTTCTTTACACAACCATCAAACGGTAAAACATATAAATTAAATGACAACCCAGCTGTCTTACTTGTTCGCCCACGAGGGTTACACTTACTCGAGAAGAATATAGAAATTGCCGGTGAACAAATCGCTGGAAGTCTATTTGATTTCGGTTTATATGTCTTCCACAATGCGAAGGAGTTAGTAGCCCGTGGATCAGGTCCATATTTTTACTTGCCAAAACTTGAAAGCCATTTAGAAGCACGATTATGGAATGACGTATTTATCTATGCTCAAGAGCAACTTGATCTTCCACAGGGAACAATTAAGGCGACTGTCTTAATCGAAACGATTACAGCTGCATTTGAAATGGATGAAATATTATATGAATTGCGTGAGCATTCAGCAGGTCTAAATTGTGGACGATGGGACTACATTTTCAGCTATTTGAAACGATTACGCAATCAACCAGAAGTTATTTTACCTGACCGTGGTCAAGTGACAATGACATCGCCATTCATGCGTGCGTACACTTTGAAATGTGTGCAAACTTGTCATAAAAGGAATGCGCCAGCCATCGGAGGAATGGCTGCACAAATTCCGATTAAAGATAATCCAGAGGCAAATGATATCGCTTTTGGTAAGGTAAGAGAAGATAAGCGTCGTGAAGCATCAGATGGTCATGATGGAACTTGGGTTGCACATCCAGGGTTAGTTTTAGTAGCTATGGAGCAATTCAATGAACATATGAAAACACCAAACCAGATTGATCGTAAGAGGGAAGATGTGCATGTAACAGCAGAAGATTTGTTAGAAGTACCTGTAGGAACAATTACAGAGGCTGGCTTACGAATCAATTGCAGTGTAGGGGTACAATATATCGCTTCATGGCTACGGGGTAATGGAGCAGCTCCGATAAACCATATGATGGAAGATGTGGCTACAGCAGAAATTTCACGCTCTCAAACGTGGCAATGGATTCGTCATCCTCAAGGGGTGCTTGATGATGGTCGTGATATTAATGAACTGTTATTTATTGAAATATTACAACAAGAACTTGCAGAAATTGAGCAACAAGTTGGTCAAGAAAACTTTCAAAATGGTCGTTATGAAGAAGCGGCAGACATCTTCAAGTTCTTGACGTTAAAATCGACATTTGAAGAATTTTTAACTTTACCAAGCTATAGTCATATTCAATAACAAAAACGGAGGAGATTACAATGAAAACAACGAAACAAGAAGTAGCAAAAAAACATTGTCGTGAGTGCGGATGCGTAATTGTTGAGCGTGTAGAATCAACTCTTTATGAGTGTGAGCGCTGCATCGGCATAAACGAAGAATAAAACGAATAGTAAAAGTTAAACTCGTCAGTCAACAATAGGCTGGTGAGTTTTTTTGTTGTAAATATTTTATAGCATGATGCATGATTAGATAATGTATTTGAAATGTGGATTTTTCGATTTTTTTTAACCGCATTCTACATTCCTGATATTATGTCTAAATAGTACTAGTCCGCCATGAAAGTAATTTATGAACATATGCAATAGTTCACCGAAATGTTCTTCAAAAATAAAAAGTATTATAGAGAAAAATGGCGGTGATTTATGCTAAACTAGGTGTCTAAGGAGGCGGAAATATTGGGAAAGAAATTGTTTTTTTATCTAGATCCTAAAGAACGACAGGGTGCGGTGAAAGTCCCAAGTGATCCCGTTTTTGAAGGTACATTCCTAATGGCGAATAATCGTTTAATCGATGCGATTGCATTAGAGGATTATTGTCCTGAATGTTTAGGGTTATTACGCTATTCAGATGATTATGATGCATTATTTTGTGCAAATTGCAATGAATGGCGAGAAGAGGTATGTGAGGATCCCTCCTGCGATAACTGTCAAGGCCGGCCTAATCGACCTTTGTGATGGATTTTGAAAAATACACAGTAATCAATAGGTGGGGTATTTATCCATAAATAATACGATTACATGGACTAAAAAGCCTATATTTATCATATTTTCTATCGAATTTAAACTCCATTTATGGGGTTTTTTCTTTTGTTATCATTTTTTTTATATAATTAATCATATCTTATTGAAGATATGTTCTTTAATTCTTTGAAGAATAAAATGTCGATTATTTGTCACAATAAGAGATAGATTAGAATAATTATTAAGTGTAAATGATTGATTTCACAATGTTGATTTGCTATTGTAGGAATTGGATTAATGCGAAAATTTTAGTTTTTCGCAATAGCATATATAACAATATTTGGAGGGATTCAACATGGCAGAACGTTTAGTAGCAAATCAAGCACCTCGCTTTGAAATGCAAGCAGTATTAGCTAATAAAGAATTCGGTAAAGTTAATTTAGAAGAAAACATGAAAAATGACAAGTGGACTGTTTTATTCTTCTATCCAATGGACTTCACATTTGTATGCCCAACTGAAATCACTGCAATGTCAGATCGTTACGATGAATTTGAAGATCTTGATGCAGAAGTAATTGGTGTATCAACTGATACAATCCACACTCATTTAGCGTGGATTAACACTGATCGTACTGAAAATGGTCTTGGTCAATTAAAATTCCCATTAGCAGCTGACCACAATCAACGTGTATCTCGTGATTATGGCGTGTTAATTGAAGAAGAAGGCGTTGCACTTCGCGGATTATTCATCATCAATCCAGAAGGCGAACTTCAATATCAAGTTGTTAACCACAATAACATTGGTCGCGATGTAGATGAAACACTTCGCGTACTACAAGCACTACAAACTGGCGGTCTTTGCCCAGCTAACTGGCGCCCAGGTCAAAAAACTCTTGAAGTTTAAATTAGATTTTTAACATCAAAAAGGCCTAACAAATGTTAGGTCTTTTTTTGAAAGATGAGAATATACTATGTACGAATTCCATTATGAGGTGATTAAACATGAAACTACGTGCTCAAATGCCTGAATTGGTAGGCGAAACAGCTTGGTTAAACGGGAAAGTATCAAAAGCGAGCTTAATCGGTAATAAACCAACACTAATCCATTTCTGGTCTGTAAGCTGTCATTTATGTAAAGAAGCAATGCCAGATGTCAATAAATTCCGTGATGAATACAGTAAAGAATTAAATGTTATTGCAGTGCATATGCCGCGTTCTGAAAGTGATTTAGACTTGGACGTTATTAAAGAAACTGCAGCTGAACATGATATTACACAACCAATTTTTGTTGACGGTGAAATGAAGTTAACTGACGCTTTCGATAACCAATATGTACCTGCTTATTATGTTTTTGATAAAGAAGGTCAACTTCGTCATTTCCAAGCAGGTGGTAGCGGTATGAAAATGCTTGAAAAACGCGTAAACCGTGTATTAGACGAAGTTCGTAACGCTGACGCATAAGTCATTTCGAATATCATAAGAATTGTCCTGTTTTTATAAGGATAATTCTTTTTTTATTGGAAAAAATAGCAATAGCTGTGTTTGTATGCTTAAATGTATTGTGTTACACTATGTCCATTCTTTACAGTATCGGGGGAAATTTTCATGAAAAAAGAATTTGTTGTCATTGGTTTAGGTCGTTTTGGCGGCAGTATCGTTTCGGAGCTGATACAACAAGGTGCTGATGTAATGGCAATAGATAAACAACCAGAAAGAGTCGACGAATTTGCTCCAATCGCCACGCAGGCAGTCGTAGCAGATACCACGGATGAATCAGTTTTGAAATCACTTGGGATTCGCAACTTTGAACATGTAATCATAGCAATTGGTGACGACATCCAATCGAGTATTTTAACTACATTGATGTTAAAAGAAATTGGGGTGCAGAAGATTACTGTGAAAGCCCAAAATGATTACCATGAAAAAGTTTTACGAAAAATAGGGGCAGATCATGTTGTTCATCCAGAACGTGATATGGGGATTCGTATTGCGAATAATATGATGTCAAATAATGTACTCGATTACTTGGAATTATCTGATGAACATTCAATTATGGAGATTAAGGCAAATCATTTATTAGAAGGCCATACAATCATTAACTTAGACATCAGGGTAAGATATGGTATTAATATTGTAGCGATTAAAAGAGGGCACGAAATCATCGTTTCACCGCAAGCGGATGAGGTCATTCATGAAGGTGATATTTTAATTGTTATCGGAGCAGATGTTGATATTAGTCGTTTTGAGAAGAAAATGATGAATTAAGAGCATAATGCTTTGGGGTTATTTATTTTGAGAGCTAGTGATGAATAATTTTTTTGAAGATTTATGCGAACTTTAGACTTTCGCCATAAAAATATAAAAAGGGTAGAGATTTTAAAATCTCTACCCTTTTGTAATCAAACTTCCATAATAATCGGTAAAATCATCGGACGACGCTTTGTTTTTTCAAATAAGTATGGTCCTAATGCATCAGTGATATCATTTTTCAGTTCTGACCACTGAGGTGTTTTGTCTTGTAATGTACGTTGTAAGTGACGGTTCAACATTTGTTGAGCTTCATTAATCATCATTCCGGATTCACGCATATATACGAAACCACGAGAGATAATATCTGGGCCGGAAACAATTTTCTGTGTCTCCATATTCACGCTAACCACAACGATGACTAGACCTTCTTCGGAAAGGATACGGCGATCGCGCAAAACGATATTACCGATATCACCAATTCCGTTACCATCGATATAAACATCACCAGAAGGAATTCGGCCCGATACAGCAGCCGTATTAGGGCTAAGTGCAAGGACATCTCCATTTTCCATGATGAACGTATTGTCTGGTTCTACGTCACAATCAATAGCTAGATCAGCATGCATACGAAGCATACGGTACTCACCATGGATTGGCATAAAGAATTTTGGTTTAATCAGACGAAGCATTAGTTTTTGTTCTTCTTGAGAACCGTGACCAGAAGTATGAATATTATTCAATGAACCATGAATAACTTCTGCACCTGCACGGAATAATGAGTTAATTGTTTTATTAACGCTAATTGTGTTCCCTGGGATTGGTGAAGATGAAAATACAACAGTATCACCAGGTTGAATTTGGATTTGACGGTGAGTCCCATTGGCAATACGAGAAAGTGCTGCCATTGGTTCACCTTGGCTACCTGTACAAAGAATTAATACTTCGTTAGCTGGCAAACGATTTAACGTTTGTGAATCAACAAAAGTTTCTTTTGGTGCAGTGATATAGCCTAATTCACGGCCAATTGTAATAGCGTTATCCATACTTCTACCAAATACAGCAATTTTACGTCCGTGTCTAGCAGCGGCATCCGTAACTTGTTGTAATCGGTGAATATTTGAAGCGAATGTTGCAAAAATAAGACGACCTTCCACTTTGCGTAGAATTTCATCAATACTTTCTCCAACTTTGCGTTCAGACATTGTGAAATTAGGAACTTCTGCATTTGTACTATCAGATAGTAGACATAACACGCCATCGCGTCCGATTTCAGCCATTTTTGTTAAGTTTGCTGGTTCACCGACAGGAGTGAAGTCGAATTTGAAATCTCCTGTATGAACGATATTACCAGGAGGAGTTTTTACAACAATACCGTATGCATCCGGAATACTGTGGGTTGTTCTAAAGAAGCTCACAGAAGTTTTACGGAATTTAATAATGTCCTCTTCTTGGATTTCAATCATTTTTGTCTGGCGAAGTAAACCATGCTCGTCCAATTTATTACGTAACAAACCTAGTGCAAGCTTGCCACCGTATACAGGAATGTTAATTTGACGAAGCAAATAAGGAATACCACCAATATGATCTTCATGACCATGAGTAATGAATAGACCTTTAATCTTGTCTACATTTCTTACTAAATAAGTGTAGTCTGGTATAACATAGTCAATACCTAATAGATCGTCCTCAGGGAATTTAATTCCTGCGTCAATCAAGATAATTTCATCTTGGAATTGTACGGCATACGTATTTTTACCGATTTCGCCCAGTCCGCCGAGTGCGAAAACCGCTGTTTGGTCATTTTTGACAAACTTCATACGTTTAGAGTTTCTCCACGTGGAAATGTTCGCTTGCTTGTTCGTACTCTAAGTAGTTTCCTTCAAGCAATTGAATAAATTCGATATTGTAGTTACGGTCTTTAAGTTTTTGACGAACTTCACGCTCATCTACCGCTTCTAAATATAAGCATTGAGTATTTTCGCGAACTGGTACTTCAAGCGCATTTTCTTGATAATAAACTTTGTAAATCATAATATGCTCTCCTTTAACACGTTCAAAATAATTGCATTTCCTTTATATTATCACGCTAGTAACTTAAAATAAAGAAAAGCCCTCCAAAATTATGAAGGGCAAATATACTTAAGCGATTGTTTTTTTTCCGAGCAAGCCATTAAGCCGTTTCAACAATTGTTTTTTAAGGCGTTTAAACATGGCATATCACTCCTCGTGGACATTATACAATATTAAGTTATTACTGTAAAGTCTTTTTGCTTAACAAATGGGAATACAAGAAAAGAGAGGAAGTAATTTAATATGCAGAAAAAAATATTGTTTTTTGATATTGACGGTACACTCTATAATTCGAAAAAAGAAATTCCACAGACAACAATTGATGCGGTCAAAAAGGCAAAAGATAATGGTCATGAAGTGGTTATTGCTACGGGTAGAGCCCCGTTTATGATTCAGGAAGTTCTTGAAACGCTAAAAGTAGACTCTTATGTTTGTTTTAATGGGCAATATGTTGTGTATAAGGGGAACCCTATCTCATTGAAGCCAGTTCCACTTGAACAATTGAAGGCTCTTGTAAACTATGTGGAGAAACAGGATAAACCATTAGTCTTTTTAGATGATCAAGAGATGGTTACTTCTGTTCCAGAGCATCATCAGATAAAGGAAAGCTTGACTTCATTACTCTATCCTATGCCAAGACTGGATAAACATTTCTACTTAAATCATCCTATTTATCAAGTTTTATTGTATGTAAGTGTCGAAGAAGAAAAAGAATATGCAGCGGCTTTTCCTGAGTTGCAGTTAGTTCGATGGCATACTTATTGTTGTGATGTATTAAATAAAGGTGTTTCTAAAGCATATGGGATTGAACGTTTACTTGAATATACTAATTTTGAAATGCAAGATGCGATAGCTTTCGGTGATGGTTTAAATGATGTTGAAATGTTAACAGCAGTTGGAACAGGTGTGGCAATGGGAAATGGTCATGTTAAAGCGAAAACTGTAGCGAGTTTTGTAACTGATCATGTAGATGAAGATGGATTAGTAAAAGCAATGGAAAAATTACAATTGGTATAAAAAACAATAAAAAAGCCTTACTATGATTTTACGATTCATAGTAAGGCTTTTTTTTTAATTGTTTTCAATTGGTTGAGAATTTGGTACATCAGCGAATGGGTTGGATTCATTGATATGATCATAGAACATGACACCATTTAAATGGTCTAATTCATGTTGAAACGCGATTGCGGGTATGCCTTTTAAGCGCATTTTTATTTCTTCACCATCAAGTGTATGGTATTTAACTGTAATACGTGCATGGCGTGGTACGTAACCAGCTACGTTACGATCAACTGACAAACAGCCTTCACCGTTTGTTAAATAAGTGTTTTCAACTGAATGACTAACGATTTTCGGGTTTACAGCGACGAAGCTGATTTGATTGTCATTGTCATCATGTAAATGAAGAGCAAACATTCTTTTTGATTCATTTATTTGCGGAGCGGCAATACCTATTCCAGAACGCAAGTCATATTTTTCACTTATTACAGGGTCTTGACTATTAATAAGGAATTCAAGTAAGTCTTGACCTAATTTTTTATCCTCAGGTGTTAGGGGAAAAGTTAATTCTTTCGCGCGGGTACGTAATGTTGGATGGCCTTCGCGAATTACATTATCCATTAAAATCATTTCGTTTCTTCCTTTCGATACAAAATCTATATCCATAGTATAACGTACAACGACAATCGTTCAATGAAAAAGAGAGATTCTTAGAAGATTATTTGTTTAACTTTACGACAACTGGGAATACATAATACGTGGTAAAAGTCTGTTCTAGTAAAGAGTGGGAAAATGAATCTGTTGTATAATACAGTTGTCTGAGGGTTTATGGTACAGATTTTTCCGAATAGTAAGAAAAAAATAATGTAAGCATTATCATAACAATGATTGACCTATTTATTTTAATTCAGTATACTGAAAATGAAGAAACGTTGTATTACTAAAACGAAGAATATTTATAATACAGACACAGAGGAGATGTGGTAACATGGCTTCACAAAAATCAAAGCAATTCGATCCAGTTGCAAACTTGCATGAGATTGAAGAAAAATTTGAAATGTTTCAGATTTTGAATGAGGAAGGCGAAATTGTCAACGAAGATGCAGATCCGAAATTATCGGATACTGAATTAGTTGAGTTAATGAGCCGAATGGTTTTCACGCGTATTTTAGACCAACGTTCAATCTCATTAAATCGTCAAGGACGCCTAGGATTCTATGCGCCAACAGCTGGTCAAGAAGCTTCTCAAATTGCTTCACACTATGCACTTGAAAAAGAAGATTATATTTTACCGGGATATCGCGATGTGCCTCAAATCGTTTGGCACGGACTACCGCTTTCTAAAGCATTCTTGTTCTCGCGTGGACATTTCATAGGTAATCAAATTCCAGAGGATGTTAATGTGTTACCACCACAAATTATTATCGGTGCTCAGTATATTCAAACAGCTGGAGTTGCACTTGGTATGCAAAAACGAGGCAAAAAATCCGTTGCTGTAACTTATACAGGTGATGGTGGTTCGTCTCAAGGGGATTTCTACGAAGGTATTAACTTTGCAGGAGCGTTTCGTTCACCAGCAATTTTCATCGTTCAAAATAACCAATTTGCTATTTCAACACCACGTGAATTGCAAACAGCTGCGAAAACAATCGCTCAAAAAGGTATTGCGGCAGGTATTCCTAGTATCTTAGTAGATGGAATGGATCCACTTGCAGTATTCGTAGCAACTCGCGATGCACGACAACGTGCCGTAAATGGTGAGGGTCCTTCATTAATTGAAACAATGTGTTACCGTTATGGTCCACATACTATGGCTGGAGATGATCCAACTCGTTACCGTACTTCTGACACAGATTCACAATGGGAAAAGAAAGATCCAATTGTACGTTTCCGAAAATACTTAGAAGCAAAAGGTTTATGGAGCGAAGAAAAAGAAGCAGAAGTAATTGAAAAAGCTAAAGAAGAAATTAAAGCGGCTGTTAAAGAAGCGGATGCGGCACCGAAACAAAAAGTAACAGAACTGATCCGTAATATGAATGATGGCGATTTACCATATAATTTACAAGAACAATACGAAATCTTCAAAGAGAAGGAGTCGAAGTAACCGATGGCACAACTGACGATGATTCAAGCAATTACAGACGCACTACGCTGCGAATTAAAAGATGACGAAAACGTTTTAGTGTTCGGTGAAGACGTTGGTGTCAACGGAGGGGTATTCCGTGCAACTGAAGGTCTTCAAAAAGAATTTGGAGAAGATCGCGTTTTCGATACGCCACTAGCAGAATCAGGAATTGGTGGATTAACAATCGGTCTAGCGCTTCAAGGTTTCCGTCCGGTTCCAGAAATACAATTCTTTGGTTTTATATATGAAGTAATGGACTCTGTAAGCGGACAATTAGCGCGTATGCGTTACCGTACAGGTGGAGCACTTGGTGCACCTGTTACAATCCGTTCTCCATTCGGCGGTGGTGTACATACACCAGAAATGCACTCGGACAGCTTAGAAGGTTTAATGACATCTCAACCGGGATTAAAAGTAGTTGTACCATCAACTCCTTATGATGCAAAAGGTTTATTAATCTCTTCTATTCGTGATAATGACCCAGTGATCTTCCTAGAGCATTTAAAATTATATCGCTCGTTCCGTGAAGAGGTTCCTGAAGAGTCTTATACTATTCCTCTAGGAAAAGCTGATGTAAAGCGAGAAGGAACAGATTTATCAATCTTTGCATATGGTGCAATGGTGCACGAATCACTAAAAGCTGCTGAATTATTAGAAAAAGAAGAGTACTCAGTTGAGGTAGTTGATTTAAGAACTATTCAACCATTAGATATTGAAACAATTATTGCTTCTGTCGAAAAAACAGGTCGTGCGGTTGTTGTTCAAGAAGCACAAAAACAAGCAGGTATTGCTGCTAATGTAGTGGCTGAAATTACAGAGCGCGCTATCCTTAGCCTTGAAGCGCCGGTACTACGCGTAACAGCGCCGGATACAATCTACCCGTTCCCACAAGCAGAAGCAGTTTGGTTGCCGAATGCAAAAGATATTGTTGAAACAGCGAAAAAAGTACTAACATTCTAATTCGTTTTCGAAACAGAAAGGGTGAAACATATGGCATTTGAATTTCGATTACCAGATATTGGTGAAGGAATCCATGAGGGTGAAATTGTAAAATGGTTTGTAAAAGCAGGTGACAAAATTCAAGAAGATGACGTGCTTTGTGAAGTACAAAATGATAAAGCGGTCGTTGAAATCCCTTCTCCGGTAGAAGGTACAGTTGAAGAAGTCCTTGTTGAAGAAGGAGTTCTTACAACAGTTGGTACAGTTTTACTACGAGTAGACGCTCCTGGATATGAAGATATTCAACTAAAAGGTCATCATGATGAAGAAGAACCGACAAAAGAAGAACCAACAAAAGTTGCTGTTGAAGAAGCTCCGAAAGCAGAAACAACAACAGTAGCATCACAACCATCTGTGGAAGCTGACCCGAACAAACGTGTTATTGCAATGCCATCAGTCCGTAAGTTTGCACGTGACAATGACGTTGATATTAAACAACTATCGGGTTCAGGTAAAAATGGACGAATTGTCAAAGATGATGTGGAATCATTTATGAGTGGTGGCCCATCACAAGCTGAATCACAGGCTGTAGAATCACCAGTTACAGAAGAGTCTACAGTTTCTGGAAAAACTAATGATAAAGCTTCTGTACAACCAGTATTAGAAGGCGACTTCCCTGAAACACGTGAGAAAATGTCGGGTATTCGTCGCGCTATTGCAAAAGCAATGGTTCATTCAAAACAAACAGCTCCACACGTAACATTAATGGATGAAGTGGATGTAACAGAACTTGTAGCACACCGCAAGAAATTCAAAGAAATAGCTCTTGAAAAAGGTATCAAACTAACTTATTTACCGTATGTAGTAAAAGCTTTAGTTAGCGCATTACGTGAATTCCCTGAATTTAATCGTTCACTTGATGACGCAACACAAGAAATTGTGCAAAAACACTATTATAATATCGGTATAGCTGCCGATACAGATAAAGGCTTACTAGTTCCTGTTATTAAACATGCAGATCGCAAATCGGTATTTGCCGTATCTGACGAGATTAATGAGCTTGCTACAAAAGCACGTGACGGTAAATTAGCACCAAATGAAATGAAAGGTGCATCTTGTTCGATTACAAACATAGGTTCTGCAGGTGGCCAATGGTTTACGCCAGTAATTAACCATCCTGAAGTAGCTATATTAGGAATTGGTCGAATTGCAGAGAAACCTGTAATAAAAAATGGTGAAATTGTAGCGGCACCTGTGTTAGCATTATCATTGAGCTTTGATCATCGAATGATCGACGGTGCTACAGCGCAACATGCGTTAAATCATATTAAGCGTTTGTTAAGCGAGCCCGAATTATTATTAATGGAGGCGTAAGAAAATGGTAGTAGGAGATTTCCCAATCGAAACAGATACACTTGTAATTGGCGCAGGCCCAGGTGGATATGTTGCAGCAATCCGTGCAGCACAAACTGGACAAAAAGTAACAGTTGTTGAAAAAGAACACGTAGGTGGCGTATGCTTAAACGTTGGTTGTATTCCTTCAAAAGCATTAATCTCAGTCGGTCACCGCTTAGAACATGCTAAAAACTCAGCAGACATGGGTATTGTGGCTCCTGAAGTTAGCATCGATTTCAAAAAAGCGCAAGAATTTAAAGACGGCGTAGTTAAAAAATTAACTGGTGGCGTATCAAGCTTATTAAAAGGCAACAACGTAGACGTAGTAAGTGGAGAAGCTTACTTTGTAGATGCAAACACAATCCGTGTTATTAACGAAGACTCTGCACAAACGTATACATTCAAAAATGCGATTTTAGCAACTGGTTCACGCCCTGTTGAAATCCCAACTTTCAAATTTTCTAAACGCGTAATAAACTCTACAGGCGCACTTTCATTACAAGAAGTGCCTGGGAAACTTGTTGTTATTGGTGGAGGTTACATCGGTACTGAGCTTGGTTCAGCATTTGCTAACCTTGGTTCTGAAGTAACAATTCTAGAAGGTGGCAAAGATATTCTAGCTGGCTTCGAAAAACAAATGACAATGATTGTTAAAAAAGGTCTTAAGAAAAAAGGCGTTACAATCGAAACAGGCGCACTTGCTCAAGGCGTTGAAGAAACAGAAACAGGCGTTACTGTTAAATATGAAGTAAAAGGCGAAGCAAAAACTGTTGAAGCTGATTACGTATTAGTAACTGTTGGTCGTCGTCCAAATACTGACGAAATTGGCTTAGAAGAACTAGGTCTTGAGTTTGGTGAACGTGGATTATTAAAAGTCGACAAACAATGCCGTACAAATATACCAAACATTTATGCAATCGGTGATATCGTTGCTGGACCACAACTTGCTCATAAAGCTTCTTACGAAGGTAAAGTAGCTGCTGAGGCAATTGCTGGTGAAAAATCAGTAGTAGATTACTTAGCTATCCCTGCTGTTTGCTTCACAGATCCAGAAATGGCAACTGTAGGTCTTTCAGAAGACCAAGCAAAAGCAGAAGGTTATGAAATAGTAGCTGGTAAATTCCCATTCGGAGCAAACGGCCGTGCATTAGCATTAAATGAAACAGAAGGCTTCGTGAAATTAGTTTCTCGTAAAGCTGATGGCTTATTACTAGGTGGTCAAATCGTTGGTGCTGGTGCTTCTGATATGATCGCTGAAATCGGTTTAGCAATCGAAGCAGGTATGACTGTAGAAGATATTGCCATGACTATTCATGCACATCCAACACTAGGTGAAATCACTATGGAAACTGCTGAAGTATTACTTGGAAATCCAATTCACATCGTAGCTAAAAAATAAAATGGCTTTGCCAATTAGTAAACCTCTTGAAGTTCTAGGACTTCAAGAGGTTTTTTTATGAGAAAATATCTAGATTCAATGCAATTGTATTGTCATTATAAGAAGTTGAATTTAATAGAATATAAATATAGAGAGAATTAAAAGTTACTTAAATTATGAATGCCAAAAAAATTCCCTCTATATTATATGCAGGATTAATAGGTATGTAATATTAATAATTAATTTACAAAGTAGCTATATATAAATATGGTATAATAATCCTGTATTTATAGGGGTGAACGACAAGGTACTTTTTTATCGGAATTGAATTTATTTATTCAGAACAACAAGGGAGTGCTGAAAAATGGATTTAGGTTTACTAGGAAAAGTAGCGATTGTAACAGGAAGCAGTAAAGGAATCGGACTTGCTACAGCCTTACAGCTTGCTAATGAGGGTGCCGATGTTACAATTTGTGCACGTAATGAAGAGAATTTAATACATGCGTCGAAAGTGATTTTTTTGGAAACAGGGCAGAAAGTACATACTGTGTGTGCGGATGTATCGATAAAAGAAGATTGCGAGAGAATAATAAATGAAACAATTGAACATTATGGACAAATAAATATTCTAGTGAACAATGCCGGTACAAGTTCTGCTAGTCCATTTGAAGTTGTAGAAAATGAGCTTTGGCAAGATGATCTGGATTTAAAACTATATGGTGCTGTGAATTGTTCTAAATTTGCGATTCCTCATATGAGGGCGGTAGGTGGAGGAGCAATTGTGAATGTTACTGCTGTAAAAGGAAAAGCACCGTCCGAATCATCATTACCCACGTCTGTAAGTCGTGCGGCTGGGTTAGCATTAACGAAAGCGATGAGTAAAGATTTAGGGAAAGAGCAGATTCGTGTAAATACTGTTTGTATCGGACTAATTCGTAGCTCACAAATAGAGCGGAAATGGCAAACAAACGCTCCGGGACTTAGTTGGAATGCATTTTCTGAAGAAATGGGGAAAAATATTCCTCTTGGTCGGATTGGTGAAACTGAGGAAGCAGCAAATGTTATCACTTTCTTAGTATCAGATGCAGCTTCTTATGTTAGTGGTACTGCAGTTAATATCGATGGTGGCTCTGCGCCAGTACTTTAATTATGAAAAAATACGATTTTATGTTTTAAAGTAGAAGGAAATTAGTTTTTCAGAATGAAAAACTTTTAAAATATTAAAATAACAACATCACTTGGATGTCTTTGTTTAGACAAACTTCCTGGTGGTGTTTTTATTTTGCATATTCATTAACTACGATAGTACATTCTTCCTTTAATTAAAGTTATAGTAAATATGTAATAATCCTTATTAAGGAAGAGTTGTTAAATATGAATTAAATAGACCAATGTAATTATTGCCAGTACACATTTTGTACAAAAAACGTACATAGAACGTTCATAATGATGTGAAAATCTTAAGTTTATGGAGAGGTTTTGATTTTTTTATTAAGTATAAGGAGTTATAATTTCATTTGAATCAAGCAAGAGATGTGAAAGTTCCTCTGAAGAGTCTTAGGCGCGAAAACCTGGGTGCCTAATTTCTCCTATTGGAAACGTGAGAATGTATTTAATGCTTTCCCTCAATTAAGTAGGCTATTAAAACATTGAGACTACTATGAATTGTCTCATCGTTGTTCCAAACAAAAGGAGTAACCTTTAATAATCTTGCGAATTCAAAATGTGTTTTTTGTTTTGGAATACTATTATTTTTTAGGAGGACAATTTTTAAAAAGGTCGATTTAATATTCTAAAACATTTAAGCAAGTAAGTTGTTTTTTTGAAGGGAGTACAACATGAAGAAAAAAATGCTAATCTTGCCGGCGTTGATGTCAATCATGGCTTTATTCTTATCTGGCTGTGAACCATTAATGATTTTTGATGCAAAAGGTCCAAATGCGAAGACTTTATCGAATACAATCATTCTATCCATTATCGTGATGGCATTTATATTGTTAGTTGTTTATCTATTATTAGCGAATATGCTTTTGAAATATCGCGCATCTAAATCTGCGAGTGATTATGAACCACCGCATGAAGAAGGTAGTACAAAACTCGAAATTATTTGGACAGTTATTCCGATTCTTATCGTAACTGCTCTATCAATAGTTACGATTAGCACAACATCGAAAGTTGAAAGTCAACAAACAGGTTATGACAATACAAAACCTCTTGTAATATACGCATCATCTTCTAACTGGAAATGGCATTTTAGCTATCCAGAAGAAGGCGTTGAGACGGTAAACTATGTCAACATTCCAACAGATCGTCCAATTGAATTTAGACTATATTCATTTGGTCCAATTACAAGTTTCTGGATTCCTCAATTAGCTGGTCAAAAATATGCAATGAGTGATATGGTCAATAAACTTCATATGGCAGCAGATGTAGAAGGATCATTTTTTGGTAGAAACTCAAACTTTAATGGTCAAGGTTTTGCACAAATGGAGTTTGAAGCACAAACAATGTCTCAACAGAAATTTGACGAATGGGTATCTGACGTAAAAGCGAAAGAGCCTGAGTTAACAGAGAAAACATTCAATGAATTATTAGATACAGACTTCGTAGGACGTAAAAGTTTCTCTTCTACACATTTAACATTCAGTCCGGCTCCAGAAATGCATCATGGAAAATCATCGGATATGTCTGATGGAGAAATGGATGGAATGGATATGTCTGATGGAGAAATGGACCATTCTAATCACTAGATAGCTAGATTAGATGATTGAAAGGAGTTACAAAAATGAGCATGGAAGAATTATTTGAGCCGATGAAAGAACCAATGATCATGGGTGCGGCCGTTAGTATCGTTGTAGGTGCCATTGCAATTGTTGCTGGTTTGACTTACTTCAAGAAATGGGGCTATTTCTATAAAAATTGGTTAACTACAGTTGACCATAAAAAAATCGGTGTTATGTATATCATTGTTGCATTAGTCATGCTATTTAGAGGTGGTATTGACGCATTATTAATGCGTGCACAAACTGCTGTTCCTGAAAATGACTTATTAAATGCACAACACTATAATGAAATCTTTACAACTCATGGTTTAGTCATGATTCTCTTCATGGCAATGCCGTTTATTATCGGGTTAATGAACGTTGTAGTACCATTACAAATTGGTGCACGTGACGTTGCGTTTCCACGATTAAATGCACTTAGCTTCTGGCTATTTGCTGCAGGTGCAGGATTATTAAATGTTTCCTTCATCATTGGTGGATCACCAGATGCTGGTTGGACCGCATACTTCCCACTAGCTGGTATTGAATTCAGTCCAAATGTTGGGAATAACTATTATGCATGGGCTTTACAATTATCAGGTTTAGGTACGTTAATGACAGGTATTAACTTCATTACTACAATCATGAAAATGCGTGCACCAGGTATGAAATTAATGAAAATGCCTATGTTCACTTGGTCAGCATTAATTACAAATGTCATCATTACATTTGCTTTCCCTGTTTTAACAGTGGCACTTGCGCTTATGACATTAGACCGTCAATTTGGTACTAAATTCTTTGCCATGTCTGACGGTGGTATGGATATGTTATGGGCTAACCTTTTCTGGGTTTGGGGTCACCCTGAAGTATATATCGTTATTTTACCAGCGTTCGGTATTTTCAGTGAGGTAATCTCAACATTCTCACGTAAAAACTTATTTGGTTATAAATCAATGGTTATGAGTATGATCGTAATTTCTTTACTATCATTTATGGTATGGGCTCACCATTTCTATACAATGGGCCATGGAGTTATGGTAAACAGTATTTTCTCAGTCTCTACAATGTTAATTGCTGTACCGACCGGGGTTAAAATCTTTAACTGGTTGCTTACAATGAGGCATGGTAAGATTCAATTTACAACCCCAATGCTTTATGCGCTTGCATTTATTCCAATCTTCACTATTGGTGGGGTAACAGGGGTAATGCTAGCAATGGCAAGTGCTGACTATCAATATCACAATACGATGTTCTTAGTTGCCCACTTCCACTATGTATTAATTCCGGGTACCGTATTCGGTGTATTAGCAGGGTACCATTTCTGGTGGCCGAAAATATTTGGCTTCCGCTTAAATGAAAAATTAGGGAAAGCTGCTTTCTGGTGCATTGCAATTGGATTCAATGTTGCATTCTTCCCGTTATTCATTCTTGGTTTAGACGGTTATGCACGTCGTATGTTCACTTATTCTGCAAGTACTGGTTACGGTACATTAAATATGATTTCCTTCCTAGGGGCTCTAGGTATGGCAGTCGGATTTGCGCTTATTTGTTACAACATTTACTACAGCTTCCGCCACAGCCCACGCGACGAAAACGGCGACCCTTGGGATGCGCGTTCTCTTGAATGGGCAACACATAGTCCAGTACCTGAATATAACTTTGCGGTTGTACCAGAAGTTAATCAATTGGATGAATATTGGTATGCGAAAAAAGAAGGTCGCGATATTACGGCAGGCGAATATGAACGTATTCATATGCCTAATAATAGTGGTGCTCCAATGTGGATGGCCGGCGTACTATTCCTATTCTCATTCTTCTTTGTATTTAGTGTATGGACAGCTGTTATCGTATTTGGTATAGCTACTCTTGGATTTATGGCATTCCGTTCATTTGAAAAAGATCACGGTCACTATATTGAAGTGGCTGAAATTGAAGCAACTGAACGTCAATTGAGAGGTGACAAATAATGTCTAAAGAAAACACATCACTTCCATTAGAATATCGTACAGAGGAAAATAGATTAAAGATTTTCGGTTTTTGGATTTTCCTAGGTGCTGAGATTATGTTATTTGCAACTCTATTTACTGTGTACTTTGTATTAACGGATCGCACAGGTTCAGGTCCTGCTGGTATTGACATCTTCGAAATGCCACCAGTTTTAATAGAAACTTTCTTATTATTAACAAGTAGTTTCTTGATTGGACTTGGTGTACATGCGATGAGAATTGGTCGTGTCAAAGCAATGATAGTGTTCTATATCTTGACATTGCTACTTGGCGCAGGTTTCTTGACTGTTGAGGTAATTGAGTTCGTAACATATGTTAATGAAGGTGCAACAATTACAACAAGCGCATTCTTGTCATCATTAATGACACTATTAGGTACGCATGGTGCTCACGTAACTTTCGGTTTACTATGGGGTATTGCGATTATCGTACAGGTAGTTAAACGTGGATTAAATGCTCAAACTGCAAACAAAGCATTTATCTTCTCGTTATACTGGCATTTCTTAGATGTCGTATGGATCTTCATCTTCAGCTTCGTTTATCTGAAAGGAGTGTTGGGATGATGAAAGAATTATTTCCAAAAGAACATGTTGTAGGTTTTGTTGGCTCCCTTATTTTAACGATCGCTGCTCTAAGTGTAATTACATTTGATATGTCTAAAGGTATTGCAATGATTATCTTAAGTGTAACTGCACTAGCGCAAGCTGTTGTACAACTTGTGTTATTCATGCATATCGGAGAAACAGAAGATAAAAAAACTCTATATACAAGTGTCATTTACGCTGTAGTAGTTGGTCTTGTGACAGTCTTTGGTTCATTGTTAACAATGATTTGGGGATACTAAGATAATAATAGAAAAAGCAGTTCAAAGTTTAAATACTTTGGACTGCTTTTTATTTTTGGAAAGAAATAATTAACTACTGTTACTCGGAGTCTGATAGTGCGCTAATTATAAGCTAACATACATGTTTAAATTGAAAGTTCTTTGAATTTAAGAGTGAAGATGAAAGTATAGTTTCTAATAATGACCGTCTAGTCATAAATCTTTTTAAAGTCGAGTATAATGTTTGGAACAAGTGTTAATTTTGATTTTCACAAATTATAAAAAGAGATAGTCGTGCATTGGTACGACTATCTCTTTTGTGTTTATGAAAGGTGTACTATATATTGTTTTAGTAATAAGGCTAGCCATTGTAAGTTATCATGTTGTTTAAGGTTCGCCATCATTCCATTTAATAAAGCAGGACGAGGATTTGTAAGTTTTAATTCAGCTTCTATTAAAGATAATGTGTCTTCAATGATAGGGTGTCCTTTATAAATTTCATGCCAACGATTTACTTCTTCTTGAACTTCGAATGCAGTCACAGAATACTCCTGCATACAATGTGGTTTTGAGTTCCATAATTGTTCAGTAAGGAAAGTGTTTTTTGAATGCTCTACAAGAATATCTACTTTTTCAATAAGAGTAGAACTTAATTGAACGAAATCATATGGTTGTCTATGGAAAAGGATAAATTCTGAATATCCATGCATGATTCCTTTTAAAGAAATGAGAATGTCATATTGAAAGGGAGCAATACGCTTTCCATATACTTCTGTTAATAATGCTAGAGTAGTTTTATCACTAAGATCTTTATAATAATTTAATCTTTGAAGAATTTGTTCATTAATTGGATGCATTTGTTCCTTCATAAACATAGATATTAATGGTAATTTTTCTTCAAATAGTTGAAAATGGAAAAGAAAATAGTTTTTAATCTTTTCTTTTGGAGGTATGTCACTTTCCAATAAATCATTATATTGACCAATAATTTCTCGTAAAAAATGTTCAAATATAGCAATGAATAACTCATCTTTTGATTTGAAAGATAAATAAAAGGCTCCTTTAGAAATACCGCATGCATCTGTTATATCTTGAATAGAGGTCGATGCTATACTATTTTTCGCAAATAATTCTACTGCCTTTTCAATAATTAATTGTTGCTTAGATATAATAACTCACTCCCTATTCATAGCATTTGACAACTGACTAATCAGTCATTATTATATAGAATAGTGACCAAATAGTCAAAAAAGGCGGTGCAAAGGTGCATTCTATAATTAAATTTATGCTAAAAAACAAGCTAGCGGTATGGTTATTAACAATTATCGTAGCTGTGGCGGGGGTTTATGCAGGCTTGAAAATGAAGCTTGAATCAATTCCTGATATTTCAATTCCAATAGTTACAGTAACAACAGTTTATCCTGGTGCTACACCAGAGCAAGTAACAGATGATATTTCAATTCCCTTTGAGAAGGCAGTTAATAATTTAAAATCAGTAAAATCTGTTTACTCAAATTCATATCAAAACGCCTCAAGTCTTCAAATTGAGTTTAAATATGGTGCGGATATGAAAGAAGCAGTTGACAATGTAAAGGAAGCAATTGAA
The DNA here is from genome assembly GCF_001955655.1 of Viridibacillus arenosi. Lineage (GTDB taxonomy): Bacteria > Bacillota > Bacilli > Bacillales_A > Planococcaceae > Viridibacillus > Viridibacillus arenosi. The sequence goes on along the minus strand of NZ_MSPW01000001.1, from coordinate 697,204 downwards.
AAAATTGATCTTCCAGAAACTGCACAAGTACCAACCATTGATCGAGTTAATATTAATGCCTTCCCGGTAGTAGCGTTAAGTGTTTCTGATAAAGAAGAAACAATCGAAGAGTTAACAAAAACAGTAGAAGATTACTTCGTTCCTAAAATGGAAGCAATCGACGGTGTTGCTTCAGTATCAGTAACTGGTCAACAAGTTGAAAAAGTTCAATTAACATATGACCAAAAGAAATTAGCACAATATGGTCTAGATGAATCGAAGGTTAAGCAATACATTCAAGCAATGGATATTAAAGTCCCTCTTGGCATGTTCCAATTTAAGGATGCGGAGCAATCGGTCGTAGTCGATGGTAAATTAACAACTTTAAAAGAGCTGAAAAACTTAGATATTCCTGTTCAACCTCAAGCAGGGGCTGGATTAACTCAGCAACAACCTCTAGCTGAACCGTTTGTGAAATTAGGTAAACTCGCTAAAATCGAACTGATCGGTGACGTAGAATCGGTTTCTCGTACAAATGGTGAATCGGCAATTGCGGTTCAAATAGTAAAATCGCAAGAAGCCAATACGGTTGAGGTTGTAAATGACGTAAAAGAAGCTTCAAAACAATTTGAAAAAGATAATAAAGGCATGAAAATTGATATCACGATGGACCAAGGTGAACCTATTGAGAAGTCTGTATCAACAATGTTAGATAAAGCATTATTCGGTGCTATTTTTGCCGTTATTATTATCATGCTATTTTTACGTAATATTCGTTCTACAATCATATCGATTATATCAATTCCATTATCACTACTAATCTCTGTATTAATTTTGAAACAAATGGATATTACATTAAATATGATGACGCTTGCTGCTATGACGGTCGCGATTGGTCGTGTAATTGATGACTCTATTGTAGTAGTTGAAAATATTTATAGAAGAATATATTTAGAAGGTGAGAAATTACATGGTCGTGCTTTAATTCGTGAGGCAACGATTGAAATGTTCAAGCCAATTCTATCTTCAACACTAGTTACAGTAGCTGTATTCTTACCTCTAGGATTAGTAGGAGGAATGGTTGGCGAATTGTTTATGCCGTTTGCATTAACAATGGCATTTGCTCTAGGGGCATCGTTAATTGTCGCAATTACTGTTGTACCAGTTTTAGCACATTCTCTATTTAAAAAAGAGCTGTATGGTAAAAAACAATCGAAAAAAGAAGAACATGGTAAGTTATCACAAAGCTATAAGAAATTACTTAGTTGGGTACTTGACCATAAACTAGTAACTTCAATTGGTACAATTGTTATTTTAGTAGCAAGTCTATTCTTGGCTCCGTTTGTAGGATTTAGTTTCATGCCAGAAGATGAACAGAAAATGGTCTACTTAACGTATACTCCAGAACCAGGAGAAACACGTGATAGCGTTATTAAAGACGTTGAAGAAGTAGAGAAGATGGTAATGGACAAAAAAGATGTTCAAACAGTTCAAGTATCAATAGGTGGAGCTAATCCTATGATGCCAGGTGCTTCGAATGGTGCTTTAATGTACATTATCTATGATCCAGATACAAAAGATTTTAGTAATGTAAAAACTAAATTAGTAGAAGAAGTCGTTGCAGTTAACCAAACAGGAACTTGGAAAAACCAAGATTTCTCTATGTCAGGTTCAAGCAGTGAGTTAAATTACTCAGTTTATGGTAATACGATGGAAGACATCAAACCAGTTGTCAAAAACATCGAAAAAATCATGAATAAACGCGATGATTTAAAAGATGTAAAAGCATCTCTTTCTGAAGTTTATGATGAACATACATTAGTAATCGACCAAGATAAAGTGAAAAAACTTGGTTTAACTACAGGACAAATTGCTATGGCGATTAATCCAAACGTCCAATCAGAAGTATTAACTTCAATTGATAAGGACGGCAAAAAAATAGAAGTTTCTGTTCATAAAGAAACAGCATCACCTGATGATTTTAATGATGTATTGAAACAAAAAATAAAATCACCACTTGGTATGGAAGTTAAACTTTCAGAAGTAGTTGATGTCAAAGAGGGTACAACTTTATCTCAAATTAATCGTAGTAAAGGAAAACTTTTTGCGAGTGTAACAGCAACAGTCACTTCTAAAGACATTACAAAAGCGTCTAGTGCTGTACAAAAAGACATTGATAAACTAGATTTACCAAACAATGTTGAAGTGAATAGTGGCGGTGTAGCAGAAGATATGGCTGAAGCATTCACTCAATTAGGTTTAGCTATGGTAGCAGCAATTGCGATTGTTTACTTCATCCTTGTAGTTACTTTTGGTGAAGGTTTAGCACCATTATCAATCCTGTTCTCACTACCATTTACCGTAATTGGTGCTTTAGTAGCGCTATGGATAACTGGCGAAACAATCAGTGTATCTTCAATGATTGGTCTTTTAATGTTAATAGGTATCGTAGTGACAAATGCGATCGTATTAATCGACCGTGTTATTCATATGGAGCATGAAGGAATGACAATGCGTGAAGCGATATTAGAAGCCGGTGCAACACGTCTTCGTCCAATTTTAATGACTGCACTAGCAACAGTTGGTGCTTTAATTCCACTTGCCATTGGTGCAGAAGGAAGCGGCTTGATTTCAAAAGGCCTAGGCGTAACAGTAATCGGTGGTTTAATCAGTTCTACTGTTTTAACGTTAATCATCGTACCACTTGTTTATGAATTATTGTCTAAAATGCTTAAAAAGAATCGTGCAACTGAAAATTTTGACGATTAATATTAATAAATGAAAATAGGAAAGAAGCTACCTACCATTACATAGTTAATGAAGGATAGCTTCTTTTTTATTCCAGTTAGATTCATAGACATCTAGGAAAGATAGGCGTACAATATTTCGTATTACTTCATAAACAAGGTATGTGTTAAAAGGAGAGTTTCGAAATGCAATCTAAAATAGGCAATTACAAGTTAGTTAAACACAAAACAAGCAATTACAAGATAGTTATTAAAAAGCTAGAAGTAAAAGAGCCAGAAGTAAGCGAAATAGTTGAAAATGAGTCTGGGATAAAAGAACCAGAGGTAAATGAATCTGAAATAAGTGAAATTGCAGAACAGAAAATAGAAGTAAAAGACTACTCAACAACACAAGTGGATTCAACACAATTGAAACAAAAATACTCTGAGAAAATGAATACTGTAAAACGAAAATCAATTAAATGGATGCGAATAATTTTACAAATGGTAGTACTATATATTTTTTCATTTGTCGGTACGACTATCGTAAATTTATTAGGTGTCAAATTTCCAGGTAGTATTGTTGGTTTACTCATTTTATTAGCTCTGTTGCTTAGTAAAATAATGCCAGTGGCATTAATTGAAGATGGGGCAGGCTTCATGTTAGCAATTTTACCATTGTTTTTTGTACCGGCAACTGTAGGTGTTATTAAGCATCCTGAATTATTATCCTTGAATGGTATTTTGCTATTACTCACAGTTATTGCTAGTACTATTTTCACAATTATTTTTTCAGGTAAAATATGTAAATATTTAGAAGGGAAAGAAAGAGTAGGATCTAAAGAAATGAAGGAGGGCGTAAAATGAAAGCTGTAGCCATTATTCTTATAACTATTTTAATTTTTTATCTAATGTCAAAATTATATGCTCGTTTTTCGACTCCATTTTTACTGCCTATCTTAACAACAACGATTATTGGCGTTTTGATGCTAGCATTAAGTAATATTTCGTATGAAACTTATATGACTGGTGGGAAATGGATTGATACAATGCTTGGACCTGCAGTTGTAAGTTTAGCATATCCATTGTATATGCAACGGGATATGATTAAAACATATAAACTTTCAATTATTTCGGGTGTTGTTGTAGCTATGATTTCAGGACTGATTAGTGTTTTTGCCTTGGCAAAGTTATTACGATTAGATGATGAAATGGTGAGATCGTTACTGCCGAAATCGATTACAACGCCAGTTGCAATGCAAGTAAGTGGCTCTTTAGGTGGTATTCCAGCAATGACAGCGGTATTTGTTATGGTAGCAGGGTTTACTGGCGCTATTCTGGGGCCTTTTATTTTCCGCGTGTGTAAAATTGATACCGCTGTAAGCAGAGGAATCTCGATGGGAGGAGGGGCACATGGATTCGGAGTTTCCAAACTTACTGAATACGGAGAAAAAACCTTATCCATGGGCTCTGTATCAATGACACTAAGTGCTGTTATTGGTGCATTTATTTGTCCCTTATTTGCAATGCTTATATTTTAAAAACAGCATGTGGAAATTCCTTTTGAATTTTTCACATGCTGTTATTATTTCTTGGGAAATAATAATGAAAAAAGGTTTTTGCTATTTTTCGGCGAACCAATTTATTATAGGAAAATAAGGGGGAGTTAAAACAAATGAAATGGAAAACAAGAGTGACAGAATTATTAGGTGTAGAGTATCCAATTATTCAAGGTGGACTTGCTTATTTAGCTTATGCAGATTTAGCCGCTGCTGTATCAAATGCAGGAGGATTAGGTCAAATTACAGCGATGAGTTTAGATGATCCTGAAGCATTACGAAATGAGATTCACAAAGTACGTGAATTAACAGATCGTCCATTTGGTGTCAATTACGCTATTGGCCAGCATGGTCGACCATTTGAGAATATGTTAGCAGTAGCAATTGAAGAGAAAGTGCCAGTTGTATCAATGACAGGTGGTAATCCTGCACCGATTTTTAAGCAATTAGAGGGAACAGATATTAAGAAGCTGGTATTAGTTGCTGCGCGTAGACAAGCTCAAAAAGCTGAAGAATTAGGTGCAGATGCCGTTATGGTTGTAGGACAAGAAGGTGGTGGCCATCTAGGTAGGGATGATATCGGGACAATGGTATTAGTACCTCAAGTTGTAGATGCTGTTTCTATTCCTGTGATTGCTTCAGGAGGTATAGGTGATGGACGTGGGTGGATGGCAGCCCTTGCGTTAGGTGCAGAAGGTATTGAGATGGGGACACGTTTTATCGCAACGAAAGAGTGTATCAATGCATCTGTTGTGTATAAAAACGCTTTGATTAATAGCACGGAAGCAGACACGACTGTAATTAAACGAACTATAGGCGCACCAGCACGAGCAATTAGAAATAGTTGGACGGATCAAATTCTTGATATTGAAAAAGTAACTCCAACATACGAAGCTTTAAAAAATTATATAAGTGGTCAAGCAAATAAAAAATATATATATGAAGGTAAAGAACATGAAGGGTTTGCTTGGGCTGGACAGATAACAGGTTTAATCCAAGATGAACCGACTGTAGAGGAACTTATACAGCGAATGGTTGCGCAGGCAACGGAAATACGCTTAAAATGGGGAGAACAATAAAAAGGCTATATTAGCCTGAATCAAAAGGTAGGTAAGATTATGGAATACTCTTATCCGTTCTCAACGGACTGGTCTACAGAAGAGATTGTAGATGTAATTGCGTTCTTCCAAGCAATAGAAAAAGCATATGAAACAGGTGTTCAACGCGAAGATCTAATGTCGAAATATAGACGATTCAAAGAAATCGTGCCAGCGATGGCTGAAGAAAAAACCATTTTCCGCGAATTTGAAGAAGTTAGTGACTATGTGAGCTATTCAATTATTAAGCAAATGAAAGATGCTCCAGCTGGTTCAAAAATTAAAGGTGAATCAAGAAAAAGAAAGTAAAAGAACAGGCTTATGCCTGTTCTTTTACTTTTTGTTGACCATAGTATTATAAATAGGGAGTAGTGCATCGAATGTTTCTTCAGTTAATTTCTCAAATTCCTCTGCAGTTAATTGGACCGCATCCTCTTTTGGAATTTGTAGACCAACTATAAATTCTCCTTTTTTTACATCACGTAAACGTTCAAGTAAACCGACTAGCTGACCATCATTCAAAGCATCTTTAATATTAATGCCTTCTGGTGAAAAATGATCACCTGAAACATAAAAGTTTTTTGGAAGCTTTTTAAATGAATTCTGTTTTTTTAGCAAACGATCAGCAATTTCAACTTTACTTGGTGCTTCATAAATAACGCAAAGAATTATGAATAGATGAGTACCAAATAAGCCAAGCTGAAAGTGAGGAATTGATTTATAGCCGCGTTTGTAAGGAGCAAATGCGACCCAGCTATCTTTTGGTGGGTTTACTTTACGACGTGCATGTTTTGCTACATGTGGGTAAAATTCATCTGCAGTTTTTGCGGAGAAATATGTAGAAAATGCCGTACCTAATTCTTCGAATTTTGGTCTTACGGTATTGATAAGTGCTTCCATTCGTGGTTCTAAACCATCGATGGAGAAAACGTCGAAATCCTTTTGTGTCCATTTTGTTTTTGGCATAAATAATTTAACTCCTTTTGAAAGTTTATGTTTATTTTATTAGAAATTTGGGAAAAAATCTTCTAGAAGGACTTATCATTTTTCACATCATGCATATAATGTAGTAAGACACTTTAAGTCCTAGCTTGCACAAACAAAATAAAAAGGAGCTGGTTAGTATGAAACAAGTAGTACACATTATTCGCAAAGTTGATTATGAAAAGCAATATGTGAAGGGTCTGCAATTAGAAATGGATTATGAACTAGCAACATTATTTGACGCTCTGCAAGATGAGGATGTAAAACAAATTGAATTAAGCAAAATTCGCCTTTCTGAACTTCATTTGGAATTGGAGGCATTTCATGCTTTTGCCTAAAGAGAGAATCAAAATTCGCCGGTGAACATCTGCTAATCAAATGAGAAGCAGATGTTTTTTTGCTATAATAGAGATAGGCAAAAAACATTAACTTGTACTTATAGAAATGATGTTTTTTTTGCTTCGAAAGGTGGGGCTATGGTGGAAATTACAGCAATACATGAATTTACAGTTAAAATTATTCATGAAGCAGGCGAACGAATTCGTCAATCACTTTCTGAAAAGTTAGAAATCGAGACAAAGGCTAATGCGAATGATCTTGTAACGAATATTGATCGTGAAACAGAATTATTTTTTATTGAACAAATTCATGCTTATGATCCTGCATTTAAAATTCTCGGTGAGGAAGGGATGGGGGAACCCCTTGAATCATTGGATGGTGTCGTATGGATAATTGATCCGATTGATGGGACGATGAATTTCATACGACAACATCGTAATTTTGCGATTTCAATTGGCATTTATGTTGATGGCATTGGAAAACTTGGGTACATATACGATGTAATGCGCAATGATTTGTATTATGCTGTCGAAGGACAAGGAGCATATATGAATGATCGTCAGTTAGAGCGACTGCAATCGTTACCGTTACATGAAGCAATTATTGGAATAAACGCTACTTGGGTTACACCAAATCGCTACATTGACCACAATAAGATTATTGACCTTGTTCATCATGTTAGAGGGACAAGATCTTACGGCTCTGCCACTTTAGAGATTGCTTCAGTAGTATGTGGACGGATGGATGCTTATATGTCCATGCGATTATCACCTTGGGATATTGCTGGTGGTGCAGTGATTGCTAATGAAGTCGGTGCGATTGTGTCAAACTTAGGAAATGAAGCGATTAATTTGGAAGAACAAGATACATTTATTATTGCAAATCCTAAAATTCATAAGACAATCATTGAACAATACGTTCATTTGAAATAGAATATAGATATAAATAAAAAGAATGAACTCGCAAATTGCCAGTTCATTCTTTTTATTTGAGAAGAGTTACAGTAAACCTTTATCGCGAAATTGACGTTTAGTTTTGAAGCCATAGCCCATAATAGCACAAACTAATAAAATGGCACCAAAGATACCAATTACGCTTTTAAAGGCAACTGCAATTCCTATTGAACACATAGCTAGCACTGCTGCTAACGCAAAAAAAGCCATAACGACTTTAGCATTTTTCATTTTAAATCCTCCAGTTGATGAATTTGTTTGACTTATAAGTGATTATAACTTAATGTCGAACTAATAATTATACTGTGAAATAATAAAAAAATTTGAAATACTAGTTGTTAAGAAAAGACAAAAAACATCTCTTGTGTTATAATAACACAGTTATGGACTCGAAAATAGAATGTGGAGTGGAATAATGACAAATTTACGTCAAGACATTAGAAATATTGCAATTATAGCTCACGTTGACCATGGTAAAACGACATTGGTTGACCAATTATTACAACAATCTGGTACTTTTCGTTCAAACGAAAATGTCGCAGAAAGAGCAATGGACTCGAACGACATCGAACGTGAACGTGGTATTACAATTTTAGCGAAGAATACAGCAGTAAACTACGAAGGTACTCGTATCAATATTCTAGATACACCAGGACATGCCGATTTCGGTGGAGAAGTTGAACGTATCCTGAAAATGGTTGACGGTGTACTTTTAGTTGTAGATGCATATGAAGGTTGTATGCCTCAAACTCGTTTTGTGTTGAAAAAAGCATTAGAACAAAAATTAACACCAATCGTAGTAGTAAACAAAGTCGATAAAGATTCAGCACGTCCTACAGAAGTAGTGGATGAAGTAATCGATTTATTAATCGAATTAGGTGCTGATGAAGATCAATTAGAATTCCCAGTCGTATTTGCTTCTGGTGTAAATGGTACTGCATCACTTGATTCAGACCCAGCTAAACAAGAAGATAATATGAAATGCTTATTTGAGGAAATTATTAGTCACATCCCAGCACCAGCTGATACTCGTGATGAACCTTTACAATTCCAAGTAGCATTACTTGATTATAATGACTATGTTGGCCGTATCGGTATCGGTCGTGTATTCCGCGGTAAAATCCATGTTGGACAACAAGTTGCACTTATGAAACTTGATGGCACTGTGAAAAATTTCCGTGTAACTAAAATCTTTGGTTTCTTCGGATTAAAACGTGAAGAAGTTGAAGAAGCATACTCAGGTGATTTAATTGCTGTTTCAGGTATGGAAGACATTAACGTAGGTGAAACTGTTTGTCCAACTGAACACCAAGAAGCTTTAACACCATTACGTATCGATGAACCAACATTACAAATGACTTTCTTAGTAAATAACTCACCTTTTGCAGGTCGCGAAGGTAAATGGGTAACATCACGTAAAATTGAAGAACGTTTACGCGCTCAATTACAAACAGATGTAAGTTTACGTGTAGAAGATACTAATTCTCCAGATGCTTGGACTGTTTCAGGTCGTGGTGAACTTCACCTATCGATTCTAATCGAAAACATGCGTCGTGAAGGTTATGAATTACAAGTATCTAAACCAAAAGTTATCATTAAAGAAATCGATGGTGTAAAATGTGAACCATTTGAACGTGTACAAATTGATGTACCTGAAGATGCTGTAGGTTCAATTATTGAATCATTAGGTTTACGTAAAGGTGAAATGTTAGATATGGTGAACAATGGTAGTGGCCAAGTTCGTTTAATCTTCATGGTACCTGCTCGTGGATTAATTGGTTACACAACTGAATTTATGTCTTTAACAAAAGGTTTCGGTATTATCAACCACACATTCGATAGCTATCAACCATTACTATCTGGTAAAATTGGTGGACGTCGTCAAGGCGTACTTGTTTCTATGGAAACAGGTAAATCAACTACTTATGGTATGATGCAAATTGAAGACCGTGGTACACTATTTGTTGAACCAGGTACTGATATTTATGAAGGTATGATTGTTGGTGAAAATACACGTGATGCAGACATTACTGTTAATATCATCAAAATGAAGCAAAAAACAAACATCCGTTCAGCTAACAAAGACCAAACGAATGTTATTAAAAAACCTCGTATTTTAACTCTTGAAGAAGCATTAGAATACTTGGCTGATGATGAGTACTGTGAAGTAACACCAGAATCTATTCGCCTTCGTAAACAAATTCTAAATAAAAACGAACGCGAAAAAGCAGCTAAGAAATCACGTAGCGCTGAGTAATCATTCGCTAAACGAAAGGAAGGAAAGTCTTGGATATTAAATCCGGTTTTTTAAGTGAACTGAATTTTATTCAACTTGCCGCACCTGATGTATCAAATAAAGATGCATTTGTATTTGATAAAATGTATCCGGTAGCCAAGTATGTTTATCAAACTGCATCTGATTTTAGTGTTGCTAGTAATATTTTGTTAGTGGTTATTTTTGCATTATCGATTGTTGTTTACAATCTAGGGTTTGCGAAAAAACTTAAGTTTTGGCAAAATATCGTTATTTATTTCTTCTTGTTTGTTGGCTGTATCTTTTTGACATTCTTTGCAACTTATTTACCTGTAGTAGAAGGATTATTGATTATCGCACTTGTGCTAATCATGTATAAAATTGGTTTGCGTAGAGATAAAAAAGCACAAACAGTACAATAATGGTCTAGTAAATCACATAAAAAAGAGCAATTGAGGACAAGCTAATTAGCTGAATCTCAATTGCTCTTTTTATATTTTATTTAACCAACATTACATAGAATAACTAGAATTCATCTTCGACAAGCGAGTGTTTTTTTCTAAAGATAAATCGACCAGTTGCTATACGGGCATTTGTTCTTTCTGAAATCCGATCATGACATATAGGACACATATACGTATGGATAGGACGATTTCGCAATTTTTTTGCTTCTGGTGAATAATCGGGTAATTCATTAATAGAATCGCAAATGACACACTTAACTCGCATCGTTTAAGTCCCTCCTATTCTACTCGAATCGCTACAAGACCTTTAATTGGGTTCTCTACATTTGAACCGTCACCGTTGATTACATAAACAGGACCGTTATCAGTTAGCATTTTACCGTCTTGGCTATATTTTAAGATAAGGGACTCAGCATCTTCTATGGAGAAGTTATATTCAGAGCCATCTCGGCATTCTAGAATAACTGAAGTTGCACCATCTTTAATTTCTGCATTGTTAAGGAAAGGTTTTAATATGATACCAAATGTGCCGGTCATCATGTGTTTTTTCTCGAATTTCCGTTCGGATTTTAAAGTTGGTGGAAATGTGGCGCCCTCCATAATTTCACGTGACCAGTGCTTACCTGCTTTTTCCATGTACTCTTCGTCAGCGTTTACAATTACTCGTTCTTCAGTAAAATATGTGTCTAGATCTAATTTACGATCATCAAAAATCCAAACGGTTGGATCTAATGTGATAGCAAAATTCACGGCACCTTTAATTTGAATGATAGATTCCATGTTAATTCCTCCTTGAATAGTACATTCCATATCTCAGTATACAGCTAATTTATGTAGTTAATAAAGAAATAAAATTGGTTACACGGTTTACTTAGTTATATACTTGCAATTTTACTGCGCAAAAGATAAACTTTATTAAGATAGAATAGAAGAAATATCAGGTAATGGGGGCGTCCTCATGGATACAAAATCGCAAAGTTCATATCAGGAGAAGGCATTGGAACTCCTTATTGCTGACGCAGATAAAATTGCTAAGCTTATTAGAGTGCAGATGGAGCATTTAACAATGCCACAATGCCCACTATACGAAGAGGTTTTAGATACACAAATGTTTGGCTTATCACGCGAAATTGATTTTGCAGTTAAGTTAGGCTTGCTTGAACGTGAAAAGGGAAGAGAGATTCTTGATTCACTGGAAAAAGAATTATCTGTGTTGCATGATGCATTTACAGAGAAATAAGTAAAAAACTCAAACACGCTGTTGTTTGGGTTTTTTTGCTACAAGATGAGTAAAAGAGGTATTCGCATGAAAACATACTTAAAAAGATATGCAAGGAATTTCGATTATCCACTGTTTTTTACATATTTATTACTATGCCTTTTTGGGCTAGTAATGATTTATAGTGCCAGTATGGTCTGGTCAGCAAGTAAACTAGGTTACAGTGCAGATTATTTTTATAAAAAGCAAATTACGAATCTATGTCTTGGTTCTGTAGCATTTGTTGTAGGGGCGTTTATTCCCTACAAGATTTATAAAGAAAATAAGATGATAGTATTTATGTTAAGTGTCATGTTCGCTTTGTTATTAGCCGTTTACTTTTTTGGTTTTAGTCCTGGTAATTCAGGAGCGAAAAGTTGGCTAAAACTTGGGTTTGCTAATTTACAACCATCAGAATTTGTAAAGATTATTATCATCCTTTATTTCTCAGCTGTATTTGCAAAGAAATATGAAAAGGGAAAGATAGATAATATTAATGAATCTATCATACCGCCTATTCTTGTATTATTTGCCGCGTCTTTCCTTGTCTTTATTGAACCGGATTTAGGTACGCTACTGATCATTCTATTTATTGGTGTATCGGTTATTGCGGCGAGTGGGATCAAATTAAAAACCTTCAATAAAATTTTAGGCGTTTTAATAGGATGTATGGCAATTGCTTCGATTGGTATTTTCTTTATAAGAGATAGTATTTTTACTGAAAAACGTATGGGGCGTATTCAAGCTTATTTTAATCCCTTTGAAGATGAACAAGTTTTTGGCTATCAAATGGTTAATGGTTACTTAGCGATAGGTGCTGGAGGCATTAAGGGGCTAGGTTTAGGTCAATCTGTACAAAAAATGGGTTATTTACCAGAACCGCAAACAGATTTTATTTTAGCGATTATTGCAGAAGAATTGGGCACATTCGGGGTCGCGATTGTGTTAGGTGGTTTAGGCTTTATTGTAATTCGAGCATTGCTTATTGCCTTACGAACAAAGGATCCAATGGCAAGAATGATAGCAGCTGGTATTGCTAGTATGATAGGGTTTCAAACGTTTATAAATGTCGGTGGATTAACAGGGATTATACCGTTAACTGGTGTACCGCTGCCCTTTATTAGTTATGGCGGAACTTCGATAATTTTGTTATCTTTAGCTATGGGGATTCTCATAAACGTCTCCATGTTTGTTAAAAGGGAAAGGAATAAAGTCTAGGGGGTAAGGGAAATGGCAATTAAAAAAATTCTAGTGGCAAACCGTGGTGAAATAGCGATTCGCGTGTTTCGAGCGTGTACGGAACTAAATATAACAACAGTAGCAATCTATTCGAGAGAGGATAGTGGCTCGTATCACCGTTACAAAGCTGATGAAGCATATCTTGTTGGTGATGGTAAGAAACCTATAGATGCATACTTAGATATAGAAGGAATTTTAGCGATAGCAAAAGATGCAGGAGTAGACGCAATCCACCCCGGTTATGGATTTTTATCTGAAAACTTAGATTTTGCAAAACGTTGTGAAGAAGAGGGCGTTATTTTCATCGGTCCAACTTCTAATCATTTAGATATGTTTGGTGACAAAGTAAAAGCTCGTGAACAAGCTGTCGCAGCCAATATTCCAGTGATTCCTGGAACAGATGGACCTGTTGCATCTATTGATGAGGTGTTAGCGTTTGGTGAGGAGTATGGCTTCCCATTAATGATAAAAGCTGCACTTGGTGGTGGAGGACGCGGTATGCGCGTTGTACACTCTGCTGATGATGCATTAGAAGCTTATGATAGAGCCAAGTCAGAAGCGAAAGCAGCATTTGGATCTGATGAAGTGTATGTTGAGAAATTTGTAGACAAGCCAAAGCATATTGAAGTACAGATTTTAGGAGACAAAGAAGGCAATATTGTTCATTTATATGAGCGTGATTGTTCTATTCAACGTCGTCATCAAAAGGTTGTTGAAATTGCACCTTCAAACTCAATTACACCTGAATTACGTGAAGAAATATGCCAAGCTGCAATAAAATTAATGAAAAATGTGTCCTATATAAATGCTGGGACTGTAGAATTTTTAGTAGCGGGTAATCAATTTTATTTCATCGAAGTTAATCCTCGTATCCAAGTAGAGCATACGATTACAGAAATGGTTACAGGGATTGATATTGTACATGCACAAATTAAAATTGCAGAGGGTTTATCTTTACATAGTGAAGAAATTGGCATCCCTGAGCAATCACAAATCCCACTTTTTGGATTTGCTATTCAATCTCGTGTAACGACTGAAGATCCATTAAATAATTTCATGCCTGACACGGGTAAATTGATGGTTTATCGTTCAAGTGGAGGTTTTGGAGTACGCTTAGATGCAGGAAATGGCTTCCAAGGGGCAGTTATTTCACCATATTATGACTCATTACTTGTTAAAGTTTCAACTTGGGGAATGACATTTAAAGAAGCAGCAGCTAAGATGGATCGAAATCTACAAGAATTCCGTATTCGTGGTATTAAAACGAATATTCCGTTTTTAGAAAATGTTGTTCGTCATCCGAATTTTATAGATGGTAAGTTTGATACAAGTTTCATCGATACAACGCAAGAACTATTTTTATTCTCACCGCGTAAAGACCGTGGTACAAAATTATTAAGTTATATCGGCAATGTTACGGTTAATGGCTTCCCTGGTATTGAATATCAACAGAAACCAATTTTCTCGAAACCCCATAAACCAGATATTAAAATTGTACAATCAATTCCATCTGGCACTAAACAAATTTTAGATGAACGTGGTCCAGAAGGTCTTGTACAATGGATAAAAGAGCAAGATGATGTACTGTTAACAGATACAACTATGCGAGATGCTCACCAATCATTGCTGGCGACTCGTGTACGCTCACGTGATATGTTCAATATTGCAGATGAAACAGCACAAATTATGCATAATTTCTTCTCACTAGAAATGTGGGGAGGTGCAACCTTTGACGTTGCATATCGTTTCTTAAAAGAGGACCCATGGGATCGTTTAATTAAACTACGTGAGAAAATGCCAAATGTGCTATTCCAAATGCTATTGCGTGGTGCGAACGCAGTAGGTTATAAAAACTATTCAGATAATATTATTAAAGAGTTTATCTCAAAATCAGCAGATGCAGGAATTGATGTATTCCGTATTTTCGACAGTTTGAACTGGATTAAAGGTATGGAAATAGCCATTGATGCAACAAGACAGTCGGGTAAGATTGCAGAAGCTGCTATTTGCTACACAGGAGACATTCTAGATGACTCTAGAGCGAAATATACAGTGCAATACTATAAAGACATGGCGAAGGAATTAGAGGCTGCTGGAGCTCATATTTTAGCTATTAAAGATATGGCAGGTTTATTAAAGCCAGAAGCAGCTTATCGGTTAATTTCTGAATTAAAGGCATCGACAGATTTACCAATTCATTTGCATACACATGATACAAGTGGCAATGGTATCTATTTATATGCTAAAGCAATTGAAGCTGGTGTTGATATTATTGATACAGCGCTAGGCTCAATGGCAGGTCTAACTTCGCAACCAAGTGCTAATTCACTTTACTATGCGATGAAAGGTAGCAAACGCCAAGTAAGAGCAGACATTGAAGGACTAGAAAAACTTTCTTATTATTGGGAAGATATTCGAAAATATTACAGCGACTTTGAAAGTGGCATGAATAGCCCACATTCTGAAATATACGTTCATGAAATGCCGGGAGGTCAATATAGTAACTTACAACAGCAAGCTAAAGGTGTCGGACTTGGCGACCGTTGGGAAGAAGTGAAAAGTATGTATTCCCGCGTAAACTTGTTATTTGGAGATGTTGTTAAAGTAACACCTTCTTCAAAAGTAGTAGGTGATATGGCATTATTCATGGTTCAAAATGATTTAGATGAAGAATCAGTCATTGAACGTGGTAAAACAATTGATTTTCCAGACTCAGTAATTGAATTCTTCCAAGGTTATTTAGGACAGCCATATGGTGGATTCCCAGAAGAATTACAAAAAGTAATTTTAAAAGACCGTGAAGGGATTACTGTAAGACCGGGAGAATTATTAGAGCCAATAGATTTAAAAGAACTTCGCGATGAATTATTTAAAAAATATAATCGTCCGATTACAAGTCATGAAGTACTTGCGACAGCTTTATATCCAAAAGTCTTTGAAGATTACATGAAGACAGTAGATATGTTTGGAGATGTATCAGTATTAGATACGCCAACATTCTTATATGGTTTAAGACTTGGCGAAGAGATTGAAGTTGAAATAGAAAAAGGTAAAACACTTATCATTAAGCTAGTATCCATTGGGGAAGCTCAATATGATGGTACACGTGTCCTTTACTTTGAATTAAACGGTCAACCTCGTGAAATTATTATTCAAGATATGACAGTTGAGGTAGATGGAGATCGTAAAGCGAAAGCAGACCCTGCAAATCCAGATCAAATTGGCGCAACAATGCCAGGTACAGTATTGAAAGTAGCTATTTCTAAAGGTAGCCCTGTAAAACGCGGTGAGCATTTGCTGATTACAGAAGCTATGAAAATGGAAACGACTGTTCAAGCACCTAAGGACGGCGTGATAAAAGAAATTTATGTAGCTGCTGGAGATGCAATTTCAACGGGTGATTTACTAATCGAAATGGAATAACTAGAAAAAACACGCCTTTGCATTTGCAAAGGCGTGTTTTATATTGTTTAGTTAAAATATTTAGTTACTTTTTTGATTTTGTCGACTTCTAGATAATAATAGAATCATATAGCACAATAAACCAAATAATAATGTGATTAATAGTGAATGTAGTAATGCTAATAAGATATTTAAGCGAGAAAGTACTACAGCCATACCCGCTAACACTTGAAGAGAAACTATTATTAGTGCAATGATCCAACCCCAATAGAGGACACGTTGTTCTTTATAATGTTTAATAGCATGAATAGCAATGAATAAAATCCAAACAAAGATTAATCCAGCTGCAAAGCGATGCCCCATTTGAACCCACTCATAGAAATTAGTAGGTAATCCAATATTGTTGTTATTACATAATGGCCAATCTGGACAAATTAAACTAGCATTTGTATGACGTACTAAGGCACCTGTATATACTACGAGATAAGAATAGATTGTAACACCTATTGTATGTCTCTTTAACGTATTGCCAATAATGACCTTGTCCGCATCAAATTTTTGGTCAACTTCGAAAATAATTAATGTGAGTAAGAGTACTGCTGCAAATGAAAGAAGTGATATACCAAAATGAAGTGCTAATATAAAATCGCCTTGTCCCCATAAAACTTGAGCAGCACCGATTAATGCTTGTGCAATTAAGAAGAATAATGCCATGAAAGATAAGAATTTCACTTCACGAATATGTCCTAATACTCTCCAAGCCCAAACTGTCAAAATCAAAATAAGAAATGACACAGCTCCAGTTACAACACGATGGGAAAATTCGATTAACACTTCTGTAGTAATTTCTTTTGGTATTAGAGAACCGTTACAATCAGGCCAGTTTCTACCACAGCCCATACCACTATCAGTTTTTGTGACGAGTGCTCCGCCCAGTAAAATGAGCAACATTCCAATTGTTGCAGCAACAGCAAACCATTTCATGTATTTACTATATTGCATAATTGCCACCTACTTTATATATAGTAATCACCTTTTAAAGGTGGTACCTGCCTTTCTGATGATAGCGAAAATAGGACCAAAAAACAACTTGTATAGAGTATTGTCATTCTAAAGAGAAAATGATTTCACAAATTGTTCATAATTTCGTACAAGAACCTTCACAATTAAAACAAGAAAATGATTTACTATAGATATGTTGTGTCAGAGAAACCGGTTACATCTACCCTTCGACATGAAATTTCACTTTCTGTCTAGAAATCAACGCTATTTTTCGTTATAGTAGGGTTAACGGAATATGCTTACCAATCGAAAGGAGGGGTAATATGTCAAATGGTCGTATATTGTCTGCTAATGGAAACTCGGAACCTGAAACAAGTTCTCTAGTAAAAGACTTTTTAGCACTTATCAAAATTGGCATTGTTAATTCCAATTTAGTTACTACTTTTACAGGACTTTGGTTGGCCTTTCAATTCACGGATAAACATTTTTTACAAGAATTGAATATCATGTTCTTTACTTTAGTAGGTGCGGCATTCATTATTGCAGGATCTGGAGCGATGAATAATTATATTGATCAAGATATTGATCCAATAATGAAACGGACAAAGTCAAGACCGACAGTTACAGGTAGATTTAAACCGAGCCTTGTATTGACAATCGCTCTCTCTCTTTTAATTGTAGGTGAATTTTTGTTATTTATGGCATCTTTTGCTGCCGGTGTGTGGGGACTTGCAGGCATACTAAGTTACGTAGTCTTGTACTCCATGTGGTCAAAGAGAAGGCATGTAAGTAATACCGTTGTAGGAAGTATTTCAGGAGCTATTCCACCACTAATCGGCTGGGCTGCTGTTGAACCGTCACTTGGTTTTGGAGCATTGGCACTATTTTTGATAATGTTTGTATGGCAACCACCGCATTTTTATGCACTTGCTATGAAACGTACAGAAGAATACAGAGCAGCCAATATTCCAATGCTTCCAGTTGTTAAAGGCTTTGCAAGAACTAAACGTTCAATGTTAGTATGGGTATTATTGTTATTCCCATTACCATTTCTGCTTATGAAGCTCGGAATAGGATTTATTATTCTCGCAACAGTATTGAACCTTGGTTGGTTCGCACTTGCTTTAACGGGTTTTAAAGCGACAGATGATATAAAATGGGCGAATAAGATGTTTATTTATTCATTAAATTATATGACTATTTTATTTGTTTCAATGATCATTTTCTCTGTCTTTGCCTAACTTTGGGATTCTTTCTTTAAAGGAATTCATATAGAATGAACCACAGTCCTAGTTACACATGTAAATACAACAAAGAAAGAGGGGTTTAATTAAGCTATGATGAAAGGGCTTAAAAAATGGCGTCTATTCGGATTGCTAGCAGCACTAACGATTTTCCTTTCAGGTTGTGGCGAAGAGTATTTATCAACTTTAACTCCAGCGGGTCAAGTTGGTAAAGATCAATACAATCTACTGCTATTATCAACTGCAATTATGACGTTTGTTATTATCGTAGTGGTTATCATCTACGTGCTTGCTATTGTTAAGTTCCGACGTAAAAAAGTTGGGGAAAATACAATTCCAAAACAAGTTGAAGGTAGCCATACACTAGAAATTATTTGGACAGCAATTCCAATCGTTTTATTATTAATCTTAGCTGTACCAACTGTAAGTTTAACTTACAAATTCGCTGATACTAAAGCGATGGAAGCGAAAGACGCTGATGGTAACGCGAAAGCGGTTACTGTAAACGTAACTGCTAAATTATATTGGTGGGAATTCGAATACCCTGAACAAGGTATCGTAACTTCTCAAGAATTAGTAGTACCGACAGGTCAGAAAGTTTACTTTAATTTAAAAGCTGCTGACGTAAAACACTCATTCTGGATTCCAGCTATCGGTGGTAAAATGGATACGAACGTTGATAATATCAACAAGTTCTATTTGACATTTGATAAAGAATCAGACGGTTTGAAAGACGGAGTATTTTATGGTAAATGTGCTGAACTTTGTGGTCCTTCACATGCTTTAATGGATTTCAAAGTTAAGACACTAAGCCAAGATAACTTCGACAATTGGGTTGATAACATGCAAGCTACTAAAGGGAAAACAGCTGATAAAAAATCAACTGATTTAGGTGAACAAGTATTCGCTAATAGTTGTATTTCATGTCACGCAGTTTCTGGTGAAGGTACTGGAGGCGGAGTTGCACCTAACTTAGCTGCATTTGGAGATCGTAACCGTGTTGCTGGTTTCCTTGAACACTCAGAAGATGGTATTAAAGACTGGATTAAAAACTCACAAGAGCTTAAACCAGGGAACATAATGCCAGAAGAAAAAGCTTTAAATAATGGTAAAGAATTCACAGATGAAGAGCTTGATGCTTTAGCCGCATACTTAATGGGTCTATCTGTAGAAAAATAATTTGATTTAAATCATATTGAGGGAGGTTAAAGTTGTGAGCTCAACAGCAAAGAAAAAGGGCTTTGGCGCAACTATCTGGGACTACTTAACAACAGTAGACCATAAAAAAATCGCCATTCTTTACCTTATTGCCGGTACGTTCTTCTTCGTAGTCGGTGGTATAGAAGCAATGCTTATTCGTATCCAACTTGCAAAACCAGATAACGATTTTGTGAGTGCGGGTCTTTTCAATGAAATTATTACAATGCATGGTACAACAATGATATTCTTAGCTGCAATGCCATTGTTATTTGCATTTATGAACGCCGCTGTACCATTACAAATTGGTGCACGTGATGTTGCTTTCCCATTCCTAAACTCTTTAGGTTTTTGGTTATTCTTATTTGGTGGTATTTTCTTAAACCTTTCATGGTTCTTAGGTGGAGCTCCTGATGCAGGTTGGACTTCTTATGCATCATTATCTCTAGCATCACCAGGTCATGGTATTGATTTTTATGCTTTAGGTTTACAAATCTCAGGTGCGGGTACACTAATCGCGGGGATTAACTTCCTTGTAACGATTATTAACATGCGTGCACCAGGTATGACATATATGCGTATGCCATTATTCACATGGACTACATTTGTAGCGTCTGCTTTAATTTTATTCGCATTCCCTCCACTTACAGTGGGATTATTCTTCATGATTTTCGACCGTATGTTCGATGCTAACTTCTTTGATCATATTAATGGTGGTAATACAGTTATCTGGGAGCACTTATTCTGGATCTTTGGTCACCCTGAAGTATATATCTTAGTACTTCCTGCATTCGGTTTATTCTCTGAGATTTTCGCGACATTCGCAAGAAAACGCTTATTCGGTTACTCTTCAATGGTATTCGCGACTATCTTAATCGGTTTCTTAGGCTTCATGGTATGGGCTCACCATATGTTTACTGTAGGCCTTGGACCAACTGCAAACGCAATCTTCGCAGTAGCGACAATGGCGATTGCTGTACCAACGGGTATGAAAGTATTCAACTGGTTATTAACAATTTGGGGCGGTAACATTAAAGTTACGACACCAATGCTTTATGCATTAGGTTTCATCCCATCATTCGTAGCTGGTGGGGTAACAGGGGTAATGCAAGCATCTGCACCTCTTGATTACCAACTACATGATTCTTATTTCATCGTAGCTCACTTCCATTACGTTATCGTTGGTGGTATCGTATTAGCATTATTTGCTTCAGCACATTATTACTGGCCTTTAATGTTCAATCAAATGTTAAATGAAACTCTTGGTAAGATTACATTCGTATTCTTCTTTGTTGGGTTCCACTGTACATTCTTTGTTCAACATTTCTTAGGCTTAATGGGTATGCCACGCCGTGTGTTCACATTCATGGGCGGACAAGGTTGGGACCAATTCAACTTAATTAGTACGGTTGGTGCTTTCTTAATGGCAATCGGTGTTATTTTACTAGTAGTAAACGTAATTATCACTGCTATTAAAAACGAACCAGCAGGACGCGATCCATGGAAAGATGGACGTACTCTTGAGTGGGCTATTCCACAACCAGTACCATATTATAACTTTAAACAAACTCCACTTGTTCGTGGATTAGATACTTTTTGGATTGAAAAAATGGAAGGAAACAAAGAGGGTATGACATATGCTGAGCCTATTTCAGATATCCATATGCCAAACAACTCATTCATTCCATTCATGATTTCACTTGGTTTATTCGTTGCAGCATTTGGTGCACTTTATCACCAAGATGCAGATAAAACTTGGTCAATTCCAGTATTAATTATTGGTTTAGCGATTACATTCGCTTCAATGATTACTCGTTCTCTTAAAGATGATTTAGGTTATCATATTCATAAAGAGGAATTAATGAATGAAAAAGGGGGTAAACACTAATGGATTTAAATAAGAAATTTACCCCACAATCTTGGCCAGCACATCCAGAGAACTCTACACTTGAAGGGAAAAACAAAACATTAGGTTTTTGGATTTTCCTTGGCGGTGAAACAGTTTTATTTGCGACTTTATTTGCGACTTTCTTAGCGCTAAAAAATAAAGGACCAGCTGGAATGGAATTCTCAACTCAAAGTCTTTTTGAGTTACCACTTGCTTTTATTATGACGATGTTACTATTAACTTCTTCATTAACAAGTGTTTACGCTATGTATCATATGAAAAACTATAATTTCAAGGCAATGCAAGCTTGGTTAATCGTAACTGTTTTATTAGGTTTAGGATTCCTAGGTCTTGAAATTTATGAGTTCTATCACTATGTACATCTTGGTTTTACATTTACTCAAAGTGCATTCGGTTCTTCATTCTACACTTTAGTAGGTACTCACGGATTGCACGTAATTCTAGGTTTAGCTTGGTTTATCCTTCTAATGCTACGTAACTCTAAACGTGGTTTAAACCTTTATAATGCGCCTAAGTACTACTTAGCTTCATTATATTGGCACTTTATCGACGTAGTTTGGGTATTCATCTTCACTGTAGTTTACTTGATGGGAGTGTTGGGCTAATGTCACATGACGTTGAAGCACGTACAAGAAGTAAACACGAGTATGAATATGCTCGTAAACGCGCAAACCAAGGTATGCGTAATCAAGTAACAGTATTTGCGATTATGATCTTCTTAACATTCATCGCATTTGCTGCAGTTCAAGCAGGAATGTCTGCTTACTTAGTTGCACCACTTATTTTATTATTTGCAGCTGTACAAGTAGCGCTACAATTGTATTACTTTATGCACTGGAGCGAAAAAGGTCATGGAATGGCACAATTCTTCATGTACTCTGCAGCATTTATCGCTTTTACAATGATTCTTGCTTTTGTAACAATCATTTGGTGGTAAGAACCAGAGCAAAAAAACCGAGTCTACTACAGGCTCGGTTTTTTGCTTTTTTGCTAGATAGTGTTTGAAGAAGTGATTAAACTTTAAGTATTAAAGTCTCGAATCGTTTTTTTCTCACGTCAAACTCTGAAAAGATGACTTTGATTCAAAAATTCCAGTGCTTGTCGAGTCTGAACGAGCGCCTTAAGCATTAAAGTAAAAATTGTCATGATTCGTTCATTGAAGTTCGTGGGGTTGGGACTTATAATGGAGGTATTGAGACTAAAGGAGCGAAATACTATGCCTCTAAGTATATTTGGATTTCAAGCAATGTGGAGCCCTTATTTAATAGGCGTCATTTTGTTTTTAACTGTACTATATTTTCTTATTACTGTTAAATGGAGAACGGACTTCAAAGATAGTGAACCTTTGAAGAAACGTGAGGCGATTAATTTCGTAATCAGTATGATATTGCTATATATTGTTATGGGTTCGCCAGTCGATTTAATGGCTCATATTATGTTTACAATGCATATGGTGCAAATGGCTTTACTACTTTTATTAATACCGATTTTCTTGATTCAAGGGATTCCAAATTGGTTATGGAAGTATGTCATTGAATTACCTTATATCAAACCTGTATTTCATTTTATGACTAAACCTATGTTTGCATTAGCATTTTTCGTTGCATTATTCTCTTTTTATCATATTCCAATGATTTTGGACTATATAAAACTAAATGAAACGTTACATGGGTTGTATACATTACTTCTGTTCGTATCAGCATTATTTATGTACTGGCCGCTTATTAATTCTGTAGAGGGACAACCTCGTATGAAGGATTTACACAAAGTTGGCTATATTATCGGAAATGCGGTTCTTATTACACCTGCTTGTGCGTTAATTATTTTTGCTTCATCTCCATTCTATGCTACATATACAGATGGTGAATTGTGGATGAAAGCAATGGAATTATGTGTACCTGTATCAACATTAGCAGGACTATCATTATCAGGACCTGAATTATTTACTAATATGGACCCTATGTACGATCAACAGCTAGGCGGGATTATCATGAAGATTATTCAGGAAATTATCTTTGCATCTGTATTAGGTAAAGTATTTGTTAGATGGTATCGTAATGAACAAGAAAACGCGGAAGAAATTACGCAAAAAGCTTTATTGGAAAGACAACAACTAAATGCTAATCAATATCACTAATTACAAAAAGATTGTTAGGAGAAAAACGCATGAATTTACCTATTTTACCTACAATTAGTACAACCTTTATTGCATTAAGTGCTATCTTAGTAGCAATTGGTTGGGCACTAATTAAGCAAAGAAAAATTGAAGCGCATAAAAAAACAATGATAGCAGCTGCAATATCAGCATTATTATTCTTTATCATTTACGTATCACGTACTGTATTTATTGGTAATACAGCATTTGGTGGACCAGATAATTTGAAAATCTATTATACGATTTTCCTTGTGTTCCATATCTGCTTGGCAACTACAGGTGCCGTTTTCGGTATCGTAACATTATTAGCAGGATTCCAAAATAACCTTGTACGTCATCGTAAAATTGGACCAATTACAAGTGTAATTTGGTTCTTCACAGCCATTACAGGCGTAGCAGTATATACATTACTTTATGTATTATACAAAGGTGGAGAAACAACTTCAGTTATTAAAGCTATTTTAAGTAATTAAAGCTAAAAAGCTGTTCCCTTATTATTTTTGGGAGCAGCTTTTTTATTTAATAAATTTACTTAGTAATCCAGCTTCCTTCGCTGTTATAAATACCATGACAATTAATGGACCTATAAAAAAACCTAAAAACCCAAATAATTGCAGGCCAATATACATACTGATTAATGTAGCAAGTGGAGGTAACCCGATTTGAGCACTCATAACCTTCGTCTCTAAGATTTGGCGAAGAATTATAATGACAATCGCTAATAGTGCCAATTTGATACCCATTGCCATTTGATCGGTTAACATAGCGTAAATGGCCCAAGGAGCTAATATAACAATGGCACCTAAAATAGGTAATAAATCGACAAACCAAATGATTAAAGCCATTATAATGGCGTATTTAGGAACAATGAATAGCAAAGCGCAAAAAGTAACAACTAAAACAGATAAGCTAACGATTAATTCAGCTTTAATATAACCAAATAATACAATATGGAGTTTTTGAAAAAGTACTTTCCACTTTTCTGCCTTATTTTGAGAGATATATGAATTAAACTTTTTTTTGAGTTTCGGCATTTCAGACATAAATAAAAAGAGAGCAAACATATAAACAAGTAAATTGAGTAAAAAAAACGGTAGCTTAGATACGATCATTTTTAACCTATCGTAGTTAAAAAAATTGATAAATGAGGATTGAAGCCTTTCGATGACTCTGTCAATACCAAGTTGAATTTCAGTAATTACTTCAATAGGTAGATCGTGAGTAATCTTTGCTAATCGGTTTTGAAGGTTCATCCAAGAAGCGGTTAATTGATCGAAAAGTTCAGGAGCTATTTTTGATAAATGAGAGACTTGAGTGATAGCATTTGTGATGGCGAAATACAGGATACTTGATAATAGGATTAAAAAGAGAGAGAATAAAACGATGACTGAAAATCGTCTAGAATTAATCCATTTTCGTTGTAGAAGTTGTATAAGTGGCTCAAGCAACAGGGCAGTCACAAGAGATAGTAAAATTGGTATAGATGCTGGAATCAAAATGTATAATAGTAATAGAACAATAATGGTTAGTAAGACTTTTTTTAATGTACTAAAAAAATTGGATTTAGCCAATTAAATCACCTATCTTTTAAATTTACGCTCATAGTATGGATAAATTTCTAATTTTTATCCAATAAAAAAAAGTGCTGAAAGATACCAGCACTTCAATTAAACTATTAAGCATGAATTTCAAATGATTTAATTTGTTTTTCAAGAGATTTCAAAATTTCTTGGCAAGATTTTACTAGATGAGCAGGGAATGCTTCACCTTCACCATATTCTACGCCGTGTGGGAAGTAGTGTTTACCAAGAGCTGGTTTTAATAGTGTAATCATTGCATCATTAGCGCCGATGTCACCGTCTTTTGTGAAACCGAATACACGTAGGTAGAATGTACCTTCACGTACATCAAAGCGTCTGTCCCAAGTTACGCGTTCATAGTCCCAGCCTGTAGCACGGATTAAACCATGTTCGCGCATAAGATCATCAAGAAGTGTAATGTCAGCTAAAGTGTTTTCAAGTCCTGTATTTTCGAAATACATAAATTTCGTCCTCCTTTGACTCATCGTACCATATATACGTTCCATTTTATAATAGAGCAAAAGTGCATCGGTTGCAATGACAACATTGTGAATACATCACGGCAATTGGTATAATATAATAACTAAACAAATTGGGGAGAGGCCATGTGAAAGCGTTATTTCGAATATTAATTATATTAGCAGCTATATTAGTTGTTTTCTTCTATACAAATCAGTCCGTAAAGGAAAATGAACTATTAACAGCTCCAAATTCACAAGGGAAAGTAATACCTAATCAAGATGTTCCAAATGTGAATGATAAGGCAATACCTAGACCAAAAGATGGCTTATCTATATTAGTAGGAAAGTCTACTAATGCTTTAGAAAAATTAAAAGGCAAGCCTAACCGAGTAGAACCTTCTGCTTACGGCTATGAATGGTGGGTATACGATGAGGGTTATGATGATTATTTAATGGTTGGTGTGGAGGGACGTAAAGTAACACAAGTGTATATTGCAGGTGTTAATGGTGCAGCGAATCCTTTTAAGATAGGTCAGTCTTTAGATGATATATATCGATCTACTATTATTGATGCGGAAGTCAATGTGCAAATCGATGAAAATATTTACACTTTTATTTTAGATGAAGAAGATATGAAGACACGTATTTTAACGATGTATGATGGTTTATATGCACAAATGTATTTTGATGCGACAGATCGAACCTTACAGGCAGTACGCTTTATAGACGGAGAAACGCTTGTGAAACAGCAGCCTTATGATATGACATATGTCGGCGATATGATTACACCAAACGTACCTTCATCGTATTTACAAGTTGAAATAGATTTAGCGAATCAGCGACAACTTTTTGATTTGACGAACGTTTATCGTACTCAAAAAGGTTTACAAGCTTTAAACGCAGCAATTGATTTAAACAGTATTGCTCAAAGTCATGCTGCAAGTTTAGCGCTTGGTAATTTTTCAAAAGAGGGCATTCAGCCGGATACTTTAAAAGAGCGATTAAAAAATGCAGTTGTTAATTTTGATATGGCAGCAGAAAATATTGCGGAGGATTACTTAGATGCTCCTGAAGCAATTAATGGATTACTTAATTCAGAGAAACACCGAGACACATTATTAAATGAAGATTATAATCAGCTCGGCTCAGGTGCTTTCGGTAAACACTTTTCACAGGTGTTTATTCAAAGTATAGATAGTATATCAGATGAGCCATGATGAATAGCAGGTATGATTAGTGTTCCTTGGTCCATAGAAAAAGTATTTCGAATATGCAGTGTGAGATGGTGTTTTTCAGCCGTCTCCGCTGCTTTTTTTTGCACTATGGGATGGCTATCATTCAGTAACTCGTGGAATTCCGGATACGTTAATTTCGCAATTAATTCTGCGTTAGCATTAATTTTAGGATTGTAAGTCATAACTCCAGGGACGTCTTTATAGTATTCAATAAATTGTGCCTTCAAGGCAGCCCCAAGTAGCGCTGCGGTTAAATCACTACCGCCACGTCCTAACGTAGTAATATCTCCCTCAGCAGTGGTACCTTGAAAACCAGGGATGATGACGCAAGAAGTCTCACTTAATGCTTTTTCTATAGCTGTTGTGTGAACAGCGTGGATCTCTGCGTCACCGAAGTTATCAGATGTCTCAATGCCAATGCCTTGACCATATAACAATGTATTATTGATACCACTTTGTTCTAATTCAGCTGAAATGACAGCTGCGGCAATCATTTCTCCACATGCTGCAACGAGGTCTTTGGATTTAGAATCATTTTTAAAAGCGCTTGTTAAGGTTAACAAGGTATCAGTGGCATATGCATCTCCACCGCGGCCCATAGCTGAAACAACAATAACTGCCTTTTCAAATTTATGAATAGCCTTACGTATATGAAGGATGCAATGTTTACGCGAAGCTTCGGATTGCATTGCGATTCCACCAAACTTTTGAATAATCATAGTGAATACTCCCATCTTTCTTCGTGTCATTTTGTGCACTCTCTTCATACGATACAAGTGAATAGCGGATTGTAATAATGTATTCGATGATGTTAAAAACGTGCAGGAGGAAAGCAGTTGATCTTAGCAGAGCTTATCAAGGATTGGCCTTGTGAAGTACAGGGCGGCTCGATACGTGAAGAAATAAGTGGAATAACTGATGTTGCAGAACAAATCCAGCCAGGTAATATTTTCGTTGCAAGGAAAGGAAAACTGCATAATGGTTGGAATTTTGTTTCCGAAGCAGTGGCAAAAGGAGCAGTAGCCATTGTATATGATCAAGACCAGCCAATTGAACATTTAGAAGTGCCGCATGTTTGGGTACCAGATTGTTCTACATTTTTATCCTATGCATGTAAAGCTATTGTAGGGGATAAAATTGAGTTATTGACTATCATTGGGGTGACCGGAACAAATGGCAAGACAACTGTAACACATTTCATTGGGCAAATATTACAAAAGCTAGGAGCTAAAGTAGCTGTACTTGGCACATTAGGATTATGGATAAATGGTGAGCGTCAGAATCAGAATACTTCCTCTATGACCACACCACCTCCAACTTATTTGTACCCGATTTTTGCGCAATGCGTAGAATTGGGCGTGAAGTATATTATTATAGAAGCATCTTCTTTAGGATTGTCGCAACATCGATTAGATCATTGCCCATTTAACTACGGAGTATATTTAAATATGAGTAGAGACCATTATGATGAACATGGCAGTAAGGAGAAGTATGAATTAGCCAAGAGAAAATTAGCCACTTTAGCAAATAAAATAATCGTTAACGCTGACGATCCATTTTGTTTAAATATGAAACAGCATCATGTAAGATCCTTTACTTTTGGTCGACATCGATCAGCGGATATTAGTGTTATTCATAAAGAGATTGAAGGTACTTCCACAGTTTTACTTGTGCAGTATTTGGAAAATCCAGTTGAACTAACGATGCCATTTGTAGGAGAGCACCACCAACAAAATGTATTAGCGGCAGTAGCAACTGTACAGCAACTTGGATACCCTCTCCAAATCATTGCGCCAAGCATTCCTTATCTCAAATTGCCTTCAGGAAGACAACAAGAAGTAGAAAACGATCTCGGTATACGAATTGTCATAGATTACGCTCATACACCAAGTGCTCTTGTAGCTGTTTTACAATCTCTAAAATTAGTATCGAAAAAGAAATTAATAGTTGTTTTTGGTTGTGGGGGAGATCGGGATCATGGAAAACGTCGTGAGATGGGGAAAGTGGCGGATAGCTACGCTCATAAAATATGGTTAACAAGTGACAATCCTCGTAGAGAACAAGCAGATATGATTATTGCCCAAATTGCACAGGGCATAGATCTGACTCCATATGCAATTAAAATTAATCGAAAACAAGCGATTGAAAGTGCAATAGCTGAGGCTATTCCGGGTGATACTGTTTTAATTGCGGGAAAGGGGCATGAAACGACTCAAATAATTGGTAATGAAGTCGTCCCATTTTCAGATTATGAAATTGCTAAAGAATATATAAAACTATTAAAAACAAGACTTAATGACGAAAAATGAGCCAGTTGCAAATGAAATATTTTCCAATTTATTTTTTAATTGAAGATTCGAGTACGAAAGTACAACTATTTTGATGGAGGTACTCGTTAAAATATCGTAAAGTAGTTTGCAACTCATATTTAGAAAAACTTCTTGATAAAATATTAGTAAGGTTCTTATTATATAGAACACCCCAAATTTTCAATTGAATAACATTAGAAATCAGACGTATTCGGTTTCTCTTATAAATTTATTTCACATTATTTGCCTAAATTAGAGGGACCTGAAATTATTTATAGGAAAATCACAATGATTCTATCAAAACGAAGGATGAATATTTACATCCTTCGTTTTTTCTATTGACTAATAAGTAATTTGGAAAATGATTTATTAATGGTGAGGAAAAAAATCCTTTAATAATTATAATAAGTCCTAGTTTTAAGTATTCTTAGAATTTTCTTTTTTTAAAATAGTCGTACAAGTAATGCTCCTTGAATATGATGCAAAGACACTATTATATCGGAGGGGTATTTCATGAATTCCATAGTTCCCTACTTCTTTTTAGGGGTATCTTTAGCTACACCAATTGGCCCTGTAAAAGCAACTTTATTAAATACAGGTATTAAAAATGGATTTTTCCATGCTTGGTTTTTCGGGCTTGGTGCAGTCGTCACCGATATTTTATATATGGTCATGGTGTACTTTGGCATTGGACACTTTATAGAAATACCTTTTATAAAAACGCTACTTTGGTCATTCGGCTTTTTCGTACTTATGTACACAGGGATTGAGAATCTTCTTACATTACATACTATTGAGGTGGATTCAAAATTTGGGAAAGTAGTTCGATTAAGACATTCATTATTATCAGGTTTTTTAATGGCATTGCTAAATCCATTAACAATCCTTTTTTGGTTAGGTATATATGGATCGGTCCTTGTCGGAGGAGCGGGAACATTATCAGGGATGGAAATAATTATCTATAGTGTATTTATATTACTAGGAATTTCTTTAGTCGATTTAATAATGGCCACTATTTCAGGTGGTTCAAGAAAAATTTTATCGTCCTCTTTTTTGAAAATCGTTTCTATTATTTCATCTCTATCGATGATTGGATTCGGTATTTATTTTGGTATTCAAGCTTACCATTCAATTTTTTAATTTGTCACTATGTTCACAACGCTGTTTTCCTTAGTGTACATAATGTGCAACTTAACGCATAAAAAGAATAAGCAAGGAAACCATACCTTTAATAATTGAAATTAATCTAACAGTTAATAGAGGTGTATGGATGGGGAATGTGGATAATCGTGAAGACAATGTCAGCCTCTGGTGTTTAATCAGTTTGGCCTCAATTCCATTAGTTATGACACTTGGAAATTCTATGTTAATTCCAGTGTTACCGATCTTGGAGAAGAATGTAGGTATTTCTTCTTTTCAATCAAGTATGATTATCACCAGTTATTCAGTAGCGGCAATTATTCTCATTCCAGTTGCAGGCTACTTATCAGATCGTTTTGGGAGGAAAATGGTCATCTTACCGAGTTTAATTTTAGCATTAATCGGTGGCTTAATAGCTGGTATAGCGTCTTGGAAAATGGAAAATCCGTATATGGGTATTATTATTGGGAGGATTTTACAAGGTGCAGGGGCGTCAGGTGCTATGCCGATAGTATTACCGCTAGTAGGTGACTTATATAAAGATGATGATGAAAAAACAAGTTCTTGTTTAGGGATCATTGAAACGTCAAACACGTTCGGAAAAGTATTAAGTCCAATTCTAGGTTCATTGTTAGCAGCTTTCTTATGGTTTTTACCATTCTTCTCTATATCTGCTTTTAGCTTAATCTCTATCGTTTTAATTTTTTTCTTTGTGAAAGTACCTAAAGAAAAAGATGAACCAGTAAAACTAAAAGAATTTTTAACTAATGTTAAAACCACATTTAAGCAAGAAGGAAAGTGGTTATTCACCGTATTTCTAAACGGGGCATTTGTTATGCTTATTTTGTTTGGTGCGTTATTTTTCTTATCTGAAAATCTTGAAAAAATACACGATATTAAAGGCGTAAAAAAAGGATTCGTGTTAGCAATTCCTTTACTGATGCTCTGTATCGCTTCTTTTATTACTGGAAGGAAGATAAAAGGGGATATGAAGCTCATTAAGAAGCTGATGATTATCTGTTTAATTGTTCTTTCTATTAGTGTTGTATTTGTAGGATATACAGCAGAAAAGTTGGTCCTATTGTTAGTAGTGACCAGTATTGTAGGAGTTGCAATCGGAGCAATATTACCTGTGTTAGATGCTATCATTACTGAAAATATTCGAAAAGAGGAGAGAGGTACCGTCACTTCTTTTTATAGCTCTGCTAGATTTATCGGTGTTGCGGCAGGGCCACCTGTTATGTCACTGGTTATGGAGAAATACCTAAATGTGAGCTATATTTCAGCAGGTGTTATAGGGCTTATTATCTTGTTTTTAGTATTTAAGTTCATTCAAATTGATAAAATCGGGCAAAAAAATAGCGTCACATAATAAAAAGGAGCGATCAGCTAACTTAACTGAATCGTTCCTTTTTATTTTTGATATGAAAATGCATGATTTTTTTACTTACTTGGAATTCAAACTGAAAAGGATGAGGAAAATTCCTGAGAATAGACAAACCATTTTAAGTATCGACACTTTTTCAGCTAAACCTGCTAAACCAATTCCAGTAGTAACAATTAAAACAGTTGGACCAACTAATGCGAGCAGAGTATTGATATAAAATGCTTTCTCTAAATCATTGTACTTAATCATAAAAAGTGCTGCTGTTACCTCAATACTCCCTGAACATAGTCTTAACAAAATAATTAAAAGAAGAGCTTTTTCGATAAAAATGACCACCTTATTTTTCATATTCATCGTAAGTAGATAACTTAGCTCGTAAAGAAGTAGTGAAAACTGGTTTAAGAAAAATATGTAAATTTAGTTTATTGGTAACTATCATTTTTGCTTTTTTATAGTGTATGTATGCTTTTCCACTATTATCAATAAGTCATGACTTATTGATAAATAGTTGCGACAGTTAATAAGTGAGGATAAGTTGTTTAGGATATCTTTTATAGTGCAGTTATACATGGGAGAGTTAAGATTTGGTTAGAAGAAAAATACGAAAAAGAATAAGGAGATTTAAGCGAATAACTTTTTTCAATCCCTTACTTAACAATAAAACAGTAAATCTGTTATGATATTAATGGAATGGGGGAATGAAATATGATGATTACTTCGGAGTGGGCACAAATCCTTGATGAAGTAGATGTTCTGAGTAAAATGATACGATCCTCCAAAGAAAAAGCAATGTTGCAGCATGCCTACAACAGTGTTTATTCCGATGTTGAACTTGTAAAAGAAATTGCTTCATTCCAACGAATGAAAGAGCAATATGAGGATGTTCAACGTTTTGGGAAGTATCATCCAGATTACCAAACAATTATGAAATCGATTCGTTTGCAAAAACGTAAACTCGATTTAAACGATAAAATAGCAGCCCTGAAAGTTGCAGAAAATGATTATCAAGATTTACTAGATGAAATCAGTTTGTTAATCGGCAAAACGGTATCAGAGGCAGTCAAAGTACCTGTTAGTAACCCATTTTTAAACTCTGGCTCCTCATGTGGTTCGGGTTGTGGAACTGGCGGTAGTTGTTCTTGTTCAGCATAAGAAAAGAGACTTATACGAATTTCGTATAAGTCTCTTTTGTTATATATAACTCTGTTATTCATTTAATAGTTCAATTGCTAAATCAGGGCGATCAGTGACAATACCTTTTGCACCGACTGAGAGTAGCTGTTCCATTGTTGATACGTCATTGATAGTCCAATAATGTACAGGAATATTCAAGTTCTCTAAGAAACGTATAAAGCTAGCATTATCTAAAGCAAAAACACCAAATTTCGATGGGATTTGGAATACATCGACTTTTGGATGGTATAGATGACCGAATTGACTAGTAAAGGAAGTATAAGCCTTTTTCACTTCTCCTTGACCAGCACCTAAAGCAACCTTATTTTGAGCATAAAGATTGAATCGGTCTATTTGTTCGTCGAAGAAGCTTGTTACAACAACACGGTTTTCGACACCTAACTCCTCGATTAAACGCCAAAGTTTTGAAGGCATTAGTCCTCCCTCATATGTATCTGGCGCATCTTTCATATCAATATTTACGAGCATTTGAGGGAATTCTTCTAACAATGAACGTAATGTAACGATTGATTGTTTATCCTCGCGATACGGTAAGTAACCATCCAAATCAACAAAATTATAGCCAAAGTTTAATAACTGTAATTCTTCTAAAGTTAAATCTGCTACGCGACCTGTTCCGTCACAAGTACGATCTACATACTCATCATGGAAAACAACGATTTCTTCATCTTTTGTTAAACGAATATCGATTTCGAAGCCGTGAACGCCGAGATCTGCTGCTTTGTGGAATGCCGACATTGTATGTTCTGGTGCTAAATGTGAGCCGCCACGATGTGCAAGTACAATAGGTTGGTCATACTGTAATGCATCTTTATCGCTTCGTTTTTGAGGTTTTGAAAGAGCTTTTGAACCTGCCCATGCTGCTGCGCTTGCCGCTGCAATTGCGATTGCAACTTTCGTTTTCTTTCCCATTATAGTCCTCCTCTAAATGCAGACTTCTAATTTTATTATAACGGATAAACCATATCGCTGTCAGCTAAACTTGGTTGCGGTTGAATTCCAAGCTATGGTATTCTTGTTTGTAAGAAAAGAGGGAATCCATATGAAAGACCGACAAGGCCTGATTGTGTATGTCCATCATTTAAAACAAGCAAAATCTTTGCGAAGATATGGACATGTACATTATATTTCAAGAAAATTAAAATATGTTGTACTTTATTGTGATCAAGATGAAATTGAAGCGACGATGGCCAAAATGATACGACTTCCGTATGTTAAAAATGTAGTGCCCTCATATCGTCCTTTTGTATCAACTGAGTTTGAAAATGCCAAACCTGATAAGGCAAAAGAATACGATTATAAAACTGATTTATAAAACTTTGGTTATATTTGTCGATAAAAAGAGCATCCAGTATATTGTTGTCAAACTGAATGGAAATTGATGAAACGTATCAGTTAGTACATGGATGGGATATAATGATTGAGACGCATAATACCAATAAGATATTGGTAATAGAGAGTACTTTCTGCAAATTCAGATGAGTGTTTTACGTTTAACGTAATTGCTTGTCTGCCGATTTCAGTTATTTTATTTTCGAATAGTTGAACTCGTTTAGAAGGCTTTGTTTGTGAATGCGAAATACCTTCTCTACAAATATAAAGTGGTGTAAATTTACTTTCACCAACTGGATTAAAAGCTACTGCAAGAGAAGCTACACTTTTGCCGTTATGTTCAGATACAAGTATGAAGGCATTACGATAGCGATGCTGATTTGTTTCTGCAAGTTCGCATAGTTCAAAAACGTCACCAAAACCTTTGCCGAGTTCAATAAATTGTTGAATCATTGTTCGTACACATCCTTTCCTAACACATAGTATCATGATGCAGGAGGATTAGCACATGAAATTTGCTGCCAGCTTATTTTCAATTTTATTATTTTTAAACGGCATAATGTTAACTTTTCAGTACCATGTCTTTTCAGATCAATTGTCTGAGGAGGATAGGGTATTTAACTATGACCAAGAAATAGAAGTGATTTATCGTAAAGGAAAGTTGCTAGTGAATCATCACTTTACCGACCTTCCTCAAGATAATGTGAAGCTTATTTGGCCAACTAAGAGTAAGAAAAAGGCATGTCTTTTAGACGATGTAAAAAGTTGCGAACGTTTAAATGAGCAACTTACTCAGCTAAAAGTAGGAGATGAAGAGAAACAATCCATCTCTTATGAAATTCCAATATCTAAAAAAGGGCTTACTTCAGGTGAAATTTTACGTAATATTTTTTTAACTCTTCAAAATGGGAATCCAGTACATACACAGGTTCACATTTCTGATGAGACAAAATCGGGTGGCCAATGGTTTACCGGTCTACAATTAGTAGGTCAAAAAACACTTGATCTAGTAGATTATTCAATGTATAGCGGTTACGGAGCAGTGACTGATTTATATTGGCAAAAACAAAAGTTGAAAACTGTCTTTGAAAATGAGCAAGTCACTTTGTATAGTGACAAGGCGATATCGAAGGATTTAAAAACAGATTTAAAAGACTTTTCTTTGGAAGGCTTTAATCATGTAGCGATTATGCAAAGTTCAAAGAAAAACTCATCAACACGAATTTTATTTACACCCGTATTTAATGTTGGGTCTATTGAAAAGAAAATCGTCATGTCTCAGATTGGACAACAATATGACTTTGTAAGTAATAACAATTGGTTACCAATCGCAGTTGCGTCCTTTATATCTGGGAAAGAAATTGGCTCTGATAAGGCGCATGAAATCACTCAGATTGTAAATAAGTACATGACAAACGAACAATCAATAGCATGGAAAAATAGTTTGATCGCTCAAAAAGGTGAAGTAATCTCACCAAAAGTGCTCGATAAATTGTTGTCAAAAACACTTGATTTACAAACGTCATTTTTTGAAATGAATGACAATGATCGCACTGAGATTGCTCCGTTGTTATTTGAAGATTCGAGACATGTGTATTTGAAAGATAATGAGGATGATGATGCGCAAGTTATTTTCAAAGATGGTCGTATTTTTTATAAAGCGGTTCCGGTATTAAATGGTCTTGGCTATGAAGTAAACAAGGGGAAAAATGGATTGTATATAGAAAGTGATAATCGAAATTTCAGATTCCCAATGACTGAGTCATTCTATGTGTATAATCAAAAGCGCTATAATATCATTTCGCAACCTTTCGAAAAATTTGGTGACGATTATTATGTGGAAGAAGCATGGCTTGTTAGGTTATTCTTAGTCGATGTAGAAAAGTCGGATGACAAAATTAATATTGCGCCATCTGCTATTTTGAATTAAAATCGATTAAAAATGTAAGTAAGAGAAGGTTTGGTGAAACAATGAGAGTGATTGCTGGTGACAGAAAAGGGATGCCTTTAAAAGCGGTATCTGGCACAACCACTAGACCAACAACAGATAAAGTTAAAGAATCATTATTCAATATACTAGGTCCGTTTTTTGACGGTGGAACCGTTTTGGACTTATTTGCAGGTAGTGGTGGACTGGGTATTGAAGCCATTAGTAGAGGAATGGATAAAGGTATTTTCATTGAAAAAGATGGCCGTGCCTTCCAAAATCTAAAAGAAAACATACAAAAGTGTCGTTATGAAGAACATACTGAGCTTTTTCGAAACGATGCGGTTAGAGCTATGAAAGCCCTTATAAAAAAGGGTGTACAAGTTGACTTAATCTTTTTAGATCCACCTTATAAAAAACGAGCATATTATGATTTAGTAGAAGAAATAGTATCAAATAATGTTATCTCAAGATCAGGTACGATTGTTTGTGAGCATGATCACGATACAGATTTACCAGACAACTTCCTACATTTCGAAAAAATACGTGAAGAGAGTTATGGTAGTATTATTATTTCATTTTATCGTTCGGTGAAGGAAGAAGGAGAATCCATTGAATAAAATTGCTGTTGTACCAGGGACTTTTGATCCAATTACGAACGGACATTTAGACATTATTAAACGTGCCGCCGATATTTTTGATGAAGTTTATGTTGCTGTGATGAATAATTCCTCGAAAAAACCATTATTTAATGTGGATGAAAGAATGGATTTAATTACACAAGTAACGTGCGACATGCCAAATGTTAAAGTGGATTCATCCTCTGGCTTATTAATCGACTATGCAAAAAAACGTAATGCTGATGCCATAGTACGTGGCTTACGTGCAGTTTCAGACTTTGAGTATGAAATGCAGATTACATCGATGAACCGCTTCCTTGACGAGCAAATTGAAACATTTTTCATCATGACAAAAAATCAATACTCATTTTTAAGTTCTAGTATTGTTAAAGAAGTATCACAATATGGTGGAGATATCCATGGGCTAGTACCAGATATTGTTGAAGTTGCATTAAAAGAAAAGTTCAACTCGAAATAAAAGTAAGGCTGTTCTATGATGTACATCATAAAACAGCCTTTTTTGCGGTGATTTTCATAAGAAAATCACCCAGTACAGTAGAGGGAGTACAGGTATCATAATCAAGCGTAATAAAAAGTATGGAACAAGAGGGATATCAGCATCTTTTGCTAAAACTGCAACTTGCAAATGAATACTCAAGCCTTGGATTGCTAAAATAGTCATGAGCCATAAAGGCAAGTAAGCCGAACTTGCAAATGATTGTGTTGCAATATGTAAGCTAGAAGTCATTTCTAATACTGCATATAAAGAAACGGCCAAAACTGTAGGTAAATCGTGAAAGAAATGAAGTAATGTCTTTGCAATCACATGGCTAATTGTAGTGAAAAATATGACAGTTGTACCAACCAAAAGCACAGTCGGAATACTACCTTTCATACTTTCGATTAAAGGAAATGAAGCGCGTTTTATTTCCTTTTTCACGGATGTTGTTTCAGAAGGGCGTTTAGAAAATAATATGAAAATACCAAGTGTCACTAAATTTACACTATGTATTAGCAGTAACATTCGCCAACCAATTGAGGCATTTTCAAGTAATTCATAACCAACAAAGCCAATCATAAAAAGTGGACTTGGGGCATGACAAATAGCAAGTAGAAACTTACTTTCTCGCAGTGTTAATTGCTGTTCTTTTGTCATAAAGGCAATTGTAGCAGAACCAGTTGGAAATCCTCCTAACGCACTTATACCATATGCTTTTAAGTAAAGAGCTGTCTTAGAAGGATTACTACTGCCTTGATTTGTCAGGCGTAGTAACCATTGAGTCAGTATTAAATAAGGCAATAAATAGGGGAAGAGTGCGTTCATAAATAATTTGATGCCCACATCTGCCCCCTCATGAGCAATACCTGGTTGCAAGAGTAATAAAGCAATAAGTACCCAACAAATAATGATGTTCATACGAGAAACGAGAATTAGCTCCACCCATTCTTATCTTTTTGTAAATCGAATTCACAAATGCTAAAATTATTTTTGAAAAAATCGAACAAACCTTCTAATGTTTCGTCATATACATAGCTTAAGAGTTTGTTAATTGGAGGTGCATGTCTTGAATATCAAGAAATTTATAGGTTTTATAGTCATTGCAGCAATTGCGGTATTAGGTTTTGTCTATCCATTACCTTATTATATTATGCAACCAGGTGGAGCTTATGAGCTTTCACAATTTGTAGAGGTAGAAAATGCAAAATTAGACAGCGAAGGAACAATGAGTCTTATGACTGTATCGATGTCTAAAGCAACGCCTTTTACTTATGCTGGTGCTAAGTTAAGTAGTCGAAAAGAATTGCTTCCAGAAACGCAAGTAAGAAGTCCACATGAGAGTGAGGACGAATATAATTTACGTCAATTAAAACTTATGACGGATTCACAATTTAACGCCAAATACGTTGGTTTCAAAAAGGCAAATAAAGAATACGAGATACAGTACAACGGCGTCTATGTTGTGTATGTTTTAGAAGACGGTGCTAGTGACGGTATTTTAAAACCTGGTGACGAAGTGATTGGAATAGATGGAAAAAAAATTATTCGTCAAACAGAATTAATCGATTACTTAGCTGGAAAAAAATCCGGTGAAAAAGTAAAACTTACTATCATTCGAGATGAAAAAGAGCAAACAAAATCCGTTACTTTAAAAGAAATACCTGGGACAAAAGGGAAAGTTGGTATTGGTATTACTTTCACAGAAAATAAATCAATTACAACTAATCCAAATGTAAAAATCGAAGCGGATGAAATTGGTGGTCCTTCTGCAGGGTTAATGTTTACATTAGAAATCATTGATCAATTAACAGAAGGAGATCTAACAAAAGGTTATAACGTTGCAGGTACAGGTGAAATGTTAGAATCAGGAGAAGTTGGCCGAATTGGTGGTATTGATAAAAAAATAATTGCTGCTGATGACGGCGGTATCGAAATTTTCTTTGCGCCAGACGATACAATAACGGATGAAGTGAAAAAATTAAATCCAGGAATCAAAACAAATTATGAAGTAGCTGTTGAAACCGCAAAAAAAATAGACACGAAAATGAAAATCGTGCCTGTTAAAACAGTAGATGATGCATTAAATTATTTAAAAGACTTAAAACAAAAATAATTTTTATACACGAATGGGCGGGGTTTTATAATCCAAGCCCATTCTTTTTGTATTTGCAGGTCTGCTAAGCGCAAGCATGTACAAATCGGTAGCATGAATATCTTGCATTAACATTGCGTCGTCAGAGCTCGCTGCACGGCTAATAATAGGTAATGTAAAATCCTTTTTCTTTGAGGACAAATATCTTTGACCATTTGCAGTCATCCCTAACAAGCGAATATATGAGGGCTGCTTAAAGGATTTTAAACGGTCCCACGTAAAGCCGGTAAAAATATGTGTTAACATACGTTGTATACGTGTCCATGTGTAGCGTTTTGATTTAACCTTTTGCATAAACGACACGAAAGATTCACTTTCTTTTGCAGCACGTAGTAGCAAATATTCAATACCTTCCGTCACTTCTGCAAAACTTGCTAATTCTTGTGGTGTATGACGAATGATTGTAAAGCGTAAGAGTGGCCAGAAAGCCTCCCAACTTCCGAAAGTGATATTTGAATGCTGCCATGCTTCTAATCCTTTAAAAGAAGCCAGAGGCATGTAGGTGGCGATTCCATCTATCGAATCTTTTTCGAAAACAGATTTTCTAATTCCGGTAGCACTAGCAATCGTTGAATCTACTTCAATCTCATCATGATAACCAGCTTTAATACGTTGGATTGTTACAGCTTTTATATTTGACTGAATTTTAATTGCTGCTTCAATATAATGAAAACCTAAAATATTATTTGGTTTTGATAAATCTACGAATGACAGTTCATTTGTTGGGATAAGCTGTTTATATGCCGTATTTAATGCTTGAGGATAGCTTATACCTGTTTGAATAGAATCCCTTATCATTTGTTGTAAAGTATCGTTATGCTCTTGTAACAGGCTATAACTGTTTAAAAACGGTGTTATATTACCTTCTTCACTACCAAATGAAAAATAGTCACAGCACATAGCGTCTAATATGCTTATACCACCTTTAGCAAAATCGGATGCTTGAGCGGTTGCGTACACATAAGGTAATTCGACAACAAGATCTGCACCTGAAGCAAGAGCCATCTTAGTTCTCGTCCATTTATCGACAAAAGAAGGTTCACCTCTTTGTAAAAAATGACCACTCATCACGGCAATGACAATATCTGCATTTGTCTCTTTACGTGATTGTCTGATATGATGGAGGTGGCCGTTATGAAAAGGATTGTATTCTACAATTACACCGGTTGCTATCAAATCTTCACCCCATTTACAATCTATATCCGTAATTATACGGAGAGTTTGTAGTAGTGACAAGAAAATATCTTGACATCTATAATTTAGCATTATATAATCAACTTTGTTGTCTTGAGGTGATAAACGTATGAAATGGGCAATCCCACAATTATCTAAATATCGCCAAAACGGGATGCCGATTGACGAATTAGTTCAATTGGATGATGTGATGAAACGTAACCCGGACATCCGTCAGATTACACCTGTTCATGTAAAAGGGCACTGTACATTTGGTGCATCCCAAATCACTTGTCATTTTCAATTGACAGGCACGCTAACACTTCCTTGTGCACGAACATGGGAAGACGTTGAGTTTTCATTTGATATCGAGTCCGACGAAATATTCAGTTGGTCAGAAACTGCTAATGAAACAGACTATGATAACCTTCACATTGTAGAAGGTGAAGTAGTAAATGTTGACCCTGTGTTAGAAGAACTAATTTTATTAGAAATTCCAATGCAAGTGTATAAAGAAGATGCGACAATTCCGACACCTAAGAATAACTCTGATTGGAGTTTTTCAACGGAGGACGAGTTAGCCTATCAAAAACAGAATGACACAAAAAAAGTAGATCCAAGACTTGCTGATTTAGCAAAGTATTTTGATCAAACAGACGAATAACCGATCTGTAAGGAGGTGCCATCGATGGCTGTACCATTTAGAAGAACTTCTAAAACTGCGAAACGTAAACGTCGCACACATTTTAAACTAGCTCTACCAGGTATGGTTGCTTGCCCAAACTGTGGTGAAAGTAAATTGGCTCACCACGTATGTAAAGCATGCGGTCAATACAAAGGTAAAGAAGTTGTGAGCAAATAATTCAGTATTTGTTCTGGAAAAGACTACTAGAGAGACCATGGCTCTCTAGTGGTCTTTTTTTATTTGTTTTTAATCTTAAAACCGTCTTGATCTACATAACTTTTATGCTTCAATTCATAAACATTAATGGAACCAAATCATAACAACTTATTGGATTAATATTAACTTTAATAGCCGCGGTATAGTTTTTGAACTTAGTTTATCTATTAAGTCATGTAAAAAACTTCTGAAAAGTCCTTTGTTTTTAAAAATATTCCAAAAATTCACTGGAGTAATGTCAATAGGATTTGGAGTGAACCCGGTTACTTAAAATTCTTTTTTTGTTTACGGGGTGGACTTAGTATCTCCTTTAATATAGAAATGTCATAGAAATACAAATGCTAAAAAGGTTCAAACCATCTTTAAATGGTATGGAACATTTGAGATGGACTTGTGGGTCACTTTGCATCGTCCGATTAAAACAGGTATGATGATATTATTTCTATTTTCTAATTATTCTAAAAGGAGTAGAGTTAAATGGCGTATCATTTTCAAGAACAAGATGGAGTATTAACATTTACTATTGATCGTCCAGAACGACGTAATGCCATAAATGATGAAGTAATGGAAGGGTTTAAAGAAGTAATTACATATGTACATGATCATGATACCGTACGTTTTTTAGTCGTCACTGGAGCAGGGGAGCGTGCATTTTGTTCCGGAGGGGATTTAGCAGAGTTTCATTCATTAACAACTGAAAAGCAAGCTTTTGGAATGCTAAGTAAAATGGCTAAAATTCTTTATGATCTGGCAACATTACCAGTTCCGACTATTGCCTTAGTTAATGGCGCTGCAGTTGGCGGAGGTTGTGAAATTGCGACAGCTTGTGATTTCCGATTAGTAGCTACTGAAGCAAAATGTGGTTTCATTCAAGGGACTTTAGCAATTACTTCTGGCTGGGGTGGCGGAACATATTTATTTGAACGTGGATTACGCCATGATCGTGCCTTGAAAATGTTAGTGGACGCTAAAGCGTATCCAGCTGAACTTTTATATGAAATCGGTTGGGCTATGCGTGTATTTGAAGGGGGGAAAGAAGCGGCTCTTGAGACGTTTATAGAGGATATGCGTAAAGTCCACCCTTCGGTTCATAAAGCTTATAAAGAAATGGAGTTACGCAAATGGCGAGAAATGGGGCTATTTGATCGTGTTATGGAGGAAGTTCACACCTGCGCAAAATTGTGGGAAAGTGAAGCACATCACCAAGCTGTAAATCGTTTTCTATCAAAATCAAAATAACTTCTAAAATTGAAAAACTCGCATATAGTAATAAAAATGCGAGGTGATTGAGATAGAAGTTAAAAAAAGAAAAGATCAATGGTTAGCTGTAGATGATACACGTTTGGTGGAAATTATATTAATGGCTGTTCGTGAAGGTCGATCACAACTTGCGGGTTTTGAAGAAGCGGCTGAAGAGTTAGGTCGTACAAAGCAAGCTTGTGGGTTTCGATGGAATAAAACATTAAGAGCGCAATATGAAGCTGAATTAGAAGATGCTAAAACAAGACCAAAGCAAATGATGCGTTCGCATCTAAAACAAGCACTGATGAGCTTTGATCAATTATCTGAAGCTTATCAATCATTGAAGAAATCTCATGAAGCATTAAAGCATGAGCATGATGATTTAGTAAAATGGCTCGAACAAGGTTTAGAGAAGGTTAGACAATAAAAATGCAGTTGAATATTTCGTATGGAAGATCATTCTAAAGCTATTTTGGAATGATCTTTTTATTGTGAATAAAATATCAAAGAAGAAAAAATACTCAATAATAAGTAAAATTTGCTAGTTAATAGTTGAAATCGCTTTCTTATTTCGTTTAGACTAATAAGGAAAGGGAGAAACGGTTTAAGCAAAGGGGGATGAATATGCGCAAAGTTCTAATTGCCAATCGTGGGGAAATTGCGAGAAGAATTATCTCGACATGCCACAAGTTAGGTATTGAAACAGTTGCTATCTATTCAGATGCAGATCAAGATTTACCTTTCGTTAAAGAAGCGACAAATGCTGTTCGCATAGGTGAAAATCAGGTCGCACAATCTTATTTGAAGGCTGATGAAATTATTCAACTTGCCATTGAGCATCAGGTAAGTGATATTCATCCAGGTTACGGGTTGCTATCAGAAAACGCGGATTTTGCTAGAAAAGTAGAGGCTGCGGGAATTCGCTGGATTGGTCCAAATGCAGATGTAATCGAACAAATGGGTGATAAAATTCAAGCGCGCCAAACGATGAAAATTGCCGGTGTTCCAGTTGTACCAGGTTCAGAGGAAGGTCTAACTTCATTAGAAGAGGCATTGCAATTTGCTAGTCTAATTGGATACCCTGTAATGCTGAAGGCATCAGCTGGCGGAGGCGGTATTGGCATGGTGTGCTGTGAAGATGAGCAAGCGCTCAGTCATAGCTTTGAAAATGTAAAAAAACGTGCACAATCGTATTTTAAGAATGACCTCGTTTTTATCGAGAAGTATATTCCAAATGCGCGTCATATTGAAGTGCAAATTTTCGGCGATGATGCTGGGAATATCGTTCATTTATTTGAACGGAATTGTTCGATTCAACGACGTCACCAAAAAGTTATTGAAGAATCACCTTCACCTCAATTTCCACAAGCTGAGCGCGTAAAATTACTGCAAGCCGCTGTGGATGCTGCAAAAGCTGTTCGTTATACCAATGCTGGAACGGTAGAATTTATAGTGGATGCGGAAAATCACTTTTATTTTCTCGAGATGAATACACGTTTACAGGTTGAACATCCAGTTACGGAGGCTATTACTGGATTTGATCTTGTTGAGTGGCAATTACAAGTAG
Source organism: Viridibacillus arenosi (assembly GCF_001955655.1). Lineage (GTDB taxonomy): Bacteria > Bacillota > Bacilli > Bacillales_A > Planococcaceae > Viridibacillus > Viridibacillus arenosi. The sequence continues at coordinate 652,724 of NZ_MSPW01000001.1, read as the reverse complement.
CAGAAGGCAAGACATTACCTATAAAAGACCAAACAGCTATAAAGTGCACTGGCCATGCAATTGAATATCGTATTTACGCAGAGGATCCAGAGAGGTTTTTGCCGTCACCGGGTAAGTTGCAAGTATTGATGTTCCCTCAAATAGAGAATTGCCGTATTGATAGTGGTTACGTTGAAGGGAATAGAGTATCACCGTTTTATGATCCACTTATTGCAAAACTTGTCGTGTTTGGGGAAACAAGAGAGCAAGCATTGGCCAATTCTGAAACGGTTATAAAGGACATAGATATACAAGGGGTAAAATCAAATTTGCTATTATTTGATCGCTTATTGCAAGAAGAAATGTTCCAATCCGGGGTTTATCACACAAGTTCGCTAACAGAATGGTTAGCCAATCACAAGGGGGATAAGATTTATGGGAGAAATTAAAGCATCGATGGCAGGTACAGTATTTCGTGTTGAGGTAAAAGAAGGAGATGCAGTATCTGCTGGTCAAACTGTCATCGTTTTAGAGTCTATGAAAATGGAAATTCCAGTAGATGCTGAAGTGTCAGGCTCAGTTGCTGAAGTGAAAGTGAACGAAGGTGACTTCGTTAACGAGGATGATGTACTAGTCGTCTTAGGCTAAAGTAGATGTAAGTGTCTAACACAAAGGGGAGGACATAATATGACTGAACACACAGTATATAACGAACGTCTAGCTGACAAACTTGAAGGGATTTTTGCAGGTGGACATCCGAAATATCATGAAAAACTAAAAGAAACAAATAAATTGTTCGTGCGAGATCGTTTAACGCTACTTTTTGATGATGGAGAATATGAAGAGGATGGACGTTTTGCGAATTGTGAAGCAGGTGATTTACCTGCAGACGGCGTGGTCACTGCTATGGGGAAAGTAAATGGCCAAACCGTTTGTGTTATGGCGAATGATTCGACTATTAAAGCAGGTTCGTGGGGTTCTCGAACTGTTGAGAAAATTATCCGTATCCAAGAAGTAGCGGAGAAAAATCAAGTACCTATGATTTATTTAGTAGATTCGGCAGGAGCACGTATTACAGATCAATTAGAAATGTTTCCTGGGCGTCGTGGAGCAGGGCGTATTTTCCATAATCAAGTGAGAATGTCAGGAATGATTCCGCAAATCTGTTTATTATTTGGTCCTTCTGCTGCAGGTGGAGCATACATACCGGCGTTTTGTGATATCGTTGTTATGGTAGAAGGTAATGCTTCCATGTACTTAGGTTCACCACGTATGGCTGAGAAGGTTATTGGTGAAAAGGTGTCGCTTGAGGAGATGGGTGGAGCACGTATGCATTGTACTGTTAGTGGGTGCGGAGATCTACTTGTTTCAACTGAGGAAGAAGCTATTTCCGAAGCGCGTCGATATTTAAATTATTTTCCAGCGAATTTCGCAGATAAGCCAGCAGTTGTTGATGGAAAACAACCAATACAAGGTCGCAAATTAGAAGAAATAATTCCTGAAAATCAAAATGCACCTTTTAATATGTATGAAGCGATTGATCAGTTAATAGATGAGGGAAGTTTTTTTGAAATAAAAAAACTTTTTGCACAGGAATTGATTACAGGTTTAGCGCGTATGGATGGTCAAGTGGTGGGAATTATTGCAAACCAACCGAAGGCAAAGGGCGGCGTATTATTTGTTGACTCGGCAGATAAGGCGGCTAAATTTATTAATTTATGTGATGCATTTTCAATTCCATTATTGTTCCTAGCTGATGTGCCAGGCTTCATGATTGGAACAAAAGTTGAGCGTGCTGGTATTATTCGCCACGGTGCGAAGTTAATTTCAGCGATGAGTTCGGCAACAGTACCTAAAATTTCAGTAGTGGTACGTAAAGCATACGGAGCAGGACTATATGCAATGTGCGGTCCGGCATTTGATCCTGATGTCTGTATTGCTCTTCCAACTGCGCAAATTGCCGTAATGGGTCCAGAGGCGGCAGTTAATGCTGTTTATTCAAATAAAATTGAAGCTATTGAAGATCTGAAAGAACGAATGCAGTTTGTTAAAGAAAAACATGATGAATATAAAAAGGAAATTGATATCTACAAAATGGCATCCGAAATGATTGTCGATGAAATCGTCGCGCCAAGTGATTTAAGAACAGTCATTACGAAACGCTTGGCTTATTATGACTCAAAACAAATCTTACTGCCTTATCGAAAACATCCGGTTTATCCTGTATAATAAGTGTTGCTATTGAGGTCTGCCTGTATCAGGTGGACCTCAGTCTATTTTTATTAAAAGGAGATATCGATATGCAAATTGTTGTTGTAGGTGGAGGAGCGGTTGGATTACTGCTAGCATCCTTGCTACAAAAAGATCACAACCAGATGAATATTCTTGTTCACCGAGAAACTCAAGCAAGTGAACTTAATGACAAAGGTCTACAGCAAATCGATGTCTTGCAACAGTCGCACCATACATATATTAAAGCTTCACAGGACTTTAAAGTATTTCCGACAGATGCAATATGGATAATTGCCGTAAAATATCATCATCTAGCTAGTTTACAGTATCTATTAAATGCATTACCAGAAAGCACGCCATTACTTTTTATTCAAAATGGTGTGAAGCACTTACAATTTGCAAATAACTTGCAACAGAAGCAAATCGCTTTTAGTTCAGTAGAGTTTGGAGCTGAGAAGCTATCGAATTCAAGCGTTGCACACAGAGGGATTGGCAAGATGAAAATAGCTATAGGAAGAGGAGATGGACAACCGTTTAAGGAATTTTCCCAGCTATCAGATTCTAAATTACCTATTGAATGGATTGAGAATGCAGAACAAATGTTAATACGAAAAGCACTATTAAATTGTCTAATAAATTCTTTAACGACTATACTAAATGTTAAAAACGGTTCTCTTATTACGAATGAGCATAGCTTAATATTATTAGAGCAATTGTACAAAGAGCTCATGAGCGCCTTCCCGGAACAACAGGATCAGCTTCTATTTGAAGATGTACTTTCATTATGTACAAGTACAGCAATGAATACTTCTTCTATGCTTACAGATCGATTAAATGGAAGGCTAATGGAAGTAGATGCGATTGTTGGTGGGATATTAGAAATAGCACAAAATCGTGGTCACGATCTGCCGACATTAGAGACGCTTTATATGATATTAATGACATTGCAACAAGGCGGTGTGGAAAGATGATGTATATACTGTCAATTTTTTTGCATTTCATTGTACTTTGCCCAGTCATCTTATTTCTCATTATTTATTCTCTACTGAAAAAATTACCTAAGAAGCGAGAGAAAGTATTTGGTAGGGCAGCAGATATAACGACATTTCTACTGTTTTTTTCTGTTCCGGAATCTGTTCATTTTTTATGGGGGTATGATATCGGGTTTATAACTTTTATCTTTGCAATTATAATTGCGATAGTTTTCACGATAATTGAATGGCGCTCTACAAAAGAAATTGAAATACTACCATTATTCCGGAAAATTTGGCGCTTTTTATTTTTAGCATTAACCATTACTTACGTGGTTATTTGGATTATTATAATAGTTCAAAGAATTATTTTATATGTGACGATGACGTGAGCGTATTTTTTCAATCCAACTGATTAAAATGCTATACTCGATTGTAGTTAACAATATAGAGGAGTTTATACTAATATGAAACTGGAACAAATAGATGTACCGGTAAACAATCAATTATTGGTAGATTATCGAAATCAAAAATCAACAATCTCGTCGTTTTTCCATTATACAAATGAAGATGAATCTTTTGAACGCCGTTTAGAAGATTTAAAAAATCATCCGATTCGCCGAGCTGAGCTTGTAAAAGTCATTAGTGAATTTATGGCACCTCTTGAGAAATCGGTAAAAATGGAACAACATTTACGAGAATTAGAAAACAATGCAGTGGTTGTTGTTGGTGGGCAACAAGCGGGCTTATTAACTGGACCTCTATATTCAGTCCATAAAGCTATTTCTGTTTTACTTTTAGCTAAAGAACAGCGCGCGAAATTAGATGTTCCAGTCGTTCCTGTATTTTGGATTGCTGGTGAAGATCATGACATTGATGAAATCAATCATACATTTACAGCGTTAAATGGTCGTTTGCAAAAACATATTCATCCAGACCGTTCAAAGAAAAAAACAATGGCTTCAACAACAACTTTAGATATTGAAGATACACGAAAATTTATAAAAAATGTCTTCCAACAATATGGTGAAACTGCATATACAGAAGAGCTGTTGGCGAAAATCGATACTTTATTAGTAAGGAGTCATACATATACTGACTTTTTCGCCCAATTAATGCACTGGCTTTTCAAAGAAGAAGGGTTACTTCTATTAGATGCCGCTGATCCGAAATTGCGTGCTTATGAGGCACCGTATTTCGAGAGATTAGTGAACCACTCTGAAGAGATTGCAGATGTAGTTTCAAATCGCGAGGCACTATTGGCCGATAGTGGTTATGGTACCCCGATAGGTGCAACGAAAGAAAATGCTAACCTTTTTTACGTCAAGGAAGGTGAACGCTTCTTATTAGAGCGTAAAGATGGCAAGTTTATCAATAACGTCGCGAATGTCCAATTTACAAAAGAAGACATGTTACAGCTAGCAATTGAACAGCCTGCTTGTTTAAGTAATAACGTTGTAACAAGACCGCTAATGCAGGATATGGTCTTGCCTGTACTTGCATTTGTTGGAGGGCCTGGAGAGCTTGCGTATTGGTCTACATTAAAAGACGCTTTCGAGTTGCTTGGTATGAAGGTGCCAGTTTTCGTACCACGTATGAATATGACGCTTGTTAATCGCCAAGTCTCCCACTTATTAGAGACACATGATTTATCTGTTACTGAAGTATTAAGTGGTAAAGTGGCCCAAATGCATCATACCTTTGTAAATGAAGTATATGATGATGCTGCAAAAGAGGCTATTGAAAAAACAAAAGCGTTGCTACAGCAGCAATATGTGGACTTACAAAAGCATTTGCATAAGAATGATGTGCACCTAGATAAACTAGTAATAAAAAATCTAGATATTCATGAAAACCAATTAGACTTTCTATTAAAGAAAATCGAAGCAGAAGTATTACTTCAGCATGATGTTGCTATTCGCAGATTCAACGAGATGGAAGGTCAGCTAATTCCTGAAGGTATTTTAATGGAACGTGTATTTAATCCATTCCAATATATGAATGAATATGGCATGACTTTAATTGGTGATATTTTACAGTTACCATTAGAAGTTAGTGAATTGCATCAAGTAATATATATATAAAATGGAATAATGCGGATTAAAAAATGGCTGTTTTTAAAATAAAATAGATATAATATTACCCTGATTTTAGGGTATTAAAAGCTATCTCAATTGAGATAGCTTTTTTTTATTAAAAATATCAAATAAATACTACAATATGGTATTAAAATAATAAAATAATAATAAGAAGTATGAAGTTTTTTTAACAAAAAGGTAAAAATTAGTAGAAATATTGTTGTTGATAAGGACGATTTACGCATTTTAATGTAAACACCCTTATTTTCCAATGAATTAGTGGTGGAATGTGGGGGGATGTGGTACATTAATTTCATATAGTGGGGTGAGTAATATGTTCATGGGAGAGTATCAACATAGTATTGATGCGAAGGGCCGATTGATTATACCTGCTAAGTTCCGTGAACACCTTACGGAAGGCTTTGTCATTACCCGAGGATTGGATAATTGCTTATTCGGGTATCCTATTTTGGAGTGGCGTAAGCTGGAGGAAAAACTGAAGCAATTACCTGTTACTAAGAAAGATGCCAGAGCTTTTACGCGTTTCTTCTTTTCAGGTGCTACAGAGGTGGAAGTGGACAAGCAAGGCCGTATTAATATCCCAAGTAACTTATTAACACACGCTAATGTTCAAAAGGATTGTGTAGTACTCGGCGTTTCTAATCGTATTGAAATTTGGTCCAAAGAGTCTTGGCAAAATTATTTTGCTGAATCTGAGGAATCCTTCAATGACATTGCTGAGAATATGATTGATTTTGATATATAACCAATTTAGAGGAGGGACAAACCTTGTTTAATCATACGACTGTATTATTAAAGGAAACCGTTGATGGATTGAACGTTCGTCCTGACGGCATTTATGTAGATTGTACTTTAGGTGGGGCTGGACACAGTGAATATTTAGTTAGCCAATTATCATCAAAAGGTAGACTTATTTGCTTTGATCAAGATACTTCAGCCATTGAAAATGCTAAAGAACGTTTAGCACCATATTTAGATAAAATAACTTTCGTACATTCAAACTTCCGTTATTTGAAGGAAGAACTAGAAGCATTAGGCATAGATAAAGTTGACGGGATTTTATACGATTTAGGCGTATCATCTCCTCAATTAGATAACGCAGAACGAGGATTCAGTTACCACCAAGATGCACCACTTGATATGAGAATGGATACAACAGCTGAACTTTCGGCATTTCATGTTGTGAATGAATGGTCATTCGAAGATCTTGTACGTATTTTCTATCGATACGGTGAAGAAAAGTTCTCGAAACAAATTGCCAGAAAAATTGAAGAAGCTAGAAAGACAAGCCCAATTGAAACCACGGGTGAACTAGTAGATTTAATTAAAGAAGGTATCCCAGCTGCAGCAAGACGTAAAGGCGGACACCCAGCGAAACGTGTATTCCAAGCCATTCGAATTGCTGTAAATGATGAACTTGGTGCAGCGGAAGATTCATTAATACAAGCACTTGAAGTCATTAATGTAGGTGGACGAGTTAGCGTCATTACTTTCCACTCGTTAGAAGACCGATTATGTAAAACTATCTTCAAAGAAGCATCCTCTTTGCCAGAATTACCACCAGGTTTACCCGTTATTCCAGAGGAATTAGCTCCAGGTATAAAACTTGTTACACGTAAACCGATATTACCTTCAGAGCAAGAACTAGAAGAAAATAATCGAGCTCGCTCAGCGAAACTCAGAATAGCTGAAAAAATCAAAGAAAAAGGGAAGTGATTAAATGGCATTGCTTAATCGGCAACAACAACAAACGTACATCCAGCAGCCACAGCCTACAGTACCGGAAAGAACCGTCCAGCAGCCAACACCCAGACCTTCCAAGAGAATATTGTCTAAGGGGGAAAGGGTTCTCCTTGTGGCCATGGTGACAATAATAGCATTATTGTCAGTTATGAATTTAAATACGCAATCTGCAATTAATACAACATCTGTTGAAATTCAAAATATCGAAAATAAAATTGATGAAACGAAGAAACAAAATGCGGAATTGTCCATCGAGGTAAGTGAACTCTCTACATATGAGCGTATTTGGAATAAAGCGAAGGAATTAGGCTTGAAGCTGAACGAAAAAAACGTGAAAGTAGTGTCTGGACAATGAAGAGAAAGTTTCGGTTTCAATGGGGAGCCTTTCTAATGTTAATCGTTTATGGAGGGCTCTTTTTTGCTATGTTTTTCCGTATATTTGGAATCCAAGCTTCGGGCCAAGTAGAGGGGCAAGCTTTGGCGGCAAAAGCGGCAGCAAAATACGAAAGATCAAAAGTAATTACAGCTAATAGAGGGAACATTCTCGATCGGCAAGGACAAGTTATTGCAGAAGATACTATTAACTATCGCTTAGTAGCTGTAATTAGTCCTAAGGCATCTGAAGGAACTAAAACTCTTATGCACGTAGCAGATAAAGAGAAAACAGCCAAAATTTTAGCGAAATATCTTTCTATTAGTGAGAAAGATATATTTGATAAATTAAATACTAAAGTAAAGAATGCACAAGGTAATGAAATTCGCCAAGTAGAATTTGGTGCTGCAGGACGTAATATTAGCCATGGTGTAATGGAGCAAATTAGTAGTGAAAAGCTACCTGGCATCATTTTCATGGAAGAAACAAAGCGTTTTTATCCAAATGGTATCTTTGCATCAAACTTAATCGGCTTAGCACAACGGGATACTCAGCAAGATGGACAAACTAAAACCGTAGGTAAAATGGGACTAGAGTCCATCTATAACAAAGAATTATCCGGTACGGATGGAAGGGTTCAGTATAAGAGTGATGTATGGGGTTATTTGCTACCTAATAGCAATAAGATGGTAGAACCTGCTAAAGATGGTGCGGATGTATATTTAACGATTGATAAAACCATTCAAAACTTTTTAGAAGATTCAATGTCTAAAGTTTATAAGAAATATAATCCTGAATCGATGGTAGCGGTCGTTGCCAATCCGAAAACGGGAGAAATACTTGCTGTGTCGCAAAGACCAACATATAATCCACAAGACGGTACTGGACTTGAAAATAGCTGGTTAAACCAGTTAACAGAATTGACGATTGAACCGGGTTCAACAATGAAAACATTTACATTAGCAGCTGCAGTCGAAGAAGATAAATGGTTCCCGAATGCTACATTTCAGTCTGGTCAGTATACTGTGCTCGATCGAACTATTCGAGATAGTAACCAAGTTGGATGGGGAAGTATCTCTTATTTAGAAGGAATCCAACGGTCTTCAAACGTAGGTATGGCTCATTTATTAAAGTTAATGGGCGATGATACCTTTATTTCTTATATGAAAAAGTTTGGTTTCGGAGAAAAGACGGGAATCGATTTACCAAATGAAGCGACAGGACAAATTTTAGATAAATATCCAATTAATCGTGTCACAACTACTTATGGCCAAGGATCTACGGTTACCCCTATTCAATTAATTCAAGCTGTTTCTGCCATCGCAAACGATGGTAAAATGATGCAACCGTATGTAATTGAGAAAATTGTGAATCCAAATACGAAAAAAATCGTCAAAGAGAACACCCCAACAATTAAAGGTCAGCCTATTTCTGAAAAAACGGCTAAGGAAGTTAGAAAGATTTTAGCTTCTACCATTTATTCCGAAAAAGGAACTGGTCAAAACTTTGCAAGTAAAGAATATGAAGTAGCCGGTAAAACAGGTACAGCTCAAATTCCGAAAGCATCTGGTGGATACTACTGGGGAAAAAATGAATTCTTGTATTCATTTTTGGGTATGGCTCCTGCAGATGATCCTCAGTTAGTTATGTACATTGCGGTGGAAAAACCTAAGCTTGGACCAACAGATGTCGGCTCAGAGCCAACATCTACTGTATTTAATACAGTAATGGGAAGTAGTTTGAAGTACTTAAATATTAAGCCGCAAAAAATTAAAAAAACAAAATCCCAAACGATGGAGAACTTAAAAGGTCAACTTGTTGAGGATGTTGAAAAAGAATTTGAAGAAAATGGCATAGAAACGGTTATCATAGGTAATGGTGATAAAATTACGGACCAATACCCAGCAGAAAAATCAGAAGTTTTATCTGGTGGTTTTGTATTCTTGAAGACAGATGGGGATTCGGTAGTACCTGATTTTACAGATTGGTCACTCCGTAACGTTTTAACGTATCAAACAATGGCTGGTGCCAATATAGAAATTAACGGTGAAGGCTACGTACAGAAACAAAGTGTTAAAGCTGGTACTGTGCTAAATGCAAATAAGAAAATTATTTTGAAAATGAAAAAACCAGAGGAGATTTATAAATAGTTCATGTGATTTCGCAAAGAATTTGAATAGTACGGAGTGTCATATCATACTTTGTAAGAAAAAAAGGTGTGATATGTCGAACAATGTGGGCCACTAAAAGTACAAAAAAAAGAATGCAGTGGATGTGGATTGTCTTTGTTGTTTTATTCCTCATGCTTATTGGGAAATTAGTACATGTACAGTTTATACAACATGATTTGTTAACAAAAAGGGCAGAAGAAAGCTGGGACCGTGAAATACCAGTTTCAAGTTTAAGAGGAAATATAGTAGATCGCAATGGTAAGTTAATCGTTGGTAATAAACTAGCCCCAACATTGTATTTTATGCCAGCGCAAAATGATAAACCTTTAGATGCTGCAAAAGAGTTGGCAACATTACTTGGAGTAGATGAGCAAGCATTAGCAAAAAAAATGCAACAAAAAACGTCAATAGTAAAGCTTGCTCCTGAAGCTAAAAACATATCTAAAGAACTTGCCGAAAAAATACAACAAAAAAATATACCAGGAATTTACGCAGGGCTTGATTACATACGTTATTATCCGTATGATCAATTACTCTCTAGGCTAATTGGTTTCACTGGTTATGATCAGCAAGGATTAGCTGGATTAGAGTATCAGTATGATGATTTATTGATGGGAAAAGCTTCCGCAATTCGCCTATTTACAGATGCTAAAGGTTCAGCACTTCCTCATGTCCAAGATAGTTGGAAAGATGGTAAAGACGGTGCAACAATGGAATTGACCATTGATGTTGATGTTCAAAAGGTCGTAGAACGTGAACTTTCTCAAGCTATGGTGAAATACGAGGCAGACCAGGCAATGGGTATTGCTATGAATCCTAAAACTGGTGAAATATTAGCGTTAGCATCTTATCCAACATTCTCTCCTCCTTCATTTTCCAAAGTCGATTCCAAAATTTATAACAGAAACCTACCAGTGTGGATGACCTTTGAGCCAGGTTCTACATTTAAAATCATTACATTAAGTGCAGCGTTAGAAGAACAGGTTGTTGATTTAGATAAGGATCATTTCTTTGATCCGGGCTACTCAATGGTAGAAGGTGCTCGTCTACGTTGTTGGAAGCGTGAAGGCCACGGAAGCGAAACCTTTTTAGAAGTCGTACAAAATTCTTGTAACCCAGGTTTTATAGAGCTCGGAAGAAGAGTAGGACCAACAAAACTTCAAAAATATATACGTGATTTTGGCTTTGGGCAAACAACAGGATCGAATATGGCTGGAGAATCAAGTGGGATATTGTTCTCTGAAAAGGCATATGGTCCTGTTGAACATGCTACAACGTCTTTTGGGCAAGGAATCTCTGTCACACCAATTCAACAAGTCCAGGCAGTATCAGCAGCGATTAATGGTGGTACACTCTATCAACCCTATATAGTTAAAAATCTAATCGATTCAAATTCAGGCAAGATATTGAAAAGCTACAAGCCTGTAAAAAAACGACAAGTCATTAAGCCCGAAACGTCCAAAAAAGTTCGTGAAGCATTAGAATCGGTTGTTGCTTTAGGTTCTGGTAGAAATGCATTTAGAGATCACCTGCGCATAGGTGGTAAGACTGGAACAGCTCAAAAAGTTGAAAATGGACGGTATAAGGATGGGGAATATATTGTATCCTTTATCGGCTTCGCACCAGCAGATGATCCAGAAATCGTTGTTTATGTTGCAATAGATAATCCAAAGAACGTTACGCAATTTGGTGGTGTTATTGCGGCACCAATTGTAGGGCAAATCATTGAGGATGTTCATGATAAAGTCGGTATTACAGAGCGAAAGGGACAATTAGAAAAGATATATAAATGGGGGGATGTTGAAAAAGTGCGCGTACCTGATTTGGTCGGTCAGACAAAAGAAGATATAGCAAAATTACAATATCCGTTTCGTTTAGAATGGCATGGAAATGGCTCCAAAATTGCCTCTCAACTGCCAAAAGCAGATGCACAAATCGGACTAGATGGCATAATTCACGTTTATTTAGAAAAATAGCGTGTATTAGTCTTTAAAAATAGAATTGAAACTACTATGATAGTACATGTACTAAAGAAGGTTAGAAGGAGAATTTTCATGACAATTGCAACAACTTTAATTGTTTTGGCCACTTCATTCGTCTTAACGGCTATCACAGCACCAGCTGTTATTCCGTTATTACGTCGAATGAAATTTGGTCAAAGTATTCGAGAAGAAGGACCAAAATCACATCAGAAAAAAGCGGGAACTCCAACGATGGGTGGCGTAATATTTTTATTCGCTATTATCGTTACAACTATAGTATTAGGTTATCTAAATGATGCCTTTACTTCACAATCTGTTGTATTAATTCTCGTCTTATTCGGCTTTGGTTTAATCGGCTTTTTAGACGATGGTCTTAAAATTATTTTCAAGCGTAATTTGGGATTAACATCCCTCCAAAAGTTAATCGGACAAATTATTATTTCGATTGCTGCCTATTTCTTATTAGGTCTAGGCGTTTTCCATAATACAATCCAGATACCGCTTACTGATTTCGCCTTTAACTTAGGTGGATTTTATGTTTTATTCTTAATCTTTTGGTTAGTAGGTTTCTCAAACGCTGTCAATTTAACAGATGGGTTAGATGGGCTTGTGTCGGGTACAGCTTCCATTGCTTTTACTGCATTTGGTGTACTAGCGCTTGTAAACGGTCAAGTTGATATCGCGATATTTGCATTTGCTGTAACAGGTGCTTTACTTGGTTTCTTATTATTTAATGCTAATCCAGCAAAAGTGTTTATGGGAGATACTGGTTCACTTGCTTTAGGTGGAGCACTTGCAATGCTTTCAGTATTAGTTGGGCATGAAGTATTACTATTACTGATTGGTATTATCTTTGTAGCTGAAACACTATCTGTTATTTTACAAGTAGCAAGTTTCAAATTAACAGGTAAGCGAATTTTTAAAATGAGTCCACTACATCACCATTTTGAGTTATCAGGCTGGTCTGAATGGCGTATTGTTCTAACATTCTGGTTGACAGCAGTAGTTGCAGCGTTGATCGCAGTGGTTCCGGAGGTCTTGAAATGAAAAGCATAAAAGAGATGGAACATAAAAAAGTACTTGTACTAGGATTAGCTAAAAGTGGTGTCGCAGCTGCGGAATTACTGCATAAAATGGGTGCTTTCGTTACTGTGAATGATGCTAAACCATTTGAAGAGAACACTGATGCACAACGTCTGTTACAACAAGGAATTACAGTGATTTGTGGCCGTCATCCAGAAGATTTACTAGATGAAGGCTTCGAATTAGTTGTGAAAAACCCTGGTATTCCTTATACAAATATTCTAGTAGCAGATGCTGTAAAACGAGGTATTCCAATTTGGACTGAGATAGAGCTCGCTTACTTAATTAGCGAGGCTCCAATGATTGGTATTACGGGTTCAAATGGTAAAACAACAACGACCACCTTGCTTTATCATATTTTAAAACAAGGTGGTTTAAATCCTCTCATCGCTGGAAATATAGGTACAGTAGCATGTTCAGTCACTGAAAATGCTACACCAGATAATGTAGTCGTTACAGAATTATCTTCATTCCAATTAATGGGTACTGAACATTTCAAGCCAAAAATTGCGATTTGGACGAATTTATATGAAGCGCATATTGACTATCACGGTTCGATGGAAGAATACAGTAATGCTAAATTTGCTGTAACACGCAACCAGGATGCATCAGATTATTTAATCTATAACGCAGATCAAGAAGTAGTTGTGAGTTATGCAAATAAATCACATGCACGTAAAATTCCATTCACAACAAATGGTATTAATTATCTAGGAATAAGTGCAGATGATGAAATGGTTTACTGGTTAGGTAAACCATTTATCAAACGTAGCATTATAGCTCTTCCTGGACAACATAATTTAGAGAATGTTTTAGTAGCAGTTGCAGCAGCAATAATTATGGATTGTCCGAAAGATAAGATAGAGCATGTTTTATCATCATTTACGGGTGTTAAGCACCGTACACAATTTGTTCGAGAATGGCAAAGTCGTAAAATTTTCAATGATTCTAAAGCGACTAATACATTAGCTACTCGCAGTGCGTTAGCAGCTTTTACACAGCCGATTGTTTTACTTGCAGGTGGCTTAGATCGAGGGCACTCATTTGAAGAACTACGTCCACATATGGGGAATGTTCACGCAGTTGTCGTAGCTGGGGAAACAGCTAAGCGATTTGCTGAATTCGCAGAATCATGTGGTGTTGAAAAGATAGCATATGCTAATGATATGGAATCAGGTGTTAAACAAGCAGCAGATTTATCAAATGAAGAAGATGTCATCTTATTATCTCCTGCATGCGCAAGCTGGGATCAATACCCGACTTTCGAGGTGCGTGGTGATAAGTTCATCGAAGCTGCAATGAAGTTGTAAGGAAATTCGAACAACAGGAAGGATGCCATAGCTGAATCAACGTGAACGCACACTTTTTATGAGTGCAATCATTTTATTGACATTGATAGGCATTGTTTTCGTCTATTCTGCAGGGACATATTGGGGCAAGGTACACTATGGTAATACTGCCCCTTTTCTTTTTAAGCAACTAATTTATTTAGGTGTGGCAGTCGGAGCATTTTATGTTGTTTCCAATAGTTCCCTTCTAAGAATGGAAAAAAGTTGGACAATACTGTACATATTTTCACTCTTACTTTTAATAGCGGTATTGATTCCTGGAATAGGCGCTGTGCGAAATGGTTCTCAAAGCTGGATTGCTTTTGGACCCCTTAGTATTCAGCCCGCTGAATTTGCTAAGATTGCATTGCTTGTAAAATTGAGCTTTGTATTAGCGCGTAAGAAAAGTACGGAAAGAACTATTCAACTAAGTCACTTTGTTTTGATTCTATTGCCAGCAGCGCTTATAATGCTGCAACCTGATTTTGGTTCTGCGTTTATTTTACTCGTATCATCCTTTGCTTTACTGTTTATAGCTGGTTATCCAATTCGTTTTTACGTTTTTCTAATGATGATTGGTATTAGTGGTTTAGTGGGTTTAATAATGGCGGCTCCTTATCGATTAAAGCGTATAGAGGCGTATCTGGATCCTTGGTCTGACCCATTAGGTAGTGGCTTCCAAGCAATCCAATCCTTACTTGCAATTGGACCTGCTGGACTGTTTGGACATGGTTTTGGTAACAGTCGTCAAAAGTATCTCTATTTACCCGAACCGCAAAATGATTTTATCTTTTCAATCATTGCCGAAGAAACAGGCTTTATAGGCGCAGCATTGATCGTTATAACCTTTGCTGTGGCTTTATACTCTGGTTATGCTTTGGCCGTCAGAACGCAGCAATTAAGCTATTATTACAGTGTTGCAGCATTGATCAGTATGCTAGGTTTTCAAGCATTTTTGAATATTGGAGTTGTTTCAGGCTTACTCCCTGTAACAGGGGTGACTTTGCCTTTTATAAGTTATGGTGGTTCATCCCTAATGTCCGCTTGGCTTATAGTCGGTGTAATTTGGAATTTTACAAAAAGAATTTAAATAAAAGAGGAAGGAGTGCACAGTATGGAGAAAATTATAGATATAGAAGAACGTATTCCTACGCTTCGTGAACGTCGTAAAAAACGGACGAATCAGCGGTTTACAATATTGCTAGCCATTTTCGGCATTATCTTACTGGCACTTCTTTATTTTCAATCATCATTAAGTCATATAGGGGAAATTAAAGTAACTGGTGGTCAATTAAAAAAAGCAGAATACTACACAAAACATAGCAAGATCCGTGTAGGGGATTCTTTGTGGGCATTTAAGCCGAAAAAAATTGAAGAGACCCTTCAAAAAAAAGATTGGGTCGAAAGTGTATCAGTTGAACGAAATTGGTTAAACACTGTGACTATAAAAGTAAAAGAGTACGATAAAAAAGCTTTTATTAAGAATGGTGGTCAATATAATCTAGTGTTGCAAAATGGCGTAATTTACAGCTTAGATGAAATACCACATGATTTGAATTTGCCCATCTTGGTTGGTTTCCAAGAAGACGCCTTATTACTTAAAATGATTAAACAATTGGACAAGGTCGATCAAGAATTAAAGACTTTAATATCTCAAGTAAATGCTATTCCAACAAAATCCAATCCTTATGCGGTACGTTTATTTATGAATGATGGTTTTGAAGTTCGTGCAACTATTACGACACTGGCTGAAAAATTGCGTTATTATCCATCTATCATTTCGCAAGTCAAAAAAGGTGAAAAAGGGGTTATTGACTTAGAAGTAGGTTCATTCTATCGCTCGTATTCGAGTGAATATGGTAAACCAACTTCAAGGGAGGAAATAGATGACCAAACAACCGGCCAATAAAAAACGACATTCATTTAAACATCAATTTGCCTTTTTAGTAGTTTCGATTGCACTAGGCTTTCTTTTCGCATATGCCTATAACACGGCAAAGACAAAAGATCACACGATGACGGAAACAAGCTCTTCTGATTTTGAAAAAAAAGAACAATTACGTGAAGATTTAATTGCTCAACAAGAGCGTAATAAAGAACTTGAAGAAGAAAAATTACTTTTACAACAAAAAATAAAGGATTATGAACAAGACTTTTCGGGTAGTAAAGAGGGATATAAAGGTTTAGTGAAGCAGGCTGATGATTTACGTCTTTTACTTGGTAAAATACCTGGACGAGGATCGGGTGTTACTGTGACCTTACAAGATGCTGAATATGATCCGAAATCGGTCAACCCGAATGACTATATCGTTCATGAAAGTCACGTTTTCAAAGTATTAAATGAATTAAAGATTTCTGGAGCACAAGCGATTGCCATTAATGGTCATCGATTAAAAGCTAATTCTTATATTAAATGTAATGGTCCAGTAATCACGATTGATGACGACCAATTCCCAGCGCCATTTGTCATTGAAGCAGTAGGTAATCCAAAGGTATTGTCTGCAGGTTTAACACTAGCTGGTGGCGTTTTTGACCAACTCATTGATGATAATATTATTGTGACGATAGATGGTAGTAAGCAGCTCGTCATGCCTGCTGTCCAAGGAAATTCTTAATGGTCTAAGGTAAGGAGGCGATAGATTGAAGCGTAAAATGCATACACCGTTCATCATTGTATTTTTCATCATTGGATTTATGTTAGCGATGCAGTATAACACAGTGAAAAATCCACAACAACGTGATACACGTGATTTATGGGATATTCGTCGGGAACTATCGCTAGAAAAGCAGCGTCATTCAGAACTGTTAGCAAACATTCAGCTATTAAATTCCACGATTAGCAAATATGAGAATATGGATAATGATAGTCCAGATCGCATATTGAGGGAAACAGTTCAAGGGCTGAAACAAGAAGCGGGATTAGCAGAAATAAAATCTCCGGGTTTAGTACTTAGAGTTGATGTTTCGCCTGAGGCAAAGGCATTAGGACAAGCAGTATCAAATATCTCGCCCGATTTATTAGTAAAGCTTGTCAATGATATTAATCGTTTTAAGGGCAATGCAGTTGTGATTGATGGTAAGAGAATCGTTCAAACGACAGCTATTCGTGATATTAATGGACAAACAACAGTTAATAGTTTGGCTGTTCGAACACCTCCATTTATGATAACTATTGGTACAAGTACTTTAGCGGATGCTAATAAGCTTGCAAGTTATTTGGAATCTTCATCCATAGCAGATGAATTTTATCTTGATAATTTAACTTTATCAATTGGAAAACCACAGAAGAAGGTAACTTTAAATGGATTTGATCGTTCTTTTCATAATAAATTTTTATCAGAAACGACAAAGGGGGAATAGAATTTGTGGTTACCATTACTAGGTTTACTATTAGGTATTTCCCTTGGTCTGTTAACTGACGTTCAAATACCTACAATATACGAAAGTTACTTATCAATTGCAGTCCTTGCTGCTTTAGATACTCTCTTTGGTGGGATAAGAGCACAATTACAACAAGTATATGATGATTATGTATTCGTGACAGGTTTTTTCTTTAATATTGCTCTAGCAGCAGGATTAGCTTTTTTAGGAGTTCACTTAGGTGTTGATCTTTATTTGGCAGCCGTATTTGCTTTTGGAGTGCGACTTTTCCAAAATATTGCTATCATTAGAAGGATATTATTATCAAAATGGAATGATAAAAAAGCAAAGCAATCTGAAAAAGCAGTCTAATAGAAGGAATTTTTTCAAAAAAACAGGAATTTATTTAGACAAGTTACTCAATTTACAATAGAATATTGATAAGAGTTGTTGAAGGAGGTGCCACAGATTGAGTCACTCAGAATTATATGTATCACTAGATATAGGATCATCATCCATTAAAGTCGTTATTGGAGAAGTAAATAATGAGACTTTACATGTAATAGGAGTAGGTAATGTAAAATCTACTGGCATTCGTAAAGGGAGTATTGTAGATATAGATGCTACAGTACAATCTATTAAAAAAGCGGTCGAACAAGCCGAAAGAATGATAGGGATGACTATTAATAAAGTTATTCTAGGTATTCCTGCCAATCAGGCTATGCTTCAACCTGTTAAAGGGGTAGTTGCTGTTAATAGTGACAACCGTGAAATAGGCGATGAGGATTTAGATCGCGTAATGGAATCGGCACAAGTGATGTCTATTCCGCCAGAGAGAGAGCTAGTCAATTTAGTTCCTAGACAATTTATAGTAGATAATTTAGATGAAATCAAAGACCCTCGAGGTATGATTGGTATCCGATTAGAAATGGATGGTACATTAATTACTACTTCTAAAACAATCCTGCATAATGTACTCCGTTGCGTTGAAAAAGCGGGATTAGATATACAAGAAATTTACTTACAGTCACTTGCTGCAGGTGAATTTGCATTAACAGAAGATGAAAAGAACCGAGGCACTGCATTTATTGATATTGGCGGTGGTTCAACAACAATTGCTGTTTTCAAAGATGAGCATTTCACTCACACAGCTGTTATTCCAGTAGGTGGAGAACATATTACGAAAGATTTATCGATTGTATTAAAAACACCTACAGAACAAGCTGAGAAGATTAAAATTGACTATGGACATGCATTTTACGACGATGCTTCAGAGGATGAACTATTTGAAGTGCCAGTTATTGATGGAGATACAAAGGAACAATTTAGTCAAAGGTACATATCCGAAATAATCGGTGTTCGATTGGAAGAACTATTCGAATTGATAATCGATGAGTTGTATCGGATGGGTATTCAAGATTTACCAGGTGGCGTCGTATTAACTGGTGGCGTTGCCAAATTAGAAGGTATTTCTCAACTAGCTCGCCATGTGTTACAAACGAGAGTAAGAGTTTACACGCCTGAATATATCGGTGTAAGAGAACCTGAATATACATCAGCAGTAAACTTAATCCGTTATGCATATATGGAATCCGAGTTTCTCGGAGATTATAGCGATGACAAACCGCTAGGACCAATTCAAAATACAGAGTCAAATACAAAAGTGCCAACTGCTTATGATACACAAGAGCAAAAAGAAGGCGTAGTTGGTAAGGTTCGTAGTTTCTTAACCAAATTTTTAGAATAATATATGCGGCTTTCTCTACACACAATGAGCTAAAATAGGAGGAATAGAGATGTTAGAATTTGATACAGATGTCGAACAACTAGCAATTATTAAAGTGATCGGCGTTGGCGGCGGCGGTAATAATGCAGTCAATCGTATGATTGAACATGGTGTACAAGGTGTAGAATTCATTGCCGTGAATACAGACTCACAAGCATTAAAACTATCAAAAGCAGATGTAAAATTACAGATTGGTAGTAAATTAACACGTGGATTAGGTGCAGGAGCAAACCCTGAAGTAGGGAAAAAAGCTGCTGAAGAAAGTAAAGAACAGTTAGAAGAAGCGCTAAGCGGAGCAGATATGGTATTCGTTACTGCTGGTATGGGTGGCGGTACTGGTACAGGTGCTGCACCTGTTATTGCTCAAATTGCTCACGATTTAGGTGCGTTAACAGTTGGTGTTGTAACACGTCCATTCACTTTTGAAGGACGAAAACGTCAATCACAAGGATATGGCGGTACAACTGCTATGAAAGAAGCAGTTGATACATTAATTGTTATTCCAAATGATCGTTTGCTTGAAATAGTTGATAAAAACACGCCAATGCTAGAAGCATTCCGTGAAGCTGATAATGTTCTTCGTCAAGGTGTACAAGGTATCTCGGATTTAATTGCAACACCAGGTCTTATTAACTTAGACTTTGCAGATGTAAAATCTATTATGTCAGATAAAGGTTCTGCATTAATGGGTATCGGTATAGCATCTGGTGAAAATCGTGCAATAGAAGCTGCCAAAAAGGCGATTTCAAGTCCATTGCTAGAAACATCGATTCATGGTGCAAAAGGTGTCCTAATGAATATGACTGGTGGTTCAAACCTTGGTCTTTATGAAGTAGGGGATGCCGCTGATATTGTATCTGCAGCATCTGATGAAGATGTGAATATTATCTTCGGTGCGGTTATTAATGATAACTTGAAAGATGAAATCATCGTTACAGTTATTGCAACTGGATTCTCAGATGATGATATGCCTATAGATCCGCGTTCATCTGGTCGTGGTGGAATCGGTGCTAGCCGTCCAGCTGTTACTGCGGCTCCTCAACAAGCTGTTCGTGAAGTAAGACAAGAAGAAGTAAAGGCACATCAAGAGCCTGTGCGTCAAACACATACGTCACAATCTCAAGATGATGCTTTAGATATTCCAACATTCTTACGTAATCGCCAAAAAAGACGTTAATTTATAAATCCAACTAGCTCACACAATTTATTGTGTGGGCTTTTTATTTTGCGAAAAATTTCTGCAAAAAAATGTCAGTATACACTTTTTTCTGTCGCAAATTTTTTGCGTAATCACTTCACAGTTTGACATTTTTTGAAGTTGGAGGATGATAACCTTTCAGTAGGGAGGCGGTCTCATGTACGGAGAAGTTATTTTAGCGCTCAATACAATTTTTAATTACATTGTCTTGACCTTTACAAGTAAGATTGGTGCATTACAAGTGTCGAGAAAAAGATTGTTGTTTAGTGCTCTAATAGGTGCATGTGTCGTTGTCTTTATTGGTCAATCTGTTATACCAATGATTTTTGCTTTTGTCGTGATGACAATTTGTGCTTTTGGTTTTCATTTTATGAAATGGCTCAAAAGTGCTGTTATTTGCATTGTGGCCGCATTATTTGCAGGTGGTCTATTAACTGCACTTGAGCCACTATTTTTTAAAATGCCTACTGTCTATTTTGCGTCGACAAGCAGTATCATCGCTGTGGCGGGTCTTGTTCTTTTGCAAAATAGATGGACCGTTAGTAAACAGCAATCTCTTGAGCGTGGACTTGTATTAGATACGACAATGACGTTTCAAGGTAAGAGCTGGCAGTTAAGCGGCTTTATCGATACAGGAAATAGTTGTATCGAACCATTAACTGGTAGGGCTGTTCATTTTATTGCTTGGAGTGCGTTAGAAGATCATATGGATGTTGGGCTAAAAAATGCACTAGATAGCTGGCAATCAACTAATCCTTACAAATTATCAATGTTCCCGAAAGAGTTACAAAGTAAGTTGACGGTTATTCGATTCTCAACTGTACAAGAAAAAGCAGTTTATGGAATCGCTTTCCGTTTTGATCACTGGGAGGTACACGGGGAAGATAGTTTCTTTATCGCACCAGGGTTTTTCGTACTTACAAGGGAATCAGATCATTTCCCACAGCAGGTAAATGTCATTCTGAATGTCTCAACGCTTTGTCAATAATGATGGAAGGGGTTTTTACATGATTCGAAAATTTTGGCATTGGCTACAGCAGAAGTTCATTACTTGGAGAACGAAGGGTACTTTTTATATAGGAAGTCATGAATCGCTGCCTGTACCATTGAAAAAAGAGGAGGAGAAGGAAGTTATTGCGGCGTTTATGCGGGGAGATATGAGTGCTAGAGATACGTTAATCGAACGTAATTTGCGTTTAGTAGTTTATATTGCTAGGCGTTTTGATAATTCAAATACACCAATTGAAGATTTAATCAGTATTGGATCGATTGGATTAATAAAAGCAATTGAAACTTTTAATACTGAAAAAAATATCAAACTCGCTACATACGCTTCTAGATGTATCGAAAATGAAATTTTAATGCATTTACGCAAAACAAGTCGAACTAAAGGTGAAGTTTCACTTGATGAACCACTCAATTCAGATGCAGATGGTAATGAACTATTACTTTCGGATATTTTAGGAACGGACGAGCATATTATTACGGATAATGTTGAAAAAAAAATCGAACGCCAACATATGTTTCAAGCGATTCATATCTTGGAAGAGCGCGAGCGTTATATTATGGAATGTCGTTTCGGACTAAATGGTAGAGAAGAGATGACACAGAAGGAAGTAGCAGATCATCTTGGTATTTCACAATCTTATATTTCTCGTTTAGAGAAGAAAATTATTCATGAATTACGTGAAAATTTAAATCAACCAACAATGTAATGGTTGAAATTGGTCATTTTTCCATCGCATATTCTGTCACTTAACGGACAAACTGAACTTACAACAAAGAAAGAAGCGTCCGGAGGAAATGACTATGCGAACAAAAGTGGATTTATGCGGTGTAGATACTGCAAAGTTACCTGTATTAAAGCATGAGGAAATGCGTCAGTTATTTATCCAATTGCAAAGTGGCCAAGAGGAAGTAAGAGATCAGCTCGTTATGGGCAATCTACGTTTAGTACTCAGTATTGTAGGGCGTTTTGCATATCGTGGTGAACAGGCTGATGACCTGTTTCAAGTCGGTTGTATTGGTTTGTTAAAATCAATTGATCATTTTGATTTGTCTCATAATGTGAGATTTTCAACCTATGCAGTGCCAATGATTATTGGGGAAATTCGCAGGCATTTGCGGGACCATCACCCACTGCGTGTTGCTCGTTCATTGCGTGATATTGCCTATAAGGCAATGCAGGCTAAAGAGCAGTTTATCAATGAGCAATTACGTGAACCAACGTTATCTGATTTAGCGCGTATGACAGGCTTGCCGCAAGAGGATATATTATTTGCTTTAGATGCGATTCAAGAACCAATGTCATTGCATGAGCCGATCTATTCAGATGGTGGTGATCCAGTTTATATGATGGATCAATTGAAAGATAATGCAGTTTCAGAAGAACGATGGTTGACTTATGTAACCATGAAAGAAAATGTTATGAAGCTAGATGAACGACAACAAAAAATCTTAGCAAAACGTTTTTACTATGGTGAAACTCAGACTGAGATAGCAAACGAATTAGGAATTTCGCAAGCTCAAATTTCAAGGCTGGAAAAAAGTGCAATCAAAACAATTCAAAAGCAAATATCACAATACGATAATTAATAACTATGGCAAAGACGTATCAAACTCTAAAAGTTGATGCGTTTTTTGCTATTTCCCTTCATAGACTGAGTTAGGAGGGATGTAGATGAGATTTTCTGATATCCAAAGAAAAGAAATTATTGAAGCTGGTAATGGCCGATTTTTAGGGTTTGTCCTAGATGCAGTTTTGTCGGAGGAAACGGGCTTGATTGAAGCATTTGTTGTATCTGAACCAAAAAGATTCTTTCAATTTTCACAAAGTGATAATGATACAATGAAAATTCGTATAGAAGATATTCTAGTAGTTGGGAAGGATGTCATATTAGTGAAAGCACGATAGTGAAATGTATGACAATTCATTGATAATTAATCCGTGGCTTGGTACAATAAGTTAACAAGTATCTTTGAAAAGATGGGAATAAAATGACGTTTATTATAAATAACTTAGAAGAAATTCAGCTAAAGATTAAAAAAGCAGCAAACAGGGTAGATAGACAAGTAGCAGATGTATCAATAATCGCAGTTACAAAGCAAGTGTCTACTGAACGAGCTATTGAAGCGCTTGATGCAGGATTAAATCAATTAGGCGAAAATCGTCCAGAAGGCTTGTTAGAAAAAAGAGAAACAATTACCGAGGGTGCTGTATGGCATTATATCGGCTCGATGCAAACTCGTAAAGTTAAACAAGTCATCGATAAAATTGATTATCTACATTCTTTAGATCGTATTAGTTTAGCAGACGAAATTGAAAAACGAGCAACACGTATTGTTAATTGTTTTGTACAAGTAAATGTTTCAGGTGAAGAATCAAAGCATGGTCTGCAACCAGAAGAAGTCATACCGTTTATAGAGCAACTATCGCAATATTCTCGTATACGCGTAGTGGGTTTAATGACAATGGCCCCAAATACAGAAGATTTAGAAGTAGTTCGCAACATTTTTAAAAATCTCAAAAAACTACAATTGGAAGTCGAAAATAACGGATATGCTCATGCACCATGTCACGATTTATCGATGGGAATGTCAAATGACTATGAAATCGCTGTCGAAGAGGGTGCAACGTATGTTCGAATTGGTACGGCTCTAGTTGGCAACGAAAGAAGGGATTCTTAATGAGCATGAAGGATAAAATTAAGAACTTTTTTTTACTAGAAGAAGATGATGAAGACTATTATGAGCAATCACAGCAATCGCAACCACAACAGCAACATCAACAGCAAGAGCAACGCCAACAAAGAGTCATGTCACAACCAGTTCATCAAGCTGCAGTAAGTCAACCTGCAGTTAAAAAAGTAAGCAACAAGGAGCGACGGAGTGTGGCAACTGAACATACAAATACACCTAATCTAGTAAGTATTACACAAAAATCTTCTAAGGTTGTCTTAGCGGAACCTCGTGTCTATGCAGAAGCTCAAGATATTGCTGAACATCTAAAAAGCAAGCGTGCAGTCGTTGTAAATCTACAGCGTATAGATAAAGAGCAAGGTATTCGTATTATTGACTTCTTAAGTGGTACAATATGTGCACTGGGTGGAGATATAAAACGTATTGGTACGGACATATTTTTATGCACACCAGATAATGTAGAAGTTGACGGTAATATTTCTGAATATTATTATGAAGACTGATCAAACTGAGGAGTTTAATAATTTATGTTTATAGTAGGTAGTATAATTTCAAAATTAATTTTCTATTATTCAATTGCGCTTATCATTTATATTTTGATGTCGTGGGTTCCAGCAGCTTATGAGTCTAAATTCGGACAAATTTTAGGTAAAATTTGCGAGCCGTATTTAGAGTTATTTAGACGTTTTATTCCACCGCTAGGTATGATTGATATTTCGCCAATCGTCGCGTTATTTGTATTGAATTTGGCAAATCAAGGAGTAATAAGTTTGTTTAATGGATTTTTACTCTAGTTTTTAGTCAATGTCACTCTTCCCCACAATATGAATGTGGGGTTTTTTTATTAAGAAAGGAGGGGTATTATGGAAGAGATATTTCAGCATTTCCGACCAGAAGAGCGTGAATTTATTGATCAAGTTAGTGGCTGGCGTATGGAAGTAGAAAATCGATATGCGCCAAAGTTAACGGACTTTCTAGATCCGCGTCAACGTTTTATAGCACAGTCAATTATTGGACATCAAGGCGATATTGAAATGGCGAATTTTGGTGCATTTGATGAAGCTGAGCGCAGAAGGATTCTTATATACCCGTCCTATTTTGTACCAGTAGAAGAGGATTATCAAATCACGGTATTCCATCTGCGCTATCCTACTAAGTTTGTTCAGCTTGAGCATCCAGATGTTTTAGGGGCGTTACTATCACTTGGTTTAGGAAGAGAGAAATTTGGGGATATAAGATTAGACAACTCTACAGCCCAATTCGCTATTGCTTCAGAAATAGAAGATTATGTCCGAGCTAATCTCACTTCAATTGGTAAGGTAAAAGTATATGTAGAAGAGCTAAATTCAACTGAAATGTTACTATCAAATGAAGAAGTTTGGACGGATGAAATGATGACAGTAAGTTCGATGCGTTTAGATACAGTTATCGCTTCTGTATTTAATATATCTCGTCAGAAATCAGCAGCACTTATTAATAGTGGAAAAGTGAAGGTTAACTTTACTATCCGTGAAAATATTTCTTTTGAGTTGCATGAACTCGATTTACTATCGATTCGAGGTTTCGGGAGATTTATGATAAGAGCTATTGAAGGAAGAACAAAAAAAGATAAAATTCGCATTAATATAGGTCGTATGGAAAGAAAAACATAACAATTTCATTAAATTTGTTGTTTTTTCGATGTACTTACCATTAATGACCTGTATAATAGTTTACAATATATATTATGCTATAAGGGAGAGTGTAGAAAATGCCGTTATCGCCTGTTGATATACATAATAAAGAGTTTACTCGTGGTTTCAGAGGTTACAATGAAGATGAAGTCAATGAGTTTTTAATGCAAATCATAAAAGACTATGAAGTTGTTTTAAAAGAGAAAAAAGAGCTAGAAAGCAAATTACTAACTTCGAATGAGCAAATTGGTCACTATAATTCAATTGAATCAACACTTCAAAAATCAATTGTCATTGCACAAGAAGCTGCTGAAGAAGTGCGACGTAATTCTACTAAAGAAGCAAAATTGATCGTTAAAGAAGCTGAGAAGAATGCTGATCGTATTGTTAACGAAGCTCTATCAAAAGCACGTCGTATTGCACTAGAAATTGAAGAGTTGAAAAAACAATCTAAAGTATTCCGTAATCGCTTCAAAATGATTGTTGAAGCCCAATTAGATTTGATTGAATCCGATGATTGGGATCATTTATTGGAGTATGAAATTGATTCAACAGAATTAGAGCGCTTAGATACACCTGTAGAGTAAACGATACTTGACTGAATGCTTTCTGTTTTCTATAATGTCAACATATCAAAGAAAAAGTTATGATGGAGACAGTATTTTTTGAGTGATGTAAAAGCGATCTGAGGACGGTGTAAGCTCAGACTATACATTCAAGGAAGAAAATCACTCTGGAACTAGATTACTGAACAAAAACAGTAAGTAATCTCGGCTCACACCACGTTAAGGTGTCTAAGAGGCGTATTAAATTATTATACGCAATTAGGGTGGTACCGCGAGATAATTCCTCCTCGTCCCTTTTTTGGGATGGGGAGTTTTTTATTTGCTTAAAAAAGAGGAGGATTTTATATGGAATACAAAGATACGTTATTAATGCCGAAAACAGATTTCCCGATGCGTGGAAATTTACCGGCTAATGAACCGAAAATTCAAGAAAAATGGGAAGAAATGGACATCAACGCGTTGGTGTTAGAGCGTACAAAAGATCGCCCAGCATTCATCTTACATGATGGCCCTCCATACGCAAATGGCGATCTTCATATGGGACATGCATTAAACAAAGTATTAAAAGATATGGTTAATCGTCACCGTTCAATGACTGGTTACTTCGTTCCTTATGTACCAGGTTGGGATACGCATGGTCTACCAATCGAGCAAGCACTAACTAACAAAGGTGTAAAACGCAAAGAAATGACTACTGCGGAATTCCGTAAACTTTGTGAAGAGTATGCTTACGAGCAAGTTGATCGTCAACGAACTCAATTTAAACGTATCGGTGTTCGTGGTGACTGGGATAATCCATATATCACATTACAACCTAAATTCGAAGCGCGTCAAATTAAAGTCTTTGGTGAAATGGCTAAAAAAGGTTATATCTATAAAGGTTTAAAACCAGTTTACTGGTCTCCATCAAGTGAATCAGCATTAGCTGAAGCAGAAATTGAATACCAAGATATCAAATCACCATCTATCTATGTTGCATTTGCTGTAAAAGACGGTAAAGGTGTAGTTAATACTGATGAAAACTTTATCATCTGGACAACAACGCCATGGACAATTCCTGCTAACTTAGGTATTTCCGTGAATCCAGAATTCACATATGCGGTAGTAAAAGTGGCTGATAAGAAATTTATCATAGCTAAAGGTTTACTTGAAAAAGTAGCAGAAACTTTAGAATGGGAAAACTACGAAATTGATCGTGAAATTGCTGGACAAGATTTAGAATACGTTGTAGCAGCTCATCCTTTATATGGCCGTGATGCATTGATTATGTGTGGTGACCACGTTACACTTGACGCAGGTACTGGTTGCGTTCATACAGCCCCTGGACATGGTGAAGACGACTTTAACATCGGTAAAAAATACGATATCGGTATTTTAAGCCCAGTTAATAACCGTGGTGTATTAACTGAAGAGGCTCCTGGTTTTGAAGGATTGTTCTATAATGATGCCAATAAAGAAATTACAAAAGCATTAGAAGAAAAAGGAGCGTTACTAAAGCTTTCATTCTTCTCACACTCATATCCACATGACTGGCGTACCAAAAAACCAGTTATTTATCGTGCAACTGCACAGTGGTTTGCTTCAATTGAAGCATTCCGTCCAGAATTGTTACAAGCAATTCGTGATACAAACTTTACACCTTCTTGGGGTGAAACACGTCTATTCAATATGATTCGTGATCGCGGGGACTGGTGTATTTCTCGTCAACGTGCTTGGGGTGTTCCAATTCCAGTGTTTTATGCTGAGAATGATGAACCAATCATTACTGAAGAAACAATCGAACACGTTGCAAATCTATTTAAAGAACACGGTTCAAACATTTGGTTCGAACGTGAAGCAAAAGATTTATTACCAGCAGGCTTCACTCATCCAGGTAGTCCAAATGGCGAATTTACTAAAGAAACCGACATTATGGATGTTTGGTTTGACTCAGGTTCTACACACCAAGGTGTATTAGATGAACGCCCAGAATTACGCTACCCTGCAGATCTTTATTTAGAAGGCTCTGACCAATACCGTGGATGGTTCAACTCTTCACTTATTACAAGTGTTGCTATACATGGGCATGCGCCGTATAAAGGTTTACTTTCTCACGGTTTCGTATTAGATGGCGAAGGGCGCAAAATGAGTAAATCTATTGGGAATATTATCGCTCCTATCAAAGTAATGAACCAATATGGTGGCGATATTCTACGTTTATGGGTAGCATCAGTAGACTACACAGCTGACGTTCGTATTTCGATGGACATCATGAAGCAAGTTTCTGAAGTCTACCGTAAAATCCGTAATACGCTTCGTTTCCTACATGGTAATGTGAGCGACTTCAATCCTAAAACAGATCGCGTAGCATATGCAGATCTTCGTGAAGTGGATCGCTATATGTACATGAAATTACAAGATGTGATTAAAGCGGTACGCACACATTATGATAACTATGAATTTGCAAGCGTATATCACACAATCAACAACTTCGTAGCAACTGAGTTAAGCTCATTCTACTTAGATATTGCAAAAGACGTTGTGTATATCGAAGGTCAAGATAATGCAGACCGTCGTGCAATGCAATCGGTTATGTATGATACATTACAAGCATTATTAAAATTATTAACTCCAATCATTCCACATACAACAGATGAAATGTGGTCGTATTTAGATAACACAGAGGCAGTAAGCGTTCAATTAACTGATATGCCAGAAGCTGTTGAACAAGAAGATTTTGAAGCATTACGCACGAAATGGGCTCAAATCATCACTGTTCGTAATGCAATTTTAAAAGCTTTAGAAGAAGCGCGTAACGCGAAAATAATCGGTAAATCATTAGAAGCAAAAGTGACAGTCTTTGCAGATGAAGCAACTACATCTTTACTTGCAGATCAAGATATTAATTTTGCTCAATTGAATATCGTTTCAGAATTCGTGGTAGGCGGCGAAACTACACAAGCTCCGGCAGAAGCAGTAGTAGTAGATAACGTAGCTGTTCTTGTAGAAAAAGCTACAGGTGAAAAATGTGAACGTTGCTGGTCAATTTCTGAAACAGTTGGTCAAAGTGAATCACACCCAACATTATGTGCACACTGTGCGGATGTTGTAGAAAAATACTATCCTGAAGCATAATTGAAAAAATGAGCAGTCGATAACTAATCGGACTGCTCATTTTTATATGAAAAATGTACATTCAAAGATATCAGAAACAATATAAAAATATATTTTTGTTTAAGAGACTGCCTTTTTCAACGATTATTCATAGAAAGGGGCTTTTTTGTTGCAAAAAGAAGTATTTTATGAGTAGTTTTTTTCATTCATAGCTCTGTTATGTTAAAATGGTTAAGATATAGAGTAAACGGAGGATATTGCGGTGTATAAATATTATGGGCTAGCAGCTTTTGTAGTAATTATCGATCAACTAACAAAATGGAGTATCGTTAAAAACATGCAACTTGGTGAAAGTATTATGCTATGGGATCCTTATTTTGGACTTCTTTCGCATCGTAATCGCGGAGCAGCATGGGGAATGTTGCAGGGACAATTTTGGTTATTTGCAATTGTTACGGTAGCTGTAATAATCGGTATTCTTTATTATTTTCATAAAGAAGCAAAAGGAAAGCCATTATTTCAAGTGAGCCTTATGTTCTTATTAGGTGGAGCGATTGGTAATTTTATTGATCGTGTATTTCGCGGTGAAGTAGTGGATTTTGTAAATGTACTAATCCCAGTTATTAATTATGATTTCCCGATTTTTAATATTGCAGATGCAGCGCTAACAATTGGTGTTGTGATGTTAATTATTTATATGCTCTTTGAAGAGAAACTCAATCAGAAAAAGGTGAAACAATGACAGCAGTAAGTTATACAGTAATGCAAGAATTGAATGGTGAGCGTATTGATAAAGCATTTGCAGCAATGCAACAAGACTGGTCTCGTTCTCAAATTCAAACTTGGTTAAAAGATGGAATCGTTATGGTAAATGATGAGCCTGTTAAAACAAAATATAAAGTCAAAGAAGGGGACGTTATTTCAGTAACCCCACCAGAAACAGAACCACTTGAAATCGTTGCAGAAGATTTAAATTTAGAAATCGTCTATGAAGATAGCGACGTTATTGTAGTTAACAAGCCAAAAGGCATGGTTGTACACCCAGCACCAGGTCATGCAACTGGTACTCTTGTAAATGGTCTAATGTATCATTGCCAAGATTTATCAGGCATTAATGGTGTAGCGCGTCCTGGAATCGTACATCGTATTGATAAAGATACTTCTGGTTTATTAATGGTTGCCAAAAATGATAAAGCACATGAATCATTAGTACAGCAACTTGTAGATAAGACAGTAACTCGTCGTTATACGGCGCTTGTTCACGGTCATATTCCGCACGATAAAGGAACAATTGATGCTCCGATAGGTCGTGATTCACGCGATCGTCAAAAAATGGGTGTTGTTGATAATGGAAAGCATGCGATTACGCATTTTACTGTAATCGACCGTTTAGGAGTGGATTACACTCTTGTACAATGTAGACTAGAAACAGGACGTACACATCAAATCCGTGTCCATATGAACTATATTGGTTATCCATTAGCCGGTGATCCAAAATACGGGCCGAGAAAAACACTCGACTTTGGTGGACAAGTTCTACACGCCGGTGTATTAGGCTTTATTCATCCTTCAACTGGTGAATATTTAGAATTTGAGGCGCCATTACCAGCTGATTATGAAGAGTTATTAAAAGAATTGAAAAGTAACTATTGACATTTTAAGTCCTAGCGTAATATACTTGTCGTAGTGAAAAACAAAATATTCACCTTTAAAGACAGTCCAGAGAGGCTGAGAAGGTATGCGTGAAATGTGGAAAATCCTTGTGATGCAAGTTTTTTTCGACATATCTTAAGTACACCTATATCCTCTTGGGCTCATTGCTCAAGAGGTTTTTTTATGCCCATAACGAAAGGAGGAAAAATAATGACAATGAAGGCAGTATTACTTGATGAACCAGCTATGAATCGAGCATTGACTCGAATCGCTCATGAAATTATTGAACGTAATGAAGGAATTGATGAGTGCATTTTAGTCGGTATTAAAACGAGAGGCGCTTATTTAGCAAGAAGGTTAGCGCAAAAAATCAATAGAATTGAAGGTAAGGAAATCCGTACCGGAGAACTTGATATCACACTATATCGTGATGATTTATCAACAAAAACAGACAACGAAGAGCCACTAGTACAGCAAGTTGATATTACGGACAACGTATCAGAGCAAAAAATCATTCTTGTAGATGATGTACTATACACAGGACGAACAGTAAGATCAGCGATGGATGCGGTCATGGACTTAGGAAGACCTTCTCAAATCCAGCTAGCCGTATTAGTCGATCGTGGTCATAGAGAACTACCTATTCGTGCTGATTATGTAGGGAAGAACATTCCGACATCAGGAAATGAAAGAATCGTAGTTAACATGGTTGAAGTTGATGCTACGGATTGCGTCACAATTCACGAATAAGCAAGGTAAAGAATGTGAGGATAAAAGGATATGGCAAACACAGTATTAGATATAGATGAAAAACCAAAAGCACTCCAACTTATTACCCTTAGTGCTCAACATATGTTTGCGATGTTCGGCTCAACAATATTAGTACCTAAACTTACTGGCTTGAGCCCAGCGATGGCTCTTTTAACAAGCGGTATCGCAACACTGATATTCTTATTAGTAACAAGATTTCAAGTCCCAGCTTACTTAGGATCTTCATTCGCTTTTATCACACCAATTATCTTTGTTTCTCACTCGGGTGGTGTTGGAAGTGCGATGATTGGATCAATGTTCGTCGGTTTAACTTACGGCTTAGTCTCACTACTCATTTGGAAAACGGGTTATAAATGGATTATGAAATTACTACCGCCAATCGTTGTAGCGCCGGTTATTATGGTTATCGGTCTTGGACTTGCAACAGTCGCAGTTGATATGGCGATGAATATTTCAGATGGTAATGGTGGGAAGATATATAGTTTCCCAGACTTCTCTGCAGCACTAGTTACGTTAGCTGCAGCCATTATTTGTACAATCTTCTTCAAAAATATCATTAGCACAATGCCAATTTTAATTGGTTTAGTTGTAGGATATATATACTCAGCAGCAATCGGTATTGTTGACTATACTGCAATTGGACAAGCGAAATGGTTCGCACTTCCTGACTTTTTAATACCAGGAATAGATTATGAATTCAAGGTGACAAGCACATTGCTTCTAGCGATGGTACCAATCGTGATTGTCACAATTTCAGAACATATTGGCCACCAATTAGTATTGGGTAAAGTTGTGAATCGAAACTACATTAAAGAGCCAGGTTTACATCGTTCACTATTAGGTGATGGTTTAGGAACACTAATGAGCGCTTTCATCGGTGGACCACCGAAAACAACTTACGGTGAAAATATCGGTGTCCTAGTATTAACAAGAGTATATAGTGTATATGTTATCGGTGGCGCAGCAATTTTAGCGATAGTGATGGCATTCTTTTCAAAAGCGATGGCAGTTATCGAAACAATTCCAACTTCAGTGTTGGGCGGTGTGTCTATTCTATTATTCGGAATCATCGCATCTAGTGGTCTACGAATGCTAGTTGAAAATAAAGTTGACTTCGATGATAAACGTAATCTAGTCATTGCATCAGTTATCCTGATCTTTGGAATCGGTGGCGCAACGTTGAAAATACCGCAAGTTTCTGACACATTTGCAATTGAAGGTATGGCCTTAGCAGCCATCGTCGGTGTCATTTTAAACTTAGTACTACCAGGTCGCGATAAAGACGTCGCTGATTTGGATGAATAACATATAAATACTGTACCTTTTAACAGATTGCCCAGAGAGGCAAAGAAGGGTTATATAGATTCGAAAGCAAGTGCAAAAGCGCTATGCTTATCCTGTCATATCCTTCCTCAGCCTCCCTACTAATCTAGGGAGGCTTTATTTATAAACTAGGAGGCTCATGATGAAAAACTTACTGTCAATGGATGAAGTATCAAAAGAAGAAATTATGCTGATATTAAAACGCGCTGCGGAATTTGAATCAGGTGCGAAACCACAACTAGAGAAAGAATACTTTATCGCAAACCTATTTTTTGAGCCAAGTACAAGAACAAAAACATCATTTGAATCAGCTGAAAGAAAAATAGGTGCTACAGTGATTCCATTCGATGCAGGATTCTCAAGCGTGCTAAAGGGTGAAACATTGTACGACACAGTAAAAACGATTCAACAAAGTGGTATCGATGCAGTCGTTATTCGTCATAAACAAGATGCATACTACGAAGAGCTTTTAGAAGGTTTGGACGTATCAATTATCAATGCAGGTGATGGTGCCGGGCAGCATCCTTCTCAATCTTTACTAGATTTATACACAATATTCAAAGAGTTCGGGAAATTTGAAGGGGTCAATGTTACAATTGCAGGTGATGTTTCTCATAGTCGTGTTGCAAAATCAGATGCAACAGCACTTACTACTTTAGGAGCAAACGTCAACTTTGTTTGTCCACCAGAGTGGCAAGGTGAGTATGAGGCGCATCAAGATTGGGATCAACTAATCGAAAAGAGTGATGTCATTATGCTACTTCGTGTACAACATGAACGTGAAGCAGCATATGATGGATTCACAGTTGAATCTTACAGAGAAAGATATGGCTTAACTGAGGAACGTGAAAAAATGATGAAAGATAAAGCAATTATCATGCATCCGGCACCGATTAACCGTGGTGTAGAAATTGATTCATCATTAGTAGAATGTGAGCGTTCAAGAATCTTCTCTCAAATGCGAAACGGACTATTCATCCGCATGGCAATATTAGAACATATTTTAAAGGGGCGAGGCTAATATGACAAAATTACTGAAAAATGTTCAAATGTTAAATGAACAAGGCAAGTTTCAATCAACAGACATCCTGATAGATGGTGGAAACATTAAAGAAATCGGTGCTTCAATCTCGGCTGAGGCTACTGAAGTAATCGACGGTAAAGGTCTTGTAGTAGCCCCAGGATTTGTAGATGTACATACTCATCTTCGTGAGCCAGGTTTCGAACATAAAGAAACGATTGCAACTGGTACAGCTTCTGCAGCTAAAGGTGGCTTCACAACAATTTGTGCAATGCCTAACACTAAGCCAGTACCAGATTCAATTGAAAATCTTGACTACATAAATAGTTTGATTGAAGATAGTGCAGTCATTCGCGTTTTACCTTATGGGTCTTTAACAGTCGCACAATCTGGCGACAAACGCACAAACTTAACAGATTTAAAAGCACATGGTGCAGTTGCATTCTCTGATGATGGTGTTGGTGTACAAGAAGCAGCAACTATGTTTGAGCAAATGAAAGATGCAGCGAAAATTGGCATGACGGTCGTTGCGCACTGCGAAGATAATTCATTGATTTACGATGGCGTGATGCACGAAGGCACTCGCAATCATGAGCTAGGTTTACCGGGGATACCATCTGTTTGTGAATCAGTGCAAATCGCCCGTGACGTTTTACTAGCTGAAGCAGCAGGTGCACATTACCATGTATGTCACGTATCAACAAAAGAATCGGTACGCGTAGTACGTGATGCAAAAGCAGCCGGCATTAAAGTTACTGCAGAGGTTTGTCCGCAC
The DNA here is from genome assembly GCF_001955655.1 of Viridibacillus arenosi. Taxonomy (GTDB): domain Bacteria; phylum Bacillota; class Bacilli; order Bacillales_A; family Planococcaceae; genus Viridibacillus; species Viridibacillus arenosi. The sequence goes on along the minus strand of NZ_MSPW01000001.1, from coordinate 617,845 downwards.
CACCTTCTATTAGAAGAAATGGACATTCCATCAGATGATGCAAACTGGAAAATGAATCCACCTTTACGTGCGAATGATGACTTACAAGCATTACATGAAGCATTACTTGATGGCACCATTGACTGTATCGCAACAGACCACGCACCACACACAGTTGAAGAAAAATGCTGTGGTATGGTAGGTGCACCATTCGGCATTGTCGGTTTTGAAACAGCGTTCCCACTACTGTATACAAAATTTGTTGAAACAGGTAAATGGACATTAAAACAATTAATCGATTGGATGGCTGCAAAACCAGCTGAGTTATTCAACTTACCATATGGCAAAATCGAAGTTGGGGTATCGGCAGATTTGATCTTACTTGATCTAAATAAAGAACAAACAATTGATGCTGAAGGTTTCGTATCAAAAGGTAGAAACACACCATTCAATGGATGGACAGCAAAAGGCTGGCCAGTTATGACAATCTTTGAAGGTAACATCGTATGGGAGGAAGCACAATGACAAACAGAAAGTTAATTTTAGAAAATGGTATCGTATTTGAAGGACAAGCCTTCGGTAGTGACTTAGCATCAGACGGAGAAGTTGTATTTACAACAGGAATGACAGGCTATCAAGAAACATTGTCTGACCCATCATTTGCAGGACAAATTGTGACAATGACATATCCATTAATCGGTAACTATGGTATTAATCGTGACGATTTTGAAACAATTGACCCTGCAATAAAAGGATTCGTTGTACGCGAATTAGCACAAACACCATCAAATTTCCGTTGTGACACAACATTAGATGAATTCTTCAAAATGAAAAAAATCCCTGGTATTGAAGGGATTGATACAAGAAAGTTAACTCGTTTGATTCGCGAAATGGGTTCGATTAAAGCTACTTTAACAGCAGCAGGAGAAGAAGTAGTTGTTGAAGAGGTTGTAGCAAAATTAAAATCAACTACATTCCCAACAAACCAAGTAGAGCAAGTTTCTACCAAAACACCATATCCAAGCCCGGGTCGAGGTAAAAAAGTTGTATTAATGGACTTCGGTATGAAGCATGGTATTTTGCGCGAGTTAAACAAACGTGACTGTGACGTCGTTGTAGTACCATACAATATGCCAGCAGAAGAAATTTTAGCTTTATATCCAGACGGTATAATGTTATCAAATGGACCTGGAGATCCAAAAGATGTGCCAGTAGCAATTGAAACAATTAAAAATCTAATCGGAAAAGTGCCAATGTTCGGTATTTGCTTAGGACATCAACTTTTCGCACTAGCTTGTGGCGCAGATTCATTCAAACTTAAATTTGGGCACCGTGGTGCTAATCATCCAGTAAAAGAACTAAAAACTGGACGTACTGAACTAACTTCTCAAAACCATGGCTATGCAATCGACCCAGCTTCACTAGAAGGAACTAGTTTAGAAGTTACTCACCTTGCATTAAATGACGGAACAATCGAAGGTTTAAAACATAAAAAATACCCAGTATTCACAGTACAATATCACCCAGAAGCATCACCAGGACCAGAAGATTCAAACCACTTATTTGATGAATTTATCGAGTTAATGAATGTAGATACTAGAAAGGAGCAACACCATGCCTAAACGTCAAGATATCAAAACCATTTTAGTAATCGGCTCAGGCCCAATCGTAATCGGACAAGCTGCAGAATTCGACTATGCCGGAACACAAGCATGTCTATCATTAAAAGAAGAGGGCTACCGCGTCATTTTAATTAACTCAAACCCAGCAACAATTATGACGGATACTCAAATTGCAGATAAAGTGTACATCGAACCAATTACATTGGAGTTTGTATCACGTATAATCCGTAAAGAACGCCCAGATGCAGTCCTACCAACTTTAGGTGGTCAAACGGGTTTAAACATGGCTATTGAATTACATGAATCAGGTATTTTAGATGAACTAAACATTGAAATCCTTGGTACAAAACTTGATGCCATCAATAAAGCAGAGGACCGAGATTTGTTCCGTAACTTAATGTATGAATTAGGGGTTCCTGTACCAGAATCAGACATTATTCACAACTTAGAAGAAGCACATGCTTTTGTTGGAAAAATTGGTTATCCAGTTATCGTTCGTCCTGCATTCACGCTTGGCGGAACTGGCGGTGGTATTTGTTATAACGATCAAGATTTAAACGAAATCGTGACATCTGGTCTAAAATATAGCCCGGTAACACAATGTTTACTAGAAAAATCAATCGCAGGTTTCAAAGAAATAGAATATGAAGTAATGCGTGACTCTATAGACAATGCAATCGTAGTTTGTAACATGGAAAATGTGGATCCAGTTGGGATTCATACAGGAGATTCAATTGTAGTTGCACCATCTCAAACTTTATCAGACCGTGAGTATCACATGCTACGTAATGTATCGCTTAAAATCATTCGTGCACTTAAAATCGAAGGTGGTTGTAACGTTCAACTTGCCCTTGATCCACACAGCTTCAACTACTACATTATTGAAGTGAATCCACGTGTATCACGTTCATCAGCACTTGCTTCAAAAGCAACTGGTTACCCAATTGCGAAGCTTGCAGCGAAAATCGCAGTCGGTTTAACATTAGATGAAATGATGAACCCTGTTACGGGCAAAACTTATGCTTGCTTCGAACCAGCACTAGACTATGTTGTGGCGAAAATTCCACGCTGGCCTTTCGATAAATTCGAAAATGCAAAACGTAACTTAGGTACTCAAATGAAAGCAACTGGTGAAGTAATGGCAATCGGCCGTAATTTCGAGGAAGCTATGCTAAAAGCAGTTCGTTCACTTGAAACTGGCCATAAACATATTGAAATGAAAAATCCTGAAGAGCTGTCAGATCAATGGATTGAAAAACGTATCCGTAAAGCAGGAGATGAGCGTCTATTCTTCCTGGGAGAAGCGTTGCGTCGAGGTGTGACTATCGAAACAATCCATGAATGGAGCCAAATCGATCTATTCTTCTTAAATAAATTTAAAAACATTGTTGATTATGAAACTGTATTAAAAGATAATCCGCATGACAAAGCCGTATTGCGCCAAGCGAAACGTATTGGTTTTGCAGATGAAACCGTTGCGAAACTTTGGAATACAACAGAGTCAGCGATTTATGACTTCCGTAAAGAAAATGGCATCGTACCAGTTTACAAAATGGTAGATACATGTGCTGCTGAATTTGAATCAGAAACACCATACTTCTACGGTACATACGAAGATGAAAATGAATCAATCAAGTCAGATCGTGAATCTGTAATCGTGCTTGGATCAGGTCCAATTCGTATCGGACAAGGGGTAGAATTTGACTACGCAACAGTACACTCTGTTTGGGCGATTAAAGAAGCAGGGTACGAGGCAATCATTATTAACTCAAACCCAGAAACAGTTTCAACTGACTTCTCAATCTCTGATAAGCTTTACTTCGAGCCATTAACAATCGAAGATGTTATGCACATCATTGATCTTGAACAACCAAAAGGTGTTGTCGTACAATTTGGTGGCCAAACAGCTATTAACCTAGCAGATAAATTGGAAGCAAGAGGCGTGAAAATTTTAGGAACATCACTAGATGCAATTGACCGTGCTGAATCACGCGACCGTTTCGAGGAAGCACTACACGAAATCGGTATCCCACAACCGATGGGGAAAACGGCTACTTCTGCAGAAGAAGCGATTGTTATTGCTAAGAGAATCGGATTCCCAGTTTTAGTGAGACCATCATATGTACTAGGTGGACGCGCAATGGAAATCGTTTATAACGAAGAAGAACTACAGTATTACATGGAGCATGCGGTTGAAGCTAGCCCAGAGCACCCAGTATTAGTTGATAGATACTTAACTGGTACAGAAATTGAAGTAGATGCGATTTGTGACGGCGAAAACGTCTTGATCCCAGGTATTATGGAGCATATCGAACGTGCAGGTGTTCACTCAGGTGACTCGATTGCAGTATATCCACCTCAACAACTGTCTCAAAAACATATTGATACATTAACAGACTATACAACTCGTTTAGCCAAAGGTTTGGAAATCAAAGGTTTAATGAACATCCAGTATGTAATTTCTGATGACGAAGTATATGTTATCGAAGTAAACCCACGTGCATCACGCACAGTACCGTTCTTAAGTAAAATTACGAACTTACCGATGGCGAATATTGCAACAAAAGCGATACTGGGTCAATCAATTGTGGAACAAGGTTACCAAACTGGTTTGGCACCGATTCAAAAAGGTGTTTACGTGAAAGTACCAGTATTCAGCTTTGCTAAATTGCGTCGGGTTGACATTACATTAGGACCTGAAATGAAATCAACAGGTGAAGTAATGGGGAAAGATAGTACACTAGAAAAAGCGCTATATAAAGGTCTAGTAGCAGCTGGAATGGATATTAAGGATCACGGTTCAGTCTTAATGACAGTAGCGGACAAAGATAAAGACGAAGCAATTGCTTTAGCTAGACGCTTTACGAATATCGGCTATAGTATTTTAGCAACACCAGGTACTGCAAAAGCAATTGAAGAAGCAGGTATAAAAGCGAGTGTTGTTGATAAAATCGGATCAAATGGTCCTACTTTACTAGACGTTATCCAAAATGGCGGTGCTCAATTAATCGTCAATACACTAACAAAAGGAAAACAACCTGCACGTGACGGTTTCCGTATCCGCCGTGAATCAGTAGAAAATGGGGTTCCATGCTTAACATCTCTTGATACTGCAGAGGCGATGCTTCGAGTAATCGAATCTATGACCTTTACAGCTGAAGAAATGCCTAAGCAGGAGGTGCGAGGATGATTCACCAAGAACGTATGCAAGTTGTACGCCAACAGCAAATTGCTGAGGATATTTTTGAGCTGACTTTAACAGGTCAGCTTGTCCTAGATATGAAACAACCGGGTCAATTCGTCCATGTACGTGTAACGGATACATTTGAACCTTTACTAAGAAGACCGATTAGCATCGCATCAATTGATCATGAACTATTGCAGTTCACAATGATTTACCGAGCAGAAGGTCGTGGTACTACAATCTTATCGGCAAAACGACCAGGTGAAGAAGTGGATGTACTTGGCCCGCTAGGACACGGTTTCCCTGTAGAAGAAGTAGAACCAGGGCAAACAGCACTATTAGTTGGTGGTGGTATTGGAGTTCCTCCTTTGTATCAGCTATCAAAAGAATTGCATGCAAAGGGAGTACGTACGATTCACGTATTAGGATTCCAATCTGAAAACAACGTCTTTTACGAAAAGGAATTTTCTAATTTAGACGACACATACATCGTAACAGTAGATGGTAGTCAAGGAACAAAAGGATTTGTCACAGACTTATTAAAAGAAACAGCACCTAAATTTGATGTTTTTTATAGCTGTGGACCAACTCCGATGCTAGGGGCATTAGAGCAAACTTATCCTGATAAAAAAGGATTCCTTTCCTTTGAAGAACGTATGGGCTGCGGCATCGGAGCTTGCTATGCTTGCGTATGTAATACAACAGATGCAACAGAAAAAGAATACTTGAAGATCTGTTCTGACGGTCCAGTCTTCCCAAGAGGAGTTGTGAAGCTATGAATAGATTACAAGTCGAATTACCAGGCTTATCATTAAAAAATCCAATTATCCCAGCTTCGGGCTGCTTCGGATTTGGACAAGAATATGCACAGCTTTATGATCTATCAAAGCTAGGTGCAATAATGATAAAAGCTACAACATTAGAAACACGCTCAGGTAACCCAACGCCACGTGTTGCTGAAACAGCGGCGGGTATGTTAAATGCCATTGGCTTACAAAATCCAGGTTTAGAGCATGTTTTATCACATGAACTTCCATGGTTAGAAAAATATGATGTGCCGATTATTGCTAATGTGGCTGGAACAGAAACTGCCGATTATGTAGCAGTAGCAGAGGCTATTTCAAAAGCACCAAATGTACATGCATTAGAGTTGAATATTTCATGTCCAAATGTTAAATGTGGTGGTATTCAATTCGGTACAGATCCGAAATCAGCAAGTGACTTAACGGCAGCAGTAAAAGCGGTATCAGATGTACCTGTATATGTAAAATTATCACCAAATGTAACGAATATTTCTGAAATCGCAAAAGCTGTAGAAGCAGGCGGAGCAGACGGTATTACGATGATTAATACATTAATCGGTATGCGTTTGCATCCGAGAACAGGAAAACCGATTATTGCTAACGGTACTGGAGGGTTATCAGGTCCAGCTGTTAAACCGGTAGCAATTCGTATGGTCCATGAAGTAAGCAGAAACGTTAATATTCCGATCATTGGAATGGGAGGAGTTGCAACTGCAGAGGATGTTATCGACTTCCTATCTGTAGGGGCAAGTGCTGTAGCAGTAGGTACTGCAAACTTTGTGGATCCATTCGTCTGCCCAAATATTATAGAAGCATTACCACAAAAGCTAGATGAATTAGGTTATAACAAATTAACAGATGTAATTGGAAGGAGCCACCGCTAAATGAATAATAAGCCTATTATCGCGTTAGATTTTCCAGATGAACAGAAAGTAATGACATTTCTTTCTCAGTTCAATGAGCCACTATTTGTGAAGGTGGGTCTTGAGCTTTATTTACAAGCAGGGCCAGACATTATACGCAAAATTAAAGCACAAGGTCACGACATTTTTTTAGATTTAAAACTGCATGATATTCCAAATACGGTGAAATCAGCGATGAAGGGCTTAGCAAAACTTGGTGTGGACCTAGTCAATGTCCATGCTGCAGGCGGTTCAAATATGATGGCGGCTGCTCTTGAAGGATTAAAAGAGGGAACTGAGGAAGGTAATAAGCGACCAGTTTTAATTGCAGTAACTCAGTTAACCTCGACGACTGAAGAGGAAATGCAAAACGAGCAACAAATCAATTTATCTTTAGATCAATCAGTAATGCATTATGCCAAACTTGCACAATCAGCTGGTTTAGATGGTGTTGTCTGCTCTGTACTTGAAGCAAAAGCAATCAGCGAAGTATGTGGAGAAAGCTTCCTAAAAGTAACACCAGGTATACGTATGGTTGGTGGTGTTGCACATGATCAAAAACGCGTTGCTACACCTGATTTTGCACGCGAAGAAGGCTCGACGCAAATCGTTGTAGGTCGTGCTATTACACAAGCAGAAAATCCAGTTGAAGCGTACCATGCTGTACAGCAATTATGGGGAGGACAACAATAATGACAATTCAAAAAGAAGTAGCACAAGGTATGTTAGAAGTAGGAGCAGTAGAGCTAAGTCCGAATGATCCATTTACTTGGGCATCAGGTATTAAATCACCAATCTACTGTGATACACGTTTAACAATTTCTTTTCCAAAAGTACGTACAACAATCGCAAACGGCCTTGCAGCGCTTATTAAAGAAAATTTCCCGGAAACAGATGTAGTAGCTGGTACAGCAACAGCGGGAATACCACATGCAGCATGGGTAAGCGACATTTTAGACTTACCTATGGTATATGTACGTTCAAAACCAAAAGACCATGGTCGTGGTAACCAAACAGAAGGAAAGCTTTCTGAAGGTCAAAAAGTAGTTGTAGTAGAAGATATTATTTCGACAGGTGGTTCTAGCATTACAGCAGTAGAAGCACTTCGTCGTGAAGGCGCTGAAGTACTTGGTGTCGTTTCAGTATATTCATATAAATTACCACGTGCTGAACAGGCTTTTGCGGAAGTGGGTGTTCCTTACTATTGCCTATCAAACTTTGAAGCATTAGTTGAAGCAGCAAAAGAATCAGGTGCTATTAATGAATCAGACATTCCAGGTTTACTACAATGGCATGCTGATTTAAAAGCCGGGAACTTAAAATAATAATACAAATATAGGTGCTTTTAAACTAGCAAGAGAAAAGAAATTATCTCTTGCTAGTTTTTTTATTGTGCAAAATGCTACTTTATAAAGAATCATTTTAAATGAAGAAAATAATTGTATATATGTTGCTTAATTATGGAAATTGTTTTAAAATCAATTAAACCAATAAGTTAACTAGGGATATTAAGTGGATTTCTTTACTTGAGAAACTGAAGGAAATGGCCCACTGAAGTTTCAGCAACACCTAATTTTTAGGAAGGAGCTAACTTCAACATGATTGCGTGCAATTATGAGAGATAAGAGTTGAATTAGCCCCCCTCAACTCTCTTTCTAGAAGATGTAGAAAGAGAGTTTTTTAATAGAAGTCGTTTATTCCATAATTGGTAAATAACAAAGAGAGAGGTTATAAAGATGGTACAAAGAATTGATGGGAAACAAGGTAAATTTGTATTGGATGCTGCAACACAAGTTGGAAGTGTCATTTTAAAAGTAAAAGATTTGGAACGTCAAATTGCATTTTACGAAAATGTAGTTGGTCTTGTCGTTTTAGAAAAAAGTACACAACATGCTAAATTTGGTGGTAAAGGCAGTAACAACGTTATTTTTGAATTAGAAAAAACCGCGGAAAAATTACAACCCGCTAAAAGTACGGGTTTATTCCATACAGCTTTTTTATTACCAAGTAGAGAAGCGTTTGCAACGAAATTTTTCGAAATTCTACGTAATAAGGAAACGATAGATAGTCCGATAGAGCAATCTTCACGTTTCCCGCACTTTGAACGCTATATTCCAATTGCTAGGTTAGATAGTGCGAGTGATCACGGTTATAGTGAGGCGTTTTATATATATGATATTGAAGGAAATGGTATAGAAATATATGCGGATCGTCATCGTGAAGATTGGGATAAGTATCCTGGTGGAAGTAATCCTCTTAATTTCAAAGAGTTAGCTCCATTAGCTGATTTTGAAACAGATGGGAAATTACCAGCTGAAACAATAATTGGTCATGTTCATTTGCGAATAGCAAATATAGAGGAATCCGTAGATTTCTATATAAATAAATTAGGTTTTGAAAAACAGATGATTATTGATACAGCATTTTTTATTTCAGTAGGGGGCTATCATCACCATCTTGCGGGAAATGTATGGTCGGGTGAAGGACTTCAAAAGGCAGCTGAAAATGAATCAGGATTGAAAGAAGTACGTTTTAAATTACCAACAACAGAAAGTTATGAGACAGCAAAAAATTATATTAAACAACAAATACAAATTCAAGATTTAGGGGATGAGTTTGTTGTAGAAGATCCAAGTGGAAATCGTATGGTTTTTGAAATTGCATAAAACAAAAAATCGAATCGTTATAAAAGGTAACAAAATGAAATTTAGTTGTTGTATTTTTTAACATCACTACTAAAATTATTGAAGTATGATTAGACTTAGTAGAAAATTTATCGCATGCCCAAATGCTTGTAGCAAAGTCCTACCTTTATATAGAAAGTTATTTATAATGATCCAAATATAAGTAAAAACAACGATTGAAAAAGCTAAATTAGATAATGTGAAAATAGGATTTGGTACAATGGAGAAGTGATTAAGGCAGTGCAGTAAATAGTAAAAGGAGTCGCGTTTGAAAAATGTGCGACTCCTTTTAAGTGTTCTTAAATCTTATTATTTTAATTTCATGATTAATTCTTCATCGGGTGTTACATACAATGTCTTTTGCTCGAAGTAAATAACAAAACCAGGTTTAGAACCATTTGGTTTTTTTACTTGACGTACCTCTGTGTAATCGACAGGTACGGACGACGATTCACGTGCTTTACTGAAATAGGCTGATAAAGTTGCCGCTTCTAGTAAAGTTTGTTCATCTGGTTCAGAAGAGTGAATAACGACATGTGATCCTGGGATATCCTTTGTATGCAACCAAATTTCAGATTTACGTGCGATTTTAAATGTTAAATAATCATTTTGTTTATTGTTTTTGCCAACTGAAATGTCAATACCAGTGGAAGATTTGAATTTTTCTGGAGTTGGTTTAGTTGGTTTTTTACGTCGTTTTGAAGCACGTAATTTCAAGTAGCCTTGTTCAGCTAACTCTTCACGAATTTCTTCTATATCAGCTGGAGCAGCTTGTTGTACTTGTTGCGATAGCATTTCAAAGTAGGCTAAATCTCCTTGCGTTTTATTGAGTTGCTCTTGCACCATGATAAGTGCGTTTTTCGCCTTGTTGTACTTAGTATAGTAGCTCTGTGCATTTTCAACAGGTGTTTTCCGTTCGCTAATAGGGATCGTGATTTCTTCACTGTCCCCACTATAATAATTAACAACAGTAACTTCCTTTTGCCCTTTTTCAAATGCGTACAAGTTGGCCATTAATAACTCACCGAATAATTGGAATTGGTCTAAATTGTTTGCTCGATCCAAATCCTTTTGGAGTTTTTTTAACTTTAATTTAAGTTTGCTAATTTCATTTTGTAACCAGCGTTCTAAATCACCAGCTTGTTGTTTAACGCGGTCTCTCTCAGCTCTTGCAAAGAATACGCGATCCAGTAGACTGCTAAGGTTTGAGTAGCTTGTATGCTCACCTTCTAGATGTGTTAATTTCACTGGTGAAAAATATGTTTTCCCTTTTACTTCAGCGTAGGTTGGTGAATTCCCTCCAATTTTAAATTCTTCAATAAATAAAGAGAAGAGGTCAGCAATTGGTTGCCCTGTAGCTTCACTTCTGTATAACAATTCAGTAGCATGTAAGGGAGAAAAGCCTGTAAAATTCTGTACTATTTCTTGAGTGTTTTTTTCTTCAGCAAAGAATAGTTGTATTGATTCCCTACTTACTGTTTTAGGGTCTTCCTTATCTTGTTCTGGTGGTGCGATAAAAGGTTGGCCAGGCAAAACAGTACGGTAACTATTCATAGCAGGTGGTAGATGCTTTAAGCTATCTACGATTTTGTCTGTTTCTTTGTCGACTAAAATTAAATTGCTATGACGCCCCATGATTTCCGCGTGCAATTCCCTCGTGATTGGGTCACCAATTTCATTTTTACTAGCAATTTTCAAGATGAGGACGCGGTCAGCACCTTGTTGTTGTATTGATTCAATAAATCCACCTTCAATATGTTTACGAAGCAACGAGCAAAACATAGGTGGTTCTGGCGGGTTTTCAATTGTTTGTTCTGTGATATGAACACGTGCATAGGAAGGGTGGATTGAAAATAATAATTTGTGATTTCCACCATTGGCACGTATATGTAAAATAATTTCTTGGGTGTTCGGTTGATGCACTTTCGCGATTCGGCCTGTTACTAACTGTTGTAGCTCTTTCGCCATTGCGATTGTAAATAAACCATCATAAGCCATAAGTGATTCCTCTTTCAAAACGTTTTGTTCTATCTTAACATTTTTTTCGTTTATATAGGTAAGTGTAGGATTTGTAAAATGCAGTTCTTCGTGACTAATGAGTATCGATATTAATCATTTTTTTATTCTATTAAGTGAACTTCTAGCAAATCTGCAAGGCAAAACTTGTATTCATATGTTATAATTAAAAATCAGTATGCAAAGAAGGATGTGACTGACCTTGGTGCGTAGTATGACTGGATTTGGCAGGGGTGTCACAACAACGGAACAATTTCGGCTTACTGTAGAAATTCGATCGGTAAATCATCGTTTTTTAGAAGTTACGACACGTTTTCCGAAAGAGTGGATGGAAGCAGAAGTTCATACAAAAAAAATGCTTTCCTCATTAGTTTCAAGAGGTAAGTTAGATGTTTCCGTACATGTGAAAGAATTGTCACAGCAACAGCAAGTTGTACAAGTGAATTGGCCTCTAGTCAATGCTTATAAAGAAGCAAGAGAAGAATTGCAAAAACAGATATTGCTCGACGAGAAGTGGTCGATGACAGAACTTTTGAGTTTAGAGCAAGCATTAACTGTCAAAGTGCAAGAGACATCAAAAGAAGAAATTTTAACAGCTGTAGATCAAGCTGTACAACAAGCTGCAAGTGCACTGATCCAAATGCGCGAAAGAGAAGGTCAGGAATTGCAAGAGGCGGTAGTAGGTTTCAAAACGGATTTAGCAGAGCAAATAGAGTTAATTCGTAAAGTGGCCGATCAAGCCGTACAAAAGTATCGCGATAAGCTCGTTACAAGAATTGCAGAGCTTGCAGACATTAGCGCGTTAGAAGAACGATTATTAGCGGAGGTTGCAATTTTTGCTGAAAAAGCAGATATTGCTGAGGAATTAGACCGTTTATCAAGTCATTTTGTCCAACTTGATGAAACGCTTCAAGAAAACGTTTCTATCGGACGAAAACTCGATTTCTTATTACAAGAGATTCATCGTGAAATTAATACAATTGGCTCTAAAAACCAATCTGTTGAAGCTTCAGCTGCTGTTGTCCAAGCAAAAACTATTCTTGAGAAAATGCGAGAACAAGTTCAAAATATTGAATAATTGTGTTTACTAAATGTACTATTAATATATTGTAATGATGAGGGAGAAAGCATGAGAAGAGAACGTGGATTATTAATTGTCCTATCTGGCCCTTCAGGTGTCGGAAAAGGTACTGTACGAAAAGCACTTTTTTCACAACCAGATACTAATTATGAGTATTCTATTTCCATGACTACACGTCTACCACGTGAAGGCGAAGTTGATGGTGTTGATTACTTCTTTAAATCAACAGAGGAATTCGAAAGTTTAATCGAACAAGGACAACTCCTTGAATATGCGAAGTATGTAGGAAACTATTACGGCACACCTCTAGAATATGTAAACAAAACATTAGATGCTGGACGTGATGTATTTTTAGAAATTGAAGTACAAGGTGCAGCTCAAATTCGTGACAAGGTTCCAGATGGTTTATTCATCTTCCTTGCGCCACCTAGCATTTCAGCATTACAGCAACGATTAGTTGGGCGTGGTACTGAAACAGAAGATGTTATTGCAACGCGTATTGCTGCTGCAAACCAAGAATTAGAAATGATGAATTTGTACGATTATGTCGTTGAGAACGATGAAGTACAATTAGCTTGTGATCGTGTCAATGCAATCGTAGTTGCGGAACATTGTCGACGTGAAAGAGTAGAAAAACAATACTTAGCTATGCTGAGAGGAGAATAATTAGATGTTATACCCATCTGTTGACGTATTAAAACAAAAAATCGATTCAAAATATTCATTAGTTAGCCTTGCTTCAAAAAGAGCACGTGCAATGCAAGAAGGTAGTGACTATAGGCTTTCATCTTATAAATCACATAAGAATGTAGGGAAAGCACTTGAAGAAGTTTCTGCTGGCGTTTTAAGTCAAGTAGCCCAAGACGAATCAGCTATTTACGAAGACGAAGTTTAATGACATGACAACGTGAGGCTCCCGAGGAAATTAACATTTCTTTGGGAGCTTGTCGTTTTGAAAGGAAGAAAAAAATGCTTGCAAATAAAAACATTTTACTTTGTGTTTCAGGCGGAATCGCCGTCTACAAAGCAGTAGCATTGGTGAGTAAATTATCTCAAGCTGGTGCACATGTGAAAGTAATGATGACTGAATCTGCAACACGTTTTGTAACACCTTTAAGCTTTCAAGTAATGTCTAAAAATGATGTTTATACAGACACTTTTGATGAAAAAGATTCAAGTGTTATTGCACATATCGATTTAGCAGATTGGGCGGATTTAATCATCTTAGCTCCGGCAACTGCAAATGTAATTGGTAAACTTGCAAACGGCATTGCAGATGATATGGTAACAACTACATTATTAGCAACAACTGCAAAAGTGTGGATTGCACCTGCAATGAATGTTCATATGTATGATAATCTTGCAGTTAGACGAAATATTGCCCAATTAGCTGAGGATGGCTATGAATTTATTGAACCATCAGAGGGCTTTTTAGCTTGCGGATATGTAGGTAAAGGTCGTTTAGAAGAACCAGAGAAGATTACAGCATTAGCTGCCCAGTTTTTCGAACCAAAAAACGGACTTTTAAAAGGTAAGAAAGTTGTTATTTCTGCAGGACCAACGCGTGAAAGAATTGATCCCGTACGTTATTTAACCAATTTCTCAACTGGGAAAATGGGCTATGCTATGGCTGCTGCAGCACATAAATTAGGTGCAGAAACTGTACTTGTATCAGGTTCGGTTGCAATTGAGCCTCCAGCGGGTGTACGGGTTGTTCATGTGGAAAGTGCTGAGGACATGCTTCAAGCTATGTTAGCTGAATATGATGACGCCAATATTGTTGTAAAAACAGCTGCGGTAGCGGATTATCGTCCAAAAACGGCGCATTTGCAAAAAATGAAAAAGCAACCAGGTGATGCGATTATTGAATTAGAACGCACCACCGATATTTTACTGACATTAGGGGAACGAAAAAAAGATCAATTACTAATTGGTTTTGCAGCAGAAACCAATGATGTATTAAAGTATGCAAAAGGTAAGTTAGAAAAGAAAAATGCAAATTATATTGTTGCTAATGATGTAACGCAAGATGGAGCAGGCTTCGGCACTGATACAAATACGGTTACACTCGTTGGGCTTAATGATTTCGAAAAAACATTCGTTCATCTTCCTAAAAAAGAATTGGCACTTGAGTTATTCAAAACCATTTTAGCAAGGGAAGAAAGTTTAACGTGATTGCGCAAGTCATCGTAGACGTAGCGGCTTATCCAGTGGATCGACCGTTTGACTACGCTGTTCCAGAAGAATGGCAAGCACTTGTAGAAGCCGGATGTCGTGTGAAAGTACCATTCGGCCCTCGTAATGTGCTTGGTTTCATCACTGCTTTAAAGGAAGAAACGGATGTTCCACAAGGTAAACTAAAACCACTATCACAGTTACTCGATATTGAACCTGTCTTAACAGGTGAAATGCTACAGCTTGCCCAGTGGATGACAAGGCATACTTTATGCTTTGAAATTGATGCATTACAAGTGATGCTACCCTCTGCTTTACGGGCGAAATACGAAAAAACCATTCATCTCTCAGGCCCACTAGCTGACCTGCCAGCTGAATTGCAAAATCTTTTTGGCAATAAATCATCAATTCCATATAAAAAAGTAGAAGTTGCTGGATTTCTAAAATCATTGAAATACAGTATTGAACAAGGAACAGTTCAAATAAAAACAGTCGTCAAACAACAAGGTCAAGTAAAGGCTGTCCGAAAGTTGGAAATTTTGGATGATGAAGTGAAGTTACAGCAAATTGCTGCTGATATTCCAAAAAGAGCGAAAAAACAAGTTATGGTCGCTGAATGGATGGTGGATCATAAAGGTGAAGTTTTTACACCAGAAGAACTTTGTCAAACCTTAAATATTACAACTGCTGTTCTTAATGCGCTAATTGAAAAAGGGGCTGCCAAGTATATTCAAGAAGAAGTATACCGAGACCCATTTACTAAAAATGCAGTGAAGACGAAGCCGCTTGCACTGACTGATGAACAAGAAGTAGCATTACAGCAAATATTAACAGCGATGAAAAATAAACTACCGACAACGTTTTTACTGCATGGCATTACAGGGAGTGGGAAAACGGAAGTGTATTTACAGGCTATTCAAAGTACTCTTGAAAAAGGAAAAGAAGCAATAGTACTCGTCCCTGAAATTTCTTTAACACCTCAAATGTCGGAGCGTTTTCGTTCACGTTTTGGAGAACTAGTTGCTGTTCTTCATAGTGGTTTATCGAAAGGCGAAAAATATGATGAATGGCGAAAGATTCAAAGAGGGGAAGTAAAGGTTGTAGTAGGCGCTCGATCAGCTGTCTTTGCTCCTTTCACAAATGTAGGGTTATTCATATTGGATGAAGAGCATGAGTCGACTTATAAGCAAGAGGACTCACCGCGTTATCATGCACGGGAAGTAGCTATTTGGCGTAGTGAATTTCATCAATGTCCTGTCATATTAGGTAGTGCAACTCCCTCTTTGGAATCTTTTGCTAGAGCAAAGAAACACGTATATACATTATTGACATTAAAAAAACGTGCAATGCAGCAATCCCTGCCAACAGTTGAAATTATCGATATGCGTGAACAATTGAAAAACGGGAATCGTTCGATGTTCTCTGAGGAGTTAGCAGAAGCAATTCGTATTCGACTTGAAAAAAAAGAGCAAATGGTATTATTCCTTAATCGTAGAGGCTTTTCTTCATTTGTGTTATGCAGAGATTGTGGTACGGTTGTGCAATGTAAAAACTGTGATATTTCTATGACCTATCACCGCTCTCAAGAAAAACTGAAATGCCACTATTGTGGCTATGAAGAACAAGTCCCGCATGAGTGCCCTGAATGTCAAAGTGAACATATTAGATTTTTCGGTACAGGGACGCAAAAGGTTGAAAGTGAAATATATAAGTTCTTTCCTGAAGCAAGAGTACTTCGTATGGATGTTGATACAACGAGACAAAAAGGTTCTCATGAACGTATCTTAGATGCCTTTGGTCGCGGAGAAGCAGATATTTTACTAGGAACACAGATGATTGCGAAAGGGCTTGATTTCCCTAACATTACGTTGGTTGGTGTTCTGAGCGCTGATACGTCATTAAATTTACCGGACTTTAGAGCTGCGGAGCGAACATTTCAATTACTTACCCAAGTAAGTGGACGTGCCGGACGTCACGATAAACCTGGTGAAGTATTTATCCAAACTTATACACCGGAGCACTATGCAATCGAACTTTCAAAAGAACAAGATTATGAGCCGTTTTATATGCAGGAAATGCAAATGAGACAGCGTTTCGCCTATCCACCGTATTATTTTGTCGTACTTATTCAAGTTACGCATGAAGATGTACTGATGGCAGCAGAATATGCAGGTAAGGCAGTGGATTGGTTACGTATGCAACTATCACAAAATGTTGGTATTATCGGTCCGACAGCAGCGTCAATTAGTCGTGTGCAAAATAGATATCGCTATCAATGTTTGATAAAATATAAAAAAGAGCCTAATTTAACGGCTACTTTACAACAATTAATTCGCATGTATCGAACAGACTGGGTGAAAAAAGGTATTCAATTAACAGTTGATTTAGACCCTTCATCCATTTAGATATAATCGCAAGAAAAGAGGGCATTATGGCATTATTAGATATTGTAAAAAATCCAGCAAAAGTGTTAGAAACTAAAGCAGCACCTGTTACTAAATTTGATGCAGAGCTAGCAAAGTTACTTGATGATATGTATGATACAATGCTTGAGCATGATGGTGTAGGGATAGCAGCACCTCAAGTAAATAAAAGCATTCAAGCGGCAGTTGTAGAAATGGGCGAGGAAAGAGCCATTCTGGAAATCATTAATCCAACGATCTTAGCCACAGACGGTTCAGCTATAGAGATTGAAGGATGTTTGAGTTTTCCTGAACTTTATGGAGATGTAGAACGTCCTGATTATGTCCATATTAAAGCGCAAGACCGTAATGGAGAATGGTATGAAGTTGAGGCAGCCGGTTTTGATGCACGTGTGATTCAACATGAAATTGACCATTTGTTTGGTGTGTTATTTGATAAGAAAATTATGCGTGTTTATACGCTTGAAGAATTAGAAGAAATGGCCGAAGCAGAGGAGGAACAGGAATGATTTCCATTGTCTTTATGGGGACACCTGCCTTTTCGGTGCCGGTTTTGCGTATGCTACATGAAGAAGGATACGATATTAAAGCCGTCGTAACACAACCGGATCGTCCTGTTGGTCGTAAACGTGTTTTAACACCACCACCTGTCAAAGAAGAGGCTGTTCGTTTAGGGTTACCGGTAATTCAACCAGAGAAACTTCGTGGGTCTGAAGAGTTGCAAGAAATCATAGCTTTAAATCCCGATTTAATTGTGACAGCAGCTTTTGGTCAAATTTTACCGAAGGAACTATTAGATACACCGAGACTTGGTTGTGTGAACGTTCATGCTTCATTACTACCAGCTTATCGAGGTGGAGCACCTATTCATCAATGCTTAATCGATGGGCAAGAAAAGACAGGTGTTACGATAATGTATATGGAAGTTAAACTTGATGCAGGTGATATTATTTCACAAGCAGAACTCACAATTGAAGAGCAAGATCATACAGGTCTATTATTTGATAAATTAAGTATTATCGGTCGCGACCTACTAAAAGAAACGTTACCTTCTATTATCGAAGGTACTAATAATCGCATCCCGCAAGACGAAGCAAAAGTGACTTTTGCTCATAATATTTCACGTGATCAGGAGCTAGTCAATTGGCAGCAAAATAACACAGAAATTTATAACCAAGTAAGAGGTTTACATCCATGGCCGGTAGCTTATACGAAATTGAATGGCGATAATATTAAAATTTGGTGGGCGCAAAAGTCGGATAAAAAACATAGTGAAGATCCTGGTACTGTTATTGCTATTGATAAAGAATATTTTACAGTGGCTACAGGTAACGGAGAAGCAATAAATATTTTAGATTTACAGCCAGCTGGCAAAAAGCGTATGACTGCGATGGATTACTTAAGAGGTACCGGGTCAAAATTACAGATTGGGGACCGTTTTGAATGACAAAAAAGAAAGATAAAATTTGGGATGGTAATGTTCGCGACGCAGCATTAACTATTCTTCTTGCAGTAGATAAACAGCAAGCATACAGTAATTTACTTCTTCATCAAACAATTGAAAAATATAATATAAAGCCGAAAGACCGTGCTCTTTTAACGGAAATTACTTACGGTACACTTCAATACAAAATGACTTTAGATTATTATTTAGAGCCTTTTGTTCGCGGGAAATTGGATGATTGGGTGAGATGGTTACTACGCTTGTCATTATATCAAATTGCATACCTATCTAAAATTCCTGACCATGCAGCAGTAAATGAAGCCGTTGAGATTGCTAAACACCGAGCACGCCATCAAGGTGTCTCTAAAACAGTAAACGGCATTTTACGTTCGGTCTTACGTGACGGAATTAGAGATACGACGGATATTAAAGATCCGATTGAACGACTTTCTATTGAAACGAGTCATCCGAGCTGGTTAGTACGCCGTTATGTAGAAGCTTATGGCATTCAAAAAACATCTGATATGCTGTTTGAAAATAATCTACCTCCACAACAAACAATTCGAGTAAATACAGCAAAGGTAACTACAGATCAAGCGCTTGAAAGCTTGTGGGGTGAGAAATTTGAAGTTGTGCGTAGTAAAGTGTTACCGGAATGCTTGCATTTATTAACGGGTCAAGCTGCGCGTACAGAATCTTATAAAAATGGTTTGATTACCATTCAAGATGAAAGCTCTATGATTCCGGCTTACGCTTTGCAAGTAGAGCCAGGAATGAGAGTTTTAGACATGTGTGCTGCACCGGGTGGTAAAACGACACACATTGCTGAAAAAATGAAAAACGAAGGCGAGTTAATCGCAACTGATTTACATGCTCATAAACTTAAGCTTATTAAGAGCAATGCAGAACGTCTAGGCCTAACTATTATTGACGCACAAGTATTAGATGGTCGAAAAGCAACTGAGCAATTTGAAAAGCAATCATTCGATCGTATTTTAGTCGATGCACCGTGTAGTGGCTTAGGAGTTATTAGACGTAAACCGGATATTAAATATACAAAAAAAGAAGAAGATTTCTCATCACTACAACCAATACAATTACAATTACTGGATTCAGCTTATGAATTATTAAAAAATGAAGGCAAAATGGTTTACAGTACTTGCACAGTTGATAAAATTGAGAACGATGGAACTGTTTCTGCATTTTTAGAAAAACATCCGGATATGGAACTTGAACCTGTACCAAATGTACCAGACGTACTCAAAGAGCTTCAAACAAACGGAATGATGCAAGTCTTTCCACAAGACTTTAGCAGTGATGGCTTTTTCGTTGCTGCTTTTAGAAAAAAAGGAGAATTTACAAACTAATGGATCAAGAAATACAAAAACCAGTAAGAGTGAAAAAAGAAAAACCACAATTACGCCAATCGATTTATTCATTATTACCAGAAGAAATGCAAACTTGGTTAAAAGACAACGGTGAAAAACCATTCCGTGCAGGCCAAATTTTTGACTGGTTATATATAAAACGTGTAACAACATTCGATGAAATGTCTAATTTATCGAAAGAATTACGTGATAAATTAGCTGCTGACTTTGAACTTAGTACATTAAGCACATTAATCAAACAAGAATCTAAAGATGGTACCATCAAGTTCTTGTTCCAATTACAAGACGGCTATTCAATTGAAACTGTGTTAATGCGTCATGAATATGGGAACTCTGTTTGTGTAACGACACAAGTGGGCTGTCGTATCGGATGTTCATTCTGTGCATCTACTTTAGGAGGACTAAAACGTCATTTATTAGCTGGTGAAATTGTTGAGCAAGTTGTCAACGTTCAAAAAGCTTTAGATGAAGTTGGTGAACGAGTAAGTCATGTCGTGATCATGGGAATCGGTGAACCGTTTGATAACTATGATGCCATGATGAGCTTCTTAAAAGTCATCAATCATGAAAAAGGATTAAACATTGGTGCACGCCATATCACAGTCTCAACTAGTGGTATTATTCCTTCAATTTATAAATTTGCAGATGAACAATTACAAATCAACTTTGCCTTGTCATTACACGCACCAAATCAAGAATTACGTCTACGTTTGATGCCAATCGCAAAAGCATATAAATTGCCAGACCTAATTGAAGCAATTCGTTATTACACTGAGAAAACAGGTCGTCGAGTTAGTTTTGAATATGGCCTATTTGGAGGAGTCAATGACCAAGTAGAACATGCTGAAGAATTAGCGAAATTAATCAAAGGTATTAAATGTCACGTGAACTTGATTCCAGTAAACTATGTTCCAGAACGTGACTATGTACGAACACCAAAAAATGATATTTTCTCTTTTGAAAAAACATTAAAAAATAATGGTATTAATGTAACGATTCGACGCGAGCACGGTTCAGATATTGATGCTGCATGTGGTCAATTACGTGCGAAGGAGAGAAAGCAAGAAACGACGAATTAATGGGGTGACTGGCTGTGGAATATATAGTAGCGAGTGATATTGGAAGGAAAAGAACGGTAAATGAGGACCGGGCTATATTCATTGAACGTGAAGATGCATATAAACTTGCCATTGTCGCTGATGGTATGGGTGGACACAATGCTGGAGATATAGCTAGTGCTATGGCGGTTTCTGGATTTGAACAGTTATTTTTGCAAGCAGATGCGGAGTCATTTCAATCAACTGAATTGAAAAAAGAATGGCTATTAGCATCTGTTCAAGAACTCAATGAATCGATTTATCAATATTCTTTATCACACGAAAATTGTCACGGCATGGGAACAACTTTAATAGCCGTTCTGATTGATGCTGACGAATGTATTATTTGTCATATCGGAGATAGTCGTGTGTATTTCAGCACGAAAACTAATTTGCAACTTATTACAAGAGATCACTCTTATGTGAATGTACTCGTCGATAATGGAGAAATTAGTGAAGAAGAAGCCGAAAGTCATCCTAAGAAAAACTACATCATTAAATCTTTAGGAACAGAAGCGACGATTGCACCAGATTTTTATACGGTGCAATTCGTTGCTGATTCATATTTTTTAGTTTGTTCTGATGGCCTAAGTAACAAATTAACTAAACAAGAAATGCAAGCGATTATTCATCTGCCACTACCTATTCAGGAAAAAGGTGAACAACTGATACAACTGGCAAATGAACATGGCGGTGAAGATAATATCTCGCTTATTTTATTTGCAGATAATATGAAGGAGGTGTAAGAATGCTTGTTGGAAAAAGATTAAGTGGCCGTTATAAAGTTCTTGAATGGATTGGCGGCGGCGGTATGTCCAATGTTTATCTTGCACACGATATGATTCTAGATAGAGATGTAGCAATTAAAGTACTAAGATATAGCTTTTCCGATGAAGAGGAACTTCACCGACGTTTCCAAAGGGAAGCGCTATCTGCCACAAGCCTTACACACCCTAATATTGTGAGTATTTATGATGTTGGTGAAGATGGTGATATGCATTATTTAGTAATGGAATACGTTGAAGGCAAAACATTAAAGCAATACATACAGGAATTTGCGCCTTTATCACCAGTGAAATGTGTCATGATAATGGAGCAACTAACCTCAGCTATTGCACATGCTCACCAAAATCAAATTGTTCATCGCGATATTAAGCCACAAAATATTTTAATGGATCAAGATGGTAATGTGAAAATTACGGATTTTGGTATTGCGATTGCATTAACAGCAACATCCTTTACACAAACGAATTCAGTTTTAGGAACAGTCCACTATTTGTCACCTGAGCAAGCACGTGGAGGAACAGCAACAAAGAAATCGGATATTTATGCATTGGGAATTGTACTCTACGAATTGTTAACAGGCAAGCTACCGTTTATGGGTGAATCAGCAGTGTCAATCGCACTGAAACATTTACAATCTGAAACGCCATCAGTACGCGCAATTGTGCCCTCTATTCCACAAAGCTTAGAAAATGTTGTGTTTAAGGCAACTGCTAAAGATCCAGCACACCGATATTTTACTGTTGAAGAACTTCAGGAAGATTTATCGACAGTTCTTGAAGAAAATCGAAGTCAAGAATCGAAATTTATGCCTCCTGTTGACCACGATGAGACAAAAGCAATGCCAGCCATTACTAAGGCACAAATGATTCGAAATGTGGACATTGAAAAAACAAAGGAAATACCAGTGGTAGAAGATAATAAACATAAGGAAAAAAAGGGCGGTAAAAAGAAATCGAAGAAAAGAAAATTATTGCTACTCGTTAGTGGTATTATAACTTTCCTTTTATTGTTTATCTTAGTCCTGGTACTATACCCTAATCTATTCAAAGAAAAGAAAGTGGAAGTTCCAGATGTTGCTGGACAAGAGTTAGCGAAGGTAATTGATTTACTAGAAGAGAAGGGCTTTGAGATAGGTAGACAAACTGAACAAGCTTCTGAAGATATTAAAGAGGGAGATGTTATATCGACGAATCCGGCTGCTGGAAAAGAGCTTAAAAAAGGTTCGGAAATTGATATCATGGTAAGTTCAGGGCAGAAAAAAGTAACATTGATCGATTATAGAGGTCGAGACATAGAACAAGTAAAAAAATTACTATCAAAGTATAAGTTTAAAGACATCGAAACTAAAACTAAACACTCTGATCAAGAACCTGGTACTATTTTAGATCAGACGCCTGATGCAAGTGATGAGGTCGTACCTGCAGACACTATTATTGTTTTTACTGTAAGTGAGGGTCTAGAGCAGGCGCAAGTTGGAAGTTTACTAAGATATGATGAGGATGCGCTTAAAAGTTATGCAAAATCATCGGGTTTTAACGTCCACATTGCAAAAGAGGAAAACTCAGAAACTGTTCCAAAAGGACAAGTTATTTCTCAAACTCCTCAAGCGGGGACTATGGCAAGTATCGGATCTACAATTAATGTGGTTATTTCAAAAGGACCGCTACAAAAATCAGTAAAATTTTACGAGGCTATAATTGATATTCCATACGACCCTGAAGAAGAGGACGAGGAGCAAGAAATCCGTATTTACGTCCAAGATCGTAAGCGCTCAATTGCAGATGTTGATCAACAGTTTAAAATTTATGAATCAAAAAAAATACGACTTCCTTTAGCAGTTGAAGAAGGGCAAAAAGCAATTTATCGTATTGTCCGAGATGATAAAATAATTATTGATGAGACAATAACTTTCGAACAACTAGAAAAAATGGAAAAATTACAATAAGGAGGAATTGAATGGAGAAAGGTCAGATCCGAAAAGCGTTAAGCGGATTTTATTATGTTCACTCAGACGGTGAACTAATTCAATGCCGCGGTCGTGGCGTATTCCGAAATAGAGGGATTTCACCACTTGTTGGTGACTTTGTGGACTTTGTGGTTGAAGGAAATAATGATGGTACAATCACAGCCGTTCATGAGCGTCATAACGAACTTGTACGCCCGCCAGTGGCGAATATTGACCAAGCAATCCTTGTCTTCTCAGCAAAAGAACCAGCTTTTAATACAATTTTATTGGATAAATTTTTAGTAGCGTTAGAATCTTTCCATATCCACCCAATTATTTGCTTAACAAAAACAGATTTATTAACTTCAGAAGAAAATGAAGGCATCCAACAGTATGTTAAAGATTATCAAGAAATAGGTTATGAAGTGATTCAAACCTATAAAAGTGATCCGGAAATACTGGTGAAAATTGAACAGGTTTTAGATGGTAAAACAACTGTATTGGCAGGACAATCTGGTGTTGGGAAATCTACTTTATTGAATACAATTATGCCATCATTAGAATTAAAAACCGGGGTTATATCAGAAGCGCTAGGACGAGGAAAGCATACGACAAGACATGTTGAATTAATCCCTCTTGCTGGAGGGTTAATTGCTGATACGCCTGGATTTAGCTCTTTTGATTTCGATACACTTGAAAAAGAAGAATTAACATCTTGTTTCCCGGAATTACAGCGTTTATCGGAGGATTGTAAATTTCGTGGATGTTTACATTTAAAAGAACCAAAATGTGCTGTGAAAGCTGCAATAGAGAACAAGGAAATTAAGCAGTATCGCTATGATCATTACCTGCAGTTTTTGCAAGAAATAATTGATAGAAAGCCGAGGTACTAACGATGATTAAAATCGCACCATCTATTTTAGCTGCTAATTTTTCAAAATTAGCTGATGAAGTAAAACAAGTTGAAGCAGCAGGAGCAAAATTAATTCATATCGATGTAATGGACGGACATTTTGTACCAAATATTACAATGGGCCCAATCGTAGTGGAGGCTCTACGTCCGGTAACAGATCTACCACTTGATGTACATTTAATGATTGAAAATCCAGATCAATATATCGAAGACTTTGCAAAAGCCGGTGCAGATTATATTACAGTACATGTAGAAGCATGCCGTCATTTACATCGTACAATCCAATTAATTCGTTCACATGGTGTGAAACCAGGTGTCGTATTAAATCCTCATACACCAATCGAAACAATTCAACATGTTTTAGAAGATATTGATATGGTGCTATTCATGACAGTAAATCCGGGCTTTGGTGGACAAAAATTCATCCATTCGGTAGTGCCTAAAGTTGAACAACTTTCAACAATTATTAAAGAAAAAGGCTTGAATGTGGAAATTGAAATTGATGGCGGGATTAATGCAGAAACAATCATTCCTTGCGCAAAAGCTGGTGCAACAATATTCGTAGCAGGATCAGCGATTTACGGCAAAGAAGATCGTTCAAAAGCGTTACAAGAAATTCAATTAGCTGGAGAAAAAGCAATCCAATGAAAACTATTGTGATTTGTGCTGGAGGCCCTGAGCAAGAGATCGTGTCCAACGATTTCTTGCTTTCGTTTTCTGATGCTTTTTTCATTGGAACAGACCATGGGACGATGTATTTATTAAATAGAGGAATTGTTCCAGATATGGCTGTCGGTGACTTTGATTCGATAACAAATGAAGAATGGCAAGAAATTTCCGAGCGAGTACCTCATATTGAACGTTACTCACCTGAAAAGAATGAGACAGATACTGAACTCGCAATTATTAAAGCGCTATCATTAGAGCCAACTACAGTATATATTACTGGAGTAACAGGTGGTCGTTTAGATCATTACGAGGCAAATTTGCATACAGTATATCGCTTACAATTAGCGTATCCACAATTACATATAAAAATAGTAAATCGTTCAAATGAACTACAATTTTTACTCCCTGGTGAACATACAATGGTACAGGATGATCATTATAAATATATGTCCTTTTTTGCATTCAAAGGCCCTGTAGAGAATATGACGTTGCGCGGTGTTTTATATGAAACCACCAATGAAGTAATTGAAGTAGGAACCTCTCGTTTTACAAGTAATGAAATATCTGACGGAATCGCGTCTATTTCATTCACAGCAGGCATATGCTTAATGATAAGAAGTATAGATGACTAGCGAGGAGTGGAGAGTTGAAGGTATACACGTTCCAATTGCCAAAATTCGTCAGTGGATTTGCGAGGGTTTGTTTACAAGCATTTCAAAAAGAAACATCAGCATCAGCATCAACAACTGCTACAGCTAAATCTAAACAGAGAAAGAAAAAAGAAAAAATGCCAGGGTGACGATAAGTCAACCTGGCATTTATTATGAGTGCATTATACGCGCTCAACTTTTCCTGATTTCAAAGCTCGTGCAGAAACCCATACACGTTTCGGTTTACCGTCAACTAGAATACGGACCTTTTGTAGGTTTGCACCCCATGTACGCTTGTTAGCGTTCATTGCGTGGGAACGAGCGTTGCCGGAACGAGTTCTACGTCCAGTAATTACGCATTTTTTTGGCATTTTTATATTCCCTCCTCACAAAAAGAAGCTGAAAGATTATAATTTCAGTTCGGTATTTCACATACTTTAATAATTTAACATACACTTTTATGCAATGCAACTGATTTCGATAGACTTTCAAGAAAAAAACCTTTACAGTCTATACTAGACGAATGTATAGGTTTTCTTTTATAATCGAATTTTGTATAGTACAATAAGAGTTAGTCAAAATGGAGTCAGGAGGCATTTTTATGTCAGTTGAATTAAAAAACGAATTCGGAAACATTGATATCTCTAATGATGTTGTCGCACAAATGGCCGGTGGAGCCGCTCTTGAATGTTACGGCATTGTAGGTATGGCAAGTAAACACCAAATTCGTGATGGACTAACAGACATTTTACGCAAAGAGAATTTTGCAAAAGGTGTTCTTGTACGCCAACAGGGCGAAGATTTACATATTGATATGTATGTAATTGTTAGCTACGGCACTAAAATCTCTGAAGTAGCATACCAAGTCCAATCAAAAGTAAAATATACACTAGATAAAACACTCGGAATGGCAGTGAAATCAGTCAATATCTATGTGCAAGGTGTTCGCGTAGCGAACGTGTAAGAGGAGGAACTCATTCAAATGAAGTCATTAGACGGGATTAAATTTGCCGAAATGGTGCAAATGGGATCACATCACCTATTCCAAAATGCAGATTATGTGGATTCTTTAAACGTATTCCCTGTGCCAGATGGCGATACAGGTACAAATATGAATTTATCGATGACATCAGGTGCAAAGGAAACTGAAGCAAATGCTGTGGAACATATCGGTAAAACAGCCCAAGCCTTATCAAAAGGATTATTAATGGGAGCGCGTGGTAACTCAGGTGTTATCCTATCGCAACTATTCCGAGGCTTTGGTAAAGCAATCGAAAAAGAAGCTACAGTCGATGCCATCCAATTCGCGCAAGCATTCCAATACGGCGTGGATACTGCATATAAAGCAGTTATGAAACCTGTAGAAGGTACTATTTTAACGGTTGCAAGAGAAGCTGCAGCTCATGCTGTGGAAGTAGCTAAAACAGAACAAGATATTATCGTTGTGATGGAAGAGTTAGTCAAAGCAGCGAAAGCATCACTAGCTAACACACCTGAATTACTACCTGTACTGAAAGAAGTTGGAGTAGTAGATAGTGGTGGACAAGGTTTAGTGTTTGTTTATGAAGGTTTTGTAGCATCACTTAAAGGTGAAGCACTTCCAGAAAAAACTGTAGCATCTTCAATGGATGATTTAGTAAATGCTGAACATCATAAAGTACAAGACTTCATGGATACATCAGAAATTGTGTACGGTTACTGTACTGAGTTTATGGTTCGTTTCGAAGACGAGAAATTAGGTGGTAAACCTTTTGATGAAGCAAAATTCCGTGAAGATTTAAGTCATTATGGAGATTCTTTACTTGTCATTTCAGATGATGAAGTGGTGAAAATTCACATTCACTCTGAACAACCAGGTGAAGTAATTGCTTACGGACACCAATTTGGTAGCTTGATTAAAGTGAAAGTCGACAATATGCGTCAGCAACATACAGACATCGTTGGCGAAGGTCATACTAATGAGTCAGCTAAAAAAGTACAGAAAAAACATCCATATGCAATTGTTACAGTGGCAATGGGATCGGGTGTTGCTGAGCTTCTTGAAAGTGTTGGCGCTTCTTATGTTATCGAGGGTGGACAAACAATGAATCCTTCAACTGAGGATATCGTTAACGCTATTAAATCAGTAGGGGCAGAACGCGTACTAATTTTACCGAATAATAAAAACATCGTAATGGCAGCAGAGCAAGCAGCTGAAGTATTAGACATTGAAGCTGCGGTCGTACCAACAAAATCAGTGCCTCAAGGAATGGCAGCAGTTCTTGCATTTAATCCTGATGCTTCAGTTGAAGAGAATAAAGCAAATATGACATCGGCATTTGCTCATGTGAAAACTGGACAAGTGACATTTGCTGTTCGTGATACTTCTATTGATGGCGTTGAAATTCATAAAGGCGACTTTATGGCTATTTCTGAAGGTAAAATTGTGGAAGCAACAACTTCACTAGCAGCAGCTTCAGAAACTTTAATTCAATCAATGATTGATGAGGATTCGGAAATCGTAACAGTTCTTTATGGACAAGATGCAGATGAATCAGAAGTTAATACATTTACAAGCTTTATCGAAGAAAACTATCCAGATGTTGAAGTGGAAGTTCATAACGGTAAACAACCATTGTATCCATTTATTCTTTCTGTTGAATAAAGAGTACCGTAAAGTTTTTTCGGAAATTGTGGTATTTAAATTAAACAGTTATTCAAAAGTAGCGCGCTATTAGAGTGTGCTACTTTTTTGCGCTGTATCAAATACTTGGTATAGTCTTAAATTATCATGTAGAATGGTGTTACGACTAACAACGATTAAGCAAGGGGGCAGTTTTTTTATGAAATACACATCGGTATTCGATATTATCGGCCCGGTTATGATTGGGCCATCCTCATCACATACAGCCGGTGCAGCACGAATTGGTCGCGTCGCACGTGACTTGTTTGGGGGCCAACCAAAATGGGCGAAAATACATCTATATGGCTCTTTTGCAGAAACTTATAAAGGGCATGGGACAGATGTTGCAATTATCGGAGGTCTCCTAGACTACGATACGTTTGATGAACGCATAAAAACGGCTTTTGCCGATGCAGAAAAAGCTAACTTAACATTTGAATTTATTCCAGAAACAGCGCATACAGAACATCCAAATACAGCGCGTCTAGTAATTGGAGACGATGAAACAGAAATGTCGATGGTAGGTATTTCGATAGGCGGAGGAAGTATTGAAATTATAGAATTAAATGGTTTCCCGCTTCGGTTATCTGGGGGGATGCCGGCAATTCTAGTTGTGCATGATGACCGAGCAGGCTGTATAGCGGCGGTTGCAAACTGTTTAGCAGGTTATAATATTAATATTGGTCATATGGAAGTTTCACGAAAAGAACGTGGCAATATGGCATTAATGGTTATTGAAGTTGACCAAAATATCGACAAATCCATTTTAGATGAAATGTCAACTCTACCGAATATTACTAAAGTAACACGCATTAAAAACTAGGAGGTAGAAAAATGGAAGTATTATTTCATAATGTTAGAGAATTAGTGGCATTAGCTGAAAGTGAAAATAAACAAATTTCAGAAATTATGATAGAGCAAGAGATGTTAATTACTGAACGTACACGTGAAGAAATTATGACTCAAATGACTCGCAATTTAACTGTTATGGAAGAAGCTGTTGAACGCGGTTTAAAAGGTGTGCATTCTGTAACTGGCTTAACTGGAGGAGATGCAGTCTTACTTCAGAATTACATTGCGACAGGAAAATCTTTAGCAGGAGACCTTTTATTAGACGCAGTAAGTAAAGCTGTTGCAACGAACGAAGTGAATGCAGCGATGGGTACCATCTGTGCAACGCCAACAGCAGGTTCGGCGGGTGTTGTACCGGGTACACTTTTTGCGGTGAAAAATAAATTAAATCCAACGAAGGAACAAATGATTCGTTATTTATTCACTTCAGGGGCATTCGGTTTTGTTGTAGCAAATAATGCATCCATCTCAGGTGCAGCAGGTGGATGTCAAGCTGAAGTAGGTTCTGCTGCAGCAATGGCTGCTGCTGCAATTGTTGAAATGGCAGGAGGTACCCCTCAACAAAGTGCGCACGCTTTTTCGATTTCATTGAAAAACATGCTTGGACTCGTTTGTGATCCTGTAGCTGGATTAGTAGAAGTGCCATGTGTAAAACGTAACGCTATGGGAGCAGCGAATGCAATTGTTGCTGCTGATATGGCTTTAGCAGGTGTGACGAGTAGAATTCCCACAGATGAAGTCATTGATGCTATGTATCGTATTGGACGTACAATGCCTTCTGCACTAAGAGAAACTGGACAAGGTGGCCTAGCAGCTACACCGACAGGTAGAGCATTGGAGGCTAAAATCTTCGGAGGGGCAGTGCTGCAAAGTGAATGATCTTTTGCTCCAGCCTGTCACGAATTTAAAAGGTGTCGGAAAAGGGATGGGAGAAGCACTTCATAGCATGGGCATTGAAACTTTCAATGACTTACTTTGGACCTTTCCTTATCGACATGAAGATTTTAGATTAAAGGATTTAGCAGAAACGCCACATAATGAACGTGTTACGGTTGAAGGGCGTATTGAAAGTGAACCAGTTGCCCTGTTTTTAGGGAAAAATAAATCGCGTCTACAAGTGCAAATGCTTGTAGGACGCCATTTAATAAAAGTCGTTTTCTTCAACCAATTATACTTAAAGAATAAAATGATACCTAGTTCTATAGCGACTGTAACGGGGAAGTGGGATCGCGGTCGTCAAGTTATTAATGGCACCCAAATTACATTTGGCCCGAAAGTAGATCATGCTGACTTTGAGCCAGTTTATAGCTTGAAAAGCGGTATGCATCAAAAAAAATTCCGTAATTATATGCGTCAAGTACTAGATGAATCGAAATCAGCAATTGTAGAATCTTTGCCTAGTCATTTAAGAACGGCCTATAAATTGTTACCTGTCGCAGATGCGCTAGAAGGTGTTCATTTTCCGATAGATGCGAATCATGCCAAGCAAGCAAGAAGGCGTTTTGTTTACGAAGAGTTGTTGCGATTTCAATTACGAATACAAGCCTTACGTAAAATTCGTAAAGAACAAGAGCAGGGTTTATCTATTCACTATGATTTAGAGAAACTAAAAAAGTTTTTTCTAACTTTGCCATATGAATTAACGAATGCGCAAAAACGTGTTGTCAATGAAATATGTCGAGATTTACTAGAGCCTCATCGTATGAATCGCCTGTTACAAGGGGATGTTGGTTCTGGGAAAACTGTTGTAGCGGCCATTGCATTATACGCTGCTGTGACAGCGGGTTTTCAAGGTGCTCTAATGGCTCCAACTGAGATTTTAGCTGAGCAGCACGGAGAGTCACTTGATGAATGGTTAAGGCCACTAGGAGTAGAAGTGGCTCTTCTATCGGGTTCAACCAAAACAAAGGCTCGTCGTATACTTCTGGAACAATTAAAAAACGGTGAGATAGATATTTTAATTGGAACACATGCATTAATTCAGCCGGATGTGGAATTTTATAAACTTGGTCTAGTGATTACAGATGAACAACATCGATTTGGTGTAGAACAACGTCGTATTTTACGTGATAAAGGGGAAAATCCAGATGTACTATTCATGACAGCGACACCAATCCCTCGAACTTTGTCGATTACCGCTTTCGGAGAAATGGATGTGTCAATTATTGACGAATTACCTGCTGGACGAAAAGAAATTCAGACAAATTGGGCTAAAAAGGAACAATTTAATCAAGTGTTATCCCAAATGACAAAGGAACTGGCAATGGGCCGACAAGCATATGTTATTTGTCCCTTAATAGAAGAATCAGATAAACTAGATGTGCAGAATGCAGTAGATGTTTACACACAACTGACTACATTATTCGGTGAGAAATATAAAGTCGGGCTCATGCATGGTCGATTACCTGCAGAAGAAAAAGATGCGGTGATGCGTGAGTTTAGTGAAGGGCAGTTGCATGTGCTTGTTTCAACAACGGTTGTAGAAGTTGGAGTGAATGTACCAAATGCAACATTTATGATCGTCTATGATGCAGAGCGTTTTGGTTTGGCTCAGCTCCATCAATTGCGAGGTCGTGTGGGTCGTGGCGAACATCAATCCTATTGCGTATTATTGGCAGATCCAAAATCAGAAGATGGCAAAGAGCGAATGATTTCAATGACGGAAACCAATGACGGTTTTCGTTTAGCGGAAAAAGATTTAGAATTACGTGGTCCAGGTGATTTCTTTGGTAAAAAACAAAGTGGTTTGCCTGAATTTAAAATGGCTGATCTCGTCCATGATTACAGAGCATTAGAAGTGGCGAGACAAGATGCAGAGAAGCTCCTATCAACTGAAGAATTTTGGCAAGCAGATGACTGTGAGCAGCTACGTAATATGCTAGCGGAGTCTGGTGTATTAAATGGTGATCGTATCGATTGATATGAATTATTTTTGTTGAAAAGGGAGAGAATGCGAAAAAGAGTTTAAAACAACTCTTGCATTCTCTTTTTTTAATTTATATACTGATATTAGTACCAAGTGCTAATTTTTGAAAGGTGGCGAAAAAAATGAAGTACTCTAAAAAAGAACGACAAAAATTATTGCAGCAAACAATAATCGATAATCCATTCGTCACCGATGAACAGCTAGCCAGTCAATTTAATGTGAGCGTACAAACGATTCGATTAGATCGAATGGAGTTATCGATACCAGAATTACGTGAACGAATTAAAGGTGTGGCTGCTCATAATTTTGAAAATGATGTAAAATCTTTACCAATTGATGAAGTGATTGGTGACATTATAGATATTGAATTAGACGAAAGAGCCCTTTCCATTTTTGACGTGAAAGAAGAGCATGTCTTCCAGCGTAATGGCATTGCGAGGGGACATCATCTATTTGCTCAAGCAAATTCACTCGCTGTAGCAGTGATTGATGATGACTTAGCCCTAACTGTGCATTCAGAAATCCACTTTGTTAAACCAGTACGAGCAGGTGACAGAGTAATTTCAAAAGCACTTGTCACAGGCAAGGATGACAGCAAAAGTCGAACATTTATCGAGTTAACCTCTACTGTTGAAAATGAAGTTGTTTTCGCTGGTAAATTCGAAATGTACCGTACGAAAGGAAAAGGTGAAAAATAAATGAAAATAGCAATAGACGGCATGGGTGGAGACAATGCACCACAAGCCATTATCGAAGGCGTATATAAAGCGTTAGAAGCTTCTGCAGACATCGAAATCCAATTATTTGGTCAAAAACAGGCAATGCAGCCTTATTTAAAAGATCATGAGCGCTTAACTGTGATTAATTGTGAAGAAGTAATTGAAGGTGACGACGAACCAGTTCGTGCAGTACGTCGTAAGAAAGATGCATCAATGGTGAAAATGGCAGAGGCAGTTAAGAATGGTGAAGCAGACGCTTGCGTATCAGCAGGGAATACAGGTGCATTAATGGCCGCTGGATTATTTGTAGTAGGTCGTATTAAAGGTATTGATCGTCCTGCATTATCAACTACCTTACCAACTTTAGATGGTAAAGGTTTTGATATGTTAGATCTTGGATCAAATGCCGATGCAAAACCAGAAAACTTGGCTCAATTTGCAATTATGGCTAGCATTTATGCACAACAAGTACGAGATATTCAAAATCCAACAGTCGGATTATTGAATATCGGGACAGAAGATAAAAAAGGAAATGAGCTTACTAAAGCTGCTTTTGGTTTATTGCAAGAAGCACCAATTAACTTTATCGGTAATGTTGAAGCACGTGAATTATTAAATAGTGCTGCAGATGTTGTCGTGACTGATGGGTTTACAGGTAATATGGTGTTAAAAACAATCGAAGGTACAGCTGATAGCATCTTTTCTATGTTAAAAGGAGCATTTATGGCTTCAGGGAAAACAAAAGTTGCAGCGTTAATGATGAAGAGTAATTTAAAAGAAATTAAAACTAAAATGGACTACACAGAGTATGGTGGAGCCGCTTTATTCGGTTTAAAAGCACCGGTAGTAAAAGCGCATGGCTCATCAAATGCAAATGCTTTTGCTAGTGCTATTCGCCAAGCAAATATTATGGTTAAACACAACGTATGTGCAACGATTGATTCTACAATTTCAAAGGAGAACTAATCATGACGAAAATCGCTTTTATCTTTCCAGGACAGGGCTCACAATCAGTTGGTATGGGAGCCGAATTTGTGGCTGAGCACCAAGAGTGCAAAGCCTACTATAATAAGGCAGATGAATTATTAGGTTATTCATTATCAAAGTTAATGCTTGAAGGTCCAGCTGAAGATTTGACATTGACTTACAACGCGCAACCTGCATTGTTAACGACAAGTGCAATGATTGCTGATAAACTGACAAAAGTAGGTATTACACCAGATTACACTGCGGGACATAGCTTAGGTGAATATACAGCGTTAGTGGCTTCAGGGGTAATGTCATTTCAAGATGGCGTACAAGCCGTACATAGTCGAGGAATGTTTATGAACGAAGCAGTACCTGCAGGTGAAGGCGCTATGGCTGCTATTTTAGGCTTGGACCGAGATGCGTTGAAAGCTGTGACGGACGAAGTTTCAGCATCAGGAGAAGTTGTACAGCTTGCTAACTTAAATTGCCCAGGTCAAATTGTGATTTCTGGTACAAAGACTGGAGTAGACAAGGCGAGTGTTAAGGCGAAGGAAGCAGGAGCAAAACGTGCACTTCCTTTAGTAGTGAGCGGGCCATTCCATTCTGAATTAATGCGTCCAGCTGCTGGCAAGTTACAAGAGAATTTAAAGCAAAAAGCAATGCAAGATGCTAAAATTCCAGTAATCTCAAATGTTACGGCTAAACCAGTAACAGAACAAAATGAAATCCAGCAACTATTAGTAGAACAATTGTACTCACCTGTATTATGGGAAGATTCTGTTCGAAAAATGATCGACCTGGGTGTGGACGTATTTATCGAATGTGGTCCTGGAAAAGTATTAAGCGGACTTGTAAAAAAAGTAGATCGTCAAGTGAAAACGTATTGTGTATATGATGAAGCAACGTTTGAACAAGTTGTAGAAGCGTCGAAGGAGTGGTCTCATGAAGAAGCTAGAGGGTAAAACAGCTGTTGTAACTGGTGCTTCAAGAGGTATCGGCCGTGCCATTGCATTAGAATTAGCAGAACAAGGTGCGCGGGTTGTTGTCAATTATAGCGGTAGCCAATCTAAAGCTGAAGAAGTAGTAGCAGAAATTACTGGGAATGGCGGCGAAGCAATCGCAGTCCAAGCAAATGTAGCTGATGCTGACGAAGTAACAGCTTTAATGAAGGCTGCAACAGATACATTTGGTAGTCTTGATATTCTTGTAAATAATGCTGGGATAACACGTGATAATCTATTAATGCGTATGAAAGAACAGGACTGGGATGACGTAATGAATACTAACCTAAAAGGTGTATTCCTATGTACGAAGGCTGTCTCACGCCAAATGATGAAACAACGTGCTGGTCGTATTATTAATGTTGCATCGATTGTTGGTGTTTCTGGTAATGCAGGTCAAGCAAACTATGTTGCGGCAAAAGCAGGTGTTATTGGTTTAACGAAAACAACTGCAAAAGAATTAGCAGCGCGTAATATTTATGTTAATGCTGTAGCACCTGGTTTTATTGCGACAGAAATGACAGATGAACTGCCTGCTGAAGTAAAAGATCAAATGCTTGGACAAATTCCATTAGCGAAGCTAGGAGATCCAAAAGACGTTGCAAA
The DNA here is from genome assembly GCF_001955655.1 of Viridibacillus arenosi. Classification (GTDB taxonomy): domain Bacteria; phylum Bacillota; class Bacilli; order Bacillales_A; family Planococcaceae; genus Viridibacillus; species Viridibacillus arenosi. The sequence continues at coordinate 582,349 of NZ_MSPW01000001.1, read as the reverse complement.
AGTCGTACTATTTTTAGCGTCAGATGATGCAAGTTATATTACAGGACAAACAATCCATGTAGATGGTGGAATGGTCATGTAATTTATGCCTATGAACAAACGGGCTTTTTATGTATAATCATTGAGGGGAGGTGACAGATTTGGCAACTGTTATAGAACGTGTAACTAAAGTTGTTGTTGACCGTTTAGGTGTCGACGAGAGCGAAGTGAAATTAGAAGCTTCTTTCCGTGATGATTTAGGTGCGGATTCACTAGATGTAGTAGAACTAGTAATGGAACTTGAAGAAGAATTCGATATGCAAATTGACGACGAGGATGCAGAGAAAATTGCAACTGTTGGAAACGCGGTATCATTCATCGAAAGCAAAATTGGCTAATTATACATTGCTAGGGGCACTTCTTTCATAATTTTGAAGGAAGTGTCTCTTTTTGTTTTTGCACATTGTAAGAGAAAAAGGTAAACTAAACAGGAGTATCAAAAGGAAGATAAGAAGGTTGATGACGATGATGAAAAAAAAGGGACTCTCACAAAAAAATGGTGCAATTTCCGAGAAAGCACGCCTCCAATTTGAGGAATTATTAAATAATTTAGGATTGCATTTTGATAATGCAAGTTTACTTTACAATGCATTTACGCATTCATCATATGTGAATGAGCATCGTCGTAAACTATTTGAAGATAACGAACGCCTAGAATTTTTAGGAGATGCAGTGTTAGAACTATCTGTCTCTAAATTTCTTTTCCTTAAATTCCCTAAAATGAGTGAAGGTGAGCTTACAAAATTGCGTGCAGCAATAGTATGCGAACCGTCATTAGTCATTTTTGCAAATGAATTAAACTTTGGGAAATACGTTTTACTAGGAAAAGGTGAAGAATTAACAGGTGGTCGAGAACGCCCAGCTCTTCTTGCAGATTGTTTTGAAGCATTTGTTGGTGCACTATATTTAGACCAAGGATTAGAAACAGTCGTTGGATTTTTAGAACGTGTCGTTTATCCAAAAGTAGAAATCGGTGCTTTTTCGCATGTGATGGATTTTAAAAGTCAGCTACAAGAAATGGTGCAACAAGCCAATTCTGGTGCGCTTCAATATGAGATTATTAATGAAAACGGACCAGCACATAATCGTACATTCGTGTCACATGTTTTATTGAATGAGCGCGAATTAGGTGTTGGTCACGGAAAATCGAAGAAAGAAGCTGAACAAAGAGCTGCTCAAAGTGCAATGATTGAATTGCAAAAACAGTCAGCTGACAATCAGGAGGTATAATTTTGTTTCTTAAACGGCTTGAAGTGATTGGTTTTAAATCTTTCGCCGATCGTATTGGAATTGACTTTGTACCGGGAGTTACTGCTGTCGTTGGACCAAATGGCAGTGGAAAAAGTAACGTAACGGATGCAATTCGATGGGTACTCGGAGAACAATCCGCAAAGTCTCTTCGTGGTGCAAAAATGGAAGATGTCATTTTTGCTGGAAGTGACTCGCGCAAACCGCTTAACTTTGCAGAAGTATCATTGATATTAGACAACGAGGATGAACGATTACCAATCCCGTATAACGAAGTAAGTGTCACTCGTCGAGTATACCGCTCGGGCGATAGCGAATATCTATTAAATAAACAACAATGTAGATTAAAAGATATAACGGATTTGTTCTTAGACTCTGGTCTAGGAAAAGAAGCTTTCTCGATTATTTCACAAGGTCGAGTAGATGAAATTTTAAACAGTCGTCCGGATGATAGACGCTCTATTTTCGAAGAGGCTGCCGGTGTATTGAAATATAAGCAACGTAAGAAAAAAGCCGAGCATAAATTATTTGAAACAGAGGATAATTTGCATCGAGTCCTTGATATATTGCACGAATTAGACAATCGTATCGAGCCTTTGAAAATACAAGCGTCAGCTGCTGCGGATTATTTAAAGATGTCCAAAGAATTAAAGGACATTGATATAGCGGTTATCGTTCATGATTTACGTGTGTTGCAACAAACACTTGAAACAATTATGCGTGATAAAAAGCAATTTACGGTGACTGAGCAAGAACATATACACAATATGGAGAATAAAGAGTCACAAGTGGCTTCTATTCGAAAACAAATTACTAAACTAGATAATTTACTAGACCTATCGCAACATCAGCTTGTGGAAGCAAGTTCAGAAGTAGAGCGATGGGAAGGTCGTAAAGTATTAATGGCTGAAAAACGTCATAATGCCAGTGCGCAACTAGAAAAATTACAGCAATCACTTGAAAAAGCTCAAATCGCTGAGCGAGAGTGGCACGTACAACAAGTAGACAAACAAGAACAATTAACAATAAGACAAAAAACGTTTCAATCATTGAAAAAAAGTGTGAAACAGCTAGAAGATAACTTAAATCGTTCATCAACGGACATTGAAAAAGATATCGAAAACTGGAAAAACACATATATTGATCGCCTCAATGAAGAAGCAACAGTTAAAAATGAATACAAAAATATAACACAACAGCTAGAACAACAAGAACAAGCTTCGTTCAAAATCACTAACCAATCGTCAGAAATGGCAGAGGAATTAACTCAGTTGACGAAAGAACAGCAGGTTGTTGAAAGTAAATTAAACGATGTGAAGCAACAGCTAGAAGAAAAATTGGCTGCTTATTCAGCTTGTCAATTGGAGCTAGCGAGTGCGACAAAACAATTTGAAAGCAAACAAGATATGCTTTTTAAAGGCTATCAACATTTACAACAGTTAAAGTCTCGGAAAGAAACTTTAGCGGAACTTGAAGCGGACTTCTCAGGCTTTTTCCATGGTGTAAAAGAAATTTTAGTGGCTAGAGAAAATAAAAAACTCTCTGGTATTCACGGCGCTGTTGCAGAGTTAATTCAAGTTAGTGGAGAATATACAAAAGCACTTGAAACAGCATTAGGCGCAGCTTCTCAACATATTGTGACTGAAACTCAACAGGATGCTCAAAAAGCTATTGCATGGCTAAAAGAAAAACGAGCAGGTCGTGCAACGTTTTTACCGAAAAATGTTATGAAATCTCGAAAAATATCACGTGATGCACTTGGAGCGGCTGCAACTCATCCGTCGTTTATTAATACTGCAGATGAGCTAGCAACATTTGACCCAACATTCAAAACGATTGCAGAAAATTTATTGGGTAATGTATTAGTTGCAAAAGATTTACAGAGTGCAACACAAATAGCCAAATCATGCAATTATCGTTATCGCGTAGTAACGTTAGATGGTGACATAGTAAATGCCGGCGGTTCACTTACAGGTGGTTCTACAAAACAACAAACATCGTTATTTACTCGTAAAGCAGAACTGGAAGACTTAACTGGTCAGCTTGTGCAAATGCAAACAAAAATAGAACAAGCTGAAAAAGTTGTTGCAGAGCAAAAAAACTTTGTATCTGTTAAAACGGTTCTTCTAGAGGACTTACGTAAGCAAGGTGAAGTGTTACGTGATGAAGAATTTGAACTGAGTGGACATTACCGTGAATTAGAAGCAACGACAAAACGACTTGCATTACGTGTTACTTTAGTAGCTACTGAAAAAGAAGATGCTACCGATCGCTCTTCAAATTTACAAGAAAGTCAAATTTCTGCTAAAAAGCGTTTGAAAGAATTAACGGAAGAGCTTGCTGAGATAAATACGACAATAGAACAATTAAATATTCTTAAAGTACAAAGTGAAACAGCTCAAGATGCATTGAAAGAACAGTATGCAGAAAAGCGCTCAGAGCTTGCCGTACTACAAGAACAAGTAACGCAACTAAAACAAGCTTCTGAGGAAGTAACCGTTCAATATGACAAGGCGAAGTTGGAAGTCAATAATATTAGTCAAGAAATCAAATGGTTGACGAATGACGAAAGTCAAAATGGACCGTCTGATGAAGAAATAACAGCAAATATTACTACTTGGCAGTTGAAAAAAACTGATTTAATATCGACCATTGCTACAAGTAAGGAAGAAAGAACTCAGCTACAAGTTACTTTGGATAGCTGTGAAGTGGAACTGAAGGAATTACAACGAGTGCATAAAGGCTTATTAGATGGCTTGCGTAATTATGATGTAAAACTTTCTCAACTGGAGTTTTCTAAGCAAGCTTTATTAGACCAACTTGCTGAAGATTATGAGCTTTCTTTAGACGAAGCCAGACGGGAAGTAAATGAAGATATAGATGTTGAGATATCAAGAAGAAAAGTAAAATTATTAAAGCAATCTATTATAGAACTAGGTCCCGTAAACTTAAATGCAATAGAAGAATTCGAAACCGTTTCAGAACGACATACTTTTTTAACAGATCAAAGATCAGATCTCATGGAAGCGAAAGAAACATTGCATGAAGCGATTCGTGAAATGGATGAAGAAATGTCAACACGCTTTAACGAAACATTCTTGAAAATCCGTGAACACTTCCAAGTTGTTTTCCGTGAATTATTTGGTGGCGGTCATGCAGATTTACAGCTAGTTAAGCCTGACGATATACTCGAAACAGGAATTGAAATTGTCGCTCAACCACCAGGGAAAAAGTTGCAAAGTTTAAGCTTACTATCGGGTGGAGAACGTGCTTTAACGGCAATTGCACTACTGTTTTCTATTTTAAAAACGCGTCCTGTACCGTTCTGTATACTAGATGAAGTAGAAGCTGCACTTGATGAATCGAATGTTACTCGCTATAGTCAGTATTTGAAAAAGTTTAGCCAAGAAACACAATTCATCGTTATCACGCATCGCAAAGGTACGATGGAAGGTGCGGATGTATTGTACGGTATTACGATGCAAGAATCAGGTGTATCGAAACTAGTATCTGTGAAATTAGAACAAGAAGAACCGGTTCTTGTAGGACAAAGGAGCGAATAACAATGAGCTTTTTAAAGCGTATGAAAGAAAAACTAATGGGCGCGAAGCCTGAAGAACTTGATGTACAATCGGTAGAGACAAGCGTTGAAAAACCATTTGACGATGTGGTAGCCCCTCCAGACCGAGAAGTAGCTGTCCCAACTGTAGTTACTCCGGAAATTGAGCAAGAATCTATTGCATCTGATCAAGCTCCTCAAGAAGGAGAATCACAAACTAATGAAGTAATCGTCGTTGAAGAATCAACAACAGAAGTTGTAAAAGTGGAAGAACCCCAAGAAGAGAAAAAATCAAAATGGGGCTTCTCAGCATTTTCGATTACAGAAAAATTCAAAGCGGGCTTAGAGAAAACACGTGATTCATTTACATCAAAAGTGAATGATTTAGTAGCTCGTTACCGTACAGTAGATGAAGATTTCTTTGAAGAACTTGAAGACTTATTACTACAAGCGGACGTTGGTTTTGAGACTGTAATGGAGCTAATGGATAAATTACGCTTTGAAGTTCAACGTCAAAATATTAAAGATACGAGCGGTATCCAATCAATTATTTCAGAAAAGCTTGTTGAAATTTACGAATCAAGTGATGAAGAGTCAATTGAGTTAAATATACAAGATGATGAGTTAACAGTTATTCTTTTTGTTGGTGTGAACGGTGTTGGTAAAACAACAACAATTGGGAAATTGGCGCATCGTCTAAAACAAGAAGGGAAATCAGTAATACTTGCAGCAGGTGATACATTCCGTGCAGGTGCGATTGATCAACTTCAAGTTTGGGGAGACCGTGTTGGTGTGGAAGTTATTAAGCAAGCAGAAGGATCTGATCCTGCTGCAGTAATGTATGATGCCATTCGTGCAGCCAAAAATCGTGGAGCAGATGTACTTATTTGTGATACAGCGGGACGTCTGCAAAATAAAGTTAACTTAATGAATGAATTAGAAAAGGTACACCGTGTAATTTCCCGGGAAATACCGAATGCTCCGCATGAAGTTTTATTAGCTTTAGATGCAACTACTGGACAAAATGCACTAGTGCAGGCACAGACATTTAAAGAAGCAACAAACGTGACAGGTATTGTATTAACAAAACTAGACGGTACTGCAAAAGGTGGTATTGTACTTGCTATTCGTAACAAATTGCATATTCCAGTAAAGTTTGTTGGCTTGGGTGAGAAAATGGATGATTTACAACCATTTGATACAGAACGCTATGTGTATGGCTTATTTGCTGATGCACTTGATCAACAGCTAGCAAAAGAAGAGGAATTAAACGAGCAATAAATAGATAGAAGAAGGATGCATAGCTTTTTGGCTATGCATTTTTCAGCTTTGTAGATTTGGGTTTATATGAGGACTAAAATGTATTTAGACAAGTATATTTACTTGACAGAAATCGGATTATTCCTTATGATACTAAAAGAATGTGTAAAACAGGGGAGAGATTTCTTATGCTTCTTGAAAAAACGACACGCATGAACTTTCTCTTCGACTTTTATCAAGCATTGTTGACTGATAAACAACGTAGCTATATGCAACTTTATTATTTAGATGACCATTCTCTTGGTGAAATTGCTGAAGCTTATGAAGTATCGCGTCAAGCAGTTTACGATAATATTCGTAGAACAGAAGCGATGCTTGAAGAATATGAAGACAAACTTCGATTATTCGAGAAATTTCAAAACAGACAACAAATAATTGCAGAGCTATCGAAAAAAACTACTGACAATAGTGCCTCGCAAACTGTGTGGCTAGAACTTATTGAGCAGTTAAAGCAATGGGATTAGGAGGCGGCATGCATGGCATTTGAAGGATTAGCGGAGCGACTCCAAGGCACGATTTCGAAGATTAAAGGCAAAGGGAAAGTGACGGAACAAGACGTTAAAGAAATGATGCGTGAAGTCCGTTTTGCCTTAATTGAAGCGGACGTAAACTTAAAAGTTGTAAAATCTTTTATTAAGCGCGTTAGTGAACGAGCAATCGGTCAAGACGTCATGAAAAGTCTAACACCCGGTCAACAAGTTATTAAAATCGTAAAAGACGAACTGACAGAATTAATGGGTGGCGAACAAAGCCCTATTAAATTCTCTCAAAAACCACCAACTGTTATTTTAATGGTAGGTTTACAAGGTGCCGGTAAAACAACAACTACTGGTAAACTTGCTAATGTTTTACGCAAAAAGTACAATCGTAAACCATTGCTTGTGGCGGCGGATGTCTACCGTCCAGCAGCCATTAAGCAATTGCAAACATTAGGTGATCAGCTATCTTTGCCGGTATTTGCTCTTGGTACGGAAGTATCTCCTGTGGATATTGTTCGCCAAGCGCTAGAACATGCAAAGGAAGAGCATCATGATGTTGTATTAATCGATACTGCAGGTCGTCTTCATATTGATGAAAACTTAATGCAAGAATTGAAAGATATTCGTGCATTAAGAGAACCAGATGAAGTCTTCTTAGTTGTCGATTCTATGACAGGTCAAGATGCTGTAAATGTAGCTAATAGCTTCAATGAAGCAGTAGGTATTACGGGTGTAGTTCTAACGAAGTTAGATGGGGATACACGTGGTGGTGCGGCTTTATCAATCCGCTCTGTTACAGAAAAACCAATTAAATTTGTCGGTATGGGTGAGAAAATGGATGCTTTAGAGCCATTCCATCCAGAACGTATGGCTTCACGTATTCTTGGTATGGGCGACATGATGTCCTTAATCGAGAAAGCTCAAGCAAACGTTGACGAAGAAAAAGCAAGAGAAATGGAAGAAAAGTTCAGAACACAGAGCTTTACTTTCGATGATTTCTTAGATCAAATGAGCCAAGTAAAAAAAATGGGACCTTTGGATGAAATTTTAAAAATGCTTCCAGGTGCCAATAAAATTAAAGGCTTAGAAAATGCGAAAATCGATGATAAACAAATTGGGCATATAGAGGCGATTATTCTCTCGATGACGCCAGCTGAAAAAACGAACCCTGAGATTATCAACTCAAGTCGTAAAAAACGAATTGCAAAAGGTTCAGGTTGCTCTGTTCAAGAAATAAACCGACTTTTAAAACAATTTGAAGATATGAAGAAAATGATGAAGCAAATGACGGGTATGACGCAAAAAGGGAAGAAAAAAATGAAACTTCCTGGTTTGGATTCACTGTTTAAATAACTTTTTAATCTAAAATTTAGTGTGTTAAGAAAAAACACTTTACAAACAATCCAAAGCTTGCTATTATACTATCTTGTGTGAAACTATTCGGAGGTGCAATTAAAAATGGCAGTAAAAATTCGCTTAAAACGTATCGGGGCAAAAAAAGCTCCTTTCTATCGTATTGTAGTAGCAGACGCTCGCGCACCACGCGACGGCCGCTCAATTGAAACAATTGGTACATTCAATCCTTTAACTACTCCAGAAGAAGTTAAGATTGATGAAGAAAAAGCATTAGCATGGTTAGCAAATGGTGCAAAACCATCTGATACAGTACGCAACTTGTTCTCATCACAAGGCATTATGGAAAAATTCCATAACTCAAAAATCAGTAAATAATCGGAGGTGACAGCATGAAGCAGCTGATTGAAACAATCGTTAAACCTTTAGTCGATTATCCAGAAGAAGTTCGTATTATAACCGAGGAGAGTCCGAATCGGATTGTATATAAACTATCTGTTCACCCTAGTGATATGGGCAAAGTAATTGGTAAACAGGGCCGTGTTGCAAAAGCGATGCGTACAATTGTTTATTCAGCAGCGGGCAGTCATCATAAGAAGAAGACGTATGTCGATATTCTAGATTAGTCAAAAAGGAGGGAGCCTTAGTTCCTTCCTTTTTTGTTACGATTAAAATCAATTAGTCCTCTAATAATGTATTGAGGATGTTCACATATTTATTAAGAGGTGATTTAGATGGAATGGTATAACGTAGGTAAAATCGTTAATACACATGGTATAAGAGGTGAGGTGCGTGTCATCTCACAAACGGACTTCCCTGAAGAACGCTATGTAGTGGGAGAACAAATTGCACTGTTTAAGAAAGATTCTAAAAAACCATTGCGACTAACAATCGCATCAGCCCGTGCTCATAAAAACTTCATTCTACTAACGTTTGAAGGATATCCAAATATTAATGATGTAGAAGACTTCCGTGACGGTATTTTAAAAGTATCAGAAAAGCAACTAAGTGAATTAGCTGATGATGAATACTATTACCATGAAATCATTGGCTGTACTGTTTTTGATGAAGAGGGTACAGAAATTGGACAAGTGAAAGAAATTTTCGAAACCGGTGCTAATGATGTCTGGACTCTAAAAGGTGTTAATGGTAAAGATCAATATATTCCAGTAATAGACGACGTCATTAAAGAAATCGACGTTGACGAGAAGAAGATCATTATTCATGTGATGGATGGTTTATTATCATGATGAATATCCACGTACTATCGCTATTCCCGAATATGTTTGAAGGCGTATTTGGTTCTTCTATTTTAAAAAAGGCTCAAGAAAAAGGAGCTGTTACGTTAGGTGTAACAGATTTTCGTGAATTTTCAATTAATAAACACAACCAAGTGGATGATTATCCGTACGGTGGAGGAGCTGGTATGGTATTAAAGCCAGAACCCCTTTTTAACGCCGTAGAAGCGCTTGTAAGCGAAGGAAAAAAGCCGCGTATCATTTTGATGTGTCCACAAGGAGAACGCTATACACAGGCTAAAGCAGAGGAATTAGCGCAAGAGGAAGACTTAATCTTCCTTTGTGGTCATTATGAAGGTTATGATGAGCGTATTCGTCAGCATCTTGTAACGGATGAAATTTCTATTGGGGATTATGTCTTAACGGGTGGTGAGTTGGGGGCAATGACGGTGATTGATAGTGTCGTTCGCCTGTTGCCTGGGGTTTTAGGCAATAATGATTCACCTGTATTAGATTCTTTTTCAACTGGTTTACTAGAACACCCACATTACACTCGTCCTGCTGAATTCCGTGGTATGAGAGTGCCAGATGTTTTACTTTCTGGTAATCATGCAAAAATTGACGAATGGCGTGAGCAACAATCTATAAAAAGAACGTTTGAGAGACGTCCGGATCTGCTTGAAAAAATGGAGTTAAATCCAAAGCAACAAAACTACTTGGATATATTAAAATCGGGTAAATAATTATTGCATATTATCATATCATGTGATAATATTAAAAATGCATTTCTATGAGAAATGCCGAATTACGGTGTTCCGCTGTATCATCAAGAGGAGTTACAAGAACATCTGTCTAAGGAGAGAAAATAATGTCAAACATCATTACAGAAATCACTAAAGAACAACTTCGCACAGACATTCCTGCGTTCCGCGCTGGAGATACTGTAAAAATCGACGTTAAAGTAGTCGAAGGAACTCGCGAACGTATCCAAGTATACGAAGGAGTAGTTATTAAACGTCGTGGTGGCGGTATTAGCGAAACTTTCACAGTTCGTAAAATTTCTTACGGCGTAGGTGTTGAGCGTACGTTCCCAGTTAACACTCCAAAAATCGCTAACTTACAAGTAGTACGTCGCGGTAAAGTACGTCGCGCTAAATTATACTACCTACGTAACTTACGTGGTAAAGCGGCTCGTATTAAAGAAATTCGATAATACATTTTTTTGCCGAAGAGAGAGCTTGTTTTACAAGCTCTCTTTCTTTTTGCTTGAAATGATAAATCCTTGTACAATAAGAACAGAATAGTCAAGGGGGACATCGAAATGGAAAAAACAAAAAAAGAGAAAAATGAGTTATGGGAATGGACAAAGGCATTAGTCATTGCTTTTGCATTAGCTGCAATTATTCGTTATTTTTTATTTACGCCGATTGTAGTAGATGGCGAGTCTATGATGCCAACCCTTGAAAATGGCGACCGCATGATTGTAAATAAGATTGGCTATAAAATTGGTGACTTGCACCGTTTTGATATAGTTGTATTCCATGCACCGGAAAAGAAAGATTATATTAAACGTATTATTGGTTTACCAGGAGATCAGGTAGAATATAAAAATGATCAGCTTTATATCAATGGCAAAGCAATTGCTGAGCCTTATTTACAACAATATAAAGATGAAATTACGGATGAAGGTACATTAACTGAAGATTTTACACTTGTGGATATCCCGGATATGGAACAACTGGATAAAATTCCGGATGGTTATGTTTTTGTAATGGGAGATAATCGTCGTTATAGTAAAGATAGTCGTCACATTGGGATTGTATCAGTAGATGAAATTATCGGTAAAACAAGTATTGTTTTTTGGCCTTTTGATCAAATTGGTACCGTGAAATAACGAATAGGAGTGAAACACATGACCATTCAATGGTTTCCGGGACATATGGCGAAGGCTCGTCGACAAGTAACCGAACAACTGAAATTGGTTGATATTATTTTTGAATTGATTGATGCACGCTTGCCATTATCTTCAAGAAATCCAATGTTAGATGAAGTAATTCATCAAAAAACACGTTTACTTATTTTGAACAAAGCGGATATGGCTGATGAAGTTCAAACACGTAAATGGATAGATTATTTTGAATCAAAAGGGCACAGGGCTGTGGCTATTAATTCATTAGATGGTAAGGGACTTAATAAAGTAACTAAAGCCGCACAAGAATTACTAGCAGAGAAATGGGATCGTATGCGCTCAAAAGGTATGAAACCTCGCGCAATTCGTGCAATGATTGTAGGTATACCAAACGTAGGCAAGTCGACATTGATTAATCGACTTGCTAAAAAGAATATTGCTAAAACAGGAAATACACCTGGTGTAACAAAATCACAACAGTGGATTAAATTTGGTAAAGAGCTTGAACTATTAGATACACCGGGAATTCTATGGCCGAAATTTGAAGACCAAGAAGTAGGGTATAAACTTGCCTTAACAGGTGCTATCAAAGATACCATTACAAATATGGATGACTTAGCTATATATGGATTAAACTTTTTGAGTAAGCATTATAAAGGTCGAATGGAAGAGCGATATAAATTTTCAGAAGTCAGTGAAGATCTTGTAGAGACTTATAATCATATCGGTCAATTGCGTAGAGTATACGCAACTGGCGGTGAAATTGACTATGACCAAGTTGCTGAACTAATTGTACGAGATATTCGTAACCAGCAATTAGGTAAGCTGACATTCGACTTTGTAGAAGACATAATCGAAGAATAAAAACTAACCTTTTTTACCTTTTGGTGAAAAAGGTTTTTTTCTAGATTTTTTAGAAATAGTGCCGATAGTATAAATAGATACAAAAGGGAGTTCTAGTTTTGAAAACGATAAAAGACATTAAAGAAGCATTAAATAATGAGCAACAATACCAATCTTGGATGGTGGAGATAGAAGCAGATGAACGCTTGGGCGTACAAAAAGCATGGCAACAATGGCTTAGAAAAAAAACGAAGCTAGACAAACTATTAGCCGAGTATCAGGCGAAACTGGAATTCGACAATGCTTATCGGCCACACCCTACTGCAAGTATTGCAGGTACAGATGAAGCAGGGAGAGGCCCGTTAGCAGGTCCTGTTGTTACAGCAGCAGTTATTTTACCTAAGGATTGTCCGGAGCTTGTTGGGTTAAATGACTCCAAACAATTATCAAAAGAAACAAGAGAAGCATTTTTCTCTAAAATTATGGAATGTGCTATCGCAACATCTATTCATTTTCAGCCTGAAGAAGTAATTGACAATCTCAATATTTACGAAGCGACAAAGCAGTCAATGAAGGCTTCAATAGAAACACTACAAGTGAAACCTGATTTTGTTTTAGCGGATGCAATGACTTTACCAATCGATATTCCACAAGATTCCATCATTAAAGGTGATGCCAAAAGCTTAGCAATTGCAGCAGCTTCAATATTGGCGAAAACAGCGCGGGATCACTATATGGAAGAAATGGATGAAAAATACCCTCAATACGGTTTTGCACAACACGCAGGTTACGGTACAAAACAACATTTAGAGGCTTTACGTGAATTTGGACCTACAGACATTCATAGAACAACATTTGAACCAATTAAATCAATGATTCTTAAGAAAGGGTGAAGAGTATTGGCTTATACTTCGTTTTCGTCCATACAAATGCAACAAAATCAAAGTTTAAACACACAACAACCAGTGGCTTTAAAACAAGGCCAAGTATTTCACGGTACGATTAAACAGCTTTTTCCTGACAACCAAGCAGAGGTGCAGCTAGGTGGCCATCGTTTTATGGCAAAGTTAGAAGTGCCAATGCAAGCTGGTAATGCACACTATTTTCAAGTAACAGGCATAGAGCCAGACTTACAACTTAAAGTCGTATCGGGTCCTATTAATCAAACAGGAACAATAACACAACAAATTAATCAATTATTAGATTCTATGCATCTTCCGAAGACATCGGAAATGCAACAAATTGCAGCCTATTTCTTAAAGGAAAACGTGCCGATGTCTAAAGAACAGTTAACGCAAGCAGAACAGTTGGTAAAACAATTACCTGCTGGTGTTACGATGAAGGATGCCTTACATGCATTGCAAAAAATAATTGACTTGAAAATGCCTATGCAACAAGACACGTTCCAAGCACTCATTCAAGGTGGGATGAAACAAGGTTTTACACAAACAATTGATGCTTTACGACAACTATTGCAACAGGATACATCCTTATCACCAGCTATACGCGACCAACTATTACAACAATTACAATTGCTAGCTAAACCGTTTGAAACAGAAACAGGTGGTGCAATTTTAGCGAAAATTATTCAATCTTTAACAGACGCAAATACATCGTCTACTGATAAGAATATTCTAATTCAAATGCTCAAAGAGGTAGGTATCTTACCAAAAAACGCTAATATTTTTAATTGGTCGACAACTGCATTGCAAGGACCATCTGTATCACATTCCAACTCAATTGGACATTTATTACAACAAATTCAAACGGCAACACCAAAGGAAGCTACGCAACTTATCTCCCAATTACAAATGGCAATTACAAATAATGCCGATTTTACAGATTCTCAAAGAGCAGAGCTACAGCAGAACTTGATGAAATTCAATGCTGCTCAATCATCACAACAAGCGTTGTCAACGCTTGTGAAGGAACTGCAGGGACAGTTAGGGAAAATGAGACAAATGAGCATTACAGCACCTTCTACGACGCAATTACTGCAAAGTATTCAGTCTGTTAGTCAAAAAGATATGCCAGACTTCATCACCCAGCTAAAGGTATCCATTGAATCACAAAGTTTATTATCAGCTTCACAGAAAGAAATTCTTATTAATACCCTTGGGAAATTTTCACTGGCAAACAATACCCCTCAATCAATTCAAGTTTTGGTCAAGGAATTACAAGGTCAGCTAATGCAAGCATTTAGCCGAATAGCAGAACAACAACCTTTCAAAACTGATGAACAAAATATAACAGCTAAACAACATTTAATAACATTAATGAATGTGTCTAATTCAACGACTGATGATATGACATTTAGAGTGTTGACACAAATCACAAGTAAGTCTGGGGAACCCTTCATTCAGCAACTTGTATCGCAAGCTGAGCAGAGTGTTCATAATGCAATTGATAGTAAAGCTTTAGAGTCTGCTATGAAACAAACTTTGCATCACCTAGGATTAAGCTATGAAGCAAAATTATTAGATAAAACAGCAGATATGCAGCAACTTGCAGGGCAATTGAAACCACAGTTATTATCATTGTTACAAGAGCCTACTGCTTCAAATGCTACAAAAGCAGTGGCCGAGCAAATCGTTGCTCGTATGAATGGTATGCAATACTTATCAGGAGAAAACGGACCTCAACATCAACTGATTATGCAAATTCCATTAGAGTTTTTTGGACGAAAAACAGATGCCACATTGCAGTGGAATGGTCGTATGAAGGACAATGGTAAAATTGACGCAGACTATGCGAGAATTTTATTTTATTTGCAATTGAATTCACTTCAAGAAACAGTAGTTGATATGCAGGTACAGAGTCGCGTCGTCACAGTAACTGTTTACAATGAGAATGATCAGTTGAAAGAATTAGCAGAGCCGCTTAAAACAGCATTAAAAAAAGGATTATCATCACATGATTATCAATTATCAGGGGTCTTTATGAAAAAATTCGCAGAAAATCAACCAGTGAAAACGACATTAAATGCAAAAACTTCAAAGGATGTCAACGGGGGAGTCGATTTCCGCATATGACAGTAGAAAAACAACAACTTGAACGGAAAGAAGCTGTTGCCCTTTCCTTTAACCCAGGTGGGTTTGAAGCTCCTAAAGTGATTGCGAAAGGTAAAGGGAAAATAGCGGAAAATATTTTAGAACAAGCAAAAGATAATAATATCCCAATTCAAGAAGACCCATCCCTCGTCCAATTATTAGGGCAACTGGACTTAAATGAGTCGATTCCAGAGGAACTATACCAAGCAGTTGCTGAAGTATTTGCGTTTATTTATCGTTTAGATAAAAATTATGAAAATTCAAAATAATGGTCGAAAAAAGTCGATATAAGTCGCGGTCAAAACATTGATATATGTATATTTCGAGCGAATTTGCGGATAACTAAAGGTGAAAGTCGAAATAACAAGAATGTAGACATAGTGAATCAGATTATATACAATGGTTATGTAATAGTTAAACTCTATGGGATTTTGATGGGAGGAAGTTAGATGAATATCCATGAGTACCAAGGGAAAGAAATTCTAAGACAGTACGGGGTATCAGTTCCAAATGGCCGAGTAGCATTTTCACCAGAGGAAGCTGTAAAAGTAGCGAAAGAATTAAGTACAAGTGTAGTCGTTGTTAAGGCTCAAATCCATGCAGGTGGACGTGGTAAAGCAGGTGGCGTTAAAATTGCCAAAAATTTGGACGAGGTACGTTCGTATTCGAAAGAATTATTAGGGAAAATCCTGGTCACTCACCAAACTGGTCCAGAAGGTAAAGAAGTCAAGCGCCTCTACATAGAAGAAGGCTCTGATATTAAAAAAGAGTACTATTTGGGATTTGTAGTAGATCGTGCAACTTCTAGAATTACTTTGATGGGGTCTGAAGAAGGCGGGATGGACATTGAAGAGGTTGCTGAAGCAACCCCTGAGAAAATTTTCAAAGAAGTAGTTGATCCAGCTATCGGACTAACAGGTTTCCAAGCACGTCGTCTTGCGTTTAATATGAATATTCCAGACAAATTAATAAATAAAGCTGCATCACTTATGCTTGGAATTTATAAAGCATTTACTGAAAAAGATGCTTCTATTTTAGAAATCAACCCACTTGTTGTGACTGGTGATGGTAACGTAGTGGCGTTAGATGCAAAATTCAACTTCGATGGAAACGCTTTATATCGTCATAAAGATGTTGTTGAATTACGAGATTTCGAAGAAGAAGATCCAAAGGAAATTGAAGCTTCAAAATATGATTTAAGCTATATTTCATTAGACGGTAGCATTGGTTGTATGGTCAATGGTGCTGGACTTGCTATGGCTACAATGGACACCATTAGTTATTATGGCGGATCACCCGCAAACTTCCTGGACGTTGGGGGCGGTGCAACTGCTGAAAAAGTAACAGAAGCCTTCAAAATCATTCTTTCTGATGCAAGTGTAAAAGGTATATTCGTTAACATTTTCGGGGGTATCATGAAATGTGATATTATCGCAGAAGGTGTTATTACAGCGGCCAAAGAGGTTGGCTTAAATGTACCATTAGTTGTTCGCTTGGAAGGTACGAATGTTGAACTTGGTAAAGCGTTGTTAAATGAATCGGGTATTAATATCGTTACAGCAGATTCAATGGCTGATGGTGCAAGAAAAATTGTAGAACTTGTAGGCTAAGAAGGGCGGGGACTTGAAATGAGCGTTTATATTAATAAAGAAACTAAAGTGCTTGTACAAGGGATTACAGGGTCAACGGCTCTATTCCATACAAAGCAAATGCTAGAATATGGTACAAAAGTTGTAGCAGGAGTTACACCTGGTAAAGGTGGTACAACTGTAGAAGGCGTACCGGTTTTTAACACGGTGGTTGACGCTGTTGAAGCAACAGGTTGTAATGTTTCTGTCATCTACGTACCAGCACCGTTTGCGGCAGACGCGATATTAGAAGCTGTAGATGCTGATTTAGATTTAGTTATTTGTATTACTGAGCATATCCCGGTATTAGATATGGTTAAAGTGAAACGTTATATGGAAGGTAAGAAAACACGTCTAATTGGTCCGAACTGTCCAGGTGTTATTACTGCAGATGAATGTAAAATTGGTATTATGCCAGGTTATATCCATAAAAAAGGCCATGTAGGAGTTGTTTCACGCTCTGGTACATTAACTTATGAAGCTGTTCATCAACTTTCTCAAGAGGGTATTGGTCAAACGACTGCTGTTGGGATTGGGGGAGACCCAGTTAATGGTACAAACTTCATTGATGTTTTAAAAGAATTTAATGAGGATCCTGAAACTTATGGTGTCGTAATGATTGGCGAGATTGGCGGTACAGCAGAAGAAGAAGCAGCTGAGTGGATTAAAGCAAATATGACAAAACCTGTTGTAGGCTTTATTGGTGGACAAACTGCTCCTCCTGGGAAACGTATGGGCCATGCTGGTGCCATTATTTCTGGTGGTAAAGGAACAGCTGCAGATAAAATTAAAGCAATGAATGCAGCTGGAATCCAAGTAGCAGAAACGCCATCTGTTATTGGTGAAACATTTATTAAAGTTATTAAAGAACAAGGTTTATACGAAAAATGTAAAACCCATTAATATAGAAGGTGTAGCAAAGTCATATTAGACATTGCTACACCTTTTAAGTAGTTATATGAATGGAGGGCAAAGATGAATGAAGTACAATTGACGCAGAGACTCTTAGCATTGCATTATGTATTTCCCGTGCCTCTAAACAGGTTAGCGCCTTTGTTTAAAGAGGATGTAGAACTTGTAAAATTTGAACAAATGTCCACACAAAAAATTGCGCAATTATTAAATCTCTCCTATGAAAAAGCTACTAGATTAAGAGTTGCTTATATAGAAGCAATGGAAACCCCCTTACTCCAAGCTTATGAACAAAAGTTGATTACCCCTATTCCGTTCTTTCATCCCTTATTCCCTAAAGAGTTATTCGAATTATATGATCCTCCTGTATGTCTATATGTAAAAGGTAAAGTAGATTTACTAGTAAACAAACGTAAGATTGCTATAGTTGGTTCTAGAAAGGCGACAGCCTATACAGAAAATGCATTACAGTATATTATGCCGGCATTGGTAGAAAATGATTATATCATCATCAGCGGCCTAGCAAAGGGAGCTGATCGAATGGCGCATGAAAGTGCAATTGCAAACGGAGGTAAAACAATCGCAATTCTTGGACATGGATTATTTCACCTATATCCGAAAGAAAATAAGAAATTAGCCGAAATAATTAGCAAAGATCATTTATTAATGACAGAATATCCGCCATATATCGAGCCGAAACGATGGTATTTTCCAATGCGGAATCGTATTATTAGCGGTATATCAAAGGCAATACTAGTCACTGAAGCCGCTGAAAAAAGCGGTACTTCCAGTACAATGGACCACGCCCTAGAGCACGGGAAAGAAATTTTCATTGTACCTGGAGATATCACATCAAAACTTTCATTAGGACCTCATAAATTGCTCGCAGAAGGTGCTACACCAGTCTGGAATGGTTATCAAATAATAGAAGAATTAGAAAGATATTTTATTTGACGATGAAATATAACTTGCAAAAATTTCTTTTCTGTTATACATTTTGCAACAGGTATTCTTTTGTAAACGCTAAGAAAAAAAGTTATAGTTGAATGGTAAGGTTTTTAACAATATTTTCATGCACTTATTCAATTTTAACAAGTGAAACTAAAGAAAATGAAACATCACCTCTATAAGGGGGAACTCACATGTCGGATTATTTAGTAATAGTAGAATCGCCCGCAAAAGCAAAAACAATCGAGCGATATTTAGGGAAAAAATATAAAGTAAAAGCATCAATTGGTCACGTACGTGATTTACCTAGAAGTACAATGGGAATTGATACGGAAAATAATTTTGAACCAAGATACATTACCATTCGTGGTAAAGGTCCTGTTTTACAAGATTTAAAATCCGCAGCTAAAAAAGCCAAGAAAATCTATCTCGCGGCCGATCCAGATCGTGAAGGAGAAGCAATTGCTTGGCATTTAGCAACAGCTCTTAACATTGATATAAAATCGGACTGTCGTGTATTATTTAACGAAATCACGAAAGATGCTATTAAAGAGTCATTTAAGCATCCACGTCCTATTGATATGGATTTAGTTGATGCTCAACAAGCACGTCGTATTCTAGACCGTCTTGTAGGGTATAACATTAGTCCTCTTCTATGGAAGAAAGTCAAAAAAGGTTTATCTGCTGGTCGAGTGCAATCAGTTGCACTACGTATGATTATCGACCGTGAAAACGAAATTAAAAACTTCCAGCCTGAAGAATATTGGACAATCGAAGGTAACTTTGAAAAAGGTAACAAGCAATTTGATGCTATTTATTATGGAAATAGTAAAGAGAAAATCAAATTGTCTAATGAAGCACAAGTAAAAGATGTCTTGAAGCTAATGAAGGGCGAAGATTTTGAAGTTGCAAAAGTAGTTAAACGTGAGCGTAAGCGTAATGCGGCTCCATCTTTTACAACATCATCCCTACAACAAGAAGCCGCTCGTAAATTAAACTTCCGGGCGAAAAAAACAATGATGCTTGCACAGCAATTATACGAAGGTATAGATGTTGGAAAAGAAGGCACGGTTGGTTTAATTACGTATATGCGTACCGATTCGACACGTATATCTGAAACGGCGAAAAAAGAAGCATTTGAATACGTGCAATCAACATACGGTAACGAATATACAACGCCCCTTGATCAACAAGCAAAAAAATCTGAAAAGGCGCAAGATGCACATGAAGCAATTCGTCCAACAAGCACGTTGCGTACTCCTGATCAGTTAAAAGCTGTTTTATCTAGAGACCAACTTCGTCTTTATCGTCTAATCTGGGAACGCTTTATAGCGAGCCAAATGGCATCAGCTGTATTAGATACAGTAACAGCAGACTTACAAAATGGTGATGTATTCTTTAGAGCTACAGGTTCTCAAGTGAAATTCCCAGGTTTCATGAAGCTTTATATTGAAGGGTCAGATGACCAAAAAGAAGAAAAGGATAAGCTATTGCCACCAATGGAAAAAGGCGACATTGTAAAATCCTTGAATATTGAACCAAAACAACATTTCACACAGCCGCCACCTCGCTTCTCAGAGGCGCGACTTGTTAAAACGATGGAAGAAATAGGGATAGGTCGACCGTCAACTTACGCTCCAACATTAGATACAATTCAGAAGCGTGGGTATGTCACATTAGATAATAAACGTTTTGTACCTACAGAATTAGGTGAAATTGTTCACTCATTAGTTTTAGAATTTTTCCCAGATATTATTAATATCGAGTTCACTGCAAAAATGGAGCACGATTTAGATAGTATTGAAGAAGGTAATACAAAATGGGTGAGTATCATCGATGAGTTCTATCAAGATTTTGAAAAACATGTACAACACGCTGAAGTGGCAATGGAAAAAGTTGAAATTAAAGATGAACCTGCTGGTGAAGATTGCGAACATTGTGGTTCACCAATGGTATTCAAACTTGGTCGCTATGGTAAATTCATGGCATGTAGCAACTTCCCTGATTGTCGTAATACTAAAGCAATTGTTAAAGCAATCGGCGTAACATGCCCAACATGTAAAGAGGGCGAAATAGTAGAACGTAAGAGTAAAACAAAACGCATTTTCTATGGTTGTAATCGTTATCCTGACTGTGAGTTTGTATCATGGGATAAACCAATTAACAGACCATGTCCAAAATGTAGTGAATTATTAGTTGAGAAGAAACTGAAAAAAGGCGTGCAAATTCAGTGTACGAAATGTGACTATAAAGAAACAGCATCACAATGATGAGTAAAAGAAAGAGGTATATATTAGCATGACAACAATCGTAAATGTAATCGGTGCAGGACTAGCAGGTAGTGAAGCAGCTTGGCAAATTGCGAAAAGAGGCATTCAAGTTCGTTTATATGAAATGCGTCCAGTAAAACAAACGCCTGCTCACCACACAGATAAATTTGCAGAATTAGTATGTAGTAACTCACTACGTGCCAATAACTTAACAAATGCTGTTGGCGTTATTAAAGAAGAAATGCGTATGTTAGATTCGGTTATTATAGAAGCAGCAGATCGTAGTTCAGTTCCTGCCGGTGGAGCGCTAGCGGTAGATCGCCACGAATTTGCTGGCTATGTAACAGAAAAAGTCAAAAATCATCCACTTATTGAAGTAATTAATGAAGAAGTAACTGAAATTCCTGAAGAGGGTATAACAGTTATTGCTACAGGTCCATTAACTTCAAAAGCATTAGCAGAACAAATTCAAGCTTTAACAGGAGAAGAATATCTTTATTTCTATGATGCAGCTGCGCCGATAATAGAAAAAGACAGCATTGATATGGATAAAGTATATTTAAAATCTCGTTATGATAAAGGTGAAGCAGCATACTTAAATTGCCCAATGACTGAAGAGGAATTCAACCGTTTCCAAGAAGCCTTAATTAACGCTGAAGTTGCACCATTAAAAGAGTTTGAAAAAGAAAAGTACTTTGAAGGTTGTATGCCGATTGAAGTAATGGCTGCACGCGGTCCGAAAACTATGCTATTTGGTCCTATGAAACCAGTAGGCTTAGAAGATCCTAGAACAGGTAAACGTCCCCATGCAGTTGTACAACTACGCCAAGATGACGCTGCAGGTACGCTTTATAACTTAGTAGGTTTCCAAACACATTTAAAATGGGGAGCACAAAAAGAAGTATTTAGTATGATTCCTGGTTTGGAAAATGTGGAAATCGTTCGTTATGGTGTTATGCATCGAAATACTTTTATCAATTCTCCTAAAGCATTAGCACCAACTTATCAACTAAAAAGTCGTCCAAACATTTTCTTTGCCGGCCAAATGACAGGTGTAGAGGGTTATGTTGAGTCAGCAGGTAGTGGTCTAATTGCAGGTATTAATGCTGCACATCTTGCAATGGAGAAAGACTTGTTAATCTTCCCAGCAGAAACGGCTTTAGGAAGTATGGCGCGTTATATAACAGAAGCGGATTCAAAGCACTTCCAACCAATGAATGTGAACTTTGGTTTATTCCCTAAACTGGGTGAAAAAATTAAATCGAAGCAAGAACGCGGAGAAAAACACGCAGAGCGCGCATTGGCTGCTATTCAAAATTTTAAAAATACAACAAATATCTAATTGTTTTAAGCCTTTAAAATTGTTACAATTTTAGAGGCTTTTTTGTTTATAAATGAAGATAATTTCTCATAATTGAAAATAAGATACAAATAGTGGTAATTCGATAGTTAGAATAATACATTTAAGTGTAACAAAGTTATCTAAAAGACATGAATAAACTTTTCTTTAAAAACTTTATTTTGACTTATGAACTGAAGTGTCGAACAATTCACATGAGTGTGTTATACTCATATGTGCCTTAAACAACTAGGATTAACATTAGCTCTAGATTAGTACTCGTTTTTGCTTTATAAAAATGCTTAGAGTTAGATGGTTAAATTTGGAACTTTTATTAACGAGGTGTTCAAATGAACATACGATCTGAACAAGCACTTGAGCAATTTGTTATTTACATTCAATTAGAAAAAAATTTTTCACCATTAACAGTGCGAGAATATCAATCTGATTTACATGAATTTTTATCTTTCTTAAAAGTAGAAGGCGTAGTAGATTTAGCTGATGTTGAATATATTCACGCACGACTTTACGTAACAAAATTGTACGAAGAAAAAAAAGCGAGAACAACTATCTCAAGGAAGATTTCCTCAATCCGTTCTTTTTTTCGTTTTTTGAATAAAGAATATGGATTGGATGATGCCGGCTTTCAAGCCCTTTATCATCCGAAAAAAGAAGATAGATTACCGCGCTTTTTTTATGAAGAAGAGCTTGCCAGATTGTTTCAGGCAAACGAAGGGGAAGATCCGAAGTCGTTGCGAGATACAGCCATTCTTGAATTGTTGTATGCTACAGGTATTCGGGTTAGTGAATTGACATCTATTGAAATGAAAGATGTTGATTTTTCGATATGCATTTTACGTGTGATGGGAAAAGGGAGAAAAGAACGTTATGTACCATTTGGACATTTTGCTTCGGAGGCATTGCAACAATACCTAGCAAATTCACGTCCTAAACTTATGAAAGGCCTTCAAAACCCTCAACTATTTGTCAATATGCGAGGTGGAGCCCTTACCGCAAGAGGTATTCGTTATATATTAAATGATATGATGAAAAATGCAGAATTACATTCTAATATTTATCCTCATATGTTAAGACACACCTTTGCCACGCATTTATTAAACAATGGAGCAGATTTACGTACCGTGCAAGAATTACTCGGACACGCAAATTTATCTTCTACGCAAGTTTATACGCATGTGACAAAAGAACATCTAAGAAACACATATATGAATGCTCATCCAAGAGCGTAACAATTGGGAGGAGGGTTATTATGGTTGAAATGCATGCAACCACAATTTTTGCAGTACAACATAAAGGGCAGAGCGCGATGGCAGGTGACGGACAGGTGACACTTGGTAATGCAGTCGTGATGAAACACACAGCTAAGAAAGTGCGTCGTCTTTATAACGGTAAAGTATTAGCGGGGTTTGCTGGTTCTGTTGCTGACGCGTTTACATTGTTTGAAATGTTTGAAGGGAAACTTATGGAGTTTGATGGCAACCTTCAACGTGCTTCAGTCGAAGTAGCTAAGCAGTGGCGCGGAGATAAAATGTTGCAAAAATTAGAAGCAATGTTACTTGTGATGAATAGTGAAACACTACTACTTGTTTCTGGTTCTGGTGAAGTCATTGAACCTGATGACGGCATCTTAGCAATTGGCTCGGGAGGTAACTATGCTTTATCAGCTGGTCGAGCGTTGAAGCAATACTCTGGTGAAACATTATCGGCAGAAGAAATTGCAAAAGCATCGCTTGAAATTGCGGCAGATATTTGTGTATTTACGAACCATAATATTATCGTGGAGGCACTGTAACTATGACACAACAACAAACGCCTAGACAAATGACCGAGTATTTAGATCGTTATATCGTTGGACAACGTGATGCTAAACGCGCGGTAGCTGTTGCGCTTCGTAATCGTCATCGTCGTCAACTTTTAGATGAAGAGATGAAAAATGAAGTCATCCCTAAAAACATCTTAATGATTGGACCAACTGGAGTTGGTAAAACGGAGATTGCTAGACGTATCGCACGTTTAGCAAAAGCGCCTTTCATAAAAATAGAAGCGACAAAATTTACTGAAGTGGGTTATGTAGGTCGTGATGTGGAATCGATGGTACGTGACTTAGTAGAAGTAGCTAATCGACTCGTGAAAGAAGAAAAATATGAAGAAGTGAAGGACCAAGCTGAAACACTAGCTAATGAACAAATTGTGAAATTACTTGTACCGAGTATGCGTAAAAAGCAATCAACTTCAAATCCCTTCGAAATGTTTTTCGGACAAAATTCCGAGAAGGAAGAAGAAACAACTACAGATGATACAGAAATACGTTTAAAACGTTCGCAAATTGCAGAAGATTTAAAAGCAGGTAAGCTTGAAGATGAGTGGATATCTGTAGAAGTGACGGAACAAGCACCATCTATGTTTGGTGGGTTTCCTGGAGCGGGTATGGATATGGGTGGTAGTAACATGGGTGATATGTTATCAAGCTTAATGCCAAAGCAAAAGAAGAAACGTCGTCTACAAGTAAAAGATGCTAGACGTATACTTATAATAGAAGAAGCTAATAATTTAATTGACTCTGATGAGGTTTCTCAAGAAGCAATTACGCGTGCTGAGCAAACGGGTATCATCTTTATCGATGAAATTGACAAAATTGCAAACAAGAATGGCAATTCTGGTTCTGCTAATGTATCAAGAGAAGGCGTTCAACGTGATATTTTACCAATTGTTGAAGGTTCGACTGTTAATACGAAGTATGGTCCTGTCAAAACAGATTATATGCTATTCATTGCTGCAGGTGCATTCCATATGTCTAAGCCATCAGATTTAATCCCTGAGCTACAAGGGCGCTTCCCAATTCGCGTTGAATTAGAAAAGCTGACGAAGGAAGACTTCGTACGTATTTTAAAAGAGCCAGACCATTCGTTAATTCTTCAGTATAAGGCATTACTAAATACTGAAGGTGTTGAAATTGAGTTTACAGAAGAAGCGATTGACCGTATTGCGGAAATTGCAACATTCGTTAACCAAGAAACAGATAATATCGGGGCACGCCGCCTGCATACGATTTTGGAACGTCTTTTAGAAGAGTTGTCATTTGAAGCAGCAGATATCGCTCCAGCTCACATCGATATTACACCGTCATACGTAGATCAAAAACTTGGAGAAATTGCTAAGAACAAAGATTTGTCTCAATTTATTTTATAGTTTATAATCTAGGTTGTTATATGAAAATTTATAAAATTATGAAAATTAAATAAACTACGCAGAAAATATTACAGGAGGCTAAATAAAAATGAATTTATTAGCTAAAACAAGAAAAATTAACTCAATGCTTCAAGCATCTGCTGGGAAACCAGTTAACTTTAAAGAAATGGCTGACACATTAGGAACAGTCATCGAAAGTAACGTATACATTGTAAGTCGTAAAGGTAAATTATTAGGTATTTCAATTACTCAACAAATTGAAAACGAGCGCATTAATAAAATGTTTGAAGAGCGTCGTTTCCCTGAAGAATATACTCAAAATTTATATGACTTCTCTGAAACTGCTCCTAATCTTGATGTCCATGATGAACATAGTGCATTCCCGTTTGAAAACAAAGAGCTTTTCAAATCAGGTCTAACTACAATTGTACCGATTATTGGTGGTGGCGAACGCCTAGGAACATTAATTTTAGCACGTCTAGCAGGTACTTTTGAGGATGACGATTTAATCCTTGCTGAATACGGTGCAACAGTAGTAGGTATGGAAATTCTTCGTGAAAAAGCTGAAGAAATAGAAGAGGAAGCTCGTAGCAAAGCAGTCGTACAAATGGCGATCAACTCATTATCATACAGTGAATTAGAAGCTATTGAGCATATCTTCGAAGAACTAGATGGCAGCGAAGGATTACTAGTCGCTTCTAAAATTGCTGACCGAGTAGGTATTACACGTTCAGTTATCGTTAATGCTTTACGTAAACTAGAATCAGCTGGTGTAATTGAATCACGCTCACTAGGTATGAAAGGTACGTATATTAAAGTATTAAACGATAAATTCCTAAATGCATTAGCAGAAATCAAAATGCGCTAATAATTCCGACCTAACTATCCCAAAGTCTATGGAAGACTTTGGGATAGTTTTTTTATACCACTAAATCAATAATTGTACCTAGTGAATTATTGATCAATATTTGAAAAATCATTAAAAGACAAAGGGAATTCAAAAATATTGTCGATTAAAATGGTGGATTTACAAAATCAATTGAATATGCTGAAAAAACATAATTCTTTTGTATGAAATGATTATATAATATATAGTTACCATTTTACCTTTTAAAAAGGATGGAAAGTAATGAAAAGGTAGTTATTTTTAGAATAAATTAGTAAAGAACTATTATTATATGTGAAGTCTGTTATAGTAATATCAAGTTAAATTATTAGAAAATTGTACAAAAAATATCAAATGAATATGTGTCGAATTGGTGTTATTAGGAGGATTTAACTTTCTAATAATATTGAATGGCTAAGAAATACCTATAAACTCAATAGCCGCTTAAGAAGTGGATAAAATAAAGGATTAAGTTTATTAACACTATTGTTATAGTGAATAATACCTTTACCCCTTATAGGATAAGGGGTTTAGAAGTTTTGAAAGAAAAGGGGAGTAAAGTGATAAAAATGGGTTTTTGTACCTATCAAAAAGAACCTAATACGGATAGACACTAGGATACATCTCTAATACAATTAGATAGTAAAAATAAAATTGAAATTTGGTAGTTTATATCGAATTGGGGTGAAATATTTGGATTTATTTAGTGGAACGATAAGTAATTTGGAAAACGGCCTCGCTTATGCTGCGGTGAAGAATAAAACAATCGCTCAAAATATAGCGAATAATGACACACCAAACTATAAGGCGAAAGACGTTAGTTTTAAAAAAATGTTAACTGAGGCACAAAATACATATATTCAAGCAAACAGAACAGATCAAAGACATTTTGATTTTACTACTAAGAATTCGACACCAGGTGTTTATAGTTATTCTAATCTTCGCTACCGAGAAAATGGTAATGGTGTAGATATGGATAAAGAACAAGCAAGTTTGGCGGAGAACACAATTTTCTATAATGCCTTGGTTGACCGTATTAACGGTAAATTAAATACATTACAAACTGTCATTAAAGGGGGTAACTAATTTTGTCTATCTTCCATAGTATGAACACGACTGGCTCAGCACTTACTGCTCAGCGTCTAAGAATGGATGTCATTTCGTCTAATATGGCAAATGTCGATACTACACGAGCGACAATGGAAAATGGTGAATGGGTTCCGTATCGTCGTAAAACAGTAACGTTAACTTCGAAAGAAGGACAATTTTCTAATTATTTAAATACGGCAATGGGTTCAACAAGTAAACAAGGAGTTGGCAATGGTGTCAAAGTGACAGGGATAAATAATGATACTGAAACACCATTCAAACTTATTTATGATCCAACACATCCAGATGCTAATGATGAAGGTTATGTGCAAACTTCAAATGTTGATCCTTTAAAAGAAATGGTAAACCTAATATCTGCTACACGATCATACGAAGCGAACGTAACGGTTTTTAATGCAAATAAATCGATGCTAACAAAAGCTCTAGAAATAGGTAAATAATTTCAATAAAGGAGGATGGGTTAATTGCCAGTATCACAAGTATCTGTAATGCAACCAGTTCAACCAACTATGACACAAAGAGTTGCTGAAACGATGCCTACAGAATCAAAAGAGAGTTTTGGAACAATGTTAAAAGATGCTATTCAATCTGTAAACGACAGTCAAGTCGCTTCAGATAATATGACAACTAAGTTGATAAACGGTGATAATGTTGAACTTCATGACGTTATGATTACTTCTCAAAAAGCGAGTATAACATTGAATACAGCATTACAAGTACGTAATAAAGTAGTAGAGGCGTATCAAGAAATTATGCGAATGACAGTTTAATTCGAACGGTTAGTGCGGATTTAACCACGTATTAGAACATTCACTATAACCGGAGGCTTAAAATGAATGAAAGACTGACAAAAATCAAAACCGACTCCACGAGGTTTTGGGGAAGTCGTACGAAAGCACAAAAAGGTACGTTAATAGGTTCCCTTCTTGGAATTATTATTTTGGCAGCTGTTATTACATACTTTGCAACTCGAGTTACGTATGCGCCACTTTATTCAGACTTATCGACTGCTGAAGTAGGGAAAATAAAAGAAACCCTTGATGCTCAAGGAACAAAATATAAAATTGCACCAGGTGGAACATCTATCTTAGTTCCAGAAAATCAAGTCGATCCACTATTAGTACAATTAGCATCGGAAGGTTTTCCTCAATCTGGTAAAATAGATTACTCATTTTTCTCTCAAAACGCTGGATTTGGTATGACAGATAATGAATTTAGCGTTCTAAAATTAGCTTCTACACAAACAGAACTAGCTAATTTAATTAAAGGTATTAAAGGTGTAAAAGACGCCAAAGTAATGATCACTTTACCTGAAGAGGGTGTATTCGTAAGTGATACACAGCAACCAGCTAGTGCATCGATAGTTTTGAATACGGAACCAGGCTATCAATTTACTGAAACGCAAATTCAAACACTTTATAATTTGGCATCTAAAAGTGTTCCGAACCTAACACCCGAAAATATTGTAATTACAAATCAATACTTTGAATATTACGATTTACAGTCTACTAATACTGCAACAGCGGGAGCTAGTGGAGCGGATGTCAATCAACAATTGACACTTAAAAAGCAAATTGAACGTGATTTGCAACGCCAAGTGCAAACAATGTTAGGTACTTTAATGGGAGCAGATAAAGTAGCCGTTGTAGTGACTACTGATATTGATTTTACCCAAGAACAACGTGAAGAAAATTTAGTTGAACCAGTAGATAAAGAGAATATGGCTGGTATCCAAATCAGTGCACAGCGTATTAGTGAAACATTTACAGGTACTGGAGCAGCAGCTTCGGGTACACCAGAAGCTGAAAATGCAACTGATAATTTTACAAACTATCAGTCTGGGTCAACTGGAGATGGAGATTACGAGAAAACTGAAGAGACGATTAATAATGAAGTGAATCGTATTAAACGTCAGATTGTAGAAAGTCCGTATCGTATTCGTGACTTAGGTATTCAAGTAATGGTAGAACCACCAACTGCTAACGACGCAACGACATTACCAACAAATGTACAACAGGATATTCAAAGTATGCTTGCATCAATCGTCCGTACTTCAATTGATAAAAATGAAGCTGGACAATTAACTGATGCTCAAATCGATCAAAAAATAAATGTTACTGTTCAACAATTGAATGGTAAAGCACAATTAGCTTCAACTGAGACAAGTAAAATTCCATGGTGGGTATATGTGATTGGCGGTATTTTAGTAGCTGCTATTATTTTACTAGCATTCTTTATTTTACGTTCTAGAAAACAAAACGCGACAGAAGAAAATATGATTCTAGAAGATCAAGAGGAAATAGTTGAAGTAGAAGATATCTCTACAGAAAAAGAAACAGAATCAACCGTACGACGTAAACAGCTTGAGAAGATGGCAAAAGACAAGCCAGATGATTTCGCGAAATTATTACGTACATGGATAACTGAAGATTAATGGGGGGAAAAGCTGTGTCAAGGAAAGAAAAAGGTTTATCTGGTAAACAAAAAGCAGCACTCCTGTTAATATCACTAGGACCAGAAGTGTCCGCTGCGGTATATAAACACTTAAGCGAAGAGGAAATAGAACGTTTAACGTTAGAAATTTCAGGAGTTAAAAAAGTTGAACCAGAGATAAAAGAAGAAATCATCGAAGAGTTCCATAATATTGCACTCGCACAAGACTACATTTCTCAAGGTGGAATTGGTTATGCGAAAACTGTATTAGAAAAGGCTCTTGGATCGGATCAGGCTCAAACAATTATCAATCGATTAACATCTTCTCTACAAGTAAGACCTTTTGATTTTGCGAGACGCACAGATCCTGCTCAAATTTTCAACTTTATTCAAAATGAACATCCGCAAACAATTGCGCTAATACTTTCATATTTAGAGCCACAGCAAGCGGGTATTATACTTTCATCTTTACCTCAAGAGGTACAAGCTGATATAGCGAAACGTATCGCAATGATGGATTCAACATCGCCCGAAGTTATTAGTGAAATTGAATCAGTATTAGAACGCAAATTGTCATCAACTGTGACGCAAGATTACACCGAAACTGGTGGCGTTGATGCAGTTGTAGAAGTCCTTAATGGTGTTGATAGACAAACAGAAAAAACAATTCTGGATGCACTTGAAATTCAAGATCCAGAACTAGCAGAAGAAATCAAAAAACGTATGTTTGTCTTCGAAGATATTGTTACACTGGATAACCGCTCAATTCAACGTGTTATACGCGATTGTGAAAATGAAGATTTACTCCTTGCAATGAAGATTTCAAGCGAAGAAGTAAAAGAAATTATTTTCAAAAATATGTCCCAACGTATGGCTGAAACATTTAGAGAAGAGATGGAAGTAATGGGACCTGTTCGCCTGAGAGATGTTGAAGATGCACAAATGAGAATCGTTGCAGTAACACGACGCTTAGAGGACGCAGGTGAAATCATTATCGCTCGTGGTGGAGGAGATGACGTCATTGTCTAGAATCATTCGATTCGATGATACTCTATCATCCAAAGAGAAAATTAGAACAATTGAAATACGCGAGTTAAGATTGCCCGAAGATCAGCAAGAAGTCGTTGAGGATTATTCCTTAGAAGATGTAATAGCTGAAAGAGAACGTATTATTGCTGAAGCGCAGTCCGAGATTACTATTCAACAACAAAAATTCTTCGCACAGTGCGAAGAACAACAGCAGGTACTTGATTTTGCTAAAGAGCAATGGGAACAAGATAAGCTTATTCTTCAACAACAAGCTTACGATGAAGGTTTTCAGCAAGGCTTAGAAGAAGGACGCTTAAAAGCTGAAGACAATATGTCAGAAGCAGTTCAAATAGCTAATGAAACTACTATCAGTTCACAAGAAAATGCTCAACAATATCTAGAAAGTCAAGAAAGAGTCATTTTAGAACTGGCTATGAATGCTGCGACTCGCATTTTAGGGACAGCCTTAGAAGAAAATGGAGAGCTGTTTTTGAATGTGGTCCGTCGAGGTTTAAAAGAGGCAAGAGAGATGAAAGAAATTAAGCTGTATGTATCACTTACTTATCATAAGCTCGTATCAAGTCATCGAGACGAATTAGCTTCCATCTTCCCAGTGGATGTCCCATTCATGATTTTCGTAAATGAAGAACTAAATGATACGGATGGTTTTATCGAAACAAATCACGGAAGAATTGTCGTGAGTATCGATGAACAGCTTAATGAATTACGATTGAAACTAATAGAAATATTAGAAAGCGTGGATCAGAAATGATGAAAGCGTCGCAGTTGGTTGAGCATATTCCATCAGTACAAACATTTAAAAAGTATGGTCGAATAACTCGTGTAGTTGGTCTAATGATTGAATCGCAAGGTCCTGAAAGCTCTGTTGGTGATGTATGTAAAATTCATGTGCAATCTTCAAAAAATGGACCTACAGAGATTTTAGCTGAAGTTGTCGGTTTTAAAGATGAAATCGTTGTACTCATGCCGTTTACATCAATTAGAGAGATTTCGATAGGATGTTTAGTTGAGGGAACAGGGTCACCTTTAGAAGTAAAAGTAGGGCCTGAACTTATTGGTAAAGTATTGGACTCAATGGGATTACCTCTTGATGGACACAACTTACCAAAAGGCCTTGCTACTGTTCAGACAGAGGAAGACCCACCAAACCCTTTAACTAGACCACCTATAAATGAAACCCTTGAAGTGGGTGTAAAAGCAATAGATGGCATGTTAACGGTTGGTAATGGCCAGCGTGTTGGTATATTCGCCGGTTCAGGTGTTGGTAAAAGTACCCTCCTAGGAATGATAGCGCGAAATACAGAAGCAGATTTAAATGTTATCGCACTTATTGGAGAACGTGGTCGTGAGGTTCGTGAATTCATCGAACGAGATCTTGGCCCTGAAGGCTTGAAGCGCTCAATCGTTGTCGCTGCTACATCTGATCAACCTGCTCTGATGCGTATTAAAGGGGCATTTACAGCTACAGCAATTGCAGAGTACTTCAGAAATAGAGGACTAAATGTCATGCTCATGATGGATTCTGTCACTCGTGTTGCTATGGCTCAACGTGAAATTGGTTTGGCGGTTGGTGAACCACCTGCTACGAGAGGTTATACACCTTCTGTATTCTCTATTTTGCCAAAGTTATTAGAACGAACAGGTACAAATGAACATGGTTCTATAACAGCTTTCTATACGGTATTAGTAGACGGGGATGACATGAATGAACCAATCGCAGATACAGTACGAGGTATTTTAGATGGACACATCGTGCTTGATCGTACATTGGCAAATAAAGGGCAATATCCGGCTATTAACGTTTTAAAAAGTGTCAGCCGTTTGATGAATCATATTGTCTCTAAAGAACATGTACAAGCTGCAGAACGGTTGCGAGAACTGTACTATACGTATAACAAATCAGAAGACTTGATAAATATAGGTGCCTATAAGCGAGGAACTTCCAAAGAAATTGATCAAGCCATTCATTATGAGCCTCTAATTACAGCATTTTTGAAACAAGGATATTTAGATAATGTTAGTATGCAGCAGAGTGTGAATGAACTAATCAGTTTATCGAATGGTGGTGGGCTGTAAATGAGCGCATATACATATCGCTTTGAAAAAGTAATGACAGTGAGAGAGCAAGAAAAAAATGAAACAGAAATTGCTTATAAAGAATCTGTCAGAGTTTTTGAAGAAGTAGCTACCAAACTTTATAATCTGCTAAAGAAAAAAGAAGATCTAATTGGTTTTCAACAACAACGAATGTCTACTGGTTCTAGTATCGATGAAATTCATCATTATTCAAGATTTATTGATAGTCTTGAAAAGACAATAGTGGATGTACAGCAAAAGGTTATTCAAGCTCGCTCTAAAATGGAGTGGCATGAACAGAAACTGCTGGAAAAGTCGTTAGAGTTTCGGAAGTATGAAAAGATGAAAGAAAAAGATCTTGAAACTTTTAAAGAAGAACAAGAAAGACTTGAAGCAATTCGACTAGATGAACTATCATCAGTCGCATATTACAACAAAGAAATCAGGTGATGGCATGGCGAAAAAAAATTTGAAGCATACAAAAGCTTCGGAAATAAAAGCAGCTAGTACGCTTCAAAGGCTTTTTTATTGGGTGATTATACCATTACTATTTACAACTGCTGTTCTCCTGATCATTGCGCATTTATTAAACGTAAATGTTTTTGAAAAAGCAAAAGAATGGACAAGTGGTACAGCCCAAAGTACTAACGAAAAAGTGTTAAATGAAAATGATGCAAAAGAAAATGCTAAACAAACTGTGGAGCTAAAAGCTCAAATTAAAGAAAAAGAAGCCCAAATTGCGCAATTACAAGGTCAAATAGAAGACTCGAAAAACGAAAAATCTAAGCTAGTTATTGAACAAGATCGACTAATAGCTGAAATCGATAAGCTTGAAAAGGGAAAAGTAGAAACACAAAAAGAATTTAGCAGTATAGTGTCAACCTTTGAAAAAATGACACCAAAAGCAGCAGCTCCAGTCATCATAAATATGAGTGATTCGGAAGCAATTAAAATACTAGCTAGCTTAAAACCTGAAACGTTGGCGAAAGTATTAGAGAAGATGCCAGCAAAAGACG
Source organism: Viridibacillus arenosi (assembly GCF_001955655.1). Classification (GTDB taxonomy): domain Bacteria; phylum Bacillota; class Bacilli; order Bacillales_A; family Planococcaceae; genus Viridibacillus; species Viridibacillus arenosi. The sequence continues at coordinate 548,433 of NZ_MSPW01000001.1, read as the reverse complement.
CTGCACGATATACGGTATTGTTAGCTAAATAAAAATTCTATTAGTCGGAAGGAGGTGAAATCATGAATATAGATTCGATACAAATAGAAGCACCCAAAGCAAGTAGTCAATCAAAAAATTCAACTGATAGCTCAACTAATACTGGATTTTCGGATTACTTGTTATCTTCTAATAAGACTGAACCGCCAACTTCATCTACAACAAATAGTAATAGTAATCAAAGTAATATAGATAAGTTGAATAATCAGTCCATTAAGGAATCCACATTTAGCTCAAATAAATTATCTATCGATCTATCAAGAGGTCTAGAAGGTTTACTTGGACAAGTGCTAAAAAGCAATACTGCTGGAAATCAAGAACAAGCAATCACTATAGAAGATATGTCAAACATCCTTGGTGTAACTTCTCTAACTGATTTAAATAAATTGCTGAACAGTGCAATCGATGAAGCTACTCTAAGTACTGAAAGTATTTCATTAGATAAATTAGGCGAATTGTTAGGAGTAAACGTTGAAGATTTACAAGCTGCAATTCAAAAGTTAACAGGTGATGATACACAGGCAAAAGATGTTTGGGATTTACTTGCCGGTATCGATCAAAATGCCTTTGCATTTATGCAGAATTTGATGGCTTCTATTAGTGGAGAAAAGGGTGCAACAGTTTCTCAAACTCAGGCTTCAGATGTACTGAAATTTTTAAAATTAGTTGAGCTTGCAGTACCTAAAACAGATTTAGTCTTAAATCAGGAATTACAAGTATTTCAAGTGAAAGAATGGATGTCTGCTTTATCTACAAAAGTAGAACAGCTTCTAAATCAAGCATCGAGCAGTCAACTTCCACTCATAAAATCTAAAGATGTACAACCATTAATGATTAATTTAACCGATGCCAGTGCCAATGAAAGTGTAACAACAACTCTGACAGAAACAAAAGGTACAGCTAACACGACTGTGACATTAACATTACCAACAAACAAGGCTTCTCAGGCTGAAACGTTTGTCAAAGAGTTCCAAGCAATTATGAATCGTAGTCAAACTTCAAATGCACAAGGAATGACGAAGCTTTTGATTAAACTGTACCCAGAAAATTTAGGGACGATTCGTGTGGAACTAGTACAAAAAGATGGTGTTATGACAGCTAGATTGTTAGCCTCAACAGCACTTGGTAAAGAAATGCTAGATAGTCAGTTAAATACTTTAAAACAAGGTTTAGTTAACCAAAATATACAACTTGATCGTATTGATGTCACACAAGCCTTAAGTGATGCAAATCGTCAAGAAAAAGGCCAGAATCAATTCAATCAATCATTTAAGCAACAAGCACAGGACCAAGACGCTAAAAATAAAGACGAGCAAGATGAAGAACTAACATTTAGCGACTATTTAATGGAAATGGAGGTGTAGGATTATGGCAGATACAACGAAAATTCCAGATAAAAAGAGTATTTTAGATGATTACAATGTTGCCAATAAACCATCTAACCAAAGACAAACAGGTAACTCTGCTTTAGGTAAAGACGCATTCTTGCAATTGCTAATTACACAATTACAAAACCAAGATCCAACAAACCCAATGGATGATAAAGAATTTATCGCACAAATGGCTCAATTTTCATCTCTTGAACAAATGACGAATATGACAACAGCACTAGAGAATTTAACGCAATTACAACAACAATCGCAGTTAATTGAATTTAATTCATTCATCGGCAAAGATGTGAAATGGCATGAAGTAACAGATAAAAAAGGTGAAGATGGTAAACCGATTGTTAATGAAGGAACTGGTACTGTAGTTCGAGTTAAATACAATGGTGAGGGAGTTATCTTTGTATTAGCAGACGGTAAAGAATTAACACCATCAAATATTTCAGAAGTGATTAATGGAAGTACAGGCAGTACCGGGGGGTCCCTAGTAGAAGCGAGTATGTTAATTGGGAAAAATATTACATACAAAGTGACTGAGGATAAAGATGATAATGAAGAATCTGAAGAATCTCCAAATGAGGTAACTAATGAAGCAACCGTCCAATCCGTTTCAAAAAAAGATGGACAAATCAAATATATACTTAGTAACGGTGATGAAATAACAGCTGATCAAATCGTGTCCATTGCTCAAGGGAAATAAAATATATGGTGGATAAAATTAGATTTCAGCAACATATACAACAACTTCAACCAACTTTAAGACAACAGTCAATTGCAAGACCGAATGTTTCTACAAGCAAACAATCCTTTAGTCAAGAGTTAGAAAAAGCAACAAGTAGCCAACAGTTAAAGATAAGTAAGCACGCTTCAGTTCGTCTGAACGAACGAGATATTCATATTGATGAAAAGCAATGGCAAAGAATTACTGAAAAAGTATTCGAAGCACGCTCAAAAGGTGTGAATGATTCACTTGTTTTAACTGATCAGGCAGCGCTCATAGTTAGTGCGAAAAACGCCACAGTAATAACAGCAATGGATCGTAATGAAGCAAAAGATCAATTATTCACCAATATCGACGGCACAATTGTGCTGACATAAGGCAGGACCTTTTAAGGGTGCCTTAGTACTGCCAAATGACAGAAGCAGTACACTCTAAAATCGAAGGGAGAAAATTAAGTTATGCTACGTTCAATGTATTCAGGCATCAGTGGTCTTAAAAATTTCCAAACAAAATTAGATGTGATCGGTAACAATATCGCCAATGTTAATACCTACGGGTTCAAAAAAGGTCGCGTCGTGTTTAAAGATGTATTCTCACAGACAAGCGCAGGTGCTTCAGCGCCGACTGCTACTACTGGAGGTACAAACCCAAAACAAATTGGCTTAGGTTCTCAAATTGCTGCAATAGATACAATGCATGAAGGTGGTTCATTGCAAACCACTAACCGAGTGTTGGATTTAGCGATTTCTGGTGATGGATTCTTTGTTGTTATGGATAAGGATGGGAAAAACTTAAAGTATACACGTGCTGGGAACTTTTATATGGATAAAAATGGAGACCTAGTTAATGCTGAAGGTAAGTATTTAAAAGGAACTGCTGGAGTAATAAATATTCCTACAACTGCTCAAAGTATGTCTGTCGGTAAAGATGGGTCTGTAGATTATGTTGATGAAGCAGGTGTATTGCAAAAAGCAGGTCAATTAGAATTAGCTAAGTTCCCAAATGCTGGAGGTTTATCTAAGGAAGGTTCTAATTATTATAATGAAACTTCAAACTCAGGGGCACCTACAGTAGGCACAGCTGGTCTAAAGGGTATTGGTGTAATCGCTTCTGGTGCTCTCGAAATGTCCAACGTAGATCTATCAGAAGAATTCACTGATATGATCGTAGCGCAACGTGGTTTCCAGGCGAATACACGTATTATCACTACATCAGATGAAATTTTACAAGAGCTTGTTAACTTAAAACGATAAGTTTTAGCTAAAATTTTTTCATTAAAAGGAGGGGGCTGGGTCGGCTCTCGTGACTCGGCCCTTATTTCCTATGATTACAGTAACTAAATTAAATGGTAAACCATTCTCATTAAATGCTTTATACATAGAATCGGTCGAGGAGTTTCCTGATACGACGATTACGTTAACGACCGGACGAAAATATGTTGTATTAGAAACTGAGAAAGAAGTGAGTAATCGTATGATTGCTTTCTACAACAGTGTTCAGCTCCTATCAAACCCGCACTTAAGAGGTGAAGAAGATGAAGAATAACAAACTTTTAACCATTATGTTGATTATCTTAGTTTCAATTACACTGCTTGGTGTTATTGCATTGGTAACTGTCAATCAGTTGAACAAAGGAAGTGCCAAAGAACCAAGTATCGATGATATCATCGAAGCTTCTGTAGATGTTCCTGAATTGACAACAAACCTTGCCGGAACAAATTTTGTTAAAATTTCACTAAAAATCCAAACTGATAGCAAAAAAGCTGCTGAAGAAATCGGTAAACGTGATTTCCAAGTGAAGAGTATTGTAATTGAAGAAATGTCAGAGATGACAAAAGGTGATTTAGAAGGAAAAAAAGGAAAGAAAATGCTCGAAACAACGTTAAAAACAAGATTTAATGAACTGATGCAAGACGGTAAGGTACAAGAAGTTTACATTACTTCCTACATCATTCAGTAAGGTCAATTATTTTGAAATGGAGGTGGGAAAATGGCAGGAGATGTGTTATCCCAGTCCGAAATTGATGCGCTTTTATCAGCGTTATCAACGGGTGAGATGACGGCTGATGATATTAAGAAAGATGAAGAGGCTAGAAAAGTTAAAGTTTATGACTTTAAACGAGCTCTACGTTTTTCAAAAGATCAAATCCGAAGTTTGACCCGAATACATGAAAACTTTGCACGTCTTTTAACGACGTTTTTCTCAGCTCAGCTTAGGACGTACGTGCAAATAACTGTAGCATCTGTGGATCAGATTCCATTTGAAGAGTTTATTCGTTCAATTCCGAATATGACACTCATAAATGTTTTCGAAGTACCACCTTTAGATGGCAATATCCTAATGGAGATTAATCCTAATATTGCGTATTCAATGCTAGATCGTTTAATGGGTGGAACTGGAGCAAGTCATAGTAACGTCGATAACTTAACTGAAATTGAAACAAAAATTATGACAAATTTATTTGAACGTTCGTTCGATAACTTGCGTGAAGCATGGGCAAACATAGCCGATATTGATCCAGCTTTATCTGAGCTTGAAGTGAATCCACAGTTCTTACAAATGATTTCTCCAAATGAAACGGTTGTTGTTATTTCATTCAACTCAATCATTGGAGAAACAAGTGGCATGATTAATATTTGTATCCCTCATGTCGTATTAGAGCCGATTGTACCGAATCTATCGGTTCGTTACTGGATGCAATCTAACAAAAAAGAAGTTTCACCAGAACAAACAGCAATTCTTGAAAATAGTGTGAAACAATCTAATTTACCAGTAATAGCAGAGCTTGGTAATGCTGAAATAACAATTGAAGACTTCCTTCTATTGTTGCAAGGTGATGTTATTCAACTGGATCAGAAAATTAGCCAACCACTTACATTAAAAGTTGGCGATATACCTAAATTTACTGTTCAACCAGGGAAACTGAAAAAACGAATGGCTGTTCAAGTTTTAGAGTCTTTGAAAGGAGGAGACGAAGTTGATGAGTGATGAAATGTTATCACAAGAAGAAATTGAAGCCCTATTAAGAGGCGAATCTCCAGAACTAGAAAATAAGAAGTCTTCTCAAATTGAATACAAAGTAGAGGAATATTTAGATGCATTATCTCAAGATGCACTAGGTGAAATCGGTAATATTTCCTTTGGTAGTTCTGCAACGGCGTTATCATCGTTACTTGGCCAAAAAGTTGATATTACAACACCAACAATCAGTATGATTAATCGTGATAATTTGGAGGAAGAGTTTCCTCATCCATATGTAGCGGTTCAAGTAGAATATACGACGGGCCTTGTGGGTATGAACTTATTAGTCATCAAACAATCGGATGCAGCAATTATAGCTGATTTAATGTTAGGTGGAGATGGTGCTAGCCCTGCAGATGAACTTGGTGAGATTCATTTAAGTGCTGTACAGGAAGCAATGAATCAAATGATGGGTTCTGCTGCAACATCTATGTCTACGATCTTTAATAAAAAAGTGGACATTTCACCACCATCAATCGATTTGATGAATATTTCAAAAAATGAAGGTAGAGATAATATTCCGGAAGAAGATTTACTTGTTAAAGTTTCATTCCGCTTGAAAATTGGTACTTTAATAGATTCAGATATTATGCAACTACTACCTCTTGGATTTAGTAAGAAGTTGGTTAACCAATTACTGAATCAAGATACTGAAGAAATTGCTTCAACTATGGTTGCGCCTGCGCCAACACCACAGGCAGCACCAGTTCAAGCACCTCCTGTACAACAGGTACCAGTAGCCCAACCTGCTCCAATGCAAGAACAACAATATCAACAATCGTATGCAATGCCTGAAAGACCAATGTATACACAACAGCCAGCAAATGTACAACAAGCGCAATTTGCTAGCTTTGAAAATGCATCATTGAAGCAAGCAGAAGCTAGAAATTTGAATATGCTACTTGACATACCACTGCAAGTTACTGTTGAATTAGGACGTACGAAGCGTTCCGTAAAAGAGATATTAGAACTAGCAAGTGGATCTATTATTGAACTTGATAAACTTGCTGGGGAACCGGTTGATATTCTAGTAAATAGCCGTCTCATTGCTAAAGGAGAAGTAGTTGTAATAGACGAAAACTTCGGTGTTCGTATTACAGATATTTTGAGTAAAGCGGATCGCTTAAACAATCTAAGATAGATAGTTATTGGAGGAGTTAGACATGTCTAAAAGGATTTTAATTGTGGATGACGCAGCTTTCATGCGCATGATGATCAAGGATATTTTAACAAAAAATGGTTTTGAAGTTGTGGGGGAAGCTGGAGATGGTGCTCAAGCTATTGAGAAATACAGCGAATTAAAACCAGATTTAGTAACAATGGATATTACTATGCCTGAGATGGATGGAATTGCCGCATTAAAATCTATTAAAGAAAAAGATCCAAGTGCAATTGTTATTATGTGCTCAGCAATGGGACAACAAGCAATGGTAATCGATGCAATCCAAGCAGGTGCAAAAGACTTTATCGTAAAACCTTTCCAAGCTGACCGTGTTATCGAAGCGATCCAAAAAGCGTTAGGTTGATCAGAATGTTTTATAAAGCCTTATTGAAACTGATGTTGTGTGCATCATTATTAACAATTACATTTATTAATCCTATGCTAAACCCGACACCAGCCTTTGCTGAGAAGGGTGGTATGGTGGATGATTGCTATAACAAAGATAAAGATGTATGCAAAGAGGATTCAACTACAGCTGTCGATAAAAACACACAATCGACAGCTGTCGGCTTGTCTCCATGGGATTATATTAAAATGGTCCTAGCTCTTATCTTTGTAGTAGCCCTATTGTACGGAATGTTAAAATTCGTAAATAGTCGCAACCAAAAATATCAACATAATCAATTGATGCAAAATTTAGGTGGATTATCTTTAGGCCAACAGAAATCGGTGCAGCTCTTAAAAGTAGGAGATTCGCTCTATTTAGTTGGCGTAGGTGAAGATGTACATATTCTTAAGGAAATCTCAAACGAAGTCGAAAAAGAGCGTCTAATGACCTTATATAACGATAAACAGGAATTTGCAAATCAAGTTCCATATATTGCAGACCTTTTTACTAGTTTAAAAGAAAAAGTACGACCTTCATCGAAAGTAGATGAAAAACCAAATGAAGAATTCAAAGATCTTTTTCAACAAAAAATCTCAAAAATAAAATCTGATCGTAGTAAAGATTTGAATGAGTGGAAGCAAAAGGAGAGCGATAAAGAATGAGTGATTTAGTTAATTATTTCTCAGACAGTAATCCATCCAATGTTTCTACTTCTGTAAAACTGATGTTAATGCTAACGGTCCTATCATTAGCACCAAGTATATTAATACTAATGACATCCTTTACGAGGATTGTTATAGTCCTATCGTTCGTACGTACAGCTCTAGCTACACAACAAATGCCTCCAAACCAAGTAATAGTTGGATTGGCACTTTTTTTAACATTCTTTATCATGGCACCAACATTCCAAGAAGTGAATAAAGAAGCATTACAGCCTCTTTTTGATGAGAAAATCACACTGGATGAAGCTTACGACAAAGCGAGTGGGCCATTCAAAGACTTTATGAGTCAGCATACAAGACAGAAGGATTTAGATTTATTTTTAAAATATTCTGGTGCAGAACGTCCTGAAACGATTCAGGATATTTCATTAACTACTTTAGTACCTGCTTTTGCGTTAAGTGAGATTAAAACTGCTTTTCAAATTGGTTTCATGATTTTCATACCATTCCTTGTAATCGATATGATTGTCGCAAGTGTATTAATGTCTATGGGGATGATGATGTTACCGCCAGTTATGATTTCACTACCATTTAAAATCCTATTATTTGTACTTGTAGATGGCTGGTATCTTGTAATGAAATCATTGCTGCAAAGCTTTTAGGGGATGAATCAATATGACAGGTGAAATGGTCATTTCAGTTGCAGAACGTGCGATCATGGTTGTCCTACTTACTTCAGGGCCTTTATTACTAATCGCTTTAATTACTGGTTTGGCGGTCAGTATTTTCCAAGCAACGACACAAATTCAAGAGCAAACGCTTGCCTTTGTGCCAAAAATTATCGCTGTTTTAGTCGGTATTGTGTTTTTTGGACCTTGGATGCTTACGCAAGTGACTTCGTATGCAACAGATATTTTTGAAAATTTACTGCGATATGTAGGGTGATCGAATGGAAGAACTAGTACCTAAAGTAACTGTGTTCCTTCTCATTCTTGTGCGAATCTCGGCATTTTTTATAACGGTACCCTTGTTTTCTTATAAAACAATCCCGTCGAAAATGCGACTTACATTAGCGGCAGTAATTGCATGGATGATGTACTACACAATTGACGTTACTCCTATGGAAGTAAACGGGGAATACATATTATTAGTTATGAAAGAAGCCATGGTTGGTTTAATTATCGGCTTAATTGCTTATATGATTATGTCAGCTATCCAAATAGCAGGAAGTTTTATAGACTTCCAAATGGGTTTTGCTATTGCGAATATTATAGATCCACAGACAGGGGCACAAAGTCCTCTCTTAGGACAATTCTTTAATACATTGGCATTGTTAGTATTGCTAGGTATCAATGGGCATCATTTACTACTAGATGGTATTTATTATAGTTATGAATACTTGCCAATTGGTGAAATGTGGCCATCCTTTGGATCGGAAAATTCCACTGAATTTATTATTAAAATGTTTGCTACAGTGTTTGGTATTGCCTTTCAAATGGCTATCCCAATTGTTGCTACGTTATTCTTAGTTGATATTGCTTTAGGGATAACAGCTAGAACAGTTCCACAGTTGAACATTTTTGTGGTTGGTTTCCCAATTAAAATTGGTGTGAGTTTTCTAGTTCTTGTAGCAATGATGGGGGTAATGGTAGCAGTTATTCAAAAGTTATTTAATATTATGATTGTTAGTATGCGTGATTTTATGGTTCTAATAGGTGGTGGATAAGATGCAATATATTCGTCTTGACTTACAATTTTTTGCGGGAGAAAAAACTGAAAAAGCAACGCCAAAGAAACGATTAGATGCCCGAAAAAAAGGTCAAGTATTAAAAAGTCAGGATGTCACAAGTGCAATTGTCCTCCTATCTGTTTTTTTATTTTTATTATTTGGCGCCGCCTCTATGCGAGATAGCGTCATGGCATTTTTTAAACAAACATTTAGTCGATACTTGTTAGTTGAATCCATTTCGATTAGCTCAGTTATGGAAGTCTATAAAGAAGTCATGATTGAGATGGCATTTGTCTTGTTACCTATTATGGTGATTGCGGTAATTGCTAGTCTCGCGGGAAACTTCTTTCAATTTGGATTACTTTTTACAACAGAGTCATTAAAATTTGATTTAAAGAAGATTGATCCAATTAAAGGCTTAAAACGGATGTTCTCAATGAGGGCTATTATTGAGTTATTAAAATCAGTTTTAAAAATAACCTTTATCGGATCAGTTACAACAGTTATTCTTCTCATGAATATAGATGATGTACTAAGTTTGTCTTTTAAATCTCCGTGGGTCACTTTAATAACTGTTGGAAAATTAACAGTAATAATGGGGATTGCAGCTTCACTTACATTATTTTGTGTGGCAATCTTGGATTATTTCTACCAGAAGTTTGATTATGAAAAAAACTTAAAAATGTCCAAGCAGGATATTAAAGATGAATATAAAAATACCGAGGGTGACCCTCTCATAAAATCAAAAATTAAACAACGTCAACGTGAAATGGCCATGCGTCGTATGATGTCGGAAGTACCTAAAGCGGACGTGGTTATAACCAACCCAACCCATTATGCAATCGCGCTGCAGTATGATGATGAAAGTATGGATGCGCCAAAAGTTGTAGCTAAAGGGACCGACTTTATCGCACAAAAGATTAAATTGATTGCCAAAGAAAATGATGTTGAGATGGTGGAAAATAGACCATTGGCTAGAGCAATGTACGATCAAGTGGAAGTTGGGGGCCGCATCCCAGACGAGTTTTTCAAAGCGGTTGCGGAAGTTTTAGCTTATGTATACCGTATTAAACGCAAAATTTAAAGTTTTAAGCAGGAGGGACAAGTATGAAAATTCGCGACATAGGGGTATTATCGGCAGTTATTTTAATTGTAGCGATGCTCATTATCCCTCTACCTCCGTGGATGTTAAGCTTTCTCATTATTATTAATATATCGCTAGCGTTATTAGTTTTATTAACAGCTATGAACATGCAAGAGGCACTTCAATTTTCAATTTTCCCATCATTACTTTTATTACTTACATTGTTTCGCTTAGGATTAAATGTTTCAACAACCCGAGCAATTTTAAGTGGTGGTGAAGCTGGGAACGTAGTTGAAACATTTGGTACCTTTGTTGTAGGTGGCAATATTCTTGTCGGTTTAGTCGTGTTCGTAATTTTGATAATCATTCAGTTTATCGTTATTACGAAAGGGTCTGAGCGTGTTTCTGAAGTTGCAGCCCGTTTTACATTGGATGCGATGCCAGGTAAGCAAATGGCGATTGATGCAGATTTAAATGCAGGATTAATTTCTGAAACAGATGCTCGTCAAAGACGTGAAAAAGTAAGTAATGAGGCCGATTTCTACGGAGCTATGGACGGTGCCACAAAATTTGTAAAAGGGGACGCCATTGCAGGTATTATTATCGTCATCATTAACCTGCTTGTAGGAATGATTATCGGCGTTGTGCAAATGGATTTAGAGTTTTCTGAAGCAGTGCATTTGTTCTCTACTTTAACAGTAGGTGACGGTTTAGTATCACAAATTCCAGCATTATTAATTTCTACAGCAACTGGTATTGTAGTAACCCGCGCAGCTTCTGACGGTAATTTAAGTACAGATATTACGGGGCAATTACTTGCTAATCCGAAGTTGTTGTATATTGCAGCAGGTACAATCTTTCTGTTAGGGATTGTAACTCCAATTGAATTAATTTATACAGTGCCATTGGCTGGGCTACTTGCATTCGTCGCCTATCGTATAAGTCATCAAAAACAAGAAGAAATTGAAGAGTTACAAGAAATTGAAGAAGAAGTGGCTTCTGATAATCTGAAAAGTCCAGAAAATGTCATTAATTTATTGAATGTTGATCCAATTGAATTTGAATTCGGATATGGATTAATACCATTAGTAGATGCAGCCCAGGGTGGGGATTTATTAGATCGTGTTGTAATGATTCGACGACAACTTGCGCTTGAGTTAGGGATTGTCATTCCGGTTGTTCGTATTCGCGATAATATTCAATTACAACCGAATGAATATCGTATCAAAATAAAAGGGAACGAACTTGCGCAAGGTGAACTATTATTAGATCACTACTTAGCAATGAGTCCTGGAGATGATGACTCCATTGAAGGAATCGATACAGTAGAGCCCTCATTTGGTTTACCTGCAAAATGGATTACTGAGCAAGTGAAAGAGGAAGCCGAAATGCTTGGGTATACAGTAGTAGATCCGCCTAGTGTTGTTTCTACTCATTTGACTGAAATTATTCGTGCAAACGCTTCAGACTTACTTGGTCGCCAAGAAACAAAACAATTAATCGATCATTTAAGAGAATCAGCACCAATTTTAGTTGAAGAGTTAACACCAACGCCATTATCAATTGGTGAAATTCAAAAAGTATTGGCAAAATTATTGGAAGAAAATGTTTCAGTTCGCAATTTACCAATTATTTTCGAGACATTAGCAGATTATGCAAAGCTAACATCAGATGTAGATGTTCTTACTGAGTATGTCCGCCAAGCACTTGCTCGTCAAATTACTGCTCAGCATGCAGGCAGTCAGCCAGAATTAAAAGTATTAACTGTAGCTGCTAAAGTGGAAAAAATGATTGCAGATAGTATTCAACAAACGGATCACGGAAACTATTTAGCGATGGATCCACAAGATTCTCAAGCGATATTAGAATCTATTGCAAGAGAAATAGAACGTATTGCATTCTTTGAACAATCTCCGGTGATCTTATGCTCACCAGCTGTTCGAATGTACCTACGACAATTGACAGAGAGATATTTCCCTCAAATTCCAATTCTTTCGTATAATGAACTGGAAGCATCAATTGAGATCCAAAGTGTTGGGGTGGTGAATGTTGAATGAAAATGAAAAAGTATGTAGCACCGTCAATGCCAGCCGCAATGAAAAAAGTTCGTGCTGATTTTGGTGATGATGCAGTCATTGTCAATTCAAAAGTAGTTTATTCAAAGGGTTTTTTAGGATTATTCAAAAAGAAAAGTATTGAAGTGGTAGCAGGGCTAGATCGCGCAGAAGTAAGAGAGTCTGCGCCTCTTCTAGCTCCAGTTCAGCCTTTGATTGAAAAAAGTATTCATTCAGATCAAAATTCTGAAGAAATCAAAAAAGAAATAGCTGATCTAAAATTACTTATGCAATCAATGCAACGACACTCTGTAGGGGCCAAGTATCCAGATGAACTCTTACCTCTGATTGAACAACTAGAGAAACAGGAGCTAAATCAAGAGCTTGTCACATGTATTGGTGATGAGCTTTTTGCAATTATAAAAAATAGTAAAGGAGATTTATTGCAAGAGGAGCTTTTCAAACTTGCAAAAGAATCTCTAATAGCTAGTATTGAACAACTTCCTTTCGGTGGCATTTCTTATGAGAAAAAATATATAAACGTTTTAGGACCAACTGGAGTTGGTAAAACGACAACAATTGCCAAAATGGCTGCTAGAGCCGTACTTGAGAAGAAACAAAAAATAGGTTTCATTACGACTGATACGTATAGAATTGCTGCGATTGAACAATTGAAAACGTATGCGAATTTATTACAAGCACCTGTAGAGATTGTTTACAACAAACAAGACTATGAACATGCGCTAGAAAAATTTGATCATCTAGATTTAATCTTTATAGATACCGCTGGGCGTAACTACAAAGAAGTGAAGTACGTAGAAGATTTACAAAAATTAATCGATTTCGAACAAAACATGGAAAGCTTTTTAGTCCTATCAATGACATCAAAAGAGCGAGACATGGAAACGATAATTCAACAATTTTTGGCATTTCCTATTACTAAACTAATATTTACTAAGCTTGATGAAACAAATTCTATTGGCTCAATGATTAATTTAATGGTTAAATATAATAAAGGACTTGCTTACTATACGACTGGTCAAGAAGTACCAGAGGATATTGAGGAGGCTTCTTTAGAAAGTGTAGTTGAATTGTTCTTTCAAGGAGATAGGAAATGAGAGATCAAGCAGAATCTTTAAGAATGTATATGATGCGTAGCCAAGGATTAATAGGGAAATCTATTGCGGTTGTCAGTGGTAAAGGTGGCGTTGGAAAAAGCAATTTCACCACGAATTTTTCTAATACTTTAGCCTCTTATGGTAAAAAAGTTGTCATTGTTGATATGGATATCGGGATGGGCAATATTCATATTCTTTTAGGTGAAAGTGCTAGGAAAAGTTTGAAGGACTATTTACAGGGGGAGTGTTCATTACAAGAGGTTATTTTTGAGGGGCCAAATGGTTTGCAATATATTTCCGGTGGTACGGGTATGGTTGGGCTAATGGAATGGTCTGATAAAATGTTTAATCGTTTGATTGAAGCATTTGAAGCGTTGCAAAAGTCATTTGATTACATAGTGTTCGATATGGGAGCAGGAGCAACTAATTGGTCTTTAGATTTGTTAGTCGCTGTTGAAGATATTATTGTCATTTCTACAACTGAGCCAACATCAATTACAGATGCTTATTCAATGATGAAATATATTCACTTTAAAGACCCAGAGAAAAAATTCTATCTTCTTTGTAATCGTACAATGGATCAAGAAGAAGGTCCTGATGCCCTTAGACGTTTAAGCCATGCTATGTCACGATTTTTGTCAAAAGAAGTCACTGTGTTAGGGTCTTTACCTGAAGACCCACTTGTAAGACAGGCTGTTCGTAAACAAGTTCCTTTTTCGATTTTATTTCCAAATGCGCCAATTACGAAAACGTTACGAGATATAACTTATCGTTATATGAAAGATTGCATTGAGGAAGTACATGCACCGGCTCAGACGAATAAGTTTTTGTCTAAATTGAAGAGTATTTTTTCGAAAGGTCGTGATTAGTTGAACATTTCTCAACCGAAAAAGTTACTCATCGTTGATGATTCTGCTTTTATGAGGAAGCTCATATCAGATTTTTTTACGGATAATACTAAAATACAAGTTATAGGCACGGCTCGTAACGGTAATGATGCATTGCGCAAGATTAAAAGCCTTAAGCCTGATGTTGTGACTATGGATGTTGAAATGCCAGAAATGAATGGTTTAGAAGCTCTTAAAAGAATCATGGCAGAGTCACCAGTACCGGTTGTTATGCTATCAAGTACGACAGAACGGGGTGCGGATTCGACCTTAGAAGCAATGGCAAATGGTGCTGTTGATTTTATTGCTAAACCTAGTGGTACAATTTCGCTTGATTTACATAAAATCAAAAATGATCTTGTGTATAAAGTTGAACATGCTGCAAATGTACAAGTTTCAAAACTTCGGCAAACGATTGTCCAATCAAATACAACTAAATTAACTGGAGAATTGAGTGGTTCTGGTCTTTTATCACGAAATGTACCGAGAGTTCAGCAACAGATAAGAATGGCTGAAACAGCTGCAACACAAGTCAAAAAAGAATGGTCAGCTCATACTAAGAAACTGATACTTATTGGTACTTCAACTGGAGGTCCAAGAGCTTTACAAGAAGTCATTACTAAAATACCGGCAACCATCAAAGCTCCCATCCTAATAGTTCAACATATGCCTGCTGGTTTTACAAAGTCATTATCCAATCGATTAGATCAACTGGCTGATATTACTGTAAAAGAAGCTGAAAATGGTGACATTTTGCAAAATGGAGTTGCTTACATAGCTCCTGGTGGCTATCATATGAAACTTCGCAAAATAGGTATGTCTTATGGCATCACACTAGATGCTCAAGAGCCTCCTCGTGGAGGGCATAGACCTTCTGTTGACGTACTTTTTGAAGATACTTGTCAATTTCATGAAATTGATAAAATAGCCGTTATTATGACGGGAATGGGTGCCGATGGAACGAAGGGTTTAATTCAATTAAAGAATACAGGAAAAGTTATAGCCATTACTGAATCTGCTAATACATGTATTGTGTATGGCATGCCTAAAGCTGCTTTTGAAACTGGATTAGTTGATGAAGTAGCGGATGTAGATGATATTGCAGATACGATAATGAAATATTTGCCTTAAAGGGGGCCATTCTATGGATACGAATCAATATTTAGAAGTGTTTATTGATGAAAGTAAAGAGCATCTTCAGTCTTGTAGTGAAAGTCTACTAGAATTAGAGAAAAACCCAGATGATTTAGCAATTGTGAATGATATTTTCCGTAATGCTCATACATTAAAAGGTATGTCAGCGACAATGGGCTTCGAAGATTTAGCTGATTTAACTCATAAAATGGAAAATGTTTTAGATGCTATTCGTAACGAAAAGATTAAGGTTACACCAGAAATTTTGGATGTTGTCTTTGAGTCAGTAGACCATCTTGAAGAAATGGTTAACGATATTGCAAGTGGTGGAGATGGGAAAAAGGATGTAAGTGCAACAGTAGAATCTCTAAAGAAAATTGAATTAGGTGAAGTATTTACGAATACAATTTCAAATAACGAAGTGGCAGCAACTACAAATGTTGAACCCGCAGTGTTACTTGAATACGATGACTTTGAATTAACGGTTATACAACAATCACAAGAACAAGACTTTAACACTTATGAAATTTCAGTTCATCTACGTGAAGATTGTTTATTAAAAGCAGCACGCGTATATATGGTGTTTGAATTACTTGAAAAATTGGGTGATGTTATCAAATCATCTCCTTCTGTTGAAAAGCTTGAAGAAGAGCAATTTGATAATGACTTCTATATTGCCTTTATAACAAAAGAGCCAGCTGAAGATATTGAAAAGAAATTGTTAAAAGTATCTGAAGTAGATCGTGTCATTGTACAGCTAGTTGATTTCCAAGTCTTAAATCAAGCAATGCTAGGAACGGTAGAAACTCCACAAATTGAACAAGCCGTTGTAGAACAACCACAACAACAGGTTGCCAAGAAAGAATCTGTCGATGCACCTGCTGCTAAAAAGACACCTGTAAAAAATGGTGGTGGTCACGCAACTAGTAAAACAATTCGTGTGAATATTGAACGACTTGATATTTTAATGAATCTGTTTGAAGAGTTAGTAATTGATCGTGGGCGTTTACAATCAATCGCGTCAGAATTAAATCATAGCGAACTAAATGAAACAGTTGAAAGAATGTCCCGAATTTCTGGGGACTTACAAAATATCATTTTAACAATGCGAATGGTGCCAGTTGAAACAGTATTTAATCGTTTCCCTAAAATGGTGCGACAGTTAACGCGTGAATTAAACAAAAAAGTAAATCTAGAAATTATCGGAGCTGAAACAGAATTAGATCGTACTGTTATTGATGAAATCGGTGATCCACTTGTTCACTTAATTCGCAATGGCTTAGATCATGGTGTTGAGAGCCCTGAAGTACGTCGTGCTAAAGGAAAACCAGAAGAAGGTACAATTGTTCTGCGTGCTTACCATAGCGGTAACCATGTCTTCATCGAATTAGAGGATGACGGCGCAGGTATTAACCGTGAAAAAGTATTGTCTAAAGCAATCTCTAAAGGTGTCGTAACGCCAGAAGTTGCAGCATCAATGACAGACAATCAAGTAAATGAATTAATTTTATCATCCGGGTTCTCAACGGCAGACGTTATTTCAGACGTATCCGGTCGTGGTGTAGGACTAGATGTAGTTAAATCCACAATAGAATCTTTAGGTGGGAATATTACAATCGAATCGACTGAGGGTAAAGGTTCATTGTTCTCAATTCAACTACCGTTAACATTATCTATTATTTCTGTAATGCTTGTGGAAATTGAAAAAGAGATTTATGCAATTCCTTTATCTTCAATTATTGAAACATCAATTATTCGCTCTTCGGATATTATGAATGCACACAATCAAAAAGTAATTGATTTCCGCGGAAAAGTTGTGCCTCTTGTATTTTTAGAGGAAATCTTTGAAGTACCACGTAATGAAGCAATAGATGAAGAGTTCCATTCAGTGGTCATCGTCCGTAAAGGTGAGAAAATGGCTGGACTAGTTGTTGATTCATTTATTGGACAACAAGAAATTGTTCTGAAAGCTTTAGGAAATTATTTAACAAATGTCTTTGCTATTTCTGGTGCAACAATTCTTGGTAACGGAAAAGTTGCATTAATCGTAGACTGTAACGCGCTTATTAAATAATGAAATGATTGAAAGAGGTGTAAATGATGGTAAATACGCTCGATATAGAAAGTTTGAAAGTAATTGTTTTTCAATTGGCAGATAAAGAGTACGCAATTCCTGTTAGTCAAGTTCAAGGAATTGAAAAAACAATGCATATTACACGTGTTCCAAAAACACCGAGATACGTGAAAGGTGTTATCAACTTACGAGGTGTAGTAACGCCAATCATTGATTTACGCGAACGTTTTGACTTGGATACTTCTTCAGATAATGAAAGTACTAGAATCATCATTATTTCATTGGATGAAATGGAAGTAGGATTTATTGTTGATGCAGCTAATGATGTAATGGATATACCAAAGGAATCAATTGAACCGCAACCTGAAGTGGTTGGTTCATTAGAAGAAGAATTCATTTCAGGTGTTGCGAAAGTCGGTAAGCGCCTTCTTATTTTGCTTCATTTAGATAAAGTACTAAATACGTTAAAGTAAAGAAAGGTATGAACCTATGACATTTCAAGATAAAATCACGTCATTACATTTAGATGTTTTGAAAGAGATTGGTAACATTGGAGCAGCGCATGCTGCTACTGCTCTTTCATCTTTATTGAATACAAAAATAGATATGCGTGTACCGAAAGTTGAAATGGTGTCATTTAATGAAATGATGGAAAGAGGTGGCGGTGCGGAACAAGTAGTCGCTGGCATCTATTTGAGAATTGAAGGAGATGCTAAAGGTGGAATGTTCTTTATTCTACCGATTGAACAAGCTAATCACTTCATACAAAAATTAATACGAGATGAAGGCTTTGATTTCCGTAAAACACCTGTTTCCGAATTAGGTTTTTCTGCAATGCAAGAGCTCGGAAATATTTTATCGGGCTCATACTTATCAGCGCTCTCGGATTTCACTGGTTTGAAAATTTATCCAACTCCACCTGCGTTAAGTATTGATATGTTTGGTGCTATTATCAGTTTTGGATTAATTGAAGTATCTCAAGTGAGCGATCATGTTATCGTCATTGATACTACGATTTATGAAGAAAATATGGGAGATACAGAGACTGTAAGAGGACATTTCTTCTTGTTACCTGATCCCGACTCCTTTGAATCTATTTTTAGAGCATTAGGAGTTTCTTAATATGATAGATAGCCCTAGTGTAGTCAAAGTAGGAATAGCTCAAATGGACGTAGCAAAAGCGCCTAACACAATCCGAACATCTGGATTAGGTTCATGTGTAGGTGTAGTGTTATATGATGAATCAAAAGGGATAGCAGGGTTAATTCATGTGATGCTTCCAGATTCACAACTCGGTAGAACAGACTCGATCAATGTGGCGAAATTTGCCGATACAGGTATTCCTGCCATGGTAAATCAACTGAAACAAGAGGGGATCCAACTTTTTAAGCTAAAAGCAAAAATAGCTGGAGGGGCGCAGATGTTCCAATTTACATCGAGTAGAGATTCTATGAGAATTGGACCGCGCAATGTAGAGGCTGTGAAGTTGCAATTAAAGAAACTGTCCATTCCTCTAATTGCGGAAGATACTGGTGGTAGTAGTGGTCGAACGATAGAGTTTGATTTACAAACGACCAAATTAAATATTCGAACAGTAAATCAAGGAGTGAAAGATATATAATGGTTGGTTCTATTTTATGGAATTGTTGGGCTTCTCTGATTGGATTTTCAATTTATTTTTTCATAACATTCCAATCATTTAAGACGCCAACGACGATATTATCAAGTTCATTTATTGTTGCGTTAGTCGTATTTTTAATTGCGTTTTTAGTACGTTTTGTCATTGCATTTGTCTTTTTTTCACCACTATCAGAAGAGACTCATGCTGAGGGTGAACTTGCAATGAACAATGAACAAGTAAAAGAGCAACAGACTGGTCAAACGAATAATAACATTGAAGAAAATGCTGAAGAAGTAGCAAAAGTAGTTCAATCCATGATGTTAGAAGACATCAAATGATCATGATTTGCTTGGAATTAGAGGATTTTATACAGAAATAGATTGATATAATAGATTTACAAATTGTACTTTACTAAATGGGAGGATTCGGCGATGCAACCAACTGTAAATGAAGAGCAGAAGCTTTGGAGTAGCTGGACTGCTGAACGAGATCCTCGTGCAGGAGACTTGCTAATACGAAAGTATATCCCATTAGTATCCTATCACGTACAGCGTATTAGTACTGGCTTACCTAAAAATGTGTCAAGGGATGAATTAACAAGCCTTGGAATGATGGGACTCTTCGATGCATTAAATAAATTTGATCCAACTCGTGATTTGAAATTTGATACATATGCATCATTTCGCGTTCGTGGTGCTATTATTGATGGTCTTAGAAAAGAAGATTGGCTTCCACGTTCTGCTCGTGAAAAAGCAAAAAAATTAGATGCACAAATTGAGTCGTTAGAACAACGTTTAATGCGTCATGTAACACCAGAGGAAATTGCTGCTACTTTAGATGTGCCTGTTGATGATATCTATCAAACAATGCAAGAACACTTTATTTCAAATGTATTATCAATGGACGAGCAGTCTTCAGAACAGGATGATCATGAAGGTAAATCATTTATTATTCGTGATGATACTGTGAAAACACCTGAACAAGAAGTTGTGAAAATGGAATTACTCGGGGATCTTGCGGACAATATATTGAAGTTAAATGAGAAAGAGCAACTTGTATTAAGTCTGTTTTATACAGAAGAAATGACACTCACTGAAATTGGAGAAATGCTAGAGCTTTCAACTTCACGTATTTCACAAATCCATTCAAAAGCATTATTTAAATTGCGGAATCTATTATCATCTGAAATGCAAAATGCATAAATGGAGGCATGTTGTATGAGCTTAAAAGGTGTCGAGCTTCAAATAGCTATTCCAAAAACATTTGAAGCGGGTAAAATGGCTGACCAAGCACAACAACAAGTAAACACGAACCAAGACTTGGCCAATGCAGCTTTGCAACGCCAAATTGAGCGCAATCGCACTTCTGTATTGGAATCGGAAAGTACCGATGAGATTAAAGATGAAGATCCATCTGCGAATAATCAATCAGGTAGTGGCAAGAATAGTAAGAAAAAGCATGACTCAGAAGAAGTGAAAGAAAAAGCTAAACATCCATATAAAGGACAATTTGTGGATTATAGCGGTTAGGAGCAACAATGGTAGTTGCAATACTTGTCTTTTTATTCATGGCGCAAATCATCAGCTTCTTTTTAATTATCATGCTATATACTAAGCTTTCTCGTTTTAAAGATATTGAAGTAAAACAAGAGCGTTTAAAAGATGACATGGATAATGCTGTTGGTGCATATTTGGCTGAAATGCGTGATGAAAACAATCGATTAATCGAAGAGCTTTCCAACATTAATATAATAAATAAAACAACTAACAATGAGCCGGTGGTACAATTGTTGGAAGAAAAAGAAGTTCCAGTTGTACCTGAAAGGGAACAAAAGCAAAAAAGCGAAGAAGCTTTTTTACTATCAACAATTAGTGCATCAAAAAATGTTGCAGCAAAAGCTTATAAACAGAACCAAACTCAACCACAAAAAAAACACCAAACGTTTGAAGCAGTTCTTCAAACGGAAAAAGAGACCGTAGCAGGCATAGAAATTTCGGTAGAGGATCAAGTTCGAGAACTATATTCTCAAGGTCGATCAATCGAAGAAATTGCAAAATCTTTACAAAAAG
This sequence comes from Viridibacillus arenosi, assembly GCF_001955655.1. Classification (GTDB taxonomy): domain Bacteria; phylum Bacillota; class Bacilli; order Bacillales_A; family Planococcaceae; genus Viridibacillus; species Viridibacillus arenosi. The sequence goes on along the minus strand of NZ_MSPW01000001.1, from coordinate 527,284 downwards.
GTAAAACTGAAATTGAACTGATACTAAAGTTTAAACACTAAATTTGTTGCAGTTGTAAGTATTGTGTGATATAGTAGCAAGTGGTGTTACAATACACACGTATTCTGATGTATGGAGCAGGTGCTCTTTTAATAGAGTTACTCTTACAAATGACGAATACGGAGGACAAAAAAACCATTTTCAGGAGGAAACACACATGTCAGTAATTTCTATGAAACAATTACTTGAGGCTGGTGTACATTTCGGTCACCAAACTCGCCGTTGGAACCCAAAAATGAAGAAATACATTTTTGTTGAGCGTAACGGTATCTACATTATCGATTTACAAAAAACTGTTAAAAAATTAGAGGAAGCTTATGACTTCATGCGCCAAGTTGGTGCTGATGGTGGTAAAGTGCTTTTCGTTGGTACGAAAAAACAAGCACAAGAAGCTATCAAAGAAGAAGCAGAGCGTTCTGGTAACTACTATATTAACCAACGTTGGTTAGGTGGTACTTTAACTAACTTCGGTACTATCCAAAAACGTGTTGCTCGTATGAAACAAATCGAAAAAATGGAAGAAGACGGTACTTTCGAAGTTCTTCCTAAAAAAGAAGTTGTTCAACTTAAAAAACAACACGAACGTTTAGTTAAATTCTTAGGCGGTATCCGCGACATGCAAGGTATTCCTGATGTTATGTTCGTTGTAGATCCACGTAAAGAACGTATTGCTGTTGCTGAAGCACGCAAACTAAACATCCCTCTTGTAGGTATTGTTGATACTAACTGTGATCCAGATGAAATCGACTACGTTATTCCTGCAAATGACGATGCAATTCGCGCTGTTAAATTATTAACTGCAAAAATGGCAGACGCTTTAATTGAGTCTAAACAAGGTGAAGAAGAAGCTCCAGCTACTGAAGCTGCAGCAGAGTAATTCACAAGTAAGAAACAGGTGATAAGCGGCTAAACCCTCTTATCGCCTTTTTTTGAGAAAACAAAAAAATTCATAACATGATTACACAAGGAGGAACTAACAATGGCAGTAACTGCACAAATGGTAAAAGAATTACGCGAAAAAACTGGTGCCGGTATGATGGATTGTAAAAAAGCATTAGTACAAGTAGACGGAGATATGGACGCAGCAATCGACTTCCTACGTGAAAAAGGTCTTTCTTCTGCAGCTAAAAAAGCAGATCGTATTGCAGCTGAAGGTACAACTTTCATTTTAGAAGAAGGAAACGAAGCTGTACTAGTTGAAGTAAATGCTGAAACTGACTTCGTAGCTAAAAACGAAGGCTTCCAAGTTCTTGTAAAAGAATTAGCAGCTTACCTTCTAGCTACTAAACCTGCTTCAGTTGAAGTGGCTTTAGAATCTACTATGGAAAACGGTTTAACAGTAGCGGATCACATTTCAAATGCGATTGCTAAAATTGGTGAAAAAATCACTCTTCGTCGTTTTGAAATCGCTACAAAAACTGACGCTGACTCATTCGGACCATACCTACACATGGGCGGTCGTATCGGCGTATTAACTGTAGTTGAAGGAACAACTGATTCTTCAGTCGCTAAAGACGTAGCTATGCACGTTGCAGCTTTAAATCCTAAATACATTACTCATGACCAAATTTCTCAAGAAGAAATCGATCACGAGCGTAAAGTATTAACTGAACAAGCTCTTAACGAAGGTAAACCAGAAAATATCGTAGCTAAAATGGTTGAAGGCCGTCTACGTAAATACTTCGAAGAAATCTGTGTTCTTGACCAACCATTCGTTAAAAACCCAGACCAAAAAGTTGGCGATTTCGTTAAAGCTGCTGGCGGTACTTTAAAATCATTCGTACGCTATGAAGTGGGCGAAGGTATTGAAAAACGCGAAGACAACTTTGCTGAAGAAGTAATGAACCAAGTTAAAGGTAACTAATTATTACACATTTAATATATCAGACTAGGGAGCACAGCTTTTCGTGTTCCCTATTTTTCAAGAAAAAAGTATGACGGAGGTTTCCAATGAGTGTGCCACAATACAAAAGAGTCGTCATCAAATTAAGCGGTGAGGCTTTAGCAGGGGATCAAGGCTTCGGACTTGTTCCTAATATCGTAAAATCAGTAGCAGAACAAATTAAAGAAGTTGTGGACCTAGGAGTAGAAGTTGCCCTTGTTGTTGGCGGCGGTAATATTTGGAGAGGTAAGATCGGTAGCGAAATGGGTATGGAACGTGCAAATGCGGACTATATGGGTATGTTAGCTACTGTGATGAACGCTTTAGCATTACAAGATTCATTAGAAAACCTTGGTGTTGAAACACGCGTGCAATCTTCAATAGTTATGACACAAGTAGCGGAACCTTATATTCGTCGTAAAGCAGTACGCCATTTAGAGAAAAAACGCGTAGTTATTTTTGCGGCTGGTACAGGTAATCCTTACTTCTCGACAGATACAACAGCTGCATTACGTGCAGCTGAGATTAACGCCGATGTAATATTAATGGCGAAAAACAATGTAGATGGCGTATATTCAGCTGATCCAAAAACAAATGCAGATGCAGTAAAATATGATAATTTGACATACTTAGAAGTTATTCAACAAGGTTTGCAGGTAATGGATTCTACTGCTTCAACACTTTGTATGGACAATGATATCCCGCTCATAGTATTCTCAATAATGGAGAATGGAAATATTAAACGTGCCGTTCAGGGTGAAACTATTGGCACAGTTGTTAGGAGGAATTCGTAATGCCTAAAGAAGTGATGACTCAAGCGAATGAGAAAATGACAAAAACAATCAACGCGTATTCTCGCGAACTAGCTTCAATTCGTGCTGGACGTGCGAACGCTTCACTATTAGACCGAATTTCAGTTGAATATTACGGTGCACCAACACTAATTAATCAATTAGCAGGTATATCTGTTCCTGAAGCTCGTCTTTTAGTAATTCAACCATATGACAAAACAGTTCTAGGTGATATCGAAAAAGCACTAATGAAATCAGATATTGGTATTACACCAACTAATGATGGGAATGTAATTCGTTTAGCAATCCCTGCATTAACTGAAGAGCGCCGTAAAGAACTTGTTAAAGTCGTTAAAAAGTCTGCTGAAGATGCTAAAGTTGCAATTCGTAACGTGCGTCGTGATGCAAATGAGGATTTCAAAAAGCTCGAAAAAAATGGCGATATTACAGAAGACGATTTACGCGGCTATGCTGATGATGTCCAAAAGGCTACAGACGAAAGCATTGTAAAAGTTGATGAACTTGCTAAAGAAAAAGAGAAAGAAATAATGGCAGTTTAATTTCAAGAACCTTGTTTTCTAAAAGACGTCCTAACTAAGGGGACGTCTTTTTTTTAAACAAGATTAAGGAAAAGAATTCTTATTTTTGATATGATAGATGAAGTATACGTTCCGATTTGTAAGCTAGTGGAGGATTCTAAATGTTGAATAAACTCGTATGGAGAAAATCAGATAAACAAAATCGAAATTTACAGGAACGAATTTCAGATATGACTGGAGAAATTGTGCCCAAACACATTGCTATTATTATGGATGGTAACGGTCGTTGGGCAAAAAAACGTGCAATGCCACGTGTAGCTGGTCACCATGAAGGTATGAAAAATGTTCGTAAAATTACAAGGGCTGCAAATGCGATTGGCGTGAAGGCTCTTACTTTGTATGCTTTCTCAACTGAAAATTGGAAGCGACCTAAAATGGAAGTAGAATTTTTAATGCGCTTACCTGAGGAATTTTTAACTTCATTTTTACCCGAACTCATGGAACTGAATATTCGAATCGCTATGATTGGAGAAATGGACTCTCTTCCTGAACATACACAAAATGCTGTAAAAAAAGCGATGAAAGATACGGAAAAAAATACAGGGATGGTATTAAATTTTGCACTAAATTATGGTAGCCGTTCTGAGATAGTATCAGCGGTACAACAATTAGTTCAGAAAGCTCAAGATGGTGAAATTGCATTGGAAGATATTACAGAAGATAGTATTTCAACGCATTTAATGACTAGTGAGTTACCAGAACCTGATTTATTAATTCGTACAAGCGGAGAGATTCGTTTGAGTAATTTTATGCTTTGGCAGCTAGCATATACTGAATTTTGTTTTACTGACACGCTCTGGCCGGATTTTGACGAACATTCACTTTTAGATGCGGTGAACGATTATCAAAAACGTAATCGTCGATACGGAGGATTGAAAGGGGAATAAAACGTGAAACAGCGTATTATCACAGGCGTCATTGCTGCTGCGTTATTTATACCATTTGTTGTTTTGGGAGGACTTCCATTTTCGTTATTAGTATATGCGATGGCAGCAGTTGGTCTGTATGAAATTTTACGAATGAAGGGTATATCGCTATTTTCAGTACAAGGCATTCTAACATTACTAACAATGTTTATTTTGCTAATGCCAAATGATTGGGAGGCAAAAGTTTTAGAAGTAACATCTTATTCGAAAATGGAATTTCTATTTTTAGGTGCTATTCTATTACTAATTTATACAGTGCTAATTAAAAACAAGTTCACCTATGATGAAGTAGGGTTTGTTATTATTAGTGTGCTTTATGTAGGTATGGGTTTCCATTATTTGATTGAAACACGAATGGAAGGGTTAGAATATGTTATCTATGCCTTGGTTATCGTGTGGACAACTGACTCAGGTGCTTATTTTGTAGGGCGCAAGCTTGGAAAAAACAAATTGTGGCCAGAAATTTCACCAAATAAGACAATTGAAGGATTTGTAGGCGGGATTGTTACCGCTATTGTCTTTGCAATACTATTCCAACTGATTGTTGGTATTGAAACAACATATGTCACTTTAATTATTGTAACGGTTATTGCTTCTATTTTCGGTCAATTGGGCGATTTAGTAGAATCAGCGATTAAACGTCATTATGATGTAAAGGACTCCGGTAAAATATTACCTGGACATGGCGGTATTTTAGACCGTTTTGATAGTTTATTATTTGTATTACCATTGTTGCATTTCTTGCACTTTGTTGGATGAAGAAGGAGAATATTTTGATGAAATCAATTAGTTTACTAGGCGCAACAGGATCTATTGGTATTCAAACGTTAGATATTGTGAAGGACCATAAAGATTCGTTTCAACTTGTAGCCTTCTCTGCAGGGAAAAATATCGAAAAAACACGTGAAATTGTAAAGGAATTTAAACCTCTTATCGTATCAGTGCAATTGGCTGAAGATGCAGTTGCATTGCAAAAAGAGTTTCCGAAAACTGATTTTGTTTTTGGTGCACAAGGCTTACTAGACGTAGCTACTTGCCCTGAAGCTGATGTGTTGGTCAACGCAGTATTAGGTAGTGTTGGATTAGAACCAACATTAGCTGCGATTAAAGCTAAGAAGAATATTGCCATTGCTAATAAAGAAACATTAGTTACTGCCGGTCATATAGTAATGTCGGAAGCTAAAAAACATGGTGTGGCAATTTTACCAGTAGATAGTGAACATTCAGCTTTATGGCAATCGATGCACGGCGAGAACCGAAAAGACATTTCACGTTTAATATTAACTGCTTCTGGTGGTAGTTTCCGCGATCAAACGCGTGAAGATTTAAAAAACGTAACTATAAAAGAGGCGTTAAATCATCCGAACTGGTCAATGGGAGCCAAAATTACAATTGATTCAGCAACATTGATGAATAAAGGACTTGAAGTCATTGAAGCGGCAGTGTTATATGATGTGGATTATGATAATATTGACGTGTTAATACATAGAGAAAGTATTATTCACTCAATGGTTGAATATCATGATACTAGTATTATGGCTCAACTAGGTACACCTGATATGCGAACACCAATTCAATATGCTCTTAGTTATCCTGAGCGTTTACCACGTTCAACCGCAGAACGTCTTGATTTGGCGAAAATATCTCAATTACATTTTGAAAATGTAGATTTACAACGTTTCCGCTGCCTTGATTTCGCATATAAAGCAGGTCGAATGGGAGGGACAATTCTTACAGCCATGAATGCGGCAAATGAAGCAGCTGTTGGAGCTTTTTTGCAAGAAAAGATTAAATTCTTGGAAATTGAAGATCTTATTGAAAGAATTATGGACAAACACGTGAACATTTTACAACCTGATTTAGAAACTATTTTACACGTAGACAAAGAAACGAGAAAATCAGTTCAAAGCATGATAAAATAACTACAGGATTGAATGATATTTTTTCAAGCTGAAGAAGGTGGGATTCCATGCAATCAATCATTGCATTCATAGTAGTGTTCGGCTCAATTGTATTTTTTCATGAGCTCGGTCACTTTATTTTTGCGAAACGTTCAGGTATTTTAGTTAGAGAATTTGCAATCGGCTTTGGTCCTAAAATTTTAGGGATTACAAAAGGTGAAACATTGTATACTATTCGATTACTTCCACTTGGTGGTTATGTACGAATGGCTGGAGACGATATGGACAATATCGAATTACAACCTGGTTATAGAATCGGTATGCAACTGAATGACAAAGATGAAATCGAAAAAATTGTTTTAAATCAAAATAAGCAACTACCGGACATGTTATTTTTGGAAGTTGAAAAGGCGGATCTACAAAAGGAATTGTGGATTGAAGGCTATGACGAAGATGAAAAACTTGTGCGTTATGATGTAGCGCGTGATGCAGTTATTAATGAAAATGGCACGGAAACAATTATTGCTCCTTATGATCGTCAGTTTAATTCAAAATCATTAGGTAAACGTGCAATGACGATTTTTGCAGGGCCATTATTTAACTTTATCCTTTCATGCATAATATTCATTGTTATTGGACTAGTTCAGGGAATTCCAACAAATGAGCCTGTTATTGCTGATGTAGTAAAAGGTAGTCCAGCTCAAGCGGCGGGTATCGCTAAAGGGGATGTCGTTACGGCTATTAATGGCAAAGCGATTGACAGTTGGCAAGAATTATCTGAAGCTATTCAAAATAGCCCGAAAAAAGAAATGACCTTGGATGTACAACGTGGTGAAGAAAAAGCGCAAATTACACTAACACCAAAAGAAGTTGTAGTAAATGAACAAAAAATGGGACAAATAGGTGTACAATATTCAAGTCCGATGGAAAAAAATCCACTAAAAGCATTCTCGTATGGTGTGGAGCAAACGTATACATGGACAATGAAAATCTTTGAACTATTAGGTATGCTTGTAACTGGTAAATTTACACTAGATGCATTATCTGGTCCTGTTGGTATATACAAAGCAACTGAAGAGGTAGCTAAATACGGGTGGACAAATGTCATGAACTGGGCAGCTATTTTAAGTATCAACCTAGGAATCATGAATTTATTACCTCTACCAGCTTTAGATGGTGGACGCCTATTATTCTTCGGTTTTGAAGCTATACGTGGCAAACCGGTTGATCGTCAAAAAGAAGGCATGGTGCATTTTGTTGGTATTATGTTGTTAATGATTTTAATGATTGTCGTTACTTGGAACGATATTCAAAGATTTTTCTTTTAATAAATAATTATAAATAACGCAAAAGGTGTGGTTTTTATGAAACAAAGCAAAACATTTATCCCAACCTTACGTGAAATACCTGCTGATGCTGACGTTAAGTCTCATCAGCTATTATTACGTGCAGGTTTTATTCGTCAAAATACAAGTGGTGTCTATTCATACTTACCACTAGCTACAAAAGTACTTAAAAAAATAGAGCAAATTGTTCGCGAGGAAATGGAAGCAATCGATGCTGTCGAATTGTTAATGCCTGCTTTACAGCAAGCTGAGCTTTGGCAAGAAACAGGACGTTGGGAAGCATATGGTCCAGAGTTAATGCGTTTAAAAGACCGTCATAACCGTGATTTTGCATTAGGAGCTACACACGAAGAAGTTATTACTTCTTTAGTGCGTGATGAAGTAAAATCTTACAAAAAATTACCATTAACACTTTATCAAATTCAAAATAAATTCCGTGATGAAAAGCGCCCTCGTTTTGGTTTATTACGTGGTCGTGAATTTGTTATGAAAGATGCATATTCATTCCATGCTACACGTGAAAGTTTAGATGAAACATATAATGATATGGTAAAAGCTTATACGAATATTTTCACTCGACTTGGCTTAAACTTCCGTGCAGTTATCGCAGATTCAGGTTCAATAGGCGGTAAAGATACACACGAATTTATGGTGTTATCTGAAATTGGAGAAGATACAATTGCGTTCTCTGATGAATCAAGTTTTGCTGCAAATATTGAAATGGCTGAAGTAAACGTAGAGTATAGTCATTCAAATGAAGATATGAAAGAACTTGAAAAAGTTTCTACACCTGACCAGAAGTCAATCGATGAGATTGTTGAATTCTTAAAAGTATCACCTGAATCTTGTATTAAATCATTAGTATTTAATGTAGATGACGACCTAGTTGTTGTATTAGCTCGTGGAGATCATGAAATCAACGATATTAAATTAAAAAACGCACTGGATGCACAATCTGTTGAGTTAGCAGATGACAAAGTTATCTTTGATTTACTAGGTAGTCATGTTGGTTCTTTGGGACCTGTAAAACTTCCTATTAATGTAAAAGTGGTTGCGGATAATGCAATCAAATCTATCCGTAACGGTGTATGTGGTGCAAATGAAGACGGTTTCCACTATATTAATGTAAATCCAGGCCGTGACTTTGCAATTGATCGTTTTGAAGATTTACGCTTTATTCAAATTGGCGACCCATCTCCAGACGGAAAGGGCACAATTAAATTTGCTGAGGGTATTGAAGTTGGGCATGTATTCAAACTAGGTACAACATACAGTGACTCTATGAAAGCAACTTTCCTGGATGAGAATGGACGAGCTCAATCATTTATCATGGGTTGTTATGGTATCGGTGTGTCTCGCCTGGTAGCTGCAGTTGCAGAACAATTCCAAGATAGCTATGGCTTTGTTTGGCCAAAACAAATTGCTCCTTATGATATTCACTTGATTTCAGTGAATGAAAAAGATGAGGCACAAAAGAACTTAACTGAAGAAACGTACAAATTGTTGCAATCATATCGCTATGATGTGCTTTATGATGATCGTAAAGAGCGTGCAGGAGTTAAATTCGCAGATGCAGATTTAATCGGTTTACCAGTACGTGTTACAATTGGTAAAAAAGCTTCAGAAGGTATTTTAGAAGTGAAATTTAGACAGTCTGGCGAAACTTTCGAATGGGCTAAAGAAGAGTTAGTCGATCGTTTGAATAACTTTTTTCACGCTGAGTAATGTTGAATGAGTCAAAAGGGGGAAGTACTTTAATGTACTTCTTTTCTTTTTTTACAGAAGGTAGGTGGGATAATGACAAACGAGCAAGACGCAAAGTTGAAATTTCAACTACTGCTCCAACAAATTGATTTAACAGAAGACGTATATATGCCTTATTTTAATGCTGCTGAATTAGCTAGAATGACCGTACACAAAAAAGAACGCGTTTGGCGATTTTCTCTCAAATTACCTGCGATTCTACCATTTGGTGTGTATCGCGAATTTGAAACACGCTTAACAAAGGCATTTTCGCAAATTGCTCAAATTGAATTGGATATTAAAGCTCCGCAACAAACAATTTCAAAGGAATTAGTAACAGATTATTGGCTAAAAGTGATTGAAGACATAGATGAACTATCCCCGCCATTGCGAGAAGGTTTAGTGAAACAACTGCCTGAATGGAATGGTCAGAAAATGATGATCACTTGTCAACAAGAGCTAGAAATGATGACTCTTAAGAAAAAGTACACAGAGATCATAGCGGACGCTTATGAAACCTATGGATTCCCGCATATGCCAATTGATTTTCAACTTAATGAATCAACTGAAGCATTAGCAGAAGCGCAACTTGCATTTTTAGAACAACGCCGTATAGAAGAGGAAGCTTTTGCAAAAAAAGCCGTCGAAGATATGCAAAAGCGTGAAAAAGAACGCAACGATAATCCAAGTGGTGTAGACGTATCAGACCGACCATTCCAACTGGGGATTCCTATAAAGCCAGATGAGGCAATGATGGAAATTCAACAAATTCAAGATGAAGAACGACGTATCACGATTGAAGGATTTGTTTTCGATGCAGAAGTAAAAGAGTTACGTAGTGGTCGATCGCTACTGACTTTGAAAATTACCGACTATACTGATTCCATTTTAGTTAAAATGTTCTCACGAGATAAAGAGGATGCTGCACTTATGCAACAGGCTAAAAAGGGTATGTGGGTGAAGGCACGAGGCTCCGTTCAAAATGATACATTTGTTCGTGATCTAATTGTTATGGCACAAGATATTATGGAAATAAAGCCTATCTTACGTAAAGATACTGCTCCAGAAGGTGAAAAGCGTGTCGAACTACATCTTCATACTCCAATGAGTCAAATGGACGCCGTTACATCTGTTGGTGATCTTGTTGCTCAAGCAGCTAAATGGGGACATCCGGCAATTGCAATTACAGATCATGCTGTTGCTCAATCATTCCCAGATGCCTATAATGCGGGTAAGAAGCACGGTATAAAAATTTTATACGGATTAGAAGCCAATCTAGTAGATGACGGTGTACCTATTGCATATGATGAACAGCATCGCCTCCTTGAAACGGATACATTTGTTGTCTTTGACGTAGAAACAACTGGATTATCAGCTGCATACGACACGATTATCGAGCTTGCTGCAGTTAGAATCGTTAATGGTGAAGTTGTCGATAAATTCGAGAGTTTTGCAAATCCTCATCATCCTCTTTCTGCAACAACGATCGAACTAACAGGTATTACAGATGATATGGTTAGAAATGCACCAGAAGTTGTGGATATGATAAAGAAATTCCATGATTTTATTGGTGATGGAATTGTTGTTGCTCACAATGCTTCATTTGATATAGGTTTCTTATATGAAGCTTATAAAAAAGCAGGAATTGATGAGAAGAATCATCCGGTTATTGATACATTGGAGCTTGCACGTTTCTTACACCCAGAAATGAAGAATCACAGATTAAATTCTTTATGTAAAAAGTTCAATATAGAATTAACACAACATCACCGTGCAATTTATGATACGGAAGCTACAGGATTTCTACTTTTACATCTCTTAAAAGAAGCAGATGAAAAAGGTATTAAATATCACGATGATTTCAACAAAAATATCGGTGGAGGCGACTCATACAAACGAGCTCGACCTACACACTGTACAATTTTAGCAACTGATAATGTCGGTCTGAAGAATTTCTTTAAACTTATTAGCTTTTCACATACGCAAACTTTTTACCGTGTCCCGCGTCTTACACGTTCAATGTTAACGAAGTACCGAGAAGGATTAATTATCGGTTCAGCTTGCGATAAAGGTGAAGTTTTCACAACTGTTATGCAAAAATCAATGGAAGAAGCAGAACAAGTTGCAAAATTCTACGATTATTTAGAAGTACATCCAAAGGCTGTATATTCACATTTGATTGATAGTGAACTTGTACGTGATGAATGGAACTTAGAAGATATAATCCGTAAAATTGTCAAGTTAGGAAAAAAATTAGATAAGCCTGTTGTGGCAACAGGCAATGTTCATTATTTAAATGAAAATGATGCTATATTCCGTCAAATTTTAATCCGTTCACAAGGTGGGGCAAACCCATTGAATCGTCATACATTACCAAAAGTGCATTTCCGCACTACTAATGAAATGCTAGATGCATTTGCTTTTTTAGGTGACGATATTGCAAAAGAGATTGTTGTAACGAACCCTCAGAAAATTGCTAATATGATTGGCGATGTGAAACCGGTAAAAGATGATCTTTATACACCTAAAATTGAGGGTGCAGACGAAGAAGTACGTAATATGAGTTATGATATGGCTCATTCTATTTACGGACCCAACTTACCTGAGGTTGTAGAAGCACGTCTTGAGAAAGAATTAAAATCGATTATTGGCCATGGATTTGCTGTTATATATTTAATTTCACATAAACTTGTGAAGAAATCATTAAATGATGGTTACTTGGTAGGTTCGAGGGGGTCGGTAGGTTCGTCACTTGTTGCAACAATGATGGAAATTACCGAAGTAAATCCTTTACCTCCACACTATGTATGTCCAAATTGCCAGCATGCAGAATTTTTTGACGACGGTTCTGTTGGGTCAGGCTTTGACCTCCCGAATAAGGATTGTTCTGAATGTGGTACGCCCTATCAAAAAGATGGTCACGACATTCCATTCGAAACTTTCCTTGGATTTAAAGGAGATAAAGTTCCAGATATCGACCTTAACTTTAGTGGTGAATATCAACCACAAGCCCACAACTATACGAAAGTATTATTTGGCGAAGAGTATGTGTATCGCGCGGGAACAATTGGTACGGTCGCAGAGAAAACTGCATATGGATATGTAAAAGGTTATGCAAGTGACAATAACTTAAATTTCCGTGGTGCAGAAGTAGACAGACTTGTACAAGGGTGTACGGGTGTTAAACGAACAACAGGGCAACATCCAGGCGGTATTATCGTAGTACCTGATTATATGGATATTTACGATTTTTCGCCGATTCAGTTTCCAGCAGATGCACAGGATTCTGAATGGAAAACAACCCATTTCGACTTCCACTCAATCCATGATAACGTATTAAAACTAGACATACTTGGACATGATGATCCGACAGTTATTCGTATGCTACAAGATTTATCAGGAATTGATCCCAAAACAATTCCTACTGATGACGTAGAGGTTATGCAAATTTTCAATGGACCAGAGTCATTAGGTGTTACAGCTGAGCAAATCAACTGTAAAACAGGTACTTTGGGTATTCCTGAGTTTGGTACACGATTTGTTCGTCAAATGTTAGAAGAAACGAAACCGTCGACATTTTCAGAGCTTGTCCAAATTTCTGGACTATCTCACGGTACTGATGTTTGGTTAGGGAACGCTAGTGAATTAATCCAAAATGGTACATGTGTATTATCTGAAGTTATAGGCTGTCGTGATGATATTATGGTGTATCTAATCTATCAAGGGTTGGAGCCGTCATTGGCCTTTAAAATTATGGAGTCAGTGCGTAAAGGGAAAGGTTTATCAGAAGAATTTGAAGCAGAAATGAAAGCTAATAAAGTGCCTGGGTGGTACATTGATTCATGTAAGAAAATTAAATACATGTTCCCAAAAGCCCATGCTGCTGCATATGTATTAATGGCAGTGCGTATTGCATATTTTAAAGTACATTTACCAATTCTTTATTATTGTGCATACTTTAGTGTGCGTGCTTCAGACTTCGATCTTATCGCGATGGTGAATGGTTCACAAATGATTAAGTCAAAAATTGATGAAATTGATGCAAAAGGGTTAGAAGCTTCTACGAAGGAAAAAAGTTTGCTAACTGTCCTTGAGCTTTCTTTAGAAATGTGCGAACGTGGTTATCATTTCCAAAAGGTAGATTTGTATCGTTCTAAAGCAACGGAATTTGTGATTGATGGGGATAGTTTAATCCCTCCTTTCAATGCAATTCCAGGTCTTGGTAACAACGTAGCGTTTGCTATTGTTAAAGCTCGAGAAGATGGCGAGTTCTTATCAAAAGAGGATTTGCAACAACGTGGACGTGTATCAAAAACATTGATCGAATATATGGATAAACTTGGTTGTTTAGAAGGTATGCCAGATGCTAACCAACTCTCTCTGTTCTAGGGTTTATTTGCATTTCGGGCTATACTGTGCTATCATTTATTTAATTAATTTGTTGATAGAACACCAGCAAAAGAGTGGGATTTCCCGCTCTTTTCTGTTGTTATGACAACATGAAGTGAGTCAGGAGGATTGTATGAGCAAAGTTATCTCAGCAGTGGAACAACTTGCAACGCCTATAGTAGAAGGGTTAAACCTTGAATTAGTCGAAGTTGAATTCGTTAAAGAGGGTCGCGATTGGTTTTTGCGCGTTTACATTGATACTCCTGAAGGAAGCATTGACATTGAACAATGTGCTCAAGTAAGTGAATTATTAAGTTTAAAATTGGATGAATCTGATCCAATTGAACAAAATTATTTCCTTGAAGTGTCATCTCCAGGAGCAGAACGACCATTAAAAAAAGAAGCTGATTTTGAAAAGGCTATCGGTCAATTCGTGCATATTAAATCATATGAAGCCATTAACGGTATGAAAGTATTTGAAGGTTATTTAAAATCTTATTCAGACGCAGGTGTAGAACTTGACGTTAAGATTAAAACAAGAAAAATTAAGGTCGTTATCGATAAAGATAAAATAGCATTAGCTCGATTAGCAATCGATTTTTCCGCAGAAAGTTAATAGTAGGAGTGAAATAGACAATGAGTAAAGAATTGGTTGGTGCGTTAAATGCACTTGAAGCAAAAGGTATCTCTCGTGATATCATTATTGAAGCAATCGAGGCGGCACTTATTAATGCATATAAAAAGAATTACAACCAAGCGCAAAACGTGCGTGTTGATTTAAACCTTGACCGCGGTACAATGCACTTGTATTCAAGAAAAGATGTAGTAGAGGTAGTAGAAGACGATCGCTTACAAATCTCTGTAGAAGATGCGCAAGTTATCAACCCTGCCTATGAGATTGGTGATATCGTGGAACAGGAAGAAACACCACGTAATTTCGGACGTATCGCTGCAACTACAGCGAAACAAATCGTTACTCAACGATTCCGTGAAGCAGAACGTGGCATTGTCTATGAAGAATATGTGGATCGCGAAGATGATATCGTAAATGGTATTGTAGAGCGTTTAGACCCACGTAATATTTACGTTGGTTTAGGTAAAGTCGAAGCGGTATTACCACAAAATGAACAAATTCAAGGCGAGTCTTATGCGCCTCACGATCGTATCAAAGTATATATCACGAAAGTAGAACGTACTTCTCGTGGGCCACAAGTATACGTATCACGTACTCACCCAGGTTTACTTCGTCGTTTATTTGAATTAGAAGTTCCTGAAATCTTCCAAGGTACAGTAGAAATTAAATCAATAGCTCGTGAAGCTGGCGATCGCTCTAAAATTTCTGTCTTTGCACATAATGAAGAAGTGGATCCTGTAGGTTCATGCGTAGGTACTAAAGGTGCCCGTGTACAAACAATTGTTAACGAACTAAACGGTGAGAAAATCGATATCGTTGAATGGTCAGAAGATCCTGTAGTATTCGTTGCAAACGCACTAAGTCCTTCAAAAGTTCTTGATGTGCAAGTTGATGAAGAAGAAAAGTCAACTACAGTAGTTGTTCCTGACTATCAATTATCTTTAGCTATTGGTAAACGCGGTCAAAATGCGCGCCTTGCTGCTAAATTGACTGGCTGGAAGATTGATATTAAGAGTGAAACAGATGCAAGAGAATTAGGAATCTACCCAACTCAATCATCAACTGTTGTTTATGAGGAAGCTCAAGACGAAGAAGATGTAGATTATGACGTTGAGGTTGATTTATATAAAGACGACGAAGAATAAGTAATAGCATTTGGTCATATGCAAAGTCTTCTAATGAACCATTATGGCCAATAGTTCTTACGCTAAAAGGAAGGTGTGTTCTTATGTCGATAAACAGAAAAATTCCTTTAAGAAAATGTGTAGCAACTGGTGAAATGTTTCCTAAAAAAGAAATGATCCGGGTTGTTCGTTCTAAAGAAGGCGAAGTTTCCGTTGATGTTACAGGCAAGAAATCAGGTCGCGGTGCATATGTTTCGAAATCCGAAACAGCTGTTGCAGAAGCGAAAAAGAAAAATGTCCTGAAACATCAGTTAGAAGTGGAAATTCCTGAACAAGTATATGAAGACCTTTTAAAAGTCATTCGCAAGGAGACGTTAACATGACGCCACAGCAATCTATTTTAAATTTACTTGGATTGGCTGCCAGGGCTCGTAAAATCGTTTCAGGCGAAGAACAAGTTATTAAAGAAGTGCGCAATAATGGTGCGAAGCTTGTTATTTTAGCAACAGATGCATCTGCCAATACGCGCAAAAAAATGCAAGATAAATGTCATTCTTTCAACGTTGAGTTGCAGGAGTTCGGGACTAGATATGATCTCGGACATGCCACGGGGAAAGACGCACGGGTCTCATTAGCCATCGTGGATGACGGTTTTGCGAAAAAACTGTCCGAGCTTCTCAACGAAATCTAACCGGGGGTGAATACATGACAAAATTACGCGTCCATGAATATGCGAAACAAGTAAATAAGTCAAGTAAAGAAGTTATTGATCAGCTTACAAAGCTACAAATAAACGTCACAAACCATATGTCTACGTTAGAAAAAGATGCAGTTAGCAAATTAGATGGTGTATTTAAAATGAAAATTAACGCACAATCATCTCAAGGACCAAAAAAAACTGAGCACCAAAACAGAGGACAACAAGGGAATCGTCCGAACGCTAGAAAAGACGAAAAAGCACCACAAACTAGCGCTGCTCAACCAAAACAAAATACTAATCAAGGAAGTACTATGAATAACAATTCCACTTCAAAAAACAACTCAAACTCAAATTCAAACAATCGTTCTAACTCAAATTCAAGACCAAATACTAATTCAAGACCAAACACAAACACAGGTTCAAGACCAAACACAAACACAAGTTCAAGACCAAATTCGAATTCAAATACGAACACAAACTCAAGACCAAATACAGGTTCAAACAATAAACCAAATACGAATTCGAACACAAGAACTGGCTCGAATTCAAATTCAAGCCAAAACCGTAACACAAATCGCGGACCTGGTGGTCAATCCAACCAACAAGGTGGAAACCGTAACTTTAATCAAAGAAAAAAACCAGGTATTAATGGTGGGCAACGTCGTAAACAAAGACCACAACCAGTTGTACCTGCAGTGAAAAAAGAATTACCAGAAAAAATCACTTTCTTCGAATCATTATCTGTAGGCGAATTAGCGAAAAAATTAGGCCGTGAACCATCTGAAATCATCAAAAAATTATTCATGCTTGGCGTTATGGCGACAATTAACCAAGAGCTTGAACAAGATGCGATCGAACTAATCTGTGCTGATTATGGTGTGGAAGTTGAGGAAGAAATTCGTATCGACGTAACAGACCTAGAAACTTACTTTGAGGGTGACCAAGAAGAAGTAAATACAAATAACATAGCAGAACGTCCACCAGTTGTAACAATTATGGGTCACGTTGACCATGGTAAAACAACATTACTAGATTCAATTCGTAACACAAAAGTAACTGCTGGAGAAGCTGGCGGTATTACACAACATATTGGTGCTTACCAAGTAGTCGTAAACGACAAAAAAATTACATTCCTAGATACACCTGGACACGCAGCGTTCACAACAATGCGTGCGCGTGGTGCAAGAATTACTGACTTAACAATTTTAGTAGTTGCTGCTGATGATGGTGTAATGCCTCAAACAGTTGAAGCAATCAACCATGCAAAAGCTGCAGAAGTTCCAATTATTGTTGCTGTAAACAAAATGGATAAACCAACAGCTAACCCTGATCGCGTAATGCAAGAGCTTACTGAGCATGGTCTAGTACCAGAAGCTTGGGGCGGCGAAACGATCTTTGTTCCTATCTCAGCATTAAAAGGAGATGGCATTGATTCATTACTTGAAATGGTATTGTTAGTTTCAGAAGTAGGCGAATTAACAGCTGATCCAAAACGTAAAGCTATTGGTACTGTAATCGAAGCACAACTAGATAAAGGTCGCGGTTCTGTTGCTACTTTATTAGTACAAAATGGTACTCTTAACATAGGAGATCCAATTGTAGTTGGCCACGCTTACGGACGTGTTCGTGCAATGGTTAATGATATTGGACGTCGCGTAAAAACTGCAGGTCCTTCTACACCAGTTGAAATTACTGGATTAAGTGAAGTTCCTCAAGCTGGCGACCGTTTTGTAGTATTCGAAGATGAAAAAACAGCTCGTCAAGTAGGGGAAGCACGTGCAACGACTGCTATTCAAGCACAACGCTCTGAAAAACAACGAGTAACTCTTGATAATTTATTTGAACAAATGAGCCAAGGCGAAATGAAAGAGTTAAACTTAATCGTTAAAGCTGACGTTCAAGGTACAGTAGAAGCAATGGCAGCTTCGTTAATGAAAATTGATGTAGAAGGTGTAAATGTGCGTATCATCCACACGGGTGCTGGTGCAATTACAGAATCTGATATTTCATTAGCAGCCGCATCAAATGCAATTGTCATTGGTTTCAACGTACGTCCAGATACTAATGCGAAACGTGCAGCTGAAGCTGAAGGAGTAGATATCCGTCTACACCGTGTTATTTATAAAGTAATTGAAGAAATCGAAGCTGCAATGAAAGGATTATTAGATCCTGAATTCCAAGAAAAAATAATTGGTTCAGCAGAAGTTCGTGAAACATTCAAAGTATCTAAAGTCGGCACAATTGCTGGTGGATATGTACTTGAAGGTAAGATTACGCGCGATAGTGGTGTTCGTGTTATCCGTGAGGGTATCGTTATTTTCGAAGGCGAATTAGACTCTTTAAAACGTTTCAAAGATGATGCAAAAGAAGTAGCTAAAGGTTATGAATGTGGATTTACAGTGAAAAACTTCAATGACATTAAAACAGAAGATGTAATTGAAGCATTCATCATGGAAGAAATTGTCCGCAAATGATTGTCTACGCAGAGTGTGAATTCTTCATCCCTGCGGCCCATTCGTTAAAAGAAAAACGTGCTGTCTTGCAAAGTATGATTACCCGTACAAAACAGCGGTACAATGTTTCCATTGCAGAAATTGATCATCAAGATGTTTGGCAAAGAGCATTGCTCGCGATTGTTACTGTTGCTTCTTCTAAGGATGCAGCAGATCGTGAGCTCACTCGTGCTCTTCAACTTCTAGAATCAAATCCCGAATGGGAACGACTAAACATACAAAGAGAGTACTTATAAAAATTGAGGTGAAACGATTATGAGTATGCGCGCGAACCGTGTTGCAGAACAAATGAAAAAGGAACTCGGCGATATTATCGTTCGTAAACTAAAAGACCCTCGCGTCGGATTTGTTACTGTAACAGATGTTGAAGTAACAGGTGACTTACAACAAGCAACAATTTATATTACTAGCTTAGGTACTGAGAGAGAGCGTCAGGACACATTAAAAGGACTTGAAAAAGCAAAAGGCTTTATTCGTTCTGAAATTGGTCAACGTATTCGTTTAAGAATTACACCAGAATTATCCTTTGAATTTGACTCATCGGCTGAATATGGTAATAAAATTGACACGCTTTTACGTCAACTACATGAATCAAAAGATCAATAATTGAAACAAGCCTGCAAACCTTATTATTTGCAGGCTTTTTCTGTCTTTAAAATAAAATTATTTATACTAAAAAGGAGTTGACACGAATGCAACATGGCATTCTTCCTCTATGGAAAGAACGGGGAATGACTTCTCACGATTGCGTATTTAAATTACGCAAAATATTGCAAACGAAAAAAGTAGGGCATACAGGTACACTTGATCCGGGTGTAGAAGGTGTTTTGCCGATTTGTATTGGCAATGCAACACGTCTAGCAGAATATCTGACAGACGCAGGTAAAACGTATGAGGCTGTTATTTCAATTGGCACATCTACTACAACTGAAGATGCTGAAGGGGAAATAGTGGCAGAAGATAGTAGTATCAAAACCATTTCTCGTGAACAATTATTACAGGTACTTGCTAACCTTACTGGAGAAATTTCACAAACACCACCGATGTATTCAGCTGTGAAAGTAAATGGACGGAAATTATATGAATACGCACGCCAAGGTCAGATTATAGAACGTCCTTCTCGTAATGTTATGATTTATAACTTAGAACTACTAGATGATGAATTGGTCTATGAGGGAGCTACTATCACTTTCCCAGTTCGCATTGCATGTAGCAAAGGGACATATATTCGCACTTTAGCTGTACAAATAGGTGAAGAGTTAGGGTACCCTGCGCATATGGCTTCACTAGTTCGTACAGCTTCTGGAAATTTTAAGAAGGAAGATTGTGTCACAATTTCTGAATTACGTGAAATTGCTGAGGCGGAGGAATTGGATAAAGTAATAATGCCAATTGAGCAAGCATTAACTAATTATCCAACTTTCCAAATTGATGAAGAGAATCATAAGCAAATTACAAATGGACAAGTAATTCCTATGCACCCATCTCTAGAAGAACATGATAAAATAGTATTTGTAGAAAATGGGAGAGCGGTTGCTATTTATATTAAGCATCCAACAAAAGATGGGCTTATGAAGCCAGAAAAAATGTTCCCAGCTGTTGATTAGGAGGCAGTCTTTATGATGAAAGTTATTCAATTAATGTACCCTCACCAAATTAGTCATCCAGATATTGAAGGACCCTATTCGCTTGCAATCGGCTTTTT
The DNA here is from genome assembly GCF_001955655.1 of Viridibacillus arenosi. Lineage (GTDB taxonomy): Bacteria > Bacillota > Bacilli > Bacillales_A > Planococcaceae > Viridibacillus > Viridibacillus arenosi. Next base: position 506,992 of record NZ_MSPW01000001.1, on the reverse strand, counting down.
TGATGGAGTACATCGAGGTCATCAAGCGGTGATTGAGCATGCGAAAAAGCAAGCACACGAGAAAAACTTGAAAACGGCTGTTATGACGTTTGATCCTCACCCTTCTATTGTATTAGGCCAAAGTAAAGAACAAGTTTTTTATATTACACCAATAAAGCAAAAGCTAGATATCCTTGAAAGTATGGGAGTTGATACGGTATTCGTCGTACGCTTCACTTCGGATTTCGCTAAGCTTAGTCCTAGTAAATTTGTAGATGTATTTATTCGTAAATTAAATGTAAAACATGTGACAGCAGGCTTCGATTTTACATTTGGTGCATTTGGAAAAGGAACGATGGAAGAAATGAAGTCACTCAGCAATGAAGACTTCGATGTTACTATAATTAATAAGCAAGTTCAGGAAGAGGAGAAAATTAGCTCGACTAGAATTCGTAAGTTGTTACAAGTGGGTGAAATGGAAGCTGTTCATATTCTTCTAGGAAGACCATACCAAATTCCAGGGATTGTCGTACATGGTGATAAACGAGGACGTCAGATTGGTTTTCCAACTGCGAATATTCAAGCGCATGAAGGTACGTTCATACCGGCTAATGGTGTTTATGCTGTAAGAATGCGAGTACAAAATGAATGGTTCGATGGTGTTTGTAACGTGGGATATAAACCAACATTCAAAAACCCAGATGAAAAAAGCTTATCAATAGAAGTACATATTATGGACTTCAACAAAAATATTTATGCTGAAGAAGTACAAATAGATTGGTATAAGCATTTAAGATCAGAACAAAAGTTTGATGGAATCGACGCGCTGAAAAGACAAATCGAAATAGATAAGGCAACTGCAATGAAATATTTACGTGAACGTTAGATAATAGTTGATTCTATTAGGCGCTTATGTTACTATTTCATAAGTGAGTTGCTCTAAATGAAGTATTTCATTTGCAACCACTGAACCATTGCTTGGCTTTCGAATCACCAACGTTTGCTCAGCATTTGGGGATATTTCAATTTAGGAGGTGAATAGGATGGCACTAACACAAGAACGCAAAAACGAAATCATTTCTGAATTCCGTGTACACGAAAGTGATACTGGTTCACCAGAAGTTCAAATCGCTATCCTTACGGAAGAGATTAACAACTTAAATGAGCACTTACGTACTCATAAAAAAGACCACCATTCTCGTCGCGGTTTATTCAAAATGGTTGGACGTCGTCGTAACTTATTAAAATATTTACGTGAAAATGACGTACCACGCTACCGTGAAATCATTACTAAACTCGGCTTACGTCGATAACATGCAATTTTGTGAAAGCGGGCTTGTCCCGCTTTTTCTTTATGCTTCAATAAACTAACCTCCTACGACAATTTGAATATAAAGAATTGAAATGTTTCGCATAAGCCTCCCTTTTTTGATAAACTAATAGTACTACATAAATACATGAATAGATGTTTTCTTTGAGAGAGGAGTTCAAATAAATGAACGAAAAAAAGGTTTATACCTATGAATGGGCCGGACGACCTTTACAAATCGAAGTAGGTCAGCTCGCAAAGCAAGCTAATGGGTCGGTATTAGTACGTTATGGAGAAACGGTTGTACTATCAAATGCAACTGCTTCAAAACACCCAAAACCATTAGACTTCTTCCCATTAACAGTTAACTATGAAGAAAAATTATATGCAGTTGGTAAGATCCCTGGTGGGTTTATCAAACGTGAAGGACGTCCTTCTGAAAAAGCGGTATTAACATCTCGCTTAATCGACCGTCCAATCCGTCCGTTATTCCCTGATGGCTTCCGTAATGAAGTACAAGTAATCTCTATGGTTATGTCAGCAGATCAAGATTGCCCTTCAGAAATGGCAGCTATGCTCGGATCATCACTTGCTTTGATGGTTTCTGATATTCCATTTGACGGACCAATCGCAGGTGTCCAAGTTGGGCTTGTTGACGGTGAATTCATCGTAAACCCAACAGTTGCACAATGGGAAAATTCAACAATTAATTTAATTGTTGCTGGTACAAAAGATGCGATTAACATGGTTGAAGCAGGTGCTTTAGAAGTTCCTGAAGAAAAAATGTTAGAAGCTATTATGTTTGGACATGAAGAAATCAAAAAAATAATTGCTTTCCAAGAAACAATTGCTGCTGAAGTCGGCAAAGAAAAAATGGAAGTAATATTACACGGAATAAATGAAGAATTATACGCTGAAATCAATGCGGAATTCGGAACTAAAATGGTTGCTGCTATCCAAACTTATGAAAAGCATGCTCGTGAAGAAGCAATTAATGCTGTAAAAGCTGAAGTTGTTGCAAAATACGAAGAAGCTGAAGCGGATGAAGCAACTTTAAAACAAGTTGGCGAAATTCTAGATAAAATGGTGAAAGAAGAAGTTCGCCGTTTAATCACAGAAGATAAAATTCGTCCTGATGGTCGTAAATTAGATGAAATTCGTCCATTATCTTCAGAAGTAAGTTTACTTCCAAGAGCACATGGATCTGGCTTGTTTACACGTGGACAAACTCAAGCACTTTCAGTTTGTACTTTAGGAGCACTAGGTGATGTTCAAATTATCGATGGTTTAGGTGTTGAAGAGTCTAAACGCTTTATGCATCATTATAACTTCCCTCAATTCTCAGTAGGAGAAACTGGACCTATTCGTGGACCAGGCCGTCGTGAAATCGGCCATGGTGCGTTAGGTGAACGTGCTTTAGAAGCAGTTATTCCAAACGAAAAAGACTTCCCTTACACAATCCGTTGCGTATCAGAAGTATTAGAATCTAATGGATCTACTTCACAAGCAAGTATTTGTGCTTCAACTTTAGCGATGATGGATGCAGGTGTTCCTCTTAAAGCACCAGTTGCAGGTATTGCAATGGGTCTTATTAAAAAAGATGAACATTATTCAATCTTAACTGATATTCAAGGAATGGAAGATCACCTGGGTGATATGGACTTCAAAGTAGCGGGTACTGCAAAAGGTGTTACTGCACTTCAAATGGATATTAAAATTGATGGATTATCAAATCAAATTTTAGAAGAAGCTTTAACTCAAGCGAAAATTGGTCGTATGCATATACTAGAGTCTATGCTTGCAACTATGCCAGAAAGACGTGATCATCTTTCTAAATATGCTCCGAAAATTATCATGGTTAAAATTAACCCAGATAAAATTCGTGATGTTATCGGACCTGGCGGTAAACAAATCAATAAAATCATCGAAGAAACTGGCGTGAAAATTGATACTGAACAAGACGGTACAATTTACATCTCTTCTGTTGATGAAGCAATGAACGCACGTGCAAAAGAAATCATTGAAAATATCGTACGTGAAGCAGTTGTAGGCGAATATTACATGGGTAAAGTAAAACGTATCGAAAAATTCGGTGCATTTGTTCAAATCTTCCCAGGTAAAGACGGTTTACTACACATTTCTGAAATTCAAGAAGAGCGCACTAAAGCCGTAGAAGATGTTCTAAAACTAGAAGATGAACTACTTGTAAAAGTCATCGAAATCGACAACCAAGGTCGCGTAAACCTTTCTCGTAAAGTAGTATTAAAAGAAGAAAAAGAACGCGAAGAGCAAAAGTAAACTGAGGTTTACGATATAGGGTATTACAAGTCGATACTCCTCGCGTACAACTTAAGTTACTAAACATCATAATGTTTAAATTATTGAGGTCGTCCGTTTCCAGCAAAACGGCGACCTCTTTTGCTTGTATTATAAGGAGGAAACTATTTGGTTACAAAACATATTTGTGCTAATGGAGTACGCATCGTTGCGGAAGATATACCGCATGTACGTTCAGTAGCAATGGGTATTTGGGTAAATGTTGGATCACGATATGAACAACCGCATGAAAATGGAATGACACATTTCATTGAGCATATGTTATTTAAAGGAACAGCTAAACGTTCTGCAAAAGAAATAGCTGAAGAATTTGATCGTATTGGTGGGCAACTAAATGCCTTCACATCAAAAGAAAATACATGTTACTATGCAGTTGTTCTTGATCATCATGCAGAAAAAGCAATTGAAATGCTGTCTGATATGTTCTTTCATTCCAAATTTAGTCCTGATGATATTGAAAAGGAAAGACAAGTGATATTAGAAGAAATTGCAATGACTGAAGATGCACCTGATGATGATGTAGATGAAAGGTTATGGCAGGCAATGTTCCCTAATAGTGCATTAGGTTCGCCTATACTAGGAACAACAGAAACTTTACAAACGTTTAATCGTGAAAATCTTCTGGCATATATGCACAAGCATTATCGTCCCGAACAAGTAGTAATTTCAATTGCGGGTCATTTGACACCAAAGTTAATTCAAACGATTGAGAAATTATTCAATCAATTCCCAACAACAACATCATATAAACCTACAATTTTTACTTCACCAACATTTGTTCCAGCGAAAATCGAAAAGACGAGTCAAGTAGAACAGTCACATTTGGCATTAGGCTATCCGGGGTTAAGTATGCAAGCACCTAATCTATTAAGCTTAGTTGTATTAAATAGTGTACTGGGAGATTCTATGTCTTCTCGTTTATTTCAAGAAGTAAGAGAGGAAAAAGCACTTGCTTATTCCGTCTACTCCTATTATTCTGCGTATCAAGATGCTGGTGCATTTGTGATTTATGCTGGAACTTCACCACATCAACTACCTTTGTTGCAGCAAACAATTACTCGTTCTATCGACACGATATGCCTAGAAGGTATTACTGAAAAAGAATTATTATTTGCTAAAGAACAACTTGAAAGTAATCTGCTACTCGGATTAGAAACAGCATATGATTTTATGAGTCGCAATGCTAAAAATGAACTTGTATTTGGTTATGATCGCACGATTGAAAAAGCACTAGCTGAATTACAACAAGTAACGGTACAATCAGTAAATCAAATTATTGAAGACCATTTAAAACAACCATTTGCAAGCTCCATCATTACACCAGCTAAGGGAAGCAACTAATGCCCTTAGCTTTTTCTTTTGATCTTTTTTCCTTTGATGCAAAAAATCACTAAAAACAAGGAAAAAGCATATACATAATATACATGCGAAAAGGAGGGGAAGCATGCTCTTATCAGAGTTAGCTGAGAAAGAATTAATTCAAATGAATGATGGTATACGTTTTGGTATTTTGGCTGAGACAGAGTGTTTACTTGACCCAAAAACAGGTCAAATTTTTGGTTTTGAAATGATTCATAAAGGGCATCGAATTCCATTTAAAGCAAAATCACCGAAAATGCAGGAATATATCCCGTGGGATGAAATAGTTCTCATCGGAGAAGATCGAATTCTATTTAATCAAGTAAAGCCAATGAATTCGGGGTTAACAGAATGACGGATGAAAGATGGCTACTCATAGGAACGGACGCACGTTTTAAAAAGCTTGCCGTACAACTTTCAAAGCCTCATCGAACTGTTGTGTACAAATATACAGATGAGTGGAATGAAGAGCTCGTAATGTTGAGCAAAAAGCTTCAACCGAATCGCATTGTTTTACCTATTCACCCACCTAAATGGTCAGCAGATATGAATAGTTTTCTAAGTGTGGCAGAGAATGCAAAGTTGTTTGTTGGAAGAACGACACCAGACTTTAAACAACAGTTGTCTACTTCACAAACTGTTAACTACCTAGAAGATGAACAATTTATATGGCAAAATGCAAAGCTCACCGCTGAAGGTATGCTCAGATCATTCTACGATCATGAACAAAGATCAATGAATGGGCAACACCTAATAATTACAGGATTTGGAAGAGTTGCAAAGATGACTGCTGCATTATGTAGAGACCTAGGTGCTTCAATTCATGTTATGGCACGCTCTGCAACTCAAATATATGAGGCGGAAGCTTTTGGCTATAAAGCTTCTGTTTTGGCACCTGAGGCATTGGAAGGTAAATCAGATTACGTCATTAACACAATTCCCGTAAAATGGCTTACAGTAGCCTTTAGTGAGAAGTTACAATCATCTACTACAGTGTTTGATTTAGCATCAGCTCCAGGATGTCTGGCGTTTGAAGAACAACCCGATTTTGACTATATTCAATTACCAGCATTGCCCGGGAAATTTTTCCCCATAGATGCTGCAGATTTACTAATTCAAACGATAGAACTGCATAATGCAAAGTATAAGGAGGAACATCATGCTTGATGGAAAGCGCATCGGCTTTGGCATAACTGCATCACATTGTACGTATGAAGAAGTTGTACCGAAAATCAAATTTCTTAAAGATGAAGGCGCGACAGTTGTGCCCATTATTACTCACTCAGTATTGCATGCAGCAACCAGATTTGGTACAGGAGAAGAGTGGATTGCAAAAATAGAGGAAGTTGCAGGTCATGAAGTGATTAAGACAATGGCTGAGGCAGAGCCGCTTGGACCGAGAAATCCCCTAGATTGTATGGTGATTGCACCGATGACTGGGAACTCATTAAGTAAATTTGCAAATGCTGCAACGGAATCGCCAGTTTTAATGGCAGCAAAGGCGACACTACGTAACGGCAGTCCAGTTGTCATCGGTGTTTCTACCAATGATGCCTTAGGATTAAATGGTATGAATCTCATGAAACTTTTAAATACAAAGAACATTTTCTTTATACCATTTGGCCAAGATGATCCATATAAAAAGCCAAATTCGTTAATTTCTGATTTTACAAAAATAAATGAAACGATTAAAAATGCGTTAGAAAAGAAACAATTACAGCCATTATTGATTCAATATACTAAATAATTTAATTTTTATACACAATTATGAAAAATTATGATACAATAGCGCCAATATCAATGATGAGTTGAGGAGAGATGTATGATGACTAAGCAATATACAGTAGCTGTCGTAGGAGCTACAGGAGCAGTAGGGACGAAAATGATGGAGCAGCTTGCTAAGCGTAAGTTTCCGATTGGTAAGATTAAATTACTAGCTTCCAAAAAATCTGCTGGAAAAGATATTACATTTAATGGTCAGTCATACACGATTGAGGAAGCAACACCTGAAGCATTTGAAGGTGTAGATATTGCGCTATTCAGTGCAGGTGGTGCTGTATCAAAAGTGTTAGCACCAGAAGCTGCAAGACGTGGTGCTGTTGCAATTGATAACACAAGCGCTTTTCGTATGGATCCAGAAGTACCGCTTGTTGTACCTGAAGTAAACCCTAGTGATTTAGCTAAACACAAAGGGATTATTGCTAATCCAAACTGTTCAACAATTCAAATGGTCGCAGCATTAGAACCAATAAAAAAAGCATTTGGCTTATCAAATGTAATCGTATCTACATATCAAGCAGTATCTGGTTCAGGTATAAATGCCATTGAAGAGCTTAAAATACAAAGTGGTGAGTGGGAAAAAGGTAAAGACGTGGAAGCGAATGTATTACCAGTTAAAAGCGATAAAAAACATTATCCAATTGCTAGAAATGTTATTCCTCAAATTGATGTCTTCACTGAAAATGGCTTCACATATGAAGAGATGAAAATGATAAATGAAACGAAGAAAATTATGCATATGCCAGAGCTTCCAGTCGCAGCAACTTGTGTTCGTGTGCCAGTTGTATCAGGACACTCTGAATCTGTTTATATTGAAGTAGAAAAAGATAATGTGTCAGTAGAAGATGTAAAGAAGGTGCTTGAAAATGCTTCTGGCATCAAACTAGTTGACGATATTACAGCGCAAGGTTATCCAATGCCAATCTATGCAGAAGGCGAAGATGAAGTATTTGTAGGCCGTATTCGCAAAGATTTAGCGAAGGATAATGGCTTCCATTTATGGATTGTTGCTGACAACCTATTAAAGGGTGCGGCACTTAATTCTATCCAAATCGCAGAAGCTTTGATTGATGAAGGTATAATCTAAGGGGGCGTCACGTATGAACATAGGGAATGTAGCAACAGCGTTGATTACTCCATTTCACGAAGATGACTCTATCCATTATGAAATGGTGGCAAAGGTAGTAGAACATCTAATCGCAACAGGTACTGATTCAATTGTTGTTTGTGGTACAACTGGCGAATCACCAACATTAACACACGAAGAGAAAATGCATCTTATCCAATTTGTTGTCGAAACTGTACGTAAACGAGTGCCAGTAATTGCTGGTACAGGAAGTAATAATACGGCTGAATCGATTCAAGCGACAAAAGAAGCTGAAGAAGCAGGTGTTGATGGCGTTATGCTGGTGACACCATATTATAATAAGCCTAGCCAACGTGGTATGTATGCACACTTTGCCGCAATTGCTAAAGAAACAACGTTACCGATTATGCTTTACAATATACCAGGACGTTCAATAGTAAATCTATTACCTGAAACGATCCTAGAATTAAGTAAAATACCAAACATCCATATTGTGAAAGAAGCAAGTGGTAGTCTTGATCAAATGACAGAAATTCTATCTGGTGCACCTAAGGGATTCAAAGTATACTCGGGTGATGATGGTTTAACTTTACCACTTTTAGCAGTTGGAGGTTCAGGTATCATTTCTGTAGCAGCACATGTTGTTGGCGAAGATATGCAGAAAATGATCAAAGCTTTTAAAGAGGGGCGCCATGGGGACGCAGCGTTTATACATCAAGCATTACTACCTTTAATTCGTGCCTTGTTTGCAACTCCGAATCCTACTGCCGTTAAATATGCTCTTAGTAAATTGAATATTTCATCTGAAACGGTTAGGTTGCCATTAGTGGAATTGACTGAACAAGAAAAAGCACATTTTGATATAGTTTGGGAACATTATTTAGCGAAACAAAAACAGTTCCAATAAAAAAATGGAATGGGTGATAAAACCCATTCTTTTTTTGTTTGTGAAAACGGTCTACTACCGATATAATAAAAACAAGTGGATGCTGTTCGGGATTATTTTTAGGAGGAAAACAAGTGGTTAAAACAAAAAATGAAGTAATACGAGTAATACCTCTAGGTGGGGTTAGTGAAATCGGCAAAGCAATGTATGTCGTTGAAATTGATGACGAGCTATTTGTAGTCGATAGTGGACTAATGTTCCCAGAGGATGAGATGCTAGGAATTGATTTTGTTATTCCAGACATTTCATATTTAGAAGAAAACAAAACAAGAGTAAAAGGAATCTTCTTAACACATGGTCATGAAGATGCAATTGGCTCAATTGCGTACTTATTACAAAAAGTCAATGCACCAGTTTATGGTTCAAAACTTACAATTGCTTTAGCAAAAGAACATTTAAAAGAATTGCCCGCTCCACAACAAGTGAAGTTCTTTGAAGTGACAAGCAAAAGTCGTATGAATTTCCAAACGACGTATGTGACATTTTTCCATACAACGCACAGTATTCCAGATTCACTTGGCGTTGCGTTCCATACATCTGAAGGTGCAATCGTACACACTGGCGAATTTAAATTTGACCAATCAGCACAAGGAAAGTACAAGCCCGATATCGCTAAAATGGCTGGTCTTGGTGAAGAGGGTGTATTCATCTTAATGTCTGATTCAACAGAAGCAGAACGCCCAGGATATACAATCTCAGAATCAATTATCCGTGAAAGATTATCGAAAACATTCCATCGTGCAGAAGGAAGAATCCTTGTAGCACTTTATGCATCAAACTTCATCCGTATTCAACAAGTATTTGACCAAGCGGCAGCATCAAATCGTAAAATTGCTGTTGTAGGACGTAGCCTAGAAAATGTGTTTGAAGTAGGTATGCGTTTAGGCTATCTTTCTGTTGATCCAGAAAGAATTATTCCAGTAAGTAAAATCAATGATTACCCTGAAAATGAAATTGTTGCAATTGTAACAGGTAATCAAGGAGAGCCTTTAGAAGGTCTTGAGAAAATCATTCGTAAGCATCACCGTGATATTCGTATTAAACCTACTGATACTGTATTAATTACATTCACACCTTCTCCAGGTATGGAAGTACAAATTGCTGAAACAATGAATAGCCTAGCCAAAGCAGGCGCTAAAGTAATGTCTGCTGATAAAAAGGTACATGTATCTGGTCATGGTTCGCAAGAAGACCTTAAATTAATGCTTAACCTTATGAAACCAAAGTACTTTATTCCTATTCAAGGGGAATATCGTATGTTAATAGCGCACTCTAAACTTGCGCAAGAAACAGGTTTATCGAAAGCGCAAATTTTCATCGCTGATAAAGGTGATATTGTAGAATATAAAAACGGTAAAATGCGTATGAGTGGCCGTGTAACTGCTGGTAATGTTTTAATAGATGGTATAGGCGTTGGTGATGTAGGTAACATCGTTTTACGTGATCGTAAATTATTAAGTCAAGACGGTATCTTTATCGTTGTTGTTACTATTGACCGTCAACATAAGAAAATCGCTTCCGGTCCAGAAATTTTATCTAGAGGATTCGTATATGTTCGTGAGTCAGAAGAACTAATGGAAGAGTCTGCAGCACTAGTAAAGAATGTTGTCGAAAAGTATGTGAATAAAGGTACGTATGAATGGACAAACATTAAACAAGAAATCCGTGACACGCTAAATTCTTACTTATTCCAAAAAACGAAGCGCCGCCCAATGATCATCCCGATTATTATGGAATATTAATGCGTAGCGGATACAAAGGATTTCCTAGCCGATTTGTGGTGGGAAATCCTTTTTTCCTTTAAAAGAGAAAGGCAGGTAAGAAAATTGGCTACAAAAAAGAAAAAAGAGACAAAACCTAAAAAGCCAGAACAAAAATTAACGATGCATCCTCTTATGTATGAAATCATTGGTCTCCTATTGGTAGGAATTGCTATCATTACATTCTTTGAATATGGCTTAGTTGGACGATTCTTTCAAACAGCTGCTTTGTTTTTATTTGGTAATTGGTCAATTGCTGTATCATTCATGCTTATTCTTAGTGCCCTTATTTTAATGATTCGTAGAACCATCCCGAATATGAAGAACAGAACAATTCTAGGTTGTGCATTTATACTAGGGAGTCTAACTTTATTTAGTCATATTGCACTGTTTGAGCAATTACTAAATGGAAATGGAATTGGAAGTAATTCGGTGTTGAAAGAAACATGGCGAATACTCATAACGAGCGGTGGTATAGAAGAACGTAGTCAATCACTTGGTGGTGGGATGGTCGGCGCTTTATTATTTGCATGTTTCTTTATTTTATTTGACTCTGCAGGAGCGTCTATTGCTAGTTGGTTAATGCTATTTATCGGGATGATTTTATTAACTGGTAAGGCATTAGTTCCATACTTATTGCAAAAGACGCCTGAATGGCAAACAAAATGGAGAGAACGTCGTACACAAGCGAAAAGAGCGAAGCAAGCCAGAAGAACTCCACAAAGTCAAGAGGCGCCAAAAGCTTCATCACGTCGCGCTCGTAAATCTGTAAAAGATGAAGCGCCGCAACAAGTTGAAGAAAATCTTGAAGCTGCCACAGAAGTAGAGCTTCCTGTCCATAAGGAACCTATTATTTCAGCTTTTACACAACGTATTGTAGAACCTGAAGTAATACCACAGGATATAGAACCAGAAGAAGAAATAGAGATTCAACCAATGGCGGGTGATGAGGTTATTGAAAATGTCAATTACCAATTACCGGCAATGTCTTTATTAAAAGCACCACCACATGTTGATCAAAGTGGAGAATTCACATTGATTCAAGCAAATGCACGAAAGCTTGAACAAACTTTTCAATCGTTTGGTGTGAAAGCAACTGTGACAGAAGTCCATTTAGGGCCAGCTGTTACAGAGTATGAAGTACTGCCAGATAAAGGGGTTAAAGTAAGCAAAATTGTCGGTTTGCAAGACGATTTAGCATTAGCATTAGCAGCTGAAGATATACGTATCGAAGCACCTATTCCGGGTAAATCAGCTGTCGGTATCGAAGTACCAAACAAAGAAGTGGCAATTGTTAGTTTGCGTGAAGTGTTAGAGGCAAAAGAAAATAATCAACCAAATGCCAAACTACTAATTGGTTTAGGTAGAGATATTACAGGTGAAGCGAAGTTGGCCCAGTTAAATAAAATGCCACATTTATTGGTAGCTGGTTCTACAGGTAGCGGTAAGAGTGTTTGTATTAATGGCATCATAGTAAGTATATTAATGCGTGCAAAACCTCATGAAGTGAAACTCATGATGATTGATCCGAAAATGGTTGAGCTAAATGTTTATAATGGCATTCCGCATCTGTTAGCACCAGTTGTTACGGATGCACGTAAAGCTTCTCAAGCTTTGAAAAAAGTTGTATCTGAAATGGAGCGCCGTTATGACCTGTTTTCACATACAGGAACACGTAATATTGAAGGCTACAATGGACATGTTGATGCGTTTAATGCTGAAAATGATGAGAAGCATCCAAAATTACCATTTATTGTCGTTATTGTTGATGAACTAGCGGATTTAATGATGGTTGCCTCAAGTGATGTAGAAGACTCCATTACTAGACTTGCCCAAATGGCACGAGCGGCAGGTATTCATTTAATTATCGCTACCCAAAGACCGAGTGTCGATGTCATTACGGGTGTCATAAAAGCAAATATTCCATCTCGAATTGCTTTTGCAGTATCTTCTTCAATTGATTCTCGTACTATCTTAGACATGGGTGGAGCGGAACGTCTTCTCGGAAGAGGGGATATGCTATTTTTACCAGCTGGACAATCGAAACCTGTTCGAGTCCAAGGGGCTTTTCTGTCAGATAATGAAGTACAGGATGTTGTTGATTTTGTTATTAGTCAACAAAAGGCACAATACCAAGAAGAGATGATACCGACAGAAGAGGATGACTTAAAGAACTTAGATGACACAGATGATTTGTATGAAGAGGCAGTACAATTAGTAATGGATCAAGAAACGGCATCGGTATCATATTTGCAAAGAAAGTTAAAAGTGGGGTATGCTAGAGCGGCTCGTATAATGGATCAGATGGAAGAAAGAGGAGTTGTAGGACCTGCTGAAAAAAGCAAGCCACGTCAAGTCCTTATCGGAAAATAATGATGGAAAAATTTTCTTTATCAAAAAAATACTAAAATAACTACAGATGAAAAAAAAAAAAACTGTTTTAGCACAGTTTTTAAAAAAACCTATTTATTTACCTAAATAATAATGGTATAGTAACGAATTAGTAGGAATGTTTTACGTCAGATGTCTGATCTCTCTAGGTGGTGGTATGTATGACGATTAAAACAGATAGTCGGCATTTGTATCTCCAAGTAATCGATCGTTTGAAAGAAGATATTGAAAAAGGAGTTTTTAAAGAAAAAGAAAAACTTCCATCTGAATTCGAATTATCCAAAAAACTTGGAGTCAGTCGTGCCACTCTACGTGAGGCACTTAGACTGTTGGAAGAAGAAAACATCATTGTTCGCCGACATGGAGTGGGAACATTTGTGAATCCAAAACCTGTGTTTACATCAGGAATTGAACATTTATCAAGTATCTCCTCTATGATCCTAAATGCTGGAATGGAACCCGGAACAAACTATTTAAGTTCATTCGGGTTGCCAGCTTCTGAGGATGATGTAAAACGCTTTCATTGCGAAGAAGATGAAACTATCATATCAATTGAAAGAGTTCGTACTGCGAACGGAGAGCCCGTGGTTTATTGTGTGGACCAAGTACCTTCAAAGTATTTGCCTAATGATTTTTCAAATCGTAAAGATTCTTCAATCTTTTCTGCGATAGAGGAATCTGGTGATATTCATGTCGCGTATGCAATCACATTTATCGATCCGGTTGGTTATCATAACCAAGCATCTCCAATTTTAGAGTGTGAGCCTGAAACAGCTCTCCTCGTCTTAAAACAGCTCCACTACGATGATAACGATCGAGTGGTGTTATATTCAAAAAACTATTTTAGAGCTGATAAATTTAGCTTCCATGTAGTTCGAAAACGTGTGTAAAACTGTATGCATTCCTGCTAACATCAAACACTTTTGGGGGGACTCCAATTGAAAAAACGTAAATTTGGCTTAGCACTTTCAGTAGTATTAGCTGCGGGTACTTTATTAGGTGCTTGTGGATCTAAAGATGACACTTCTAAAGGTGACAAAGAAGACAACTTCTCACTTGCTATGGTTACTGACCTTGGTGGTGTGGATGACAAATCATTCAACCAATCAGCTTGGGAAGGGATCCAAAAATTCGGTAAAGACAATGGTATGAAAAAAGGCGATGGTGGCTATGACTACTTGCAATCTGCGTCTTCTTCTGAGTACAACACGAACTTAACGAATATGAATCGTCGTAACTTTGATCTTATCTTCGGTGTTGGTTACTTAATGGCTGATGCTGTAAAAGAAGTTGCTGACCAAAAACCTGATACAAACTTCTCAATTATTGATGCTACAGTTGATGCTCCAAACGTAGCTTCTATCTTGTTTAAAGAGCAAGAAGGTGCTTTCCTTGCAGGTGTAGCTGCAGCTAGTGCTACAAAATCAAACAAAATCGGTTTTGTAGGTGGTATTGATATTCCTGTAATTAACCGCTTCCATGCTGGATTCGTTGAAGGTGTAAAAGCAGTAAATCCAGATATTAAAGTTGATGTTCAATATACAGGTGCTTTTGATAAAGCAGAACTTGGAAAAACAACTGCTAATCGTATGTTTACTACAGGCGTAGATGTAATTTTCCACGCTGCTGGTGCAACAGGTAATGGTGTATTTACTGAAGCAAAAGAACGTAAAGCTAAAGACCCAAATGCAAATGTATGGGTAATCGGCGTAGATGCTGACCAATATAAAGAAGGTCAAGTTAACGATAAAACTAACGTTACTTTAACTTCTGTTATGAAACGTGTAGATGTTGCGGTACAAGACGTTGCGAAACAAGCTAAAGAAGGTAAATTCCCAGGTGGAGAAACTTTAGTATATGGTTTATCAGACAATGGTATGGCATTAGCAGATTCACACGGTGCTATTTCAGATGAAACTATGAAAAAAATCGATGATTTTGCTAAACAAATCGCTGACGGTACAATTAAAGTTCCAGAAAAAGTAGAAAAAAAGAAATAATTTAATTTAAGTCATCATCATAAAGGCTAGTTAACTATTAGTCTTTATGATGATTTTTATCTGCATAAATTAATAGATAAAAGGTTTTGAATTTTTGAAATTTCAAAATCTTTCCTGTATTAATTTTTTTAACCTATGTTAATTTATTAATAACAACAAATATAATTTACAGTGTCCAAGGGAGTGAACACATTGGAATATGTGATAGAAATGCTGGGTATTCGAAAACAATTCGGATCTTTTGTAGCAAATGATAATATCACCCTTCAGCTGAAAAAAGGCGAAATTCATGCATTGCTTGGAGAAAACGGTGCAGGAAAATCGACTTTAATGAACGTGCTTTTTGGACTTTATCAACCTGAAGCTGGGGAAATTCGTGTAAATGGAAAGAAAGTTAAAATTTCTGATCCGAATGTAGCGAATGATCTAGGTATTGGAATGGTTCATCAACACTTCATGTTAGTTGAAAACTTTACGGTAACAGAAAATATTATTTTAGGTAGTGAACCTACTAAAGGTGGCATTGTTAGTATCAAAGATGCAGCCAAAAAAGTACAGGCTCTATCTGAAAAATATGGATTGAATGTCGATCCATATGCAAAAATCGAGGATATTTCAGTTGGTATGCAACAACGAGTGGAAATTATCAAAACATTGTACCGTGGGGCAGAAAATATCATTTTCGATGAACCAACAGCATCATTAACCCCACAAGAAATATCAGAACTGATTCAAATTATGAAACGTTTAATTGCAGAAGGCAAATCTATAATCTTAATCACTCATAAATTGCAAGAAATTATGGAAGTTTCAGATAGGGTCACTGTTATCCGTAAAGGGCAAGGTATTGGAACTGTAACAACTTCAGAAACATCGCCAGACCAATTAGCCGAGTTAATGGTTG
This sequence comes from Viridibacillus arenosi, assembly GCF_001955655.1. Taxonomy (GTDB): domain Bacteria; phylum Bacillota; class Bacilli; order Bacillales_A; family Planococcaceae; genus Viridibacillus; species Viridibacillus arenosi. The sequence continues at coordinate 491,141 of NZ_MSPW01000001.1, read as the reverse complement.
GACGCCAAGTTGAATTTAAAACTAAAAAATCTAAGGCTAATCCAAAAGAAGAAATTTTGAAAATTGAAAACTTAGTAGTAACTGACTACCGAAATATTGAAAAAGTGAAAGGTTTAAATCTTTCGATACGCAGTGGTGAAATTGTCGGTATTGCTGGTATTGATGGTAACGGGCAGACCGAATTAATCGAAGCAATTACTGGGCTTCGTAAAGTGAAATCAGGCATAGTTTCTTTAAACAATCAAAACATTACTAATCTAAAACCGCGTGATATTACTGAATCTGGTGTTGGACATATCCCACAAGATCGTCATAAACACGGTTTAGTATTAGATTTCCCAATCGGACACAATATTGCACTACAAACATACTATCAGTCTCCAATCGCAAAAGCTGGAGTTATAGATTATAGCAAAATCTCTGAACTTGCGCAAAAGATAATGAAAGAATACGATGTTCGTTCAGGTCATGGTGAAGTTACACCAGCTCGAGCGTTATCTGGTGGTAATCAACAAAAAGCTATTATTGGGCGTGAAGTGGATCGAAATCCAGATTTACTAATTGCAGCATTACCAACACGAGGTTTAGATGTCGGTGCAATTGAGTTTATTCACCAACGTTTAATCGAACAACGTGATAAAGGAAAGGCAGTTCTATTAATTTCATTTGAATTAGATGAAGTTATGAATGTCTCTGATAGAATCGCAGTTATATATGACGGCCAAATTATCGATACAGTAAATCCAAATGAAACGACTGAACAAGAGTTAGGTTTATTAATGGCGGGTCAAGATCGAAAATCAAACAACGGACAAGTAAAGGAAGGTGACGAATAACATGTCGAATAAGTTGACTAATATCCTCGTCCCTGTGATCTCAGTAATTTTAGGCTTACTTGTCGGAGCAATTGTGATGCTTGTAAGTGGGTATGATCCTGTACAAGGTTATATTGCTCTTTGGGAAGGTATTTTTGGGGATATGTTTACGATTGGTGGTACTATCCGACAAATCACCCCTTATATATTGGCAGGTTTAGCGGTAGCATTTGCGTTCCGCACGGGTTTATTTAATATCGGTGTTGAAGGTCAATTAATAATGGGTTGGTTAGCAGCTGCTTATGTAGGTTATGCTTTTGAATTGCCAGCTATTATTCACCTTCCGTTAGCTATAATAGCTGCTGCAGTAGCAGGAGCACTTTGGGCATTTATCCCAGGGATATTAAAGGCGAAATTACAAGTGCATGAGGTTATCGTCACAATTATGATGAACTATATTGCGTTACATGTAGCGAACGCAGTGATTCAATCTCTTTCTGATAGTGGAGAAAAAACGCCGATGATTCATGAGTCGGCATCATTACGTTCTACTTTTTTAGATACATTAACAGACTACTCCCGTATGCATTACGGTTTTGTAATCGCTTTAATAATGGTTGTTATTATGTGGTTCATTTTAGAGAAAACGAAACGCGGTTTTGAACTTAAAGCCGTTGGTTTTAACCAAAATGCTTCTGAGTATGCAGGGATGAATGTTAAAAGTAATATCATACTTGCTATGGTTATTTCTGGTTCATTTGCAGGACTTGCAGGTGCAATGGAAGCGCTTGGAACGTTTGGTAATATTACAGTTCAAGCTGGCTTTACTGGTATCGGTTTTGACGGTATCGCAGTCGCTTTACTAGGTGCAAATGCACCATTTGGAGTATTATTAGGTGCAATTTTATTTGGGGCATTGAAATTCGGGTCTTTAAATATGCCGAACGTCGGAATTCCTGTAGAAATCGTTTCAATTATTATTGCATTAGTTATTTTCTTTGTAGCTTCGGGTTATATCATTAGGGTATTCCTTGAACGATTGAGCAAGAAAAAGGAGGCGAAATAACATGAGCTTTTTGGAAGTGTTATATTTCCTAGTGCCTACTGCAATTTTCTATGCAGCGCCTCTTATATTGACTGCTATCGGTGGAGTGTTCTCAGAACGTTCTGGTGTGGTTAATATTGGACTAGAAGGTTTAATGGTTATGGGTGCTTTTGTTGGAATCGTGTTTAACTTAACGTATGTTGATACATTTGGTTCTTGGACACCTTGGATTGCATTATTAGTAGCAGGGCTAGTAGCGGGTATTTTCTCAATACTACATGCAGTAGCTGCCATTTCATTCCGTGCAGATCAAACGGTTTCAGGGGTAGCAATCAATTTACTTGGTCTTGCTATAGCATTATTCTCTGTGAAAATGTTGTATGATAAAGGGCAAACAGATATGATTAAAGTTCGTTTCCCGCGTTTTAATATTCCTTTTTTAGAGGATATTCCATTAATCGGCCCTATGCTTTTTAAGGATGTTTATGGTACTTCAATTCTAGCAATTGCAGTTGCGGTTCTTGCTTGGGTGATTATTTATAAGACACCATTCGGTTTGCGTTTACGTGCTGTTGGGGAGCATCCAACTGCGGCAGATACAATGGGTATAAATGTAACGAAAATGCGTTATATCGCCGTAATCCTTTCAGGTGTATTAGGTGGTATAGGTGGTGCAATTTATTCTCAAACAATCTCTGGTGACTTTGGTCACGGAACAATTAATGGGCAAGGGTTCATGGCTCTTGCGGCAATGATCTTTGGTAAATGGCATCCACTTGGTGCTTTAGGAGCGGCTATTTTCTTCGGATTTGCGCAATCTCTAAGTATAGCAGGAAACTCAATTCCATATATTCAAGACATTCCAGCTGTTTACTTGCATATTTTACCTTATGTGTTAACAATCTTTGCTGTAGCCGGATTTATTGGTAAGGCAAATGCACCTAAAGCAGTTGGTCAACCATATATTAAAGGTAAGCGTTAATTTTTTACTCAAAAGGAAGGACTGGGCATTCGCTCGGTCTTTTTCTTTATGAATAAAGACCCTTTAATATCAAGTCTAAATACTTACTTTGCCTGAAGTTGCTTTTTTATTAAAAAGGCATGTATAGTGAGTGTAATGGTTTGTTATATTAAAGAGATAGGAGGGGTCTACATGTTTCAATCAATTCAAGTAGCAAAAGGTGTCAATATTCATACAAGAACAACTGACCAATTTAAAACTGTCAATTTTTCAGTGAAATTTAAAAGACCTTTAACTGTCGAGGATGCTTCAGAAAGAACAGTATTAACAAACGTACTGCAACATAGCAGTGCAAAATATCCGTCTTCTGCTGCAATGCGTATGTATTTAGATGATTTATACGGTACGGTGTTGTATTTTGATACTACTAAACGTGGCGATGAACATACTGTATTATTAAATGTTGAAACAGTTAATGATCAATATTTAAAAAATGGTGAAGTTTTAGGTAAAGTACTCGATCTTATGCATACGGTATTATTTGAACCGAATTTTGATAACGGTTTATTCCGTGAAAATATTGTTGCTCGTGAAAAAGAAATGGTGATTGAGCGAATTCAATCTGTTTTTGATGATAAATCGCGCTATGCCCAACAGAAATTATTGAGTATTATGCGCCCAAATCACCCTGCATCTATCTCAGCTAACGGCACAATTGAAGAGGTTAAAAAAGTTACGCCAGCGTCACTAGTTAAAACGTACGAAGAGATGTTAGCCGATGATTTAATCGATATCTACGTAGTTGGGGATATCGATGAAAAAACAATAGTTGAAAGCTTAAAAAAAGCATTACCATTTGCTGATCGTACAGTAGACTATGCTACACGTCCAACCGTAGAAAGTAAACCGACTAAATCGTTTGTTAGTGAACAGCAAGATATGAAGCAAGGTAAATTACATATCGGCTATCATACACCTGTCACTTTCACGCACCCCGATTTTCCAAAAATGCAAATTTTTAATGGCATTTTTGGAGGATATCCACATGCAAAATTATTTATGAATGTACGTGAAAAAGAAAGTATGGCTTATTACTGCTCAAGCTCATATTCTGCCCAATATGGCTTAGTATTCGTCATATCAGGAATTGATGCCAACAAAGAGAAAAAGGCGATTTCATTAATCGACGAACAACTTGTTGCGATTCAAAAAGGCGACATTACAGATTTAGAATTAGCGCAAACAAAAGCGATGTTAACAAACCAAATAAAAGAAGCACTTGATTCAGCAAGAGGGCAAATCGAAATATATGATCAATATAAAGAATTGCCAACAGAGTTCTCGGTAGAAAATATGGCCGCGAAATGGCTAGCTGTAACAAAGGAAGATGTAGTTGATATGGCAAAACAAGTAGAAAAAGAAACAGTATATTTCTTAAGGGGTAAGGAGGATGCTGCAGAATGAAAACAATCCAATTCGATCAATTAGAAGAAACACTTTACTACGAGAAGTTAGATAATGGATTAGATGTTTATATTTTGCCTAAAAAAGGCTTCTCTAAAACATTTGTCACTTTTACTACAAAATATGGTTCCATCGATCGCTCATTCATCCCGCTTGGTGAAACTGAAGCTATTACAGTGCCAGACGGTATTGCACATTTTTTAGAGCATAAAATGTTTGAAAAAGAAGATGGCGATGTATTCCAAAAGTTCGGTGAAAAAGGTGCTTCAGCAAATGCTTTCACATCTTTCACACGAACAGCGTATTTATTCTCTGCAACCGATCATTTATATGAGAGTACGAAAACTTTACTTGATTTCGTACAACAACCATACTTCACGGAGCAAACCGTGGAGAAGGAAAAAGGTATTATAGGTCAAGAAATTACGATGTATGATGACCAACCAGACTGGCGTTTATACTTTGGAACGATTGAGAATATGTTCCATGAGCATCCAGTGAAAATTGATATAGCAGGTACTATTGAGTCAATCGATGATATTACAGCGGATCATTTATACACTTGCTATAATACGTTTTATCATCCATCTAATATGCTTCTATTTGTCATCGGTGCTGTTGAACCAGAGAAAATGATGGATTTTATTCGTACTGATCAAGCAGATAAAACATTTGAGGAACCAACACCAATTCAGCGAATTGAAGTGACTGAACCTACAGATGTTGCGGTAAAAAGTAGCACGTTAGAAATGGATGTTTTAAAACCAAAAGTTATTGTTGGTTTAAAAGCAAAAGAAACAAGCCTTTCTGGCAAAGCTATGCTAAAGCATGAGCTATCTATCCAATTAGCGCTTGATGTTTTATTTGGTCGTTCTTCGGACTTTTATACAAATGTATATGAAAAAGGCATGATTGATGAATCATATTCTTATGACTTCTCATTAGAAAAGGGCTTTGGTTTTGCCTTAATTGGTTCGGATACGAATCAAACAGATGAGTTAGTTGAAGCTATTCAAAATGTACTAGAAAATACACAAGAAAAATGGCCTTTTGGTGATGATGAATTAGAGAGAGTAAAACGTCGTAAAATCGGCTTTTATTTAAGAGCATTAAATTCAATTGAATTTATCGCAAATCAATTCACAAGATATGCTTTTAATGATATGAATTTATTTGACGCAGTTCCTGTCATTGAAGAATTGACGATAGCAGACGTGCAACAAGCTTTCGCTTCACTACAAGGAGAATCACAGCAAACAGTATTTAAGATTTTACCTGTAGGAAATAAAGCGAAAACAAGTAATGATAAAGAAGGTCAAGAGAAATAATGAAAAAGTTTTGCTTAGTACTTGGCGCGTCCGGTGCAATTGGACGTGCCATAAGTGAGCAGCTTGCTAAAGATGGCTGGTCTTTATATTTGCAGTATAATCATGGTGAAGAGGTGGCTGTCGAGCTTGAAAGTAATCTGTCAGCTTTCTATCCAAAGCAAGAATTTATGAAGATTCAAGCTGATTTAACAGATCCTCTTGCTGCAGAACGGATTACCCATTCTGTATTTTCACTACAATCAATTGTTGTAGCTAGTGGTCAAGCTTTATACAAGCTAGTAGAGGATACCTCAGTTGATGAAATGGATGCACTCTGGAAAGTCCATGTACAAACACCAATTAGATTGATTAGCCTCCTAGCTTCAAAATTACGCCGAAACGAAATAAGTCATATCATTATGATTGGTTCTGTTTGGGGCGAAGCAGGGGCATCAGGAGAAGCTTTGTACGCTACTGTGAAAGGTGCACTTCATGCTTTTGTGAAATCGTACGCACAAGAAGCAGCGGGAAATGGTATTCTCGTTAATGCAGTAGCGCCAGGCTTAATTAATACTAAAATGAATGGGCATTTGACGGATAAAGAAGAGCAAGAACTAATTGATGAAATTCCATTAGCAAGGGCTGGAGAATCAGCTGAAGTTGGTTATTTAGTATCCTTCTTGTTATCAGGGAATGCCAATTATATTACTGGCCAAATACTTCGAATTAATGGTGGATGGTACATATAAATAACTTTTTTACACATACTAAATGTGAAAAGGAGGGATTCTATATGGATATCATAGAAAACTGGCAGAAGTGGACGAGCTTTTTAGGCCAAAATGTTGCAAAAGCGGAATCTGCGGGAATGTCACAAAAGGTAATTCAAGAAGCCGCAGTTCAAATTGGTGAGTATTTGGCAAATAATGTAGATCCAAAAAATGAACAAGAGAGAGTGCTTTCTGAGCTTTGGTCGGTGGCAACCGATGATGAGAAGCAATCTCTAGCTAATTGTGTTGTAAAATTAGTGCAGAATAGGAAGGTACAATAGGAAAAATGGGGTTATAGCCCCTCTTTTCCTTTTTTTCTTTCCATATGTACAAAAATCGGCTATTATGGAACTTAGAAATGTTTTAAGCGTCGTATAATAGAAGGGATCGTTGTATGTGAGAGAATGGTATTTTGAATATGAAATACAAATCAATCGCCCCGGCTTATTAGGAGATATTGCTTCCTTATTAGGTATGCTTCGTGTGAATATTGTAACAATCAACGGTGTCGATCAAGTTCGAAGAGGGATGCTTTTACGAGCTGAAAAGGACGAACAGATTGAACGATTTGAGAATATCGTTTCGACTATGGAAATGATAAGTGTAACAAAATTCCGCGAGCCAACAACACGTGATCGTCTAGCGATCCGACATGGTCGTTATATACAAAGAGAAGCAGATGAAAAAAAGACGTTTCGCTTTGTACGTGATGAACTAGGTATTTTAGTAGATTTTATGGCAGAACTTTTTAAAAAGGACGGTCATAAACTTATTGGAGTTCGAGGTATGCCTCGTGTCGGAAAGACGGAATCAGTCGTAGCGGCTAGTGTTTGTGCAAATAAGAGATGGTTATTTTTATCATCGACTATGATTAAACAAACTGCACGCAACAAGTTGCTTGGAGACGAATTTAATAGCAATAATATATTCATTCTGGATGGAATTGTCACAAGGAGATCTTCTGATGAAAAACATCAACAACTTGTACGTGAAATGATGAGTATGCCATCTATTAAGGTAGTGGAGCATCCTGATATGTTCGTGCAACATTCTGAATATACAATTGAAGACTTTGATTATATTATCGAATTAAGACATCATCCAGATGAAGAAATTACATACGAAATCATGGAGAAACATAACAGCTTACTTCAAGATTCGAGTGGTTTCGGTGGTTTTGGAGGATTTAATTTTTAACAGGTAGGTGTTACAGTTGACAGAATTAGGAGCTCGTTTAAAAGAAGCGAGATTGTCAAAAGGGTATAGTCTGGATGACTTACAAGAAATTACGAAAATTCAAAAACGCTATCTTTCTGCAATTGAAGAGGGAAATTATAGCATAATGCCTGGAACGTTTTATGTTCGAGCATTTATTAAACAGTATGCAGAAGCGGTTGATTTAAGTGCCGATGAATTACTTGAGACGTATAAATCTGAAGTACCTGCAAACAAAACAGTTGAAAGTACAACGACAGCAACAATTCAACAACCGCAATCGCGTAGAAGCTTGTCTAAAATACCATCAAAAGGTTTTATGGACTTAATGCCGAAACTTGTTGTTGCTTTATTTATCATAATTGCAATCGTAGTAATCTGGGTATTGTTCCAAAATAAAGCCGATAATTCTACACCAGATATTAAAAATGAAGCACCAATAACTGTGGATACAAAAACTCCAACTACAAATAATAAGAATAAAGACAATGAAGTAGCCGGTTCAAAAGACCAAGATAAGAACGATGAAAAAACAACAAAAAAAGAAGAAGAAAAACAAAAACTTTCTAAAGGTACGCTAGTGAACGATAATGAGACAACTAATTATACTTTAACGGGTACAGAAGAGTATAAAATCCGTGTTGAAGTTACTGGCGATACATGGGTTGGTGTACAAGATGAAAATCGTACAGAAATCTCTGATAGAGCAGATGTATACCATGCTAATGATGTAGTTGAAGTTGATGCGAAGGGTAAGCAAAGCGTTCGTATTCGATTAGGTGCAGCTGCAAATGCTAATGTTTTTGTCAATGATGAGAAATTGAAACTTGCGGCTTCTCCAAGCGAGCGAAGTACTCAAAATATCGTCATTAATTTTTCAGAGAAAGAATAGTCATCTAGAGAAAGATGGCTATTTTCTTTGAAAGAAGGGTGAGGAAATCGTGAATATACCAAATAGAATTACAGTTTCAAGAGTTTTGCTAATCCCGGTATTCGTGCTTTTAATGTTAGTGGATTTTGGATGGGGGCAAATGACGGTGCTTGGGGCACAATTGCCTATTGAGCACTTTGTTGGTGCGATGATTTTCATCATAGCTTCTATCACAGATTGGGTAGATGGCTACTACGCACGTAAATATAATTTAGTAACGAATATGGGTAAATTTTTGGACCCATTAGCGGATAAATTGTTAGTTTCTGCTGCATTTATCCTGCTTGTTGAATTAGGAACTGCACCGGCATGGGTTGTTATTATCATTATCAGCCGTGAATTTGCTGTAACTGGCTTACGACTAATTTTAGCTGGTGGTGGAGAGGTAGTTGCTGCAAACCAATTAGGTAAAATCAAGACATGGGCACAAATTGTGGCAATTGCAGCGCTATTGCTAGATAATATTTTCTTTACTATGTTCGGCATTCCTTTTGCTGACATTGCATTATATGTTGCTCTATTCTTTACTGTTTGGTCTGGAGCAGATTATTTCTACTTGAATCGACGTGTATTATTAGATTCAAAATAAAGGTAAAATGAATTATAGTAGGCGAGGATGTAAGTGTGGAGAATTTTCTCCTACATTATATACCTCGCCTTTTGTAACTTTTCGCTTTTGCGAACTATACATAATATGAAATAACGGAAGGGATTGTTAGAGATGAATGCTGAAATCATTGCAGTAGGGTCAGAGCTTTTGCTTGGTCAAATTACGAATACAAATGCGCGTTTTATTTCAGGTCAATTATCTGAATTAGGTATTAATGTGTATTATCACACTGTAGTTGGAGATAATGTAGATCGTTTAATAAAGGCGATTGAAGTAGCTGAGACACGTGCAGATCTCATTATTTTCTCTGGTGGCTTAGGGCCAACAAAAGATGATTTAACAAAGGAAACAATCGCACAACACCTAGGAACTGTACTGGAAATAGATAATTTTGCTATGCAATCGATTGAAGAATTCTTCATGCTTCAAAATCGTATTATGACAGATAATAATCGTAAACAGGCGCTCGTATTAAAAGATTGTGAAGTACTAATAAATCGTCATGGTATGGCGCCTGGCATGTTGTTAGAAAAAAATAACCGTATATATATGTTGTTACCAGGACCACCGAAAGAGTTGGAGCCTATGTTTCAATTTGAAGCAAAGCCAAAATTAGCGGCAAGAGTAAATGATGGAGCACAGATTATGTCGCACGTACTACGCTTCTACGGTATCGGTGAGGCAGAGTTAGAGGTAAAGGTACAAGACTTACTAGACAACCAAACAAACCCTACTATCGCGCCTCTAGCATCAGATGGAGAAGTAACTCTACGTATTACAGCTAAAGCTTATAGTCTTGATCAAGCTGAACAGTTAATAGCTGGAACAAAAGATGAAATAATTCGCAGAGTTGGGCAGTTTATGTACGGTGTGAATGATGATTCTCTGTCTTCTAAAACGGCTGAAATTCTTATTGAAAACGATCTAACTATCGCTGCAGCAGAAAGTTTAACTGCTGGGCTATTTCAATCTGAGTTAGCAGAAAATCCAGGTATAAGCCAATCGTTAATTGGTGGAGTTGTTACTTATACAGAACAAGCAAAACGTGAGCAACTAGGAATTCCAGCTGACTTATTAGAAAATTATGGAGTTGTAAGCTCCCAATGTGCGGTGGCTATGGCTAGCAAAGTAAAAGAAAAGTTCGGTACAGATATAGGGATTGGTTTAACAGGGGCAGCAGGTCCTGAAGGGCATGATAATCAACCAGCCGGCACTGTGTGGATAGCTGTAGTTATCGGTGATAATGAACCTCGAACGTATCAATTACATTTAACTGGGCAACGCAATACAAATCGTTTACGTGCAGTGAAGCGTACTTTTGCTTTTATTATTCAATTATTGACCGAACAAGGTTATCGTAAAATATAAATTTGTCCATTCAAAGTGGTTTATAATCAGCTTTTGAGCAATAAATGGTGTTTATATTTCGATTTTGATTAAATTTTTCCGAATAAATGTTCGCTTTTTTCTTGTGTATTTCTCAAAAAAGAAGTATAGTAGATACAGATATAAAAGAGATAATGTTTTCGAAGGAGGAACAAGATTGAGCGATCGTAAAGCAGCATTAGACATGGCCCTTAAACAAATTGAAAAGCAATTTGGTAAAGGTTCAGTTATGAAATTAGGCGAAAAAACAGACATCGAAATTATGACTTCTTCAAGTGGCTCTTTAGCACTTGATACAGTACTTGGAGTAGGTGGATATCCACGAGGTCGCGTTATTGAAATATATGGACCAGAGAGTTCTGGTAAAACAACTGTAGCACTTCATGCGATTGCAGAAGTACAAGCTAACGGTGGCACAGCAGCGTTTATTGATGCGGAACATGCACTTGATCCTGTCTATGCACAAAAACTAGGCGTTAATATTGATGAATTATTACTATCACAGCCAGATACAGGGGAGCAAGCGTTAGAAATCGCTGAAGCTCTTGTACGTAGCGGCGCAATCGATATCATTATCATCGATTCTGTAGCAGCCCTTGTACCAAAAGCCGAAATCGAAGGTGACATGGGTGATTCGCATGTTGGTCTACAAGCACGTTTAATGTCTCAAGCATTACGTAAATTATCAGGGATTATTAACAAGTCAAATACAATTGCTATTTTCATTAACCAAATTCGTGAGAAGATTGGTGTTATGTTCGGTAACCCAGAAACAACACCAGGTGGACGCGCTTTAAAATTCTACAGTTCTGTACGTTTAGAAGTACGTCGCGCAGAAACAATCAAACAAGGTAATGATATGGTAGGTAACAGAACTAAAATTAAAGTCGTTAAAAACAAAGTGGCACCGCCATTCAAAACAGCTGAAGTAGATATTATGTATGGTGAAGGGATTTCTAAAGAAGGCGAAATCATCGATATCGGTGTAGAAAAAGAAATCGTGCAAAAAAGTGGTTCTTGGTATGCTTATGAAGAAGAGCGTTTAGGCCAAGGTCGCGAAAATGCAAAACAATTCTTAAAAGAAAACCCTGAAATCAGCAATGAAATTGCACATAAAATCCGCGTAGCTTCTGGGATTGCAACTGATTCATATACAGTTGAAAATGAAGAAGACGAAGCAATGGATGCAGAACTATCATCATTATTAAATGAAGAGTAAGATTTTCTGAGGGTCTTTCAATGTCAATTGAAGGGCCCTTTTGACTATAACTATAACTGTGAATCCTTGACATTGTTTTTTTTCAACTATACAATTAAACTTGTATAATTTCTAAAATTGAAATGAAATAGGCAGTATATTGAGAGCTCATAGAAATACTTAATGTATAGCCGACTAAAAATGAAAACAATACAGCAAGAGGAGGTGTTCGAATGACTGGAAACATCATCTCCGCTTTGCTTGGACTCATCGTCGGTGCCGCTGTTATCTATTACGTCAATAAAAGAGTGAATGATTCAAAAGTGACAGGTGCAAAGAGTTCCGCAGAGCTCATCATAGATGAAGGTAAAAGAGAAGCGGAAGCTCTAAAGAAAGAAGCACTTCTAGAAGCAAAAGATGAAACTCACACACTTCGAACTGAAGCAGAAAACGACATCCGTGAACGCCGGTCTGAGCTTCAGAAACAAGAAAACCGGTTATTGCAAAGAGAAGAAAATCTTGATCGCAAGGATGAAGCTCTGAATAAGAGGGAAGCAGGTTTAGAGCGCAAAGAAGACGCTCTTAACGACAGACAACAGCATATTGAACAGATGGAAAGCAAAGTGGAAGATCTCGTAGCTAAACAGCAATCTGAAATCGAACGTATCTCAGCATTAACTCGTGAAGAAGCAAAAGTCATTATTCTAAAACAAGTAGAAAACGAGTTATCAACTGATATAGCAGTTATGACGAAAGAATCTGAAATGCGAGCGAAAGAAGAATCTGACAAAAAAGCACGAGAAATTTTATCACTAGCCCTTCAGCGCTTTGCAGCTGATCACGTTGCAGAAACGACTGTCTCCGTCGTCACTTTACCAAATGACGAGATGAAAGGTCGTATTATTGGACGTGAAGGCCGAAACATTCGAACACTTGAAACGCTAACAGGTATCGATTTAATTATTGATGACACACCTGAAGCCGTTATTTTATCAGGATTCGATCCAATCCGTAGAGAAACAGCACGTCTAGCACTTGAAAAATTAGTACAAGACGGCCGTATTCATCCAGCTCGTATAGAAGAGATGGTTGAGAAATCTCGCCGTGAAGTGGACGAGCAAATTCGTGAAACAGGTGAACAAACAACATTCGAAGTGGGTATCCACAATTTACATCCGGATTTAATGAAAATTTTAGGCCGTATGAAATATCGTACAAGCTATGGTCAAAACGTCCTGAAACACTCTGTAGAGGTAGCTCACTTAGCGGGCTTACTAGCAGCTGAATTAGGCGAAGATGTACTTTTAGCAAAACGTGCAGGGTTACTGCATGATATTGGTAAAGCAATTGATCATGAAGTAGAAGGAAGTCACGTAGAAATAGGCGTAGAATTGGCCACAAAATACAAAGAGCATCCTGTTGTTATTAATAGTATTGCTTCTCACCATGGTGATACTGAACCAACTTCAGTAATTGCTGTATTAGTGGCTGCTGCTGATGCTTTATCTGCAGCGCGCCCAGGTGCACGAAGTGAAACACTTGAAAACTATATTCGTCGACTAGAAAAACTAGAAGAAATCTCTGAATCATATGAAGGCGTTGAGAAATCATTCGCTATTCAAGCAGGTCGTGAAATACGTATAATCGTACGTCCTGATCAAATTGATGATTTAGCTTCACATCGTTTAGCACGTGATATTCGCAAACGTATTGAGGATGAACTGGATTATCCAGGGCATATTAAAGTGACAGTTATTCGTGAAACACGCGCAGTCGAATATGCGAAATAGTTAATTTCAGAATAAGAAATAAGTTTATGCCAAATGTAAAGTAAGAAAACTGAATTGAAAAATTCAAATATTTTATAAAGAAGGCTTCTTAGAACCTCGGTCGAGAAGCCTTTTTTGTTGGAAAAGAGTGAATCAATAATGAAAGTACTATTTATCGGAGACATTGTCGGCTCAATTGGCCGTACAGCTGTTGAAACATATTTACCAAGATTAAAGAGAAAATATGCACCAGATGTTGTCATTGCGAACGGGGAGAACGCCGCTGCTGGACGTGGGATTACAAGAGCCATTTATCAAGAGTTATTAATGACGGGCGTAGATGTCATTACAATGGGTAACCACACATGGGATCAAAAAGAAATTTTCGATTTCATTGATGATGCAGAATTTTTAATCAGACCTGCAAACTTCTCAGACGAAGCGCCCGGCAAAGGGATGACGACTATTTCAAAAAATGGTCATACTTTATCTGTAATCAATTTACATGGACGTACTTTCTTACCACCACATGGCGATCCATTTGCTAAAGCAGACGAATTAATAGAAGAAGCAAAAAAAGTTTCTCCACTTATTTTCGTAGATTTCCATGCTGAAACGACGAGTGAAAAAATTGCAATGGGTTGGTATTTAGATGGCCGAGTATCAACTCTTGTAGGGACGCATACACATGTACAAACAGCGGATGCACGCATTTACCCTGGTGGTACAGCGTATATTACTGACGTTGGAATGACTGGACCTTATGATGAAGTTCTTGGAATGAATAAAGAAAGTGTAATCTACCGATTTAAAACAAATATGCCAACACGTTTTGAAGTACCAAAACAAGGCCGAGAAGTACTAAGTGGCTTCTTTGTTGATCTTGATGATAAAACGGGCTTAGCGAAATCATTTGAGCGCATATATATTAATGCAGATTATCCTTTCAAAGCATAATTGTAAGTCTATTCCCAAAACTCGCTGCATACAATAATCCATGGACAAGAGAGATGTCCCACATTTTTTCAAATTAAGGGAGGAATTGTTGTGGATTCATTGAAAGTATCTTCTCGCTCAAACCCGAACTCAGTAGCTGGCGCATTAGTAGCAGTCATTAGAGAGCAAGGCTATGCAGAGATGCAAGCAGTTGGAGCAGGTGCACTAAATCAAGCTGTTAAAGCAGTTGCAATTGCAAGAGGATTTGTTGCACCAAGTGGAACGGACTTGACTTGTTCGCCTGCATTTACGGATATTTTAATTGCAGGTGAAGATCGAACGGCTATGAAGCTTTTAGTAGAAAAGCGTACGAGATAAATAAAAAACTAAAATACCGGGAAACCGGTATTTTTTTATGGGGAAAATAATGAGCGTTTGTATTTTGCTTATTTGAAATGGAATTTTAAGGTGACCACTAATACATGTTGTGAAATGAAGTGAGCACACCAAGCTTTTTTACTATACATAAAAAAATATGTTAACATAGTGAGTATTGTCAGTGATTATTATTACAACTTATTGAACGAGCTTTTCCGTCAAAGGTCTGAATTTCAAAGAAATCGCTTATAAACAATAGTTTACATCGGGTCTTCGTGATAAACTGATGAAGGATAAAAAGCTAAAAACCTGTAATTAAGGAGATGTTATAAATGTTACATCAGCTTTCATGGAAAGTCGGTGGGCAACAAGGGGAAGGTATTGAGAGTACGGGGGAAATTTTCTCTACGGCTATGAACCGTCTTGGATACCATTTATATGGATACCGTCACTTCTCTTCCCGTATTAAAGGTGGCCATACGAACAATAAAATTAACGTACGCACATCTGTCGTACACACGATTCCAGATGATTTAGATATATTGGTTGCATTTGACCAAGAAACAATCGATGTCAATTATAAAGAATTAACATCAGAAGGTGTTATTTTAGCAGACGCTAAATTTAAACCAGTAAAACCAGAAGATTGTCCTGCAACACTTTATATTGTACCATTCACTGAAGTAGCCGCTGAATTAGGGACTACTTTAATGAAAAACATGGTGGCGATCGGTGCAACTGCTGCATTATTAAATCTAGAAGATGAAGTTTTCCAAAGTGTCGTTGATGAAATCTTCGGTCGTAAAGGTGAAACAGTTGTCCAAAAAAATATGACAGCCATCGCACAAGGACACGAACTAATGAACGGTATGCTTGGTGATAATATTGGTAAATTCGAATTAGAACCAGCTGATGGTAAACACCGTCTATTTATGATCGGTAATGAAGCTATTGCACTAGGTGCATTAGCTGCAGGCTCTCGTATTATGGCAGCATATCCGATCACTCCAGCTTCAGAAATAATGGAATATTTAATCAAAAAATTGCCTAAATTCGGTGGTACTGTTATCCAAACAGAAGATGAGATCGCGGCTGCAACAATGGCAATCGGCGCAAATTATGGTGGCGTTCGTTCATTTACAGCATCTGCAGGTCCAGGCTTATCATTAATGATGGAAGCAATTGGCCTTTCTGGTATGACAGAACAACCACTTGTTATAGTAGATACACAACGAGGTGGCCCATCAACAGGCCTACCAACAAAACAAGAACAATCTGATTTAATGGCAATGCTATACGGAACACATGGTGAAATTCCGAAAGTTGTTATCGCACCAAGTACTGGTGAAGAGGCATTCTACGATACAATTCAAGCGTTTAACATTGCGGAAGAATTACAAATACCGGTTATATTATTATCTGATCTTCAATTATCACTTGGTAAACAAACTGTTGAACCATTTGATTACTCTAAAATCGAAATTCGTCGAGGTAAGCTAGAACTTGGTGAATTACCTGAAGCAGAGGATAAAGCATATTTTAAACGCTATGAAGTAACAGAAGATGGCGTGTCAACTCGTGTCGTGCCTGGTCAAAAACACGGTATTCACCACGTTACAGGTGTTGAACATGATGAGACAGGTAAACCATCTGAAGCAGCAGGCAACCGTAAAGCGCAAATGGATAAACGTTTCCGTAAATTAAATCACGTAAACTTTAATATGCCTGTATTTAAAAACACACCACACGAGGAAGCGGATGTACTATTAGTTGGCTTTAACTCGACTAAAGGTGCAATAGAAGAAATTCAACCGATGTTAAACGAAGAAGGCATCAAAACAAACCACGCACATATTCGACTAATTCACCCATTCCCAGCAGAGGAAATGAAAGAATTGATCGACAATGCGAAAAAAGTAATTGTCGTTGAGAATAATGCCACTGGTCAATTAGCTAATGTAATGAAAATGAATATTGGCGCACACGATAAAATTATTAGCTTAGTGAAATATGATGGCACACCATTCTTGCCAAAAGAATTGTTAGGCCGCGTGAAGGAGTTGCTAACAGATGGTAACATTTAAGGACTTTCGAAATAATGTTAAACCTAACTGGTGTCCTGGGTGTGGTGACTTTTCAGTGCAAGCTGCAATCCAACGTGCTGCAGCAAACCTAGAAATCCAACCGCATGAACTAGCAGTTGTTTCAGGAATTGGCTGTTCAGGTCGTATCTCAGGATACATTAATTCATATGGTTTACACGGTATTCACGGACGTGCATTACCAATTGCACAAGGGTTGAAAATGGCTAACCGTGATTTAAAAGTAATCGCTTCTGGCGGTGACGGTGACGGTTTCGCAATCGGTATGGGTCATACAATTCACTCAATCCGTCGTAACGTTGATATCACGTACATCGTCATGGATAATCAAATCTATGGTTTAACTAAAGGACAAACATCACCACGCTCAGCTGCTGGTTTTGTCACAAAATCAACACCAGGTGGCGCAATCGAACCGTCATTAAAACCATTAGAAGTAGCATTATCTGCTGGCGCAACATTCGTAGCACAAAGTTTTTCGACAGATTTAAAAGAGCTAACTGCAATCATTGAAGCAGGTATGAATCACAACGGCTTCGCATTTATTAATGTATTCAGCCCTTGTGTAACGTATAATAAAATCAACACTTATGACTGGTTCAAAGAAAACATTACAAAACTATCGAGCATTGAAGGCTACGATTCAACAAACCGTGCCCAAGCTATGGCGACTGTAATGGAGCATGAAGGTCTAGTAACAGGTATCATTTATCAAGACGAGGAAACACCTTCGTATCAAAACTTAGTAAATGGATATAGTGAAGAACCCCTTAACCAGCAGGATATGATGATTGAAGAAAAAGATCTTCAAGAGCTAATGAAGGAATTTATGTAATAAATAATGTAGAGACTAATTCTCGAGTCGTTTAACTGACTAGAGAATTAGTTTTTTTATTGTTGAAAAAGAGAGTGAGTAGCGCTAAAGAGGTTGTGAGTAGCGCTAAAGAGATAGTAAGTAGCGCTAAAGAGGTTGTGAGTAGCGCCAAAGAGAGTGAGTAGCGCCAAAGAGAGTGAGTAGCGCCAAAGAGATAGTAAGTAGCGCTAAAGAGGTTGTGAGTAGCGCTAAAGAGAGAGTGAGTAACGCCAATGAAGGCATGAGTAGCGCTATAGAGCACAAACAGCACCAAAGTAAGTCCAAGTAGACTCCACATAGCACACGGCCTCGCCCCACAAAACAAGCTATATGTCGAAACACCGACAATTAACGTTCTTTTCTTGTAGGAACCATACTCCATTAAGTATAATAAGAAAATGGGTATTCGAGTGTGCGAATACGAGCGGAAGGAGTTTACTGATGAACGAAGAACAACGACTTGCTAGTCAACAAGTGAAACATCCAGATCCATCGGACAAAAAATCCGAGAAGGACTATAGTAAATATTTTCAATCTGTATATACAGCGCCATCTCTAAAAGATGCAAAGAAACGTGGTAAGGAAGAAGTTCAATACCATAAAGACTTCGCGATTGACGAAAAATACATGGGTATGGGACATGGTCGTAAATTCTACATTCGTACGTACGGTTGCCAAATGAATGAACACGATACAGAAGTAATGGCTGGTATTTTCCTACAACTTGGTTATGAAGCAACAAATAACGTTGATGATGCGAATGTCATCTTAATGAATACTTGTGCCATTCGCGAAAATGCTGAGAACAAAGTATTTGGTGAACTTGGTCACTTTAAACCGTTAAAGCAAAAAAATCCTGATTTATTAATTGGTGTATGTGGCTGTATGTCGCAAGAAGAGGCAGTAGTTAAGAAAATCTTGAAAACATATGACCAAGTTGATATGATTTTTGGGACGCATAATATTCATCGTTTACCAGACATTTTAAACGAAGCTTATATGTCGAAAGAAATGGTTATCGAAGTGTGGTCTAAAGAAGGGGACGTTATTGAAAACCTTCCGAAAGTTCGCAAAGGGAATACAAAGGCTTGGGTTAATATCATGTACGGCTGTGATAAATTCTGTACATATTGTATCGTACCTTATACACGCGGAAAAGAACGTAGTCGACGACCAGATGATATTATTCAAGAAGTACGCCAACTAGCTGCACAAGGCTATAAAGAAGTGACATTACTTGGTCAAAACGTAAACGCTTACGGAAAAGACTTTGAGGATCTAAAGTATGGTCTTGGCGATTTAATGAATGAATTACGTACAATTGATATTCCTCGTATTCGTTTTACAACAAGTCACCCACGTGATTTTGATGATTATTTAATCGAAGTATTAGCGAAAAAAGGAAACTTAGTTGAGCACATTCATTTACCAGTGCAATCAGGTTCAAGTGATATGTTGAAGATTATGGCTCGTAAATATACGCGCGAAAGCTATCTAGAACTTGTGCGCAAAATTAGAAAAGCAATTCCAGATGTGGCGTTAACAACTGATATTATCGTCGGATTTCCAAATGAAACAGACGAGCAATTTGAAGAAACGCTATCTTTATATAAAGAAGTTGGCTTCGAAATGGCATTCACCTACATTTATTCACCACGTGAAGGTACGCCTGCAGCGAAAATGCAGGATAATGTACCAATGGAAGTGAAAAAAGAACGTCTACAACGTTTAAATGACGTAGTGAACCAACTATGTGGAGAAGCAATTAAACAATATGACGGTCAAATCGTTGAAGTGTTAGTAGAAGGGGAAAGTAAACGTAACCCGAATGTATTAGCAGGTTATACAAGAAAAAATAAACTCGTAAACTTTGTAGCTCCTAAAGAAGTAATTGGTCAAATTGTTAAAGTACAAGTTACTGAAGCAAAAACTTGGTCATTACAAGGGGATTTTATCGAAGTTGTAACGGACCAAAAGGTGGAATTATAATGGCAGAAATATATACTAAAGATCAAATCATCGCAAAAGCAATGGAAATTGCCCATATGGTAGCTAACACGGAAGAAGTAGATTTCTTCAAACGTGCAGAAGCACAAATTAATGAAAACCAAATGGTACGTGAAAAAATCGCTAGTCTAAAAAGTTTACAAAAACAAGCAGTAAACTTCCAACATTATGGTAAAGAAAAAGCACTTCGTTTAATTGAAGATAAAATTGCGAAAATTGAAGAAGAAATTAATTCTTTACCAATCGTTGAAGAATTTAAACAATCTCAGGGCGATGTAAATGATCTATTGCAATTAGTATCAAACACAATTGCGAATAGTGTGACAGATGAAATTGTTGAATCAACTGGTGGCGACGTGTTACGTGGTGAAACAGGGTCAAAAGTACAAAATTCAAAACCAGGTAGCTGTTCTTAATATAATAATCGAAAACCCTTATAAAAAATAACGATTTTTATAAGGGTTTTCTTTATTTTGGAATAGAAGATTCATAGCATAAAACTGAAAGCAATGTTGGAGAAGCGAATTATCTTTCCTCATTTAACTTACTTGGTATGGAATGGTTCTTGTCTAGAACAGGATGATGGGAAGTTTAAGTAAGTGAATTAGGCTTTGTGGCGAATTTTCTACATTAAGTACAGTGAAAATAAACGCGGATGGCCAAAGAAATTAAAGATAATTATTACGATGGGTCATACGAAGCAGTTGGACTAAGTTTGATAATGCGTACTATGTATCCTATTTCAATGCCTTACCGGTTACTAATGAGCGTTTAATGTAGTCGCTACTGATGAAATAGGATAAAATCTAATTGATTTTTACCCTGGAATTTATAAACAGAAGGTATTAGATGCGGATATAACATTAATTCCGCAATTAACGTATATTACGGTCACCCTATATGTTTAGCATTCAAAGTACCGGAAAAATTACAGACTACTGTGTAGCCAAAGAAAGAACGGCTATTCAGTAGTTTTTTTATTTTTAAAAATTAATCTAATCACCCAATAGGCACATGGCGCATAAGATGAAATTAAGAGAAGCAAAGGAGGAATCGCACTGAAACAGTTGCGTCAAATTGTCACAAAGGCGGTCGTCGCGAAGGGTAAAAAAAGAACAGAAGTATGTGAAAATTTAAGACCACCGAATCAACCATCAAGTATATTAGGGTGCTGGGTAATCAACCATACGCATACAGCGAAAAAACATGGTAATTTTGTAGAAGTATCAGGCAAATTTGATGTCAATGTTTGGTACGCTTATCATAATCATTCAAAAACAGCAGTATACTCTGAGACGGTACTGTATAGAGACCGTATCAAACTACATTATAGAGATAACGAAACAACTGGTAAAGAAGAGGTTCATGTCAAGGTGATTCAACACCCGAACTGTACAGAAGCTATTATTACGCCTTGCGGTGAGCAATTCCAAGTCACAATTGAGCGGGAATTGCTTGCAGAAGTTGTAGGTGAGACAACAATTTGTATCTCAGTACATCCATTAGATTTTGAAGAAGAGTGGGATTTCGAAGATGAAAGCTCATCATCAAGCTCATCATCAAGCTCATCGTCAAGTTCATCATCAAGTTCATCATCGAGCTCTTCATCATCAGGTCCATCATTTGAATCTTCATCATTTCATTAAACATTTTAAAGCCGGAGGCGACGCCGGCTTATTTTTTTTTGAGTAAAGTCTCTAAAAGGTATGAAACGCATTTCAATACTTATTTTGTTATAATAGAAATAAGATTTAGCTACACAAGAGAGGTTTTAAAATGACAACGTATACACCAATGATTCAACAATATCTACAAGTGAAAGCAGATTATCAAGATGCTTTTTTATTTTTTAGATTAGGTGATTTTTATGAAATGTTCTTTGATGATGCTATAAAAGCTTCTCAAATTCTAGAAATTACATTAACGAGCCGAGATGCCGGGATGAAAGAACGCATTCCCATGTGTGGTGTCCCTCATCATTCCGCTAAAAATTATATCGAAACACTAGTTCAAAAAGGTTTTAAAGTAGCAGTTTGTGAACAAACAGAAGATGTCAAACAAGCAAAAGGTGTCGTAAAACGTGAAGTTGTTCGGTTGATTACACCTGGGACAATTATGGAAGGCAAAGCGTTGGATGGAAAAACAAATCACTTCATCGCAGCTGCTGAGCAAATAAACCCTATAGAATATGCTTTTTGTTATTTAGATTTATCAACTGGTGAGGCAACTGTTACTTATGTCGAAGGCGATGGTCTGGTCTTATTACAACAACTCCAATCATTTGGTATTCGAGAAATGGTTGTTTCAGAGCAATTATTTGCAGAGCTGACTGAACAGGCAGAAGCATTATCCATTGTCTTATCAATTGAAGAAGAGGTAATGGATGAAGTTAAAAGTACACAGTATTTAGAAGAGGCACCAAGTAATTTGCATGGTGCTGGACGAAAGCTTCTGCACTATATTGAACGTACTCAAATGCGCTCACTTTCTCATATTCAACCATTCCAATACAATGAAAACAAAAATTATCTAAATATAGATACAAACTCAAAACGTAATTTAGAACTCATTCAATCACTACGTGGTGGGGACCAAAAAGGAACACTATTATGGTTACTAGACGAAACTGTTACTGCAATGGGTGGTCGAAAATTAAAACAGTGGTTACATCAACCGTTAGCAAACCGTCAACATATTGAAAATCGCTTGAGCATCGTTACAGATTTGTTGGAAGAATATTTTGTTCGAGCAGAATTACAGGAATTATTCAAACAAGTGTATGACTTAGAACGCCTAGCAGGGCGTGTTGCATTTGGAAGTGTTGGGGGACGTGATTTAGCCCAATTAAGAGAATCATTACGTCAAGTGCCTGTCATTCAAGAGCAACTACTAAACTCTTCAAAAGCAAATCTACAAAATTTAGGGAAAGCACTTGATTTATGTAGTGATGTAGAAAGTTATTTAAGTCATGCGATTACAGATCACCCACCAATCTCTATTAAAGAGGGCGATGTTATCCGCGGTGGCTATAATGCGAAATTAGACGAGCTTCGTTATGCCTCTCGCAACGGTAAAGACTGGATTGCAGCACTTGAACAACAAGAGCGTGAAAAAACAGGAATTAAGAATTTGAAAATTGGTTATAACCGAGTGTTTGGATATTACATCGAAATCACGAAATCGTATATCCATTTAGCTGATTTAGAAAGATATGAACGTAAACAGACGCTAGCTAATGCAGAGCGTTACATTACAGATGAACTAAAGGAAAAAGAAGCTATCATACTAAATGCTGAAGAAGAAAGTTTGGCGCTCGAATATACTTTATTTACTCAAATTCGTGAAGAATTAAAGCAATATATCCCGAGATTACAAGGACTTGCTTCTGCTATCAGTGAATTAGATGTCTACGTAGGTTTTGCAACTGTTACGGAAAAGTATCGTTTCACAAAACCGGTCTTCCATGAAGGTCGTTCACTTAAAATTGTTAATGGTCGTCATCCGGTTGTCGAGAAAATGATGAATCAGCAATTATATGTGCCAAATGATTGTATATTGACTGATGATCGAAATATGATGCTAATTACAGGACCGAATATGTCTGGTAAAAGTACGTATATGAGACAAGTGGCGCTTATTACAATTCTTGCACAAATGGGCTGCTATGTACCAGCAGATGAAGCGGAATTACCAATAACGGATCAAATTTTCACACGTATTGGTGCAGCAGATGATTTAGCAGCAGGACAAAGTACATTTATGGTAGAGATGTTGGAATCACAACATGCCATTACAAATGCTACCGAGAAGAGCTTATTGCTCTTTGATGAAATTGGTCGTGGTACATCAACTTATGATGGTATGGCATTAGCACAATCTATGATGGAGTTTATCCACAATAAAATAGGCGCTAATACATTATTCTCTACTCATTATCATGAATTAACGGATTTAGAAAATGACTTAAATCGCTTGCAAAATGTCCATGTATCAGCAATGGAACAAGATGGGAAGGTGGTCTTTTTACACAAAGTTAAAAAAGGCCCGGCAGATAAAAGTTACGGTATTCATGTAGCAGAGTTAGCAGAATTACCGGCTGAAATTATTTCTAGAGCGCGCATTTTATTGGAAGAATTTGAGGCAACTAATGCAGTCTCAGCTGCAACGGTTACAAAAGCAGAATCAGCACTTAATGTTAAAGATGAACAAGTAGACATTATGAAGGACGAATCAGCACAACTTTCTCTATTTGCAGAAGAAGAGCCGAAAGAAGTAATTCAATTAGCTGTTTCTAAATTAGAACAAGAAGTACTTGAGCAAATTCGATCAGTAAATGTATCTGGCACAACGCCGATGGATGCATTGCAACTTGTTTACGCATTGCAACAATCTTTAATAAAAAAGTAGGAGGTGCAACAGATGGGTCATATTCATATAATGGATGAATTTCTGTCCAATAAAATCGCAGCAGGTGAAGTAGTCGAGCGACCTTCATCTGTTGTGAAAGAACTAGTCGAAAATGCCATTGATGCAGGAAGCACCTCGATTGAGGTAATTTTAGAAGAAGCCGGACTAACTTCCATTCAAGTAATTGATAATGGTAGTGGGATGGACGAAGCTGATGCACTGAAATCTTTTCAACGACATGCTACAAGTAAGATTGAAAATGAACATGATTTATTCCGTATTCGTACACTAGGTTTTCGCGGAGAGGCATTAGCCAGTATCGCTTCAGTATCAAAAATTACCCTGGTCACATCAAACGGGCAAGTGGGTATTGAAGTGCAACTGGAAGGTGGTCATGTTATTGACAAAAAACCAGCGCCATTACGTAAAGGGACGGATATGAAGGTATCCCAACTTTTTTATAATACACCAGCACGATTGAAATACATGAAGACGATTCAAACTGAATTAGGTCACACAATTGATTTGATGAATCGATTGGCTCTTTGTTACCCAGATATCGCATTCAAATTACGTCACCATGACCATATATTATTACAAACGAATGGACGTGGTGATTTACGCCAAGTATTAGCGGCAATTTATGGTATTGCCAATGCGAAAAAAATGGTGCAATTTGAAGGCGAATCACTAGATTATAAAATTTCAGGGTTTGCAACAATACCTGAAATTACAAGAGCATCTAAAAATTACATGTCTATTTTCGTTAATGGTCGATGGGTGCGTCATTTTACTGTACAAAAAGCAATGATTGATGCATATCATACATTCTTACCGATTGGTCGTTTTCCGATTTCAGTTATTAACATTGAAGGCGATCCATTTTTAACAGATGTTAATGTACATCCGTCAAAGCAACAAATTCGTTTAAGCAAAGAAGCAGAATTAATGGACTTAATTGAAAAAACTTTGCATAAGGTAATTCGTCAGTCAATGCAAGCACCTGAAATTGCAGAAAAGAAGAAAAAAGTTCCGCAAACCGGGGAGCAAATTAATTTTTGGAAATCGATGAATTATAATAACACGAGTATGCCTCAATTTAATGAAAAAACTAAGCAAGAAGAAGGTTCAACTCTTTATTCAGAACCATTTCCACAAGATGATTTAAATTCATCACCCAATTCAGGTTTTGTAAAGGAAGCAACATGGGAACAAGTAAATAGTACACACGATTTGTCGGAATCAGAATTGTCTGCAGAGCAAGCTAAAAACGATGAAGATTATAAAATGCCACTAGAAGAAGTTGACGAGCAAGAAACGAAAGAACCATTTCCTGAACTTGAAGTTGTAGGTCAAATTCATGGGACGTATATTGTCGCACAAAGTGAGGATGGTTTTTATTTAATTGACCAGCATGCTGCACAAGAACGAATTAAATATGAGTTTTTCAAAGAAAAAGTAGGAGAGGTCGATCCAAATGAACGACAAACACTACTATTTCCGCTAACATTCCATTATTCTGCTGATGAAGCATTAGTGTTAAGAGAAAATATGGCCTATTTAATAGATGTAGGTGTTATTCTTGAGGAATTTGGCACAAACTCATTTGTAGTTAGAGAACATCCCGCTTGGTTCCCAAAAGATTTTGAAGAGGAAATCATTGAAGAATTAATTGAACAGGTGCTACGTGAACGTAAAACGGATATACGAAAATTACGTGAAGACGCAGCTATAATGATGAGCTGTAAACGTTCGATTAAAGCAAATCACTACTTAAATACTCAACAAATGGAAGTCTTAATACAAGACTTAAAAAAAATGGTCAATCCGTTTACATGCCCACATGGAAGACCTGTAATCGTCCATTTTAAAACGTATGAAATTGAAAAAATGTTTAAGCGAGTTATGTGATTTTTACGAAATAAAGGAGGAAGATAATATGTTTTCATCTGCACAACGTGAAAGTTTTATTGAAACACTGGATGCTTATTCTTTTGATGTGTTGGTAATTGGTGGTGGCATTACAGGTGCAGGAATTGCGCTAGATGCTGTTTCTAGAGGATTATCTGTTGCCCTAATTGATATGCAGGATTTTGCTGCTGGTACTTCTAGTCGCTCAACTAAGCTAGTACATGGTGGTTTGCGTTATTTAAAACAACTACAAGTAGGTGTTGTTGCTGAAGTTGGAAAGGAACGTGCCATCGTTTATGAGAATGGGGTACATATTACAACTCCGCAATGGATGCTACTTCCATTTTACAAAGGAGGATCATTTGGACCTTATTCAACTTCATTAGGCTTAAAAGTGTATGATAAATTAGCTCAAGTTAACAAATCAGAACGACGTAAAATGCTAAATGCAAAAGAGACTTTACAAAAAGAACCTTTACTCAAAAAAGAAGGATTATTGGGTGGGGGATATTATGTAGAATACCGCACTGATGATGCACGTTTAACGATTGAGGTTATTAAGAAAGCTGTTGAACTTGGTGCTGTTTGCTTAAATTATGTAAAAGCAGAAGAATTTAATTATGAAAACGGGAAAATTACAGGAGTTGTCGTTCACGATCAAATTTCATCTCGCACTTGGACAATTCAATCGAATTCAGTAGTAAATGCTACAGGACCGTGGGTAGATGAAGTACGTAAAAAAGATCAAATTAGTAATAATAAACAATTACGTCTCACTAAAGGTGTACATATCGTGATTGATCAATCTCGTTTCCCACTTCAACAATCTGTTTACTTTGATACACCTGATGGCCGTATGGTCTTTGCAATACCTCGAGATGGAAAAACGTATGTCGGTACCACTGATACATTTTACGAAGAAAATCCCATAAATCCAGTTGCAACTGATGAAGATATTACTTATTTAATAGATACAATTCACTATATTTTCCCGGATGTCCAAATTACTCAAAAAGACGTAGAATCGAGCTGGGCTGGAGTTCGTCCACTTATTTTCAAAGAGGGTAAAGATCCTTCAGAAATTTCTCGTAAAGACGAGATTTGGGAATCTCCGAGTGGATTGTTGACAATTGCAGGTGGGAAATTAACAGGTTATCGTAAAATGGCTGAAAATATAGTCGACAAGATAGTAGAAAAAAAACAATTTAAAAAGTCTGGACCTTGTGTTACAGAGCATTTGTCCCTTTCAGGATCTAAAGGTATAAATCCTATAAATTTTGGCCCTTATGTAAAAAATAAAACATATGAAGGAACGAAATTAGGTTTAACTAAAGAAGAGGCGAATATGCTCGTATCTAAATACGGTACGAATATACAAGCCATATTCAACATTATTCATACGCTGAAAGTCAATAATTCAATTGAGGATTTACCGATTGCTATACATGCGCAGCTACTATATGCTATTCAATACGAATTGGCACAAACACCAACAGATTTTTTTGTTCGCCGTTCAAGTCGATTATTATTTGATATAGATAGTGTCTATAATCATAAGGAAGCAGTAATAAAATTAATGAAAAAATACTTGTCCTATTCAACAGCACAGGAAGAGCAATATCGCTTGGAATTAGACCAAGTTCTATTCGAAGCGTCGCATTTTGCTAAAGAGGGAATTTATGAATAAAAATACACATTTAGTTAAAGTCTCAGATGGTCACCTTATTTCGGTGACTGTCTATTTCCCTAGTGAAGAGCCGAAAGGACATATTCACATTCTTCATGGTATGGCAGAGCATAGTGCAAGATATGAAGATTTTGCAAAATTCCTCATAGGCAATGGTTATGTTGCTTCTATGCACGATCATCGTGGTCATGGGCAAACAGCGTCTGTAAACGAGTCACCTAAAGGTTTTTTTGCTGAACAGCAAGGCTTTGAGCGAGTTGTGTTAGATGTACATGAAGTGCTTGACTTCGTTCGGGCTGATCAACATTTACCTCCTGTTATTTTATTTGGTCATAGCATGGGTTCGTTTATAGCACGACGTTATACAGAGCTTTACAGTGATACTCTATCCAAAGCAATTTTCTGCGGAACAGGTGCTGCAAGTGTGACACATCAAGCTGGCCATGTACTTGCTAAAAGTCTTGCTAAATTACAAGGGAAAACGAAGGAAAGTCCATTATTAGATAAATTGTCATTCGGAAATTTCAATCGTGCATTTTCAAATACCCAAACTGATTTTGATTGGTTATCATCTGATTCAACTGAAGTTGCTAAATATATTGCAGATGAAGATTGTGGATTTTTAGCGACTAATCAGTTTTATGTTGATTTAACTGGTGGTATTCTAACTTTATCGAAGGAAGAGGAAATAAATGGAATTCGAAAAGATTTACCTATCCTTTTAATAAGTGGTGCAGATGATCCTGTTGGTAGTTTTAGTAAAGGTATTTGGAAGGTGGCAAAAAGTTATCAAAGTTGTGGTTTAACAAATGTTACCGTACAGTTATTTGAAGAAAAACGACATGAAATATTAAATGAAGTAAATCGACAAGAGGTTTATAACAAAATCATATGGTGGTTAGAAAAAGAATGAGACAACAAGATTTAGAGGTAATCGCCATTGTTGGTCCTACAGCTTCAGGCAAAACTGCTTTAAGTATAGAGCTAGCAAAAAGATTAAATGGAGAGATTATAAATGGTGACTCCATGCAGATTTATAAAGAATTGAATATTGGAACAGCTAAGATAACAGAAACAGAAATGGAAGGTATACCACATCATCTTCTAAGTATTAAAGAGCCTTCAGAATCTTTTTCAGTTGCTGAATATCAGCAACTCGTGCGTGAACGTATAGACTTTATTCGTGCGAAAGGAAAATTCCCAATCATAGTTGGCGGCACTGGTCTATATATTCAAGCTGTACTTTTTGACTACCGCTTTACAGATGAAAAAGTTGATGAAGCTGCGAGAGAAGCCTATTATAAAGAACTTAGTGAAATTGGACCTGAGGCAATGCATGCAAAATTAGTAGCGCTTGACCCTAAAACTGCTGAAACGATTCATCCAAATAATACTCGTCGAGTAATCAGAGCACTTGAGATGATTCAGCATGGTGGTGTAGCCAAATCTTCTGATGAGCAAAATCAAGGTGATAAACCACTTTATAACCATATTATCATTGGATTAAATATGGACCGTGAGCTGTTGTATGAAAGAATAAATAAGCGTGTTGATATAATGATGGAACAAGGACTGCTAGCTGAAGTAGAAGCACTTTGGCAAAAGGATATTCGAGGTGTACAATCGGTACAAGCTATTGGATATAAGGAACTTTATGCATATTTTGATGGTAAACAATCACTAGAGAATGCGATAGAGCAGTTAAAACAAAATTCAAGACGATATGCAAAACGTCAATTAACTTATTTCCGTAATAAAATGGACGTTAAATGGTTCGATAGTTTGGATGGCACAGAAAAAATAATCAGAGAAATGTTGGAATAATAAAGGGTTTTTCGTAAATGAAATCGAATACATGGTATTGAGGAGATTTATTTAAAACAGAAGAGGGAGTGGCTTTGCATGAAATCTATTAACTTACAAGATGCGTTTCTAAATCAAATGCGTAAAAATGGGGTTTTCGTTACCGTTTTTTTGCTAAATGGTTTTCAACTAAAAGGTCTTATTAAATCTTATGATAATTTCACGGTACTACTGGAATCTGATGGGAAACAGCATTTGATTTATAAACATGCCATTTCGACATTCGCCCCTTCAAAATCCATTAATATCTCACAAGATAACGAAGAGTAAAATGAATTCGGCTAGTATAAAGACTAGCCGAATTTTTTATTTCTAGCTATACTTATAGAGATATTTGATATGTTTAATTTATAATGGAGGATTATAATGATGAAAACTATTACAACAACTGAACTTTTAGAAAAAGTTGACGCAAATGAAGATTTATTCTTAGTAGACGTTCGTGAAGATGAGGAAGTAGCAAATGGTATAATCCCAGGGGCTATCCATATACCACTTGGTTCACTACCTGAAAGAATTGATGAATTAGATAAAACAAAACCTTATATTTTCATCTGTCATGCAGGTGGGCGTAGCGGTAGCGCGTGCTCTTATCTGTCTGGTTTAGGATATGATGTTACGAATATGGAAGGTGGCATGCTCGCTTGGGAAGGTGAGTTGGAATTTTAAGGTAATAAAAAAGACGAATCGTAAATTGATTCGTCTTTTTTATTTGACTGAATTTTGTCCCCCTAATGATTTAAAGGGTAATCGCCAATGTTTCATGTATGATAATACACGAAGAGCGGTCATACTAACGAATAATATGTATAACCATAAATCTTGTTTAAAGATGCCTAGGCCAACAACTATACCGGCAACTGCTGCCCAAACGGCATATACTTCCTCGCGTAAAACAAGAGGCTTACGACCGGCTAGTACATCCCGGATAATACCGCCGCCAGAACCAGTTAATACCGCAGCTACAATAGCAGCGCTAACGGGCAAATCTAACTTTACAGCAAAAAGTGCTCCTTGAATCGCAAATGCTGATAGGCCGATAGCATCAAAGAAATTGCCCCATTTATGCCAATGTTCCAATAACTTTTGCGGGAAAATAAAAACGATAGTAATAGATATAAGTGCAATTTGAAACATCATATCTTGTTCCCAAAGAGCAGAGACAGGAACACCTATTAGTGAGTTTCGAATGGCTCCACCACCAAATGCAGTCACAATCCCGAGTAAATAAACACCAAACAAATCATATTCTTCTTCCATTGCCACAATTGCTCCAGATACAGCAAAGGCAATTGTACCGACAATACTTAATACATCCCACGCCATAATAAATCCTCAACTTTCTCATAACGTCCTTGAATTGTACCAAATATAGTGATAATTACAAGTTTTACTGATTGAGTGATTGACTCTTAAGTTGTTATTGGTAAGATAGTAATGGAAAAATAAAAAGGGAGCCGAAAAAATGACGTATTCTACAACAATTAGTAATGAATTATTAATAAAAGCAAAAGAAATTGAAGCACAAGTTAAACCGTACCATGATCACGTCGATGAAGTGGCTTTCTTCAATCAACAAAAAGTTTTAGCAGCTTTTCGTAATCATCAAGTAAGTGATTTTCATCTACACCCATCAAATGGCTATGGCTATGATGATGAGGGACGCGACAATTTAGAACGCGTTTATGCAGAAGTGTTTGGTGCAGAAGCTTGTATCGTTCGTCCGCAAATTATATCTGGCACACATGCCATTACTCTAAGCCTCTTTGGTGTATTGCGTCCTGGAGACGAACTTATGTATATTACAGGGCAACCATACGACACGTTACAATCAATTGTTGATGGTGGTGACAAAGATACAGGTTCATTAAAAGACTTTAATATTAGCTATCAACATATTGACTTAGAGAATGATAAAGATGTTAACTGGGATGCAGTAACAAAAGCAGTATCTGAAAAAACAAAAGTAATCGCAATTCAACGTTCAAAAGGCTACGCATCACGACCTTCCTTCACAGTAGAACAAATCGCTGACATGATTAACACAATTCGTGAAATTCAACCATCAGCTATTATATTCGTGGATAACTGTTACGGTGAATTTGTTCAAGAAATTGAACCAACAGATGTTGGAGCAGATTTAATGGCTGGCTCATTGATAAAAAATCCGGGTGGTGGCTTAGCTAAAATAGGTGGCTACATTGCTGGACGTGCAGATTTAGTTGAACAATGTGCATTCCGTATGACTTCCCCAGGAATAGGTGCTGAAGCTGGACCGACTTTAAATGCTTTAGCAGACTTTTATCAAGGTTTCTTCTTAGCGCCACATGTTGTTGCGCAAGCTTTAAAAGGTGCGATATTCACATCTGCAATGCTTGAATCAATTGGCATGACGACTTCGCCACATTATTCGGCATCAAGAACTGATTTAATCCAATCTGTATCATTCAAAACGGCAGATCAAATGATTGCGTTTTGCCAAGCTATTCAAGCGAGTTCCCCAATAAACGCTCATTTTGCACCTCAACCAGCCTATATGCCTGGTTATGAAGATGATGTCATTATGGCAGCTGGAACATTTGTACAAGGTGCAAGCATTGAACTATCAGCGGATGGACCAATTCGTCCACCATACACTGCGTATATTCAAGGTGGTTTAACTTATGAACATGTTAAGTATGCAGCTTTAAGTGCTGTACAAAAATTAAAAAAATAATTTACTGAAAATAGTGTGAAAAAACACATAACTAAAACAATGAAAAAGCTTTGAAAACCAGACGGCTCTAAGCTTTTTTCTTTATATAATAGTTCGTGTTAACTTATATAACATGGTATTGACAGAAAATCTAACATGATGTATTATTTGAATTGTAAAGGGGAAGGTGAATGATATGAGTCGTGAAATACGAAGATCAATGCCATTACTTCCAATTAGTATAGTCATGCAACTGACAGACTTAACGGCTCGTCAGATTCGATATTATGAAGAACATAATTTAATCGAACCTGCAAGAACAGAAGGCAATCGTCGGATGTTCTCCTTAAATGATGTCGATTCATTGCTAGAAATTAAAGACTTGTTGGAGCAGGGTATTAATATGGCAGGTATCAAAAAAGTATTTGCTTTAAAAAATGAACCAGCAATCGCGAATTTAGGTAAAAAAGACATTACGGATGCAGATTTACGTCGCATTCTAAGAGAAGAGATGCAGCAAGCACAACGTCTTCAAAAAACATCTATCCGTCAAGGGGATTTATCACGTTTCTTTCAATAAGAAACTGAGTATAATATAAAATTTATTACATGGAGAGTGAATCGAGTGGGGAAATTTACAAAAGAAGATATTAAGAAATTAGTAGCTGAAAAAGAAGTAAAGTTTATCCGTTTACAATTTACTGACATTTTAGGGACGATTAAAAATGTTGAAATTCCTGTAAGTCAATTAGATAAAGCATTAGATAACAAAATGATGTTCGATGGTTCTTCTATTGAAGGTTTCGTTCGTATTGAAGAATCAGATATGTACTTATATCCTGACCTAAGTACTTTCATGGTATTCCCATGGACTACTGGTAAAGGCACAGTATGTCGCTTCATCTGTGACGTATATAATTCTAATGGTACTCCATTCGCAGGTGACCCACGTAACAATCTACGTCGTATCTTAGGACGCATGGAAAAAATGGGTTTCACAAGCTTCAACTTAGGACCTGAGCCAGAATTCTTCTTATTCAAATTAGATGAAAAAGGCGAACCTACTTTAGAATTAAATGACCACGGTGGCTACTTCGACTTAGCGCCAACAGACCTTGGTGAAAATTGTCGTCGAGATATCGTATTAGAACTTGAAGAAATGGGATTTGAAATCGAAGCTTCTCACCACGAAGTTGCTCCAGGACAACATGAAATTGACTTCAAATACGCTGATGCAATTACTGCATGTGATAACATCCAAACATTCAAATTGGTTGTTAAAACAATTGCTCGTAAACACGGCTTACATGCGACATTCATGCCAAAACCAATCTTCGGTTTAAGTGGTTCAGGTATGCACTGTAACGTTTCTCTATTTAACGGAAAACAAAACATGTTCTTTGATGAACAAGCTGAAATGCAATTGTCTGAAACAGCTATGCAATTTATGGCTGGTGTTTTAAAACATGTTGAAGGTTTTACAGCAGTAACAAACCCTACAGTAAATTCTTACAAACGTTTAGTACCAGGATACGAAGCACCATGCTACATTGCTTGGTCAGGACAAAATCGCTCACCACTAGTACGTATTCCAGCTTCTCGTGGCTTATCAACTCGTATTGAAGTTCGCTCAGTTGACCCAGCTGCTAATCCGTACTTAGCTATGGCTGTTATTTTAGAATCAGGGTTAAATGGTATAGAACAACAATTAACACCACCACCAGCAGTAGATCGTAACATCTATGTGATGAGTGCAGAAGAACGTGAGGAAGCTGGTATCGGTAACTTACCAGTAAACCTTGATGACGCACTACAAGCATTAGCGAAAGATAAAGTAATTCAAGAAGCACTAGGAACTCATATTTATGAAAACTTCCGTGAAGCAAAAGAAATTGAGTTTGATATGTTCCGCACACAAGTTCACCAATGGGAACGTGACCAATACTTGAAAATGTATTAATAGTTAAACCCGTTGAGGCTCTAAGCTTCAACGGGTTTTTTATTTACCACGATTCATACTCCCGTGGTAACACATTTGAAAAGTTACCACATTTTTACCACGAAATTTTTACGATATATCATTTCACTGATTTTTTCTGCATGTATTCATCGAATTTCTCAATTGATTTATTTTCCATTTTCCTGGTAACGTGAGAATAAATATCTGATGTAATTTGGATTGATCCATGACCTAAACGTTCCTGTACTTCTTTCATTGGGACTTCAGCTTCTAGCAGCATAACTGCATGGGTATGTCTGGTAGAATGAATTGGTAGTAATTCATGATTAATATGTTCCATTGCAGACTTGTAAGCATTGTATAGTGTGGATTTAGGGAAGGGTGTACCATCGTCACGTCCAAATACAAAATTGTTATCCTTATTATACAGAGTTCCTATTAGCTGTCGTTTCTCCATGCGATACTTTACATACGTTTTCAGCTTCTTCATATATTCCTCACGCATCACAATCGTACGCTCGGATGCTGAAGTTTTTACGCCATCCATCTTCTTTTCAGCTTTTGTAGCATTGTAGTTATATGAATCGTTAATACGGATGGTATTTTCTGTCCAATTTATATCATCTAACTCCAAACCAGAACATTCGCCCTTACGCATACCACTTTCAAATAATGCTTCAAAGTAAATACCGAGCCCGAAGCTACGCTCATAAAGAAATTCTAAAACATCTGGTATAAGTTCTGGCTGAAGAAACTTTAAGCGTTTGACAGTCTTTTGTGTGATTTTTGCATGTGCTGCAGGATTTTTCGTTGCGAAATTTTTATCAACTTTATGAGTTAGGATACAAAAAGAAAGAAATAACAACCGCAAAAGCTTCTAAGCCTGTAAGTAAGCCAAACAACACTGAAGAATACTATAAGAAAGGAAAAGGTTTGTACAGCATTAAAAAACCATGTACCGCATATGACGGAGTAGTATTCGGTAAATCAAAAAAGGTACAGGCTTTAAAAGTAAATGAGAAGTATACAATTGTCGATATTGTTAAGACTGGTAATGCGTATCGTTTAAAGACAAAGAGCGGTATGTACATCACAGCAAAGAAGGAATATGTAGAAAAAGTGTAATTCGTTCCACATTTGATAGTTGATTTTTGTCTAATGATAATTTGAAAATTTAGCAAAACAAATGGCAGATACAAAAATACTAGTATCTGCCAAATGATGAATTACTTAGATTTTTCTATATATCAATTAACAAAGTTTTTTAATAATATATACTTTTCTTCTAATAGTTTATAGCTTGAGTTCTTTTGTACGTCACTTTCAACCGCTACCATACTATCAAGATAGTGTTTTAGCTCTTTTGTATAAGATTGAATGAATTCAATTAGGTCATATTTATACTCCCATTCAATGTCATTCGATAATTCATCAAAATTGATAATATATAAATTTCTTCCACTCTTTGTGAAACTATAAACAGATGCATTACCAAATGGATCGAGAGTTTGTTTTTTTTCTGTCTGATATAGTCTTATTAGTACACTACTAAATTCAATCAAAATCGTACTATGCATAGTTGTTGAAAAGAGTAAGGTTTCCTTTTTTTCATCATAGTGGAAAACTTCTAAGTAACTATCTAAATAAACTGCATAATTATTACCTTTTAATATTGAAACCTCATCTTCAATTTTAAATTTGATTTGCATCGTAATTCGCTCCTTTATTTAACCTAACCCTAAGAAACATGGTATCTCAAGTATGACTACTGTAGTTACTAAGGATAATATAATAAAAACGTCCTATCCAACAGCCGGCACTTCAGTAAAGAGAAGTATACACCTTTGTTCCGTCTTCATGTCAGTTGCGTATGGATCTTATAAACATATTGGAGGGATTGGAGAATGAGTGAGAAACGCAGTTAAGTAAATGTGGTCATTTAAGTGTTAATACTTCTCGCTACAAAAGGAATTACTAAACGTCAATTGGAGAAAATAGATGTGAATTAACTAAACGATTCAATCTATTAGGAGTGTAGCATATGACATATGAAGAGCACGAATTTATTATTGCCCAACAAGATGAATATTTCACAAGTATGGAACGCAAGTTTGAAAACGGACAGTTATCGAATGAACAATTTGCAAAATTATCGTTGAAAATAGCTGAATGGACACAGCGTCTAATTGGATTGGAGGTATTGGAAGATGAGCGAGATTGAAAAAGTAGTAAATCATATTGCAATAGTTATTGGCATCATTAAACGTTTTGGTTATACGGCAGCACTCGACCAACAATTTGAATCACATTTAAACACAATCATGAGCCATACAGGGCTTTGTAGAGATAAGGCAACAGATTTTATGCCATTGAAGTAGCTGGACGGTTAAATATCCAGGGTAAGGAGCTTGTGCCATGATGGATGAAATTAATTGGATTACTGTAATAGTTAGTGTAATCATTTCAACTATTACAGCCATAGTTATCGCAAAATTATTGTTAGATAAAATGCGCTTAGAATTAGAAAAAAGTGACGATAAGTTTTTAATTCAATAAATATTATAAAAAAACCCATCGATATTCTAAATAAATTTTAAACAAGTTGTAAGGAAATTAATCCCAAAATGGGTGATTTGAATTATTCCAGGTTTTATAATAGCTGTAGCTTCAGGATTCTTCGGTGAATAATCTTGAGGTAGTGGACGAAATTCTTCTGTTTTGAAAAGCGACATATTTTGCGCATCCAATGATGATAAATTCTTTATTATTTCCACGAATGAATGATGAGCGTAATTTGATTTACTGCTATCTATTGAAGAGGAAACTAATTTAGCAAACATACTTCTTAGACTATCTTCCTCGAAATAATACTGTGAAGCTTCTAAAGCAGGGCCCACAATACTTAAAGGCGGTTCAATTAAATTTTCTTCAAGAATAGCGGATATTTCTTGTACTAATTCATTTATATAAGATTCTAAAAATGCTTCATGCTTTGCACGTTTTTGGTCTGAAAATAATTGTAATCTTCCAAAAGCAAGATACCAAATATCGATTAGTGTTTTAATAGGTTCGCTACCTCCCTTAGTGGCGAAACTAGTAATTAAAGTAGTACCAATTGCAGTACCAATAGTAATTGGATCCAAAAAGATACGGGACAAGTTTCAGAAAGATTCAATAAAAATAAAAATAAATTTAGAGGTGTAGCGATTGGGAGAAAAACAATTTCGAGATGATATGATTGCTGAAGTTAATCTATATGAAGATGCATTATACTTTGTAAGTGATGGACAATTAAAACCAGTTGATCATCTCCAACAGGGTTCGGAAAACAGGAGATTAGCTGACAGAATGGGAAACCTACTCATAGTGAGATTAAGTATACTCAAAGGTTTTAATTTTGATTTATACAAAAATGATATTGATCACCTCTATGTTTTTCTTAGAGGTGATTTTTTTGTTGGATATTTATGTTAAAATCACTATAAAGATTGTGAAGAAATGTGCTTAAACTAAGGGGTAGTTTAGTAGAAGAAAGAATTTGTTTAAAAATAAATTGTACCGGTAATTAAAAGGAGATAGGTTCAATGGGTAGAAATGTGAAATTACTTTATTGTATTTTAGGAAGTGCTGTACTTGCTTTATTAAATAGTCCTATACTTGGTTACGCTAAACTTGGAATGTTCCCTGGAGGTTATGGAGGACATGTAATTGGACATTTGTTAGTTCTAATTGCAGATATATTGTCTTTGGTTGGATTTTTACTTTTAATAATCTTTTCTTTTATCTTAATAATAAATAATATTAATTTAAAGAAAAACTAAATATTTTGAAGTCTAATATTCAACTGACAGGTGATTAAGTAGAAGAAGGACTTTGAGCTGTTCAGACAGCTCTTTTTTTATTCAACTAACAGGGCAGATTAGTTGAACAGTGTTATTTAACTTGTATTCAACAATCGGGCCATAATGTGGAATAATAAAATTTGTCATTAATTTAATGTGTAGTAGACTTAGTAACTACAGTTTTTTCCTTCTATTTACTAGGAATGAATTTTTTTGATTTTTTAAACAAAGAGGAGAGTCAATATGGAAGTAGTATATTTTGCAGGTGGATGTTTATGGGGAGTACAAGCTTTTATAAAAACTTTACCTGGAGTTAAGTTTACAGAAGCAGGAAGAGCTAATGGAACAAGTCATACACTTGAGGGTGAGTATGATGGATACGCCGAATGTGTAAAAACAGGATTTGATCCGACAGTTGTAACAATCAGGGAATTAATGGGGTATTTATTTGAAATCATTGATCCATACAGTTTGAATAAACAAGGACAGGATGTTGGCGAGAAATACAGAACAGGAGTATATAGTGAAAAGCCTGAACACTTAAAAGGGGCGAAGGCGTTTCTTAGTGAGAGAAATGATTATGACCTTATAGTTGTTGAAGTATTACCTCTTATAAACTATATGAGAAGTGCAGAAGAACATCAAGATAGGTTAGCTAGATGTCCAAATGATTATTGTCATATTCCAGAAGAAATATTAAGTAGGTATAAGTAAGGGAGAATATTAAAAGATGGTTTATGGGATCGGGGAACAGAACTGTTTAATCATTTTCAACGATCGGGCCCGATTGTTGAAGAAGCATTTCTTTTCTTATTGAACTAACGGGGCAGGTTAGTTGAAGAGTGTTATTTAACTTGTGTTCAACAATCGGGCTATTTAATTGAATAACACCTTTGATAAAATTAATGAATTTATGTTAAAATTTAGGTTAAATTATAAACTGATGTACATAAACTAATGACGCAATTTAGTGGAGGAGGGATTATATGTATGAGTGAAATATCTTTTAATGAGTTAGAGAAGAAAGTGAAGAAGATTAAAATTGAAGGTTTTGTCATTTATAAAGGAAATACACGGATCTTTGAATATTTAAAGAATAAAAAAGTCGTAGAAAATCCGACAAAGGTTTATTCCATTACAAAGAGTATTGTGTCTATATTAATTGGAATTATGGTCGATAAAGGGCTAATAAAAAACATTCATGAACCTATTTATAACTACTTTCCGGAAATATTAGAGTTCAATGACCCAATGAAGGAGGAAATCACATTATTTCATTTGCTGACTATGACTTCGGGGTTACAAGTAGGAAAATTCCAAAGTTCAAAAAACTGGGTTAAATTCATACTAGAACAACCAGTTATAGATAGACCAGGTTCAACCTTTGAATATAATAGTGGAAACTCTCATTTACTAAGCGCGATCATCCAAAAAGTTTCTGGAGGTTCTACCGCCTCATTTGCTGAAGAATTTCTATTCCATCCATTAGGGATAAAAAAATACATATGGGTAAAGGACCCGCAAGGAATTCACGAGGGTGGCTTTAGTATTTCATTAAATTTAGAGGACATGGTGAAGTTTGGATTTTTATTACTAAACGAAGGGCAATGTAAATCAAATCAAGTGGTTTCATCTAACTGGATCCACGAGGCAAAAAAACCATATAAACAATTTGAAGCAGAAGAAGACAGAACAGCTGGATATGGTTATCAGCTATGGACTTGTGAAATTACTAATAGTAACACCAAAATTGAATATTACTATGCGAATGGCTTATACGGACAATATATATTTATTGTTCCGAAGTTAAATATTATGGCTGTGGCAAAAAGTTATCTACAAGATGACCAGTCCTCTGCGCCGAAACTCTTTTTCGAAGAACTTTTACGTAGTTGGAAGGATGAATGAGACATTTAAACAAATGAAAAGGGGTTTTTCTCCTCTTCCGAGATCATAAAAGTATCTTGTAAAAAGGAGAAATCACTATCTTGATATTCAACAATCGGGCGCGATTGTTGAATATGCGTCTCTTTTTTCTTCTTCAACTAATGGGTGCTATAGTAGAAGATCGTTGAGCTGTTCAGACATTTCTTTTTTTACTGAGCTAACGGGGCAGGTTCTTTTTTTACTGAGCTAACGGGGCAGGTTAGTTGAAGAGTATTGTTGAATTGTTATAGGTAAACAGATAATTGTGTGCGTTATACAAGGGGGTTTTGAGGTGAATGTAATTGCGTGGCTGATCGTTGCTTGTGAAATAGGGTTTTGGGTTATTATCGCTTTAGGTCTATTCACACGATATATTCTAAAAAGAAATAAATTAGGATTATTTTTCCTAGCTTTAACACCTGTTATTGATTTAATTTTATTAGTTGCCACGGGTATTGACTTGTATCGTGGTGCGACTGCTACCCAAGTGCATGCAATTTCTGCTGTATATATTGGAATCTCAATCGCATTCGGTAGGAGCATGATTGAATGGGCTGATATACGTTTTCAATATTATGTGATGAAACAAGGAGCGAAACCATTTAAGAGATTTGGCATCGATTATGCGAAACATTATTTTAAAAGCTGGGGACAACATGTGCTTGCTTTTCTAATAGGTGCCGGGGTTTTATTCACCTTAATCTATTTAATTAACGATTCAGCTCGAACAGAAGTGTTGGCTGGATTTTTGAAAATATGGACACTTGTGTTAGGTATCGATTTTTTGATTGCCATAAGCAATTTTATTTGGCCGAAAAGGGCAAAGGGATAACAATATTATAATACCGAAATCGGGCGCGATTGTTTAAAAAGCGTCGCTGTTCTAATTCAACTAACGGGTGCTTTACTTCAATAAGGAGTAGAGCCTTTTTCTTATTGAACTAACGGAGCAGAATAGTTTAATAAGAAAATATAATCTTGAATGATTATCAGCAGTTCAATAAATTGAAAGGAGACTTAAGTTTGATTGATTATTTTGAACGTAAAATTAGATTAAGGGACTTTGAAGTGTGGGATGTTCAAATTGGGGGCCAACATTATGCTTTCGCCATTTTAGATGAATTTCGACCTGCCACATTAGATGATTTTGAAATTCCAGATTTAATTTATGAAGAAGATGACCAGCGTGTAAACTATGTCTCTGCTACATATTTCTCTGATAAACCTGTTAAAGATGAACATAGAGAAATACTCGGGGAATTTGCTCGGATGCTTACAGAACACTTAGCATTGTCACATTGTGAAGTAATTATTAAGATTTATCAAGAGAACCCTGAAAAAGCGATAGAACGAATGATGATAACGAAATACGGCTTCAAAGAATCAGATATGCCTTTAGATAAGTTAATGCATTTTAATCAAGAGTAGAGACCTTAAGCTCTTTTTCAATTAACGGGTGCTTTAGCAAAAGATTATAGAGCTGCATAGACAGCTTTTTTTTTATTGAACTAATGGGGCAGGTTAGTTCAATAAGGTTACACAAAAAATTCTAATTAATCTATCTTTTTTGTGGAGTTGATACTATTAATTAGGGAAACTTAGTGTTTACAGGTGTATTTTATAAAGTTACCATTATTTGAAGTGTTACTTATTTTAAGTCGAAAAATAGGGGAGAGAGAGATGTTAAAACAACAAATAGGGGTTGAATTTAAGCAAATATTTACGTTTAATAGGGTTCTAACTTGGTTTCTTATTATTACTTTACCTGTATGGATACAATACTTAATAATCCATGATGGCTATTCCTTCACTGACAATATCGATCTCTACGGGCGTTTGCTCAACGGTATTGGTGCAATGATTTTCCCGATTTTAGTATTATTCGTTTTTGCGGATACAATAATTCATGAAAGAAATAATAATTATTTAACATATACCAAGATAAGAATAGATTTTAATACATATTTGAACGCTAAAATCATGGTAAATGCACTTCTTTCATTTGGGGTTTCATTTTTATATGCGTTTTTACCGTTCCTGTTCGCTCAATATATAAACCCTCAAGTTACATTTATCTCTAAAGTTGGGGTTAGTGGGAATTTGCATGGTACGGTAACTTTCGATCAATTATTAGTTTTCGGGCCTTTTGTGTATGGATTCATATACTCCCTCTGGGTAGGTATCAATGGAGTTTTATATGCTACTTTACCTTTAATCTTATGCCTGATCTTAGATAATTCATTTGTTGCTTTATCGATACCATTTGTATGGTATCAAGGTATGAGCTTTGTCTCTGCGGTGTTAGGTATTTCAAAGTTTGCACCATTATATACAGTTTTCCCGTACTCTATAATGCAACAAAAATTATGGACTGTATTTGTACCATTTACGATTTTATTAATAACTGCGATAGTGAGTTATGTATATCTTAAGAAAAGGAATTCGACAGAATGGTCATTTTGAGAAGTCTTATTAATGAGTTGCTGCAGTTAAGATGGATTATATTGGGTTTTGTTATTTTTATCTTTTGTTTTGGAATTAGAAAAACAATTATCGAAAGTAATGCATCCGTTAATGCTTGGGATCTGCTAATTACATTATTAAGTGATGTTAACTTGATTATTTATTTCGTATTACCATTCCTCTTATATTTCAATGTGACTTTTTTAGTAAAGGACTTTGAATATCATTTATTGATCAGATTAGGCTCATATAAAAAGTGGGTACTCATGGCTTCTAAGAAAATTTTAATGTTTTTAGCTTTGACGATTATCGTTTGGTTATTAGTTGCATTCATCATGACTATAGGGTTCCCCTTTGCAAACGAATGGAGTTCAGGAAGTAACTTACTTGAACCTACTGCTATTATGAGACAGTATTTTGATTTCCCTATTCTTGCTCTTATATATCAAATAGGTATGTTCTTTATTACGACATTAATTATTTTAGCTTCGGTTACTACTATATATGTCTTTCTTCAGTCGTGGAGATGGATAAGCTTCGTTGTTGCCATTTTATATATATTTTCTTTTGTTTCCTGGAAGCTTTTCCCTGAGAACTTAGCGAAATTGTCTTTATCAAACTATGTCGCTATGTTTCAAACAT
This sequence comes from Viridibacillus arenosi, assembly GCF_001955655.1. Taxonomy (GTDB): domain Bacteria; phylum Bacillota; class Bacilli; order Bacillales_A; family Planococcaceae; genus Viridibacillus; species Viridibacillus arenosi. Next base: position 447,998 of record NZ_MSPW01000001.1, on the reverse strand, counting down.
TAAATCTTTGGAAAACCACATTCACTATCCCTTTAATCGCAATCTTTTCGCTCGGATTAATCTATTTAGCCTTGCAATTTAAAGATGGAAAACAAATAGTCAGCTTTACTGCTTTTCAGACGGGCATCGCCGTATATCTTTCTGTATTAGTATTAGGAACTTACTTTATGGCAGACAGCCGAAGTAATACTGTAATTGATCTATTTCTCCTTAATTTTTTCGGTACATCATCTGCGGGTTATACTCTCTTGTCGTATATGTATTACATAGTAGTATTCTTCGGCTTTTTATATCTGGCACAAGTCTATTTAGCAAGAGAATTTTCAGAGTTGAGCTACTACAAAATTATTCGCTACACCTCTATGTTTAAATGGATGGGCGAATGGTTCCGTAATATTTTATTAATGGCAATAATGTATTTGATTTTTATATTTATTTTGACTTTAACAGTGGCATATTTTAAAGGCATGGAATTTTCTTTACGAGTGACAGTAGTGGAAGATATGAACTTTGCTTCTCTGCTATATCACTTTTTTATCAATGGCCTTCTACAAATAAGCATTTACCTTCTGCTGTTGATTACGTTACAAATAGTTTTAAAAAGCAGTTCAACCAATTTGGTTACAATAGGCATCTTTATAGCATTATTATTCCCTGGTTATAAATACATTCCAGTGGGTTTAAATGGGTACAGCCATTTGATATATGGCACATCACCAATGACTATATCATTGTATTTGATCCTCATAGTTTTGGTTGAAGGGATATGTATATTTTATTTGCTTAACAAAAAATATGTATTTGAGGGAGTATGACTATATATGAGCCTAATTGAAGTAAGAAATGTCCAAAAGTCCTATAAGGGCTTAACTATATTTCAAGATATAGATTTAACTATTGAAAAAGGAAAAATATACGGAATTGTAGGTCCTAACGGCTCTGGAAAATCTGTATTATTTAAGTTGATTTGTGGATTTGTTAGACCCGATCACGGTGAAATATTAATCGGAGGAGAATATTTACATAAGGATATTACTTTTCCAAAGAACTTTGGAATCATAATTGATAGGCCAGGATATCTAGGAAATAAAACGGGTTTTGGAAATCTAAAATCTCTGGCCATGATACAGAATAAAATTGATGATGAGCAAATCATTAAAACAATGAACTTAGTTGGACTTCAGCCTACAGCTGAACAGAAAGTACGGAAGTATTCATTAGGTATGAAGCAGAAGCTGGCTTTAGCACAAGCCTTCATGGAAAATCAAGAAGTGTTAATATTAGATGAACCATTTAATGCTTTAGATTTTGAAAGTGTAGAAAAATTACGTAGTCTCTTACTTAATTTTAAAAAGGAAGGGAAAACAATTATTATGACCAGTCATAATCAAGAGGATATCGATCTTCTTTGTGATGAAGTCTATAGAATAAATAAATTCAAGTTAGAAGAGTTGTAATAGTAATCTTATTATGGATTCTGAAAATTAATCTGAGGCTTCAATTAGAAGGATTAACTTCTGAAAACTGTATGGAAATAGAGTACCGTTCTCAAATAGCAATTAATTATGAGGGTTTAAAACATGATGAAGATTTTTATGCAGACACTATATGAATTGAAGTCAGACATTGAAGAAGCGTTAAAAGCGGTACTAAATTAAATAACTTAGGATAATGTCTCGTTCAACTAAAGGGGCAGGTTGGTTAAAGAAGAAAAATCTTTATAAAGATAACTGGTGTATAATTGGAAAATATAGGGGGGTGGACTGATGGATGATGTAATTGGTTATGTAGTAGTTATCTTATTAATTATCGGTTTCACATACGGCTTATTTAAACAAGTTCAACATACTTTACCTATCCAAAAAACTAATAGACCAGATGTATCTAATTACAGAAGGTTGTTATTCGGCACTTATTTAACGTGTGCTTCATTTTTTGGTTTTCTCGTTTCTTATATATTAAACGTTTTAGTTGCGATGCAAGTTATCCAGTTAAATTTACTTACAAGTGATAATACAGGTTTTAGTTGTTTTGTATTTTTACTGATTCTTTTGATTGCTAAATTCGGCATTATTCCTAAAAATTGTAGCCGAAACGAGTTATTAAATTGATAAAAGGTTAAATTATGTTTAATTAATTTGACTCTTAAACTAACAGGGGCTTTAGTTGAAGAAGAGCTACTAAATTTACAAAACTAGATTTAAGTGTGTTAAAATAAATAAAAATAAATAACCGCTTACGAGAACAACTCGGAGCACTGAATTTACGCAATTACTGTGTTTATTTGATGCTCCTTTTTTATTTATCTAAAAGGGGCGATATATATGGATAACTGGGCTGATAATTTACTTACAGAATCTAAAGAAGGTAGAAATGCGCTGCACTAAATGAAAGCTAATTTACATGAAGCTAACTTTGAAGATGAAACGCAGATCAACAGCATGATTGAAAGCATGACGTTTGCTATGGACTGGATGGAGACGGGAAGACAACCAGATACATACAACGGGGTTGATGAGTGTAATGTGATAGATTAGTAATATGTCTTATTAGCGCTAAAGTGATAGAATAATCTGAAAATAGTCTATATGTAATGACTTTAGGTATTCCCATTTGTGCTATAATTAGCTCTAAGAGAGTTGGGTGCTTATGGAAGAAAATATAAATAAAGCATTGTCAGATGAGCATAATAAGAAGTGTCGAAAATTAATTGAGTTAGCTAAGAAAGAATTGAAGTTAATCGATAATAACGAATTAACCGAATTAGAAAAGATTAGAGAAGAAAAGATTAAACTACAACAAGAAATCAAAATAATAGAACAAATGTTATTTTAAAAACAAAGTCACATCTAACCGGTGTGGCTTTTTTATGTCTGTAAACTTAATAATTTTATCAAATATGCATTACAGACTTGCAGTCTTATCCAACTTATAATTGTTGTGGGTGGTGGTAGAAATGGATGATCAAAAAATGAATGATTTAATTTTAAATGCTGTAGAAGAAAAAGGGGGCATCACAGTAGTATTTTCAGCAGTAACATCATTAGCGGGACTTCTACATGATAAAGGATTAATAAATTACGATGAGTTTGCTATAGCATTTCTAGAAAATTTAGAAGATAAAGGTTGATGAGTTTAAACATCCTTCGGGGTGTTTTTATTTTGCTCTGACACAAACGAATGCCTAGTTGTCCAAATTCCCTTATTGGATGGAGTTCGTTTGTTTGAGGGTGAAGTGCGCCAAATAAAAAAACCACTATAAAGTGGCAAATGATTAAAAACTATTATCTCTAGTATAGTTTTAGTAATCGCATGCCCATGCAGTACCTAACCATACGCAATTTACTCCTAAAGTAGAGGTATCAGTAGTAGTTGCGGAAGCAGATGCAGATGTTGCACCGAAAAGTGCTGCAGCAAATAGAAGCATTCCTAGTTTCTTTTTCATATCAATCACCTCCCTTATTAGTATTATACTTAATAATTTAGAAAAATATATAATAAATTGATTATTCTGTTTATTCGTAATATATAGATTACTAAATATGTAATATATTTACTTTTAGCAATTACTTATAGTGGTTGTGGGTGGTGAGAAATATGGAATGGATTAAACAGTTGTCAAGCGAATCTGTACTAGCGTTAATTGAAGAAGTGGAAGCGAGCATTCAACACTACTCTCAAGAAACGATTGATGCGGCTCAGAAACAAATTGATTTAGAAACAATAAGGAAAGTCCTTAGTTTTTCTCATGAGAAATGGGTTATTGATGATATGGAAAAATAGGAGGGATTAGTTGAATACTACAGACGAATTCACAAAGGTAAAAACATATATAAAGAAACATCCTGATTACAATGATTCTGATATTCAACGGGTTGATTATGAAAGGTTATATTTACACATATAAATTACTGGTTCAATTGGAGAAAGATAATAATTAAGCAATTAGCATAATGAGGTGAGGCGATTGGGCGTACTTACAATTAAACAACAATCATTTGCAGATTTCTATATTGAGTTAGGAAATGCAACAGAGGCTTATTTAAAGGAGTATCCTAATGTAAAAGAAAAAATTATGAAATAAGGGGGAGTTTGAAAGTTGGAAATTGGTTGATGTGAAGGGAATGAAAAAACGAACACCTTAAGGTGCTCGTTGAGAGGGATTATTTTTCGGTTGCTATATTTCCCATTGCAATAGAAATTCTATTCCAACTGTTGATTTGATTGATGATTAGCACAAGGTCAACGTATTCTCTATCGTTATACAGTTCACGAACTCGCTTATACAGATCTTCAGGAACTCTTTTAGTAGGGATTAAAGTAATATGTTCAGATAGTTCTAGAGCAACTTTTTCTTCAAGTGTATAAAAAGTACATTCATTCCAAGCATTTAAACAATAAATTCGTTGTTCCGTTTCACCCATCTTACGAGCATCGGAAGTATGAGTATCTATACAAAAAGCACAACCGTTAATTTGTGAAACTCTAATTTTGATAAGTTCTCTAGTAGTTCGATTAATAGTAGACTTTTTGGTGTACTTCTCCATATCCATCATGATTTTCAAACCATCAGGTGCAACAGTATAATAGGGAACTCTTTGACTCATAAGACAAAACTCCTTTGATTTTTAAGATACGTCAATTATAACTTTATACGAATATTTGTACTATTAATTAGATTGTATAGTATTCAAATTAATTGGAATTTAAAATGTAATAAGCCTTCTGGCAAAAGTACGAGATCAATCAATAATCCATCAACAAAACGGTTACTGTGGTGAGATGACATGGAACTACGTACAAGATGCAGCCGACCATCGAAGTCGAAGAAATTCGTAGAGAATGGCATTGGTCCTGTAAGCACGGTTCCACCACATTATAAATCGAGCTAAAAATAAAGTTTTGGAACTTATTGGATACTTTTTTGTAATACGTTGTCATCCGAAGCCTGCATTTATGAGGGGATAATAGGGGGCATCTTTAAACCGCACCTATCTCACTTAACCTTTAACCTAAAAGAATAAAAAAACAGACCGACCGACCCAAGAAGATAAATTCCAAACTTATACTTAGCTAAGATGGAATGTGAAATAAAGGTATTTCGTTAGATGGAATGTGCGATTATACAAATAATATATTATGTTTATGTATATAAAAAAAGATTGCAAGAATCAAAAAATTCATTGATTATTGCAATCTGATATTATTGTCATTTATAAAACGTTACGATACAAACCAACTACTTTTCCTAAAATGGAAACTCGATCTACAATAATTGGTTCCATAGAAGAGTTTTCTGGCTGTAAGCGGAAATAAGATTCCTCTTTAAAAAATCGTTTTACAGTTGCTTCATTGTCCTCTGTCATCGCTACAACAATTTCGCCATTACTCGCGGTTGCTTGTTGTTTCACGATTACATAGTCTCCATCTAATATACCAGCTTCGATCATAGATTCACCCATAATTTCAAGCATGAAAATTTGATCTTCAGTTGTTCCATAAGAATCTGGGATAGGGAAGTATTCTTCGATATTCTCAATTGCAGTAATAGGAAGGCCTGCAGTAACTTTACCAACTAGTGGTACATGTACAACACCTTGTTTTGCGATTGTAGAATCTTGTTGATCTAAAATTTCGATTGCACGAGGTTTCGTTGGATCTCGTCGAATCAGTCCTTTGCTCTCAAGTCTAGCAAGATGTCCGTGGACTGTAGAACTTGATGCAAGACCAACTGCTTCACCAATCTCACGGACGGAAGGTGGGTATCCTTTAGTGCGAACTTCCTCTTTGATGAAAGACAATATATCTTCTTGTCTTTTCGATACTTTTTTCAATCCAATCACCTCTTTATCTCATACTATGTAAAAGTTATTAATAGTATAGCATTAGCGAACAAACAATGCAAACATAAGTTCGAAAAAACCGTTGACAAAAACAAACGTTCGGTTTATATTGAGAACATACATTCCGAACAGGTATTCGAAAAAAGGGGAGAATAAGTGTGAGTTGGTTCAAAAAAAATCAATACATTACATTGCTTTTTGGATTTTGCGTAATGTTTACAACAGTTTTAGTGGTTGCAAATAGTGGGAATACATCATATAAAGAAATTAAAGTTCATGATGGAGATACTTTAATTTCTCTTGCAGATAGATATAAAGGTAAAATGGCTGATCATGAATGGATAGCTAAGGTTAAAAATGAAAATAATTTAATTGACGATACTATTTATGCGGGGCATACTCTAATAGTTCCGGAACATGATAATATAAAAGTTCCAAATATAGGAGTAGAAGTGGCGAGTGATAAAAAATGAAACAAAAAATAGCAATACTCTATTGCCGTGTAAGTACCGAAAAAGATACACAAGATACTTCGCTTGAAAGGCAAGAGATTGAGTTAAGGGAATTTGCAACGAGTAAAGGATATGAAGTTGCACAAGTCTTTTCAGATCGACATAGCGGATATGATATTGATCGGGAAGGTTTACTTGATCTACTTGAGTGTGTGAAGGAATATGAACAACCGGCACTATTTGTTCAAGATGAGACGCGCTTAGGGCGTGGAAATGGCCGAATGGCGGTACTTCATTTACTGCAAAAAACGAATACAGATATTTTTACATTAAGTGATGCAGGTCACGTCCGGCTAAATGAGATGGATGCTATGTTGCTAGAAATACTAGCGATAGTTGAAGAGTATCAACGTAAATTACATAATGCGAAAATCCGTAGAGGGATGAGACGAGCTGTACAGAACGGATATAGACCAGAAAAGAATTTAAAAGATCGAGGGAATCCTGAGGGACGAGATCGCATAGATGTCCCGATTGAACAAATTATTCAACTTAGACAAAAAGGTATGACATTTGAAGAAATTACAGATACTTTGAGAGGATTGGGCTTTCAAGTTAGTAAAGCGACAATTCATCGAAGATTTATGGAATTAAAGGAGAAAAATAAAGACTAAAAGCTTGCGCTTGCGGTCTTTTTTGCATACCTTTGTATTAAGGTCTGTATGAAAGGTGAGAAATAAATGTTATCAAAAGAAAAATTACAACGTATAAGTGAACTTTCGAAAAAATCAAAGTCACAAGGTTTAACTGTAGAAGAAGCAAAAGAACAAACAACACTTCGTAAAGAGTATTTAGACACATTCCGATCTTCGATGCGTGAGACGATTGAAAATGTCCGTGTTTTCGACCCGGAGGGAAATGAAGTAACGCCTGAAAAGTTACGTCAAAAACAAAATAAGAATAATCGATTAAATTAAACACATATTTATAGAGAAAACATTGTTTTATATAAGAATGTTGACTAAAATATAATAGTACACTATTTAGCTTAAGAAAGGATGTCTATTAAAATGACTCAACAAGCAGATCAGCTTGCAATTAACACTATTCGAACTTTGTCAATTGATGCTATTGAAAAAGCTAATTCAGGTCACCCAGGATTACCGATGGGGGCTGCTCCAATGGCTTATACTCTTTGGACAAAACAACTTCGTCACAATCCTTCAAACCCTAAATGGTTTAACCGCGATCGCTTTATTTTATCAGCAGGTCATGGCTCTATGCTTTTGTATAGCCTATTACACTTAGGTGGATATGATTTACCAATGGAAGAAATCAAAAGTTTCCGTCAATGGGATTCAAAAACACCTGGTCACCCAGAATATGGTCATACAGCTGGAGTTGAAGCAACAACTGGACCACTAGGCCAAGGTATTGCAATGGCTGTCGGTATGGCAATGGCGGAAAGTCACCTTGCAGGCGTTTATAACAAGCCGGAACATGAAGTAGTAGATCATTATACATTTGCACTTTGTGGTGATGGAGATTTGATGGAAGGTGTTGCTGCTGAGGCAATTTCTTTAGCTGGTCACTTACAACTTGAAAAACTGATAGTGCTATATGATAGCAATGACATTTCGTTAGATGGCGATTTAAATAAATCATTCTCTGAAAATATTCAAAAACGTTTTGGATCATATAACTGGAACTACATTCATGTAGCTGATGGTAATGATATTGAAGCAATAAATACGGCTATTGAACAAGCCAAAGCACATAAAGGCCAACCTACTATTATTGAAGTAAAAACAGTTATTGGCTACGGTTCACCAAACAAATCAGGTAAATCTGACTCACACGGTTCGCCACTAGGTGCTGATGAAGTGAAACTTACTAAAGAACACTACTCATGGCCTCATGATCCATTCCATGTACCAGAAGAGGTATATGCGACATTCAAACAAGCAGCTGAAGTTCAAGGAACACTTGCAGAAGCTACTTGGAATGAACAATTTGAAACATACAAAAAAGCATATCCTGCTCTTGCAGAACAGTTTGTAAATGCGATGAATGGGGAACTTCCTGAAGATTTCGCATCTGCAGTACCTGTTTATGAAGCAGGTAAATCTATTGCTACACGTTCGTCTTCTGGTGAAGTAATCAATGCACTTGCAAAAAACACCCCTTCATTCTTCGGAGGAAGTGCGGATTTAGCTGGATCAAATAAAACATACATGAAAGATGCTGGCGATTTCACAGCAGAAACTCCAGAAGGTCGTAACATTTGGTTCGGTGTTCGTGAATTTGCTATGGGTGCAGCTCTAAATGGAATGGCACTTCATGGTGGTGTAAACGTCTTTGGTGGTACATTCTTCGTCTTCAGTGACTATGTACGTCCAGCAATTCGTCTATCTGCATTAATGGGACTACCTGTAACGTATGTATTTACGCATGACAGTATCGCTGTTGGTGAAGATGGTCCAACGCATGAACCTGTTGAACATTTAGCTGCATTACGTTCTATGCCAAATCTTTCTGTTATTCGTCCTGCTGATGCAAACGAATCTGCTGAAGCTTGGAAATTAGCCGTTTCGTCTAAAAACCAACCAACAGTATTAGTACTTTCTCGTCAAAACTTACCAGTGTCTGAACACTCAGCTTCACTTGCAGCTGAAGGTGTTTCAAAAGGCGCTTATGTTGTTTCAAAAGCAACTAAAGAAGTAGCGGATGCACTAATTTTAGCAACTGGCTCAGAAGTTAGCCTTGCTATAGAAGCTCAAAAGCAACTAGCAGCTGAAGGTATCGATGTATCGGTTGTTTCTATGCCATCATTCGATCGTTTTGAAGCTCAAGATGCAGCATATAAAGAAGCGGTATTACCAAAAACAATTACAAAACGTTTAGCAATTGAAATGGGTTCATCATTCGGCTGGCATAAATATACTGGCTTCGAAGGTGATGTTCTAGCAATTGATAAATTTGGTGCAAGTGCGCCAGGTGAAATTGTTATGAAAGAATATGGCTTTACTGTAGAAAATGTTGTTTCAAAAGTAAAAGCATTATTTGCTTAAAAAAATAGCGATAATATTGAAAAGTAGAGGATTTTTTCCTCTACTTTTTCTTTTTTGACAAATAAAGTGCTTTAAATCGGACGTCAATTGACAAAATGTTCTTGCAATCTTTGCTATACTGTTTACAAGAGAGGAGTGGTAATCTTGCGAATGTACTCAATCTTTCATGTGAAAAAGAAACATCAGGCTTTTGTTTATGGTAGAGAACGTTTACTATTCGATTTAATTCAATCCTCAAATTCGTATGAGCATGCAATACATCCGACGCAAGAGATCTCCTATTTATGTGAGCCTTTGGATATGATGGAAATTGAACTAATCATTCAACAACAATTAGGTAATAGCTTTTCAGGCATTCAAACGAAGGATCACCAAATCTTTTTGATGAATGAATTTAAAGGGGAAATCCAAATTGATATTTTTCCTTATTACATAGCTGTTGTCTGTGTTGGGTCACGCATGCTAGAGTTAGACTTATTTGCAACATTGTCAAAATTAAGTGATTGCTTTATCGGATTTAATAAAGATGAAATGGAATGTGGTTGGTTAAAACCACTTAAATTCCATTCTCACGAAAGACGATAAATCTTGTCAAACAGTAGTATGTAGTGGTTTTTTATTGTATAATCCTTGTTGGAGATAGTTTTCTCGCATAAGAAACTTGGAGGAGGAAAACCAGTGAATACTACGTTATGGATTATACTTGTTATCGTGGCATTAATAGCAGGAGTAGCTATCGGTTTCTTTGTTGCCCGTCAATATATGATGAAATACTTAAAAGACAACCCACCTATTAACGAACAGATGCTACGAGTAATGATGTCTCAAATGGGACGTAAACCGTCTGAAAAACAAATCAAACAAATGATGAACTCAATGAATAAATTAAGCGGTAAATAAAAAATAGCACTCAATTGAGTGCTATTTTTTTGTCTTTGTCTTTAAAGACAAACTCTTTTAAAAAGTCTGCGACCAACATTTCATAGGCTTCAGGGTTCATATTAAAGGATTGTGCATGAGGACCTACATCAAAAAGCTTTAACTTTTTAGGGCCAGGCTTTAAGCTATACATTTCAATTGTCATTTCAGGTAAGATGAAGTCATCTGGAAGGCTATGAATAAACAGTACTGGCTTTTCAATTTTAGTTACAGCCTCTTTAGGTGAAATGCTCTTTAAAGAGTATCCATCACGCATCCTTAAGAAGATACCAGCAAGTTTAATTGCTATGCTGTTACGTAGTGGTGTTTGTTTCATCATTAAGTAGTATAATTGCTCTGAAAAATCGGAAAAGGCGCAATCGGAAATGTAGAAGTCGGCTTCGTCTTCTAATGTACCTGCGTATAATAATGTAGTAGCAGCGCCCATAGATTCTCCTTGTACACCAATTATACCTTCACCACCTAGCTTCTGCTTTAAAGTTTTCATAACTGCTTGTAAATCATATTTTTCGTAATGTCCGTAACTTGTTGTTTTGCCACCAGAGTCACCATGTCTACGATGATCATAAACGACTGAGTTAAAGCCTAAGCGCTCGAAAAGACGAGCGTATTTTACGGAATTAATTTTATTTTCCGTAACACCATGGCAAATAATAATCGTATTATTTGTTTGCAAAGGCTGGAAGTGGATGGCTTTAATTGAATAGCCATTCGGGGAATCAACCCACATCTCTTCCTTATTTACATGCTCAAACCAAACTTCGTCAAAACGCTTTGCTTCCTTTTCTCGTTGTAATATGAAGGCTGCATCTTTGTTCTTCATATACATAATTCGACTTGAAAACAAGTATCCGAGAATGGCTGTAATGGCGCCAAGTGTACCCGAAATAAGCCCGAAAATCCAAAGCACACGTTTTTTCATGATCATCACTCCTCTACTTTTGCTTAAAGAGCCGGAATTGACCACTATCAATTGTTCCGGATATTAAAGGTTCGACAATTTTTGCTGCTTCGCAAATTTTTTCGACATCAATCCCTGTGTGAACTCCTATACTTTCTAGCATATGTACAACATCTTCTGTTGCAACATTTCCTGTAGCACCTTTTGCAAAAGGACAACCTCCAAGACCACCCGCTGATGTATCAAATCGGTCCACACCAGCTTGTAATGCAGCATATATATTTGCTAGAGCCATTTTTCGCGTATCGTGAAAATGGGCAGTCAAAAGTAAGTTAGGTAATTCTTCTTTCAAAAGCTTAAATAGGGTATAACTTTCTACCGGATTAGCCATGCCAATAGTATCTGCAACACTTAGCTCATCCACACCCCAACTCGCAAATACTTTACATAAAGAAATTGTGTCTTTAACTTCAATTTTCCCTTCATATGGACAATAAAAAGCTGTTGAAATACATGCGCGTACAAATTTTCCTTGCTCTTTCAGTTTTGCCACGACAGGTGCTAAACTATCCATGGCTTCGTCAGTATTTTTATTAATATTTTTTTTATTAAATGTATGACTAACACCAACAAAAACGGCAATGGCATCTGCACCGTTCTCCATCGCACGCTCCACACCTGTAGCATTCGGTGCTAAGACAAATTGTCTACCTACTTTAGCAGTGTTCTTAACAATATTTTCTGCATCAGCCATTTGTGGCACCCATTTAGGTGAGACAAAAGAAGTTAACTCCATTTCTGTAATGCCGGCATCTTGCAAGCATTTAATGAATTTGAGTTTCTCATTAGTCTCAATTAAGTTTTTTTCATTTTGTAATCCATCTCTTGGACCTACCTCGATAATTGTCGCATTATTTGGTAAACTGAACATAACATCCCCTCCTATATTCCATTGTAAGGAAGGGATGTACATATTAGCAAATAAATTCGTACTTAAACAAGGGGGAATAATTATGACAACTGAAGTTGTTATTGTAAGTGCTGTACGTACAGCAATTGGGAGTTTCCAAGGCGCGTTAAAGGATGTACCTGCAACAAAACTTGGTGCAATTGTTATAAAAGAAGCGCTGTCAAAGGTAGGGGTGCCTTTTGAACAAGTAGATGAAGTGATTATGGGTAATGTATTACAAGCTGGTCTAGGTCAAAATCCAGCTCGTCAAGCAGCTATATTTGCAGGACTTCCAAAAGAGGTACCTGCCTTAACTATAAATAAAGTTTGTGGATCAGGTCTTAAAGCTGTTCATTTAGCAACACAAGCCATTATTGCAGGCGATGCAGATATCATTGTCGCAGGCGGGATGGAAAATATGAGCCAAGCACCATATTTATTGAATAACGCACGTGATGGCTTCCGTATGGGCGATCAGAAGGTGATTGATAGTATGATTACTGATGGCTTATGGTGTGCATTTAATGACTATCATATGGGAATTACAGCTGAAAATTTATGTGACCAATATGCAATTTCTCGTGAAGAGCAAGACAGCTTCTCAGCTCGTTCCCAAGAAAGAGCGACAACAGCAAAAGAAGCGGGGAAATTTAAAGAAGAGATTGTTGCAGTAGAAATTCCTCAACGTAAGGGTGAACCAGTCGTATTTGATACAGATGAATATGTAAAGCCGGGAACTTCAGCTGAAAAGTTAGGAAAGCTACGACCTGCATTTAAAAAAGAAGGATCTGTGACAGCGGGAAATGCTTCTGGTATTAATGACGGTGCAGCCGCACTTGTAGTAATGTCAAAAGCTAAAGCCGATGAGTTGGGCATTAATTCAATTGCAACAGTTGTTTCAAACGCATGTGTAGGTGTAGATCCAGCTGTAATGGGAAGTGGTCCTGTTAGGGCGGTGCAAAAAGTCTTAACGAAAGGGCAACTAGAGTTAGGACAAATTGACTTGATTGAAGCGAATGAAGCATTCGCAGCTCAGTCAATTGCAGTTGATCGAGAATTGCATTTTGACCATGAGAAGTTAAATGTCAATGGGGGTGCAATTGCTTTAGGTCACCCAATTGGTGCAAGTGGTGCTAGAATACTAGTAACACTACTTCACGAAATGGAGAAGCGAGATGTTAAAACGGGTCTTGCTACACTCTGTATAGGTGGAGGGCAAGGTGTTGCAACAATCGTAAAAAGAACGTAAGAAGGAGATTGACCATGGCTAAAAAGAAAAAACAACAAAGACAACAACCAGCACAACAACAATCCGCAAAAAGTGAGGCACTAACATTAAAAGACCAACTTAATGGTGATGTGTTAGAGAAACTAAAACTTGCTAAAAAAGACCTTGTTGCAAAAGAACAAGCAGCACAGGATGAACGCGAGGCAAAGTTAGCATTTGAACGTAAACAACGTGAGAAGAACAAATCGTTTGCAGAGTTATTGAATGAGTACGGAGATAAGGGCTCAAAGTTTAATAGTTAACAAAAGACATAGTTGGATTGCTTAAAGCGGCATTGTACAAATGAATTATGGAAGTTTCATAATTTAACTATATAAAAAGGTCATTGTAGTGCGTTATAGAAGGTAGTTTTGAAAGATTTCTTTCAGAGCTACCTTTTATTCTGTACCAACATATGGTGAAATTTCACACTAAATGTTTAGTATAATAATTCTTTTTTTTTACATTGATAACTTATAAATAGCTTGAGAATAATAGGGGTGAAGTATGGAAGTTTCTAAAATTAAATTACTTATATGGATTTTTCCTCTTGTTTTTTTAATTCATGATTTGGAGGAAATCGCAACCATTGAAAATTTCACTATGAAATTCCCCTTTTCCGTTTCTACTGAGGAATTTATTATCGCATTTATTTTATTATGGATTATCGTAGTGATTGGCTGTGTGAAAGCGGCTAATAATAAACGATTTATCGGAATACTGCCCATAAAATTCTTTGCCTTATTAGTCGCTGGTGTATTCCTTGCGAATGGAATAGGGCATGTTGTGCAAAGTATAATCTTAAAAAAATATGTACCTGGTGTCATTACCGCTGTTGCCATCTTAATACCATTTTGTCTATTTAGTATTAGAAAGCTATTATTAGAAAATTTAATCACACCTAAGCAGGTGGGAGTGTATTTACTAGTTGGTTTCATATTACAGACCCCATTTGCACTAATCGCGCTACTAATTGCAAAATTCATAGTATAAGTTTATAAGGATTGTTAAAAATAAGTAAAATATATAGTTAGTGTCATTTTGTTGTAAAAAAAGAAGGATTCGTGATGTTGAATCCTTCTAGTAAAATTATCGATGTGCGTTATACGTATCTATTTTTGTTAGTTTCTCTAGTTCTTTAGCATAAATCGGTGCTGCATTATTGTAAGCTGAAATTGTTGCTTCCAATTGTTCTTTTGAACTTGCTCCAATCACTGCAGATGCTACAATAGGTGATTGTAATACATAAGCAAGTGCTGCTGCATGTACATCTTTTGTATTGTTTGCTACTTCTTCTAGAGTAGCTTGAAGTTCATATTGACTATAAGTTTGGTACCCATCTAATTTTGCTAAGCGGTCTGACCATTCATTTGTTAGTAAACCTTTTGCTAAAGAGCCACGTGTCACAATAGATGCGTTATTAACTTTTAGCACATCAAACCATTCTTCAGGTCTGCGGTCTAGCAAGCTATATTGCATCATGACAGATACTGCATCGCTTTTTGGTAAAAATTCCTTAATAACATTTGGGCGGATTGATGAAATACCGTATGCCCGAATGATACCTTCTTTTTTTAATTGATCAAATGCTTCGGTTATTTCATCCCAAGGGTCACCAATTGTTCCACCGTGTAGTTGGTATAAGTCAATATAATCTGTTTGTAAGCGACGCAAACTTTCTTTTACTTGATGTTCGATATTTTTCTTTGAAGGGTCCCAGTGCCATCCTTCTCCGTCCTTGTCCCAAACATTGCCCACTTTAGTAGCTAGTATAATATCTTGTCGTTTTCCATTTAGTGCCTTACCGACAAGTTCCTCATTGATGCCCTTATCATATAGATCCGCGGTATCAAAATAGGTAATACCATGATCTACCGCCGAATCTACTATCCATTTAGCAGTTTTTTCATCAGTTGGTAGAGACATACAACCAAGGCCGATTTCTGAAATAATTAAATCACTATTACCTAATTTTCTACTCTTCAAAAATATCACTCCTCATATGATAATGGTACAATGATTAATAACAAAAGCACAACGGAGAGGGTTATAATCATGAAAAAATTTGAAGAAAAAACGACTAGTTCTAAAAAAATTTTTGAGGGTCGAGTTATTTCAGTCAAAGTGGATGAAGTCATATTACCAAATGGCAACACATCAACTAGAGAATTAGTAACTCATCCAGGAGCAGTAGCAATTATTCCTATAACAAACGAAGGTAAAATTGTTCTTGTGGAGCAATATCGTAAACCTTTAGAGCGTAGTATTATCGAAATTCCCGCTGGTAAATTAGAAAAAGGTGAGAAACCTGAGTATACAGCTATCCGCGAGTTAGAAGAAGAAACAGGGTATGGCTCGAAAAACTTCACGTTTGTTCAATCTTTTGCCACATCTCCAGGCTTTGCAGATGAAGTTATTCATATATATGTTGCGAGAGATTTATATAGAATTGAGAATCCTGCTGGTCTAGATGAGGATGAATTTGTCGAATTATTAGAAGTTACGTTAGAAGAAGCTGAACAAATGATTCGTGAAGAAAGAATTTATGATGCTAAAACAGTGTTTGCAATTATGTGGATGAAAAATATCTTGTAAAATAAGTTATGAAATAGGTCGGGACAAGCATAGGTTGTACGAAGTAAAGGAAGGTGACCTATATGAACCGATCATTTCAAATTATTTACTTTTTCTTAATTATTGCAATTGGCTTTATCGGAGGAATTTTACTGTTGCAACTTTCTACTGTTGAACAAGCAGAATGGCTCATTCGTAAAATGGATAGTAGGGTACTCCTACAAGGGAAGCCGTCAATTTGGCAATCTTTATTGCCAGTTGTCATTCCATTTGCTATTGTTTCGTTGCTCGCATCTCATAATTATTTAAGACATGTGGCGAGGGTTGTTGTTGTATTAAAATCGGCATTTTTTGGATACAGTGCAGGTTATTTAATAGACACACAAAACGCATTTTGGTCATATGCTGCATGGTGGTTTCCTTTTCAATTGCTTTACAGTATAGTATTAATGGTATTTTGCATAGTACTTGTACCTGAACCAGTTTATGCTGTCAGGAAGAAGTTACCGATTTTACCCCGTGTAATAGTAGTTCTCATAGCCACTCTAGTAATTTTAGGGGGCGAATTGCTTGCAATTCACTTTATCTATAAATTAAAATAACTATCAAATAATAATTATTATAATTATAATCAATTCAATCTTGTAATGAGAATTGACTTTTTGGTATAATGAAAGAAGTTTAGGGGGGCGTCGTATGGAAAGCCGTATTGATCGAATAAAAAAACAATTACATGGTGCGAGCTACAAACTGACGCCGCAGCGTGAAGCGACAGTAAGAGTGCTTTTAGAGAATGAGGAAGATCACCTGAGTGCTGAGGATGTTTATTTACTCGTTAAAGAAAAAGCACCAGAAATCGGACTTGCAACAGTGTATCGAACATTGGAGCTTTTAACGGAGCTTAAAATCGTCGATAAAATCAATTTCGGCGATGGTGTATCTCGTTATGATTTACGTCAAGAAGGAGCTGCTCACTTTCATCATCACCTCGTTTGTATCGAATGTGGTGCTGTTGATGAAATTCAAGAGGATTTACTTGAAGACGTTGAAGCAGTCGTTGAAAAAAGATGGAATTTTATTATTAAAGACCATAGATTAACATTTCACGGTATTTGCTGGCGCTGTCATGTTAAAGAGTCAGATAACAATAGCAATCAATCATAAGTTTATAGCTTACAAACAAAGGATGGCGGAGGTGCTGTCCTTTTTTATTTACCTATTTTTAAGGAGGGAACCAAAATGAACCAAGATGTACTAGATGCAATCCAAGATTATTTACACTTTTTACGCGTTGAACGCCAGCTTTCTGATAATACATTACAATCATATAAAAGAGATATCACTGCTTATACTAAGAATATTTTTGTAAGTCAAGGTGTACAATATTTTGATGATATAGACAGAGTGAATATATTACATCATTTGCAAATGTTAAAAACATCAGGGAAGTCTGCACGAACTATTTCAAGACATATTTCATCAATCCGTTCATTCCATCAATTTTTGTTAAGAGAAAAAAGAGCTAGTGGGGATCCGACAGTGCATTTAGAAATGCCGAAGTTAGAGAAAAAATTACCAAAAATTTTATCGATTGAAGAAATTGATAACTTAATAGCCATGCCCAATCTTGCAAAACCTCAAGGAATTCGCGATCAAACGATGCTTGAGTTGTTATATGCAAGTGGTATGCGAATAAGTGAGTGTATTGCACTGAATTTAGAAGATGTTCATACTACAATGGGCTTCGTACGAGTCTTTGGTAAAGGTGGTAAAGAACGTATTATTCCACTTGGACGAAAAGCTTTAGAAGCATGCTTGGCATATTTAGAAAAGGGAAGACCAATACTAGAAGATAAGCTACATAAATCAGAGGCTTTTTTTATCAACCAAAGGGGAGATCGCTTAACACGACAATTTTGTTGGAAATTAATGAAGGATTATGCAGAGAAAGCGGGTATAGATAAAGAAATCACACCACATATTTTACGTCATTCTTTTGCGACGCATTTAATTGAAAATGGTGCTGATTTACGTGCAGTTCAAGAACTGCTTGGACATGCTGATATTTCAACAACTCAAATTTACACACATATTAGTAAGACGCGATTATCGGAAGTATATAAGCAGTTCCACCCACGTGCATAAAAAAAAATTTTAAATGTCAGAGGTCTGACATTTATTTTTTCGTATAGTTTGGTAAAATGAATGTAAAGATAAAGGAGGAACACAAATGAACACAAAACCATTTAAACGCATTCACTTAATCGTTATGGATTCAGTAGGTATTGGAGAAGCACCTGATGCTGAAAAGTTCGGTGATGTAGGTGCAGATACATTAGGTCATATTGCAGAAAAAATGAATGGCTTAACTATGCCCAATATGGGGGAATTAGGTTTATCAAATATCCGTGAGTTACCTGGTATTACTCCAGTCGAAAAACCTGCAGCTTATTTCGGCAAAATGCAAGAAGCTTCAGTTGGGAAAGATACAATGACAGGACACTGGGAAATTATGGGTTTAAATATTGATAAACCGTTCAAAGTGTATCCTGAAGGCTTCCCACAAACTTTAATCGAGCAATTAGAAGAACGTACTGGTCGCAAAGTACTTTGTAACAAGCCAGCAAGTGGTACGCAAGTGATTGACGATTACGGTAAAGAGCATATGGAAACCGGCGCTATTATCGTCTATACATCTGCTGATCCAGTATTACAAATCGCGGCACATGAAGAAATTGTTCCATTAGATGAATTGTATAAAATATGTGAAATCGCTCGCGAATTGACTTTACAACCTGAATATTTAGTAGGCCGTGTAATTGCTCGTCCTTTCATTGGAACTCCAGGTAACTTTGAACGTACATCGAATCGTCATGATTATGCGTTAAAACCATTTGGACGTACAGTGATGAATGAATTAAAAGATGCTAGTTTTGATGTCATTGCTTTAGGTAAAATTTCAGATATCTTTAACAATGAAGGTGTAACAGAAGCAATCCGTACAAAGGATAATACAGATGGTATGGACAAGGTATCACAAGTTGTACGTAAGGATTTCCATGGTTTATCATTTTTAAACTTAGTTGACTTTGATGCAGCTTATGGTCACCGTAGAGATCCAATTGGATATGGTGAAGCGTTAGAAGAATTTGACCGTCGTTTACCAGAAGTTTTGGAAGCGTTATCGGAAGATGATCTGTTAATAATAACAGCTGACCATGGAAATGATCCAACTTTCCCTGGAAGTGATCATACACGTGAATATGTGCCATTAATCGCTTATTCACCACGCTTTAAAGAAGGTCATGAATTACCATTAAGACTTACATTTGCTGATATTGGTGCAACAGTTGCAGAAAACTTCAATGTGAAATTACCGGAATTTGGCACAAGCTTCTTATCAAATTTAAAATAAGTGAGGGAGTAATAAAATGCGAATAGTTGATATTATTGAAAAAAAACGTGATGGTGGAGAATTAACTACGGAAGAGATTCGCTTTTTCGTAGAAGGATATACAAACGGTTCAATTCCAGATTATCAAGCAAGTAGTTTATTGATGGCTATTTATTTTAAAGATATGAACGATCGTGAACGTGCAGATTTAACAATGGCAATGGTTGAATCAGGAGATCAGATTGATCTATCTAAAATCGAAGGTATTAAAGTTGATAAGCATTCGACTGGTGGCGTTGGTGACACAACAACGTTAGTATTAGGCCCTTTAGTAGCAGCTGTCGGTGTTCCTGTTGCTAAAATGAGTGGACGAGGTTTAGGGCATACAGGAGGCACTATTGATAAATTAGAGGCTATTGAAGGCTTCCATGTTGAATTGACGACAGAGCAATTTATTGAGCAAGTAAATGACATTAAATTAGCCGTTATTGGTCAAACTGGTAACTTAACACCTGCTGACAAAAAACTATACGCTCTAAGAGATGTGACAGCAACAGTAAGTAGCATCCCTTTAATCGCGAGCTCAATTATGAGTAAAAAAATTGCCGCAGGTGCAGATGCTATTGTACTTGATGTAAAAACGGGTGAAGGTGCCTTCATGAAGACTGTTGAGGATGCTAAGAATTTAGCACATGCAATGGTCCAAATCGGCAATAATGTCGGTCGTAACACAATGGCTATTATTTCTGATATGAGCCAACCGCTTGGTTTTGCGATTGGTAATGCATTAGAAGTAAAAGAAGCAATTGATACTTTAAGAGGAGAAGGTCCGGAAGATTTAACGGAGCTTTGCTTAACACTTGGTAGTCAAATGGTGGTTCTAGGTGGTCACGCGAAAACAATTGAAGAAGCGCGTGAACAATTACTTGAAGTTATCAAAAATGGTAGCGCATTAGAAATCTTCAAACAATTTATTGAAGGTCAAGGTGGTAACCCTGCAGTTGTGGATGATACTTCATTGTTGCCTCAAGCTCAATATACTTTCGAAGTACCAGCAAAAGAAGATGGCTTTGTATCATTTATCGAAGCTGATGAAGTTGGAACAGCTGCAATGATTTTAGGCGCAGGTCGTGCTACGAAAGAATCGACTATCGACTTAGCTGTTGGTTTAATGCTACGCAAAAAAGTTGGCGATAAAGTAACGAAAGGTGAGTCTCTCGTAACAATTTATGCAAACCAAGAAGATGTCTCTTCAGTGATTGATAAAATCTATTCACATATTAAAATTTCCAAAGAAGCACCTCAAGCACCGAAATTAATCGAGGCTATCATAACAGAATAATTTTTTAAGAGCTGGTACTCATTTAATTGAGTACCAGCTTTTTTTGTTGATTAAATGTTGAAAAAAATAAATTTTGTGGTGGTGGAAGAATGCGTTTACTGAAAGAATAACTAGGCTGTTTTCTCTAAGGGTATTGTTAATCAAATCATAAGGTTCAAAATAAAAAAATAGATAATCTACAAGATGTGAACTGCCATTATCTATTTGACAGAGTGCAGTCCACTTTTGTCTTATAATTTTCATTTATTCTATTGAAAAAAATTTACATTTCATTCAATGTAAATTTTTCTAAGAACATGTATGCCATCTTGTTTTTCTTTTTGATATCCTTGCTCCAGTCTTTCAACTTTGCAACATGTACAATATCAGTTTTGTTAATTAGACATCAAATTATTCTCTCAAAATATTATTCTGCTATGTTCAATGATTCACAAGCGCATATCAGGTATTGGCCGTGAAACTTACAAATCAATATTGGATGCATACACACAAACTAAAAACATCTTTATTAACACGAAAGAAGATGTAGATGGGTTGTACTAAATAACGAATGTTAGCTAAGATCATTAGATTCCTTGCTAAATAAATAGGATTTTAGTGCAACAAAATATTAAATTAGGACTACACATTTATCTATATGTGTAGTCCTTTTAATATCAACTATTAAAATCATCTAACCTAAATATAATCATCTCGTATATTAACTTTTTTATGTTTTAACAGAAATAACAATCTTTTAGAAAACAGCCAAAAACTAAAATACTGTGAAATGAGATCTATATTAAAAAAGATCACATTACTTGTTGACCTAATTTCTTGATTTTCTCCATTTTCCACCATTCAATTTTGTTTTTATAAAAATAGAGATTTTTTTTGATTAAAATTTCCTCGAATCTCCAATACTTATGGATAAAGATGACATCCATTTACTGTCGATTTAGTTCTAAATTTAGAAGGTTTCTTCTTAAATTGTCATGCAGAAGGATAACGCAAAACAAATGTGGAATATGCTTGTGAAAAGGAGGTATGACTATGCAACAACTAATTCAAATGACAGTGGATGGCATTGCCGTTATTCGTTTACAAGGTGATTTAGACCATCACGCTGCAAACCGTATTCGAGAAGACATTTCACAAGCAATATACCAAGGTAGCGTTCACGCAATTGTTTGGAACTTAGGTGACCTACAGTTTATGGATAGCGCTGGCATTGGTTTAATTTTAGGAAGAATGCGTGATTTAGCGCCAATCAATGGACAAACAGTCATCTTAAATCCGTCTGCTACAATGCAGAAAATATTCCAGTTTTCAGGATTGTCCAAATATATTTGGCAAGGTACAGAAGATGAAGTAATTCGAACTTTAGGGGGGATTTTGAATGGATAATGAAATGACTTTATCGTTTTTAGCGGTCAGTGAAAATGAAGCACTAGCGCGTATGGCGATGACGAGTTTCATGACAGTGCTAGATCCAACGATTGAGGAATTGTCTGAGGTAAAAACTGTCATTTCAGAAGCGGTTACAAATGCAATTATTCATGGCTATGAGGAAAATCGCACAGGCATTGTAACTGTTTATGCTACTCGTGTTGATAGAGAAGTAACAGTGACGATTTCAGATCAAGGATGTGGAATTGAAGACGTACAGCAAGCAATGGAACCTTTATATACGACAAAGCAACAAATGGATCGCTCTGGCATGGGCTTTACAATTATGGAAAGCTTCACGGATCAGTTATCTGTTAAGTCCGAACGCGGGAAAGGGACAACGGTCACCTTCAAGAAGCAATTTCAACCAGTAGGTTCACCGTTTGCCGCTAGGTGAGAAAATGACATCTAAACCACAAGCCTCTTCTATATTACTGACACAGGAGAAAATGCGAGAACTCATACTGCAGTCTCAAGCTGGCGATGCAAACGCTAGAAAGGAGATGGTAGAGGGGAATACGCGTCTTGTTTGGTCAATCGTACAGCGTTTTGCTTCACGCGGGGCAGATTTAGAGGATCTTTTTCAAATAGGCTGTATTGGCTTAATGAAGTCGATTGACAAATTTGATCTGTCATACCAAGTGAAATTTTCAACGTACGCAGTACCTATGATAATTGGTGAAATTCAACGTTTTTTAAGAGATGACGGTATGGTTAAAGTAAGCCGATCTATTAGAGAGCTTAACTATAAAATTCGGCATGCCACAGATGATTTTCTTAAAATCAATGAAAGACCCCCTACGATGAAGGAATTGGCCGATTTGTTGGAAGTCACAACTGATGAAATAGCAATGGCTTCGGATGCTCTAAGGGACCCTGCATCACTACATGAACAATTATTTGAAAGTGATGGTGATCCAATTACGTTAATGGACCAAATGAG
Source organism: Viridibacillus arenosi (assembly GCF_001955655.1). Classification (GTDB taxonomy): domain Bacteria; phylum Bacillota; class Bacilli; order Bacillales_A; family Planococcaceae; genus Viridibacillus; species Viridibacillus arenosi. The sequence continues at coordinate 424,895 of NZ_MSPW01000001.1, read as the reverse complement.
AGATGCTACCTCTGAAAGGCCGTTTGAGCATATACCACTTCGAGATATTTTAACAAGACTTGGTAAAAGGGAACAATCTGTTATTTATTTACGCTATTACTTAGATTGTACTCAAAGTGAAATTGCTGAAAGACTTGGCATTTCACAAGTACAAGTATCGCGACTAGAAAAACGAATCTTATCACAGTTGAAAATTTGGCTAGCACCAGGTCAATTGAAAGGATTAGAAAAGGCGGCAAAAAAATGACTGAAGAACAAAAACCTATTTTCGCAAGTATAGAAGAAGCAGAAAAGTTTATGATTTCAAAATTCGGTGAAAGCGAAAGCTTTGATATAGGAATGAAACATTTGCATTTATACAAAATGCCGGTGTTCTCTATTTATATTAATGGGCTCGTTGATAGTGCCAACTTCACAGAAATTCTTGTCAATATTCAACCGACTCAAGAGGTGGAAGGATATACACCTGAAACTGAGCCGGAATTTTTCCAATTTTGCTTCCCGTATTTTGCTTGGGAGCCGATGACGAATCAGGAACAGCTATTAACTGCGATATTAGGGGGCCAGGTGGCGTTTATAACTCCATCTGGCTATGCTTTTATAGCGGATTTAAGGGCTTATCCTGGTAGACAACCTGAGGAACCTGATAATGAAAAAGTTATTAGGGGGTCACGTGATGGATTTACAGAAAATATTGTACAAAATTCAGGGCTTATAAGAAGGCGAATTCGAGATGCATCCTTGCGGTTTGAATTGCATCAAATCTCTGATAAAGGCAAGACAGATACAGCAATCGTATTTATGAAGGGTATTGCCAATGAGGACCATCTCAATTATATACGCCAGCGTATGAAGAAAATCCATCATGATGGTTTAACAATGGCGGATAAATCAATAGAGGAATGGTTATTTAAACAAGGTTTCCATCCACTACCTTTTGTACGCTACACTGAGCGACCTGATATTACCGCCGCTCATTTATTGGAAGGTCATATCGCGATAATTGTCGATACGTCACCTTCAATTATTTTAGTACCCGTAACATTTTTTCATCATTTACAACATGCAGAGGAATATCGTCAGGCCCCTTTTATTGGAACAGCTGTCCGCTTCTTACGCTTCTTCGGGACTTTTTTAAGCCTCATAGTATTACCTTTTTGGTATTTATTAATCAAGCATCATGAATTGATTCCTACGTTTTTAGATTTCGTCGGAATAGATAAGAAGTCCGCCATACCGATATTACTCCAAATATTAATAGCAGATGCAGGGATAGAATACTTGCGGCTTGCCTCCATTCATACACCAACTCCACTTTCCACTGCGATGGGATTAATTGCAGGTGTTATTATCGGGAATATTGCAATTGATGTTGGACTTTTTTCACCTGAAGTTGTGTTATATACAGCAATTACTGCCATTTTCACATTTGTAATTCCTTCGTATGAATTGAGTATCACCATTAAAGTATTTAGGATCTTTTTGTTACTCATAACCGCATGGCTCGGAGTTAATGGATTCTTCCTAGGTATATTAGGGCTTTTCTTATATATTTGTTCGTTACGACCAATGAAAGTACCTTATATGTGGCCAGTTGTTCCGTTCTTCCCACAAGCTTTTTTACGTATATTCATACGATTCCCTATGACGAGCGATGCTTTAAGACCGTATATTGTTGGTGCAAAACAGCGAAAACGTTCATGATATGCCATTGCATACATTTCTCTTTCTATGATAAAGTTCAATTAGTTATAGAAAAATTCCGTGAATTCTTTTGGGTGATACGGATAAAGGGAGAGATTTGATGCATTTATATGGTACTCAAAACGTAACTGAAAATGGTCATTTAACAATTGGACAAGTAGACGCTATTGATTTAACAAAAACATATGGTACACCTTTATTCGTTTACGATACAGCCCTTTTTCGAGAGCGAGCGCAAGGATTTATTAATACTTTTAAAAATGCAGGGGTGCAAGCACAAGTTGCTTATGCTAGTAAGGCGTTTTCAAGCGTTGCAATCTATCAATTAGCGGCTGAAGAAGGACTATCAGTCGATGTTGTTTCTGGTGGGGAGCTTTATACCGCTTTAAAAGCAGGTTTCCCAAGTGAACGCATCCATTTCCATGGTAATAATAAAAGCTACGATGAATTAAATCTTGCTTTCGATTCGAAAATTGGATGTATTGTAATTGATAATTTTGATGAAATTGATGCCTTGAAACAACTATCTGAAGCACGTCAACAAAAAATGCACGTCCTAATCCGTGTAACTCCAGGAGTAGAGGCACATACGCATGACTTTATAACAACAGGTCAAGCAGATTCTAAATTTGGTTTTGACTTAAATAATGGACAAGCGGACCGTGCATTTATGCTATTGCAAAATCACCCATATTTAGAATTACAAGGAATGCATTGTCATATTGGCTCACAAATCTTCGATACAGCGGCTTTCAGCTTAGCAGCAAAAAAAATAAGTGATAAAATGGGCGAATGGTATAAAGAATCCGGCTTCATTAGCCAAGTATTAAATTTAGGTGGAGGATTCGGAATTCGTTATACAGAAGAGGACACACCACTTCAACCAGCAGTTTATGTAGATGATATGATCAAAGCAGTACAACAAGAGATGGCTGTTTTTTCAATGCCGATGCCTGAAATTTGGATTGAACCAGGTCGTTCGCTAGTTGGAGACGCTGGTACAACACTTTATACAGTCGGTTCTCAAAAAGAAGTTCCTAATACGAGGAATTATCTTGCGGTTGATGGTGGGATGTCTGATAATATACGTCCAGCTCTTTACGACGCAAAATACGAGGGTGTCATTGCCAATAAAATGAATGACGAATTAGTTAACACATATACGATTGCTGGTAAGTTATGCGAGTCTGGTGATAAACTGATTGAGGATATCAAGTTGCCAAAAGCAGAATCAGGGGATATTTTGGCTGTGTTCTGTACAGGTGCGTATGGTTATTCAATGGCGAGTAACTATAATCGTATTCCAAGGCCTGCTGTCGTTTTTGCGGAAAAAGGCGCACATCAATTAGTTGTAAAGCGCGAAAGTTATGAAGATCTTGTGAAGCTTGACCTTCCTCTAACGATTGGGAAGGAGGTAAATCGTTAATTGAAGAAAAGTAATATTTTATTACTTCTGTTATTCCTAATATTAACAACAGCATGGGGCGTTATTTATTGGCTTTATATTGCTCCATCAAATATAGGTAAATAATGTGAATCTATTTGCGTAATTTTTGCTTTTCGTGTAGGATGTTGAAAGATACTTAAAGGCAAAAAGAGGGATCATATAAATGTTATGTCGTTATAAGAAAGCATTCGAAAAAATTGCGATGGGGCTCTTGTCTTTTATGCCAGATCAAAAAGATCTGAAATTACTACAAGAAACGATTCGACAATACGATACAGATCCAAACTGGCAACTGTTTTTATGGAAACAAGAGGACGACTTTATTGGTTTAGTTGGCGTAGAGATTGCTGATGACGAATGGATTGTTAGACATATATCGGTTGACCCTTCACATAGAGGTGAGGGACTCGGTAAAGAGATGGTTAAACAGCTTTCTAAAATGGATATGGATTGTGTGATCGCAGCTTGTGATCAAACTGCACCGTTCATACAGAAATGTAAAGCGATGCTAGAAGAAGCAGACAAAGAAATTTAATGTCTGCTTCTTCTTTTTTCGTCTCTCGCCAGGAGAATATCCGAGCGGTCACGTAGCATATGCTTATGTTGTAGGTAATGAGCATCTGTTTCTTTCAATAAGGCAATTGATGTGAAAACTTGGTTCTCTAGGGTTACTGAGGTAATTGGTAGAATAAATTTTTGGAAAGGCTCTTTTTTTTCTACTGCATGTTGAATTTTCTGCATAGAGTGTAAAATTGCAATACCGTCCACTTCTTCCATAAATGAAGAATTGACGGACTGCTCTAAAGTAATATATGCTTTTTTTAAGATTGTTTTGGCTCCACTAAAATTTTCTCGGCGCCAATGGTATAGGCCGGTTGCTAGTTGAATCCATCCTGTTAAGGGGTGAGTTTTATCTCTTGGAGCTATTTCTTTCCAATACTCCTCTAACACTTCGTGACATTCAAAGTAATCTTGATTGCCATTGAAATATGTTAGAAACTGGACAAATAATGGGTGGTACATCGGATGCATTTCGAACACCATTCCTCTATACTGTATTTTGAACATAAACTGTCAGGTGGTTGACTATGTCATATGAAGTAAAACTCGAGGCCTTTGAAGGACCTCTCGATCTATTATTACATTTAATTCATCGCTTGGAAATTGATATATATGATATTCCAATGGCGGAGCTTACGGCTCAGTATATGGAGCATATTCGTGCAATGCAAGTACTTGAATTGAATGAAGCAAGTGAATATTTAGTTATGGCGGCATCTTTACTAGCGATTAAGAGTAAAATGCTCTTACCAATCCATGAAGGGGAGTTAGATGAAACGGAATTCGACATGGATGAGCCCGATCCACGTGAAGAGCTCGTTGCCCGATTAATTGAATATAGGAAATTTAAAGATGCCGCAGTGAATTTAAAAGACTTAGAGTCGTCTCGTGCGCAATATTTTACAAGACCGCCAGCGGATCTTTCAGCATTCGCTCCAGCAGAGCAATTAGCATTATTTGAAACGTCTGTGAATGTGTTTGATATGGTCGGTGCTTTTCAAAAAATGCTTAGACGAAAACATCTAAAAGCGCCATTAACGACTAAAATTACTAGGCACGATGTTTCCATAAAGGATCAAATGAAAACTATGATGGGTGTGCTAAAATTAGCAGGTGGACGCTCAAGCTTTTTCGATCTATTCCCTTATGAAGATAAATCAACTTTGGTTATTACATTTTTATCATTACTAGAATTGATGAAACGCCAAATAATAGCAGTAGAGCAGAATAATAACTTTGAAGATTTAACGGTAATATTACGGAAGGAAGATTTGAACGATGAACAACTTGAATCAATTGATGAGCAAAATTGAAAGCTTACTTTTCGTAATTGGTGAAGATGGTTTAACTATCAGACAACTAAGTTTCTTAACTGAAGAGCAAGAAGAGAAGGTAGCACAAGCTTTGGAACAATTAGCTCATCATTACAACACAGAAGAAGGGCGTGGCATTACACTGAAAGAATTAGCTGGTACCTACCAGCTTACTTCAAAACCTGCCCTTGCAGATACGATTCAGCGACTTGTTGAAAACCCGCCTAGTCAATCATTATCACAAGCCTCACTAGAAGTCCTTGCCATTGTTGCATACAAACAACCCATTACTAGAGTAGAAATTGAAGATTTACGTGGTGTAAAAAGTGAACGACCGCTACATACTTTAAGCTCAAAAGGTTTAGTACAGGAAGTAGGTCGAGCTGAAGGAACTGGCCGAGCAATATTATATGGCACAACAAAGGAGTTCTTAAACTACTTTGGCTTGAAAGATTTAAACGAATTACCAGATTTACCTATGGGTGAAACTGATTCATCTAATGAAAACCCAGATTTATTCATGTCTAAGTTCCAAGAAGCTTTCCAAGATTCAGATTCAGAATAGAAGAAAGGTGTGGGCGATTGCTTCGCCGATATATAATCGGATTATTGATGGTAGTTTTACTACTAATTACTACGACGCCTAGTTCCGCTGCATCAAGTTCATATGCAGTCATTGATGCAGAGACAGGGAGATTACTAGCGGGGTCTAACGAAAATGTACCCTTACCAATTGCTAGTTTGACGAAAATGTGGACTGCGCTTGTTGCAATAGAGAATTTGGATTTAAAAACACCAGTTACCATTTCTCAAAGAGCAGCAACGAGTGAAGGGTCTTCCATTTATTTAACTGCTGGAGAAGAGACAACATTAGAAACATTACTCTATGGACTATTGTTACGTTCAGGTAATGATGCAGCTGCGGCAATAGCAGAAGCTGCAGGTGGATCTCTAGAAGGTTTTTCTAAAATGATGAATGATACCGCACTCTTTTATGGTTTGGAAAATACGCATTTTGAAAATCCGTCAGGACTCCACAATGAAAAGCACTTAGCTTCTGCATATGACACAGCTCAAATGTTACGAATTGCCATGAAAAATGAAAAATTTGAGAAGATAGCTTCTACAAAATATTTTAAAGGTACTACAGGGAACGGGACACTATGGGAAAATAAGCATAAGCTCGTTCGTAATAACAAATTTGCGATAGCTGGTAAAACAGGCTATACAAAAGTAGCAGGACGAACACTTGCTACTTATTTTGAAAAAGATGGAAAAAAGGTAATTGTAGTAACGATCAATGAGGGTAATGATTGGGTTGTCCATAGTAATTTTGCTGATTACGTGTTTAAACATTATACGAATGAAGTAATAGCAAAAGAAGGTACGTATTCTGTACAATCAGATATTAATATTAAATTAACAGAGCCACAGCACTTACTTCTGACGAAGAAAGAAGTAAAAAAGGTAAAACATATCTTACAGTTACCTAGGTCCAAAACTAAAGACTCGATAGGTAGATGGTCATTTTATATAGATGACCAACCAGTTAAGGATGCTATTGTTGATGTACAGTGGAAATAAATGGTTGAGTAGAGAAAAGGCTGCTTATATTAGCAGCCTTTTTCGATTTTATATAAAAAAGTGATATAAAAAGCAGATAAACTGTTTACAAACATATTAGTTAAGGACTTAATTAAGGTACTAATACTTTTCTTATAGTAGAAAGTGTGCCATAATTTTGGACAGGCTAATAGTATTTAACTTATGAGGTGAACGAATGGAAAGACTACAAAAAGTAATAGCGTATGCAGGTATTGCATCACGTAGAAAAGCAGAAGAAATGATTAAGCAAGGCTTAGTTAAAGTCAATGGACAGGTAGTTAGAGAGCTTGGCACAAAAGTCTCTCCTTCTGATTCAGTAGAAGTAGAAGGAGTTAAATTAGAAAAAGAACGTAAAGTATATCATCTTCTATATAAACCAAGAGGTATTATTTCAGCTGTAACAGACGATAAAGGTCGTAAAACAGTAACAGATTTATTCCCCGAAGTTGAACAACGCATTTTCCCTGTTGGTCGTTTAGATTATGAAACTTCAGGCTTGCTACTTTTAACAAATGATGGTGAATTTTCTTACCAACTTACACATCCAAAATTCAAAATTGATAAAACATATGTAGCACGTGTAAAAGGAATTCCTACAAGAGAAGCATTAAGACAATTAGAGCGTGGCGTTATGCTTGAGGATGGAAAGACTGCACCAGCACGCGTGAGACTAATGTCTTCAGATAGCAAATCAGGCAAGGCGATTGTAGCAATAACAATTCATGAAGGCCGTAATCGTCAAGTGCGCCGCATGTTTGAAGCAGTAGGTTACCCAGTACAAAAATTAAAACGTGAACAGTTTGCTTTTTTAACATTGCATGGATTGAATGCAGGTGAGTCAAGAGAATTGACACATCATGAAGTGAAACAATTAAGAGTATTAGCTGAGACAGGTAAGATAGGTTAAACCTAATGTATGTCAATAACCGTTAACATTCCAAAATAGGTACAAGGCGTTTAGTTAGTATTTTCTAGACGTCTTAACCAATTTTACATAGCATAAAACAACACGAGGCAACCTACAAAAAAATGATATAAAAACACTATGCTCAGAATGGAAACGTTCACAAACACTTCAAATATTCAAAATTTCGTCATTCAAAACTTTGCTATAATTAGGTAGATTGTTTCGGATGTTTTTTAGGAGGTCTACTTCGAGTATGGATAAAAAGAAAAAGAGATTTTATGTAAGAACGCTGATTTTAGCAATTCTTGTAGTAGCAATTGGTTATACCATATATACAACAGCTACGAAGGATGAAGTTCGATTATTAAAAGTTGGGGCAGAAGCACCAGATTTTTCTCTAGTGGATTTAAATGGTCAAACACATCGCTTATCTGATTATAAAGGTAAGGGTGTCATGTTGAATTTCTGGGGTACTTGGTGTAAACCTTGTAAAAAAGAAATGCCAGCAATGAACAATCAGTATAAGGTGTTTAAAGACCAAGGTATAGAAGTATTATCTATTAACCAAGCACAAACAGTTTTTGAAGTAGAAAATTTCATTTCTGACTTCGATTTAAAATTCCCAGTTGTAATCGATAAAACAAAAAGTGTCACAAGGGCTTATAATGTAAATAACTTACCAGCTTCTATATTTATTGATCCAACAGGTAAAGTTGTTCGAGTACATGAAGGCGAATTGACAGAAGAAATGTTAGCTGAATTCTTTTCAAGTATCAAGCCAGAGTAAGGAGTTCTAGAAGATGAAAAAAATTATTTGTGAATGCGGTCACGAGAACCCAGAAGGCACAACTTTATGCGAGAAATGTGGTAGCCCACTTACTGAAGAAGAAAAGAGCAGAAAATTAGCAGATATGCGTTATGAAGGAACCGCGATTCGTTCAAAAACGTATAACACAACGATTATTGATAAAATTTGGAACTTCTTTTCAAGTGTAAAAGTTGGAGTTGCAATTATTATTATCACGTTAGTTGCCGCGGGCATTGGTACATTTCTACCTCAAGTGATTTATGTATCTCTTACAGAATATCAAGACGCTGCTGCTGCATATAAAGCTGCTTATGGTACTTTCGGATCGATTTACTATAAATTAGGATTAGCAGATATTTATAGTTCATGGTGGTTCCAGACGTTAATCGGCATGCTTGGTATTTCGATTATTGTTGCCAGTCTTGACCGAGGAATTCCACTATACAAATCTCTAAAAAATCAACGAGTAAAACGTCATGAAAACTTCTTGAAACGACAACGTATTTTTGCTTCTGGTGAAATGTCATCAGAAGAAGCTGATAAAGCATTTGATCTAACAGAAGCGAAAATGAAAGAAATGAAATACAATGTTCGTCGTGAAGATGGCGCGTTATTAGCTGAAAAAGGTCGTTTTGCTAGATGGGGTCCATATATCAACCATGTTGGTTTAATCATTTTCCTATTTGGTGTTATGCTTCGCTTAATGCCAGGTTTTTACATTGATAAAACACTTTGGATCCGTGAAGGCGAAACAATGGCTATTCCAGGAATGGAAGGCTTTTATTTAGAAAGTAAAAAATTCACTTTTGAAACGTATTCAAAAGATGAACAAAAAGAAGAATTTAATGAATCTAAAAAAGCGGTCAACGCTGTTGCGAAAAACTATCAAACAGATGTTAAGTTATATAAAGCACCAGAAGACTCAGTTCCTGGTGATACATCTAATTTAACTCTAGTGAAAGAAATGCCGATAATCGTAAATAAGCCGTTGAAATATGATGGTTATGCACTTTATCAAATGGATTTCCGCTTGAATGAGTTAAAGACGATGCACTTTGATTTAATTGATAAAAAGTCGGAGAAATCCCTAGGATCAGTAGCAATTGATTTAACTAATCCTGAAAAAGAATATAAAGTTGGAAAAGATAGTAAAGTTGTCTTGAAAAAATACTTCCCAGACTTTGCAGGTTTTGAAGACGGAGAACCACAAACAGCTTCACCATTACCAAATAATCCAGCATTTATTTTTGATATGTATACACCTGAAACACCAAAAGGCGAAACAAGCTTTGTAGCTATTAAACAAACACTTGAGCCATTAGGTGAAACTAAGTATAAAATGAAATTTAGTGCTGTTGATACACGTAACGTATCAGGCTTAACAGTCCGTAAAGATAAAACACTTATGATACTAATGTTAGGTGGCATAATCTTTATGTTAGGTGTCACAATCGGTTCTTATTGGAGCCACCGTCGCTTATGGCTATTAAAAACAAAAGATGGTCGTTTATTAATGGCATCGCATACAAACAAAAACTGGTTCAGTATGAAAAAAGATTTGGATGCAGTTACGGAGTACGCTCATCTTCCGGTTTATGTAGATCAACATGATGAAGATCAAAAAGCAGAGGATGCTGAGAAGAAATTGAAAGACAAAGAAAAGGAAGGTGACAACATCTAATGAGTTTAATTGACTTAAGCGGAAATCTACTATTTGTAGCGTTCGTCGCATACCTAATAGCTACTTTACTTTTTGGTGGTGCAGTCAAAGGTGGTTCAAAAGACGAATCAGCTGATGCAGGAAAAAAATGGGGTTCATTAGCGATTATCATTACGCTAGTTGGCTTCATAGCAAATCTTGGTTATTTCATTACTAGATGGGTGTATGCTGGACATGCACCTGTTAGTAATATGTTTGAATTCACGACAGCATTCGGCATGTTCGTTGTAGGAGCATTTATCTTAATTTACTTTATCTATAAAGTGCCGGCACTTGGACTCTTTGCCTTACCTATCGCAATTATTATTATTGCTTACGCTAGTATGTTCCCTCGTGAAGTAAACCCATTAATTCCAGCGTTAAAAAGTTACTGGTTATATATTCACGTAATTACAGCAGCAATTGGAGAATCTATTCTAGCAATAAGTGCTGTTGCAGGTTTAATTTACTTACTAAAAAATATTGACTTAACAAAAAAATCTAAACAAAGTTTCTGGATAGAAGTTGTTATGTACGCCTTAGTACTAGTACTAGGTTTCGTAGCAGTTACAACGACATTTAACGTAACAGGCTATGAAGCGGAATTTAGCTACGTAGATAAAGATGGTAATACTAAAGAAATTACGTATAACACACCGGCGCTGTTCGGGATGCATCAATCTGAATTATTAACCGCAGATAAAATGCAACCAATTGCAGACGTACCAGCAATTGTTAATGCGAAAAAATTGACAACAGTAGTTTGGTCAATCCTAATTGGTACGCTTTTATACGGTTTAATTCGTTTAATCATTCGTAAACCAATTGCGGTTATTATGCAACCGTTCGCAAAACGTGCAAACTCACAATTGATGGATGAAATTGGTTATCGTTCGGTATTAATTGGCTTCCCAGTATTTACGCTTGGTGCATTAATCTTCGCGATGATTTGGGCACAAGAAGCATGGTCTCGTTTCTGGGGCTGGGATCCTAAAGAGGTTTGGGCACTTATCACATGGTTATTCTATGCAGCATTCTTACACTTACGCCTTTCAAAAGGATGGCAAGGTGGGAAGTCAGCTTGGTTAGCAGTAATTGGTTTTGTTATCATTATGTTCAACCTAGTTGCTGTTAATTTAATCATAGCAGGTCTTCACTCTTACGCTGGTTAATAATCAGCTTGGGATTGTTGAAAAGCTAAAGCCTTTTCCTTTATAGGGAAGGGCTTTTCTTTTCATTTCGATAGGCTGATTGTACAATAGAAATATAGATGGTTTTGGGAGGAATAGTTGTGAATGAACAAATTTCAATTTTAGTAGTAGACGATGAGGATAGAATCCGCCGTTTGTTAAGAATGTATTTAGAACGTGAAGGGTATGTAGTAGAAGAAGCTGAAGACGGAGAAGAAGCAGTGGAAAAGGCATTAGCAAATGAGTACCATTGTATTCTCCTTGATATAATGATGCCTGAAAAAGATGGCTTACAAGTATGTGAAGAAATTCGTGATAAAAAAACAACGCCAATTATTCTATTAACGGCAAAAGGTGAAGAGGCAAACCGAGTATCAGGTTTCGAACTAGGAGCTGATGATTATATTGTAAAACCATTTAGCCCACGTGAAGTGGTTTTACGTGTAAAAGCTATTTTACGTCGTTCTGCAGCATTCTCACCAATTACAACAACTTCTGCATCAAAAGATTTAGTCGTCTTCCCACATTTAACAATCGATCATGACGCACACCGAGTTTCTGCTGATGGTGTAGAAGTCAATTTAACACCAAAAGAATACGAATTATTGTACTTTTTAGCAAAATCACCAGATAAAGTATTCGACAGAGAGCAATTATTAAAAGAAGTATGGCATTATGATTTTTTTGGAGATTTACGTACAGTTGATACACATGTGAAACGTTTACGTGAAAAACTAAACCGTGTTTCTGAAAATGCGGCAAAAATGATTGTAACGGTATGGGGCGTTGGCTATAAATTTGAGGTAGTCAATGAATAGAATGTGGAACAGCGTTGTCGGGAAGCTATGGGTAACCATATTGCTTCTCGTTTCTTTTGTATTGTTTGTTTTCACTGTACTAATGCTCGAATTTTTATCAAACTACCATACTAAACAAACAGAGTCCTCATTACGTCAAGAAGCTTCCACAATTGCTCGTATTATCAATGACCGTGAAACAACGGACTCTACAAAGGCTATTATTTCAGATGTTCTGAGTGATGAAACAAATGCATTAATCGCCGAGAAACCAGGTAAAGTTTCTTTTTCATTACAAGAGGGACTTAATCAAGAGGGAATTAAACAACAAATTCTTAATGAAAAAGCATTTGATAAAGTATTTACATCGAATGCACCAGTTGTAAAAGAAATGATGCTTCCTTCAACAACGAAAAAAGAACATATGGAGTCTTACATCGTTTTAGCTTTTCCTATAGATGTTGAAAGCGAACTACACGGAGCCATATTTATTTATCAAAGCCCAGACGCTATACATAGGACGACAGAAGAAACGACTAAAATTGTCTTTCTAGCGGCGGCAATTGCTTTGATGTTGACAACTTTCTTTGCGTTTTTCTTATCAACTCGAATTACGTCTCCTCTTCGTAAAATGAGAGAAGCAGCATTTGAATTAGCAAAAGGTAATTTTGAAACAAAAGTACCTGTTTTACAAAATGATGAAATTGGTCAATTAGCGACTGCTTTCAATCAAATGGGCAAACAACTTAAACACCACTTAGAAGTAATTAACCAAGAGAAAGAACAGCTATCAAGTATATTGACATCGATGACAGACGCAGTAATTACGTTTAATCGTGACCGTACCATTTTGGTCAGCAATCCACCTGCGGAACTTTTACTACAAAAATGGTTTATCAATAAGAGTGCCAATAGTGATAAACCTATTCCTGCTGAAATTTATCATATGCTTGACCACGTTTTAGACTTGGAAGAAGAGCTGGAAGTAGAGCTTGAAATTGAAAGATCCTATTATGCGATTTCAATTAGCCCGTTATATAGTGGAAATTCCGTGCGCGGTGCAGTAGCTGTGTTACGAGATAAAACGGAAGAGCATCGTTTAGATAAATTACGTTCAGACTTTATAGCGAATGTCTCACATGAATTACGAACTCCAATAGCGATGCTTCAAGGCTATAGTGAAGCGATTATGGATGATGTCGTCTCAAGTGAAGAAGAACGTAAAGAAATGATTAAAATCATCTATGATGAGTCGCAACGAATGGGGCGTTTAGTCACAGACTTGCTTGACTTAGCTCGTATGGAATCAGGACATATGCGTTTATATAAAGATTCTGTTCCAATATCACCTGTTATTGAAAGAATTACGCAAAAATTTGTTCAAGTAGCAAAAGAGAAACACGTAAATCTGACATTTAATACAACAATCGAAGATACACTTCACTTAGAAATGGATGAAGACCGTATAGAACAAGTATTAACAAACTTAATTGACAATGCCATACGTCATACACTAGTCGAAGGAAGTGTAGAAGTTATTGTAGACCGTCAGCTATCCTTTGCACGCATTCAAGTAAAAGATAACGGTGCAGGGATACCTGCCGATGATTTGCAGTATGTATTTGAGCGTTTCTATAAAGCTGATAAAGCTAGAACACGTGGTAAGGGTGGGACTGGTCTAGGTCTTGCCATTGCCAAAAATATTGTTGAAGCACATAAGGGTAGAATTACAGTGGAAAGTGAAGTTGATAAAGGAACTACATTCACATTCTATTTACCAATTGAAAAAATGTAAATTAAATGTAAAACACGGATTGTAAGTTAGAAGACTTTACAATTCGTGTTTTTTTGCATATAGTTATAGTGTATTACAATTAAATTATGGTTCATCTTCGGGGCAGGGTGAAATTCCCGATCGGCGGTATTAGAGAACTAAGCAATACTCTTGAGCCCGCGAGCCGCAAGGCAGGATTTGGTTAAATTCCAAAGCCGACAGTATAGTCTGGATGGGAGAAGGTGAAGGTACGGTCGTCTTTCAATTTGAGTATCAATAAGACGCTTATTTGACTATGCCTAAATTCTCCCTTAAGTACACTATGTGCTTAAGGGTATTTTTTTGCATAGCAACAACGACTATACCTTTCCTCTTTTTGAAGTGGATCTACAAAAGGAGAGAAAAGTATTATGAAGAACATGAAGTTGCAGAAGAGGATTGCAATTGCAATGTTAAGTAGTATTTCTTTTGTTTTAATGCTATTTAACTTCCCTCTACCACCGTTTCCGGCATTTTTGGAAGTGGACTTTAGTGATGTGCCAGCCTTAATCGCAGCAATCACCATGGGGCCACTAGCAGGTATTCTAGTTGAGTTATTTAAGAACGTGTTAGATTGGATTTTCTCAGGGAGTCCTACAGGTATGCCAGTTGGCCATATTGCAAACTTTACAACAGGTGTATTATTTATCATGCCGGTATATTTTGTTTATAAACGACTTTCAAGTACAAAGGGCCTAACTACTGGGTTTGTCATTGGTACACTATCGATGGCAGTAGGTATGAGTTTACTGAACTATGTACTATTCTTACCTATGTATACGTACTTTTTAAATGTCCCAGCTACAACTGGAACAGCATTAACGAAAATGATTGTACTAGGTGTTTTACCTTTTAATATTATAAAAGGATTCATTGTCATGATTATATTCATGCTATTGTTTAATAGCATGAAAAAATGGATTGAAAAACAACGAATGCATTATTTAAATTAAACCTTCAGCCGATGTTTGTAAAAAGACATCGGCTTTTATAATTGAATAAAACGTTGAATGAATGTATAATACTGTTAATAAATAGAATATTCAGTACATTGAGTAAGATAATGATGTAAAAACGAGAATATATAACTTGTGATTTTACAATGTTATATAATTTATTCGATATATCGAGATTAACTTCCATAAAAGAAAGGATGTATGTGAATGGCTGAACGAAAATTATTAAGCTCCTTTTTTACATCAATAATTGCCTTTTTTACATTACCTTTATTATTTATGCAAACAGATGAACATTTTCTACACAGTGCATTTGCATTAACCGTATATGTCGTTCCAATTATTTTTACATACGGTTTATTAGCTTCGTATATAGCAGATCGAATAGCAGAGCGTAAAATGAATGTGAGAGGTTACTCTCTACTATTGCATATGGCTTTCGGAACAGGAATTGTCATTCCGATTACAGTTGCATATTACTCACAAGGTGGAGTTTGGTCACTTCAAATAATAACAGCTGCTACTGCTGGCTTCATTTTAGGAAGCGTTTTCTTTTTCGTAGATTTAATGTTACGTAAAGTTGCTATTCGTATGACGCAATATTCTTATGAAGAGCAGAATATTTGAATTTAACATCAATTAGCAATGAGGCCCTATATCTCATTGCTTTTTTTATGATAACAATAAAGTGAAAAAAAGCTAAAGAAACAGGATTACTAATAGCTGTAGGAAGAAAAAGAAGTGCCGATATAAATTGTTCGGTTATACTTTGAGAGCATATTTTGACAACAATAATCAATTTATGCTCTTATCATTATCTATTCATTAATTCTTTTAATAACACGTTGTAACTTTATTATCCGCTCACGTATCATTATATTTTCAAGGGAAAAGGTGGGAAAAGAATTTAGTGATTCTCTTACATTTATATTAAACAAAGAAAAGAAAAAAACCTGAGCATAACGCTCAGGCTTTCATCATTCTTTATGAGTTAAGGTCATTATGAAACTTACTATTAAAATTAATATAATTGAACCAAGTAAAGCTGGTAGGATATAGAAATCGCTTAAGGCTGGTCCCCATTGACCAAATAAATTACCACCTATCCAAGCTCCAATAATACCTGCAATAATATTGCCAATAATTCCTCCGGGGATGTCTTTACCTATAATTAGGCTTGCTAACCACCCCAAAATTCCTCCAATAATCAAAAACCAAATAAAACTAAACATATGTAAACCTCCCTATAATCTTAAGGTACTAATTCCCTGTAGACTAAATATGAAACCTGTAAAAGCCAATTAATACTGTGGTGTAAATTTGAGCAAGTGATAAAGAATTACTATATTCAAATGTAGCACTGTGTAATAAAGTGAAATTAGGCCTCCTTGGATTAGAATATGCTAAAGAGCGGTAGCTACGCTATATTATTTAATTAACAACCCTGTTTCCATTATTCCTTCAAAAGTCCCTCAATCGTCTCCCAACACAAAACAGAATAATGATGTATAATGATAGAGGTGCTCTTTTTGAAAAGTACTATTAAACAACAAATGCAAGAATAATGCTATACATTAAAACCCTATAACTATATCTTGCAAATATACTCGATAGGTGGAAACAACATTGAATTACCGCGTTTTACTTTATTACTTTTACACAACGATTGAAGACCCAGAGGCATTTGCTGTAGAGCATTTAGCATACTGTAAATCAATTGAGTTAAAAGGTCGTATTTTAGTCGCTTCAGAAGGTATTAATGGAACAGTCTCAGGAACTGTGGAACAAACAGATGCTTACATGGCTCATATGAAAGCTGATCCTCGCTTTGACGGTATCGTTTTCAAAATTGATGAATCAGAGCAACATGCTTTCAAGAAAATGCATGTACGTCCAAGACCTGAACTTGTAAATTTAAGCCTAGAAGACGATGTTAACCCGCATGAAATTACAGGTAATTACTTAGAGCCAGCAGAATTCTTAGAGAAGATGCAAGAAGAGAATACAGTAATCGTTGATGCACGTAATACGTACGAATTTGATGTAGGCCACTTCAAAGGCGCGATTCGCCCAGATATCGAAACGTTCCGCGATTTACCAGACTGGATTCGCGACAACAAAGAACTACTAGAAGGTAAGCAAATTTTAACTTACTGTACGGGTGGAATTCGTTGCGAAAAATTCTCAGGTTGGTTAAAACGTGAAGGTTTTGAAGATGTGAGTCAATTACACGGTGGTATCGTTACTTACGGAAAAGACCCTGTAGCTAAAGGTCAGCTTTGGGACGGTCAATGTTACGTTTTCGACGAACGTTTAACTGTACCCGTGAATCAAGTAGAGCATGTAATCGTAGGTCGTGATCATTTTGATGGCGAACCTTGTGAACGTTATATTAATTGTTCAAACCCTGAATGTAACAAGCAAATTATCGCTTCAAAAGAAAATGAAGATAAGCATTTAGGTGGCTGTACTCATGAATGTCGTGTACATCCTCGTAATCGCTATATCCCTCGTAATGGTTTAACTGAGGTTGAAGTAAAAGAACGTTTAGCACAAATTGGCGAAGTAATCGCTTAAACAAATTTATAGAAGGCTGCCATATGTCGGGATCTCCCATACACTGGCAGCCTTTTATCCGTTTAATATGCCAAAAAAGCAGAAAGGAATTTACTATGCCGACTTTAAAAGGAACAATTATTATTCAAAAAATGAAAGGACCCAATATCCTTTACATAGATAAAACTGCGCTCGCAAAATACTTTATTGATTTTGATGGGGAAGACGTACAAATGAACCTACATTTGCAAAAGTCTCAATTACAAGAATATAGAGGTACAGCTGAAATCTTCTGCTTTGAAGGAAAAGATGGTTATGGTGGCATTAAATTTGCCAATGATTTTTATATAGATGATCATGACATCTTGGAATTATTAGAAGAACATGAAGGAGAAATAGTTGAACTAGCAGTTGAGTTAGAATAATAGATATTATTGAAGGTAAATCTATCTTTATACCAAAGTAAAAGCAGCAAAAGGGCCTATTTATGCTCTTTTGATGCTTTTTTTCGTGCCTCAAAGAAATCCAGTATGAATTTTTGAAATTGCTTTGCAGCAGGGGATAAATAGCGCCCCTCTGCCCAGGCCATGCCAATAATACGTTCACATTTCACATCACTGATATGAATTTTAGCAATTTTCCTAGGATTAATTTCCTCACCGTCCGGTAACAATGAAAAGCCAAGTCCATTTGCTACAAACCCTGCAACAGTCCCTACCTCATCACCTACAAAAGTGATTTTAGGTGTAATTCCGACCTTCTCAAAAATTTCATCAACCGTAATACGTAAAGCGTACCCTTTTTTTAACAAAATAAATGATTCATCAGCTAGTTCTTTAAGTGTAATACTCTTCTTCATAGCTAGTGGGTGATAAATCGGCACAATCAGATACAACTCATCTCTCCATAATTCAGTCCATTGGATAGGTTTTTCGACTTCCATCGCTGCTAGCAAAGATAAATCAAGCTCGCCTGATTTTAGTTGTTTTAATTGTGTATGTGTATGATTTTGAATAAGTTGAAAATGGATATCAGGGAATTCTTTGCGGAATAGCCGTATTAAATCAGGTACTACATTTGTACCTAGTGTATGTAAAAAGCCAAGTGAAACTTCACCTTGATTTGGGTCGACGAGCTCTTGAATCTCATGTAAACCATCCTGATATTCCTGCATAATATTATTTACACGTTTTAAAAACATAGCGCCGTAACGATTTAAAATAATAGAACGTCCTTGTCTTTCAAATAATGGTACTCCTAACTCATCTTCAAGTCGTGCAATAGAGCGACTAAGTGCAGGTTGTGATATAGATAAAAGCTCAGCTGCGCGGGTCATATGTTGAATGTTAGCTAGTTTTTGGAAGTATTCGAGTTGTTGCCATTCCATGAAAAGACCACCTTTTTTATAGTGAATCAATTGATACCTTTTATGCATGATAATGATAAGAATTATAAATTATACATTATTAATCGTCAATGTTAATATGAGGTAGACATAAAATAGACACAACAAAAATATTGACATTTTTAAGGGGATATTTTATTGCGAAAGTCTGTTTTTAAATAGAAATGAAAACATTTCTAATACTCTATAGAGTTTTTAAAGAAAATTAAATTAAATATGTTTTACATAAACGGAATGGCGAAAGCCAAAAATTAATTACTTGTCGATTACAAAGGAGATAGTCAAAATGAAACTAGTCGCACCTAAATCTTTTACACTTGAAGGAGGAAGTAAAGCAGTATTATTACTTCATGGCTTTACAGGAAGTACAAAGGATGTAAAAAGATTAGGAAAATATTTGCAAGATCGAGGATATACAGTTCATGCACCGATGTATAAAGGTCATGGTGGATCACCTGAAGAATTACTTGAAACAGGTCCTGAAGACTGGTGGAATGATGTTGTTGCAGGCTATAACCATTTAAAAGACCAAGGGTACGAAGATATTGCAGTAGTTGGTATTTCACTTGGTGCAGTATTCTCATTACGCGTAGGTGAAGAGTTCCCAGTAAAAGGCGTAGTATCAATGTGTGCACCAATCAAACGTGAAAATACTGATGGGCTTTTTGATCGCCTATATGACTATGCTAAAATATATAAATCATTTGAAGGTAAAACAAGAGAACAAATCATTGCTGAACTTGAAAGTTTAAAAGCAACGCCAAAAGGCTCTTTAAATGATATTCAAAAAATCACAGAAGAAACTTGTGAAGACTTACATGAAATTACAGCACCGACATTAGTTATGCAAGGTGCTCTAGATGCGCCGATTTACCAAGAAAGTGCACCTTTTATCTATGAACAAGTTGATGCTGAAGAAAAAGATATCATCTGGTATAAAGAATCAGGACACATCATTACAACAGGTAAAGAACGCGATAAAGTGTGTGAAGATGTAACGGATTTCCTTGATCAAATTGATTGGTCTATCGCCAACTAATAATTTCTAACCTAAGAGAAGTACTCGAGTTATTATACTAACTCGAGTGCTTTTTCATTTGTTTTGCTTTCATAAATGTAACAGTTCGCGCTGTTGAATCATATAGACACCATTCTCTAGAACCTATTACAGCACCAACATTAACCCCGTATTTTTTTTGCTTCAATTGAATAGGTTTACCATAAGTAAAAGATTTTCTTTTACCTTTTTTATAAAATGCGGAATCATGGCTATGACCAAAAAAGAAGACGGATTGTTTAGCATCTGTTAACAGGGGTTTCCAATCTAACGACCACTTAAATTGATGTCCATGTATAATGTGCGCACCGTCAATTTTTAGAATCTCCGGAAGTTCATGAAAAGTTCGGAGACCCGTTACTTGCATAATGCGTTCCTCCTGATTTCCTCGAACAGAAGGGAACTGTAGCAAATTGCTAAAGTGCTCTGAATGCTCAGCAGCCTCTTCAAATGCTAGTCCCCTAATGTTTTTTGCTCTTTTTTTACCTATTTTACATTCAAATAAATCACCTAAACCAATGATTGTGGCATCTTCAGCCGTTTGATTTATATGCTGTAAAACTGCGTTAGTATCTTCAAAACACGAGTGCAAATCTCCAATCAATGCATACTTCATTTAGGTAATCATCCTTTCAAAAATATAGTAGAAATAATAGCATACATTAAATTGCTGGTAAAATAATTATTAACAGTTAAAAATAGTATAGCTACTTGTCGATAAATGTAATCACTTTATAAAGCATTTATTAAACACATGTGTAAGGTACCGATATTAGTAAGGTGACAAAATTACCTAATTGTTACAAAAACATGACACGAATTACGCTTTTATTAAGGTTGGGATATTCAGTGCCCATTTTTTTCAAGTCATGGTAGAATAAATGAGTGAGAAAATTGGGATATGAAATAAAGATTAGAGAAATGAGTTGACTAAGTTTGAAGATGAATACGAAATGGGGCCGCACAGCGGTTATGACATTAGCGTTAACAAGCGGCTTTATGTACACCGCGCAACCTCTACAAGCAGATGCAGCAACATCACAAGAAATGACACAAAAAAAAGTAAAGATAGATAAGAAAATTAAAAAGCTAGATAATGAGATTAAAGATTTAAAGAAGAAATTACAAAAAAAGACGGAAGACTACAAAGTAACTCAAAAAGACTTGAAAAAAGTTAATGCATCTATTGTGGAAACTGAAGAGCGTATAGAAAATCGTTCAGAAATAATCGACGATCGACTTAAAGCCTATCAAAAAAATGATAGCACAGTTAGCCCATACATAGAGGCAGTGCTTGGATCTGACAGTATTACAGACTTAGTCAGTAGAGCAATGAGTGTTAAAACAATTATTGATGCAGATCAAAACTTGTTAGAAGAACAGGAAGCTGATAAACAAGAATTGGCTGATCAAAAAGATGATTTAGAAAAAACACAAGCAAAATTGCAAAAACAATTCCAACAAATGCAAGAGGAAGAAAGCGCACTTGAAACAAAAAAGGCTGAAAATAAAGTTAAATCATTAGAGCTAAAAAGACAAATTGCCTCTAAAAAAGAGGAAGAACGTATTGCAAAAGAGCTCAAAGAAAAAGAAGAAGAAGCTCAGAAGTTAAAAGACCTTCAGAATACACGATTTGTAAGTGATGATAATAATGTTGGTAATGGAAATAACTCTGGGAATGGAAATAACTCTGGGAATGGCAGTAATGGTGGTAGTCCAAATGACAGCAATCAATCTAAACCAAATGTTTCAGGTTCAAAAGCTGCAACAGAAGCCATTGCAGAAGCTAGTAAATATTTAGGTACTTCTTATGTATGGGGTGGGAGCAATCCAACTTCAGGGTTTGATTGTTCAGGTTTAACACAATGGTCATTCAAGCAAGCAGGATACTCTCTTCCAAGAACAGCAGCACAGCAGTATCTAGCAACTGAAAAAATTGATCGTAGCAGTGCGAAAGCTGGGGATTTAGTATTCTTTAGTTACGGTTCAGGTGTTGCACACGTTGGAATATACTTAGGAAATAATAGAATGCTAGATGCACAAAATAATGGTGTAGTTGTTGAATCTTTAGATTGGTGGAACCAATATTTAGTAGGATTTGGCCGTGTCTCTGGTGTAAACTAAACAATTCTAAAAGCTCTTTGTTCATAAAAGAGCTTTTTTTATGAGAAAAGTAATAAAATAAAGTGATTTTTTGTTTATCTGGATATGTAAAATAGACTTCACTAATCGTACGTGCATATCCGTGGCCAGCACTTCATAGCTAAAATGATCAATAATTAATTTTTCCTGAAATTTGTTATGAATGAAAAGGTTTCTTATTGACTTTGGCTAAATTTTAGTAGCTGAGAAAAGAACTTGACGCAAAATGGTTGAGGACTTTGGTTTATTAATAAAAAAATAGGGTATATGACTAGGGGAAAATAGATTTCTTTTAGCGAAATGATCATTGAGTTTAAAAATCAAATATTATATTTAGGTATCACGAAAATACCATCTTTTGATTCAAGATAAATAGTATCATGTGGTGATTGGCTAATGCGAGGAAATTAATCGTTATCCAATATTGGATAATGATTAGATTTTTTAGGTATTAAGACATACTAGGTGTGAGTTTAATAGTTTATAAAATTATAAACATGCTATTGTAGCTATAATATTATTTTACTTATTAATCAAATAGGAGGATAAAAAGTACTTTGGATATGTATTAATTTGTCGATTATTTAAGAGATTTTCGCTATACTAGTAATTGTAAATATTCAATAGAGAAAGTAGTGAACGATTATGGCAACAGCGTCACATGCAGTAGAAATTCCATTACCAGCAACTGAAGTTTGGGACTTTGTAAGCAATATGGAGAAATGGGCAACACTTGTACCTGGATATAGAGAACATGAAATCATCAATGATCGTCAATCTACTTGGACATTTGCTGGAAATGTCGGTGTCTTGAAAAAAACTGTGAAAGTACAAATAGATATTATTGATTGGATAGAGCCAACTAAAATTACATTTAACCTTATTGGTTTAACAGATAAATTTACTGGAAACGGATATTTTGAAGCAACAGCATTAGAAGCTGAAAAAACCGAGATGGTCGGTTTCTTAGAAGTAAATGCTGGTGGTTTAGTAGCACCAGTCCTAAATCCAGTATTCAAAGCGGTACTACCAAAAGCAACAACTATGCTAACTGAACGTGTAGCTAATAAAATCAGATTAGTTCAAGTTTAATAGCTAAAACCGTCAAAAAGTCTCTCCATTTGGAGAGGCTTTTTTAGATTTCTGCTTTCAGCACTTTTTCTGAAAAATAGCTGTTAGTAGTCCGTCTATACCAAAAACGGGTTCATTTGATTCGGCTACTCTCATATTTCGTACTTCAATACACTCAAAGTCTTGAAAAACCCTTCTTAGCTTTTCTTCTGTAAATCCTAAGCCGCCCTGTAAACTTTTTATCCTATACACTTCCCAATCTGAAATACTAGAACCTCCAATAGGTCCATCTTCGATAAAACAGTTAATAGCAAAGTATCCGTTTTGCTTAAGCGATTTTTTAATTAAATCTATGTAATCCATTCTCCTATGTGGTGCAATATGATGAAAACAACCTGAATCATAAACTAGATCATATTTTGAATCCTCTATATATAAATCAAAAATATTATGATTAATAAAATTGATTGTAATATTTTTTTCAATCATTCTATCCCTAGCCCATTTCAATGATTCTACAGATAAGTCTACTGCATCTACCTTATAGCCTTTTTCAGTTAGGTAAATTGCATTTCTACCAGGTCCACATCCTAACTCTAATGCATGACCAGAGTTTAAAAGTTTTCGATCAAAATAACTGACTAGGTTTTCATCTGGTTTATTTTCAAAGAAGGGAATCCTCTTTTCACGATCTGAATAAAACTCATCCCAAAATTGTTCGGGTTCTCGTAGTAAACTGTCTAACATATTTTTTAAATCATCATAATTCTTAATGTTCTCCATACTTTCTCCCCTTTCAATTGGTTTATCTTGCTAATTTATCTTATCAACAATTGGGTGTATTATGGTTACAAATACATTAATTGTATATTAAAAGTAAAGGGTGTTAACTGTAGAGAGTACAACTAAAAGCTCTTTAAATAATCATAGGGTATCATGAATGCTACTCAACAGAAAGTATAGATGGATTGTACGATGGTTTTATAAAACTAAAATAGAACATGTTTAAATGGGTTTTAGGTGGTTTCCTCTTAATTAACAAGAAAATATTTTTACAATTATTACAATAGTATTTCAGCGGAAGTTCTAAAATATTTTAAGTATTCGAAATGATACATGGACATATACTCTTTTGTCTTTTTAGAGAAATCTCCAAAAACAACAAGAGAATTTCATGTTTTACACTATATCAATATCACTTATTATTCATTATCATTTAAATATTCAGAAAAAGGGGGTTTTTGATGACGAAAACGATGAACGAAAAGCCAAAAAAGAAGATAATTGAACGATTTTTAGATGGAGTAGAGAAAGCGGGAAATAAATTACCTGATCCTGTGACGCTCTTTGTTATAATGGCGTTTTTGATCTTGGGATTGTCATGGATAATGGCTAAGTTCAATGTTTCGGCTGTGAAACCCGGAACAGATGAGAGTATTGCCGTTATCAATTTACTTAATCAAGAAGGATTAATACGTATTTTAGGTGAAATGCAGTCAAATTTCACATCATTTCCACCTCTTGGAATGGTTATTGTTTCAATGCTTGGTATCGGTTTAGCAGAGCAAACAGGTTTAATCGCAGCATTGATGAAAAAATCTGTGATGAGTGCTCCACAGAAACTGATTATTCCATTTTTAATATTAACAGGATTGGTTGGAAACGTAGCAGCAGATGCAGCATTCATAGTTTTACCACCAATTGCTGCTTTAATCTTTATGAGTATTGGACGAAATCCACTTGTTGGTTTAGTCGTTACATATGCCGCAATTGCGGGTGGCTTTAGTGCTAACTTGTTAATTAGTTCTCTTGATGTTCTGTTACTTGGAATCACAGAATCTGCAGCACATCTAGTAGATCCTGAATATACTGGTCGTGCAACAATGAACTATTATTTCCTAATTGCTTCAACATTTGTTTTAGTAGGTTTAGGAACATTTGTAGCACATAAATTTACGATACCACGTTTTGGAGAATTTAACGGTGAGTTGGAAAAACTTGAACCTATTACTCCTATTGAAAATAAAGGCTTAAAATGGGCAGGTATCGTAACCGCAATATATGTTATTATTCTATTAATTACGGTTGTACCATCTAATGGTATTTTACGTGATCCTGAAACAGGTGGTTTCTTATCTTCTCCATTTATGACGGGTATTGTACCAATCATGTTATTTTTCTTCCTGTTACCAGCTTTAGCTTATGGGATTGTCACAAAGAATATTAAGAGTGACAAAGATGTTGCAGAGAAAATGTTTAAATCTGTTGCAGATATGGCTTCATTTATTGTATTAGCTTTTGTAGCAGCCCAAATGATTGCTTATTTTGGATGGAGTAATATAGGTCCAATTTTAGCGATTAAAGGTGCTGAAGTATTACAAGCGATGGATTTTACAGGTTTACCAATGATAATTGGCTTTATCGTAATATGTGCAAGTATAAACATGCTAATTGCAAGTGCTTCAGCTAAATGGGCATTATTAGCACCAATCTTTGTTCCAATGTTCATGTATTTAGATTATAGTCCAGCATTAACACAGGCAGTTTATCGTGTAGGGGATTCGATAACGAATCCTATAACACCAATGCTTGCATACTTTGCAATTCTTTTAGCCTTTGCTAAAAAATACGATAAAAATATCGGTATTGGAACATTGATTTCCGCTTTACTACCATACTCAGTTATCTTTGCGATTGGATGGATTTTGTTGTTTAGTATTTGGTTCTTATTAGGATTGCCACTTGGACCTGGTGATTCAATTTACTTAAAGTGAGGGAAATTATATGGAAAAATTATATGATTTATTGAAAGAGAATTATGGAGAAATGATAGAAATTAGACGTTTCCTACATGAAAATCCAGAGTTATCATTTGAAGAAGTAAATACACCGAAATATATTGCTGAATATCATCGTAACCTTGGACATGAAGTGACTGAAGGCGTCGGTCGACGAGGTGTAGTTGCAAAATTGCATGGTGCAAAACCAGGTAAAACTGTAGCGCTTCGAGCAGACTTTGATGCCTTAGCGATTCAAGAACTAAATGATATCCCTTATAAATCCAAAGTAGATGGCGTTATGCATGCATGTGGACATGATGGACATACAGCAACACTTTTAGTATTAGCTAAAGTGTTAAACAAGCTACAAGATGAGTTGGAAGGAACAATCGTTTTTATCCACCAACACGCTGAAGAACTTGCTCCTGGTGGGGCAATTGCAATGATAGAAGATGGTTGTTTAGACGGAGTAGACGTTATATTTGGTACACATTTATGGGCCCCTGAACCATTAGGGAATTTAATGATAAAAGATGGTCCTTTAATGGCAGCAGCTGATGGAATCTATATTACTGTAAAAGGAAAGGGCGGACATGGTTCTGATCCAAGTAATACAAAGGATTCGATCGTTATTGCTGCTCAATTTATCACAAATATACAGCAACTAGTAGCTCGCCGTGTAGACCCGATTAAACCAGCTGTAGTATCAATAGGACATATCGAAGCACTAAATCCCTTTAATGTAATTGCAGATTCTGTTTATATGAAAGGTACGGTTCGTACATTTGATGAGGATACACGTGATTTATTGGAAAAAGAAATTGAAGAAGTTTTAAAAGCTTCATGCTATTTAACAAAAGCAGATTATGAATATAACTTTGTACGTGGGTATCCTGCGGTTGTTAATCATACGAAAGAAACGGAATTCATTATGGACCTAGCAACACAAGTTCCAGGTGTGGATGAACTTCGTGTATGTGAGCCAGTAATGGGTGGTGAAGACTTTGCCTATTATCTAAATCATGTACCGGGTACTTTCTTCTTTACAGGTGCGAAAGATCCGAATTGGGAAGAGGTTTACCCTCATCATCATCCTAGATTTAATATTGATGAGCGTTCTATGTTAATAGCTGCAAATACTTTAGGTGCTGCAACACTGAAATATTTGCTTGAAAACAAGAACAACTAATAGAATATATAGAAATGACAATCCACGAGAGTTTTAGTCTCGTGGATTTATTATGGTTGCTGGTTATATAAAAATAAAGCAGCTTGTATATTCATGGCATGTTGAATATCGTTTAAATCGAGTTGGAGTTTTTCTTCTATTTGTTGGATTCTATAATAGACTGTATTTTGGTGCATATGCATTCGTTCTGCAGTTTGAGCAACATTTTTATGACAATGAAAATAATTAATAAGTGTATCTAACAAGTCGTTTTTAGTACGTTGGTTATCTTGAGAGGGTAAAATAGGATTCAATATTTCTTCAACAAAATATTGTTTTTCTATGGAAGACATGGATAGTAGATAACGATATATTCCAAGTTTTTTATATGAAATAATTGTTCCATCTATTAAGTGTTGAGTATTTTGTAAAAGTTCTAGATCCTGATAAGACGCAAATATCCCTTCAATATTTGCGATAACTCGACCAATTAAAATTCGTTCATTATTTTGTAGAGTAATATATTTATTAAGGGAGCTTTCGATATTCTCGTGTTGATCTCTTAAGGCAATTAAAATGATTAAAGAATCTTTATGTGGGAAAAATATGCAGTTCCCAATTGGTCGGAATTTATTTTGATATTGTGACTCTAGATTTAATGTGTTTGCATAATTCGCCTCGTTAAAACCTTCCTGCTTATAAGAAAGTAAGCAGTACGCTTGAAAGTATGTATCATCAAACATCGTATTTAATGTTTGATCTGATTGAGAAATCAGTAATTGTTGAAAGAGTGCCATTCTTTCTTGGACTTTTGATTCTAAAAATTTTTGCTCCTTCATTTGTTCAATAGCCATTATTGCAGTGCCATGAGATAGTGTTAATTTTGAATAGACATCTAGTGAATTTGCTGGGCAAATAACTAGAAGATAACCGGTTATACCATATAAAGAGGATATTTTAAAAATGTATCCAGTCAATTCATTTGGCAAAGAAACTTGAAAATACTGTTTTTTTGATGGGAATTGATAAAGTGATAGTTCTATCCAATCTATTATCGTCGGGAGATTCATATTAGTACTACTATGGCTACCAAACAAATAGTGACCCTCTGCATCAAAATACAGAAGTTCTTTGTCAATCATACTAGCTAATGATAAAATAATCTGTTTTGTATCACGTGCATTTAAAATAATTTCATTTAAACTATGGTGAGATGCTAAAGTTGAGCTCAAAGTTTGTGCACGTTTTTCTTTTTCCTCAAGATTTTGGCTAAGGATGAAGACTATTGCAATTTGAGTAGCAATTGCTTCAACAAACCCTATTTCTTCTTCAGTGAAATAATCATTAGAGAAAAAATTATCTAAAGTTAAGACACCTATTTTTTTATCCTTATAAGTAATAGGTACTGAAAGGCAGCTTTTTGGTGGGACCTGCTGAACGGAAGACTTTAAGTAATATTGATAGTTAGGTTCTTTCATATTACTCATTGCTTTCTTTACTGCGCTTTCACCATGGATAACTAACGTTTTTCCAGTTTTAAACACAGTGCCAGATATCCCTTCACCAGAAGCGAGCCTGCTCTGAATATAATATTCTTCTTTAAAATTAACAGCAGCTTCAATAATGAGAGTTTCTTGTGTTGCATCCCATAAAAGTAGGAATCCTCCGTCTGCTTTATCGATTGTGTCGATAACGACTTCAATTATTTTTTGAACATCTGTAGTGTTTTCGATGTTTTTGGTGATTTCTATAAAGGCTTGCCATTGCTTTATTAATCCATTTTCTCTAACATGCATATTATGAACTCCATTTATGTAATTAGTTTATTTATAAGACGCTGAAATAGATTTAAAAAGTAGGAACATCTTATGAATGAAATGAGATTTCCTAAGACACTTTAAACTGATAGACTGTTTAAGAATATTGATTTACAACCAGAGATATACCTTGAAAATAAGTTGAATATATATGAATTCTCCAGCTTCGTTTTCACAATAATTCAATGGATGTAGCTTCCAAGAGCTCAAATTTAATATAATACCTAGAATATCCAAGAATATAGCTTGTATTTATTATTTTATCATAATTATTCCGATAATTTAGAAAATAATTGAAAAAGGTTACTGAAAATGACTAAGATAGTGATTCCAGCAATGTTAGTTTTCCTGATAAAATATAAATCTTGGAATTAGGGGGGATGAATAAGAGAAGATGTAGAAAACCACTTGAATTTCTATTGTCTTGAATAAAATCTTCAAAAATCCTTAATAATTTCCTTTATTTCGCCTTTATAAGTAAAGAAGTTTGAAAGATTTACAAGTTCGCCTTCAGGAAGAAATAGTGTAGTTTTGATACATAAAAATAGTGAATATCAGCTGTAGAAGAAAAAAATATTTTTGCTATGAGGATGGATAAATAACACCCCCCTATGGGGAATAGGGGGTGTTATTTTTTTCTATTATATTGTATAAAATATCAAGAGAAAGAAACGACAAACAAATTAAAAGTAATAGAAAATGGAGACATTTAATACTCTAAAAAAACAAAATATAAACCTATACCGGTAATGATACAACTAAATATCTCCCTTGAAATTAATTTTTTCACATTTTAGCCTTCTTATAAATCCAAGGTCATATCTTCGATGTAATAAAATAAAAATCTGCTAATTAGCAATCTAAACAAAAAAAGGAATTGAAGTAAAGATTAATCCTCAAACAACTCTTCCATCAAATCAGCTACTTCTTTTCCCAATTGTTCTTTTCCTTCTGAATCAATTGTGATCTCTCCATTTTCAAACAGTAGTACATCTCCAGCTTGAACACCTTTAGGTAATTGAGTAAGTGAAAAATCTTCCAGACTATTTTCAAATTCAACAACAGCAATGTCCCCTTCAAAACGATCAATGATTCCTCTTTTCATGCTGAGCCACTCCTTAAAAATAGAATAAAAACAAAATAACTTTAGGGCTTATTTTTGATAATCGATAAAGTAAGTATCATAAGATTCTTTAAAAATGTATCCGAGCTTTTGAGCTAATTTAACAGATTCTATATTAGCACCATCCCAACTAGGATAAATTCCTCTGTTAAGACAATCTAATATCAAGGCAGAAGCTGTTATTGTTGCTAAGCCTTTTCTTATATGATCAGGGTGTGTAGCAACTTCAATCTCAATCCCATCATCATAAATACTATATGATGTGGCCCCACACACAGCTTTCCCTTCAATTAAAATAGCAAAACCAACACCTCTATCTAAAAAATCTTCTATAGAATTAAACTGACTTATAAAGTCTTCAGAAAGCTCATGAAAAGATGGTTCATTCACTATAGTTTTATCTATTTTTTTTAGTTCATAACCTTCTGGTAGTGTAGATAATAAGTTCTTTATATAGCTCACATCTAGATGTTCAGGAACCTTTTCAAATCTATATCGTTGGAATTTTTCTGTAGATCCTTTATGTACTTTTTCAATTAGTAGTTTCCATTCATCATTATTAACAATTGCAAGTGTATAATCAGGTAGATTGAATAATAGTTCTTCTGCTTCCTTTGTATTAGGATTTCCAGCATAAAATACAAAAATCCCCACAGTTACTTGTGCTACTTTAGGATTTTCAAGGTTGTCAACCCAAGCGGTTCCCATATGTCCTTGTAGACATGAGAGAACAATAGTACTATCCATATTTTCGAACATAGGTACTAACTTTTTTCTTACATTGATATCAGCTTCATAAATCATTGAATTCCTACTTTCTCTACAAAATATTGTAAATAACTCTTTTATCGATATTACCATTATTTTTCCAATTTGTATAATTGAATTTATTTTTTTATATGATGATTACAAGTACATATTAAAAAATAAAAATATATCGTATTGCATTTTCAACTAAAATTGTAGAGAAAATGAATAATAAAATGTAATTTTAGCTGAGAATTGTAAAGGACATATAAATGATAAAGTATTGACAGTTCGTTATAATAAATTTGATGGAAAGCCATACAGAAAGAATGTGATGATATGAATCGCAAAATAGTAGGGTCCATTATATTATTCATCGGTATACTAACTATAGCAGGGAAATTTTTCTTTCGTAATTTTGAATACAGTGAAGCGTTATCTTGGGGGGGATTAGCGCTGACGATATTAGGTGCGTTAGTAATAAGTGAGAAAAAAACATAAAGGGGAGTCAGTAATGGAATCTTTGTTTGTTCAAAATATTTTAGGGATAGATAAACCAATCTTACAAGCACCAATGGCTGGAGTGACGACGCCTGAATTTGTAGCAGCAAGTGCAAATGCAGGTATTTTAGGTTCTATTGGTGCAGGGTATTTAAATGCGGAAGCGACTAGAAATAGTATTCGAGAAGTAAAAACTTTGACTGACAAATCATTCTCAGTAAATTTGTTTGTTCCAGAACAGGTTGAGGCAACTGATGAACAGATTGCACAAGCGTACGAGGCATTAAAGCCATTTCAACAAGAACTTGGGTTGTCGGAAGAAAAGGTTGTGCTATCTTTCAGTGAGTTCGCCGAGCAGGTAAAAGTAGTCGTTGATGAGGGTGTGAAAATTTGCTCTTTTACTTTTGGAATACCAGATCAAGAAACAATATCCTATTTACACAAACATGAGACTTATTGCATGGGCACTGCTACGACTGTAGAAGAAGCAATTGCGGTGGAACAAGCTGGATTAGACGCTGTAGTTTTACAAGGTGGGGAAGCAGGTGGCCACCGTGGGACGTTTTTAGAGCCTCTTACGTTAATTCCAACAATGGAGCTACTTAAAAACACGATCGGCAAAATAAACATCCCCATCATTACTGCTGGGGGTATTATGACAAAAAAGCATATGCTTGAATTACTTAATGAAGGTGCAGAAGCTATTCAGATTGGTACGGCGCTTCTAGCAACTGAAGAAAGTGGCGCACATCCACTACATAAAGAAGCAATTTTAAAATCAGAAAAAGATAAAACAGCTTTGACAACCGCTTTTTCAGGGAAAGCTGCTAGAGGGATTGTAAACGATTTTATGACTTACATGGCAAATCAACCGATTGCTCCTTATCCAGTTCAAAATGATTTAACAAAGGAGTTACGTAAAGTAGCAGGTCAGCAAGGAAAAGCAGAATATCTATCAATGTGGGCTGGAGAAAATATGTATTTAGCTAAGCCCGGGAAGGTAGCGGATATTGTGCATCATTTTATAAGTGATGACTATTGATTTAGATTAATTATGAGGCGTACTACATTTTTGTAGTGCGCTTTTCGTTTAATGAATTGTTGTATTTTCATAGAAAACTAGAATAGTTATTGGTTGAACTTTACGTTAACGTCAATGATATACTGCTTCTAAGTTCTTGTTAGGATGGTGGCGCTATTGAGGACAATTACAGATATTGCAAAAGAATTCGATGTAACGACACGGACAATTCGCTATTACGAGGAACTTGGTTTATTGTCTCCACAACGGACAAATGCAAAAAAAAGAATGTACACAAATTCAGATTATGCAAAGCTAAAACTGATTTTCAGAGGTAAGAGATACGGGTTTTCACTCGAGGAAATCAAAGAAATGGTTTTACTATTTGACAAGGATAGAACAGGTAAAAAACAACTTGAAAGAACAGTTGCATATGGAAAATTAAAAATGGCTGAAATCGATGAGAAAATGCGGGAGTTACAGGAAATTCGAGATGAGTTGGAAACTCTACATCTTGATTTTACTGAAAAGTTAAATAGTTTAAAAGGAGGCAGTTATATTGAATAGTTCACAATTATTAACGCGCAATGCAAGAAAGTATCCACATGGGGAAGCTATTGTAAGTCAAGGCAAGCGAATCAATTTCAAAGAGTTAAATCAACTAGTTAATCAATTTGCTAATGCTTTACAAGAAAAGCAAATTAAACAGGGGGATAAAGTTGTCTTATATATGCCGAATGTTGTGGAATTTATGATTAGCTATTTTGCCGTACAGCGTCTAGGAGCTGTAATTGTTCCAATCAATGCAAAGTTTTCAATAAAAGAAGTGGAATATATTGTTGAACATTCAGATGCAATCGCTTTCATAACTCATGAGCTTTTATTTCCTGTAGTCGAAAAATTACAAAATCCAGGTTTACTAATTAAAACAGGTGCTGAAGAAGATGGATGGTTAAGTTTCGAGCATTTAGTAGCTACTAGTAAAGATAAAGAAATAAATTGTTCTTTAAAAGAAGATGATGAATCAACTATTCTCTATACTTCTGGTACGACTGGTAATCCAAAGGGTGTACTATTTAGTTATCGAAATATATTAACAGTTGCCCAGATGATTTGTGTAGAAATGGAGATGAAGCCAGAGAGTAGATTACTCCTTATGATGCCACTTAGTCACTCTGCTCCCTTACACTTATTTTTAATGGCTGGAATGATTGTTGGAGCAACCGCGGTATTAACACCAACTTTCACACCAGATCTTTTCATCGATACTGTTATTGAAGAGAAGACGACGCATTTCTTTGGAGCACCGGTAGCATATCTATTAACAGCACAAAGTCCAAAGTTAAGTGATGCTGACCTTTCTTCAATGAAATGGTGGGTATATGGTGGTGCACCAGTATCTAAAAAAGAAGTAGAGTTCATTCAACACGCTTTTAAAACTGACAATTTGGTATGTGTATATGGTTTAACAGAAGCAGGACCAAGCGGTTCGATTTTAATGGCACATGAACATGAAAATAAGGCAGGAAGCATAGGACACCGTGCACCACTCCATACAGAACTACGTATAGTTAACGATATTGGTGATGATGTAGCGGTAGGAGAAGTAGGGGAAATTGTTCTATTAGGTGAAGGTAATATGCTAGGTTACTATAAAAATGAAGAGGCAACTAAAGCAGCATTTATAGGTGAATGGTTGAAAACTGGTGACTTAGCTAAGTTTGATGAAGAAGGGTACATTTGGGTTGTTGATAGAAAAAAAGATTTAATTATTTCAGGTGGGGTTAATATCTATCCAAAAGAGATTGAAGAACAAATATTGCAGTATGCTGGTATTCATGAAGTTGCAGTAGTAGGAGTTCCTCATCCTGAATGGGGGGAAACTGTAAAAGCTGTATTTGCTTCAGCTGAACAAGTCGATGTAGAGGAGTTGAAGTCTTATTTAACTGAGCATTTAGCGAAATTTAAAGTGCCAAGGCTATTTGAACAAGTCGAAGCACTACCAAGAAATGCATCAGGAAAAATATTGAAACAACCTCTAAGAAATGTAGGTGTAGCTCAATGAAAGTATTACAAGATGTAACTGAGCAAACAGCACGAAACTTCTTTCATGATAACCAAACTTTACAACTTATACTAGAAAAAACATTAGATGCAGATTTTTTAGATTATGCTAATCGAGAATTAAGCGTTTTTGGTGAATTATGTGCTAACGAAATCGACTTACGTGCAAAACATACTGATCGTGAAGGCGAACCGAGATTGAAACGATATGATAAATATGGGGAAGAAGTTTCTGAAGTATGGGTTAATGATGGCTATAAAAAAACTATACAGGAAACTTATGATACGGGGATTGTGGGCTATGTGCATAAGGAGATTCCTGCGCTTGGTGTGAAAGGGAATTACACATATAGCTTTGCACAAGGATATTTATTATCCCATGCTGAGCCGGGCTTTTATTGTCCTGTCACTTTAACTATGGCTACAGCTTATTTATTAGACCATTATGCAGATGAGTCATTAAAAGAGCGTTTTTTAACACCTGTTTGTTCTACAGGGGAAGGTCCATTATTTGAAGGGGCTACGTTTTTAACAGAAAGACAAGGTGGTTCAGACGTTGGTGCCAATGTTGTAAAAGCAATAAAAGAAGGCAACAATTTCCGATTATATGGTGAAAAATATTTCGCATCGAACGCAGGAATGTGCGGAGTTGCAATGGTGCTTGCACGTATTGAAGGGGCCTCAGGAGGTTCAAAAGGATTAACATTATTTGCAGTACCTTGGCGTAAGGAGAACGGAGAAGTCAATCATTTACGTGTGCGCCGTTTGAAAGATAAACTAGGTGTTAGGGCAGTACCTTCAGGTGAAGTAGAATTTGATGGAGCTGAAGCTTTTGTTGTGGGAGATCCTACTAGAGGATTTTACTATATGATGGAAGCTTTAAATCTCTCACGGATTTGTAATGCGGTTGCATCTATTGGCATTATGCGCAGAGCATTACTTGAGGCAAAAGACTATGCAACCCGTAGAAATGCATTTGGCAAGAGATTGGCCGATTTTCCTATGGTACGAGATACATTAAGTAAGCTTGCAGCAACACTTCATGTGGAAGTAGCAACCGTATTTGATTTGATTGGACTTTATGAAAGAGTGACAGCGGGTGAAGCTACGGAAAAAGAAGTGATATTGAACCGCTTGTATATCGCTATTATGAAAAAGGAAACAGCTGAGCAAGCAATTCATTTTGCACACGAAGCAATTGAAATGCATGGTGGAAATGGCTATATTGAGGATTTTGTGACACCAAGATTATTACGTGATGCCCAAGTTCTTACGGTTTGGGAAGGGACTGCGAATATTCTAGGATTAGAATTAATCCGTTTAGTAAATAAATACTCAGCACATACTGTATTCACGGATGTTATGCAAAAACGTCTACAGCAAATTACAAATAATGAGCAAAAACAAATTGTCGTTATTCAGCTAAAATTATTAACAGAAGAACTTTCTAAATTCGCGGGTTTAGATGCCGATTTACAAAGTTTTGAGGCGAAAAAATTAGCAAAGAAAATGGCGCATGTTTATGAAAGTGTAGTAGCGATCGAATGGGCAGTAAAACATGGTGGACGATATGAGAAACTTGCTGAAGTGTATTTAGATGAGGTGTGGTCCTTAAGGGAAATAGGGGACCCGATGAAAACAGTGCAATATTTTGAAGAGATTGTATAAGGGAAAACTGCGAGGAGTACTCTCGCAGTTTTTTTGTTCATATTTACTAATATCAAAAAAAGCGCCTCAAATAGAAAATTAGCAGCAGTATTTTTAGAATGTTAATGTGATAATTTTGAAAATATGGGACAATAAAAAAATGGAAGATTATTAGGGGGAAATTTACATAAGTACTGGTAGATTGATGAATCAAAAAGATAAAAGGAGATATTAAATTATGTCAATAAAACACAATACAGAAGAATATGATAATCCAGTATTATACGATAAGGAAAATAACCGTTACACAGATGATATTCCATTTCTACAAAAATGGGCGTCAAAGGCTGAAGGTCCAATTCTTGATATTGCATGTGGAACTGGCAGGGCAACGATACCTCTAGCCAAAAGTAGTCATAAGATAGTAGGAATAGATTCACATGAAGGTATGCTAAATGAAGCGAAGAAGAAAGCTAGTAAAATGAAATTACCAATAAAATGGATTCAGCAAGACTGTACG
Source organism: Viridibacillus arenosi (assembly GCF_001955655.1). Lineage (GTDB taxonomy): Bacteria > Bacillota > Bacilli > Bacillales_A > Planococcaceae > Viridibacillus > Viridibacillus arenosi. The sequence goes on along the minus strand of NZ_MSPW01000001.1, from coordinate 388,476 downwards.
AAGTTAGAATTAAATATTAAAACCGACTTTGCATTCTCTGTTGGGAATTCTTTTCAACATTTTCTAAAGAATGAAGATCAAGATGGCTTATTTTCATCGGTTAATAGACATCTTTTTCAAAATGGCATTTTCATCTTTAATACGAGATTTCCAAGTGCTGAAGAATTATTACAGCCAGAAACAGAAGAACACTGGTATACGTATATTGATATTGACACGCAACATAAAGTGGATGTATCTACAATTGCAAAATATGATGCGCTCAATCAATTGCAATATTATACAACAATTCGAAAATATAAAGATGAAACAAATCATATAGTAAATGAAGTGAGTACTAATATTACATTAAGGTATGTTTACCCAAAGGAGATGGAACGAATGCTTGCGAATCATGGGTTTGAAGTTATTCAAATATATCAAGATTGGCAAGAAAACCTAATAACGAATGATAGTTATTCAATGATTTTTGTGTGTAAGAAAGTTAGTGAATCATGTAAGTGAAGTGATTATATTTTATCAGTAACAAATAACATTATAGAGGAGAGAATATGTGTCTGTTATTCCTTACTATCATTATTTCGCTCTATTGATTGTGTTCATTTCAAGCTTTATTGGGGTTTTTAAACACAAAAGTATCTTTTATTCATCTGTCGTTACAATAATATTATTAGTAGTTCCTAATATTTTACCGATTTTCGAAGTTTACGAAAAGAAAGAGTCTGTTGTGTATGCTATTTTTTATGCTATTAATGCAGTAGTTCTTTCACTAGTTTTATTACAATTGCAAAGAGGTTTTTTGAGTAGCCATGAAAAAAATCTGGAATTATGAAGCTCAATTGAAAAAAAAGTTCGCAATAAACATTTAGGGGTGAGAGTAATTGCAAATATTTAATATAACTAAAAGAAGGATGAATGCGTTTGATTCGGATTTTCAACTATCGCATATTTGCCAAACTTCAACATCAACGAATATTAGTTTAATGACTTTAGAAGAGGATGGTGTGATAGGTAACCATCAAACAGTAACGAATCAATTGCTTATAGTATTAAACGGAGCAGGTAATGTTGCTGGTAAAGAAGGCGGAAAAACGGTAGGTCCCGGTGATGTTGTGTTTTGGGACAAGGGTGAATGGCATGAAACTACTAGTGAATGTGGTATGCAAGTGATGGTTATAGAGAGTGATGAATTGAGAGCATCTGATATGCTCTCATTAAAAGGATGGACGATTTGAGTATTTTCAAGATGAAATGAAATTTAATATAAAAAGGACTAGCCTAGAAATTCAGCTAGTCCTTTTTATATGCCTATTTTGTATTTATTAAACTTTAGTTTCCGATATTTAGAAAATAGCGAAGAGGTATCAAATAGGAGCAACTTTACTTTCTCATTATTTTCACTTAATTATGGTGTAGTCCTAACCATATTTTAAAGCTAAGATTTTGGAATAATTGTTACTGCGACTGTACGTGTAGGGATATTTTGGTTGTTAATTTTTTTATTGTAATACTTGATCATTAAACTATTTAATTCTTGCTGGAAATTATCAAAATGTTCATCGTCAATTTTTAACTCTAAAAGTGAAAAGGTTGCCTTGTCTTCTTTAGATCCGTCTAGTTCTAATCCTGATAAATAACTTTCATATTGAGTCATTAAAGATAATTGATAATAAGATAAATAATTAACCTTTTCTTCTTTGGATAATTTTTGCCATTCTTCTGAGTCAAGTCGAGCAGCTTCCTCGTTTAGTGAATAGTATTTCTCAAATACAGATCTGACTTTTTTCTCTTTTATAATTTGGATAATACCAGCATCTAAAAGCACTTGAATATGTCTATATAGAGTGGCTTGTGGCACATCTTCTATAATCTTCACCATTTCAAGTGGAGTGAGACCAGTTTCTTTATTTCTCATAAGAGCTTGAGATATTTTCATTCTTACAGGGTGAATTAAAACTTCAGCTTTATTATTCATTATTTCTCCTTTGAAAAAAATTTTCATTATCCATATTGATAATATTATCAACATGAATTATTAAAATTACAAGTACAATATTTATATTATTTTTAATTCACAAAAATTGGTTGAAATAAAAATAATTTGAGAAAAGTCTATACAAATGTACTACAATTATATTATCATTATCAATAATGATAATGAATAATAAATTCAAGAGAGGGGATATAAAATGCAATTACATTATAATCTGGAAGATTTAAAGGATATAGATTGGATGGGAGTTTTACCAATCATATTACCTTTTATGGCAGTAGGATTTATTTTAATTTTGATTGCTTTATTAGATTTATATCGTAATCGTAAGACTAGGGAAAATGTCTTTATTTGGACACTTGTTATTTTATTTTGCAATACAATAGGTCCGATTTTATATTTCGTAATAGGAAGAAAGGATAGTAGAGCATAATGAAACTAGAAATTAAAAATGTAACAAAAAAATTTAAGGAAAAGAAAGCCGTTAGTCAATTTTCAATGGTATTAGAAACGGGTCAATGCGTAGGATTAATAGGACCTAACGGAGCGGGAAAATCGACATTAATTAAGATAATTGCTGATATCCTTCATACAGACGAAGGTGAAGTACTTTTAGAAGGTAAAAACATCTCGAAAATGAAGCGTGAAATAGGTTACCTACCTCAGTATCCAAATTTTTATGAATGGATGACCGCGAAAGAAACACTTTTTTTTATGGGGCAACTGTCGGGTATTTCAAAAAAAGAATTGAATAGAGATGTACCGATAATATTAGCTAAAGTGGGGCTTTCAGATGAAGAGGATGCCAAAGTTCGAACTTTCTCAGGTGGTATGAAGCAAAGACTTGGTATAGCACAGGCGTTGTTACATAAACCAGCTTTTATCGTAATGGATGAACCGGTCTCGGCTTTAGACCCGATAGGTAGAAGAGAGGTTCTAAATTTGATTCAAGAAATTAAGCAAGAAACAACAATATTATTATCAACCCATATTTTAAGTGACGCAGAGGAAATTTGTGAAAGATTCGTTGTCATTAAAAATGGTATAAAAATTGAAGATACAACAATGCTTGACCTGATAAGTCGTAATAGTAAACCTGTTGTATATTTAGAAATCACACATAATGATAAATCTTGGGTAGATACAGTGAAAATGCTCCCGTATGTAAAAGATGCAGAAATGACTGGCCATAAAGTAAAAGTTACATTAGATGATGTTGTAAAATATAAAAATTCTCTTATCCAGAATGCATTAGAAAATAATGTTGATATTATACGTTTTGAAATTGATGAACACGAAACCCTTGAAGAAATATTTTTGAAATTGGTGGTGGGTACATGAATTCTTTAGCTGTACTAATGAAAAAAGAATATAGTCAAGTGTTGAATGATTTCAAATTAATCTGGTTGCCCCTTGTTTTTATCTTTTTAGGCGCGACGCAGCCAATCATGACATATTACTTACCCTCAATTTTAGAAGCACTTGGTGGTACACAAGGAATTTCAATTGATCCATCTATGACTGAACAGACAGGAGGGCAGGTTCTTGCAGCAACGTTGGGCTCACAATTCGATCAACTTGGCATAATGATAATTGTCATTGCTATGATGGGGTTAATTCAATCAGATAAATCGAGTGGAATGTTAGCATTTATTTTAACAAGGCCAGTTACTGTTAGCTCTTATATTGGTGGAAAGCTCCTTTCTAATTATTTATTAGTCTCAATAAGTGTGGGGATTGGTTATGTCGTTTCTTTGTTATACATTCATTTCCTGTTTACCGGTATAGAGTTATCACTAATGATTACTGCACTTTTTTGTTATTTATTGTGGATCCTTTTTAGCTTATCGTTCACTACAATGCTAAGCGCAGTGTTAAATAGCCAAGCGTTAATTGCATTAATAGGTATTATTACGTTACTAATTTGTAGAATGTTAGTAGGGCTTCATCCAGTCTTAGATGTGGTAAATCCAGCTGGAATGAGCAAACATGCGATGAATTTGCTTATAACTGGCTCAGTGGGGGCAAACTTTTCTATTAATCTATTTGCAACAATTCTTTGGGTAATTTTAACAGTCACGTTTACGTATCATTGGATCGTGAAAAAAAAGTTCCAACCTAATTAGATTAAGAAAGTGTTAGAAGTTTGGAAATATAAAAACGATAAATTAACGAATTTTAACTGGAGAGGTAACATACTATGACTTGTATAGATGACAGTAAGATGTTGCAATTTATTGCACTCGGAGGTGGCAACTTTTCAACAAATATAGATAATCCATTACAAGAACAATATATATTACAGCAAGCAGTAAATATAAAACCTAGCATTTGTTTTATAGCAACAGCGAGTGAGGATAATGAAAGGTATATTAAAGATTTTTATAAAGTTTTTTCTATTAAGAAATGTAAGCCTACACATATTACGATTTCTGACATGAATGAAAAATGTCTGAATTCCATAATAGAGAAACAAGACATTCTTTATATTGGTGATGGTAACTTGAATTTTATGATCAATATATGGAGAAAATTTAAGATGGAAGAGAAACTTAAAGAAGCCTATCATAAAGGGAAAATCATAGTTGGAGCAGGTACGAGCGCAATATACTTGTTTGAAGAAGGGGTATGGAAGGACGAATCCTTAGTATACAAAATTTCCGCAGGCTTAGGTTTAATAAAAGGAGTTTTATGCCCTTACTACAATGATGAAGAGAGTAAACAAGCACTATTTAAGCTTATAAGTAATGGAAGAATTTCATCTGGATTAGCAGTAGATGATGGCGCTGTTGTCCACTTTAAAAATGGTGAATTAGCAAAATGTGTTGTTTCAAAGATAAATTCATCAGCATATTCGCTGTCAACAGATATCAAATTTACGAAAGAACATATGGAAGTTGTTATGCTCGGTTAGCTTGTTAAGTTTAGGAAATGTAAGTATCTAAAGTCAACATCATTTCTCTTAATTAATACTCTTATTGTTTATAAAAAGTATGTTGAACATATTCACTCTAATATTTTTTTGAATTAGATGGTTTTGATAAAAGGAAAAAGACTAGCTGAAATTAGTTAGTCTTTTTTATATTAGATGTAATTATTTTGAATATATAGGATAATGATGTATAGATGTTAGAGAGAAGTGAAAAGGGGGTTTTTATGGACAACAAAATGAAAAGGATGCTGTGGATAATTCCTAATATATGTTTTTATTTAACAGTAATCTTTTTAAGCATTTGGGTGGTCATCAATATGGAGGCCCTAGATGAAATAAATAGATTAGATATATTTAGAATCTTGATTATTTTGATACTTGGCGTTTCGATATCGGGATCATATCGGATAGTTTTTTGGATTAGATCCGGACAGTTATAGGAAGAGTTGATGAAATCTGGTTGCTATTTAAATTGAATGCTAGGCGAAGAAATCAATAAAATTTATATGGAGAGGGGCAATAAACGATGGTGATTTATTATGAAGTAGTCTGTGGTTTGTGTAAAGAACCTTATAAATTGATAGAAGGTACGAAGCATTACAAGCTATATAAAGAGAGAAAAGCAAAAAACTTTCATTGTGTAAGTTGTACAAAGAAATTAGAGCATGTGGCAAAACGGAAGAGATACTAATAAATGTAATCTTTGTAGAGTTAGAAAAATGGGTTATTAGTCCATCGTATATTAGGGAGTGAGCCGATTTATGCAGAGACTAGAAAAGGTTTTACAACTACGAGAGAAAAATTTATTAAGAGATTCTAATCAATTAATGATGGATATTCATCGGGATTACCCGGAAGATGGATTAGTAAATTATCAAACTGCATGGAGCTTAGATGTTCTAGGTCTTGAAAATGAAGCCATACTATACTATGAAAAAGCTATTTTACTAGGATTAAATAATCAAGATGAACCTAATGCTTATCTAGGTTTAGGTAGCACGTATCGAACAATTGGGGAGTATCAGAAGTCAGAAAAAGTATTTCAAGAAGGTATCACAAAATATCCGAATTTTAAAGCGCTCCAAGTATTTTACGCGATGACTTTGTTCAATTTGAAAAAGCACGAAGATTCTATTGGGCAATTACTTGATGTGATTATCTCGTCTACTAAAGATGAAAGTATTAAGGAATACGAGCGCGCTATTCATTTTTATAAAGATAAACTTCACCTAGTTTGGTAGTGAAAGGAGTTATAGAACAGTGTTTTTTATTCAAATGTCTGGATTTCCTGGATCAGGTAAATCCACACTTGCGCAAGCTATTGCAAAGCGTACTGGTGCGATTATAGTAGATCATGACATTATCAAATCAGCCTTATTAGCGAGTTGTAAAGAAATATTAGATAGAAAAACATCAGGTTCTATTTCTTATGAAATGGATTGGCAGCTAATAGATTATTATCTTGGGCTAGGCAATAGTGTGATTTTTGATAGTCCATGCTTATATGATGAAATGATTGATAGAGGTCTTTCACTACAGAAAAAGCATAATGTAACTTATAAGTATGTGGAGTGCTTACTAAATGATTTTGAAGAAATTAATCATCGGTTAGCTTCAAGAAATCGTAAGATGAGTCAGATCGCTTCTATAAATTCAAAAGAGGATTTTTTATATACAATTCAAAATAGTAAGAAGCCAGAAGAAATAAACTGTTTAAAGATAGATACTTCATACCCTTTAGAATCTTATATTGATCAGGTAATCGATTATATTCAGAATGATCATATTGAAATCTTTTGAATAAGAGTGAGATATAAGTGATTTTAAATGGAAGATATGGTGTGCTTTCGTTATGGATTGCTTCTTGGATAGTAAGTTTTTGGTTAGGTATTAAAGGTGTAAAATCAAAAGAAAGTGGACCCTTAAAATATTTTGGTATGAGTACTATTTCAATTGTTGTGCTAGGTTGTTTATTAATCATTGTATTAGTGGGCATTCGCGGTTTTGGTGCATAAATTATTTGAGGGTAAGTATTGACTATTTTGACAGGATGAAAAAGTAACGTAATAACGAGAAAAACGCACCCCTAAGAGTGCGTAATATTATTAAATTCCCATAATATTATAGCCACCATCAATATAAATCGTTTCGCCAGTGACGCCACGAGATAAATGACTAAGCATAACAATTGTCATATCAGCTACTTCAGCTTGTGTAACATTACGTTTTAACGGTGCGCTTTCTTCAATACGGTTTAAAATTTTGTTGAATGAAGGTACGCCTTTTGCTGCTAAAGTTTTAATCGCACCAGCTGAAATCGCATTAACACGAATATTATCAGCACCGATATCCGCTGCTAAATATCTTACAGATGCTTCTAGGGCAGCTTTAGCTACACCCATAACATTGTATCCTTCTAAGACACGTTCAGCTCCAAGATAACTCATTGTTACAATTGAACCGCCTTCAGTCATATAAGGATGTGCAGCTTTTGCAGCTGCAATTAGTGAATAGGCACTTGTGTCTTGTGCAAAAGCATAGCCATCACGGGAAGTTTCAAGGAAACGGTTTTTTAAATCCTCTGCGTTTGCAAATGCAACTGAATGTACGATACCATGAATTGTACCAACTTTAGCACCAATTGTATCGAAAGCAGCTTTAATACTTTCATCACTATTCACATCACATTGGATGAAAGTAGCCTCTTGGCCTTCATAACCTGCCATTAACTTTTCCAATTTCATTAAAGAGCGTTCTTTTCGATAAGTAAAGATGACGTTAGCGCCGACGTCGAAAAGAGATTTTGCGATTCCCCATGCAATGCTACGATCATTTGCCACGCCCATTACGACGATATTTTTATTTTTTAATTGTAGTAAGTTCTCCATAATAGCCTCCTGTATATAGTTACTATTAGTACCTGATACTAAAATTCTACCTTAAATTAGTAGTTAATGCAACTAGTGATTTAGCTACTTTGTATAACCACATAGTTGACAACCAAACCATTCCAATATATAGTAAATGTAGCTATTTTGTAATACAAAATAGTGTTTTATTTATATAGCTATCTTGTCATGCAATGTACTGAGGGGTGTTGAATAGGGTGTCTATAAGAAGTCAATTGCTAAAAGGCATATTAGATGGCTGCGTATTGGCAGTAATTGAAAATGAAGTTGTCTATGGCTACGAGCTATCAAAAAAGCTACAAACAATAGGCTTATCTGATGTCAGTGAAGGTACAATTTATCCAGTTCTTCTACGGCTTCAAAAGAATGAATTAATTACAGGAGAAATGAGACCTTCAGATTATGGCCCTAATCGTAAATATTATAAACTTACAACAGCGGGCAAAGAAGCATTAGATGATATTCGCTCTGAATGGCTTGGTATTTCTGATGCTGTAGGAAAACTAATGAAAGAGAAGGGTTAGTAAGTAAGGATTAATTCTATATCTTATAAAATTCTAAGTGGTGTGAACGACTACCGAGAGGGGATAAGCGGAAATGGTTATAGTGAAGAAGTTAATAGCAGATAATAATGAAAAACGTAAGCTATTAACGAAAGAAAATGAAATCTATTTTGATAAATTAATTGTCTATATTAGAGCGCATTTATTACTCTCTGAACGTCAATCAGAGGAAGTATTAACAGAGATCCTCGACCATTTATTATTAGCTCAAGCGGAAGGGAAAACAGCAAGTGATGTGTTTGGTTCTAATCCAAAATTGTACGCTGAAGAAATAGTGGAGGCATTGCCGAAAGAAAAGAAGGGAAGTCTTGTTACTTTCGGTGTCGAAATTTTATGTGACATAATTGGTTGGTTCATTATTATTGGAGCTATTGGTCGCTATTTAACAAAATCAGATCAGATTTATTTATATTCATCTATAATAAATGTCGTTGCAGTTGTTGCAATAGGCTCAGGCTTACTTTATCTAATATTGAAGCAGTTAAAACAAAGTGCATTTGAAGAAAAAATGTCGAAAAGAACTATCGTTAAATCAGGAGTTTTGGGAGTAGTAACTTTTGGCTTGTTTATAGCTATTCTTTACCTTACTGATGAGCTAGGTCCCCTTGTTAATATTACTTGGTTTACTCAGCTAGGTGCAGGATCTGCATTATTACTTATTAGTTATTTAATGAAACGTGATCGGACGAAAAGTTATTAAAAAAACTGCAGAAGCAATTCTGCAGTTTTTTCTCTATTCGTAATGAAATACATTTATAAGCAATTCAGATGATACCATACCTAACATAATAGCTATAAAGATGAATATGATTTCGCTCACATCGTAATCAAATGACATTAGAGGACCAGCCTCTGAAAATATCTTAATATATACAAAGATAAAGATAAAAAAGGTGGATAGTGCAAATTTTATCAGTCCTATGAGTAAGTTTTTCAAAGTATCAGCCCCTTGAACTTAAATAGTTTTAATGTAAATTACTATTTGCCAAAAAATAAAGAAAATAAATTATAATTCGAATAATGGCAGGACAACTTTTACTCAATATACGGATAAGTTGTGCAACATATGACTACAACAAAAAAAGACTATTTCCACTTAGTGAAAATAGTCTCTGTACTTTAATACTATTCGTATTTTAATGCATCGCCTTCGAATGACTCGTCAGCTACTTTAATTGAATCAGTAGGACATCCTTCGAATGCATCTTGCATATCTTCCATTAGATCATCTGGAACTTCTTCAGTTCCCATGTTATCATCTAGAATAACGAAGGCAATACCCTCGTCGTCATAATCATAAATATCTGGTGCAGCAGCGCCGCAAGCACCACATGCAATACATGTATCTTTATCAACAATGGTAAATTTCGCCATGCTTCTCTCTCCTTTTTACAATCGCTCCTAATTAGCTTCCTTTTCATTCTAAAGTGCTTTTCAACACATTTCAACCAAAATTACTTATTCATGGGGGAAATCGCATTGTACATACAACAAATTTTGTTACAGATTTTTCATAAATTTGGAGGTGAACGCTCCGTTTCAGCGGGTTTTCATTTGCTAAAAGGAAAACGTTCAGGACAAACAATTCAAGATGTAGGAAATTTTAATCTCCATTCTTTTTTCGGCTTAACACCTAAACTCACAAAAGAAATATATATGGAGTATGCAGAACAACTAATTGACTTAGGCTATGCTACATATAGAGATGAACAGTATTTTATACTAACAAATACCGGTTTAGAGGTACTTGGAAAAAGTAAACCTATGTATTTTAATGGCTGGTATTATCGAGGGAATGAGCATATCTTTTTCAAAAGATTATCATTAGTCGTACAATCATTGTCATATTCAGTACAGGAAATAAAATCGTTTGCTCCAATCCAAAAAGATGAAGATATTCAATTATGGGTAAAAAAATTTTTAGTAAAAAATAATTATAAATCAGACATGTTTTATCATGCTATGAGAGTTGAAATCTCAGATTCTCTTAATAAGTTGGATGTTGAAGATTCCTCATTAAATCTTTTACTCTATCGTTTAAGTGGATTTAATACACCTGGCTGGACGTGGCAACAGCTTGCTAGGGAACAAAATCGTTCTTTGTTAGATATTCAACTAGCTTATATAGAAGCACTGCATATGTGGTTAGATACTTTATATGAAGAGCCCAAGCACTATTTGTCACAACTTGCTGAAGGAGTACGTATTGAACAACTCTTAACAGAGTCATCTCAAAAGACTGCAAACTTATTTCAACAAGGTTTTACGTTAGAACAAATTGCTACGATGCGTCGTTTGAAAGAAAGTACGATTGAAGATCATTTCGTAGAGATGGCGATGACTATGTCGCAGTTTCCACTTGAACAATTTGTTGAGTCTCAAAATGTTGAGGCAATTGTACATGCTGTAAAACAAGTAAATAGTAAAAAATTAAAAGTATTGCGTGATGTTGTTCCTGAACTTTCTTATTTCCAAATCAGGCTCATTCTTGCGGCGAAAGGAGAAATGTGAAATGACAAATTTGGAGAAGCTATTACAACAACATTTTGGTTATTCAACATTTCGCTCTGGTCAAAAGGAAGTAATAGAAGCACTCATTGAAAGTCAAGATGTGATTGCTCTATTACCAACTGGAATGGGAAAGTCGCTCTGTTATCAATTACCTGGTTATATATTAAATAAACCGATATTAATCATTTCTCCATTGTTATCGTTAATGCAAGATCAAGTAGAGCAATTAAAACGATATGGAGAAAAGCGTGTTGTAGCATTAAATTCATTTTTGCAAATGTCTGAGAAACGAAATGTATTACAGCATTTACAGCAATATCGATTCATTTTTACATCACCGGAAATGTTGATGAATCCACAAGTACAAGGCGCACTTCGTGAAATGCAGTTAGGACTAATTGTTGTAGATGAAGCGCATTGTATTTCACAATGGGGGTTTGATTTTAGACCAGATTATTTAAAAATTACTGACTGGCTAGATGATACGAAACGCCCACCGATTTTAGCATTAAGTGCTACTGCAACAGAGCAAGTTGTAAAAGATATGAAGAATTATTTGCATATGAGAGAGCCATTTGAATATATTCATTCTGTGGACCGTTTCAATTTACACTATGATGTAGTACAACTTGAAAACACCGCTGAAAAAGCCCCATGGATAGTGGATCATGTCTTAAAAACTTGTGGTCCAGGGATCATATATACACAGTCCCGTAAAAAAACGGGTGTCTATGCTGAGCAACTTTTAGCTAATGGTATTCGAGCAGCAGCATATCATGCGGGGATGGAGGCAGAAGATCGACAATTTATCCAACAGCAATTTTTGGCTGGGCAGCTCGAATGGATTTGTGCAACTAACGCTTTTGGTATGGGAGTTCACAAAGATAATGTTCGTCAAATCATTCACGATCATATACCATCTACTGTAGCCAACTATATGCAAGAGGTAGGGCGTGCAGGACGTGATGGACAGGAAGCACTGTCAATATTGCTTTATGTTCCAAATGATGAGGATATGACGAAATTTATCGTCACAGAAGATTTACCTCAGCAACGCCATGTCGAACAGTATGTAGCATACATGCAGCAAGGTGGAAACCCAGCAATTATGCTAGATCAACATCAAATAAGTGAAACTGGGTTTCGTGTACTTTCTTATTGGATGCAAAGTTTGATGCCAGAAGAAGTGCAACAAAAGCTTACTGCAATTCGTTTTAGTAAAGTTCATCAAGTAGACGAAATGAAGGAACTTGTAACAGCAGAGAAATGTATACGTGAGCAGCTACTACATTATTTCGGGCAGTCATTAGAAGAAAAACCTGCTCATTGCTGCCATTATTGTGGAATAGAAATTTCTTCAATTTTGAAAAGAAGGAAGCATTTAGAAATGAAGGGAAATATAGGTTCGTGGAAAGAGAGGTTGACTGCTTTATTGCCGAATCTTTAACAGAACGTACATTTACTTTTATGTTTTATTTCGTCATAATATAGAATAGTACTAGTGAAAAAGGAGTGGTTAAGATGGCTCAAAAGGATTATCGCGAAAAAATAGAAGAGCATCGTCAAACCATTAAGTTAAAGCTCGATTCTGAGAATAACGAAAACCCTTCGAGAATGACCCGTAGTCAGCTTCATGGTAATAATAATAAGAAAAAGAAACGACGTATTAATCCATTACCAACGATTTTAGCCGTTATCTTTATATCAATTCCTATATCCATCCTTATTTATGTTGGTTTTTTCTATGACAAGGGTGGTAATGAAGAAACGGAATTAGAAAAAGATCATGTGAAATTTGAAACCAATACAAAAGCAAATACACAAGCAAAAGCTGAAGAAAAAGCGGAAGACAAAGCGGAAGACAAGAAGGAAAAAGAAAAAGTTAAAGAAGAAAAGACAGCAACTAAAGAAAAAGTGGATACATCCACAAAGAAGGATGACAATGCAGCGGTAGAACCTCCAAAGGATACTGTTACAACGACTCCAAATAATAACGGACAGACTACTGAAACCAATACAACCTCACCTGATGAAGCCTATCAACAAGCGCAGGTGAGTGGTCGTTTACATACTGTTCAAACAGGGGATACACTTTATAACATAGCCATGAAGTATTACGGTAGTATAGATGGCATTGCGAAGATTAAACAAGCAAATGGCTTGACTAGTGATAATGTTGTAGTTGGATCGAGCTTGGCGATCCCACAATAACTATGGTTATAAAATTGAATAGATATCTGAAAAGATTGGTAAAGTGGAATGATTCTAAAGAATACCTAGTACTCTTATCTTCCTAACATTGTGGTTGTTTCATTATTCACCAACATTCTATTGCAGACAGTGACGTTTTAATCATTGTCTGCTTTTTTTGTCGAATGCTATATTCGTATTTTAGTAAAGCAGGTATATTTGGAAGCGTGTCGAATCAATTTAGTATGAAATTTATTTATTTGATAAATGTAGGTCAAATGAAAGTGGTTCGAAAGTAATGAATGATTGAGGGATATTTAATTTACAAATAGCCAGGTTTTGAATAAGGAGGCTAGAAATGTTAAGGCTTATAGATGACTTAGCTGGTGCTATCTATGATTTCTTTAAGTTTATTTTAACAAGCATTTCTTACATTGTTACAGGTATGTTGATTGTTGGAATACCACTTTATATAATTGCAACAGTACTTGAATGGTTTCTTTAACTGGTTGCTTTTCTATAATCAAATGGATACGCTTTTTCTTACTTCAAGTTGTGGTGACTATCATTAAATCTAATCTGGTCTTTTGGGATACTTAAATCAGATTATAATAATAAAGTAACATATGAAGGGACAGATCACATTTTTCATTGCTACTTTAAAGCAACTTGAGCGAGGGCGGTTTCCCGAGTGAGCATATGGAGCGGAAAGGCGTTGACAATTCGAATAACCAACAGTAAAACTGAGCTGATTCTACCTATTTGTAGAGCCAGCTCTATTTTTGTAGAAAAAAGCAGTTAAATTTAACATAACCTTGTCGAAAAAAGTGCAAGAACCAAGAAATATTTAATGGATGAGCGTATAATAGAGATGATAAAAGAGTATACAGTGTCACATCTCCATGTTTATAGGAGATGTTTATTTATGAGGAGTGAAGGTTCATGCGTCAAATAGATGCAATTATCGTAGGTGGCGGCCCATGTGGTTTAGCAGCAGCGATTTCATTACAAGAAATTGGGTTACAACCAATAGTGATTGAAAAAGGAAATATTGTAAATGCCATTTACAATTATCCAACACATCAAACATTCTTTAGTTCAAGTGAAAAGTTGGCCATTGGAGATGTACCATTTATCATTGAACAGCCTAAACCGAAACGAAATCAGGCTTTAGTATACTACCGTGAAGTAGTAAAACGTAAAAACATTCAAATTAATCGCTTTGAAACGGTTCTTAATGTAACACCAAACAACGGTACATTCGAAGTTAACACAGATAAAGATCAATATATAACTCCATATGTCATTATCGCAACGGGTTATTATGATCATCCAAATTACATGGGGATTGAAGGGGAAGAACTACCTAAAGTCCATCACTATTTTAAAGAAGCTCACCCCTATTTTGATACAGATGTATTAGTAGTTGGTGGGAAAAACTCTTCAATTGATGCTGCATTAGCTCTTCATAAAGCGGGTGCTCATGTAACAGTTGTTTACAGAGGTGCAGAATACTCACCAAGTATTAAACCGTGGGTACTGCCAGACTTCGACGCCCTTGTGCGTAATGGTGAAATAGAAATGATGTTTGAGACTAATGTTATTGCCTTCAAGGAAGATGAAGTTATCCTATCAAAAGAAGGCAAAGAATTTGCAGTAAAAAACGATTTTGTCTTTGCTATGACAGGTTACCATCCAGATCATGATTTCATTCGAGCAATGGGCGTTACAGTTGACAGTGAAACAGGACGCCCAACATTTAATCCAGAGACAATGGAAACGAATGTTCCTGGCCTATTTATCGCAGGTGTTATTGCTGCAGGTAATAATGCAAATGAAATCTTTATAGAAAATGGTCGCTTCCACGGTGACCAAATTGCCAGCTATATAAAAGAGAAATAAAAAAAGCTGTCTCACTAGTCTTTTTGACTTAGAGACAGCTTTTACTATATTTGGTATATGGAATTCGTAATTAGGTTTAAAGGTAATATTTTTGAGGAGAAAATAAGAAAATCAATACCTTCAGTTATTACAATAATTACTCTGAAAAAGAGCCAGTCAAACTATTAAAGAAGGAGACTGGCTCTTTTTATATGGCTTTTTCCTCTAGAGCTAACCTCACCCCAATAAAGACGAGCGTTACACCTGTTGTTTTGTTAAATATATTTTGAACGACTGGTTTCATAAACCATTTTCGAATAATGTTTAATACATAGACAACAATGATAAACCATACAATTGCTAAAGCCATTAATATTGCTGCAAGAATACATAATTGAAAAATAATATTACCATTCGTATTTATAAATTGAGGCATTAGTGTCATATATACAATTAAGGTTTTTGGATTGAGTAAATCAGTTAGTATTCCTTGGTAAAAACATGATTTATGCGCCTTATTGGAATACTCAGTAGTTCCAACTTCATTTTCTTTACCAGATAACTCAATTGGTGAGGAGCCTTTTGATAGCCAAGCTTTGATTCCCATCCATCCTAAATAAGCAGCCCCTAAATACTTAATTAAATTAAATAAAAATAATGATTTCGCTACAATCGCAGCTAAGCCTAATACAGCGAGTAGTGTCCAAACAAATAAGGCTGCTACAATACCTAATGTCGTAAAATGACCTGCTTTTTTACCGTATTAAATAGTGTTTTTGATAACCAATAATAAATCTACTTCTGGGACCATTACTAATAACGCAGATATAAGAACGAACATGAAGATGTTTTCCATATGCCCCCCCCTTTGTACAAATATGAAATATATTTCATGTTAGCATTACTAATCTACCTCTGCAAAGTATAGTTTTTTTAAATAGTGAAGCTGAGGATTGGAGAATGATCGCAAAAAGCTCTTGGAAGCAACTTATTAATAGGCTGTAAATCAAAAAACTAAGTATAGTAAAGGGCAACTAGTTCTTAAGTAAGACAAAAATAAAAGCGTTTTCAAAATGTTTATTAATGTTAGTGTATAATTTCGCACAATCTCATCTCAAAAATATAAAAATAATTAAGAGAATATATTTTAGTACGTAAAAAATATAAAAGGATGTGTATTAAGGTGGATAGCAAAAACATTATTCAAGAGTTTGATAAAACACAGACCCAGTTAAAAATAATTCAAGAGATAAATGGAATTAGTTTAGCCCTTAATAATAATTTATGGTTAAGAGGGGGGTGGGCTATAGATTTTTTACTTGGGAGGATTATTCGACCACACTCTGATATTGATTTTGTTACATGGATACAATATCGAGAACAGTTGGAAAAAGCCCTTGAACATGCGGGCTTTCAGATAATCTCAGTTAGCGAGTTTCAAACTGATTTTATAAAAAATGATGTTGATGTGAGTATAGTATTCGTAAAGCGTTCAGAAGATGGGGACATTATAGCAAATGGTTTCCCAGATTGGGTATGGAGGTCTGATGCTTTATCTACTAAATTTTATAAATTACAGGGTGTATCAGTTTGTGTGTTGAGTCCACACCAATTACTTGAAGAAAAGAAAATTCATGAATTAGGAACAGGAAGAAAACTTAGACAAAAAGATATCGAGAGTATGAAAATAATTCAACAGATTATAAATGAAGTAAATTAAAGGGAATTGAAAGTTAGTTCATCAAAATTAGAACTAATAATATTGAGAAAGCTTTAAAAAATATATGGTCTATCCAAAGGGTTATATCATCCAAAAAGAACTAAATGAAAAATCAAGAATGCTGTTAAATCAACATTCTTGATTTTCAAAAGGGATCGTCAATGAGTAGAAATCAGATTTATTAGTCAGCTCGCTTTTATTTAAATATTTTTGTTAAAGATAAAAGTGAAAAATTCATTAAAAGAAATGTGCAACTTCAATAGGGGAATGCACTTGATTTAAGCCGATTAAAAGTTTAAGACGAGCTTTTTGGCCACTAATCCCTGGAGCATAAATGACACCCATATCCTCAAGCATTTTGCCGCCACCTTCATAACCATAAACGCCTTGTGCAATGCCGTTAAAACAGCGTGAAACTAAAACAACTGGGATTTGATGATCGAGCAGTGCTTTAATGCCAGTTACGACAGCGGGTGGAACGTTTCCTTGGCCTAAGCCTTCTAATACAACACCATGGTAACCACTATCTATTGACGACAATAAAAGGTCAGCTTCCATTCCTGCATAAACTTTGAATAAGGCGACCTTTTTTTCAATTGAAGAAACTTCTACATATTGTTTTTGCAAAGGAGCATGGTGAAAATGAATCATTGTTTTAGTAATAAGTCCAAGTGGCCCATACTGTGGACTTTGGAAAGTACCAACATTCGAAGTAGAAGTTTTTGTAACATTAGCAGCTGCATGAATTTCATCATTCATAACAACTAGTACACCTTTATTTTTTGCATCCTCGGAAACGGCTACTCTCATTGCTTCAACTAAATTATAAACCCCGTCAGCCCCTAATTCATTAGAAGAGCGCATAGCTCCTGTTAAGACAATAGGAATTTCTAGATTCGTTGTTAAATCAAGAAAATAAGCTGTTTCCTCTAAAGTATCAGTACCGTGAGTAATGACAACACCATTAATTTCTTGCTTACTGATTGCTTCTAAAATGAGATTTTTCAATTTGAGCATTTCTATAGGCGTCATATGTGGAGAAGGTAAATTAAAAGCATCTAATTCTATAATATCAGCATACTGTCTTAGTTTTTTACTTTCTACGATTAATGGATTAGTTTCTTTTGGAACAACAGCACCTGACTCTTCGTTTACATGCATTGATATCGTTCCACCAGTATGTATTAATAAAATTGTTTTTTTCATGACAAATCCTCCTTGGATTACTTTTGCTATGTGTTATGAATGGTATAATAAATAGACATAGATTGAAAGGAGCAACTACATGTTTATCCTATTAACAGTGGCGATTGCTCCTGGCCTCGCGCTGTTTAGCTTTTTTTACCTACGCAATCAGATGGCTACGGAGCCTCGGAGAACATTGTTCCATACATTTATATATGGCGCAATCTTAACGTTCCCTATTCTATTTTTACAGTATGTTTTTCAAGAAGAGCAGATTTTTTCGAATCCGATCTTGGAAAATGTCGTCTTTACTGGAGTCGTTGAAGAATTTTTTAAATGGTTGATATTAATGATTGCCATTTACCATCATGTAGAGTTTGATGACCCATATGATGGGGTTTTATATGGAGTCGCCATTTCATTAGGTTTTGCGACAGTAGAAAATATTTTATACTTACTTTCATACGGTGTAAACACGGCATTTTTACGTGCGTTAATGCCAGTTTCTAGCCATGCATTATTTGGTGTCGTCATGGGTTACTA
The DNA here is from genome assembly GCF_001955655.1 of Viridibacillus arenosi. Taxonomy (GTDB): domain Bacteria; phylum Bacillota; class Bacilli; order Bacillales_A; family Planococcaceae; genus Viridibacillus; species Viridibacillus arenosi. Next base: position 370,049 of record NZ_MSPW01000001.1, on the reverse strand, counting down.
TTTAGGGAAATCAAAGTTTTCTAAGAAAGAACAAGTAAATGAATATATCGTAGTTGCATTATGTGCACCTATTATACTTCACAATGCATACAATTTAATCTTCTTTTTACAAGATCATTGGTCTTATTTAATGATTCCTTTTATGTTGTTTTTATGGTGGTTTGGACTAAGAAAAGTAAAACAAGCACACAATCACTTAATTCAACACCTATATGCTCAAAAAAAAATATAAATGCCGAGAGAAATCTTCTACTTCTCTTGGCATTTTTTTATGGGGTTTTGTATAAAAAACGTAGATTGAGACATTCTACGAAAAAGGAGGCTCACAATCAATGAGACTTTTTAAAGTACTTCTCATCATACTTATGACTTTCACTATTTTCGCAATGAACGATGTGCATCGCGGAGAAGCATTTTCTAATCAAGTGATTGCAAGGGGAGCAAATGGCGATGATGTAATTGAATTGCAAGCAAGATTGCAATATATCGGTTTTTATACCGGGAAAATTGATGGTAAGTTTGGTTATGGTACGTATTGGGCATTAAGAAACTTCCAAGAAAAGTATGGGTTGAAAGTAGATGGTGTCGCTGGTACAACCACGAAGAAAAAATTAGCTGCAGCTTCAAATTATAATAAAGAATTTGTAATGGAGCAGTTAAATAAGGGGAATCGATTTACACATTATGGTGGTAAACCACTAGATCAGCAAGTTCAACAGGGAACAGGTACACAATCTAATACACAACTACCAACTAAATATTCAGATCAAGATTTGAAACTAATGGCAAATGCGGTTTACGGTGAAGCCAGAGGTGAGCCATACGAAGGTCAAGTTGCTGTAGCAGCTGTTATTTTAAATCGATTAGATAGTCCAGAATTTCCAAACACGATTTCAGGTATTATTTTCCAACCTAGAGCTTTTACTGCAGTTGCTGATGGTCAGATTTGGCTGACACCTAATGATCGTGCAATGGAAGCAGTAATTGATGCGATGAACGGTTGGGATCCTACTGAAAATGCGCTCTATTATTTTAATCCAAAAACAGCTACTAGTGAATGGATTTGGACAAGGCAGCAAATCAAAACAATAGGTCAGCATATTTTTTGCTTATAGGAGGTGCTTGATTGAAAAAGTTAACATTCTTTCTTGTCTATGCTGTTATAGTTCTTTCGGTATTTAGTTATACTTCGGCCAAGGAAAAAACAAATTTAAAACAGTTATTACATGCTCAATATACAAATCAGATGTCAGATGCTTCTAGCCAATTAAATGAGCTACAAAAATCAGTGCAACAATCACTACTTTTTAGTGACCCTACTGCATTAAATGATTCTTTACAAGATGTTTGGCGTTTATCTTCGGATATTCGACAAACAATTGGAGGATTACCTCTAGATCGTGAATTTACAACACAATGGATGAATTATTTAGGGCGTTTAGGTAATCAAGCAAAACTAACAATGACTTCTGAAGAATCGAAAACAAATTGGAATAAAAGTGTTTCCAATGTAGCTTCAAATTTAAGTTCATTCTCAAGTGAGTGGGACGTTGCTACAGCACATTTATTACAAGAAGATAAGCACTATAATCAATGGCTCAATCAACTATCCAATAAGGATGTAAAAAATAATTTTTCGAACCTATCTGCAACAGTAAAATCTTACGCAGAAAGTGATTTTCCGTTAACATCAAGTGAAACGGATAATCAAAAGAAAAAAGATCTAATAGCATTAAAAGATAAAGTAATTTCAGAAAAAGAAGCTTTAGCACGTTTTAAAGAAATGTTCCCACAATATGAAAAAGCAACAATTCGTATTGAACAAAGTGAAAAAACAGCTCCATATCCTTTCTATCACATTACTTTCCATGAAGGAATTAGATTAGGTTATGCAGATATTACGAAAAAGGGCGGACACTTACTATCGTTTTTAGTGGAACGACCAGTTGATAAAAGTACTTTAAGCCAAGAAGAACTTATTAACAAGGCTAATAAACAGATGAAAGAACTAGGCTTCGATGATCTTGAAATTGAAGCATCTAGAGAAAATACAATGGCATGGCATTTAAATTATGTACGTATTAATCCATCTAATAAAGCAAAGGTATATGCTGATGGCGTACAAGTGAAGATTGCAAAAGACAACGGTGAAATCATTGGAATTAATGGTATGGAGTATATTCAAAAAGAAACATTAAAAGATCAACCAATGAAAAAGATTGATTGGAAAACGTTTTTTGATAAAAATGTTGAAATTGTAGAAGAAGCTTTATCTTATAGTGAAAATGATAAAATGGAAGAACGTTTGTGCTACGAGTTGACAGTTGTTTATTACAATAAGAATGTTCCACATACATTCAGAGTATTGGTAGATACAGAAACGGGCGAAATCATCAAGAATGAAAAATTATAGACCAAGTGCTGGGCATATTGTATTGTCTCTAGCATATTTTAACAATCCATGTCATAATTGAACCATTACTAAAGTGGCATAAAGGGAGATTGACATGGAACTTAAAATAGGTACATTAATCACGTTAGAACCCATCAATTCAGAATCTATGGAACGTTTTAAATGTAAAGTTGTGGAACAAAAGGATGGTAATATTTATATTGACTATCCAGTAAGCACAACAACTAATAAGACTTCGTTTTTGTCTAGGGGCAGTCAATTCCATGCATCTTTTATTGATGAAGAGAAGATAGCCCACGCTTTCAAAACAGAAGTACTTGGAAGGGTAAAAGCTAATATTCCAATGATTATGCTGTCCTTTCCAACCGACGAGGAAATTTATAAAATACAACGTAGAGAATTCGTTCGTGTCTTAACACCTGTTGATGTCGCTATACGCTTCAAAGATGAATATTATCAATTTGTCACAGAAGACATTAGCGCTGGAGGTTTAGCAATCATTTTAAATCAAAAAGTATCATTTAAAGCAAATGATGAATTTGATATGACGATTGCTTTACCTTTTTCAAATAAGGATGTTAAGTATATACAAACGAGAGCATCAGTCATTCGAATTATTGAAAGAGACGATTGTGTCATTGCACCGTTACATTTTACTGACACAGATGAACTAGATCGTCAATACTTAGTGCGCTTCTGTTTTGAGCGTCAACTCTTAATTCGGAAAAAGGAAACAGCTTTTTAATTATCAAAGAGTCCTCTGATTTTTAGAGGACTTTTTATTTTAATAGGGAATATGTCAAATAGCAGACTTTAAGTAAAACTATTAAAAAGGAGACACTATCTTTGCTAATTTTAAATAGCAGCAATAAAAGTAGCATAGCGTTATGATAGTGATTATTTTAAGTGCTGAAAGTTAGAACAAGAATTTGGTTTTTAAGCACTACATGATTCGTAGTTAAACGAGTCGCCTCAGCATTTCGGTTGTGATACAATATTACGGAAAGAAGGGGTTGAAACCGTGAAAAAGAATATTCAAATCGCAATTGACGGCCCTGCTGGAGCAGGTAAAAGTACAATTGCTAAAATTGCAGCAGAGGCTCTAGGTTATACATACATTGACACAGGTGCTATGTATCGAGCTCTTACATTAAAAGCATTGAAAGAAAATATAAATTTAGAAGATGCGGAAAGTGTAACAAATTTATTAGGAATGACTGACATTACATTAAAACCTTCAGAAAATGGACAGCTGGTATTTTTAGATGGTCAAGATGTTTCTCAAGAAATTCGTTCAAATGAAGTAACCAGTAATGTTTCTAAAGTAGCAGCACATGCAGCTATGCGTGAAATTATGGTTCAACGCCAACAAGAAATGGCGAAATTAGGCGGGGTTGTTATGGACGGTCGTGATATCGGAACAGCTGTTTTAACAGAGGCCGAATTAAAATTATACATGTCTGCAACAGTTGAGGAACGTGCACGTCGTCGTTTTGAAGATAATAAACAACGAGGTATTGTTTCTACTATTGAGCAATTACAAGAAGAGATTGCACTACGTGATAAATTAGATAGTGAAAGAGAAGCTTCACCACTTGTTCAAGCACAAGATGCCATTTTCTTAGATACAACTGAGCTGTCTATTCAACAAGCAGCAGATGCTATTTTAAAATTAGTGAGTGAAAGGAGGGCATAAGATGGACTTTTACCAATTTGCTAAATCTGTTGTCTTTACCGCTTTAAAACCGATTTACCGCATGGAAGTGATTGGGCTTGAGAACTTCCCGAAAGAGGGAGGCATTTTACTATGTTCCAATCATATAGATGCACTTGATCCACCTGTTGTAGGAATTACTTCTCCTAGACCAGTGAATTTTATGGCAAAGGAAGAGCTTTTTAAATTACCTATTTTGAAAAGTATTTTGCCAAGTGTTCATGCATTTCCAGTTAAACGTGGATTAAGCGACCGCCAAGCGTTACGCACTGCTCTTGACTTATTGAAACAAGGTCAAGTGGTTGGTATTTTCCCAGAAGGTACAAGAAACAAAACAGGTACTCTTGGAAAAGGTTTTTCAGGCGCAGGATTTTTCGCATTAAAAGGCGAAGCAAATGTAATGCCATGTGCCATTATTGGACCGTACAAGCCATTCAGACGCTTAAAAGTGGTCTATGGTAAACCAATTGATATCGCACCTTATAGAGAACGTCGAGCAAAAGCAGAAGAAGTAACAGAGGTCATTATGGCGAGTATTCAAGAGATACTCGATGAACATTATAAGAAAATTTAAAAAACTTCCAATAAAAAAGAGATAATTTTTGTTTTTGTAAGAGAATTGGAATAAAATAGAGATGGAACGTTGTGAAGGAGGATTACATATGTCTGAAGAAATGAACTTGAATCAAGGTCAAGAATTCCGTGAGGGAGATATCGTCAAAGGTATCGTTGCTCAAGTTGAAGAAAAGGCAGTAACCGTATCAATTGAAGGTGCACCATTTGATGGTGTCGTACCAATCAGTGAGCTTTCAAGCTTGCATGTTGATAAAGCTTCCGACGCAGTCTCAGTCGGCGACGAATTTGAATTAATCATTACAAAAGTAGAAGAAGAGAACTATGTGCTTTCAAAACGTAGAGTAGATGCTATTCATGCGTGGAAAGTGTTAACAACCAAGTTTGAAAATGGTGAAGTAATCGAATCAGAAGTAAAAGATGTCGTGAAGGGCGGCCTAGTGGTAGATTTAGGTGTACGTGGCTTCGTACCAGCCTCTCTTGTAGAAGATCATTTTGTTGAATCATTTGAAGATTACAAAGGTAGAACTATGGCCTTTAAAATTGTTGAAATGGATCAACAGAAAAACCGATTAATCTTATCCCATCGAGCGATCGTAGAAGGTGAAAAAGCTTCTAAAAAAGAGCAATTATTAGGCGGTATCAATGAGGGTGACGTAATAGAAGGCACTGTTCAACGATTAGCTTCATTTGGTGCATTTATCGATCTTGGTGGAGTAGATGGTTTAGTCCATATTTCACAAGTGTCTCATGGACATGTGGAAAATGTGTCAGACGTACTTTCGGAAGGTCAAAAAGTAACTGTTAAAGTATTGTCAGTAGACAAAGACAACGAACGCATTTCCCTATCTATCAAAGACACTTTACCTGGACCATGGGAAGAAGTCGAAGTGAAAGCACAAAAAGGCGCTGTATTAACAGGTACTGTTAAACGACTAGTAAACTTCGGAGCTTTTGTTGAAGTATTCCCAGGTGTCGAAGGTTTAGTGCATATATCTCAAATTGCACATAAACATATTACAACACCACATGAAGTACTAAAAGAAGGTCAAGAAGTTGAAGTAAAAGTGCTCGATGTCAATAAAAATGAAAGCCGCTTATCATTGAGTATTAAAGCGTTGCTTGAAAATGCTGAAGAGGAAGATTATACTGACTACGAACTACCTGAAGAAACTTCAGGATTCTCTTTTGCGGATGTTATTGGTGACAAATTAAAAAATTTCTCTGAATAAAAAACGTTAAATGCAACAAATAACTATATGGAGCAGGCGGGTTCTTCTCACATCCGCCTGTTTTTTTCTTGTAATGCCCTGTGTATCATTGTAATATATACATATATGATGACTTGAATTGTTGGTGATGGGGAACTTATAAGGTACCATCGCCTTTTTTGTTGTATAATATGTACTATTAGAAGTTGGAAGGATGAATAAATTATGACGAAACCGGTCGTAGCGATCGTAGGCCGTCCGAATGTCGGGAAATCGACTATTTTTAACAGAATCGTAGGTGAGCGTGTATCTATCGTGGAAGATATTCCAGGAGTAACACGTGACCGTATATATAGTTCTGCGGATTGGTTAACACATGAATTTAATATTATTGACACTGGCGGAATTGATATTGGAGAAGAGCCTTTCTTAGATCAAATTCGTCACCAAGCAGAGATTGCCATGGATGAAGCAGATGTTATCATTCTTATGACAAATGGTCGTGAAGGCGTAACTTTAGCTGATGAACACGTTGCGAGAATTTTATATAAAACAAAAAAGCCAGTTGTTTTAGCTGTTAATAAAATTGATAATCCAGATATGCGTGAAATGATGTATGATTTCTACTCATTAGGATTTGGCGAACCTTTTCCAATCTCAGGTTCACATGGCCTTGGATTAGGGGACTTACTTGACGAAGTGGCAAAACACTTCCCAGAAGATGATGAAGAGCAATATGGTGACGATGTCATAAAATTCTCTTTAATCGGCCGTCCGAATGTTGGTAAATCATCTTTAGTAAATGCGTTTTTAGGTGATGAACGTGTCATCGTAAGTGATATTGCTGGTACAACACGTGATGCAATTGACTCACCATATGAATTTGATGGACAGGAATACGTAATAATTGATACTGCAGGTATGCGTAAAAAAGGAAAAGTGTACGAAACTACTGAAAAATACAGTGTACTTCGAGCACTAAGAGCTATTGAACGCTCAGACGTTGTCTTAGTCGTTTTAAACGGCGAAGAAGGTATCCAAGAACAAGATAAGAAAATTGCTGGTTACGCTCATGAAGCTGGTAAAGCAGTCATTATCGTAGTAAATAAATGGGATGCCGTTGAAAAAGATGAAAAAACGATGAATCATACAACAAAGGTGATTCGCGAGCAATTCCAATACCTGGATTATGCGCCAATTGTATTCGTATCAGCGAAAACGAAAAAACGTGTTCATTCATTATTGCCAGTTGTTAACCGAGCAAATGAAAATCACTCTATGCGTATTCAATCAAGTATATTAAATGAAGTTATCGCAGATGCTGTTGCAAGAAACCCTGCTCCTACTGATAAAGGTCGCAGATTACGTATTTACTACGTTACTCAAGTTGCAATTAAGCCACCAACATTTGTTGTCTTTGTAAATGAACCAGAACTTATGCACTTCTCTTATGAACGTTTCTTAGAAAATCGTATTCGTGAAACATTCGACTTCGAAGGCACGCCAATTCGTTTGATTACACGTGCCCGAGGATAATAGTTAAATCTAGGTGGGGGGATCCAAACATGGATAAAGTAACAGTTCTAGGTGCGGGCTCATGGGGCACGTCACTAGCAATAGTATTAGCTGAAAATGGTCATGATTGTTTACTTTGGTCACATCGAGAAGATCAGGCTAAAGAAATTAATGAGCAACACACAAATGCGAAGTATTTGCCAAGCGTACAACTACCAACTACATTAAGAGCGACACATATATTAGATGATGCGGTTGCACATGCTGACGTTATTGTGATGGCTGTACCTACAAAGGGTATTCGCGAAACTTGTCAAAAAATGATGAAGACTTTAGATCGTAAAATTTTATTTGTCCATGTTTCAAAAGGAATCGAACCCGATTCATTATTACGCATTTCTGAGATTATGAGAGAAGAAATAGATGAAGCATTCATTGAAGACATCGTTGTTCTTTCTGGTCCAAGTCATGCTGAGGAAGTAGTTTTACATCATCCAACTACTGTTGCTGCAGCTTGTGAAAACTTGGCATCTGCCGAGCGTGTACAAGATCTGTTTATGAATCAGTATTTCCGCATATATACGAATACAGATGTTATTGGTGTTGAAATGGGTGGTGCGTTGAAAAACGTTATTGCTTTAGCTGCAGGTGTAACTGATGGTTTAGGATATGGTGATAATGCTAAGGCAGCGCTTATTACACGAGGTTTAGCAGAAATATCACGCTTAGGTGTGAAAATGGGTGCAGAGCCTTTAACATTCTCAGGGCTTGCTGGTATGGGCGATTTAATCGTTACATGTACAAGTGTTCACTCACGTAACTGGCGTGCAGGAAATATGCTTGGAAAAGGTATGACGTTACAGGAAGTACTGGACCAAATGGGCATGGTTGTGGAAGGTGTCCGTACAACAAAAGGGGCACATCAACTTGCTGAGAAATACGATGTAATAATGCCAATCACTTCAGCGTTGTATGAGGTGTTATTTGAAGAACAAAATGCTACTGAAGGTGTCGAAAAACTTATGCAACGTATGAAAACACACGAAATGGCAGGATTCTTTGAATAATTGTGACATTTGTCACAAAATTGTACGATAAACAAAACTGATATAAAAGTGTTTGAAATGCAGTAATATCAAGCTCTATTATTAATATGGACAAGAGGTGATGCTTCCTCACCTCTTGTTTTTTTGTGATATAATTTCATCTGTGAGAATGGAAACGGTTTCTAGAAATGAAAGGTGGTTGGTCTGTTGTCAAGCTTAGTCCTACTAAATGGTACTCCTTTTTCTCCAATGGATATGATGTGGATATCTTTCTATTCTATTGGTTTTATGTTAGTAGCGATGGGGTTAATTTACTTAAGTCGTCATAAAATCAAAAATGCAATAGTGAGTTCAATTATAGCGTTGATCTCATATTTATTTTTATTCATAGGTTTCTTGACGATGATGTTTGTCGTCTTCACATGGTAATCCTAAGAAAATGAGGTAAGTATATGAAAAAAACGAGAATGTTATTGTTGATGGCTGTAATAGCTACTCTTTTATCTGGGTGTATGTATCCGCAATCTGAACGTGCTGAGAATCAAGTTCCAGATGAAGCACAACTAATAGTTGTCCAAAAGGCGATAGATTCATTTAGAGATTCTTCAGGCGGATTACTACCAATCGAAAATCGTGATGAGAAAGTAGATCAATATATAAAGTACCCCATTAAATTCGAAAAATTACTAAATGGTCATTTAGACAAGATTCCTGGGAATGCCTATGAAAAGGGTGGAATTTATCAATATGTCATTTGGAATGCAGAGAGTAAAAAACCACTTGTTAAACTAGTAGATTTACGTGGTGCAGAAATAATTCGTGAATTGAACATAAAAAAAGGTGTGAATGGTTTCGTCCCAATCTCTGATAAAATTATTGGTGATATTTATCAAATGGATTATGTGAAGATGGGTTACAAAAAATCACCTTCAGTCCCAAGTCCTTATTCGAGTGTAAATCTGCCTTTAGTTGTAAAAGGTAGTGGAGAAATTTGTATTGATTATTCTATTGAATTACAACGTATATTAGATGAAGATAATCCAAAAGTAAAATCAGGCGATGACATCCGTTATTTGTTATCTGATAAATACTCTATTTTACCAGCCTATTCTTTACCGTACACAGTAAACGATAAGAATGAAGTCATTTTCTTAACCGATAAAAAATAACCTTCTAAAACGTTTGATGCTTTTAGCATGAAACGTTTTTTTCATGCATAGAATAGATTGCGTAGAATAGGAGGGATTCACATTTCAGAACAATTATATGAGCAAATTGTGGAGCGCACAAACGGTGATGTATATATTGGGGTAGTAGGGCCAGTACGAGTAGGGAAATCAACGTTTACAAAGCGTGTAATGGAAGTTATGGTATTGCCAAACATCACAGATGAAGCAGAACGATTAAGAGCACAGGACGAGCTGCCTCAAAGCTCTCCAGGCCCTGTTATAATGACTGCCGAACCTAAATTCGTCCCAGCTAAAGGAACACAAATTGCAGTAGGAGAAGGGCCCCTTACGATGCAAATTAGACTAGCTGATTGTGTGGGTTATATTATTGACGGTGTGAAAGGGTATGAGGATGAAAATGGTCCGAAATTAGTACACACGCCGTGGCATAATGAGCCAATTCCTTTCCAGGAAGCGGCTAGAATTGGAACAGATAAAGTCATCCGTGATCATTCAAATATTGGTATTGTTGTTACTACAGATGGCTCTGTTAATGGTATACCAAGGCAGGCAGCTGAAAAAGCAGAAATTGAAATAATTGAGCAACTTCAGTCAATTGGTAAGCCATTTGTTGTGGTAATAAATAGTAAAATGCCTGCGCATAAAGATACTGTGGCGCTGAAAAATGAGCTGTCTGATCGCTATCAGGTACCAGTAATTAGTACTTCTGCGGATCAAATGAGTGTGCAAGAAGTAAATGAAATTTTGAAAGAAGCACTTTACGAATTTCCAATTACATCGATCGAAGTGGAACGCCCTGACTGGATGGAGGTCATTGGAGATACGAATACAATTAACGTCTCTTTAAATGACGCCATCACTACATGGAGTGATTCTGTAACGAAAATTCGAGATGTCAAACATATTGCAACAAAACTAGGTGAAGAAGATTATATTTCCAATGCAGAAGTAACCGATGTCAATCCAGGTATGGGTAGTGCGAGAATTACTATTCAAGTAAAAAATGATATATATCAAGCTATTTGTGAACAATTTTTGGATGAACCAGTAGTTACTAAAAAGGAATGGCTGTTATTTATTAAAGAATCACAGGAAGCTAGACAGGCTCATAAACGCTTCCATGAAGCCATTGAAAAAGCGAAAAAAGATGGTTATGGAGTTACTCTGCCTAATATGCAAGAACTTGAACCAACACCACCAGAAATCATTAAACAAAATAATTTCTTTGGTGTACGCATGAAGGCAAATGCGCCGTCGTATCATATTTTACGTATTGATATGGAAGCGGAATTTGCTCCATTAATAGGGTCTGAGTTTCATAGTCAGCAGCTATTAAAAGATTTGAAACACGGATATTATCATGATAGAGATGCACTTTGGAATACCCAATTATTTGGTACACCGCTTTATGAGGTCATGAAGGAAAGTATAGCTTATAAAACAAATGCTGTGCCAGCTCATGCAAAAACGAGAATGCGTCAAACGATTGAACGGATGGTAAACCAAGGTGATCGTGGTATGGTAACTTTCATTTTATAATTACCAAATTACCTATAAAATAAGAAAAAAAAGCCTTTTTGTGACTGTGCAAAAAGGTTTTTTTGCGTTTTATAAGGATTATATTTGCTTAAACTAGGCAAAAGGAGTATAAATATTGTTGCATAGGGTTTTCGGTTGTGATAATCTTTTTACATGATTGAGTCAATGCCCCTTGAGAGGAGGTGAATGGTGTGAATAAAACAGAATTAGTTAACTCTGTTGCTGAAGCTGCAGGTCTTTCTAAAAAAGACGCTTCTAAAGCAGTTGAAGCAGTATTTGATACAATTCAAGAAGCTCTTACAACGGGTGATAAAGTACAATTAATCGGTTTTGGTAACTTTGAAGTACGTGAACGTGCGGCTCGTAAAGGTCGTAACCCACAATCAGGTGAAGAAATCGAAATCGCTGCTAGCAAAGTGCCTGCTTTCAAACCAGGTAAAGCGCTTAAAGATGCTGTCAAATAATAGTATCTAGGGTACATAGAACAGCTTTCTTCGGAAAGCTGTTCTTTTTGTTTGCTATTAGCTAGATTTTTTTAAATGAATTAGACACTAGAAATGAACAAGAAATTTATTATTCTTGTTCATTTCTAGTGTGAGGAGCAGGGAATTGTAATAATTCATGCTGTAATTTAGCGATTAAGATACTATTTGTTTTAGAATTATTCACTTTTTTAGTTTCGTATGTTATATAGTTATATAGCTTTTAATTGTAAAACGGAAAAATAAATAAGTTCTAGAATTAGTGGGTATTTAAGCGTACAGAGATATTCTCTACAAAACCTGCTATCTAGAATGGATGGATTAGGGATTACAACGAAAAGTGAATACATATGAAATTGCCTATTGAGTTAAGTAAATCAAAAAATTTAAAACTAATATGGTTTTGATAAAAAAGGTAATGGATAAATCACCAAAAATACCCGCTCTAATATTAGGCAAGGCATTTTGCATTTTGCTTTGATTGTGCTAACATCACAAGGTAACTAGTAATGTAGATATAATGGGGGATTAATGTTGACTACTACGGATTTAAATAAAATAGAACAAGCGATTAAAATGATTCTTGAAGCAGTTGGAGAAGATCCAAATCGTGAAGGGCTTTTAGATACACCAAAGCGTGTTGCAAAAATGTATCAAGAAATGTTCTCAGGATTGCATGAAGATCCAAAAAAATATTTTGAAACAGTTTTCCATGAAGGTCATGATGAGGTTGTCCTTGTGAAGGATATCCCGTTCTACTCAATGTGTGAACATCACTTAGTACCATTTTATGGTAAAGCGCATATTGCATACATACCAAAAGATGGCGTTGTAGCAGGTTTAAGTAAATTAGCAAGAACTGTTGAAACAGTATCGCATCGTCCGCAATTACAAGAACGAATTACTGCAACAATTGCTGATACCTTGATGGAAATGCTTAAGCCACAAGGTGTTTATGTAGTTGTTGAAGCAGAGCATATGTGCATGACAATGCGAGGAATTAAAAAGCCTGGAGCTAAGACTATCACATCTGTATCAAAAGGAATCTTTGAAGAAGACGACATAAAACGTTCAGAAATACTATCATTCATTCAAATGTCTTAAAATAGCCTTTTATTTGTGATATGATGAACAAAGGAAATAATGTAGCAAGGAGAATGTTGATATGTCTCAGAATGACTATATAGTAATCCGTGCAGAAGAAGATGGCGTTCACGTAATCGGTTTAACTCGCGGTACAGATACAAAGTTTCATCACTCCGAAAAATTAGATAGCGGAGAAATTATGATTGCACAATTTACAGAGCATACATCAGCTATGAAAATTCGCGGTAAAGCAGAAATTCATACAGCTTATGGCGTCGTAAACAGTGAAGCAAAAAAATAATCATAAACTTAATTTTTAAAAAAACTAGTATTGCACGAAAATAATATAAATGTTCGTAAAGTATATGACAACAGGAAATGAACTGAAATGGAGAAAAGTTTATGAATGCAACTATCATTGATAACAAAATACAAGAACTACAAAACAATATTTTAATGCAATTGCATCATAGAACGCTCCTCAAATATACAGGTCAGCCAATCGTTGAAAATGTGACATTGTTTTATCTATTGTTGCCATTTTTGAATGGTGAAATATGGACTAATGAGCAAGATGAAGTATCTACAACAATTGGTATTATCTACACTGCACTTCATGCTCATGACCAAATCGATGAAGTAGACGCTACATCGAAGGATCAACAATTAACGGTTTTGGCAGGAGATTTTTATAGTGGCATATATTATCAACTATTGTCTAAAATACCTAATATCGCTTTGATTCGCTCATTATCGGATGGTATCGTTGACATTAGTGAAAAGAAGACAGCTATCTATGAACCAACTATTCGACCTATAACAGATTGGTTGCATGCATTAACTGTCATCGAATCGAAGTCTATTGAACAATTTATGAAGCATTATTATTTTGACCAATATATACCACTAATGCAGCAAGGCTTATTATTAAATAGACTATCTTATGAATTGCGTAACTTACAAGAAACACATATGAAGACTCGCATAGTGGCAGCCATTGAGAAAAGTGAGCAGTTTACTTCTACGAAGAGATCAGCAGAGCGAATTTTAGAAGAGTTAGTATCAGAGCTTTCATCTACATTTACTCGAAGTATTTCAACTTCTCCATTTCTTCAAGATGAAGTGAAAACGCTCATTGTAAATCGCATGCCAAGAATTGCATGTGAACATCAAACGACGAGAGAAGGTTGAAAACAGTGTCGCAATCTAAAGAAGAACGCGTACATGAAGTGTTTGAGAATATCTCTGATAGCTACGACAAAATGAACTCTGTCATTAGCTTTCAATTACACAAAAAATGGCGCAAAGATACGATGAATCGTATGCAAGTGAAACCAGGCTCAAAAGCTTTAGACGTTTGCTGTGGCACGGCAGACTGGACGATTACTATGGCAGAAGCTGTTGGCGAAACTGGACAAGCAACAGGTCTGGATTTTAGTCAAAACATGTTAAATGTGGGCATTGAGAAAACAAAATCTTATCCTCAAATCAATCTTTTGCAAGGGAATGCCATGGAATTACCTTTCCCAGATAATTCATTTGATTATGTAACAATTGGTTTTGGGCTTCGAAATGTACCGGATTATATGCAAGTGTTGAGTGAGATAAATCGAGTATTAAAGCCTGGTGGTATGGCAGTTTGTTTAGAAACATCACAATCAGAAATTCCTGGTTACCGTCAATTATTTAGATTATACTTCAAATACATTATGCCGATTTTTGGTAAGCTATTTGCTAAAAGTTATAAAGAATATTCATGGTTACAGGAATCTGCGGATGAATTCCCAGGTATGAAACAATTGAAGAAAATGTTCGAGCAAGTAGGATTCGAAAATGTGAAATATAAAGCATATAGTGGTGGAGCTGCTGCTATGCATATGGGCTTCAAAAAAGAAAACTAGGTGGGAGAAGGTTTATTCACGTGGAAAAGATGAAGTTAAAACTACTCTATTCTGATTTGAAATCAGATATAGAAATCATCGAAAAAGAATTAGAAACAGCGTTGAATTCGTCTTCTCACTTCTTGAATGATGCTTCTCTTCACTTGTTAAAAGCTGGAGGGAAAAGAATTCGTCCCGTTTTCGTTTTACTTGCTGCTAAATTTGGTCAGTATGATATTGAAATGATAAAAAAAGTAGCAGTATCATTGGAGTTAATTCATATGGCTTCACTCGTTCATGATGATGTTATTGATGATTCGGAAATGAGAAGAGGAAGACCTACAGTTAAATCTCAATGGAATAACAGAGTGGCAATGTACACTGGCGACTTTATTTTTGCACGAGCACTGCAATATATTACTGATATCGATAATCCGAAAGCGCATCAAATTTTATCAGAAACGATGGTAGAAATTTGTGTTGGAGAGGTTATCCAAATCGAAGATAAAATGCAACTCGATCAAAATATGCGTGACTATTTTAGAAGGATTAAACGTAAAACCGCATTACTTATAGCATCTAGTTGCCATCTAGGTGCTGTTGTTGCGGGCGCAGACGAACGCGTTGCAAGCCATTTAAAGAGATTCGGTTATTTTGTCGGCATGTCTTTCCAGATTATCGACGATATTCTTGATTTGACATCAACAGACAAACAACTCGGTAAGCCGGCAGGAAGTGATTTACTACAAGGTAATATTACTTTGCCCGTTTTGTTAGTGAAAGATGACCCTACTATGCGTCCTCTCATTGAAAAAGCATTGGCTGGTACAATGACCGAAGATGAAAGACAAGAGTTTTTGGGGAAGATTCGTGAATCAGAAGCAATTAAGAAGGCGAAAAAGATAAGCGACACATATTTGCAAAAAGCATTACGTGAAGTTGAAGCTCTTCCGCAAAATTCGATCAAAAAATCCTTGCGTGATATCGCATTATATATGGGTAAGCGCAAATTTTAATACTATATGTTGAACTATCTGTCGGACAATGATAATATTTTACGGTGGGTATAAAACCTGTAAACATTTCTTAAGGAGTTGTATTTTAACAATGGCTATTCAAAAAACATTTCTAATGGTTAAACCTGATGGCGTTAAACGTCAATTAGTAGGTGAAATCGTAGATCGTTTCGAACGTAAAGGTTTCGAACTTAAAGGCGCTAAATTAATGCAAATTACTGAAGAGCTTGCAAAAAAACACTACGCAGAACATGCTGAACGTCCATTCTTCGGTGAATTAGTAGAATTCATCACTTCTGGTCCTGTATTCGCAATGGTATGGGAAGGCGAAAACGTAATCTCTGTAGCACGTTTAATGATGGGCGCTACAAACCCTGCTGAATCAGCTCCAGGAACAATTCGTGGAGATTACTCTACTACTGTTTCTCACAATGTTATTCACGGTTCAGATTCTTTAGCTGCAGCTGAACGTGAAATCGGTTTATTCTTCAACGAAAACGAATTAGTATAATTCATATTTTCAAAGCTGTTCGCAATTTTGCGGACAGCTTTTTTTCTCTGTTATTTTATAAGTTTAAAAATTCGAATAGATTTGTTTAAATTGTCAAACAAGTCTGCATTTCTACTATTTAAGTAATGACTTATATCCATTATAATAGAATTAGGTTGAAGGAGAGGGAAGATAAGCTTATGACGGATTACGAACAATTTGTAGAAAGTATTAAGAGAAAAACAAGTATTGACCTAGCTTTATACAAAGAGGCTCAAATGAAAAGGCGTTTAACATCTTTGTATGAAAAAAAAGGCTATAAAAGCTTCATCGATTTTTATAATGCTTTAGACAAAGATCGTGCACTATTAGATGAATTTTTGGATCGTATGACTATTAATGTTTCCGAATTTTATCGTAACGGCAAGAGATGGGAAGTTCTTCAAAACAAAATATTCCCTCGTCTATTACAGCAAAATAAGAAATTGAAAATTTGGAGTGCCGCTTGTTCTACAGGTGAAGAACCATATTCTTTAGCGATGACGTTATCAAATCATGTGCCATTATCCCAAATCTCTATTACAGCAACAGATTTAGACGAAAATGCCATTGCAAAAGCAAAAGCGGGTGTTTATCCTGAACGCTCTTTAGCAGAAGTACCAAATGATATCAAAGAGAAGTATTTTGATAATGATGGCTCTTTTTATAAGGTTAAAAACGAAATAAAAAAAACAGTCACATTTAAAAAGCATAACCTATTAAAAGATACATATGATCAAAACTATGATTTAATTGTTTGCCGTAATGTGATGATATATTTCACTGAAGAAGCAAAGGATCAAATTTACGATAACTTTAGTAAGTCACTTCGTTCAGGTGGCGTATTATTTGTAGGTTCAACAGAACAAATTTTTAATCCTTCTAGATATCAATTAGATATTGAGGATACGTTTTTTTATAGAAAGCTGTAAATGTTTTTATATATATAGGTTAACGAAAGGACGCTTTTCGCAATGAATGCGAAAGGCGATTTTTTCTAAAATAGGTAGAAAATCCAAATTAATAAGAGTTTGCAAAAGTTCAGTTTATTCACTGTTTTTTTGATTAAAATATGTTATAGTGAAAAACATATACTTTAGCGAGTTGAAGGGAGAAAGTGTTATGCGATATTTAACAGCAGGAGAGTCACACGGACCGCAATTAACAACAATCATTGAAGGGTTACCATCTCTATTGCCAATTACGGCAGAGTTAATAAATAAAGAATTAAAAAGACGTCAAGGTGGGCACGGTAGAGGTCGCCGTATGCAGATTGAAACGGATACAGTTGAAATCTTATCAGGCGTCCGCCATGGCAGTACTTTAGGCTCTCCAGTAGCGCTAGTTGTTACAAATGATGATTGGAAACACTGGACGAAAATCATGGGTGCAGAACCATTAGCAGAGGATGTTAATCCTGAAGAAATTAAACGTCAAATTTCTCGCCCTCGCCCTGGACATGCTGATCTAGTTGGTGGTATGAAATATGGTCATCGTGATTTACGAAATGTATTAGAGCGTTCTTCAGCTCGTGAAACAACCGTTCGAGTAGCGGTTGGTGCTGTAGCAAAAGCCCTTTTAGCAGAGTTAGGAATTTCAATTGTTTCTCATGTTACTGAAATTGGTGGAATTATTGCAAATCCTGAATCTACTGCTGGAAAATCGGTCGCTGAAATCCGCGCAATAATCGAAGAAGACGCATGCTATTGTGCAGATGCAGAAGCATCTCTAAAAATGGTTGAAGCAATTGATGAGGCTAAAAAAGCGGGTGATTCAATTGGTGGAGTTGTAGAGGTAATCGTAGAAGGTTTACCTGCTGGTATCGGTTCATACGTACATTATGATCGTAAATTAGATGCAAAACTAGCAGCTGCTATGTTAAGTATTAATGCATTTAAAGGGGTAGAGTTCGGTCTAGGCTTTGAAATGGCTCATCGCAAAGGTAGCGAAGTGCATGATGAGATTATTTGGTCTGAGGAAGACGGTTACACTAGAAGTTCAAATCGTCTAGGCGGTTTAGAAGGTGGTATGACAACAGGTATGCCAATTGTTGTCCGTGGAGTTATGAAGCCAATTCCTACTTTGTATAAACCGTTACAAAGTGTTGATATTGAAACAAAAGAACCATTTAAAGCAAGTGTTGAGCGCTCTGATAGTTGTGCAGTTCCTGCGGCTTCTGTTGTAGCAGAGCATGTTATTGCCTGGGAAATAGCAAATGCAGTAATGGAGCATTTCCATAGTGATCAATTACCACAGCTAAAGGAACAGCTTGCAGCGCATAAACAATATACGAAGGAGTTTTAACAATGAATATTCCAGTTAAAGCGAAATCCCATGCGTATGAAGTACAAATAAGTGCAAATAGTCTAACTGAAGCAGTTAAATCATTTGATCAACAACTCTCTAAGGCTGATAAAATTATTGTCTTTACAGATGAAAATGTATGGAAATTACATAGTGAACGCTTTACAGCGGAATTTCCATACCCATTTAAAGTGAATATATTAGCAGCGGGAGAAGATTGTAAAACATTTGAAAGCTTCTTTGCAGCACAATCATTTTTATTAGAACAAAAATGCACCCGAAAAACATTTGTTTTCGCATTTGGCGGAGGAGCAGTTGGTGACTTAACGGGGTTTGTTGCATCCACATTTATGCGTGGTATTCCATTTATTCAAATTCCTACTACGATATTAGCGCATGATAGTGCAGTTGGTGGTAAAACAGCTATTAATCATCCTCTAGGGAAGAATATGATTGGGGCATTTTATCAGCCCCAAGGAGTTTTATATGATATTTCATATTTAAAAACTTTACCAGAAAAAGAAGTGCGTTCTGGGATGGCAGAAGTGATTAAGCATGCACTTATTTCAGATGAAAAGTGGTTAGCGGAATTAATGTCTACAAACTCTATTTTGGATTTCAGTCAAGCTGACCTTGCTATGCACCTTGAGCAAGGTATTCGTGTTAAAGCTGGTATTGTTGCAGAAGATGAGGAAGAACATTCTGTTCGAAAGTTTTTAAACTTTGGTCATACATATGGCCATGCTATTGAGGCAGCCTCAGGTTTTGGTAAATTAGCACATGGTGAGGCAGTTATGATCGGGATGGTCTATGCACTTATTTTAAGTGAGCGATACGGTACAATACCTGCAACGGTTACTCGCTCCTTCATCGAATTTGCAATACGTAACGGCTACTCATTTGATGCAGTTAATCAGTTTACATTTGAACAACTACTAGACTATTTAATGAAAGATAAAAAAGCAGAATATGGCATCTTACAATTTGTTTTATTAAAGAAAATTGGTGAGCCGTTTGTTCAACAAATATCAATAGAAGAATGTCAAGAAATTGATGGTCTTCTTCGTGTGTTAATAAAGGAGGTGCTCGCGTGATTCGAGGAGTACGTGGAGCCATAACGGTGCAGTCTGATCAGGCGGCAATCGTTTTAGCAGAGACAGAGAAATTAATAGAAGAAATCGTAAAAGCTAATAATATTGTTGCAGACGATGTTGCATCAGTTGTCATTTCTACGACACCTGATATAGTTTCAGCATTCCCAGCGAAAGCAGTACGTACTATGGAAGGCTGGAGTTATGTGCCGGTTATGTGTATGCACGAGATGAATGTTCCTGATGCGTTGCCATTATGTATTCGAGTACTTTTGCACGTGAATACGGAAATTAGTCAGCAAGCGATTCGTCACATTTATTTAAATGACGCAGTTAAATTAAGACCCGATTTAGCAAAGTAATCAACTACTAAGGAAGAGGCGAACGTTCGATGAAATGG
Organism: Viridibacillus arenosi; assembly: GCF_001955655.1. GTDB lineage: Bacteria > Bacillota > Bacilli > Bacillales_A > Planococcaceae > Viridibacillus > Viridibacillus arenosi. The sequence continues at coordinate 350,060 of NZ_MSPW01000001.1, read as the reverse complement.
AAAGAACAAATCACAGGTATGAAAGCATATCAACCTGGAAAATCAATAGATGCAGTGAAAAAAGAATTTGGCTTAGATGAAATTGTTAAATTAGCATCAAATGAAAATCCATTTGGTAGCTCACCAAAAGTACGTGAATTTTTAGCAAATGAATCATTTAACTTCGCGTTGTATCCTGATGGTTATGCAACGAACTTACGTGCAGCGGTGGCTACTAAACTAGGCGTAGAAGAAAATGAATTAATTTTTGGTAACGGTTCTGACGAATTAATCAGTATTATTACACGTGCATTATTATATCCAGGTGTTAATACTGTTATGGCAAAACCAACATTTTCTCAATACGGCCTTAACGCAAAAATCGAAGGTGCTGAAATTCGTGAAGTACCTTTAGTAGATGGTAATCATGATTTAGATGCAATGCTTGAAGCAATTGATGACAATACAGCTGTTGTGTGGGTATGTAGCCCGAATAATCCAACAGGTGTAGTGGTAGAAGATGCACCATTACAAGCATTCCTGAAGAAAGTTCCGTCTGATGTATTGGTTGTGTTAGATGAAGCGTATTTTGAATATGTTACAAACGCTAGACATAAAGATACAATCCCTTATATTCAAGACTATCCAAATGTCATTATTTTAAGAACGTTCTCTAAAGCATATGGTCTTGCTGCTTTCCGCGTAGGATATGGTATTGCCAATAAAGAATTAATTGCAAAATTGGATCCAGTTCGTGGTCCTTTTAATAACACAGTTTTAAGCCAAGCGATCGCACAAGTCGCATTAGAAGATGATGCATATATCGAAAAATGTCGCGAGGAAAACAATAAAGGTAAAAAACAAATCGAAGAATTTTGCGGAAAAAATAATTTACATTTTTTTACAACTGATACGAATTTCATTCTAATGGAAGTGAAAGTTGACAGTGATGTTGTTTTCCAAGAATTGATGAAACGGGGTTTCATTATCCGTAGTGGTAATGCACTAGGTACACCAGGTTATATTCGTGTGACAATTGGTACACAAGCTCAAAATGAGGGTTTCTTAACACAATTAGAAGTAGTATTACAGGAGCAAGGAGTTTTTTCATGAAACAAACTGTTCTTGTTGTAGGGCTTGGCCTAATAGGTGGATCGATAGCATTAGCTCTACAAAAATCACCGAATGTCCGAGTGATTGGCTTTGATGCCAATTCAGACACATTACAAAGTGCAAAAGTACTTGGCGTCGTCCAAGATGTTACGAAAAATCCTGAAGAAACAGCAAAAAAAGTAGATATTATTATTTTTGCAACACCTGTAAATGCTACGCTAGAATGGATGGAGTCTCTTAAATCTTGGGAACTTCCAACTGCTACAATTGTGACAGATACAGGTAGTACAAAGTCATTAATTATGGAAAAAGCATTTGAGCTTCGCGAAAACGGCATTACATTTATCGGAGGCCACCCTATGGCAGGGTCCCATAAAAGTGGTGTATTAGCGGCCAAGCCTTATCTATTTGAAAATGCGTATTATATGCTCACACCTTTAGAAGGTGAGGACGAAGAAAAGATTAATATACTGCAGAATTTACTGCAATATACTAGCGCTAAATTAATGCGTGTTTCAGCTTCTGAACATGATCATATGACGTCCGTAGTAAGTCATTTTCCACACATAGTGGCAGCTTCTTTAGTTCATCAATTACATGCTGAGGGAGCTGATAACCCTATAACAAAAATGTTAGCAGCAGGGGGCTTTCGAGATTTGACACGAATTGCGTCTTCTAATCCTATTCTATGGCGCGATATAACGATGCAAAATCGTCAACAAATTGCAGGGCAATTGGCTGAGTGGCAAGCTGAAATGAAACGTGTAGAGGACCTTCTGATTACGGGAGAGGCAACTCAGATTGAGGATTATTTTGCAAAAGCTAAATCGGTGCGTGATGAGTTACCGATTAGTTCACAAGGTGCAATGTACATGACCTATGATTTATATGTAGATGTACCTGATTATCCTGGTAGTATTGCTGAAATTACAGCTTATCTAGCTGAGGAACAAATAAGTATTACGAATATTCGTATCGTGGAAACGCGAGAAGATGTCTTCGGTATTTTAGTTGTTAGTTTCCAAAATGCAGAAGATCGTGAACGTGCTGCTGCTTGTATACAAAAGCGCAGTCCATACGAAATTTATATTTCATAAAGGGTAGGTGAATAGAATGGTGAAGAGTAAATCTTTAGATTACAATAAGCCAACATTACGTGGGAAAATAACGGTTCCAGGTGATAAGTCAGTATCTCATCGTTCTATTATGTTCGGCGGAATTGCGAAAGGGCGCACGACGGTAAGTGGTTTTTTACTTGGTGATGATTGTTTAAATACAATTGCTTGTTTCCGTAAATTAGGTGTACAGATTGAACTTGATGGTACAAATGTCGTAATCGAGAGTAATGGCATGGCTACTTGGCAGGAACCAACTGATATTTTATATACCGGAAATTCTGGTACAACAACCCGCTTAATGCTCGGTTTACTGGCGGGCTCTAATGTCCATACAGTTTTAAATGGCGACGAGTCCATTGCTAAGCGTCCGATGAAACGTGTTATAAATCCATTACGAGAAATGGGTGCTAAAATAACAGGGCGTATGGATGGTCAATTTACGCCTCTTGCAATTCAAGGTACGAAGCTACAGGCAATAGACTATACAATGCCAGTGGCAAGTGCACAAGTGAAGTCCGCGATTTTATTAGCTGGTATTAATGCAGAAGGAACGACAGTTATTCGCGAGAAGGAAGTATCACGTGACCATACAGAGCGTATGCTTCGTCAATTTGGTGCAGAAATTACTAATGAAGATGGCATTGTGTCACTAAAAGGTGGTCAACAATTGACTGCTACTCATGTCGCTGTACCTGGCGATATTTCTTCTGCAGCGTTTTTCCTTGTTGCGGGAACGATTGCTAAAAATAGTGAAATAACGTTAGAGAACGTTGGTTTAAATCATACACGCACAGGTATTATTGAAGTATTGCAAGAAATGAATGCCAATATGTCGATTGAAATCGATGATGAATCAGCTTCTGAACCAACTGGAACTATCACTGTTTCGACTTCTGAATTGCAAGGTACGACAATTGGTGGCGACGTTATTCCTCGACTTATCGATGAAATCCCGATTCTTGCATTATTAGCAACACAGGCTAATGGACAAACTGTTATTAAAGATGCAGAAGAGCTGAAGGTAAAAGAAACAGACCGTATAACAGCAGTTGTGGATGAATTGAAAAAGCTTGGCGCAGATATAGTGGCGACAGATGATGGTATGATTATTAATGGACCAACACCTTTAACTGGTAGTACTATTCGAACATATGGAGATCACCGTATTGGCATGATGGGAGCAATTGCCGCACTTATTACTAAAGGTGCAATAGAGTTAGATGATGCTGATTGTATTGCAGTCTCTTACCCAACATTCTTTGAAGATGTACAAGCTGTAATTAATTGAATAAAATAAAAGCGAAAACTCTCCGCAAAATAGGAGGGTTTTTCCTTGTACATAAAGAATTTGTCATGTAGCATAATGATTGAAATTAATGAGAATAGGTGAAGCATTTGGATATTCAAAACAAAATGATAGAAGTAATTGAGCAAGGAAATTTAGAAGGTATACAAGATTTAATGGAACAGCTTAAAATGCAGGCTGATCCAAATGTACAGTATGAAATTGCTGAGCTGTTAGTAAATTACGGTTTTTTAACTGAAGCAGATCAATTATTTGGGCATTTACAATTTTTGTTCCCTGAAGAAACACAATTAAAAATTGACCGTGCTGTGTTGCTAATGGACATTGGAAATGAGGACGAGGCATTAGAAATGTTTATGTCTGTGCGTCCAGACGAACCAGAATATCCTCAAGTTTTATTAGCATTGGCGGATTATTATCAAATGCAAGGACTATATGAGGTCGCTGAACAACGTATTAACGAGGCATTAGAATTACTACCTACTGAACCTTTATTGCGTTTTGCAAAGGCAGAGCTCCTTTTAGAGCTAGGTCGTTTAGCTGAAGCAGCACGTCTTTATGGTGAGCTATACGAGGAACAAGAAGAGATTGCGGGTATCAGATTAGTTGAACGTCTTGCAGAAGTTCATCGCACGGGTGCGGCGTTTGAAGAAGCATTAACATATTATTTGAAAGCCCTTGATTATCATGTCGCACCTGATCTTTTATTTGGAGCAGCTTATTCGGCGTTCCAAACCCAAATGTATGAAACTGCAATAAAACATTTAGAAGAGTTAAAAGAAGTAGATCCAGATTATTTTGCAGCTTATTTATTATTAGCTGAGAGTTATGCAATGCAAGAAGAAAATAAAAAAGCATTGGAAATAATTCAAGAAGGCATCAAACGTGATGAATATGACAAAGAATTATATTTATTTGCCGGAAAGATGGCTTTGAAGAATAGTTTACCAAAAGAGGCTGAACAATATTTACGCGAAGCGGTTGCTCTTGATGGAGAATATATGGAAGCCATTTTAACGCTCGTTTCACTGTTAGCGCAAGATGAACGTGATGAAGAGGTTGTTGAATTAATCGAAATATTACGTAACGATGACTTCGATTGGTCTACATTATCTGCTTTTGCGGCACAATCTTATGACCGCCTAGAAGATTATAATCGTGCATACGAATTTTATACTTTGGCATATAATGACCATAAGGAAGATCCAGCATTTTTAGAAAAGTACGCGTATTTCTTAATCGAAGATGGCAAACGTGGGGAAGCTCACGAAGTCGTAAAACGATTAGTAGCACTACAGCCTGATGAGCCGACTTGGTTGGATCTCTTACAAACTTTCGAGTGAGAGGGGGAATCGGTATGACCGCTTCCGTTTCTGTGATGGATAAAAAGGTTTTCGTTCATTGGTTTTTAAAACGTTATCAGTTAAAGCGACGTGAATGTGTCTGGATTTTAAATTATTTACTTGGCCATGATGAATTGCTAGAGCATGTACATTTTGTTGAGGAAGCACATTATTGTCCACGAGCAATGGTCATGTCAACGACTGAATCATCTGGTATTCCATTTCGATTTTATAAAGGAAATATTATGACAGCAGACGCTGAGAAATCATTCCACGATTTGAGGATGCACCCAGAAGAAGAAATGTATATTCAACTTAATTTCCCTAAATTACCACCAAGTAGCGAATACTTAGCGGTTCTTGAAGAGAACCCTCATATGCCAAAGTATTTGCACATTAGTGAAAAGGACCGCATGTTAGCAGAGGAAATATTGAACGATAGCATGAAGTCTTTTAGGGAAGAAACAATTTTAAAGCAAATCGATGAAGCCTTAGATAATAATGATAAAGAGAAGTTTTATGAATTATCAGCATTACTTAATGTCTTAAAAAATGTGAATGAATAGAAAAAACTTCATCCTTTAGATGAAGTTTTTTCTCGGGAGGAAATAAAAATGTTTTGGATTGGCAAAGATGTAGAAGTATTCGCAGCGCAAAAGGAATTTATAGACACAGCAATCGTGCCACTAACAGTTATTGATGGATCGTCAACGGGAATGAAGCAAAGCGCATCAGCAGCAGAATTTTTAATGTCGTTAACAGCTTTTGTTGAACAACAATTTAAAGGACGAGTTATGGTAATGCCACCATTTACCTATACGAATAGCATGGTAAAGAAGGATTATATTCAGTCAATAGACCAAGAATTAAAATTGGCTGGTTTTAAATATATCTTTTATATGACTTCAGATCATAGTTGGACAAGCGAAGTGCCTGAGCTATCTGTGTTGTGGCTACCATCTATTCCACTTGGTGATATGGATCAATCAGTAAAACAGTCAGTACTAAGTGATCAGATTCGACAAGTAGTACCAATGCTATCAGCTAAATGGTCTGAGCTGTAAGTTTCTTTCATGAAATGTTCACAAATCATGACAAAAGTGTCGAATGCGTTATTGACCTTCCATTTTGATTGATATATCATAGATATGTCCTAGTATTACTATTTTGTATAAGTTTGTCCGTTGGACTTACCTTTAAAGTTAGAGGGGGGAAAAGTATGAGTAACAATCGTGTAACAAGACGTCAATTTCTAAACTACACACTAACAGGTGTTGGTGGCTTCATGGCTGCTGGTATGTTAATGCCAATGGTTCGCTTTGCAGTTGACCCGGTATTACAGAAAAAAGAAGGCGGAGATTTCGTATTAACTAAGCAAAAAATCTCTGAATTAACAGAAACTCCTGTTAAAGTTGACTTTACTTTTGAACAAGTTGACGCTTGGTACAAATCTGATGTTACAAGTACAGCGTGGGTTTACAAAGAAGGCGACAAAGTTATCGCTCTTTCACCTGTATGTAAGCATTTAGGATGTACTGTAAACTGGGAAGGTGACCCAGCACACAAAAACCAATTCTTCTGCCCTTGTCACGCTGGCCGATATGAGAAAACTGGTGAGAACATCAAAGGTACACCACCACTTGGGCCGTTAGATGAGTTCGAAGTAAAAGCAAAAGACGGTCTATTAATGATCGGAAAAACAAGACCAAATACTTTAGTTTAAATGTAAGGGGGTACGACATCAGTGCTAAATAAAATCTATGATTGGGTCGATGAACGCTTAGATATCACACCAATTTGGCGCGATATAGCTGACCACGAAGTGCCAGAGCACGTTAACCCTGCACATCATTTTTCTGCATTCGTATATTGTTTTGGGGGCTTAACGTTCTTCGTTACAGTTATTCAAATCCTTTCAGGTATGTTTTTAACAATGTACTATGTTCCGGATATTGAAAATGCATGGAAATCTGTTTACTACCTTCAAAATGAAGTAGCATTCGGTGAGATTGTGCGTGGTATGCATCACTGGGGAGCTTCACTCGTAATTGTTATGATGTTCCTACATACATTACGTGTATTCTTCACAGGTTCATACAAAAAACCTCGTGAACTTAACTGGATTGTTGGGGTTCTAATTTTCGCAGTAATGTTAGGTCTTGGCTTTACAGGTTACTTACTTCCTTGGGATATGAAAGCATTATTCGCAACAAAAGTAGGTATTGAAATTGCTGCATCTGTACCATTTATTGGTCAAGCAATAAAAGTTTTACTTGCCGGAGATGCAACTATCCTCGGAGCACAAACATTAACAAGATTCTTTGCGATTCATGTATTCTTCTTACCAGCTGCTTTGCTTGGGTTGCTTGCAGCACACTTTGTAATGATTCGCAGACAAGGTATTTCAGGTCCATTATAAAATTTTAATGAACTTGAAGAATTACTAAAGGAGGGGACACAATGCATCGCGGAAAAGGAATGAAATTCGTAGGGGATTCTCGTGTGCCTTATAAGGCAAACAGAACTAAAACTCCACCAGACTATTCCGAATATCCGGGAAAAACAGAACCATTCTGGCCAGACTTTTTACTAAAAGAATGGATGGTTGGTGCTGTATTCCTAATTGGTTATTTAATCTTGACTGTTGCTCACCCGTCTCCACTTGAGGCGCAGGCTGATCCAACAAACACAGGTTATATACCTTTACCGGACTGGTATTTCTTATTCTTATACCAATTATTAAAATATGAATACGCTTCAGGTCCATATAACATTATCGGAGCTATGGTAATACCGGGTATCGCTTTCGGAGCCCTATTATTAGCACCATTCTTAGATAGAGGTCCAGAACGTCGCCCAATGAAACGCCCACTTCCAGTAGCGTTTATGTTATTAGCAATTGCTTCTATGATTTTCTTAACTTGGGAATCAGTAGTTAACCATGACTGGAAAGCAGCTGCAAAACAAGGTGCGATTGTTGAAACAGTCGAATTCGATAAAGAGTCTGATGGCTATAAAGTTTATGCTGGACAATCTTGTATTAACTGTCATGGTGAAAACCTTGAGGGTGGTGCAGGTCCATCATTAATGAACACAGGCTTAACTGCTGATGAAGTTGTTAAAATCGCTCATGATGGTATTGGTGGTATGCCTCCAGGCCAATATAAGGGTTCTGATGAAGATCTTCAAAAGCTTGCTGAGTTTATTGAAAGCTTAAAAGCTGAATAATACGTAATCAATTAAAAGAGTCAGGTAACTGGCTCTTTTTTAATTTTCAGTTGTATTGTCATAAGGTATATTTAAAATGATTATCATATGCATAACCGCAAATATCACTTATACTATTTATATACAAGTGAATGATACTAATTTACTTGTAAATACTAAATAATACATATTTCATATTGAAAAAGGAGTTATAATATGCCTACTATTGTTTCGAAATGTTGGGTCATACTAACACATCGTTCGTTTTTATGGCTTTTATTAATTATCAATGTGGTCGGTACAATTTGGGGCTATGATTGGTATGGCTGGCAATTAGAAATGACTAAACCAATATTTCTTATTTTTGTGCCAGATAGTCCTACTGCAAGCCTCTTTTTTAGTATAGCAATTGTCGGATGGTTGCTTGGACGACATTGGAAATTAATCGAGGCACTCGCTTTAATTACGCTTGTTAAGTATGGTCTGTGGGCTGTTGTGATGAACATTTGGGCACTTTTTGAAGACGGTTCAATTGGCTGGATGGGATGGATGTTAATCTTTTCTCATTTCATGATGGCTGTTCAAGGGATTCTGTATTTACCTGCTTACCGCTTCTCATTTATCCATGTATGGGTTGCGGCGATTTGGACTTTGCATAATGATGTCATTGATTATGTTTTTGGCCAAATGCCAATTTATCATATGTTGTCGGATTATGTTCAAACTATAGGTTACTTCACATTTTGGTTGTCAATTTGTTGTATATCACTGGCATTTTGGACAGCTAAAAAAAGCTTTTCATTTGCTCAAAGGTCATAGACACTTTAAAATAATAGTAAGCTAGTATTAGGAGGATGGTTAGTTTGTCAACTGCGATGTATATCGTGTATTTTATCGTATTATTACTGTTACCGATTTACGCTCAAATGAAAGTAAAAAGAACGTACAAACGGTACTCACAAGTTCGTTCAACTTCTGGAATGACAGGTGCAGAAGTTGCAAGATTAATCTTAGATCAGAACGGGTTAAGTAATGTCCGCGTAGTAGAGCAACAAGGTTTTTTATCTGATCACTATAATCCAGCAACAAAAACAGTTGCTTTATCTACTCATAACTATCATGAAGCATCTGTAGCAGGAACTGCTGTTGCTGCCCATGAATGTGGACACGCAATTCAACATAAAGAAGCGTATTCATTTTTGACTTTGCGCTCTAAATTAGTTCCTGTAGCAAATATTTCTTCAAATGCATCATGGATTTTCATTATGATTGGTTTAATTGCAACTATTCAACCTTTGTTACTAGTAGGGATCGTATTACTTGCAGCGGGAGTTGTATTCCAATTAGTTACATTACCAGTTGAATTTGATGCTTCAAAACGTGCGATGAATCAAATTGTTGAACATGGTATTATTCGGAACGAAGAAGAACCATATGCAAGAAAAGTTTTAAGTGCAGCAGCATTAACTTATGTTGCAGCGGCTGCGACAGCTGTAATGGAATTACTACGTCTAGTGTTAATTTATACGGGTATGAATAACGAAGACTAAAATTAACTGTACTACTACAAAATGGAAGACCTTTGAACTGAGAAATCAGTCAAAGGTCTTTTTTGTTATAATAATGGGAAAAAATGAGATTTAAAATACATAAAATCAAAATTATGTTATAAAACTCTGTTTCTTTGTAGTCAAACTGTAATATATCTGTAATTGAAATAGCGTTGTTTATTACAAAAAATTTCTGTAAAGTAAGTCTTGTAGAAAAAAACAGTTACTAAATTACAAAAATAAATCAACCTATAATAGTTTGAATAAATATTGGAGAGTTTAAATCAATGAAAAAGAAAAATCTATTTACAGCAATTACAGCAGGTACATTAGCTTTAACGATTTCATTTACAGGGTTAACAAATGGTCAACAAAATACAGCTTCTGCAGAATCATTAACAACTAATAATGAAGTACATAAATCAAATGCAATTACAATGGTTGCTAGTTCAAAAGCTACTAAAATTAGTGGAAAATACAAAACAACAGCAGCATTAAATATGCGTACTAGCGCAAAAACAACTTCGAAAGTTCTTTTAACTGCTAAAAAAGGTGCTGTCGTTAAAGCATCTTATAAGAAAAAAGTTAATGGTACAACTTGGTATAAAGTTTCATATAACGGTAAAACAGGTTGGATGTCTTCAGCATATTTAAAGAAATATAAAAAAGTAAGCAAAGTTTCAAATAGTGCTACTGGATCAGATATTATTGATGCTGGTAGAAAATACTTAGGAGTTCCTTATGTATGGGGAGGCACTTCACCTTCTGGATTCGATTGCAGTGGTTTCACACAATATGCGTATAAACAAGCTGGACAAGGTAGTATTCCTCGTAACAGCCGTGCGCAGCGTGCAGCAGCGGCATATACAAGTAATCCTCAAGTTGGAGATTTAATATTCTTCTCTGCAAATCCCGGTGGAGATTACATTACACACGTAGGATTATATGCAGGTAATGGTCAAGTTTTACATGCTGCAGGTAACAAAGTTCAATATCAAAGTATTGCAAAAGGCAGTTACTGGGGTCCGCGTATCATGAGTTATGGTACTTTCCGTTAATATAAAGTCAAAGCCCGCAACAGTGGAAAAATTCCAGTGTTGCGGGCTTTTTTCTATGATTTTAGATTGTGTGTTTTACTTCTTATGAATTTTGAAATTCAATATAAAAAAGCAGATATAGTTGTACTATCTGCTTTAGAAAAAATAATTAATCGATTGGTTGCTTCTTATCGTCTAATGTAAAACCCTCACCAATTACATCATGAACTTCTGAGACAGAAACAAATGCATGAGGATCAACGGATTGTATAATACTTTTTAACCTAAATAATTCGTTTTTTGCAACGACACAGTAGATAACTTCACGATCTTCTTTAGTGTAATGACCATAACCTTTTAAAATCGTGACGCCTCGTTCCATTTGTTTAGTTATACGGTCAGCAATTTCATCTTGTTTTACGGAAATAATAATTGCTCCTCGTGCAGCATACGCACCATCTTGTACGAAGTCAATTACTCGAGCACTGACGAAGACAGCTACCAGTGTATACATCATTGAACGGGAATTAAGAAAAGTTGTCCATGACAGTACAATAACAACAGCGTCAAACATGAACATTGTTTTTCCCATCGGCCATCCGATATATTTATTAACTAGACGTGCAATAATATCAACACCTCCAGTAGTACCGCCATATCGGAATATAATACCGAGTCCAGCACCTAGGAAAACACCTGCGAATAATGCAACTAAAAACATATCGTCTTTCAAACCAATATCAACCTGATAAATTTGGAAGATTTTCATGAAAACAGAGACTGATACTGTTCCAATCAATGTATAAACAAACATTTTACGTCCTAGTAATTTCCAACCGAGTATAAACATCGGTACATTTAGTACTAAGTTCATCAATGCTGGATCCCATTTAAAAACGAAGTACAAAATTAAAGTAATCCCTGTAAAGCCGCCTTCTCCTAGTTCATTTTGAACGTTAAAATTAATAAATCCAAAACTGAAGATAGCTGCACCAAGAATGATAAAGAGTACATTTTTAATTTTAATATTTGGCATTTAATTTTTCACCTCATTTTTGGTTAGTAGACTGTATAATAGAAAGGGCTAAAAGAAAAACTGATTAAGTAGTTAATCCATTAACTATTTGATTTACAATAGTGAGAGGTCTTTGACGATCGCTCTTGAGAAATCATATGGAAGAGTTTACATATTTTCTTTTATAGAAATATATTATCATGTATTTTCGACATTTTGACAACAACAAGTATTATTGATTACGATAGATAGAGGAGAGTTGTATATATGAGCAAGGAAGTAACAATGCAACAAATGCAAAAACAAGTAGATGATTATATAGGACAGTTTAAAGAAGGCTACTTTCCGCCATTTGAATTATTAGCACGATTGACGGAGGAACTTGGCGAATTATCAAGAGAAGTGCAAAATGTCTATGGCATGAAAAAGAAAAAGCCTACAGAAGCAGCAAAATCATTAGAAGAAGAATTTGGAGACTTTTTATTTGTCCTCATTTGCTTTGCTAATGCAGAGAATATTAATATGGCTGATGCTTTACAAAGAGTTTTACATAAATTTGAAACGCGCGATAAAGATCGCTGGACTAGAAAGGAAGAGAATTAATGACAATTCGTGTTGCAATAGCTGGGCCAAGAGGTAAAATGGGATCCGAAGCTGTACATACAGTAATGAAGAGCGATCAAATGGAATTAGTAGCGGTACTAGACCATAGAGAAATTGCAAATTCACTGGAGAATTATACAGAATTCCCTAATACTTATCATGTACCTGTTTTTAGAAATTTAGAAGATTTATTTAGAACGTCGAAACCAGATGTTTTTGTGGATTTAACGGCGCCTGAAGCTGTGTATAAGCATACGAAAGTAGCACTACAAAATGGTGTTCGTCCAGTTATTGGTACGACTGGTTTTACAGATGAACAATTAGAAGAATTAACAGAACTATCCGCTAATTTACAACTTGGTGCCATCATTGCACCAAATTTTGCAATAGGTGCAGTTTTAATGATGAAATTTTCACAAATGGCAGCAGCTTATTTACCAGAAGTCGAAATAATTGAAATGCATCATGATAGAAAATTAGATGCTCCTTCAGGTACGGCGATTAAAACTGCCCAGTTGATACAAGAAAATAGAAGAAGTCACAAACAAGGACATCCAGATGAAGTAGAAACACTTCCAGGTGCTAGAGGTGCTGATTTTGAAGGTTTACGAATTCATAGCGTACGTCTTCCTGGACTTGTAGCTCATCAGCAAGTACTATTTGGTGGAGAAGGACAATTACTCACTCTACGCCACGATTCATTTAACCGTAACTCATTTATGTCAGGTGTAAAGTTTTCAATTGAAAAAGTAATGGAACTAGATGAATTAGTATACGGCTTAGAAAATATTTTATAAGAATGGAATGAGCTCTGTGAAAATAACTTTAATCGCGCATGATAATAAAAAGGATAGTTTAATCCAATTCGTAACAGCATATCGTGATATTTTAGCCGAACATAGCTTATATGCGACAGGAACGACAGGACAGCGTGTAATTGATGAAACGGGTTTACCAGTTACAAGATTCCGTTCAGGGCCTCTTGGAGGAGATCAACAAATTGGTAGTATGATTGCTGACAATGACATGGATATGATTATTTTCTTCCGAGACCCATTAACAGCACAACCACATGAGCCAGATGTTTCAGCTTTAATTCGCTTATGTGATGTCTATCAAATTCCTTTAGCAACAAATATGGGGACTGCTGAGGTCTTACTTAAAGGTCTACAAGAAGGTTTTATAGATTGGCGTTTAATAGAAGAACGAAGAAATTAATGCCTTCACCAATGACTAACTGTTAAAATGAATTAATTCCCGCGAGTATTTAAATAAATATTCTATAAAAATAGATGCAAGTAAGAAAGGAAGTGGTCGGGTGCGTAAAATGAAAATTGGTATAACTTGTTATCCGACCGTTGGAGGCTCGGGTGTTATCGCTACTGAGCTTGGTAAGATGCTGGCTGAGAAAGGTCATGAAATTCATTTCATCACTTCTAGCATGCCTTTTCGCTTAAATAAAATTTATCCAACTATTTTTTATCATGAAGTTGAAGTAAATAGTTATTCCGTATTTCAACATTCTCCGTATGATATTGCGTTAGCAAGTAAAATGGCAGATGTTATTAAAAGTGAGAAACTAGATGTGCTGCATGTGCATTATGCTATTCCACACGCTGTATGTGCTGTGTTGGGACGAGATATGGCTGGTGAAGATGTCGGTATAGTTACAACGCTCCACGGTACTGATATTACGGTATTAGGATATGATTCATCACTTACTGGCGCAATCCGCTATGGTATTGAAAAATCTGATATTGTAACAGCAGTTTCGGATTCCTTGAAGAGTCAAACTTATGAACTAATCGAAACAAAAAAAACAATCGAAACAATTTATAATTTTGTTGATGAACGGGAATATACACCAAAAGATGGCACACAATTAAAGCGAGATTTTGGCATATTGGATAATGAACGGGTACTAATACATGTATCGAATTTCCGAAAAGTAAAGCATATTCCAGATATTATAAAAACATTTATTCAAGTGAGAACGCAAATGCCTGCCAAATTACTACTTGTTGGAGATGGACCTGAAAAGCATCGAATTATGGAAGAAATAAAGAAATGTCCATTTGTAAATGATATTTTGTTTTTAGGAAAACAAGATAATTTATCTGAGCTTTATGCGATGAGTGATTTGAAATTACTCATGTCTGAAAAAGAATCGTTTGGCCTTGTTTTATTAGAGGCAATGGCTTGTGGAGTACCTGGTATTGGTACGAATGTTGGCGGTATACCAGAAGTGATTGAACATGGTCAGAATGGTTATATAGTAGAGTTAGGTGATACAAATCAAGCAGCTACATATGCTATCGATCTACTACAAGACGAAAACAAATTACAATCTTTCCGTGAAGCGGCAATTTATAGAGCAAATCATTGCTTCCATTCCTCAAAAATAGTGGAACAATACGAGGCTCTCTATGCGAAGGTGGCGCGGAAAAATGAAGTTAGATGAGAATTGGCAAGCTGCTTTTGAAATCGTACAATCCTTAGAGAAGTTTGGTTATGAAGCGGTTATTGTTGGAGGCGCAGTAAGAGATTATTTACGAGGCCAATTAGCCAATGACGTCGATATTGCAACGAGTGCTTTACCTGAAGAGGTGAAGACTGTTTTTTCCCGTACTGCAGATGTCGGTATCGCACATGGAACAGTATTAGTTATTCATCCTCTTAGTCCTGTAGAAGTCACAACATATCGAACAGAAGGAGAGTATGCAGATCATCGTCGTCCTAATGATGTGCAATTTGTACGTTCCTTAGAAGAAGATTTAAAACGTCGTGATTTCACTATTAATGCTATGGCTATGCGTGGGTCTAAAGAAATAGTAGATCTATTTGGTGGACAAAGTGATTTATCATCTCAAATAATACGAGCTGTGGGAAATGCTAGTAGTCGTTTTAGTGAGGATGCACTGCGAATGCTTCGCGCAATTCGATTTAGTGCTCAGCTCGGCTTTGCTATTGAAGAAGAAACTTTCAAAGCGATCCGTAATCAAGCAATAGATATAAGCTTTATTGCAAAAGAACGAATAAAAATAGAATTTGACAAAGTGTGGACAAGTTCAAATGCGCAAAAAGCGATTCGTTACCTAAATGATACGAGGCTTGTCGACCATTTACCTGGGGATTTTTCGAAGAATGTGGAGTATTGGAGTACTTTCGAAAGCTTTGGAAATCCAGTTAATGGATGGGCGTTTTTCATTCTATTACAGCAGGATGAAAATGCTGTCCAACTTTTAAATACATTTAATTGTTCAAACAAAGAAAAAAATTATGTGAAACAAGTATTACAAGCTTATGAAATTAGGACTACTACTGGATGGACTTCGAGTGACTATTTTGAGTTTGACTTTCCAATATTAGAAATTGCAAATGATTTTGCGATAAAATTCTACCATACTAATGACAATTTAAAACGATCCGAAATTGTACAGAAAAAGAATGCACTAGCAATTCAATCTCGTTCTGAAATTGTCGTCAATGGACGAGACTTGATTGAGTGGAGCGGTAAAAAAAGTGGACCGTGGTTAAAAATGGTGATTGATAAAATGGTTGATGAAATACTATTAAATAAACTTGTAAATGATCGACAAAAAATAAAAGATTGGTTTTTGAATGAGTATACGAGTTAGGATCCAAAACGCTTCTATACAAGCATTCTAAGCTCAATTAATTTATTGAATTCCGAACAGGTGACTAAAAAGCGACCAAATTAAAAAACGTCGTCTATTAAGTCACCTGTTTTTGCTTTGTCTTTTTTGGTCAAATGACTATAAGTATTTAATGTTTCCTGAATGAAGGAGTGCCCTAATTGTTCCTGAATAATTTAACAGTTTACATTTTGAATTACCATGTATTGTGTCCAAGAGTACTATAATCCACGGATTTAATTTTTCAGATTCATTTATTAATTCATTTTTAAGTAATAAGAATAAGTAGTTCTTGTACCTACTTCAATATGTGCAGCGATTGTTTCGATTTTTGAATTATATAATTATTCTTCATTTACCTCGCCAAAGGAATATTGTCCTTTTACTCCAAAGTAATCAGTTAAAATTATTACAGAATCTAATTTAGGATCTACATCCCCATTTTCCAAAAGACTAATAGAACTTTTACTTAATTTTGTATTATATTCCATATGCCGATAAGTTCGGCTACTAAGGAATTAAGAGAACAAGAATGAAAAGAGAAAGATCTGACAACTCCGTTAAAAGTGTTGTCCCTATTTTTCAAATCTAGCGAACTATATCAATTATCAGGAATAATCTTTAGGGTAAAAGCATCTATTGATAGAAACATAGTTTTAGTACATCACAAAAGTTCGTAAAGCATTATTAAGTGTTATAAGTGTGTATAAACAGGGTAAAGTAGAATGCTTATAGTCATTCATATATATAGTAATTACGGGTGTCACACGCAGTATCAAAGTGAATTTAATAATGGAAGAGGCTTGGGAAATCTAAACCATAGGGGTGTATGGCCATGAAGATTTTGTTAAGTATTTACTATTGTTTTGTAGATGAAGATATTGCACCTGAAGATGTAGCGATAGAGGAATGGATGTGGATAGCTTTATTGCCTGTTGCGGGAATAATAAGTTTGTTATTGGTACTTTCATAGTCCAGTTTCCGTCAGCAGTTATGTTGAAGTAGTATACACCACTGTCTTCATCCTTTTGTATTGTAGACCCTTTATATGAACCAATTTCATTTACCAATAGGTTAATATCGTTTGCCTTTACAGCAAAACATATTTTTTGAGTGACCAAAAAGTGACAAAATGTTAAGATTGATTAAGATTTAGATTTATTTTGCGATGAATAGTGATACTATTGATTCTAATTAACAGCTCAAAATAAACATTTAAAAACAAAATGTTATATTTTGATACGACATTTAGATAAAGGATTGGTTCAGTCATGAAAGCAACACTGAAAAATGAAATTATTAAGCGACTAGTTGAGGCTAATGGAGAACCAATTTCCGGACAACAGCTAGCAGATGAATTTGGCATCTCTAGGACGGCAATTTGGAAGCATATGAAGCAACTTCAGGAAAAGGGATATGCCTTTGAAACTGTAAAGAAAAGAGGCTATGTTTTAACGGCAACGCCTGATACAGTCGATGATGCGAATATTTCAATGGCTCTTGAAACGAAAAAATTCGGCAGCCGTATTATATATGAACAGTCAATGACTTCTACGCAAGCAATTGCACATAATAAAGCACAAGAAGGAGCGCCAGAAGGTACTGTTATCATTTGCGAGGAGCAGACAGCGGGCCGTGGCCGTATGATGCGTGAATGGAAGTCGATGAAAGGTAAAGGGATTTGGATGAGTGTCATCCTTCGACCAGAGATAGCTCCTTATGAAGCACCTCAATTTACTTTAGTAGCTGCAGTGGCATTGACTAAAGCTATAGCTGACATGACAGGTGTACAACCAGAAATTAAATGGCCAAATGATTTATTGATAGATGGTAAGAAATGTACTGGGATTTTAACAGAATTACAAGCAGATCCTGACCGCGTAAATGCAATTATTATGGGAATCGGTATAAACGTAAATCATCAACCAAATGATTTCGAAGGAGAAATAAAAGACATCGCAACATCCCTTAAAATAGCTAGTGGCAAACATATAGATCGTGCAACTTTAGTTGCTAAAATACTTTATTACTTAGAAATTTACAGTTCACAATATATAAAAGAAGGTTTTGAACCGATTAAGTCTCAATGGGAAAGTTTTTCTTGTACTATTGGAAATCGTATTCGAGCAACAACCTTGCAAGAAGTATTCATTGGTAAAGCCATCGGAATAACAAATGATGGTGTTTTACAATTGCAATTAGATGATGGCACGATAAAAGGTATCTATTCGGCTGATATTACACTCGAAAAATAAAGATTGGAATGTATCGACAAACTTGTTATAGTTGAAATATAGGACAGTATCAATTTGATTGAACTGTACCTCGCTATAAAAATTATAACTAAAGAGATTCGCCTTGATCTAGTAATAGACAGGGACGGAAGAAAACGATGCAATTCAATGAATACGCAACCCTTCTGTCCATTTTTAGACAGAGGGGTTTTTTGTTTTCTTCCTAAAAAGAGGAGGAAGCGTTTTGAAAACAACGACTCATTTTTTGAAAATGAAAGAACAAAGCGACAAAATTGTTATGCTTACTGCATATGATTACCCATCTGCAAGACTAGCTGAAGAAGCTGGAGTAGATATGATATTAGTAGGTGATTCCCTTGGTATGGTCGTGCTTGGCTACGATTCAACTGTTCCTGTGACAGTCGCAGATATGGTCCATCATGCAAAAGCTGTAAAAAGAGGAGCAAAGGATTCTTTTATCGTAGTTGATATGCCGTTTGGTTCATATCACGGAAGTATTGACCAAACACTGCAAACTGCGATTCATATGTTCCAACAGACAGGTGCTAGTGCCTTAAAAGTCGAAGGGGCAGAGACTGTTGTCAATGTCATATCCTCTTTAGTAAATACGGGGATTCCAGTAGTAGCACATTTAGGTTTACTACCACAATCTGCGGCAGTTCTTGGGGGGTATAAAGTGCAGGGAAAAACAGCCGTTGCTGCAGAAAAATTATTGCAAGATGCAAAAAAAGTCGAAGAGGCAGGAGCATGTGCGCTTGTTCTTGAATGTATTCCATATCAGCTAGCAGCAGAGATTACAAAGGCACTTAAAATCCCCGTAATAGGAATAGGAGCGGGAGCAGATGTTGATGGACAAGTACTCGTTTACCATGATGTTCTTGCATATGGAACCCACCATGTGCCGAAATTTGTTGAAAAGTTTGCACCCGCAGGAGAATTGATGTTAAAAGGTATCGAAAGTTATACAAAAGCAGTTAAGCAAGGTTCTTTTCCAAAAGTAGAGCATCGCTTCACGATGACAGATCAGCAACTTGAACAGCTATACGGAGGCATAAGAAAATGAAAATCGTTTCAACTATCAAAGAATTAACTGCACACATTACTACAGCAAAAAAAGCTGATAAAACAATCGGTCTCGTTCCGACAATGGGCTATTTACATGAAGGTCATATGGCACTAGCAACGGCTGCACGTAAAGAAAATGACATTGTTGTCATGAGCCTTTTCGTCAATCCTGCGCAATTTGGACCCAACGAAGATTATGAAAGTTATCCAAGAGATTTAAATCGTGATTCGAAGATTGCAGAAAAAGTAGGCGTTGACTTTTTATTCGCTCCTTCTGCCAGTGAAATGTACCCGAATAATGGTGGTATTCAAATATTGGCTGGTCCACAATCTAAAATTCTTTGTGGTGCAACAAGACCTGGACATTTCGATGGGGTATTAAAAATTGTGACAAAACTTTTCCACATAACTCAGCCAACAAAGGCTTATTTTGGACAAAAAGATGCACAACAGCTAGCGCTTATCGAAACTTTGGTGCGTGACTTTAATTTTCCTTTAGAAATTAGAAGTGTGCCAATTGTTCGAGAAGAAGATGGTCTAGCGAAAAGCTCCCGAAATGTATTTTTAACGGAACAACAACGTAAAGTAGCGGTAGTAATTCATCAAGCGTTGATTCTTGCTAAAAACCATTATTTCGAATCTGATAATAATATTGAGGCAACAAATCTTGCAAAAGAGTATATTGAAGCCAATTCAAATGGTCAAATTGATTATTTGCAAATGCTAAGTTATCCAGATCTTACTGAAGTGACAGAGCAAACTAAAAAAGTTTTACTTGCGACAGCGGTTTACTTTAGTAACACGCGCCTAATCGACAATATTATTTTTCAAGAAAAAGGGGAATAAATGATGCTTAGAATGATGATGAATGCGAAAATCCATCGTGCGGTTGTTACGCAAGCGGACTTAAATTATATAGGTAGCATTACCATTGATGAGGATTTACTCGATGCAGTTGGTATGCTACAAAATGAAAAAGTACATGTTGTTGATAATAATAATGGCGCACGTTTTGAGACATATATTATTGCTGGAGAGCGCGGTAGCGGTGTTATTTGTGTAAATGGGGCGGCAGCTCGTCTAGTGCAAAAAGGTGATGTCGTCATTATTATGTCTTATGCCTATGTTAATGACGAAGAAGCGAAAAATCATAAACCAACTGTAGCAATTATGCAGCAGGGTAATACGATAAAAGAACTCATCCAATATGAACCAGAAGCGACAGTTATGTAATAGGAGAGGCATCCATTTTTGGGTGCTTTTATTGTGTTTTAAAGCTAAATAACAAAGTATCTAATCAATGCAACAAATGAATGAGTTAGTGCAACAAACAGCTAAATTAGCACAACAAACAATAGAAATGACCCAACAAACATGCAACTTACCAAAACAATCTGTAAAATCCATATTTCTGCACATCGACTTCAGCTATTCTGCTCAAAATGTGATAGAATTTTGAATATAAACCGATCGGAAAGTTGTGAAGTAAATGATGGACAGTCAAACATATGCAATCGTAGATTTAGAAACGACAGGTCACTCATCTCAAAATGGGGACCGCATCATTCAAATAGCGATTGTTTTAATGAAAGATTGGGAAGTGCAGTCAACTTTCACCACTTTCATTCACCCAGGGAAGAAAATTCCTCGTTTTATTCAAGACTTGACGAATATAACGGACAATGATGTCAAAGATGCGCAACCATTTGAAGCGCATGCTGAAAAAATTTATAACATTATACAAGATTGTGTTTTTGTAGCGCACAACACTGATTTTGATTTGCCTTTTTTACAAGCTGAATTTAAAAGAGCTGGTTTACCAAAATGGTTTGGAAAACAAATGGATACAGTTGAATTATCGAAAATATTATTCCCAACAGCCTTTAGCTATAAGCTACAAGATATAGCTATGGAGTTGAATATTTCATTGAAACAAGCACATCGTGCAGATGATGATGCCTATGCAACCGCATTATTATTAAAACGTGGTTGGGAAGAGCTCTTAACTCTCCCGCTTTCAACAATTGAACAATTGCATCAGCGTTCTTTCAGATTAAAATCAGATTTATCGCAATTATTCTTTGATGCGATTCAGATAAAAAGAGCTGTATCTAAACAATCAGAGCTTCACTTCTATTATAAAAATATAGCTTTAAGGGGAGCAGTTATTGAGGCTAAGTCAGAGAGTACTTTAACATATCCACAATCTGTTGCTGAAAAAGAAGCATTATTTACTAGAGCTTTCAAAGATTTTGAAGTGCGGCCTGATCAATTTAAGATGATGGACCAAGTCTGGCATGCCCTTAAAACAAAACAGGAAGTATTGACTGAAGCATCGACTGGAATTGGTAAAACATTAGCTTACTTAATTCCTGCAATTATTTATGCCAAACATACAAATAGTAAAGTAGGGATTAGCTCATATACTTCGCATCTTCTTGACCAACTATTAGCAGAAGAACTACCAAAAGCGGAAGCGATTCTTCAAACTTCTATTAATGTGACCTTATTAAAAGGAATGGAACATTATATAGATGTAGATCGTTTTGCAGAGCTTTTTGTTGCTGAAGACGCTTCCTATGATGAATCATTTACAATGATGCAACTACTCGTCTGGCTTGCGAATACAACGACAGGCGATTTAAATGAAATTACTTTGTCTGGCGGTGGACAATTACTATTAGACAAAGTACGACGTTCATCGGCTACAACTATTTCTCGTGGTAAAGGTTACTTTGACTTTTATGAAAATGCCATTAAAAAAAGCAAAACGGCAGATCTAATTATTACAAATCATGCTATGTTGCTATCTGATTTAACACGAGTTGAGCCAGTTCTAGCATCGGTTGATGGTTGGATACTAGATGAAGCGCATCAATTTATTCAAGCAGCCACATTAAGAGATGAAAAAGCACTCTCGTATACACAGTGGAAATACATTTTTGGTCAACTTGGGTCAGTTGATGACCATCAGTTAATTCATAATTACTTTAAATTGATGGCTGATAGTGGGAAAATCCCGATTAGGCAATTATCAAAGTTAGAAATAAAATACTGTGAGATGGTGCAAATCTTTGATACAGCAATTTATCAACTGATTAATCAATTAAACATTCAAAAGTCAGCTTCACGTCATAATAAGCGTACTTATCCATTAAATTCGCTCTTGATTAAGCAACCTTTATTTGAAAAAGTGAGTCTTAGTATACAAGAATGGGTGCAACTTGCTCAGGAACTAAGTGATATATTCCAGCAAAATCCTGATGATTTATCACCTACGCAGCAAACGATATTATCAGACTGGTATTACTGGTTACGTGAATTAACGATCAAAGTGGCTGAATGGGATTCCATCTTTTTATCCCATGAAGTAGATTGTTCAGCTTGGATTGAGTTAGACCAACGTAGTATTCCAGGTAGTCTACATGTATATAAACGCCCAATACACGTCGCACAATCTGTCACAGCTGTTTTAGACAGTTTCCGTACACGAGCAGGGATCATTTGGGCTTCTGGTACATTAACTGTACCAAACAATCGCCGCTTTATCGCGGATCAATTAGGCCTTCAAAGCTCTGTGCCACTATTTCAATTCCAGGCACCCTCATCATACTACGATGGTGCGAGTCTTTACATTGTTGATGATATGCCTGAAATTCAACAAGTTTCACAAACAGAATATGTGGAAGCAGTAGCAGATGCCATTGTTCAAACTGTACTGGTTACTGAAGGTCGTTGTTTCGTACTATTTACGTCTCAAGATATGCTTAGAAAAACAGTTGAGTTAATACAAGAAACGGAAGCATTAAGTGATTATATGCTCTTTGCTCAAGGTATGTCTTCAGGTAGTCGAATGCGATTACTGAAGCTATTCCAGAAGTTTAATCATTCCGTATTATTTGGTACGAATAGCTTTTGGGAGGGTGTGGATGTGCCAGGTGATGCATTGTCAGCAGTCATTGTTGTACGTTTACCATTTTCAGCTCCAGAAGAACCGATTTTCAGAGCCAGGGCGGAAGCATTAAACGAGCAAGGATTGAATTCATTTTATAAGTTAGCACTACCTGAAGCCATTTTACGCTTCAAGCAAGGTTTTGGTCGTCTAATCCGATCGTCGCAAGATAAGGGTGTTTTTATCGTTTTAGATCGAAGAATTGAGACGAAATCATATGGTAAGGAATTTATACGTGCTCTTCCAGCAATACCGGTGAAAAAAGTATCCCTACAACATATGGTCTTAGAATTAGAACATTGGTATAATAAAAAAGTATGAGGATAGAAAGCAGGTCGATCATATGGAAAGACAATTTGAAGTACGATCAGCTAGTAAGATATGTTTTCAGCCGAGCTTCAATCAACTAGAAAATGCGTTATGTAAAGCCATTTCGATGTCAGAGTCACCGCATTTAATAGAAAGCAATATGAAGCCTATCTTCACGATAAATGAAACGTAAGGTGATATAATGAAAAATTGGATCAAGTTCTTTACGATATTTTTGTTAATCCTGTCGTTATCAATTGTCGTTATAGTTGCTTGGAAATCTTATTCACCGTTTTACAGTTCGGAGAAAGACGCTAAGCAATTTGTGATTGATGCAGATAAGCTTGTGACTGTCACCGATACATATGTATATAACGGTAAGAAACCGTATGTTACGGTAATAGGAACAGATAAGGCAGGAAAGAAAAAAGCTGTGTTTGTTCCAAAAGATGATGGTAAGGCAAAGCTAGAAGAAGTTTTAATGGAGGATGGCACTTCTGAAAAAGAAGCACTTTCTGTAGTGTCGAAAAAGGATAACGTGAAAGAAATCCTTCATACCAAACTAGGTATAGAAGAGCCCGGCGTTGTATGGGAAATTACGTATCTTAATCAAGAGGATAAACTAAATTATGTTTACATTATGTTCGAAAACGGACAGTGGTGGAAGCGTATTTTGAACTTGTAAAAAAAGGGGAAGATTAACTTGAAACAGCATTTAGCAGACCGTGTAAAAACATTAACACCTTCAACAACTCTAGCAATTACAGCTAAAGCAAAAGAATTGAAGGATCAAGGAATTGATGTTATTGGATTAGGCGCGGGTGAGCCTGATTTTAACACACCAAAAAACATTTTAGATGCAGCTGCAGACTCTATGATGAAAGGCTTCACAAAATATACACCTGCTGGCGGTCTACCAGCATTAAAACAAGCTATTATTGCTAAGTTAGAAAGAGACAATAATCTTACTTATGCACCAAACGAAGTTATGGTTGGTGTGGGTGCGAAACATGTCCTTTATACACTGTTCCAAGTGTTATTAAACCCTGGAGATGAAGTAATTATCCCAATTCCTTATTGGGTAAGTTATCCAGAACAAGTGAAGTTAGCTGGCGGTGTACCTGTACATTTAGAAGCTACATCAGAACAACAATACAAAGTTACAGCTGAACAACTTCGCGGTGCTATTACTGATAAAACACGTGCACTTATTTTAAACTCACCAAGTAACCCTACTGGTATGGTTTATACAAAAGAAGAATTAGCTGAAATTGCTGCAGTTTGTGAAGAAGCAGACATTCTAATCGTGTCAGACGAAATTTATGAAAAACTTGTATATAATGGAGTTAAACATTTCTCAATCGCACAACTTTCAGATAGTGTAAAAGCACGTACAATGGTCATTAACGGTGTAGCAAAATCTCACTCTATGACAGGATGGCGTATTGGTTATGCAGCAGGTAATGCTGAAATCATTAAAGCAATGACTGACTTAGCTAGTCACTCAACTTCTAATGCAACGACTACAGCACAATATGCAACTATTGAAGCTTATAATGGGCCACAAGATGCAGTAGAAGAAATGCGTCAAGCTTTTGAATCACGTTTAACAGAAATTTATCCAAAATTAAATGCAATCCCTGGCTTCCACGTGTTGAAACCAGAAGGCGCATTCTACTTACTACCAGATGTATCAGAAGCGGCAGCTAAAACAGGTTATGAATCTGTTGATGCATTTGCTAAAGCTTTATTAGAAGAAGCAAATGTTGCTGTAATTCCTGGTTCTGGCTTTGGAGCTGAAAAAACAGTTCGCCTTTCGTATGCAACTTCTTTAGAAGCATTAGAAGAAGCTGTTTCAAGAATGGATAAATTTGTTAAATCTAAATGGCAAGATTAATACTCTAACAATTAAGCAGATTGTCTATATATAGGCAGTCTGCAAAATTGTTTAAATTGCAGGAGGTCTATATGAAGAAAATTCGAATTCAAGACATGTCAAATCACGTTGGCGAAACAGTTAAATTAGGTGTTTGGCTTGCAAATAAACGTTCAAGCGGTAAGATTGCATTTTTACAATTACGTGATGGTTCAGGATTTGTCCAAGGCGTAGTAGTAAAAGCTGAAGTACCTGAAGAAGTATTTGTAACTGCTAAAGGCTTACATCAAGAATCATCTCTTTATGTAGTCGGTGAAGTAACAAAAGACGAACGCTCGGCATTTGGATATGAGCTACAAGTAAAAGAGATTGAAGTAATTTCTGAAGCAAATAATTACCCAATCACACCTAAAGAGCACGGTATTGAGTTCCTAATGGACAACCGTCACTTATGGTTACGTTCTCGTAAACAACACGCAATTATGAAAGTTCGTAATGAAATCATCCGTGCAACATATGAATTCTTTAACGATAATGGTTTTACAAAAGTTGACCCACCGATTTTAACTGGATCAGCTCCTGAAGGAACATCAGAACTGTTCCATACAAAATATTTCGATCAAGATGCATATCTTTCTCAATCTGGCCAGTTGTATATGGAAGCAGCTGCAATGGCATTAGGAAAAGTATTCTCATTTGGTCCAACATTCCGTGCAGAGAAATCCAAAACTCGTCGTCACTTAATCGAGTTCTGGATGATTGAGCCGGAAATGGCTTTTGTTGAACACGATGAAAGCTTAGAAGTGCAAGAACAATATGTTTCTTACATCGTACAATCAGTTCTTAAAAACTGTAAAATTGAATTAGAACGTTTAGGTCGCGATACATCTAAATTAGAACATATTCAAGCACCTTTCCCACGTATTTCTTATGATGATGCAATCAAGCTTTTACATGAAAAAGGTTTCGATGATATCGAGTGGGGAGAAGATTTTGGTGCCCCTCACGAAACAGCAATTGCTGAACATTATGATAAACCGGTCTTTATCACATGCTACCCAGTAGGGATTAAACCGTTCTATATGCAACCACATCCAGACCGTGATGACGTTGTATTATGTGCTGATTTAATTGCACCAGAAGGCTACGGTGAAATCATCGGTGGCTCTGAACGTGTACATGATTTTGAGTTAATGAAACAACGTTTAAAAGAACATGATTTAGATGAAAGTGCATATGCTTGGTACCTAGACCTACGTGAACAAGGATCAGTACCACACTCAGGTTTCGGTCTTGGCTTAGAAAGAACAGTAGCATGGATTACAGGAGCAGAACACGTACGTGAATCAATCCCATTCCCACGTTTACTAAATAGACTATATCCTTGATTAATTGCTAAAGTGGACAATTTAGCCGCGACAAGTAACGAAATCAATTAATAACACCTAACAAGAAGAACCGCAATTTATTGCGATTCTTCTTGTTAATTTTCAGACAAAAAAGGGGAGTTCGATAATGACGAACGAAGCTGATCGACTCCGAATTTGGATAGAGCAGGGAAATGTTACTATTTCTCAGCTTTTTTTTAAGTTTTATAAGGAGTTAGGCATCCAAGATTTAGACGCCATGCTTATTATGCATTTAACTGCATTTCATGAAGAAGGGAATACGTTTCCAACACCAACAGATATAGCAAATCGCATGCAATTAACTGAGGATGAAATAGCCTCCAGTTTACAAAGAATGATGCAAAAAGGTTTTATAGAAATTTTACAAAAAGTGGACGAGCACGGTGTATTATTTGAAACATTTAATTTACAGCCATTATGGGCGCGTTTAGTCGACTGTATGACGGAAAAAACAGTGAAAAAGGTAGAAGTGAGCTCGAAGTTAAAAGAAGGCGAGTTGTTCAATTTATTTGAACAAGAATTTGGACGATTTCTTTCACCGATGGAATCTGAAACAATTTCAATGTGGCTAGATCAAGATGGTCATTCTCCAGAAGTGATTCGCAAAGCATTAATTGAAGCTGTCTTATCACAAAAGCTAAGCTTACGTTATGTGGACAGGATACTATTCGAATGGAAAAAGAAAAATGTCAAAACACCAAAAGATGCCGAAAAACTAGCACAAAATTTCCGGCAAAATACGTTACCCTCACGACCACAACCAACACATGTTGAACCACAACCAACAAAAAAAGTGCCATTTTACAATTGGCTAGAAGAACGCGAATAAGGGAGGTACACATGTTAACGAAGAAACAATGGGATTATTGCTTAGAGGAAATGGAAAAGATGTTTCCGGATGCTCATTGTGAGCTAGTACATGATAATCCTTTCGAATTAACGATAGCCACATTACTATCTGCGCAATGCACGGATGTTTTAGTTAATAAAGTTACAGCAAAGTTGTTTCGAAAATATAAAACACCAGAAGATTATTTAGCAGTACCTTTAGAAGAATTAGAGCAAGATATTCGCTCTATTGGATTGTTCCGTAGTAAGGCTAAAAATATTCAAAAGCTGTGCCATATTCTATTAACGGAATTTAACGGTGAAATCCCTGCCAATAGGGAGCTGCTTGTTACATTACCAGGAGTTGGGCGAAAAACAGCGAACGTTGTCTTGTCTGTTGCATTTGACGTTCCAGCACTCGCAGTAGATACCCATGTCGAAAGAGTCGCAAAACGATTAGGTTTATGTCGTTGGAAAGACTCAGTGTTGCAAGTTGAAGAAACGGTGATGAAAAAAACTCCAATTGAAAAATGGTCAAAAACACATCATCAGTTAATTTTTTTTGGACGTTATCACTGTAAATCACAAAATCCGCAATGCCAAGTATGCCCACTTTTTGACGTTTGTAGAGAAGGGCAAAAACGCGATAAGAAAGGTCTTGTTAAGAGATGATAGTATGCCGAAAAGAGGCTATATCAAAAGAACAAGTTGACCAATGGCTAGCTGACTGGGAGATATTACGTGCAGAAATCCATAGTTCACATGCAGCCCGTGATGGCAAAGCAAAAGATATTATGCAAAAAGGAATCTATTTATATGAATCGTTTATCATAAATGCCTCTAATGTTACAACGGAGAGTATACAACTATCCGATGAATATGAAGCTTTACCGATTAATGGTGCTGAGCGTTTGCAATTTATTAAACGAAGACCTGGTCAGTATGCTTGTTATCGTCAACTAGATGAATTGTTTATTGAAACGAAAAAGAGAATGGCTCGTTTACGCCTTAAAAAGGATTGACAGGTAAATATATAAAAGAAAGAGCAGCAATCTCTATTGGAGGTTGCTGCTCTTTTCATATTGTTAATATTGATCGTTACTGTTTATTGCTTGTTTATTGTCATTACTATTGTCATCGTTCGTGCCACTCGTATCGACTTCTTCTTCATCTTCATCAGGTTTTATTCCATCGTTATTATCTACAGGTGGTGTACCGTTATCAGGGTTGTTATTACCATTATCATCTTCAGTAGGTTCCTCTGGTACAACAGGTATTTCAGGCACTTCAGGCTGTTCATTTTCTTCTGGAGGCGTTACTTCCTCTTCAGGAGGTGCCGTCTTAATCTGAATGGATGTCGAGGCAGCCGCACTCTTCTCATCATCTGCAATCGCTATTACTGAGAAGACATATGTTTTACCATCTTGAGGTGTGCTATAAGTGTACGCCTTATCACTCGTTTGAGTTAGTTTTTGTTCACCACCACCATCTACCGACACTGAAACTTCGAAGCTAACGCTCTTATCTTTAGGTTCTTTATGCGCCCAAGATAAGTTAATTGCATTTGCCTCTTCGTCGAACGTTGCTTTTAAGTCAGTAGGTGCTTCCAACTTTTCAACTTCTTCTACAGGAGCAGTATTTGTAGGGACCGTTCCTTTAACGAATAATTCAGTTGAAGTTCTATCTGCTGGTGTACTAGAACTTGCTAATTGCAACGGTTTTGAACCTTTCACAATTTTAGCTTCTACAACTGAATTTGGTTTTTTAAAGTTTGGTGTTGTTGTATTCGCTGAAATTTGGCTCATTACTGTTTTAAATAATCTTTGTGGCAATAATCGTTCATCTGTTGTAGTAATTGGATCTTTACGGTTTGTATATCCACTCCATACAGAAATGGAATACTTACTTGAATATCCTGCGAACCAAGAATCTGGAACTGCCGATTCAGGTAGGTTATATTTTTGGAATTCATCTGCACCGTAGTTTGTAGTACCTGTTTTACCCGCAATATCTAAGCCTGGAATAGCTGCCGCAGTTCCAGATGCACCGTATTTTGGACCAACTACATCACGTAGCATATCAGTTACCATATATGCAGTGTAATCATTCATAGCAGGTGTTGGGTCTGGTGTATATGATTTTGCAGTTTTTCCATCACGATAGACAATTTTCTTAATAGAATGTGGAGTAGTGTAAATACCGTTATTCCCAAATGCAGCATATGCTCCTGCCATTTCAATAGGAGATAAGCTGATTTTACCGCCACCGATAGCATCAGATTCATAAATTTCGTCTGCTTCAATACCAAGATTATTGATAAATTTCTTCGCTTTATCTGTTCCCACTTCTTTTAAAAGTTTCACAGCTGGTACATTACGAGAAGTATAAAGTGCTTCGCGAAGGGTCATATCACCTTTATACATTTTATCAAAGTTATTAATTTGTTTAGAAGAACCTGTGTAGAACATTTTTTCATCGGTAATAGTTTGTCCTGTCGAATATTTTAAATTTTCGATTGCAGGACCATAGTCCATAATTGGTTTCATTGTCGAACCCGGTTGATTTTTAATAGCCTCAGCATAGTTTAAACCACGTTCAGGACCATAATCACGTCCACCACCGATAGCTACTATCGCTCCGGTCTCAGTATCAACTACTGCCATCCCAGATTGAATCTCTTTTGTAGGGAATATATCTGAATTCATAGTAGTCTCGACAATTTTTTGAGCAGAAGAATCTAATGTTGTATAGACATTAATACCTTCCTCCAATAATTTCCCATCACCATTTTCAGCTAGTTCTTTTAAGACCACGTCGATATACGCGTCATATTTTGACGTTGATGCAGTTTTACGTTTGTTTTCAGGTAATAGTCCAACTTCAACATCGACTTTTTTTGCTGCTTCCATTTGTTCTTTTGTAATCTTTTTGTGTTGATACATTAATCCTAAAACTGTATTACGACGTTTTTCAGCATATTCTGGATATTTGAATGGATTATATGCATTCGGTAACTGCGACATACCTGCTAGAAGAGCCATTTCTTCTAATTTTAGATCCTTTAACTCTTTCCCATAGAAGTATTTAGAGGCAGTTCCGTATCCATAAATACGGCCGGACATTAATACTTTGTTGAAATACATTTCGAAAATTTCTTCTTTAGAGTACTCACGCTCTAATTGGATAGCTAAATAAGCTTCTTGTGCTTTACGCTTAAGTGTTTTTTCATTTTGTAAAAATGAGTTTTTAATAACTTGTTGTGTTAATGTACTCGCACCTTGTGCACCAAAACCATGTCGTAAATTGGCTAGAATAGCACCGCCAAGGCGATAAAAATCAATTCCGTGGTGACTAAAGAAGCGAACATCTTCCGTCGCCAAAATAGCGTCGCGCATTTCTGTCGGGATGTCTTCGTAAGCTACGTGTTCTCGCTTTTCTAATCCCATCGTATAAAATACTTTCCCGTCAGAATCATAGAATTGAGATGATACAGGATCCTTTAATAATTCTTCATCCAAGTCAGGTGCGGTAGCTGCATAATATGCAAATAATGTAGCGCCTGCAATAAATAAAACAATACCAACTGATACTATTGCTATTAAAAGACGTTTAAGCCAAACTTTCATTGGTTTTTTTTGCTTCTTTTGTTGTTGTTCTCGCATTTTTCTTCTTTGTTCTCGAGAATTAATTTCTTGCCCCATTAAATTCTCCTCACTTTCTAACAAACATTCATAATTTATGGCAGCATTTTACGTACTGCTTGTAAATAATCGATACGTGGACTATAAGTTGGTTTTACTTCAATTGCTTGTTCCTCAAATTCTACTAAAGAAATTGATTTACGACCACCCGTAAGCATCCTAGTCCAAGCATTTTGCAGCATTTCTAAAGGTACTACAAAATAACGTTCCATGGAAGAAAAACGTATTAATAGAAAGCAAATACCTCGCTGCTTTGCAACAACCGTCATATGTTCAACCTGATGTGGATGCACGTTTTTTAAAGGGAAAGATGTTTTACTTTCCGTTTCCTTGGCATCAAAGTCGATATGGTAACCTTCATATATACCATTGTAGTCCGTCGTAGAAGGTGTTCTAAAATATGCTTCCCGTATAACAGCTGCACTTCTCGAAGGATACTCTACTTTGACGATTTGTATCGGAACAGGTTTCTTATGAATGACTGCTATTTGTCGTTGTAAATAAAAATCATTTGCTTCATCAATTTCATCTTCTAAAGTTTTGCCCCGATTACTATAGGAATAATCCTTTATACTCCTTTTTTTTACTTCAGAATTTGGTGGAGTATACTTTTTTCCGTTTGGATAGCGAATTGCCATTTGACCACCTCATCAACAATAATAATAACATATTTTTATAAACAAAAATCGTAGCAGAAAAGACAGAGATTTTTTCTATTTATATCGAACTCGCACTTGTTTTGTCTTGTGGAAAGGATTATTTCAATTTATAAGGAAATCATAAAGCTAGGAGGCGATTATGATGCAAAGAATATCTCATTTACTTACTCAACTTGAATTAATCGATCAGTTACTACAAGCACAAATGTCTGTGGAACGTCACACCGAAATTCAAAAACATATGAATGACATTGCAACAGTTCAACAACGCCTAAGCAATCTTGAAAAACAATCGAAAGGAATATTCGTTCGTGCATAAGTAGTTTCTTTTACGATATTTTGATACACTGAAATTAAATGAATACTTAATATTAAATTGAAAATGGAGGTGTGTGTAAATGCT
The DNA here is from genome assembly GCF_001955655.1 of Viridibacillus arenosi. Classification (GTDB taxonomy): domain Bacteria; phylum Bacillota; class Bacilli; order Bacillales_A; family Planococcaceae; genus Viridibacillus; species Viridibacillus arenosi. The sequence goes on along the minus strand of NZ_MSPW01000001.1, from coordinate 317,676 downwards.
ATTATCTACCACAGAAAAATTATTAGAAGAATGCGATGCATGTTGGCAACGATTTTTACGTATGCGAGAAGAAGACACATCTCCGGATTTCTTTCTTGAAGTGAAACCACATGCTGATACTTGGCATGCTATATTAGTAACTTGGCAGTCAGAGTCTGAGAAATGGATTCTATTAAATAAACCCAAATATATGCACAATACACAAATTGATAATGCGCTAGATGCGATGGATCAATTTGTGGTGCAGTCTTTTTATAAAGCAACGAGTAAAAAACGATTTTATCAATCAATACAATCGGTGAAATATACATTAGAGACTTTTTTGCGCTATTTGCGTGAGGATGGTGAACAATATGCTTCAGAAAAAAACGATTGATGAGCTTTTAGCAGAATGGCAACAGTATCCAGAAATGATGGAGAGAATTGAGCATCAACATACAATTGATGCAATGCCAGCAAAGCTCGTCCCTTTTCCCGATAAATTACACCCTTCTTTAATCAAAGCTTTACAAAAGCGTGGTATTAGTCAGCTTTACTCGCATCAAAGACAAGCATTCGATTATGCGACTAATGGGCAATCTTTTACGGCCGTCACACCAACTGCCTCTGGAAAATCCCTCTGCTATCATTTACCCGTTTTACAAGCTATTTTAGAAAATAAAGCCTCACGTGCCCTATACCTATTCCCGACAAAAGCTCTTGCACAAGATCAAAAAAGTGATTTGAATGAGTTAATAGAGCAAAGTGGAGAGGAAGTTTTAAGCTACACATATGATGGTGATACTTCACCTGGTATTCGTCAGAAGGTGCGTAAGGCTGGTCATATTGTTATGACTAATCCCGATATGTTACATTCAGGGATTTTGCCACATCATACAAAATGGGTTTCGTTATTTGAGAATTTACAGTATATTGTCTTGGATGAGTTGCATACATATAAAGGAGTATTTGGTAGCCATGTTGCTCACGTTATTCGACGTTTGCAACGTATTTGCCGTTTTTATGGAAGTGATCCAATCTTTATATGTACATCAGCGACAATCAAAAATCCGAAAGAGCTGGCAGAGAATTTAACGAATACAACACATCAACTAATTGCAGATAACGGAGCACCAGTAGGGAAAAAAACATTCCTATTTTATAATCCACCAATTATTCATCCTACTTTTGGTGTTCGAAGAAGCGCCATTTTAGAAGTGAGAGATTTAGCTAGAAAGCTATATGAAGCACAAATTCAAACAATCATTTTTGCTAAAAGTCGTGTGCGAGTGGAAATGCTTGTTACGTATATGAAGGAATTGACGAAAAAGAAAATCCAAGATGAATCAATTCGAGGTTATCGAGGAGGTTATTTACCTTCGGAGCGGCGATCGATTGAAAAAGGTTTACGTGATGGCACAATCCAAACAGTTGTGAGTACGAATGCATTAGAGCTCGGAGTTGATATTGGTCAATTACAAGCTTGTATAATGACGGGATATCCAGGCAATATTGCGAGTGCATGGCAACAAGCAGGACGCGCTGGTAGAAGGCAAGATGCAGCGCTAATTATTTACGTGGCACAATCTACTGCATTGGATCAATACATTATAAATCATCCTAATTATTTATTAGGAAGTTCTCCAGAAGAAGCCCGTATTTATCCAGATAATATGCTCATTTTAATGGATCATTTAAAATGTGCTTCTTTTGAGTTGCCTTTTAAAACGACTGATATGTACGGAGAGTTTGAGATTCAAGAGTTATTGGAATATCTACAGCAAGAGGACGTTCTTTTAAAAACGTCTGAACAATGGCATTGGATGAGCGATAGTTTCCCAGCACACGAAATTAGTTTGCGTTCAGCATCGCAAGAAAATGTTGTCATCATTGATCAATCTATTCCTGCAAATACTCGTGTTATTGGGGAAATGGATCGATATAGTGCGCTTACGTTACTTCATGAAGAAGCTATCTATTTACATCAAGGTGTACAATTTCAAGTAGAAAAACTTGATTGGGAAGAGAAGAAAGCTTATGTTCGTGAAGTGGATGTTGATTATTTTACGGATGCTAATCTAGCTGTTGAATTAAAAGTTATGAGTGAAGATAAGCAAAAGCATCTTGGCCAAGCAGAAGCAGCATTTGGTGATGTTATGATTTTGGCGACTGCTACTATATTTAAAAAAATTAGATTTGATTCACATGATAATATCGGTTCTGGTCCAATACATTTACCACCAGAAGAACTGCATACGAGTTCTACATGGTTATCATTTGAGCAGCCAGTAAACTGGTCAGAAGATGATTTAACAAGTGCTATGACAGGTGTGGCGTTTGCGATGAACAGTTTTATTCCATTATTCATTCAAAGTGACCGCAGCGATGTCCATGTCATACCTCAAGTGAAGGCGGTACATTCAGAGAAACCAACATTCTTTGTTTACGATCGTTATCCAGGTGGTATTGGATTGAGCGAGCGGGTGTATGATATTTGGGAACCACTTATTCAGCATGTATTTGAACATGTTGATGCATGTCCATGTCAAAATGGTTGTCCTTCTTGTATAGGCGCACAAGATTTAAGTGACAAAGGTAAGAAACAAGTATTGAATTTTTTGAAATCATTTCTATTAGAAGAGTTGGATGATTAATATGTCATATGAAAATAAAATACTTCAAATGAAAAAACTACTGAAGAAAAATAATACACAACAAGTAATAGAAAAAGAACCCTTTCTAAAGCCGGACGTCCCTAATTATGCTGGGATGTGGCAAGATGCTGGTCTAGAAATGATAGAAAATGATTTTGGTGTAGTCTTTTTATTAGAGAAGCATTATCCTCTTGAGTATAAACACGGTGGTATTTATTTAGGAGAGTTATATGATGCTTTTGAAAAGTGGCAACAAACTCGAAATTCACATCCTATATCTTTAACGGATGCTAATAATCTTATATTCTATGATACAGAAACGACAGGATTAAAAGGAGTAGGTACTCATATTTTTCTGAATGGTTTACTTGAAGAGTCTGAGGATGGCTTTACATTAAAGCAGTACGTATTAGCTGATCCGAGTAATGAGGTTGCATTTTTGTTTGAATCGAAATTTTGGCAAGGAAAGAAAACCGTTATTACGTATAATGGTAAAAGTTTCGATTGGCCACAGTTACAAACTCGCTGGACATTAAATAAAAAAGACCTACCACCATTAAAAGAGCATAATCATCTCGATTTATTTCATGGTTCAAAACGTATTTGGAAAAATGACATGGCACGTATGAAACTTACCCAAGTAGAAGAAGAAAAATTGGGCTTCACTCGTCTTGACGATGTGCCTGGTTATTTAGCACCGATTATTTATTTAGACGCGGTCAAAAGTGGGCAGCCGGATGCTTTGCTAAAAGTGCTGCAACATAATGAATGGGATTTGTTATCATTATTGACGCTGTATGTTCAAGCAACCAATTTACTCTGTGAAGGAATTGCAGAAGAATCAGCTACAACGTATACAAACATTGGTAAATGGTACGCTGATTTAAGAGAAATAGATCGCAGTGAGGAACTTTTACAGCAAGTAACGCATCAATATTCGAGTGATGAATCAGCAAATGCTTATTTCCATCTAGGGTTTCAACAAAAAAAACAGCAGAATTATATAGAGGCACGTAAGTCATTCCAACAAGCTTTGCCGTATTTACAAGGAAGACAGCAAATTACTGCGCTCATTGAGTTAGCGAAAATTTTTGAACACCGTGATAAAAACTATGAGTTTGCATTAGACATGACAAATCAAGCGTTGAAACTTGTTACGGAAAGTTCACTGTGGTCTAAGGAATCTAAAATTTCAAGACTGGCGGATATGCAAAAACGGAAGAATAGGCTTGAAAGGAAGAAATAATTTCCTGGGCAATCGCAGTTTTCGACAAAAAAACGTTGGGAAATGGCTGTGATTAAGCATTGCCCTTAAGAAATATGCTATACTAAGAACACTTATGTTGCGATGGAAGGGCGATGTATATGGATACAAAATTAACAGCGAAAAAGATTTTAGATAAAGATTTTAAAACAGGTTTAAGAGGTTATAGTCAAGATGATGTAGACCAATTTTTAGATGAAATTATTCAAGATTATGAGAACTTTGAAAAAGTTTTAGCTAAAAAGCAAGAAGAGATAAACATGCTAAAACAAGAACTTGAAGTTGCCCAGAGTGCTAAGCGTCACAATCCGGCACCAGTTCAACCACAACAACCACAATATACTGCAAATACAAATTTCGATATTTTGAAAAGAATCTCTAATTTAGAAAAACATGTTTTTGGAGATAAACTGTACGATTGAATATAGGTCTTTGGTTCTATTGGGTTAGATATGTTTTTATATTATAATAAAAAACATCATCATGAATTTTCGGGTAATCGCTGCAATGCTTGACATTGTCGAGGAAAGTCCATGCTCGCACGGTTCTGAGATGACCGTAGTGTTCGTGCTTAGTGAATAAATAAGCTAAGGCAGTCTTTTGGCTGACGGCGGGAGGAAAACCTAAGTCTTTTATAGGATATGGTTGAAACTCTCTGAAAGTGCCACAGTGACGAAGCTGGTGCGGAAACGTAACAGGTGGAACGAGGTAAACCCCACGAGTGAGAAACCCAAATTATGGTAGGGGCACTCTCCTGAAGGAAATGAATGGATGGAGAGACGTGAATGCTTGCATCTCACGTAGATAGATGATTACTACCCGGTTGTACGAGATGTAAATCGTTTGAGTACTCGGGCACAAAACATGGCTTATTGAACTTTCAATGATGTTAAACATGAACAGTCAGGCTCTCCAGTTCCTGGAGGGCCTTTCTTTTGGGAATATGGTGAAAAATATGGAAAAAATATCTATTAAAAAGATTATTAACCAAAACACTATTTCTAGCTATTCTGACGAATTAATACAAAAAGTATTTGAAACAATTTCTGAAGGAATCATGATAACTGATCCAAAAAAGAAAATAATAAATGTGAATCCAGCTTTTGAGTTTGTTACGGGCTACAAAAAAGAAGAAGTTGTTGGACATAGCCCTGCTATCTTACAATCGGGCATTCATGACAGTGATTTTTATAAAAGCATGTGGAACGAGCTATACTCAAAAGGTGAATGGCAAGGTGAAATATGTAATCGCCGTAAAACCGGTGATGTCTATCCAGAATGGCTATCAATCATGGAAGTTCGTAATGAGCAAGGTGAAGTTACGAACTACTGCGGTGTTTTCTCCGACCTAACAGAACAAAAGGACGTTGAAGACGAACTTGAAAAGCGTGCAATGACAGATTCATTAACCGGTGTTTCAAATAGATTTGCCTATACTGAGCGAATGAAAGTTTTACTAGAATCATCCTCTACACGCTTATATCAACATGCTGTTTTATTTTTAGATTTAGATCGCTTTAAGCAAATAAATGATACACTTGGTCATGCAGTTGGTGACAATTTGTTAGTAGAAGTAGTACAAAGAATACAATCACTATTGAAAAATAAAGATATTTTAGCTAGATATGGTGGTGATGAATTTGTTATTACATTAACGAATATCCATCACCCTAGAGAAGCTGTACATTTGGCTGAAATGATCATCCAATTATTAGAACAACCCTTTAAGGTTGAAGATCAGAATTTATATGTGTCCACTAGTATAGGAATTAGCATTTATCCGCATGATGGAGATGATACGGAAGTATTATTAACCAAAGCTGATAAGGCAATGTATTTTGCAAAGCAGAATGGCAGAGGTCAATTTTCTTTTTACTTTGACGAACTACAAACAGATAGCAAACGTGTGTTGCTCCTAGATAACGAGTTACGAAAAGCTATAGAAAATGACAGCTTCGAATTACATTATCAACCCAAAGTTTCCGTTACAACTGGTGCAATCGTAGGAGTGGAAGCTTTAGTACGCTGGCAAAATGAAAAATTAGGCTTCGTCTCACCAGGTGAATTTATCCCTTATGCGGAGGAAACAGGTTTAATAATTCCGATTAGTGAATGTATTATTAATCGTGCATGCCAGGACTATCTAAAACTAAAATCAAAAAATATAAAAAATATGCCAATAGCATTGAATATATCGAGTATTCACTTTCATCAAAGTAATTTCATTGAATCCATAATGCAAATATTAGAGAGAAATAATTGCCCTGCGCATTATTTTGAAATTGAGCTAACTGAGCGTACGGTTATGAACAGTGAAAAAGAAACGATTCGAAAATTAGTACTCTTAAAGCAATTAGGTTTTAAACTGTCAATAGATGATTTTGGAACAGGCTATTCTTCTCTTAGCTATTTAGTGCAGTTTCCATTAAATTATTTAAAAATTGATCGTAGTTTTATACAACATATATGTTCGTTAGATGATAAACAAGCAGTAGTAGATGCCATTATTCAGATGGCGCATCGTTTACATATGAAGGTAATTGCTGAGGGAGTAGAGCAAAGAGAACAGGTTCAGCTATTACGTAAAATGGGCTGTGATATGATTCAAGGATACTATTACTCAAAGCCATTACCTTTAGATGAATTTATCGAATTCCTAGAATTTTGGGAATTAGAACAGTTAGAAGGGAAATAACAATGACAACATTTCGATTAGTAGCAACCGCAGCAATGGGGTTAGAAGGAATTGTCGCACAAGAGCTTCAGGACCTAGGATTTGAAACAACAACAGAAAACGGGAAAGTTTACTTTGAAGGTGACGAGAAGGCAATCGCAAAAACGAATCTTTGGTTACGTGTAGCGGACCGAGTGAAAATTATTGCAGGTGAGTTTCCAGCTCGCACATTTGATGAATTGTTTGAGGGAGTAAAAGCGATCAATTGGGAGAAATTTTTACCGGTAGATGCAGAATTCCCTGTAACAGGTAAATCCGTTAAATCTAAATTATTTAGTGTACCTGATTGCCAAGCGATTACAAAAAAAGCAATCGTTGAACGAATGAAATACCACTATAAACGTCTAGGTTTCTTAGAAGAAACTGGACCGAAATTTAAAATTGAAATTTCAATTTTAAAAGATGTGGCTACACTTACAATTGATACTAGTGGAGCAGGCCTACACAAACGTGGGTATAGACTAGATCAAGGTGAAGCACCATTAAAAGAAACGTTAGCAGCAGCGCTTGTTCAAATTTCTAAATGGAATCCAAATCGTCCATTTGTAGATCCTTTCTGTGGTTCAGGTACAATTGCACTTGAAGCTGCAATGATTGGGCAAAATATGGCTCCTGGTTACAACCGTGAGTTCATTTCAGAAGCATGGCCTTGGATGAAACAACAAATCTGGGATGATATTCGTATGGAAGCAGAAGATGTTGCAAACTACGATCAGCCTTTAGAAATTATTGGATCAGACATTGACCATCGTATGGTTCAAATTGCAAAAAGTAATGCTGTTGAAGCTGGTTTTGCAGACCTGATTACTTGGAAACAAATGCAAGTAAAAGACTTTACTACATTATCAACTGATGGCGTAATGATTGGTAACCCGCCTTATGGTGAACGTATTGGTGATATAGAAATGGTTGAACAAATGATTCGTGAGATGGGTGACAATATGGCGAAGTATCCATCTTGGTCAGTCTACATGCTATCATCAATGGAAAACTTTGAAACACTTTATGGCAGAAAAGCGACAAAAAAACGCAAATTATTCAACGGGTTTATCAGAACTGATTTTTATCAATTCTGGGGTCAACGTACACCGAGAAACTAAATTTTAAACGGAATGGGATATCCCATTCCGTTTTTTTAGGTTTGATTTTGGAAAAAAGCAAACTCGTATCTGGGCATGTCAGTAATTAACTCAATTCGGTTATAACTAAATAATATTCCATGAAAATCTAATTTAAATAAATATTCTTCTTGTTGCAATAAATTTTATGGTTTAATATGGAATATAATGTTTAGAAAAGGGGGAGGATTCATGAAGCTTTTATCTGGAACTATAGCTCTTTGTGTATCGTTTATGTTATTTGTTTTTTTGGGTGTTACCAATTATGAATCGGAATATTTCATGTTTCCAGTTATTTTGTTGATGTTCGCAATAACTTTATTCTTAGCAGAATTTAATCAATATGCAAAATCTAAAACCTCGCAAATGGATAACAAAAAAGGGGTAATTTAAGGCTATTTATGTTGTAGATCGAGTTTAAATTAGCTGAAGTTATTAGACACCTCTAAGCGGGTGTTTTTTTATAACATGAATTTATATCTTCTTAAATAATTATACAAAAACGTAAATCGAAAACTAGAATGCTTGAACTGCACACTTTTTCCCTCCGAATAATTTCACACTTTTACTACTAATATAAGATAATGCTAAATCCCATTGGAAAGAGATGGAGTTAGAATGAAAAACGTTTTCTTCGCAATGTTGATGCCACATCATTTCCACATATTTTCTCTAGCCCCCAAATTAAGATCACTTTCTATACCTAAGAGTTATATGATATGTATTTAATTTTAAATTGTAGAATAATTGCTAACAATAACCAATATAATTTTTTGTTAAGTAAATAAAGAACATTGTCTCATTCTTTATATTATTGAAAATAGAAGGCTGTTTTGTTAACCAATTTCATATAAATTTAACAGAGTTTCTTCTATTATATTAGGTGCACCAATTTCCGGGTGTTTAATTTCCTTTTTTCTGGGTAACACTATGATAACCGTGATATGACCACAAATTGAACACATAAACTGAAAAAAAATTAAATCATATACATGCATTTAACAAGGTAGTTAAGAATAATGCTATAATAACAAAGGTTTCAATTACCGTTTAGTTGAATATAATTTTATTTTCGTTGACGTACGAGGGGGAACAAGATGAGACAAGCAATACCATTTGCTCTATCAAAAGAAAAATCATTCTTCGACTCGTTGGGTGATTGGATGGGCGATATGCTTTATGATGAATTACCTGAAAAGGGTCTAGAATGTCGTGATGAGCAAATCTTTATGGCTTATCAAATTGAAAAAGTTTTACGTGAAAAATCAGTGCTATTTGCTGAAGCAGGTGTAGGTACTGGGAAAACAATTGCATACTTATTACCAGCTATTTCTTATGCGCGTTATACTGGACGTCCAGCATTGATTGCATGTGCAGATGAAACTTTAATCGACCAGCTCGTTAAAGATGGTGGCGATATTCATAAATTACAGCAATATCTTGATTTAAATATTGATGTGCGTTTAGCAAAATCACGTGATCAATACCTATGTTTAAAACGCTTTGAAGAGGCTGAAAAGTTTCATGACGGTGAATATATAGATGATATCGTAGAAACGATACCAGATGGCGTCTTTGGCCAGGGACCATTATCTTTATATGGTCAACGTAGTGACTATCCAAATGTTAGCGATGTTGATTGGCAAAAAGTCAACTACAACTCGATTCAACAGTGTTCGGTTTGTGATCTTCGCAACCGCTGTGGGCAAACGCTACATCGTGCAGATTACCGTAAAGCAACGGATTTAATCATCTGTTCACAAGATTTCTTGATGGAGCATATTGCTACAAAAGATTCACGTGAACGTGAAGGACAATTAGCACTTCTACCGGAAGTATCCATGATTGTACTTGATGAAGGCCACTTACTTGAGTACGCTGCACAAAAGGCGATGACTTACAAAGTGCAAGATTATACAATCGTAAAGCTTCTAGATATGTTAATGGTTGATGGATTACGAGAAAAAACGCTTTATACAATGGAAAAATTGCAAGATGGTCATGAATTATTCTTTGACCAACTACGTGATGATGTCATTGAATCGGATGAAGATCGTAAACGAATTAATAAATCTCCTTTACTTCTAAAGCTTGGTCAAAAAGTGATTGATACAGTAGAATCTTTACTTGAAGAGTTTGTTTTCGAATCAGAAATGTATGTCATTCCTGAATATGAGCTACGTATGGTAGAGGAGTTCTTAGAGCAATACGAAGCTGCAATGCGTATATTTATCGCGCAAGGAGATGCTGTAGACTGGTTAGAGGAAACAGATGGTGAAGAGACACTTGTCATCATGCCTAGACTTATTACAGAAGTACTCGAGGAAAAATTGTTCTCGAAAAAAATACCTTATGTATTCTCATCAGCAACTCTATCAATCAATAAAGATTTCTCATATATCGCAAACAGTTTAGGGATTAACAAATTCCAATCATTCTCTGTCTCTTCTCCATTTGAATATGAAGAAGTTATGAAGATTCAATTGCACAAAGTAGCTCAAGAAGAGAAACTTTCGTCTGTTGAAAAGTTATTACAAGATGATGAAAAAACATTAATCTTATTTAAATCAAAACAAGCGATGCAGAAATTTAAAGGGCAATTGGCTGAGGAACTACGTGCAGATGTTGCGTTTGAAGGGGATCGCGAACTATCGTCACTTATCCGTGATTTCCAAGCGGACGAAGTAAAAGTACTATGCTCATATCATTTATGGGAAGGCTTAGACTTACCCGAGGAATCATTAACGCGTGTGATAATTTTCGATTTACCTTTCCCACCAAATGATCCATTATTTGATGCAAAGCGTTCATTTGCTACCGATGCTTTTGAAGAGGTTGATTTACCATTCATGCTGTTACGACTACAGCAGGGTATGGGGCGATTAATCCGTACTTCAAAAGACCACGGAGACATTCATATTTTATTGAATGAAGAAGAATACAAACATAAAGAGAAAATACAACCGATTTTCGCAGTCGAAGCTACAGAAGTCTAATAAGAAAAAGTCAGCTCAAAATATAATGAGCTGGCTTTTTTGAATGTGAGAAGAATTATTAGCACTTTTTAGGGTGTAATGACGTGAATATTCTGCTAAATAACAAACAGAATTTTTCAACTGATTTACTTCGGTTTTCGTGATAAAATAGAAGGAACATAAGGGGGTAATAAAATGTCAGTAGAACAACGCTTTTTAAATTACATAAAAAAAATCGATAATTATGAAGAAGCTCTTTCAGTAATCTATTGGGATATGCGCACTGGAGCACCAAAAAAGGGGCTAGAGCAACGAGCAGAAGTTGTAGGTACTATTTCGTCAGAACTATTCCGATTACAAACATCCGATGAATTAGCTGAAATACTTCAAGAGCTTTCGACAAAAAAAGAAGAACTATCAGAAATTGTCCGTCGTTCATATGAAGAAACGCAAAAAGCTTTTGATTTAAATAAGAAAATCCCAGCAGATGAATATAAAGCATATGTCGTACTCCAATCAAAAGCAGAAGCTGTTTGGGAACAAGCAAAAGAAAAATCAGACTTCAGTCTATTCTTACCGTATTTAAAAGGCATTATTGAAGCGCAACAAAAGTTCGTTACTTATTGGGGAATCAAGGACAATAATCCATACAACACATTATTGGACCAATATGAACCTGATATGACAACGGATATATTGGACCGCGTATTTGGAGAATTGAAGGAAACTATTCTCCCATTAGTTCAAAAAATTGTCGCATCACCTAATCAACCAGATACGAGTTTCATATTTGACTTCTTTCCAAAAGAAGGGCAAAAGGCAGCTTGTTTAGAAATTTTACAACAACTTGATTACGACTTTGAAGCAGGTCGTTTAGATGAAACAGTTCATCCGTTTATGATTGGTTTAAACCGAGGTGATATTCGCGTAACTACAAAATATGATGAACATGATTTTCGATCTGCACTTCTTGGTACAGTGCATGAATGTGGACACGCTTTATATGAACAAAATATCATGCCAGAATTAGATGGTTTACCACTAAGCACAGGAACTTCAATGGGCATTCATGAATCTCAGTCATTGTTTTTTGAAAATTTTGTAGGACGCAATAAAAACTTTTGGTCTCATAATTTTGAGATGTTGAAAAAACACTCTCCGAAACAATTTGAAAATGTTTCATTAGAAATGTTTTTACGTGCAATTAACGCAGCGCAACCTTCTTTAATTCGAATTGAAGCTGATGAATTAACATATCCACTTCATATTATGATTCGATATGAAATTGAAAAAGAATTATTCAATGGAAACTTACAAGTTGAGGACCTACCAAAAGTATGGAATGCAAAATACGAAGAGTATTTGGGTATTGCACCAGAAAATGATGCAGAAGGAATCTTACAAGATATGCATTGGTCTGGTGGTAGTTTTGGATATTTCCCATCTTATGCACTTGGTTTTATGTATGCAGCTCAATTTAAACATGCGATGGATCAAGATATTCCAAACTTTGATGAACTTTTGGCAGAAGGTAATCTCACTCCAATTCGCGAATGGTTAACAGAAAAAGTACATCAATATGGTGCACTTAAAAAACCTTTTGAACTATTAAAAGGAGCTACTGGTGAAGGTTTAAATGCCCAGTATTTAGCCGATTATTTAAAAGAAAAATATACGCGAATATATAACTTATAAAACGGTCTACACACCAATCAATTTAATATTAACAAAAGCCAAAGAGCGCTTATATAAACTGCTCTTTGGCTTTTTGATTATCTATTATGAGTATAATGCCCTGGATTTGGTACAGCACCAATTGTACTTACCCAACGATTTGTAAAATTAAAGAATCCAGCAATAAATGAAGCTTCCAAAATTTCATGGTCGCTAAAGCCAGCTAAACGTAACAGGTCTACTTGTTGTCGAGTTGTCTCTTGAGGATAAGTAGTAACATAATATGCATAATCGCATAGTGCGCGTTGTTTCTTTGTTAATATTGCAGATCGATAGTTATAAGTGAGTTGATCAACCCAATTAGCATCTCCTGTTAAACCCCGTAATGCATCACTGTGTGTTGTTAAACAATAAGCGCAGCTATTAGTAGAGGATACAACCAAGCCCATCATTTCCTTATCTAAATTACTCAAATAGCATGTGTTTTCATCAAACATAGTATTTTTGAAATCTAAAAAACCTTTATATTGCAGTGGGTTTAATGGAAGTATTTTGAATAAATTATTGATAAAGCCCCAATTCTCTTGTTGAAAATCTACATGTTTGTCAAACTCTAATTGCAATTCAACTGGAATATTCTTTTCATCAGGTTTTTGTAAATATGAGAGTTGTTCTGTATATTTTGACATCATAATAACACTCCTTTTATTTGTTGGAAAAATCAATTAATTCATATTCATAACATTACAACTTTTTTGACTGAAATAAAAGACCTAAACAATTTAATAATATTCATAAAAATGTATAATCGAAAGTTTTATTGTTTAAGACTTATACTTTCTGGCAAAAAAGTATTTGTGATATAAGTTATAATCAAACCAAGAAAGTAGATATTTGGCATTATATGCATTAACATTCAATTAAATTAGAAAATATTAGAAGGAAATTTTTAAAACTATTGTAATAGACTTTTAATCTATCTATGAACTAAAAAAATGATAAAATAATAATAGAGATATTTTGAGGACTATGCTAGAATTCGACAGCTATTTTTTCAGTAGCTTCCAGCTTCCTTAATTTGAATAAAAGGGGGAAGAGAATATGAGTTTTAAGAAAAGGCAAATTATAGGTTTTGGTTTAATATTGCTTTTTTTAATTGTTTTATTATCAATAATGGTATTTACTTTAAATAAATTAAAAGCAAATATGACTGAAATTGTAGAGGATCGCTATTATAAAGTGCAAACTGTGATGGATATCCGTCAGTTATTTTCACGGTCTGACAGAGAAATTTTATATGCAGCAATCGATGCTGATAATAAGGATATTAAGACAAGTTTACAAACGATTAATGACAATCATGCTTCTATTTCAGAAAATATTATTAAATTGTCTACTAGTGCAAATCAAACACAGTCACAACAACTATTAAAAAAATTAGATAAGCAATATACATCCTATACCGATACAGAGTCTAAAATCATTCAACTGATTAAGGCAAACGGTTCGAGTGCAGATTTAAATGAATTGATGGAAGAACAAAGAACTAAGAGATTAGAAGTGTTATCTACACTTGATGATTTTAAGGAATATCAAGAGGGTATTATGAATGATACTTTGAAAAGTTCTCAACAAACGTACAATGATATGATTAAATTTACTATATTTGCTGTATTTTTTAGTATTTTAATAATTTCTACTATACTTAGTTGGATGATTAGAAGCACATCCAAGGAACTTCAATCTATTACAAAAGTAATTCAAAAGATAAATTTTAAAAATTTATCTTCTATTCCAAGAATCACGATTCAGACGAAAGATGAAATTGGAGAAATTGCCAGTTCTTTCAACGAAATGGCCGGATCATTAGAAGAGTATAATCAGAAAGAAAAAGATTTCACTCAAAAAATTAGTGAACAGAACTGGATGCAAACGGGTCTTGCAGAAATTGCAACGATGTATCAACGTATAGTGGACATAGAAGAGTTAGGTAAACGATTAATTACAAGACTAGCACCTATGGTCGGCGCATCCTTTGGTGTATTTTATATCCGCCGTGGTCAAGGAGAAGATACACGTTTTGTTAAAACTGCTTCCTTCGCTGGTGAAGGCAATGATGCTGGTAGAAGCGAGTTTCAAATTGGTGAAGGTTTAATTGGACAATGTGCTATAGGAAAAAAATCACAGATTATCACTGATATACCGGATAATTATCAATTTATTACAACTGGATTAGGTAATGTGAATCCTAAAAGTATTATTATAACGCCAGTCATTTTTGAAGATGAAGTCGTAGGTATATTGGAAATGGCAAGTCTAGAACCATTCACTAACCTACAGCAAAACTTCTTACAACGTGTTTTAGAGACACTAGGTATTACTATCAATAGTGTGCAAGGTCGAATGGAAATTGAGCGATTATTAAAAGAATCACAAGCTCAAACAGAGGAGCTTCAAGCACAGTCAGAAGAATTACAATCGCAGTCAGAAGAGTTACAAGCACAATCAGAAGAATTGCAATCTCAAGCAGAAGAATTGCGAATGATTAATGAACAGTTATCTGAGAGAACTCACGATGCTGAAGAAAAATCACGGGAACTTGAAGAAGCAAAAATCAACCTAGAGGAACATGCTGAAGAACTAAGAAAAAGTTCAAAATACAAATCAGAATTCATGGCTAATATGTCGCATGAGTTAAGAACGCCATTAAATAGTATTTTAATTTTATCTGAGATGTTAGAAACCCCAGATGAAAATGGCTTGGCTGAAGAACAACAAGAGTTTGCTAGAATCATTCACTCATCAGGACAAGACCTATTGAAGTTAATCAATGATATATTGGATTTATCAAAAGTTGAAGTAGGAAAATTAAAAGTCCAATTTGATGAAATGAATATGAGTGAAGTTCCAGAATTATTACATCAGAATTTTGATCATGTAGCACTCAAAAAGGGTTTGAATTTTACTGTAGAAAAGGATGGAAATGTACCAAATATATTCTTTACTGACCAACAACGTTTTCAACAGATTTTGAAAAACTTATTATCCAATGCCTTTAAATTTACGCATGAAGGTGCTATTTCAGTTCAAATTAAAAATGCTGAAAAAGAAAATATTACGAAGTTGGCACATACCGAAATTACGGACGAATGGGTTGAAATTAGTGTAAAAGATACTGGAATAGGTATTACTAATGAAAAACAAAAAATAATTTTTGAAGCATTTCAACAAGGTGATGGAGCAACCGAGAGAAAATATGGCGGGACTGGCTTAGGCTTATCTATCAGTCAGGAATTCGCTAAATTACTTGGAGGATGGGTTTTTGTCGATAGTGAAGAAGGCAAAGGAAGTGTCTTTACTTTATTATTACCAAACCTACCTAGTGGTATTGACGTACCTTATGATGAAGAAGTGGATTCATCAGTGTTAACTGTAGCAACAAATGATAATGTTATTACAGAAAAAATAGAACCAGATCAAATAAATCCGGAAAAACAGCAACTAACACAAGCGAACAAGAATATGTTATCAAATAAGACGGTACTTATTGTGGATGATGATCACCGAAATATTTTTGCACTAAGAAATGCTTTAGAATCTCAAGGGATGGAGATTATTTCAGCTGAAAATGGATTTGAATGTTTAGAAATTCTTAAAGAAAATAATTCTGTAGATGCTGTATTAATGGATATAATGATGCCTGTTATGGATGGTTATGAAACGATGCGCAATATTCGTAGCCAAGAAATTTATCAAGAGCTTCCAATCATCGCTCTTACTGCAAAAGCGATGAAAGGCGATAGGGAAAAATGCTTAAAAGCCGGCGCATCAGATTACATCAGTAAGCCATTAAAAATTGATCAGTTATTATCAGTTCTTCGTGTATGGTTGGCTAAGTAATTAATCGAGCAGGCTAGAAGGGGATTATTGTGAAAGACTTATTAACTAATGAAGAAAAAGAGAATATTGAAATTGATTTGTTACTTCAAGCTGTTTATAGTGTTTCGGGCTTTGACTTTCAAAAGTATATGCGTTCTTCGATTAAAAGAAGAATTATTAATCGAATGAGACAAGAGAAGATGGAGAAAATTAGCTCTTTGATAGAAAAAGTTTTATATGAAAAAGGGTTTGTCGAAAAGTTAATAGATGACTTTTCCATACATGTTACGGAAATGTTTCGTGATCCAGAATTTTTCAAGGCTTTCCGATTAAAAGTTGTGCCACTGCTTAAAGAATTTCCTACAATACGTATATGGCATGCAGGTTGTTCAACTGGTGAAGAAGTTTTTTCCATGGCCATATTACTAAAAGAGGAAGGGCTTTATGATCAGACGAAAATATATGCAACAGACATAAATGAAAAAGTACTATTACAAGCTAAAGAAGGTATTTTACCATTAAATCAGATGCAATCATATACCAAAAATTATTTGGCTGCAGGTGGTAAACAAGAGTTTTCAGAGTATTATTCGACTGATTATCAAAATGCCTACTTAGATGCAGCTTTATTGAAAAATATTGTATTCTTTCAACATAATTTGGTGACAGACGGCTCATTTAATGAGTTTCATGTTATTATTTGCCGTAACGTCATGATTTATTTTACAGGTGAATTACAAAATAGTGTAAATCAGTTGTTCTATGATAGCCTTTGTCACGATGGTATTATCGGTATAGGTAGTAAAGAAACATTACGTTCATCTGTTTTCTCTGAAAAATATAAGGAGATTGCAAGTCAAGAGAATATTTATCGAAAAATATAACAACTCAGGGTCGCATAAGCGGCCCTTGTTTGTTTAGAAAATGTTTAGCGGAGCCGTATAAAAGGTAATGGATAGTATAATTAAAACAACTGATTATAAGTACACAAAAATAGAAGCTCCCCCAAACAATAGCAAGATTTAGATTAATATATATCATGAATTTTTAAGTACTTATTGGCGGAGTAGGATTCATAAGCTAAAGGGGACTAAAAGTATGACGATTTTAATCGTAGATGATAACCAAATAAACCTTTTCTTAGTTGAAAATATACTAAAACGCGCAGGGTATAACGATTTCCATTCACTTTCATCAGCCCATGAAATGTTTGACTATTTAGGGGCTGGTCAAGAATATCCAAAAGAAACCAATGTAGACATTATACTTCTTGATATTATGATGCCGGAAATGGATGGTATTGAAGCATGCCGACGCTTGCAGAATATTCCCCATTTGAAGGACATCCCTGTGATTTTTGTGACGGCATTGGAAGACTCGAATAAGGTAGCTGAGGCACTTGATGTAGGTGGAATAGATTACATAATGAAGCCCATCAATAAAATAGATTTACTTGCTAGAATTCGAGTAGGTCTACGTTTAAAGTATGAAAAAGATTGGCATAAAGAACAAGATAAAAAGCTCAGAGACGAACTAGATTTATCGATGCAAGTACAAAGTAGTTTATTAAGTGAGCCCATCATCAATGAACAACTAATGATAAAGGCTTCATATTTTCCCGCAAACAAACTAGCAGGTGATATGTATTATTGGCAACGCATAGATGAAAATCGATACGGGGTAATTATTTTAGATATGATGGGACACGGTATCTCAGCTTCTCTAGTATGTATGTATATTTCTTCTGTATTGCGAGATGCCATTCGGAAGAATACTGATCCAGAAGCAATTATCGTTGAGTTAAACAGGTGGATGAACATACTAAATAAAAAAGAAAATCCTGTACATTATTATTTTACTGCCATTTATATGATTATTGACACGAAGAGAAAAACAGTAGAGTACGTTAACGCAGGACACCCACCTGGTTTTGCCTATGTTGATGATGAAAAAGTCGTATCCCTTTCGAAAGGATCTTGTCCAGTTGGTTTTTTTAATGAAATGAAAATAAGTAAAGACATTGTTCATTACAATGAGAGAATTCAGCTTCTGATTTTTACGGATGGTGTGATGGAATCTCTTGATAATGAAGAGACTGACGGGTTGGATGCAATAAAAGAAGCCATTTCGGAGCGCTGGGTAGATTGTGAGGTAATAGAACCTATTGATATCGTAATGCCTCAAGCATTACAACATGACCAACCTGATGATATGTGTGTTGTTTTAGTTCAGGCAGGTTGTCCGTTATGTTAAATTGGTTGTAGAAAAAATTGATATTTATTACTTTACTAAGTAAAATTAGATTTGTATAACGCTGATTTTATGGATGCACAATATATAAGATCTATTTGTTTATTTGTTGATAAGAAAATAGAGACCCCCGTAAAGTGGACTAAAAGGGTTCACTTTACGGGGGTATTTTTTATCTTCAGAGTGGGTCTTGGGATTTATATATTTACCAAAGCTTATATCCCTTAGACCCCAACGGAGCATTTGTAATAATATCAAAGATTGGGAAGGTGTATGCGATTAATACTAGTGCAACAAGAATCACAATCCAAAGTTTGAAGTTTTCTAAAATTGCAGGTGTTTTTTCTGCGTTAGGAGCAACCTCTGCTATCGGGAATTCTTCTTGACCTTTTGGTGCGAACCAGCAAAGCTTCACAAAAATATAAAGGAATAACAGAATACCGATGAATAGAAGAGTGCCACCAACAGCTTGTGCAATTTGATAAGAAACCCATGTGCTAGCAATTTCAGCACCGCCATAATCAGAGAATGCAGAACGTCGTGGTGCGCCAAGTAAACCAGCTACGTGCATTGCACTTGACATGATACCCATACCAATTACCCAAACGATTGCTTGAATAATACCTAACTTATTCATTTCTTTAGTTAATGTACGACCCGTTAAGTGAGGTACTAACCAATAACAAGCGCCAAAGAAGGTTAATACGACGGCTGTAGCAACTGTTAAATGGAAGTGACCTGTTACCCAAATTGTATTGTGGATTAACTGGTTCATCTGGTAAGAAGCATTAACGATACCACCTGCTCCACCTGGGATGAATACTAACATACCTAGGAAAGGTACAAAGAATCGCGCATCTCCCCAAGGTAATTGTTTTAACCAACCGAATACGCCTTTACCGCCTAAAGATCTACCACGAATTTCAAATGTAGCGAATAGAGAAAAAGCAGTTAATAGAGAAGGGATGACAACCATCATAGTTAAAATAACCTGTAAGAATTTCCATGATCCGTCAACACCAGGTTCCGTTAATTGGTGATGAAGACCTACAGGAACTGAGAACAATACGAACATAATAAATGACAATCGAGATAATGCATCAGAGAAGATTTTACCACCAATTACTTTAGGAACTACTACATACCAAATCATATAGGCTGGTAATAACCAGAAGTAAACGAGTGCGTGACCAAATGACCAGAATAGAGTGCGAGATAAGAGAATATCAACACGTTCTACTAAACCTAATGACCATGGAAGTAGTTGGAATAGTACTTCTGAAGCTACACCAATTGTTGCCACGAACCACATTAGATTATTACAAACGACCATAAATGATAGTAAAGGAGAAGTTTGACCTTTATTTTCTTTTCTCCATTGCATCCATCGTAGTGCTTGGCCCAAACCACCAATCCAAGAACCAACAACTACTAATGTTAAGCCTAAATAGAAAATCCAGTGAGCTTGCAACGGAGCATAGAACGTATAAAGAACGGATGCCTCATTTAATAACACCATAGCGGATGCCATTGCAGTACCAGCAGTCATAGTCCAGAAGCCAATCCAGCAAAGTAGACGTTGTTTTGCTGATAATGCACCTGAAGTACGACTAACTGCAGCAATTTGGAATCCATAAATGAAGAATGTCGTTAATATTAAGCCCAATAAAACACCGTGGACAGTTAGAACTTGGTAATAACCAATGCCCCATGGCAATTTAAATTCGCCAGAACGAACAAGTACTTGTAAAAGACCCGCAGTTCCACCTAATAAAAGGGCAATCATAGCTACATAAATATGAGCCATCGCTACTTTAGAATCTTTACGATCTACTTGCATTAAATCATTAACTTTATTGGAAACCTTCCCAACAATGTTTTGTTTATTTCCATCTACTTTAGATTTATTAGCTAATGCTTGACTCATTTTGGTTCCACCACCTTAAGCATAGAATGCATTTGAGCATGACCTACACCACAATACTCATTACAAACGATTAAATATTCGCCAACTTTATCAACTGTTGTTACATATTCTGAAATGTATCCAGGTTCTAACATCATATTAATATTTGTACCAGCAACCTCGAAACCATGAACAACATCTTTTGAAGTTGCGATGAATTTAACTTTAGCACCTACAGGTACTTCTAAAGTGGGAGGATCATAGTAAAATGCAGAAGCAACTACAACGGCTTCATAATCCCAGTCTTTTCCTTCCACTTTATGGACACCAGGTTTATTGAATGGAGTGATTTCATCCACTTTTTCGTAGTTAATCGTATTTTTAGCACTTGGTGGGTGGCTACCGTTATGAAAGGCCATGATACCAGTAATTAATAAGAATACTATAAGTGAGCCAACACCGAATGCAAGCCAATACTTTTCGTATTTATGAAGATGCATAATTTTCCCTTCCTTCTTTCAGTTTAAAAGCGATCAAGAAATAGTCCAAAACAAAGACCCCAAACTACAACTATAAAGACCCCTAATGCCATAACTAAGTAAAAAGTTCCTTTTAAGTCGCCGTCGGAATGATTTTTGTTAGCCATATTGAACCCTCCCTTATTAATTGAGTAAATCTTTAATTCCGTGTGTTCATCATATAAAAATAAGCTTTAGTGGGATGTGATAAATATCACACTAAAGCACATGAAATGTGAATGAAGTGTGAAAAGACATAAAATTTTGTGGAAATTTTGAAGGGAAAATGGGTATGCTAATATATTGGGGCAAAAAAAAGCGTCTAGCTCAATACATTGAACAAGACACTCAAATACTATTCATTTGTATCTATAGTTAATAAGATGATTAGTTTACCAGTGTTATCAATTGTTACAGGTAGTTTAAAAGCATGTTGGAAACCGTATAATTTTGTATGCCCGACCATTACAGTTGGGGGTGTAATATCTAAATCCAATTCTTTTTCTGCAGCAAAGGTACATAGGTTTCCAGCAATCATATTACCGAATTCACCTGTAAAGGATTCTAACATGGCTCCTTCTAATGTCATGCCATACATACCTGCACCGATTGCACTAAACGTATCAGGTGTTGAATCAATAATGATCCGCCCTTTCAAATCGCCAACCATGCCAATTAGCACACCGATTTCATTTTGTTCATAAGGGTCTGATGTAATAGTTGGAGGTGATACTTGAATATCATATGGAATAACTGATTTTAGTGCGTTTATAGTACCGTTCAAGACGGCTTGTATTTGAATAGAAGTACTCATTTAAACACTCCCGATACGTGACTTTATTTCTATAATAACATGCGAGTTTAAAAAATTGAATTAATACTTGACGAAGAGGATGATTTTCATTATCATTAAGGTAGATGAGAATGATTTTCATATTCATTACATATACTTAACGATCAAATAAAAGGGAGCGGTCAAAGTGATTTTTGCATTTATTGGAGCTACAGTATTAATCTACGGTGCAGTTAGTAAATATGTGTTCACTCAAACAACCGCACATTTAAAATAACGACAAAATCCTCCTGAAATTGGGAGGATTTTTTTGTTTGTCGTTTTCCTTCTACATGTTAGAATGAGTTTATTACATATAAAAGGAGTTAAAGCCTTTCATGACAGTATTTGATCAGCAACTTCAACAATTATTAAAGCAAACAGCAATGCAATATTTGATTTACAAAGATAACGCAGATGAGGAGCGTTTGCAAAAAACGACTCTTTTTGCCAATAAACTATTAAATAAGGAATATATGATTGGCTTTGCTGGCCATTTCTCTGCAGGGAAATCGAGCATGATTAACGCATTAACTGGTGATCAGCTATTACCCTCTAGTCCAATACCTACGAGTGCAAACGTTGTTAAAGTACATAAATCTGAAAGCGATTACGCAATTGCCTATTTAACAGGACAAGATCCAGTGAAATTCACTGGTGATTATGATATTAAAACAGTCAAGGCCTTCGCTAAAAACGGAGCGCTCGTATCGCAAATTGAAATCGGTCATTCAAAATCAGTGCTACCTGATGGCGTAACAGTAATGGATACTCCAGGAGTAGACTCGACGGATGATGCTCATCGCATGTCAACTGAATCAGCACTTCATTTAGCGGATATTGTATTTTACGTCATGGATTATAATCATGTTCAATCTGAGTTGAATTTTCAATTTACAAAACAATTAATGAAATTTAATCCAAATGTTTATCTAATCGTCAATCAAATTGATAAACACAAAGATAATGAACTTGATTTTACTGAATTTGAGCAGTCTGTTCATACTTCATTTGCAAATTGGGGAGTTGTTCCAAAAGGTATCTTCTTTACTTCTCTACGTGAACTAGAGCATCCACATAATGATTTCCAAACAGTCAAGGAAATTGTCATGAGTAGCATGGATGGGTGGCAAGATCAGTTAGTTGAGACAGCTAAAAAAACTTTACAACAATTGAATAAAGAGCATGAAGAATATTTAAAAGCGACAAAACAAGAAATTTTCGATACAAATGAAGAAATTCTACCATTTTCAGATTGGGAAAATCGCCAAGAGTTAAAAGATCAATACGCCAATATCCAGCGTCAATTAGAGCTTTACTCTGTTGAAAAATGGAAAAAATCCTTTGAACAACAACGTGAAGAGTTACTAAATAATGCTGGTATTATGCCTTATGAGCTACGTGATAAGCTAAAACTTTACTTAGAAAGTATGCAAGAAGACTTTAAGGTAGGGATGTTCTTCTCCGCAAAGAAAACTGCTGCTGAAAAAGAATTACGTAAAGAAGAGCTTTACAAACTTTATCAGTCGATTATTACATCACAAATATCAGGTCATATGCTGTCATTGATGAAAAATTCATTGAAGGATGTTGGTGCACTAACTGATGATGTATCTCTTGAAATTGATACAATTGAATTCAAGGTACCTTTTGAGACAATTCAAGATCAAGTGAAAAAAGATGCTTTGGCGACTGGTGATGGGTTGTTGAATTTTGCTAACCGTGTATCAGAAGCAACAAAGCGTTGGTTTATTAGAACAACTGATGAATGGAAAGACGACAAGGCATCTTTTGTAGAGCAATTATCTTTTGGTTCTGTTGAACCGTTGAAGAAAAAACAAGAAGTACTTTCTGAAAAAGTATCAGTTATTAAAGAAATCGAGCATGTTGAAGAACAGGAGCAGTTTTATGCGAAAAAAGCAGCAGCTGCTACAACAGTATTAAATAAGGATGCAGATAATTATGTTGCAATGTGGACAAAAGAGCATGCAGAAGCTTTTGAGCAAATACGATTATTCGACCCTACGATGTTACAACAAGAGGAAGATATTCTAATAGAAGAAAAACCTACCGAAAATGCTGAAGATGTGGAGACTATACAAACTGCTATCGCAGTCAAGCAAGCATTACATACAGCTAATGCTGTAGCGAATGTACAAGGATTTAAAGAGGTATCAACTTATCTCAAAAATAAAGTAGAACGTCTTCAGAAAAAGGATTTCACAATTGCGTTGTTTGGAGCATTTAGTGCTGGTAAATCATCATTTTCTAATGCGCTAATGGGTCAACAAGTTTTACCTGTTTCACCAAATCCAACGACAGCAGCAATTAACAAAATTCGACCTGTCTCACCAGAACATCCTCATGAAACGGCTGATGTTCGATTAAAAACAACTGACCAATTACAAGATGACATCATCTCGTCTTATGAGGCGATTGGTATGCATGTGACAACTTTAGAAGAAGCATTCAATAAAGCTGCTGAAGGATTGCAAATGGAATTAGTAGATGAGAGATTACATGTCCATAAGTCTTTCATCCGTGCCTTCGCACAAGGATATGAAGAATTTAAAGAGCAGTTAGGAACGACTTTACGCACAAATCGAGAGGATTTCGAAAAATTTGTCGCCGAAGAAAAACGTAGTTGTTTTGTCGATTCCATTGATTTCTATTTTGATTGTGAATTAACAAGAATGGGTGTCACATTAGTAGATACCCCGGGAGCAGACTCTATTAACGCCCGTCATACAGGTGTTGCATTTGATTACATTAGAAATGCTGATGCGATTCTATTTATTACTTATTATAATCATGCATTCGCTCGAGCAGATCGTGAATTCTTGATTCAATTAGGTCGTGTAAAAGATGCCTTTGAGCTTGATAAGATGTTCTTCATCGTAAATGCTATTGATCTTGCATCAAATAAGGAAGAAGAGGGAGAAGTTAAAACCTATGTACAGCAAGAATTGCAACGTTTCGGTATTCGAAAACCTCGATTATTTGGTGTCTCTAGTTTACTCGCATTAAAAGAAAAAGTAGAAAAAAGTAATTTCGAATCAGGAATGCAGCCGTTTGAAGATGCATTCCACCATTTCCTATCTGAAGAGTTGAGCTCTTTAGCAGTTCAAGCTTTAGTAGAAGAAACGGATAAAACCCAAAACCGTCTCGCTTCACTTATTAAGCAAACTGAGGACAATATGCTACGTAAAGATGAACGCCTAGTGGAACTGACGAAACTTGAGCAATTTATTCATACTCGTTTTGAAAAATCAGGTGCAGCTGTTATTAAAAAAGATGTTGAGCAGGAATTATCAGAGCTAATGTACTATGTTTTACAGCGAGTTTACTATCGTTTTGCAGATTTTTATAATGAAGCGTATAATCCAGCAACATTTGCAGGTAAATCATCAACAACGGCATTACAATTAGCATTAAAAGAATTATTACAAAGCTTAAGTTTTGATTTAGAACAAGAAATGCGTGTTACAAACTTCCGTATTGCGAAGTTTATCCATAAAAAGATGACTGAGCGTTATATTGAAGATGTAAGAAAATTAAAAGATGTAAATGATAGTTTCTCATTCACGCCATTTGAAACAGAAGAGCCAGCAATACTAGAATTTGTAGGGCCATTTGAACAAACTGCACCGTATGAATCTGTTAAATCTCATTTTAAAAATAATAAAGCATTTTTTGAAAAAGGCGATCGCTTAAAATTAAGAGAAGCATTAGAACAATTGACAAAACCAGACGCACAACAGTATTTGAACACGGAAGCAAAACGTTTAAACAATTGGTCTGAATCGCTTATTAATACTGAAGCAGAAAGTTTACGTCATCATCTAAGTGCCCAAGCAACAGAGCAAATTGCAACAGAACGTGAGCTTTTACAAGAAGAAAGCAAGCTTGTTGAATGGAAAAAAATCTACTCATCTTTATTTGAAGGAGTTGTGAAGTAATGGTGAACGTATTTATTTCAATCAAAGATTTAGACGTGAATAATACTATCTGGATTGATGCGCGTTATAATCTGCAAAATGCAGAAGAAGGACGAAACCTTTATAATCAGGAACATTTTAAAGGAGCAGTATACTGGGATTTAGAAAAAGACCTTTCAGATATGACAAAAGATGAGGGACGTCATCCAATGCCCGACAAAGATCAATTACAGGCGTTGTTTGAAAGAAGTGGTTTACATTATGATACGGACAAAACAATTGCTGTCTACGATCAAGGTGCTTCACCCTTTGCAACACGTGCATGGTGGATGCTACAATATGGTGGTTTTAAAAATGCCAAAATAGTAAAAGAGGGCTACAGTGCCATAAAGGAAGCGGGTATTGCTGTTCAATCAGGAGAACAATCAGTGACAAATACTGCTCTTAAACCAAGATGGCAAGACGATCTTTATGTAAATCGTACAGGTGTCAAAGAGATAGTTGATGGGAAAGTAAAAAAAGTGCTACTAGATGCGCGTGCTGAAGCGAGATATTTAGGGGAAATAGAGCCGCTAGATAAGGTGGCAGGTCATATTCCAGGAGCACGAAATTTTGATTGGGAGCAATTAAAGTCAGATGGAGTTTTAACAACAAATCAAAAATTGCGTGATGTTGTTCGACAAGATGAGCAAATAGTAGTTTATTGCGGTAGTGGTGTAACAGCATCACCATTATTCGCTATTTTAAAAGAAGAAGGATATTCAAATGTACAACTGTACACAGGTAGTTATAGTGATTGGATTACAGCGTATGCACCTGAAAAAGGATCTTCAAAGAAATAATTGATTCAATTGAAAGCAAAATAGAACTAAAAAAGCGAGCAAAGTTATGATTTTGCTCGCTTTTTTGCGCATTCATAACATAATTATCGCCATTTTCACATAAAATAGAGTCTGTCCAGAGTTTTTACTTTCCATTTATTTATATAAGAGTAGAATAGTAAAGGATATCTAACTAGAAAGAAGGAGATTAAATGGATGCAGCCTTTATAACAAAGATCTTATCCATTATTTTACTAGACATTGTATTAAGTGGAGATAATGCTGTAGTCATAGCGCTAGCATGTCGTAACTTACCAAAAAGACAACGGAAAAAAGCCATATTCATCGGTACTGCAGGAGCCATTATTTTACGCGTGTTACTTACATTCGTTGCAGTCTGGTTATTACAAATTCCATTAGTTAAATTAGTTGGTGGTTTATTATTATTCTATATTGCATTTGATTTATTAAAATCTGACGGTGAAGACCCTGATTTGAAAAGCAGTAGTTCACTATTTGCAGCTATCCGTACGATTATCATAGCTGACTTCGTTATGAGTTTAGATAATGTACTAGCAGTAGCTGGAGTTGCAGATGGACATATGGGCCTAGTTATACTTGGACTTGCTGTAAGTATTCCACTCATTGTATTTGGTAGTCAGTTAATCATTAAATTAATGGAAAAATTCCCGATTCTTATTTGGATAGGTGCTTTAATGATTGCTTATACAGCGGGGCATATGATTGTAGCAGACAAGTACGGAGAGCGATTTGTTGAACAAACATTCCCACAAATGGCTTATGTCATTCCTGCTGTTAGTATGATTCTATTGGTGGTATTGGGTGTTTGGGTAAAAAATCGACAAACAAAATATATTTCTAGATAAGCCTGTATAATAAAATAATTACATAGGCAATAGACGTGACTTTATAATTTTTATTATTAAGTCGCGTTTTTATTTGCAGAAATATCCTCTGGAAATTTCAATTTCTCTTCCCCTATATCCTCTCAAGTTCACAAGAATGCTCATTTATCCTCCGAAATAGACAGTGTCAAGTTTTGAAAGTGCCCTTTGCAACGACCAAAAGTTTGTGTTGACTAGATTATCTACAGTTTCATAGTTTTTTTGAAACGGCATTTAGGAACTCCTCCTTAAAAAAGCTAAAGAACAAGCTATGTAAATATCTATTTATGAGTAACCATCTTCAATTTTATATTCGACATATTATGTAATAATCCTGCAAATAAATTAGAATATTAGGATAAAAAAACTTCCGAAAGACAGTTTTTACTGCCAATCAGAAGTTGAATGGTGAAGAGATTATTTATCTATAACTGTTGCGTTTAGTTCCTCCGTTAGTACTTCTAATTGGTCGATTAAACCACCGATATAAGCAATGGTATTTAAAAGTGGTTCATCAGTCGTAATATCCACTCCGGCCATTTGAGCAAGCTCTACAGGCGTCTTCGTTCCACCAGCTTGTAATACTTTTAACCAGTCTTCAACAGCAGGTTGACCTTCATTTAAAATACGTTGAGATACCTGTGTAGAGATAGTTAATCCTGCACTATAAGTATATGGATATAAGCCCATATAATAGTGAGGTTGGCGCATCCAAGTTAGTTCTGCTCCTTCAGTGATTTCGACTGCATCACCCCAGAAATCTTCCAATACTTCACGTTTTAATCGATTTAATACATTTGCATTTACACTTTCACCTGCGTCAACTTTGTCATACACTTTACGTTGATATGCAGCTTCTAATAAATGTGTAACAAAATTATGGTAATAAGTACGTGAGATAATTGATGCAGTGACCCAACGTTTAAATCGAGTATCTTCTGCTGTTTTCAATAAGTAATTTGCCATCAACATCTCATTCATCGTAGAAGGAGCCTCGATAAAATAAGTTGACGGACGACTGTTGAATAATGATTGCTTCTTATGTGCATTGACAAAGTGTCCTGCATGGCCAAGTTCATGAGCTAAAACAAATACTTCGTTCATACGACTAGTCCAAGAGATTAAAATATAAGGATGGAAACCATAAGGACTTGAGCAAAATGCTCCTGTTGATTTCCCTTCATTTTGGGCAAAGTCAATCCAGCGTTCACTGTATGACTTCTCAACCATTTCCATATACTCATCACCCATAATTTGAAGAGCATTTTCAATATAATTCTTTGATTCTTCCACTGTAATCATAGGCTCAAATTCTGGATCTAATGGAATTTTCAAATCAGCAAACGTCATTTTTTCTAAACCATGAACTTTTTGTAACAGCTTTGCATAACGGCGCATATGAGGTGCTAATTCTGTAGTAATTAAATCAATTTGTCGGTTATATAATGTACGGTCGACCTCTTGATCAAATAGTAAGTAATCTGTTACAGATTCATATCCTCGCAAATCCGAAAGGGTTTTTTCAGTCGTGACATGCGTATTATACGTTTTGGCAGTTGTATGTTGATACTCGCGAAGTTTTTTTGAAAAAGCTTCAAAAGCTGCACGACGAATATTAACGTCAGATTCTAATTCCCAGTCTCCTTCAAATAAGCTGTAGTTTAATGGGAAAGATTCTCCATTCGCTGTAAAGTTGTCGAATTTCATATCAACAAGTTTTGTCGTGTTATATAGCTCATATGGGGCATCTAAAGAAGAGCTAAGTGCTGCTAATGTTTTTTCGACTTCAGGGTGTAACTGATATGCTTTTTTCTTGATTATCTGTTTGAGATAATTTTCAAATTGTGGAGCAATTGTAGCAGCTTCTTCTAAAATTTCAGTAGATAGCGCTGAAAGATCACTATGTACGAATGATAATTGACTACCGATTTTTGAAGCTATTGATCCAAACTTACTTGCACGCATCTGTGCATCATCATTCGTTTGATCTACTTCTAATGAAAGGCTAGCATAAGCACCAAAAGGAACGAATTGTTCATTTAGTTTCTCATAGTCTGTCAATACTTGTACGACAGATGAAGAATCAATAATATTACCAGTGTATTTTTGATTAAATAAAAGTGCGTCTTTTTCAATTTGAGCAATTCCAGCATTGTATGTCTCAATAGAATCAATAAGAGGTGATAAGTCCCAAGTTTGTTCAACAGGTATTAAATTACGTGGTGCAAAACTCTTTTTCATTATTAATCTCTCCTTTAAAATTACGAATCTCGAATTATCTTCATTATATTGAAAATATTTAGTAAAGTAAAATAATTCACTATAAATAGTTTATTCCCTGTAAAAAAAAGCTAGCCAATATATCGGCTAGCTTTGAGGACTGCTTATTTTGAAAGCATAATTTTTTCAAGTTCAAGTGGTTCAATATAGTCTGAACCTTTGTAAGCGCGCATATTTCCACCAGAAATTTCATCGATTAATAAAATTTCGCCAGTTTTAGCATCGCGACCAAATTCTAATTTTATATCATAAAGTTCCAAACCTTTTTTAGCTAGTTCCGCTTTAACGAAGTTTGAAATTTCTACAGTACGTTGTTTTAAAGTTTCATATTCTTCAAGAGAAAGAATTTGAAGTTCAGCTAATGCATCAGCCGAGATAGGTGGATCTAAACGATCATCATCTTTAATCGTAACTTCAACGAAAGACTCTAGTTTTTGTCCTTCTTCTACATAAGCGCCGTAGCGTCGTAAAAAGCTACCAACAGCACGGAATCGGCAAATAACTTCAAGTCCTTTACCAAAGACAGTTGCTGGCTTTACAGTCATTGTCGCATTTTCTATATCAGAAGAAATGAAATGAGTAGGGACTTCAATTGCATTTAACTTTTTATAAAAGAATGTAGTGAGACTTAAACCTGCACGACCTGCACCATCAATTGTTAAGCCAACAGTATTCGCACCCGGATCAAACACACCGTTTTCACCAGTTACATCATCTTTGAATTTTAATAATAGAGGACCATCCTCTAATTGATACACATCTTTAGTTTTCCCTTGATATTTAAGTTCCATACATTCAGCCTCCGTTTCATAGTTATTGTAAGTTATTTAGAGTATAAATGATAGTTTTTTTCATAATAAAGGGGAATCTATGTAAAAAAGACGAATATTTATCTAAAAAGCAGTAAACCCATTCGGATTTACTGCTTTGAAGATTAACTATAGGAAGTGTTAAAATTAAATAACACCTTGAGCAATCATTGCATCTGCTACTTTTAAGAAACCTGCGATATTCGCACCAATTAGTAAATTACCTTCATAACCATATTCTTTTGCAGCATCTACGCTGTTACTATAAATTGACTTCATAATATCATGTAATTTTTCGTCGACTTCTTCAAAAGTCCAGAATATACGCATGCTATTTTGAGCCATTTCAAGTGCTGAAACCGCAACACCGCCTGCATTTGCTGCTTTAGCAGGTGCAAAAAGAACTTTGTTTTCTAGATAAATTTGAATTGCTTTCAGAGTTGAAGGCATGTTCGCACCTTCACCGATTGCTTTTACTCCGTTTGTAACGAGTGTTTTAGCGGATTCTTCATCAATTTCATTTTGAGTAGCGCACGGTAGAGCAATGTCACATGGAATAGTCCAAATACCAGAACAACCTTCACTAAAAGTAGCCTCAGGATGACGTTCCACATATTCCTTAATGCGGCCTTGTTCAACTTCTTTAATTTGTTTAACAGTATCTAAGTTAATACCATTTGGATCAAAGATATAGCCGTTTGAGTCGCTACATGCTACAACTTTTGCACCTAGTTGTTGTGCTTTCTCAATAGCGTATACTGAAACATTACCAGAACCAGAAACTACAACTGTTGCATCTTGGAATGTAGTATCAATTTCTTTTAGCATTTCTTGAACGAAATAAACTGTACCATAGCCAGTTGCTTCTTTACGTGCTAAACTACCACCAAAGCGTGGCAATTTACCCGTAATAACACCTGCTTCATAAGCACCACGAATGCGGTTGTACTGACCAAAAAGGAAGCCGATTTCACGGGCTCCTACGCCGATATCACCAGCAGGTACATCAACATCTGGTCCAATATATTTGTGTAATTCTGTCATAAAAGCTTGACAGAAGCGCATGATTTCAGCATCTGATTTCCCTTTAGGGTCGAAGTCTGAACCACCTTTTGCACCCCCGATAGGTTGGCCAGTTAACGAGTTTTTGAAAATTTGTTCAAAACCTAGGAATTTAATAATACTTTCGTTTACCGATGGATGGAAACGAAGTCCGCCTTTGTAAGGTCCAATTGCACTGCTGTATTGTACACGATAACCACGGTTAACTTGTACCTTACCACTATCGTCTACCCATGAAACACGGAATTTTACTACACGTTCTGGTTCGATGATGCGTTCTAATAAACTTGCATCCATTAATTCAGGACGTTTAGCAAAAACAGGAGTTAATGAATAAATGATTTCTTTAACAGCTTGTAAAAACTCAGGCTCATGTGAGTGGTGTTTTTTCAAATTGTTAAACACATCATCGATATACTGTGTTGCAATTTGCTTTGATTCTGTTGTAATTGTGACCATTGTGAATACCCCCAGTAATATTTGACCTATTAGAACATAGTAGCGCTCTTTTTCCAATAATTCAATATTGTAATATTTATGAATATACAATTAAAATGAATATATATGCACGATAACGGTGTCAAAAGTAATGATTTTGAAATATCATACAAGTGTAAATGATAAGTAAATAAAATGTAAATGAGGTTATAAATATGACTGAAATTTTGATAGATGCAGATGGCTGTCCTGTTGTTGATTTAATAATAAAAATAGCTCAGGAATTCCAATTGAAAGTAACCATTTTTTGTGATACTGCCCATCAAATTGAGCGCGAAGGTGCGGATACGGTTATGGTTTCAAAAGGGAGCGATGCTGTTGATTTTGTACTAGTTAACCGCTTACAAAAGGGTGACATAGTAGTTACTCAAGATTATGGTTTGGCAGCTATGGTATTGGCTAAATCTGGTTATGCTATTGATCAAAACGGAAGAAATTACACATCGGATAATATAGAACAATTACTTTTTACAAGACATCTAGGTCAGAAAATAAGGCAAGCTGGTGGTAGAACGAAGGGGCCAAAAAAACGTTCAAAAGAGGCTAATTTTGAATTTGCCGAAGCTTTCCGCCGTTTATGCAAAGAAATTTTGACGAAATCGTGAACTTGGATGAAATAACTTTGATTTCAATTGATTTTAATAATTTGGTTAATGCTTTTCCACAATTAAAGAGGGTAAAACTCCTAAAGAAATACTTTGGTTAAACGAAAAATTCAGCCCATATTCTGAGTTGAGTAATACTAATAATGAAATAGGGCGAGAAGCTATTGATAACGCAGTAGAGAGACTGCTGCGTTTTGCTCGTTTTATAGAAAATGCTTTTCCTGAAACAACTAGTTCAAAGGGAATTATTGAATCGAAGATTGTAAAAATAGCTGAAATAAAGAGCCTTTTAAATAGTTATTACCAAGTAACTGATGAGAGGGAAACACTTATTAAAATGCGATAATACATTGCCTGTCTCAGGCTCGATTAAAGCGCGTCGTGGCATTTAGGAAGTTCTAAAACATGTAGAAAAATAGCATTAGAAGACGATTTACTGACGATAGTAGATTCATATGAATTCCTTGCTTCTAAAGAGGTACATACTCTGTTTTCAAAATATTCTATTTCCTTTGGATCAACGAACAATTTAGGGTTGAATTTGGAATAATGAGTGCAAAACTTGGCTTTCAAGTAACTGTACATATGTCTGCAGATACAAAAGACTGGAAAAAGAAGTTACGAAGAGAAAAAGGCGTAGAAGTTGTAGATTATGAATCGGATTATAGCTTAGCTATCACGAATGGCAAATACAATGCATATTATTTAGGCCACTAGTGTTAACATGGTGCCTGAAGAGTTAAGAAGAGATTATTTAAAAAAGTAAATTAAAATAGATAATTAAATAGAAAATAATACCAAAATATTTCTATTTATGGTAGTTTGAAGTGAGAAGATTTTAATAGACTAATTCTGCTGCGCAGGGGGAATCACATATGAAACTAGAAAATCTGTTAAGGAAGATAGAGTCTGTTCAACAAAAGATTCAATTTTCAGGTACCATTTTTACGAAGCAGGGAACTGATTCACTAGCTAGTATAAGTTTCGGCTACTCAAATCGAAGTGAAAAAATTGAAAATGAAGTAAATACAAAATACGGCATCGCCTCTGGTTGTAAAGTTTTCACAGCTATCGCCATTTGTCAGCTTATCGAAAAAGGAGAGCTCTCCTTTGATTCGAAATTACAAAATTGTTTACCATTTGAATTTCCGCATTTTGATGAAAATATTACAGTTCACCATTTGCTTACGCATACTTCTGGTATTCCGGATTATTTTGATGAAGAAGTAATGAATGATTTTGAAGAACTATGGATTAAGACACCTATGTACCATATAAGAAACTTACAAGATTTCTTACCATTGTTTAAAAATGAGGAAATGAAATATCCTGCAGGTGCAAAATTTCAATATAATAATTCGGGATATATTTTGCTTGGTTTAATTATCGAACAAATAACTGGTATGAGCTTTAGCGAATATGTTGAAACGAATATTTTCCAACGAGCAGGAATGCTTGACTCTGGATATTTTGAAATGGATGCTTTGCCTGCAAAAACAGCGATTGGATATATTGATTTTTCTGATGGTACATGGAAAACGAATATATACTCTCTACCTGTAAAGGGAGGGTCTGATGGCGGAGCTTATGTTACTGCACCAGATATGATGAAGCTATGGGAATCGTTAACAAACTATAAACTTTTGAGTGAAAGCATAACCAAACAAATGTTAACGCCTCATGCTCATGAAGTTGAAGGGCTATCATATGGTTACGGAATTTGGATTGAAAAAAACGATGAAGAAGTATCTAAGTATTTGTTAATGGGTTATGATCCAGGAGTTAATTTCCATGCTGCATTTTACCCTAAGCGAGATCTCAAAATTGTCGTCTGTGTAAATACTTCTAAAGGCGCGTATGATATGATTTCAGGGATTGAGGAAGTACTTGCTTTATCTAATTCTTAAATATTTTGTAATAGAAAAGCCGAAGTAGATTAATTTTTCTACTCGGCCAATTTTTTTGTATTGTGTATTTCTTTTAGTATAATATTATAGGTTAATCTGCCTTCGTTACTTCCTCAACAGTTTGTTCAACCTCTTGACGTGTCATTTTCTCATGACCGTTAAGCATAGCTTGTAATGTTTTATGTGCAAGTGCCAAAGGAATTTTACAGAACATTAAGATGCTACGTTTTTTAATGCTTTTATTATACAAATCACCTTTAGCCAAGTTTTCCTCAGCGTATTTGAATAGATCATCGCGTGTCCAACCATCTGGCATGAAGCTTACACCACGTTCATCGTCCTCTTCTTGGTTACGTAAAATGTTCACCGCTTGTAAACCACGTCCGTAACCGATTGCTAATTCACGGTCTGTTTCGATGCCAGCACCCCAGCGCCAAATATCAGATAGCATCGTCCCAACAAGACCTGCTACGTAGTATGTGTAGTCGTCTAAATCTTCTCTTGTTTTAACAACCCAATTTTTGTCTGCCCACTTAGCCATACCTTCAGCCATTTCACTTGTAGAAGCAGCGATTGTCTCGCGAATATCTTCAGGACATAGTGCCAGCCAATCACCAAGTCGGATTGTTACTTCAGGCAGTATATTTTCATATGGTTTAAGTAATAATAAGTAAGCTTCATTATCAAATGGTTTTAATAACATAGTACTTACTTGGCGTAAAAGATCGCTTTTAACGGCGATATCTAAATCCTCATGGTCTTCAATTTCATCAATAGCTCGCATGCATAAATATGCTGTTGCAACAGTTGTTTTCAATTCTTTTTGCAAAAATGTAATAGGAATAAAAAAAGTGCGACTTGTTGCTTTTAAAACGCTCATCGCTTCTTTATAGAGTGCTTTTTGTTCTGACATTTTGTCTTCCTCCGTTCAATCAAAAAATCTTCCATACTATCGTATATCAAATAGTGAAAAAGATACAACTAAATCCGTATAAACAAATAAATCTTATAGAAATAAAATAAATGTTTTGTGTTAAATATTTAAACGTGATAATATTTAGTTGTCTAATAAATTTAGTTTCACATAAATCCTTAGACATCTAAATATTTTCTATAAAAGGAGTTTTTATAATGGGTAGATTAGATAATAAAGTAACAATCATAACAGGTGGAGCATCAGGTATTGGAGCAAAAATGGTAGAATTATTTGCTCAAGAAGGCGCAATTGTTATTGCAGCTGATATTAACGATGCTGCAATCGCTGCAATCGACAACGGAAAAAACATTTTCGGAATGAAATTAAATGTTATGGATGATGCAAACTGGAAAGAGCTAGTTGAAAATATCGTTGAAAAATTTGGTAAAATTGATATCCTTGTTAATAACGCTGGAATTTCATCAGAAAAACCAATGGATGCTATTACAGTTGATGACTGGTCATTAATGCACAATATTAACGCATTCGGACCTTTCTTAGGTATGAAACACGTTTCTGCAGTAATGAAAGAAAATGGAAAGGGTTCAATCGTTAACATTTCTTCATTCACAGCTCAAATTGGCATGGGCTTAAATGCATACTCTGCTTCTAAAGGTTCTGTTCGTGCTATTTCTAAAGCTGCTGCAACTGCATTCGGTAAATTTGGCGTACGTGTAAACGCAGTATTCCCAGGAATTATCGAAACACCAATGACTGCTGTATTAAAAGATTCTGCTGCATACGTAGAATCTATGGTTAAAGCGACTCCACTTTCTCGTCTTGGACAACCAGCTGATATTGCAAACGCTGCAATCTTTTTAGCATCTGATGAAGCTTCATTTATTACTGGTTCTGAACTTGTAATCGATGGTGGATTCTCAGCACAATAATTTTGTATATGGAGTTGGATGCCATTGAAAAATAATCCTACCCTATTTGACCTTGTCCATGTACTTGATAAAGCAAATGAGAACATGATTTTAGCTTGGAAAAAGTTATTTAAAGTTAATATAGGGATATCACATATATTAGTATTGAGCTATTTAAAAGAACATGGTAAAAGTAAACCTTCGGATATTGCAAAATACCTTGAGTTTGCACCGCCTTCTTTAACACATTTAGCAGAAAAACTAATTCACAATCAATATTGTGTTCGATGTCAGGATTCATATGATAGAAGAATTTCTTATATTCAAATTACACCACTAGGGTTAGAAATCTTAGAGGAAGCTAGTTTGTTAGGTGCTGAAATGCGACAAGAATATTTCAAAATTCTTTCAGAAGATGAAATCCAAAAACTTTTCTCAATATATACAAAATTAACAAGTCAATAATTAATGTTGAATTGTGGTAAGAAGGGCGAACTTTGTTCGTCCTTCTTTTTTTGTGTAATAAAAACCTAAGCATAAATTACGAATTTTCCCTTTATTATATCTTTTATAAACTTTGTAGAGATTACTTGGGGAAAGAGTCGTGTTTATTTTTATACATTTAATAGAAAGTGGAGTTTAGTAAAAGAAAATACAATCAGTCAATTAAGTTTTATTAAATAATAATGAGAATTGACGTCTAGATTACCTACCTTATCAATGCGTCCTTTTTGTTCAAAATGATATAATAAGAATATTTCGAAAAACTTATTTAGAGGAAGGACAGGGGAAATGGGACAATTATGGTTTGGTGGTACAATTTACACGATGCAACATGATGGGGATACAGTCGAAGCGGTACTTGTTGAGAGTGGTAAGGTTAAAAAAGTAGGAACGTACGAAGAGCTAAAAACCCAAGCAGAAGAGGATATTGATTTGCAAGGAGCCGTGATGTATCCAGGGTTTGTTGATAGTCATTTACATATGATTGGCTATGGAGAAAAACTGTTGCGACTGGATTTAACAAATGTGAAATCTTCTGATGAGTTGCTAGATGTTATTAAACAAGCAGCTGCTAATTGTTCTAGTGAAGAATGGTTAATCGCTGAAGGTTGGGATGAAAATCAATTTAATGATATTCGCATTCCAACTGTTCAAGAATTGGATGCTATTCGTCAAGAACCGATCGTCCTAAAACGTATATGCAGACATGTCGTTCTTGCGAATACTTCAGCAATGGCTGCTGGTAATATTACTCAAGAAACGCCAAATCCAGAAGGTGGTGAAATTGGTCGAGATGAAAATGGATTATTAACGGGACTATTATATGATCAAGCGCTTTACAAAGTATTAGATCAAATACCTGTAGAGCAAGAATATTCTTTAACAAATACATTAGAGTTAGCCGTAAATCATTTGCTGTCACTTGGTTTAACTGGTGGACATACTGAAGATATGAGTTATTATGGGCATTTTTCCAATCCGCTGAATGCTTTTAATGAAATTATAGGTAAAAGGAAAAATTTTAGAGCACATTTATTAAGGCATCATCTTGCGTTCGAACAAATGATGACCTCAAACGCAACTTTTACTGAGCCATTTGTAGAACCCGGTGCGATGAAGATTTTCTCTGATGGTGCACTTGGTGGTGCAACAGCTGCATTACTTGAACCATATGAAAATCAGCCACAAAATAAAGGGTTATTCATCCATACCTCTAAACAACTTGATCAACTTGTAAAATTGGCACGTTCTTATGGTGAAGCTGTGGCAGTCCATATAATTGGTGATGCCGCTCTTGAACAAGTATTGACAGCAATCGAAGCTAATCCTATAACGAATGGAAAAAAAGATAGGCTTATTCATTGCAGTGTTGTTAATGACTTACTGATTG
This sequence comes from Viridibacillus arenosi, assembly GCF_001955655.1. GTDB lineage: Bacteria > Bacillota > Bacilli > Bacillales_A > Planococcaceae > Viridibacillus > Viridibacillus arenosi. The sequence continues at coordinate 279,329 of NZ_MSPW01000001.1, read as the reverse complement.
AACGAATGAGTAAATTGCCCGTTATTTTAGATATTCAACCACAATTTATCCTTTCTGATTTCCCATGGGTTGTTGATAAAATCGGTCCAAAGCGAGCTGAATTGACCTATCCATTTAAACGTTTTTTAGATAAAGGATTGATATGTGCAGGAGGTTCCGATGCACCGATTGAAGATGCGAATCCTTTGCTTGGTATTCATGCTGCAATCGCTCGCAAAAAGCATGAGGAAAGCCATGAAGGATATATCCCAACAGAAAAACTTACACGTTTTGAGGCAATTTCCCTCTATACAACTGGTAGCGCCAAGGTAATTAGCAAGGAACAGGTAAGGGGTACCATTCAACCGGGATATGATGCGGACTTTTCTATTTTCGACAAAGACTTATTTGTTTGCGAATTAGATGAAATTCCAAACGCTATTGCACTTAAGACAGTTGTTGCAGGGAATATAGTTTTTTCAAAATAAGTGATTAGAATTTTAGAAAAAATGATAACATCGTAGGAAATCATTGCACAAAACTGCACATAGCAGTAAAGTTTAGATTGGGCGATCACAAAGGAGAATGGTATGACTAAGGCAATTGGAATAGACGCAGGGGGTACACTAACAAAATTAGCTTATGAAAATGAATTTGGCGAGCTAGTGTTAGAGCATTTCCCTTCGAATCACTTACAAGCTGTAACGGACTGGATTAGCAATCACCCTGAAATAGAAGAGATTGGCTTAACAGGCGGAAGAGCAGAGCAAGTTAAACATTTACTAAAAGAAGTAAAATCCATCCATTACATAGTTGAATTTGAAGCTACATTAAAAGGGGTTCGATATCAACTAATTCAGCATGGTCATCAATTTGACCGCAGCATCATTACAAATGTTGGTACAGGTACATCCATTCATTTTATGGATGGTGAAACACATAATCGTGTTGGTGGTACTGGTATTGGTGGAGGAACACTAGTCGGACTGGCAGCATTAACGACAGGAATATACGACTATCATGAAATTATTAAAAAGGCACAGTATGGTGAAAGACAAGAAATTGATCTTCTAGTACAAGATATTTATCAAGGGATGGATACTCCGATTGCAGGTACTTTAACGGCAAGTAACTTTGGTAAAATGGGAATTGATGAAACGAAGAATCACCCTATTGAAAATATTTTAGCAACAGTGCAAGGCCTAGTAGGGGAAGTCATCACAACATTAAGTATCCAGCTAGCAGAACAAAATCAAGTCGAACATATTATATATATTGGTACAACTCTAAACGAAAACGAAGCATTAAAAAAAGTTATCGCCAACTACACAATTTTAAAAAAGAAAACGCCTATCTTCTTAGAAGACCATGGTTTTAGTGGTGCAATAGGCGCCTTTTTAAATATAACAGTCAATCAAAAGAGCTGAAAAAACTTAGAGTTAATTTGTTAGACAAAAACTTAAATTTGAAAATTAAGTTATCTATAGTAAACCGTAAGAGTGAAATTGCTCTTACGGTTTTTTGTTGAAGTAGTGATTAATATGTTTGATATAAAGTGATTTTTATTAATTATTTGGGTAAAGTGGAAATTAAAGGTATTATAAAGATAGGCTAATAAAGGAGGTATTAAATGTCTAAAAAGTATTTTATAAAAATGTTCTTATTGATAAGTTTACCTCTATTCACCTGTTTATATTTAGATGATAGGATTGGGTTTATTCCTTCTACTATTGCTGGGTTTGTTTTACTTATTGTTTTAAGTCTCCTGTTGTTTTCAAGAAAAGAAAAAGTATAAGAAATGGATGGAATCGGGGAATCATTTAACTTTCTCTTTACTTCATCACATTATAGAATGGGTATTGGATTAAATTAATAATTTTAATAATATGAGGGGCAATTCTGCGTTGGGAAATCAACATAAGAGTAGCCTCTTTTTTAATTATGAATATAAATCCCTCTTTACAAACGATATTAGTAGGAATAAAATTAAATTATTATTTACTTAGGTAAATAAAATGTGGAGGTATACAAATGAATCCTTTATTTCATGAAATCTTTCAAACTACTCGAGATATTACAAATAAATTAAACAGTTGTTTAAAAGAGCATGACCTTTATAGCAGTCAGTGGACGATTCTCTATACGATTAATAAAAATGGACCGATGTCATTAACAGACATCTGGAAGTACTTAAAGGTTGAGGCACCTACTGTGACACGAACTGTTGCAAGACTAGAGCAGCTTGATTGGATTGTGCGAACAGAAGGGGAAGATCGTCGAGAAAAAATAGTATCCTTTTCCGAAGAAGGTAAGAAAAAATTCCCTGATGTTTTAGCTTCAGTATTGCAATTTGAGGAGGGTTTGATAGAAACGTTTAATGATGAGGAACAACAGCAGCTGCTAGAGCTGATATGTAAGTTGAAAGGAAGAGCGAATCATTGGAAAAGTTAGAAAAAATTTGGACGAAACGGTTTATTAGTCTTTTCTGTACGAATATGGCCGTGTTTTTTGTTTTTTACGGATTAGTTTCCGTGTTACCACTTTATGCAACTGAAGATTTAAACCGTTCTGATAGTGATGCCGGTTTATTATTATCTATCTTCCTACTATCTGCAATTATTACACGCCCATTTACGGGGAAAGTTTTAGAGCATTTTGGAAAGCGTAAACTGCTTTATATTAGTTTAATCGGTTACTTTGTATGTACCGTACTATACTTATTCTTTAAGCCGTTTGCACTTTTATTATTACTGCGCTTTATACAAGGGATTTTCTTTAGCATATTAACGACAGCAAATAATTCTATAGCTGCAGATATCGTTCCACCATCTCGTAAGGGTGCGGGACTTGGATATTTTACAATGTCACTAAACTTAGCGGTAGTACTTGGACCTTTTGTTGGTCTTTTGGTCATTCAGTATTTAAATTTCGAAATTTTGTTCATTATTATGAGTGCAGTTATTTTAATAGGAGGTATTGCAGCGCTATCGATTAAATTAGATGATATTCCACAGGGCACTAAACAACAAAAATTTTCGATAGCCTTTTCAGATTTATTCGAGAAGAAGGCATTACCTACAGCTGCTTTAGCATGTTTTGTTGCAATTGCTTATGCTAGTGTATTATCTTTCTTATCTGTTTACGCAAAACAAAAGGGTTTGATGGAAGTTGCTAGTTTATTTTATGCAGTTTACGCAGCAGCCATGCTGTTAACCCGTCCACTTACAGGACGCCTGTATGATCAAAAAGGACCTAAATTTGTTATTATTCCAGGTTTTATCCTTTTTATACTAGGATTAATTACGCTAGCTTATGTCAATGGGCCAGTGTTATTCATGCTCGCGGGAGTATTAATTGGACTTGGTTACGGAGCACTTGTACCAAGTTTCCAATCAATGACGATTCAATCCACCGATCCTAGACGTACTGGCTATGCTACTGCTACATTCTTTACACTATTTGATGTAGGGATTGCCTTAGGGTCATGGCTTCTTGGTATTATCGCCACACATTATGGTTATGTAGAAGTTTATCTTGCTGCAGCATTTGTTGTTGCGATTGGAGCAATAGCATTTATGTTGACGCAATTGAAAAAGCAATTAACTGAAGTGAAATAGCAAAAAGCAAACTCCATTAACGAGTTTGCTTTTTTTGATATGAACGCAATGCTTCTCTTGCAAGTGTATCTGCTGCACGATTTTCAGAACTAGGAATCCATTTAATGAAAAATAAATCGAATTTTTTTGAAAGCTCAAGCGCTTCTTCTAAATATGGTTTATATGCTTCATTTTTTACATATTCCTTTTCAATAGATGCGACAACTATTTTAGAATCAGAACGAACAGAGATCATACCCGTAGATAATTTTAACGCTTCTGTTAATCCGCGAACAAGTGCGATGAATTCTGTAGTGTGATTATCATTTTCCCCTATAGATTCACCAATTTTAATTAATTGACCTTCACCTTTAATGAATATTCCTATTGCGCTAGGACCAGGGTTTCCAGCAGTTGCTGCATCAATATATAATTCAATCATTTAGTCACCTGCTACATCATATTTATTACTTAAGTATATTTGATGTAGAGAAATATGAAAAGGTGCAGAAAAGGAATAGGACTAGTTTGGATAGCGTAAACTAAAAAGCAATTGTAGAAAGCTAATAATTGTAACTAAATGCTCCAAGTAGTAAAATAAAAATTATTGAAATTTAGAGGTGAATCGATTTGATGAACAAAGTAACCGTCATAAAAGAAATTGACGAAATGATGGAAAATTATTGTGAAGGTTGCTTCGTTAAAAATCAACTTCGTAAAGACCGAGGGAAGTCTGGTGCCCACCGATTTTGTATCGAGTCATGTACGATTGGGGAGCAATTACACTTTTTAGGCGAAGAACTTTTAAAAGTTTATACAAAATAACCTACTTCAATGTTAAAACACCTTGAGATTAGTCTCTTGGTGTTTTTTATTGTTGAAATAACAGACGGATGCTAGTAACATGTTGATAACAATAACTGAATAATGATAATAATTGTTCAATTGCAACAATTCTTTGTATAGAGTTGTAAAAATTTATTGACTACTTCAGTTAGTGTTTGTACACTGTGAATATACAAATGTTTTTATTGAGAATACAAATGAGTAAATAAACAATGTAAGGATATGATTAAATGAAAGTATGTAAATTTGGTGGAACATCTGTTGCAAGTGCAGAACAAATCAAAAAGGTAGCGGCAATCGTACAATCAGATCCTACAAGACGTCTGATTGTCGTTTCAGCACCGGGTAAACGGTTTAATGATGACATAAAAGTAACAGATTTATTAATTGAGTTGGCGAATGCTGCATTGCAACAAGATGCGGTAGAAGAAAAACTAAAAAATGTTATAAAGCGCTATGAAAGCAATGCAAATGGACTGGGTTTAGATCATGTCATTTGTGAAGTCATTGAGTCAGACTTACGAAAACGTATTGCAGAAGCAGGTTCGGTTGCGGATGAACAGTTGATGGATAGCTTAAAGGCGAGTGGAGAAGACAATAATGCGAAAATGATTGCAGCTTACTTCGATAGTATTGGACTAAAAGCAAAATACATGAGTCCCCTTGAAGCTGGCTTAATCGTAAATGATCTGCCTGCTCGAGCACAGGCGTTGCCAAAAGCATACGATAATTTGAGTGTCTTAAAAGATTCTCAAGAAATCGTCGTGTTCCCTGGATTCTTTGGTTATACAGAAGAGGGCGTACTACGTACATTTGAACGTGGAGGTTCTGATATTACAGGGTCAATTTTAGCCGCAGCGGTAAAAGCTGAGTTATATGAAAACTTTACTGATGTCGATTCCGTATTCTGTGCAAATCCTAAAGTCGTAAATTGTCCAGTTGAAATACAAGAGATTACATATCGTGAAATGCGTGAATTATCATATGCGGGTTTCTCGGTTTTCCATGATGAAGCACTAATGCCGGTGTATAAAATTGGTATTCCAGTTTGTATCAAAAATACAAATAATCCATCAGCACCGGGAACGAGAATAGTGTCTGTTCGTGAATCAAATCATAGCCCAGTAACTGGTATTTCAGCTGATAGTGGATTCTCGATTTTATACGTTAGTAAATATTTGATGAACCGGGAAATTGGTTTTGGTCGTAAATTACTTCAAATATTAGAAGATGAGAATATATCATATGAGCATACACCATCAGGTTTAGATGATATTTCTGTTATTATTCGAAGTCACCAGTTAACTTCTGAAAAAGAAGATCGTATCGTAAAACGTGTTGAAACAGAATTGCAGGCAGACGACGTGCATTTCCGCCATGATTTTTCAATGATTGTAATCGTTGGAGAAGGCATGAATAACAATACAGGTCTAGCAGCGCGTGCGGCAACAGCCATTTCAAAAACAGGAGCAAATATTGAAATGATCAATCAAGGGTCATCAGAAGTCAGCCTTGTATTTGGTGTTCGTAAAGAATTTGAAAACAAAATTTTACAAGCATTATACAATGAATTTTTCGCATTATCAGCAACAAACTTAAAATGATAATTAATTGAAGTAGCGCCTTTAAGTCGATCAAACGATTTAAAGGAGCTCTTTTTTTTACATTATGACTTAAAAACATTCAAATAACTTTACGCCCTAGGTAAACAGCATCTTCTCAATAAAATATTTAAAGAAAAGGATAATCCGATATCATATCAGTACGATAGAATGATTTTTTTAAAAGACTATGATAAATTAAATATTTTAAGATAATAATGAAAGTTTTGAGTTTACCAGATGAAAAAAATTCTGTAATTTTTAAAAAAATAAATAAAAAAAGTTCAGATAAATGAAAAAATTTTAAAAATAATCATCTTCTTAATTGCAATTTACATATACTTTCATATAGATTAGTAATAGTAACTTATTTTACAGGAGGTGAATTCTTTATTCTGAATCTGAAATAAGGATCAGATCAGATATAAAGAACATGATTGGACAATGATATAGCCATTAAGTTAGTTGTTTTCGTAATACTAATTGCACTTACTGCGTTTTTCGTAGCAGCGGAATTTGCGATAGTAAAGGTGAGATCAACTAGAATTGACCAGCTTGTCCTTGAAGGGAATAAAAAGGCTTTAAGAGCAAAAAAGGTCACGAATAATTTAGATGAATATTTATCAGCTTGCCAGCTTGGCATTACGATTACGGCATTAGGGCTTGGATGGTTGGGGAAACCTACTATTGAAGCTATACTGAAACCATTGTTTGAGATATTCAGCTTAGATGCTCGTATTTCTTCCGTGGTGTCATTTATTATTGCGTTCTCAATCGTAACTTTTTTGCATGTTGTAGTCGGAGAGCTTGCACCAAAAACATTAGCAATTCAACAGGCTGAAACCGTTACACTGCAAACAGCTGGATCACTTATTTTATTCCACAATATTATGTATCCAGTCATTAAACTTTTAAATGGTTCTGCAAGAGGCTTGACCGCATTATTTGGTTTGAAAATGCAGTCAGAATCGGAAGTTGCTCATAGTGAAGAAGAGTTGCGGATGATTTTGTCAGATAGTTATAAAAGTGGTGAGATTAATCGCTCTGAATATAGTTTTGTGAACCGTATTTTTGAATTCGATGATCGTATTGCAAAAGAAATTATGGTTCCTAGAACGGAAATTGTTAGCCTTGATCAACATTTAACGCTTAAGGAAGTATTTGATGTGATTAATGTAGAACAATATACGCGTTATCCTGTCGTCGACGGGGATAAGGATCATATTGTTGGTATTGTTAATATGAAACAGCTGTTAACAGCTTTTATTTTAGATGAAAAAAATGCTTTAAAACAGATAACACACTTTATGCAACCTGTTATTCGTATTATTGAAACGGTTCCGATTAGTGATTTATTACTTAAATTTCAATTAAAGCGCATTCATATGGCAATTCTTATGGATGAGTATGGTGGTACATCTGGCCTTGTAACAATTGAAGATATAATTGAAGAAATTGTCGGTGATATCAAGGATGAATTTGACTATGATGAGTTACCTGAAGTGCAGAAAATAGCAGAAAATCATTATAATCTTGATGCAAAGCTGAGACTGGAAGAAGTAGAGGCACTCTTAAATATCGATATTAATGACGAAGATATCGATACAATTGGAGGCTGGTTCATGACAAATCATGATCGCATCTTGAAGGGTGAGAAGCATGAAGCTGAAGGTTATGAATTTACCATTCAAGACACCAATATGCATCAAATTGTAAGACTCGAAGTGAAAAAAGTAGCTTTATAATTTGAAGGCGTTTCTAAAGTTTTTTTAGACTTTGATACGCCTTTTTATTTTTCCTACAGATTATACTTTAATATAGCATTTGGTTTTCACATTTTTAAAGAACAATGTTGATATTTAGATTAGTTTTGAAATTACAATCAATTTATTATTCTATTTTATATAAAACTGGCAAAAAAATTTTGATGAAATAAATATTAAATTCAAACTTTATGAATGCTATAAAAGATGTTCTTAAATTACACACAATAAAAAAAGCTATTCTCAAGTTAAACTTGTAGAATAGCTGTAATCACTATATTTTATTTACGTTTGCTGCTTGTGGACCTCGATTACCTTCAATAATTTCGAAGCTAACATCTTGTCCCTCTTCTAAGGTGCGGAAACCTTCCTCTTGGATGCCTGTGAAATGGACGAATACATCTTCACCATCATTGTACTCAATAAAACCATAACCTTTTTCGTTATTGAACCATTTTACTTTTCCTTGTTGCATGTAGGTTCCTCCCAAATGAAACAGAATGTCAAGCATGAAATCCATCACATATTATATGCGGAATGATGGAAGAGTATTCATTAAACCCTGATATGACAAGGTTTTTAAGAATATTACTAAAGTATTGATGCCATCATGATGCCTAAAATAAAAATTATTATGAAGTTTCTAGATTTCTCATCAATTCATTGAATTTTTTTGAAGCCACTTTCTTTGTAGTTTCAACAGATTCATGCCCTAATCGAGCCATTATTAGTTCGAGTGGAACATTTCCCTCAGCTAATAAAGAAGAGCAAGTATGTCTAAAAGAATGTGTTGTTAAATGCTTTTCAATCGTATTCATTTTTCTAAGTATTGATTTCTAGTATTCACGGTTTTCAAATGATAAGGATAACTAAAGTATGGTGGATCTATCCTAGTGACCAAAAAAACTAATTCGTAGTAATTATCCCCAATTGTCGATATCAAGGTATTTGCACTTCATAATACTAATTAAGTAACACAATAAGTTCTTGCTCAATGTCGATAACTCGTATATTGGTGTCGTAATTTCATACTTAAGAGTATTTCCGTTCGGATTATACAGAGTTTTCGCAATACTTATTGTAGCATTATTATAATCGATATCGGACCATTTTAAAACTAATAACTCACATTAACGCATTCCAGTACATGTAAGCAAGTTGAAAATGAAGCGATTTTCAGCTTTTCCAAAAGGTAATGAAGCATCCAAAAATCCTCTTAACTCGTCTTTCTCGAAATAATCATATGCTACAACTTCATTTTCTAATTCTTGCGAATTCTGTTGAATCCGTATGAATTATTCCTAAATCGCTACAAACTAACTGGAATAAAACAAAACACTTTACGTTTAAGTTTTTACGATTATACAATGGCAAATACTTTTTTATGTACGGTTGATAGCCTACGCTAAAATAAATTCCGATGATTCTCTGGCTAATTAGAAAGGCCTCTTTCATAAAGAAAGAGACCACTTATTACTTATTAAGCTGCTTCAATTCGAATAGCTTGAATTTCTTCGCAGTCTACGATTAGTGTTGAACCAGGTTCAGTTGTTGGATCAGTAAAGATTGCGCAACAATTTTTCCGGTCTAAGCTAATAAAAACGACATCTTCTAATACTGTACCACCTCTTAAGAAAACATCTACTTCAGTCGCCGTTTGTAATCGTCTTAATTGATCACATACACAACCGTTACAACGATGTTCTTCTTTCTCATGGTGATGTTGATTATCACACTTACAAACATCTCTCATATTACTCATTTTCAAGACCTCCTTTCCAATTTGAATGCCTTACATTGATAACATATGGTTTAAAATGAAAAGAAGTTGTGCAATTTGTCCAATAAAAGAAAAATTTAATTTTAAGGTTAATACTCTTGATTTTTTAGGAAAGTATCCTCTTGGTGTTTACAAAAAACTTTTGTGATGAGCCTTTGACAGAGGAATATAACCGAACAGTGGGGGAAGTGGATTGAACAAAATCACATTTGAAATTGTCGGAGACGTACAATCTCAACAAAAACCAAAGTTTTCACGGTTCGGCAAGGTATTAGAGCATGTGATCAACCTAGGTCAAAAAGTAGCCCCAATTACACAATTGTACACCGTAAACGATACAAATAGCGTCGACTTGCAGGTTGACCGTCGTGTTATTAAAATTGGCGATAGTGGCGAAGGATATAATCGCTGTGAGTTATTCGTTGATGCTAAGGACGTAGAAGAAAAGATGCAAAAGGACGGAACAGATGAAGAAGGAAATTAAACAACCGAAGTAGATTCACATCCAGTTGGAGTTATTATAAAAGAGCTGACTGATTGTGGCGAAGAAAAGCTCGCCTCCACCCACACCGCTAATTACAGGAATAATAAAGCCTATTTTAAAGTAGAAAATATTAGTGTAATATAATAATATTCTACTTTTAAACCCTGTATCAATAAATATCTAATATAAATAGGTGATGTGAAATGAAAAAGAAAAGAAAAATAGGGCGATATGTTTTTAAATATTTCTGTTTCATATTTTTAATTGTATTGTTAATCTTTGTCCTAAAGAGTTGTGCTGAAGATATGCAGAGAATTAATGAGGAAAAAGCGGGCGAATTTATCTCTAAATGTGAAAATGCCTATGCATTTTGGCAAGGTGTTGATGGAAAAAGCTGTGATGATGCAAGAAAAACATATTATAAATATACCGAGGAAGAGTGGAAAGAAGAAAAGAGAAAATTAATCGAATTTGGGGAAGTAACTGAAGAAGATTATTTATATGATGAAATAAAAGAAGATATAAAAAGTGAGGGGAAAAAGTACTAGTTTCGCTCATAAAGCGCCGTGACGAATTGTAATTTATACTGTTATGTTTATAAAAAAGCAGGGAATTATTAATTATTCCACTTCTTACGATTTGTATAATTGTCGTAGGAGGTTGATTGAATTGGAACAAATAAATCTATCACTTGAGGCTATAGAACAGGAATTGGTTTATTGTCGAGATTTAATTAGCTAATTTATTACTAAATTAGGAAATTTACAAGGGAAAACTAAGCAACTAACTGATCACATTGAAGTATTGCGAGCTATCGAAGAAAATTTATCGGAAAATGGTGCAAAACAATCGCACAAGAAAATAGAAAATGAAATCGAATAATTGTATTAAATACTAAGGCACATCCAATTGGTTGTGTTTTTTATTTTATAGAAAAAGTAGGTGGATGAATGGAGTTGGCAGCAGAAGTAGCTAAAGCCAAGCGGTAAGTTTTTACCCCTTTGGGCGAAAAAAAATGATGAATCCGAAAAATAACGCACTAAACAACCAATACCACCAATTTTCCATCATAAATTTGCCCCTTAATAATTTTTCTTCAAAATTTAATCGAGGATTTTTTATGATAATGTTTAAATAAAACGGAACATCCTCGCTTTTTTTTTTTTTTTGAAAAAACTGAATATAAAGAAAAATATGATATATTTATGGTATCCAATCAGAGATGGGGAAAAGAAAAATGGGAGATCAAACAATTAAACATAAGGAACTAACGATTTTTCAACACATTGGAAACACAATTGTAACAGAAGATAGAGAAATCCAAATTATTTCAAGATTAGAAGAGCCTCTTATTGTCGTGTTAGCAAATGTATTAAGTAATGAAGAATGTGAAGAGCTGATTGAAATATCTGAAAATAAAATGAAGCGTTCTAAAATTGGAGTTTCGCGCAAAATAAATAACATTCGGACAAGTAGTGGTACGTTTTTAGAAGAAAGTGAGGCCCTTACTAGAATCGAAAGACGAATCGCTTCAATCATGAATGTTCCTGTTGAACATGGAGAAGGGTTACATATTTTAAAGTATACAGTCGGCCAAGAATATAAAGCACATTATGATTTTTTTGCAGAAAACAGTGAAGCAGCAAATAATAATCGTATTAGTACCCTTGTCATGTACCTAAATGATGTAGAAGAAGGAGGAGAGACTTTCTTTCCAAAACTCAACCTTTCTGTATCGCCGAAAAGAGGAATGGCGGTATATTTCGAATATTTTTATCAGGATGCATCATTAAATGAGCTCACTCTACATGGTAGTGAACCTGTTATCAAAGGTGAAAAATGGGTTGCGACGCAATGGATAAGAAGAAGAGGTTCGTATTAAGATAACAATTTATTGAGAGTTTTTTAGCGTTTTCGACTTCTTGTTTATTTAAGAAAAGGGCGCAATTGAGGAGACATACATGTAGAAAATGAACAAACTTTTTACAAAAATTGTATAATAATTCACGAGGAATGATTCCATTCTTGATCAATCTTTTTTCAGAATGGATTCTTTTTATTTGTCGTAAAATGTGGGTTTGCGAGGTGTTTTTGGTCAAACTTTATTTTAAACCTATAAGAAGAGCTGCTAAAGAATAATCAAAGTTTTTGAAAAAACTGTATCCTAAATTACTAAAAAAAGTATTTTTTAAATATGCTTTCTTTTCAACTTTTCATTTACTATAAAACATGACTTTTAGAATTCTTTTTCTTGGAGATCAACACAATTAAATTATATCAAAATTTTGTTCATTTACTTTGGTGTAGTTTTTCTCTTAGAGGTGATTTTTTATTGGATATGTATGTTAATAACACTATAAAGATTGTGAAGAAATATACTTAACTAACGGGGCAGGTTTGTAAAAAAATGCAGGTACAAGGATTTTACTGAAACTGAAAAAATAAAATCTTGAGGGGGAGTAAAATGAAAGATATTCATGATGAAAGCACATGGCCGGTTTGGGCTAATGAGAGAATAGACATTGTCGAACCAAATCCCAAGTGGATAGAAAAAGGTACTCAGGAAAAAGCACTTCTTCTTAATCTGCTTTCAACTTTCGGCATAACGGAAATTCAACATTATGGAAGTACATCAATTCCTAATTTACCAGCTAAACCAATCATTGATTTAATGGCTAAAATTGATTCATTTCAAAAAATTAAAGAAATATCTTCATGGTTAGCTAATCACGACTGGCATTATGTACCACCTAACTTAGACAATCGACCTTGGCAAAGATTTTTTGTGAAAGTAATTAACGATAAAAGAGTAGTACATTTACATATTTTACTTGAGGGAGAAGAACGGTGGGATAATCAGCTACTTTTTCGTGATTTATTACGGACTAATCGGCAGTTTATTGATGAATACGCTATTCTTAAAAGAAATTTAGCAAAAAAATATAACAATGATCGTGAAGCGTACACTAGAGCAAAAGCAGAATTTATCAATTATGTTCTTAACTCTTAGTTGCGAACTAATATGAGTTTGTGAAAAAATGTACTTCAACTAAAGGGTGCTTTAGTTGAAGTGCGTAGAGCTGTTTAGACAGCTCTTTTTTTATTCAACTAACGTAAAGAGAGTGAGGGAGTTGATCTATTCCTCACTTTCTTTATTTGATTAAAGTTAGAAATTTATCAACAGTAAATGTGCTGTAAATGAGGAAAGAGACTATAAAAAGGGTCACTCGTTGGCAAGTGACCCTCGGTGAGAGAAAAGAGATGTGTAAGGCTAAAATACCTTAACATTACAATTATTATTATGGGCTAGCTACAAAAAAAGGCTGTAGATTAATGCAGGAAGCTAGCGCCGACAATAATTAGAAGAATGAATAGGACAACGATTAAAACGAATGATGAATTGTTACGGTTACCATAGTTATTACCATAGTTGTTACCATAATTTTGATATCCCATAATAAATTCCCTCCTTTCTAAACCTATAATATGTATTGTTATAGAAAGGACAGGTGATATTCATCTAATTAATCATTCTTTTTGATTTAAGGTGAAAATTTATCTACGGTACGATTCGAGACTTTCAGATAGTGGTCATTTATTGTCTTTATCGACTTATGTCATGTTTGCTTTGCTATTGTAGCAAAATCAGCTAAACGCTCATGCATATCTGAAACTAATGCCTTACGGAAATTGTATGCTGTTATACCAGTCCAGTTTTTAAAATCGTTAAGGTAGGCTCTTGTTGATATATCTTTACTTAAATATTTCTCGTGATTACCATTATTTAAGGATGTTTTCTCAAGGATGTTTGTTCTTCAACTAACGGGGCAGTTTAGTTAAATAAGAATCAGAAATAATAATCGTCACCTATTTGTTCGAATCCTCTTTGGCAGGAGATTATTAATCAAATAATAAAACTACAGAATATTGAAGAAAAACACCTTATAGTGTAAAATTACACAATAAGGTGTTTTTCCTTAGGCTGTTTTCGAAAAGACTGTTGCTATTCAACTATCGAAGAAGTTTACTTCAACAAGTAATACTTAGTTAATCGATTTGATTAAAAGGAGGGATATTATGAGATTGATAGACCCTTTTCTGATGCAGTTGTTTATTGTTCCCTTGATAGTCATTGGATTAGGTGTTATAGCATCTGCTCTTGCTAAAAAGGTTTTTATTGCACCTTTAATAACATTGTTCCTGAATGCTCTATACGAAATTTGGTATATGAAACACTATTATCCTGAATTAGAAATCAGTTTCACATCTTGTTTTACATCTTGGAATATTATTTTCCCACTAATGTCATTAGCGGTTTCTATCGTAGTAGTACCGTTTCTAAAACAAAAAAATAAACAAAATTAGACACCTAATTATAGGAGTCTTTTTTTATGAGGAGTTTCCTCAAAATGATGCTATTCAACTAACGGGTGCTTTACTTGAAGATCATTGAGTTGCATATGCAGCTCTTTTTTCTTTATTGAACTAACGGAGCAGTTTAGTTGAAGAAGGTATTAATGAAAAATAAGGTAAGGTGTCTTCATTAATTTAAGGGGCGGAAGAAAAAAGTTTGAGAAAAACAGTATTAATGTTATTCACATCAATTATTTTAACAGCTTGTAACTCTAGTAATTCAACACTAAGCATTAGCGAATGAGAAGTTGTACCAGACGATGTACAAGCTGTAATTTTCTTTCAAAGTTACTTGCATTATAGAGATTTTTGTTGCACTACAGGGGTGTTAGTTCTATTAAGAAGAAAACAACTTTATTATCGCTATACATATAAAACAAAAAATCGGATGTATCACTAGTTGTGATCTTCCGATTTTTTGTATAACTATTAAGATAACTAGCTACACCAAGCATCCATAAAAGAATACCTTATGATAATTGTTGCATTTACTTATTTTGCACTATGTGCATGAATATGCCTCACTGTATGAGCAGTTGTATCTGATAATTCCATTGCAAAACCCCAACTATCACGATGCAGTGAAGAACGACATCTGGGCACACACCAAATTCTGTCTTTGCCTTTTGAAGTAATTTCTGCAATACCATATCCTTATTCTCTTCGGTGCAATTGGCACATAAATAATTACCCTCTGGTAGTATTGTTAACCCCTCTATTGAAGGATATTTTAAGCAAATGGTAAACAACCGCGTTTTTTCTGGTGTTGTAAACATTCCTGCCATATCTTCGAACAAAAATTGTGGTTGCAACTCTTCTTCAATTTGCTTATAAAAATGATTGTGATAATTCCATAAATTTTTTATCGTAGGGTATTCCAATTTATCAGAAAGCATGATTACCCTTTCTGATAGATGTTTGACAAAGAATTCCCCATTTTGGTTATCTACGCTGTTTAACTTATTTTCATAATTTGTATAGGCACGTTTAATTCTTGATTTTGCGTATTGCAGGCGAGCGATTTTCTCATCTGCCTTTTTTTCTGCCTGTTTTAAAAGTGCAATAATTCTGAGGAGTTCATTCTGCTGCAAAATGTCTTTTATCTCCATCAAATTTAAATCCATTGTTTTGAGCAGTTCAATTGTTTGAAGTTGTACGAGCTCCTGATCAGAATAGTACCGATATCCAGTTTGTTCATCTTTATGACATGGCTTTACTAAACCTATTCGATCATAATGCCTCAAGGTTTCACTAGTCATGCTTACTTTTTCTGCTGCTTGTTTAATTGTGTATAAAATAGCCATAAATTATGTTTAATGGAAACGCTTTGTTGCACATCAGTGTTTGTCTTTCCATCAGTATGGTATTGGCGCTTGTAGGGTTAGCTGTATTAAAAAGAAGATCGATTTAAAATAGGAGAGTTTAAAAATGATAAATGCTATAAAAAAACTTGCTATGAGTGTACTAATTACATTCTCAGTAATACTAGCTGGCTGT
The DNA here is from genome assembly GCF_001955655.1 of Viridibacillus arenosi. Lineage (GTDB taxonomy): Bacteria > Bacillota > Bacilli > Bacillales_A > Planococcaceae > Viridibacillus > Viridibacillus arenosi. Next base: position 263,370 of record NZ_MSPW01000001.1, on the reverse strand, counting down.
TCCTCTGAACCTATAACATATGAGGAAAAAAGTTATGTCACTTCAGCTGCAGAAGTTGATACTATTACAATTGACGTTAAAGATAGAAAAATAGAAATTTTTCAGTCTGAAGATGAAAAAATTCATATTTCTTATAATGAAAGTGAAAAAGAGTTTTATAAAATTGATTTATCTGACGGAAAAGAATTATCCATGGTGTATGCAAGTCATAAAGATTGGGACGATTATATTGGTGGGAAATCTGCTCAAGAAAACAGGACTATTCAGGTATGGATACCTGATGCGTCTATAGAAAATCTGATTTTAAAAACATCAAACGAAGAGATTGAATTGCCCCCACTTTCATTTGCTGGTGATGTGAATATTAAGATAAACAACGGTAATATCCAACTGGACAAGTTGAACGCAGGTACTACAGTAACTTTAGAAACAAAAAATGGCGATATTAGTGGCTCAATTGTAGGTTCTTATGAGGATTTCGCTATATTAAGCGAGGCAAAAAAAGGAGAGAGTAATTTGCCTGCAAATAAAAGTAGAGGAGATAAGACATTAAACGTCAGCACTAATAATGGTAATATAAACCTCGAATTTGTTGATTAATCTTTTCCGCTTGAATGGTTAATCTCTAATATACTTTTAGTTGATGAAATAATGCCAAGGCTTAAGCCAACAAAATGATGGGTCATATCCAAAACATGTACTTGACTTAAAATACTCCCCTATATGTACACGCATGGTACTAAAAGCGTCCACCTAAGATTCAAGAAAAATTGATGCTTGTTTTCTTAAACTTATTGAACTAACAAGGCAGCATTCCTGTAATATCTGAAAGGATATCTAGAGTTTGTGAAATAATGCACTTAAACTAACGGGTGCTTTTCTTGAAGATCATTGAATTGCAAATGCAGCTCTTTTTTCTTTATTGAACTAACGGGGAAGGTTAGTTGAATAAGAAGGGATATTTATAAGAATGTTGAAGTAGTGTATAGGATATCGTTCATCTAAGAAGAGTTTAACTAAATTATTTAATGACAGAAAATGTCTAGTTGATAAGGGGGAGCAATATGAGGAACAAAATGATTATGTTGATTTCTTTGCTATTCTTAATGACACTTGTCGGTTGTAACAATACTGATACGAACGAAACGCGGGAGGTTAGTCCTACTTTTTCATTACCCGTTACTTTTGGCGATGGGACAAAAGGTGAGTTTTTGTTGATTGGTGAAGAAGGGAAAGTTGGTTTCTTGGTTGGCTCGGGTAAAAAAGGTGAAGCAGTAGAAGAAAAGATTATTGCTAATAAAGTAAATAAGGATATGTGGCATTTTTGGGGAGACAAAGATAGTATCAGTGGTGATTTTAAAGTAGTTGGAACTGACAAAGAAGGGAAAGAACATCCCGTTTTGGTATCTGGCAATGATACAGTATGGCAATATTCCAATACTTCCATTAAAGGGTGAAGGTTTTTTTATTTGTATAAAATCACCTATTTTCGAAATATAATTAGATATCTTGAATTAAATACTACCAGGATTCTTCATTATGCCAATTCAATTGACACAATTTTGCAAAACATCCTATTTATTTCAGGGTTATATTCACTTATATTAAGAGTAAGCCAAGAAAGAATCAGGCCTAAAATACATTGGTTAGGAGATGAAAAAATGGTATCGAAAAGATTTTCAAAGGTCCTTAGTGCTTTATTTGCTTTTGCTTGTATTTTCATTATCGCAAATAATAAAGCATCAGCAGCTGAAGCTTTAACTCAAGGGCAAAAAGAGGCGTTACATGAACAATATGTAGAGATTTTAAATGAAGTAAAATCTACTGTTGAATGGGGAAACAGCCTTGTAGGGATCGAAGTTGCTCCAATTGGTGAATTTAAGGAAGATGAATGGGTTTCGCCAGAAGTATTTAAACAACGGGCAGTTGATGCTACACAAGCTAATGCTGTAGGAGTCCCAAACTCTGGTATTACACCATTCTCTACATCTTCAGCTTCACATAAGATAAATATTAGTCATGGTTCATCTAGTGTCTCTATGACAGTAAAAGCTACATTTACTACAACATTATCCAATGGTCGCCAGGTATTTACTAACTACTCTGGTCTTGGCGTAAGTGCTTCATCTGGTACTTGGAAAACAACTGGAGTCGATGCACGAATCATTGATGGAGGTAGAACTTACACATTCACTATTGGTGGTCAATTGACTTATGTAGGTCTTGTTAGTTCTCACACTTTAAATACAGACTTTCTTTGCAGTTCAAGTGGTGTAGTTTCATAACATCCTTAAAAGCATGTCCCTTTATAATTTGGGACATGCTTTTTTATTGTCAAATTCTTATGTTGTTATTAGTGTTTCCCGTCAATCGGTAAATCATCTGATTTAATAATATTAGTATTAGTAGACGAGGGATTGTGAATATTAAAGTTACTTGAGAAATTAACAATTAAACCAAATGTAAGTAGGAGTGATACTATTACTTTCCTTATTTTCATTTTTTTGTTTCCCCTCCTTTTTATGTACGACTAACTTCATAATAATGTAATATAAACTTATAAGAAATAGGATGTTTTGCATAATTGTGTCATTAAGGAGGAATAGATAGTGGATAAATTAGGGGAAAAAGTGTCATATTTTAGAAGATCTAAAGGACTCACAATAAAGGAGTTAGCTGAAAATATATGTGATGATTCCACGATATATAGACTGGAAAAAGGAAAACAATTACCAAGAATTGAAATCTTAAATGACATCTGTATGAAATTAGAAATTCCGTTAAAAGCTCTATTTCCTTTTAATGCAGAAGTGCAAAAACTAAAAAAACTTTGCAGAGAATTCACTTATACAGAAGACTATTTGGCATTAGAATTAGTACTAGAGGAATGTAACAAGGTGAAAGAAGAACTTAGTAGTACATTTAGTAAAAAAGAGTTTAAAAAGCATATAGACTGGCATAAATCTATACTTCTGCATAAAAAAGAGAATAAACTAGATGATGCATTGAATATATTAAAAAGCCTTGTAAACTTAGAGAACTGTACATCTGAACTAGATATTAATATATTGAATTCTACTGGACTAATATATTTATCGTATAACAATGTGGATGACGCCTATAATATTTATAAAGTTATATACAGAAAAATTAAAACTCAACATTTTTTAGAAGATCCTACTCTACTTCCTAGAGTAGGATATAACCTTGCAAATTGTATGTATAGATTAAAATTATATGATGAATCATTAAAAGTATGCCAAGAAATTCTTTACTACATTGAGTCTAATCAATTGATATATTCGCTAGGTGAAATTTATCATATGATAGGAATGCTCTCAAAGAAAAAAGGAAATTATACCGAATCCAAAGAAGCATTCAATAATGCCATAATAATATTCACATTAAATAAAAATGAAACAAATTTAAATAGAGCAAAATTAGATTTATCTTATCTAAATGTTCTTCTCAAAGACCACTAATGATTTACTTAGCCTTTTGATTAGTTCAAATTATTGCGACTTTTATTTAGCCACACCTTTTTAAAAATTCAATAAAATTATTCATTTTTACAAATTTCAAATAAAATGAATTTAACAATACATATGAAAGGTTGTTTATTATGTTTGAAAAATACCCTAGAGCAAATCAATTAATAGAAGAACTTAATTATCATGAACATTTACAAAAGACACATTGGATAAGAATAGGGAGGGAAGAAGCAGCAATCTCATTAGCTAAAGCAGTCTTAACTCAAAGATCTTACAAGTTGTTCATTATTCTCCAGCTATATTATCGATACTATAGTATAAAAAGGCAGTATTTTATTGAAGAAAAATCGGTTTTTCAAACTAAAACGTGATACAATACTACTATATTGCGAAGCACGCACTATCCTAAGGGATAATGCGTGCTTTTTTGTTGGTTTAATATTCTTGAATTAAAATAGTGTTATCTAAAAATACAAACTATCCAAAGGGGTAATGGAAATGGCTATAACTAAAACGAAAACGAAATGTTTTAATCAATTTGATCAAGTTCAATTGAAAGAAATGGGGTTAGATGAAGATTATATTTTTCAAACACTAGCTTATATGGGAAACGCAGCACATCAAATGGCCTGGGCTACTATGACCTTACATAAAGCCTATGATATACCGGTAGAAATCAAAAATGAAATGTTGAAAATGATTCAGAACATATCAGATGTACAAGAACTATTGAGAGAAAATCGAAAAAGAATTATAGAAGAGAAAGCTTTTGATAAGATTTATTTTAATCAGCTTGATGATATGAAAAATGAAATTCTAAGATGCTAATAACACTTGATATATTAAACGAAGTTAAATAGATTATCTAATAATTAATATGTTTAGGAGAAAGCATGCAATTAAAAAACTATTTTCATTTTGAACAAGTTCTATTAAACCTTTTTGGTCTAGCACTATCGCTTTTCACCATCAATTGTTTTCAGCAGCCAACTACATTAATATTAACCAAGTTATTATCATTTATATTATTCTTTATCTCTTATTTATATTGGATTAGATTCCTGGGTATAAGAATTAGAATCGATAAAACGCTATTAGAAGGAAACAACAAATTTTTAAAAAGTAAAACAACCAATAATCGAGAAGGGCATATATATAGAAGAATACAAGGTCTTACTAATGGGGGAACCTCATTAATGTTGGGTATTTTGTTGTTACATCCTGCTCTCTATTATAACAAAGCTTTTTTTATTGCCATTATTTTCTTATTTAGTATGGCTGCAATCAATCAGATGAAAATATGGAGATAGATAAATATTTTTGATTAAAAAGAGGGAGTAAATTGAAAAGTATAGCAAATAGGTTAAGAATATTACGTGAAAACGCTGAATTATCGTTAGACGTATTAGCTAGAGATATTAATTATCCTGATATTCAAATCAAAGCATGGGAAACTGATCAAATTCTACCACAAATTGAAGCAATCAAACTGCTTGCAATATACTTTGATGTTGCTGTGGATTGGATTTTAACAGGTGAGCAGATCTAGAAACCTTGGCCAATTTGTAAGCAATTGATAGTAGGTGATTATTATTTATGGTCACTACATTCTATGCTTTTACAAACTATATTCTACCTTTCTAAACACTTACAACAAAATAAGAAAAATAGCAAAAAAGCGTTTACTCAAAAACAATAATTAGAGTAAACGCTTTTTTAGTTACGAGGTTTTTGCATAATCCTTGTCACATTGATAACCCGTTTTCTTATTTGGAACAGCAATGGATGTTACTCATAAGGTACATAATGCTTTAATTTAGATTCATCAATATCTATTTTTTTCGCCTCTTCTGTAAGAATATAATCGAATTGCTTTACTCTGCCTTCGTTGTGAGCGAAATAGCAATATTTAACAAAAGGCTCATCTTCAAAAATTACTATTGTATAGAATGGAGGCATTTTAAAGTTATATTTTGTTTTAATAGATTTAATTTCTTTCTTTTCATAGCCCTGTTCATTCAAGAGATAACTATTCACTCTCTCTTCGTAAGTAGTTCTAATATTTTGGATTTTTAAAGCAGAAACAAGGATAAGTACAAGTAGAACAATCGCTATAATTTTTTTTATTTTACGCAAATGTGTCACCTCCTTATAAAAAAGTAAATAATATCCAATTTTATAATATATTTGTAATGCGGTTAATATATGCTATTATATGGTAATAGATAAAAAATAACTAGGGGGCTACTTTATGAGAAAAATATTATTACTAATTTCTGCATTATTTGTCTTTTTTATTGTTTTTTCGGGGTTATCAAATTCAGTTCAGGCAGCAGAACACGAAACCCAAAATGTAGAAAATGAAATTGAATCTGAACAAGAAAAAGAAAAAGAACCTCTTAGTGTTGGGAATCCTCTTTATCCTAATTCTACCTTAGAAATGTACCCAGGTGATGTTTTATATACTTCCAAAGGATGGTCAACCGGCTTAGTTGGTCATACTGTAATAATTGGTACTGATTTCAAGGTTAAGGAAGTTCTAACTGGAACTCCAGCAGGTAGATCAACAATTACTAAAGAATTTTTTGATAGACATCCTACAGGTAATACAATAACAGTTCTAAGACCAACTAGTGGTGCTAGTGGTGCTGCAACCTGGGCAACAAAAAATATTAGTAGTGCTCAATCGTATAATCTTTTGAGTCATAACATCGATAACATAGGATCAAATTATTGTTCAAAGTTTGTTACTCAAGCATTTTATCATGGTTCAAATGTCTCTTTAGTTTCCAGTATTAATAGTTTAATACTTCCTAGCGAAATAAAAAGTTCGTCTAAATTAAGAGTAATTGCTACAATTACCGCAAAATAAGTATTGACTCTATTAAGGAAAATAACCTAAGCATCAGTGCTATTAAGTAACAGGAAAATAGAAAAAAAAGCGAACCACTCAACTAAGTCGAGTGATTCGTTTTTTTTATTAAGAGGTTTTTGCTTTTGCAGTTTTCTTTTTTCGAGTTGGTTTCTTCTTAGTTTTATCCAGTGAGGCTTGTAAAGCAGTCATTAAATCCATAACATTATCGGGCATTGGGTTTTGTCTATCACTTGCAGTTACGGTACTACTATTTTTCTTTTCTTCAATCAATTCCATCAATGAAGTTCGATACTCGTCTGTGTATTTTGTGGGTTCAAATACGGTTGTTAATTGTTTAACCAGCAATAGAGCAGTATCCAATTCTTTTTTAACTACTGTTTGTTCGCTTGGTATGTTCGGTACATCGACAACATTTCGTACTTCATCTGGAAAAAGAATTGTTTCCATTACCAGAGAATCTTTATAAACACGTACAATCGCTAACTGTTCTTTTGATCTAATAACAATTTTTGCTACACCTATTTTTCCAGATTCCTCTAAAGTCTTTCTTAATAGTGAATAAGCCTTGCTACCAGTTGCATCAGGAGACAAAAAATATGAACGGTCAAAATAAATTGGATCAATCTCTTCTATTTTCACGAAATCAATTATTTCAACCGCTTTATCTTCATTTTCTTTTCTTAAGTTTTCTAATTCTTCAGCATCTAAAACTACAAACTTATTTTTTGCATATTCGTAAGCCTTTACTATATCCTCATCTTTCACTTCTTTATTGCATCCTTCGCAAACTTTCTTATAACTGATTGGTGTATTACAGTCTTTATGAAGCTGTCTAAGCTTAATATCTTTGTTTTCAGTGGCCGTATGGAGTTTAACCGGTATATTAACTAAACCAAAACTAATACTACCTTTCCAAACTGTATGCATGATTTCACCTTCTTTTTTTTCTACTATGTAATATTTCAACTACATTTATGTATCAATAAACCAAAAAGTCAAAAGATAAAAACGAATAGAATCGAAAGTAGGTTGGTAATAATTTGAAGCCTATGCTACTAACAGCTGCAGAAGAAATACCAACATCGACTGAATGGTTATATGAAACGAAATATGATGGTTTTAGGTGCGGATTGGAGTGGGTGGACGAACCTATATTAAAGAGCCGGCACGGAAACATTCTAAATTCTAAATTTCCGGAGATCATTAGCTTTTGTAATGATATAAGAGAACGCATCAAACCGTTTTTACCTCTTAGTTTAGACGGGGAGTTAGTATATCTAACGAATAACTTTCAAAGTATTTTTTCTGTCGTTCAGACCAGGGGCCGAATGAGGAGTCAAAATACGATTGTACAGCATGCAAATTCATTCCCTTGTCATAATGTAGTTTTTGATTACATGACTGAAAAAGGAGAGAATATCTCTAACATACAATACACCGAAAGAAAACAAAAACTAAGTGAACTCTTTAAACGATTAAACTTTCCACTTACTTTAAATTATCTCGATAAAAGCCGCTAGCAAATAATAGAGGTTTTTGATGACAGTCGAAAAATATGGAACTTAGTTAAGGATTATAACGGTGAGGGTATCGTTGCGAAGAAGAAACAAAGTCCGTGGAAGAGTGATACACGATCGTCAAATTGGGTGAAAATCAAAAACTATAAATACGTTACCATCATACTGACCAAATTTAATAAGCATAATGGCTTTTTTCATGGTGCTGTCTATAAGAACAATGCACTTATAGAAATTGCATCTTTTCGCCACGGACTAAGCGAAGAAGAGTTTTCTACGTTAGTAGAGCTATTTCACAAGAATGGAAAGAGAACAGCTAAAGATATTTTAAGTATTGATCCCTCCATTTGTTTAGAGGTTGCCTGTATTGATTTTGCCTTTGAAAAATTGAGAGAACCAAGATAATCTCTATTTTTGATAGGCTTAAAACGGTTAAACTTTCTTCAAAATGGTGCGACTTTTTCAAAACAGTTCAACTTTGATTTAAACCGACATAAAGAGCTGCTATCAAAATAGCTCCAACAAGCAGTAAATTCAAAAATACCTCTCGAGAGATCGAGGGGTGTTTTTGAATGGTTTTAATACTGAAGTCTTTCTGATCAATTGTTAATGCTTTATTTTTTTACCTCATTTATTATTTCTTTAGCCTATTTTTTTTTTGATAACACCATGCAAAAAATCGTGAGCTTATATATTTACATATCGTAATATTGTGATATGATGATGTATATAAAAATGATAGTGAGGTGAAGTCGTGACGAAAATTCAATTTAATCAGGTTGATTTATTTAATGCATTATCTAATGAAGCGAGACTGAAGATATTATACTGCTTAAAAGAACCTACAAAGCATTTTGATACAAAGCGACAAGGGTTGTAGCGCCTGAGTTATAACGGATATCCGGTTCACCAATGGGTTTACTAACACAACTGTAAATCGCGTCAAGTTTTACACCATTCGATGATAAAATCATCGAGATTAGCAACAAAAATGAAAACAAATCTAATAGGTTGGAAGTAGGTGAACGATGGATCATTTAGTACTTGAAGTCGGTTTGGCAATTGTACTTATCGCGGCAGCCGGATTGATTTCCTCTAAACTGCGGTTTTCCGTCATCCCTTTCTATATTTTGATTGGTATGGCGGTAGGACCGCCAGATATGGCATTTCGATTTTCGTTTTATTGAGAGCGACCCCTTTATCTCATTCCTTGGTCGCATAGGTGTACTTTTCCTTCTCTTCTATCTAGGCTTGAATTTTCAGTCGGAAGGTTGATTAAATCAGGAAAATCTATTGTGGTTGGTGGAAGTATTTATTTAGGTATTAACTTTACGCTTGGACTCTTGTTGGGTTTTATGTCAGATTTCCCGGTCACAGAAGCACTAATTATTGCGGGAATTACTACCATTTCGTCTAGTGCCATTGTAGCGAAAGTATTGGTTGATCTGAAAAGAACCGCTAATCCTGAAACGGAAATGATTCTTGGAATTATTATGTTTGAAGATGTATTCCTCGCTGTATACATTTCGATTCTTTCAGGATTTGTTCTCAGTGATTCCTCTTCGGTTGGCGGTGTCATTGTAAGTGCACTGATTGCACTTGGTTATATGCTCGTTGTGATTATTGTAGGACGCAAACTGGTACCTTTGCTCAATAAATTGCTTAACATTCGTAACAATGAGTTGTTTGGCCTCGTTATTTTTGGTTCTTTGTTCCTCGTAGCAGGGTTCTCTGAAACGATTCACGTTGCTGAAGCAATCGGTGCACTTCTCGCGGACTGGTTCTTGCAGAAACAACTCACGCGAATCGAATCGAGCATTTAATTATGCCATTCAAAGATTTCTTTGGTGCCATATTCTTTTTCAGCTTCGGATTATCTATTGATCCTTTGGCGCTCGGTGGAGAAGCCGTTTGGCTAGCCCTAATTGCCGTAGTCGTTACTCTCATAGGTAACTTTATAGCCGGAATGCTTGCCGGACGAAGTGCGGGACTTTCGACGAAAGCCTCTTCTAATATCGGTCTTACCATCGTCTCCCGAGGTGAATTTTCCATTATTCTAGCTAACATGGCTCAAGCTGGCGGACTCATGATGATTATCCAGCCTTTCGCTGCTGTTTACGTCTTGATTCTGGCTATTTTGGGACCTCTGCTTACGAAAGAATCTAAACATATCTATCGTGGACTTAATAAAGTATTTAAGTTTGAAGATCTAAAGGAAAAACCAAAACCTGAGGTATTAAAGGAAGAAAAAACTACGAGCTCACATGTTTATATATCGATATATTGTGATATAATGATATGTATAAAGAAACAGTGAGGTGAATTCATGACGAAAAATCAATTTGATCAGGTTGATTTATTTAAAGCATTATCTAATGAAGCGAGACTGAAGATATTATACTGGTTAAAAGATCCTACAACGCATTTTGATACAAAGCGACAAGCGATAGAGGAAATGGATGAAGTAGGGGTCTGTGTAAGCCTGATTAGAGATAAGCTTGAGATGAATCAGTCTACTACATCTCAATATTTATCAACTTTACAGCGTGCAGGTCTGGTCGAAGCAAGACGCATCGGAAAGTGGACATACTATAAACGCAATGAGCAACTGATACATGAGTTAGCAAACTTTATAGAAACGAATCTATAGGATTTAGAAAAAATCTCAAAATTTGAAAAGAGGTAATAAAAATGAAAATTGAAATATGGTCAGATTATGCATGTCCCTTCTGTTATATTGGAGAAGCAAGATTGGAAAAAGCAATGAATGAGCTAGGAATTAAAGATCAAGTAAATATTGAAATGAGAAGTTTCGAATTAGATCCTAACACTAGTTACGAAGTCGTATCCAATACAGAAGATCGTTTCGCAAAAAAATATGGTCTATCTAATAGTATGGCGGCAGAAAGAATTAGACAAATAGAGCAGTATGGTAAAAACGAAGGTATTGATTTCAAATATTATACTACACGATATACAAACACAATGGATGCTCATCGCTTAACACACTATGCAGCAAAACAGGGAAACAAAACGATTGCAAAAGATTTATTCAAAGCCTATTTCACTGATAATTTAGAGTTGAGCGATAAAAATGTACTAAAAGAAATTGCTGTGAAAAATGGACTAGGTGAAAATGAAGTAGAAAAAGTTTTGAATTCTAATGAATTTGAAAGTGATGTACGTAAAGATGAAACGCAGGCATATTCAATGGGAGTCCGAGGTGTACCTTACTTCTTGATTAATGGAGAAATCAATTTGAGTGGTGCTCAGAATGTCGAAACATTTAAAACGGCGTTAAAACAAGCAATGCAGGATGATAGTCAGAATAATGATTTATCAGGAATGAGCTGTGGTATTGATGGATGTAATTAATAATCGAAGCGTTGTACATCAATTAACAGTAAAAGATGTATTTTATGCAAATGCATTTTTATATATTGATCAGGATACGAAACATGGGTTTTTATTTGATCCCGGTGCAGAAGCAGAGAAAATATTACATGTGATAGAATCCAATGGTTATCATATCGAAAAAATATTATTAACACATGGACATTTTGATCACATAGGTGCAGTCGATAAAATTAGAAATAAATTAAATATCCCTGTTTATATGCACGAACTCGGGCGGGAATATGTGCAAAATGCGAGAATGAACTTATCAGCTTTATGCAATAGACATATCATAGTTGATGATGTGCGCTATGTACAATCAGGTGAAACGTTTGAACTGTCAGCTAATTCGAATTTTAAAGTAACGATGACACATACTCCCGGTCATTCAATGGATCAAGTTATGTATTATAATGCACAGGATAAAATAGCGTTTGTTGGTGATACCATCTTTAAAGGTAGTATTGGATCCACTCAATATGAAGGTGGAAATGAACAGGACCTGATACGAAGTTTAAATTTGATTCTATCATTGCCAGATGACGTTGTTTTATATAATGGTCATAGTGGTAAAACAACTGTAGGTGATGAGAAGAAAAGACTCAGCATATAAAGGGTAAGTGACATATTTTCTGTTGAGTACAGGAAATATGTCATTTTATTATTGTTTATTGTAAAAAAGTAGGAACAGAATATAATGTCCATGTTTTAGAGGTCAATTGCTGTTGTTTAGATATTTTTGCACCAAAACCTTTAAAAGTGACTCATGCTATAAATTATAAGCAAAATTAATGAAGAGAATAGAGATGAAATAAGATGATAAATAACTTAGGGCGTATTAATGAATTAGCGAAAAAACAGCGTGAAGAAGGTTTGACAAGTGCTGAACGGATTGAGCAACAAGTATTACGCAAAGACTACTTACGCGAAATTCGCGGACAAGTTCGCGAAACTTTTTCAAAAATGACTGTACTCGATTCACTAGGAAATGATGTAACACCGGATAAATTGCGTAGAGAAAAGGAAATAGATTCACGGGAAGTATAAGCTTAGAAGAAGCACTTACATTCCACGTTAATGGTGATACGCAAATGTGTAGCCGCATGCATTCAATGTAAGCTTTGCAGGATGTGTTGAATCGTTTTTAGTAAATCTTAATATGGCGGGTAATTGTGCATCAAGTGGATCGTCGTGCACAGAAGCTTCGATTGGCCCGTTACTTGTCTTGATGGCAATGTGTGGACATGGTGCTGAAAAATTACGTAATTGAATTCGTTTTAGCTTCGGTTAAGGCTTGACAGAAGAAGATATAAAACAGGCAGTGGAAAAAAAGCTATTGTGAAAAGATTGGTGAATTAAGAAAAGAAAAGGTGACCTTAATGAAAGAAACAAAAGACCCCTCGCAAATACGTGTCGTTGTTGGCATGTCGGGTGGGGTGGATTCTTCGGTTGCTGCGTACCTGTTAAAACAACAAGGCTATGAAGTAATCGGGATTTTTATGAAAAACTGGGATGATACAGACGAAAATGGTGTTTGTACAGCTACAGAAGACTATGATGATGTTATTAAAGTGTGTAACCAAATTGGTATTCCATATTATGCAGTTAATTTTGAAAAGCAATACTGGGATAAAGTTTTCACATACTTTTTAGAAGAATATAAAGCAGGCCGCACACCAAATCCAGACGTTATGTGCAATAAGGAAATTAAGTTTAAAGCTTTCCTCGAACATGCGATGAGTCTTGGTGCTGATTATCTGGCAACGGGCCACTATGCACGTATTGATCGGAGTGGTGATGGCGAAGTATTAATGTTTCGTGGTGTCGATGAAAATAAAGACCAAACGTATTTCCTAAATCAATTAACACAGGAGCAGCTTAAACATGTTATGTTCCCAATTGGTGATATTGAGAAAAAAGAAGTGCGTAAAATTGCTGAAGAGGCAGGTCTTGCAACAGCGAAAAAGAAAGATTCAACAGGCATTTGCTTCATTGGCGAACGTAACTTTAAAGAGTTCCTAAGTAAATTCCTACCAGCACAACCTGGAAAAATGGAGACAATGGACGGCGTGGTAATGGGACAACATGACGGGCTAATGTACTATACACTTGGTCAACGTCACGGGCTTGGTATTGGTGGCGACGGTGAGCCATGGTTTGTTCTTGGAAAAGACCTAGAGCGTAATGTATTGCTTGTTGGCCAAGGTTTTCACCATGATGCATTGTATTCTACTTCATTAACAGCAGTGAAAATGAGCTATACTTCGACAAAAAAATTACCTCGTAAATTTTTTTGCACAGCGAAATTCCGTTATCGTCAAACAGATACTCCGGTTGAAGTCGAGATTTTAGAAGATGGCAGTACACAAATTACATTTGAAGAACCGGTTCGTGCCATTACACCGGGACAAGCAGTTGTTTTATATGACGGCGAGGTATGTCTTGGTGGCGGTACAATTGATGAAGTGTTTAAAAACAACGAAAAACTAACATATGTAGGATAAACTTGTGAGAAGACTGCTTAGGCAGTCTTTCGCTACGTAGAGGTGTGGAATTGGATATGGATTTTGGTAGGAAAATCCATATTCAAAGTAAGCTTCATTTCTTCGGTATCTTCATCTAGCTCCAGTTGAAATCAGGTGGAGTGCATAATCTGTGCGAACTATCATTTTTTGACGTCGTATTCACTTACTAAAAATAATAAATACTCGCTATTGTAAAAGACAAGGAAGAAGTCTTTTTGGACGTCAAATTGGGGGCATTATCAGCGGGCGTACCTTTACGGGACATGCTCATGATATTATTGTGTGCAAAAATTAAATACCTTAGCAATTTAAATCAAGCCACACATAAACACCATTATATATCTATTTAAAGGGATATTCTCTTAACATAGGAGGTATAACTAATTGGTTATGAATATAAATTTGAATAACCTTCAAATATTTTTGAAAGTCGCAGAAAAAATGAATATTACAGAGGCGTCTAAAGAGTTATTTATTTCACAGCCAGCAGTCAGTAAGGCGGTAAAAAATTTAGAGGAATCCCTGAATATTAAATTGTTTAATAGGGATAAGAAAAATGGACTAACGCTCACTGAAGTGGGAAAAGAAATTCTTATATTAGCGAGACAATTGAAAGGTATTGAGAATAAAATATATCAAGTTGCTAATCGGGAAAATAAACTTCTCAGTGGTAAGGTTAAGATTGGCTCTGTTCCTGCTGCATCAACAAATATTCTACCTGAGCCCATCGCATTATTCATGTCGAAATATCCACTTGTAAATATAGAATTAGCAGAAGGAACCTCAAATCAAATAAAAGAATGGGTGAAGGATCGAACTGTTGATATAGGGATTAGTATATCTCCCTTTGATCCATATGAATTTGAAATACTCTACCATGATTATATGGTCGCAATACTTCCTCATAATCATCAATTAAGTCAAGAAAAAAACGTTGATCTGGTAAAATATTGTAATGAAATTATTTTTTGCAAAGGAGGACATGAAACCGCTATATCAAACATGTTTCAAAAAAATAATATTGAATTTAAAGAGAATCTAACAGTCCAAAATGTCGAAACTTTAATTACTATGGTCAAAAATAATTTAGGTATAGGTGTTACTTCAAACTTTACACTTTCTTCTGTAGCTCATAATTTACTCGTAAAGGATATTAATCCAAAGATAACTCGTGATGTCGGTATAATTGCACACTCATTTGATGAAGTAACACCTGCTACAAAAGAATTTATAAACATCATGAATCAATTTCATAAATCTGAAACTTTTTCTGATCAAGATATTAACTAAAAAGTAAAAATGCAACAAACAGGAAAGGGTTTTAACGAAGGAAATCATGGAAACCCACGCGTTTTCTTCTTTGAACACCTTTCCACAGATTCCTATTTAGACCTTTCCTTGTAATCAGGCGAAGGAACCCCACAAGACCCCGGGGACGGCTCCGTTATTCCAAGGTTCGATTGGCAGCGAGTCTCCGCTCCCTCACTCTATTCACGCTCGATTTTCACTTCGAAAAAGCAGTTAAAATCCGCATCAAACTTGATCGGATTGAGGGAATTAGTTTTACCGAAGGGAGCACACTTATACATAGGCCAATGTTCCATGCGACGACCTCCGGTTGTGGTTCTTGTTTCGCGGAAATTTGTGTTTTCTCCGGCTGCAAAATAACTGGAGGGTACTTCTGTACCTCCCCAGGTCATTTTTTCCTCCGCGAGCCTTAGATTTGTAAATGGTTTGTTTGTCAAATTTTTTTTGCTCCCAAACCTTGGAAAGTTACTCCTTAACTTTAAGTATAATTTTCCCAATATTCTGATTCTCTTCCATATGCGTGTGAGCTTTTCCTACCGTTTCGATAGAAAACGTCGTGTCAATAATAGGCCTTATTTCTCCGCGTTCTAAATAAGGTGTTACGATTTCAGCAAAGTCATGGGTTAAAAGAGCTTTGTATTCATCACTTCTTGGGGTTAGTAATGTCCCTGTTAATTGGATGCACTTTGACATCAAGGTAAATAGGTCTATCTTTTCCAATTCACTTCCGCCCAGTATACCAATAAGGACCCACCGACCTTCTACTTTAATGCTTGCGAGGTTTTTCTCCCAATAATCAGCGCCGATAAAGTCTAAAATCAAGTCTACACCCCTACCATTAGTGGCTTTTAGTATCTCTTCGACGAATGACTGCTCCTTGTAATTTATAAGTACATCAGCACCAAGTTCTTGGCAGAAGGCAAGCTTTCTTTTAGAACCAGCAGTAACGATAATCTTCGCGTCGCAAAGTTTTTTTGCCAGTTGAATAGCTGCTGTCCCAACTCCACTTGCACCTGCATGAATTAGGACGGTTTCTTGTTTTTGAAGCTTACCGATCCAAAATAACGTTTGGTAAGCAGTTAGGAATACTTCAGGAATGGCGGCCGCTTCTTCAAACGATAAAGACTTAGGAATTTTCATAGCCCGATTAGCTGGCATGACTACATACTCACCGTAACCACCGCCGTTGACGAGACCCATTACCCTATCACCTATAGAAAATGAACTCTCACCGTTGACTTGGACCACTGTACCAGCAATTTCAATGCCTAAGATAGGATTTGTTAAATATCCCATTTTCCCTTCACGCGTTAATATATCTGTGCGATTTACCGCTGCTGCATGAACTCTTATAAGCAATTCTCCCTCTCCAGGTTGGGGATTTGGTAGGTCAACAAGTTCAAGTTGATTTGGACCACCTGCTTTTTTTACTATAACACCTTTCATATTAACATCTCCCTATAGCTCTTGAATTAAGCGATTTTTAGTTCTTGTTTTCACTTTATCTACCCATTTATCTTTCCCTTCTTCAATTCGAATTGAAATTTTAAAAGTAAGAATTTATATATATATTAGTAATGTGTGGTGATAGCTAACATTTTCAAGACACTTTTTTTAGTTTTTTTATTGAAGTTCTTTTAAACCTATAGGTATTCATAAAAATGCTAGTACATATAAAAAATGCTCCGATAATAATATTAAATGTTATCTTCTCCCCAAGTTGTAGCCATCCGAATATAAGACCTAAAATAGGAACAAACATTAATGCCATAGATGCTTTCGAAGCATCCATTTTATTTAGTACCCAATACCAAACTACAAATGTAAAGGCAGTAGAAAATAAACCATTAAATAATGTTGATAAAATTGCTTCATTAGACCACTGGATTGAAGGGTTTGGTTCTAATATTAAAGAGAGAATGAATAAAAATATTGCTCCCATAATAAGTTGCCAGGCAGTCATATGAATGATGTCTTTATTTTTGGAGTTTAGTTTGTTATAAACATTTGCTGATGCCCAACTAAAAGCCGAAATTAATAATAATAACTCTCCAAATACTACTTTTTTATCGAAATTAATAAATTCTATTCCTAAAATAAATAAAAGGCCGATTAGACCAAATATCAATCCAATCATTTTATACATATTAATTTTATCATTTAATTTAAAATGACTAATAATGGTGACAAATATAGGCATTGTGTACACCAAAACAGAAGATTTCCCTGAATCTACAAATTGCATACCATAAGTCATTATTCCCATATAGCCTAAAGGCATTAATAAGCTCATTACCAGATAGGTTTTAAAATTACCTTTACCTATAGAGAGCCTTTTTCTTTGTACTAGGAGGATGATAAATAAAGCAATCGCCCCTATTAATAAACGCAAAGAGGTAAATAAAAATGGGGGTATGTCACTTATGGCTATTTTCATTGTAACCCATGTATATCCCCAAATGAGAGTAACAGAAGTAATGCCTAACAGAACTTTAATCATAATAAAAGCCTCCGCGTTATTATTTTTAATATGTCATTAATAGTATGTTACATCCGTTCATTACTGAAATATATTTTTCACATAAGGTATATAACTAAATGGTTATGACGTATCTCAAATAGGAATAGAAGGGTATCATTATCAATAAAAACTTTTAATTAGCCCATTAAATGCTTTAATGATGTATATTGGGTACAAAAATGAGAGTCAAATGGAAAAGGCTTTACTCAAAATAGATAAATAAGAAAAGGACCAGGAGAGCATTCAGCTATCTTGGTCCTTGTTTGTTCTCTTCTTTTTATTTTTAGTTATAGTAGGAAATCCATACTTCTCTGATTCAGCACGAACGCCTTCTAGTAGTTTCTTTTTCTTTTCATCTGTCATAGTATTTTAATCATTGTAAGGTAACCTTTCATAAAAGAATGTTATTCAATAATATGGCCCGATTGTGGAATAAGAAAACAGCATTCCATACAGGTTTTTTATCAAACTTAATTATAAATTATCAATCTTTATTAAAAGACCACAAAAAAATACATCCATTATCTCAATAAAGATTTAATGAATGTATTTTTATATACAATAAAAGTTTGATTATAAAGTTTGATTATATATAATCAAACTTAAACCCTCTAAATATAAGGTTTTATTTTATTTTATTATACTATTTACCCTATATTCAGTTCTCTACTATGTAATATTTCGCCTTCTTTTATGTATCAATAACTGAAATAGTCAAAAGATACGAATGAATATGATCGAAAGAGGTTGGTAATTTGAAGCCTATGTTACTTACAGCAGCAGATGAAATTCCAATATCGACTGAATGGCGCTTCGAAGGAAAATATGATGGTTTCCGATGCGTATTAGAATGGGTGGACGAACCTATCTTAAAGAGCAGAAACGGAAACATACTAAACGCTAAATTCCCTGAAATCATAAGCTTTTGTAATGAGATAAGTGATCGTATCAAACCGTATTTACCATTAATGCTGGATGGGGAGCTAGTTTATTTAATGAATAACTTCCAAAGTAATTTTTCTGTTGTTCAAACCAGGGGAAGAATGAGGAGTCAAAGTACGATAAAACAGCATGCAAGCTCATTTCCTTGTCATTATGTAGTTTTTGATTACATGAAAGAAAAGGGAGACAGCATCACAAATCAAGAATATACGGATAGAAAAGAAAAATTAAGTAATCTCTTTAAAGGATTAGAACTTCCTCTCACTACAAATTATGTCGATAAATGTCGAATGCAACTGGTTGAGGTTTTTGAAGATAGTCAAAAGTTATATAATTTAGTGAAGGATTATAACGGTGAGGGAATAGTGGCCAAGAGGGAGTTAAGTCAGTGGAAGAGTGATACACGGTCACCCAATTGGGTCAAAATTAAAAATTGGAGATACGTTAGTGTCATACTTACAAAATATAATAAGGAAAATGGTTTTTTTCATGGAGCAGTCTATAAAAACGATGTCCTTATAGAAGTTGTATCTTTCCGTCACGGGCTCAGTGAAGAAGAGTTTAATACGCTAGTAACGCTCTTTATTAAGAATGGAAAGAAAATAACTGAAGATATTTTAAGCATTGATGCAAGTATTTGTGTAGAGGTGGCTTGTATAGATTTTGCTTTTGGTAAATTGAGAGAACCTCGATTCTATAAGTTCAACTTTGATAAACAACCGGAGGATTGCAGCTGGCAGAACATGCAACGACAATTAAATCCGCTTCTTCATACATTAGAGGTAACACATCCAGATAAACCAATTTGGCCAGCAAGTAACATACAAAAGGATGATTACTTATTATATCTACAACATGTAGCGCCATATATGCTGCCATTTCTACGCGATCGTTTACTTACAGTTATCCGTTACCCGCATGGAGTACCTGGAGAGAGTTTTTATCAAAAAAATAGTCCTGACTACGTTCCTGATTTTGTGACTACAAAACAAATTCGCGGTAAGAATTATATTATTTGCAATGACCTTGAAACACTATTATGGCTTGGAAATCAACTAGCTATAGAGTTTCACATACCTTTTAATACGATTAATACAAATAAACCTACGGAAATTGTCTTTGATTTAGATCCACCTTCTTTAAATGAGTTCTCTATAGCAACAGAAGCCGCACTACGCTTAAAAACTATATTCAATCAGCTTGGACTTCAGTCATTCCCAAAAACTTCAGGAGGGAAGGGTATACACGTTTATATACCATTACCCTTTGATATGTTTACTTATGATGATACACACATTTTTTCCGAGTTTTTATGTGAGCAAGAGCCACGATGGTATACCACTGAACGACTAAAGAAGAATCGGAATAACAGATTATATCTCGACTATGTTCAGCATAAAACGGGTAATACGTTAGCCGCTCCTTATTCTCCTAGAGGGAATGAAAAAGGATTAATCTCAACACCGCTAGATTGGGAAGAAGTCAATGATTCGTTAACACCAACAATGTTTACTATTCCTGCGGTTATAGAGCGTATTCAGGGGCAGGGTAATCCGTTTAATAACTTCATCCGAGCAGAGAATTCAAAACAATTTGCAAATGTCCTAAGCCAATTAAAGAAGAAGTAAGTTTGTACAATTAAATTTCATAATATCATAAATAAAGTTATAATTTGACATAAAACAACTAGAATGGTATCTTTTTTGAATTTACTGAAAATTCCGGGAGGGATATTTATGAAGAAAATATTTGGTAGTTTAATTGTTTGTTGTTTGGTTTTAATCGCTTCATCCGGTGTGACATTAGCCGCTAATGGCCATACATTCACACCTACTAATTTGGAGGAAAAAGCAACGAGCACAGTAGCACATTCTAAATATGTGAAGGTAGATATTACAATTAAAGATCTTTCAAAACCATATTCTACTTTTTATTATGACCGGTTAGGTTGGAAGGGCACGTTGAATTTTAAATATTGGGTTCTTGGGGGCAACCCACAGTATCTTGCACGCTACGAAGGATATGTATACTGCTCTGGCAACTGTGCTATGCAAGACTAATGTAACAATGAATCTAAAGATAAAATAATCTAGAAAAAGTAGTACAAGCATTTATTCAACCAGTTGTCAGTATTGTACCGACGACTGGTTGTTTAGTTTCACTTGTACAATGAATTCACCAATCAAGTCTCTTCATTTCTTTTATGTACTCCATAACTCGTATCGTTAACAATATCCCAAATACCTTTTAACTTCATAATGTTTTGTGGTGTAGATTGCGACAATTCTTCTACAAACCAAAGACGAAGCTCCTTGTTAAGTAAATTTTCTAAAAAGAACTGTTCTTCTAATGCAAACGGATAAGGAACATCCGTTGCACATAATAAAAAGTCAGTAGATACATTAAAGAATTTTGCCAACTTTACTGTAGCGCTGTGGGAGGTTTCAATTTTACCATTTTCTATGCTATTATAATTCTGTCGAGTTGTTTCTAATAATTCAGCCATTTCTCGTTGAGTTAAATCTTTTTTTAATCTCAACTCTCGCAATCGTTCACTGAAAGTCATTAATTTTTCCTCCCCTCATGATATTAATAAAACTCTGCGTCTATTTTAAAAAAAATTTAAAATTACAAATAAAATATTTCAAGTATATAGTATACAGCAATAAAATCACTTTAGGACTTAAAGAATAAAAAAGAAGCTACAATTTGGTGGGGTTTACGCAACAATTGATTAAAGATAGCAATGAAATTGAAAAGGAACTATCGAATTTTTTCTTCTATCATATTACATCTACATAAACAATTCATTGCCACGGCACAGGGCACATATAGACCCTTTCTGTATAACTTTCCGACGAGATGAAGATTCGAGTATTAAAACAGTATTATGTAGCTTTTGAATAAAGTTTGATTAAATTAACTTAATAAACCTTGATAAAAGAGCGAATAGAAAAAGCGTGTTTTGAAAAAAAGACTGAACAAAACACGCTTTTTCTATATTAAATTGAATCATCCTTTTTAAAAAAAGTTTGATAATTTTTGTGAACCTTACTCAATTAAAGCGCCCGACTGTGGTAGATACATTATCCTCAATTACTTCTTTGAATTAAAAAAAGTTCATAATTAACCTCCTCGCATTATTTTTCTTTTAATATTGAATACTTTCGATAAGTTTTATAGAAACTGATACCACAGAAAACAATCATAAGGGTGGGAAGCGACCTCAAAAGGGCAAATGGAGTTTCAAATAAAAATGCTTTCCAAAATAATGCACCTGTCATACTCCAAAGACCTTCAGCTAAATATAAACCTGAATCCTTGTAAAACATATAAGAAAAAGGCAATAACAGTATACCTAAGCCAGATGAATAAACCAGCAATCTTTTATAATAATTGCTCTTTGATTGGCGATCCGAGGAGATTTCATTTTGATCATCATCTTCTTTTTGCCAATATCGAGTTCCACCAAGCCAGGAGTCATTTATATAATTCCAACCGAAGTCTTCGTATATCCCTTTGTAATCTTTAAGCTTTTTCTTTGATAAATAATCTTGATAATCCAGTCGCATCACATATCTCTTGTCGGTTTTTTCGAAAGTGTATATTCATAATTCACTAATATTTGTACAACGATAGCCTTTTTGTAATTGCTCATTCAGCCATCGCTCCTCTTTTTCGATATCAAAAAATATTTTAAATTTCTTCATTCGATTCACTTCCTTCGTACAGGGATAAAATATGCAATAACCTGTTTTGTTCCATTTTCAAAATGGCGCTTCCTTCCGCAGTTATCATTTGGAGTCGATAAGCTTTTAATGTCTGTGGGGAAAAACCTTCAATTCGCTTGTCTGATTCAAATGCCTCCCATGCTTTTGAAAGTAACATTGTTTATACCTCCTAATAATTCATTAATAAAGGGATTATTGCCAACTCTATTGAAATATAGACATATTGATATTTTACTAACGAGGCAGGTTAGTGAAAGGAGGAAATAGAATATTATTTCGCTATGCCCAAAGCAATGGAGGGAAGTAGTATGTTTATAGTTAGAACGGCTATTTTAGGGATTATTATATCAACTATCATTAATGCATATTTAATGACATTACCCTTACCTGTTTTACGAAAAAGAGATTATATGGCTAACTATCTAATTAAACGAAATAATAGGATAGATATACAAAACAAAAGGGAATGTGCAGCATTTTCAACAGCATATGTGTTGCGTCATTTTGGAATGGAGGCCGATGGTGAAGAGTTATATACTAATTTCCCTAATAAAATGAGTTCAGGCAATGTATATCCAAAGGGAATCCGTAGGGTATTAAGAAAAAAGGGATTTAAAACAAACTATTATAAAGGGAATTTAAATACATTAAAGTATGAAGTTAGTAAAGGAACTCCCGTAATTGTTTTTATTAAAGTACATAAGGATCGTAATAATTTGCATTTTGTCCCAGTCGTAGGATATGACAAGGAGTATTTCTACCTTTCAGAATCATTAAGGCATCTGGTGAATTGTAATGATGATAACAATAGCTATAATCGAAAAGTTCCAATTAATGAATTTAAGGAATTGTGGAATGTAAAAAATATTAATATGCTTCTTTATAGCAATACTTATATAACCGTACACACCATACAGAGCTAATATTAATGACGAAGAATTTTATCTGGACACAAAGAAAAAATACAAAACGTTGATGGAGTCTTATTAGTTTTCAATAATCTGGAACTTTTGTTGAAGGTATTTTTACTCTGTCTAGTTGTGCTAACGGAGGCTTTAGTAAGATTGTAGAGCTGTTCAGATAGCTCTGTTTTTCTTATTCAACTAAAGAGGTAGGTTAATACAATGTGCTGTTGCTAAAAAAATCGTTGCCTTTTTACTACTTTTGTAATAATTACCTGCTAAGATCGTAGTATAAAAAGGGGTTATTTGAAATTTCAGTAATATGGGGGCGAATAAATGTTTAGTAAAGACTCAGAGAAGAATAAAGGCTCAAAGAAGAGATTTGAAGAAATCCTTTCAGAAAATGGCGTGGCTAATGGAAACAGAATAATAGTAGATAGGGAAACAGGAATTCACTATTTATTTAGTTGGAGCGGATATGCAGGGGGAATTACCCCACTATTAGATAGTAATGGGAAACCGGTGATAAAACCAAATAATGAATAACACTCTTTATCTTGTTCAACTATAGGGTGCTTTACTTGAAGATCATTGAGTTGCATAGGCAGCTCTTTTTTCTTATTGAACTAACGGGGCAGGTTAGTTGAAGAGTGTTATTTATCTTGTGTTCAACTTTCGGGCCGTATTGCGGAATAGTTGAAAACTTACATATAACAATTGTTTTGTTATATGTAAGTTTATTCTTTATATTCAAGAAGATCACCAGGCTGACAATTTAATGTCTGACAGATTTTTTCTAATGTGGCAAAGCGAATACCACGCGCTTTACCTGTTTTTAGTATTGATAAGTTAACTTGGGTAATACCAATTTTTTCTGCTAACGCTTTTGAAGAAATTTTTCTTTCTAGCATTACTCGATCTAGATTAATTTTTATCATTAGGAGCGCACCTAAATCACATTGTTAGAATCGTCTTGTAAAGATATGCCGTATTTTAAAACCACATAAAGCGTATAAACGATGGATAATAAAAGAATGTTTCCTATTAAACTTGGCCAAGAATCTGAAAAAATATTACTGACATTGTACGCATGTACTTGCGCAAATAACAGCTGACTAATGAAGTCCAAAACGGTAAAGCTAGTGATCGAGATTAATATTAGTTTTAGGTATTTAAGATTTCGAGAAACAAAGAAGTGTTGCTCGTAAATATTACCAATTATTTTACGTAGAGCGTACAGAATGATAAACAAACAAGCAATGATTGCTAGCGCGACTAAGCAAGAAAGTACTAAAAACCATATTGATAGGTTTGTGTTTGAGTTTAAATCTACATACTGTAGCAATTGTTTTTTGACTCCGTTTGGTACTAACAATAAAGCTACAGACGCAAATAATAGCATTAATCCAGCAAACGCACATAAAACTTGACCAATTAGCGAGATAACTGATAAAAATTTTAGTACGGTCTTGGTAAAAAGATTCACTAGTAAAAACCTCCTTATTTTACATATTATTCTAAAACAATAAAGTATTATCGTCAAACAATAATTTTTTTCAAGGATATTCCTGAAGTATAACTCCTAACGGGTCTTTAGTAGAAGATCTTGGAGTTGTTTTTTCTTATTCAACTAAATGGGCAGGGTAGTTAAGAAAAATTCTGGTTAATTGGATTAGGTAACTCTTTTTCTTATTGAACTATACTGTATATATCGTAACGCGATGCAGTATACTCCGAAACGACGTTCTAACGGTATCGATTATATAAAGAAGAATACCTTGTAAAAAATAAATTTATAAAAAGATGCCTAATCATTAAGCTACTCGTTAAAGGAAATTAGAGAAATCATGAAAATGCAAAGTAATACTTTAAATGGCATTGTAAATATAATAATAAAATTGAAAGGAAAACTTTAAGCCTCCGTTCAATTTAAGACCTTCTATCTAACTTGTTACAGACTTCTGATAAAGAGACACACGGCTATTATAAATCATTCCGTGTTATGAAACAGGATGAACAGTAAAAATGTTTAAAGGAGAGAAAAAAATGAGTGTAGAAATTTTTAACGGAGAACGTTCTGAAGAAAGTGTTCAATTTGAAAAATGGTTAATTTCCCAAAGTAATAAAAAAAGTTTTTCTAGTATTGAAAATACCAAACGGTTCGTTAAGCAAAGGGGAACTGAAAATATTCAGCGCTATGTTATTGGGGATGATATTAAATTTTCAAGTGATGTGAAGGAGGAGGCATTCGAAGGAATACAGGTTTTCACTTTAAATGACCAAAAGTCTTTGAAACAAAAAGTTATTTTCTATATACATGGTGGTGCTTGGACGAATCAACCTTTAAATTTACACTGGTTGTTCATGGATAAAATGGCACAATCTTTAAATGCAAAAATTATTGCTCCCATTTATCCTAAAGTACCTCATTTTAACTATAAAGATACCTACCCAAAAATCCTCAACCTATATAAAGCAATTCTTGGAACCATTGAAAGTTCTAATCAATTGACCATCATGGGAGATTCGGCAGGAGGAAATATAACACTTGGTCTGGCCCACCTTTTAAAGATGAACCATTTGCCTCAACCGAAAGATATTATTTTATTATCTGCATGTGTTGATATGGGTTTTAAAAATTCTCTTATACCTGAATATGAAGAAAAAGACCCGATGTTAGCTAGTGAAGGAATGGAGGTAATTACAAAGCTATGGGCAGCTGATAAAAATTTAAATGACCCATTGATTAGTCCAATTTACGGTGACTTTAAAGGACTTGGGAAAATTACTCATTTTATTGGAACACACGAAAGTTTATATCCAGATGCAATAAAATTAGATGAGAAACTAATAGAACAAGGAATTGAAATCAATACCTTTGTTTATCCTAAAATGAATCATGTGTTTGTTGTTATGCCAATCCCTGAAGCCAAAGATGCTCAACAGAAAATTATTAATATAATTAGTAACTAAGTGTTGTTTTATATTTTAATAGGGAAGGTTAGCAGGATTGTGAAGAATTGTACTTAAACTAAAGGGTGCTTTAGTAAAAATCGTTGAGCTGTTCATACAGCTCTTTTTTTATTCAACTAAAGGGGCAGTTTATTTGGAGAAGGTAATGTGAGTTTTTATGTCGCATTTGACACATAATGCGATTCGGATTTTAAACCTATAAAGTCTAAGGCGATTTGGTTTGTGAGTTTTATGGAGTGAATGGGAAAATGTAAAAATTCAAGTTGAGGACTGAAACGAATCAAAAGATTGCTAATACACAGCTTAATTTTTGTTATATTTAAAATAATTTCGTATCGCTACATTCTATATTATAATATGGAATATTATGTAATGGTTATACAGGGTTTATTGAGATTTTTAGAATACGATTCTTATATAAAAAGGAAATGGTTTACTTGAATTATTTTATGTACATAGCATGTATGCTTATATGGGGATTGAATTTTATAGCCGTTAAAATTCAAGGAACAGAAGTTCCGTTAGAAGCCTCATTATTATACAGATCAATTATTGCATTTGTTCTTTTCTACATATTGTTGAAGATAAAGAAAATAAAGATTCTAAAAGCAAATGTTAACTTTTTAACAGTTATTGGCTTCGGCGTCTGTAACTTTGCAATAAGTTATTTGTTACTGTACTACGGTACGATTTATAGTACGGCTGCTTTAGTAACGTTAATCTTTTCTTTAAAAGCTATTATCACACCCATTTTTCTAAGCATCGTTTTTAAAACAAAACTAGAACGTAAAATATACCTAGGAGGTTCGCTAGGCTTACTAAGCGTAATCATTATTTTATATTCAGATATTCATACTATTTCTTCAAACTTTATTTTAGGAATTATTTTGGCTTTCGTTGGAACGGTTATCACGTCAGTTGGTGATACCTTGTCTTATTATAATAATAAAAAGCAAATTGAGCCGATTACAGCTAACACCATTGGAATGTTTTCAGCAATTATTTTAATAACACTGATAACGTTAGTAAGTGGAAAAGACATTAGTTTACCAAGTTCTTTAAATTATTGGATTGGATTACTCTATTTAGCTATTTTAGCTTCATTTGTAGCGTGGTTATTTTATTTATATTTGATTAAAAATATGGGTGCTGCTGAAAGTAGTTATATGGTCGCAATGTTCCCAGCAATTGGAGGCTTTGCAAGCGTTATGATGGGAGAATCAACTCTTTCTATTAATCTGATTATAGGAATAATACTAGCAATGTTAGGGGCTTATATTGCATTGGCAAAAAAAGTAACCCGTGAACCTTAGAATTTTCAGTTCTATTTTTATCAAACAGCACAAAGCCAAGCTTCCCAAAGCGAGATTGGGGAAGCTTTTAATAGACATTGTAAATCCGCATAAATCTGACGAGACTCCTAATAAGTGGAATTAGGGGGAAACAAGATGTGCGTTTTTAAAGTGAAATCTATAACATATAGTCCAGTTCCTAAATCCATCAAGAAATTGGGTAGATATGAAAAAGTTTAACCGTTCTTATTCAACTAACGGGTGCTCTAGTTCGATAAGAACTTACACAACAACAACCAGTCAATTTAAAGTGATAGAGTTTGTTACAGCGAATCTCAACATAATTGAAAACAATGCTATCATTACTATTCCATTTTTCAATATTGTTTACGAAGCAATAGATCAAAAAGAATTGCTTCTACTTTGCCTCTAGGGACAGCTTTGCAGGTAGTGTCCCTAATACACAAAATCTCGGTAAATCCTTAGCGTATAGGATAGCGGTATTTTTTCTTCAGTATGTTGCTTAGCTTATATTTTCGTTTATATATTTGCGGTTGTAGTTATGTGAAAAAGTTTGATTTTTTATGGGTTATTTATATAGATATCGCTATAAAGATTGTGAAGAAATATATTTAAATTAACGGGGCAGGTTAGTTGAATAAGAAGGAATATTAAGTTATTTTAAACAGATATACAAAGTGGAATTTTATATTTCATCACTATATTGAATGAATATTTAAAAGATATTGTGCAGTAAGAGAGGTGAAAGTAGAGAGAGGAAAGGAAAAAGGCCACTTACAAATAGAAAGGGACCTATGTACCAAAAAAGGTGGGTAGTAAAGTTAAATTACTTCACACTATAAAGTATGATGTAAAAGTAGTTTTGATTAGCCAAATGCCTTCGATATAGCATTGGAAAATATTTTTATTTCATCTTCCTTTTGAATTGTTTTAACTCATATATTATATAGTCTATCTGCTGTTGCATGTTGTCTAACTGTTTTGATTGTTCATCCGAATTTTGAGAACCTTGATTACTTGATTTTTCTAAAGCTTCTAGTGCAAGACCAGCAGCAACAGCTTGTAAACCATCACCTAATGTAGAAATAGAGGCCCCAATAAATGCAAGTCTAGCAATCTGAATATCTTGTGAGTCAGAGGATTGTTTTAAATTATTTTTATTTTCATTCATTTTTTATCCCCCTTACCATCATTGTAAAAAAGTGAATTGTCTTAACTGCATCATATGTATCTTTCTTAATAAAGGTGAGGGCGTTGAAAAAAATAATTTTGTTTATAATTAAGTTCAAATAAAAAAGAGTAGTGTATACAGACGCTTCTGTACAAAGACTTACTGAACACTTTGAGGTAATTATTATATAAGGTAATCCACTATTTATTACGAGTGTTTAAGAATTTGTAGAGAATCATACTTTAACTAACGAGGTGCTTTAGTAAAAGATCTTTGAGCTGTTAAGACAGCTCTTTTTTTCTTCAACTAACGGGGCAGTTTAGTTGAAGAAAGGAGCTTAAATGACTTCACTATTATACGGGATAATCTCCGTGTAACTCGCTTAGCTGATGAACTATAACTAAAATAAAAAGACAACTTAAGAAGAACACCAATTAAACGAATTTACTATATACAGTACAGATAATTGTGTGCTAATTCAAGCGACAGTAACCCCTTTACCACATGGAAAGAGGGTTTTGTAAGATGATGCAACAACTTAATTTAATGAATATAATTTCCCTCTTATATATTTCGCCCGTGCTTCAATAAAATTCAATATATACTCTGGTTCCTTATCAAATAAATGGATATCGTCTTTTTTATAAGGATCTTTTTGAATATAAGGTCTTATTAAATCATGCATACCTTGTATTTTCGGTTTCAAATAGTCTACATTAAATTGGTTGTTTAAAATAACTTCTAGCAAGTTTTTGTATTGACGTCGAAATGTTTTTACGTCTAGTATTCTTGCGGTAAGCGTATTAAATCCTTCGATTCGTAAATAGTCTTCCTCCATCACTTTCCCGTTTACATCCCTTCCCCAAGTTGCATCGTAATCCCACGGGATGACTTCGAATAGCCTAGTTTCGCTATTTTGGTATAATGCGTAATTATGAACAAAACCATCAAAATTTTGGGTGAGAACAACGCCAGCCAACCAGCTAAGATACTGATTAACATTGAGGTATTTCATAATTTCATTTTCAAATTCAGCTTTTGAAATGGTATTAATTTCAATAATCATTTTTTGCAAATGAAATTCATCTTGTTCTGTCCCATATTTTAGTTCATAGCCAACCTTAAGTGATTTCTTTATATCTTTATCAAGATCACTCATCAACGAAAAGTTAGCATCGCCATCAACCGCATAGAATATTGGTCCTTGCGGTAGTTGTCGATTCTTAAGGAAATGCTCATCCACTGATTCTAATTCCAAATAAAGCCCCTCATTTTTCCCATTCAATTTCAAATTTACAAATTGGGACTTTGGCGATAAGCACCCTATTTCATTGAAAAAATCGAGCGATAGTTTATTTCTTAATAGAGAAGGATCTTTAAATTCTGCGTTGATATGAATTTCTTTGGTATTTCTATACGTACTTGGCTTATTAAACGAAATGTGATACGACTTCTTTCGAAAATCCCGGATATGGGAGCCACGATAAGCGATATCAATATCATACTTTCTTTTGTTAATCGTTAGCTTGGCAGAGATAGGATCGTCACACCATATATCTTTCCTAAGTTCACTTAAATCTAAAGGATGAATAAAAAGCTGATATTCAGGTATTATTATGCCATTATCCACGCGAATTCTTTCCTTTCCTTTATAAATTATTCGTATAAAACGAAAATGTAAGATTCCACAAAAAGATATAGAGTTTATATTTCGTAAACTATGCGATTGTCTCTAACATCTTTAGAACAACCTCATATATTACGATTAGGGAAAGAAAAGTGCAGAGGCATGGGTTTGATTCTTTTTTTAAAGGAATCTACCTTCTTTCTCTAATAAAGATGAAAGGAGGTTTGAATATGTCACTTATACAGAATGCAGTAGAAATGGCTAACAACTCAGGGTTAGGTCACTTCATGTACCAGGATCCTATTAGTAACCAGCGACGCACGAGCAGGGTACGTCGAACTTCACGAAAACAACGACGCACGAGCAGGGTACGTCGAACTTCACGAAAACAACGATGCACGAGCAGAGTACGTCGAACTTCACGAAAACAGCGACGTACGAGCAGAGTACGTCGAACTTCACGAAAACAACGACGCACGAGCAGGGTACGTCGAACTTCACGAAACCAACGATGCACGAGTAGGGTACGTCGAACTTCACGAAACCAACGATGCACGAGCAGGGTACGTCGAACTTCACGAAAACAGCGACGCACGAGCAGAGTACGTCGAACTTCACGAAAACAGCGACGCACGAGCAGGGTACGTCGAACTTCACGAAACCAACGACGCAAGAGCGGTAACTCCATTTGGAATGACTTATTATTTTAAAAACTTCAGGCGATTTTTCGCTATCTGAAGAGTGTGTCACTTAATGTTATTCAATGGACTATTGAGTGCGTCTGTATATAAAGTTAACTAGTTTATACTAGTTAACTTTGTCTGTGTTATTCCTATCGAAGTCCAAGGTTGAAAGAATAGTGAATGGTCAGCTGGGGGTGGGTTCAGTCTGATCTTTTCATTTATGTATATTCTTCTGGATGAATTGTTATCGTTGTGTATTACATAGCATCTATCAGAATTGTTTAAATCACTGTAGCCTATCCACTTTTCTCGTTCAAACCAGAAATTTTAAAAAGGATTTCTTGAACGGCTTGAACCGTCACGGGATCCTCCTATTCCATTGTATCTAGGCAAAACTAGGAAACCTTCCGTTTTCAAAACGAGGAAAAAATTGGGGTCTAAAACCGTGAAACAGTTGATGTCCTACAATAAAGTGCATTGGATTTAACACTTTTCACCTCCCTTCTTAGGGTATAGTAAAGGATATGTTTAATTAATGAAGAGGCTTAGACTAAGACCCATATTTGAGATTTTTGCATGGAACGATTTTGGAATGTTCCGCAAATCGCCACCTATACAACTACTCTCCAATTGGCATCTAGAACCAAGTATTCATTACCATGTCTGTTGTCATGTAAACTAAAAATGTATACGATTTCGATTGTAGTTGAAAATTCTTCCTGAAATAAGGGGCAGCATTCCTGTAATAAATAAAACTAAAGAAGGTATGCATATAGAAGAAATAAATATTAAGATTGTGAATTATTACACTTAAACTAACGCGGCAGTTTAGTAAAAGAAGAAAATTAAATTTTAAATTGTTATGGATATTATGGGACTGACCCCCGTATATAAGGCAGAGGTAAAAAAGCATTTATCCAACCAGTTGTCTTTATTGTACCGGAGACTGGTTGTTAAGTTTGGTTTGAATTTGGATATAGTTATAATACTTTATATAGACTTTTAGACAGTTTGTTCTACGATTGCCGTCGTAGAATAAACTGTCTAAGTAGAATGTTTCAGACTTTAATGCAAAATGAAACGATTCGACGGGGGCATTATCAGCGGGCGTACCTTTACAGGACATGCACATGATAATGCCTTTTCCTTTAACAGCATGTTGATAGCCATAAGATATGTAAACCAAACCTTGGTCACTGTGCAGGGTACACCTTTCGGGCAAAGCATCTAGTTGAGATAAGGTATTCTTCAAAATGAAATCAGTATCTGACAATCACCAATCGAATAGGCGATAATCTCTCTATTATATAAATCTTGAATACTTGAAAGATACAATTGTATCTGACCAAATGGCAAGTAAGTTATATCGGTTACGAGCTTTTGTAAAGGTACAGTTGCCTTAAGGTTCAATAAATTAGCTGCGATATAGTAGAGTTGTCCAGTTTGTTTCCGTTTTTTCACCTTCACTCGACATTGCCAACCGTATTTTTGCATAATACGCTGTACGACTTTATGAATCACTCGTATTTCTTTAAAACAATAGCTGCATTATGACCTCCGAAACCAAATGAGTTAGAAAGCCCCGTATTTATTTTCACTTGGCGAGCAATAGATGTTACATAATCTAGATCACATAATGGATCAGGGTTTTCTAAGTTAATTGTTGGAGGAACTATCCCTTCCTTTAAACTTATCGCTAAAGCAATTGCTTCAACTCCACCAGCTGCCCCTAACATATGACCAAGCATAGATTTATTAGCTGTAACTGGTATTTGATAAGCTTGTTTTCCAAACAACTGCTTAATAGCCATCGTTTCAGAGATGTCCCCCACTTTTGTACTTGTTGCATGAGCACTTATAACATCAATTTCTTCAGGCGATATATTGGCATTTTTTAAAGCTGTTCTCATTGCAAGATAGGCACCTTTACCTTCCGGATGTGTAGCCACGATATGGTGTGCGTCAGAACTTGCACCATATCCAATAACTTCTGCATATATCTTTGCCTCTCTACATAAAGCATGAGATAAAGATTCTAAGATTAGAATTCCAGCTCCTTCTGACATGACAAATCCATCTCGATTCTCATCAAATGGACGACTAGCTATAGTGGGATCATCGTTTCTTGTTGATAATGCTGTAGCATTACCAAAGCTTGCTATTGATAAGTCTGTTATAGCTGCCTCTGTTCCACCCGCAAACATAACGTCAACTTCTCCAGAACGAATTAGTCTAAAGGCTTCTCCGATAGCTGTATTTCCGATTGCACAAGCAGAAACAGGCGACATAGAAGGGCCCATCGCTTTCCACTTGATACTAATTTGTGCTGCTGCAGCATTAGAAATCATAGCAGGTACTAGAGTTGGGCTGACTCTTCTTGGCCCTTTCTGCCTAAGCGCATCAATATTTTCAATCAAGGTTTCAATTCCTCCTATCCCTGAACCTACGTATACGCCTAGCCTTTCTACATCTATAAGATCGAGGTCTAACTTAGAATCTGCCCAGGCTTGTTCAGCTGCAACCAAAGCAAATTGAGAAAAACGATCTAAGCGTATTGCTTCTTTCTTTCCTAAAACTTCGTCTGCATTAAAATCTTGTACGATACCTGCAATTTTTGTCTTATGATCAGTAACATCAAATGTATTAATAGAGGATATACCAGATTCCCCGTTAATCAGATTGTTCCAAAATGTTTTGATGTTGTTTCCTATAGGAGAAACAACGCCCATACCGGTAATTACAACTCTTTCCAATTTTCATTCCTCCAAGTCAATAATATACTTGTATTTTACATCCTTATTATCCTATTACAAGTGATTGTTTATCCTGGTATAATGAATACTAGGTTAAATTGATAAGATGAGGAGTTTTAAAAATGAATGATAAAACTAGGCTTTTAGCTTTGTCGACATTCTTAAAAGCTAAGCGAGCCCAAATTAAGCCAGAGTCTATTGGTTTACCTGCCGGAACCCGGAGAAGGACACCTGGGTTACGAAGAGAAGAGGTTGCACAATTAGCAGGTGTAAGTACCACTTGGTATACATGGCTAGAGCAAGGAAGAGATATTAAAGTCTCTTCAAGCGTACTTGATTGTATTTCTACAGCTTTGCAATTAAGTATTGATGAAAAAGACTACTTATACGATTTGGCATTAGAAGTAAAATCGGAAATTACAAACCTAAAAAAGAATCAATCAGAGCTTAGCCCTTCTTTAAAACGAATATTAGCTGAATTAACATATTGTCCGACTATCATTACCGACCGACATTGCCATATTGTGGGTTGGAATCCTGCAGCTGCTCATGTTTTTTTAGATTTTGAACAAATACCGAATAATCAAAGAAATTTGATTCGTTTAGTGTTCACTAGAAAAGAATTTAAAGCATTGGCCGTCAATTGGGAACATTTTGCGAAAGGTTTTCTAGCTATTTTCCGTACCTATTATGGACATTATTTAGGCGATGAATGGTACAACCAATTTATTGAAGAAATGAATCACTTACATTCGGAATTCCAGGATTTATGGCAAGAAAGTCAAGTGAGTAAGGCTCCAGAAATGATAATTGAATTCAGACATGCAAAGGCAGGCAAAATGTTGTTTAATTTAACTTCTCTTCAAGTTCAAGGTGATATGGATTTACGGTGCAGTGTCTATACACCAGTAGAGGAAACAGAAACAGAAAATAAATTAAAGCGTTTAATGAAGAGGGTTTCCGCTGAATAATACTAAAGTAATTTCATTTCTACAGCAAAATGATACTCATTACTGAACGAAGTGATTATTCCTTGGGAAAAAGAGTTAACTTTATCACAAAAAATCAAGAAGAACTTCAAGAAGAGTTTACCAAAGCCAATGTCAAAATAGTCCGTTCAATAGATAATACTGATTACAATAATAAAGAATTTGTAATTGAAGATATAGATGGGAGATGGATTGGATTCGGGATTAAAGTCAGTTAAAATAGAAAAGTTAAGTTTGTGAAAGAATGTACTTAAACTAACGGGCGCTTTAGTTTAAGGTCAATGAACTGCATAGACGACGCTTTTTATATAACGCAGTAGTTTAGTACTTAAACCATAATGAGTAAAAACAATAAGGGGGAAACGAATATGACAACGAGAAATAAGGATTTGTCACTAGAACAATGTGAGGAACTACTCAGAACTTTGAAAGCCCGTTTTGAGAAAAACATGAAACGCCATAAAGGTCTTGAATGGGCTAAAGTACAAGAAAAGCTCGAAGCTTCTACAGAAAAACTGTGGTCGCTTAATGAAATGGAAGAAACTGGCGGTGAACCGGATGTTGTTGGCCATGATAACAAGACGGGCGAATACATTTTTTCTGATTGTTCAGCGGAAAGTCCTAAAGGTCGCAGAAGTGTTTGTTACGACCGTGAAGCACTGGAGTCAAGAAAAAAACACAAACCAGAAAATAACGCTATTGATATGGCAACTGCCATGGGTATTGAACTTTTAACGGAAGAAAAATACCGAGAGCTGCAGAAACTTGAAAATTTCGATATGAAAACGTCGAGCTGGGTGCAAACACCTGCTAATATTAGAAAACTCGGCGGGGCCATCTTTTGTGATCATCGCTACGATACTGTCTTTGTGTACCACAATGGAGCAGAATCCTACTATGCTGCAAGGGGCTTCCGTGGCTCGCTAAGAGTGTAAATTTTGCATAGACGGCTATAATTGAACTTGAGAATGGATAACCTGGGGAAAGGCTTTAATTTTATTCTTCAACTACTGTGTACTTTTGTTAAAAATTCGATTTACAAATATCAAAACAAAAAACAGAGTAGAATCTACACATTTTGTAGATTAACTCTGTTTCTATGTTGAAACAGCTGTAGCTTTGTAAAAAAGATTGATCGTTTATAATAAAGTTTGATAGAAACCACCTCTTAAGTTATTCTTTGAGGTGATTTTTTTATGGATATTTATGTTGAAATTAATGTTAAGCTTGTGAAGAAATGTACTTCAACTAACAGGGAAGGTTAATGAAATACTATAATGAACGTGTATTATTGAATGGATTTTTAATAACCTTGGCTGTATTAATCTTATTTGTGGATTACAAAGTAAATTTTCATTTTGACGGTGGTTATACAACAGAGTATGTACCCGTTTACGATTACATCGTTTCTATACTTCGTTACAGTATAATGGGTGCCTTGGTAGGAACGTTTGTAGGTTGGGCGTTAACGAACAATAAAGTTGTTACATTTTTAAAAAAGCAGTTCAAAAATGATTAAGTCGTAAAAAAACAAAATAAATACATAATACATTTTTTGTAAGGAAGATATGAGCCGTAGATTAGGCATGAGGGTATTGGAAGGTACAAAAGATATTGACGAATA
Organism: Viridibacillus arenosi; assembly: GCF_001955655.1. Taxonomy (GTDB): domain Bacteria; phylum Bacillota; class Bacilli; order Bacillales_A; family Planococcaceae; genus Viridibacillus; species Viridibacillus arenosi. The sequence goes on along the minus strand of NZ_MSPW01000001.1, from coordinate 227,029 downwards.
TTTTATTGCGTATACTGTTAAAACTTGAGGAAATGATTAAGAACTATGTTACTCTAAAGTGGCTTTATGCAATAAAGTGAATGACGAAGTAAAATGCGACTAGGGTAGAAAATAATAAAGAGCGATAGCCAAATGATAAACAATGGCCTTCGCTCTTTTTGTATTATTTGGGTTTTTATCTTTGAAATTTGTGATGGCATTTTGATGCCTTAGTTAAGATAAACAAGCTGTGCGACCTTCCTTCACTTCTACTAATATTAGTATGTTTTTAATATTTATAAACTTACTTGACATAACCAGATAATTAAAATATACTAAGTTACGAAAAGTAAGTAAAAGAGATATGGAGGATTTAAATTATGCAACAGATTGGACAAGTTTTTTTACGAGTGATTTTAGGCGGGTTATTTGCCATCCATGGTTTTATGAAATTCCAAGGAGGCATTTCAAATATAGTCGGATACTTTGATAGCTTAAGTATTCCAGGCTTTATAGCATATTTTGTTGCAATCGTTGAACTCGTTGGGGGAGTAGCCATGATATTGGGCCTAGGTAGCAGAATTATCGGGGCATTATTTGCATTCATTATGTTAGGTGCCATCATGACAGCAAAATGGTCTTTAGGCTTGTTAGGAGCTGATGGTATCGCTGGCTATGAATTTGAGTTAGCTTTACTGGCAATGTCAGTGTACTTTGTTTTTGCAACACCAACACAACTTTCTGTGGATGCTTTATTGAAATCTAAAAAATAATAAGATGAGGTATTCAAATGATAAAGAGTGATAGCCGATGATGGCCGTCACTCTTTTTGTTTTACACTTTAGGGTTTTTATCTTAAACAATTGTGGTGCCGAAAATAAATGTACTTAGAATTATTACAATATATTTTTTAGCAAATATTACGGTAAAGATAAGTTTGACGCGTGATCAAATTATATCCAAACACCACAAATTATATTATGTGTTACATGAAATGATGGGTGAACTATACATGATAAGATAAAATTGTCAATTGATTGTCGAATAAGCAAATGTTTTGTTGGGGAAAGTACATTATAATAGTATTAGATAGAAAATTATAAAGATTGCATCTCATTACCTTCAACACTAGAAAATGAATAATATAAACGAAAGAGGGATCTGCTGTGTCTAAAACCACTCAACCTTTATCAGATTTAGAAATTTCACAAAATGCTACAATGCGTCCTATTACGGAGATTGCAGAAATAGCAGGTATTCCACAAGAAGCACTGGAACTTTACGGAAACTATAAAGCTAAAATCAATCCATTAAAACTGAACAATACCACATCTTCAGCAAAAGTCGTTCTCGTAACAGCGATCAGCCCTACACCTGCTGGCGAAGGTAAATCAACTGTGACCGTAGGACTTGCTGATGCACTTAACCAACTAAATGAAAAAGTCATCGTTGCATTACGAGAACCTTCACTAGGACCGATTATGGGTATGAAAGGCGGGGCAACTGGTGGTGGCTACGCTCAAGTATTGCCAATGGATGATATCAATCTTCATTTCACTGGGGACATCCATGCAATTACTACTGCAAATAATGCCCTTGCTGCATTAATAGATAATCATATCCAGCAAGGTAACGTGTTGCAAATAGACCCACGACGTATTATTTGGAAAAGATGCTTAGATATGAATGATCGAGCACTTCGTAATATTGTTATTGGTTTAGGTGGTCCTGTGCAAGGAACACCACGAGAAGATGGCTTTGATATTACTGTAGCTTCAGAAATTATGGCTATCTTCTGTTTAGCAAAAGATTTACAAGATTTAAAAAAACGTATTTCTGATATTGTCATTGGTTACACATATCAGCGTGAACCAGTGTTTGTTCGCGATTTAGGAGTAGAGGGTGCACTAACACTATTGTTAAGAGATGCGTTTAAACCTAATTTGGTTCAAACAATAGAAGGGACCCCAGCTATTATTCATGGTGGTCCATTTGCTAATATTGCACATGGATGTAATTCGATAGCAGCAACAAATACAGCACGTAAGTTAGCGGATATCGTTGTGACGGAAGCGGGATTTGGCGCAGATTTAGGTGCTGAGAAATTTATGAATATTAAAGCAATGCAAGGTGGATTCAAACCTAGTACGGTTGTAATTGTTGCGACAGCTCGCGCATTGAAAATGCACGGAGGAGCACTGAAAACCGAATTGAAAGCAGAAAATGTAGAAGCTATTACTAAAGGAATTGAAAATTTAGCTAAGCATGTGGATACAATTCGTAACTTCGGTGTTGAACCTATCATCGCATTAAATCGCTTCATCACAGATACCGAAGAAGAGCTTTCTGCTATTTTAAATTGGTGTAGAGAAAATAATGTGAAAATAGCCCTTACGAATGTCTGGGAAGAAGGCGGTAAAGGTGGTATTGAATTAGCTAAACGAGTACTATCTGTTATTAACGAAGAAAATAACTTTACTCCACTTTACGATGTCTCAGCGCCAATTGAAGAAAAAGTCCGCACAATTGTTCAAAAGGTATACGGGGGAATGGATGTTCACTTTACAGATAAAGCACTAAAACAAATAGCACAAATCGAAAAATTCGGTTGGGATGCTCTACCGATTTGTATGGCAAAAACACAGTATTCTTTATCTGACCAACCAACCTTATTAGGTCGTCCAGAAAACTTTACAGTAACAGTAAGAGAGATTATCCCTAAACTAGGTGCTAAGTTCCTCGTTTGTTTAACAGGAGATATTATGACTATGCCTGGTTTACCAAAATCTCCAGCAGCATTGAAAATGGATGTCGATGCAGAAGGTAATGCTGTTGGACTATTTTAAGTATTGAATTGAATGAAGAGTTGTCTAATTTTTGATTTAAAATCAACTTTAGATAACTCTTTTTTATTTGTGTTCCATTAAAAAAAGTTTTCACCAATAAGCTTAGTGAGTCATATAGTGGAGAAAAGTGTTATGACTTATTAAAAAGTCAAACTAAAACTAAATACCAAGTATTTATATAAGAATAATAAAGGTAGGGGGCTGTAAGAATGGGGAGGGAGTTTATTTATCTTTTCGATGAATGGGCGAAGTCATATGAAGCATCAGTAACTGGTCAGCATAAGGAATATCGTGATGTTTTCGAAGGATATGAAAGTATATTAGATAAAGTTGCAAACGCTTCAACAGGTACAGTAATTGAATTTGGAACGGGCACAGGTAATTTGACGCTTAAGTTGGAGGCTGCTGGAAGAAAAGTCATTGGCATTGAACCACATGAGACTATGCTTGATATTACGAGGAAAAGATGTCCCAATGTTCAGCTTATCAACGGTGATTTACAAAACTTCGAAATAGAAATTAAACATATAGATTCAATTGTAAGCACCTACGTGTTTCATCATTTAACGGATGAGGAAAAACTAGAAGCTTTAATAACCTATTCCAAGTTATTACAACCTGGGGGGAAAATAATTTTTGCAGATACAGCATTTGCAACTGAAGAGCATAAACAAGCAATGATAACTAAGGAGAGAGCTCGTGGCTTTCATGAAGTCGCTGATGATCTAGAACGTGAGTATTATACAACAATTCCAAAACTAGAAATAATGTTTCAACAAGCAAGTTTTGAAGTTAAGTTTGAACAATTAAACGATTATGTTTGGTATATGGAAGCAATTAAGACAAGTAAAAAATGATTTATAAATAGTGTTTAAAAGGTGGATTAAATATGGCTTTGTATAATAATGTTCGACAATTAATAGGCAATACACCATTAATGGAGATTACACATATTAAAATCCCTAATAATTGTCGAATATTTGCGAAATTAGAGTATTTAAATCCTGGTGGAAGTGTCAAAGATCGTCTTGGTATTTCATTATTGGAGGACGCGGAGAATCGGGGTGTAATACGCCAAGGCAGTACGATAATTGAGGCGACTGCTGGCAATACGGGAATCGGTTTAGCACTTGCAGCAATAGGAAAAAATTATCATGTAAAATTCGTTGTTCCTGAAAAATTCAGTCAAGAAAAACAAACATTAATGAAAGCTTTAGGTGCAGAAATAATCAATACACCAACTGCATTTGGAATGCATGGTGCTATAAAAAAGGTAAATGAACTTCTTGAAGAAATTCCTGATTCTTTTTCACCGTCACAGTTCTCCAATCCTGTAAATCCTGCAACATATGAATATACACTTGGTCCTGAGATTTGGAAAGATTTAGAGGGGAACCTTGATGTGTTTGTAGCAGGGGCAGGTTCTGGTGGGACTTTCATGGGAACGGCTCGTTACTTAAAAAGCCAAAAAGCCACGTTAAAAACAGTAATTGTAGAACCAGTTGGCTCCATTTTAAATGGGGGAAAGGCAGCATCCCATGTTACGGAAGGTATTGGAATGGAGTTTTTACCGGATTATATGGAAAAATCGTATTTTGATGCCATCCATACTATACAAGATAAAGATGCTTTCCACGCATTAAAAGAGTTAGCTAAGAAAGAAGGTCTGCTTGTAGGGAGTTCTGCTGGAGCCGCTTTCCACGCCGCTCTACTTGAAGCTCAAGTGGCAAAACCAAGAAGTAATATTGTTACCATTTTTGCTGATTCGAGTGAACGCTATTTAAGTCAATCAATATACGAATTATTTGAAGAGGGGTCTGTTTAAATGAGAGCAAAAACAAAATTCATTCATGCTGGTATTGTTGGCGATGAAACAACTGGTGCAGTATCAACCCCTATTTATCAAGTAAGCACTTATAAACAAGATGCTGTTGGTAAATTTCGTGGGTATGAATACTCTCGAACAGGAAATCCAACACGCCATGCATTAGAAGTTTTAATTAGTGAACTTGAAAATGGACATGCCGGATTTGCTTTTAGTTCAGGAATGGCTGCTATAAGCTCAGTAGTTATGCTCTTAAAACAAGGTGATCATATTATTGTTACTGATGATGTCTACGGAGGGACTTTTAGAGTTTTTACAAAAGTTTTAAATCGATTTGGTATTGAGGCAACTTTTGTTGATACAGCTAATAATCAGGCTGTAGAAGATGCAATACAATCTAATACAAAAGCTATCTATATTGAAACTCCAACAAACCCATTGTTGAAAATAACAGATATAAAGCAGATAAGTACTTTAGCAAAACAGTACCAACTACTAACAATTGTCGATAACACTTTTTTAACCCCTTATTTGCAACAGCCAATTACACTTGGAGCGGATATTGTTCTGCATAGTGCAACAAAGTATATTGGTGGACATAGTGATGTAATAGCAGGTCTTGTCGTTGTAAATAATGCAGAATTAGCAGAACAATTACATTTTGTTCAAAACTCTGTAGGTGCAATTTTAGGACCTCAGGATTCTTGGTTACTAATGCGAGGAATAAAAACTTTGCCAATTCGAGTAGAAGAAGTAAATTCAAATACACAGAGGATCGCAGAATTTTTGGAACAAAACAGTAAGGTAGGAAAAGTATATTACCCAGGATTAAAAAATCACCCAGGTCATGAATTACAAAAGACACAAGCAACTGGCTTTGGCGGTATGATTTCTTTTGATGTAGGAAGTGAAAAAAAAGCAGAAGAAATGCTCTCGAAGTTACGTTATTTTACATTAGCAGAAAGTCTTGGCGCAGTAGAAAGCTTGATATCCATCCCAGCTCGTATGACCCATGCTTCTATTCCTGCAAAACGTCGTGCAGAACTTGGGATAGTAGATGGACTTGTACGTATTTCAATAGGTATTGAAGATGTAGAAGATTTACTAGAAGACTTAGAACAAGCATTATAATAAAATAAATAGAAACAAAGTGATTGGCTACCTTTATAATAGAGGGTAGCTGTTTATTTAGGAGGAACAAAATTGAAAATAGTAGAACAATGTGAGCAAATGGTAAAAGATATTTATAATCAGTTTGATGCAAGTCATGATTGGCAACATATTGAACGGGTAATGCAAAATGCAAAAGCAATTTTACAAACGGAACCCTCAGCAGATACTAAAATAGTAGAACTCGCAGTTTTATTACATGATGTAAGTGATTCGAAATATACAGATTCAAAAGAAAATGAACAACGAATTTTACAACAGCTTAATATATCTGAAAAAAAACAACAAATAATTCGAGAAATCATTGCTTCAGTTTCTTACAATGGAGGCAACCAATTAGAAGCTACATCCATTGAAGCGCAAATCGTGCGTGATGCAGATCGCTTAGATGCCATTGGAGCGGTTGGTATTGCAAGAACATTTGCATTCGGAGGAGCGAAAGGTCGCAAACTCTATGATGACCAAGAAGAAGCACGCCATAATATGTCGGTTGAAGACTATCGCAATAAACAAACAGCTTCTGTTACACACTTTTATGAAAAGCTATTGTTACTTAAGGATTTAATGACAACAGAAAAAGGCAAACAGATGGCTAAAGAACGGCATGAATTTATGGTATGCTTTTTAAAACAGCTTAAAAATGAAAGAGACGGGGAATTATGAGCCATTTAATTATATCTAACTTAACAAAGACGGTCGGAGATAAAACTCTATTTAAAAATATTGACTTCACTATTTATAGCGGTGAACGTGCAGGTTTAATTGGCATCAACGGCACCGGTAAATCTACCCTGATGTCTATACTGGCTGGAGATTTAGATGCAGACCAAATTGACAAAGATCATCCAAACAAATACCGCATCGCACATTTACCCCAAAATCCAGAATTTGCTCAAGATGAAACAGTATTACAAGCTGTCTTCTCAGGCGATTCACCGATTTTAAAATTAAACCGTGATTATGAAGATACACTCTCTTTGCTCGGAAAAAATCCAGAATCATCACAATTACAGACGCAACTATTCCGTTTGCAGCAAGAAATGGATACACAGCAAGCATGGGATGTTAATGCATTAGCGAAAACAGCTCTGACAAAGCTTGGCATTGAAATGTTTGATGAACAAGTAACCAATCTATCTGGTGGTCAACAAAAGCGTGTAGCTTTAGCGAAAGTACTAATTGAACCTGCAGATTTATATTTATTAGACGAGCCAACTAACCATTTGGATGTGCAATCAACTGAATGGCTACAAGAGATGGTACTACGTTTAAAAGGTGCAGTCATTTTTATCACCCATGATCGTTATTTCCTTGATGAAATTTCGACGCATATATATGAACTCGCAGATCAAACATTGTACAAGCATAAAGGTAATTATGGTGACTATTTAGAATCCAAAGCGATTCGTGAAGAAATGGCTGTTGCTACTCAAGCGAAAATGCGCAACCGTTATCGCTCAGAGTTAAAATGGATTCGTCGTGGAGCACAAGCCCGTTCAACTAAGCAAAAAGCCCGTATCCAGCGCTTTGAAGAACTATCTGATAATATTGATCGCAATTCAGATGATGGTGGTCTGGAGCTTGGTTTAGCAACATCAAGACTAGGGAAAAAAGTGTTGGAGGCAGAGAGTGTCACAAAATCTTTTGGTGAACGTCATATAATTAAAGACTTTTCATTCCTTTTACAGCAAGGTGATCGCATTGGTATTATCGGTGCAAATGGAGCAGGGAAAAGTACACTATTGAAAATGCTTGCTGGTGAAATCACACCTGATCAAGGTCGAATCGAAGTAGGTTCAACGGTCCGTATTGCTCATTTTACACAACAATTACCACAAATGAATGATAATCAACGTATGATTGAGTATATACGTGAGTCAGCTAATGATATTCAAGATTCAGAAGGAGAACATCATTCGGCTGCATCGATGTTAGAACGTTTTTTATTCCCATTGCATACACATGGAACGCCAATTGGAAAGCTTTCTGGTGGAGAACGTAAACGTCTTTATCTATTGAAATTATTAATGGAACAACCTAATGTACTTTTACTAGATGAACCTACAAATGATTTAGATATTGAAACGCTTTCTGTTTTAGAAGACTTTATTGAACAATTTCCAGGTGTTGTAGTAACTATCTCCCATGACCGTTTCTTCTTAGATCGTATTGCGAAAAAGCTATGGATATTAGATGGACAAGGTGGAGTTGACGAAAGTCTCGATATCTACAGTGAATATTTAGCTGCACTTGGAGCTACACCGGCACCTGTGAAAGAAGAAAAAGTTGATAAACCAAAAGAACAAAAAGTGAAAACTCAAAAGAAAAAACTTTCATTCAAAGAACAAAAAGAATGGGAAACAATAGAAGCTGATATTGCGAAATTAGAAGAAGCGATTATGGATGCAGAAGAAGGTGTATCTAAAGCAGGTTCGGACTTCACAAAACTTCAACAATTAACTGCTGAACTGGAAGAACTAAATGCAAACTATGAGCACCTTATTGAACGATGGGAATACTTACAGGACATTGTGAACCAATAAGAGGGGGATATTAAATGAAAATTTTAACTATAGAACCAACACCTAGTCCAAATACAATGAAAATCGTTCTAGATCATGAATTACCATTTGGGAAAGCACATAATTATAACGAAGCCAATAAAACGGATGCGACAAAAGAAATACAGGACATACTAGCAATCGAAGGCGTCAAAGGGGTCTATCACGTAGCAGATTTCCTAGCAGTAGAACGTATTGCAAAGTATGATTGGGAAAGTATATTAGCAGCTGTTCGCATTGCATTTGGTGAAGATGAACAAACAAAGAAAAGTGAACAGCAAATGGATGAACATTTTGGAGAAGTATACGTACATGTTCAAATGTTTAAAGGTATCCCTTTACAAGTCAAAGTTTTCGATAGTATTGCAGAAAATCGTTTTGGACTAGCAGCACGATTTATTAATGCTTTTAATGAGGCGATGAGTACAGATGAAAACTACATTTATGAACGTAAATGGGTAGACTATGGTGTCCGTTACGGTGACAAACAGGAGATAGGTGATAGCGTTGTTGCAGAACTTGAAGCTTCTTTCCCTCAACAACGTATTGATGAATTGATCTTGGCAAGTAAAGAGAAAAAAGACGTTGTTGAAACGCGTAAACGAAAAGTTTCTTTAGAAGAATTTTTAGTAGATGATTGGGAAATTCGATTCCAACTGTTAGATCAAATGGCAGATCCGGAAATTGAAGATTTACCCTTACTTGAAAAAGCGTTACAAGATGAAAAGATGTCTATTCGTCGTCTAGCAACTATTTATTTAGGTATGATCGAAGATGTGGCAGTTGTACCTTTGTTAGTACAAGCTTTAAATGATAAGAGCTCTTCAGTACGCCGAACTGCAGGGGATTGCATCAGTGATCTAGGTTTTGTAGAGTTTGAATCTGCAATGATGGAGTCTCTTAAAGACCGCAACAAGCTTGTACGTTGGCGTGCTGCAATGTACTTGTATGAAACGGGTACAGAAGCCTCTCTTAAAGCTCTTGAAGAAGCAAGTGATGACAGTGAGTTTGAAGTTAAACTACAAGTGAAAATGGCTATTGCTCGTATTTCACAAGGCGAAGAAGCAAAGGGTTCTGTTTGGAAACAGATGACAGAAGCGCGTGCTACAAAAAGAGGTTGAAAATATAATAAAAAGACAGCTGGGATTAAAATCCTATGCTGTCTTTTTATTAACTATGAGAAGAATAGTTATCGATTTTTAAAAAGATAATTGAAAAATACAAAGAAAGTTATTATTATCAACAATAATTCCTGAAAAGTAGTTCCTTTATATTTTGTTTAATAATTATAGTGTGACTTTTGTCTCTCTATAGTATAATGAATTAGTTATGTAATAAGAAGTAGAAAAACGATTGATAGATTACTGAGTAGTAGAATTAAGAACAGGAGAGATTGTATGATTTGTGGAAAATGCGATTGTGAAAAAAAAACAGCTTTAGTTGTGCAAAGTTTCAAACTTAACAGTGGAGAACTACATATTCAAAATATACCAGCATCCCTTTGTGACTGCGATGTATGGATAGCGCCTTCTATTAGAATGGAGCTGCAACGATATGCAACAGAAAACAATCATTTACAAGGTATACATAATATTTCATTTGAAGAGATTTAATAAAAGAATTCATATGTAAATGTAAAAGGACTTCTGAAACTGGAAGTCCTTTTAGTGTTAATGATTTTTAGTTTAGTACATTTCGTTTTTTATGTTCAATTGCTGAGAATATCCGCAAGCTTCGATAGATAAATTGTATACACAACAGAAATAAGATAACTCTAACAACAGAACTTTGAATAGGTGCTACGATAGAAAATATAAAAAGGGAAATGCCTAGAACAATGAAGAAGACAGCTGTATTGAGATCTTTCATCAAGAAAACTCCTTTTAGATACAGAATCTGATTCTTAATGTATTTTTCTCATATCGCAATATTTCTATACACGAACTATGAAAAATTAATTGTGGAAATCTTAATGAACAAAAGGAAAGTCTTTTTTCAAATCCTACAAGAAGAATTGGGAAACCTTTAAAGTCCCAATCTAATGATCAACGGAAAATGTTTTTCGGAATATCAATAGAAATTCGAAAAAAATATTGAAATATTTGTGAACATTTGTTTATAATTGTACTAATAAAAAATGTATAGCATAAATGATAAAAGAATTCTCTCAGCTAGCTCTATTTAAGAATAATCGTAAATATAACAAATCAAATATATGTAGAAAGGAGATCGTCTATGGACAAAATTAAACTTGTACCTCATGATGTCCGGTATGCTGATAAAATATCATCATTAATCAGTTCGGAATTAGTGAAAAATGCACTAGGTATGGATGATTGTCAAACATCAGTTAATGGAGTACTCAATTTTATACGTGGCATGCAACTTGCTGAAAGAGAAAATCAACAATTATCTCGTGTTATAATAAATTCTGCTTTTGAAATTATAGGTGTTACAACACTAAAAGAAATTGACCATGAAAAGAAGTTATGTCATATAGGTACGTGGATTGCGGATCCTTTTTGGGGGCTGGGGTATAATGAGCAAGCAAAAGAAAAGATATTATTAATAGCGTTTAATCAGTTCGATTTAGATTATGTATTTGCTGGTGCTAGAGTAGAAAACATTCGCTCTCAAAAAGCCCAAGCCAAACTTCCTTATATGTCATTGTCAGTTGAAGAAGAATTTCCGGAAGAACTAATAAAAATGGAGCGTCAAGAAAAAACACCATGTGTCTTAAATGTCATTAAGCGAGACGATTTCTTAAAATGGTTCCAAAAGGATTATTACGGTAAAGTTGCGAATAGCTAAAAAACGAACCCTAAAAGCAGGAGTCGTTTTTTTTATTTAAAAAAGATATAGAATAAGAATATTAAGCGACGATTAGACTTTTTTGAAACTAATACTTCATATCACCCATAGAATAATTAAAGAAGGGTGGTGAGTCGAATGTATTATCCATCAAAAAAAGATGTTTGGATAGGTATTATCAATTGGGGTGTTATATTTTCTTGTTTTCTACCATTAATCATTAAAAAAGATTATGAAGCTCTATTTTTTACTATTCCACTAGCATTGTTTCTAGGATGGAGTTGGTTTACTACGGGATATAGTATCTCTAATGATCTACTTATATTCCAAAGTGGACTGCTAAAAAAGAAGATTCCAATAAAGGATATTAAAAAAATATCCAGAACAAAGAATCCATTAGCTTCTTCCGCATTGTCATTAGACCGAATTGAATTTAGTTATGGAGAGCACTATGACATGGCACTTGTTTCTCCCAAGGATAACAGTGGACTTATAACGTACTTAAAAAATATTAATCCTCAAATAGAGTTAGAGAAAAGATTAAAATAGGTGATGTTAAAGTGATTTTTTGAAACACTTAAACCGCATCTTTTTACACAAATCTTATTTATTTAAGCGTTTTTGAATGTCCTCTAATGTCGGTAGAGCAGCAAATGCTCCTTTTTTAGTAGTCGTTAAAGCTCCACAATGATTGGCAAAGGATAGTAATTCGTCAGCGAACTCTATACAATAATTAACTAATTCATTCAACTCAACGTTACTTGTTAATAGTTGATATAAGAATGCACCAATAAAAGCATCACCAGCCCCAGTGGTATCTTGTACGTTAATATCACAACCAGGAACGCTGAAGGATGCATTCTTTGTGAAAAGAGTAGCACCACTAGCACCTCTTGTATAAATCACGATTTTTACATAACCTGTAAACAAAGATGCAATTGCAGTTTCTACTTCTTCTATACCAGTGATGAAAGCTAATTCTTCATCTGAAATTTTCACTATATCTGTATGAGGTAAAAATTTTAATATAGTTTCTCTACAATTTTCTTTTGAATCCCATAAAGGCAGTCGAACATTTGGATCAAAACTAATCAAAGTAGCATTTTCACGTGCAATGGAAATCGCTTTTTTATGTGCCTCTTTCATTGGACTTTCAACTAAATCGACCGAACAAAAATGCAATATATCACCTTGTGTGAACCATTCTGATTTTATGTATTCTTCTTTATATAACAAATCTGCAGAAGGATTTCTATAAAAGGAAAAATCTCGTTCCCCATCGGTAGTTAAAGACACAAATGCAAGAGCTGTGTTTGCCTCTTTTGTTATTTTTATTAATCTTGTGTTTACCTCTAATTGCTGTAATTCTTGGATTAAGAATTGACCGAAAGCATCTGCTCCTACTTGGCTAATTAAAGATGCATTTCCCCCGAGTTTTGCTGCAGTAGCTGCTACATTTGCTGGGGCCCCACCTGCCATTCTTTCAAATGTCCCAACGTCTTTTAACATGATTCCTTGCTGTTGTGGGATGAAATCTATTAAAACTTCTCCAATTGTATAAAGTGTTCTCATATAGGTTCCTCACCTTCAATACGTCTTTATTCACTTTATTTTACATTGAAATGAATTACAATGTTTAAGTTGATTTCTAATAGGTATAGAATAGCAGGTATATGTGTTTTTATTCTAGTTACTAATAATGTTCTAGTCTAAATAAATTCCTATTTCACAATAGCATAGATGTATAAAATGCGTCTTATGAATAAAATCCACTGTTAATAGTAAAAAGTGTGGAAATTTAGTATGATTAACTATGTAAAATACAGCTATTATAATGCTACATTTATTCGATTCATACATAGCAAAACAGGAGGTCCCAATGAAAAAGCAGTTGATCATAGCCATCACGAGTTTAATTGTGATTGGTGTAGGGCTATATGCATTTCTTCATGTGTCGGCCACGAATCAAAAGAAGTCCATATTCATCAAACAACAAACAATGGAAGAACCAAAATTCTTAGCAGATAAAAGAGCCATTCTTTATGCATCATCACCAACAGAACAGCTAGAAAAAGAAACTGGAAAAAGTATGGCGATATTTATCGATAAAAAAGGATCTGCCACTGCAATGGAAATGGACGGAATGGAATTTGGAGCGAGTAAGTACAATGGTGAGCAATTGTACTTGGATGCTAAGAAAAGTGTTTATCTATTAGGTAAAAACGCACAGCAGTTTCCGATGAAACGTGATGAAATTCGTAATACGTTATCTGGATACCTTTCTTCAGAAGCAATCTTTTTTAGCTTGTATAACACCGGTTTTAGTGAAAATAAAGATTATGACACTGGTGTGCGATATGGCAATACATCAGGCTTTAAAACAGCTTCTTTACCGTTTTATGTAGCAACAGCAGGTACGATGAAAAATCAAATAATTGTTTTAACTCAAGATCTAGTCAAAGGAAGCTTTGATTTGAAATCTGTTACTTTAAAAAACAAGGTCAATATAAAACAATTAGCATCAGTACCGTTACCACACGCTGAGGAATTGGATCCAATCTCATCCATCTTAGAAGATAAGGAAAATTATTATTTTGTTTTATCTTATTTTGAAAACGATGCCAAAGAAGACATTTTGCTCGCTACTATAAATAAACTAACATTTACTTTAGATGTTAAAAACCTCGCTGAGTATCGTAGTGAAGAAATTGTATCGGATTCTTTGCCTTACAACTTTGATAATTCGACCCATCTTCATAATAAGGAATTATATTATATTAACGGGTTAGGGGAAGTATATTCATACAATACATCAAATGATGTCATCCAAAAAAAGTTCCGACTTAATCGACCTAATGGTAAATTTCATCCGGAATTTGAGCAAGTAGATTTTAGAGGACAAGCACTATTTTATTTAAATAACCGGAAAAAAGACGTTTATTTTTTAGAAAAATACGATCTTATAACTGGTGAAATGATAGAAGAGCAAAAGGTAGAAAACTTGAATAAAATATTAAAATCAGATGATAAAGATCTTACCGTATATAATTTAGAGTTATTGCATTCATAAGAAAAACCAGATGCTTCCTTGCATCTGGTTTTTTTTTTACGAAAAAACGCTTTCTTTAAGTTTATAAAGACTATGTAACAAGTAAAGGAGGATAATGCTACATCGTGACTTATCATGCTGACGAAATGTCTGGACTATGAAATATGCTTTACAATGGCATCTATCTAGGTTGTAACCTGTTTTTTTCAGTATGTTTTCTATCATGATGTGAAAAATAGGCTTTAAACTCATATTTTTCACAAAAGTAGTAGGTTCAGCATTTATTAGTTAGTAATGACACTGTTATTGAGTTTTTATTAAGGACAAGAATAGGTATAGAAGGAGGTGAAAAACAAGTGGTCAAAATTAGAAAACACTTAGTTTCACAATCAATCACGAATAAAGTAACAAGTGGGACAGGAAACGGTCGCAAATGGATTACTATCCACGAGACAGATAATACAAGAAAAACCGCTAGTGCAAATGCACATGCTCGTTTACAAGCAATGGGAAATAGCCGTGCTGCTTCTTGGCACTGGACAGTAGACGATAAGGAAGCTGTACAATCATTTAATCATAGCGTAAAGTGTTGGGCTGCGGGGGATGGAAATGGCGATGGTAATGCAAACTCTATTCACATTGAAATTTGTGTGAATGAAGATGGAAATTACAAAAAAGCAGTAGAAAATACTGCCATTTTAGTAGCTAAAATTATGAAAGATGAAAAGATTCCTATTAGTAATGTTGTTCAACACAATCATTGGAGTGGTAAAAACTGTCCATCTAAAATGAGAAGTGGTAAAGCGGCTTTTACTTGGTCTACATTCCGTAAATTAGTTACAACAATCAAAATTACTACAGTTTCAAAGCCAAAAACAAACAAGACTTTCCAGATTCAAGTATTAGCAAACGTATTGAATTACTACGATGGCCCACGGTGGTCAAAACCCACTGGTACAGTAAAAAAAGGAGAAAGGTTAACTATTGAAAAAAAAGTACTTGTAGATGGTTCTGCGATGTATAAGACTGTTAGCGGAACATATGTGACAGCGAGCTCCAAATATGTGAAAAAACTTTAATCCCTCAAATGAAAAGCTAATTGATTTTAAATGCCTCATCTTGGTTCGAAGGGAGGTAAATTTAATGGCATTTAATAATCCAAGTTGGAGAAGGTTCATAAGTGCTCACTTACTAAAACACGTGGAACCTATTGCAGGTAGTATAGTCTATTGTAAATTACTAGGACTGCCCAATACAATAATTGGGTCTCCAGATCATACTGGCATATATGTTGGTAATAGAAGAATAATAGAATTAAATGGTAACGAAAAAATTATCGAAGTAGGTTACTATAATTTTTTAAATGGTTCATCTGTACGCTCTGGAACAGAACTATATGTAGCTTGCGATATGAATGGTAATGTTTTGCATGACCCAGCAATTGCTAAAAGAGCGATAGCAGCAAGAAATACGCACAATGGTTATCATCTTATTAGAAACAATTGCCATATGTTCACATCACGTTGTATAAAAGGCACTAATAATGATCCACTTGATGCAACATTTTTGAACGTCGAAAGAAATATAAAAAGACATTTTGGCGTTCCAGCAATTAGTTGGAGGACAGTAAAACAGTGATTTCATATAATCTAATCTATAGAATAAACTGAAGCAGAAAATTTAATTAGATTTTAATAGATAGTAAAAATTGTCAAGCTGGTTTTAATTCATGCTTGGCTTTTTTTATTCAAGTTTAAGTGATAAATGTAAACCGTTATCTTCTATCAATTTTTCGTTCTATTCTAGCTAATTGATCTACGATAAAATCTAGTTGCTTTTGCATGTTTTTTAATTGGCGATTATTATTTGATTGGTTCTTTGTGTTTAACTGTTCTTCTGCTTGAATTTCATTTATCTCCTCTACAATGGCTAGAGCGGATAAAGCATCCGCTATTATTGTAACAGTAGCTGCAAGAACCTCAATTTTGGCGGAATTTTTTGTTCCGGGTAATGCAGAACTTAATTCATCTAAATCTATATTCACGTTATTCTTCTTCAATGCTTTACCCTCCTTCAGATAAAACAATAGTTCCAATAAAATAAATTAACGAGATATCAATTATTGTAGATTTTAAATAGTAAAATAACTTCATCTTTTCGTTTGTAATTTCTTATTTCTCTGGATTCCTGTAACTAATAAGAGTACATTTTAAAGCAGCATAATTTCCTACAGCTGCATATCCGTAAAACCAGCCCATAAATATACCAGCGAAAAAATCGTGTCGGTGGCTAATGAAAATTGAAATAAATAATCCAAAGAATAATGAGATTGTAGGAACAAATTTTGAAGGGGTATGATAAATGATTTTAAATAGTTGAGTAATAATCATAATAATTGGAATGGCAATAACAGCATCCCAAAAATTTGTATGGATAATAGGGAAATTCATGCACACACCACTTTCAACTAGTTTGAATATATTTTCGCCTTAAATAAAGGAATTATTCAATTAGTTATTTTGCGGTATGAGTGACATGCTAATAATGAATGTATAATATCGAAGAAAAGGTAAGTTTATAAAAAAATTAGATTTGAATGTTTACATATTAATTTTTCCTACTCTTATATTTAATATTAATTTTAAACGATGCATACAACATATCATTTTTAATTAAATTATCTAAAAAAAATAAAGACCAATCATCATAAGTACACAACGAATGCTCTTTTAAAATTTAAATTCTTTATATAGTGTATGATAATCTTATGCAGGTGTAACTTGTCCAAAATGCACTGTAAATAAAGAGTGTAGAAGAAAATGGTGTAGGCTTTACTTCATGCGGAATTTAACTTAAATATGAGTTAGTATCAAATGATCTACCTATTATTGGTGAAGTGAATTTATTGGATTTTGTTTTGTTTAATTTTGGTGAAAGTTCAATTGAGTTCATTTGCATAATCACGTATGACGGCATATCATGAAAATGGAGATAATTGTTTCATGATTTAAAGATTGTCTTATGGTCAATCGGTTAAGGAGGTTTATGGGATGGACGCAATTGATGTATTAACAAACCTAGAGAAGTTGAAAGCGCACTTCCAACCCATTTTTAGTGCAGACGAACATGTTGTTATTGCATATGAAGTCTCTGGCAAGCTTATAGACAATGAAGAGCTTATTAGTTTAAATACATTCGCCTACGATGATGATATTCCAGAAGAGTATCGAGTGGAAGTGGAGCATAAAATTTTGCATTTAGCTCTTGCCCAACTAGCGAAGGAATCTAAGGATTTCGATATTTACTTACCATGCAATGCAAACTTGTTAGTACTTGACTATGGGGAAAGTTTTTTCGAAATAATAAAAAAATATATCCCCGAGGAAGAGCTAAGTCGAATTGTTCTTGTAATTTCAGAGCATAATTTTAATGGTGAATTCAGACAGCTTAATAATATCATTCGTTATTTCCAAACATATGGTATGAAGATTGCAATTAATCAAGTTGGTTCTGAAAGTCATTGGGATTATATTAAAACATTGTCTCCTAATATTTTGAAGTTGGATATAGGGCAATTGAGTTATCAATCTTGGGGTGAGCAAAATGATTTGTTCACATCACTTGGTAAATTAGCTCGTAAAATTGGTGCAAATATGTTATTTGAAGGTATTGATAAAGAATATAAACTTCAATTTGCGTGGAAAAATGGAGGACGTTATTATCAAGGGAAATATCTAGCTGATGTAC
Source organism: Viridibacillus arenosi (assembly GCF_001955655.1). GTDB lineage: Bacteria > Bacillota > Bacilli > Bacillales_A > Planococcaceae > Viridibacillus > Viridibacillus arenosi. The sequence continues at coordinate 209,041 of NZ_MSPW01000001.1, read as the reverse complement.
ATACAGGAACAATTCCACGAGATCAACTGAAAAAAAGTTTTAAAGAGCGCTGTCAGCAGTTTATCTTAACAGAAAAGCGATTGTTGGAGGATAATTACAATGCATTGAAAACTTTGCAAAATGCATTAGAGAAATTCGTACAACGAATGAAGCCTTCAAGCAATAATACGGACCAACTTCTAGCGCTTGCTAAAGAACTCGATGCATATTCCTTCCGACTTTATATATGTGATGGTGAGGGATTTCAAACATCACCTAATATCATGTGTATCGATAAGAAATGGCATATACAAGAAGAAGCAGTTAATAAAAACTGGAGCTGGCGTCCATACTTCTTAAAAACGATTATTGAAATGCGTAATGACCAAAGTGGTGTGTTATCTGACCTATATAGCGATATCGACACAGGGGAAATGACACGTACATTCTCTATACCTGTCAGTGTGAATGAATACCTATTTATTGATATTTCCTACGATTATTTATACAACCATAATATTTTTAGATGAAAAGGGGTACTGCTAAGGGAGAGATTTTCTCTTTCTTGCAGTACTTTTTTCTTTTTGTATTTAGTTTGAAAAATTTTTATTTACAGCTATTTTTTATCAGAAGAAAAGTTTTTTGAAGCTCGATTTATTTTTCACTAATTAAACTGCAACCACTAGCGTATTCACTGACATTACACCTTTTTTATATTTCATTTCTGCGCAATAAAATGTCTCCAATTTAATCAGAATAAGAATATAATTTTTCTCAATCTAAATTATCTTTTGCAATTCCATTAATGTAGTTTCTGATTCGTTTTAGAATTAGCGTGTGTGGGTATGTTAATTGGGTAAGCTTATATGGATGTAAAACTTAAGGAGGTTACTGAATTTATGTCAATAAGTAAAGAGCTTAAAGCCCTAAAAGAATTTCAATGTAACGATCGTTGTGTGTTGAGTGTGTATTTAAATACAAATCCAGCTGATCCGGACCAGCTGAAAGGTGCATGGAAAATTCATTTGAAAAGTGGTTTAAAGCGAATGGAAGAGTATATAACTGCTTCTAAAAATGAAGATGAACTAAAAGCATTTAAAAAAGTGAAAGATAAAGTCGTTAAAGAAATAGATGACCATTCGAATGAGTTACGAAAAGGAGTCGTTATTTTTGCTTCGGACAATCCAAGTTTGTGGTCGGTCCACTATGTCCAAGTACAGGTGAAAACGAGCTTCCACTGGGAGAATCATCCAGTACTTGAAGAAATGGAATACATGTATAAGGCTTACCCAGATGCAGGAATTATTTTACCGAGCTTTGGGGAGGTACGTATTCTAGATACAGCAATGGGCTTCTTGAATGATGAACTTATTTACGATTTCGAACCGAATCTGGAAGAATGGGGCAATCGAAAAAAAGTGACGCCTGACAATCATCCGGGCATTGGAAGCAGCAATGCGGGTGCTTTAGAGCCTCGGCTGAAAGAAAATTTGGGCCGATTCTTTAAAGGAATGGGCGAGATTGTTGAGCGATTGAAGAAAGAGCGTGGCTGGAAGGAGATACATGTGGCCGGAGAAATTGAAATGGCAAAGGCTTTCGCTGAAACCTTACGCGAAAAACCAGCTAGCTGCATTCACAAAAACCTAAATAACAGCAGTGCAAACGAAGTGCTCCACGAAATTTTTGAAAAATAACGATGTACCAAAAAAAACTAACTGACTCAATGAGCCAGTTAGTTTTTTTGAGTTCTAGATTATGACAAATGACAAACTTTTTATAGTAGGAAGAATTGCGTTGGTAAGATTATGAGTAAGCTTACCTAAACTACCTAAACATTTACTTAGGTTACTTTTCATTGCTCAACCAATTATCTACTAAAGAAGAGAGAAGAATATTGGCATTTATTATACCAATTAGGTATGATGCTTGAATACAAGTTGGAACAATAAGTAAAATTGCAATGGGTGCTGTACGTAAAAAAGGAAGTATTCAAATGACTGGCGCCGTATTGCGTATATGGTGCTAAGTACAATCAGTTTCCTATGGGATTTCTATTTGAAAGAAATATTTATATAAAAAAATATTGGCTGGAGAATTTGACCTAACGAAAATCATTATACAGATATACATAAATTACCACTTAAGTAAACAAGTGAAGCTTATAAATTATTATTAACGAATATAAGATGAATGTATTAAAATTATAATGAAAACTTAAATAAAAATAACAAGAAAAGGGACCTTCTAATAGGTCCCTTTACCATTCAAATTACAGTTACGTTATTATTCCGGCACATCTGTGTGAAGAGGTGGTGGAACAATCCATCCTTTTTCTTTGTTTAGTTTTAAAAGTTTCGCTCCAAATAGTGCCCATTCTGTATGGAATTTACCAAACATCCTTGCAATATCCTCACGTAAACATTGCCCCATTACTTGGCTACAAGAAACTAAACCCTGTCCAACATTTACAGCAACTGTGGCACTAATTTCGATATCCTCAAATCTTGCACCAACAGGAATATCTTCAGTCGTTGCTTTCGGGCGACTTGGTAATGCAGGTGGAGGAACAATACCGTTATTTTTTAATAGTTCCACAACCTCTTTATTATGCGATTGCATCATTTCTATAACTTGTGTGAGTAGCTTTTTCAAGTCTTTATCTCCAACATGATTAACAAATGTCTCATACCCACTTATTAGTCCATTGTTTGCTGCAACAAATGACCAGGAACCCATTACTTCACCATAATGCATAGGTTCTTTTTTTGAATTATTATCCATAACGCCCATTAATCAACACACTCCTTAAGGTATTATTTATTCCTTCATATTTTGTATTACTAATAATTTTTAATACATTAAATAATGGTTATGGAGATTTTACCAATTCTATATATGAAATTTTTTAGTATATAAAAGAGAGGTTGAAACAACATAAAAATGAATAAATAGTTAAAGCGTTGTTTTTTGGGACAATGACTTATTTTACGGTGAGGATAATAAATATATCTCGGCTACGTCTGTAAATAGTGGAAAAGGAATAGAAGTACTTCCATATTTGTTCTGTTATACATTACAGATAGTTAAAATTATTTAAGTGGGACTTGCTGATTAATTTGAACAAATATCAATACCTATTAAAGGTAAATATTTGTCATAAGTTAATTCGAATATTTCTCCTTTTATTACTCATGCTATATAGAGTGATAAGATTGAATAGTGTAGGAGGAATATACATGTACTACTACAAAGAAGAATTAATAAACATAATAACACCGGATAAACCAGACCCAGAAGCTGCACGTGTTTTACAAGAAATATTAGGCGGTCATTATGGTGAAATGAGAACAATGATGCAATATTTTTTCCAAAGCTCAAATTTCCGGGGGAAAGAGACACAATATCGGGATTTACTTCGTGGAGTATTCCTTGAAGAAATTGCGCATGTTGAACTAGCGCAAAATACAATTAATCAATTATTAAATGACTCTGGCGAATCATTAGAGCCTGGAAATGGCGGAGAGGATCATGCACCCTTAGATGACGTAATAAAACATGCCAATCCCCATCACTATATAATTGGTGCTCAAGCTTCATTACCAGTTGATGCAGCAGGTAACCCATGGAATGGATCTTGGGTTTATGCACATGGAAATTTAGTAGCTGATTTGCTCAATAATTTAGTCCTTGAATCAACTGGAGTTCTTCAAAAAACGCGTCTTTATGAAATGAGCTCAAATAAAACTTTCCGAGAAACACTCGGTTTCTTAATTGTTCGTGATAATGCACATCAAAATGCTTTTGCTAAAGCATTAGAAACTTTAGGAGTTGATTGGGGTAAACTCTTCCCAGTCCCCAATTACGATATTAACAAATACCCTGAATGTCGAAAATTTATTGATTTAGGATATCATAATGCACAGTTTAATTTTAGACTAGACCCAACTAGAATAGGCGAGATTTTCCAAGGTACAACGCCTAGCAGAAATCAAGGAAACCTTGAGGTAACAGAACCACCAAAGGGTTTCCCAGTTCCTCAGTTACCTGATATGCCCAATGAGCATAGTCCTGGATTATATGATTTAAATAATTAATCTGATTTGATATTAATCATGAGTTCTTACATAGGACTCATACTCATTAAATTTGAAGCGAATTACGCGTTTTACTTTTAGTTATTTAGGTAACATTATATCAAGTTTAGAAAGGAGGTTTTGTCATGTTTAGTTTTCTTTGGTTCCTAATAATAGGTGGTATTCTAGGATGGGTAGCGAGCATGATTATAGGTAAGGACATCCCTGGTGGAATTATAGGTAATATTATTGCAGGTATTATTGGAGCCTGGATAGGCGGAAAATTATTGGGTCAGTGGGGCCCAACGTTAAGTGATTTCTATATATTCCCTGCCTTACTTGGTTCGATAATATTGATACTCATCGTTAGTTTTATTTTGAAGTTAATGAATAAAGATTAGAACCTGAGCATTTGCTCAGGTTTTTTTGTTACTAAATATAGATTCTAAACTGACTATTACAAGCACAGGCTCATATGTGGCGCGATTTGAGATTCTCTTTGTGTTAAATCTCATTTGGTTGACACTCATTTTATTAGTATGTCTTTCAGAAAGAATGAACGTTTTAACTTTCCTTCAATATTTTTTACGAAAAGATAAATTTCTTGACTTATAAAATGTGGATTTGATATATTAATAAACAGACCGGTCGGTTTGGAGGTTAAGACTATTATGGGATTAGATAAAAAAGAATTGATAGTTCAAACTGCGACAAATCTTTTTCGAAAAAAAGGCTATTTAGGTGTTGGGATAAGCGAAATCTTAACAGAATGTAATCTTTCAAAAGGTGGGTTTTATCACCACTTTCCAAATGGAAAAGAAGAATTACTCATCACCTGTCTAAATTCGATGAATGAAGTTATTACGCAGGATATAAAAGAAATTTTTGGACGTTATCAAACTACACAAGCAGCTATTCAGGCAATGCTGGAAGAATTAATAATTCAATTTGATAGGGACGAAACAATTATTGGTTATACATTTAACAGTATTGTTAGTGAAATAGGATCAGTGAGTGAGCGAGTTAGAGAAGCTTGCGAGGACTCTTTTACAAAAATTCAAGAAATTTATTCGGCTAAATTAATGGCAGATGGTTATTCGAAAGAAGAAGCTAATTCATTTGCTCTTATGATGACTGCCACAATTGAAGGTGGTATAATGCTTTGTTTAACGAAAAAAACAAGTGAACCACTTCAAACAATCGCAAGTTTATTACCAAATACATTAAAAGTAGTTGAATAATTTAATCAGCATCACTTTTGGAAGGAAGAGACTATGCAACAAGTAGTAGCTATGCAAAATGCAAAAATGCAATATGAAACAAGATTACCTAGGAATGCTAAAGAAGGACTATTGTACGGTACGATTATCTCTACATTGACAGTTATTTTAATGACATCTATCAATATTATTTTAAATGTGCCAGAAGATTTAAGTAGTGGACAAGTATTTTTGCAAATTATTAAAGCCTTACCGATTATGTGGGTTATCGTTATGATAATTGAACCTTCTGTAATAGGCCGTATTGCTGAAAACCTAGTGTCCAAATTTACACTGCCAACAGATAGCTTTAATTCTAAAATTTTATTCCGAATTATCTTCACTGTATTTGGTATGTCCATCGCTATGACATTAATCGGTGATATTGTAGGAAATGGTTTTAGTACTGAAATTTTCAGCCGTTTTTTATCAAACTGGCCAAGAAACTTAGTTATTGTATTAATCGCTGAGAGTTTAGTAATTCAACCCATTGCACGATTTGCGATGGTTAAATTACACGCCACGCAAGATCGTAAGAATGTTGAATCAAACTGAATTAAATAAGACACTTTAGAAATAAAGAGGATCGATTACGATCCTTTTAATTTTGGCTATATTTGTTCTGCCATCCAATATTATTAATTGATTTCCATCACACAAAACTTAAACTATTCTTTTGTTTGCGGAATGAAATAAAAATTTGAAACTTATTAATTGTAGTATTCGTATAGTATTTGTAATTAATTTGATGTAGGGGGATTTATTGATGTCATTTTTTAATAAAATACTAGCGAGTTTTGGAGTAGGCGGAGCAAAGGTTGATACGAAGCTGGAAAAAGCGGAGTATGTCGCTGGTGAAATAATGCGAGGAGAAGTTGAAGTGTATGGAGGGAATCTGGAGCAACAAATTGATTCCATTTATTTGACTGTAAATACTACTTATATCCGAGAGTCTGATGATAAAAAGTATACAGATTCTGCGACAGTGAAACAGTATAAAATCACTGCTCCGTTTACTATTGGAGTTAATGAAACAAAAGTAATTCCATTTGAAATCAATCTCCCAACTGATACGCCAATAACATATGGAAATACACAAGTTTGGGTTAGTACAGGATTAGATATTAAAAATAGTGTAGATCCTACAGATAAGGATTTTATAGCTATTCGTCCAACTAGACTTGTGGTGCAAATTTTAGAGGCGATAGATCAACTAGGATTCAAACTACGCAAAGTGGAATGTGAGCAAGCTTCTTCTAAAATTCGTAGTAATTATCCGTTTGTGCAAGAATTTGAGTTTATTCCAACAAACGGAGTTTATAGAGGAAAGCTAGATGAACTAGAAATTTTATTCCTTACACAAACTGAACAATCTGCGGAAATTCTTATGCAAGTGGATCGAAAAGCAAGAGGTTTTGGAGGATTTTTAGCAGAAGCAATGGAAATGGATGAAAGTCATATTAGACTATCAATCACGGTACAAGATTTACCTAAATTACAAGAGAAGTTAAAACAAATTATTTCTAACCATGTTTGATGAAATTATCTAAGCTAATAATAGAGGGGTACATTGGCAATTACAATGTGTATCTGAATTTTACCATTATTAAAAACCAATAATCAAAATAGCGAGCCTTACCTCATTAATTATCGAGGTAAGGCTCAATTATTTTTTAAGTAGTACCTTAATCTGGTCTTACACTAAAGTCTAAAGCACTATCTCAATATTTATTGTGCGATTAACCTTTGACTATCAAATAAGATAATGAATAGTAATTTGAGAACCTAAGTGTAGAAAACTCTTCTTAACACAGAATTAATATAATCAATTAACAATTTCACCATTAATAAATACTTTTTCAACCTTACTGTTAAGATCGAATGGGTTACCACTCCAGATAACAAAGTCAGCATCTTTATTCGGTAAAATCGACCCGACGCGATCGTCAACTCCAAGATGCTTAGCAGCGTTTAATGTAATAGCTTGCAAGGCTTGTTGTTCGGTTATTCCGTTTTTAATTGCATGTATAGCACTTGTTACTAGATATTCAATACCAACGACTGGATGATCTGTAGTAATAGAACATGGAACTCCTGCATCTAAAAGTGTTTTGATTGTAGACCATTTTTTATCTTTTAACTCCACTTTTGAACGTGTGGACATAGTTGGTCCTACAGAAACTCGCACATCGTGTTTTGCAATATAATCAGCAATATGATGCCCTTCAGTACAATGCTCGATCGTCACATTAATATCAAATTCACGTTTAATGCGAAGTATTGTTAAAATATCATCTGCTCTATGTGCATGAACGCGCAAAGGAATCTCTTTATTTAAAACTTTAGCCATATTTTCTAAATCTAGCTTTCTATCCTTTTTCTCAGAGTTGATATAATTTTGTGCCTCAATTAATTTCTCGCGTATTAAGGCAGCAACACCCATTCTAGTAACAGGCATTTTCCCCTTAGCTCCATGAAATCTTTTAGGATTTTCCCCAGTTGCTGCTTTCATACCAGAAGGTGATTTAATAACCATCTCATCGACAATGGTACCAGCTGTTTTTAAAACAACCATCTCTCCTCCGATTACATTAGCACTTCCAGGCATTACTTGAACTGTTGTTACCCCAGCTTTACGAGCATCTGCAAATCCAATTTCCATAGGATTAATACCATCTAAAGCACGTATTTGTGGTGTTACCGGATGACTAGTTTCATTGAAATCAGCTCCTTCAATACCAACACCCTCTTCAGAAACTCCAAGATGAGTATGTACATCTATTAAACCAGGTGTAATTATTTTTCCTTTTGCATCAATTACTGCATAGGCTTCTGTTATTTTCTCCTCAGACTCAATTCTTTCAAAAACGCCATTTTTTACGAAAATGACGTGATTTTCTAGAGACTCACCATTACCATTCCAAATTATTGCATTCTTAATTGCTATCATTCCAAAACCCCCAATTTTTATAAAAAAAGGTTTGCAATATAAAAATAGTTAATATAAACTAATCTCTAATATTCCTTTTTCAGATAATATAATTTTTTCTGAATATTGTAAAGCGGTATAAAACGCTAAAATAATCCTGATTCCAGTAGTGAAGAGAAAAAGAAAGAGAGAAGGGATCACTTGAAATATGAAGTCGATGAGTTAGATCACGGCATTATTAAGCATCTATCTAAAGACGGTCGTTTATCCTTTACTGAATTATCGATACGTCTGCAAGTGACAGAAAAAACTATTCGTCTACGCTATAAGAATTTATTAGACAAAGGGTTCCTTGAAGTAGTAGGAGTAGTAAATCCTTTAGCAGTAGGACTTAAAGCGGGAGCGATTATTCAAGTCAAGGTGAAAGCAAATTCAATCTCAAAGGTAATTGAAGATTTAAAGGAGATTAGAGAAATTCGTTTTATCACTGTGACGTCGGGGGAATATCCAATTCTTTTTCAAATAACGGTGAAAGATCAAATAAGAATCACGGAAATCCTACGTGAAGTCAATAAAATCGAATGCATTACTGAAGTCAATACGATCATTCAGCTTGAGGTACATAAAAATACATTTGAATATATTTTCTAAAAATCTGAATAAATTTTTCAGAATAATCAGTATTTTATGATGTGAGAATAATAAAGCTTCGGCTTTTTTATAGAACAATGTAAGGGGGTAGGCAATAATGAAAATTTTTATTTCGGCTGATATGGAAGGGATTTCAGGTGTAGCGACTAACCAACAATTGAAAACTCCTTTTGAATATCAACGTTTTCGAAAGTTGATGACAGCAGATGTAAATGCAGCGATTGAAGGAGCCATTAATGGAGGAGCTACAGAAGTAGTAGTAGCAGATGGCCACGGTAACATGTCCAATATCCTAATTGAAGACTTAGACATACGGGCTAGATTGATCTCTGGAAACAACAGAGTAATGTGCCAGTTAGAAGGTTTGGATGACTCTTTCGATGGTATTTTGTTTGTCGGACATCATGGACGTGAAGGGGGCTCTGATGTAGCAGTTATTAGCCATACACTAGCAGGGATTTGTGTGAATGAAATGACAATTAATGGTCAGGTAGTCGGTGAAACAGAGATGAATACTTATGTAGCAGGTGCATTTGGTGTTCCACCTTTGTTCATTAGTGGAGATGACGCGTATGTGAACGAGGTACTAGAAACATTACCTAATGTTGAAGCAGCTATTACTAAACGTGCAGTAGATCGCTTTGCTGCAGAGTTAATTCATCCTGAGATAGCGCGTCAACAGATTCGACAACAAGTCGAAGTGGCAGTAAAAAATTCTGCTGACCAAAAACCAGTTGTATTATCGGGACCTATTACATTTGAAATCGAATTTAAAGGGTCACAGCAAGCAAAAATGACAACAACTATTCCTAGTGTGGAATTAATTGGATCAAAGAAAATACGCTTTACTTGTGATGACATGATTACAGCTTATAAACATATGTGGGGCTGTGTAATTATTGCGATGGCGGCAACAAACGGAGTTTTAGGAAGTGTCAATACATAATAAGTTGACGTATTTAGAACGGGGGTGTAGATAGGTATGTATATTGTAAAAAGATTTATGACAATGATTCTTACCATCTGGGTCATAGCTTCATTAACATTTTTTATCATGAATATGATTCCTGGAGATCCATTTGCATCAGATGCTGATGTACTACCTAAAGAGGTAGTAGAAAATATGAGAGCTAAATATAACTTAGACGAACCGGTACCGGTGCAATATGTCTTGTATTTAAAAAATTTAGTTATGTTGGATTTAGGACCATCTATTAAATCAGAATCCCGTACCGTAAATGACATTATAACTTCAGGGTTTCCAGCCTCTGCAACGCTCGGAATTCAAGCGATAATTGTAGCGCTCGTCTTTGGGCTCTTACTAGGGATCGTTGCTGCATTAAATCATAATAGATTACTCGATAATGCGGCTATGATTTTTGCCATCATTGGTATATCGGTACCTAGTTTTATATTATCGCCATTACTGATCAATATCTTTGCAGTGAAATTTGGAATACTTCCTGTAGCTTCTTGGGGAACATGGCAACATTCTGTCCTACCTACTTTAGCACTTGCAACTACACCGTTAGCGGTTGTTGCTAGATATATGCGTTCTAGTATGCTGGAGGTTATGAATCAGAACTATATTAAAACGGCGGATGCAAAAGGGTTATCTACCTTTAAAATTGTGCTAAATCACGGAGTTCGAAATGCGATTTTACCGGTTGTATCCTTCATTGGTCCACTATTCGTCTCGCTAATTACAGGTACATTTGTTATCGAAAAAATATTCGCAGTACCAGGTATAGGTAAATACTTCGTGGATAGTATATTTAATCGTGATTATCCCGTCATCATGGGGACAACCGTGTTCTTCAGTACAATCTTAGTTGTCACTTTATTTTTAATCGATATTTCTTACCGTTTTATTGATCCAAGAATTAAGCTGACTAGCAAGGGGGATTAGCAGATGGTAAAAGTATTGAACGATTCTATGTTTCGTCCAGTAGATCCAAGTAAGCTGCAGACAGATGAAATCCAACGTCCTAGCTTAGGAGTTTTTAAAGAAACTCTTCTTAGTATCCTTAAAAACAAATTAGCTATAATAGGACTTTTCCTTTTAGTTGTAATTATCTTTTTAGCAATTTTTGGACCATCGATGGTTCCATATAGTGGCTCCCAACAAAATCTAACGAATGTCAATAAAGCACCGTCAGGAGAACATTGGTTTGGAACAGATAACTTAGGTCGTGATATGTGGAGTCGTACATGGCAAGGTGCACGTGTATCTTTAACTATTGGCTTTATAGCAGCGATTGTAGATTTAGTTTTAGGAGTAGTAGTCGGTGGTATATCTGGATACATGGCAGGAAGAGGTAAATTAGGAGACCGCGTTGATAGTTTGCTAATGAGAATTGTAGAAATTCTATACGGAATCCCTTATTTGCTAGTAGTAATTCTATTAATGGTTATCATGGAGCCAGGTATAACTACAATAATAATAGCTTTATCTATTACTGGTTGGGTTGGAATGGCGAGAATTATAAGAGGACAAATTTTACTTCTAAAATCTCAGGAGTATGTTTTAGCTGCTGAAAAACTAGGTACTTCTCATGTCAAAATTATTACACGTCACTTATTACCAAATACAATGGGGATTATCATTATTAATTTAACATTTACGATTCCTACAGCTATTTTCGCAGAGGCCTTTTTGAGCTTCTTAGGTCTTGGGGTACAAGCTCCATTTGCAAGTTGGGGAACGATGGCTAATGATTCACTTGGTGTTATTTTAAGTGGACATTGGTGGAGATTGTTTTTCCCTGGATTCATGATCGCACTGACGATGTTTGCATTTAACGCCTTTGGTGATGGAATACAAGATGCACTCGATCCAAGAGCTCGTAAGTAGGAGGTACAAAACAATGAATCATTTACTAGAAGTTAATAATTTAGAGATAAATTTCAAAACATACGGCGGGGAAGTAAAGGCAGTAAGAGACGTCTCCTTCCATGTTGATAAAGGGGAAGTAGTTGCCATTGTTGGTGAAAGTGGCAGTGGAAAAAGTGTCACTGTCCAATCTATTATGGGGCTAATTCCAACTCCTCCAGGCATTATTAAAGGCGGCAGTATTAAATTCCAAGGAAAAGAACTACTAAGGGCTTCAAAAAGGGAAATGCGAAAAGTAAAAGGGTCTAAAATCGGCATGATATTTCAAGATCCGATGACGTCATTAAATCCAACAATGATCGTTGGTAAGCAAATTGCTGAAGGACTCATCACTCATCAAAAATTATCTAAACAAGAAGCCAAAAAGAAAGCGATAGAAATGATTAAGCAGGTAGGAATTCCAAATCCAGAGGAGCGTTACAACCAATTCCCACACGAGTTTAGTGGGGGGATGAGACAACGTGTAATGATTGCAATCGCACTTGCTTGTAATCCGGAATTACTTATTGCAGATGAACCCACCACAGCCCTAGATGTTACTATACAAGCACAAGTCTTAGAGTTAATGAAGAAATTGCAAAAGGACACTCAAACAGCGATTATTCTCATTACTCATGATTTAGGTGTTGTAGCAGAAACTGCTCAACGAGTAATGGTGATGTATGGAGGTATCATGGTTGAAAGTGCAACCGTTTTCGATTTATTTGAAAATCCAAAACACCCGTATACATGGGGATTGTTGAACTCGATTCCGAACTTAGAAGGAACAGAAAAGAAACAATTAATACCTATTGAAGGCTCTCCACCTGATCTTTTTTCTCCACCTAAGGGTTGCCCATTTGCACCGCGATGCAAGTATGCAATGGATATATGTTTAGAAGAAATGCCAGGAGACTATCAAATTGATGAATCGCATTCTGCACGATGCTGGCTAAATGATACTCGAGCACCCAAAATGGAAATGCCTTTTGCATTAGAAAAGGATAAAACAGTTACAGTTGGGGGTGAGAGTATTGACTAAGAATTTAGTAGAAATCCAATCTTTAAAAAAATATTTTAAAATTAAATCCGATGTTACTGTTAAATCAGTTGATGATATCTCATTCTACATCCGAAAAGGGGAAACGTTTGGTCTTGTTGGAGAAAGTGGGAGTGGGAAGTCTACTTTAGGGAAAACGCTCGTTGGACTCCAAGCGGCATCGGATGGAGATATAATATACGATGGTCAGAATATTAAACAATTAAATAAAGAAATGAAAAGAAATGTGAATAAAGAAATGCAGATTATTTTCCAAGATCCACATGCATCACTGAATCCTAGAATGCGAGTGGGCGACATTATCGCTGAAGGAATCGATGCCTATAAGCTATTTAGTGGCAAAGAGCGTACCAATCGAATTTATGAATTATTAGAGCGTGTTGGTTTGAGTCCACAACATGCTAAACGCTATCCTCATGAATTTAGCGGTGGGCAAAGACAAAGAATTGGCATAGCACGTGCATTGGCAGTAGAACCAAAATTTATCGTTGCGGACGAGCCTATTTCAGCACTAGATGTATCTATTCAAGCACAGGTTATTAATCTATTGGAAGATTTAAAGACATCTGAAGATTTAACGTACCTATTTATCGCACATGACCTTGGAATGGTAAAACATATTAGTGATCGAATCGGTGTGATGTACTTAGGTAAGATGATGGAATTAAGTAATAGTGATGACATGTTCACGAATCCATTACATCCATATACCCAGGCATTATTATCAGCTATACCGAAAACAAATCCACGTGATGCAAAAAGAGAACGAATTGTCCTTGCTGGTGATCCACCAAGCCCGACCAATCCACCAAGTGGTTGTCGATTCCGAACGAGATGCCCTCATGCAATGGAGGTATGCGCATTGCAAGAGCCTCAGTGGAAAGAGGTAGAGAAAGAGCATTGGACGGCTTGTCACTTATATTAATATGAATAGAAAGAAGGAGGAAATAAAATGAAAAAATGGTTATTGTCATTACTTTTAGTGCTAGTAACAGGCTCTGCTTTGGCAGGATGTTATGGTGGAGGAGAAGATGAATCATCCAAAGGAGATAAAACGGACAAAGGTAACATTAAACAAGAGATTGTCGTAAATGCGAGTAGTGAACCTCCAGCAATTGACCCTGCTAAGGCAACAGATACAACTTCTGGTTGGGTACTAGATCATATTTTTGAAGGTCTATATACTCGTGATAAGGATGGGAAGCCGGTTTTAGGTGCAGCTAAAGATGTGAAGACATCTGATGATGGAAAAACTTATACATTTACTCTTCGTGACGACGTAAAATGGTCTGATGGGTCTCAAGTTACTGCGGGTGACTTTGAATATGCATGGAAAAGGGTATTAAATCCCGAAACTGGAAGTGCGTTTTCATTTTACCTTTACTATATTAAAGGTGCAGAAGAATACAACAAAGGTAAAGGTAAAGTGGAGGATGTTGGGGTAACTGCTGTAGATGATAAAACACTTGAAGTTCAATTGAATGCGCCATTAGGTTACTTTGATAGCTTACTTACATTGTGGACATTCTATCCAGTTCAACAAAAGCTGGTTGAAAGTAATGAGAACTGGGCTGCAGATGCAAACACATACATTAGTAATGGTCCATTTAAGATGACGGAATGGAAGCATGAAAGTAATGTAGTGATTGAAAAGAACAATGAATACTACGATAAAGACGTAGTGAAATTAGATAAAGTGACTTTCAAAATAGTAAATGAAGCTACAACTTATTATCAAATGTTCAAAACAGGAGAATTAGATTTAATCAGTACATTACCAAGTGATGTTCTTGCAACTGAAAAAGATAATGAAGATTATCGTGAAGAACCTTACTACGGAACATATATGTACATGTTCAATGTTAAGAAAGAACCATTTACAAATGCAAAAGTTCGTAAAGCTTTCGCAATGTCAATTGACCGTAAAGCATTGACAGAAAATGTAACGTTAGGTGGAGAAACACCAGCATATGCAATGGTTCCTGAAGGCGCAGAAACACCAGAAGGAGATTTCCGTAAAGTTGGTGGCGATTACTTTGAAGAAAATGCTAAGGAAGCCAAAAAGCTGTTAGCAGAAGGTATGGCCGAAGAGGGCTGGAGCAAGCTTCCAGAAGTAACATTACTTTATAACACGGCTGAAAATCATAAAAAAATTGCAGAAGCAGTACAAGAAATGATTGATCAAAACTTAGGTGTCAAACTTAAACTAAGTAACCAAGAGTGGGGTACTTATCTAGAAACAACAAAACAAGGAAACTTCCAAATGGCTCGTATGGGATGGATTGGTATTTTTGTTGATCCTGTTGTTAATCTTGACTACTACCTAGGTGATAGTCCTAACAACCGTACAGGATGGGTAAATAAAGAATATGATTCTATTATTGCTAAGTCTAAAGTAGAGCAAGATGTAAATAAACGCTATGAGCTTTTGCATCAAGCGGAGAAAATTTTGATGACGGATATGCCGTTTATGCCTGTGAATTTCTATAAATATAATTACTTAACAAATCCTGATTTTGAAAACATCGCTTATTATGTGAATCGTTTCCCTCAATTTAAATGGGCAGAAAAAACGAAATAAAACGTTTTATTCATAAATTGTGAGTTGTAAATTGATAAAGTCCCTTGGCCAGCAGTTTACCGAAGAGAGCGTAAGCTTTTCTAAGAAGACATGGAATTGTAAGGGTCTTTATCTTTTTTACTTATAGCTATAACTGATTCAAATTAATAAGAGGTGATAGAATGAAAAGATTTTTTTTACTTACAAGTGCTCTGGCCATGCTTTGGGTAGGCATCATGCTGCTCTTAAATTGGACACTAGTTGAATGGATTAACTACACATTTCTTTTCGGTTTAACCGCTGCAATAATATCTGCTTGTATTAATATTTGGCAAACTAGATTTTTCAGTGTGTTTACTAGAGGATTTCGATCACTAGGGCATTTTATCATTCCTATGAACAAGTCTAGATCACTAGAACGTGCAAATCAGCAGCTCGCTAATGATGCAAATTTAAATCAATTTAAACAAAAGATAGCCCAAGTATTGTTTTTCTCGATTTCTAGTTTAGCTGCTTCTTCAATTTTTGTAAGTATTATTGGATTAATATTTTACTATTAGTAGAAATACATAAATGTAGATACTATCTATTAAAAGGAGACTGAAAATAATGATAAATTCGGATCAAGTTTTATCTGAGTACTTAAATGTACGTGGGGGATTCCAGCCACAAGTGATCCCAAATCAACAAGCTATTACTTTTATTTCTAAAGAAACTGGTATTCCACAAGTTTGGAAGTGGGATGTAACAACAGCTGAAATTCAACAATACTCAGACCTGCCAGACCGAGTTCTAGCTGTATACCATTCTCCATCAGGAAAGCAAATGATTGTAGGAATAGATGAAAAAGGAAATGAAAAACAGCAATTTCACTTATTGAGAGAAAAAGATTCGTATGCAAAGGAACTTGTAGTATCAAAAGAACATTTTCACCAATTTGGCGGATGGTCTTCAGACGAAAGTAAAATTGCTTTCACAAGTAATCGTCGTCATCCGGGTTACTTCGATATATTTATCCTAGATGTGGAAACAAAAACAGAGGAAGTTGTTTATCAGGTAGATGGCAATTGTACTCCTATTGGTTGGACAAAAGATGGAGAGCATTTAATCATTAGCATGCCTGAAACAAATATTGATCAATCTTACTACATACTAAACTTAAACAAGAAAGAGCTTTGTAAATTATTCGAAGGAAATCCTTTATCTAGATATCAGTCACTTCAGCAGAGTAATAATGGAGAGAGTGGATTCATCCTGACTGATGTTGGTCAAGATACTTTAGGCATCCATAAATTTAATTTTAAAGAATCTTCTCAACTACAGGAACTACTTACATTCGACAAATGGGATATTGAAGAAATTAAATTATCTCCAGACAATTCTATCCTAGCATTTACTACAAACGAGGGTGGAGTCTCTCTTCTTGGAATTTATGATTT
The DNA here is from genome assembly GCF_001955655.1 of Viridibacillus arenosi. Taxonomy (GTDB): domain Bacteria; phylum Bacillota; class Bacilli; order Bacillales_A; family Planococcaceae; genus Viridibacillus; species Viridibacillus arenosi. Next base: position 192,219 of record NZ_MSPW01000001.1, on the reverse strand, counting down.
AATAAAACAGAAGCATCATTATATCGAAGGTGTTCCAAGCGGGGTAGTGGAATCTCTAACTTGGCTAAATGATAATGAACTTTACTTTGGACTAAAAAGCCCCATACTTCCTGGTGATATTTGGAGAGTATCTTTGAATGACAACAAAGTAGAACGTGTCACATTCATAGGCGAGGCTAAGGAAGTACAACACTTGTGGCAGCAACCAGAGCTTTGTACATTTTCTTCTTTTGATGGTTTGGAAGTACCTTACTTTCTATATGGTAAAAAGGAAGAAGCTCAGCCGGTAGTAGTGTATGTTCACGGTGGACCCGAGTATCAACTACGAGCTGAGTATAACCCTGTGATTCAGTATCTAGCAGCGAATGGCTTTGCAGTAGCGGCACCGAATGTGCGAGGAAGTATGGGGTATGGACGAAAATACGTGAAATTGGATGATGTACGAAAGCGTATGGATTCTGTAGCTGATTTAAAATGGCTAGCAAATGATTTAGTACATACGCATGGAGCCGACTCCGAACGAATCGGTATTATGGGACGTAGCTATGGTGGATTTATGGTTTTAGCTGCCCTAACACATTATGCTGATATATGGGCGGCAGGAGTGGATATTGTAGGGATATCCCATTTCAAATCATTCTTAGAAAACACAGGGGCATGGCGCAGAAAATTACGTGAATATGAATATGGATCATTAAAAGATGATGTTGATTTCTTTGAAGAAATCGCACCATTAAATCATTCCGATAAAATAAAAGTACCTTTACTTATTTTCCACGGTAGAAACGATACACGAGTCCCTGTTAGTGAAGCCGAACAGCTAACGGCAGATTTAAAAGAGCAAGGAAAGCAAGTAGATCTTATTATTTTTGAGGACGAAGGTCACCAAACAGAAAAAATCGAAAATCATATTAAAATGAATACGGAAATAGTTCAATTCATGCAAAAGTTTTTAAAGGTACAGGAAGTCAATTTTAAGTCTTAATAACACAAATATTAGATAGTCGTGTTGCAGGTATGTTTTTTCTGTTTTCTTTTTTTCAACAGTTTGTCTAGTAAGACAAGTATCTAATTATTAATCTAAGGAGTGTGTTTTATGAAACTATTTACAACTACTTCAAATTTAATTGAACAAATGGTTGCGTGGAGAAGAGATTTCCATCAGTACCCTGAGACAGGCTGGACGGAATTTCGTACAGCTTCAATAATCGCACATGAATTGCACAAATTAGGTTTACATGTACAAATAGGAAAAGAGGTTGTGTCAGAAGAAAGGATGGGCGTCCCCTCTGATGACGAGTTAGCAGTTTACTATGAGAATGCAAAAAGTAACGGTGGCTACGTAAAATATATGGAAAAGATGGTTGGGGGATATACAGGTGTTGTTGCTACAATTAAAGGAAAAAAAACAGGACCTTCCATTGCTTTCCGTTTTGATATGGATGCGCTAGATATACTTGAAAATGATGAAATTACACATTTTCCGAAACAATTTGATTTTCGCTCAAAATATGCAGGGAAAATGCATGCTTGTGGACATGATGCCCATAGCGCAATTGGTATAGGCTTAGCACAAGTCCTTGCAAATAATGTGGATCAAATTGAAGGTACTATTAAAATTATTTTTCAACCAGCTGAAGAAGGTGTTCGCGGAGCAAAGTCAATGGTCGCTGCTGGAGTTGTAGATGATGTGGATTATTTTTTAGGTATGCATGTAGGAATAAATGTACCATTGGGTACAGTAATAGCTGGTGCAGATGGGTTTTTAGCTACAACTAAAATAGATGCAAAATTTACTGGGAAAGCTGCACATGCAGGGGCTGAACCTGAAAAGGGGAAAAATGCTTTACTTGCTGCAGCTTCGGCAATATTGGGTCTTCATACAATTACACAACATAGTGATGGTGCATCACGTATCAATGTTGGAACTTGTATATCAGGAGATGGACGTAATATTGTACCAGCTCATGCCTCATTAAAATTAGAAACACGTGGTGAAAATAACTCGGTACATACTTATGTACATGAGCAAGCACTATCTGTTTTAGAAGGAGCCTCTAAAATGTATGGAACAGAGCTTACTTATGAAATAGTTGGTGAAGCTAAAACGTGTGCTTCTTCAGAGGAATTAATAGATTTAGTTGGCCTTGCAGCAAAAGATATTAATGGTGTAGAGGAAGTACTATTGAGAAGTAAGTTTGCGGGTGGTTCAGAAGATGCAACTTATATGATGGACCAAGTTCAGCGACAAGGGGGACTTGCCACATATGCAATTTTTGGTACAACGTTAGCAGCTGGTCATCATCATGAAAAATTTGATATTGATGAAGCGGTATTTCCAATCATTCTAAACACGTGGTTAGAAACAATTGAACGAATTTATCAATATCAATATCAATATAATTAATTTTATATTGATAATAGGATAAATTATTTTTCTTAGTTATTAGTAGCTTATAATTAAAAGTCCTAAATAAGTTACTTTCATTCATAAAAAAGAAAAGCTAAATTAGTCAAATTACTAAACGCAATAATCTATAACTCTTGTACAAGAGGAGAAGTCAAAGCCATTAAAATATGTAAGTATAAATTTCAATATAGATTCGGTAAAAGTTCTAGTGCTAAGTATGGCATTAGAACTTTTTTTATTGAATTAAGTACGGAGTCAATATTTTAACAATAGAATGTGATAATTTTTTAGATTTAGGGAATTACTATTTCAAGTCAGTTTCTAAAGAGGAACAATTATTTTGAATGATTAAAAAAGAATGAAAATATAGAATAATATTTCAATTTACATCCTTAGTGCTATTTGTTAAGATGCTCTAAGGTTGTCTGTTGTCAGATGTCTAATTAAGGGATTTGATAAAAGGGATTGTTTTTCTACTACATACAAAGAAGGTGTCTAATATGAACGTATTATGGGGGATTTGCGGTATAATAGCTATTCTTGGTATAGCTTTTTTATTGTCAAGTTCCAAAAAATCAATCAATTTGCGAACAGTTGTTGGAGGATTAGTAATTCAAATTTTGTTTGCTTTTATCGTTTTAAAATGGGAAACAGGGCGTGAAGGTCTCCTAGCTTTTTCAAATGGTATACAAAATTTAATCTCTTATGCAAGTGAAGGGATTTCCTTCGTATTTGGTCCTGCAGCGGATACTAAAAATTTCGGTTTTGTTTTTGCTTTTCAAGTATTGACCGTTATCATTTTCTTCTCTTCTCTAATTTCTGTTTTATATTATTTAGGAATTATGCAGTTCTTTATTCGAATTCTTGGTGGAGCTCTTTCAAAGCTTTTGGGAACAAGTAAGGCAGAATCTGTTTCGGCTGCTGCAAATATTTTTGTAGGACAGACGGAGGCACCTCTTGTTATACGACCATTTATTGCGAATATGACAAAATCAGAGCTTTTTGCTATTATGACCGGAGGACTTGCTTCGGTTTCAGGGTCAGTTTTAGTAGGGTATGCATTATTAGGAGTTCCATTAGAATATTTGGTTGCTGCAAGCTTTATGGCTGCTCCAGCAGGATTAATTTTAGCTAAAATTATGATTCCTGAAACGGAAGTCGTGAATGAAGAAAACTTCACTATGGAAAAAGATGATTCATCTGTCAACGTAGTTGATGCAGCTGCACGTGGTGCTAGTGATGGATTAAAACTTGCGTTAAATGTAGGTGCGATGCTACTTGCATTTATTGCAATTATCGCACTTCTTAATGGACTACTAGGTGGAATAGGAAGTATTTTTGGATTTAAGGAGTTAACACTTGAGGGGATTTTAGGATTTGTTTTTTCACCACTTGCATTTGTTATAGGAGTTCCTTGGTCAGAAGCAGTCCAGGCAGGATCTTTTATAGGTCAAAAGTTAGTGCTAAACGAATTCGTTGCTTATTCTGCTTTTGCACCTGAAATTGCATCATTATCTCCAAAAACAGTAATTGTAGTAAGCTTCGCATTATGTGGATTTGCAAACTTAAGCTCGATGGCGATGTTGTTAGGCGGTTTAGGTTCGATGGCACCAAGCCGTCGCGAAGATGTTGCACGCTTAGGATTTAGAGCTGTCGCCTCAGGGATGTTGGCTTCATTATTAAGCGCTGCCATAGCAGGCATGTTTTTATAATTGGGCAGATTAAAAACGTAACTAAGAATTTTAGATAGATTATATATACTGGTATGAGAGACCTTATCCAATAATGGGTAAGGTCATATTTGTTTTTAATGATGATTTAATCAAACTCATGATACTGCAACTTTTCAATTATCCTTCTCTTTCTGTATAGCATTTTGCTCGCTTCCGCTATATCATGGACTGCTGACCGATTAATGAATGCACCGAATAAGAGACCAGCAATCGGAATCATTTGAAACAGTTTCTTCCAGCCAAATTGATCTCGGTAAGAATACACGACTTCACGCCAACCTTGCATTTCGGATATAACCTCTCGTTTTACTGTCTCATCTTGGTTATCAAACATGGATAATTGGGAAAGGATTGCTTCCTTACCGATAATGTCAGAGGAGATAAATTGAAGACATTTTACGATAAATAAACGTTCTTTTTTTTCATTTGGGTCATAGCCATAGCAAATTGCAATGTCCTGTATAGTTTTTAACTGTAACCCTAAAAGGAGAGGGATATCGATTGATAATGTAAATATACCTCCGATTCCGGTACCTGCGCCTTGTAGTGTTGCTAAATTTTTTCTGTTTTTAGTCAGCCCATCAACTGCATGATCCATCTTAGAGACAGGCAGCATTTTCACATCCTCAATTGTTTGTACTTCAAGCTTAGGATAATACGAAGGGATTTTAGATACTGAACTTAGATAGTTTCCACCTGTTTGAACGTATTGGCCAAGCTCGTCCAGTAGAATGCCGATTTTATCTTGAATGAACTTAGGTGTCCATTTATCGATGATTTTAAATGGCAACCGCCCAATTTTCTCGAAAAACCATAGATCATTTTGATCCTTTTCCCATGCTTCTACCTTGTTAAATTCTTCTGTTAACCATTCCTTAGAATCATTCACTCATTTTATCTCCTCATACTTTGAATACTAGTAATACGAATATGTGAATGCAAAGTTTCACTTCTAGTGATAGTCACAAAAAAGTATCAGTCTATGAATCTCTTCTTAGCCCGATACCTCACATTATTATTAAGTTCATTTTGGCTATTTGTTACTTTGTTATATGTTCTTCTTTATTGTTATTTATAGTATAGTCGTTTACAAATTTATCTCCAAAGGCGATACATAGCTCTGCAACTAGGGCACAACGTTTTGCAAACATATCGAATTGAATATGTTCATGTCTTGCATGTGCTCCATCTCCTGGAATACCTAGTCCATCAATAGTTGAAATACCTAAAGCAGAAGTGAAGTTGCCATCACTTGCTCCTCCTACACTAGATTCATTAACTTCAATGTTCAGTTTTTTACCTGCTTCTTGAGCAATTTTAAATAATTGTTGATTGGCTTCGCTTCTCTCAAGCGGTGGTCGATTCAACTCACCAGTTATGCTCAGTTTTGCCAATGGATTTTTCGGAGTAAGTTGTTCGATTGCTTGCATAATTCTTTCCGCTTCAAGCAATGTAGAAATTCGAAAGTCTACGTCAATAGATGCGTATTCTGGCACTACATTTATCGTTGTACCACCACGAATCACACCTACGTTCACTGTTGTCCCTTTGCCATAATCAGTTAGCTCTTGGAGTTGTTGTACTAAGTAAGATATCTCTAATATAGCGTTGACACCATCTTCATGGTTATTTCCAGCGTGTGTACTTATTCCTTGTACTTCTAATTGATACATTCCCATACCTTTTCTAGCTGTTTTCAGGTTACTCGTTTGGGCCTCAGGGGGCTCCATCACAAAAACCGCCTCACATGTTTTTGCCACCTCTTCAATCAATTCTCTAGAGGATATACTACCGATTTCTTCATCTGAAGTAAGTAAAAATACAGGAGATATTGGTAACGTTTCTAAAGTGTTTTCTAATGAAGAAATCGCCCAAATAGATGACAATAATCCTGCTTTCATATCAAACACTCCTGGGCCATAAAACACGTCATTTTCAAAATGAATTGGTAATTCACCTTTTGGCCAAACAGTGTCAAAGTGGCAAAGGAATAGGACACGAGGTTTTGCGGAATGTTCTTTCTCGAACAGGAGGTGATTTCCATATTGGTTGTTCATATATTCCGTACAGATGTAATCTTTACCAAGACGTTTTTGGATAATAACCTTAATCAGATTTCCTGTTAAATCTACGAGATTCTTATCATAACTGGGTGACTCAGCTTGTACGAGATTTAAAAGATCTTCTTTAATAGTTTGTTGATGATGCAATAAAAAGTCGTAATTAACGGTCATACAGGCAACACATCTCCCTATATTCTAATTTGTAACTTAATAATAACCTTTAACATTTGTGTAAATCAAAGTATTTTTAATATTTAAAATATAATAAATAAAAGAACTGTTAAAGCTTAATGTTGATTTGTAGTTGATAAGCTAACGGGCAGATTAATTGAATAAAGAAAAAATCTGTAAATTAAATACAGGGTTATTGTGAATTTATGTAGAATATATATGTCTTATTCTATATGAAATCAGGAGGCTCTTATGAAAACATGGATGAAACTTGAAGACCCCAATAATAAGTACGGTGCCAAGTTTACTTTGGGCGATAGAAATATTATGTTGCCGCCAGGTGCAGTGATATCTGTAACAAGAGGAGAACTGTTCAATATTCCACGCTTGATCATAAATGGGATGCTAAATCAATTCATAATGAAAGCACTGACAAAAAATGAAAACCTACTATATGCTGAGCTGACTGGACAAATACAAGGAGGAATAGGGCAAACGATAACAGTTTGGAGAGATGGTAACCGTATGAATGAATTTAGGAAGAGTGGCTCCCACAACTTTGCACGAAGATTTTTTAGTTGGGTATTTTATAGTGGGAAAGTACAGTCCTATTTTTTAACGTGGGGACACATAGGGCACCTTTCTTCAACAGATGAAATAACTACATTTGTAAAAAAATATGGTCGTCATTTTGATGGAGGTAAATTAGTAAAGAATGCGAATCCACCAAAAACAACAATAAAGACTAACAAAGTCTAAATAAAATAAAAAAAGTAGATATATAAAATCGTTAAAGCTTTGGGAAATTAATAGAATTACTTGCTCATTTCTAATACCAACAATTAAAAACATGATTTTGCCCGTATTGGGGAAGAATATTCTTATAGATTTTTTCAAAAAGAATAATGTTCGTTGCCGATTTTTATTTGTATCTGTGCTTAGCTAATCTTAATAAAGCTTTAACATAGAAATCTGTTCTATCTTTGTCGTTTTAGATTACACTTATTGTAGGACGAACTGAACAAGGGAGTGAACGACATAGCAAAAAAATGGGGAATATCAGCTCTATTGATATTTGGTGTGTATGCTTTAGCGATGTATTTTTATATTTTTCATAGTGGTGGTGGCACTATACCAGCTGCTTTAAAGGGAACTGTCGCTGATCCAGCGATGTTTATGTCCGAGCACGAATTACTATTAAGTGGAGAGTACTCGAAAATTAGGAATTTCCTCTTTTTTGTAGCGACTCCGTTTGAATGGCTCGTCTACTTCTTAATATTGCTTGTAGGGCTATCTTTTATGTTAGAAAAATGGTCAGCAGCACTTTCCAAATGGACAATCGTAAAAAATGTAATCTATCTATTTTTGTTATCACTACTTACGTATATTGTATTATTTCCAATGGACTATTATAGCTTTACCTTAAGTAAAAAGTATGGAATTAGTACCCAAAGCTTTTCTTCTTGGATGAGGGATGGTGTGATAGACTTTTGGGTTAACTTAGGCATGACTGTAATAGTTGTGTTGGTTCTTTATTGGCTCATAAAAAAAAGTACCAAGAGATGGTGGCTATATGCCTGGCTATTAACAATCCCTTTCTCTATTTTTATCATGTTTATCCAACCGGTAGTAATTGCCCCGTTATATAACGATTTTTACCCGTTGAAAAATAAAGAATTAGAGACAAAGATTTTGTCGTTAGCCGAACAGGCAAATATTCCAGCTGAGCATGTGTTTGAAGTGAACATGGCGGAAAAGACGAATGCTCTAAATGCTTATGTTACTGGTGTTGGTAGTAATTCGAGGATTGTGCTTTGGGATACTACATTAAATCGTTTATCAGATAAAGAAATTTTATTCATAATGGCACATGAAATGGGACATTATGTAGAGAAACATATTTATTTTGGCCTGGTTGGTTATATCTTCATGACGCTTATTGGACTTTGGTTAACGTCGAGGATTATGACTTGGATTATTGCAAGACATGGAAGGGTATTAAAACTAAAGAAGATTAGTGACATTAGTTCGCTCCCATTGTTTTTACTAATTACTTCGATGTTATTATTCGCTTCAAGTCCAATCTCGAATTATGTCTCTAGATATCAGGAATCAAGAGCTGACCAGTATGCAATAGAGTTAATGGGGGATAAAGAGGCAGCGGTGACGGCGTTTCAAAAACTCACAAAATCTGGATTAAGTGAAGTAAATCCGCCTTTACTTGTGAAATGGTTCCGATATACGCATCCTCCAATGTTAGAAAGAATTTATAAAGTTGCCGATCAAACAAGTGTAGAAGAGTAATGAAGGCTATACATGAATTGTTCATATATTTATATTTGTGAATAATTCATGTTGTTACTGCTGGGTTATAGTTATTCCTATTTTTCAGAAAAAACTATTAAATTTTTTAATCGTTAAAACTCAACTATAATATAATTCAATTGTGCTTATGACATGGTCACCGAGTTAAGATTCGGAAGCGTTAGTATGAGATGTTGTGTGAATTTTTAAAAAAGAATAAAAAAATAGTAGCACAGGATTATTTGGTAGGGAGAGTAGCTATGCGCAATATTTTTATAATTACAATAGGTTCTATTTTAGTGGGATTTGCTTATAACTTTTTGTTGATTCCTCATGAAATTCTTAGCAGTGGATTAAGTGGAATTGCTATCATGCTTGGTCTAGTAACGCCTTTCAATACAGGTATTTTAAACTTTTTATTAAATCTTCCTTTACTTATTATAGGTGTAATGAAATTAGGTAAACGGTTTATTGGATATACGATTCTTTCAGTACTAGTACTTTCAGTTAGTTTGTATGTAATTCCTGTTTATCAAGTAACACATGAGCCCCTTCTTGCATCACTGTTTGGTGGAGTTATTACAGGAATTGGTATTGGGATAATTTTTAAAGCTTCAGGATCATCAGGTGGCTTTGATATTATTGCGATGCTTCTAAATAAGAAAAGAGATTTTCCTCTTGGGGCGATGATTTCTGCGATGAACGCGATCGTTGTAGTGATTTCTGGCTTTGTATTTAGCTGGGATGCAGCTTTATACACGCTTGTAGCGATTTATGCGACGGGTAAAGTTATTGATACGATTCATACGAATCACATTAAACTAACTCTGATGATTATTACGGGTAAAGGTGACGAAGTGAAAGAGAAATTACTTGCGAATCTATATCGCGGAGTTACAATTATGGATGGTGAGGGAGCTTATACTGGTGAAGGTAGAAAAGTCCTTATTACTGTTATCACTCGTTATCAATTATCAGAAGTTAAAGAAATGATTACTGAAGTTGATCCAAATGCATTTGTGAACATCACAGAGACAAAAGAAGTTATAGGGATGTTCCACCGTGGATAAGAGTTATTAAATATAGAAGCAATTATCTCAGTGAATCATTTAAAATGATAAGAGGTAATTGCTTTTAATTTTTGAATAGAGGAAAAAATACAGACGTGTTAAATTTTAATGCCAGCAATATTATTAAACATCTGTATTCTTCAGGAAAACCTCGCGATGTAATTGAACATGATAAATTAAAGTGTCTTTAGAAGGAAGGTCATTCCTTTTATAGACACTTTTTTTATGAATACGTTCAATTTTTTATTTTATTTAGCCGTAAATCTCTATTTCAAATGAAACCTTGAATGCATTGTATGTTTTAAGATGGATGAAGATAAATTTGTATACGATTGAAATAAATCATTTCTAAATCAATGGGTAAATTAATTTGTAATTTTCGGAATTTATTGTAATTTTAATTGAAAAGAAGAATAAACTTCATTATGATGAAAAAAAAGGAAATCCTTCGAGAAACAGGAGATAGATAAATGGATGAATTAAAGTCTAAGGTTCAATCAAAATATGATGAATTTTCAAAAGGTTTAAAGATGGTAGCAAAGCATTTTTTTGCAAATCCAGAGGCGTTTGCGATGAACTCAGGTGTTCAAGTAGGACAGGAGATTAATGTCAGTGAAACTACGGTTATTCGATTTTGTCACGCACTTGGATATAGTGGATACAGCGCTTTGCAAAAGGATGTTCAAGAACAACTGCTCAATAAAAAAAGTAGTTTATTTGAATTCCACTTTATGAAAAATTCCACTGAGATGGATCAAGAATTTTCAAAGAAAATAATGATAAAAGATGCTGAGTTGATATTGCAAACAGCTGAAAGGCTAAATGTAGGTGATTTTACAAAAGTAGTAGACCATTTAGCTCAATCAGAAAGAGTTCTTGTATCAGGTGTTCGATCATCTCATGCAATGGCACAGTGGTTTTCGTTTACTCTCGATTTAATGCGTGGAAATGTAAGATTATTCCGACCTGATACAGATGATATTATGTTACGTATTAGTGAAATGAATGAGAGAAGCACGTTTGTTGCATTTTCATTTCATCGTTATGCTTTGGAAACAATCAATATGGCGAAAGAAGCAAAGCGTCAAGGTGCGTTTGTAATTGGTATTACTGATTCAGAGGTTGCCCCAATTCGAGAACATGCGGATATCTTATTTACTGTACAACTACCAATTAAATCTACATTAGATGTCGCACCGGCAGTGTTTTCGCTGATGAACGCTATAGTTGGTGCTGTAGCAGTGAAAAATTCAGAACAGTTTGCAAAAAGAACTAAAGTATACGAAGAGCTACAATTAAACCGTTTTTTTGGAGAATGATACAAAACTTTGCTGGTGTTTATATAGAAAAATAGGTGAGGTGTAGAATGTTACAGATTAAGAGATTAGTAGATATCGAAGAGATAAGAGCCACACAGCAAATTGAAGAGAAGGTTTGGAAAATGCCAGTTATACCAATACACCAAACGTATACAGCATCGAAGAATGGTGGAATGATCCTAGGCGCTTATGATAATGATGAATTAGTAGGCTATCAATATAGCTTCCCAGGATTTAAGAATGGCAAAGCATATTTATGCTCTCATATGCTCGGTGTTTTACCTACTTATCAAAAAGGTGGATTAGGAGAAAAACTAAAAGCTGCTCAGAAGGAATGGGCACTTGAAATGGGCTATTCATTAATTGTTTGGACATACGACCCTCTAGAAAGCGTGAATGCTTACTTGAATCTACATAAGTTAAAAGGGATTGCAGCCTCCTATTTGGAAAATCATTACGGAATGATGGAAGATCCTCTTAATAAAGGAATTCCTACTGACAGATTTTTAGTAGAGTGGTGGATTCGTAGTGATCACATCCAGGGTGAACAAAAGAATGATGAAGTCCAAAGCTATGAACCGTTGATTGAAACAGAGCTCAATAAGAGGCAGTTTCCGATTATTAGCTCTGAGATAGAGCCAATAAAAAATAAAAAGAAAGATATAATCTTAATTCCAATACCAGAGAATTTCCAACAAATGAAGCAACAACAGCCAAGTCTTGCATTGGATTGGCGCTATAAAACGAGAAAATGGTTTCAAGAATTGTGTTTGAATGACTACGTAGCAGTGGATGTAAAACGTAATTCAAAAGAAAAGGTGAGTTATTATGTGTTTCGAAAACGTAATAGTTTATCTTTAGTGGGAAATGAGGAGGGAAAATTATGATCTATAGTCCAATTGATATTCAAGAAGTTTGCCTACATCGACTTGTAATGAAATTAAAGGAACCATTTACCACAAGCTTTGGTACATTTCAGGAGAGAGAATTTTTTGTCATCGAAATGGTTGATGAACATGGCCTCTCTGGTTTTGGTGAATCCGTCGCTTTTGCAAGTCCTTGGTATAGTGAGGAGACTGTAAAAACAAATGAACACATGATGAGAGATATTCTAATTCCCTTGCTTTTTAAGGATCCTATCGCTCATCCAGATGAAGTATCAGAGAGGTTTGGGGCTATTCGAAGAAATAATATGGCGAAATCTGCATTAGAGGGAGCGGTTTGGGATTTATTTGCGAAACGTAGCAATCTAACATTGGCAAATGCCCTTGGTGGAGAAAAGAAGCAGATAGAAGTTGGAATCAGTATAGGCATTCAATCCTCTGTAAAAGAGCTTTTAGAAATTATAAGTAATCATGTAGATGAAGGTTATAAACGAATCAAAATTAAAATAAAGCCTGGTTGGGATTACGACGTTTTGAAAGAAGTTAGAAAACATTTTCCTGATTTAGATATGATGGCAGATGCAAATTCAGCTTATACGCTGAAGGATATGGAACTGTTAAAAAGACTTGATGAATTAGATTTAATGATGATTGAACAGCCGTTAGAGCATGATGACATTATCGATCATGCAAAATTACAATCGCAGTTATCCACTCCTATTTGTTTGGATGAAAGTATTCATTCATTAGAGGATGCTAGAAAAGCTATAGAGTTAGGTAGTTGTAAGATTATTAATATTAAAATCGGCCGTGTTGGAGGATTAACTGAATCGTTAAAAATCCACAACTATTGTCTTGAGAAAGGAATCCCTGTTTGGTGTGGAGGAATGCTTGAATCTGGTATTGGCCGGGCCCATAATATTGCGCTAACAAGTCTATCTCAATTTGTTTTACCAGGTGATACAGCATCTTCAGATAGATATTGGGAAAAGGATATCATTGAGCCAGAAGTCATCGTCGAAAATGGCATTATCACGATACCAGATAGGCCAGGTATAGGCTATGAATTAAATCGTGAAGTTCTTGAATCGTACCGGGTAGACAAGAAAATAGTTACGAAAAGCAATAAGGTTTCGTTGAAGTCATAAATCATTGATGTCGGGCTGTAATCCCCCAAAACAACAATTTTGCAAATAGTTGTAGGATATACCTCTCGTCATTTAAAACAAAATAAATATGTTTATTCTCATTATGCTTTTTAAAAAGTAAAGAACTTATGACAAGATTCGATAGTTCTAAATCAATACATTAATCAGAAAACAACAGAAATATAATTTACTGTAAATGAATCAATGATTATTGGGGGTGAGAAAAATGGAGAATCAATTTTTTGTGCAAAAAAATCAGAATAGTCCGTTAGTTATTGATGGACATTCTGATTTATTATCTGATGTACAGATTCAACGTGAAAAAGGTAGAAGAAAGGTTATTGAAACGGATTATTATGAACGTTTAGCAGCGGGTGGAGTAAATATCATTGTAGCTGCTCTATATGTTGACAGTAGTTTTCTTCCAGAAATGGGCCTTCGAAAAGCGCTGGGGCAGATAAGTTACTTATATGAAGAGGTGCAAGAATCTCCAGAAAAATTGATGATTTGCTATAACGGAGAGGATATGGAACGAGCTAAACAAATGGGGAAAATCGGTTTCTTATTGGCTATTGAAGGGGCAGAGCCAATAGGAACGGATCTTAGTCTATTAAGAGTATTTTACGAATTAGGTGTACGGAATCTCGGGTTAGTTTGGAGTAGAAGAAATGCCGTTGGGGATGGGAGTTTCTTTCAGCCAATTCGTGAAGGAAGAAAAGGAGGCATCACAAGTTTTGGAGTTAAGGTGATTGAAGAAGCAGAAAAACTAGGTATAACAATTGATGTATCACATTTAAATGATGAAGGATTCTGGGATGTGATGGAAATAAGCAAAAAACCAATCATTGCATCACATTCAAATGCTCGCTCACTTTGTTCGACGATGCGAAATCTAACGGACGAACAGATTCTAGCTATAGCCTCAAAAAATGGTGTGATTGGAGTAAATGCAGCTAGCTTACTAGTTGCTGATGAGGATACCAATTGTAATATAGAGTATCTCATCAATCATGTCGATCATCTAGTAAAAGTTGCAGGTATTCAGCATGTTGGAATCGGGTTAGATCTTTGTGAAGGTTTAATTAAATATATGTCACCAGCTGATTTGGCGAATATACCACGTAAGCCATTCGATGTCATTTCAGGTCATCAAGAGATTCCTCTATTTATCGAAGGACTTATAGATCGAGGCTATAAAGGAAATGAGATTGAAGCATTATTAGGAGGGAATTTCCTTCGAATCTTTAAAGGATAAAACGAATGATTAGATTTAAGTATTGCAATTATTCTTAAGATAAATTTTAATAGATATATTTTTTAGTTTTAAAAATCAGGAAATTCAGAAATGGAGAGATGGACGATATGAAACAAGAAACAATGATGAAGGAATTCAATCAGTATGCAGGTGAAATTACGAAGAAATATCAAATTCCAGGCTTTGCAATGGGCTTAGCGAAAGAGGGTCAATTATTTTATGAAAATGATTTTGGTTATCGAAATATAGAAAAAGAGCTTCCTCTATCATCTGATACTGTATTTGGAATTGGTTCAGTAACGAAATCATTTACATGCGTGGCTATTCTCCAGCTACAAGAGGCTGGAAAGCTGTCTGTTCACGATGCTGTTGTGCAATATTTACCAGAATTTAAAACTAATAATGAAGAATATACGAAACAAATGACGATTCATCACTTTATGACTCATTCTGCAGGAATACCACCTTTAGCCGCATTAATAGGTGCAATGCGTACGAGTATGTTGCTGGATCCAACATTTGAAGAAGAGGGAAAGCCAGCAATGGATTTATCAAAGATACCTTCTATTGAAACATATGAGGAACTAATGAAAGATATCGCGAATGCAGATTTTACACTACTAGGTGCTCCAGGTACAGAGTTTAGCTATTCAAATGATTGTTATGCCCTTTTAGGTACTATTATCGAACGAGTCAGTGGAATCAGTTACGAACAGTATATGAAAGAATATATTTTAGGCCCAGCAGGTATGCACCGAAGTGTATTTCATTATGAAGAATTAAAAGGACACGAGGATGTTGCTACCATTTATAATTCACGAAAAAAAGAAGAAGAAACGATAGTGTTTGAATCTAATAATCCTTGGGATGCGCCGGCTATGCGTGCCGCAGGATTCTTGAAATCTACTATAAATGATATGATTAAATATTCTGAAATTTTTAGAAACAATGGAAAAGTAGGTTCAGTACAAATACTGACTCCAAAGAGCGTTGAATTAATGACAACACCTTATATCCAATGTGATCATGAGAAATATTACGGATACGGTTTAATGATAACACCTGACTATTTTGGCTATCGATTGATAGAACATGGAGGCTCCATTAAAGGAGTAGCTGCTCAATTGAATATGATTCCAGAATTAGGTTTAGCAGGAGTATCATTTACTAACTTAGCAGGAGTGCCTTCTACGCAACTATTATATAGTGCATTTGCAGAACAACTAGGTAGATCTATACATGATAGTCATTTTAGCTTGAAAGAAATTGACGTATCAGCTGAAAAGTTAAATGAGTTTGAGGGTGAATTTGTATCTGGTGAAGGTTCGAAAGTGAAACTTCATATTGAAGAAGGAAAACTTCATATAAATGTAGATGGAATTCAAACAATAATAAAATTAATTGCTGAAGATACCTTTTTAGTACACATAAAAGACTCGAATATGATACTGCGTTTTAAAAGAGATGAAGAAGGAACAATTGTAAGGATTAAATGCGGATATAGACAAATTCCAAAGGTGGACTAAGGGGGGAGAAATTTGGTTGTTAAACATGGTTGCTTGTAGTTCGGATAAGGAGTCTACCAAAGATCAAAGTGATGATTTAAACCAATCTACCTCGAGATTAAAATCGATGATTAAATTTATTAATACTCGTCTATTAGAACCGATTACAGCTGGTGCTCTTATAAATCAAAGAGAAAGTTAGATCAATTTAAGAAAAAAATTAAAAAGTGTCTTGAATAGTAGTTGTTACGGAACTGACCCAGTATATAAGACTGAAATATAAAAGCATTCACCCAACCAGTTGTCGGTATTGTACCGGCGACTGGTTGTTTAGTTTCTGATATATTCGAATGATTTTTGATAGTTTGTTCCTAAATGGAGCAGTTAAACAACCTTTAAGAAAAAATAATACTAATACTACTTAGCGAATTATTAAACTACTAATTTAAAAAAGAGCTGCAATTTGGTATCTTATGTTTGAACTTATATGAACAAAGTTGTCATATTAAAAGTCATATTTTATAGAAAAATGTAAATTTGATAAAAATTTAAGAATATTATGTATTTTAGGTAACAGAATTATATGAATTTATATATAATGATAGAAGGTAGAGTCATCTATTTTGGATTGCACAAAACCAATATAAGGATAATTTAAGGGGATGTTTAAATGGAAAAACGTAATTATAAGTTTGTAAAACCGGCTGCATCATTAATATTAGGAGCAACAGTTTTAATAGGATCTCTTGCTACGTCGGAATCAGTAGATGCTGCGTCTTCAAAATATCAAGTTTCTAATAGTAAATTAGTAGTCAAGAAAACAGGTAAAACTGTAAAAGGGTATAAGCAATTTAATAGTAAACTCTACAAAGATGGCAAACTTTATACAGGATTAAAAGGCGGTATTTATTATAAAAACGGAAAGAAGGGCACTGCTAAATATAAAGGTGTCTATTATTCAAAGGGGAAGGCTTTTACAGGGGTGAAAAGCAATACCTATTATAAAAATGGGAAAGTAGCGACAGGATGGTATGGAAAAGATAGTGCTCACATCTATTATGTGAAAGGAAAACCATTTACAGGAATCGGTGCCAATACAGGTCGATACTTTAAAAATGGTAAACTCAGCACAGGTTGGTATGGTGATGGAGCAAAACGTTCTTATTATGTAAAAGGAAAAGCGTTTACAGGTATCTCAGAAAAAACAGGTCGTTACTTTGTAAAAGGTAAGTTAAATGTGGGTTTAGCACTTTATAATGGAAAATTATTCAACGGTGAAAAGTTAAATACAGGGGTCATTCAATACAATAACGTTTGGTACAAAGATTCTACAATTGCGAACGGTAAAATCACAACTCCGGATGGCAAAGAAATTAATGTAGTTGATGGCGTAGAGAAGAATTTTGCATTATCAATCATGCACACGAATGATACGCATGCTCATTTAGACAATGCGGCAAAAAGAACAACAGCTATCAAAAATATTAGAGCAAAAAATCCAGATGCATTATTACTAGACGCAGGTGATGTATTTAGTGGAACTCTATATTTCAATGAATTCAGAGGACAAGCAGACTTAAAACTGATGAATTTAATGGGCTATGATGCTATGACTTTTGGAAATCACGAGTTCGATTTAGGTTCAAGTCCAGAAGGGCATCAAGCTTTAGCAGATTTTATTAAAGGAGCAAACTTCCCATTCATTAGTGCCAATGTAAATTTCTCAGCAGATGCGCGTTTTACAGGTCTATTTACAGATTTAATTTCAAGTGAACCTGAAAAAGGAAAGATTTACAATGGTATTGTTAAAGTAATAAATGGCGAAAAAGTCGGCATTTTTGGATTAACAACTGAAGAAACAGTAGATATTGCGAGTCCAGGAAGTATAGCGTTTGAAAATTATATTACAGAGGCTGAAAAAGCAGTAAAAGCCTTTGAAGGTCAAGGCGTTGATAAAGTTATTGCGCTTTCACATATTGGATATGATGATAATGCAGCGGTAGACAATGATTTAACATTAGCTGCAACTGTAAAAGGCATTGACGTTATCGTTGGTGGACATAGCCATACAGAATTAAAGAAACCAGTTATTGTAGACCAAGATAGCAACAAGCAGAAAAAAGATCCAACTGTTATCGTCCAAGCATACCAATATAGCGATTTTTTAGGTACGTTGGATGTAGAGTTTGATACTAAAGGTACAGTAGTGAAATCTGATGGCGAGCTTATTGCATTAAAAACTTTAACAGATGATCCAGAAGCGGTTGCTATATTAAAACCATATTCTGATAAAGTTGCAGAAGTAAACAGTAAAGCTATCGGAGCAGTAGCAAAAAGTGCACTAGAAAACCCAAGAAAAGATAATTCAGCAACTGATAAGATTAGTGTACGTAGCAATGAAACTGCACTTGGTAACATCATTACTGACGGTATGCTAAGTAAAGCTAAGACTAAGAATAAAGATGTTATTATGGCGCTTCAAAACGGTGGTGGTATTCGAGCTGGTATTGATGCAGGTGAAATTACTGTCGGCGAAGTGATTACAGTACTACCATTTGGTAATACATTAGCAACAATGACTTTAACAGGTGCAGATTTAAAACTAGGATTCGAAACGAGTTTTAAAGAATATCCAGCAGAAAGTGGCGGCTTCCTTCATGTATCTGGTGCTAAAGTAGAATTTGACTCAAGCAAGCCAGTTGGTCAACGTGTAGTTTCCATTAAATACAAAGATGCAAGCGGCAATTACATTGCAATTCAAGACGGTGAAAACTACACTGTAGCAACTAATGCCTTTACTGCCAAAGGTGGAGACGGCTACGACATTTTTGCCAAAGCATATGCAGAAGGTCGAGTAACAGACCTAGGTCTTTCGGATTGGGAAAACTTAGCGGAGCAGTTAACATCACTAAAAGAAATTAACCCAACTACAGAAGGACGAATTGTAGATATTGCAAAGTGATTTAATACCAATCGGCAAAATTATGAATTTCATGTTAGGTTAACCAATTAATATAATGTATCCCCCTGATAGCTATAAATTGGGGGGATACTTCTTAAGCTATAACTATCTTAATAAATTACAATCAATATAGTTAGCTTAGAGATCATGTCTATTAGCGCACAATCTCAATAGCTTACATATTCACTTTGTATGAATAACTCACTTTTGTGATCATAGAAAAAGCACCTCCGAAATGAATTTTGGTATCTATACCTGAATTCAATCGAAGATGCTTTTTTATTTGTCTATATCTTAGGGACAGTCTCTATCCCTCTAAGACACTTTTATGGCATTGAACTTTAATTGAAATATGAAAAAATATGCTGTATAACGGGTTATATCTCTTCTAATTTAGGTTGATGTTTTTTCAACATGATGACGAATAAACTAGCTAACACACACATACTACCAGCTAAAATAAAAGCCCATTGATAGGAACCAAATACTTTGAAAATAACTCCACCACCAAATGCTGCAACCCCTGCGCCAACTTGATGAGCAGCCATGATCCAGCCATACATTAAGGTGCTTTTCTTAAGACCAAATTCCCGTCTTGCCAATCCAATAGTAGGTGGGACAGTGGCAATCCAATCTAAACCATAGAAAATAGAAAAAATAACTAGCCATAAGTAAGAACCTTGAGCTAAAGCAAACGGTAAAAACAGTAGGGATATTCCACGAAGCACGTAATACCAAAATAGCAGCCAACGATTATCAATTCGATCAGATAACCAGCCAGATAAGGTTGTTCCCACTAAGTCGAATACCCCCATAAATGAGAGCATTGCCGCGGCTGTTACAACAGGGATTCCAAACCCTATGCAATAGGAGATGAAATGAGTTCCAATTAAACCGCTAGTAGATAAACCACATATGAAGAAACTTCCTGCAAGTAGCCAAAATTCTTTTAGTTTCAAGCCTTCCATAAGTGTACCTAGTGCTAATTTAAATGGATTTTGCCTAAGAATAGGTTGTTCAGCAGATTGATCATTACCCTCCTGCCCATACGGTAGAAGTCCCTTGTCTTGGGGGAAGTCCTTCATAAACAGAAGGATTAATAATAAGATTAATAGACTAAGAATAAAGATAAGTCCTGTGGCGTAACGCCAAGAATATTGGTCAATGATTGTAGCTAATACAGGTAATAATATTAATTGTCCAGTTGCTGTACTTGCCGTTAAAATGCCAACTGCGAGACCACGGTGTTTCACAAACCAGCGATTTGCAATTTGTGTACTGAGTACGGTTAAGAATAATCCAGAACCAATACCGATCATGACACCCCAAATCAGTATTAATTGCCATTGTGATTGCATAACGAAAGTCAATGCAAGACCAGTTGACAATGTTAGCATTGAATAGAGCATCATTCGTTTTAAACCAAAAACCTCTACAAACGCTGCCATAAAAGGTCCCGAGAAGCCATATAAAAATAAGCTCACTGCGAAGGCAAAGGAAATGGCAGGGCGACTCCAGCCAAACTCAAGCTCAAAAGGATCTATAAAAACACCTGATGAGGATCTAATGATACCTGCAACAATAATAGATAAGAATGTAACTGGTAGAATAATCCAGCTATAGTGAACCTTTTTCATTAAGAACTTCAACTCATTTCTAGTTAATAACCATAGAATTATCAGTTTTATATAAAAAAATATGAAATGCTACATAAAGACAGTGATGAGATTAGTATGCTAAATAATACGAATTGTCTGATATAATGTCAATAGGTTGGACTAAGTTAAATTGGTTAATATCAGTTTAAAATGTTAAGTTCATTAACAAACCATGGTATAGAGCATGTTGAGCTTATACTTATCATATTGAAAATGATGAATTCCGCAATGAAAGTATTGTGTTTTTTATCTTAGAAATAGAATAGATAGTTTTGGTAAATTCAAAAATTATTGAGAAGCAGATCTATGAAATACACAACTGAGAGGTTTTTCTAAATACTAGAACTATCTAGTAGTATATTAATTAAAACTGACATTTATTATAACTAAGGGGTGATCATACTTTGAATCAAACGATTTATTTACTCCGACATGGAGAAACTGTCTTTAATTCGCAAGGTAGGTATCAAGGTGAACTGGATTCACCATTAACAGATGATGGAATTGCCCAAGTAAATAGTATTGCTAGATTGTTAAAGATGTATATTGGAGATCCAAAAAAGTGGGCTATTATATCGAGCCCTTTAGGTAGAGCTATGCAAAGTTCTGAGATTATCTGTAAT
Source organism: Viridibacillus arenosi (assembly GCF_001955655.1). GTDB lineage: Bacteria > Bacillota > Bacilli > Bacillales_A > Planococcaceae > Viridibacillus > Viridibacillus arenosi. Next base: position 171,114 of record NZ_MSPW01000001.1, on the reverse strand, counting down.
ACATTAGGATTTGATGTAACTAAGGTAGAGAAGGATAATCGCTTAAGGGAGGTATCTGTTGGCTCTTGGGCGGGCTTAACAATGAAAGAAATTGAAGAAAAATGGCCGAAACTTCTAAAACATACAGATCACTACAATTGGTTTTTTAATTCACCTAATGGAGAAAGTTATACTTCTGTTGAGGAAAGAGTAGCAGATTGGCTAAAAAGTATTGAAGGTCGTGAGAAAATTATCGCTGTATCACATGGGTTAACAGGTAGAATATTAAGAGGAGTATACACCAATTTAGAAAAAACCCAAGCTTTAAAATTAGAAGTATCTCAAGATATATTCTTTAAATTAGAAAATCATAATGTTGAGAGATTTAGTATAGAATATGATGAGTATTAATTGTATATCGATTCTAATTGGCCATTTGATAGGGACTATTCAAATGGTCTTTTTTCTACTACTTAAGTGATTAGTATTTTCTTTTAGATTAAAAGATTTCTTGAGTGAAGTGAAATTGTTAATTATGTCTACCTTTTACTGTAGCATTAAAAAATATAATAGAACCTACTTCAAGTTATCTATTTGAATTCGATTAACAAGTTTTCAATGTACAAAGCATAGGATTAATAATATGAACAAAACGGAAGGTGGAATTCAGTGTTTAATCCAAATGCTCATCAACTATCATGTAACTCATTTCGTGTTATAACAGTCACGGGTAACGGGAAAGTTGCCGTTCAACCAAGTTATGTGGAACTTCAAATAGAAGTGATCACAGAAGGAAAAGATGTAAGTAAAGCGCAACAGGAAAATGCAAATATCATGAATCGTGTAATACAATCTATTTTGTCACTTAACATTCCAAGGGAGAATATTCAAACTGCTGCCTATAATATTGTGCCAAACTATGATTACATCGAAGGAAAACAGGTTTTTAGAGGTTATGAAGTGACTAATGCTCTTAATGTTAAAGTAAAAGATACAAGTCAAGTGGGCACTGTCATTGATACAGCTGTAAAAAATGGTGCAAATCGCGTTTCAGGAATTCAGTTTAAAATTGAAAATGGAGAATTTTATTATCAACAAGCGCTAAGTATAGCTCTCCATGATGCCCAAATGAAAGCAAAAACAATAGCCGAGACCATGCGATTACCAATGCTTCCACAACCGATAGAGATTGTAGAAGAGAGTAATGCGGGCCCTGTATTATATAAAACTGTTGCCATGGCTGAGCAGAATATCTCCACCCCAATCGAACAAGGGCAAATTACAATAAGTGCGTCATTAAGAGTCAAATTTCAGTATTAGTTTATAGGTGAATTTTCTAGCAAATTGAATAGGGAATAATGCAAAAATATAATCTTTTAATATAAATTGATTGGTAATAAAAAAGTAGATCACTAACAGTCTTAATAAAAAAACAACCCCAGATGAGTATAAATACTCGTCTGGGGTTATATATGATTAGCCTATATTAAAAATTAAATTCATCTGGGTTTGGACCACAGCGGAAATTCTCATTTAATCCATCAATTTGAGCCATTTCTTCAGTAGTTAGTTCAAAGTCAAAGACATTAATATTTTCTTCCATACGTGACTCAGTCATTGTTTTTGGAATTGTTACAACTTGATGTTGTAAATCCCATTTTAAGACGATTTGAGCAGCTGTTTTATTATGTTTAGCAGCAATACTTTGTATAGTTTCATCTTTTAACAGTTCTCCGTTCATTAGTGGAGACCATGCTTCAACTTGGATATCGTGCTCCATGCAATAATTACGCACCTCTTGTTGTGTAAGACGTGGGTGGAATTCAATTTGATTGATAACTGGTTTGATTTCTGTTTCTTTAAGTAGATTTTCTAAGTGGTGAACTTGGAAGTTACTTACGCCGATTGAACGAACTCGACCCTCTTTATAGATCGTTTCAAGTGCTTTATATGCATCCAAATATTGATCATGACCAGGCCAGTGGATTAAGTATAAATCTAAATAATCTAATCCCATTTTTGATAAACTGTCATCGTATGCAGCAAGTGCAGCTTCATAATTTAAGCCAGCATTCCAAACTTTTGATGTGATAAATAATTCCTCACGAGTAACTAAACCCTCAGCAATTGCCTCTTTAATACCTTGTCCTACCATTTCTTCATTGCCATAAATTTGTGCAGTATCAATACTACGGTAGCCTTTTTTTATAGCTGTTTTAACAGCTTCTGCAAGTTCTGCACCATTTTCTACACGGAAAACACCGTAGCCTAAGACTGGCATTTTGATTCCATTATTTAATGTTGTTGTTTGTAAGTTCATTTTGAACACTCTCCTCAGTTTTTTCTTGTTTGACACAGATTGCTGCTAAAATGACAGCTCCTGTTACCATAATTCCTGCAATCCATGTTGTATGGATTAATCCCATTGACTTGGCGATAACGCCTCCTGCATATGATCCAATCGCAATTCCAGCATTGAAAGCAGCAATATTAATAGCAGAAGCGACATCTACAGCGCTAGGGACAAAACGCTCAGCCAATATCACGACATAAGTTTGAAGCCCTGGGACATTCATAAATGCAAAGAGCCCCATAAATAAAATCGTAATTAGACCAGCTATTTTAAATGGTACGGTAAAGTAAAGAACAAATAACACAATCGCTTGAATCACGAACATATAAAATAATGCACGAATTGGATTGTTATTAGCTAGTTTACCACCAATAGTATTACCAATGGCAACTGTAACACCATAGAATAAAATAATTAGAGTCACGGTTTTTGCCGAAAAACCACTCACTTCTTGCAATAATGGTGATAGATACGTAAAGACGACAAATGTACCACCGTAACCTAGTGCAGTAATGATGAACACTAGCAATAATCGGCCGTTTTTTACTAGCTTAAGTTGTTCACCAAAACCGATTTTGGTACCTTTTTGGATAGAAGAAGGTATTAAAACCATATTGGCAATTAGTGCGAGAATACCAATAACGACTATAAATGCAAATGCCATGCGCCATCCGAATTGTTGTCCAATTAATGTACCGAAAGGAACACCTGTTATTGTAGCTACAGTTAATCCAGTGAACATAATCGCTATCGCACTTGCTCGACGATTTGCTGGTACAAGACTAGCAGCAATTGTAGATCCAATTGACATAAATACACCATGAGCTAAAGCAGAAACTAGTCTCGCTACAAGTAATATGCCGATAGTTGTAGAAAACATGGCTATACTATTGCCAATGATGAAAATTAGCATAATCCCTAGTAAAAGTTTCTTTCGAGGAATATGGGCTAGTAGAGATGTCAGTACAGGCGCCCCGATCATTACACCAATCGCATAAATAGACACGGTCAAACCAGTTACTTGAAGTGAAGTTTGTAAATCGGCTGCAATCATTGGTAGTAAACCAACGCTTATAAATTCTGTTGTCCCAATGGCAAAAGCAGTCACTGCCAGTGCAAGCAGAGCCTTTGTATTATTTTGTTGCTGTTCTTTCATAGAATCTCCTTCTTTTAATCAGTGTGCAATTACTTGCCAAATGTTCCGGAACAAATGTTATTATGGAGCATGCAGAACAGAAAGGGAAGTACGTACTTTTTTGTTATATAGGAACCTTTTAGTAACTGCGAACGAATGTTCTTTTAAATGAAAAGAGGTTATTAATGATGGAAACGAAGAAAAAATACAATATATCAGTTGAAGCAACACTTGAAGTTATCGGAGGAAAATGGAAATGTGTGATTTTATGTCATCTCACTCATGGAAAAAAACGTACAAGTGAATTGAAACGACTGATGCCAAATATTTCGCAAAAAATGTTAACTCAGCAATTACGTGAATTAGAAAATGATGGTGTCATTAACCGTATTCTATATCATGAACTACCACCAAAAGTAGAATATGAGCTAAGCGATTACGGTAAAAGTTTAGAACCTATACTGACTTCACTTTGTAATTGGGGCGAGGAACATATTGTCAAAGTGTATGGTAGTAAAGAGGGTTACTTAGAGGATAATGGATTAAATGATTAGTTATAATGAAAAATACGGTTAATATCCAAAAAAAGGATTATTATATTAAAACGTTCGTGTTTTGTATAATTAATAATATAAATGTTGAATAACGTTCGTGATTTAATGGTAATTACATTTATTTCATAATAAAATATGTTGTATTATTCGTGTGTTAGCGATAAAATAATGGATATTCCAATCTATATGTAACTGGCGTAGCATGGATTACCATGAGGGAGCATATAGAAATTCGTCGTACGTCTGGGCAGGTATTTAGTAAGCGGAATTTTACTGAATACCTTTTTTGTTGGAAATTTTTATCGGAAAAGGTGAAAAAAGTGGATTTTATGAAGGATATTCTAGCAGCATTAGGTGTGTTGCTAAACGGTTTACCGCAAGGATTACTTGCATTATCATTTGGTTTTGCATCTGTACCAACAGCCTTGGCATTCTTTATCGGAGCAATTGGTAACTCGGCTACAGGCTCTATTCCAGTAATATCTTATCAGGCAGAGACGATTACTGTAGCTGGAACTATGGGGAAAAATATGCGCGAGCGCTTATCGATGATCTTCTTCGGAGCAGCTTTAATGACTGTTATTGGATTATTTGGTTTTCTAGAAAAAATTGTTGATTTTATCGGACCAGTTATAACAAATGGTATGATGGCTGGTGTTGGCATCATGCTCGTGAAAGTATCCCTTGATATGACGAAAAATCATAAAGCAGTTGGGATCTCTTCTTTTGTCGTTGCAATCATTACATATATGGTTACAAAAGATCTAGTCTATACCATTCTTTTCTCAGTTATTATTTCAAGTGTTGTTGGTCATTTTACGCAACAGGAAAAGACAACACAACAACCAGTGAAAGAAAAATTCGTTTTACAAAAGTTAACGCTTAATGTTTCAGTTATTCGCGGAGCACTTGCGATGGTTACGTTAAATATTGGTGCCAATATCGCATTTGGTAAAATTAATGGTGCATTAGCAAATCAAGAGGTTAATGTCGATCATTTAACGGTTATTAGTAGCGTTGCAGATATGGTATCTGCCTTATTTGGCGGGGCACCAGTTGAAGTTGTAATTTCTGCTACTGCAAGTGCGCCACATGCGGTGTTTGCAGGTGTTTTGATGATGGTTATGATGGGTGTTATTTTATTATGTGGTCTACTGCCGAAAATTGGCCGTTTTATTCCGAGTTCAACAATTGCTGGCTTTTTATTCGTTCTAGGTGCAATTGTCACTTTACCAGGTAATGCGACAGCTGCATTTGCTGGTGGCGGGGATTCTGCTATTGTTGGTGGTATGACGATGGTTGTTACAGCCATATCTGATCCGTTTTTAGGTATGCTTTCAGGATTGATTATTGAATTTTTATTATCTATATTTTAATATAAGGAGCTATTAAAATGACGAACACATACACTTTACAAGTAGCAGGTTTAGAAAGAGATTTACCAATCATTCGATTAACAGAAAATTTAAGTATTGCTAGCTTTGTTATTTTAGGTGATGCAGAACTTTTAAGAGAAGCTTCACCATTATTAGTAGACAAGCTTCCTGAGGTGGATGTTATTGTAACAGCTGAAGCAAAGGGGATTCCATTAGCTTATGAAGTTACTAATCAATTAGGATTATCAGCTTATTATGTTGCACGAAAAACAGTTAAACCATATATGCAAAATCCATTGATGAATGAAGTGCATTCGATTACAACACAAGCAAAACAAACATTGTGCTTTGATCAAAAAGACGCGCTAGAGATTAAGGGAAAACGCGTTGCGATTATTGATGATGTGATTAGCACCGGGGAGTCTTTAAGAGCATTAGAAGAACTTGTTGAATTAGCTGGAGGAAATGTAGTAGCAAAAGCGGCCATCTTAGCAGAAGGAGATGCGGCTAAACGCGAGGATATTATTTTCTTAGAAGAATTACCACTTTTTGATTAAATAACCGATGGATTTTATTGAAAAATTCGTGAAAAATAAATAAATTTCTATTGACTAATGGGAAATAATACTATATATTGGTAAAAATTATAATAATGAATGCAATGACAAGGATATGAGTATTTCATAACGGTTTATAGAGAGGGAAGGCTAGGCTGGAAACTTCCTAATACGGATGAATTATTTACCACCTTGGAGCAGTATTGGTGAAAAAAGAGTAATCAGTACCGTAGAAGCAACGATAATGCTTACACAAAGCCATCAATATGTAACTTATTGAGTTATGAGATGGAAATTTGGGTGGAACCACGGGTATTATACACACTCGTCCCTTCATGAGGGATGAGTGTGTTTTTTGTTTTTTAAAAAAAATATAGAATGCAATGATAAGGACACGAGTAATTCTAACCGCTTTACAGAGAGGGAAGGCAAGGCTGAAAACTTCCTAATGCGGATGAATTATTTACCACCTTGGAGCAGTATTGGTGAAAAAGAGTAATCAGTACCGTAGAAGCAACGATAAAGCTTACACAAAGCCATCAATATGTAACTTATTGAGTTATGAGATGGGAATTTGGGTGGAACCACGGGTATATGACACGCACTCGTCCCTTTATATAGGGATGTGTGCGTGTTTTTATTTTATAAAAAAATAGGAGTGAAGTGTTATGAGTCAAAAGGAAGTTTTGATTAAGTTTCCAGATGGACATCAAAAGCAGTATGTGCAGGGAGTATCATTAGGTGAAATTGCTAGTTCTATTAGTTCTAGTCTAAAAAAGAAATCGGTGGCGGGAGAAGTCAATGGCACACGATATGATTTGAATCGTAATATTACACATGATGCAGAAGTGGAGTTATTTGATTTAGAGTCAACAGCTGGTATAGAGATTATGAGGCATACTTCAGCTCATGTATTAGCTCAAGCAATTAGACGATTGTATGGTGATGTGAACTTAGGAGTAGGGCCAGTGATTGACAATGGTTTTTATTATGATGTTGATATGGAATGTATTATTACAGTGCAGGATTTAGCGAAAATAGAGAAAGAAATGTCTAAAATAATCGCTGAAAACATAGAGATTGCACGTGTTGAATTGTCACGTGAAGAGGCGAAAAAACTTTTTCAAAAAGATCCATTAAAGCTAGAGCTATTAGAAGACATTTCTCAAGATGAAATAGTAACAGTATATCGCCAAGGAGAATTTGTAGATTTGTGTCGAGGTCCGCATTTACCAGCAACTCGATTTATTAAAGCATTTAAATTAACACATATTTCAGGGGCATATTGGCGAGGGGATAGTAACAATAAAGTACTACAACGTATATATGGTGTGGCCTTTGCTACAAAAGAAAAGATGGAAGAATATTTTCATTTTGTAGAGGAAGCGCAAAAAAGAAATCATCGTAAACTAGGGAATGAATTAGAGTTATTTATGTTCTCTGAGGAAGCACCAGGTATGCCATTTTACCTTGCTAATGGGCAAATTATTCGAAATGAATTAGAAGTGTTTTTACGTAAGCTTCAGCATCAATATGATTATCAAGAAGTACGCACGCCATTTATGATGAATAAAAGATTATGGGAGCAATCCGGACATTGGGATCATTACAAAGAAAACATGTATTTTACAGAGGTAGATGATCAAGAATTTGCTTTGAAACCAATGAATTGTCCGGGACATATGCTGATTTTCAAAGATAAACGTCGGTCATATCGTGAACTTCCGATTCGAATGGCTGAATTTGGTCAAGTGCATCGACATGAATTTAGTGGAGCATTAAATGGTTTATTACGTGTTCGAACATTCTGCCAAGATGATGCACATATTTTTGTCAGACCGGATCAAATTGAAAATGAAATTTTACTAGCCTTACGTTTAATTGATCGTGTATACAAAACATTTGGTTTTGAATATGACATTGAATTATCAACACGTCCAGAAGATTTTATGGGAAGTGTGCAATTATGGGATCAGGCAGAAGCATCTCTTGAAAGAGTATTAAAAAACCTTGGCTATCCATACAAAATCAATGAGGGAGACGGTGCGTTTTATGGACCTAAGATTGATATTCATATTAAAGATGCGATTAAACGTAGCCATCAATGTGCAACAGTTCAACTTGATTTCCAACTACCAGAGAAGTTTGATTTAACATATATTGATGAACAAAATCAGAAGGTAAGGCCAGTCGTGATTCACCGAGCAGTATTTGGATCAATTGATCGTTTCCTTGGAATATTGATTGAACACTTTGGTGGTGCATTCCCTATTTGGCTATCACCTATTCAAGTTCAAGTGATACCCGTATCAAACTCAATGCATAAAGAGTATGTTGAAGAAGTTACTAGGCGCTTAAAACAAGAGGAAATCAGAGTCAATCTTGATTTACGTGAAGAAAAATTAGGGTATAAAATACGTGAAGCTCAAATGAAGAAAATTCCATTTATACTTATTGTGGGGGATAATGAGATGGAAAATAAATCTGTTAACTTAAGACAATATGGTCAGGAGAATTCATTGGAAGTCCAGCTTGATGATTTTATTTCTAAAATTAAGAATTGCATTGAAAACAAATCTTTGAATAATAGTGAGTATGACCTTGGGTAACTAATTTCAATTTATTCAAGTGTCATAAGCAAAACCAACGAGTATCATTAGTTTTTTATAAATTTAATTTATACCTCTCCTTCTTTACAATAATAATAAAGGAGGAGAGGGAATGAAAATATTTAAGCAAAATTATACTGCATTACGCGAAAGGCTACTAAATTTTTAATAAATCGCCTGTCAATGAACCTTTAATCTAACAGTGTTTGTAATATAATAGTAACATCTAATTTTTTAAAATATATAAAAGAGTACAAAGTTGATTTTAAGGATAGCTGAGTATGAAAGGAGAAATCATGGAGGGGAACAATAAGTCTAATTCAATTGATGAATACATTTTACAATTTCCTCATGAGGTTCAGGAAAAACTAAAAACGATAAGAAAAGTTATAAAAGATGCAGTACCGGAGGCAGAAGAAAAAATTAGTTATCAAATGCCTACCTTTGCTTTACATGGCAATCTGGTACATTTTGCTGCCTATAAAAAACATATAGGATTTTATCCAACTTCTAGCGGGATTGTTGCTTTTGAACATGAATTATCGGATTATAAAAGTTCAAAGGGAGCAGTGCAGTTTCCACTAGAAAAGCCGATTCCTTATGAATTAGTAAGTGAGATAGTTAAATTCAGAGCTGCTGAGAATAAAAAGAAAGCTGATGGCAAATTAAAAAAGAAATAATAAACTTAAAAGAAAAGAGTATGTTTTAAGTGAAATTTAAAACATACTCTTTTTGTTTGTTCATTAATTAAGGCGTTTAGTATTGTTTTTATAATTATTGATGGAAAGCACTAATACTGACACGCTTTAAGTCATTACGGATCAATTAAAGTGAAATTTTGTTGAGTGAAAATTATATTGATAGAAGTATTACGGTATTTATGAAAGAGCAAGCAGTATTTCAGTTTTGAATATATAAGTTACGGAATATTCAATTGTAAAGCTTGCTTTACAATATAATGATGGGTATTATGGTTAATATAACCAATTTTTTATTAGCAATTGCATTAAACATTGAGAATCCCAATAGACTTTAATTTTAAATTGGAAGGAATGAAGACGAATGAAACAAACACAGATGGGCTATATCATTATGGGCATTATATTTGGTGTTCTGGCTTTATTTATGAATGGTGTTTCATTAAGTGTAAATAAATTTCCATCTTCACTAATGTTAATTGCTATTAGCATTATGTGTTTCTGCTTAGCTTTCTTAGTGCAACATCTTGCTGCAAAAGATGAACGAGCACAAAAAATAAGAGAGCGATCCATTTATGTGAATTATTTTATCCTTATAGCAGTAGTTGTAATATTAATGATAGTCTTTAATCCAGTTAGTAACTTACAAATAGAAGCATACAATCTACTCTCAATCATGATGACGGTATATATATCATCCGTATTTTTAACTATGGTTTACTATGCGAAGAGATATTAATGTTAGATGATAAATCGATTGAAGTATAAGATAGTTGATAAAGAATAATGATAAGGCAATGGAAATATAGGAGTGATAGACTTGGGATATATTATGGATTTGAGAAAGATAGTAGGCACTAGGCCACTATTAATGGTAGGCGCCAGTGTACTGGTCGTAAATAAAGATAAACAACTATTACTTCAACTAAGAACAGATAACCAATGTTGGGGATTACCTGGCGGGTCATTAGAATTAGGAGAAAAATTAGAAGATGCAGCAAGACGGGAATTAGCAGAAGAAACAGGACTAATTACAAAAAAACTGCAATTATTTAATGTTTATTCTGGAGAAAATCTTTACTATAAATATCCGCATGGTGACGAGGTTTATAATGTTACTAGTACATATATTTGTGATGAATATAGTGGTGAATTAAAAGAAGATCTATCGGAAGTTATGGAATTGAAATTTTTTAAAATGGATTCATTACCTTCAGTGATTAGTCCTCCGGATAAACAAGTTATTGCAGATTTTAAACGGTGCACTTCAATAAATAAAGAGGGAATTGATAAAATTTTACCGTGGTCAACACCATCTAGTTCTAGTTGCAAGGTACCGAAAAAAAGTGAAGCTAACAAATAATAACTCCAAAATCAACTTTTATTGTTGATTTTGGAGTTATATTATTTTTACTCTATGTTTGTTTCTAAAGTTAAATCTGTATAGGAATAATCCTCACCTTTATTTAAGATGACTTCACATTGACGTAATCTTAATTCAAAGAGCGTTATAGGATCATGATAAACTTCAGGATTTGATTTCATTTTATGCAGTGTATCTTGTTTTTCTTGTATTTCTATATGAGTGTTTTCTACAGCTTGTTCCAACTCGCCAAATGGACTTCTAAAGAATATATTAATATCCCGCGCTTGAGCGTTTTCAAATAGCTCAAATTGCAAGAAAAATTTGTTCATAATAGAATCCGTTACATCAGTATAATCTTCATTTTCTAAATACTGTTTGTATTTGTTATATAACATAGCTTTATTTTTAGGAAGAACGCCAAACAATTTACCGGCACTTTTCAGTAAAAATTGTGCTGGTGTAAATCTGCGCAAGATATTTACTTCTTCCATTTGTATTCTAGTTGTCATTCTATCGGTATCTCTCCGCCAGTCATCAAGCACTTTAAAGTCACATTCTAGCTGTATTCGATTTTCTCCATATAAAGAATTAAGTTCTTCACTGATTTCTTCTAAGTACGATTGACTTTGAAGGAACTCATTATTAGAAGTTGCAATCCAATTTTGCATAGAGCGAGCAAGATTAGGTAACACAGTTTTTTCTAGATATTTTTGAACTCTTTCGTTCATCGCTGTATTTAGTTCAATGTCAATGTGCCCAAAATCGCTTTCTTCACTAATTAAATCAGAACAACTCTGTAATAGTTTCGGAATATGTTCTGTAAGATCATTAGCAATTTCGTATTTCATTGTCCGATATGATTCTGTAATTAAATGAATTTTTTCCTTCTCAAAAGCAGTAAGGTTATTAATAAAACCATTTAGTTTAACTAACATATCTTCATTCCAATTAATAGAATCCACTAGGTTATTTTCCATCTCGATGCGTTTATCCAAAAGATATGAAATTGTTTTTCGAATGAAAAACAATAGCTTTTCAGTACGTTCTGCATCGATATTTTTATGGTTAAAGTTAGAATGAATAAACTCAGATAATTTGTTTAGTTGTTGACTATTTGTATATAACGAAGAGTAAGGGAAAATTCGCGCATGCGGGAAATATGCGTTTATTCTCACTTGCGTATCATCTAAAACTCTTTTTGCTTCTGCTTCACTGTAAATGTTATCGATTTTATTTAATAAGAAATGAATTTGTAGATTTGGTGTATGTTCTTGAATACTTAATAGAATATCACGTTCTTTGTCAGTAAAAGGTGAATCCGCATTCAATACGAATAATAATTCGTCTACAGAATTTAAATATTCAAATGTCTCATCTCTAGTGTCGTTGTTCCTATTAAAGCTTGGTGTAACAACCAAAGTAAGTTTATTTTTACTTAAAAATCTGCATGGTAATTTAAATTCAACATATGCTCTATCTCTATCTGATTGAGGGTGCAGAGACATCATGTTATGGTAATCTGAGAAATTCTCAGTTGTTGTAATTGCTGAATCTGATATCGCGTTAATTTCTGTATGAGCTTCATTATTAAAGACAACTACATTTGAGACTGAGTTTTCTAATATATTTTCACCAAGTATAGAGTTAATAAATGAAGCTTTTCCGTTTCCTGAAGTTCCAGTCACTAAAAGGCGATTTGTTCTTAAATCTGCAAGCTCGCTAACTAACCATCTAAATCGATGACCTATTTCTAAATCATGTTTTTGTGCCCACTGTGTAATAGATTCAAAAAGATGTAAACTATACTCTAAGCCATTCACATGATTAATAGAATATGACAGTAGGTTTTCCGCATGTTTTATATTTGCTGAATCTATTTCGGAAGGGAAAATCTCATCCCATGCCAAAACTGCAGCAGATGGAAATACAGAATGAGACGGATTGGCTACCTTTAACCAATTTGTTAAAAGATTTGGAATGATATCGTGTAATTCTCTGAGCATATATTGACCTTGGATTAATTCAAAGTACGTTTCTTCGTAAAGAGAAGAAATGTTGTCCCATATATCGGAAGAATGGATTTCGATTAGTAAGAAAAATTCATTTATTGTTTTGAGCCATAATAAGTAATTTTGTTCATTTTTATAGCTGTGCCAAAGTGATGAAACAATTTGGGTAAATTGTACTTGATCAACATTATTTAATGTAACTAATACTTCATAAAAATAGTCTGGTGAAATATTTTTAGTAAATCCATTATTGATATATTCTTTTAGAACCTCAAACCAAGGAGAAGATTCTGTTCGAATTAACTCATTCACAGCAAGCTCTACTGCACTGTCAAAATCTCGCTGTTCTTCATAAAAGGAACGTGCAATTTTTGTAACATTTGGATAATCGGGATTTAAAGAAACCGCTTCTTTAATAGCAGCGAAAGCTGAATCAAGATTATTTTGCTCGATGTAAAGAGATAGTAATTGCAGTACAATTTCAGTCATAAGTATTTTGTTATCAGTAGTAATGGAGGTATAAACATTTTCAGCAACTGATAATTGGTTAAGTTCGAAGTAAGCATCCGCAATATTCTTTTGTGCCCATGGTGCTAATTCATTACTAACTTTCTCCCATTTAAAAATAGCTGATTCAAAATCTTGATGGTGATAATAAAATTCACCTTGTGCAAAACGAATATAAGATCCATCGGAAATCTCATTTTTTTGTTCGTTTAAATAAGCTTCCCCAAGTACTTGAAGAGGTGGATGTGTTTCATTGTCTATTAGGAATGTTTCATAATATATCTTTTTGATTAATTGTTTTTCTAATCTCATTTTTTCCTCCACTATATCTTGAAGAATACATTTTTCTTCATGTGACAACACTTTTTAGTATTGTTGCTTTTTATTTTAACAAAGAATTTCTTTTGGGAAATTTCATTTATCTTTCATTTTTTAAGTAAGATTGAAATTCAATGAGAAAAGTTTCATTTTTTTATCAATTTCCTTTCCAAGTGGTGTGAAAACAGAAAATGTTTCTAATAACTTAATATGAATATAATATTCTACATTAAGTTGTAACATTCCATGTAGAGTTCGTATAAAAAACAATGTATAGTGAATACGTATTGGAATAGGGTGATAAGAGGTTTTGCAAAAAAGTATATGAAAATCTGTCCATATTATTATCATTTTTTGAGAAGGAGAATTTTACAACATGATTATGCAATTAAAGAGAATGGGCTCATTATTGGCTGCTACTGTGTTGATGCTGAGTATTTGGATAGGGGTTACACCTAATTCTGTAGAAGCTGCCACAAAGAGTGTTTATACAATTTCACCAAAAACAGTACCTGTAGATAAAAAGATGTTGAAATACACTACATATAATAGTAATACTAAGCATTATTATGTTCTACGTTCCTATCTAGAGAAATTGGAGAAAAAAGGTGGCGGAACGCTCGTATTAAAAAAAGGAACTTACATAATTAGTAATACGCTATATGTTCCATCGAATGTAACAATAAAAATGAAGGATGGCGTAAGTATTGTTAAAGGTCAGAAAACGGGTACAAGCAAATTTAAAGCTTCAAAATCAATTTTTCAATTAATCAAACCATCAAAAGCCAATAAATCGGGTGTATATGGCAAATATAATGGTGAAAAGAATATTTCCTTTATAGGTGAAGGTAAAGTAACAATTGATATGAATTACGAGAAAGATAGCATTGCCTTGATCATGGGGCATAACCAAAATGTAAAAGTGGAAAATATTCAATTTAAGAATATGTATTCTGGACATTTTATCGAACTAGATGCTTCTAAGAATGTTGTTATACGAAAAAATACGTTTACAAATTCCAAAGCATCAGCAAACAAGAACAAAGAAGCCATTAATATTGATACACCGGATAAAACGACAGCAGGGTGGAGTCAAAAATGGAGCAAGTATGATAAAACGCCAAATCAAAATATAACAATTGAAAACAATAAATTTAAGAATCTTGATCGAGCTATAGGTACCCATAAATATTCAGGTAAAATGTATCATGATAAAGTTATCATTCGTAATAATCAAATTGACAAAACACGCTTGGATGCTATTCGTGTCATGAATTGGACGAATTCTGTTATTGAAAAAAATTTAATCCGGAATGTAGCGAATGGTAATGCTAGTACTCGTGGGATTTTAGCTAGTGGCGCAATTAACCCAACATTTAAAAACAATACTTTTGTTACTGTGGGGAGAACGATTCAGTTTATGGCTTGGAAAAACAGTGGTCCAGGCTCACAATACGATATTACGTACAATAAGCTAAGTGAAGCTAACAAAAAAGCACTTCTAACAAACAAAGCAGTTAATACTTCTGAAACGATTATTCGAATTAATAATACCTACAATGAGTTCATACAAAACACTGAAAAAATTCAACTTGCGTCAAAGTGATTTACATGGGGAAAAGAGACCTTCTACTCTGTAACACTAAAGACAAGTAATTGTACATGATAATTCATTCATAATATGTTACACATATTATGAATGAATTACATTACTAAGTAATTTCAGTTGCATACATTTTTTTATTTTTGGCTATTTTACTGTTGATTTTCTATAACTTAATAAAATGGGCGTATTCGAAAATCAGCACCTCCTATTAATTAACAATAAAAAGAAAATAATTAATCATTATAGTGATATTTAACAAACTGCTAGCGTATATATTTAAGGTTGTGATGGGGGAAGAATATTAAAAAAGCTTGTTATTAGTTGGAGGATTTTCTTGTTGATTTGTCCTATTCTGTTGTTTGCGATTGGGAAGATTGATATGTTCGTTTGCTCTGCTTTTATTTGTGGAATTATAATCTCTGTTGGTGGTGGATGGCTATTTAAGAAAAAGCTTAATTAATAACATAGTAGTGTTCTTATGCCTTCTTCTCATTTACCTCATGCGAAGCTACGGGAACAAGTAAAGCATTTTCATGTATAGTTTTATGTATTCTCGCAAATTCCTAAACCCCCCTTTTAAATCTCACTGTCCTTTTATTGAATAACATATAACCAATCTTGCTCACGTCTCCGTAAGTGTGCCAAAAAACTAAACATAAATACTACGTACTCTTGCAAAGAATTTATTAGTGTAGGCTTTTAGTAATTACTGTACAATTAATATAAGAATATTCGGTTTTCGAATACTTTACTAAATGGAAATATATTGAAAGGTATGATGTTATATGAAAAATTCGCCAAACATTTTAGAGGTATATCAATTTTGAGTAAACGTATCACCCCTCTATAAACTACGTAAGCTCAATGAAGGAGCAAAATTTGGTTAAAGTATGCATTGGAAGCAATAAATTATTATTAGAGTTAAGAGAATATCATGATTTTAATTGGCTTAAAGCAGTAAAAGTATTTACTATTTTTGATCAGCAGGATTCAGGAAACATTTGTTTTGGAATTATAGAAAATGACGAACGTTATTTCATTAAATATGCAGGTGCAAGAAATTTAGAATATACTGGAGATATAAAGTCAGCGATTAAACGCCTAAAAGAAGCAAAGAAAGTTTATCAACATATTGATCACCCCTTATTAATTCAATGCATAGGGACATTTCAGACAGAAAATGGTTACGGATTGAAATTTAAATGGGTAGAAGGAGAATGTATGCATAATCATTGGGATTTTACGCCTTTTGAAAAGTACAATTCTCCTGATTCTCCTTTTGTGAAATTAAGGAGTTTATCTTTAAAAGAACGTATTTCGATATTGAACCAAATATATGAATTTGCGGTTTTTGTAGAAGATAAAGGATATGTGATGGTTGATTTCTATGATGGTAGCATACTATATAATTTCAAAAATAATAAATTGCATATTTGCGACATTGATTTTTTTAAAAAAGCACCTGTCTTTAATGATATTGGTGAGGATTTTTGGGGTTCTAGTCGGTATAAAGCACCTGAAGAATATCGATTAAACGCTGAAATTACAAGTGCTACAAATGTATATACTTTAGCAGGTTTAGCATATGCGTTTATAGGAGGACGAAGTGATAAAAGTTTCGAAATGTGGGAGGCTTCAATAGATCTATATAATATTTGCTCAAAAGCATTAGAAAATAATCCCTCACATCGTTTTGAAACGATTAGTGTGTTTTATCATCAATGGAGTAAAGCACTTTTAATATAGAAATGTAAATCAATGAGAATGAGAAAGGGGTACAATATGGAAGACAACATATTGATATCTAAGCTTATTCCACCAGAACCTGCTATACATTATATGAGACGAGCAAAGGTCATGAAAAAGTTAGCACGAAGTCATCATACAAAGCTTACTATTTTACATGGTGGAGCAGGTTTTGGTAAAAGTTCCGCATTGGCACAATTTTTAGCAGATCAATCCAATGCTTTCTCTTGGTATCAAGTGACAGAAGATGATGACGATGTTTTGCCATTTTTACGTCACTTGTTTTATAGTGTGCGGAAAGTATATCCTTCTTTTGGAGAAACAATGATTGGTTGGGATCAGCTTTCAATGTTTCCTAAAGTTGAAGAGTTAAATAAGCTTTTTACTATGTTTGTAAATGAGTTTTGCAAGATGCGAGAACCATTTTTTGTAATATTAGATGATTACTATTTAGTGGATCATATTTTTCATATTCATTACATCATGGAGAAACTGATATTACATTTACCACCAAATGTTCATCTAATTATTTCTTCAAGAACATATCCTTCTTGGGGGTGTATACGGAATTTAAGGTTAAATCATCAATTGGTTGAATGTGTAGAAGAAGATTTTGTCTTTTCTGCAGAAGAAATCCAGGTATTCTTTGAAGATTACTTTCAACATTATATAACAAAGGAACAAGTGGCCAAGATTCTCCGGACAACAGAAGGTTGGGCTATTGCTATTTTATTTCTCGCCACTCAATCTATTGATTTAGAGAAATCTATAGATAAATTACAGAATCTTTCGTCAAATGACTTTTTTACTTATTTATCGTATGAAGTATTTGAGGGGCTAAATGATTTCGAACAGGATGCAATTATGAAATTTAGCATTTTTGAAACATTTTCGTATGAATTAATAGAAGTATTCTACGGGGAGGTTTTTGAAGAGCAGCTTAAAATTCTAGTCAATAAACATGTTTTTATCCAGCCATTAAGTGGATACACAGAGTTTCGATATCATGTGTTATTTCAGCAATTTTTAGAATTGAAACTGATGGAACAGGATTTAGATACTTATCACTCGTTGCATTTAAAGGCTACAAAATATTTTACTCAACAAAGAAACCCTGTAAAAGCCGTTCATCATGCGATGAAAACAAAAAATGAAGATTTGATTGCATCTACTTTAGCTTATTTTGCAAATCAGTTTATAGAAGAAGGAAAATTCGATTGGTTTATCGAACGTATTCGTGAACTATCAGCTAGTACAATGGCAAACCATTTTCAACTTTATTATTATGAAGGTGAAAGTCAAAGATATCGTGCACAGTATGAAAAAGCAAAAAAAGCGTATGAAAAATGTATTATATGCGCAAAAGAATGCTTGTCTTATGATTATTTATTAAGAGCCAAGGCTGGGATTGCACATATCTATTTGGATACTATTCAACCGTCACTTGCTGAAACTTATTTACAAGAAGCACTTGAATTGGTGGAACAAGCGAAGTTAGAAGAAGATTATCTGCAATTTATACAAAAACAATATGCAGAAAATCTAGTGAACTTAGGCAAACCGTATGAAGCAGAAAAGTGGGTTTCGGATGTGGGTCTTTCTTCTCGTGTAGTTAGGCAAGGAAATTTGGATGCAAGAATATTATTAAGGCAAGGCAAACTTCAGGAAGCAAGAAGCTTATTAGAAAATCGTTTAGATTCATATAGTCTTATTTCAGATACTTATCGTGAGACCGATGTTTTATATTCATTTATTTTAATCTTATTAGGTGATTATGTAACAGCACTAGAATCAGCAAATAAAAGCATCTTGAAAAAGGAAAATGAACATGCACAGTACATTCTAGCAGTAGCCTATCTTCGTAAAGGACATACATTATTGGTTTTGAATCCGGCAGATATTGGTGAAGCGGAACAATATTATGAAAAGACCATCGAAATAATGGATAGTATGGATGTGAAACGTGCAAAAGCCGAGTCCTATATGGGACTAGCAATTGTAAAAAGTAGACAGCAACAACTTGAGCAAGCACTTTTCAATATAAAATTAGGGTTAAAAGAAACGGAAAAAGTGCATGATCATTGGGTTTCGGCTTTACTTTATGTAGCCTTATCAATAGTTTATGTGGAACATGCACATTACCTAGAGGCAAAAGAAGCTATTAAGAGCGCAGAAAGTAAGTTTAAAAACTCAAAAGATTATTTTGGACTGACAATTGTTAGCTTTTGGCGTGCTTATATCGCTTATATGCAAAATGATGAAGTTGAATTTACTTCAAATTTTGAATTATGTATGGCAACTATTGTAGAGAAAAAATATGATTTCTTTGTAAGAGACCAACATATCTTTGGTCCTCAACATAATTTAGTATGGTGGCAAATGATGCATCATTGGAATACATTAAAAAAATCAGCTGTTAAAACAAAACACTTTTATAAATTGATAGAAATAGATGCTGATATACCTGTACCAGCGCATATGTATACTATTCAGCTATTTGGAGCTATAACTCTATATCGCGATGGTGAAGTAATAGTAGAAAAAGAGTGGCAACGAGAAAAGGCAAAGGAATTATTCATTTACCTATATCTAAATCGTACGAGATTTGTTTCCAAAGAAGAAATAATTAATGTACTATGGCCAAAAGCTACTGAGGAAACGATGACAAGAGATTTCAAAGTTGCCTATAATGCATTATTAAAAGTGCTAGAACCAAATCGTCTTCCCAGAATAGAAAGTGCATACGTTGTTCGAAAGCAATCAATGTACAAGCTCATTACACAGCAGTGTATGAAAAGTGATTTATATTTTTTCAGACAATTTATATCTTTGGGCATGCAACAGAAAAATCCTAATCTTTCGAATGAATGGCTTTTAAGAGGAATCCGAATATACACAGGTGATTTTATCGCGGATAAGAAACAATCAGAATGGCTTCAAGATATACGAGAAGAATTGAAATATATTTATATGGAAGGAATTGAACGCTTAGCACAGAATTATGTCCGATTAAAAGAATTTAGCAAAACAGTGTATTGGGCAGAGCACTTGTTGAAGCAAGATAATACTTGGGAAGAAGGATATCGCCTAATCATGTATGGATATTTTCAACTTCAAAATCGTACTCAGGCTGTCAGATGGTTTGAAAAATGTGAACAAGTATTAAAAGACGAATTGAATATTGAACCAATGGAAACAACCATACAGATGTATGAGATGATTTTAAAATGACCTTATGTGAAAACGGAGGGCACTGAAAAACTTACGTTTTTAAAATGTAATGTTCTTCAATAGTAAACACCGGCACTTTTTGTTCGATTTTGAACAGAAAGCCGGTGTTTTTTTGGTATTTCCTTATTCTTCATTTAATAGCTTCCAGATACGTTTCAAATTCACTGCAAATATTGTTGTAGCTCCTTGGACTTCCAGGCCAAATAAACCCGTCGATTTTGCCGTATTGTAGACATGCGGATTTTAACTCACTATTCTTCGCTTCAATTTTATAGCGCTTTTTTGCTAAGTCTTTGAATCTTTCCGTTTCTTGAAAAGCTGCTTGCTCTTCATGTTCGGTTGATTTTATGGAAACTGATTCCGTTTGCTTTTGGCACCGTCTTTATAACAGCCATCTTGTAATGGACAAACCTTACATTTTTCTATGTCAAAGTAATACGTTTGTGTTTGATTTTTACCTACGTCTTTTTTATTCGTTCTCGCTTTTCGAAGCTCCATAAGCTAGTTGATTGGAGTGCATGCCCTCTGTGAAAACGTAGGGTCCTTTTTCTTTGTAACTAATTTGTAACTAGGATTAGTTATGATACTTCTACAGCAAGATGAAAGCGCTTTAAAAAATAAGAGGGAGGTATTTAAATGAAAAAATGGTTGGCGATTCTATTAGTAGCAGTAACGCTTTTACTCGCTGCATGTGGAAGTGACAAGAAAACAAGTGGATCCTCTTCGGAAAAGGGTGAAAAAGAAGGAGGGACAATTAAAGTTGGTGTATTGGCCTCTTTATCTGGTGCATTAGAGTCTTATGGAAAACAAACAAAACAAGGCTTTGAACTAGGGCTAGATTATGCAACAAATGGAAAGATGGAAGTTGCAGGTAAGAAAATTGAAGTTGTTTGGGAGGATACTGAAACTAAACCAGAAGTAGCAGTGCAAAAAGCAACAAAGTTATTAGAAGATGATGGGGTAGATTTCTTAGTAGGTTCATCTAGTTCTGGAGATACATTAGCTGTCTTACCACTAGCTGAAGAATACGAGAAAATTATGATTGTAGAACCAGCTGTTGCAGATAGTATTACTGGCGCTGAGTTCAACCCATTTATCTTCCGTACAGCAAGAAATTCTTCTCAAGACGCTTATGCAGCAGCAGCGGCGATTGCTAAAAAAGGAACAAAAATTGCAACATTTGCACCGGATTATTCTTTCGGTTGGGATGGAGTTAAGGCTTTTAAAGCAGCTGCAGAAAAGTTAGGAGCAGAAGTTATTTTAGAAGAATATGCTGATCCAGCTGCAACAGACTTCACATCTAACTTACAGAAAGTTGTGAAGGCAAAACCTGAATATCTATTTGTTGTATGGGCTGGTACAAATTCACCTTGGAATCAAATTGCAGATCTTAAGTTAACAGAAAAAGGTATAAAAATTTCGACAGGTGCACCTGACATTACCGCTCTTCAATTGATGAAGCCCCTTGTAGGCATGGAAGGATTCTCAGTATATTATCATACATTACCAAAAAACAAAGTGAATGATTGGTTAGTAGAAGAGCATAAAAAACGTTTTAACAATGAAGTGCCAGACTTATTTACACCAGGTGGATTTTCATCTGCTGTATCTATTGTTGAGGCGTTAAAAAAATCAGATGGTAATGCAGATGGTAATACGCTTATTCCATTAATGGAAGGTATGTCTTTTGAGACACCGAAAGGAAAAATGACGTTCCGTAAAGAGGATCACCAAGCATTACAGCCTATGTATTCTATTAAACTTGAAGAACAAAAAGGTGTTGACTACCCTGTTCCGGTATTAATTCGTGAACTAACACCTGACGAAACAGCTCCGCCAATTCAAAATAAAAAATAAATATACGAGAGTTCAGACCATAAATTTGGCCTGGCTCTCTTAAAAACTTTTTACATAAGAAGTTTTTAAGAGAGCTAGACTTAGGAGGAATGAGGATGGAACCTATCATTAGGACAGAAAATTTAAGTATTCAATTTGGGGGGCATCGTGCAGTTGATGGCGTGAATTTTCAAATGCAGGCAAAGCATTTCAAATCAATTATTGGTCCAAATGGTGCAGGAAAGACTACTTTTTTCAACCTACTAAGTGGTGAATTGAAACCAACAGAGGGAGAAATTTTTTTGAAAGGGGAATCGTTAGCAGATGATTCGTCTATCGAACGTACACGAAAAGGACTTGGTCGCTCTTTTCAAATCACAAATGTCTTTCCAAATCTTACAGTCTTGGAGAATGTTAGACTTGCAGTGCAATCTCGTGAAAAGGTAAGGTTTAATTTTTATAAACACTATTTGCAGTATAAATCGATTACCAACGAAGCAGTAGAAATATTGGGTCAAGTATTGCTTGATAACAAAGTGAATGCAGTTGCAAGTCAACTATCTCATGGTGAAAAACGTAAACTAGAAATTGCAATGTTACTAGCTCTAAATACTGAAATTTTACTATTGGATGAACCAACTGCTGGTATGTCTTTAGAGGAAGTACCGGCTATCTTAGAGGTAATACGTTCAATAAAAGAACAAGGAGACAAAACCATACTGCTCATTGAGCATAAGATGGATATGATTTTAGATCTTTCAGATTCAATCATGGTGCTCTTTAATGGGAAGCTTTTAGCAGATGGAACGCCTTCAGAAATTATGGACAATGAAACTGTACAAAACGCGTATTTAGGAGGGCTATATGATGAACAGCTTATTAAACCTTGATCAGCTTCAAACACATATTGGACAATATCATATTTTACAAGGGATTCAATTTGAAGCAATAGAAGGGAAAGTATCGGTATTGCTTGGTAGAAATGGAGCGGGTAAAACAACTACTTTAAAAACCATAATGGGTTTGACACCTGCTTCCCACGGAAACGTTATTTATGATGGGCAAGACATTACAAAACGAAAGCCTTATGATATTGCCAATCTAGGTATTGGTTATGTTCCAGAAGATCAAGGTATTTTTAAGGACTTAACAGTGGAAGAAAATATGAAAGTTGCAATCCGTAAAGAGACAGATGAAGTATATGAAAAACAGGCATATATATTAGAGTTATTTCCCGATTTGAAAAAGTTTTGGAAAAAGGCTGGGGGGCATTTATCTGGGGGGCAGAAGCAAATGCTGTCTATGGCAAGAGCATTTGTAAATGACAGTAAACTCTTATTGATAGATGAGCCTTCAAAGGGATTAGCTCCAATCGTTGTAGAAAAAGTAATGGAAGCTATTACAGAAATGAAAAAGAAAACAACGATTATTCTTGTTGAACAAAATTTTATTATGGCCAGTCGGATTGGTGATACCTATACATTAATAGATGATGGAAAAACTGTTCATTCAGGATCTATGGCTGAATTGATTGGAGATGAAGAATTGAAACGGAAATACTTAGGAATTGGTTAGGGGGAATCGAGTATGGATTTATTTATCAGTTTATTTATAAATGGTTTAGCCACAGGTATGTTGATTTTTTTATTAGCGGCTGGATTGACACTTATTTTCGGATTAATGGACGTCTTGAACTTTGCCCATGGGGGACTTTTTGTTTGGGGAGCTTATTCTGGAATCTTCGTTTATACATGGTCAGGCAGTTTTATAGTCGGAATACTAGGTGCGATTGTAACAGGGTTTGTCCTAGGGTGGATCACGGAAAAATTAATCATCACACCCGTATATGGCAATCATGTACAACAAATTTTAATAACGCTTGGATTTATGTTAGTACTATCAGAATGTATTAAGGTTGTTTTTGGACCTAATAGTATTCCTGTAGATGTACCTTCATATTTAGCAGGTAGCTGGGAAATCGGTGAAGTAATTGTGATTAAATATCGTATTTTTATTATCGTTATTGGGCTTATTATTTTCGGAATATTTCAATATGTATTAAAGAAAACAAAAATCGGTTTAATCGTACGTGCTGGTGTGATGGATAAAGAAATGGTGCAAGTATTGGGTATTAATATTAAACGTGTTTTTTTATTCGTTTTCATGACCGGTTCAGCAATGGCAGCATTCGGCGGAATGCTTATGGCTCCGTACTCGGGCGTAATATACGCAGAGATGGGAATGGAATATGCCATTTTAGGATTTATCGTAGTAGTAATAGGTGGGATGGGAAGTTTCTCTGGTTCATTAATGGCAGCAATTTTAGTGGGGCTTGCGGGTAGTTTCATGGCGTACTATGTTCCATATTTATCATTAGCGGTCAATATGATTTTGATGGCTATTGTATTAATCTTCCGTCCACAAGGCTTATTCACAAATGCGAAGGAGGGCTAAAAATGAGACATGAAAAATACTTTTCTTTTAAAAATTTGACATTTTTGATAATTATAATAGCTCTCATTTTCTTTCCCTATGTTGCAGATTCTAGAACGTTAACGATACTAATGACCCAAATATTTATTTTCAGTATATTAGCCATGAGTTATGATATTTTACTCGGTTATACAGGAATTGTGTCGTTTGGGCATGCTATGTTTTTTGGAATAGGCGCTTATACAACGGCCATTTTACTTAGTACTTATAACAATACTATGATGATTTTCCTCATTTCCATTATTGTAGGTATGATTTTTGCTGGTATTGTTAGTTTCCTAGTTGGGCTCCTGACACTGCGTTTAAAGAGCCATTTCTTTGCCATGTTGACATTGGCGATTTCAGGTTTGTTTTTAGTTGTAGCGGAGAAATGGCGTACTGTTACAAAGGGGAATGACGGCTTTACTTTCAGAGCTCCGGATGTATTCAGAGATCGTGTTATCTTTTATTTCTTCGTCTTAGTCTGTCTTGTTGTCGTATTCCTTGTACTTAGACGATTTGTAAATTCTCCATTAGGAAAAGTACTAATTGCAGTTCGTGAAAACGAACAAAGGACACGATCACTAGGATTTAGAACATTACACTATAAGGTGACGGCTTCAGTTGTAGCTGGTGTTGTTGCTAGTCTGTCAGGATCACTCTATGCAATATCTCTCCGCTTCGTCAATACAAGTGTAATGTCAATGGATATAACATTAGATGCATTGTTAATGACGATAATTGGTGGTGTTGGCACACTTATCGGGCCAATTGTTGGCAGTCTAGTGATTGAAACTGCTCAACATTATCTATCAGGTTTAGCTAATGACTACCCAATTTTTGAACGCTGGATTATCTTCTTTGGGATGCTCTATATTTTAGCAGTCATCTTCTTCCCAAAAGGCATTGTTGGTACTGTATATGTGAAATATTTGACTTGGAAATCGAAGAAAGCCAAACCCCAACTGCCTACGCAATCTGTACCTTTGGTCAAGGATAAGGAGCGATTTGAATGAATATAGGGATTGTAAGTACCGGAATCTATTTACCTAAAAATCGTATGACCTTTGAAGAGATTAGTCAAAAATCGAATATTCCAGTTGATATTATTAAAACAAAATTGGGGATTATTGAAAAGACGATTGCTGGACACGAAGATCATACAGTGCAAATGGCAGTTTGGGCTGCCAAAAGAGCCTTAGAAAAGACAAATTTATCCCCTCGAGATATTGATGTCATTATTTATATCGGTGAGGAGCATAAAGAATATCCACTGTGGACAGCAGCTATTAAAATCCAAGAAGAAATTGGTGCTTTAAATGCATGGTCATTTGATGTACAGCTTCGATGTGGAACGACGATAATGGCGATGAAAGTTGCAAAAAGCTTAATGCTAGCTAATGAAGATGTTCGTACTATCTTACTTGCAGGAGGATATAGAAATCATGATTTCATCGATTATACAAATGATCGAACACGGTTCATGTATAACTTAGGCGCTGGTGGAGGAGCTATGATTCTACAAAAAGATGTGAAAGAAAATATCGTTCTTGAAAGTGATTTGATAACGGACGGATCTTTTTCAGAAGATGTAGTTGTACCTGTTGGTGGAACAAAAAAACCATTGACCCCTGAATTACTACAAGCAGGTGCATATAAATTAGATGTGCTAGACCCTGAAGGCATGAAGACACGTCTTGAGCAAAAGTCATTGAGTAACTTTTTAAAGGTAATCCGCCAATCTTTATCGAAGAGTGGATATGACGAATCTCAATTGGATTATATTGCTATGCTTCATATGAAAAAGTCAGCACATGATTATGTACTTCATTCACTAGGGCTAGACGAATCACAGTCAATTTATTTATCACATTACGGACATATTGGTCAGATTGATCAAATTTTATCATTAGAGTTAGCTTTAGAAAAAGGGATAATAAAAAACGGAGATATTATCACGCTTGTTAGCGCAGGTATTGGTTATGCATGGGGGGCAGTAACAATTCAATGGGGAACTCATGAGGAGGAGATTGTATGACATTGCAACAAGACGTATTAAAAAAAGTGCTGTTATCTAACGGAGAAACGATAGCTTATCGTGAAAGAGCTGGTGGAGATGAGCTTATAATTCTTGTTCACGGCAATATGACATCTTCAAAACATTGGGATGTATTAATGGAAGAACTTGATGGACGATTTACAATTCTATCACCAGATTTAAGAGGATTCGGTCAATCATCTTATAATAAACGAGTGTCACATATTCGTGACTTTAGCGAAGACTTAAAGCTATGGGTAGATGCTCTCGGGTTAAAAGATTTTACTTTAGTAGGTTGGTCTACTGGGGGGGCTGTTGCAATGCAATTTTGTGCAGATTATCTCGGATTATGTAATAAATTAGTCCTACTTGCTTCCGCTTCAACAAGAGGTTATGCATTTTATGCGTCGAATCCGGATGGTTCACCTAATCTATTAAAGAGATTACTTACTCTAGAAGAAGTTGAAAAAGATTCTGTAAAAACTGTACCTATGCAAAATTTATATGATAGTGGGAATCGTGAGGGATTAAAAGCAGTTTGGAATGCGCTTATTTATACGCATGAGCAACCATCAGAACTGCAGTATGAAGCCTATATAGATGATATGTTGACACAGCGTAATCTTGCAGATGTATATCATGTGTTAAATACGTTCAATATTAGTTCTAAGAAGAATGAAGTAAGTCATGGACAAAACGAAGTAGCGAAAATCCAAATACCTACACTAATTATTTATGGTGATCGTGATTACGTAGTACCTGAGACTATGACAAAAGAGATAATAGAAGATTTTGAGGGACGTGCAAAAGTAGTAAAACTGAACGACAGTGGTCATTCACCATTAATAGATGATTTAACACAACTAGTTAATCAGATTGAACTATTTATATAATGGAGGAATTGGAATGAGATTACAAAATAAAGTGGCAATGATTACGGGTGGAGCTAGTGGAATTGGTTTAGCAGCAGTAAAACGATTTGCAGAAGAAGGAGCAATAGTTATTATTGCGGATTACAACGAAGAAGCCGGATATAAAGTTGAAGCGAAATACCTTGAAAATGACTATGATGTAGCTTTCTATCCTATCAATGTAACTAAACGTGAGAGTGTCAATAATGTAATTGCAAAAGTGATTAACAAATATAATAAGATTGATATTTTAGTAAATAATGCGGGTATTACAAATGATGCAATGCTTTCAAAAATGACGGAAGAACAGTTTGATCAAGTAATCGATGTAAATTTAAAAGGTGTTTTCAATTGTACTCAAGCAGTTACGCCATCTATGGTAGCACAAGGCTATGGGAAAATTATTAACACATCATCGGTCAGCGGTGTCTACGGCAATGTTGGTCAAACAAATTATGCAGCTACAAAAGCAGCTATTGTTGGGATGACTAAAACTTGGGCAAAAGAACTAGGTAGAAAAGGAATTAATGTCAATGCAGTTGCACCAGGTTTTACTAGAACACCAATGGTTGAAAAAATGCCATCTAAAGTATTAGAGAAAATGGAATCCATCGTTTCTTTACAACGTTTAGCGGCTCCAGAAGATATTGCCAATGCTTACCTATTTTTAGCTTCAGAAGAAGCAAGCTATATTACAGGCCATGTATTACAGGTTGATGGTGGAATTATGATGTAAGGGGGGAGAAGTTATGCATAGTGAGCAATCATGGATATTAAAAAGAGCTGCCATTACCCCCAAAAAAACATCGTTGATTGATATTGCTACCAACAGAAGCTGGTCCTATAAACAATTGGGCTATGAAGTGAAAAAGTGGGTTATGTTTCTAAAAAACTGCAGTCTACAAAAAGGTGATCGGGTCGCCGTGATTGCGGAAAATAGAATTGATCTATTTGCCATTCTTTTTGCATGTGCCATCGGTGGTTACATCTATGTTCCCTTAAACTGGAGATTAAGTCATTCAGAACTTGACTATATTCTTGACGATTGTACACCAGCCTTAATACTATATGAAGATCAATTTATGAAGCTTATTGCTAATAACCCACATATGAAAGCATACCCAATTACAATAGAGATTTTAGCAGAGCACTTCGATGTACCAACAAATAATTGGAATTCGAAAGACGCATGGTTAATGATATATACTGGTGGGACAACTGGAAAGCCAAAGGGTGTAATCTTATCATATGATGCGGTAAATTGGAATGCCTTCAATACTATTATTAGTTGGAATATTAGTAGTGATGATTGCACATTAAATTATATGCCATTATTTCATACGGGAGGCTTGAATGCATTATCAATTCCGATATTAATGGCTGGAGGTACAGTTGTAATAGGAAATAAATTCAATCCTCAAGAAGCAATCCAGTCATTGAATACTTACAGCACAACAATTTCGTTATTTGTCCCGACAATGTATCAATCTATGATTGATACAGAAGAATTCAAGAAAACAAGTTTTCCTAGTATAAAAGTATTTTTATCAGGTGGAGCTCCATGTCCCATCACTGTGCATAAAACCTTCTTACAAAAGGGAGTACCATTTAAAGAGGGTTATGGATTAACCGAAGCTGGTCCCAATAATTTTGTTATTCAACCAGAGGAGGCCGCAATAAAACTAGGATCTGTTGGAAAGTGTATGCAATTTAATGAAGTTAAAATTCAAGCTCCGAATGGTAGAGAATGCGGACGTGATGAAGTAGGAGAACTATATATTAAAGGAAAGCATATGTTCAGCGAATATTGGAAGAATCCACAAGAGACAGCTAAAACTATTATTAATGGATGGCTTCGTACTGGTGATTTAGCGAAGATGGATCTGGACGGAGATATTTATATCGTAGGACGAGTAAAAGAAATGATTATTTCAGGGGGGGAAAATGTCTATCCTCAAGAGGTGGAACAATGTATTATTACTCATCCAAAGGTGAAAGAGGTCGCAGTTATAGGAATTGCTGATTGTCACTGGGGTGAAATCGTTACGGCTTTTATCGTATCTGATGATGCATTTAATAATGTTAAAGAAATTCAAGACCTTTGTAGAAGTCATCTAGGTAGTTATAAAATCCCTCGGAATATTTATTTTATCCCTGAACTACCAAAAACACATGTAGGGAAAATTGATAAAAAGAAACTTCAAACGATTCAAATGTAAACGGTCTGTTGGGTTATTAACGGGTTCGGAATTGAGGAGCAAAAATGTAAATAACCATTAAAAAAGGGGTGCAATTAGCACCTCTTTATCATCTGTTTTAGCGATTAAATTAGACCTAAATTGGTTGTCTTTTGATAATCTCATTATTGCACTGAATTGTCTTTAATGCTTCCTGAAGTTTTTCCACTACCCTTGATAAAGCTAATATTGAATTTGTTGTATCGAATTCTTCAATATCCAAGGAATGATTTGCATTTTGGACAATCTCTGTCTTTAAATTTGAGTTACTTAATTTTTCAATTTTATTTGAATTGAAATGATAAAATAAACGAAGTGCTAATTTCACTTTAATAGAAATCGGCACTTCGTTTATTCGCTATACGTTATCGTGTCACTTTTGAATCCAAAATTGATACTCTAATTAGTTTTAGTACTCTAAAAGCGAACCAGTTATTTATAATCAGGTTATTTTTTATTGTTAAGCATAAATTTGGAATTTTTCACTTTAGGTGTATGGCAATGTAACGTTTACAACCAGCAACGATATAAAAAAAAAACGTGCAAATTTTTGTGGTAAAACTTTTGTATAAAATTAAGTCTTTAAATTGATATAGCTTTAAGTAGTAATAACGAATATACTTTATATTAGGAAAACTTTTTTTATTTCCACAAAAAAATTACATATAGTATTGGAATAGGTGTGTTCGTTTAATAGCGAATACTTAATAGGGAAGTCGGTGAAAATCCGACATGGTCCCGCCGCTGTAAGGGTGAGCCTCATGCAAATAAGTCACTGGAATATCCGGGAAGACGCATTGGAGCGATGAACCTAAGTCAGAAGACCTGCCTGTTCTAAAAATGCTGTTAACCTACGGGAGATAGGGAGGTGTTGGAGTGCTAGGAGATAAATTTGATCTAAAACTATGAGCATTTCTAACCTTTTTAATTGGGTTAGGAATGCTTTTTTTGTATTTCAGTATTTTTAATAGTTTAAATTCTAAAAATGAAGGTGATTAAACATGTTTATTAAACAAAGTAAGATACTACGGAATTTTCTTGTTCTACTAGTAATTTTCGCGAGTTTTATTACTGGGTGTAGTAACAAAGCAAAAGAACAAGATAATGCGTCTGTTAAAGATCAATCAAAAGTTGTTACATTTTCCATGACTGGAGATATAGGCGACTTAAATCCACATACATATTTTCCAAATGAGTTTTTCTCCCAAGCTATGGTATATGAATCACTTGTTTACTACGGGAAGGGAGGGGGAATTCAACCTTGGTTAGCAGAAAGCTGGGATATTTCGAAAGATGGCAAAGAATATGTATTCCATCTGAGAAAAGATGTTGAGTTTTCTGATGGTTCGAAGTTTAATGCAGCAATTGTAAAGAAAAACTTCGATACAATTTTAGATAATCGCAAACAACATGAATGGGTAGAGTTAATCAACCAAATCAAAAACACAGAAGCATTGGATGAATATACTTTTAAACTTACATTGAACAATTCTTATTATCCAACGCTTCAAGAATTAACTTACATAAGACCTTTGAGGTTTGTTGGAGAAGCTGCTTTTCCTGACAGCCAAGACACATTTAAAGATGGACTTAAATCTCAGATTGGTACAGGTCCGTGGGTACTTAGCGAATATAAGAAGAATGAGTATGCGGTTTTTAAAAGAAATGAAAAGTATTGGGGTACTAAACCTAAAGTAGAAAAGGTAGTTGTCAAAGTCATTACAGACGGAGAATCTAGAGTATTAGCTTTTGAGAAAAACGAACTTGATTTTATTTTTGGTAATGGAGTCATTAGTCAGGATTCTTTCCAGTTTTTAAAGGATTCAGGGAAATATGAAACTAAATTATCAGAGCCTACTGCTACAAGAACGTTACTATTTAACACAAACAAAGAAGCAACTAAAGATCATAAAGTGCGTTTAGCACTCAATTATGCTTTCAATAAACAGGCAGTAATCGATAATATTTTTTATGGTATGGAAAAAAAGGCAGATACACTGTTCCCACCTGTATTGGATTACACAAAGATTGATATAAATCCATATGACTATGATATTGCGAAAGCAGAACAGTTATTAGATGAAGCAGGCTGGAAAAAAGTAGAGGGTAAAGCATTTAGAGAAAAAGATGGAAAAGAGCTGCAACTGGAATTCTTATTTAATAGTACTGATAACATCCAAAAGTCGATTGCTGAATTTGTACAAGGTGATTTTAGAAAACTAGGAATTGATATTAAGTTAACTAGTCAGGAAACGAATACTTTCTGGACAACTGCATTCCAAGGTAATTACGATATATTATTTACATCAACATGGGCCGTACCTTTTGACCCGCATTCTTATTTAGCCTCAATTACTACAGATTCGGAAAATGGTGGTCCAGATTATACTGCATTATTGGGATTACCAGAAAAGAAGGAAATAGACGAGAAGATTAAAAAAGTACTTTTAACTACAGATGAAAAAGAAAGAAAAATGATGTATACAGATATTTTATCAACATTACATGATCAAGCAGTATACTTACCGATATCGTACCAATCAAATGTAGCTGTATATCACAAGAATATTAGCGGATTAGATTTTTTACCTCAAGAAGCTGAGGTACCTTTAACTACAATTGATGTTAAATGAAGCAAGAATTATTAATAATAACTTAAGGAGTGCTACATGAGTTGGTTTATAGTTAAACGTCTCTCAAGTCTAATTCCAATATTATTAGGAATCTCCATTATTACTTTTATTTTATTGCACTTAATTCCTGGAGACCCAGCAGTAGCTTATTTAAGATTGTCGAATATTCCCCCAACCGACGTGGCTGTGACTGACTTGCGACTCGAACTCGGATTAGATAACCCTTTATATATTCAGTATTTTGATTGGTTGGTAAAGGTGATTCAACTGGATTTGGGGATCTCTTATCTGTCCAAAAATGCAGTCTCGGACGAAATTTTGTTGCATCTAGTACCTACAATTCAGCTAACAGTTACTGCGCTTTTCTTTATTGTAGTTATTAGCTTACCAATTGGAGTGCTTTCGGCTATCTACAAAGGAAAATGGATAGATCAATTTAGTAGAATAATAGCTTTTGTTAGTGTTTCAATGCCTACATTTTGGTTTGGTTTTCTCTTGATTTATTTTTTATCCGTAAAGTTAGACTTTTTCCCTGTTTTGGGTAGGGGGACACTAGCGCATTTAGTCCTTCCTTCCTTAACACTCGCTTTTGGCTATATCGGCACGTATATACGATTACTTCGAGCTAGTATGCTAGAAAATTTGAATGAGCCGTTTGTTGTATATGCTAGAGCGAGAGGTTTGCGGCAAAGGCAAATTATTAGTAGGCATGTTTTAAAAAAATCCATCCTACCTGTAGTAACCGCACTTGGTATGAGTTTTGGGAATATGTTAGGCGGAGCAGTAATTGTTGAAACGATTTTCGCTTGGCCAGGCATGGGACAATTGTTCGTCTCCTCTATTTTAAATCAGGATTATCCTATGATTCAGGGCTGTGTATTGTTTATGAGTGTAATTTTCGTGTTCTGTAATCTCCTTGTGGATGTTACTTATTCCTTCCTGGATCCACGTATACGATTGGAGGAAGGGAAATGAAATTAAATATAAAGATGCAACGAACGCTACTAAATCATAAGCTCATGATAATTAGTAGTATCATTATTTTAGGTATGATTGGGGTTGCACTCTTTGCTTCTTTTTTGGCTCCTAATGACCCAAACCTTGTTGATATCGCTCAAAAACTACATGGTCCTTCATCTCAGTTTCCCTTAGGAACGGATCATCTAGGGAGATGTATATTATCGCGATTAATCTTTGGAACTCAGACCTCTCTGGGTACAGCTATCCTTGTTATGGGATTCATGATGATTATTAGTGTTCCACTTGGCATAATTGCGGGCTTTATAGGTGGTAAGGTAGATTATCTATTTATGAGAATCTGTGACATTCTAATGGCATTCCCAAGTTTTCTGCTTTCATTGGCATTAGTAGGGATTTTGGGACCAGGTCTTTTTAATTTGATCTTAGCAATGGTTCTTGTTCAATGGGTTTTTTATGCTCGTGTCATTCGAGGAATGGTACTCAGTGTTAGGGAACAAAACTATATAGTAGCAGCCAAAATATGCGGTACACCAAAGTTTGTTATTATAATGAAACATATTTTACCCGCTATCATTTCTCAAGTTGTTGTTTTAGTTTTTATGGACATTGGAGGAGTTATTTTAGCTATTTCTAGTCTTTCATTTTTAGGTCTTGGAATTCAACCACCAGAGGCAGAGTGGGGCATGATGATTAATGATAGTAAGTCATTTTTTAGAAATTATCCTTCCTTGATGTTGTACCCTGGGATAATGATCTTCATTGTAGTTATTGCCTTTAATTTGTTTGGTGAAGCTTTGAAAGATGCTTTAGACATGAAAAGGGCTGGAGGGGGCGTAGAATGAGGCATCAACCGATTTTGACTGTAAATAATTTGAATATATCTGTTTCAACACCTCTTGAAGTGGTTCATCCGGTACGTGATGTTAATTTTGCGCTCCAGTCCGGGAAAGTGTTAGGTATTGTTGGAGAAAGTGGATCAGGGAAAACGTTAACGTGTATGTCTTTATTAAGACTTTTACCTGAAAATGTAAAAGTTGAGTTTGGAAGTATTAATTATAGAAATCAAAACCTTTTAGAATGTTCAGCAGAAGACATTAGGAAAGTACGGGGAAATGATATTGCTATGATCATGCAAAATCCTATGATCGCCTTTAATCCTGTAAGAACAATTGAAAGTCATTTTATTGAAACAATTAGAACGCATTTACCTATTACAAAGCGACTAGCGAGAAAAGTAGCTGTAGAATATCTTGAAAAAACGGACCTTCCTAATCCAAAGGCAGTATTAAAGCAATATCCATTTCAGTTAAGTGGTGGAATGCTGCAACGAGTAATGATTGCGATTACCATGTCTTTAAAACCATCTATCCTCATTGCAGATGAACCGACTACTGCCTTAGATGCGACAAATCAACTTCAAGTTTTGAAACAATTGGATAAGTTAAAGAAAGAATATAATACAGGTATTTTATTAGTAACCCACGATTTAGGGGTGATTGCTCAATTGGCCGATGAAGTAGCTGTGATGTATGGTGGCTATATCGTTGAGAAGGCACCAGTGTTGAAGTTATTCAATCAACCAATGCACCCATATACTCGAGTCTTGTTAGAGTCAAGGCTTGGATTAACACGAAAAAAGATACAAAGTGTTAGCCCTTTAAGTACATATTCAAAAAATAACGATAAAAAATGTCCATTTCTAGATAGGTGTGAAGAAGCAAATCATTCGTGTACAAGTTACAATCTTGAGTATAGAGAGTATGAAAAAGATCATTTTGTACGCTGTGTAAAGATACATGAAAGTGTAGGTAATTGAAGAATGAGTTTACTAGTATTGAAAAATATAAAAAAATCATTCTTTCTCAAGAACTCGGTTTTTGAGAAACGTAGATCGATAGAAGCGGTTAAGGATATCTCACTTACTTTGGAACAGGGAGTTTGCTTAGGAATTGTCGGAGAAAGCGGGTCAGGCAAAAGTACATTAGGAAAGATTATTTTAGGACTTGAAAAGCCGGATCAGGGAGAAGTCTGTTTTTTAGGGAAGAATCTACATAATTTGAACTCAAAAGAATTAAAAGAGTTACGCCAAAATCTCCAAGTGGTCTTTCAGGATTGTTATAGTGCGGTTAATCCAAGACTTACTATAGGTGAAAGTATTGCTGAGCCATTAAGAAATTACAAAAGGCTCTCGTCGGCAGAAGAGGAAAAGCAAGTGCTGGAGCTTTTGAAGAAGGTCGGGTTAAGGCGGGAAGACATACATAAATACCCTTCTCAGTTCAGCGGAGGGCAGCTACAAAGAATCAATATTGCTAGAGCAATTGCCCTTAAACCAAAGTTAATCATACTTGATGAGGCTGTAAGTGCATTAGATGCCCTCGTTCAAATACAGATATTAAATCTTTTGGCACAATTAAAGGAAGAATTTCAACTTTCATATCTTTTTATTTCTCATGATTTACAGGCGGTCAATTACATAGCTGACTGTTTAGTTGTGATGCATCAAGGCGAGATTGTTGAAAGGCTAGATGATATGGAGCAGCTTGAACAATTAGCAAATCCTGTTTCTAAAAAGTTGTTATCCTCTGTTCTACCTCCGTTTCCTGGGTATATGAAATGTGAGGAAATATAATTATTAATACATTTAACTAAAAAGTTAATAGTAGATAATGAAAAAGACTAAGCCAAAATGGTTTAGTCTTTACTATTTGCATTCAGTTGATATTTTTTTAATTAGTAGCAACCTGTTTGTAATACTTTAGTCGTATGAAGTCGAGGGTAGGTACTAACAAAACCAAGTAAAAACGTAGCAAGATAGGATAGAAAACATACCTATCTTGCTACGTTTTTTTGATGAAATAAGCGATAAAATGGAACTTGTATGAATAAAGCTACCTGATTTTACTTATTCTTGCTTTTTAAAGTCTGGCTTAACGTTCATAAAAAGAGTAAATCCATCATTCACTTGTACTTGCTTTCGTAACTCGTTGAACTTATCCGTTAACTCTTGACCGGTATAACCTGCTTTTGTCAGTTGCTCCATAATGAGCGTTTTATATTTCTCGAAAACAGGATCAATAATGGGCGTAATTATTAGTGCACCATTCACCTTAGAAATTTGAACCTCATCAATTAATGAAAATTCTTCATAAAACTCTTCAGGAATTCTAATCTCGCGATCTGTAGAAATTTTTACTTTTTTCGACTGGGCATCATATCCCAACTCATTCACCCCCATATTATGATATTCTAATAATAGGGCTAAATAGAATATTTTTACTAAAATTTAATGGAGGTTAATATGAGACTTTTTCATGTAAGTGAAGAAAGAAGTATCGGAGTTTTTGAGCCTAGAATACCTTCCCGTCAGGATTTAGATCAGACAAAAGGGCTCGTTTGGGCAATTAATGAAAAATGTCTACCAAATTTCTTGACGCCAAGGAATTGCCCCCGTGTTTGTTTTCATATTAATGCAGAAACAACAAAAGAAGATAAAACTCGATATCTTTCATCTAGCTCCAGCAATCATGTAGTAGTTGTTGAAAACAAATGGCTACAAAAAATGAGAGATACAAAGCTATATTTATATGAATTTGATTCAATGGAATTTAACTTACTTGATGAAAATGCAGGATATTATGTTAGCGAAAAGAAACAAGTTCCGATTAACTGTATGGAAATAACCGATTTGATTGAAGCGCTTTCTAAACGAAATGTAGAACTAAAAACGGCAGAAAGTCTGTGGGAACTTCATGATGAAATTCTACATTCGACATTAAGTTTCTCAATGTGCAGGATGAAATTTGCTACCCCTAGAGGTTACTAACAATAGTTGAATGGAGGATGAAAACTATGAAACAGATAATTGCACTTGGGGGCGGCGGATTTTCAATGGAGCCTGAAAACCCATTATTAGATTCTTATATTCTTAGTCAGTCGAAAGAGGATAATCCGAAAATTTGCTTTATACCTACAGCAAGTGGTGATGCTGACAATTACATAGCAAGGTTTTATGATTTTTTTAAAACTCAAAATTGCAAACCAACTCATTTATCTTTGTTTAATCCACCAACTAGAGATTTAGAAGACTTCATATTAAAGCAAGATATTATTTACGTAGGTGGAGGAAATACAAAAAACCTATTGGTTCTATGGAGAGAATGGGGTCTAGATAAAATCTTAAAAAAAGCATGGGAAAAGGGTATTGTTCTTGCTGGTATTAGTGCAGGAGCTATTTGCTGGTTTGAAGAAAGCATTACAGATTCGTATGGAGATGGCCTTGAACCAATTCAATGTTTAGGATTTTTAAATGGAAGTCATTGCCCACATTATGATGGAGAAAAAGATAGAAGACCATCTTACCATCATTTAATTAAATCACAACTCATCAAAGCAGGCATAGCAGCTGATGACGGTGTGGCGATACATTACATTGATGACGAAATAGCTAAAATTGTTAGCTCAAGACCTAAAGCAAAAGCGTATCAAGTCATACTTGAAAATAAAGTTGTAGAGAAACAATTGCCAACCGAATTCCTAGGTAAACTTTAAAGAGTTATAGTATCTCAATAATATAGGAGGCTCCTATGAAGACAGTTATAGTTTATTGGAACGGTCATAGAGTGAAACTCACATGGAAACCAAATTTTCAACTAGATGAGTTGTGCATCGTAACTAGTGTCCATGCAATCTGTTTCCAAGATAACAAAGTGCTACTTTCTAAAATTAAAGACAGAGGATTTAGCTATCCAGGTGGTCATATTGAAAGTGGCGAATCTAC
The DNA here is from genome assembly GCF_001955655.1 of Viridibacillus arenosi. Taxonomy (GTDB): domain Bacteria; phylum Bacillota; class Bacilli; order Bacillales_A; family Planococcaceae; genus Viridibacillus; species Viridibacillus arenosi. The sequence goes on along the minus strand of NZ_MSPW01000001.1, from coordinate 133,185 downwards.
TGAAGAAGCGATACATCGTGAAGTGTATGAAGAAGCTTATGTTAAAGGTGATATTACATACCTAGGTGCAATTGAAGTCAATCATGACGAGAACCAATCATTTGTCCCGGGTGGTAAATACCCAATGATAGGCTATCAATCTTTTTACAGAATGAATGTTAAAGAATGCTATCCATTTTTACGTGAAAATGAAGGTATTGCACGTATATGGGTAGAGCCATCTGAAATTCCTTATATCATTGATGATCATGAATTGGCTACGATGATATTGGGTGAGGCAATTCATTTTGTGAGCTCCAGCAATACTTAGATGGAAATATTTTTTATGGAGATGAGTGCAATAGAATCAAAAAAATTGATTTTGAACCACTATGAAAATTCAATCCAGTATATTGCGAAATTAACAAGGTTAACTGATGATTGTTGGCTTACACCTATTGCAGAAAGTAAATGGTCAGTTTGTGAAATTGTAGGGCATTTAGTGCCATGGGACAAGTTCGTAATGGAAAAAAGATTACCTTACTTGCTAAATCTAAAACAAGAATTAGAAAGCCCAAATGTTCTAGAGATGAATCAAATTGCAGCGTTAGAGAGTCTGAATATATCTAAAGATGAAGGTATTAAAAAATGTATACTGACAAGATTAAAATTAGTAAATGAGATAATAAAGATTCCTGCAAGTGAAATTAATAAAGAATTGAATATAGGCACAAGTATATTAACTGTTACTGCATATTTTAAAGGTCTGATAGTACATGATTTACATCACTTTCAACAAATTGATGAGTTTTTAAATAAATGTGATAAGAAGCAACATTGCAGTCATGTACCTTGTCAAAAAGGAGTGATTACTTGAACTCTGTTACCACAGCAAATTTAGAAAATATAGAGGGAATAGTAAAGCTCGATTGCGAAATCATAGGCAATATGAGTAGAAGGAAACATATCGAAAAAATCGTAGGAGAAGGCCGTTGCTTAATTATTAAAGAGGAAGACGAAGTTCAAGCGTTTTTACTATTTGATACAAATTTTTTTGAATGTAGTTTTATATCGTTAATCATTGTTTCTAAGTCGGCAAGAAGAAAGGGATATGCAACAGCTTTAATCAGCTCTTTTGAAAACATTGCACCAACTCAAAAAATATTTTCCTCAACAAACCAATCAAATACCAATATGCAAAAGGTGTTTGAATTTAATGGATTTGTACGTAGTGGCTACGTTGAAAATTTAGATGATGGGGATCCTGAGATTATTTATTTCAAGTTAATTTAGCGAATATACTAATTAGTAATGAATGGTTCAAATTATACTTTGAAGCAAGATAGAAGGGGATAGGGATGACAATTTATATTGCTTTTTTAAGAGGTATTAATGTAGGTGGCCACAATAAGATTAAAATGGCGGAACTAAAGCAAATGTTTGAGAAAATGGGATTCAAACGAGTAAAAACGTATATACAAAGTGGCAATGTCCTTTTCGAATCGGATGAGAAAGAACAATTTATACACGAGCACATTGAGCATGAAATTAAGGCGGTTTTTGGGTTTGCAATTAGTGTTGTTTTAAGGACTTTCAGCGAGTTGGAACGGATTACTGAGGAATGTCCTTTTTCGAAAGAAGCGATTATGGCTGCGGAAGCATCGTCAGAAGGGGAGAGTCTTTATGTTGCTTTACTACTCGAAGTTCCTTCACAGGAAAAAATTGAAAGGCTGAGTGCCTTTAGAACCGAATATGAAGACTTTCAAGTTGAAGGCCGTGAAGTGTATCTCTTATTAAGAAAAAGCATTCGTAATTCCAAGCTGGCGATCAATGTGCAAAAGCTTGGTGTTCCAGTAACAATACGTAATTGGAAAACGATGAACAAGTTGACGGCTTTAGCGAAAGAAATTGAGGCATAATTTTTGATATGAGTTGTATAAGAATGATTGATAGATAACGGCGAAATAAATTATAAATTATTCACTTGTAAAACAACCAAAAAATAAAGGGGCTGTCTAATAAATCCGATTTTGACTCAAGAATAATGAATGATATTAAGGTACAGTCAAATGAAGAATCTCAACTAAATTTATATTTCCAAATAGAAGCGATATTAAAAAGGGAAAATGTATTGAAGTTTTTGACTCATCGAAAGCATTGGCTGTACGTTTCTGATGATAGTCCATTTACAAATATCCATATGGATGCTCAAGGGAAGCTAGATTATTAGATTATCGACGTATTTATAAGAAAACTGAAGTGAATACAGTAATTGAGGATGAATAAGGGGGAATATCAATGAAAAGAGTAGATGTTGTATATGCCGCAATCTGTAAAGAGGAAACCGATGAAATATTAATGGTACAAAATGAAAATATGATATGGACATTACCAGGTGGTGCAGTTGAACAAAACGAAACACTTGAGCAGGCACTAATTCGTGAAGTATATGAAGAAACGAATCTACAGGTTGAAATGGGTACACTCATCGATGTAAGAGAAAAGTTTTTTGAAGATCGGAATCATCATGCATTGTTATTTACGTTTAAAGTAAAAGCATATAGCGGGGAGATAGTGGTGAATTTTCCAGATGAGATACAACAAATTAAATGGATGTCTTTTGAAGAAGCAGATCAACATATGACTTATTATCTAAACGGCATAGCATCTACTTTAGATTTTGATGGGCTATATATTTCTCAATGAGAATAGTAAGTCATTTTTATTGAAATTTGCACAAATGGTATTATATGTTATATCGAATTGGTGTTTTAATGGTAGGACTTATAATTGTATCCATGTAATTTAGATTATATGGATAAAATGCGAGACGATTGTGAGAAAAGTATGAATTAGAGAAATAATAAAACGAGGTAATGTAATGATAAAAAAGATTGATATTACTAATCTGAAAATTGCGTGAACATTCAAATCTCTTCGTACAAGGTAGAGGCTGAAATTATTGACTACTATGATAGACCAGGGGGGATGAAGCCCCCAAAATGATGATATAGGCATAAAATGTTAAGAAGTAAAAAAGACCGGGTGCATGAAAGTAGCTTAAAAACTATCTAATTTGAGTACGTGAAAAAAATTCATCAATATACAAAAATCTAAATATGATGATATAATTTTTAAGGAAGGAGTTGGTTTTTTTGGGAATAATAAAAAATGCTAAAGGAATAAAATTACTAGCATGTTTATTAGTTAGTTTATGCACTATTAATTATTCATTTATTTCCTCCGCGGAAACACTAACAGATAATTCAGCTGATGCAACAAAAAATCCTAGTGGTATTGATACTGGAATAGCGAATCTAAAGTACAATAATCAAGAGGTTTTAGCAGTAAATGGTGATAAAGTAGAGAGTTTTGTTCCGAAAGAAAGTATCAATTCAAATGGTAAATTTGTAGTTGTTGAACGTGAGAAAAAATCACTTACAACTTCACCAGTCGATATTTCGATTATTGATTCTGTGGCTAATCGCACTTATCCAGGAGCCGTACAACTTGCAAATAAAGCTTTTGCAGATAATCAGCCTAGTTTATTAGTGGCTAAGAGAAAACCTTTGATTATTAGTATAGACTTACCTGGCATGAGAAAAGAAAATACAGTAACTGTCCAAAATCCGACATACGGCAATGTGGCTGGAGCAGTAGATGATTTAGTATCTACTTGGAATGAAAAGTATGCATCAACACATTCGTTACCTGCAAGAATGCAGTATACAGAATCTATGGTGTATAGTAAATCACAAATCGCAAGTGCTCTTAATGTTAACGCTAAATATCTTGATAATGGGCTGAACATTGATTTTAATGCGGTTGCAAATGGAGAGAAAAAAGTGATGGTTGCGGCATATAAGCAAATATTTTATACCGTAAGTGCTGAACTACCTAACAATCCATCCGATCTTTTTGATAATAGTGTTACTTTTGATGAGTTAACTCGTAAAGGGGTAAGTAATGTGGCCCCGCCTGTTATGGTGTCAAATGTAGCGTATGGTAGAACAATTTATGTGAAATTAGAAACAACGTCTAAGAGCAAAGATGTACAAGCTGCCTTTAAAGCTTTACTTAAGAATAATAGCGTCGAAACGAGTGGACAGTATAAAGATATTTTTGAAGAAAGTACCTTTACTGCTGTAGTATTAGGCGGAGATGCGAAAGAGCATAACAAGGTTGTTACAAAAGATTTTGATGAAATCCGAAATATTATTAAAGATAATGCGGAATTAAGTCTTAAAAATCCAGCATACCCAATTTCATATACAAGCACTTTCTTAAAAGATAATGCAACGGCTGCCGTTCATAACAATACAGATTATATTGAGACTACAACTACAGAATATTCAAGTGCTAAAATGACGCTTGATCATTACGGTGCATATGTTGCTCAATTTGATGTATCTTGGGATGAATTCTCATATGATGAAAACGGGAAAGAAGTACTAACACATAAAACATGGGATGGAAGCGGCAAAGACAAAACGGCTCATTACTCTACCGTTATACCGCTTCCACCGAATTCAAAAAATGTAAAAGTCGTAGCGAGAGAATGTACTGGTCTTGCATGGGAATGGTGGAGAACAATTATTAATGAACAAAACGTTCCATTAACAAATGAAATAAAGGTTTCAATTGGAGGAACAACGTTATACCCAACTGCTAATATTAGTCATTAGATAAAAATGAAGCGCCCTGTTTAAAGGGCGCTTTTCTCGTATGGTGTTGCCAAAAATCTTTATTGCAGATTTAACGGTAGTACCTAATACATGCATAATAGATGACTTAAATGGATATTCATCGATTAATAGTACACCCTAAATATTTTAGAAAAGGCATTGTCAAGATGTTATTGGATTTCATTGAATGCAATATAGAAGGTATCAAAACAATAATCGTGACAAACGGGTTCTAAAAATTTCCCAACCGTAAATTTCTATGAAAAAAAAATTCTCTAAAATTGGAGAAATAAAGGTATATGAACGTTTATCATTGATACTAACTTTAAAAAGCAACTTTGAAGAACAGATACTTGTAAATGTATTAAATTGCAGCTCTTAATTAAAAGGTCAAAAAAGGAGAGAAAAAATTGATTATTGTACCTTCAAATGAAATTTTACAGCAGTGGGTTGAAGATTATGTACCTAAAAAAGACTTATTCTTTATAGCAGAAGGTGATACTGAGAAACACCTAGGACATTTGCGAAATGTACTTATTATGCCATCAACAGAATTTTTCAATCATACGTCATATACACAAATTGAATTAATGAATAGCTATGAATATTGGAACATAAAAAATGCATCACACGTGATTGTGGCACAACCAGACTGGATTGTTGGGGTGGCTGAAGAAATTAGGACGTTCTTGTTACAGTGTCAAGTTAAAATAGAACGAGGTATGGTGCTGCCAAAAACCTTTATTGCAGATTTAACGGTAGTGCCTGAAGCTTACATAATAGATGACTTAGTTGTTTTACAACGTAGTATGTGGGAAGGCATGTCTCAAAGCAATAAGAAAATGATAATTAAAAAAGTTGCTGAGTGGTGGGAGGATGGTGCTTGCGAAGAAGTGCCAGAAGATCTACCGCCGCATTTAATGCCTTATGCTAATACATATGCGACAACTGCAGGTGCCAATTGTTTAGCGGCTGCATTATATGCAGTATGTGATAAAGAAAGTGAATGGTTATTGCAAGAATGGGTCCACCAGCAAGCCTTTTTAAATGGATTGGAGCAGCTTGGCTATACGGTGTATGAACAGGATGAAACGCTAATTGCGGGTGATGTAGTCGCATGGGTCGATATAGATGAAGTAATCCAACATGCATCGTACTATGTTGGCAATAACCTATTTTTCAATAAACAAGGACAAACCATTTTCAATGCTTGGAAAATCAAGAAGGAAGCAGATTTAATGAAAGACTGGTCAAGTATGCAAATGAAGATCTATCGTAATTTTGATAAAAAAAGTAATAAAATTTAAAGTAGATGCTTAGCAGAGCAATCTTCTTTTATTTTATTTCTTGATTAATAATAGCTTAAAGAGGGAGAGGTAATATATGAAAATCATTGGATTAATAGGCGGCATGAGTTGGGAATCGTCAGCAGAATATTATAGGCTCATTAATGAAGAAGTAAAGAATCAATTAGGTGGTTTACATTCAGCGAAATGTATATTATTTAGTGTTGATTTTGAGGAAATAGAGAGGTATCAATCAATAGGGGATTGGAAAAGTGCGGGGCTTGTTTTAGCAAATGCAGCAATCTCTTTAGAGAAGGTAGGAGCTGACTTTATTGTTATATGTACGAATACAATGCATAAAGTCATTGATTTGATAGAAGAAAAGATTCAAATACCAATTTTACATATTGCAGATACAACTGCAATTCAGATTAAAGCAAATAGTATTCAAAAAGTTGGTCTACTTGGTACCAAATTTACGATGGAACAGGATTTTTATAAGTCACGTGTGGAGACATATAATATTCAGGTCATTGTACCAGAAGAAGAAGAACGGGCTATTGTCCATCAAATTATATATGATGAATTATGTTTAGGGATTTTAAAAGAATCCTCAAAGAAAAAGTATTTAGATATCATCGATCGACTTGTCCAAGAAGGAGCAAAAGGCATTATTTTGGGCTGTACAGAAGTAGGTCTACTCATAAAACAACAGGATACTAAGATACCTTTGTTTGATACTACTAATATTCATGCAATTGAGTCAGTCAAACGGGCATTGCAATAAGAGTATGCAATTTGAGACTATACTGTAATAAAAAAACGCTTAGCACATGAATGAAATTAAGGAGAAATCGACTGGAAAATAAAGCTTTTATTCTTGAAACCGAAAGATTATATGCGAGGGAACTAGTACAAAATGATTTTCAAGATTTAGCGGATATTTTACAAGATGAGAGAGTCATGTATGCATATGAACATACATTTAATGATCAAGATACTCAAAATTGGCTGGTTAGACAGCAATCAAGATATCAAGAAAATGGATTTGGATTATGGGCGATTTTATTAAAAGGAACAGATACAGTGATTGGACAAGCTGGATTAACTATGCAACAAGTTGGAAATAGAGAAGTGTTAGAAATTGGTTATTTATTTAAACATGATTTTTGGAATAAAGGGTATGCAACTGAAATGGCAGATGCTTGTAGAAAATATGCTTTTAATATTTTAAAAGCTCCAGAAGTATATTCAATAATAAAAGATGATAATATTGCTTCTCAAAAAGTAGCTATGAGAATTGGCATGCACATTGAAGAAGAGTTTATTAAGCAATATTACAATGGCGATATGGTGCATTATCTTTATAAAGTTGAAAATAAGTTGTGACTCCTAATTTGTAGATTAGGAGTTTTTCTATTTTTGTATAAAAATGTTTAAAAAGGTATAACTTCGTGACTATAAATATGATATGATAGCTTTTCTCGGTAAAAGGAACCTATCTTTTGAACGATAGTGATAAGCCTCAAATACCTAGTAAAACAAAGATTTAATTTGAAAGGATGTTAAATATGCAATTACATCATAGACTAAAAGTATTTAACTTTTTGTTCTTTGGAATGCTTGCGCTATTTGTTCCGTTTTTACCAGTTTATCTAGGTGAGAGAGGTTTATCGCCAAGTGAGATAGGGCTTGTGGTAGGTACGGGTGGATTTGTAACAATATTTACGCAGCCATTATGGGGATTCATCAGTGATAAGACGAAGACGATTAGAAAAATATTATTATTGTTATTATTTTTAGCTAGTTTATTTGGCTATTTCTTGTTTAGCGTTGATGGATTCTTGCTATTAGTCGTATTTGCGATGTTCGTCTACTTCTTCTTAATGCCGATCGACCCGTTAATGGAAAGTTTGAATTTTACAGTAGCAGAAGCAGCAAAAATTAGTTACGGTTCAATTCGTACATATGGAGCATTAGGTTATGCGGTATTAGCACTTGTTACCGGATATATTATGTCTTACTTTGGCAATAACAGTGTCGGTATCCTTTTTGTTATATTAGGGATTATTGGATTCCTTATTATATGGAAAATGCCCGATGCTCCAACTTCTTCTAAACCAGTTACCATTGCAGGTTTGAAGAGTTTTTTAAGTAATAAACAAACATTATCGTTTTTATTATTAGTATTTATCTGTTCGGTACCTGCTCGTATGAATGAAACGTTTTTAGGCGTACATATTCTGTCATTAGGTGGAAGTACAAAACTAGTTGGACAAGCATTTTTCATCTCTGCGGCAAGTGAAATTATCATCTTTGCTCTTAGCTTTTGGTGGCTTCGTAGTGGAAAAGAACTACTAATAATAACGATAGCAGCATTTTTCTTTTTTGTACGATTCTTTGTATCAGCGTGGATTACAGACCCACAAATGTTAGCACTTGTACAATTACTACAAATGCTTACTTTCCCAATTTTTTATACAGCAGCGATTCAGTATTTATATCGTATTGTACCGGTAGAGTGGAGAGCGACAGGGCAAACGGTTTTGGCACTATTATTCTTCGGAATATCAAGTATCGTCTCATCATATGCAGGTGGCTTCCTATATAACTCTCTAACAGGTCAACATTACTATCTAGTGATCTCAGGGATTTCTCTGATAGGTACAATATATGGGTTAGTGTCGTTATTTGTTAATCGTAAAAAGATAACGGTTGATTAGTGAAGTGAAAACCTCCTTTTATCTTTTGATGAAGGGAGGTATATTGTTGAGGAAATTAATATAATTGATGTGGTAGTAGAAAACACATTATTTACAATCTTTATAAGCCAATGTTACTTATTTTTGGCAGGTACTAGTTCTATCATTCATGAAGTAATTAAGAACCGAATTTAAATATATGTTCAAATGAATGAGAGTATTCAGAGAGGTACTGCTATAACTATATACCGATAAAATAAAATTGAGGAATATTATTGATTTGAAAAACGAAGTAGCTACACTTCTCGCTGAAGCACAACGAGAAAGGGAGTATCCAAAAAAAGTTGTAAAAGTAGGCTAAAGTGATTTGGTCTACTAACCGAACAATCAAGTGTTCTTTTAATACATAAAATAGGTTTTTTTCTCTCTGAAACTTTAAAAAGCATTGCCGAAATAGTGAATATTGTGGTATCTTCAGTATCTACGACTGATATTGTACGTCAATCATACATAGGGGAAAATGGAGTTTTTAAAATTTGGAAAAAAGGTTCCATTATTATTGATATGAGTACAACAGATGCAGAAACTGCAATCGATTTGGCAATACCAGCTGATGAATTAGGTTTATTATTGTCAGACTATTGGCGAAACTGCTGGTGCAGATAACGGTACACTTACTATTATGTTAGGTGAAGAAATTTTTACATAGGTGAAAACAGTTATGGGTAAATTGCGAAATTTGTCTTAATATGGAGAATCCTTCGGAGGAAGATAGTTTAGTAGAAGCTTAGATTATTACTAAACAGTTTGAGTCGAACAAGGAAAAGTAGCGAAAGTGTTAATAATAGGCACAGCTAACCGTGTATTAAATATTCCAGGGAGATATTTGAACAACAAATATTATAATGTTTTATTTGTTTTTGACCAATACACAAGTATAACTGGTTAACTACAAGAAAAACACTATTTTAGGAGTACTATCGTTTATTGGATCTATCGGCTTTCAAATATATGAATCTGCTAAAACAACAGTAAAAAGAAATCTAGATGCAACAGCTGCTTGTCAAACATTGAAAGAATTAGCATCGGTGGCTATCAGTAGTGGAGATTCAAAGGTGATAAAAGAGAAATAGAGGTGGATAACTTGAAAAAATTATTAAGTTGGAAAATACAGTTAATCGTATTAGCACTTGTAGTTGTAGCTGAATTTATTGGGATTAAGAACTTTGACATTGGTATTGGAGTAGTTGCACTTTTCCCTATGCTTTATGCATTAATAATCGGTGCAGTTATTAGTTTACCTAAATTGAAGTTGTTAAGCGAAAAAGATATGAATATCGCAGCTAACATTTTAGGTATTTCATTTATGTTATTCGTGGCTAAACTTGGAACTTTGATGGGACCTTCATTGCCACAACTAATGGATGCTGGATTGTCTTTAACTCTACAAGAAGTAGGGCATTTCTTTGGGACAATCGTGTTTGGTTTACCAATTGCATTGTTAATGGGGATGAAACGTGAAGCGGTAGGTGCTACCTTCTCAATTGACCGTGAACCAAACCTTGCAATTATTGCTGAAAAATATGGTGCTGATTCTCCTGAAGGTCGTGGAGCATTAGGTGTTTATGTGTGTGGTACATTATTTGGTGCCATTTATTTAACTATTTTAGCTAGTGTTCTAGCTAATTCTGGCTGGTTCCATCCAATTTCACTAGCAATGGGTGCCGGTGTAGGTTCAGGAAGTATGATGGCTGCAATGACTGGTGCGCTTGCTATTATTTTCCCAGAATCCGCTAATGATATTGCGCTATTTGCTGGTGCTGCAAACTTAATTACAACAATTGTTGGAACTTATGTATGTATCTTCTTTTCACTACCAGTTACCAATTACCTATACAGAAAATTGGAACCAATTTTGGGTAGAAGATCTAGAAAAGCTGAAAACAAAGCTTAAGTTCTTTAGAAGTGGGGGAACGGATGTTCATGTTAGATAAAATATATACATTTATAATCATCGGTGCAATTGCAATTATAGGAAACTGGGTAGGCTATGATGTATCACCTATTGATGCCTTACCTGGTATGCTTATTATTGTTGCAATTACGGTTTGTGGTTTTGCAATTGAAAAAATATTACCAATTAAATTGCCAGTAGTTATTTGGGTTTCATTTCTTGCCTTGTTAGTGACTTCACCAATTTTTCCGGGAAATGAAACAATTGTAAAAGCAACAAGTCAAATTAATTTCATGGCATTAGCAACACCAATCCTAGCTTATGCTGGTTTGTCTTTCGGTAAAGACTTGAAAGAGTTTAAACAGCTTGGTTGGAGAATCGTTGTTATTTCTTTAGTTGTTTATACTGGAACATTCTTATTAGCTACTTTAGTTGCTGAAATCGGCTTTAGAGTTACAGGGAAGTTTCATTAGTAGAAAAAGACCTTTCAATTATCGATTAATCGATAATATGAAAGGTCTTTTTTTGTTATGAACTAGTAAAAAAGAAAATAGTCATACAAAGATAGAGATTTTGTTTATAGAAATATATACCAATTATTGTTACTATTTGATTGGGAGGGGTAGAGATGAGCGTTTATTTAGAAAGATATAGCGATAGATATATGTCACAAATTGAGTGTTATCAATTAACTGATGAACAATTACAATTTACAGGATCACCAGTAGAATCTATCTTCGTAGCAAAAAGTGATGAGGATCGTTATCCGATTTTAGTTTTAGATGATGAAGAAATAGTGTCGTACTTTGTTCTACATATGAATGAAGGGGTCACTCCTTATTCTAATAATCAAAAAGCTATATTACTTAGAACATTTTCTACAGATTATCGCTACCAAGGAAGAGGCTATGCGAAACAGTCATTATTAGAACTACCAAGGTTTGTGAAAATGAATTTTCCGGAAATAACAGAGGTTGTTTTGGCTGTAAATGTAAAGAATATTGCCGCTCAAAGCTTATATCTAAAATGTGGATTTGTTGATGAAGGGGATAGAATCATGGGAAGCCATGGTGAGTTAATCATTATGAGTAATAGAGTAATATAACTTCAAAGATTGTTGTCTTATTTCAATTACATTTCTTCTTTTTTTATTGGCTCCATTTAATGACATTGTTGATATTTGACTATCTATAACCAAAAATACTATTGATAGAGTTTGTTTAATAATTTTCTGTGATAAAAGAAGAACCGCTTGCTCTTAGTTAAGAAAAAAGCAGAAAGAGGAATTCGTGTGAAAAAAATAATCGTTGGTCTTGGTTTAGTATTGCTCATAGCGTATATTAGTCGTGAATTATATGCCACATTCCTAACCAAGTCATTGTATGAAGTCACAGATTCAACATTCAACACTGGAATTATAGACGAACAATCGCTAGATTACATGTTACTAGTGGAGTATCCAACATTGGATTTATTTGAAACAAGGGATAAACAGCAAGTACAGCAATTTTTAGAACAATTATTACAAATGGAAGTTAGAGCTGCTGTGCTAGACATAAAGGAAACGGAAAAACATTACAAACTTGTCTTCAGAAGTGATGAAAACGATGAAATCATGACGTTTATTTTATATGATAATAAATATGCAGAAATGCGGAATCAAATGGGCGTCATCGGAAGTACGGCGTATATTCGAACGGTAGATAATACATTTTTCGAACAATTTTATCCGTTACTATCTAAATAAGAACCATTACAAATCGAGGGATATGCTTTCTTATTCGCTAATAGAAAAAATAAGAGTTAAAAAAAGTTTGGGTAACTATTGATACCATAGACGCTTTCATCGAGTTGTTAGCCACTGCCATCAACAAATGCGTTTTACCAACACCGGGTTGACCAATTAATGCAATGCTGTTTTGGCGAATGCCTTTGATATCAAGGCTATCAAACACAATCAAATTCCGACAGGCTTAACAAGTCGTTCGATGGGGTCACAAAATTTTTAGAGAAAAAGACAAACCAAATTGAGGTTTGTCCTTTTTTGTGTTATATCATGAACCATCTATAACAATATGTTGATAAGATAGCTTTCAGCCAAAATTAAATCATGTACAACATAATATCTTCATAAGTTCAAGAACGAATTAATCCCTAAACTCTTTAGAATTGCATAGTAAACAGTTCGAAATTGCACAGACTCGTAAAGCCTTAAATTAATTATCCTAAAAAGAGTTCCTCACCATACCACTTCTCCATAGCTGTGGTTGAAATTATCCATTCGCCACGTTTTCCTTCAGGTTTAACGAAATACTTTAATAGACCTTCATTAATAAATGCCTGTATTTCTTCTTCATTTCGTCTACTATCTTTAAATCGTTCTTGTAAGGTGTTATAAGATATGCCCCAACGATAAGCAGCTTCAGTTGGAGTCATATAATTGTTAATATCCATTATCTTTCCTTACAACCTCATAAACAGAATACAGCTAAAGTGATAAAAGAGAGGTTATATAATCATTGTATATTTACTTTGTGGGAAAACAATTATTGAAGTAAAATTGTAATATCCAATAACAAATGATTTACAACGAAAAGATAGAAGAGAGGAATTATGATTATGGATTATTATGATTTTGTTCTTTTTCCAATAGAAAAAGACCCTGAAGAAGTATTAAATGAAACATTAGAAGTTTTACATAGTGGGGTTTTAGAGGGCTCGATGAATTATTTTAAAATTGCAGATGAACTAGTTGATTATTATGGTGAACATTTATTAGCTAGGGTACCAGCAGCGAGTTATCCTAGTGATACTTTAGAGGCGGATACACATTATTTTTGTGCTGGTGTTAATATTTTTGTGAAAGAGTCTGTGCCTTTGTTAAATGATACATTGGAAAAATGGCGACAATCAATTGAAAAGGAAGAGGAACCCATTCGTTTTGATAAATGGGGAGAAATAAATGATAAACAAGAGATTTTGTTTAATTTACAAAAAGGATTAGAGTGTATTGAAAAACTAAAAACAGGTAAATACCTTTTATTTTTCATAGGTTTATAGGTATAAGAATTTACTGATAAGTGTGTGGATTATGTAAAATGTTCTAATTTCACTATTTTTAACGCTTTTTTATTATATAAATAGTAATATAAAGCTTTGGAGGTGGAATTATTGAATAAAAGTAAAATTAATACTTTTTGTAAGTTTTTTGTTGTATTCACTATGTTCTTATTATTTTATCTTATTCCGAATAATTTAGGTGTATCTGCAAAAGAATTAGTAGAAGAAAAGGATATAAACATAAAAGTACATAATGGTGATGAAGCAAAATTATTGAAGACTTCGTCTTCAAAAGCATATTTATTGACAGTAGATAGTTATCCCTTGGCTGGAGGGATTTCAATAGGAGTTTCAACAAAAGGTTCCGCTATGCAACAAGTGACTGTAAAAATTACCGCTTATGGAACTAACGGAAGTATTGATTCAAAAACCGGGAAAGTTTCATATCAAGGGATAACGAAGAAAGTGAAAACATTTTATAATGTTCAACCTTGGACAAATAAACAAATTGCCTTTGTTGATTTACCTGTACGATCTTTAAATACAAAATATAAATTTGAAATTACAGCAAGAACTAAAAAGGGTGATTTAAACAAAGGTAGTTCAACAGGGTATTATCATGTTAAAAAAAATAAATATTCTAACTGGAATAAAGGAACATTCGTTTCTACACCAGCTTCTATCGAGTTTCATTATAAAAAACATGGTAAAGATAAGTATGTACAAGCAGTAAACATTGAAGATTATTTAAATAAAGCGAAAGCTTTTCATTCAAAAGTAAAAAAGCTGAAAAAAAGTTCCAAGAATTATAAATTAACGGTCACAAAAGGTGGCAATTCTAAAGGGAAAAAAGTTCTTCCTTCTAAAAAAGTAACTCAAAGAAATCCTAAAGGCAAATATGCTCTTATGCATAATAGTAGTAAAGATAGTTATAGATTATTGAGTTTTGGTGGAAATTAATATGAACCACAAATTGCCGGCGATGCTAATACACCAAAAGTAAGTTTTGATTTTGTTGCTTACACTGTTGAAATTCGAGGAAACGATAAAGAATTGCGTTACTCTAAAGTGGCTTTACTTAATAAAGTGAATGAGGAAGTAAAAATGCGACTAGGGTTAGAATATAATAAAGAGCGATAGCCTAGAGGCCATCGCTCTTTTTAAATATATTTTTAGAGTTGTATACGCGCCTGCCAGCTTTGTATTTACCAACCCCTTATAATTTTATGGGTCCCCCAAATAGTCCCCCAAGTCCCCCACTAGCAATGAGCGGTAATGAAAGAGATAGCCATACAGAAAATATCATTCATCATTGATATATAGCTTTTCATGATTTAACGTGAAGGGCGTTGAAGTAAGACAACTATTCTGTTACAGGAAAGGCGCTCTTTCTTTATTTAAAGGATTGGTTTAAATGTGTACCAAGCGGAACAATTACTCAACCATTGTTCCATTTTTAGCGTAGTTGACGTACCAAGAAAATACTTTTTCTAAATTATGAGGTGTTTGGCTATTACCTGTTTTTTTTACAGCATCATTATAATACGCCCATAGTTGTTCTTTGTAATCGGGATGTGCACAGTTTTCAATGATTAAAGGCACGCGTTCTTTCGGAGCTAAACCGCGTAGATCAGCTACACCTTGCTCAGTAATCAAAACATCTACATCATGTTCGGTATGATCTACGTGTGAGACCATGGGAACAATTGATGAGATAGTGCCACCTTTAGCATAAGACTTTGTTACGAAAATACCTAATCTTGCATTTCTGGCAAAGTCACCGGATCCGCCAATTCCATTCATCATTCGTGTACCAGAAACATGTGTTGAATTGACATTCCCATAAATATCAGCCTCTAGTGCCGCATTGACTGAGATTAAACCTAAACGACGAATTATTTCAGGTTGGTTAGTTATTTCTTGTGGTCGTAAGCACAGTTTATCAGCGTACTTGTCCATATTTTCAAATACTTCTTTACCTAATTCCTCAGATAATGTAATCGAAGTAGCAGATGCAAATGTTACTTTTCCAGCATCAATTAGATGGAAGACAGCATCTTGTAGAACTTCAGAATAAATTTCTAAATCTTCAAATTCTGAATCTTGGAATCCTTGTAAGACAGCATTTGCTACTGAGCCAACACCAGATTGAATTGGAGCAAGTTTAGAAGTTAATCTACCTGCCTTAATTTCATCTCGTAAGAAATTAAGTAGATTATTGGCCATAATATCTGTTTCCTCATCAGGAGGCACAATTAAAGAAGGGGCATCCGTGTTTTCTGAAATGACAATAGCTTTGATTTTTTTAGGATCAATTTTAATGCCAATTTCTCCAATACGATCAGTAGCGCTTACTACTGGGATTGGACCACGATCACCTTGCTTTTCAGGCACATAAATATCATGAATACCAATGAAAGATTCTGAGCATGAAATGTTTAGTTCAACAATAATATTTTCTGCAAAATCTGCAAGGATTGGTGAGTTTCCAACCGAATTTGTAGGAATTAAATAACCATCTTTCGTAATAGCGCATGCCTCAATGATAGCGAATTTAATAGGTCCATAAATATTTTGTCGGACTAATTCAGCAACATGAGAAAGGTGACCGTCTACATATAGAACTTCACCCTTATTAATGAGATTTCGTAATGCAGGTTCACCTTGATATGGTCCACGCTTACGAATAACGCCAGCTTCAGCTAAATAACGGTCTACTTCAGGGCCAAGAGAAGCACCTGTATAAACATCGATTTGGAATTTTTCGTTTTTGGCACGTTCTACTAGTGCTAATGGCACAACTTTCGCGTCTCCTGCACGAGTAAATCCACTCATCCCAACTACATCTCCATCTGAAATTAGTGCTGCAGCTTCTTCGGCAGAAACAACTTTGTCCGCTAATTCCTTCAAACCTAAACGTTTCTCAATCGTTGCTTTCATCTTAACTCCTCCTAAGTGCTTCATTTTCTACAGTCTTTATCCATAGCAAGGATGATTCAAAAACCACCATATGATTCATATATTCGAGACAAAGGGAAAATATGACTAAAAATAAAGAAATTATTTATTTTTTTTAAAAAAAAATATAATTCTTTGTTTGAGTGAGAGACTTACTTTTGATGAAAATATAGGGAGTATTATATGAGATAATAATATAAAGATTATTGAAATAGTTTATGATTAGCTCACAAATACTATACTGTAAAGGAAGTGGAAAAGATTACAATAGATTTGGATGAATCTTCTGAGCTGCTATAGTTCACTTTTAATTGATTATTTGATTAATAAAATTTCACGTTGTTACGGATATCATTTTTTTATTACATACATCAAGTGTCTTTTCAATGTATGATTTAGTTTGGTATCATTAAAAAGTACATTGTTAAATAAAATTTAAAAGGAGGTAGTTTTAATTGCCTCGAATAAAAAACTATTTCATATCTCTTATTTTTATAACGGTAGTATTAATTGTTCAATCGCTTTATTATGGTAAATTCAATTTTGAATTGTTTATTTTAATGGTGTTTGGTTGGACTGCTGGATATCTTTTTTCTTTCTATATTAATAAGAAAAGAAAAGCGAAAACGGTATAAACTAACCATCTAAACGTAAAAAGTAGTCAAGGCTTGATTATGGTGCTTTTCTTATAGACATGAATATTCGGGAGAGAATAAAAACCTGAGCAATGAGCCCAGGTCTTTATTTTTATTTATTCATTAATCTAATGATGAAACTTACGAAGAAAATTAATATGATAGACCCAATTAAAGCTGGGATAATATAGAAGTCACTTAATGTTGGACCCCATTGTCCTAATAATGTTCCTCCTATCCAGGCACCAATAATACCTGCGATAATATTACCTATAACTCCTCCTGGAATATCCTTACCAAGAATTAAACCTGCTAACCAACCTAAAATCCCACCAATAATAAGATACCAAATAAAACTAAACATATGTAAACCTCCCTATAATCATGCTGTACTTATTCCCGATAAAATAAATATGAAACATAAATTGTAATAGTAAAATAAGTTTCAGAATTAACTCTGCTTTCTGTATGGGGAGGGGAGGATTTTTGATCTGAGTGTATTAATGCTTGTGTCCTTACAAAGCATCTACAAGTTTATCAATTGTTCGATTTGCAATATTCATTGTTAAATTCATAGATAGGCCATATGCGACTATTTCTCATCTTGAAACATCTTTTCGCATTCTCCACAGATACATAAAATATTATCTTTTGAACCATTTTCCTCCAGCTACTTTACTATTCTGCAACCTTATAATACTCACACCAAAACTTCACAAGTGTAGAGTATTTTCCACTTGCTTTTCTTTATTTAATTTGCTAGTATAACTAACGACCGTTCGTTAGGTAATTAATTGAGGTGACATTATTGAAAAGTGATGAAATTAAGGATGCAGCTCTAAAATATTTCACAATTCATGGTTATGAAGGAGCTTCCCTTTCTCTAATAGCTGAAGAAGTTGGTATGAAAAAACAATCCATTTATTCCCATTTTAAAGGGAAAGATGATCTTTTTCTGCAAGTTTTACATGATGCGAAAGAGACAGAGCTATCTTCAAAACTCCAATATTTCAGTAAAGTTGATAAAAAAAATCCTGAAAAAGTATTGTACGGATTTCTACAATTGATCATAGATCTTTTCCAAAAAAATGAGCAGTTAAAGTTTTGGCTTCGTATGTCTTTTTTTCCACCAGCCCATCTTGAAAAAGTAATCGAACAAGAAGTCATAGATATTGAGGGAAAGGTGCAGACGATACTGGAAAGAAAATTTCAGGATTGGATCAATGATAAATTAATCGTTGGAGAGTCAGCTGTAACGCCGACTTATGCTTTCTTAGGAGTTGTCGATTCCATTTTGCTGGAACTTGTTTACGGCAATGATGAAAAACGGCTAAAGGATAAATTAGAAGCCTCTTGGACAGTATTTTGGAGGGGAGTATCACATCATTGAATCATACAGAAAGAGGTGTTAATACATGAAGAAACCAATAAAAGATCAAAAAGCAGTATTATTAATTCTGCTTAGCAATATATTCATTCCATTTCTAGGAATAGGGCTTATCATCCCGGTTATGCCGTCCTTTATGAATATCATGCATTTATCAGGAAGTACGATGGGCTATCTTATTGCTGTATTTGCGGTAGCACAACTGATTATGTCACCATTTGCAGGGCGTTGGGTTGACCGTTATGGCAGAAAGAAAATCATTACACTCGGTTTATTCCTTTTTGGTATTTCAGAACTTATCTTTGGTGTAGGTACTCACGTATCGGTACTTTATTTATCAAGGATCCTAGGGGGTATTAGTGCCGCCTTTATTATGCCAGGTGTTACTGCATATGTTGCAGATATTACATCAGTTCAGGAACGACCAAAAGCAATGGGCTATATCTCTGCTGCCATTAGTACTGGTTTTATTATAGGACCTGGTATTGGTGGTTTCATCGCTGAATATGGTATACGCTTGCCATTCTTCTTTGCGGCCGGCATTGCTTTTTTAGCATGCATTTCATCAATGTTTATTTTGAAAGAGCCGTTAACAAAAGAACAACTTGCTGAAAACTTCGCTAATAATAAGCAAACAAACTTTATAGGCGATTTAAAAAAATCACTTAATCCGGTTTTCTTTATTGCATTTATCATTGTATTTGTGCTGGCGTTCGGTTTATCAGCATATGAAACAGTTTTTAGCCTTTTTTCTGATCATAAATTTGGCTTCACGCCGAAGGACATTGCAGCTATTATTACTATAAGCTCAATCTTCGGAGTTGTTGTACAAGTATTTATGTTCGGAAAATTAGTAGATATTCTTGGTGAAAAGAAACTAATCCAATTATGTCTAATTGTAGGTGCAATACTGGCGGTGGGTTCTACCATGATCTCTAGCTATTTGGCAGTATTGACGGTTACTTGCTTTATCTTCTTAGCATTTGACTTGCTTCGCCCAGCATTGACGACATTTTTATCAAAAGCAGGCGGAAAAGAGCAAGGATTTGTTGCTGGAATGAACTCAACCTATACGAGCTTAGGTAATATTGTAGGACCAGCTATGGCCGGAATACTATTTGACGTAAATATAAACTATCCATATCTTTTTGCAGCTGTCATTTTGGTCATCGGCCTTGGTTTTACATTCATTTGGAAAGAAAATAAAATGGCAGAAAGCTTTGCAGAATAATTAGAAAAGCATTAGATGCCTTCTGAAGAAATATATTGTTTCTATGTGAACTGAACCCCGAATATTGGACACTTGAAAAGTGATCCAATTCGGGGTTTAGTTTATGTCTTTTTATTTACTTATAAAGGACAAATTATAATATGGTTTTTTCGAAAAAATCGCATAAGAAGTGAAATATGGTGAAATTATACGAAAGTACATATACAATAGTTACTCAAAATTTAAAGTATCTGAAAGAACTGTAGCTAATAGATTGGATAGGGCTTTTTTATTTGTACAAAAAAATTCCGTACTTAAATCTAATAAGGAAAGGAAAATAATTATTTTTCTGTAGGTTCGTCACCTTAAAAAGTGTAGTACAAACAACTGAGTGGAAGCTAGAAGATGGAACCAAACATATCGAATTACGAGTTAGAAATTCTAAGACTAGAGTCTTAGAATTTTGTCAGTCTGCTACTGTATATACGGGCTATTAAATCTTTGATACGCTTGTAATAGGAAATATTTTCAAATTGAAAGGGGAAATCAAAATGAAAAAGAAAATGATTATTGGGTTAGGTGTAGTATTTTCAGTAACTATCATGGCAAGTTTAGTATTGAACTTTGGATTATCAGATGAAAAAGAATATAAAATGTGCTTACAAACACAAAAGATATCTAACACATTCGCTAAAGTATTCGGTGATGAGCCAACTAATGCATGTAATGAATAAAAGGGGATCGAAGTCAGGTTTGATTAATTAAACTGGTACAAATTAGTGCAATAAGTTAATAAAAAAATCCCGTCCCTAAACATAATAAGGACGGGAAATTAATTACTTTTCTGCTGGTTCTACCATTTTTACATAACAGTGGTTGATATTATCAATTCACCCATCATCAAGCGGCTTTACGCATTAATGACATAATAAAGCTTACTATTAAAATTAATATAATAGAACCAAGTAAAGCAGGGAAGATATAAAAATCACTTAAGGCTGGTCCCCATTGTCCAAACAAACTTCCTCCTATCCAAGCGCCAATAATACCTGCAATAATATTACCAATAATTCCGCCTGGGATATCCTTAGCTATAATTAAGCTCGCTAACCAACCTAGAATACCACCTATAATAAGAAACCAAAGAAAACTAAACATATTTATACCTCCTATAAAATTGATATTTTTTTCCCTTTTAACTGAAAGTGAAACATGTATTGTTAAGGATTGTTCATTTCCTAAAAACTGTTTAAGAAGTCTTTTTTGTAACTTTCTTTCTCGTAGTTGTTTTTTTCTTAGTAGTCTTAGTCTTATCTAACGAAGCTTGAAGTGCCGTCATTAAATCAGTAACATTATTGGGTACTGGCTGTTTATCGCTTGCAGTTACAGTACTGCTAGTTTTCTTTTCTTCAATTAATTCCATCAATGCCGTTCTATACTCGTCAGTGTATTTTGTCGGTTCAAATACAGTTGTTAGTTGATCCACTAACAGTAGAGCTGTATCAAGCTCCTTCTGAACTACTATTTGTTCACTCGGAATATTAGGTACATCAGCAACACTCCTAACTTCATCAGGGAAATGAATGGTTTCCATAACTAACGAATCCTTATATACACGTACTATTGCCAATTGTTCTTTAGATCTTATAATGATTTTAGCAACACCTATCTTACCGGATTCTTCTAAGGTTTTTCTTAAAAGAGAATATGCTTTACTGCCTGTGGTATCTGGAGATAAAAAATAAGAACGGTCAAAATAGATGGGATCAATTTCTTCTATCCTTACAAAATCTATTATTTCTACTGCCTTATCTTCATTTTCTTTTCTTAAATTTTCAAGTTCATCAGCATCTAATACTACAAACTTATTTTTTGCATATTCATATGCTTTCACAATATCCTCGTCTTTAACTTCTTTATTACAACCCTCACATACCTTTTTATAACTGATTGGTGTATTACATTCCTTGTGTAGTTGTCTCAGCTTAATATCTTTATTTTCAGTTGCAGTATGGAGTTTAACTGGTATGTTAACCAATCCAAAACTAATGCTACCTTTCCAAACTGTGTGCATTACTTTCACCTCGTTTTCTTCTTACTATGCAATTATTCGCCTTTTTTATGTATCAATAGCAGAAATAATCGAAAACTAAATGTATTCCATTCGAAAGTAGGAGAGAAATTGAAACCAATGCTCTTAACGGCTTCAACTGAAATTCCAATAGGAGAAGATTGGTTGTATGAAGCAAAGTATGACGGATTCAGATGTATGCTTATTTGGGATGAAGAACCTACACTTATAAGTAGAAATGGGTATATACTTAATCATAATTTCCCTGAGATAATTGATTTTTGCCTTGAAATTAAAGAACAGATTAAATCGTTTATACCATTAACTTTAGATGGTGAAATTGTTTTTTTAACAAATAATTTTCATAGTAATTTTTCTGTAGTACAAACAAGAGGTCGAATGCGTAGTCAAAATACTATAAAGAAGCATGTAGAAAAATTCTCATGTCATTTTGTCGTGTTTGACTGTTTGGAAAATAAAGGGAAGTGCCAGACAAACTCATATTTTATTAAGCGGAAAGAGGTCTTACAAAAATTATTTGAAACGCTCAGACTTCCACCTACAATAAATTATGAAGACATTAATCGATTACAAGCAATAGACGTTTTTAGTGATAGTAATGAATTGTGGAAGAAAATCTTAGTCAGTAATGGAGAGGGGATTATTGCAAAACGAAAGACTAGTAAATGGATTAGCGAAAAGAGAACGACTAACTGGTTAAAAATAAAAAATTGGAGATATGTTACTACCATTCTTACGAAATACAATAAAAGTAATGGCTTTTTTCATGGTGCTATTTATCAAGATAAGCATCTTGTGGAAGTAGTAACGTTTAAACACGGTCTTAAAGAAGAAGAGACCAATACTTTAATTGCACTATTTCAATCAAATGGGGTAAAAATTTCAGAAAGCATTTGGGAACTGGAACCATCTATATGTGTAGAAATAGCGTGCATTGATTTTATGGGAGAAACATTAAGAGAACCAAGATTCAATTCCTTTAAGTTGGAGATGAGTCCTGATGAATGTCATTGGCAGCAAATGCAACGTCAACTTCATCCAATTCCTGAATCAGTTCAGGTTACAAATCCGGATAAGCCTATATGGCCTCCAAGCAATATTTTAAAGGATGATTACTTATTGTATCTACAAAATGTGTCTCCTTATATGCTACCGTTTTTACGTGACCGAAATTTAACGCTTATTCGTTATCCCCACGGGGTACCAGGAGAAAGCTTTTATCAGAAAAGTAGTCCAGATAATGTACCTGATTTTGTTACAACGACACAAGTAGGAGATACAAACTTCATTATTTGTAATAACATCGAAAGCTTATTGTGGTTAGGAAACCAACTCGCTATAGAGTTTCATATACCATTTCAACCTATTCACACAAATAGACCAACTGAAATTGTATTTGACTTGGATCCACCATCTGTAAATGAATTTCATTTAGCAGTCGAAGCTGCATTGCATATGAAAGCTATCTTTGATCAATTCGAATTAATTTCTTTTGTAAAGACCTCTGGAGGAAAGGGAATGCAGATATATATTCCATTACCTTTAGATAAATTTTCATATGAAGAGACTGGTATATTCACTAAGTTTGTTTGTGACTTTTTAATTGAACAAAATCCACAATGGTTTACGACTGAACGCTTAAAGAAAAATAGAAATAATAAATTGTACCTGGATTATGTACAACATCGTGAGGGGAAGACAATAATTGCCCCATATTCACCGAGGGGAAATGAAAAAGGATTCATTGCGACGCCGTTATTCTGGGATGAAGTAAACGAGACTTTAAATCCGAGTATGTTTACTATCTCTGCTGTTTTAGAACGTATCAATAAAGTAGGGAATCCTTTCCGCAATTTTAGGGAAAGTGAAAATGATAAAGAATTTACAACTGTACTTAAACAATTAAAAGGATTGTTAGAAAAATAAAAATTGAAAAAACATCATAAACTATCATTCACCTTTTATTGCAAATAACGTATTATCCAATATGAAGGGGGAATATAAGCCTTCTAGTAAGATTAGGTACTTGTTAGAACATGATAAAGAGCGATAGCCAATTGGCAGTCGCTCTTTATCGTTTTTCGTTGCATATTATGCACAAATTTGTAATGTTACCTTTTTCGAAAAAATCACAAAAAAATCACATAAGAAGTGAAAAAGGGTGAAATTATACGAAAGTACATATACAATAAGAAGGTGAAAACCCTTATAAATCAAGGATTATAAATAGATATGAAAGAGGATGAAAATATGAATGCTTATGAAGAATATATGTTAGGTATTGTTAAACCAATGCGCGAGGAGCTAGTTAATGTTGGATTTACAGAGCTATTAACTCCAGATGATGTTGCTGATCATGTTCAAGAATCTAAAGGTACTTCACTTGTAGTGATTAACTCAGTTTGTGGTTGTGCTGCAGGTTTAGCAAGACCGGCTGTTGCTGCAGCTCTTGAGGCTGCTGAACATAAACCAGATCATTTAGTGACAGTATTTGCTGGACAAGATAAGGAAGCAACTGCACAAATGCGTAGTTATTTTGAGGAAGTGTTACCAAGCTCTCCTTCTATTGCACTATTAAAAGATGGTCAGTTAGCTTATTTCATCCCACGTGAACAAATCGAGGGATTCGCGATGGAGCAAGTACGTGATCATTTAGCAGGTGTGTTAGATCAAGTATGTGCGAAATAACAACGATTGTTACCACTGCAGCAAGACCAGATGCATTATCAAAGCAACTTGCCGAACGAGCATGTAGCACGTTAAATGTACGTTTTGTTGAGCGAAAAAAGCGTGGTATTGCGAAAATGGCAACATTTTATAATGCAAATGTAATTGTTGCGGGAAAAAACCGCTATGAATATCATGCGTTAGGGGCAGATGCTCCTTTCTTCTTCCACCCAAGTTCTGCAGCATTCCGTTTGAAACGTGCAGCTAGGGGGGAAATAGATACCTTTTTAGCTGCATGCCAGTTGAATGAGGGCGATACCTTTCTTGATTGTACATTAGGTATGGCAACAGATAGTATGATGGCGGCTTTTGCGGTCGGTGAATCAGGTAAAGTAATTGGCTGTGAGGGTAATGCCAATGTTGCATTCATCGTAAGCGAAGGGATGAAGCGCTACGATATAACGGATTTACCACTTCTTTCTTGTATGGAACAGATTGAAGTCGTTCATTCAGTAGCATTAGATTATTTGAAATTACAACCTGACAAT
Source organism: Viridibacillus arenosi (assembly GCF_001955655.1). Lineage (GTDB taxonomy): Bacteria > Bacillota > Bacilli > Bacillales_A > Planococcaceae > Viridibacillus > Viridibacillus arenosi. The sequence continues at coordinate 108,022 of NZ_MSPW01000001.1, read as the reverse complement.
AGTTTTGAAGTAGTCTATATGGACCCAATGTTCGAAGAAACGATTGAAGAGTCTACTAGCTTTCAACCACTTCGAAAAGCAGGCCTTCATGAAGGGTTATCGGATGAATGGATGGTACAAGCAGAACGTGTTGCTAAGAAAAGAGTAGTATTAAAAGCGCACTTCCGCTCTGATTTATTTGAGCAATATGGCTTTGTTCGAGATACCCGTCTGTCGTCAAAATTTCACTATGGAATTAAGGAAGTAACATAAAAAAAAACTGTTATTCACGGTATCAAAATCGGTGAATAGCAGTTTTTTTATAATAAAATATGTCTAATAATTACCTATTAATCATGATTTATTTAAAGAGAAATGTTATTTTTTATATACTAAATGCCTATTAAATAATAAAATGTAAATAGGGAATGGCACTAAAAAATCACCGAAATATACTTTTTTGGTATTTATTTCAATTAAAATCAAAAAACAATATTTTCTTAGAAATGACTAGCTCTTTGTGAAGTGGGGGAGAAAGATTTGAAGCTTGGCAATAGAATTAAACGAATCAGACTTTTAAAGGGGTTAAAACAGGCAGATATTTGTCACGGAATCATCTCGCCAACCCATTACAGCAATATTGAGAATTGCAGATATACCCCTTCTATTGATACACTCAAGTTACTAGCCGGTAGACTTGAAGTGCCGGAAAGATATTTTCATAATATTTATGAAGATACAACTGAAATGCAAAATATCTTATCCACCCTGGAAACTAAAATTGAAAAGGAGAGTGTTGAAGAGGTCCGGCAATTTTTGGACTTACATCAAGTTCAATTTCAATATATACCTTCCGTTCGACAAGAATATTACTTTATGCTTCTTAAGTTTTTAGCATTAGTAAAGATGGAACAAGATAATCTGGCAATTGAATTATATGAAAATGAAATTGCAAAAGTAGAAATTGATGAATCTCAATTATTTGTTTCTACAAGGTATCAATATCTTTATGTCACCGCGGTATATCATTACTATGTTGGAGATTATAAGATAAGTGGAGAAATGTTCAAGAGGCTTCTTTTGACTAGTGAAGATCAATTACTAAAAGCTCGTATCTCATATAATATTGCAATGTCACATTATCATCAATGCCAATTTGAATATGCACTATCTTATGCTATAGAAGCTAAGGATTTATATTTAAAGTTACATGAATGGATGAAGGCTGGAGACAGTTATAATTTAATTTCAATTTTATTAATAGAGAAAAATGAATTTAAACAAGCAATAGAGTTTATCGAAAGAGGGCTTAATATCTGTCGTCCGGAATTTCATAATTTAAAGGCATTATTGCATCATAATTATGCATTTATCTTATTTCAGACAAATCAATTAGATGAAGCTTTATCACAAATAGATTTTGCTATCAAATATAAAAAAACAGTTAGCTATGCTGACAAATTTGTTTCTAATAGACTAAGGTTAGAAATATTATTGAAACTAAATCAGTTAGAAACTCTTGAATGTGAGATGGATATTTTAGAAGATAGTATCTTAACAAATAAACAGAGAGCTGGATATTATTTTTTAGTAGCAAAGGTAGAATATGAAAAAGGTAACTTTGTAAAATATGAAGAATTTATTCAACAAAGTATCGAAATATTTAAAGAACATATTGATTTAAAAGAATTAAAGCTAGCTTCTGAGCATTACGCAACCTATTTAGCAAAGAATAAAAAATATAAAAAAGCATTTGAAATGCAATTACTTTGCACTGAATGCTTAAAAAAATATGTAGGGGAGAATTAACTATGAAAAAAACTAAAATCGCTGTAATAAGTCTTTTATCATTATTATCATTTGTGGGGGCTTCTATTACTACTTTCTCAATGGCTGAACCAGGACGTCTACACTTCATCACAGCATTTTTAAACAGTTTCTAATATTAAACCACGCCTTATTGTTCAATCAATAAGGCGGTCTCTTATCTATTACTTGAAGGAAGTGAGCAAGGACATGGTCAAAGTTTATATGTTTGAAGTGAGAAAAAGTGGCCATACGGGTAAGTCAAATATCGGGGTTGTTTTTGACGGGAATTCACTTACAGCTTCTGAAATGCAAGAAGTGGCAATGAAAACTGGATTCACGCAAACAATTTTTATCGTTAAGTCTAAGTTAGCTGATATAAGACTTCGGTACTTTACGCCAATTAGAGAAGTGAATGCAGGAATTGATGGTACGATGGCAATTGTTCATGCGTTAGAGAAATCTCCATTTTCTAATAATAAAGAAGTCATTACCACTGAAACAAATGTTGGTATTTTCCCTTTACAGTTATTTAAGCAAGCTAAAAAGGAGAAAAATGCTAAACAACTAGCTTCACATTCATTCAATGAATGTAAAAGTGCATCGTATTCTTATGGTGCAAGTCGTGACCCGGTTTTACAGGTATTGAATGGCTGTGCAGTAGATGGCGTAACAGAATCTGGGCTCCCGACGTGGAATTTAGTTCAAAGTCATGAAAAAGTTTATCCTGCTGTGGATCAGTCTGTCCATTATTTAAATATAAAAGAGGCAAAAGTTTCTAATAGCCTTTTTGCATCATCATTTTTCTTAATCACGGCTAATAATATTAGACGCTTTAAAAATGAGATGTTCACTGAAAAACTTAATATGAAAGCGGAATGTAGACTGAGAAATGAAAATGTCTCAATCATCCGCATATTAATGAATGCCCCCCACATTGCTCGTCCTATTGAAACAGAAGGAATGACGTTTTATTTAGGACAGCGTTTAATACCAATATGTAATTAACAAAAAACACGAGTACTTATTGTACTTGTGTTTTTTGCATACAAGGAAGAATATCATTAAAAAATTTATATATTTTGTAATGAAAAACCGCCTTGTTCAAATAGAACAAGGCGGCTTAGTAAATATTAGTCCGTGAAACATAGAGAGCATAAGTATCCTAATAAACATAAAAATCCAATACCAATAGCAATTGAAGACATAATTTTTGTCCCTCCTTTATTACAAAAAGCGAACATGTTTATTCATTATTATTGTACAATGAATAAAGTAAAAAATCTATACAATTCCTTATACATCAAGGATTTGTGAACAAATTTTTACAAATACGTACATATATCTGCTGTAAATGATGATAGTTTATTTCAAGCATATCAATATACTAGTGAGACATAAAATCTGTGGAGTGTCTTAATTATGTGTCTAAATGTACTTACAATAAACATAGATTTTCTGAAGATACTTCAGTAATAATGTTTTAGTTCAATACCTATAGTGTAAAGTAATAGTGTGAACTATAAAATAAATCAGTTAGCTATGAATTGGATTTAATTGTAATAGTTTATATATTCCTAATAGTATCTTTATTATTGTAGTTTTTGTACAATTAAACTATGAATGTTGAAACTTTTACTAGTGAGATTCGTATATATAATATAGATATTAAAAGATTTAAAAATGTTCGAAAGTAGGTAATGATTATGCAAAAATGGATTCAAAAATTCCTTGTTGCATCCGTAGCGGTAATCACATTAGGTTTAATTACGCCGAGTCATGCAATATGGGAAGGTTTACTAGATCACAGTTCCAATGTTAAAGCACAATTTTCAGGAGATACTACTAGTCAACTAACGAAATACATAGAAACGCAGAATGAGTCAGTTATTTCAACAGAAGAGGAACAGACTTTTGAAGAGTATGCCTTTGTAGCAGCAAAGGAACAAGCCTATTTAAAATTTGGCTCACGAGTAGGTCCACAGATTAGTGATGAATTTGATGATGTCATTTTACCTAAAATGCAAGAAGCAATTGAAATGACAGTAAATCGTCTTGATAACGAAACAACAAAGTCATTGGCAATTACTGAAAATCCAAGTGGTGATTATGCAGAGAAGATTTTCCATGTATATAACACAGGAACTAAACAAGATGTCATACGCTTCCATGTACGTACTGAAAATCGGCCATTTGATGGCTATTACTACAATTTCCATTACCACACGTATGAAGATCAATTCACAGCTCATTATGACCTAGGTGAAATCTACTGGTCTAAAAATACTCCCCCTAAATGGTTGTCTTGATTTTAGTTTACCTAAAAGGACTGATCAAATTAGTTGGATAAGCAAATTAAAAATTTCAAACAACTGATAAAGTAGACTCTTCCGCTTAGAAAAGTGCGGGGGAGTCTTTTATTTATTTTCAGGAAATATTTAATGAGATAGTGCAAGAATATTTGAGGATATGTTTGTAGACTGTAGGTTGTTGGAAGGAGATGCATTAACATAGACATTATCTATTATTCCCTACAACATGAAATATCTGAATATTACCCAGGAAATATTCAGATATTTATGGGCGTAATTGTAATTATTTCTTTCATCTTTTTAACTATTTTCCGTAAGCTATTAAGATAATAAAGGGGAATAATATGATATAGTTAAAACTATATAAATTTCTAGGAGGCAGTTCCGTGCTACAATATTTACAACTTTGCCAACATATTTTAGACGAAGGAAATGATAAAGGGGATCGTACAGGAACAGGTACGCGCAGTGTGTTTGGTTATCAAATGAGATTTGACTTACAAAAGGGTTTTCCTTTATTAACAACAAAAAGAACTGCTTTCCGTCTTATTGCGACTGAATTACTGTGGTTTTTAAAAGGCGATACAAATGTACGTACACTTATTGCACAGAATAATCATATTTGGGATGAATGGGCTTTTGAAAAATGGGTAAAAAGCGACCAATATGAAGGACCTGATATGACGAATTTCGGTTTGCGTGCCAATGAGGATCCTGAATTTAAAGTTCAATACGAAGAGCAAATGACTATTTTTCAAGAGAAAGTATTAAATGATGAAGATTTTGCTCAAGCATTTGGCGATCTTGGACCAGTATACGGTAAACAATGGCGTTCATGGCCAGCAGATAATGGGGAAACAATTGATCAAGTGAAAAATGTCATTGAATCAATTAAAAACAATCCTAATTCACGTCGCCATATTGTCAGTGCTTGGAATCCTGCAGAAGTAGATGATATGGCTTTGCCACCATGCCATACACTATTCCAATTTTATGTAGCAGATGGGAAACTCTCTTGCCAGCTTTATCAGCGTAGTGCAGATGTATTCCTAGGTGTACCATTCAATATCGCTTCATATGCGTTATTAACGCATCTTATCGCGAAAGAATGTGGCTTAGAAGTGGGGGATTTTGTCCATACTTTAGGTGATGCACATCTATATAGTAACCACTTTGATCAAGTAAAAGAGCAGCTATCACGATCACCACGTGAATTGCCACAGCTTATTATTAAAACTGAAAAAGAATCCATTTTTGAGTATGAAATAGAGGATTTAGCAATTGATGGATATGATCCTTATCCACGCATTAAAGCGCCAATTGCTGTATAAGGGGGTTTGTAAATGATTACATTAATCGTTGCTCATGATGAAAATAACGTTATTGGCTTAAATAATGCAATGCCATGGCATTTACCAGGGGACTTAGCTTATTTTAAACGTACAACGATGGGAAAACCGATGATTATGGGGCGCAAAACGTTCGAGTCTATCGGTAAGCCTCTACCAGGTCGTACGAATATCGTTATTACACGTGATGAAAAGTATGTAAGAGAAGGTATTGTTATAGTGCATTCACTAGAAGAAGCATTAGCCCAAGCTAAAAAAGAATCAGAGGAAATAATGATTATTGGTGGCGAGCAAATTTTCCGTATTACATTGCCAATGGCAGATCGTCTTTACGTTACGAAGATTGAAAAACAATACGAAGGCGATACATTTTTCCCATCATATGATGAAGAATGGCAAGTTGTTTCCCAGTCTGAAGTGAATGAAACAGACGATGGTTTGAAGTTTACGTATTTGGTATATGAGCGTAAATAAGTAAATGAAAAGGTTGCCACTGGTAAGTAACTAGTGGCAACCTTTTATTTGAATTGACTATATTATAGTTAAATAAGTGACAAACTAATAATGGAAATAAGAAAGTCAATTATACATAAAACAATATACATGAGTACATCATGGCACTACCTGCAATGACAAATAAGTGCCAGATCGCATGATTATAAGGTATTTTTCGATAAGCGTAGAAAAAAGCACCTATCGTATATAAAATCCCGCCACTTAAAAGTAGAGAGAAGCCTGCACCAGTAATATGTGCATATAATGGCTTAATAGCGATAATAATAAGCCATCCCATTAGAATGTAGAAGATCACTGAAACAAATTCAAAACGGTGGATAAAGAAACATTTAAAAAGAATACCAAGTAACGCTAACGCCCAAATGATACCAAATAAAGTCCATCCTAGTGCTCCGTTTAATGCAATCAACAGAAAAGGTGTATATGTACCTGCAATTAAAATGTAGATAGATGAGTGGTCTAATATAGCAAAGATTTTTTTATATTTTTCAGGCATGCTGTGAAGTAAAGTTGAAGCTAAAAATAGAATTAACATTGAAACGCCAAAAACGATGAAGCTAACAACATATAGTGTAGAGCCTTTATCAACTGCTTTCATAATGAGTAAGACAAGCGCTGGAATACATAATAAGAAAGCGATGCCATGTGTTATGGCATTCCATATTTCTTCTTTCGTGTTTTTATAATCAAAAGCCTGTTGCATATGAATTGCCTCCTTGTTGCGGAAAGTTTTTTTGTATATTTCTATTATGCGACTGATTTTAATGCATTTGAACTGACAAATGTCACGTGTATCGTGTGACAAAAGCTAGTAAAATAGAATAAATAGCTAACGGTTTACAATGACCTTGCTTTAAATTTATAATAAGAACAATGAAATAAAGGATGTGTCAATGTGAGACGAATTCATATAGTAACGGATTCAACAGCGGATTTAACAAAAGAAGAAATTGAAAAACACGAAATACATATCGTTCCACTATCAATTCATATTGAAGGTCAAACATATACTGATGGTGTCGATATTACTCCAATCGAATTCCTTGATCAAATGAGTAAAGCGAAGGAATTACCAAAAAGTTCTCAACCTGCTGCAGGTGTATTTAAAGAATTATTTGATGAACTAGGAAAAGATGGCGACGAGATTATTGCAATCATGATGACTGGCGGTATGAGTGGTACTGTAAAATCAGCAGAAGCTGCTGCAAGTATGACGGATTCAAAAGTAACCGTTATTGATTCACGTTTTACTTCATTTGGCTTAGGGTTCCAAGTACTTGAAGCTTGCCAATTAGCTGACCAAGGTAAATCAGTTGAAGAAATCGTTGAAAGATTAAATATAGTTCGTGAAAATACAAATTTATACGTCGTTGTTGACGTTTTAGATAATTTAATTAAAGGTGGCCGTATTGGTAAAGGGAAAGGTATGATTGGTTCTTTACTTAATATTAAACCAATTGCTTCACTTGAAGGTGGAGCATACAACCCAGTGGCAAAAGTACGAAGCCATAAACAAGTAGTTAAATATTTATTTAATCAGTTTAAAGAAGATACACAAGGGAAAGTTATAAAAGGAGTGGGTCTTTCGCATGCTGAAGGGTTAGCAATGGCAGAGCCACTTAAAAAACAACTTGAAGAATCAGGTTATATGGATACGAAATTTGCCTATACTTCACCAATTATTAGTACACATACAGGCCCAGGTGCAATTGGCTTTATGTACTATACCGATTAATATGATGAGCAGGGGATGATTTCATTCCCTGCTTTCTTTCATTAGACGTACTTAACGAAAGGAAGAAATGGAACGTGAAGAAATTAATAATTTTCATGCTTGCACTTCTTTTATTAAGTGCTTGCAGCAAAGAAATAAAAATGCCAGTTATTGAAGAAGTCATCCCTAAAGACATTATTTACGTTGCTTTAGGTGATTCTTTAACAGAAGGTGTTGGCGATGAGTTAAATCAGCAAGGTTATGTCGGTAGATTATCGGATCAGATGCTTGGCTGGGAAGGCGTTAAATACGTCGAAGTTGAAAATACAGCAAAAAAAGGTCGACGAAGTGATCAACTCGTAGCACAGCTTGAGAGCGGTAAAATTGACGAACAATTAAAAAAAGCTGATTTTATATCGCTCACTATGGGTGGAAATGACTTGATGAAAATTGTCAGACGTGATTTGATGAATTTAAATAAAGAAGCATTTGATTCGGAACGCATCGAATTTCAAAAACGTTATGGTAAAATTATGGAGTTAATTCGAAAAAAAAATAAATCTGCGCCCATAATTTTAATAAGCGTTTATAATCCTCTTTCTATCTTTACGAAGGAAAAATCGGACCTAAATACGATTTTGTATGAATGGAATACAGATATTCAAGATTTTGCAGAGGCAGATAAAAATGCATGTTTTGTAAATGTAGAGGATTTATTCGATTCGAACGAGAATATGGTTTATCATACGGACTTTTTCCATCCTAATGCAAGAGGCTACGATGAAATGACGGATCGCATAATAGGGTCAATCAAGTCATGCGGTTTAAAAAAATTAACCAACGGGGAAATGGACTTCAAGGAGTGATGTGACGGTGAATAAGTGGAAAATAGCTTTTTTCTTTTTAACTGCATTAATGTTATCAGTAATGATTGGATTGTTTGTGTTCATTACGAAACCGGCAACTGATGCGCCAATACCAGAAACAACAGCAATGCCTGAAGGTAGTAAACTATCAGTTCAAACAACACCAGCGGATTTTGAAGCCATTGCAAACAAGTACATTCAGGACGCGATGAAAGCTAAATCCATCCCTGTACATATGTACATCAATGAAGAAGTGTCTTTAGTAAGTGAGCTTAGTGTTTTTGGTATGGAGCTGCCTATTACGATGAAATTTGATCCAACAATTGATGAAGAAGGCAATCTTATATTAAAACAAACAAATGTAGAAGTTGGAATGTTGAATATCCCTCCAAGCACGGCATTGAAATTATTAAATGACTCAGTAGATTTACCTTCTTGGATGGTTATTCGTCCAAACAAAGAGGAAGTATATATGGGTTTAACAGAAATAGAAGTACTTTCAGGTTCTCGCATGCAAGCAAAAGAATTTAATTTAAAAGAAGGTAAGATTATACTGGAAGTAACAGTACCCGTTCAAGAATAGGAGGAGTAGCACATGGCATTAGCAACATTTGCAGGTGGATGCTTTTGGTGTATGGTAAAACCATTCGATCAGCAAGAGGGCATTGAGTCCGTCATATCTGGTTACACTGGGGGACATACAGAAAATCCGACTTATGAGGAAGTTTGTAGTGAAACAACGGGACATTTTGAAGCTGTACAAATTACTTTTGACCCAGCGATTTATTCTTATGAAAAGTTAGTTGATCTTTACTGGACTTTAATCGATCCAACAGATGCTGGTGGTCAATTTTATGACCGTGGACAGTCTTATATGACAGCCATTTTCTACCATGATGAAGATCAGCGTAACAAAGCTGAAGCATCAAAAAAGGCATTACAAGAATCAGGTAAATTTAAAGCTCCAATCGCTGTACAAATTCTACCAGCAACAACGTTTTACCCAGCAGAAACTTATCATCAACATTATTACAAAAAGAATCCAGCACATTACGAGCGCTATTCAATTGGCTCAGGACGAGTTACATTCCAACAACAGCATTGGGGGACAAAATCATGAACAAAGAAGAAAAGTTGAAAACATTAACACCGATGCAATATCATGTCACGCAAGAGCATGGGACAGAGCCACCATTCCAAAACGAATATGATAGTCATTTTGAAGAAGGTCTATACGTTGATATCGTATCTGGGGAACCCTTATTTCACTCAAAAGACAAATTCAATGCAGGTTGCGGATGGCCAAGCTTTAGCAAGCCGGTGGAAGGTGCTAGTATACAAGAAAACTTCGATACAAGCTTTGGTATGCGTCGCACTGAAGTGCGTAGTGGAGAAGCTGATTCACATTTAGGACATGTTTTCCCAGATGGTCCTCAGCCAACAGGGTTACGTTATTGTATTAACTCTGCTGCCTTGAAATTTATACCTAAAGATAAATTACAAGAAGAAGGCTATGGTGAATATTTAAAATATTTTGATTGAAAATGAAAAAGGCAATCCACATTTTGTGGGTTGCCTTTTTTTGTGTAGAACTCAGAGAATAGACTACAAAGTGTAGTTTACTACTGAATTAAATATAAAGAGAGCGACAAACAATATTATGGTTGTTATGCTCATTGGAAGATCGGGATGTAAATTTATTAAGTATTTATTCGTGCGTCAATAGTTCTCTAGAGGTTCTTTTGAATTTTCATTGCTTTTATGATATAAGATTACGGTGATCAGTATAATTCCAGCTGCTATCCAGATGGAAGTTTTTCCTAGATACGTACTAAAGAAGGTCCCAATTAAAGCACCACTTATAAAGGAAAGAATAATAGCAGTAAAACCATTAAATTTCCGCATCGATTCTGAATCATGTTTCACGAATGCAGCATAAGAAGCTTGAGCTGCGGTTCTTAGATTCCCTGTTGTTATGGTTGAATTGTAACTCCATTTTTCCAGTTTGTTGAAGGTGGCAATTTGTAAGGAAGACACAAACGCAATGCACATGGTGATAAGCATATTTGGCACACTAGTAGGTAACCATCCGACTATAAATAAAATCGCGAATTCCAAAAGTAAAACAGCTCGTTTGTGGCTAGTATGTTTATCTTTTATATATTCTGCTACCAAGACTCCAGCTATAAAAGCCAAAAAGGGCGGTATATTAAGAATGGCACCGTTATATTCCGTACTTGCAGCTCTCACCGCAAATAATACCATATTCCCTGTTTGTGCCGTCGCAAACACTGCGTCCCTCGTAATATACGTATAAGCATCTAAAAATCCTCCAACTAAAGCTAATATCATGCCCATAATCAATGAATTAGGTGATAAAGCGAGTAAGTTTTTCGTTTTATTTCCCATTTGGTTTATCTCCTTATCAAAGATGTCCTGTTTTCCCAATATGAAAATTCGTTTTCTTTTTTTGTAAAAGAAAAGTCGCATGAATAATTATAGCTTTACCTCACAATTTTCATTTATTCTGTTTCAGAAATATTTTCGATTTAACTGCTGAGTACCATTGCAGACGATCTAAGTTTTTCAATAGGAAGCTTTTTCTGATGAAACTATAGCTGAATTTTGGAATTACTGTAATGAATAAACTGCATTTAAATAGAAAAAAACGCTCCACCAAGTTAGTGGAGCGACTCATACAATCATCTATTTATTGCCTACAACAGTAAGTTCTTTCGCTTTTACAAATGCTTGCTCAAAATCAGCAATTAAATCGTCGATATTTTCAAGGCCTACAGAGAAGCGTAAAAGACCGTCTGTAATACCACGTTTTTCGCGTTCCTCTTTAGGAATAGCTGCGTGACTCATTGTGGCTGGATATGAGAGAATTGATTCTACGCCACCAAGACTAACTGCGAAAATCGGAATTTGAACATGTTCAACAAACGCTTTAGTGATTTCGCGATTAGGTAATTTAAATGACAATACAGCTCCAGCACTTTTTGCCTGTTTTGCATGGATGTCATGACCTGGATGCGATTTCAAGCCAGGGAAATGAACTTCTTCTACTAATTCGTGAGCTTCTAAATAATTTGCAAGTTTTGATGCGGATGCTGTCGATTGTGTTAAACGTGCATTTAACGTTTTAATACCTTGAATTAATGAGAAGGAGTCTTGTGCGCCTAAAATGGCACCGAATGAGTTTTGCATGAAGTAGATTCGGTTACCAAGCTCTACGTCCTTTGTTACCGCAAGCCCTGCAATAATATCGCTATGTCCTCCTAAAAACTTAGTGGCACTGTGTAACACTACATCTACACCAAGGTCTAATGGACGTTGGTATAAAGGTGTCATAAATGTGTTATCTAAAAATGTTAGAGCACCATTTGCCTTTGCAATAGCTACAACCCCTTCAATATCTGTAATACCTAGAAGCGGGTTAGCTGGAGTTTCTATATATAACACCTTTGTATTTGGACGTATAGCCGCTTCTACTGATGTTAAATCAGAGAAGTCAGCAAATGTATGCTCAACGCCAAATTTCGTTAACACTTGTGTCACAAAACGGTATGTTCCACCGTACACTTCAGATGTCACAACAATATGGTCGCCAGCTTCTAATATCATAAATGCAGACGCGATGGCCGCAATACCGGAAGAGAATGCAAATCCGCGTGCCCCTCCTTCAAGTTCAGCAATCGTTTTCTCTAATGCATCACGAGTTGGATTACCAGAGCGACTATAATCATATGGACCAAACGAATCGAAATGCTCTTGATCAAAAGTAGATGATAAATATATTGGAACATTAACTGCACCTGTTTTTTGCTCGTAATCACCGCGAGTAGAAGCAGTGATTAAACTTGTTTCAATGTTTTCATTAATTGAACTCATATGATGACACCTCTTTTTCTAAGATAGAAAAAACTTGTTGTAAATCCGCGATTAAATCTTCTGCTTCCTCAATACCAACTGAGAAACGAAGTAAGGAGTCATCAACACCGCGAGCAATTCGTTCTGCTTCAGGAATATCCGCATGTGTTTGTGTAGTAGGATATGTGATAAAGCTTTCAACACCACCCAGGCTTTCAGCGAAGACGATTAACTTCAAGTTTTCTAAAAACTTACCAACCCATTCACCTTTTTGTAAACGGAAGGAAATCATTCCACCTTTACCAGCAAACAGAACGTCTTTTACTAAAGGTTCTTGTTCTAAATAAGCCGCGATGTGCTTAGCATTTTCAGTATGTTGTTTCATGCGAAGGTGTAATGTTTTTAATCCACGTAGCAGTAACCATGAGTCAATTGGAGCAAGCGTTGCACCTGCAGCATTATGGTTTGTGAATAGTTTTTCGCTAAGCTCTTTACCCTTACTTACAACAAGACCCGCTAGAACATCATTATGACCACCGATGTATTTAGTTGCACTATGTATAACAATATCCGCACCTAGCTCGATTGGGCGTTGATAGTAAGGTGTTAAGAAAGTATTATCAACAATTAATAATAAACTATGCTTTCTTGCAAGCTTAGCATAAAGTTCAATATCAAACTCCTGCATTAATGGATTGGTTGGTGTTTCAATGAAAATAGCACGTGTATTTTCATTTATTAAACCTTCAACCTCTGATACAGAAGAGAATTTTGCATAATGAGATTTGATTGCATATTGTTCTTGGTATTGACCGAGTAAACGGTATGTACCACCGTAGATATCCTCAGGTAAAATAATTTCGTCACCCGATTTAAATAGGGATAGAACTAATTGAACAGCTGCCATCCCGCTACTACAGGCGAAGCCAGCGTCTCCAGATTCTAATTTAGCAAAACCTTCTTCTAAAACGGTACGTGTTGGATTTTTTGTACGTGTATAGTCATAACCAGTTGATTGGCCAAGCCCATCATGAGTATAGGCGGTAGAAAGATAGATTGGTGTGTTCACAGCACCTGTTTTGGAATCGGTATGATTTCCCAGCTGAACTAATTGTGTCGCAATGTTTTTGTTTGTCATCATGTCATCATCCTTTATAAAAAAGTAAAAGGCCCTCTAAGGAAGAGGGCCTTCAAAATATGAAGTCAATCTCCTTATCTACAAGACTACGTCTACTGGAATTAGCACCTTGCCGCATTTAGGGTGGTTGCTGAGATATCGACGGGCCAAGTCCCTCCATCTCTCTTGATAAGTAAATATATTCAATTGTTTGAAAGTTAATAATAATGAAATTTTACCATGTGAATATGATAATATCAACCTTATTATGAAGCAAATCTAATTTGAAAAGTTTATAAATTTCTATAAGTGGTACAATTTTTATATGAATATGCTATTATTGCATAGTTGAATTGGAAGGTGACAAGATGAATTTAAATGACATAGCTGTTAATCAGTTATTACTAGAATTTAAATTTGAAGAAGCTCAAATGATGCTAGAGCAAGCAGTAATGGAAAAGAGAGATATACAATCGCTCCATAACTTAGCATGTTTTTATATAAGAGACACAGAAGAATATTATAAAACTTTACCCCTTTTAGCTGAAGCAATTGAAAAACAGCCAAAGCATTATTTTCCTTTTGCTTTACTAGGTGAAATTTATTTGCGAATGGAAAAATACATTTCAGCCATCAGGATTTTAGAATATGCATTAAAAATGAAAGATACTGAAGTAGTCCATGCGAACTTAGCAGCAGCATATTTTAATATGAACAATTTTGAAAAGGCAGCAGAACATTATAAAAAGTCCGCAACTGATGGCGATTTTTTGAAATATGCGGAAATGGTTTCATACTTACAGTTAGATGATCACGATTCTGTACTTAAAACACTGAGAAAAGTTAATGAAAATGATGAAAATTATATGGGTGGAGTAAACGTGGCTGAACTTTTTGCTCAAATCAACTATTTTGATGAAGCAATCCCGTTATTTGAAATGGGATGGAGAGAAATAGTTAGATCATATGAATGGGTAGAACATTATGTCTACTCACTCATTCAATTAGGTAGAGTAGAAGAAACCGCAGATATTATAGACCAGATGAAGACAGAAACGACTGATGAAATTGTAGAAAGCAAAGTAAGGGCGATGGATGGAGAATTCATAGAGGGGAATATTGAAGAAACCATTATGGACTTGCAACATACAAATGAAAAATATAATACACTGATTGGTCGTATTTTGAATGGCTACCGTCCTAAAATTTTCTTCGAGCCATATTATGTTTCTCAATGTTATCTTTACGGATGCAAAGTACATGGTAATAAAACGTATGATGAATATGTAAATATGTAAGTGGCCGAGAGAAATGATAATATCTCTGGCCATTTTTGTTTATATAGAGCCTATAACTGAAGTGTATTCATTAATATTACTATAAAAGGTTGTCTTGAAAAGGTGTAGGGTAGGAGGGATATAGTATGAACTTAGTAAATTTTTATAAAGCGAAATCAATAGTGGGAAATAAAAAAACTTGCAATCTCATTAGAGTTTGCAAGTCATTTAGTGGAAAAGTTATACTTTGAATTCCCCAACCACTTTTCGTAACTCATCTGCCTGATGAGATAGTTCAATCGCTGATGCTGTAATTTCTTGCATTGAAGCAGAGCCTTCTTCTGCAGAAGCTGCTGAACGCTCTGTACTCATAGCTGTATTTTCAGCAATTTGATTTACTTCTATAAAGGATACAGCCACTTCTTGGCTATAGCTTAAAGTTTGCTCAATTTGAACTACCATTTTGTTAATAATGGCTACAGTTTCGTTTGTTTGTTTAATAATTTTATCTAAGGAAGCATTTGTTTCATTTGTCACTTCAACACCGCGTATGACGTTTTGTACACCATCATGGTTTTGTGAGACAATAGCTTGTACTTCTGATTGAATTGACGAAACAATCCCGGTTACTTCACGTGCTGCTTTTTGAGATTGCTCTGCTAACTTTCGAACCTCATTTGCAACGACAGCGAATCCTTTACCATGCTCACCAGCTCTGGCAGCTTCAATGGCTGCATTAAGGGCAAGTAAGTTTGTTTGTTCCGAGATTTCAGTAATTGTACGAATAATGGAAGTAATTTCGGATGATTTCTTACCAAGTGCTTCAACGGTTTCTGTCGTATTGGCCATAGTTTCTTCTATTAACATCATAACATTTGATGACTGTTCGACAGTTTTTCCACCAAGCTCAGCAGCGACTTTCATCTGATCTGTTGCTGTTTTCACATGTTCTGCATCTGTACTTAAATAACGAGCCGCCTCTTCTAATAAATTCATCTTTTGAACTGCGTTATTCATCCGTAGCATTGTTTGTTCGCTACCTTCAGCGATTTCGCCTGTTGAATCAGCAATTGATTGAATAATATTCGAATTTTCATCTGCTGAAGCCATTAATTGTTGGCCACTGGCTGAGACGTTCTCCGCTAGTGTACTCACACGTTTTACTAATGCCGAAATGGATGTGATTAACACATTTGTACTATTTGCGATTTCTGCAAATTCATCTTTTGTCTTGACTTTAACCCGTTTTGTCAAGTCACCATTAGCTTGTGCGATATCTAGAATAGATGTATTAATTGCAGCTGTATTACGTTTAATTGAACGGAACAGGATAGTACCAGTTATTATAGTTAAAATAATAGATGATATTGTTAAAATTAAGAAAATTATCATTGCGATTTCTGTTTGTTGTTCAAGTGATTTGATTTGCTCGTTGTTTTTCTTGGTTAGTACGTCATTAATCATTTCAATATGCACATCTATATAACTCATAGCTGTCTTGCCATTTCCAGCGAGAACAAGTTTTTGAGCATTTTCAAGGCCTGAATTTTGGCGTGTATCTATCAGTCGCTTCGAATACTGAATATAATTGTCATAAAATTGGTCAATGGAAGTAATTCGATCTAGCTCTTCTTTACGATCAGAGAATATTTTTTGTAAATCTAATAAATTTGCTTCAATTCGGTCTTTATCTTGACTATACTGTCTTAAGAAATTATCTTTTCCTGTAATAATATAACTTTGTTCAGAGTTTGACAGTTTCGCAATATCCGCAGCTAAACTATTTACTTTCATCTGCTCTACTAGATTTTTCCCTGTGAACACCTTTAATTCATTTTGGAGGTTAGACATATTTGAATAGGAAACAACAAGCATTGCTGATAGAATAATGATGAGTATAAAGAAGTTAATAATGATACGGCCACGAATCATTTTGAAAAAGTTCGATTGAATAGGTCCATGAACTTCAATGTTTTTTTTCTTCTTTTTCATTTTGAAAAATGAAGCTTTTGAAACTGATGACTTGTTAGTGCTTTGATTATCACTTCTCTTAACAATTTCACTACTTCTTTTTGATTTTTTAACCAATTTGTCACCAACTTTCCATATTTCTATTGAATAATGTTCATTTTACTTCTTTGTGAAAGAATATTCTATACTTTTCGAAAAATAAATCATTACTATGTAACTATTAGGAGGGAGATATTTATGAATCATTCGTTCTACAGTTATGTTCAATCATTTCGTGGTGGTGGAAAATATGATGAGAAATCTACGTTTGCAGAAGCGGCTTTTCACGATCATAGCTTTCCTAAACAATCAACAGATTTTCATCTACTTTCGAGATATGTCGAAGAAAAAGCAGATGAAGAAATGAGTGCGCGCGTTTTTGATGAGCTTTGGTATTTATATGAGTTAAAATATAAATAAAATAAGTAATAATTTAATAAAAATTGGATATATTGAAAAATGTAAGTTTTTTATAGCTTATTTAAGATAATAATTGTCAGAGGTCAGACTTTCTTGGTACAATGCTTGTAGCATCATAGCCAAATTATAGAAATATGATGAATAACAATACTATTGAAAAGAGTGATACTAATGAGTATTCATATTAATGCAAAACAAGGCGATATCGCAGACATTGTACTACTTCCTGGTGATCCACTTCGTGCAAAGTACATTGCAGAAACTTATTTAGAAGATGTTATACCTTATAATGAAGTACGTAATATGTTAGGGTTTACAGGTACATATAAAGGTAAACGTGTATCGGTACAAGGTACAGGTATGGGTGTCCCGTCAATTTCTATTTATGTAAACGAATTAATGCAAGAATACGGTGTTCAAAAGTTAATCCGTGTAGGTACTTGTGGAGCAATCCAAAAAGATGTTAAAGTTCGTGACGTCATTATTGCTCAAAGTGCTTCTACTGATTCTAAAATGAATGAAATCATTTTCAATGGTTTAGATTTTGCTCCAACAGGTGATTTTGATTTACTTTTAAAAGCATATAATGCTGGGAAAGAAGCTGGCCTTAATTTAAAAGTGGGTAACATCTTTACTGCTGATATGTTCTATAGTGAAGAAAACCAAAATGAAAAGTTAGCTCGTTACGGTGTTTTAGCAATTGAGATGGAATCTGCAGCACTTTATACTTTAGCAGCTAAATATGGCCGTCAAGCACTTTCAATCCTAACAGTAAGTGACCATATCATTACTGGTGAAGTAACAACATCTGAAGAACGTCAATTAACATTTAATGACATGATGGTTGTAGCATTAGAAGCAGCTATTCAAGACTAGTCGTATCAAGAGTTTGCGTATTTACAATTTTTAATAAGTGACCAAAAGTGACCATTTCAAAAAAGGTGGTCATGATTGGTCACTTTTTTATTTGTTTAATTCATTAAATAATTGTGTTGCTTGTTATTTTTGAGATATATCAATATGGGAATACGTATCAAGAGTTTCACGTATATTTTTTTGTCCTAGCTGTTTTAAACCAATACTGGACGGATATTTATTTTCATTTAAAAATTTGTTAATTCTATTCTTTCAGTAACAAAAGAACTTCAAACAAATACAGTTAATTTAGAATTGATAGCTCCTTCTTTGAAAGAACAAACAGCAACTATGGAACAAATAAATACCGTGGCTTTAAATCTAAGTATGGATGCGTAAGTGTTACAACTGAAAGTGTATTTAATACGCGTTAATAAAAACGAGCATATGACATAACAGCCTCCATGCAGGGTATATACTCCTAGCATGGAGGCTTTTTCATTAGAAAACCACATTAGTATAAGTATTTTTGTTGGCAGTTGTTAACCTTCTATTTCCTATTATTTATCTATAACTTACTTTGAAGGAGAATATAGTAAATATATTGTGTATGTATTCATTCATCATATGCTCTCTTTATACTCGTTTACTTATTATAAATAAAAAACTAAAAAAAGTGTCTAATCTATGTTTTTGAGATATTTGCTGAAATCATAACGGACTACAGAAAGAGGTATTTAACTTGAGTATTGCAAAAAAATTAAACACTATTTTTATAGGAATGATTATATTAATTTGTATTATCGTGAAGGTATTTTATAGTAGATTATATTTTGAATGAAGAAAATAAAAATAGAAACTCGGTTAATCAATCTTAAACCATACAGAATCTATAATAACGTTCTTACAGCGGCCATCGGTATCTAAAAAACAAAGTAATCTTTGTTAACTCAATGTTTTCTTTTGCTTCTATCTAGATTTCATTATTATTAATTCGAGGTAGGCCTCATTTAAGTTAGGACTTTGATCTAATTTAGATGTATGATTATATTTAGTGAATTCTGAAAAATAGAACTACTGAATAGTTTATGAACTACATAGTTATATAATCGTGAAGACACAAAACTAGACTGATGGAGGTATTAGGAATGAATATTAAAGATCGAGTAGCCCTGTTAAGAAAAAAAATGTTAGAACATCAAATAGATGCGTATATCGTCCCGAGTTTTGATGCTCATCTAGGTGAGTATGTAGCAGATCATTGGAAATCTAGAGAATGGATTTCTGGTTTTACAGGTTCAGCGGGTACGGTAGTAATTACTTTAGATGATGCTGGTCTATGGACAGATGGTAGATACTATATTCAAGCTGTGAGCCAATTAGCGGACTCTGGAATCAGATTGTTTAGAATGGCTGATCCTGGTGTACCAGCGTACTCAGAGTGGCTTGCGGACGTTCTAAATAAAGGAAATACAGTAGGCTTTGATGGCACTGTATTCTCTATTAATATGGTTAGAAAAATGGAAGCTGATTTTAAAGCGAAAAGTATCGAATTAAAAATGAAGCAAGATTTAGTAGGAGACTTATGGGAAGACAGACCAGAAATTCCTAAAGGCGCAATTTTCATGCATGATGTGAAATTTGCCGGTAAAACTCAAATAGAAAAATTAACTGAAGTTCGAAGTGAAATGGCGAAAAAAGATGCAAACTATTATATCTTATCGTCACTTGATGATATTGCATGGCTGTTAAATATAAGAGGCGTAGATGTCCCAAACAATCCAGTAGCCATTGCGAATGTAATTGTAACGGATAAAGATTGTTTCTTATTCATTGAAACGAGCAAAGTATCTCCAGAGGTTAAAGCAGAACTTGAGGCGCAAGGAATTCAAGTGAAAGCAACGGAAGAAATCCATGCAGTACTAGGTGAACTTGCAAGCGAAGATACAATTATTTTAGATGCGAATAAAACAAATAGTAGCCTCTACTATGCCATTAACACCGCTACTAAAAAAGTTGAATGTACAGATATTACAACAGATTTAAAATCTATTAAAAATGATATTGAAATCGAGAACATGAAATGGTCTCAAATTAAAGATGGTGTAGCGATCGTTAGATTTATTAAATGGTTAAAATCTGCGGTTAGTACTGGTGAGGTAACAGAAATTGCTGCAGAGGAAAAACTAGAAGCATTCAGAAGTGAGCAAGAGGGCTTTGTTGGACCGAGCTTTGATACGATTGCAGGTTATAGAGAACATGCAGCGATGATGCACTATAAAGCGGCTGAAGAAACACAGTTTACGCTTGAAAATGAAGGGCTGTTCTTAATCGATTCAGGTGGCCAGTACTATGATGGAACAACTGATATTACGAGAACGATTGTTTTAGGTAAGCTTACAGACGTACAAAAAAGAGATTTCACATTAGTATTAAAAGGATTTATTGCATTGAGTGCAGTGAAGTTCCTACATGGCTCTTCAGGTGCTAATCTAGACGTTTTAGCGAGACAACCAATATGGCAACATGGTATCGATTATAAATGCGGTACAGGACATGGTGTAGGCTTTTTCTTAAATGTTCATGAAGGACCACATAGCATCCGAAATACGAATCATGTTCGTTTAGATAGAGGCATGATTATTACGAACGAACCAGGTATTTATCTTGAAGGTGAATATGGTATTCGTACGGAGAACTTATTAGTCGTTGTTGAAGACGAAAAAACAGAGTTCGGTCAATTTATGAAATTTGATACGATCACATATTGCCCAATCGATTTAGCGGGTGTTAACACAGAACTGTTAGTTGAGAGCGAAAAACAATGGTTAAATGATTACCATGAAGAAGTATATGCGAAACTGTCACCTTACTTAAATGAAGAAGAGTGTGCGTGGCTAAAAGAAGAAACAAAAGTAATCTAAATTAGTTCATATTATGAGGAGGCTTTAACATGGAATTAACAGTCTACTTAGCTGGAGAAATTCATTCTAATTGGCGCCAGGAGTTAAAGGAAAAAGCGAAAGTATTAGGTACTCCTCTAAACTTCGTCGGTCCTATGGAAAATCATGATCGTTCTGATTTTATTGGAGAAGAAATATTAGGTGAACAGCCGAATGCGATTTATCGAGATGAAGCTGCATCTAAGATTAATAACTTTAGAACGCAGATTTTAATACGAAAATCGGATGTCGTAATCGCCTTGTTTGGAGAGAAGTATAAGCAATGGAATACAGCGATGGATGCAAGTGCAGCTGTTGCTCTAGACAAACCCTTAATCGTGATTCGCCCAGAGAATCTGCATCATCCATTAAAAGAGCTGTCGAATAAAGCCAATGTTACGGTTGAAACGGTTGATCAAGCAGTAAAAGTTTTAGCTTATATTTTTGATGAAAAATAAATAAATCTAAACTGAACCCCGAAATATTTCAATTTTGGGGTTTTTATATTAAATAGAAGACAATCAATTTGTATAACATCTGCTGGACATAATCACTTGTTACGATAAATTACAACAAATGATTAAGGGAGCATGATGGATGAAACTAAAAATGGGTATTGTTATTGGTCTTTTGAGCGCGATTATATTAGAGGTAGGCACGATTATTATTTAGGTGGCAGTGGCTTAATTTATCGTTCAATTAGGATGATATAGTTTCTTTTTCAAAGTAGAATCCCATTTAAGTGGCTAGATGGTTATTTATTACAAATGTGGAATTAGAAATAAAGAAAAAAAGCAAGTAACCTTAAAATGACCATTAAAAAAAGGTATTGAAAAGGTCTCTTGCTTTTTTTTATTTAAATCAGTAAATTGAACATAAGTAATTTTAGGAGTAGGACCATATGATAAATTGATGGTCTTTTGTTTAATATGTAGAATCCACTATTTAAATCATAATATTTTCGTAGATTGACCATATTATAAGAATCTACTTAATTGCATAATAGGAAACTGGAAAAATCGGAGGAATTGAAAATGGACCCAATTAGAGAAATTGTAGCAGAGCGAAGAACTTATACTTCAATTCAAGAAAAGCATTCCCATCGTTATGCACAGTTAATCCTCCCTCTTCAAGGAGAACTTTCTATACAAACTGAGTCGAAAAGTCTTTTACTTGGTCCTGAAACAATATTCTTTCTTCCACCTAAATGTAATCATACATTTCATTCAGTTGAACGTAATGAGTTTTTGGTATTAGATATCCCTCATTTTATGCTTAACGAGAGGCAATTACAAAATAGGGAATTATCCTATAAGCTGAATAATCAATGGAAAGGGATCCGATATCTTTTACTAAATGAACTTGAACAACAGTCATGGAGTGGATCTGCTGTTAAAGAACTGTATCCTTTTATTTCTAGGTGTTTAATCCAAGAACAACTACCTAAATCCATTACATATATCCATGAACATTATAATGAAAATATTACAGTACATGATCTTGCCTCCCTTGAACATTACAACCGTTCATATTATTCGGATTGGTTTCTAAAAGAAACTGGTAAATTACCTACAGCATATATACAAGACGTACGTTTGAAAAAGGCTAAAGAATTACTGAGAGATACAGAGTTACCTATTTTACATATTGCTATTCAAGTTGGTTTAGGACATCAATCTTCCTTTACGCGATTATTCCAAAAACATGAAGGAATAACACCAAGTCAGTATCGAAAAAATCAGAGATAAAAAATAAAAATGTAGTAGAAAAAAATAAAAAACGCTCAAAATACGACATCTGGTAAAAATAATCTGATATTCAGAAAAAATCGCTCATCAAATGTATGCGAAACTTAGTTATGGTCTTAATTTAAGTTCATTTCATAGATTATTTGTTTTAAGGAGCGAGAAGATGAAAACGGCAGTGGGCTTATTTTTTACACTTTTATGGTCGTCTGCAGCGATTGCTACAAAATTTGGTTTATATTCTACTACCCCAATGTTACTAGCTACCAGTCGATTTTTAATCGCAGGCATAATACTATTTCTTTTTGTTTACTTAATTAGCAAAAAGTATCCTTGGCCAAAGAAACAGGAATGGAAACCCTTAATTGTTTTAGGACTATTGAATACTACAATTTATTTAGGTGCATCCTTCTGGGCGTTAAATCATGTATCTGCAGGTTTATTTAATTTGTTTGTTACTACTAATCCTTTTATCGTTGCTTTTCTGTCCTACATTTGGCTAAAAAGAACAGTTTCTTTACAAGAATGGATAGGGATGATTGTTGCTGCTGTTGGTTTATTAATAGCCATTTGGCCATCAATCTCAAACAGTGAAGTTAAAGGAGTTGGCTTACTTATTCTAGGGGTGGGGATGATATCAATGGCAATTGGGAGTGTTTATTTTAAAAAAGCTAATTTAAACCTACCGAATATTGTTATTAATACTTGGCAAGTGCTAATAGGGGGAGTGGTATTAATTCCAATAACATTTATACTAGAAAAGGATACATACTTTTTGAAATGGGATTATTATTTAGTAGGATCGTTAATATGGTTAGTGTTAGTAATATCAATCGCTACGATGTTGCTATGGTTTTACTTGTTGAAGCAGGATGCAGTTAGGGCAAATAATTGGTTATTTATGACTCCGATTTTTGGCTATGTACTGTCTGCCATCTTTCTAAATGAAACTATTACATTTTATGATATTATTGCAACGGTACTAGTACTATCAGGCTTATTACTTTCGGGTAATATTGAAATCAAATCTATCAAAAACATTAATTAGCATGTAATCAGACCACCTTTTGAAGGTGGTCTTTGTAATTTACTGTCCTCTATGAAGGATATTATAGGCATTTAACCAATTTCCATTAGAATCTTTTAATCCATAGCCACCAAATGCACCATGTAATTTCAAAGTATCGTTCAAATAAGTTAATTGAGGTAATACAAATAGTGATATTTTTATCTATATGGAAGGGCTTGTTTGACGTTGAAAGAACCGTACTATATTATGGTATTAGTGTTTAAAACACTTGAAGATTGAAAGTGGTGAAATGAATGGACGAGAACAAAGTGGAACCAGAAAAAAACGAACAACCTACCGATGAACAAGAAAACTTAGAAGATGTAAAGCCTGCTGGTAAATACATACGTATTAAACCTTTTGCGTTAATCATGATGGTAATTGTTTTAATATTATTTACTTCTGGTTTGACAATCTTTGCGCTAACATTTGGAGAGAAAAAAGTTGTAGAAGTTCGTACGCCGACTCATACAGAATTCCAAAAACTATTTAACGCATTTGATGAATTAAAAGCAAACTATTACAAAGACATTGATACAGAAGAAGCAGTAAACGGTGCGATCAACGGTATGATTGAGGCACTTGGAGATCCTTATTCAGATTATATGAATGTTGAGGAAGCTTCCAATTTCAATGAAAGTATCTCTTCTAGCTTCCAAGGTATTGGGGCTGAAATCCAAGAGCAAAGTGGCAATATCGTAGTTGTTTCACCTATTAAAAACTCACCAGCTGAAAAAGCAGGGATTTTACCAAACGATATCATTGCTACAGTTGATGGTAAAAGTATTTCAGGGATGACATCTTCTGAAGCTGTATTATTAATTCGTGGTGAAAAAGGAACATCTGTAACACTTGAAATTGTTCGTGGTGATAGTGAGAAAAAAGTTAAGATGAAAATTGTCCGTGACGATATTCCGATTGAAACAGTTTATAGTGAAATGTTAAGCGGAAAAGTTGCGCATATTCAAATTACAACCTTCTCTGATAACACATATAAAGAACTATTAACAGCACTTGATGATATGGAAGCTAAAGGAATGAAATCACTTGTAGTTGATGTGCGTCAAAATCCTGGTGGTTTACTTGATTCTGCTGTTAATATCGCAAGTTTATTTGTTAAAACAGGGGAACCTGTTATGCAAATAGAGGACAAAACTGGCAAAAAAGAAGTAATTGAAGCTCAAGGTGGACGAAAAGTAACAGTACCAGTGTCATTATTAATAGATGGTGGTAGTGCCTCTGCTTCTGAAATTTTAGCTGGAGCACTTAGTGAATCTGCTAATATCCCAATAATTGGTGAGAAGTCATTTGGTAAAGGAACAGTTCAAACTGCTAGTAACTTAAAAGATGGATCAAACTTGAAATTTACAACAGCTAAGTGGTTAACACCTGAAGGTAACTGGATTCATGAAAAAGGTATTAAACCAACTGTTAAAGTAGATTATCCTTCTTATGCTTCATTACCGTATCTAGATCCTGAAAAAGTCATGAAAGAGGGTACTTTATCAGATCAAGTGAAAGCTGCTGAGAAAATGTTGAAGGCAGTAGGTTACAAACCAGGAAAAGTTGATGGACTGTTTGATGCTTCAACAAAAGCTGCAGTAATGGCATTCCAAAAAGACCAAAAACTTAAAGAAACTGGCGTTTTAAAAGGCCAAACAACTTACGCATTAATGGAAGAGCTTCGTCTGAAAATCAAAAAAGATGATCCACAGTTACTAAAAGCTAAGCAATTAATGAAACAAGAGAGCCGTTCAAAATAATATAAAATCACATTTAGTGATAAAAAGAAAATGAATGAAGAGCTGACCGTCTTAGGAGGTCAGCTTTTTCATGCATTTATATAGAAGAAAGGATGATTTACATGGTTGATGTATATCTATTTAGTGGATTTTTAGGAAGCGGTAAAACATCTATGATGACAGATGTAATCCGTCAATTGAAAGAACAAAATATTAAACCAGCAATTATTATGAATGAGCTAGGCAAATTAAATTTCGATTCACAAGCAGTGGAAGAGGATGTTCCTTTGAAAGAAATGCTCAATGGTTGTATATGTTGCTCAGGATCAGAAAAAACAGAAGCGCAAATACAAACATTATTAGCAGAATCAGAGTTTGATGTACTCATTATTGAGACAACAGGGGCAGCGCATCCAGTGGAGGCATTAGATGCTGTATATTCGCCTCTTTTTGCTGATCAATTGAATATAAAGGGAATCGTTACAGTGGCAGATAGTAAACGCTGGCTAGAACGAAATCAATTATCACCTCAAGTACGATCACTGTTTTTAGAACAAATCCGACATGCGCATCTTATCTTAGCTAATAAATCAGATTTACTAACAGAAGAAGAACGAGCAAAAGTAACGTTTGAAATTCAATCTTTAAATCCACATGCGCAGTTATTACAAACAACTAATGGCCGGGTACCTTTAAAGTATTTACAGAGCCTACATGCAACAGCTCGCCCAAATAACATTGAATCAGCCCCAATAAGTCATTTGCATTTAAGTTCTCGCTTAGTAACATTCACTGAACCAGTAGAACAAGAAGTTTTTGAAGCGTGGCTTCGAACAATTCCTTCAACTATTTATCGTATGAAAGGGTATGTTCCTATTAAAGGTATGAAAAATCCAATGCTCTTTCAATATGCATACGGTTTAACTCAATGGATGCCTGAATATATGCAGATGCCTCCTAATATTGTTATCATCGGTGAAAATGTTAATGAACTCGAGGTTGTTGGTACTTTGTAACATAACAAGCCGTTTTTTTGGGTGTCAACCCAATCCTCCTAGTAATAAAACGATAGATTGCTAAATTTGCACAATTTCATAGCCTATTCGTGATTGAAATCAAGGCGTTGTTAATCTTAATTGGACAAAGTAGCAATAATTGGACACTTTATTACAAAAATCCCGCGTTACGATATTTGCAGACAAGGAGGAATAAAACATGAAAAAATGGTTATTACCAATGAGTCTCGTTATGCTAATGGGCGTACAGGCGGGAACGGCGGAAGCTTCAGCTTCTACAAACTCAACCGACACGGTGAAGCAAACGCAAACAACATATAAAGGGGCTAAGCCTTGTAAGGTAACTTATAAGTTTAATAGCAAAACAAATAAATACACTTATAAGTATAATTGCAATACAAGTAAACCTTCAGGTGGCAATACTTCAAAACCAGAGAACAAACCATCAAATGGTAACTCAAATAATTCAGGCAACAATTCGTCAAATGGCAACACAGGTAACTCAGGCAACAGTTCGTCAAATGGCAATACAGGTAATTCAGGTAGCAATTCATCAAATTCGAATAACTCTACATCATCGACTGTAGATCAATTCGAACAAAAAGTTATTGAGTTAACTAATGTTGAACGTCAAAAAGCTGGATTAGCTGCTCTTAAATCAGATAAAGCTTTGATGGGTGCAGCACGTGAGAAATCACTTGATATGCAAAAAAATAAATATTTCTCACATACAAGCCCAACTTTTGGTTCACCATTTGATCGTATGAAAGCACTAGGTATTAAATACAGTGCTGCTGGAGAAAATATTGCTATGGGTCAAAAAACACCAGAAGAAGTTGTAAAAGGTTGGATGAATTCACCAGGTCATCGTGCAAATATTATGAGTACATCATTTACTCATATTGGTGTAGGTTATGCTGCTAATGGTAACTACTGGACACAACAATTTATTAAAGCAAAATAAAGAATACTATATATAGTAAACCAGCTCTCAATTTTGAGAGCTGGTTTTTTGTTATATACCTTAAAAGGTCGATTAAATTTATTTGAACTTTCCTATACTAATCCAAAAAGGGGGAGACTTAATGCAGCAAATTGAAACATTTATATCGCAACTACAAAAGACCTTTTATAACTCAGCTGATTTTGTAGCTCGCGAAATCGATTGGCCAGGTGAGCCATTCGCTGTTATTTGCTATTATGGTTCCTTACTCAATAGAAAAGAAGTACAAGAACAGTTGGATGTTTCGTCAGCAACCATACATATAAATTAAAAATTAAATGTAAATATTGAGGAGTTCGCTCATAATAGATTATATGAAGATAAAACAAGGAGAGAGTTGCAAGGGTTTTTGACGAAAAAGGTTCAGGAAGACGTTGAAAAATTGTTAGTTAAACTTCAAGATGCACCATCAGATGCATTAGGAATTGGGCGAAAGATACGTGCGTTCCATCCAAAAGTATGGGATGAAAAATGGGGAGAAAAGTTTGCTTCATTAACATTAAAGCCTAAAATTACAATTACAAGAACTAGGATATTAGAGTAGTTGTAATTTTAGAGGAATATAAACCCCTCTATTAAGCAATAGAGGAGTTTTCTTGTGGCTCTTTTTTCGCTTTCCGCTGAACAATAAGGAGACGGAAACTTAGGGTTACAGCACCAGCTGTAAGACCACTAATAAGACCAATCCAGTAACCGAAAGGTCCTAAATCTGTATAATTTGCAATAACATAGCCAAGAGGTAATCCAATTACCCAATACGATATCATAGCCATTATGAAAGTAATAGTCACATCCTTATACCCGCGTAATGCTCCTTGGACCGGTGCTTGTATGGCGTCCGACAATTGGAAGAAAGCAGCGTAAATTAGAAACTGGGTTGCTAAAGCTAGTACTTGTGGATCAGTTGAATACACACCGGCTATTTGTTCTCTGAAAATGATTAAAATAGTTGCAGAAATAAAACTGAAAATAACGGCTGTCACGACTGATATGTAGCTATAAATACGTGCATCTTTGAATCGTTTAGCACCAACTTCAAAGCCTATTAAAATAGTTGCACCCATTGCTATACTCAAAGGCATCATATAGGTAAGACTTGCAAAGTTCATCGCAATTTGATGGGCACCAATAACAGCGGTACTGTAATTACTCATCATTATTGCAACAATTGAGAATATGCTTGTTTCTGCAAAAATAGATAAGCCAATAGGTACCCCGATTTTGCAAATTTCTAGCCATTTTGCAAAGTGGATTTTTGGCCAACTTGCATACAATTTAAAGTTTTTAAATGGTTGACCCTTCATAGTAATGACAATAGCCACAGCACAAATAATCCAATAAGTTATGGCTGAAGCCACCCCGGAGCCCACTCCTCCAAGCTCAGGAAAGCCAAATTTACCGAAAATTAATAAGTAGTTAAAGAAAATATTGACCGGTGTAGCTAGTAAAGTTACGAACATAGATATTCTAGTTTTTCCAAGAGCATCGATGAAACATCGTAGAACACTATAAACAAATAAAGGAATTAAGCCAAAACTCATAGCGATCAAATAATCATGTGCAATGCGTTGTACTTCAGGTTCTAAAGTCATCGCATTTAATAAGGGATTAATGCCTGCCATTAATAGTCCGAAAATAATAATTGCTAATACAATTGCGACATAAAATCCTTGTTGAACTGAAAATGTCGCTTCTTTCTGCCTTTTTGCACCGACAAATTGTGCTACAATAGGTGTTATGGACAAAAGAATTCCTGATAAACCTGTATAAACAGGCAACCAAATCGAAGAACCAATGGAAACACCTGCTAAGTCAGCAGTGCTATATTTACTTGACATTAAGACATCGAAAAACGACATTAAATATAAAGCAATTTGGGTGATTAAGATCGGAAACACAATTTTCAGCATGACTGTCCATTTTGCTCTCATCGTAGATGTTTCATGCATATAATTCGCCTCCAAGTATTAATTGACATCTTTTCTATTGTGATTTCGTATAGTAAAATAAGTAGCTGTTCTAATAAATCCAAAGCAGTTCATACATTGTTCTAGCAGAATAGGAGAATAATAATGACGAACCAAACAATAATATTAACTGGTGGGGGTACAGCTGGCCATGTTTCACTCAATCAGGCTATAATACCATCTTTCCTTAAAAAAGGCTATGAGGTGCACTATATCGGCTCAAAAGAGGGCATTGAAAAAGAAATTATAGGCCAGGCATTCCCTGACCTCCAATATCATGCAATTTCAAGCGGTAAATTAAGACGTTATTTTTCAATGAAAAATTTTACAGACCCGTTCAGAGTTTTAGCAGGTGTTGCACAAGCAATAACGATTATTCGTAAATTAAAACCTGTAGCGATTTTTTCTAAAGGTGGCTTTGTATCAGTACCTGTTGTTATGGCAGCAAAAATGGCTGGAGTTCCAGTTATTGCGCATGAATCTGATGTTACACCAGGTCTTGCCAATAAATTATCATTACCATTTGCTTCGCATATTTTCACAGTATTCAAGCAAACACTTAAGCATTTACCAGCAGAAAAGGCGTCTTGCACGGGATCAATTATTCGACCAGCATTATTTGAAGGACGAAAAGCAACAGGCTTAGCATTATGTGAATTTAAAGAAAGAAAAGAAGTAATCCTGATTATGGGTGGTAGCCAAGGTTCTAAATTTATTAACGATGCAGTACGCGCTAATATTGTGCAACTTTTAGAAAATCACAACGTTATTCATCTTTGCGGAAAAGGGCATATAGATGAAGCTTTAGTAAATATGCCTGGCTATAAGCAGTTTGAATATGTAACGACAGAATTGCCAGACCTATTACACGCTTCTGATCTAATCGTATCTAGAGCGGGTTCAAACTCTATTTTTGAGTTTTTAGCTTTAGAAAAACCAATGTTACTAATTCCGTTATCTCTACAAAAATCACGTGGTGATCAAATTTTGAATGCTAAGCTATTTTTTGAACAAGGTTTAGCTGAAGTTTTACAAGAAGATGATTTAACGAATAAAACATTTATGGAAGCACTACTTAGCTTGGAGCAACATAAAGAAGGTTTGATCAAGCAAATGCGAGAAACAGAATCTCCTAAAACACCAGATGAAATGGTAGAGTTGATATTAAATTATGCTAAATAACAAAAGTATCTCTAACTGAGATAGCTTAATATGAAGGACATTAACTTTAAATATAGTTAATGTCCTTTTTTGTATAAATATAAGAGGGATTTGTAAGTTCGATTGCGTATGAACTTTTTAAGGGAAAGGCTTTGTTAAAGGTAAATGTTGATATTTGATACCTCTCCGAATACTTGTTAAAATCATAATAAGAACAAGTATTCGATTATTTAAGGTGAGCAAAGCATTTAGCAACTTATTAAAGTATATCGACAAGATACCACATGCCAAAAAGGAACAAGCCTATCAATGGTTTATACTGTATGTTGAACTTTCATCCTCAGTTGTATTTGAAATGACAGATACTTATAATAGCCGACGATTATCTAAATTCGTTGTGTAATCCTTATTCAACGGGCAAATTATTTTAGTAATTTTTTACATGCTATCAATAATGAATTATTGAATATCGGGGCAGAAGAAACAATATCTGAAATGATAAAAGGAGAAAGAGATATGTCTAATAACGTAAAACAGAGAAGAATAATTTTAGATTTAGCAGTTACTTTAGATGGTTTTATTGAAGGGAAAAATGGAGAAGTTGATTGGTGCATTATGGAACCTGATATGGGGTTCACTAATTTCTTGAATCAAATTGATACTATTTTATATGGTAGAAAAAGCTACGATTTATGGGGACAATATATTCCGAAAACTAAAGATTCTGATAGCGAAAAAGAAATTTGGGGATTGGTTCATAGTAAAGAAAAATATGTATTTTCCAGAACACAAAAAGAGGCAGATAATCGAGCAATATTTATAAATGAAAATATTCTTGAAGAAGTAAATAAATTGAAGAATAAGCCTGGTAAAGACATCTGGCTATATGGCGGAGCAAGTCTCATTACAACTTTTATAAATTTAGGGCTTGTTGATGAATTTAGATTATCTATCCACCCTGTTATTTTGGGAGAAGGAAAACCGATGTTTATTGATATAAAACAGAGGTTAAATTTAAAAGTGGTTAATACAAAAACTTTCTCTTCTGGCGTTGTACAACTAATCTATCATTGTAATAGTAATTAATAATATCGATCATTACAATGATGAATTCTAATGAATATCAAAAGGTAATACTCAATAGAAGTTGTTACTTATTCTACTAATGGCTAGAGTTATTGCAATAAGGATGAGCAACTCTTATATAATGGGTTTCTTTTAATATTATTAAATTATCAACATTAAATTTTAACAGAGCCAAGAGAAAAAAAGCTTTCACTTTTGTGAAGGCTTCTTTTAATGAAAATACCGTTATGTGGTTGAACGAGCGATAGGGAATGGAAGTGTCCCAAAGTAGAATGCCTAGCTTCAGGCGCTAGACTCTCGGGTCGTTTCGGTCTCTCGGCACAAGACAAAAAGCGTCTTGTGTTCGAGCCCTCCAACGGCTGTCGAGTCTGAGCGAGCGCCCTCAGCATTTAGTTAGATATCCAGCTTCAGCGGCCAGCCTCTCGAGGTCACTTCAGTCTCTCGGTCAAAAGCTGAAGTGATGCTTTTGATTCGAGCCTTCCAGTGCTTGTCGAGGCTAAACGGGCCGCTTCAGCATTTAAGATTACATCGCTTGTTCTTCTTCTTCTTTTTTCTGACTAGCTGTATATAAATAAAAGTAGTCTTTTTGGATTTTCATTAGTTCAAAGTGCTTGTCACCTTGGTTGATTTGTTCATATAGGGATGGATGGCTTTCTTTAGCATCCATTATATAGCCAATTTTCTCGGCAGCACGAAGGGATTTGGCGTTTTCAGAGCGAATTCGTAAGAAAACGGTATGGAACTCCAGTTCAAAGAACAGTTCATGTAAGAAGAGTTCTTTTGCTTTCTGGTTGTATCCTTTTCCTTGGTGTGGGGTACCGATCCAGGTGCCTAAAAAGCCAGCGCCGTCTTGCACATCATAGACGGTAATTGTGCCGATGGGTTGTCCCCAGTCATCGGTTATCGTACGAGAAACGGCTTTACCGTTCTCCTCGTCTTCCATTAGTTGGCTAGTCAAAAACCAGTACTCATCGGCACTATTAGCTTTCTGACGCACAAAAGGGAAGACAGATGGGTGTTTTAGTAACTCATAAAGATCGTTACATTCGTGTAATTCACGTCGCTTAATCAAGCGAAACGCCTCCTTTACGGGGGTGAACGTCCAAATAAATGGCAGGTCCTAGCCCCCTCGAAATTTTTCATATAATGTTGCATAAAAAATTTCGGGGTGGGAATCGAACCCACTAGAACCAGCATGACTACTGGTGGCGCACCATTTGCCTTCCCTATTGACTCTATAAAAAATAGGAATCATTTTATGAAATTATTTTGCAATTTAACTATACTAAGTTTTACCTGATTTGCAAAGAAAAAAACATGAAAAAATAAATTTGTAATATTTACAAGCCTTAATTGGAACATATACAGTTGTATGCTTGACAAAATAGAATTATGATATATATAGATAATACGGGGGGATGTATATGTTAATGCAGTTACATAAAGTTCACGGTTCAGGCAATACCTTTTACATATTTGAAACAACTGACGAAAAAAGTATGGATTGGTCTAAACTTGGCGTTTGGCTTTGTCAAAAAGACAATCTTGGGGGAGCAGATGGCCTATTGCTTGTTGCACCATCTAAAAAAGGACTTGCAAAAATGCGTGTCATTAATGCTGACGGATCTGAGGCATCTATGTGTGGCAACGGTTTACGTTGCGTCGCTCGCTATATTTGTGAAAAATACAATGTTTCAAAGGCATATATTGAAACAATGAAAGCCGTCTTAATGGTACAAAAAGAACCATCAATTTTCGAGGGCATTCCAACATATTCTGTTGAAATTGCACCAGTATCTTTTGACCTTGTTTCTTTACCAATGCTTTACAAAAACAAACAACAAATTCGTAATGAAATAATTGAGGAATTTGCTGATGACATTTCATTTACAGCTGTTTCAGTTCCTAATCCACATTTAATCGGAATTGTTCGGTCTGATAAAATAGCCAATACACATCATCAAGAAAGTTTATCTAGCACATTAAATGGTGATAATGAGTATTGTCAAGACGGTGTAAATGTGAGCTATGTGTATCCGATGGATGAGGACTCAATTTACGTCCGTACATATGAACGTGGAGTAGGCTTTACTAATGCTTGTGGTACGGCGATGACAGCATCTGCATTAGTTTCTTCTATAGAGGGAGTAGTTTCAGCTAGTAAAGTAACAGTCTATAACCCTGGTGGCTTTGTTCAATGTCATGTGCATCATAATGCAGGTAATTATGTTTTAAAACTGATTGGTAATGCAACATTTGTAGCTGAATTAGAGTTGAGCACTGAAAAAGAATGGTTGTGGCAATCTGTTAAGGAAACAGACGAACAAAAAGCTTATGAATCTCTAATAACTTATGCAGAGACTAAAACAGCATATCTATTTATTTAACTTCTTGAAGAGGTGGCAATATTGAATGGCAATCTGATTACTAAAGAGCAGTTTGATGCGCTTTATCAAAATTGTTTAGATTTTGTTTTTTTAATGGAAAAAGTCAGTAATGAATATCTATACGTATACATAAATCGTGTAGCTGAAGATGTTTTTGACGAGTCGCCAATAGGCAAAAGTCTTTCTGCTTGTTTAGAAACAGAAATCGTTGAGATGATAGTTAAATATTACAATGAATCCATCGAGAAACAGCAACTTCTTCAATACCGAGATTTCTATTTGTTCTCTGACACTGAGCGCACGAATGAAACAACCGTTACGCCAATTTTTTATGGTGGAAAGCAATATATACTTGCCGTTACGAAAGAAATTTCACAGCAAAAAGTGATAGAGGAAAAAAACTTATTTCTACAATCACTTTTTGACATGAAAATGGACCCAACAATTGTATTAGCTAATGATTTAACCTTTTTTGATGGTAATCCGAAATTTGAGCAGTACTTTAACTGCAAGATTGAAGACTGGAAAGGTAGAATGTTTTTTGATTTTCATCTTGTTTCACCAGAAGATCATGAATCATTCACAGAGCATCTCCAAGACGCTTTAAATGGAAGAGGGAATCCTTCCGTTTTGTATACACATAAAAAAGCGGATGGCAATGATAGCCAATTCCTTGTCAGTTTTTCGCCAATCACTACTAATAACCAAGTTGTAGCTATTTATATTCAATGGTTAGAATTAACGAAAAATATTCAATTAAAAGAAGATTTACGTCAAGTAAATCATATGCTTAATAGTTATAAAGGAGCTCTGAATTCAGCGGCAAATATTTGTATTACAGATAAAAATGGCATCATTAAATTTGTAAATGAGCGCTATGCGCAATCAAGTCAATATAGTGCAGATGAGCTAATCGGAAAATCGAATAAGATATTAAATTCACGGACTCAGTCTTCTTCATTTTATGAAGAAATGTGGAAAACGTTACTAAATGGTCAAATTTGGCGCGGAGAAATTTGCAACCATTCTAAATATGGGAACCGATACTGGATGGATACTACAATTGTTCCGATATTCAGTAATTATGGTGAAATTGAGAGTTTTCTTTCTGTTTGTTTCGATGTATCTGATAAAAAAATTATGATGACCAACCTTCGGAATATTGAAAAAACTTTCCGACTTATTACCGAAAATACAAATGATTTGATTGTCATTACGAACGATGATGGCATAATCATTTATGTTTCCCCAAACCATATTAAACAACTTGGCTTTGAAAAGGACGAGCTACTTGGGCGTTTCTATTTTGATATGATGTCTGATGATAGTAAGGAATTGTTAAAGGGTGAATTTTCATCGACACTATTGGAAAAAGGGGACGTACAGATTGATTTACAGATTAAAACGAAAAATGGAGAAACTTTTTGGACTGAAACCTATCTAACAGCAGTTAAGGATGCTGAACGTGATGAAGTGTTCCAATATGTAAGTGTCGCTAGGGAAATTACCCATCGTAAGAAAAGGGAAGATCAATTGCGCTTTATGGCCTATCATGATAGTTTAACGCTGCTACCAAATCGACGCTACTTATTAATGGAATTTACTAAGTTAGTTAAAGAAGCGATTGCTCTAGATTACGCTATTACATTGCTCTATATTGATGGGGATGATTTTAAAAAAGTGAACGATGATTTCGGTCATGATGTAGGGGATGACTTTATCCGTAATTTTGGACTGGCGCTTGTTGCCAGTGTTCGTGATTTAGATATAGTTAGTCGAATAGGTGGAGACGAATTTATTGTTGTTTTAACTAATATGTCAAAAGACCAATGCACCCGTAAGCAGCAAGTGAAAAATACTATTAAACGTATTCAACAAACACTAAAAGATGGCTGGACAATTAACGAACAACACTTTTCACCTACATCGTCTATTGGGATCGCTTCATTCCCTGAGAATGGTCAATCAATAGAAGACTTGCTAGATAAAGCTGATGAGGCACTATATATTGCGAAAAAAACAAAAGGGAAAAACTCGTATCATTTTTCAAGTTAAAGATGGAAGGTGTTTTCAATGCAAAAGCATATTCTATTAGTAGAAGATGAAAAAAACATTGCACGATTTATTGAACTAGAACTGAAGCATGAACAATTTGGAGTGACAGTTTGTTCAAACGGCCGTATTGGTTTAGAGACGGCTCTAGAGCAAGAATTCGATGTCATTTTACTCGATGTTATGCTTCCAGAATTAAATGGAATTGAAGTATGTAGACGCATTAGAGCCATTTCGGATGTACCTATTATTTTAATAACCGCTCGAGATGCTGTAATTGACCGTGTAGCTGGTCTAGATGCGGGAGCTGATGATTACATTGTAAAACCTTTTGCTATTGAAGAATTATTAGCAAGAATTCGCTCAATTTTAAGGCGATATACTTCGATCGAGTCAACAGGACAACAATTAGTATTTAAAAATATTACTATTGATTCTCCGGCATACACTGCCTATGTCAATGAGGAAATACTTAGTTTGACTAAAACAGAATTTGATCTACTCAGCTTATTAATTGAAAATAAGAATCGTGTTTGTACCCGTGATCAAATTTTAGAGCAGGTATGGGGTTATCAATCTGATGTGGAAACAAATGTCGTAGACGTATATATCCGTCACCTGCGCTCAAAACTACCAAAATTAGAAAGTGGCTACATTGAAACAGTGCGTGGAGTTGGGTATGTGATGCGAGAATGAATAAAATCCAACATTATTTATCAAACCAGTCGTTAAAAGGGAAGTGGGCACTTACATCTGCTGTCGTCATTTTCGTTAGCTTTGCTGTCATTTGTTCTGTCCTTTACATTGCTATCCACTCATGGCTGTTAAATGAGCAGGAGCAGTCAGTAAAGCGTACAATGGATGACTTAACAGTGTTCTTTGAATCTCAAGGTAATTTCTTAACCATACATGATATTCAGTCAAATAAGGGGCTTATGAATTCTATTGTAGATAAGAATCAAACAGTCCGTATACTAAATCAAGATAAAGTAGAAATATTACGTATTAATGATTCGACGAAAATCATGCCTTCAGTACCAGAAGGTTTACCAAACCACGGTTATGCTATTTCGAAAGAAAAGGTAGAGAATGTAGATACGTTTTTGGCTGCATCGACAATCAAGATTGGTCCTTTTTCAGGCTATATACAATTGACGCACCCCTTGACTTCGTTTCTATCACTTATGCGATATATTTTAACGGCTATGTGTATTTTAGGGTTAGGGGCCCTCATAGCATCTGCAGGAATAGGCTATATTTTGGCGACTACATTATTGAAACCACTAGACGACCTGAGACTTGAGATGACGGAAGTGGCAGAACAGGGATTTAAGGCGCCCATTAAACTTCAATACGATGCCAAGGATGAAATTGGTGACTTATTGACCGTATATCGATCGATGATGGGGGAACTAGAGCAATCATTCCTTAGCCAACAACAATTCATTTCTGATGCCTCTCATGAGCTGAGAACCCCTATTCAAGTAGTAGAAGGACACCTATCGTTAATTAAAAGGTGGGGGAAAGACGATCCAGCTGTTTTGGAAGAATCATTAAATACTTCCTTACTAGAAATTACACGTATGAAAAAGCTTATAGAAGAGATGTTAGAACTTGCAAGAAGAGAACAGAACGATTTACAAAACAATGCTGATATTCTTATGATTACTGCCGATATTATGGAGGAAATAAAAGTACTATCCCCAGATGCAACGATTGAATTAGAAGTTGATTCAGAAAATAGTTACAGGGCAATTATTTCTGACAATGCTTATGGTCAGATTTTACGCAATCTTTTGCAAAACGCTATACGTTATTCGGAAAATAGTCCAAGGATTAAAATCCGACTTTCAAAACAGCATGAAAATGTGCAAATTGAAGTATCAGATCAAGGAATTGGTATTGCAGAGGAAGACCAAGCACGGATATTTGACCGATTTTATAGAGTCGACTCATCTCGTTCCCGAGATGGTGGGGGTACAGGATTAGGATTGAGTATTGTAAATATGCTGGTAAATAAATACTGTGGAACGATAAAAGTGAAGAGTAAACTCCATTTCGGTAGCACTTTTTCTATAGAATTGCCAGCTGAAAAATGACGTTTTTATCAAAGTTTATTCTATTATTAGTTCGTTCAAGAAAAAAATTGCTAAATTTGTTGAAAACGATTGTATTTTTTGTGAAGAGTAGTAAGATTGAAGGGGAAAAATGTTCTTCTTGATTTATTAATACAGTTGTTTCACTTAAGCAGGAAGAATGGTAAGATAGTTAGTGGATTTTCAAATTATTAATTAAATTAATTAATGGAACTGCCACTTGGCAAAAAAGTTGGAGGTAATTCTACATGTCAAACAATGTTTCACCTGTAAGCTCACCATGGGCAGCTTTTTCAGGTCCCAACCTTGGCTATGTGATGGAAATGTACGATTTGTATTTAACATCACCAGAAGAAGTTGATCCAGAACTTGTATCATTATTCGAACAATACGGAGCACCAGTTCAAACTAGTGAAGTATCAAACGCTACAAGCGTTGAACCAGGTAACTTTGCAAAAGTTTTAGCTGCCGTTCAATATGCGGATGCCATTCGTGTATATGGTCACTTAGGAGCAGACATTTATCCTTTAAAAGACCATCCACGTGACACTACTCGAATCGAAGCAAAAACTTACGGTTTATCTGATCAAGATCTAATCGAAATACCTGCTTCGTTATTATTAAAAGACATTCCTGCAAGCGTTAACAATGGATTAGATGCAATTAATTACCTAAAAGCGATTTATACAAGTAAAATTGCTGTAGAAATTGCACACGTTGTTAACAGAGAAGAGAGTGTGTGGCTACAATCTAAAATTGAAAGTGGCGTATTAAACGCAGGTCTTTCAAATGATGAGAGAAAAGCAGTTTTAAACCAACTAACAAAGGTTGAAGGATTTGAGAAATTCATCCACAAAACATTTGTAGGACAAAAACGTTTTTCTATCGAAGGTTTAGATGCATTAGTTGTTCTTATGGATGAAATCGTTCACCGTTCAGAAGACAAAGGTGTAAAAAATGTTATGATCGGTATGGCTCACCGTGGTCGCTTAAATGTGTTAACGCATGTATTACACAAACCATATGATATGATGTTTGCTGATTTTGCGCACGTTCCAAATGAGTTATTTATTCCGAAAGACGGTTCTTTAGAAGTAACTAAAGGATGGTTTGGCGATGTTAAATATCATATGGGTGCTACATATAACAGCAAAAAAGGTGCAACAATCAAATTAGCCTATAACCCATCTCATTTAGAAGTAGTAAGTCCGGTTGTTACAGGTCAAGCTCGTGCAGCTCAAGATAACACTTCTAAAGCAGGTGCTCCAACTCAAGATGCTAAATCTGCTCTAGCGATTTTAGTTCATGGTGACGCAGCGTTTGCTGGTCAAGGTGTTGTAACTGAAACGATGAACTACTCACGCACAAAAGGATTTAACACAGGTGGTTCAGTTCATATTATTGCTAATAATATGATTGGATTTACTACTGAGCATTATGATTCACGTTCAACTGTTTATTCTTCAGACCCTGCAAAAGGTTATGAAATTCCAATATTACACGTTAATGCGGATGATCCAGAAGCAGTTGTACAAGTGGCTCGTTTTGCAGTAGAATATCGTGAACAATTTGGTAAGGATATTTTAGTAGACTTAGTTGGTTACCGCCGATATGGTCATAATGAAATGGACGAACCAATGATCACAAACCCAACAATGTACACAGGTGTTCATGGACACGATACAGTACGTGCATTGTACGGTAAAGCACTTGCAGGTCAAGGTATTGTAACAGCAGAAGAAGTTGCTACTTTAGATGCTGATACACAAAAAGAAATGCAAGCAGCATATGATCATGTGAAAGAAGTTGGCGAAGGGCAACATGTTGAAAACGAAATGCCAGAAGCTGTGAAAAACGGTTATGATATCGTAGAAACTGGTGTTGAGCGCGAACGTCTAGAAAAAATGAACAAAGAATTATTAACATGGCCACAAGACTTCAATGTCTTCAAAAAACTAGGCAAAATCCTTAGCCGTCGTGAAGATGCATTCGTAGGTAAAGGTAAAATTGACTGGGGTCATGCTGAAACGTTAGCTTTCGGAACAATTACACAAGAAGGTAATTCAATCCGTTTAACAGGTCAAGATGCACAACGTGGTACATTCGCACACCGTCACCTTGTGTTACATGACGAAAAAACAGGTGCAGAATTAACACCATTACACCATATTACTGGTGCGGACTCTTCATTTGTAGTGTATAACAGCCCATTATCTGAAGCTGCTATCGTAGGCTATGAATATGGCTATAATTTAGAAAATGAGAAAAATCTAACTATCTGGGAAGCGCAATACGGTGACTTCGCAAACATGGCTCAAGTAATGTTTGATAACTTCATTTCTGCATCTCGCTCTAAATGGGGTCAAAAATCAGGTCTTGTTATGTTATTACCGCATGCTGCTGAAGGTCAAGGTTCAGAACATACAAGTGCTCGTTTAGAACGTTTCTTACAATTAGCTGGTGAAAACAACTGGACTGTTGCAAACCTATCAAGCGCTGCAAACTACTTCCATTTATTACGCCGTCAAGCTAAGATGTTAGGTACAGAAGCAATTCGTCCATTAGTTCTTGTATCACCAAAATCACTATTACGTAATCAAATCGTAGCTGCAGATGTAGAGGAATTAGCAACTGGTCATTTTGAAACAGTTATTGAACACCCGACAACTGGTTCAGCTACGAAAAAAGTAGAGCGTATTCTATTTGCTTCAGGTAAAGTAGCTATTGATATTGCAGAAAAAGTTGGAGATGGTAAAGATTTCGATCACGTACACTTAGTACGCGTTGAACAACTGTACCCATTCCCATCTGAGAAAATTGCTGCAATTATTAAACGTTTCCCTAACGCAAAAGAACTTGCATGGGTACAAGAAGAACCTCAAAACATGGGGTCATGGACATTTGCAGATCCTTATATGCGTGAAGTAGCAGAAGACAAAGACGTTCGTTACATCGGTCGTATCGTACGTTCATCTCCTGCTGAAGGTGATGCAGATTCATACAAAGCTGAACAAGCACGTATTATTGAAGAAGCTGTAACTCGCTAATAGCGAATATTTTGAAGGAGGAAATTATTGTGGCTGAAATTATTGTCCCGGAATTAGCAGAATCTATCACAGAAGGTACGATCGCACAGTGGGTGAAAAAACCTGGTGATAAAGTAGAAAAAGGTGAGTTCATCGTTGAACTTGAAACTGATAAAGTAAACGCTGAAATTATCTCTGAAGAAGCTGGTATTTTGAAAGAAATCCTTGCTGAAGAAGGCGATACTGTATTAGTAGGTGCTGTAATTGCAATCGTTGAAGCAGGTGATGCTGCTGCAACTCCAGCAACTCCAGCACCAACACCAGCAGCTGAAGAGGCTGCACCGGCACCAGCTGTAGAAGCACCAAAAGCTGCACCAGCACCTGTAGTTGTAGAAGAATCATCTTCAACTGAGCGTGTAATTGCTAGCCCAGCTGCTCGCAAATTAGCTCGTGAAAAAGGAATCGACTTAGCATCTGTATCTCCAGTAGATCCTCAAGGTCGAGTTCGCGTACAAGATGTGGCTGCACATGGTACAGCGTCAGCTGCTCCTGCTGCAAAACCAGCTGAAGCACCGAAAGCTGCTACTCCTGCAGTTGACGAATCTCGCGTGACAGTTGAAAAAATGTCTCGTCGTCGTCAAACAATCGCAACTCGTTTACTTGAAGTAAAACAAAGTACGGCAATGCTTACTACTTTCAACGAAATCGATATGACAAACGTTATGGCACTTCGTAGCCGTAAAAAAGATCAATTCCAAGAAAAGCATGATGGAACTCGTCTTGGTTTCATGTCATTCTTTACAAAAGCAGTAGTTGCTGCACTTAAAAAATATCCATACGTTAATGCTCAAATCGTAGGTAATGAAATCCACCTTAATAACTTCTATGATGTTGGTGTTGCTGTATCTACTGACGATGGATTAGTAGTACCAGTTGTTCGCGATTGCGACCGTAAAAACTTCGCTGAAATCGAAGATGCAATCGGTGGTCTTGCTAAAAAAGCACGCGACAAAAAATTACAAATCGCTGACTTACAAGGTGGTTCATTCACAATCACTAATGGTGGTGTATTTGGATCATTAATGTCTACACCAATCATGAATGGTACTCAAGCTGCTATCTTAGGTATGCATACAATCCAAAAACGTCCAATCGCTGTTGGTGATGAAGTACAAATTCGTCCAATGATGTACGTTGCACTATCTTATGACCACCGTATTATTGATGGTAAAGATTCTGTAGGATTCTTAAAAACTGTAAAAGAATTACTTGAAAACCCTGAAGACCTATTATTAGAATCTTGATTTATAGCCTAAACCTTTTGTAAGAAAGTAATAAGCCCTACACACCTTTTGAGAGTGTGTAGGGCTTATTTTTATTAGGTGTAAAGAGAAGTAGTAACGGACGAAAAATAACCTAATGCGGAACCTTAAATCAAGTTATATTAACATTCGTTTTTATTGTTGAGCAATGTTGCTTTTGTGAACATGCGTAGATTGATAAAGTAGATAATACTGTTTCCTTTGAAGCAGTACTAAGTAGTTCGGTCGCTATACGTTGTAGTTGATAGGTTTCAATAGTCGTCAATTTTTGTGGATTTAACTGTCGTTCCATGCGCTTCACCTCTTATATTCATTATAAGAACATTCGTTCCTTTATTCAAGGGGAATATGACAACAAAATCGGACAAATTTGAAATGTTTTTAAGAAGAAAAGAAATAAAAATGAATTTAGAGCAAGATAGAGAAGTTAATGGAGGGTATATAATTAGCTCATTGATTATAAAGCATTCAATGAGCTAAATCGTATTGCTATCTAAAAACTCATGGAGTGAAAAAATTCATCGTAATGTTTCTTTCATTAATTGCCCCATTTGATTGCTGAGTAATCCTAGCTCTTCAATAATTGAGCTGAAGTCTTGTACTAGCTCAGCTTG
This sequence comes from Viridibacillus arenosi, assembly GCF_001955655.1. Taxonomy (GTDB): domain Bacteria; phylum Bacillota; class Bacilli; order Bacillales_A; family Planococcaceae; genus Viridibacillus; species Viridibacillus arenosi. Next base: position 64,700 of record NZ_MSPW01000001.1, on the reverse strand, counting down.
ATCATTAGAAGCAGAATTGATCTGACTCATACTGCCCATTAAGCCTTGTAAATTTTGCGTGATATTTTTCAGTGAATCTTCAATCTTTTCGGTAGCCGACTTTGTTTCTAGAGATAGTTTTCGAACTTCTTGAGCAACAATATTAAATCCAGCACCATGTTGACCTGCTCGTGCAGCTTCAATTGAGGCGTTTAACCCAAGCAAATTCGTTTGTTGAGAGATTGATTTGATAAAATCTGTAACGCTATGAGAAGCTTCTGAATCAGCAAGAGCTAGACGAGATTGTTCGGTAATTTCAGTACTTGTTGCTGCTAGCTCCTCTGAATGAGAGGCAACAAGATGTACTTTATCCTGTAAACCTAGGACAGCATTTTGTAGATGATCCATATAAGATTGTAATTTCTCTTGTTTCTCCATTGAAAATACTAAACTAAAAGCTCCAATTACATGACCATTTTCTTTAATTGGATATATGTTAGTGTGAAGTAAGACTCCGTAAAATTCGGCTGGTATATCTCTTTTAACGTTTTTCCCCGTAAAGGCTTGTCGTAATTCTTCAGTATCTTCCATCGTGTCACCAGTCTTTACTCCTAGATCAACTTTAGTTCCTGGAGACGCAAAGTAAACCTTGTTTTGACCACGCTCAACAATACTCACAAAGATTTCATTATTGAATGCCGTTTGTATGTAAGGTGTAGCTTGTTTTAAGACTTCTAATAAACTCAAACAAAAAACCTCTCTTCTATATTCTAGTCATCTGATATAAGTGCTTTGTATCTACAATTATTTCGTGTATAGATAAAATTGACTATATTTATAATAGCGTATATTAGATATAGAGTAAATATTTCGATTATTCGAAAGGGGGAAATTGTGAAAAAATACTTAGTATCGACAAAAATTAAAGGGAGAAATGAGACTACTTCTAAAAAAATCTCAATTTCAATTCGTGTAACAAAAAAATCCTTTTATAAGTAAGTGTTAATACTGATAGAGTATTGAGCAATTAAAAAATAAAAAGGTCGTCTTTTAAGACAACCTTTTTATTTTGATGATCTTCTTTTTTTTAAATCAGTAGTCGGTTCATCTGTAGACTTAATCATGGTCTTACCAAGAGTCAATAAAGTAAGAAACATAACTCCAACACCAACTGCTAAATAAAACATCGTAAATACTTTACCCAGATTTGTAGTTGGTGTGAGCGAAGTATCTACACCACTCGGAATCAGACTGACAACACAAAAGTATATGGCATCAAGTATAGACCATCCTTCTACTTTTGTATAAAACATCGTTCCTGACAAAAGGATAAAAAATAAGGTTGTAAACAATGAAATAAATAACGGTTGCTTAAAAGCACGGATTAAAGCCTTTAAAAGACGTTTTGTAGTTAATATAAATGAAATCATACATTCTCTCTTTCTATTGCTATATGAAACTAGTATACAACAGATGGAATATATATGAACAGTTTTAAAGAGTAGGTCTAAGTATCTGTGAAAGGTTGAAAAATTAATAATATAAAACTATTTTTGGTCTTTGAGACCATAAATATTTGATAATATGATATAGTGATAAAAAATTGTAGTCTATACGATTCTTTTTTTATTGATATTAATAAAACGACTATATTTAATGTGGAACTCTCCGAAAAAACTATTGAGAGTGTTGCTTACATTGAAAATATACCGTTTTAAAAATTAGATTCGGAGGAATTAAGTTGAAGAAAATGCTAAAAAAACTAAGCGTCCTTTTCATGGCGATAATCTTTTTAGGCAGTTTAGCAAGTCCAATTTATGCTAAAGCAAGTACGCCAAAAACAAAAAAAGTAACACTAACTGAAAAGAGTAGATTGTTTACTAAGCAAGGCGGATATGGAAGAAAATCAACAGTAGCTGCAAAAAAGAAAGTAACGATTATAAAAACAACTAAAGATAAATGGATGCAAACAAAAGATAAAAAGTGGATAAAAGACGGTTTTACTGGTGATTATATCTATCTATCGAAAAAAACAACGACTTATAAAAAAGAAAAAGGATCGAAATCAGCAAAGAAACTTGCAGCTGGAATTTATAAAGTGAGTGTTGCAAATACAAATGGTTGGATCAAAGTCAAAAAAGGTAGCAAGACATACTGGATTAAATCTGGTAAATTTGTCGACAGTTACATTGATTTAGGAAATAAAAAAATGCAAGATCAAATAGTTACTATTTTAAATAAAGAACGTGCAAAAAAGAAACTGAAACCTTTAAAACAAGATCCTAAGCTTACAAAGCTAGCGATCATTCGTTCATTAGATATGGAGAAAAATCGCTATTTTAGTCATACAAGTCCAACTTATGGAAGCTGGTCTAACCTCCTGAAAGGGTCAGGTTATAACACATATGCATCAGGTGAGAATATTGCAGCAGGTTATTCAACTGCAACAAGCTTTATGAATGGTTGGATGAATTCCCCTGGTCACAGAGCAAATATACTATCACCTAATTATCAAAAAGTTGGAATAGGTATTGTTGTTTCAGGTAAAAATGCTCAATATCCAACATATGGAACTCAAATTTTTGCAAAATAGCTATAACCCCCTCTTGTCTAACCACATGAGGGGTTTTCTATTTGGAGAACTTCTTAACAATTTTCTCACTCTCAACCTCTTGTTTAGTGAATATTCAGTTATAATGAAATGAATATCTATAAAGGGGTTTTTGAAATGGTATTACATATGAAAGAGGTATGTTTGAAACGAGAAGGGCAATGGATTCTAGAAAATATTAATTGGCAAATAGAAAAAGGGGAGCATTGGGTATTGTACGGTTTAAATGGAGCCGGCAAATCAGCTTTGTTGAATATGCTATGTTCTTATTATTTTCCGACAAAGGGTGATTTAAAGGTAGTAGGAAGAACATTTGGGAAATCCGTTTTAGGAGAAGAGCTTAGAAGGAAGATTGGCCTCGTATCATCAGGACTTCAACAAAAATTAAATCCCAATGATAGTGCATTTGAAATCGTTCTTTCAGGTGCTTTTGCTTCGATTGGTCTATATGAAAAGCCAACACCGGTTATTCGGGAAAAGGCAATAAGTATATTGAAAAAACTAGGGAGTATTGAATACGCCGATCGTGATTATCAAACTTTATCGCAAGGAGAAAAGCAAAGAATATTGATTGGTCGTGCCTTAATGGATGATCCAGAGTTACTCATATTAGACGAGCCTGCTACTGGGTTTGACTTCATAGCTAGAGAACAATTGTTAAAAACAATTGGTGAAATTGCAGCTTTAGAAAGCGGACCAACAATAATCTATGTCACACATCATATTGAAGAAATTCTACCGGTTTTTCAGAAAACATTATTATTAAAAAAGGGCCAAGTATTTGCTTCTGGAAGTACAATCGATATGCTAACAAGTGAAAAGCTTTCTTCATTTTTCGATATTCCAGTAGAAGTTATTTGGTACAATAATCGTCCATTATTATCAAAGCAGGATTAAATGAACTTAAAAACTAACTGTTGAATTTAGTATTAGATACAACAGCTAGTTTTGTATTTTGAATAATAATTATTTAGACTGCTTTTCCAATAACATGATAATCTTATCCAATTTTTCATTTAGTTCGGTAGATTCATTCTTAGGAGTTGTATTTATAATGATTCTTCTAATAAATAGCATAAAAGAAATCGTACCTAATATCATTAAAGCAATGACAATAATTATTAGCATATCTCCAACATTAAACAATTCATCCCTCCTTCAACCATACATGCTTTTAAAAAGGATATTAATTCAATTTTAACATGTGTAACAGGAATTATGTGATTAACATATTAAAAGATTCATCGATAAATACAATTTTGAAATAAATATACATACGTTTCTTTCTTTATTTGTATAATTATTTGATGTGTTATGAGTAAAATATCAAAAACTAATCAAAATGCGATAGATTAATTTCCAATATTATGATAAGTTTATATTAAGTGAATATTGTATGCCAGAATTAGATGTAGTACATACATAAAAGGGAATTCGGTGAAATGCCGAAGCTGTATCCGCAACTGTAAATGCTGATGAAATAAGGAAATACCACTGTTTTATACGGGAAGGTCCTTAAAGTAAATTGATGCATAAGCCAGGAGACCTATCTAATTCATAGCGTATATCTACTCTTCGGAATAAAGTGAGATTACGGCAAAACAATCTATATTAGACAATACTGTTGTCCTATATTTCTTTGTATTTATGCTATTTCTCTATGGAGAAATAGCTTTTTTCATTGTTAAGAACTTTTAATTTCCAACGTTTAATATATGAGTAAGAGTTAAATAGTCGACTAGCATGAAAAAGCCGAATTCCGAATCCAACAAATCTAAATAAAATCGGAGGAATTCAAATGTTAAAACGTTCATCTAGTATGGTGTTAGCTTTTGTTATGCTACTATCACTATTATCGCCGTTTACAGCTCAAGCTGAAAATAATATGGTAGTAAACAATGAAGACCATACTTCTCAAACAACATCACCACAAGTAATCAAAGAAAAACTAGTGAACTCTTTAGAGAAGGCAAAACAATATTATATTATAAACAACCAAACTATTAGTTCTAGAGTAATCAGTTCCCACAGTGGCTACTGGTCATTATCAGCAATGTATGCACTAGGCATGGATATTAAAAACTACAAGTGGGCAGAGGGCTCAGAAGTTACTAGTGAACAATCTTATTGGATGAAACCAAAAGCGGCTACTTCAAGCACTTCAAATGAAGACGCAGGTACTATTATTGGTGCATATATTCTAGGATTAGATCCAACAAATCTTGGACAACGCAACATTGTTGAAGATTTACAAAACAAACAAAAGGCTGATGGTAGTTTTTTCACAGCATACGGTGAATCTTGGGCATCAATTGCGCTAGGCTTAGCAAATGCAGACTATGATAAAGCCAAACATTTAGAAGTAATTTTAAAGAAACAAAATAATTCAGGATTATTCTCTGGATTTGGTTCATCTGATGACTTAGATGTAACAGGTTGGAATTTAACTGCATTAACGTTATTAAATAATACTGATAAGTCCAATGAAACAATTAACGAGTCTATTAAAAAAGCAGTAGATGGTATTCATGCAAAATATCAAAAAGATGGTTTTGTAGATAATTCAAACTCAATGGCAAGTATTATTATGGGACTAGCTACAGCTGGAGAAGATTTAACAGCTGACAAATGGAGCTATGAAAAAGACGGTAAAAAAGTTAACATTCTTGAAAAAATGATTGATGATTATCAATTAGAAGATGGTTCGTTTAAATGGATGATTAAAGATTCTAAAACAAACTTAATGGCTACTGAACAAGTAATCATTGCGTTAGCAGACGCATTGAATGGAAAATCAACATTTGCGAGATTAGCAGCTGGTGAAATACCAGATACTAATCCACCAGTGGAAAATCCAGATACTGAGGGCCCAACTGAACTTACAGTGGGAACAATTTCAAACAAAACAACATCAGTAACAGGAACAACAGAAGCATATGCAACAGTCTCAATATACAATGGAACTAAACTTCTAACATCAACAAAAGCTAACAATAAAGGAACTTTCGCGTTAAAGATTCCTGCACAAAAGGCGAATGTGAAATTAGTAGTAAAGACTACAGATGAAACTGGCAATGCTGGTGTAACAAAAACAATTACTGTACTAGATAAAATTGGACCAACAAAACTTATAGTAGGAACAATTTCAAACAAAGCAACTACTGTAAAAGGGACTACAGAAGCTAAAGCAACAGTTTCTATTTATAAAGGCTCTAAACTACTTACATCAACAAAGGCAAGTAGCAAAGGTAACTATACGCTGAAGATTACAAAACAAAAAGCAAACGTAAAATTAGTCGTAAAAACGAAAGATACAGTAGGTAATAAAGGCGTATCAAAAACAATTATTGTAAAAGATAAAATTGCACCAAAAAAACCAACAGTATCTAAAATCACATCGAAAACTACAAAAGTAAAAGGTAAAACTGAAGCAAAAGCAACAATTACAATCTACAATAGTAAACATAAAAAAATTGGCTCAGCTAAAGCATCAAGCAAAGGAAATTTCAGTGTGAAAATCAAAAAACAAAAAGCAAATACTAAACTATCAATTTATGCGAAGGATCTAGCAGGAAATAAAAGTAGCAAACTTAGCGTGAAAGTGAAGTAACGGTAGTATGAAAAGGGGCTGTCCAGAAAGTCGGTGAATACCGGCCTTTGAGGGTAGCCCTATTTCTTTATAATTGAATCTGTTTAACTTGATTGTTGTTTTTGGCTAATTAAGAAGCATATTCAACTTAAAGCTTATTTGGCTTGATCTCTATAGATAATGAGAAATTGATCGCAACGAAATATCTTCGAAATTATTAAAGTGATACAATTGCATTTGATACAGATGAACAAAGCCTAAAAATGTTTTTGATTGAAAGAAGTTTGAATTACCTAAATATAAAGGTTTTTGAAAAATTTTATAGAATAGTTCTCTTAGTGCAATACCTAAAAGGAGTTGAGTATTTGATTACCATTTTAGAGAACATTATGGAATTAGCTTTCTTATTAATATTCATTTCTAGCGCAATTTATTGTAGGCATCTTAAATTAACTAAGTGGAAAAGAAGACTTTCTAAAGGCGAAATGACAATGTATATAATTACTTCAATTGCACTTCCAATGTACGCAATTACTTATTTTATTCTCCTTCTTGGAACATAAAATATGCTGTACGATCGTATTCGTTAATTTAACAAAAGAACGAGTTTATTTAAACATTCAAATCACGATAAAAGGTATAGATATCGGAGTTGGCCAATATATTAGGTACAACTCTATTTTTTATGTAAAAACAACAATGAATTTTAACATATGTTGATAAAACTAAAGAAAAGCGGATGAAAAGAAATTTGAATCCAAGCATTAATATACTGTTTTAGCTTTTTTCTAGGTGCAAGTGATATGATAAAATAATAATAGAAATATAGTGAAAGAGTGATTTAATGCAGGTCAATGTGAAGGATACAAGTTTAGTACTTGAGGGCGGAACATTCCGTACGTTATTTACGTCAGGTGTCCTCGATGCTTTTTTAGATGAAGAGATTATGATGCCACATGTTGTCGGTATTTCAGCAGGGGCTATTAATGCCTGTTCTTATGTGTCAGAGCAAAAAGAGCGTTCACTTCGCGTCCTTGTTAATTATCGTCATGACAAACGCTATATAGGCGTTCGTAATTTTTTGCGAGAAAGAAGTTTATTTGGATTAAACTTTGCTTACAATATAATTCCAAACGAGCTAGATAAATTTGATTGGGATAGATTCCAACAATTCGAGGGAACTGTAAAGTTTGGTGTAACAAATGCGTATACAGGGGATATAGAATATAAGGACGCACTTGATATGGATAAGGAATGTACGTTACTGCGCGCTACCTGTGCAATCCCTGTATTGTTTCCAGAGATTAAAATAAATGATACACCATACTATGATGGGGGATTAGCAGATCCAATTCCTATTCAGCATTTAGTAGATGAAGGTTTTGAAAAGCATGTGCTTGTGTTAACCCGACCTAAAGGCTATAGAAAAGTAAAAGATCGTCAAAGTAAATTAGTTATGAAGCTCCTTCGTAAACGATATCCCAATTTAGTAAAAAGCATGGAACAGCGTGTGGATCATTACAATGCCTCGCTCGATTATTGTGAACGATTGGAAAAAGAAGGAAGAGTCTTTATCTTCAGACCAGATGCACCCTTAAATAGTTTCGAAAAAGATTTAACCCAAATGCGAGCAAATTATGATATGGGCTATCAGCAAGCCGCGAAACAAATGGATGAATTAAAGGCTTTTTTAAATATATAAATGAGCAAAAAAACAGATTCTCATATTCGAGAGTCTGTTTTTGCTTTATTAGAAAGAAGTATTATGAGCCTAAAGTATAGTTGGCTTGTCGTATTAATAATCTACAATGAGCATATGAAAGAATTGAAAAAAACATAAAATCATTGAATTTATTTATCGTTGTTTTTTTCTTCAGTCAATACAAACTCGATTCCAGCCATTTCTACTCCATTAATGACAATGGCTATTCGATGTTCACCTGGATAGTGTTTTCTAGTAGATAACTGTTTAAAAGAATGACTTCTAGTATAAGTATATTCTCCAGGTAGATACGTATTTTCTGTTATCTTAAAGAGCTTTCTTCTTGTTATACCATTTGCTTTCATAAAATCAATGCCATATTCGATCCGAAGTTTTGCTGCATCTATAGTGGGGTTGGCAAAAGTGAACTTAAATGTTAATGATTCACCAATAGCTAGTTGATCTGTTGAAAGGTCAAACTCATTTATTTTAACAATAGGATTGTTATGGAATCCAAACAATGTGAGTGTAGTCGGGTCTGCTTGTCTAAGTAGGGTTCTACAAGCATGTTTGATAATCCAATCTGTTTTAGGGTTATGACCCATCCAACTCTTACCTAAGGACTTCACTAATTCAGGATGATCCTTTGTTATATCATTTAAATTATTTGCCACACTTTTACGGACATATTCACTTTCATCTGCTTTTAATAACTCTAAAATAGGGATAATTGGTGTAGGGTCTTTTTTAAACATCTTCAAAGCAGGACCCCACGGAAGACGCGGTCGACACCCTTCACTCGCCAATCTACGCACATGCTCATTTTCATCTCTTGCCCATTTTTCCATAATAGACATCATTTTCTTCGGATCTTTTTCAATAAATGGGCGTACAGCAAATTCGGAGCTGGATGTAAGTGTAAAGAGTTTTAATGCTTCAATAGAAGTTTCCCAATCTGATAAGCCATAAGCTTCTATAAAATCAGGGAAAAATAAGTACTCAAAACCTTTGCAATCAGGAACAAGTTGACTTAGTACAGCAATGGCATCCGGATAAGAAGTGGGTAAGGTAGCTCTTAGTGTATGAGTAATATGTCGAGTTCGTTGTTTTAACTCACGTTGTTCCCATTCTTCATCAAATAATAGAGTCATGAACTGCTGTTCGTTAAATTCTGGATAGACGCTTGTTACCTTCTTACAAAATTGTTCAAAAAACGCTTTATTAAAAACATCTTTTAGTAGTTCTGCCATAATTCTTTTTACTCCTTTAAAAAAGATAATACTTTCTATAAAAAAATAAACTTCTGACTCATTACTGAATTAGAAGTTTAAGTATACCTTATTTTGAAAAGTGGTATAAAGTAGTGATTCCTTTAATAATAGATCACTCATACTGCCTAATCTGATTTCGTCCATTTTCTTTTGCATTATATAAAGCGATATCGGCATTTTTGAAGATCTCGTGGAAAGAATTTATTTCGCCTTTTAGGTTTGTTGCCATGCCCATACTAACTGTAAATGTTAGTATAGTATCTTCTAAAGGTATCTTCATTGCAGCCAATGTATGATTAAGAGTATTTGCAAATTTCATTACCTCAGTTGATGTTAGGTGACGGAGTAAAATAACAAATTCATCACCACCAAAACGAGCTGCGAAGGTTGTTTCTAGATTGGACAATTCTTTGCAAGTGTTTGCGACTAGCTTGATGACATCATCGCCAATTAAATGTCCGTATTGATCGTTAATTGATTTGAATTTATCGATATCAAATACTAGACAAGTAACATTCGTTTTTTCATTTGCTGCTTCTAATAACCACTTTGCTGCTACATTTTCTAAATGATAACGATTGTAAATATTCGTTAAGCCATCTAAGTTTGACCGTTCTTGAATAGCTGCCACACGATGTTGAATTTCTAGCTGGAGGGTTGTTTTATAGATAGCGGCTTGTTTCAGTTCTTGTAAAATATCAACATATTCTTTGTAATAATAATAACCGTCTTCAAAGTGATTTAACCGTTCACAAAGCTCTATTAGCAGTGAGATAATTCTTATTTTAGAAGCTAAATTCCCTGCTTTGGACGTTAGTTCTTTGCAAGTAGTTGCTGCTTTATAACTTACTTCGAATTGACCTTTCAAATAATACAACTCTCCGACATATTGATAATAAAGGATTTGCCACTTAATAGAGTTAGAATCATCCAAACAAGCTGATAATGTACTTAAATACTTGGTAGCATCATTTAGTAGATTAAGTTTTAACGATGCCTCAACAAGGTTACATAATGCCTGGAACGTAAGCTGGGGAATATCGGCATGTTTTGATAATGCTAAATCCAACCCATGCAAAGCAAATTCATGTGCTTCGTCAAATTTTTGCTCCGCAATAGCTACCTTGCTTAAATTACAAAAACAATTGCACATCATATCAGTAGCATAAAGTTTTTTGGATAGGTCCATATTTAAAATTATTGTTTCTCTTGCTTTTTCCCAGTTTTCATTATATTCATAAAGAAAAAATAGAAGAAGATAAAGGTTCTCTTTTTCTTGATCACTCAAATCCTCTTTGTTTTGTTGACAGTACTCATCGTATAAAAAGATATAGTGGAATGCGTTTTTTAAATCAGCTAATGCATGGTATGAAATTGCAAGGTACATATAGCCAGAACGAATACTAATCCTATCTTGTTGTAACATAGCTTTTTCAACTAGCTCATGCCCAAATTTAATAGTCTCTTGGAGGTTTCCGGATAAATAAGTAGCGTGCGTTGTATTTTTTAATTCGTCAATTGTTAACAGCATTTACACAACCACCTTTATATTAATTCTTTATAAAAATAGAACAAAGGTCAGGAGAAAAGGTACTTAAGAACTATTTTAACCTATATGTTTACAAAATGTTAGCTAATACCAAAAAATTGCAACAAATAGAGAAAATAATAAATGAACAATGATTGAATAGTTATTATGATAATGGGAATATACTATCAAATAAGAAGTTTTTACAATTGGTATAGTTTTACATATATAAAGGAGTGCGCTTATATGGATAAACTAGCTGGTCAATCTTTTCATACGGTACAGCACAATATTGAAAAAATGAAAGAGCTTTTTCCGGAAATTTGTACAGAAAACAAAATAGATTTTGCTAAGCTTCAATTGATATTAGGTGAACAGATAGAAACTGAAAAAGAACGGTTTGATTTTACATGGAATGGTAAAACAGAGGCGATACAATCAGCCCAAAAGCAAACGACAGGAACCTTAAGACCTGATATTGCAGGGAGTTTAGATTGGGAAACAACGAAAAACCTTTATATTGAAGGGGATAACTTAGAAGTATTGCGAGTACTTCAAAATAGTTATCATAATCGAGTAAAGCTTATCTATATTGATCCTCCATACAATACTGGAAATAATTTTGTTTATAAAGATAACTTCCGTGGCCCGATGAAAAACTATAAAGAACATACGAATGAAAGTTTAGAATCGAATGCAGTGACTAGCGGAAGAGTTCATACAGAATGGTTAAATATGATGTATCCGAGATTGAAAATCGCCCGTAACTTATTGTCAGATGAAGGGGTAATCTTTATCTCCATCGACGATAATGAAGTGGATAATTTAAAACGTATTTGCAATGAGATATTTGGGGAAGAGAATTTTGTCACGACCATTGTTGTCAAGATGTCTGAACCAACAGGTGTAAAAATGACGCATGTTAAAAGAAAAATTCCTAAATTAAAGGAATATGTACTTTGCTATAAAAAAAGAGATGCTACATTTGAAAAAATAAGAATCCCTAAAAGTACATGGGATAATGAATATAAAACAATTCTCACAAATATAAATAAAAAAGAAATAGAAGAATTAAAAGAGATTCGTGATAATGAAGATCGAACTATAGAGGACATTAAAAGAAGTGATGTCATTTTAGCAAACATTCAATTAGTCCCTGTTTTTGAATTTGCAAAAAGGAACAACATTGAAAAAAAAGATTTTGAAGGATTCTTGTTTTCTAATGCTTGGAGAATAATTAGAACCGTTTCAGTAGCGGCTAGTGTCAAAGCTATTGCTGATGAAAAGAGAAAAACAAATCGAAATCAAGCATTTGTTATGACCACGCCAAATAACAAGCTGTATTTTATTAATAATCACTATAATACAGCTGTGGATTCACCACGTATTAAAATACTTTTTGCTGATGATTATTTGACCGTACATCCATGTGATTTCTGGGCAGATATTAAAACAACCGGTTTAGATAAAGAGGGATTTGTGGATTATCGAAACGGTAAAAAACCTTTAAAATTAATAAAAAGATTATTAAGTATGGTCGCTTTAAAAGACGATGATATAGTGATGGATTTTTTCGCTGGATCAGGGACGTTTGGCGAAGCGACTGTTCGATACAATATTGAAAGTAATCTATCACTCCGTTATATACTGGTGCAAATTAATGAAAACCTTGAGCAAATACAAGAGAAATTATCAAGTGAAGCTAAAAAAGATACAAAGAAACTAATTGATTATTTAAAAAGTGTTGGTAGAAAGCCGTTATTATCAGAACTTGGAAAAGAGCGTTTGGTATGTATGAAAAGGGAGGTACAACATTCCACTCACCATGATTTAGGTTTTAAAAATTTCAAACTAGATACGACGAATTTAAAAATATGGGAAGAATACCTATCAAATGTAGAACAGATGCCTTTAAATTTAGCTCAACCTGTGAAACAGGGAAGAAATGAAGAGGACGTTTTATTTGAAATACTTCTCAAGCAAGGAATAGATATAGCACTACCAATTGAACGATTCATACTAGGGGGATGTACCGTTTTTACAGTCAATGGAGGTACAGTATTCATTTGTCTTGAAGAGGACCTATCACTAGACCAAATTAATATCTTAGCAAGTAAAAAACCTAGTCGTATGATATTCTACGAAGATTGTTTTCATAATGAAGCAATACGCAACAAGGCACAGCAAATATTAAAGCAAAATGGTGTAGAAAAAGTTCTAGTAATATAGTTAGGTGTTATTCTGAAACCAACAATCCTTTTTATCCGTATAAATAGTAATAAAAAAAGAAAGCCGTGATAAATAATGGATAATCAATATGTAGTCGGTTGGGGTACTCTTATGCTCATAAATGCAGGTATTGCGCAGGGGAAGAATCGTTCAGGATTCAACTGGTTTCTACTATCTTTATTTTTAGGTCCAATAGCTACCCTTATATTAGTTCTTGTTGATAAAAAATAAAAGAAAAAACAAACTGAATAGTTAATTTTCATGTTTAATATGGTATAGATTTTTTTAGAAAGTACATCACAATTCTAGTTGTGGTGTGCTTTTTTGTACTCTAAAAATCTTTCAATGAATATAAAATCGAAAAATTAAAACTAATCTCTATGTTAAAATACAAAAAGTAATACTTGGAAAATAAATAATAGAATATAGGAGGATAAATAGGTGAGTGAATTAGTTATAAAGCCTTTTGAAGAAAGTGACTTTACAGCTATCAGTAAATACTGTTTACCTGAAGAGCAAGCAATTTATACTTAGTTACCTATTAACGTTATTGCTGCATTTAAGAAGGATCAATATAATCAGCCATTCGTTGTAATTTATGATGGAAATTTGGTGGGCTGTTTTGCCCTATATACGAATAAAAGTGAAAATATATATACAAATAATGAGAATAGTATTATTTTCAAATCGTTCTCCATTGACTCACGGTTCCAGAGAAAAGGATTTGCTCTTACTGTGTTAAAATTATTGCCGAAAATAACAAAGCAACACTTCCCTGAAAAGAATGAGATTATATTAACTGTTCATCATACGAATATCGCAGCAATTAATTTATACATAAAAGCTGGATTCATAGAACAAGAATTTAGATTTGTGGGTGATTACGGAGAGGAAATAATATTCCTTTTTGATTTGGCTGTTGAAAATAGTAAGAAACTTTATGTCTAAACAGTACTTATAGATTCAAATAATGTCAGCTTTATTATAAAAAGGATGGATAAAGGTTCTTTGCTTTATCTATCCTTTCTTTACTTCTAGTATAAATTACAAATTTTACTTTGTGTATGGATACAATAACATAAGTTTTTACTTTTATTGATATTAGTGATTTAAAACTTTTGATAAGAATGTCTTTGCACGTTCAGATTCAGGGGCAGTGAAAAACTTATCAGGTGAATTGACTTCAACAATTTTTCCTTCAGCCATAAAAACAATTTTGTCACATATTTCGCGTGCAAATCCCATTTCATGCGTCACAACAATCATCGTCATCCCTTCTTTTGCAAGCTTCCGAATGGCATCCAATACTTCTTTAACCATTTCAGGGTCAAGTGCAGAAGTAGGCTCATCGAAGAGCATGATTTGCGGGTCCATCGCCAAAGCTCGTGCAATGGCGACACGTTGTTGTTGTCCACCTGAAAGATGAGAGGGATGGACGTGTATTTTGTCAGCTAATCCAAGGGAACTAAGTAACACAATACCCATTTTTTCTGCTTCAGCCTTCGTCATTCCTTTTACTTTAATAGGGGCTATTGTGACATTTTCAAGCGCAGTTAGAAATGGGTACAAATTAAAGCTTTGAAATACGAAACCGATATTTGTACGGGCTTTATTGATATCCGTTTTTTTATCATGAATTGACGTCCCATCTACTATAATTTCCCCGTTATCAATTTCTTCAAGTGCATTGATCACTCGAATGAGCGTGGATTTTCCTGCACCGCTTGGTCCGATTAATGCAATTACATTTGATTTTTCTACCTCTAAATTGATATCTACTAAAACTTGATTGTTGCCAAAGCTTTTATTGACACTGTTAATGGAAATCATGCAATCAGCCCTTTCTTAATACTCGCTTTTTAACCAATGTTTTTCAAACTGTCGTATGATTAGTGATAATGTAAATGTCATTGCAAAATATAACAGAGCAACGAATGTCCATATTTCAATATAACGATAAGAGATAGCAGCTAGATTTGTCGCCTTTAATGTTAAGTCTACAGCTGAAATGGTTGAAACAAGTGATGAGTCTTTAATAAGAATGATGAATTGTGATGCCATAGGAGGTAATGTTTTTCTAAAAGCTTGAGGCAGTATGATCAAACGCATAGCTTGAAAATTGGACATGCCAGATGAACGAGCAGCTTCCATTTGACCTTTCGGAACAGATTGGATTCCCCCACGAACAATTTCCGCGATAAATGAACCAGAGAATATAGCCAGAGAAACAATCGATCCCCAATAAGCACCAAGCTTTAAAAACTGACCAAGAACGAGATGAATCCAAATCAATATAACGAGCAGGGGAACACCACGCATAACTTCAACATACACGGAAGAGATAAAACGAATGATAGGGTTTTTTGATATTCGACCAACTCCAAAAAGAATCCCAATCGGTATAGCAAATAGTAAAGATAATGCTGAAATTTCGAGCGTCAAATACATCCCTTTAAAAAAGATATCGAGATTATTTGTGATAACGCTCCAATCAGGTTGATATCTCATAATGTAGGAACTCCTCCATTGAAATGACTTATATAAGGGCATTAAAATGATTGAAGACCTTATACGTACAATCCATAAAATAAGATCTTCAATGTATTCTACCTAACTGATCATTCTGCTTCTACTTTTGTATTAATATCTCCGTACCAATCATCACTTTCAAACCAGTAAGAACGTGAAGCTAATTCCTGTGGTCCACCTAAATAACTATAAAGGAATGAATTTAGCCATTGGACTGTTACTAAATCATTGTGAGCCACGGCAATACCCAAATTTTCAGCAGAAATATTCTCATCTAAGATATGAGATTTTCCATTTTGCTTTTGCCAAATACGTACTGAAGACTCGTCATAGATAACAGCATCTAACTGACCTGATAACATCGCTAAAGCCGCAGCGGGCATTTCTCTGTAATCTTTGAATTCTGCATTTTTAAAGTTTGCTTTTGCAAAAATTTGACCAGTTGTTCCTATAATAGTTGCAATTTTCTTTCCTTTCTGATCCAGTTCTTTCCAAGATTTTGTCGTCTTATCTGTATCAGGTAATAACATTACTTGTTTTGTTTGATAATAAGGATTAGGGAAACTAACAGACAATGCTCGGGGACCAGTAATTGTCATACCTGAAACGATCATATCAATTTCACCAACTTGCAAGGCAGCTATTAATCCATCAAATGAATATTCTTTAAATTCTACCTTTACATCTAAGGCCTTTCCTATTGCTTTCGCGGTATCAATATCGTAGCCGACAAACTCCTCTTTCAAATTGACCATTTCAAAAGGTGCATATCCTGTAGCTGTACCAACAACCAATTTTCCAGCCTTCTTTACACGATCAATTGTGGATTCACCTGCATTACCAGCCTTATCACTCTCACCTCCACCACATGCTGTTAAAATCATACTCATCAACAATAGCAATACTAGTAAACTCTTTTTCACCCTTTCTCCTCCTTTCAATTAAATAGCTATAACTAGTAAATCTTTAAACTTAATATATGGAGAGTAAGGTAGTAAATATACCAATATAAATAGTGAATTTAATAGTTGGTTGAAAATTCTGTTTATTTAAGGTTTAAAAAAATGATTAAATTGGATATTTTCGGGTACTTAGTTTTATATAATGGTTTGTATGGAATTAATAGGTTTTTGATCTAAATAGGAGGAGTGTCCAAAATGAAGCGATATAGATATATACTTGTTATTGTAATCTTAATTAGTAGTGTGAGTTTCATTAACCAGCCGAAGATAGAAGCAAAAACGAGTTTAATGACACAATATGTACAAGCAGATGTATTAAACATTCGTATGAAAGCTACAACAAATTCAAAAAAATTGGGTCAATTAAAGAAAAATGAGAAAGTGAAAGTGATTAGCACATCAAAAGGCTGGTCAAAAATTCAATATAAAAAAGGAACAGCTTATGTTTCTTCCACCTATCTAAACTCAAAAAAAGCTGTACAAAAAGTGACGGGGAATTTGCTACCTAAAATAGGGAAGTATACTTACAAAAATTATGAAGAAGAAATTTATTATGGAAAGAGTACCGAATCTTATGTAAAAATAAAAGGAGGTGTTAAAGCAAAGTCTAAAAATGGAGTGGAAACATCTTATTTGGAAAATAGCAAGCATTTCACCTATTTATCCCCAACAGGGCATACAAGTTTTCGACTGAACTACCCATTAACAAAAGGGAAAAAATGGAAAAACGAGCAAGATGAGATTCAAATCCAAGATGTAAATATGTCAGTTAAAACTGCAGCGGGCTCTATTAATGAAGTTGTCAAAGTTCGAATAGATCACAATATCTATAATACGTATTCCCATTATTACATTGCACCTGGGAAAGGTATTGTTATGTGGAAACTAAACGGTAAGAAAAAATTCCAATTGGCGAAGTATACAAAGTGAAGAATGTACAAAAAAGCTCAAGCCACGTTTGCGTGGCTTGAGCTTTTAATCTATTATCTGAGCTTGAAAAAACGTACGACAAAGAAAATGATCGTACCAAATAGGATGGCAAGGAAAAGTGGCATCTCATAGACTCCAAGTAAACTTTCACCACCACGAGCTATATGCACATCATTCCAAATATTAAAGGCGAAAAACAATAGAATTTCATTTTTCACAAAATTTAATAGTAACATGGAATTCTTATAAAGCCTTTCTGTATTGTCAGCTGTTAATGTACTATAGTTATGCAAATGTGGTTTTTGCTCCAGTACATGACAGAATAACCATAATACTACTCCTAGAATTGGTGGTAAAAAGAACATCCATCTCGGGCCCCAGTCATCTGGTACACCCAATGCATTATAATGTGTTGGAACTTCAGAAGGTAGACTAGACCATTGTGTAATTCCATAAATAATTGCTACTACAAATATTCCGATAGCCAAAATATCAAATGTCGTTCTCACAGCAGAACGGGGAATAACTAACTTAGGTTGATTGAACATGTGATAACCTCCTTTATTTGTTTACGAGCGAAGAAAGAGAAAGTTTCATAATAATTACTAAAATACTCCATTTTTAACATTAGTAATTATTGTTGCAAGTATATTTATGGTATAAATATAAAAAGGTTACTACAGAACAATTAGGAGGTATCTTGATGAATCCCCAAATAACTAGTAGGCAACGCAGAATTTTATGTTCACAGAAGAAAGTGAAAGCTGATTTTATATTACGAAATGCTCAGGTAGCTGATGTATTCAACTTACAATGGAGAATGGCTGATGTTGTTGTTTCAGAAGAATACATTGTGGCAATTGATCCTGATGGTCAATTTGAAGCAGAGCATGAAGAAGATGCGCAAGGAAGATATGTTATTCCAGGCCTTATTGACGGTCATATCCATATTGAATCATCGATGTTAACGCCATCAGAATTTAGCCGTATTTTACTACCACATGGAATTACGACGGTGATTACAGATCCACATGAAATTGCTAACGTCTCTGGGGTAAATGGGATTCAATACATGTTAGATAATGCTGAAAATGCAGCGATGGATATTCATGTAATGCTACCATCGAGTGTCCCTTCAACATCATTTGAAAATTCTGGAGCAGTGTTAGAAGCTAAGAATTTAGCGCCATTCTTAACTCATCCAGATGTACTTGGTTTAGCTGAAGTTATGGATTTTCCAGCCGTATTAGAAGCTAATGAAAAGATGCTTGCGAAAATTGAACAAACTGAATCTACTAAGAGAATTATCGATGGCCATGGTGCGGGATTATCCCCCCAGCAAATACGAGGATATCGTGCCGCTGGTATTCAAACCGATCATGAATGCGTAACGGCAGATGAGGCTAGAAATCGTGTGAAGCAAGGTATGTATGTACTCATTCGTGAAGGTTCTGCAGCCAAAAATCTTCGTGCAATACTACCTGCAGTAACACCGACAAATGCACATCGCTTCCTATTTTGTACAGATGATAAACATCTTGACGAACTCATGCAAGAGGGGAGTATTAATTATGACATTGCACTCGCAATTGAAGAGGGAATGGAACCGCTACAAGCAATCCAATTAGCCACACTTAATGCAGCCAATTGCTATCAACTACTACATAAGGGTGCTTTAGCGGAAGGATTTATTGCAGACTTTATTCTACTCGAAGATCTCAATAGTTGTGAGCCAAAAACTGTATGGAAAAATGGCAAAAAGGTTGCCGAACATGGTCAGATACTACAAAAGAAGCAAAGAGAAAATTATGTTCCAACTGCTATTATGCAATCTGTGAATATTCCCGCATTGACTGAATCCGATCTGGCGATTCCTTTTATAAAAGGCTCAAAAGCGAATGTTATTGAAATTCAACCAAATCAGATTATGACGACGAAGTTGATAGCTGATGTTACTGTTGAAGATGGTGTTTTCATACCCTCAGTAGAAAATGATATGTTGAAATTGGCTGTTATTGAACGTCATCATCAACTTGGGAATATTGGTCTTGGTATCACACATGGCTTTGGACTTAGAAAGGGAGCTGTTGCGACTACTGTTGCTCACGATTCTCACAATGCACTTGTGCTAGGAACAAATGACGAGGACATGTTACTTGCTGTTGAAGCATTGCAGAATATGCAAGGGGGCTATGTTGTTGTAGCAGAAGGACAAATATTAAGTGCTCTTCCTTTGCCAGTTGCAGGGCTAATGACAGATCAACCAGCTCCTATTGCAAAAAAACAACTGTACGAATTGCATGAAGCATTATTACAGCTCAATCCAGATTTAGACTTTCATCTATTTCTGACATTATCGTTCATTAGCTTACCTGTAATACCAGACATAAAACTAACAGATACCGGATTATTTGATGTAGTAAATTTCAAACACATTGCTGTTGAAGTAGAGTAGACTATCAAAAAAGCTAGTTTGAATAATAATTTGTTTTATTACATGAGTAGTTGATTGGAGCGTAGCAACGAAGCGACTTGGCGCACGCCCGCGGAAAGCGTCCACCGTAGCGGAAATCAACGGTCTTATATATTTATATTTATTTAAAATAAAAAAGCTATAGATAAATCTAGATTTTTTCGAGTTTGTCTACAGTAAATAATTAAACTGGGGGCTGCTGCCAATAATAAATACCTATTTATAATTTTGCTTTAGAGTCAATATAAGTGACATGAAAATTATGATAGGAGTGGAAGAATGGTTGAATTAAATACAGAAAGACTAAAACTAATACCATTAAATCTAGAAAACTTGAAGTTACTAATTCATAATCAAAGAGAAGTAGAAATAAAGTTATCTTTAAATGCATCAGATGAATTCTTGAATGAAGAGCTTAAACTAGCTCTGAAATTCAGGCTATCAAAAGTAATGGAGAATCAGCAAGATTATATATGGTGCACCAATTGGCTAATTATATCGAGAGATAAAAACTGTACAGTTGGTGGTATCATGTTAAAAGGTCGCCCAAATGAAGATGGTGAAGTAATTATTGGTTATTACACTCTTCCTCAATATCAGGGAAAAGGCTATATGACTGAAGCCGTTAATAATATTAAAAGTTGGTTGTTAAATCAGCCTGAGGTTAAGTTTGTTATAGCAGATACTGATAAAAACAATATTGCATCGCATAGGGTGTTAGAAAAATCAGGAGCAGAAATCTATAAGGAAACGGAATACTGCTACTTCTGGAGATTTTTCTGAAATATTTTACAAAATCAAAAAGCTAAGAGCCAGCATTTTAATGTTGGCTCTTTTATGTCTGGAAAATAACATATATCTCGTTCGTTAGATTGGATTTGTACAGTAGTGCTTATTCCAAACTCTATTTCAATTTATCAATAAAAAGTTCTTCATGCATAAGCTGAATCGAGTGTCCTGTAGCAATTAGTTGTTCAGCTTTCAGAAATTTACTACTTTTATGACCGGACTCAGAGCGTTCAATACTATTGCGACTAATGACTAAATAATCGGTCTGTTTAGATACTACATTGCTAAAGATACCCCCTACTTGCCGTAATTTTTGCGCAGCAGAGGAACGAGTCATGCCTTGTAAGCCACCAGTAAAGACAACCGTTTTTCCTTTGAAAAAAGGCCCCTTTATACTTGAAGTTACATTTTGACTATTCTCGATAGAAAGATTGAATAAGCTATTTATATGTTGAATATTTTTCATCTTACTAATTGTAAGTACAATGCTAGCAATCAAGTCAGCATTCTCCATAGATAATGGGATTGATAAATTAGATGCAACAGAGGTTAATTTATAATTTGGTAAATCTGGAAAAGATTTTTGAGCTAATTCGAATGAACATCCGTATTGACAATAAGGGGGAAGTTGTTGAATACTCTCGCATGATTCTTGAATGACATTTTCATCATATTTGACATAATGCGCAACAACATATTGATTGTTTAGCCAACGACATAATGTTGGATAGAATTCTTTAAAGGTCGGCGCAAGTTGTACCATTTCAGTTGTTAAACCATGTTGATGTGTATGATACTCATCAAATGGTTGTTCTGGATTGATATATGTATATAGGGTGTCTTGGATTTCTCCGTTCACCACTTTTACTAATCCGATCGAACAAATACTATCGCGCCATTGGTTGGCTGTTTCAATATCAATGGCTACAAAATCCATATGAAATCCTCCTAAGTTGAAAAAATATTAATCTATTATAACAATTATTTTTTAAAAAATGGGTACTGTGCAGTAATAATACTGGATGATCTTTCTCGTTAAATTGCAATGAAAATGAAATCCCGCCAACTACTATATTGGCGGGATTTTCTTATGAATAAGTTAAATTATGTTCACTACGAATCTTTTCAAGTAATGCGTGGCAACCTTCAGTAACAAGGTCATATGTCTCCTGGAAGTCGCCAGTAAAATATGGGTCAGGGACATCTTTTTTATGATCTGTTAGATCGAGTAGACGCAGGATTTTCGGATGATTAGGTTGACCCGTCATTTCGTAAATATTCATGATATTACTATTATCCATACCTACTATATATTCAAATTGCTCAAAATCTTCTTTTTTCAATTGACGACCAGCCATACCAGCAGAAGAAATATTATTTTTCTCTAAAATTGCAAGCGTACCTTCGTGCGGAGGTTCTCCAATATGCCATAATCCTGTAGCTGCAGAATCAACTGTCACTTTGTCATCTAAGTTTTCTTTCTTTAATAAGTCTCGGAATAATGCTTCGGCCATAGGTGAGCGGCAAATGTTCCCGAGGCAGACAAATAAAACGTTAATCATATCTATATCTCCTATACGAAAGAATATTTTTGATACTTCGAGTGCTTATGGGCTTATATAATCAATTTTACGACGATTATGGATTGAAGACAAGTTTATAGTTTATTTTTAGTTAAAAAGGTGATAATTGTTCTTAAATTAATTATAGTTCAAAGGTACTAATTTTATAGTGTGCTAGAAGGGGGGTTATGGTATCATAATAATGTTGATTGAAAAGTTAAATCAATTATTTAAAAGAGTATTTAATAAATCAATTAATTAATAAAGTGAAACGAAATGCAAATAAATTATTGCTTTGTTATTGAAGAATCAGTATTTTTTATATGAATAATGGTGTCGTATAAACACCTAATTTAGCTAAAAATAATATTTGTGCATTCGTTTTTTTGCAGTTATTTATAAAAGGGGTAGTAAATATGCTTCAATCGATTTTATCGAATCTATCGATTATTTTATTAATGCATTTAATCATCCAGGCACTTAATAATTACAAAAAACACTTACCGAATATGCTATATCTTTTTTTACTCGTTATGACAGTTTCAGCATCAGTTATCACAATGTTTTATTTACCAATCGAATTTGAGGGGTATCGAGTAGATTTAAGAATGATTCCGTTAATTTTTTTAGCTTATTTTGGTAATTGGAGATTGACACTTCCCATCTTATTGATTGTATGTGTTTGGCGTGTTTTGATAGGGGGGGTGGGTACTATACCGGGTATCTTATTTGGTATGATTGGTCCTACCTTATTAACATTAGCTGTCTATAAAAACAACAAATTTTCTAGTAGTTATTTAGATAAGATTCTTCTTTTTACGGCATGTTGGTTTATCTCAGATTTTCCTATTATTTTTATTATTCCAAACGGCCTAGAAATATTTAAAAGCATATTTTTTTTACGATATACTTCATTGCTAGGAGCAGCATCTGTTTTGTATTATTTTGTTTTGATGGAACGAAAACGATACAATTTGAATAATCAACTAGAATTTATAGCTTGGCATGACTCATTAACGAAGTTATTAAATCGAAATAAGTTCTTTGAAATTGTAGAAGAAAAGAGAAAAGCAACAAATGAAAATCACTATTTAGCGATGGTTGATCTTGATTATTTTAAGAAGTTAAATGATACATATGGTCATGTAGTAGGTGATCAAATTTTAAGTGAGATTGGAAGCATATTTAAAAACTATGAAAATGAGTATGTAAAGGTTGGGAGATATGGTGGCGAAGAATTTATCATATACCAAGGACATACTAATTTTGATCAGGCTGTTCAGTACCTTGAGGCAATTCAAAAAGAGATACGTACTACCCCATTTTATATTGATGAGGATTTATCAACATATGTAACGGTCTCTATTGGTATTGCGGAATTGAAGAAAGGTATGAATTTACAAGAAGCAGTGAAACGAGCAGATCAGAACTTGTATATCGCAAAGGAAAAAGGGAGAGATCAAATCGAAGCATCAGAGGTTCATACTAAACGCATTTCGATAACTGTAGGTGCGGAATAGAGTATTTATTGAGAGTGGAAACTAAAATTATGTCACCTATTCAACGAGGGGATAAAGTAAATGAAAGAAAAATACGGTATGACTCTACAGTTGTAGAGTATAGTTGTATCCTGTTAAAAGCTCAAAATCAAAATTTTGTACTTTTTCATGAAATAATGGATTCCTTCACGATGAAAGCAAACCAAACAAAGTTAACCATTTCTAAAGGTAGTTATACAATTGCATATTACTGGAAAAATCGTCCGTATAATCTATATATATGGAGAGATAATAAAGGGAATTATATAGGTTCCTATTTTAATATCGTGAAAAATACATATATGATAGATAATTTGGTATCGTTTGAAGACTTGATTATTGATATTTTGGTACTTCCGAATGGAGACTATTTTATTTTAGATGAAGATGAGTTACCTGAGCCGTTAAATCAATTTGAAGATGGATCTGTCCAACAAACTCTGAACTCATTAACAGAGTCACTTGATATGCTTCTTTCTCAAATTATTTCAGAAACTGAGAATCTCTATAAACATGAAGAACTCCTTCCTGTGTTGAACAACAGAAAATATTAAAACGTTTGTTTTTTTGATTTGAACTTTCAAAAACTGGTGAATTAGTTGATTAGCGAATACAAAATGATCAATATTTTTTATAAGAACAATCCTAGTAAATAGGATAGGGTATGTTTTGATTCTTCTTTTTTTAAATCATGCTCTTTCTATGTTTCAAAGCTACAACTTCTTAGAAAATTTAAAGGTATATTTCTTTCTTATTCATCATAAATATAAAATTATATTTCCTATTAATTAATTTACTATTCAGAAATTAAGTGATAGAATATAGTAATATTAAAAACTAAAATTATCCGCTAGCCTTATTGAAATCATTTTAGAAGATAAAAATTCTGAATATGAAGTCATGTACATGCAAGCGGATTTTTTTGTATTTTCTAGAAGCCAGCAAATGAATCTACACAAATTCGAGTTAGTGAAAGGAATGATGCAGATGGAATTAATGAAAAAGGATATTGGTAAATGGGTGATTTCTCAAAATCTTGATGGTTATATTTTATCTATTGATGCAGAGGGAAAAGCTGCAGTTGTTAAATTTTTTGATGGTGTACAACAAAAAGATCGCATTGTTCAATTCGAAAATTTAAAACTAAATGACGAAGACAAATTGCAACTACAAGATTTACTAGCGCTACAAGAATTAGCGTTAGATACTAATGACAAAAAGTGGTTCGATGAATTAAGCAGACAAATAGCGAAATATAAAGTAGAGTTTTAGATGAATAGCTTAAGCAAAAGATATTTAATAATGAAGATTAGTATACTAGAAAACATCTGCCTAAAAGTAAACAAATATAAACTAATAAAGAAGCAGGGCTGCAACTAAAATTGCAAACCTGCTTTTTATAATCTTATCCCTCTAATTTCACCAAATAATCAATGATTCCCATAGCAGAAACTGCCGTATCTAGCGGTATCACTTTGAAAACAGGGTGATTAAGCATTAAACCATGTTGTAACACATAATCATTTACAACTGCATTCAAACGTTTTTCTAAATCTCGTGATCTCGCATAAAACTCCTCTTTTGCCGCCATTGCTTTTTTACCTTCTTCTAAGAAAATCGGTAACCAGTAACGAACTTGTTCATATGCCATATTAGGCTCATAGTAAACACCATAATGGCCAAAGTATAGCTGACTTGGCGCAAGCTTTTCATATAACTGAATTGACTGCTCCATTGCATCAGGGTCGAATTGATTTGGTGACGTTGAAGGAAGGATTAAGTCGAAGTCTTCTTCCAAAAGTTCCGGATAATATACTCCAGTAGTATCTCCAACAAAAATCCCCTTGCTCTTACTATCATGGATAGAGATATGGTGATTAGCATGACCTTTTGTATGATAGAAAGTCAAAGTTGTTTCACCGAGTACTAGTTGATCTCCATCTTCAACAGACCGCATTCGTGCTTCTTCTACAGGTAAAATAGGGTCAAATAGAGTATCAAATTGATCACCGTAAACAGATTGTGCACTGGCAATGAGGCGACTAGGATCTACTAAATGACGTACTCCTTTTGGATGCACAATCAGTTCTGCATTTTTGCATTTCTCCATAAATAACCCAGCACCACCTGCATGATCTAAATGGATATGTGTCAATATCAAATAGTCTACATCTTCAGGAGCCACGCCTAGCGCCTGAAGTCCTTGCATGATATAAGGTACAGAAGGACTTGCAGATGTTTCGATTAATGCAATTTTTTTATCCTTTAACAAATAAGAACTCGTCCGATTTGGTCGTCCTAAATCATACGTATCGATGCAAAATAACCCTTCGCTAATCTGTTCAATCTTTTCCATCAGACTCGCCTCCAATATATGTAGTTTATATTAAGTGTAAATAGATTGAGAGAAAATGTAAAAGGAAAAGATTGATGCTAAAGAATTAGGGGAGTTATAGGAACATTTAATTTGCCTACTAAGACGTATGTATTCATGTAAATTACAATAAAGTGGGCTTGAGTATAAGGCTTTAAGCTATTAATGTAGTATTAGCAAATATCAAAAAAGCCCATGGGAAATTTTGATTTCCATGGGCTCTAATATCACAACTTAAATTGCTGAATTTCTTTTTGAAGTGATATCGATTTTGCATTTAAATCTTGTGCAATGCTATGGACTTCTTGCATTGAAGCTACTTGCTCTTCGATTGAGCTAGATACCGCCTCAATTTGAACTGAAGTACCATCTGAATGGTTTGCTATTTCTGATATTGAAGCTGCAACTTCTTCGGCGCTTGCGGAAATTTCTTCAGAAGCGGCAGAAATTTCTTCAATTTGGGATGTCATTGAACGTACAGCACCTGTGATGGAGCGGAATGAAACATCAGCTTGCTCAATAATCTTGACACCTTCTTCAACAGTCATCAATCCTTGTGAGACACCATTTTCAACATTTTTTGTATCTCGTTGAATAGTGGCTGTTAAGTTAACGATCTTGTTGGCTGATAATTTTGATTCCTCTGCCAGTTTTCGAACCTCATCTGCTACAACAGCAAAGCCTTTACCATGTTCTCCAGCACGTGCGGCTTCAATCGCTGCGTTTAAAGCTAGTAAATTCGTTTGCTCAGTTATTCCTGTTATTACTTTTGTAATATTTTCAATTTCCACAGTTTGTAATCCGAGTTGTTTTGTTAATTCTGTTACCAGTACAGTTGCATCGTAAATATTTTGCATTTGTTCTTTTGCATCAATTAGTTTATTCTGACCTTCTTCTGCAACAGTCAGAGTATCAATTGCGGTTGTGTGTAAAGTTTGCGTTGATTCAGTAATACGTAGAACTCCAGAAGCTGTTTCGTCCATAGCAATAACACTTTCTTTAGCAGCTGCCGATGACATAGAAGCATTTAAAGAGGTTGTTTCAATGCTAGTCGAAACATTCTCTGAAGATTGTGATACTTCTTCTGTACTTGCCGATAATTCTGCTGCAGAAGTAGATAAATGTTCTGCACTATTATTCGTTGCAAGTATTAAATTACGTAAATTCTGCTTCATTTCGTTAAAGGAATCTGCTAGTTCACGAAGTTCATCCTTAGTGCGAATTGTGATCTCAGGCTGTGATAAATCGCCTTTTGCTATTAGCTTAACTCCTTCATTTAACCTACGAACAGGGGTAGAAATCATTCGTGTAATAGTGATACAGATGATTGTCGCAACAACTAGATTTACTATGAAATTAATAATAGCCGAAAGAGTTGCGTAACTTGTTTTATCTTTTGCATCAAGTTGAATTTTCTCTAATTGTTCGTTTTGGTATGTAAGCATATCTTCAGCATTGGTTAAAACTCTGTCATTTATAGGCTGTATTTGTTCATTCATCAATTGGGTTGCTTTAGTGACATTACCGGTTTGATGTACATAAATTGTTTCTTTTGTATAACGATCAAACTCTTGTTTAGCAGCGATTGAATCTGCAACTAATTCTTTCATCGTATCAGATCGGACCATTGTTTCTAGTTCGGCTAATTTTTCATCAAAAATGGCTTGATGATCTCGTAATGATTCCAAAGATTTACTATGTTTTTGCAATAAATATCCACGTAAATAAGACCCTTGTAGAGCCATTTCATATTGAATATCATCCACTAATCTAATTTGAACAAATCGTCTATCTACCAATTCATCGAAACTTTTATCAATTTCACGAGTATGTTTTACCGTAAAAATCGAGGAGATACCTATGAGAATAACCATCAACGTAAATCCTAATAATATTTTTTTCCCTATCTTCAATAATATCACTACTTTCTATTGTATTTAGTGAAAACAATTGACTATAATACTTTTAACTTACATCTCTTTACATATTATAAGGAATATTGATATAAATTTCACCTAATTTATTTCGGTTTATGAATCTTTTTACCTGAACTATTGTAACTACTCATATGGAATATACCATCTATTACGAGGATATGATAATTTTAAAAAATAAAATGAAGTGATTTAATGTTGATTAATAAGCGAGATTACAAGATTTATAAGGTTTCTATAGAGAATATTGAAAGTGTAATTAGTTTGCGTTTAGCTTTATTAAAGGAATTAGGTGAAATCAAATCTCATGAAGAGGAGCTTATATTTGTAAATTCTACAAGAGAGTATAATGAGATGGAGTTATTTTTAAAAATAAGTCTTCTTAAATAATTTATAGGGTAAAGAAAAAAGAAGATGATCCACATAATTCGGGATCAACTTCTTTTAATATTGGAAAATTTCTAACTTTTGTCCAGCTTCAATAGTTTCTGTGTTTAATTTATTCCATTGCTTTATGGAAGTAACTTTAACATTATAGGTTTCTGCAATATGATTCAGTGAGTCGCCGTCTCCTACTTTAATGGTAGTTTTATTTTTTACTGGTTTGTCATATTGAGTGAGGTCATATTCAGCGATGAGTTTGTTTAGTTTTTTGTTATATTTTGAATCGGTCGCGTAAGATCCTGTTAAATGCTTTGTGGCATCTTTAAAGGATTTTGTATTACTTTTGAAAACACCTGTGTAAAACTTTTTATTCCAAGAAAGACCATTACGTAGTAAACGTACATAATCCTCCAAAGATTCTTCGTAGGAAGGGTATTTGCGGAAATCAGCCATTACTGTTGTCATATTACCTTTGCCATCATCTTCAGACGTTTCAAGTTTCACTGAGTCGTTTTTATATTTTCCCTTAATGCCAAATAAATTATTGTTAGGCGAGGAACCGAGGCCGCTTTGTCCATACTGGCTCTCTAAAGTTGCTTGAGCAATCATTACAGAAGCGTATAGGTCATTTTCTGCTGCAAGTGTCCGAGCAGTTTCCGAAATGGAACCGATAAACTCTTCGACACTTTTTGTTTCTTCAACGTATTCTTGTTCAGAAGTATTGGCTTCGTTACGTGAATTTTCAAATTGCTGCACTAGTACATAAATCCCTATGCCGATAATTGCGAAAAATACGATCATACCTGTTAGTAATTTTGCTAGTAGTTTCATTCATTTAATGGTATTGCAAATCTGCAAAACCTTCCTCCTTCCATATATTATCGAAAAATATTAAAGTCTTACTATTCCTAACTATTGTAAAGCAATTAGATAAAGGAAAGCAAAGATATCTTTCCATAGAGCATGTAATTAATAGGACGTGTTCGAAAGTGAGATAGTTCCTTATTTCAATTCCATTTCCCATTTTAGATTTAAGTAAACATTATTATCAAATGAGATTGGAATGGATAACATAAAGAAAGCGACCAACTCTAAATAGAGTCGCTCGCTAATACTAGTATTATTTTCTTCCAATAACTGCACCCAACTTGAACATTAATAACTGAATCTATTAAACATCAATATAGATAGACTGAAATAATGGAAGAGGAGATTCAATCACTATCCTATTTTTCTTTTACTTATACTTCTCTGTTTGCCATTGGCTAAACTATTTACAACCATTCCGACTATTACAAGAATCATGCCGAACAATGAAAGACCTTTCGGAAAAGATCCATTTAGTAATATCACTTCACCTATAACAGTGAAAATCATTGCACCAGCCTGCGTTGATTCAACAGCTGCAAGTAGACCCATATTGTTTTTTGCCATATCTGTAGCTAAGAAGAAAAGAAGACTTGCAATCACACCGGAAGATAAAGCTAATAGTAGTGCTTGTCCAAATTGTGAGCCGGTTGGTAATCCAACTGTAACAGTTCCATAAATACCAAATATAATAGCAACTGGTAAACTACTAATGGCCATTCCTAATGTACGTTGGAAAGTATCGATTCTTCCTTGACACATCTCCATCATTTTACGATTGCCTAATGGATATAAAAAGGCGGCAATGACAACAGGTATAAACCCTAAAATAAATGCTTTAACACTTATATGCCCCGCTTGATTTACTTGCATTAAAATTACTCCAATTAATATAATGACAGATACACGTAAACTTTTAAAAGGAATCTTTTGTCGGACTTTTTTATCTCCATCAACGTTAGGTACCGTTACAAAGAACAACGGAGAAAGTAATGCACCTGCTAAAATAGTAACTTGCCAAGTACCGGATGTTAACCACGATGGACCATAAACGGCTGCAAAACTTAATAATGAATAAAAACCTACTCCACCGAGTGTTCCCCATAATAACCATTGAAAAGGGTTTTTTCTCATTTCACGAAATAATTGTCCTAAATTTTTTCTGAATGCTACGATGAGAAGAAGGAATGGAATGGCCAATATAAATCGTAAAGAAGCTGTCCATGCCCAACTTGTTCCATCAAGATTCATTGCTCGATTTATTATAAATGTAGCTGAAAAAAATAGGGAAGACAAAATCCCAACTACTACTGCTTTCATAATTTATCACCTCAATTTAAATTCTTTCACGGTGATAAATACTATACCTTTTTCTAAATAAAGTAAAGTATAATATACTGTAATATAGTTTATTTTGACTCGAAAAGGTATGTTATAATTTATTAAATATTATAAAAAGTTAAGTATAAATATAAAAGGAGTGAATAAATATGAGTTCAAATAAGGATGAAACACAACAATTGATTCAATTTGTGGGAACGAAACTTCGTGAACTAAGAAAGGAACAAAAATTAAGTTTAGAGGACTTGGCAGCTAAAACAGGAGTAAGTAAATTAACACTAGGTAACATTGAACGTGGTGAAACAAACCCTACATTAGGAATGATATGGAAAGTTGCGAATGGTCTTTCAGTACCTTTAATGGCGCTATTAAAACCGGAAAATAATATCAATATTTTACGTGCGGGACAAGGACCAAAATTATTTGGAAATGATCAAGAGTGGGTAATTGAGCCCTTATTTAATGACGTTAGAGGAAGTACGGAAATGTATCGTGCATACTTAAAACCTCGTTGTAAGTATGAACCTGAAGCCCATCATCCAGGAGCTATAGAAATTGCGACGGTTATGGCAGGAGAAGTCGAAATAACGATAGGAGAGTCATCCTATACACTTAATAAGTTTGACTCAATTCAATTTGTTGCGAGCGAAAAGCACTCTTACACAAACTTAACAGATGAACAGGCCGTACTCCATTTAGCGATAAATTATAAATGATTGATGTACATAATTGTATAGATAAAATTGGCTGTATGAATATCATCGTAAAAATAAATAAGGGTATACTGTTAATACATTAACCGTGAGAGGCTGTGACGTATGAAAAGATCACTTACTATGGTGTGTAGTTTACTAATTGCGATGGTACTAATATTTACATTGAGTCCTTTAACAATGCATGCTGAAACGAAAAAAGCAGTGACGGTAAAGACTCACAAATTTATGTTTAATAACAATATAAAATACCCGCAAATAAGTGGTATGAAGAATAAAAAACGACAAAAACAAATCAATTTAAACTTCAAAAAATTAGCTAAGCAAGATTATAAAGAACGAAAGAAGATACTAAAAAGATACGACAAAGATCGAAAAGAACTTGGGTTATCAAAAAAAGAGTATGCTCCATATGAGTACAAAACTTTTTTTACAGTCAAATACAATCAGAATAACAAAGTTAGTATCGTGAAAACAAAGTATTACTATACTGGCGGTGCGCATGGTGAGTATTACAGTGAAAGCTATAATTATAATACGAACTCTGGTAAAGAAGTGACACTGAAACAAAATTTCAAAACCACTGCTGCATATAAAAAAGCGGCTACTTGCACAGTGAAGAAAATCCTTACCGATAAAGAAAAATACCCATTAGCTGATAAAAATTTGAATTTAACTTTGACGCCTTATTATTGGACGAATTCAAAATCAGGGATTAATCTCATTTTCCAAATATACGAAATCGCTCCTTATTCATCTGGTCAAATAGAATTACCAATGGAAACAACATGTGAATAGGAGTTAGTAAATTTATATTGATGTTGAATTATTTAAAACTAAAAGCCATTTAATCACTGTATATGATTAAAGGGCTTTTAAAATTATTTTTTTCAATAAATGCACATTATATCTTTTCTTGGAGCAATTTTATAAATTTACTCACTGCTGGAGACATATAACGATTCTTCATATGAACAATACCTAATTGGATAAAAGAAAAGTTTGCAATATTCAAATCAATTGTAATCATAGAAGATTCAATCATTCCACCATGATCTTGAAAAGAGTAATCCAAGCCAAATGTTAGTGCACCGTCTTTAACAGCATTATGAATTGCAACGGTATTATTCGTATTAAAGAGGACATCAGGTTTACCATAGCGGGCAATGATGTTGTTTAAGTACCATAAGATAAAATCATCGCGATAAACAACGAGTGGATATTGAAGCAGCTGTTCAGGGGTGATGCTTTTTTGCATTGCTAATGGTGAATCAGAAGAAACACCTACGACCAATTTACAATCACGAAGCTTTTCAATGGTAAGACCATTTAGTTTATCGAGTACTTTTTCATACAAAATGAGGACGCCAATATCAATTCGATCTTGTAGTAAATCTGAGAGAATATCCTTTGAACCACCTTCGAAAATATCTATGTCTACTTTTGGGTACACCTTCTTAAAATTAGAAACAGCACTTACAAATAGGTGCATAGGGCTTGGAATTGTCGCAATACGCAATTGTCCGGTAAGCTCATTTTGTAGATTTTCCACTTCTGATTCCATTTCTTTCATAAGCTGAATAATTTGATTTGCTTTTTCTAGTATCTTCTTTCCTTCCTCAGTCGGGACAGTACCTTGGCGAGAACGGTGGAAAATAGTAATTTGTAGCTCATTTTCTAATGTAGATAACGACTGACTAACAGCAGAAAGCGTCACATGTAGTTTCTCTGAAGCCTTTGTCAAAGATCCACAGTTCGCAATTTCAACTATGTACTCCAATTGCTCTAATTTCAAATTCTGCACATCCTTAAGAATTATTAAAGTTAGATTAAATATAATTAAATTTTACTAAAACAATAGGAGTGTTACAATAATGCCATATTACACAAGTACTAATTGAGGAAGAGGGTAAAAACAATGAAATTAGAAAATAAAGTAGCAGTAGTAACTGGTGGAGCAAGTGGTATTGGTGAAGCAACTGTCCGTTTATTTGCACAAGAAGGCGCAAAAGTAGTCATTGCCGATTTCTCTGAACGTGGCGAAGAAGTAGTTGCGGATTTAAAAGCACAAGGATTTGAAGCTTTATTTGTAAAAACAGATGTGACAAGTGAAGAAGACGTCAAAAACATGGTAGCTAAAACAGTTGAAACTTTTGGATCATTAGATGTCATGTATGCAAATGCGGGAATTGCTCAGGATGGACCGATTCACGAACTATCAGTAGAAAAATGGCAAAAAACAATCGACATCAACTTATCTGGTATTTTCTTAAGTGATAAATTTGCTATTGAACAAATGCTAAAACAAGAAAATCGAGGCGTAATCGTTAACTGTGGATCGATTCATAGCCATGCAGGTAAAGCGGGCGTAACTGCTTACGCATCAGCAAAAGGTGGCGTTAAACTGTTAACCCAATCTCTTAGCCTAGATTACGCTAAAGAAGGTATCCGCGTAAATGCAGTATGCCCAGGTTACATCGATACACCACTTATTAAAGGACGAAACGAAGCAACTAACCAACATTTAATCGCTCTACATCCAATGGGCCGCCTTGGCACACCAGAAGAAGTAGCAAAAGCAGTACTATTCCTAGCAAGTGAAGATTCTTCATTTGTAACAGGTACGACATTATTAGTTGATGGTGGATATACTGCACAATAACAATCGATGATATAAATACTAAAACGTAGTTATGAAGAAATGATTTAATGTTTCTTTTGACTACGTTTTTCTGTGTGCATATATGAAAAGAGGCGCCTAATTGTCGCTAACCGACTTATTAAATCTTGTAATTGTATCGTGTGCATTCTTATTTCCTTCTAAATCTTCTGCAGGTTTCATCTTTGAATAAAAAATAAATTTGATACACAAGCATTTGTTTTAAAGTTTTCCCAGGATTAAGTGATTAATAAATGAATAAATAGGACTCCAAGAGACGAAAAAATAAGTATTTCTCGAAATTGATTCTGTGTCCCTCCGTCTATACTCAAACTTAGATCTCTCAAGGCTGAGCAAACAAACAATTAGTTTATCTTAACCTAAGCAACATAAGTGTTTTTGTAATTTTTTCTAATTTATTGAGTGCGGTGTAAGTATAAGAATTCTCTAATTTCTCTATTCTAAATTGAAAAAATTGTGAGGTCACATAAGGAAAACCATCGTAGTAAATAAAGTTCGTTTAAAAGCCGTTATCAGTAGTCCAAGAAAACTATACATTGAATTTATAACATTCAAAAATAAACCCCAATCATATAATAAAAAAATGAAAATAAAGGTATGATTTTACTAAAAATTAATAATAACAAATTACATATTTATTAATACCTAGTGATTAATGAGACTAATTTAAAGTTTTGTATAGTCCAATTAGATTATATAGGGTAAAATTATTAATAATCTAATAGAAACCGTTTGTTTTAAGATGGGGGGTACATATGCAAAATTTGAATTCTTATATCAATCAACATGATTTATCAAAGATAATGTACAGCTTCCAAAAAAACTATAATACGGTAGGGGATAGTAATGCTACAGTAATATTACGATTAAAAGATATGGTAACAGGGATTAAAAATCAGTTTTTTGAAGATATCAAATTTAAAACTAAACAACTAAAAATATAATAGAAGTTTTTTTGAATTAATACTTGCAACTCGCAGGGACATTCTGTTATTAAAGCGGTGTTATCTTATTTCATTTTCAGTGTATAAGCAGGCTTTTGAATTGCTAAAGTTTTTAGATAGAACGACAATGCCTAATACAAGTAACTTATATGCTGCAATCACAAGTTTTGCAGATGTTATTAAAGCTCTAATAGCAAAAGAGCCTCTTGAAAAATAGCCTTTAATTATGAAAGAGTAGGTGGATATTAAGTTGACAACCTTAGATGAAAAACATAGCTATAATCTATTCCCTTCTATCGATAATATATCTACGCCGACAAAAATGGATGAAGCTACTTTAGAAAGCTTTTGGGAAGTTTTCATTGTTCATTACGAACTAGAAATACATAAATTTAGCTACGAGTTAATCAAAACTATGGTTCGTTATAATCCAGACGGTGCATTAAAAAATATGAAAATTTTATTTAGGGCTTTAGGCCAAGCACGTCTGAATTACTTAGCGGAAGAAAAGTCTATGGAGATAGATGAGGCGTTTATAGACGATAAAAAGTTTGCTCTAGTAGCAACGGAACAACTATGGGAAACGATGTACAGCATATATGGTTTGTCAGTTTCAGAGTATCAAGAGGCAAAGGCAATCCTAAAATTAATAAAGCATGAACAAGTACCTAAAAATATTTTATTAGCGGGCTTTAATTCCTTTGAAAAGCTTGTTACTGAATTGTTTTATGCTGTTAAAAAGCAGCAAAGTATAGAGCGTATATTTAATTCGAATTTTGCTTCACAGGAAGTGAAAGAGCTGCAAATAAAAAACACAAAAGAGATAAAACAAAATCCAAACCAAAATGAAAGCTTCCAAGATCATATTTTATCTTTACAATTAGAAGAGTCTCAATTATCGACAAAAAATGAAGTTTTAGAAGAAAGTGCAGCGACTACTTTGATAGAAGAGCGCAGTGCGGAATTGATTAATATTATGAGTGGAAATTTAACTCCTGAAACAATCGTGAATAGTGTGCCTGAAAACCAGCCAATCAAATTTGGATCGATGTTCCTTCAAAAAATAAAAGGTTTACAAAAATCTTCGAATGAAACGGTAGTTAATGCAAATGAGCTCGGAGATTTTCAAAACTATATGCATATAGAAAGAAAAATTGAACGGGATACGGTAGAAATGCTGAAGGAAATGCAGTCCGCAAGTAGCCCGCAGTTACTATTGCTTCTTGGTAGTGTAGGGGATGGGAAAAGCCACCTTTTAGCTTATTTAAAGTCGACCAAGCCAGAACTTTTTGAAAATGTATATATTCATAATGATGCTACGGAATCACATTCACGTACACGCCCTGCAGAGGAAACATTAGAAAGAATTCTTGCACCTTTTGAGGATGGTCAAGAACCAAAACAACACATTGTCATAGCTATTAATTATGGTAAACTGCATAATTTTTATTTAATGCAGGAAGAAAAGGAGAAATTCCAGTGTTTTAGAAGCTATATCGATTCACTGAATATCTTTAAAAATGTTAAGGATTCTAAAGCAAATCTTACTTTTGAAAATTTCCATACAGTCGATTTTTCGAAAGAGAAGTACTATAGCATTAATGAAAAAGGCGTGTATTCTGTATTTTTCACTAGTATTTTGGAGAAAATTGCAGCTCAAAATGAATCAAATGAAATTTACAAAGCCTGGCTTCTAGATAAAGAGAATAATAAATGGACGATTGCACATGAAAACTATGCTTTCGTTATGAACGAGCAAGTAAGAAAGCGTATTGTAGAAAAGCTAATTCATGTAATTATCCGAAATAAATTAATTGTTTCTACGCGTGAATTTTACAATTTAATTGTGGATTTAATTGTACCTCCAGAAATTTTATTAAGTCCTCAGAGTACGGCCTTCTCGTTGAATAATTCATTACCAAACTTATTATTTAATCATCCAGAGCGCTCTGCTATTTTGTTAGGGTTTAATGAATTAGATCCTGTGTTAATAAAAAATAGCTTGAATGATGAATTAATTGCAAGCATCTTTATGCATCCAAATTTAGAAATATACCTAAAGGATGCATTTCAAATTCAAGATCAAATTCCTTTTGATAACCATTGGAAAAATGCGATTGCTATTAACGAGCATTTAGAAGTAGCAGGCTTTGTTATTCGATTAAAGGAACTATTGAATGAAGAGGATGCAAACACTGATTTTAGTCATTTTATACGTTATTTATATGCATTCTTTAAGGGTGATGGTGATGTAATTGAGGAAGTATTTACAATACTTGAAAAGGTTGTTTTTCAGTGGAAGGGTTCTCCAAAAGAATCTTATGCTTATCTAACAAACAATCTTAAAAAGGAATTTCGTATGGCGATACCGATGGATTTAGATAGAACATTGGATCAAGAAGTATTTGGAAGTGTAGAAGATGGAGATATCCATGCGGCAAATCATTATATTACGATAGGTTTTAATGACATTAATTTTGAACTGGATCTCAAGCTATTTGAGATTTTAAGGCATGTAAGTAGTGGACGTAGACCGAATCTATACGAAGCTGGACAGGCCATTCAATTTGAAGATTTCTATAATAAAATTGTTAAATATTTTGAGGATAAGGAAAAGAAATTATTGCTTGTGCATGTTCAAACAAATTCATACTATGAAATTTCTAAGCCGAGGTTCTCTAAGGCGAAATTCGATGTAAAGAGGGTATAACATGACTTTTCAATTAGATACGCAAAAGATAAAAGATTTTGTTGAAAAAAACGGTGCCTATACGTATCGACGTCGAGCTAATACGTATGTGCTACCCTTACCTACACGTAAGCCAGAGCGTGCCAAATTTGAAAATGGTTATGTTGCGATTGTTGGGGCAACGTTACGTGTGCTCGATGGTGAAAATCTAGAATACGAGAAGAATGATGATTCAATAGACTCGATTATTGATGGCGGCAAGTTTGATTCTGCTGAAACCGAGGAAATGTTTAAGTTATTTATTGAAAATGAATTGAAGGATATTGAAAACTCGACTATTACGAGAGTCGAGCATTTTAAAAATATCCCGTTTATTGATCATAAAGATGAGAAAAAGGGTGAAATTGGTTTCTTTCATTTCTTTTATGATTTATATATTAGAGACAATGAAGAAGATTTCCAAGAGATCTTTAGTGAACTTAAGAGTGAAGATTTACTCAGTGAAATTATCCGTATTTCGGTTGAAAAGGAAAGTAAATCGTTTGTGAGAAAATATAAAATGCTCTTTCCAGGCTTGAAGGAACAATTTTTACAGGATGTTCGTACGCTTGCTTCAAACCCAGCATTTTTAATTCAGCACTTTGCTGATTTGGCATTACATTATACTTTTATTGCGATGGCGCAGATAGTTATTCAGACGAATAAGATCACATTTGCACAGACGGATAAATTACATCGCATTGTGTTTTTAAATATGAGTGAAAAAGGATCGAAACGACGTGATTTTTACAATGAAGGATTACGCCTACTACGTGAGGAAATTCGCACATTCTTCGCCCATGAACATACTTTAAATGTGCTAGGTAATAATACATTTATACAGGATGGAAATTGGTTCTATAAGGATTATGCTGATTTCTTTGAAAAGCAAGGACCGGATGCACAGACAGAGTTTATTCAATCCATTTATTATTGGATTAACGAAGAGTATGTACTATATTTCCCATCAACGCAGCGTATTACATATGAAGGGCAGGATTTACAAACTGCATTTAGAGATTTATATGATACCCTTCGAAAAAATGTGAAAGAGGAGATCAATTCACGTTATAGTGTAGCTTTCGAAACGATTGCTACACGTTTTTATCGAAAAGCGGGAGGCTCCTTAGGTAATATTTTGGCATTAAATTTAGACCAAATTATTGCATTAATTGCTGTTTCAGTAGGCCCGCGTGGTAATCAATTAGAGCTAAATAAGCTATGGATTGAATTAGAGGTTCGTGGCGTATTTTTCGATAAATATTCGAAAGAAGAAGTTGTTAAAATACTAGATAATTTAAACTATCTAGATAAAAAAAGTGATAGTGGGGATGCTCAATATGTCAAAGCCATTTTATAATCATGTAGCAGATCAACTGTCTGGTTATTTTGCTAGCGAAGCAAAACAGGGAATTGTAAATCGCTATTTTCTTTCATTGCCTTCTGAGGGATATGTAAAGGATGTACTAGATGCAGTAGCTACATTACCTGCAGCAACTACATTTTCTTATAAGCTTCCAGGTACATCCGAATCATATACTGCAGATGCATTACGATATGGTAAGCAAACGTATGTATTGGCCACAACTTTAGACGGAACGCATATTGATTTTCTTGTGACACTGCGAAATTTAATGAGTGAACAAAAAGGTGAATGGAAAAATACCTCTCTCGTTATAATATCCGACAATCTTCTTGATTCAATTCAGGGTGGTAGTAAGGATTTAACGTCAGAGGGTATGCCTTTGCATGTTAGTCAAATCGTCAATAATTTAGAAGAGCACGTTAAAAATAGTGCGTTAATAGGTAAGGATAAGGAAATTCTTTTATATTATTTAGCTGAAACTGAAGGTACGCACTATTTAAATCAGTCTTCATTCTTGGATTTTGAAGAGGTATTAACTTGGACAAATGGTTCTGAAATGCAGGATGATGATTATAAGGCACTTGGATATTTTAAAGATTTTGTGCTGACAGATTTAATCGATTCACGTGATATGGAAGTGGAGAATAGCGGTAAATACAAAAAAATTCAAAAAGAGATTGAAAAGCGACTAACGCAAAATGTTGAATTGTTTGACGAAGTATCTCGCCTTAGAGAACTTGGCAATGGTGAGGACCGATTAATTGATCTTTTTGATGATTTTGGAAAAAAGCTTTACAAAGATGATGATGGTATTGATTTAGCTGACATTTTAAAAGCAAAGGATAAGGTAGCGGACCGCAAAGATATCTTTCTTAAAGCAGATGAAATAGTAGTGCACCACAAAAAGACAAATACCAAAATCAAAACGTTTTGGCAAAAAAGTCCAAAGAAGCGTACGTATGAATTAATTATTTTTCATCCAGAATATGAGCCTTCAGAAGAGATAGAAGTAAAACTGCCGTTTAGTCGTTATACAAGTGACTCCTATATATTAAAGAGATCAGCTCAATTTGTTTCGTCAAAAGGGCAATCATTATACGCAAATATCGCATTAGAGGAAGGGAATATAACCTTCAAAAATATTTCATATCGTCATGAAAATATGACCTCAAGTGCCTTTACTTTCCGTATTATGGTGCTTAAGGAAGAACAAGAATGGCTAAGTCACTATGAATTAACTTATGGTCTAACTGCGGCTGGAAGACTTTCTTTAAATCTATCTGATGAAAATGTCATCTTAGGAGATGGTTCGAACCAAGTTGTCATTGAAAATGAAGCTGAGATTGTAATTGCAGAAGGCGACGGGGTAGAAATCTCCTTTAATCTAGGTTTATTAGATGATGATACATGTTCTATACAATTCGACATTTTGCACAATGGCTGTAAGTTACCGGTCATCGTTAGTGATGAAGTATTGAAAACGAAAGACATTACCTCTCAAAAAATTTGGCTGCGTAAGATAAATCTTAAAGAGACTTTTATTTTGTCTGACGAAGCAAAAAAAATAAATATTGGTCAGCAGCCATATAAAATTGCAGATGAAGAGCGTATGTTTTATTTAATAGAGCAGCAATGGCTAGAAAATAATATGCGAGCAGCAACGTATCACCTGCAAACTTTAACAGCCATGCCGATGGATTTGCCTGAAAAAATAGAACAAACCTATAATGCATTTTTACAAGCTATAGGTAAAAGAAAGTCGATTCCATCATTGACCTATTACGATGAAGAGCTTCGTAATGCGGCTAAGGCGTATATTGAAGCCTATTTAGAAGAGATTCAATCGATTAAGGATAATGACTATTTAACAAGCGCTCAAAAAAATCTTTTATATCTTGGTACACTACGACATGATAGCACTATTTATATGTCGCCTTTTTCTCCGTTGAATGTAGCGTACCAATTAGAAATAATCGCGGAAGTAGATGGTCAAATAGTCGATGAAAATATTTTAAAGCGTTTGAATCCATCATTCCTCTTACCGTATTTAGTTAGTCCTATAGATGACAACTATTTAAAGCCAGACTCCTTAAATGCACTTTCTGAATGGCATTGCTTCCAGCAACAAACGGAGGTACAAATTGGAGAAACTAATGCATATTTAGCAAATGTCATTCGTGAAAAGCTAAAGCAATTTATAATGTATTATGATTACTTATTTACGATTAGTAGTAAGCCTAAATTATATATAAATATTATTAACTTAACGAATGATCAGGAAATACTAAAGGGTATTTTAAAGTGGTTCAAGGATTGGATTACGCAAACAGGTTCATTATCAACGATGTTTGAATTAGAAGTAACAAGCTATGAACCAAACTTACATTTAATGAGTGCATTTGAATTATTTAATACACTAAATTCACCAGCAGAAGTGAAGGATATTTTTGATGTTGAGTGTGCGACAAAGCAATTTGACGCAGAGGATGTTTTATTAGAAATTCAAAAGCATTTAAGTTTCTCAAAAGTATCGATACTAGAGGAGCCACGCTATAGCCATTTAACATTCTATAAAATGCAAAATAAGGAGCAAATGTCTAAGCAAATTATGCAAAATGCCCCAAATGCAATGAATTTAAATGGATTATTTGTATCGCCTGTATCGCAGAGTACAGAAAATGGTGGCTATCGTATTGGCTTTGGTGTGGGATCTTCGGATATTAATCGAGCGCTTTTAACAAGATTTACTGCTTTAATTAATGAGCTAAGTGCTAACATGAAAAATGCCGGGAGGGATCCTTACAAAAAAGATAATGTTATTTCCCTTCATATCGACGAAGATGATGAGCACTATTTAAAAAAACTATATAGCAATACTACATGGTTGACATTTATTGATCCTGCTGTAGATTTACGCTATTTCCAAGAAAGTTCAGATAATCTAGTTATCGTCCATTACTCAGATCAGCTTTCTTCAAGCAGTAAATATGATGCCATCACAGTAACCGATAAATCTAAGCAGTATTTTAATGTTATTGATGGATTTCTTCAAACACAGGGAGTAAGCGTACCAGAAGAGAATATTGATCATATTATTAAATCATTTAACACATTTAATGGTGAATGGCTCTTACGCGCGGTTCAAAATCAAGGACATGATAAGCGTGAAAAAATTAGC
The DNA here is from genome assembly GCF_001955655.1 of Viridibacillus arenosi. GTDB lineage: Bacteria > Bacillota > Bacilli > Bacillales_A > Planococcaceae > Viridibacillus > Viridibacillus arenosi. The sequence goes on along the minus strand of NZ_MSPW01000001.1, from coordinate 22,499 downwards.
ATAGTTGCAGCAATAAAGCATGCTTTACTGTACTTTAACCAAACGAATATTTTATGGGTACCGATTTCGATGGAGGAAATTGTTCGTGTAGCGGGCAGTATTCGATTGAGTCGTAAAGATGGTATTTTCTCGGGAAAAACAATTGGTAAAACAGGCAACTGTAGTGATGATTTATTATTAATTGGGCTTGAGCAGGTGGAAAGTAATTTGAAACTTCATTTTTATCCTGTTGAAGTGAAAATCGGAATTAACAGTAATGATGTAATTGAAAAAGGCATTAAGCAAGTGAAGGAACTAAATACACGAATTAAAGATAATCTTATTCATGACCAAACATTTGATGCTAAGTTTTTACGTAATTTCTTTGCTCGTATGTTTATTATTAACGCAAATAAGATACGGGAAAATGATTTTTGGCCCGAGCAATCATATGTAATTGCTGAAGATGTTTTAGAAAAGCTACTGAATGATGACTTTACTATTAGTGATGAAATGGTTGCTGAACACGGTGTAGGCGCAATTATTTCTTTCAAAAAGAATTTAATTAATCCGACACGTAATCGAGATAATATGGTACTAATACATGAAATTCCAGAAAATGTAGCATATCGTTCACTTGGTGTTAGGATGGAGGATTTAAAGAACAATGATTTTAGTCTAGTGACTGAAGTTGAATTTAAAGAAGAAACTATTCAGCTTATTCCTTTACCCGCATTTATTGATGTAGATGAAGATCAATCGGAACAAGTAGTAGAACAGAAATCTCATGCGGATGACGGCTCCCAACAGTTGGAAGTAGTAGAAGAACCAATTACTGAGGAAATAAACGGTACTGTTCTGGAACCCCAAGCAATACAAAGCGATAGCATGGAGGCTGCAGAGTCTAAAGAGCTGTATCAAATGGATAGTGCACCAGTGAATGAGGTGAAATTTGATGAAAAATCAATAGTATTATCATCGGATTCGGTGTCACTTAGCCAATCACTAAAAAGAAATGAGCCACTCTTTGGTTATGATAGAGAGAAGCCGGTATATTGGGAGTATGGTTCTACATTACTGTCAAACAGGCATTTAGTTATTGGTGGCCGTTCTGGACAAGGAAAAACATACTTTATTCAATCGGTATTGAAACAGCTTGTGGAAAATGGACAATCTGCATTAATCGTAGACTTCTCTAGCAGTTATACGAGAAGCCAACTAAATCCGAAATTTTTAAATTTACTAGGAGATCGTTTGGAGGAGCGTATTGTCTATTATGAAGGCTTCCCAATAAATCCATTCCGTCGCAGAGAGAAAATCATTGCCGGCAAAAAGTTTGAGGAAAAGGTAACTGATACAGCCTCACGAATTCGAAATGTATTTGCATCAGTGTACAAACAATTTGGTGATCAGCAGCAAAGTGCCATTTATCGTTCAGCGAAGAAATGCATTGAGATGTATGGAGATAAGGCAAGTTTGGAGCTAATGCTAGAGGTGCTACAGGAATTACCTGACACGTCAGCCTCTGTTGTTGCCTCGATCGTTAGTAAATTGAATGTATTTGTTGATATTGATCCATTTGATTATGAAAATGAATTTACTTGGGACGATTATTTCACAGCTGACGGCAAAGTATTCGTTATTCAGTTTGAAGGATTTGATCAGGATGATATTAAAAAGCTGATGACTGAATTTATTCTATGGGATTTATTCTCCTTTGCTCAAAGTGGTAATGTAGACAAGCCATTACCAATTGTTTTAGATGAAGCGCAAAATCTAGACTTTGGAAGCAATTCGCCTTCTGAAAAGATTTTACGTGAGGGTAGAAAGTTTGGCTTGTCGGCATGGTTTGCTACTCAAACGTTTAGTAATTTCACGCAAGCAGAGCGTACAGTTTTAGAAAATGCAGCTACTTCGATTTTCTTTAAGCCAGCTGAGAGTGAATTAAGCTTAGTAGCGAGGAAAATGAATATTACAAATCAGGATGAATTGCGTTACCTGCAAAAGGGCGAATGCATTATTCAAGGTCAGTTTATGGAGGACGGTAATTTAAGTGAACCAAAATCCTTAAAGGTGAAAGTTCCAGAAATCAAATAAAAATTTATAAAGATTAAATACTTTTATGATTGGACAAGTTTTTTAATCAATCAAATCAGAGATACTAGTTAATGTCATTGAAGGTCAAAATCCTTTAAAATAGGATTTTGGCCTTTTTTGTCTACATCTATACTAACTCCTGATGATAAAAAGAATTATTTTATGTAGTAAGGTTTAAGAGATAAATGGGAAATGATTTATCGTTTATTCTAGTTTGATAAAATCACCTCTTTAGTTTTTCTAAGAGGTGATTTTTTATTGGATATATATGTTAAAATTAATGTATTATAACCAAATGAAAAAGAGGGAACTGTAATTAAACACTTTCAAAATAAGAGTATTGGATACTTACGCCACCATTTCTACTAACTACTATACTATTAATTGCTTTTCTTCCTAATGAATATAGACACTATTCACTTTTAGTAGTCATTATTTTTTTGGGTGGTATTTCTAATTTGGGATTTTTAAGTGGAGAAGAAAAACAATAATAAAAAAGAGAAGTCATCTTAAATAAGGAGCGTTTCTACGCTTCAACCAGGATGGAATCGTAATCGAGCCCGCTCTGCAAAAATAAGAATAGCAGAATTAATTTAAGAAAAAAAGGAAGTGATTAATTGGCATTACATAATCGGTATCAAGAAAAGTACATCCAGCAGCTAACACCTAGACCTTCTAAAAGAATATTGTCTAAGGGAGAAAGTGTTCTCCGTGCCATAATAATCTTAATTTCATTATTGTCAGTTACGAACTCATTAGGCTTGAAGCGAAACAAAAAATTTGTGAAAGTAGTGTCTGGACAATGAAAAGAAAATTTCGATTTCAATGGGGAGCTTTTCTAATGCTAATCGTTTACGGTGGCCTCTTTTTTGCCATGTTTTTCCGTATATTTTTTATTCAAGCTTCAGGTCAGGTAGAGGGGCAAGCTTTGGCGGCAAAAGCGGCAGCAAAATACGAAAGATCAAAAGTAATTACAGCTAATAGAGGGACCATTCTTGATCGGCAAGGACAAGTTATTGCAGAAGATACTATTAACTATCGCTTAGTAGCTGTAATTAGTCCTAAAGCATCTGAAGGAACTAAAACTCTTATGCACGTTGCAGATAAAGAGAAGACTGCTAATATATTAGCAAAATATCTTCCTGTTAGCGAAAAAGATATATTTGATAAATTAAATACAAAGGCGAAGAATGCACAAGGTAATGAAATTCGCCAAGTAGAATTTGGTGCTGCGGGTCGTAATATTAGTCATTTAGTAATGGAGAACATTAGTAGTGAAAAGCTACCAGGTATCATTTTCATGGAAGAAACAAAGCGATTTTATCCAAACGGTATCTTTGCATCGAATTTAATAGGCTTAGCTCAAAGGGATACTCAAGAAGACGGACAATCTAGAACGGTAGGGAAAATGGGATTAGAATCCATCTATAACAAAGAATTATCCGGTACTGATGGAAGGGTTCAATATAAGAGTGATTTATGGGGGTATTTGCTACCTAATAGCAATAAGATGGTAGAACCTGCGAAAGATGGTGCGGATGTATATCTCACGATTGATAAGACTATACAAAACTTTTTAGAAGATTCTATGTCCAAAGTTTACAAAAAATATAATCCTGAATCGATGGTAGCAGTCGTTGCCAATCCGAAAACCGGAGAAATACTTGCTGTGTCGCAAAGACCTACATACAACCCACAAGACGGAACTGGACTTGAAAATAGTTGGTTAAACCAACTGACCGAGTTGACGATAGAGCCAGGTTCAACAATGAAAACTTTTACATTAGCAGCTGCTATAGAAGAAGGAAAATGGTTTCCAAACGCGAAGTTTCAGTCTGGTCAATACATGGTAGGAAATGTACCAATTGGAGATCATAATGACAGACAAGGTTGGGGGCCGATCACCTATTTAGAAGGAATTCAGCGCTCATCCAATGTAGGAATGGCTCATCTTTTAAAACTAATAGGAGATGATAAATTCATTTCTTATGTAAACAAATTTGGTTTTGGTGAAAAAACAGGAATAGATTTACCAAATGAAGCTACAGGACAAATCTTAGATAAATATCCTATTAACCGTGTAACAACAACTTATGGACAAGGTTCTACAGTCACACCTATACAATTAATACAAGCTGTTTCAGCCATTGCGAACGATGGGAAAATGATGCAACCGTATGTAATTGAGAAAATTGTAAATCCGAATACGAAGGAAATCGTCAAAGAAAACAAGCCGACTATTAAAGGTAAACCAATTTCTAAGAAAACGTCAAAAGAAGTTAGAAAGATTTTGAGTACTACTATTACTTCTGAAAATGGAACCGCTAAAGATTTTGCAAGTCAGGAATATGAAGTATCAGGTAAAACAGGGACTGCGCAAATGCCAGACCCATCAACGGGTAAATACGATGAAAGGGGAAAAAATTATTTTCTGTATTCGTTTTTAGGCATGGCTCCTGTAGAGGATCCTCAGTTAGTTATGTACATTGCCGTGGGAAAACCGAAACTTGGGCCAACAGAAGTGGGCTCTGAGCCAACATCAATAGTGTTTAATACAGTGATGGGAAGTAGTTTAAAGTACTTAAATATTAAGCCTCAAAAAATTAAGAAAACGAAATCTCAAACGATGGTAAACTTAAAAGGCCAACTTGTTGAGGATGTTGAAAAAGAATTTGGAAAAAATGGAATCGAAACAGTCATTATAGGTAATGGTGATAAAATTACGGATCAATATCCTACAGAAAAATCAGAAGTCTTATCTGGTGGTTTGGTATTTTTGAAGACAGATGGGGATTCAGTAGTACCTGATTTTACAGATTGGTCACTCCGCAACGTTTTAACGTATCAAACAATGGCTGGTGCTAATATAGAAATTAACGGCGAAGGCTATGTACAAAAACAAAGTGTTAAAGCTGGTAGTGTATTAAATGGAAACAAAAAGATTATTCTGAAAATGAAAAAACCGGAGGAACATTACAAGTAGTTAAAAAATTATTGAGAATAAGGCGACTACGAAGTTTGTTAAGAACTAAATCAATGATTAACGTACAACTATTTATATTTCAAAAATTAAACTCTCTTCCAGTTATTTATAACAAATAACTGGAAGAGGTTTTTTATTTTAGTTAAAATTAGCGAATTGATTGATGACTTTAAAATGAATCAGCAAATTTAAGGTCGTAAAGATAAGTATAATGAATACCATTTGGCTATGAATTATTTTACTAAGTTTTTACTGATATATGCAAGGTTAGGCAGTATACTAATAAAGTAAAAAGGTTTACTTCAGTAAAATAATGTATATTATATTTGTTGAATAGATTCTCTTTAAAGACAAGAAAAGTAGGTGAACAAAGTGGGGAAATATCAATTGGATACCAAAGGTCAGGTGGCTGTGGCAAAGTATCATGAAAAACTTAAGCCTGCCAAATTTGATAAAAAGCAGCAACTTGAAAAAATACGTGCGGAGTATTTGAAAAAAAAGCAAAAACAAACAGATAAATAATATGAATGAAAACATAGGAAGACTAAAACCTCCCTATGTTTTTCTTATTCGAAGTTCTTTTTTTCAATTGATGAAAGAGTTTATTATTCTCCTAAATTGCAGATTCGGTGACAAAAAACTCATCATCAGATATCCATTCCTCACTAATTGATTTTGAAATTTATGCTTTACGTCACACAATAATAATTGCATTTATAACAGTTTTAAATATGGAGACGGAGGGAGTCGAACCCTCGTCCAGAAACTCCAATACTCAAGCTTCTACGCGAGTATCTTGCCTATTTAGGATTCACACATCATTAGCCAGTAAGCAGGCGTCCTGTACACTAACCTAAAAATCTCTTGCCGGGGACTCAGGTGGCTTACTCGTAATATCATACAGTACGCGGTTAACCATTTATATATAAGGGTTTTACGCTTTTTATCAAAACAGAAAAATCCGTTCAAATCATGTAATTCTTGTCTTGAATTGTAGCTGGTGAACCCCCTGTTTACAACGTTATTATTTTGAATAATGGCTATGTCATTTCAATGTGGTTCTTATAAGAAAATGTGTATTGAATTTTAAAGTGGAAGGTTAATTACAAGTAAAATTTATATTAGTATTAATTTTTTTATCTTTAATGGCAATGCTAAAAGATAATTGGAAAATTTTAAGCAAGTTTAATAGAAATTGTGAGGTGAGTATATATGGATTGGAAACCTGATAGAAAAGCAAAAAAAGCTATCTATAAACAACTCGCAGATTATATTGAAAAGGGAATTGCAGATGGTACATTCCCACCTGATAAACCATTGCCATCTGAGAGGAATTTAGCAAATATTTTAGAAATAAATAGAAGTACTGTGGTAAATGCATATGACGAATTAGAATCGAATGGGCTAATTGAAAGAAATAGAGGAAGTGGTACTACCATTAGTAAAGATATATGGGGTATAACAAAAAAACGAATTCCTAGCTGGAATAGGTATATTGGGGCAGGTTCTTTTTTACCTAATCTACCTGTGACACAAAAAATAAGAAAAGAAGCTGTTGAACATAATTTAATAAATTTAGCTACAGGTGAATTGTCAGAAGAACTTTTCCCAAAAAGCTTTTTAAGGGAGATAACCTCAACACGTTCTTTTATTGGAAGCCTAGGATACGATCATCCACAGGGGAGTGAAATCCTAAGAAAAACCCTTACAAAACATATAAAAAAAAGTCGGGGAATCGAAACTAATCCTTCTTCAATACTTATAACATCAGGAGCGCAACAAGCATTACATTTAATTGTACAATGTTTGTTAAAGCCTGGAGATTCAATAGCAATAGAAGATCCTTCTTACAATTATAATCTTCCGATTTTTAAATCAGCAGGTATACAAATACATTATCTACCTGTCGATAGGGATGGAATTAACCCTGAAGATTTGCAGTCATTATATAAAAAACACCGTATTAAAATGATTTTTTTAAATCCAGATTTTCAAAATCCAACGGGTTCCTTAATGCATGTAAAAAAAAGAGAAGCTATTTTAGATATATCCTCAAAGCTTGGGATTCCAGTAGTAGAAGACGATCCTTATAGTTTAACAGCTTTTTCAGGAGATAAAATACCTACCCTTAAATCAATAGATAAGAACGGAAACGTATTATACATTAGTTCTTTGTCCAAAATTGTTGCCTCAGGATTAAGAATAGGGTGGATTATTGGCCCAACATCGGTGATTGAAAGATTATCCGATGCAAAGCAACAAATTGACTTTGGACATTCTAGCTATACACAATGGATAGCAAATGATTTTTTAGAATCAGAAAATTTCAATTTTCATATAAACCGTTTAATTAAGGAATTAGAAAAAAGGAGAGATAAAATTATAAAAAGCCTTGATATTTATTTAAAAGACCAGGTGGAATATTCTATTCCTCAAGGTGGTATTCATATTTGGTGTAAAATCCTTAAAAGTTTTAATGAAATCCAATTACTTGAAGAATCAATTAAAAAAGGCGTCATTTATGTTCCTGGTTCTACAATGGGATCTAAAAATGGATTTGTTCGTTTTACTTTCGCAAGAGAAGATGAAGATTCGATTGATGAAGGAATCAAAAGGTTTGCAGAAGCTCTTAATTGTTTGTAAACATTTCCTTCTGGAGAAGCATCTCGTATATTTTAAGAAAATTTGTTATTAACATTTATTTTAAATTTAATTCTTAAGATAAGTGGATGGCCAAAAAATAATCCAATTGGATGGTTAATAAAAATATAAATCCTTTATCATTGAGTGGTAGTTGATGAAACATCCATATAGGCTAATTAAAAATTATTTGTGGCTATGTGAGTGAATTGATTTTCATTTAACATTTGTATACAAAGGGATATCGGACGTTTTTAGCGCCCGATTTGAGGGTTGTAATGGTGTCTTATTAAAAATAGCCCTTGTTTGCAAATTACTATTTTGTGATAGTATATTATTTACTATTAAAATGTTGGCCTATAGTAACCAGATATTATTATTGAAGGAGTTGATATAATATGACATGGACAGTTGCTATTATGATAGTGATTGGAATTATTTTCAAATTGTTAATGAGTCCTCCAAATGCACTTGTGGCATGGTTTTTAGATAAATTTGAACTTCATCAAAAACTTGATTCAGAAGATGTTACTGTAACATTTAATGGAAAGCATTTAGAAGAGGAAGAAAAAATTAGATTTATTGAGTATTTTAATGAAGCTAACTTTTTAAAGAAACATTATATATTTCCAGGCAATGAAAAATTATTCCTACATCCAGAGACTAATGTAACTCCATTTGTCATCAACTTAAAAAGGGGCAAAAAAGATGTTAATTACTTTGTTTATAATCCCGAAAATAACGTTGATGTAGTTAAGCAGTGGAAGAAGAAAGTTGTTTCTTATAGTCTTAGATCTGATGAACTACAAAAATTTAATATGTCAACTAATAGAACTGTGGAGTAAGTATACTTTTAAAGATGTTTACAATAACTTCATGAATTATATTTTCCAAATTGAGGTCGCCATATAATGAAATTAAATCACTTCTTTGGTATTGCTTGAACGATAATATAAAGTAAAGCGTTAAGTTGTTTTTGATTTCCGAAACGCCCTCATATTGCAATTCCAATGACAACGGACACCATATACTATGAAGGTTTTTAACTGACTTTCATTGAAGAAGCATATCATTATTTATTACGAGTACATTAAAGGAGCTAATTATGTTCAATGATAAAGATTTACTTAGTGTAGATGTAGCAAGGATGTATTACGATTTAGATAAGACTCAAGGTGAAATCGCTAAAGCTCTCGATCTGTCTAGACCTACTGTTTCGAAGTTATTGAAGAACGCCAAAGAAAAAAATTACGTGAACATCGTTATTAACGATCCTAGAGATTAGTCTTTTAACCTTGAATTAGCACTACAAGAAAAATATCAATTGAATGCTGTCCCCATAGCATTCCCTCCAATAGATGGAGAACAGCAAATTAAAAAGTACATTGGTAAAACAACAGCTAAATAACATCTCGACTTTATTTCAAACAGTACAAATTGGCTTTAAGACCGTAAAGTGATAATAAATTTATTTGATTTTGATATAAAAATATAAAAGCCTTACTACACTTTATTGTAGTAAGGCTTTTATAAGTTGTTTAATTCTTATTTAACTAACGTACCTGTTAGTTGAAAAAGGCTATTTTACCTCTTCCCCTTTTGTTATAAAACGAAAGTTCATTCTTTATCATAGATTATACTACTAATTTCCAGTGGAAATAATTTATTTGATTACAGTTCAGATATCCGCCCTCACTGTAGAGCAGATTTACAAGGTAATCCTATACCAAAGGAACAATAAATAAGTAATAGAGCTACACACTATTCTAGAAAAATATGGATTTTTTAATATTACAAAATATGGAATTTAACATGCATAAGGAGGGGGGCATTTTTCGTATGTAAACTAAGAAAAAATTCTTGTAATTCTAGTTCGACAAAAAATGACAAGTAATATATAATGTTGTAGTAATATATGAGCATGAGATTAGTACTATTTATAAAAATTGAAAAAGGCAAACTTATTGAAAGGTAAGGACGCAAAGCTACGAATCTAAAATCCTCTTGGATAATGATAGTCGGGTTGCCAAGAATAATAACGATTATTTGGCTATCTTATCTATATCTGGGATAGCTTTTTTTATTACACTCCTACGAGAAGAACGTGCAAATGTTAACAATGTAGTATAGCAGATCATAAAGAAGAAGGGAATTAAAAGATGATAGTCGTAGATAAAAAGAAATATAAAATGGCAATTCATGAGGTTTCGAAGGAAGTTCATGTACAGGTGCATGGATTAATGAAAGAGGAAGATGCAGAAGGTTATATGATAGATTTACAGGATACGATTAATAAAGTATCAAGAAAAGACTATACGTTTGTTGTCGATGGGACTCACCAAACAACTGTTCCATCAAAGGTTGTACCACAGTTGGAGCAAACGATGCAATTTTATTCTAGCTTAGGTTTTAAGGATATCCTTGTAGTAAAACCTTCATCTAAAATTGCTCAAGTGCAAATTAGGAATGCACTTGAAAGAATTGAGTTCACAGGTACATTTATCGATAAAGTACCTCATTCTATGTAAAGTTAGGTCCAATAGAAAAGAAATTTTTATTTTATAATTCGGAAGGAAGATCAATAAGTGCAAACAACACAAGAGTTGTATACATATGAGATTATAACGAAGGAACAAACAGCTTTAATTCAGAAAGCAGCTGAATGCCTGGCTCGCTCATTTATTGGAGTGGACGTTTCAGGAAAATGGGTTCAGGAACCGATGGTAGGTCAATTAAATATAGGTTATGAAGATTTCTATATGTTTACCAAGGAATATTTAGACTCTACAATAGAGCAGGGATATTGCGCAGTCGCTCTGGATATTAATAATAATGTTGTTGGTGTGCTTGCTGGAGATACAAATGCACCAGAGATTATCGGAGAAGATATATTTGAAGGTTCTTTTTATGATATGAATGTAATTCTGCGTGTTCTGGAAGATGTGGATAAACGTTTCATGGAAGATTATAAAAAACGAAACGGAAAAGAAATTGAAGATGGAGAGTTATTACACCTATTCATGTTAGGAGTGACAGCTGAACATGAACGTCACGAAATTATTCAACAATTAGGAAATGAATTGCTAACAAAGGCATCATCACAAGGGGTGAAGGCCGTTTTAGGTGAAGCGACAAATCCGAAGTCGATACGTGTAATGGAAAAATATCATAATATGAAAAAATATAAAGATATAGACGGAAATTATATTGTTCATAAATATCTGGATAATAGTAAGTTGAATGGTATTCCTGCAAATGTAGCGGATGGAACATATATCCTTATAAAGGAGCTTTAAAATAATCATAATTGAGTCTTATTCAATAATTAATAGGAGTTAGGAGATATATTTATCATGGAAGCTGTTATGCTAGGAATAATTGTTATCTTAATGGTGGTAGCGGTGTATTTTGCTTACCGATATTTTTCACTAAAACATCATCTTCATATTAATAAAGAAATAATAAATGGAATGAAAGAAATATCAGCAGGTAATATCGCAAGTAAAGTTGATGAAAAAAGTTCTAATCATGCTGTATTTAATCAACTAATTGAGTTTTTCAGCAGTACAAGGGAAAAAAAATATTTATTTTCAAAAAATGTACATGAAAAAGGAGAAAATCTCGCTGAAATTGGAGAATATGCTTCTGAAAAAGGGGATATTGTTAGAGCGGCAATCGATGAGGTAGGTAGAGGATTACAGAAACAATTAGTAGCTACAGAAGAAAGTGCCGAATCTATGGAAGAAATGGCACAGGCTATCGAAGATCTATCAGTGAGATCAAATCAAATTTCATTTCAATCAAATACTACTTTAGAATTGACGCAAGAAGGAAACGAGAAGCTCAAGGATTCCTTAGGGAAAATGGATCAGTTTAATCAAACGATAAATGGAACATTTGATGCAATAAATAAACTCGGAGAAAAATCTCACGAAATTGGCACTATTGTAAAAGTGATTTCAGGGATTGCAGAACAAATAAATTTATTGGCATTAAATGCGGCAATAGAAGCTGCCCGTGCGGGTGAACATGGTAAAGGATTTGCGGTTGTTGCTGATGAGGTTCGAAAATTAGCCGAACAATCACGCCAGTCTTCTTCTGAAGTATCAAATATTGTAAAGAATATTCAAGAAGAAACTGAAATAGTTGTCAAGTCAATGCAACAGGGAACTGAAGAATTTAAAGATACAAATACGAACATTGTAGAGGTTGGAACCATGTTTGAAGAGATTCTATCTACTACAAAGGTCATTGCAGAAAATAATGAATATTCATCTGCAAGTACAGAAGAGTTATCTTCTGCTTCTCATCAGATAATGACAACAATTGTTGAGATAGCTTCTATCTCTCGAGAATCTGTTGAAATGTTTGAGGAACTAATAGAAATTAGTGATGATGAACTAAATACAATGCAAAAACTTGTTTTGGAAGCTGAGAGTCTTGTAGAGTTAAAAGATGATGTAAACAAATTATAATTTACATGGAATCATGGTTTTGAAGCTGCGGAAACTAAAGTGGGTTAAGATGCTGAAAATAAGGTCAGTTTAGCAGTATAAAGATTTTCACCTTGCTCTCTGATAAATATAAAAGTGCTTCTCATAGGTTGATTCAACTTGTGGAAAGCTTCTTTTTTATGTTGGGCAAAAACTGATAAAAAGTGCAAAAGGGGCAAGGTGTGGCTGCAGTTACTAAAAATGATTCGATTAAGCGCATGAAAGCCATTTGGCTTATTGATATTCTCATTTTTATAGTTGAAGTCCCATCCTGTCTTTCGTATGGTGCGCTAACAGATGTCCAACAGATCATCTTTGACCTGATGGATTATGCAGTCAGCGATATCTCGATGCCTTTAGGTAGGTGCATTATTGATCGCGATTTTTGTATCCTGGAATATTTCAAAAGAAGATTTGTTTGCCGAAATTAAAACAAGGATCGAATGTTAAGATACATATTCTTTTACAGTTGTTATTTTCTCTTAAAATATATAGTTCCAATTGCCATCATCATCGTTCTTAATGCAGCAGGTCTATCAAATGGGATTTAAATTTTTTAAAAATAAAACTACTTTTAGTAAAACATCAAGGAGCTAAAACAATGAAGAAAGTACAAAAATTGTTTCCTAGTATGGACGGGAATGACTTTCAAAGAGAGGAAATATTGTCTTACTTTAGGACAATTTTAACGAAAATAGATGAATTAAAGGACCCTAACAAACTAACGCTAGGAGAAATGCCCGAGTACACAGAGGATTACTATAATCGTGTTATTCAAAAGGCTGATGTTCCGAAAACGGGTGTGTCGATGGAGGAAGTGATTCAGAAGCTTCTCAAATTGGTAGAAGGACACCGGTATGTCAATAGAAATTATGTAGCTAATGCAGCGCCTCTTCCGAATATTGCTAGTATTATCGGGAATTTAGTAATGGTGCTTGTCAATGGGAACAATATTTGGGATGTAGAAGGCCCAGCAGCGGCTACAGCAGAAATTGAAGTAACTAGTATGCTATCCAAACTTATAGGATACGATGAAAGCATCAGTGCAGGATATACAACTTGGGGAGGACAAGGGGCTGTCTTTAACTCTTTACGTCTTGCCATTGCCCGTTACGCGCCGTCCTCTAATCAAAGTGGTGTACCGCAAAATCTCTATTGTTTCTGTTCAGAGCTATCACACTACAGTTTGTATAAATCTGTAGAAGCAACTGGGATTGGCGTAGAAAACATGATACGCGTGAAAGTCAATGCTGATCATTCTATGAATCTAGAAGATTTAAAAGAAAAAATGGAGCATGTTATTGCAAAAGGCGGCATTCCACTTTATGTCCTTGCCACAATGGGAACTACTGATACATTTGGGGTTGATGACATTGAGGGAATTAAGCGGATAGCAGAAGAATTGGAACGCACTAATGGCATATATCCAATCTATATCCATGCAGACTCTGCTATGGGTGGCATGTATACTTTCTTTAATAATTACGACTTTGAAAGTAATCCTCTGCGATTTGAAAACAACGTTAATGAGGTATTGAAATCCTATCAACAGAAGTTTAAACATATCAAGCTTGCAGATAGTATGGTCTTTGATTTCCATAAGCTTGGACAAACGCCATATATCACGAGTTTGTTTTTAATCAAAAACAGAGAGTATCTTAAGTATGTTGATTTAGATGCAGAGGAAACGCCGTATGTTGGGAATCGCAGTTATGGTAGCTATCATACTGGCTACACGCTCGAGTGTTCGCGAATGGGAAGTGCTTTGACGATTTATGCGTCTTTATTGGCATTTGGAATCGAAGGCTATCAAGAGCTTTTAGCCAACTATATTCGTGTCAATATTACATTTAGAGAGACGTTAATAAAAGAAGTTTCGAATGTGGTGATCACGAATGAAGTTTCGCCGATTACAACATTCCGTTTTTATCCTGAAAAGACAATATGGAATGATGAATTGAACGGACTTTTAACCGTAGAAGAAATAACAGAAATCAATCAATTTAATGACGAGTTTGCAGAGGTAATTGGTGCCGAACGAGATACTGTCTTCTTTGGAAATACAAAAAAGCAACGTCTCGTGGAAGTAGCAAACTCAAGCAAGCGGATATCCGTATATGCACATAAATTTTTTGCAATCTCGCCATACACAACAATAGAAGAGGTCGAACGTTATGTTGGATTTCTAAAAGAACACCTAGAATTTTTTCTTAAAACAAGAAGTAGTGAAAATGTAATTATAAGATCGTAAAGAGGTAATAAAAGAATAATCAATAGATTAGATACTTTTTTTAGGTAACATTGTTGATTTATGATGGAAACTTCTCCTAAAAAAGTCGAATGTTTAGTTTCGTTTGAATACGGATAATATAATAATAAGTAATGTATTCTTCGATAATCTGTATCACACATGTGTTCGGTGTGAGATAGATATTGTCGAGATTGAACGTTTCGATTGGGGATTATCAGCTGGCGTGCCTTTCCGTGACATGCTCATGGTAATTCCCTTTTCTTTGACTGCTTTTTGATAATCATAGGATGTATAAACTGAACCTTGGTCATTATGTAGAATACGACCCTCTGGTAGCTTAGATAACTGTAGCTGCACAATATACACTGTGGATTTGAAACCTTTTTTTATGCATTATGCAAGTTCTATTTAATAATAATGTTTGGTAATAATTTTCCCATTGTTTCTGGAGTAGGTCTAACCTCTTTATAGTGATATTTTCTTTCTTCATTTGTTCTCGTAAATTCAGAAAATAGGTAAGTTTAAGTATTTAAAATTGTTGCTATATCAGTATTAGTAATTGAAATTATTTCTTCATTGCAAAACATAGAAGGAGTGATCAAAAGTGCCCACATACAACAAACTAGTAAGAGATTTAATCCCGCAAATAATTGAGGAGACTGGGAAAGAATACTCAACTAGAGTTTTAGCACCAAAAGAGTATTTATTAGAATTGAAATTAAAAATGACAGAAGAAGCACTTGAATTTAATGAAGCAGAAGTACAAAAAGACGCAGTTGAGGAGCTTGCAGATATATTAGAGTTAGTTCATGCGTCATTGGCTGTTTATGGGGTTTCTTACGAGGAGCTGGAACAGATTCGTTTATCGAAAAAAGAAAAACGAGGTGGATTCTCAGACGGGATCTATTTAATAGAAGTAGAGGATGAATAAGTTACAAGTGTTTTTCTTAAATGTAGTTGAATAATAAATAAAATCCAATGTAATTATTCTATTAAGTGTGGAAGGTTTACAACTATAAGTAGAATTATGATATCAAGACATAGTTAGTTGTTTTTTGGAAAATTACGCAAAAGTGTAAGAAATAAATTAACGATTCAAATCTTTTTGCAGTCACTCGCATTCTTGTCTGTAAACTAATCGATATTCTTTAGTCATTAATCAGACACAACATACTTTCTTTTTAAACAAACAATATTGTACGGTACTGTAAAATTCGATAAGCTAGAAGTACCTTCGGATTTTATCGTGGTAAATTGTTTGTAGGAGAGAAATTATGCTAAAAAACCCTGTTGGTCAGCTGAGATTAGCTGGCTATTTTGATGGCATTTCGCTATTAATATTATTATTTATAGCGATGCCTATGAAGTATATGTTAGATATTCCGATGGCTGTTCGTATTGCTGGCGCAGCACATGGATTCATTTTCGTCGCTTACGTTTTAGTTATATTATATGTAACAATTCGTGTTCGTTGGAATATTGTTTGGTCATTGCTAGCATTTGCAGTAGCATTTATACCATTTGGAAATTTCATATATGATATCAAATTAAAAAAGCTTGAACAGCGTTATTAAAAAGCCTGACAATTAATTGTCAGGCTTTTTTGTAGTTGTTTTTAAATTGAGAGACTTATATAAAACTTAAGCGAAATGTCTTCTATAGAATAGTAAGTATGCTTATTTCCTTGTTAACGCAATTGTGTAAAAAAAGGGAAGCCAAAGGTTTAGTTCTAGAATTAAATTTTATAAAAAACCAAGTTGTTGTGAAATTCTCGTTG
Source organism: Viridibacillus arenosi (assembly GCF_001955655.1). GTDB lineage: Bacteria > Bacillota > Bacilli > Bacillales_A > Planococcaceae > Viridibacillus > Viridibacillus arenosi. The sequence goes on along the minus strand of NZ_MSPW01000001.1, from coordinate 6,279 downwards.
TAGTTTGCAACAATTCCTGTTTTAAAAATTCAATACGTTCCTCTGTAAGTGTAAATTGTAGAACGCCTATACTTACTGCGCCTAGTACTTCACCATTTCTTTGGCGGATCGGTGCTGCGATGGAAGCTGTACCTTCTGTTTTCTCCTCATAGCTGATTGCATAACCATTAGCCTGAATTACTAACAACTTTTCAAACAATTCTTCCATTTCCTTTGGTGCCAGTGCTTTCTTTACACAGTCATGTATTTGAGATTTTGACATACAGGCGAGCATCGATTTATTTGCGGCCCCAATATGCATCGGTATTCTCATACCCAATTGATCGACAATTCGTATTCGATTATTTGGCGCATCAATACGTTCAATCACCATAGCTTCAGTCCCAATTGGTTTACTTAAATACACGCTTTCATTGACAATATTGGCCAATCGATCTAATTCAGGACGAATGGACGCTACATAATCGAAACGGTCATAAAGTTGAAGACCGAACTCTAGCCAAATATTTCCTAGTTGGTATTTTTTTGTTTCGTTATCTTGAACTATTAGTCTATGTTCAATTAGTGAAGTGAGCATACGGTGCAAAGTCGCAAGTGGTAATTTTGTTTGTTGTGTTAATTCGGTAATGGTAATGCCTTCTTCTTTTACATTGGAAACAATTCCAATTACTTGCATTATACGATCGATTGTTTGCATAAAATTCACCTCTAGTATTATTTTCAGATTTATTAAAATATATTGACATTATAATATATTTTTCATATATTCTAAATATATAGTTTCCTTTTAACGGAAAAATTTTCCGTTCATCGGAAAGAAGGAGGGGGAAGTATGTTTTGTGATTCAATGTATGCACCTTTGAAACGTGTCATTGTGAAAAGTCCCGATGCTGCGTTTATTAACCAACAGCATCTTCAAGGGAATTGGGAGAAATATTTTTATCTTAGTGAGCCGAATTTTAAAGAAGCTATAAATGAGTACGAATCGTTTCTAGATATTTTAAGAAAGCATGTTGAAAAGATAGATTTCTTGCCACAAAACGAAACTGTAGGTTTGGATTCTTTATATGCACATGATCCAGTGAAATTTACACCGCACGGAGCTATCATCTTACGTTCAGGAAAAGAATTGCGACAACCTGAAGCAGATGTGTTTAATGAGTTTTTGACAGAAAAGAATATACCAATCATCGGTAGCTTAAAAGGGGAAGCTATTTCAGATGGTGGAGATATTGTCTGGTTAAATGAGCGGACAGTAGCGATAGGGAGAGGCTACCGTACGAATGATGAAGCGATTCGTCAACTTAAAGAAATCTTCAAACCTTTTGTAGATGAAGTGATGATTGTTCCTTTACCACATGATTTAGGTGAAGAAGCTTGCTTGCATTTAATGTCTTTCATCAGCATAGTGGACAAGGATTTAGCGGTTGTACATTCAAGACTAATGCCAGTCTTCATGCGCCAATGGCTTTTAGAAAAAGGCTTTACTCTACTTGAGGTGCCAAATGATGAATACGATTCACTTGGTTGTAATGTTTTAGCGCTAGCACCAAGAGTATGTGTTTTACCTGCTGGAAATCCAGTTACAGAACAACTATTGAAAGAGTCAGGAGCAACAGTTTATACGTATAAAGGCGATGAAATCACAGTAAAAGGGACAGGCGGGCCAACGTGTTTAACTTGCCCAGTCGAAAGATACTAAGGGGGATAATAAAATGTTTTCAAATGTTATTGTAAAAAAACCAGGTAAAAGTTATGTAGAGGGGTTAACAACTTCTGATTTAGGTACACCAAATTACGAAGGGTTATTAGTACAACATGAAGCTTATGTTGAAGCGTTAAAAACTTGTGGAGTAGAGGTTACTTATTTAGAAGCAGATGAAGCATTCCCAGATTCTACTTTTGTAGAAGATACTGCAGTATTAACAAAAGATTTTGCAGTCGTATCAAACCCAGGTGCAGCTAGTCGTAATGGTGAAATTGTCGAAATGGAACAAGTATTAAAAGGTTTATTTGAAAAAATCTATTACATCGAAAATCCTGGCACATTAGATGGTGGCGATGTATTGCAAGCAGATAATACTTTTTACATTGGTATTTCAGAGCGTACAAATCAACAAGGTGCTGAACAATTAAAAGCTATTTTAGAAAAAGAAGATTACGTGGCTCATATTGTACCACTTAAAGAGTTCTTCCATTTGAAAACAGGAATTGCTTATTTAGGTGACAACAAAATGGTTTTAGCTGGTGAATTTGTTGAAGACAAACTATTTTCTTCATACGACAAAATCGTTATTCCGAAAGAAGATGAATATTCAGCGAACTGTATTTTAGTCAATGATTTTGTCATTATTCCTGCAGGTTACCCAGCGACAAAACAAAAAATAGAACAAGCTGGATATAGCGTTATTGAATTACCGATGAGTGAATTCCAAAAACAAGATGGCGGCTTAAGCTGCTTGTCACTTCGCTTTTAAAAACATACATGGGGTGGGATGGGTATGAACGATCAACAAGGGGTGAATGAGTCAAACCAATTAAAGAGATCCATGAAAAGCCGTCACTTATTGATGCTTTCACTTGGGGGAGTGATTGGTACAGGCTTGTTTTTAAACGTTGGTTATACGATTAATCAAGCAGGTGCTGGTGGTGCCATTATTGGTTATTTAATTGGTGGATTTATTTTGTATATGGTGATGACTTGTTTGGGTGAGCTTGCCGTGCATATGCCTGTAACAGGCTCATTCCAAACGTATGCAACAAAATATATACATCCATCTGCAGGTTTTTCCCTTGGCTGGATGTACTTTGTAGGTTCAGCTGCAACCGCAGGTGTTGAATTTACAGCTGCTGGAATATTGATGCAACATTGGTTTCCAGATGTAGCAGTTTGGATATGGTGTGCACTCTTTATGTTACTTCTGTTTTCTTTGAACGCCTTGTCTACAAGAGGATTTGCTGAAACAGAATTTTGGTTCTCAGGTATTAAAGTAGTAGCAGTTGTGATTTTTATTATTATTGGTATTGCTGTCATCATCGGCTGGGTTCCGATTGCAGATCGTCCAGCTCCGCATTTAACAAATTTAGCGCCAACACAGTTATTCCCAGCTGGGATTGCTATTATTTTTGTCACGATGATGAACGTAATATTCTCATATCAAGGTTCTGAATTAGTAGGTATTGCAGCAGGGGAAACGGAAAACCCTCAAAAGAATATTCCGAGAGCTATTCGTACGATTTTAGTTCGTATTATACTTTTCTATATTGCTTCTATTATTGTTCTATCTGCTATTTTCCCATCTAGTGAACTTGGTCTATTAGAGAGTCCATTTGTAACGCTGTTAGATTTAGTAGGAATTCCATTTGCAGCGGATATTATGAATTTCATTATATTAACAGCTATATTATCCGTTGGAAATTCATGTCTCTATGCATCAACTCGGTTATTATGGGCGATGTCAAATGAAGGAATGGCACCGAGAATTTTCGGAAAAGTCAATAAAAACAAAATTCCTTTTAATGCTCTTGTATTTACAATGGTATTTTCATTGTTGTCACTTTTAACGAGTGTTATGGAAGCAGATACTGTGTTTGTATTGCTCATGTCTATTGCTGGAATTTCAGTTACGATTTCATGGATGGGTATTGCACTATCGCAGTTAATGTTTAGAAAGCATTATTTAAAAAACGGTGGGCAACTAAAGGATTTAGGTTATCGAGTAAAGTACTATCCATTTATTCCTCTTTTTTGTATCGCATTTTGCGCCTTGATTTTAGGGTTTCTTGCATGGGATTCCACGCAAAGAGTTGGTTTAGCTTACGGGGTAGGGTTTTTCATAGCTTGTTTAATCTTTTATCAAGTGAAGCTAAAGGGGAAGTCCTTTGCACCTGAAGATCAAAAAGTGATTATTGAAAAGGGGAGCGAGACATAATGTGGGGTACATCCAAGCAGTTACGAGAATTAATATGTGAACTAGTCAGTTGGGAAAGCCAGACATTGACTACTGGTGAACAACAATTTTCAAGGAAGTTACAAGCTAAATTACAACAGCTACCTTATTTTGAACAGCATCCAGAGAATATTGAATTATGTGATGTCGATAAAGGGCGCCAAGTTGTATCTGCTTTATATAAGCATCCTGAAGTACAAGAAACGGTAGTTTTAATCAGCCATTTTGATACGGTACAGATTGAAGAGTACGGTTCATTAATGCCACTTGCAACGATGCCTGAAGAGCTAACAAAAGCCTTTTTAGCAAATCCAAGTTTATTACCTAAATCAGCACAAAAGGATTTACAATCAGGTGATTATTTATTTGGTCGAGGCGTAATGGATATGAAGATGGGACTGGCACTTCATATGCAATTGATGGAGCGTGCAATTGAAGAACAATGGAAATTGAATTTACTGTTAATAACTGTACCAGATGAGGAAGTGAACTCTGCTGGTATGCGTCAGGCGGTAAAACATATTACACATTTACAAGAAAAAGAGAATCTAGAATTAGTCTTATTTTTAAATAGCGAGCCATCATTTTCACAAGGACCGGCAGATTTACAGGAATATATTTATTCTGGAACGATTGGTAAAATCATGCCTTCAGCCCTTTTCTATGGTAAAGAGACACATGTTGGAGAACCACTAAAAGGTATTACAGCTCCTTATATGAGTTCTTTCTTAACACAGGAAATGGAATGGAATGAACGATTCTGTGAAGAAGATTACGGTGAAAAAACACCACTTCCTGTTTCGCTACAGCTAAAAGATTTAAAAACACAATATTCAACGCAAACACCTTATCGTGCAGTAGCAATGTATAACGTCTTCTTATTGAAACGTAGTGCGGGTGAAATTATGTCGATCTTTGAATCTGTTGCAAATGAAGCGATGGCAAAATGCCAGAAGCGATACGATGAACTTTGTCAAAAACAGGCTATTGACGGTGTAGGTAACATTCGAGTTATCAAATTTGAGGAATTGCAAAGCCATGCACTTGAAAAGCTGGGTGAAGCAAAAGTGACTTCAATAATCGATGAAGTAATTGGTCAAGAAGAGTGGGATGATCGTGAGAAATCATTGCGCATTGCAGACCAATTAATGATTCACTGTCAAGAATTAGCACCAGCAGTTGTATTGCTGTTTGCACCACCATATTATCCGCCGGCGAATTCTTCTGAAAATCCGTTGATTAATGGAGCAATTTCATTATTGTTAGGAGAAGCTAAGAAATATGATATTCCATTAGAACATATTCATTATTTCAATGGAATTTGTGACCTGAGTTATTGTCAATTTACAGCAGATAAAGATTGGAAAACGTATGAAAAAAATACGCCAGTTTGGGGACAAACATATTCAATACCATTTAAAGAAATGGAACAATTCACAGCACCAGTGTTAAATGTAGGGCCGTTTGGAAAAGATGCACATCAAATATCAGAGCGTCTACATGTGAAAAGTGCTTTTGAAGAAATGCCAGAATTGTTATACAAATTATTACAGTATGTAAGTTCAAGCAACAAGATAAATAGTTAAATAATCCAATTAGATACATTAGTTTGGAAATAGATTTTGTTGCCGATTTTGAAGGCGTTGCATCACTGCTATTTATAGTTGTCAATAACGAGGCATTGGGTGAAGCGTATCCATTGCATCACTCTAAATTTAAAGTCGATGAAAAAGCGCTAATTTATGGCGTGCAGTATTTTGAGGAACTTGCAAATCGCTTTTCTCATTAAAGCAATAGCGTAATGAAAGATACGTCTCATCATCAGAAAATTGATGTATGAGACGTTTTTTTGTGGTTAATATATATGAACATCATGTAGTGAAAAGTTGAAAGCCAATGCATTTTAGTAGTCATGCAAAGTAATAGAGTCAGAAATTTATATTGATACATTTAGATGTTTTGCTATATAACAATAATACAGTTATAAGTAAAAATGCGAAGACCAGACTAAAAAGTATCGTCGAGAAGAATAAAATAGAGATATAGAATAAAAGAAAAACCATCTAGAACTATAGTAAACATGCCGATATTCTAGGAGAAAATATGTTTGTGGAAGCACAAAGGGAATCAATATGTATTTGTTATTTTAATATACCTTAAAAATTAAATATTCTAACATATTATTTAAGTGTTGACGGATAAATGTATTATGTGTTAAATTAATTTATGTACTAAAGAGCACATAACAAATGCGGAAGTAGTTCAGTGGTAGAACACCACCTTGCCAAGGTGGGGGTCGCGAGTTCGAACCTCGTCTTCCGCTCCAAAG
>NZ_MSPW01000019.1 GCF_001955655.1 Viridibacillus arenosi | reverse complement strand
AAAACAGCCATTTCTTGATTCCATAAAAGAGTTGGATGAATAATAATCCCATTAAATTCAAGATGAAGCATTTCTACTCCTTTATAAATCCCCAATAATTTAGTCCCCTTTATAATTAAATTTCGTTTATGTAAAAATAGATTTGGTTACACAAAAAATTTGAAAGAATAAAGCTAATTTTGTACGTTATCCTTACTTCTACTTTACTTCTTTCATAAATACTCTAACGTTTTTAGCGATTTCTTTGAATTTGGTATGGTGTAAATAATGTGATCCATCCATGGTTACTACTTTTCCATGTACCGAGTCTTTGATCTGCCCTTCATGCAGAGGTATCCATCCTGCTACACCTTCATTATTCGCTTGTACAAAGAGAAGAAGTGGAAGATCTTTAGGAAAGGTTAAACCTTGAGCCCCTTTAAAATTAGACGAAATATGCTCCATCTCATTCAAGGTAGTGTCATTATACATGTTTTTATTCGAAATCATTTTCATTTGCTCTACGGTTTTTTCATCAAATGCCAGTCCAGCATAGGGGTCAGCACTTATTTTCATGGTCAATCTTAAGAGACCCGATTTTTTGAGGAATGCAAACGTTTTTAATGGGAATTTGATATCCATACCTGGTTGTGTTGCAACACTGCTATCGATTCCGACAAATGCAGTCACCTCGTTTGGATATTTGTTCACATAATCAATTCCATAAATGCCTGTAATGGAGTGGCCCATGAGCATGTATCTGTTAATATTAAGCTGCTGTAGAGCTTCATGAACTTCACTTACCAAATTCTCCGTGGTTCGCTTTTTTTCAGTTTCATCACTTAATCCATAACCGAAAGGCTCTACCGCAACAACTTTGTAAAATGGAGATAATTCATCGATAAGAAGCTTAAAATCAAGCCCTGGTGTAGCTGTTCCATAACCAGGCAGGAGCACGATCGTTTCCTCGCCCTCGCCTTGAATTAACACATTCATATTTTTCCCGTCTACAGATACGTGCTGACCGTAGGGCACTATTCGTTTTTGCTCCGAATGACTACTCATCACATTAGTGATATAAACAATACCTAGAAAAAGAACAATGGCTATAACGATTGCTCCTATGATTTTAAGTAAGATGTTTCGCACTTTCTTTATTTTCGTTCCACTCCCTGTTTTGTTTTCCTCTTGTTGTGTCACTGTCATCTTCTCCTGTCCTGTCCTGATCTGTTTGTTTGGCTTCCTTAATGTACCGGTAATGAAATCTTAACCAATGAAGATGTACTCCCCATGACGATAATATGAACTGAATATGAACAAGCAAAAAATACTGCGGCATCATATCTTAGAAGCTTACACATGATGAATTCATTGGATTTCTTCCATAAACGTCCTAAAGTTTTTAACGATTTCTTTGTAATGGGAACGATATAAATAATGTCCTGCTTCCAGTAGTACCACTTTTCCATGTACAGAATCTTTTTTTTGCTTTTCATGCTCGGGTATCCATCTATCCGTTGCTGGATGATTCGCTTGGATAAAGAAAATAACAGGAAGATTTTTGGGGAATGTTGAATTTTCAGCCCTTTTAAAATTAGAATACATATTTTCAATTTCATTTAATTGGTTGGGATTATACATGTTTTTGTGCATAAGAATTCTGATTTGTTCTATTGTTTGATCATCATAGGGTAGTTCAGCATATACATCGGTATCCGGTTTCATTAGCAATCTGGTGAAACCTGATTTTTTGAGTAGTTTAACAGTTTCTATTTCTGAAGATGAAAACCTCTTCTCGCTTAGCGTTGGAACACTGCTATCGAGCCCGACAAATGCACTCACTTCATTTGGATACTTGTTCACATAATCGAGTCCGTAAATCCCTGAAATGGAGTGGCCCATTAGAATATAACGATCAATATGAAGACCCTGTAAAGCTTCATGAATTTCACTTACAATATTCTCCGTACTTCGTTCCTTTTCGGTTAGATCACTTAATCCATAACCAAAAGATTCAACTACGACGACTTTGTAATATGGTGATAGCTCTTCTATTAGCGGCTTAAAATCAAGAGCAGGTGCTGCAGTTCCAAAACCAGGTAGTAGCACGACAGTTTCTTCGCCTTCTCCTTGAATCAGAACATTCATATTTTTCCCATCTATCGCTACGTGCTGACCATAGGGCTCTAATCTTTTTTGCTCCGAATGATTACTGATGATATTAACTGTATAAACAATGGCTAGAAAAAGCACGATTGCTAGTACGATTGCTCCTATGATTTTAAGCAAAATGCTTCGTACTTTCTTTGATTTCGTTCCATTCCTCGTTTTCATTTCCTCTGTTTGTGTCACTCTCATCTTCTCCTGTTCTAATCTGTTTATTCAGCTACCTTAACGGTGCGACTAATGAAAGCTTAACCAACAAAGATGTACTCCCCATGACGACAATATGAACTGAATGTGAACTGTCAAAAAAATGCTACGGCTCATATGCAAGGAAGCTTGCATATGAGCCGTAGCATAGAGAATGAATCTAACTAATCTGTTGGTGTAGTGATTGGCAAGGTGACGATGAAGGTCGTTCCTTGACCAGGTTCACTTTCCACTCGGATGTCATCTTGATGAAGCGATACGATCTGTTTAACGATGGCGAGTCCCCATACCACTACCGTCATACTTATGGTAAGTTATCAAAATCTACTCGTTCTTTAAAAGTTGTTACTTGAGAATATTAATTCTCTCGTTTAAGAAATAGATGAATTCATCAACATCAAATTCGTTACAAGTTTTGGATACTCGTAACAGGTATTTTTGATAGTGATATAAAACTAACCAAAAACATGAATGAAGAAATTATATATAAGTATTGCAGTGGAATAACTAAAAGTTATAAAGATGTAATTCCCGGAGCGATAATGCTCATAAGTCTTAGTGTAGTTTCCAACAAACCGTTTGCTTCAACAAGTTCATCTTCCTTACTTATTTCTGGAATTAATGAAAAGGAAATACTTGAGTATATCGGTTGCATCAAACCCAACACACATTGGAGAAAAACCAATCCAATCATTATTCCAATGTCAGATCCAATCAGTAAAGAACTCATTAGTTCATTAGGTGATGTAGTTAGCATTGTACAAGAATTGATTCTTTCACTCCTTGCTAATTAAAGCGCCCTATAATTGAATGTTTTTTTATTTGTAGTATTTTGCCCATGGAAATGCTTATGTAATTTTCTTTTTAAGAATTGTTATTATTAAAGTCATAATTCCATTAAGAGCAAATATTACTACCAAACAATAGATTAATAATGCTATGTCCGGTGCGAAGAAACTAATACTTTTCCATGGGGTACCTATAACATAAACAAATAGTGGGATCAATCCCACAGCTAGGAGGAGTGAAATGATTCCAACAGTTAACGGTATTTTTTTATTTAGAACCTTCTTTCTTCTAAGACTGAAGAAATAGATTATCGTTAAAATAGCTAAGAGTAATGTAATCCCCAGTAAACTCCATTGGATACTATAGCTTTGTACAGGCAATTCATCTGGTCCTTTCCCGCTCAGGATAGATCGAATTCCATTCATTATATGAGAAACTTGAGCATCTTCTATAAAATTATATTTATTGGTTAAAAGTACTGCTGCAATATTTTCTTCAGGTATAAAAAACATTTGCGCTCTAAAATCAGATGTGGCCCCACCGTGGAAAGGGTAATGTTCTGTTTTAGAAAAATGCCAACCGTAACCGTATGTTTTACCTTCTACTGGAGGAGTTTTTAATAACTCAAGGTTTTGTTCTGATAATAAGTCTCCGCCCTCTAACATAAATTTTAAAAATTTCGCTAAATCATTTGAACTTGAAGCAATATAGCCGTAAGGTGCTCCCGCATGATCATAAAATCCATCACTTACAACTGGCTTACCAAACCATGACTCAAAACCAGGTATGTATCCTTTTTCTACCGCACTTTCATAATCAGCAGCGGAATTTTCCATACCAAGCGGGGTGAAAATATTCGTATTCAAAAAATCTGAAAAGGTTTGATTCGAAACATTTTCAACAATTGCCCCTAAGAGTAAATAGTTAGCAGAGTTATATTCATAAGCCTCTCCAGGCTCGTGAGATAACGCTACACCGCTAAGTTCTTTTATAGCTTGAGTGATTCCCCCCTCTTTCGGCCTATCCTTGTCCGTCACTTTAAGACCTTCAATCTCACTAATACCACTTGTTTGTTCTAATAGATGCAAAACTGTAATTTGTTTTGAACTGTCTGTTTGATAGGTAAACGATGGGATATAGGACTGTATCGGTTCATCCAGCTTTATTTTGCCATCTTCCACTAACATCATAATAGAAAGAGATGTAATTGGTTTGCTTAAAGAACCGATAAGAAACGGTGTGTCTGCTGTTACATTTGACCCATCACTTAAAACACCCCATTGATTTTGATAAATCGTTTCTCCGTTTTCTAATATTACCAATGATGTGCCGGGAATATTATACATATCTAAGGACTCATCCATAAAATTTGTTATTTTTTGTTTAGTATCTTCCGTTTTAGCAGAAGCAGAAAAAGGGGGTAGTAGGAGTAGTAAGCTCCCTAAAAAAATGATTGCTTTTTTCATTGTTTTTCTCCTCATATGAACAATCAACATTCTATTAAACTCTAATTGTTTCTTTTTTTAAATAGGTCTCTAATAAGTCAATTAACAACTTATACGTTTGATCAAGGTCAAATTCGTCATCGAACATTTTTTGGAGGGCTAGTCCATCGAAGCAAGCCAATAAAATACCGGCAAGGGCATCAGTTTCTTTAGCTTCAAAGTTTAGGTTCTTTAAGGGATTAGAAAGACTCTCTCTCCCGTTTAGTAAAATGTTTGCTACTTCTTGTTTATATGGATCATTCTTTAATCCTAAAGAATAAAGCTCATATCTCCAACGATACCAATCAGGATCTTTTTCTACTCTTGATTTAATTTCAAACAAAACATCCAATGGATTTATTTCCGACTCTTTTTTGCCATCATATTGAATATGGTATCGTTTTTGAATATCACTCTGGACGGAGAATAACAACTCTTCCTTATTCTTAAAATAATAATGAACAAGTCCAGGAGTAATGCCAGCTTCGTGAGCAATGTCCTTTATAGAGGCACTATTGAATCCCTTCCTGCTAAAAACTTTAAATGCTGCATCAATTAATCTTTGACGTTTATCCTTAGCACTCATTTTATCTCTCCTTATTGTTTGGTCGACCAACCAAATTATATTTCGTATCGCAGCAAAAAGTCAATTGAATATTCAAAATTTTTTGCTTTTATTAATATAAAGTAGCGTTATTTCATAAAAAAGTGTGGCTGTTAAAAGAAGATTATCAACGAAAAATTCCTTTTTTTATTCAATTAAATGGCCCGATTGTTGAACAAAGAAATACTTTACAAAATAGATCTATTATCAAACTTTGTTATAAATGATCAGACTTTTTTATAAATTATTGAACTTTAATTTAAATTCACAGTATTTGTTATTCAACTAAACTGCTCCTTTAGTTGAACAAGAAAAAATGAGCTGTATGAACAGCTCATTAATCTTTTGCTAAAGCACCCGTTAGTTGAATAAGGAATCAGCTTTACTCCTTCTTGAAGTAAAGCTATCGTTATTAGGAGATTCATTAAAACTACCAAGTTAAATCATTTAAGAATGTAAGAATATCCTTATTCACGTCGTTAATGTCCGTGCCTAATGTCATTAAATGTTTAGAGTTCGGATACCCCTTCATTGTTTTTTGATTCGTCGCAGAGCTTTGAAAAATCACCTCTGCACTCTCTTTATACAAAGGATCATCTAATTCACCATATAATATACGAATTGGTGACGTTAAAAGTGCTAATTTATCCATCGTTATTTCAATTAACTGTTGGAACTCAACTAACGAATCGATAGACATATTTTGAAGTCGTTTCATTTCTAAATTTATTTGTTCTTCATTTTTCCCTTCAAATTTTTTGTATACTTTTGCATAATGAAAGACACGCTTTTGTAGAAAAAGAGCTTCCCTATGTATTGGCACTGACATTGTCACAATACCATTTACCTCCAACTCTTGACCAACTTTTAATGCAAACACACCACCAAGAGAAAGACCAATCACAGCTATTTTTTCAAAACCTTCATCCTTCAACAACTGGTAACCGTTTAGTACATCTTGCCACCAATCTGAAGGTCTATATGTGAGAAGTTCTTCGGCTGTTAAACCATGTCCACTGTATAATGGTGCATAACAAGAATAATTGTTCTTTTGCAAATACTTCCCTAACTTTTTCATATCAATTGTATTGCTTGTAAAAGAATGTAATAGTAAAACGGCTTTCTCTCCACCTTTATAGAAAAAAGGCTTAGGGGGTACTATTTTCATCATTATTTTGAATACCTCACTAACATATTCTTAGATTCTAATTAAATAGCTGAACATCTAGTTTTTATAATTCCTTTAGTATAACATCCATTCGTTATTGAACTTATTAGCTTAGATGAAATAGAACGTTGGCTAAAATGGCGTACCTACCCTCCTACTCGGGTCAACGCAAAAGAAATACTGGCTTCACTGGATATGCAAACTTATAATCGCTGGGGCATTGTATGAAAAACACATGGAGTCATGGCAGATGATGAGATTTGGATTCGTTTTAAAGGTGAAACACTTACACATCGAGATGTCTGCTTACGTATAGATCTATACTATCCTGAGGAACCGATTCGTTCTGAACTTCAATGAGATGATTTCCTTCTTTTTGTTGATTTAGAATAAAGTTTTATTTAAGAAAAAATGATACTGCAAAAATACAATATGAACAACTCAAACAGGAATTACAAAATTAAAAAATATTACAAACATAAATATGCAAATAATAAAACTGATTTTGTTATAGCTATAATAAAAATAGGAAAAATCCCTGCTTTTCGTTCAAAAAGCAAGGATTTTTTCTATTTACTTATTTTCCCGAATTTCTTTATGGATTTTACGGAGTGCTTTTTTCGAGCCTCGTTCAATATCATGATTTAGTTTTTTTGTTTTATAATCAATGAATAAAGTATCTAAGTCATAGCCTTCTGGATATAACTCTACAGCTTTTAACTCTAGAGCCAACCGTTTTTCGTTTACCTCAATAAATTGATTTTGATAATACACAGTAATGTTATAATATTTGTCTTTTTCTTTGTACACTATTCCAAAATCGTCGTGGTCAAACAGTTTTACACGGTCTCCTTTTTGATAGTCGATATTATTTTTTGCTTTTTCAACAACTGCTTTTGGTCTCGGGATTTTACTTTCATTTAATCGTTCCAATCGATACTCTTTATTTTTCATATAATCTTCTGCTCTTTTTAGAACATTTTCTGGTACATTCATTTTTCTAGATATCCATAAGGCATTACTGTCTCCAGACTGCCCTATGAGAAGTTTAAATAATGGTTCTAATGTTTCATGATTAAATTGCATGGCAGCGTTCATAAAGTCACTATGCATTTCGGAAAAACGTTTTATTTCTCCATAATGCGTTGTCGCAACAGTAATACATCCTTTAAGATAAAACTCTTCTAAGAGGGAGATTGCTAACGCTGCTCCTTCATTTGGTTCTGTCCCACTGCCAATCTCATCAAATAGTAACAAGGTACTGTTGTTTACTGATTGAAGTATCTCTGATAAGTTCTTCATGTGAGAAGAGAACGTGCTAAGTGCATTTTCTAAACTCTGATTGTCGCCAATATCTACAAAAATGCGCTCAAATACTGCAATTTCGGTTTCTTTCGAAGCTGTAATATGAAACCCGGACATAGTAGCCAAAGTAACAAGACCAATTGTCTTAAGCACAATTGTTTTTCCTCCAGCATTAGGTCCCGTTATAATTAAGCTACGATAACTGCTTCCAATCTCAAATTGAAGTGGTATAACATGACCCGATAATAATGGATGCTTGCAATTTATTAATTTTATATTCCCATGATCATTTATGTTTGGCTCAACCCCATCCACATGTCTGCTATATTTAGCTTTAGCAAAAATAAAGTCGTACTGGGATACAAGCTCAATATTAATATTAATAGGTTGAAGATTTTCTGCCACTAGCCCAGTTAAAGTGGCTAGTATTTGATATTCTAACATTGCCTCTTCTGATTTTAATGTTGCTAATTCAACACTTAATTTTCCTACCACACTAGGTTCCATAAAGACTGTCGAACCTCTAGAAGATATTTCAATTATGTTTCCCTGTACTTGATTTTTGTATGATGCTTTTATTGGTATTGTATAGTGATCATCTTTGATACTAATTAAAAATTCCTGGATATAATTTTTATTAGCGCTGCTGTTTAAGAATTTATTTAATCTCTCCTTTATTTTTTGTTCAGTTGTTTGGATATGGTGACGAACACGTTTGAGTTCCTTGCTGGCGGACGAGTCGACCTGATTATTTTTGATAGAAAAATTAATTTCCTCTTCTACCTCCATGAATTCTGTCATGGAATTAGCATAGGCCGCTAATGTCGGAGCCAAAAGTTCTTTACTGGTCATGAAAATTTTTATTTTTCGGCAGCCTCTTAAAAAATCGGAAATACTTAAAAGATCTGATGGGTCTAAAATTATGCCTTTTTCTAATTTATCAATAATATGTTCAATGTTGGAAACACCTATGAAAGGCACGTTTCCTCCTGCATCTAGAATGGCACGTGCTTCAGAAGTCTCGGTTAATCGATGTTTGACTACTTTTAAGTTAGAACTTGGAATTAATTTATCAAATAGTTGTTTGCCTAGTCCGCTAACGCAATAAGATTTTATGATTTCTTTTAGTTCATTGTACTGTAATTTTTCAAAAGTACTTTCATTCATGTTTTCATTCTCCTCAATGTGATTAATAGATGAGCAATGAAGAAACCTAATGGCAAAATTCCAATGAGTTGGGTATAAATATAAAAAAGCCGCGGTGGATACCGCAGCTTACGTTTACAATGCAAAAGTAAAATACATAAATAAAACCATCAATAACGATAGTCCTAATCATGAAGTGATGCGCTTGTTTGTAAAGTATGGTAGGTATCTTCATAAGTAGAAATAAGTCCACAACAAAACAAGGGGTGTAAAACTAACTTAAATCCCCTGTTGTTAAAACTTCCTTATTTCCTATAATGTTTTCTTATTTAGAAACAAACTACCGCACTCATCAAATGCACCTCTTATAAAATAATTGATATGCTCATTGAAATCGACTTTACAGGATTTATTATACTTATTGATACGGGAACTGTAAAGATATCAAACAATTTGTTAATCTAAATTAACTTTGGATAAACCAGTTAAACTTTTTCAGTAAACTCGTTGAAGCTTATAATAATTAGGATAACTTGAATACATCGGTCTTGATTAATTTTACTGTTTAGAACCATTTCTCAAAAATTCTGTTGTTTATAGGTGGCGTAATAACTCTTTTTACATAATTTTTTTCAACTAACCTGCCCCGTTAGTTCAATAAAGAATGATGAGCTGCCTATGCAACTCAATAATCCTTAATTAACTCCCATAGTTGAAGTATGTTTCTACATAAACTATAAGCCTGTCTAGTGACATAAAAAAGTGATTTTTTCTAATGAAGAATCACACTATTGTACAATAAAACATCTAAATAATATTAGCTATTCCTTCGAAATCATACCCACAATGGAAATAACAATACTCTGGTTGTATAGACCACAAAAACATTGTATACTATTTTTGCTATTAAAAATTTCCATTTAAAGGATGATAAGATGAAAAAACCACGTATTGGCATGATAGGGTTAGGAAGTATAGCGCAAAAAGCATATTTACCGATTCTTTCTCGAGAAACAGATTGGTCATTTGTAGGTGCTTTTTCACCAAGCAAAGATAAACGAAAAATGATTTGCAATCAATATCGTATCCAAGATTTTAATAGTTTACAAACACTTGCTGCAGAGTGTGATGCTGTTTTCGTACATAGTTCCACTAGCTCACATTTTGAAGTAGTATCTTCCCTTTTAACTAAAGGAATAGATGTTTATGTAGATAAACCATTAGCGGCAACTGTTGCTGAAGCTGAAAAATTAGTAGAACTAAGCGAAAAATCAGGAAGAAAGCTTATGGTTGGATTTAATCGACGCTTTGCACCTATGTATGTACAAGCAAAACAAGAAGCTCAAAACATTGCATCAGTCCGCATTGAAAAACATAGAACAGATAGTGTGGGTCCTTACTCTTATGACTTTAGTATGTTAGATGATTATTTGCATGTAGTTGATACAGCTAGATGGTTAGCAAATGGGGATTTAGATTTGCTCCATGGAACAGTAAATCTAAGTAGTGAGAATTATCTTGTCTATGCCGGACATGCTTATAAATCTAAGGAAGGTGTTTCTATTTTTACAGACATGCATCGAAAAGCGGGAACTAACCTTGAAAAACTTGAACTATTAACAGATGGAGCAATTTTAAGTATTAAAAACATGAACACTTTAGAAATTGCATCTAAAAACAGCGTAACTACTTCGTTTTCTCCTCCTTGGGATACTACGTTAAAGCAAAGAGGTTTTGAAGATGCTGTACAACATTTTATTGACTGTATTCAAAATGATGAGAAACCACTGATTGATGGACTAGAAGGTCTGAAATCTCAATTATTTGTCACTCAGTTAATAGAAGCTGTGACTAAGTAAACTTTATCTTGTTATTAGAAGTCCACATTAGATTTTTGATCGGGAATCGAATGGTTTCGTGTTTCAACTTCGAAAATACGGCATAAGCAAAGTATTACTTGCATGTATGAACGAACACGGGACCTCCACATTTGAAATGGCAGCGATTTTTAATTTGTCTGCCGATTCAAATCTATGGCATTGAAAAAACACCTTAATTACATAAGGTTTGACGACCCTTGAATAAAAGAAAAAGAGGTGTCCATCTATGAAAAAACAGTCAATAACCAATCAAAAGACAAACTCCATCTTAAAAATCTGTAGAAGAACTAAAAGCAGAATTAGAATATTTACGTTTTGAATAATCCACATAAAATAAAGTCCACTACTTAAACTAACCTGCCTCGTTAGTTCAATAAGAAAAAGGCTCTACTCCTTATTGAAGTAAAGCCGCCTATAGTTGAAGAACATTAATTCATTGATCTTGCAATTTCTAACATTTTTTCTTTCGGTAATCTCGAACTATTCATTTCTACATACGTTCCATCTTGCGTCCATCTAAGTAAACTACCAGTAATGGTGTCTCCCTTCTCCTTGCCATTCCTTTCCAATCCTCAACACCCGCAAAACCTATCAATCGTACAAAGAAAATTATCAATGTAAAATATAAGAGCAGATTTAAAGAGTTTATCCCCAAAATGGAGGAAGCTATTGGTCCCCAAGAATTATCTAACATAAACAGAAAAATAAAGATTATTGAAAAGGTAAATGCCCAAATGTTAATCTTTTTCGTCATTTCAGCAACTCAGCTCCTTTCCAAAAAGGGCGTTTACACATATTACCAAGTTCCGAAATAATAATTATTCATAATTCCTTAAGCAGTTATCCAACTAACCTGCATCTTTATGTAAAAAAAATGCAGATCCATCCTCTGGAAATGCGCCCGATTGTGGAAGATTTTTTTCTATTGAATAGTATCGTCGTACTGCGCAGCTGGAAAGTTGTTCTTCTAAAAGATAAGCGCCCTACAGATCAAAAAGAGATAGTGGGTTAATCCTTTACAGCTTCCTTGCATTATTTCACTAACTAGCTGCCATAACGCGTTGTTTTCTTTATTTTTCGGTCCAAACCTATTACAATTTTCATATTGAGGCTTTGAATTCCTTTATTTTTTGCATTAAACCCTAATAAATTTTTCAGAGATAACTAATTATTATGTCGTTTGTTAACTTCAATCGTAATGAACTCCGGCAAATAGCTGGGAGTACATCCTTTTGCTACTATTTCATCTTTGTAAAGACCCGTTTTCTCACCAAGTTTAATACAACGTGCACGATTCTTTTCATCATAAACGCCTATCCAGCCTGCGGTGAAATTCATAGCCCATTGAACTTCCGGTTCTTCCTGCGTAATATTAGCTTCTAATGCAGATAGCAAGTCTGCGGTGTTATCAGGCGGTGTTTGTCCAGTCCATCTCAATCGCCCTTGATAATACCAGAAAGCTCGCCTTTGAAGAGCAGAAAGACTATTTTCCCATGACTCCATCAATGCAATCTTCTTCTTGTCTTTGGTGAGCTGATTAGCCATTAACCAATCCATTAAGTTATTTCGCTCATCAAAAGTGTGAGTCTGCATATCCTTATCAAGCTTATTTAGCACATCATGTGAAAGAAGTTTTTTGTCCATAATTAAGATTGCTAATAGTCTGGGCAAAAACTCTTCGGTTGACCAAAGTTCCATAGCTAGTTCGTGATCTTTTTTAATGTCCTTCGCGATTTTTCGTAAGTCGCCTAGCTTAGTTTTACTATTGATCTGAGGTAGAATGTTTTCTGCTTTTGAAGAGCGTTTTATTTCTGTATCTTTTTTTTCATCCATTTTATACAACTCCTTTATTAAAGCACTGTTTCATAATATGTCCTTGACGGGATATATCAAGGACTTAATTTCGTTATAAGTCTTATTGCAGTGGTGTGCCTCCAAAGTTTACTTTTTTAAAATTGTAGCATATATCGTATTAAAGCTTTCTCCACCTATAATAGAAGAGCAACCATCTTTAATATAAAAAAACATTTACTTCCTTTTAATTGGATACGAAAAGAGCTTTCCTTTTTAAAGAAACGCCCCCGTTAGTTAGACATAAAGACTTCCACAGTAATTGCATATTATATAAATGATGTGACAATAAGTAATTATTTCTTACCTTTTAGTTCTAAAAGTATAGGTGTTATATTTAGTAAGATAGAAACAATTGTCAAAAACCATAATGCCCTTTCCATACCAGGTACTACATCCCCTAAAGCTGACCAATCTTCCACTTTTACCCACCGAGATACAAGACTATATTCTGAACAAAGTGTTAATGCTGTAAATGATAGTCCTATCGCCATAGCAAGCTTATAATCCTTTCCTGCTTTATACATATAAAGATTTATAAAAGTTGCTACTATTGCAATAACCCCAAATATTATAAACATTACTAACCTCCATATATTTTTATTTTTGTCGTGTAATAATACTAATGTGCATCATCTCAATTTTTTGTATTACTTTTTTTTTAGACATTAATACGTCAAATCTTATTTTATAATAAATGCTCTTCCTTTTGTGATTTCCTATTGAACAAACCTGCTTCGTTAGTTCAAGAATGAAAGAAAAAAAGAGCTGCATATGCAACTCAATGATCTTCAAGTAAAGCATCCGTTTGTTGAATAAGACTTTTCCTTAATCATCAGGGTTTTCTTTAAGAATCCAAGGAATATTAGATAAAAACCTGAATTTTTAATTAATTCCAAATGTAAACGTGGGTTACTTTTGTTGGTTTGGAATAAAGTTTGATCTAAAGTATCCCCAAAATCCATATTTTAAGTTAAATGATAAGAACTCGTTTTGAAAAATGATTGATCAAAACGGGTTAATTCTTTGTGAAATACTATGCGATTTTTATAATAAAGTTTGATCATTTTCTACCTAGTAATTCTAAAACAATCGCGCCCTATTGCGGTATAAATATTATATTTTTGCTAAGACAGAGTTAACAAAATCGGTTTATTCTTCTGGATATTTATGTTTATTATGGGTCAAAACGTTTATATCTTACATTTCTTTCCAATAGTTCCTATTCTACTAAGGATTCTGTTATTTTCCCATCTAGATTTTTAATCGCCAACATCGAATTATCCTGAATGATTCCTGTATCTACGAAACCAAATGAAGCGTATAATGTTTTAGCTATGACATTACTTGTTCGATAAAAGAGGGCTACATATTCTGCTTCTCCATCTGGCGTAGTTTCAATATCCATCAACATTTTTTCAAAAGCAAGTTTGCCATATCCTTTCCCCTGATAACTCTTTTCAATCATAATATGCCAAATAAAATAGCTCTTCTTCCCGTAAAAAACTTCATTTTCAAATGATTCATGATCCAACGTATCATAAATATACATCAAAAATCCAACCGCAACTTCATCGACATAAATGGCAAAGGGAGTCGCTGGTATACCGTCTGCGTTCAACATATGAGCGTCTGCAAAGCTTCTGAGGTTAGTAGTTTCTAAAAAGTCTTCCTGGTTTTCTTCAACTTCAAGTGCTATTACTTCATCTATGTTATCCCCGGTTATCTTTCGTAATTCAATCATTTTTTTATCTCCTCTCCTAAGACAAGCCACTTCCACAAATGCCCTAAAAAATTCCAAATATCATTTCCATAATTATCAAAATAGGGTACACAAAATATTCACCAATGCTAACTCTTTTTCCCCTGTGATTTCTAATCCTTGTTCGGCAAAATGGCCCGTTTGTTGAATTGTCATAATCAATCTTGTCAATGCAATTGTATCAAACCTTTTTACAAATTATCGGACTTTATTACAAATGATCAATCTTTATTTTAAATCTACAACTTTTGGGTAATTTGCTTAGTATTTTCATTAAATTCACACCATTTATACCTTAATTTAAGAAAAATGCACAACTACCTAAATAATACCATTTTTACATTTTAAATGTATACCCTTCTTCAACTAACCTACCCCGTTAGTTCAATAAGAAAAAGGCTTTACTCCTTATTGAAGTAAAGCCTCCCCTGCCTTGCTTTATCCATAGTTTAATAAGTCGAAAATAAGAAAGTCGATTGATAATCAACTACAACAGCGGATCAACGGCCAACCCAGTTATATCAATTCGTATTTGCCGGTTTCACTCTGCGAAAGTTGAGTGAATTAGTAATTTATTTTACTTCCCGTATGTGGATCATACTGATAATACATAGAATGTGTTTCCGCCACTTCCTCTAGGATGAGTTTGTCTCCCTTCCAGAACTTGGAGCGGACGTTGGTAAAGTCTGTTTGCTTTCCTTTTTCTAAATCAATGATTAACATTTTCGAATCAAGAGCGTCTGTAGAATAGTCTGCGGTTAAATAGCGTCCAGTAGCATCCAGTGCAACTTTATACATAACTCCTCCTTCAAGTGTAGCTAACAAGTTGAAGGCTTTTGTTTCACGATTGAAAGAAAATAAGGTAACTTTACTCGTTTCATCCATTCCCTGCAAACTAAAAATAACTGTTTTTTCATCATGTGTACGGAGCAAGGAACTGAATCGAATATTTTCAGTTTGAATAAAAGACTGAGGAATGTCTTGTAAAGAAAAAAGTGCCTCTCCCTTGCCATCCTTCACCAATTCAATTTCGTTCTGTTCATTTGACAGAAGTTCTGTGGCAGATAGCTCTTTCACTGTTTCAATCACATATCGCTCATTTTCCTTCATAAGGGTAAAGTCATACGTGGACACTTTGTAATAAGCAAGAGATGTGTCTGTACAATAGACTTCAGCTTTTACTGAAGTAGACTGTTCTTTTTTTGTCGTCTCCAGTATTTGAAAACCAATTTGTTTAGGATTCGAATACGTTAAAAATTCCGGTTGGTCTTTTAGTAAGCTTTTTGCAAAGTCATCATCTCGCACCATCAAAGCTTGTAAATAACTTTTCACAGTTTCAATCTCCGTACTCGATTGTTCACTCAATTCGATTTTCATAATCTTAGCAGGTCCGTTTTCACCATCGTTTCTCTTTTTCATAACATACAATGTACGTTCATCATTACCCCAAATGGGAAATTGATAACGATACATCCCTTCACCAGAAGGCTCAAAGCGTGGAGACGGATTTGTCGTGACCTTATTTTTTGTCTCTAAATCCATATCCGAAATCCATACATCTTCAAACCCAGAACGCTCTTTCACATACGAAATATAATTGCCATCGTTTGTAACAGATGGGTACTTACCGCGATCCACAATGGTTTCTTTTCCACTCTTTACGTTATAAATAATAATTTCTCCATGGCGCTCGAAGACAAGTTTTTGTTCCTTCTCTACAAGAGAGGCCATTTCTCCGCTTGCAATGAAGGTCTCTTCCTTTGTTTGCACATTCACTTCTACAATTTGTTTTTCCTTATCCGTTACTTTTGTTAAATAGATATGGTTCTGATCCTTCCATTCTGGATAAATATAACTAGAATCTGGAGTTCCATCTAGCACTTTTTCCGACTTCGTAGTTTTCACATCAAACAAAAATACATCTCCATTATACGTAAAAAGTAGCTTCTCCCCCTTAGACGAACGGCTAAAACTATCCGCAGCATTATTTAAAACTTTTTTCAATTCATTCCCATAAACAAAAATACCTCTGCCCTCTAATGAGAGATACAAACGTCCATCATGATACGTATAGGCTGTTATCTCCCCGCTCCCAATATCGAGAAACGAAATTGCATTCGCAATCTTTAACGAACTTGCCTTCACGTGTTGTGGTACTTGTTCATTCGACAATAAAAAAGCTAAAAACAAGCTAGCTGCAGCAAGTAAAGGAATCCAAGCATTCTTCCATTTCCTCGTCCTACTTTTCTTCACAAATGTTTTACGCAATTGTTTTTTTAAATCAGTGTCAACCTCTATCTCATTTCTTAACTCGTAAAGTGTCTTCATTATTTTTCCGTTCTCCATCATAATCCCCCCAACACTTCCTAACTAAAACACCTAACTTTTTCGTAATACGATTTGACTTCACACGAAGAGACCCTTCCTCTTTTTTCAAAATGACCGCCATATCTTTAAATTTCAAATCAGCAAAATACCGTAATTCTGTAATTTCTAAATCTTCGTCTGATAAATGCCTTAAACTTTTCTGTAAACATTCCTTCTCCGTTGTACCATCAAACGGATCTTCAAATTGAAGCTGACTCAAATACTGTTCGAATTCAACTCCCATTAACACACTCTTCTTTTTCCGATAGTAATCAATGACCGTATTCCTCGCGATGGTAAACAGCCAAGCCTTGTCATTCGGATGTCCTTCCAACATAGAAAACTTTTCAAACGCCTTCCGAAACACATCACTAACCAAATCTTCCGTATCCCATTTATTACTCGTCTTCACATACACATACCTATAAATGTCATCAAAATAAGCATCATACAAGTCAACAAACTTCACATCCAACTCACTTCCCCCATTTAATCTATCCAGTTTAATAAACGATTCATTTCTTAAAACGTAACATTCTATTAATAATTTTTTATATCCAAGTTGGGCTAACCTGTCCCAATGGTAGTAATCCACCTTCCCGTGATGGATTGCGTAAACCTAGAAGTTAACGGGAAGCCGGGGCACAAAGGATCATAAAGTGCTAAATAGCCACAAGTCGATAGTTTTTTCTCGCTACATTGTGTTTTCTTAGCAATATCGGTGTAACACGGATCAATATATTACCTCACCAATTGTAGATGAAAGTAAGGAACCTTCTTGTACACATGTTTATGGATTTGAACCATCTCCTTCACCAAAGGAGGCATACAATGGCTTTATCGAAATAATCCAGGATTTTTTGAATATGAATATGAATAAAAATGGGATTAAATGGGTATTTCAGGAGCGATGCTGACTTGCCAAACGCAAAATTTTAAAGCGTTAGAAAATCAAGATTTTGTTCGTGGAGCATAAGTAGGTTCTACTGCCCAAATTGTCCCTTATATTAAACCAGAAAATTAACTAGTAGTTATTGGAATTACATTTGGGCTCTCTTTACAACTGAACAATTAAAATTCCCTACTTTGCAGTTAGTTTATAAAAGTAAATGTATTAAGGAAAAAGAGGCAGTACCCAATATAGGTACTGTCTCTTTTTTAAGTGCTTATTCAACTAAACTGCCCGGTTAGTTCAATAAGAAAAAGGCTCTACTCCTTATTGAAGTAAAGCCCTCGTTAGTTGAAGAAGAAAAAAGAGCCGCATATTCAACACTCGCACCGATAGCAGTAGACCGTTCTGCACATCTATGCTTTCCGGACAATCCTATTTTACCTAGTTCTCCTTCACTAAATTTAAAAATAGAGGCCTTGCATAAAGAAATTAATTCAATTAAGCTATAGCCATTCACTACAACTAGAGCGTCTCATCCAATTTCTGAATCTTTGAGTGGGAAATTAAAAAAACATTGCCCAAAACGTCGATTTTGTCTCCCTTTACACGTACAGCGCAATCTTTGTTCGACGCATAAATATTTATTTCTTCCGATAGGAGAGATAGTTCGCTTTGAACCAGTGCAATGTTATTTTCAAGATCAAAATGAGACAGGACGGAAAAATTGTCAAGACCGATTCCGTCGTAAACAGAGCTCATTTCAACTTTATATCCAAAGTTTTTCGAGCATAACCATTTAGCGGACATGTTGATTGCACCAGCGCTTGCTCCCATCACAACGGCGCTGCTTTTTTTAATCGAATCCGATAATTCATATTCCATCAAAAAACCATTTTGTTTAAGCGTATTCCCACCCAATAAGAAAATGACTGAAGCATTTTGAATTATCGTTTGGGCATCTTCCTTCTGTACGCGATAATTAATTAAATGATATTCATCAAACATAATGCCAGCCTGGTCAAGCCACGAGCGTTCAGTAGCACCATCATCTTCATAAATAGATGGATTCGAGCTAATCATAGCAAGCGATTTTCTATCAGTTATATCCTCCTGTAACACCATGCCCAGATTCTCTGGAAATAAATTGTTAAACCAACCTAAATAATAGTGAGTTTTCATAAGTACCCCCGTAGTAAAGTGTAAATAACATTTATTCCTTGCGTCACTCATTCTGTTTTCATGTCACCAACAAAATACTCTCAATATAGCCCGATTGTTGAACACAAGTTAAACAACGCTCTTCTACTAACCTGCTCCGTTACTTTAAGTACAATCATTCACATACTAAAGGAATCGTTAGTCGAATGGTTGAATTAACCCTTGAATTGATTCCAGTCTCTTTTTAACAAAGAAAAAGAGTAGTGGTCATAATACTTACCTCTAAATAAATGCTTATCTCTGTAAACCCCTTCATTTTTAAATCCTAGCTTTTCTAATAATTTTATAGAATTGATATTTTCCAAAGCTACAAATGCGTTAATTCTATTCAGTGCCATATTATTAAAGCCACTTTCGATAGCAATTTTCAATCCCTCTTTCATATATCCCTGTCCCCAATATTCGTACCATAAATCATAGCCTATCTCCGCTATATGGTTCGTTCTATCCCAAGAATCAAATCCACACGTTCCAATTTTTTGCTGATCATTTTTTTCGACTAATATCCATCGATTAAATCCTTTTTCTTCAGGATTTGAATTCCATTCAACAAACTCTGTAGCTTCATTTCTAGTCGTAAACCATTCTTCATCATATAAAAATTCACATACTTTTTCGTTGCTGAAGTGTCGATAAATAAAGTCAATATCCTCATTTCCCACATTCCGCAAAATCAATCTGTCAGTTTCTAAATTAGGGAATTTACTATGTACAGTCAATTTAAGCACTCCTTATGATAACTAAATTAGGATCGTTTATTCTTAGATGAACAACGTTAAATCTTTACGTCTTTAATATTTCGACAGTCTTTAAAATATACCTATCGATGTCCACGCGAAAGGTTAGTGTTCCTAAAGTTCGCTAGTCGATTTTAATACTACAGCAAAGGTATAGCTCCCTATCTCAATAGCCTTTTTCTCATGCTTACTTATCCAAGAGGCGGCTAACCCTTTTGGATATGGTTGTGGTATAGCGACTGTTGTTTCAGCAACTATTGGGTTCCCTGCTAACAGTTCTACTTTATCGGCATCAGTTTTAACATAAGGTCGTATGACTAATCTTTCTGTTTCGAATGTTGGTATCATCTTATATCTACCATCCTCTTCTAATTAAAACCTAGTATTTGTAATCCTGTTTACAAATATCTTATTATAAGTGGATAATATTGTAAATCGATTTATTTAAAAGCAACAATTATTACGAAAAAAGCCAAGAAAAAAATAACACCCCATACATACGGGATAATATCAGGAGATAAAAGGGATAACCTACTGTTGTAATACCTCTTGGGATAACATAAATGCCCAGCCCACCTTCTCCATGTTTACCTTCTCTAGCTCAAAGATCCAACTAAGCACCCGTTAGTTGAACAGAACTAGATAAGATTATTAAACTAAGCTTATCGTTAGTTCAATAAAACTCCAACCAAAATAACTTTTGTCCTTTAATAAAAACCAATGAAAAAGAACGGATTCCACCGCTTGGAATCCGTTCTTCTTTCATTCATTATTTTGGCTCTAACCCGTGACCACTTCACAATGCGTTGAGATAAAAACACCCATAATGGATAATTTTCCACTGTGGGTTATTTCTTATGATTTTTAATATCATGAATAATCCATTGTACTGCCTCTTTTAAATTTGGACACACTGCATTTGCTAATGGATCACTCTCACCAATAAAAACGGTTCTTGTACCTGCTTTTTCACCTGCCTGAATATCCGTATCAGTATCTCCAACCATATATGATTTTTCAAGATCAATTTTGTGTTTTTCACCTAAATCTAAAATCATTTTGCTATTTGGTTTTCTACATTCACATCCAGCCTTTGGTTTATGCGGACAATAGGCAACCTCATGAATCGTTGCTCCCTTTTTCTCCAGTTCAGCCACCATATAGTCATGAATTTTATGTAACTGCTTTTCCTTCATATAACCTAATCCAATTCCACCTTGATTTGTTACGACAAACACATAATCAAAATACTCATTTAAACTTTTAATTGCTTCTTCTACACCAGGTAAAAAATAAAATTGATTCGGTTCGTTTACAAATTTCACTCGATCAGTTAGTACTTCATTTATTACTCCATCTCGATCTAAAAAAACTGCTCTTTTCAATCTCATCACACCTTTAATTTTTAATATTACTTTTATTATGTTAAAAATTATCGGCTTTAATCAGTCTTATTTCAGATGTCCACTAATTTCCATAATAAAATCAATCCACTAAAAAATAATTTATAATCTTTTTTTCATTTTCTTATATCTTTCTTGTAAAAAAACTTTAATTTTACATCAACGATAATTGTTTCAATAAGTGCAACTAACCATACAAATAGAAGACTTTAACATTTGTTATAGACTTCCTTTAATAACATTCTATTATATTAATTGCCCCTTCTAATACCTAATTAACCTTCTCTCTACAAACCAACTGCTCCATCAATAAATTTATGCATTTACCCTTCGGCAATAGAAGTACCATGTTAAGTAGGTTGGTATACGGAGCTTCAATTGATTGGAAACAAAACAGCAGTAAATCACCAGATGAGTATTTAGAAGATCAAGTTTGATAATTAGGCAGCTATTAAAGAATGAAATATCATAATGTAATTTAAAAAGCGTTATTCTAGTGGAGTAACGCTTTTATTCTACAGCTACTACCCTAACTCAATAGTTGTATTTATTAAATTGTTATTCCATTAAATGGCCCGATTGTTGAACAAAAGTTAAACAACGCTCTTCAACTAATCTGCCGGGTTAGTTGAATAAAAAAAAGCCGCATAAGCAGCTCAACGAACTTTCACTAAAGCACCCCGTTAGTTGAAGAAGAACAGAGACGCTTATTAAACACTCGCGCCTGATTGTTTAACAAGTACCCAGATGGAAATATAGACATACCTACAATAGATAATAATTATGCTATCTATATATTAGGGTGAAAACTTATCTGCTCTGTGTTCGCAAATAATTGTAATTAAACAAATTATAGAAAACATCTTTTCTTCGTGGTTTTTGAGAAGTTGTGCTATATTCAAAGTGTCAGGAGTGAGTTGATGAAAAAGTTTTTAACAATTACCGCAATAATTCTTGTTTTACTCGGAGCAGCTGGCTATGCTGTGTGGCATTTTGGGACAAATATCGCTTCCGAAAAAATAATCGAAAAAGTGGAATCTACTTTAGATGACGAAAATCTAGAAGAAGTAAAATCCTATATCGAGAACGATTCGAAGGTTCAAGAAATTGTAAGCGAGGCAGCAACTATAAATCCGGATACTCTTCCCTTCCAAACTAAGGAAGAAGCGACACGTGTGTTAATAAAAAAAGTGGGCGTTAATCGTTTACTTGATATTCAGAAACAAGCGCAAAACGGTTCAATTAGTAAGGATGAAGTATTATCCGAAATTGAAGGTAAACTGTCTGAAGATGAAATTTCTGCTTTAAAATATGTTTTATATAAGGAATTGAATAAATAAAGCTAGCTAATTAAAAGTTTAAATTAAAAAATCAGAGAGGCTGAGATTCACATAAGGATTTTCAATACAGCTATTTTTATTTACTTACACTAACTCCAACCACTCGACAGCCTCACAATGTGTCGAGTGTACGTGGCAACACATTGGTGCTGGTGGGTTTAATTATATAGGCTCGATTCCTATTTAGAGGAATCGAGTCCTTTTTTTCTTATCATTCTTCTACTGTTGCTTTATTAAACTAAAGAGCCCTTTAATGGAATAACTTTGATTTATCTTCGTTCTTAAAAACCACCTTTATGGTGCATCCAAGCCAAGTGGGCTGTTCGTGATTTAATGGAAGTTTTGCGTATGGAATCTGCCCAATTGCGTGGTTAATTCGGCTAAGTGGGCCAAATGCATGATCCTCTTTCTCAAAGATTCCATCGATTAAACCTGGTCGACGTATTTTCAGGAAAAAAACTCCTCCACCGTTTGAATATGCTTGTTCGTTTCGTAAAATATTCACTCTTCATACACTCCTTGATTTGCTTTTTTTAGTAATTGGTTCAGCTGTTCGAGTTCATCTTCTGTTAAATGCGCAAATTGCGATGCTCGGAATTGTTCTTGTGCAGGGACAACTTCGTTTCGAAGTGCTACGCCTTTTGGTGTGAGTGAAATATATTTTGTCTTCCAATCTTGTTCGCGTAGAATATAGCCCGCATCTTCTAGCTTATTTAAAATTTGAGTAATATTTGAATTGGTCACCACAAGACGATTGGCTAATTCTGATTGCGTAACTCGTTGACCTTCTTTTAAATGACTAATAATATCAAACTGACCTGTTCGTAATCCCCACTTAGCTAAATGACGATTGCTACAGGTCATACTACGGTTAAAAAAACGTGTGTAACGAAACCAGGTGATATAACTTAAACGAATTCTTCTTAATGAGTATTTCATAATAATCTCCTATCACTTTATATATTAATTGATATTTGTTGTAATTGCTAAAGATTGATTTTATCCCTTATAGAAATTTTTCATAAAGGTTATTTCTTCTCCATTTTACAGTATGGGTAAGCCCAATTGGTAATGCATACGTGAAGTTGCCTTGAATTCTCGCCTGTTTGTATAAATCATAAACATTATATCAATTCCCATATAGCCAAACTATTACCACTTTATCACAATGGAATAGTATTCAAGTTAATTCCGAAGGCGTACCACTTGAACATCTATCATTTAATATATAAAATGATAAGTGTGATGGATCTTTTTATTATTAAACTACTTTACATCGTTATCGACAAAGGGAGAAAATGATATGACTGAATTATTGACGAATGAACATTATATTTTTTTAGGCGCTCGCATAAAACCTTTATTATTAAGTACAGAATCTGAAGGGAATTTCTCAGTGTTTGAATTTAATGAAGTAAAAGGATTAGAAGCTCCATTTCATATTCATGAAAATGAAGATGAAATTTGGCGTGTGGTTGAAGGAGAAATTACATTCTATTTAGAGGATCAAGAAATTAAGGCTGTTGCTGGTGATGTAGTCTTTGTACCAAGAGGAAAATCTCATACGTTCCGTTTAAAAACAGATACAGCAAAAGCGATTTTATCACTTACATCAACCGATTTTGAAAATGTCATTCGTGATATCGCTAGACCTGCTATTTCTGCAACTGAATTGCCAAATCAACCTATTTCAAAAGAACAAGCGGAAAAATTAATTGCTTCGGGTAAGAAAAATGGATTAACAATTTTAAAACACCAATAGTTAGACTATCAGCTATTTGGTATTTAACATGTGATTTATCAGTAAGATTAAGTATCGCTCTACTTCATATAGTGAAGAGAGCGATTTTTTTGCTTTTTGCAAAAAAATATAAACATACAAAAAAACTGACCTCAAAAATCGTTATGCAACGATATTTGGGACAGCCTCAATTATAAAAGCAAAGCGTTTATTACGATTGGCTCAAGAATTTTGTCAGTGCATTAATTAAGAATCCAGGTTGTTCTTCTGCTATAATGGCCGCATTCTAGAATAGAACCACCTTCTACATGTTCCGAAATCGAGAGAATTGATTGAAGTAAATAGTCCCCTGTAGATGTTTCACCGCAATACGCTAAAATAGGCATCGTCAATTTGTGTTCATTATATTGCTGATTATATTGGCCATCATCTAACAATGTACGATAATAATTAAACCCTGCACGTAATGCACCTGGTCTAGAATATTGACGAATGTATTCAGTTACATCCTCTTCTTTAATTGATGTTGGGTTGTATGCTAGTTTTTTAAAGTAGTAGTTTAAGTACTGATATTCACGTCCTGTTACTAATGCTTCAGGTAAATCGTCAACCATATCTTCGTCATCTAAAAAACAAAGTGGCTCTAACTTTTTATCTTCCTTTGTAAAGGGTTCCTAGTATCTTCAATAATGACATATGCCAGCATTTTATTGTCTTTAAAGAAGGGGAGCTGCAAACATTGATTCTAGGGAAATTAAATAGCTCCCATTTTGAAAAAAGTTTGATCAAAGTGGGAGCTGTATGTAGTACTAGTCATATGTTATACAATCATGCATTTAAGTCTGTTATGGCAGGAATATTAATTTCCTTTACACATGAAACAGGCGATAAATTAATAACGCAATGGACAATGGCTACAATGTCTTGTACAGGAATACGTGTACCTTGATACAACATAATTGCCTTTTCTGCACCTTCTTCATATGGTACTTCAGCAGCAAGCTCTCCTGGATTAATACACGTTACAGAGATCATATCTTTTCTCACATGCTCTCGTAAAGCATTTGTAATACCACGTAAGCCAAATTTAGATGTGACAAATGAAACTTGTGCACTATTCGTATGATCTAAACCTGCTGTTGAACCAATTAATATAATTTTCCCATTGTCCGCCTGTCTTAAATTAGGTAAAAGCGCCTGAATATAAGTAATAGTGGAAGTTAAATTAATATTAATTATGTTCGAGATGTCCCTAACTTCATCCTTATCAAAAGTATAGTCATCTTCAAAACCACGCTTTTCCCATACTCCTACATTATAAATTAATACATCAATAGGAATGTCTTTTAAAGTTTCTTTTAAAGAAGGAATTTGTTGTTGACTAGATAAATCAATTGCGACCCATTTACGATTTACGCCATCATTTACATCTAAACTACTTGGTCGTGTCCGTGATACCACCCATACTGTATCTCCCTTAGTGGGTAAGCCTTTTACAAATGCATCGCCTAACCCATGGCTTGCTCCAAATATAATAAAGTTCTTACTCATCCTATCACCCCTTATAATAACTATACATCTAAGTATAATTATTATAAAAACATGAAACAACTAATGTGTTTTATTAGAATTAAAAGTTTTATCAATCTTTTTTATTAATTATCAAACTTTTTTATAAATAATCAATCTCTTTTAAAATGCTACATATGTCGAACTTCGTTTAAAAAAATTCCATATAATGCGTCAACAGTAGAGTTAGCGGAATGAATTTAAGGAGTTGATACGGGAGATGATTTTTCAACACGTGATGTAACAAATTCCTTCTTCAACTAACCTGCCCCGTTAGTTCATTAATGAAAAAAGAGCTGCATATGCAACTCAATAATCTTCAAGTAAAGCACCCGTTAGTTGAAGAATTTGTTGTTTTGAAATTAAAGGGCAGTACTCATAAAGAGTTTAGGTGCTCTTCTATAAACTTTGCCTTATCATAGATCAATTTTTTTAACATTACAGGACTAATAGAAATAATTGATTGTCCAAATTTCAAAAAATAGTTAGCTATAAAATCTTCCTCACCTTTATTAAAATAGCCAGTTATTAAGAAATTTTCATTATCATTATGAATTTTCATAGAGGGGTAATTTTCCTTAGTAAAAAAATCTTTTCCTTCTTTATTAACGATGATAGTAAAATTAATGGCATCATGCTCTTTGTGAAAATCACCGATATAATTTAATAGTTCTTCTAATTTTTTAGATTTGAAATCGTTAATTTCTATTACTGAGAGGATTTTATCACATCGAAGTATTTGTATCTTCTCTGTTGTAAAGTTAAATATTTTAGCATACCATTGTCCAAATTTAGATTGTATTCGAATAAATTGTGCTATTAATTGTTTGTTTCTCTCTTTTTTTAAATAGGTTAAACGATAGACCTTTTCTGTAAAAATCCCTTGTAAAATTTCTTTTAAGTACGGACTAAAATTACTGTGATTTGTTACCTCTAATGAAAGTACTTGATTCATAATCAAAATATTATTACGCACATTTTCAGGTAATATATTACTAAATTTATTTTCTAATACGATGTTTTCTATTTCAAATGGCTTTGTTTTATACCCATTTAAAGTGAGTAAACAAAAATATAATGCATACATCTCATCTACAGTAAAAAAAATCGGTGACAATATACTACTATCTAATATCTCATATTTTCCATTTCTACCCAACTCAGAATATATAGGCATACCTATTTGTTCTAATGATTGAACATCTCGAAGGGCTGTACTTTTAGAAATAGAATACCTCTCCATTAAATCACTTAAATTAAAACTTTTCTTGTTATTCAAAAATATGAGCATATCATTTATACGTTCTGTTTTCTTCATAATTTTCTCCATAAAAGGTGTCATATATTGATACCTTTTTATCTTATACTAAGACTATTAATTAGAAAAGGAGCTAGATAGCTATGACGTTAGAGATTGCAATTTTTCTTTCAATGAATGGAAAAGCACGTGAAGCAATAGAGTTTTATAAAAAAAACTTGGAGGCAAATGAATTAATGGTTGTTACATATGAAGATTTGGCAAGAAGGGATAGTTCGTTTGAAATTACTAACGAAAACAAAAATTATATTTCTCACTCTGTTTTACAAATAGGGAAAACGAAATTAATGATTGCAGAAGATGTAATGAACCCAAAAGAAAGCTATAAAATTGGAAATAATACTTCTTTTTGTATACAAAGTGCTAATCTATCGGAAATAAAAAGATTTTATTATAATTTAACATCTGATCGTAAAGTGAATATAATCGTTCCTCTAGACAAAAATATTTTTAGTGAAGCATATGGAATTATTGAAGACCCATTTGGTATACAAATTCAATTAATGTATGATAACCGTTTAATATAAAATACTTTGGAGTTGAAAGGTTCCTCCCTTTCAACTCCAATTATTGGTTTCTTTATCTATTATTTCGCAACCTAAAATTCGCTTCCCTTCTTCAACTAAACTGCCCCGTTAGCTTAATAACTTCTGCAAAAACATGTTATAAACCTTCTTAGTTATTGTTACTCATTATAAAGTTGTCCTTACAAACTCTCTAAACTTCCCTTCTTCCTCAATAAATGGATTATGATTTGATTTCTCAAAATGATTAACTGTGATTGAGGAATAAGATCTGCTATTTCAATACCAAATTCAACGCAAATATGTAATTAGGGGGATCACCGATATATTGCAACATTAAAGTTACAAATTCCTCATCTACTCACCTTAACGAAGTTGGTATTATTCCTCCTCAATTCTTTTCAAATTCGCCATAAATTCCAGCCTTATTTCGCTCACTTTCTCATCCCC
Organism: Viridibacillus arenosi; assembly: GCF_001955655.1. Taxonomy (GTDB): domain Bacteria; phylum Bacillota; class Bacilli; order Bacillales_A; family Planococcaceae; genus Viridibacillus; species Viridibacillus arenosi. The sequence goes on along the minus strand of NZ_MSPW01000019.1, from coordinate 7,558 downwards.
TTTAACATTAATAAAATCTCTTCTATCACAATATCAGGCTCATCATGATGTATATAATGTCCACTACGAGTAGCAATCCGGAACTTACTTGACGTTGACAGCCATTGGAATTCTGCTTGTAGACTTTGTTCAATTTCTAATATTTCTTGAGAGGGCCATCCATCTTCTCCATTATCGGGTAAACCTCTTGTAACAATTGAGAGAGGGATGTCACTTTGTCTTGAATGATCAACAATTTGCTTATAACTCTGTATTTTATCAATCTTCTCACTATTCAACATAGGATTCTCAAAATATTCCCTATTTCCTGCAAGGAGATTTTCTGGTAGAGCCTTTTCATAGGCAAGTTCTTTATATTCCGGTGCAGCGTCAACCAAAACCAAACCACAGATATCCAGCGGATAAAGACTGGTATACAATCTGGCGACCAACCCACCAAAGGAATGTCCTACCAATATATAGGGCTTCTTCACGTCAAGCACTTGCAACAATTCGGAGAGCTCCTCGACAAGATCACAGCAAGTTCGCGGGACTGCTACGTCTTGACTCCTGCCAATACCCGCCCTGTCATAGGACAAGGTTGACGTTTCATCAGATATTCTGTCTTGGACTTTTTTCCATGTTTCATGGCTATCGCCTAACCCTGCAATAAAGATTACGCTTGGTGTATTTTTACGTTGATATTTATAGAACAGTATACGACTATTATAGAAATCGATTAGACTAATATCCATCGATTAAATCCTTTTTCTTTAGGATTTGAATTCCATTCAACAAACTCTGTAGCTTCATTTCTAATCGTTAACAATTCTTCATCATATAAAAAATCACATACTTTTTCGTTGCTGAAGAGTCGATAAATAAAGTCAATATCCTCATTTCTCAAATTCCGCAAAATCAATCTGTCAGTTTCTAAATTAGGGAATTTTATATGTAGAGTCAATTTAAGCACTCCTTTTGATAGCTAAATTAGGAACGTTTATTCTTAGATGAACAACGTAAATATACCTTCTTATTCAACTATCCTGCCCCGTTAGTTCAATAAGAAAAAAGCTTTACTCCTACTTGAAGTAAAGCACCCGTTAGTTGAACAAGAAAAGTGAAGCTTATTCAACAATCGCGCCCGTTTGCGGTATAACTTCTATCCCATTTTTAAATCATTCAGCATCGTTACCTTTATCATATAAATCTTTTATGGGTATTACATCGATTTTATCTTTATATTGTATAGTTACCTTATCTTCATCCGTTAGTTTCTTCTTCTTCCCATTGTACAGTAATAGTGTGTTTTCATCTGCAAATGTGAAAGAAATGCCACCCCCATCTTTTAGGAGTTTTGCTGGGGTAGAGAAATCGTTCCTTTTTTCATACACAAATATAGTATCTGTATATCCCTCATCTGTTTTTGCATCTGTTAAAATTATATAATGATTGTCCTTTTTTGCTTTGAATAAGAGCGTAGCCATCGTGCCCTGACTCTTAATGTTTGTTTCAACATTACTGGAACTTGCTTGCCACATATTTACAAACACAAAGTAATAAGCAGTTATCAGAACAAGAAACATTGCTAGAAGTGATGATACGATAACTAAGATCTTTTTTCTATTTTTGGAGCGTACCTTTTTGAAATAATCAATGTTCCTATTATCTTTTCTTCTCTCATTTTCATCTTCTGAAAATAAATCTCCCTTCATTTTGTTTAAATAATTTCGGCATTCTTCACATTGATCCATATGTTTTTCTATCTGTTCGTTTGTTTCTTCACTTGTTAATTTATCAATATAAGCAGGAGCCAAATCCTTAAATACACTATGTTTCATAACCTTACTCACCCTTTCTGATTTCAAGTTTTGCTCTATAAAAAGTCACTCTTGCCCAGTTTTCTGTCCTTTCAAAAATTGAACCAATTTCTTTGAACGATAAGTCACCCAACAATCTTAAAAAAAGTATTTCTCGTTTATCCTCACTGAGTTGATGAGCCTTTTTAAAAAACATAACTTTATCCTCGTTTTTTATATACTCATCTTCCAAGTCGTAAAATGTTGTGCTTTCACTTTTTAGTGAGTCCTTCAATTGTTGGTTTTTATTTTTATGGTTTAATTCTTGCAGCCATACGTTTTTAGCAATTGCACAGAGCCACGTGGAAAACTTGGCTTTACCATTATCGTGATAGTTATTAATGGATTTAATCGCTTGATAAAATGTTTCTTGAGTTAGCTCCTCTGCTAAATCAAGGTTGTTTGTCAAAGTTAACAAGTATTTAAAAATAAATTCCCCATAATCTTGATATATATTGTCCTTATCCACTGCCACCCTCCCTTTTCCGTCTGGCCATTCACCTATGTATCACAAATTTATTGATTTCGTTACAACATTTTTTAATAAAAAAACTGCATCTTTATAACAGATGCAGATATTCACTTATTAAATTAAATGGCCCGATTGTTGAACACAAGATAAACAACACTCTTCAACTAACCTGCCCCTTTCGTTGAAAAAGAAAAAAAGAGCCGTCTGTGCAGCTCAATAATCTTTTGCTAATGCACCCATTATTGAAAAAACGTTCCTACATATCGCAGCAACGCACTTCATTCAATCTAATCTAAATATACAATTTCACCATTTTCTTTTTTTGCACGAATTGTAATTTTACCTACACTAGCTGGTATTTGAGTTTGCATAAAAACCTCCCTGAATTATGTTTTAATATATCTATTATTACATAAATTTCAACAAAAGCTACATTTTCCCTTATACAACTAAACTACCCCGTTAGTTCAATAAAAAAAAAAGAGCTGCATATGCAACTCAATGATCTTCAAGTAAAGCCCCCGTTTGTTTAAGTACATTTGAAACCAACAGTTATCCAAAGTGATTATGAAAACACCAAACAATAAGAATCATACTCACTATTCCCCAAGCTGTGAGACTCACTATCCACCAAATTATGGATTTAACTTTTATTGAACTTTCCTCGCCTTCCATGTTTGCTGTTATACAAGCGAGCTTACTTTCCATACCTTTTTTCATAGAAGTGAGAACAACAAATCCGATTATTATGAAACCAATAGTTATCCAGAGTAGTAAGTCCACCTTTTATACCTCCTTTTTTGTGAATTACTTTCACTCCAATTTTCTCCTTCAACTAACCTGCCCCGTTAGTGAAAAAAAAGAGCTGTACGAACAGCTCAAAATCTTCTACTAAAGCACCCGTTAGTACAATAAGTTTAAAAGCCATCCCTAAAGGCAAGTTCTTTTCTGTATTTACTTCTGTAATCTTCTGACCAATAAAATATTTAAAATCAATATTACTTAATTTTTGGCTATGTTAAATCTTAATGTTGTTTTTTTGCCCCAAAAGAAAACCACCCTTTGAAAAGACGGTTAATTTAACTATCGTTACGCGTTAGTTAAATTAATTAGTTGTCTGTTTTTATTGAGTATCTTCGTCGCTTTTGTACGCCAAAATATCTCCAGGCTGACATTCTAAAGCCTTACAAATCCTCTCTAAAGTTGATAAACGAATCGCTTTTGCCTTTCCATTTTTCAATATAGAAAGGTTAGCCATTGTTATTCCAACACTCTCCGAAAGTACTGTTACGCTCATTTTTCTTTTAGCTAACATCACATCAATATTGATTATAATCGCCATGTTATTCACCTCAGACCGTCAAATCATTTTCTGATTTTATGTTAATCGCTTCTTGTAGTAGCCGTTGGAGGATAGCAGCAAAAACGGCGATAACCAACGAAGCAAAAATGATGATGAGTCCCATTAATCCAATAGGAGGGTCAACTTCCTTCGCTATAAAACGAAAGAGTGGCAAACCTAATACATACAAACCACTGATTGTAATCGCACAGCACTTTATGTTCTTTAACGCCTTTACAGATAATTCCGAGAACGCTGCGTTCTCGTCAATGTACCGTAAAAGATTGAAAGCCTGATAGAGAGCAAAGTAAAAAGGCACAGCCGCTCCATACATCACGATGAAAACGAGATATTTCATTAGGGCAATATTTGGATACAATTTTGCTGCGAAATTCGCCATATGGGGCACTAAAAATATACATAAAGCAAGAACCGGTAGTCCTATAATAAAAACAGCTATTTTTAAAAATAATGTTGTGACTTTTCTCAAAATAACACCTCACATTTTTATTTCATTTTTTTCTAGGAAATTTTTAATTGGTTTTTGAAGAACACTTACAAATGTTGCAACGATACTCGTCACTAAAATACCCATTAGACTTAATGATATAGGACCTGCAGCATCATCTCCAGTGACTTTAGCAAGTACCTTTAAGCAAACTATTCCTAACAGAATGAAGAAAATGACTGTAAAAGCACATTTTTTTATAACTTTCAAAGATTTAAGGGATAATTCAGAGAAAGCATTGTTTTTTTCGATATAGGTTAGTAGTTTAAATGCTTGACACAACGCAACAGAAAACGTAATACAGAATCCATATGCACATACTAAAAATGGGATTAGGAAGTAAGCCGTATCTGGATGTATCTTTGCATCTTTATATGCTATCTCAGGCAACCAAAAGATACATAAAGCAAGCATCGCAATTCCAATCAGAAAAATAATTACCTTTAAGATGGTGGTTGAACTTTGTTTAACATTCATTTAAAGCACCTCACTGATTTGATAATAAAATGACTTTAACACAAAATTTATCGTTATACAATAAATTAATATCGTTTTTTGTTATATTATTATTGTTATATTCATTTAGTTTTGATAAAAATAAAAAGCATTTCTTATTACAAAGAAATGCTCTTACTGCTCTTACTTTAAAATGTTAAATTTACAACTTGTTCAACAAGACTACCCGTTCAGCAAGAAGTTGTTCGGAATATTCTATTATCAACAATAAGATTTAACATAGCCTAATTTTTTATACATATTCATCCCTCCCCTAAAAAAATCACTTACTTAAACTGTAACGTTGACAACCTTGTTTGAGCACTTCTTCTTAAACTAAACTGCCCCGTTAGTTCAATAACTCCACCAAAAAAGAACGTTAATCCTACTTAGATCAACGCACCAGTTAGTTGAAGAAGAACAGTGACGCTTATTATAGTGATAGGTAAGCTTTTGAGGTTATCGCCAGGTTTTCAAGCTTTGTTGTATCTATGTTCAAACGATAGTGCATAATAAAGTGAATATGAATGAAATACAGAAAAACACTTAATACATTGGTATGACAACGTTTTAAGCGTTTTATTTCGTCCCAAAACTTTGATTTGGGAACGTTATTTGAATAAAGTATTAGTTAGTAGAAGAGTGATACTAACAAATTATACAAAGAATGGATAACAATTACTGACCAAAGAGAGCCGCTTTTCTTATACACATAGCCAAATATAATGCCCAATATAAAAGCTGTTAATGACGCAGTAAAAATATAAGGGAATTCGAAAAGACCTTTATAAAACCAAATAGGAAAATGAATTGATACAAAAAGTAAAGATGTAATGGTATTAGCTATCCAAAATTTAAAAGAATCCATAAGTTTTCTTAACAAAAAACCCCTAAAGACAATTTCTTCAGTTATCCCAACTAATAGAATAGTATTAAGCCATTCGTTAAACCCTATTCGAAAATCGACATTATTATCTAAAATAGTGAAATTTAAAATTACAAAATAAGATATTAATACTAAAGATACCAAATATGCCCATTTTAAACCATTTATATAGTTATGACGTAACCCTAAATAGGAAAATGGAACACCTTTTTCCGTAATTTTAACTAATAATAAAACTGGAATTATCCAAATAACTACTTTAATAACGGCTGACGTTATAGCTCTTGGAACAGAATCCATTAAATCTAAATATTGAACTAACCATAATTCTCTGATACACCATAGGGCAAAAAATGTTATGAAATATACCCAAATATAATTCTTATTTACTTTCAAATCTATCAGAAACTCCTCCTTTTCTACTTCAAGAATCCTGCTGCATTAGTTTAAGTACTTTTTCCCACAATCTTAATAGTTATTTTAACATAAATATCCATTTAAAGATTAAAGTTACCAAAATGTCGTTTGGTCACATTTCTTTTCTTAGCGTTGTAAATCCCCATAATTCTGAAGGTACTCTTTGTTGCACTAAACTGCCCCTTTAGTTCAATAAGAAAAAAAGAGCTGCATTTGCAACTCAATGATCTTCAAACAAAGCACCCGTTAGTTCAATATTACTTCTATTTAATTAATCATAATGCTTTCAACCGCAGAGAATAAAATGTATAACGAAGTGCATAAAATGAAGATACCCCACAATAAACTCTGAGTTCTTTTATATTCTCGTAATCCCATTATAAGTAACGTTATACTCAGAAGTATGAGCATCAATGGTAGTAAGTTGTAGTTTTCCGTAACCTTACTGTAAATACTAATTAACATTACAAGGATTGCAAAAATTATTTGAAATAACATTAAAATATCAAACTTTTTTTCTTCCATTTATTTATTCCTCCCACTGATAATCTGTCACTTTCAAAAGATACCTTTTTTAAACTAAACTACCCCGTTAGTTCAATAAGAAAAAGGCTCTACTCCTTATTAAAGTAAAGCACAAGTTAGTTCAAAATGTAGCTTTAGAATAAAGTTTGATTAAAAGTATGCTATAAACATCGATTTTAAAAGAAAAGAAACCCACGAGTTTTCGGGTTTGGTTTTTGCATGAGGGAATAATTCCACATCTATTGTATAGGTAATTTGAATGTTATATATAATTTATTGTTATTATTATCCTTATCCATTTTGTACTGAGTATATTCTATCTTTTGACTTTCAAGATCAATTATAAGAGTGTTAGAAAAATCTTTTGGAGGTACTGATGAAAAAATCACTCTATTTGAAGCGAGGTTTTCTGCTTTTGGTAACTTTTCAATTATTCTAATATTAGCATCATTTTGTATAGGCAGTTCACTTTGATCATACACTGATAAATTATTTTCGGGTGTGGCAAAAACTAAAATATGTAAAGGTTTTTCGTTGAAATTATGATAACCATGCACATAGTTTGTCCATCCAAAAACAAGGTCACTTTTTTTAGCAACTATCTGCTCTTTAAATGAAACATCATAAGTCAATTCTCCTTCTAAAATTAATGCATGATCTTCTCCATAAGGGTGAAAATGTGCTTTAATTCCATTGTCTTCATTATTGATCTGAAAATACAGAACACGATGATTTTTACAAGGGCTTTCCCAAATCTTTTTAAATTTAGTTTTCGATTTCATTAACTCTTTTAAATCTAACATATATAATCACCTCATTTATAATATTATAAATTGGTTATCCTGGCTTTAAATCATACTAACGGATGAATTATCAACCCTTTTTCTAATGCCCATTTTCCCCTTTGAAAATTGGTAAAACCCATTATTATTTCTAATCCCTTATTCAACTAACCTGCCCCGTTAGTTGAAGTACATTCTTTCACAATCTCAATATTGATAGTAACAAAAATTCCCAATATAAAATCAATCTTTTTTACAAATCTACACTTTATTCAGGTTCAACTCGAGCGAAA
>NZ_MSPW01000018.1 GCF_001955655.1 Viridibacillus arenosi | reverse complement strand
GCAAGCAATTTAACAACGGCTAAATTACAATATGATGCAGCAAAAACAGCAGTAGATGCCGCAAGAGCGAAAGGTGCAACAGTATCAGATTTCGGTTCGAACTATTCAAATTTAGAAGCGCAAGGAAAAGAAATTAATCGCTACGAAGAAGTGAAAAAAGCAGCGATTAAAGATGCAACAACAAAATTAGGAGCTCTCACATTCTTGACAAACAACTCAATTGATGATGCAACAAAGTTAGAAAAAGCAGAAACACAATATAATGCAGCAGACACAGCAGTAAAAGCAGCAATAGCAAAAGGTGCGACAGAAGCTGATTTTGCAAATCTTGCAAATTTAGCAGCGCAAAAAAACGAAATAAATCGCTATAAAGCAGAATCTGAAGTGACAGCAGCTGTAAAAGTTTTTCATGAAGCACATGCAAAAGCACTAGCATTAACTGTAGAAAATGTTGGGATTGAAAATGAAGCTGAAGTGAAAGCTGCGTTAGAAGCATATGGAAAGTTATCACAAGAAGCGCAAGCGAAACTATCTAATGAAAAAAAACGACTTGATGAATTAGAAAAAAAAATAGAGGAATTAAGAGCAACTGAGAATAAAGCACAAGTAAACGCAGGAAAAATAATTACAACATTAGAAAATATTAATTGGGAAAATGCCGATAAAGATGTATTAGATCAATGTTCAACAGAAGTTAAGGATGCAGAGTTCTTCATAGATAAGATAAAAGATGTAGTAGTAAAAAAAGAATTACAAAAACGTTTAGATATAATAAAGAAAAAAATAGATGAAGGATATGCAAAAATAGATTGAACCATTCGAAAAGAAAATTAGTATTTGCTAACCTTAACTTTTTAACTGTTTTTCCAATCAAAAAGACTGATAGATGTTGTTAAAATAGAAAAATAGCCAATAAAACAACAGAAAATGGAGTTAAGTGTTTCATTCTGGATAACCTAGAGAAGAAGTAAAAAATAAAAATTTAATAATAAGGAAAAACACTTGAGGAGAAGAACAATTATGAAAGAATTCAAAATAACGTACTTCTTTGATGAAGAGCATTACATTAGAAGGTTTATCCATGTGGAATCTCAAGAAAAAGCGGAAGCACTAATTCAAAGTGAGAGAGAACAGTATGTAACGTTTACGGATAGTAGAGGTATCTATCATGAGTTACATACAAGTAATGTTCGGGTAATTCAAATTTCCGAATATCACAGAATCGACAAGAGTAAAAAAACGGTAAACTGACTTCAGCGATCCATACATTTCACTCATAATAATCTGTCCTTGAGGGAACATAAAGGCATACCAAAATGGAGGTGTCTTTATGGATAATAACAACGGGGGCAATTTTACGTCTGCTGGAACAGATATTGATGAAGTAAAAAGAAAAAATGCAGAGTTCGGTTTGTCTTACAATGAAATAAAAGCAGTGCTTGCAAAAACTGGCGGATTAGGTACGGCAAAGTATAGTGATACGAATAGTGAGGAAGTAAAAAGCAAAAATCAAAACCAGTTTCCAAATTAATTGTGAAACCATGATAGATTAAACAATAGGTACACTGAAATCCCTAATCTGTTTAGAGGTTAGGGATTTCAGGTTGTCGACAAAAGGCATTCAAAATGCTCACATCCTAAATGTCTTTTTTTATTTTATATATTTTGGTTATTTAAAATTCTCTATTATAGATAAAATACTGTTAGAGTATTAACTTTTATACCGTTTTTAGACTTTGCCAAGTCCGATTGGCGAATTTCTTTAAATTCATAGCAACAAAAGTAAGCATCTCCTGCATGGACACTTTTTTAGACCTTTAAGGTTATCCAGAGTATCCTCAATTTTCCCCGTAAGATGTTCTTAAAGTACTAGCGGATACAAAGCAATCATTTCAATTTAATCTCTTTTAATATTTGTTATTATTTTCTATAACATTAAAGATTTATTTATATTACATGTGTAGTTGATTGGAGCGAAGGTGGCGACTCCTGCGGGAAAAGCGGGACAGTCCAAGACCCTGCAGGAGCGTAGCGACGAAGCGACTTGGCGCCCGACCGCGGAAAGCGTCCACCGTAGCGGAAATCAACGGTCTTATCTATTTCTATACAACAAATAATGTACTTTATAAATTTATTATTCCAAGAGTATTTAAACTCTAATAGTAAGATGATTCATTTTTAAATATTTTCCCTTTAGCAAGAAAGCACAATAAAAAACGTAGCCATACATTTATATGGCCACGTATTTTTATAAAGTGTTAGTTACTTGAAAGTACCCAATGACCAGGATTAACCTCCTGCAAAGTACTTTGGCTGAAATCATAATTTTGTACTTCTACTGCTTCTTTTTTTAATTTCTTTGATTCAATAGAAGGGTCAGGAACGGGTACAGCAGCTAATAATGATTTCGTATACGGATGAATCGGGTTGCTATAAAGCTCTTCACTGTCTGCGAGTTCAATAATTTTCCCTGCATTCATCACGGCAACGCGGTCACTAATATGCTTTACCATCGACAAATCATGTGCGATAAACAGATACGTTAAGCCAAGCTTCGCTTGCAAATCCTTAAGTAAATCGACAACCTGAGCCTGAATGGAAACATCGAGTGCAGATAGTGGCTCATCACAAACGATAAATTTTGGATTAACAGCTAAAGCTCGCGCAATACCAATTCTTTGACGTTGCCCGCCCGAGAATTCATGTGGATAGCGCATCCCATGTTCTTTTTGTAAGCCAACTAGTTCTAACAATTCCTCTACACGTGCAAGTCTTTCAGCTTTTGTTTTACATAATTGATGAATATCCAAAGACTGACCTATAATATCCAACACCTTCATGCGCGGATTCAAAGAGGCATAAGGGTCTTGGAAAATAATCTGAATCTCTTTGCGCAGCTGTTTCATTTCCTTCTTATTTAATCGATTAATAGCCATACCTTTGTATAATATTTCTCCATGTGTAGCTTTTTGTAGCTGTAAAAGCAATCGCCCAGTAGTCGATTTTCCGGAACCAGATTCACCAACAAGACCTAATGTTTCTCCAGGTTGGATTGAAAAGCTAATGGAATCTACAGCTTTTAAAGTACGACCACTTCCAAGTGGAAATACCTGATTCAAATCTTGTACTTCAATCAGTGGTTTATCAGGGTTAATATCTGCTGGTAAATGTAGCTTCTCTTTAGGTTTTTTCTTTTCATCCATACGGGGAAGTGCATTCAATAACTTCTTTGTATATGGATGTTGAGGAGAAGCGAAAAGCTCCTCAGTCGTATTTGATTCAACAATTTGGCCTTCTTTCATAACGACGACACGGTCACACATACCGGCAACAACACCTAAATCATGTGTGATTAAAATAATTGAAGTACCAAATTGCTGTTGCATTTTTTTCATTAAGCGCAGTATTTGAGCTTGTATAGTTACATCTAGCGCAGTAGTTGGCTCATCAGCAATGAGTAGTTTTGGTTGGCAAGCGAGAGCCATAGCGATCATGGCACGTTGACGCATTCCCCCAGAAAATTCATGTGGATATTGATTGTAACGTTCTTCAGCATTTTTTATTCCTACAAGTTGCAGCATTTCAATTGATCTGTTTTTCGCTTCTTTAGAAGTAAGTTGCTGATGTTTTGTGAGGATTTCATCTATTTGCTTGCCAACTTTAATCGTTGGATTCAGAGATGTCATTGGATCTTGGAAGATCATACTAATCTCTTTTCCGCGAACTGCTTCCATTTCGTGATCAGTAAAATTAGAAATCGTTTCTCCTGAGAATTCAATAGAGCCGTCAGTCATTAACGCAGGTGGAGATGGAAGTAAACGCATAATGGATCGTGCAGTAACACTTTTTCCAGAACCAGATTCACCGACAATTCCTAAAGTCTCTCCTTTATGTAATTCAAAAGAAACCCCTTTAACCGCTTCAAAAACTTCGTGATTTGAGACAAATGAAATATGTAAGTTATCAACCTTTAAAATACTATCCATATAATAATTCCTCATTTACTGAAAATTTAAAATAATTATGTTGACTTCTAATACGATAAAATTTATACTTTGTTTCTAATAGTATACTAAATTACTAGGAATAATCAAGATTAAAGGAGTGATTTTTCTGAAAATAAAAAATGAACGGATAAAAGGCAGTTTAGAGAATGTTTATAGCAATCTAAGCTCTCTCCTTTTTTATAAGTACATAATATTTTTGTTAGGTTTACCAGTTCATATCGTCATGTGGTGCATTTATAAAACAAAATATAAGAGCACGCAATATCAGCAAATGCTATTTGAGCATATGGAAAAGATAAAAAAATCTTCTACATATAGTGAACTGATTCATCGATATGAGGAACAATATCGAAGTAAAAAGCTATATTTCGATGAACCCATCCATCAACAAGAAATGCAGGAGGAAGCGACAAAGCTTGCAAATGAAAGTGTGTTGAAAATGGCGCAAGCTGAATTAGAAACAACTGATCAAAGCAATACAAATTATCAGCATTTCTTTGCAAAATGCTTACAAAATAGAAACTTTGTTATTGTGAGTTTTATACCAGGTATTCTTATGTATTTGTTCTTAATGATTTATGCTAGGCCGCTCGTTCGCTATATTTTCGAACGATTAGTGATGACTATTTTTGTAATTATATCGGTTACCATCTTTGTATTCTCTATTTTGCATTTTTCTCCTGCTGATCCAGCAGCAAATATTTTAGGAGAATCAGCAACAGCTGAGCAGCGAGCAGAGTTTGATCATAGATATGGGTTAGATCAATCGTACTGGGTGCAGTTATGGGATGCGACAAAAGGGATTCTGACGTTAGATTTAGGCTATTCCTATACAGGCAATGAAGATGTAATGGCAAGCATTGCAAACAAATTCCCTGTCACACTAACGATCGCGTTTTGGTCATTATTAATGGCTATAGTAATAGCGATTCCAGTTGGGATGATATCGGCAGCGAAGCCCAATTCATTTTGGGATTATAGCTTTATGTTTATCGCCTTAATCGGGTTATCTATTCCTAACTTTTGGCAAGGACTTGTGTTCATTTTGAACTTTTCAATAAAGTGGCACATACTACCAGCTACGTATTCTCCAGGTGATTGGTTATCAATCATAATGCCTGTAATTGTATTAGGGACAGGGTTAACAGCGTCTATTGCGCGAATGACTAGATCCTCCATTTTAGAAGTAGTGAACGAAGAGTATATTGTGACTGCGAAGGCGAAGGGTTTAAAGCCAAGTCGAGTATTTATCAACCATGCTTTACGTAATGCAATCATTCCTATTATTACAATTATCGGACTGCAATTTGGTGGCATGCTAGGCGGAGCAGCAGTAACAGAGAAAGTATTTAATATTAGTGGTTTAGGCAGTTATATCGTAGATAAACAATTCGTTCCAGATATTCCTTCTATATTAGGGGGAGTTGTCTACATTGCTATCACGATTTCGATTGTAAATTTAGCAGTTGATATTCTATATGCTTTCTTAAATCCAAGAATTCGATCGCAAATGAAAAATACTTAACGAGGTGTATGAAATGACAATACAACAGGATTTTGCTTTAAAACGATCGCAAGAGTATAAACATGCACTCTTTGTTTTAGTTATTTCAATTGCACTAGTACTTGTTTTTCTAGTGAATGCCTTTGATGTTACAGAGGGAACATGGAACAAAGTTTGGGGCTCTTTGACAATTGCTTATTTAGTAATAGCATGTTGGCAAACTATTATTCTAGTTTGTATGAAAAGAGATTTACAAAATACGGGGGATATTCAAAAAAGAACAAGGTTAATGAGTGCAGTAAACTTACTAACTATTTTAGTGGGAAACGTTTTTACGACAACCTTTGCCTTCCGAATGTTACGTCGCAAAGCTTCTATTGAATATACGCTTTCTTACTATATGTTGTTGACTCAATTGTTAATTGTTTCTGTGTCATTATTAAATCTATTTAAACCATATGTCTCAGATATGTTTTTACTTTCAATGGCTGTATTTATTTTATTAATCATCTTTGATGTCGTAGCTGTAGTGATCTTCGGCAAGCTGGATACGGACCGTCATATTAAACCTGCATTTAAATGGTTAGGTATTGCTTTAATCATTACAGGGTTTTCTGGAAATATATTTGGGTTTATTTTAGGGTATAGCGTGTTATTAAAAAGTACAAATCGAGATATGTCCACGATTGATAAGTGGAATAAGATCTGGTCTAAAATCACAAAGAATTTTACAGCGATGCTAGGCTTACTATTTGTAATTTTCACATTTGCTATTTCAATTGCTAGCTACGGTACATTTGTTTATGAATTTGCTGTAGAAAACAATTATGAATCCATGTTATTAGAGCCAAGTTTAGCTAATCCATTTGGCACGGATAACTTCGGGCGAGATGTATTTTCCCGAATTATTTATGGCGCACGTATTTCATTAATTGTTGGTGTAGTATCAACAATTATTCCATTAGTTATTGGTGGATTCCTAGGTGCAGTTGCTGGCTATTACAACAAGTCAATTGATAACGTCATCATGCGTATTTTAGACGTTCTGTATGCGGTTCCTGGTATCTTACTAGCGATTGCTATTATTGCCGCATTTGGTGCAAATACAGTCAATTTAATCATCGCCTTAAGTGTAGGATCCATTCCTACCTATGCAAGAACAATGCGTGCAAATGTCATGATGGTATCCAATTTAGAGTTTGTAGAGGCTGCAAAGGCATTAGGGGAAGAAGATTGGAAAATCATCTTTAAACAAGTAGTACCCAATTCATTTGCACCGATGATTGTCAAAGCAACCCTAACTATAGGGGGAGCAGTGATTGCTACAAGCAGTCTAAGCTTTTTAGGTTTAGGCGTGGAACCACATATTCCAGAGTGGGGCAATATTTTAAAAGTAGGAAGCATGTATCTTGAAACCAACCCCTATTTAGCGATTTTCCCAGGGATAGCCATTATTTTATTAGTACTTTCCTTTAACTTCTTAGGGGACGGGTTAAGAGATGCTTTAGATCCAAAATTGGATTGATAAATATTATGTATGGAGGAATTTAAATGAAAAAGAAATTAGTACTTTTTTTAGCGGCAGTAGTACTCGTTTTAGCAGGATGTGTTAATACAAAATCCGATGTTAAAAAAGATGAATCAAAACCATCTTCAGAGACAAAAAATACGTCTATTGAAATTTTAGGCATGAGCACAGGTGAAGATGATTTAAATATTTTGCGTGACCAACTTACAAAGAATGGATTTAATGTGAAGTTAAACATTCAACCTGATTACGGTAGTTTCACTGCGCAAAAAGATGCCGGCAACTACGATTTAGCGTTAACTGGCTGGACAACTGTAACAGGTAACCCTGATTACGCTGTTCGTTCATTATTTACCTCTGACGGTGACAATACTTTATTTGCCGATGAAGAAGCAGATAAATTAGTAGAGAAAGCAAGTACGCAATTAAAAGAAGAATACACACAAACATATAAAGAATTAGAACAGTTAGTAGTGTTCGATAAAGCTTATATTGCCCCACTTTATACTTCATATAAAGCACAAGGCGTTAACAACCAAGTAATTGATGAAAAAACTTTACGCTTACCAAAATCTAGAGCAGCAGTTTGGGAAGCAATATCATTCAAAGATAAGGCTAAAAACGCATCACAACCTTTACTTGCTCAACAAGGAATCAGTGCATTAACTTCGTTAGATCCGATTAAAGGAAATGACGGTTCTATCAATACATTAAATACAAATATGTATGTACGCTTGGTGAATTTAACGGATGATGATGAAGTTGTATCAGATGGCTCATTGTCATTAAATCACGCGATTGCAGATGGCAGTAAAGATTATTACTTCTTATTACGTGATGACATTCAATTCGCATCAGTTAAAGACAAAAAAGCAGTTGACTCAGGTGAGCGCGTTGGAGCAGAGGATGTAAAATTCTCACTTGATCGTGCTAAAGATAAAAACTCAGTACCTGACCACCGTACGTATAGTCTTCATGAAAGCATGAAAGACATTTCTATCGTAAGCGACTTAAAAGAATTAGATGTAAAAACAACAGATGGTCAATCGACTGTTCGTGAACAATTAGAAAAAGGTTTAGATAAAAAGATTTCAACATTAGTAAGAGATAAAACAAAAGCAAATAACGGCTCTGGCGCATATCAAATTGTTAAAGTAACGACTGAAAAGCCATTCCCACAAGTACTAAATTACTTAGCACATCAATCTGCTGGTATCGTTTCTAAGAAACAAGTTGAAAGTATTAACACGTATGATGTAGCAAAATATGATGTTAACAAAGATATCGCGTATGGTGATCAAAAAACAATCACTGAAGGAAAAGACTACAATAATGCTCTTTATGCAAGCGGACCTTACATCTTAGTTTCTAAAAATGATTACGAAGCGAAATTTGTGAAAAACCCTGCTTACATGAAAGGCACAGAATATGAACCTAAAATTTCAACAATAACAGTGAAATTTATTCAAGATCCAGAAAGCGCATTGTCTGCATTACGTAACGGTGAAATTCATATTTTAAATGGCGTTCCAGAAAGTAAATACGATATCGTGAAGAAAGACGACAAACTTACATTGCAACAAAACAAGAGTAATGGTGTCGCATATCTTGCTTTTAATATGAAAGACCGTGATGTGTCTAAGAGTGTAGCATTACGCCAATCAATCTTGTATTCGATTAATCAAGAAGAAATTAAAAACTTCTACCAAGGCAACAAAATGAACGCTGTTTCAACGTTGAGCCCTCTTGTAGAAACTGGTTTAAAACTAGAGGCAGATAACAACAAAGCAAAAGAATTATTAAAAGAATACCAAAGTGAGAAGTAACAATTTCACTTAACAAATCATCCCCTAATCTTTTTGGTTAGGGGATTTTAAATTTGTCTTCAATAGTATATTGATATAAATATTAGTAAAATGCTTGAAAGATAAAATTGGCATCACATTTATATGATTTTTATACAATCTAACATCAATCCTGAATTTAAAACCCATGAATTTTTAAAAATACCTTTATTATACTATTATTGGGTATTTTGATATACTATTCCTAATGGAAAGTAGTGTGTGATATCTATTAAGGAGGATTTTAGAAATGGGGAAATTTAGATTAAAGTTCGTTAAGCCTGTAGCTTCTTTCGCTATCGGAGCCGCGATATTAACAGGATCATTTGCAGTAACGGAAGATACCAATACAGCGTTCGCTAAATCTGCGACTGTCACAATTACAAAAGGTAAATTAGTTTCAGTGAACACAGGTAAAGCTGTTAAAGGTTATAAATCTTTCAAAGGTGTATTATACAAAGACGGTAAAAAATTTACGGGACTTTATAAAAAAACGTATTACAAAGCAGGGATAAAAGGAACAGGTCTCTATAAAAACGTATATTACAATGCAGGGAAAAAAGGGAATGGATTATTCGGAAAGAAATTATATCAAAATGGTAAAGAATTCACAGGCATTGAAAGCGCTTCTGGAAAACTGTATGTAAAAGGTACTGTGGCAAATGGTGTAGTTCTTTATCAAGGTACTAAAAAACTATATAAAAACGGATTTGTCGTTTCAACTACAGTTAATGCAGTGAAAGTGA
Organism: Viridibacillus arenosi; assembly: GCF_001955655.1. Lineage (GTDB taxonomy): Bacteria > Bacillota > Bacilli > Bacillales_A > Planococcaceae > Viridibacillus > Viridibacillus arenosi. The sequence continues at coordinate 35,266 of NZ_MSPW01000018.1, read as the reverse complement.
TTAATAACACAACGATTGAAGTCACATTTGAAAATGCACAAAAGGTTAGCGAAATTACTGCTGGACGTTTTGTCATTGAAGGTTTAATCGTGACAAACGCTGCGATTAAAGCAACTGATGACAAAGTGGTTGTATTAACAACATCCGCACAACAAGCTGGCAGAAAGTATACAGTAGCACTTGATGGCGTTAAACAACCAGAATTTGTAGGAGTCTCTGCAGTAATGCCAACAAAGGTTTCACTAAAAAATGCTTCCCTTCAAGGAATTTTAGGTGCTCAAGTAACAGTTGAGGCACAAGTAGACGTAGAGAATGGTCAGTCAAAATCTTATATTCCAGTAACTTTTACTATTGGAAATGCAGCGGATACAAGTAAAAAAACAACTGTCGAAGTTCTGACAGACGAAAATGGTGTAGCCAAATATAGTTACATACAGCATGTCTTTACTCAAGATTCTGTATATGCATATTCATCGGTAAACTCTGGCGTGAAATCATCCGAAACAAAAGTCTATTGGGGTGACTCTGAACGTTTAAGAATTACGGATGTGACAAAGGAATCTACAGTAGCCAATAATTCTAAAAAAGTATATAAAGTGAACGTCAATCCAGTAGATGTATCAAGTGATACAAAAGGTAAATACGTCAATGTTACATTTGCCGAAAACTTGAATGTAACATCAGATAAGATTAATCGCAAAGCACAGATTGTAGAGAGTAATAAGACAACACCTTATCAAACTGCAACGACTCAAGCGGGAGCAAAAGTGTATGTTAATGCTAAAGGTGAAGGAACTTTTACAATTACAGGTGCTAGTACATCTGTAACACCGATAGTATTTGCGAATGGTAATGATTCGTTAGAAAGATTAGATGCGGCAGAACTACAAGCAAAAGGATCAACAGTTAAGTTTGACATTAAGCATTCGATGATCTTAAATGTTGAAGCGCTTGGAACAGAGAATGCTTCAAACGTTTCGACAGTCAAAAATGTTGTAGTTGGTAATACATATGCGGCAAACTTTGGTGGCCGCCAATATGTAGCAACGATAACGGACTTAGCAGGCAATAAAGCACCCGCTAAAATTCCTGTTAAAGTAGCATTAAAAGGCGACGCAGAAACAGCTTATATTTTCCAAGACAATAAACTAATAACGCCAGATAGATACGGTAATTACACATTAGTAACGGATAAAAAAGGTACTGTAGCATTTACAGTAATTAATAGAAAAGTAGATTCTTATATTATTCCAACAGTATTTATCGATAATGCTTCAAATGCGGGAACTGGCCAACTAGATGATGGTGATTTACAACAAACAGCACCACTTACTTACTTTAACGAAGCAATTGTAAGCATAGCTAGTATGAAATTCGTCAATGCAAATGGTGAGGATGTAACTTCAATTTCAGCGGAAATGCCAGTGACACTAAATTATCAAACTGTAGATCAAAACGGCCTACCATATGCACCTAAAGTCGGCAGTACAGTTACGTTTGAATTTAAGTCAACATTTGCTACGGTGATCCTATCAAACGGTATAAATAAAGTTATTACGCCTGGAAGTGCAGATAACAGTCAATTATTAACAATGGGGAACAACGGAAGCATCACATTTACGCTTAAATCAAATCTTGCAGATGTGGTGAATATCGAAGCGATTTCTTCGGATAGTCTCATTGTACCTGCTACGGCTACTTTAAATGTTTTAGATCTAGCAACTGCTTTTGAAAGAGCCAATAGTGTAACAGATATAGATGGTATGCTTGCTGCTTTATACGAAATGGATTCTTTAAATGTGAAATTATCAAGACTGAGTGTTACGAATAGAACTGCAGTTGCAAAATTCGTACTAGAAAAGCGCCCAGCCGGAGCAGGCTACGCTAATCAATCAGATTTAGAAAAAGAATTCAATGTAAAATACAATGAAGTAAAATAATCAATCAACTACAAGCAAGCCCTTCAAACTAAGGTTTGGAGGGTTTTATTTTCAGGCAATTAAAATCATAACGGAACAATAACATTATGCCTACTTTATATAGCGAAACTAAAAATATATATATATTGAATAGTTATTTTTTACTATTTATGATAAATTAAGAGAGGGGATAAAATTTCTAAAAAGGAGATGGGAGAAGTGAAGTACTATTATCAAGGGGAAGAAATAATCGATTTTAGTGAAATAACAGTCCATATAATTGAGGCAGATCGAAATGAGCAGAGAATGATATATTTAGTTCGAAAATTATTTCAATTCCCGGTAATATTTATTGTTGATGACACTATGAAGACCAATTCTACTTTTGATATGGAAACAACTGAAACGAGACTTCAACGAAAAGACTTACATATGCATATGAAAGAATGGAAAGGGTTTAAAACCCACCATCATTTTATTACAAGACGAAGAAAAAGCGAAAAGTAGGACAAACATTCAATCTACTTGTGTGGAAATGATAAGTTTCCATTATTAAAATTATACGATTACTAATACATAAACTGACTGCAAGAATAATAAGGCTATGTAATTAGTGAAAAAGAATGTAAAAAAAATAGAATCATTAAAAAGTAAACCTCCACATACTCTATTAGGGGGTTTTTTGCTTTTTAAATGAATGTTTATCGAATATGGTAAGTGGTATATAAAAGTTGTTTATACAGTATTCGGGATATATATAGGTATTTATAAATCTGATAGTTTTTTGTTCGTGATAATTTATAATGATAAAAAAACAAGAGTTAAAACAAACTTGAGGAAGAAGTAGCGGTATATACAGATGATAAAATGATATACCTAGGTGATTATGAAGTAAAAGGTTTAGATGGATATAAAGTAGAACGTGTTGGACAACAATATAACTAATTTGGACACAACATCCAAATGGTCCCCATAACTTCGGTTTAGGGGACTTTTTTGTTGAGGATAATTTTTCTTTGAATAGTTTTTTCCTTATTAAGTTATTGAAATTAGGAGTTCCTTAACCGGACAGTAACAATAGTTAGGTCATATTCATAAAATATGACTAAAGAAATAGTTGAATGTATATAACCATACAGCTATTTCACCATTAGCGAGTATAATTTAGGAGTGTGCGTATGACAGCAATAACCGGCAAACAATATATTGACCGAATTAACAAGCTGAAAACAAATGTTTGGGTTGATGGTAAGCAAGTGACAGGTAATATTTCCGAGCACCCTGCTTTCAAGGGAATCATGAAAAGTCAGGCGTCATTATATGAGATGCAACATGATAATTTATTAAAAAGTATCCTCACATATCCATCACCATCTACTGGAAACCCAGTAGGTCTGTCTTATCTACAACCTAAAACGAAAGCGGATTTAGCTAAAAGACGAGAAATGATTCAACAATGGGCAAAATCAAATAATGGAATGATGGGCAGAAGTCCAGATTATATGAATACAACGTTAATGGCGTTTGCATCATCTGCTCAATTTTTAGAAGGGAAAGAAAACTGCTTTCCTGAAAATTTAAGAGGGTTCTATGAGTATGCACGAGAAAATGATATATCGATAACACATACATTTGTGGACCCTCAGGTAAATAGAGGGCAATATTATTTGGAGGCTACAACAGAGCCTATTGCTGCAAGAGTAATAGATAGTAACGATGAAGGTATTATTGTAAAAGGTGCACGGTTGCTAGCAACACAGGGTGGCATTACTGAAGAATTATTAGTGATGTCGGCTGCTGGAATATTGGAGGAGGAAAAGGGGTTTGCCTTTTCGATACCAAGTAACACTAAAGGATTGAAATTTCTATGCAGAGAGTCTTTTGTTGGGGGAGATTCAACATTTAATTATCCATTAAGTTCTCGTTATGATGAAATGGATACGATTGTGGTATTTGATAATGTATTAGTTCCTTGGGAGCGCGTTTTTTATTATAACAATTTGGATGTTTCTAATAACTTTATGATGGCTAGTGCTTTCCAACCTTTCGCATTGCATCAAGTAGCATGTAGACAGATTATAAAAACTGAATTTGTTTTGGGAGTAGTACAATCAATTATCGATACCATTAATATCGGTGAATACCTACATGTTCAAGAAAAGGCTTCTGAAATTATTGTTGCATTGGAAACAATGAAAGCACTGGTCATGAAGTCAGAAGCAGAAGCCAAGTTGGATGAATCGGGCGTTATGAGACCAGATCGTACAACGTTACAAATATCTATAAATGTATTTCCTAAGGTCTATCCGAGATTTGCTGAAATCATTCAAATCTTGGGAGCAAGCGGGTTAATGTCAATCCCAACTGAAAATTCATTCCAATCAAGTATAAGAAAAGATTTAGATCAATATTTGCAATCGAAGGCTGACACTGCAGAAAATCGCGTTAAAATATTCCGTCTAGCTTGGGATATGACTATGAGCTCTTTCGGCACACGACAAACACTATATGAAAGACTGTTCTTTGGTGATCCCGTTAGGCTCTCTAGTCAGTTATATTTTACGTATGATAAGAATCCATATGTACAAAGAGTACAGGAAGTATTGAATTCTAATACCAATCAGCTAAATAATCTTTAATGTACGAATAGTCCCAATAGTAATAACGAAAATCTCCTCATCATTAGATAAGGGGATTTTTTCACGTCATAATTCAACTCATTTAGAGGATACTACACGTACATTAATTCGAAGAAAAAAGGGGAGTGGTGATATGAATCAGTATTTGTCCAAAAGCAAAAGATTGATGTTTCAGTACATAGCAGTGCTGATCATTCTGACTTTAATAAGTTGCTCCTCTTTCCACACGAAAACTGCTGCAAGTAGTGAGACAACATTATTAGATATGACGATTTTTCAAATTGGGAAAGCGGACAGCATGCTTTTAATGTCCGGTGGCAAAACGATATTGATTGATACTGGAGAAGACAAGCATGGTAAAAAAATTGTCGCGTATTTAGAAAAGCATAATATAGAAAAAATTGACTACCTCATTTTGACTCATTTTGATAAAGATCATGTTGGTGGGGCAGATACAATCATCAATAGTGTAGACGTCCAAGAAATTATTACGCCTAATTATAAGCGTAGCAGTATACAGTATCTAGAGTACAAACATGCCATTACAGCAAATCACATCACTCCTAAAGCTTTAACCTCTACGTATTCCTTTACAGCCGGTACCGCTGAATTCACAGTATACCCACCTCAAAAAAGTAAATACAAAATAGAAAATGATTATTCACTTATAGTAAGCGTACAGCATGGAAGCAACAGCTTTTTATTAACAGCAGATGCAGAAGAAGAACGCATGGATGAAATAATGAAACATAGCGTAGTTGAGCATACATTTTTAAAAGTCCCACATCATGGGAAATTTGAAGATAATACATTGGAATTTTATAGCATGGTGAATCCAAAATTCGCTGTCATCACCAGTGGAAGGAAAAGAGCTAAAACAGTTAGCGCCTTGGAGAAATTAGGAACGAAAGTTTTTGTCACAAGAAACGGAACCGTATATGTTAAAAGTGATGGTACTTCGATTAGTATGCAACAATAACAAGGACTTAAAACTTAAACTATGTGCTTCACATAAAAAAACCTCAGCTCTCCAGAGTTTAGGTTTTTTTTACTCGTTTGAATGTATTCATCAAAGGGAATAATAAGCATTGTGAAGTTATTGAAAGGAGTTATGAAATGAACAAAAGATCATGGATCATAACCCAAGAATGGCACGATATATTATTTCTACATTGGCCAGTTCCAGCTGAAGATTTACGTCAATACATCCCATCAGAACTAGAACTCGAGCTCTTTAACAATAAAGCATGGATCAGTTTAGTGTTTTTTCAAGTAAAAGAGAATCGCCCAAGGTTTATACCATCAATACCTGGTATCAGTTCTTTTTTAGAATTAAATGTCCGCACATATGTCACTTATAAAGAAAAGGCTGGCGTATATTTCTTAAGCATAGATGCCAATAATCAACTAATCGCAAAGCTAGTGAATTATAAAAACTTTATGCCTTTTAGACAAGCAAATATTACTTTGAAAAAGAACGAAAATGCAATTACTTTATATAGTAGAAGTAAACATATAGAAACGAATTACGAAACACTAATAGCTTCATATGAACCAATTTCTGGGCCCATCGAACGAAGTCAACTCGAATGTTGGCTTAGCGAACGTTATCACAGCTGGACAAAAATAGACGACCAGTTACTCAGAATAGATAATGACCACACTCCATGGACTTTGCAAAAAGCCGCATATACCATCCATGAAAATTCAATCGCTTCCTATATAAAATATGATGACAAAGAGAATTATCCAATCGCTCACTACTCCAAAATGAAAAAGGCCTACCTTTACCCTCCAGTTAAAGAAACGTAAAATCATTATGTCTTTAGGGGGAAATTAAAGCCTCTAAAGCCGTGAATATTCTGCTAAATAACAAACAGCAGAGTTAGCGCAACAAACAACTGAGATAGTGCAACAAACGGCCGAAATAGTGCAACAAACAATGAAGATAGTGCAATAAATAGATGAGTTAGTGCAACAAAGGGGCGAATTAGCACAACAATCCCAGAAATTCGAGCAGCGATCAAAATCGGCTGCGATCCAATCCTCAAATAACAGCTATTATCGGCAACTATCCAAAACATGATGAAACTAGAGAATTTCTCATTAATAAGCTACCTCAAAACGGAGAAAAGAGGCAAAGTAGGACGTGAATATTCTGCTAAATAACAAAGAGGTGAGATAGCGCAACAAACAGATGAGTTAGCACAACAAACAACGCACTTAACACAACAAACAGCAGAATTAGCGCAACAATCCCCAACTCTCCATTGAAATATTTTCCATATTATGATAGATTCTATCTAACTATAGTTGAGAGGGAGTGAATCTTCATCATTATTACAAGACCTGTTCCGCTACAAATTCAAGCACTCAATCGGCTCCTTTATCGAGTCCCGAACACGCATCATCAAGTCATCAACAGTATACGGCAAGACACCGAGCGTATTTTAGCAGGCTATAAAGGTGAATTGCGCGTTGACCATTTCGTTCAAGAAACTCACTTTAAACTGCCATATGTCTACTTTCCTAATGTTGAATTACAAGTTTCAAAATTTCGCTTTGTACAAATAGACTCGCTCATTATCACTCCAAGCTACATTTGCATATTAGAAGTGAAAAACATGCGAGGTGTATTACGATTCCACGAAAATCCTTTTCAGTTAGTCCAAATAGTAAATGGTGAAAAACGAATATACGAATGTCCACAAAGTCAAATTATTCGTGCAGTATGTAGCCTGAAATATTGGCTTCAAAATAACAAATATGAAATCCCGATTTACTATAAAATTGTCATGCCAAATACCAACACATTTATAAAAAAACGCCCCAAAAAAGTGCAATTACTGTTCAACAAAGAAATCTCCATCTTTCTAGAACAGCTTAACTCTCTCCCACACAAACTCAACGTTGAAGAATTCCGATTGCTTTGCAATCAACTAAAGACACATATCAAGCCCTACAATCCCTTTCCCCTATGTCACAAATACAACCTACAACCTGAAAGTTTAAACACAGGCATGATCTGCCCATGTGGTGCACTGTTAGAGTATTCATCTAGAAGAGGCCAGTGTTGCTCTAATTGTAAAGCACCGAAGCAAGTCATCCTCGAGCAAACTATGCTCGATTGGTTTCAACTGTTTAAACCTACCATCACAAACAAAGAGTGCAGAGAATTTCTACAAATAGAAGATAAATTTACAATATCAAGACTCTTCAAAAAGATGAATTTAACTTCAATAGGGAGTACAAAATCGCGTGTCAATCACTATGATTACAATCAACCGTTATTCAAAAAATAAAACCAGCAAAAGCTGGTTTTTCATGCACAAAATCAAGAAAAACACTGAACATAAAGCCGTGAATATTCTGCTAAATAACAAACAGCCTAGTTAGCGCAACAAAAAACTGTGATAGTGCAACAAACAGCGCACTTAGCGCAACAAACAACAAAGATAGCGCAACAATCAATACTCAACCTACTTTCTGCATCCCAAATCCATTAATTCTACAAATAAAAAGACTACCCAACGAACTGCGGGTAGTCGCTACTATAAAGAATCACTTTCCAACAGGCCTTGAAACATTCACCGGAGATTTGCCCTTAAACAGGAATAGACAAAATCCAATAGCAGTCCCGACAATAGCAGGAATAATCCATCCCAATCCAAGATCTGCAAATGGAAGATAGCTCATATATTTATCTACTACACCAAACGTGAAGCCAAATGCTTTTAGTCCGTCATATAGTGCAACGATTCCAGTAAGTGCCATTGCTGAAATATAAACATACGAAGAACCTTTGAATAACGGATGGAAAAGAGAAATCACGATCAAGACAATTGTTAATGAGTAAGCAGCAACTAAAAAAGGAACGCTTACCAATAAAATTGTACTAAGTCCGAAATTAGCTAACCCGAAACCAATCAATGAAAAGAATAAAGAGATTTTCTTATAACTAAATTTAGGAACTAATGAATTGAAATAGTTTGAACAAGCAGACACCAATCCAACACATGTAGTAAAGCAAGCTAGAACGAAAATAATACCTAATAATAAGTTGCCCCATTGTCCGAACAATAAATAGGAAGCAGAAGATAGAATGTCGCTACCGTTTTCAAATGTACTTGTTCCTGCCATTTTCACACCAATATAGCCTAGTGAGCAATATACAACAGCAAGTAAAGATCCGGCTAAAAGACCCGCTTTCAGCATCTCTCTACGAAGCATTTTACCTTCAGTGGCTCCTTGTTGCTTTAATGTAGTCAAAATAACAATACCGAATGCAAGTGCAGCGAGTGCGTCCATTGTGTTATATCCTTCTAAAAAACCTTTTAGGAAAGGAGTTTGGGCATATTCTGTTGTTGTAGGGGCTAATGCGCCATTTTGTAAACGCACAAAACCTACTACAACTAAAATTATCATACTAAGTAATAGAAGTGGTGTAATAATCTTACCCATCAGATCCATCATTTTACTTTGGTTTAAGCTGACTAAATATACTAAAAGGAAAAATAAAGCCGTAAAGCCGATTAGCGCAAAAGGAGAATCAGATATAAAAGGTTTTAACCCCATTTCGTATGCAAGTGTTGCATTACGTGGGATAGCAAGAAATGGTCCGATTGATAAATATACGATGATAGTAAATACGATTCCGAAAATAGGATGAACGCGACTTGCTAGTGAACGTACTCCTCCTTCAACAAAAGATAGAGCTGTTAATACAAGTAGAGGAAGACCGACAGCAGTTACGATAAAACCAGTAATTGCGAGTGGAAAGTTTGTTCCTGCATTAGCGCCTAAAAACGGTGGGAAAATTAGATTACCGGCTCCGAAGAACATTGAGAATAACATTAATCCAATAAATAAAGTTGTTGATTTTTTCATTTCATTCACTCCTTCAAAATAGTAATCCATATTCAGTGAAAATAGGCACAAAAAAACTCGCCCCTATAAAAAGGGACGAGATTACTCGCGATACCACCCTAATTCCGGAATTTTGTGTTCACAAAAAATCCAGCACTCAGCCACCGTACTATCATACGTGATCCCAAGGTAACGGAGGATTTGCCGGCAAAATTTACATCAGGTTCAATTTTGCTTCTCGGAGATGATTTCAGAAAAGGACTTAAACATCGACTTTCAGCAAGCGTCGACTCTCTATAGATTAAGTGTCCATTCGTACTTATTCTCTTCATCGAATTTGGATATGTTTTATAGCTTATCAGCTTAAAATTTAATTGTCAATATAAAACGAAGAATTAGATAGTTCAGAGAATTGCTAAGGTACTATTACACACGGATGTATCTAATTTATAGGTTTGTAGAATAATTAGTAGTTAAATAGTAACTATTAAATATAATAAAATTACATTTTAAGGTATAATAGGTATATTAGAGTGGGTTGTTAATAGATTTAATGGGAGGGGTTTTAATGCGGAATCGTACGAAAAAGGAACAAAAAATGATTGATGAATTAATGGGACTCTTAGTACTTATAGCGGCGATAATCGGCTGGTTTACTACTAACACTTTGACGGGTGTTTTTGTTGCAGTTGGATTATGTATTATTGTTATTATAATATTCTCGATTTGGAGGTCTATTAGGTTTAACAAGAAGATGAAGGAATCTGGGATACAAGAAATCGATAAGATGACTGGAAGGCAATTTGAGGAATATGTTGGTACAATATTTAAGAGCCAAGGCTACAAAGTGTCCTATACATCTGCAACTGGAGACTATGGAGCAGATCTAATATTAAAAAAAGAACAGCAAGTTATTGTTGTACAAGCAAAGCGATATAAGCAAACAGTCGGTGTTAAAGCAGTACAGGAGATAATCCCAGCTATTAAGATGTACAATGCAACAGTAGCTTGGGTAATTACGAATAGTACATATACAAAACAAGCCTTAATACTCGCAAAAAAGAATCATGTCCGGATGATTGAAAGAGATGAACTAATCAAGATGAGTTTAGATATGAAAAATAGGAATGTGAAACTGGAGCTCAAGACTGATTAATCCAATCTACGCAATAAAATATGTTTGTAATAAATTGGATTTTTTTATGAAAATAATAATATGTTGAAATCTCATTGATTACATTAGTATCCTGAACACTAAATAATGGATAATTCTAAAATAACTTGAACGATGGTACAAATGTTACTATTACTCAAGTTATTTTTATTTTTAAATACAAATTACAACGGAAATATCATAATAATTTTTCCGCTTCACAAAAATTTCGGGCAATCCTAATCATTAATAATTTTATGTAAAACAAAAACTCGACGCATGAATTATCACACGTCGAGCGTAAAAAACTAGAGTTTCTTCTATTATATTTTAGAAAAAATTATAGTGTTTCTGAAGTTGTTTTTGCTTGCATATGAAGTTGTAAATAATCAGGACCGCCAGCTTTTGAATCTGTACCTGACATATTGAAACCGCCGAATGGTTGGTATCCTACGATAGCACCAGTACAGCCACGGTTGAAGTACAAGTTACCAACATGGAAGCGTTGACGTGCGTATTCGATGTTAGCACGATTTTTTGAAATGACAGCTCCAGTTAAACCATATTCAGTGTCATTAGCAATTGCGATTGCTTCTTCGAAATTAGAAGCTTTAGAAATAGCTACAACTGGTCCGAAGATTTCTTCTTTCATAATACGTGCTTCAGGAGATACATCAGCAAATACTGTTGGTTGAACGAAATAGCCTTCTGATTGGTCTGCAGTACCTCCAGCGATTAAGCGACCTTCTTCTTTACCAATTTCGATGTAGCTAGTAATTTTATTGAATGCAGCTTCATCAATAACTGGTCCAGTATAGTTAGTAGGATCTACAGGATTACCGACTTGTAATGCTTTTGTTAATTCCTCAACACGTGCTACTACTTCATCATAAACTTCATCCACAATTACTACACGTGAACATGCTGAACATTTTTGACCACTAAAGCCGAATGCAGATTTAACGATAGATTGAGCAGCTAATTCTAAATCAGCCTCTTTATCTACTACAATCGTATCTTTACCGCCCATTTCAGCTATAACACGTTTAATCCAAATTTGCCCTTCATTTACTACAGAAGCACGTTGATTGATACGAAGACCAACATCACGAGAACCAGTGAAACTGATGAAACGAGTAAGCTTGTGATCTACTAAATAATCGCCAACTTCAGCACCTGAACCTGGGATGTAGTTAACAACACCTGCTGGAAGTCCAGCTTCTTCTAATACTTCAATGAATTTGTAAGCAACAACCGGTGTTGTTGAAGCAGGTTTTAAAAGTACAGTGTTACCAGTAACAACTGCTGCTACCGTAGTACCAGCCATGATTGCAAATGGGAAGTTCCAAGGAGAGATGATGACACCAACACCTAAAGGAATGTAGTCATAGCGGTTAAATTCTCCAACGCGACTTTCAACTGGTTGACCATCTTTAATCGCTAACATTTGGCGACCATAATACTCAAGGAAATCGATTGCTTCAGCAGTATCAGCATCAGCCTCATTCCATGGTTTACCAGCCTCGAATGTTAACCAAGCAGAGAATTCGTGTTTACGACGGCGGATGATTGCAGCTGCTTTAAATAAAATATCAGCTCTTACTTCAGCTGGAGTATATTGCCATTCCCCAAAGGCAGTATGTGCAGCTTGCATTGCTTTTTCAGCTAATTCTTGGTCAGCTTTTGATACAACACCAACTAATTCTGATTTCTTAGCAGGATTGTAAGATGAGATTTTTTGCTCAGTTGTTACTTTTTCACCGTTTATGATTAAAGGATATTCTTGTCCTAGTTGTTCATTTACTTGTTGTAATGCAATTTGATATGCATCTGCATGCTCTTTCGAAGTGAAATCTGTAAATGGTTCATGTTTGTATGGAATCATTATTTTTTCTCCCCCTAAGTTGTAAGGTGCAAAATGAGTTTGCACTTTTCTGAAAAGTATATATATAATAATGCAATATCATTTGGCATATTACAATAAAAATATTCGAAAAATTATAAAAAACTTAAAGGGGTCTATAAAATTGGAATTAAATGGTCTGCTTCAAGTGTATGAATTTATTACAGAAATGAGTGATATCGGTATTAGTGCAATCGATGCCAATGGAATGCCGGTAATTTATAATAAAAAAATGAAAGAGCTTGAGGGTATAACAGATGTGGAGGTTAAAAAACGCTCTGCAAGGGAAATTATTAATTTTGAAGCTGAAGAGAGTCTATTGCTACAAGTGTTACATAAAGGTCAACCGATTAGGAATCATAAAAAAACTTTCTGGAATCGAAAAGGGCAGGAAATTACGACGATCAATAATATATTGCCAATTGAAAAAGAGGGGAGAATTCTTGGAGCAGTAGAATTTGCTAGAGATATTTCTACACAAGAATTCATGATGTATCAGCCACTTCGACGTTATGGTCAACCTTTAACATTTGAAACAATTACAGCTGTTTCAGCATCAATGAAAAACGTAATTTCAACAGCAAAAGTAGCTGCGACTAGCCGTATTTCGGTAATGCTCATAGGGGAATCAGGAACGGGTAAGGATATGATTGCTGAAGGAATACACCATTCACTTTCAATGCCAAATGAGCAGTTTATTACACTCATTTGCAGAAGAGACGAAGAAGCAGTAATTGCACAACTAGAAAAATATATAACTGAAAATAATAACATTACTTTTTTCGGTGAACGGATTGAGTATTTATCAATGTCAGCACAGGAAAGAATCGTAGAATTATTGAAAATCCATGAAACAAAGAATCACGTCTTTATAGCTAGTATTGGTGGAGACCCTATTGAACTTATTAGTGATGGTAAGCTATCGAAAAGTTTATACTTTTTCTTCTCATCACTTACAATCCGTGTTCCCTCAATCAGAGAACGGAAAGAAGATATTATGCCATTTGTGAATGATTACTTTTCGAGACATCGACAAGACTTTGGCTCTTTTGTGCAGGGACTAACGGATGAAGTGGAAGAAATCTTTTTGTCATATGACTGGCCAGGAAACTTGAAGGAACTAGAAGTGTTATTAGACGAAATAGCATCTCTTATTACTACTGAGGAAAGTATTACTTATGAGATGTTACCAGCATATTTCCGATGGAAGGTTCAAGATATTCATCGTCAGGAAAATAATGTGCAAAGTGAATTGTTTATCGTTCAAACAGTTAAGGATCTCCGCCCACTCGACCAATATATCCGTGAAGTAGAGGACTATTATGTGGTGAAGGCACTTGAATTTTTTGGTGGTAATGTCTCAAAAACTGCAAAAGAGCTGGGTTTGAAAAGACAAAGTTTACAATATCGCATGAAGCGAATGAAAGATGCTGATGAGAAAAAATAAAAAAATCCCGCCTTTTGAGCGGGATTTTTTTATTTGCGTTTTGATAGACGACCAACGATGAATGCTGATGCAGCTAAGCCAATCGCAGTATTTGTTTTTTTATTGAAAACTTGTTTTGTAACAAGTGTTAAGTTTTGAGGACGCTCTGCTAAACGGCGCATAAAGTATCCATACCAATCACGACCAAATGGAACATAAGTACAGAAGTTATAGCCTTCTTTTGCTAATTGAAGTTGCATATCTTTACGGAAACCATAAAGCATTTGGAACTCAAATTTATCATTTGGAATATTATTTGTTTTAACAAATTGTTTTACATGGTTAATGACACGGTGATCATGTGTTGCGATTGAAGTGAATTTACCATTCAGTAAGTGATACTCAATCAATTTAATATACTTTGCATCGATTTCAGCTTTATCTTGATAAGCAATATTTGCAGGTTCTTTATAAGCACCTTTTACGATACGTAAACGATAGTTTTTATATTTTTCGATATTTTCATCAGATTCATGGAAGTATGCTTGAATAACGGTACCGATATTTTGATGTTCATTATTTAGCTGCTCCATCAACTCAAAAGAAGGATGTAAGCGATCATAATTCTCCATATCAAAGTTTACGAAAATACCGTATTGATCAGCTAGAGCAACAATTTCTTTTAAATTTTCATAACAGAAGTCAATATCAATGTCTAAACCTAACTGTGAAGGTTTTAAAGAGATATGAGCATCTACCCCATGATCATGAATTGCTTGAATTAATTCTAAAATTTGATTTTTAGCAGCGATAGCTTCTGATTTTTCAAAAACAAATTCACCCAAGTTATCAACTGTACATGCAATACCATGATTATTTAATTCTTTAATACTATCAATCGTTTCTTTAATATTAGTACCGGCTACTACACTTTGTGCCCCCATCTTTAAACCGTATCTTTGAGCAGCTGCATTTAGTGTGCGATTTTCGGATAAATACATAAAAAAGTCTCTTAATATCATAAAAAATCTCTCCCCATCATTTGTGAACTAAATTCCAAGCGATTATATCATAAAATTTCAAATTGCAAGAGTTTTCTTTTAAAATAAATTTTGACAAAAGAGATAATTCAGATAAAAAATTTCATCAAAAATAGTTATAAAATAAGAGTATTAGATATATAAAGTAAGTCCCTATTATAAATTTGTAAAAAACAAGATTTTTCAAAACAGACTAATACATTTTTTTATATTAGTTAGTTTTTGAATCTGAAACCTACCTTAGCAATCAATAAAATTAATAAACATTTGCTACAATTTGAAAATTTTTCAGTAAATCAAAGAAAGTAGTTCATTCATTACAGAAAACATAAGTTTATAATGTGATACTAATATAATAATGTGAGCCGTTAAATTGTATTGAATTATGTATGGTCGTGAAACCAATTGCAATAGATATGACTTGTAGGGGATTAGTAGAAAAATAAGCGTGACTATAACGATTTATTTGATATGACTGTTGAATTAAGGATGTTTTTAAATAAATAGGTCAAAATTTATTAATAGAAAAATTAGAAGAGTTACAGAAGAAATAGTACTTTTGTATAAACTATTTAAGGATAATTTATGGAAGGGGAATTATAAGAAGATCTTGCTAGTTTATATCTGAAATTATTAGAGAAGAGTAGATTGAATCTAACTGCACATACATACGTTTTTCGTCATTCAGTTTCATGTTGAGGTATTAAAATGAGTAGACAATGCTCTTGAAGAATTGACAGGGTAATAGGACAAGGTTACTCTGTCAATTTTGTATACATAGTAGCTGAATCTAATATTGTCCAGATATCTTTATCAAGTCCATACATTCTACGTATTTTCGCTTTTGTATGAAGTTTATTACTTGGAAACACTATTTTCAACTAATAACACTATTTTTTTGAATCTTCAAAGGAAATAGTGCCATCTTTAATGAGTTTCCGAATAATTAGCAGATAAACTATCAATAATGGGACACAGGGTAATAGGTCACTTTATAAGTATATCTAAAAGTTGAAATATATGACGATCTTTAAAAGGATCTCTAATTTAACTTGGTGTTCAAACGAAGAAATAAATAGCTACTTATATTGAAATGACTATTAAGAATAAGTAAAGCTAACGCAACATTTTTATAATGCTGTATTAGTTTAACACGGGACTTTTTTAATTAGAGAGCGACGCATAATTTCAATTTTTAATAAGTAAATAAATTCTGGGTTTAACATGCTAGTAGTTGCCGTAACATAAGCTTTAATCAGTAAATCGTCTGATAATTTACTCACGAATTAGTTCACCTCCATATTTTTGTGAGTCTAGTTCTAAATCAAAATAAGATGGAATATATTGATAGTTAACTTTGCTATAAATAATGTAGCAAATTGCTTTGCTCAAAACAACCACCCCTTTATCCACAGGTTTTGGTGGATAATTTGTGATTAACTTATGGATATATTGGGGGAATATAGAAGTGCCGGTGTGTATAGTGTGCATAAAGTTATCCACAGTTGTCTAGACAATTAAAATTTGTCGAAACATTTTTCTGAATTGTCAGCTTTTCGTTGGTATTTCGAGTTGAATTGACAACTTAAATGGAATTTTTAATCATGAAAATAGAGTTATTAAACGTTCTCAAATTAGCTGAGCGCTAGAATTCACTAATAGTAAGATGTGAATATTCTGCTAATAATTAATTTAGATGTTCATTATAATTAATAGTCATAATATTACAAAATTTAAGGTTTTAGCATAAAGGTTTTTATGTTTTCCTCAACAGTCATTGTTTTTAGGCATTAAACCTACATATCCATTCCTATTAAGGTTCAAATAACATAAATAACATTAATTTTCGTAAAATTCTGTCGATTTTAATTTATTTTTTAAAACGTTGAAAGAGGTTATTTTTTACCAGTATTAAACCAATTGAAAAATGTTTACTTGAATAAAATTACAGAGTAATAGACATGCTTAATTAAGGTTTCAACAAATTAAAGTTATTGTAAAGAAATCAGTATTAAAACAATCTCCTAATCTAAAAATTAGGGGGTTTTTTATTGCATTATCCCCATTCTTTTTTAAAAATATCATGAAAATCATTAATAAATGATCCATTTAATAAATAAAGAGTCTTTTCAAATGTAGAGTTTATCCATTAAATAAATATCGACTCTTACCTCATCTATAAATTATCTGTACATAAATTTTGAATGAGTTCTTATATCTTTTTTTAGCATTCCTAGATAAAAAAATAGGATTGCTTGTTTTTAAGGCTATCCTTTCATTTTATTGTGGTTAGGATATTAGTCCTTTGAAAATGCAATGCATAAATTGATGTTTCAAATTTTAATGAATATGAAAATAAGCAAATAAAGACCTTATGGATTTGGATGAAAATGTAGTGATAACTCTTTATTATCAAGAGTTTATGTGGAATTAATATACAGTGAAAAGACAACGAAATTAAAAATAGAGATAATTATTTAGTACTATTCATTGATTTTGAAATTTAACAGACATATTGCCCTCTTTTTTATTTTATAGGTGTATTTAGGCATTTTACAATTAATCTGAAAATCTAATAAATTTAACATAAATATATTAAATGCGTAGAAATATTGTTACATCAACATTTCTACGCACTTTTTATAAATAGCTACAAAGCATTGAAATGATTTTTCGAGGACTTAAGACCTGTAATCTAATAGTAAATTACTATTATTTATAAAAATGGAGAAAAAAATCGATAAAAAATGACAAAAATTTGAATTGTAATCTTATATAGTTGTAGTTACAACTAGAGATTGATATTTAGCACCATTGATTCTGTTTACCTAAATGTCTGTTTGGGAAAGGAGGCAAAGGTGTTTTTCTTTGGTCTTTTTTTGGTGACTTAAAAAGGCTATCAGCTTCTAACAAAAAACAAATATCTTTATAAAATTAGGGGAGGAATGAAAATGAGGAAAAAAAGTAGTTCTGTCAAAGCATTTAGCATCGCTGCATCTGTACTCATGGCATTTTCTTTAGTCGCTCCAAATGTTGCTAGTGCAAAAACGACTGATAAGCTTCATCAATCTTTCAGAGATTCAAGTTCTAACACAACTCTCGTGAAAGACAAGTTAAGCGATCGATTACTCAATAATTTTAAAGATGATGACAAGGTAACATTCCTTATCAAATTCAAGGAAAAATCTACTGCAAATAAAGTAGCTAATGAAGCGAAGAAAAACGCAAAGGCAGATAAAATGACGGCCCATCAAGCTAAGCTCGCTCAACGATCTGCAGTTGTATCTGATTTAAAGGCAACTTCACTTGAATCACAAGAAACAGTCAAAGAATTCCTTGAACAAGAAGAGAAAAAAGGGAATGCAAAAGATATCACATCTTACTATATCGTTAATGGGATGGCTGTTACGGCAACAAAAGAGATTGCTGAAAAAGTGGCGACATTTGCAGAAGTAGAAAAAGTATTACCAAATGAAAAACGTCAATTATTTACAACAAAGACAAAAGAGACTCCTGCACCTAAATCAAAAACTGCAAATGTTGAGTGGAACGTTGAACGTGTTAAAGCACCTCAAGTTTGGGCAAAAGGAATTGATGGAACAGGAACAGTGGTAGCAAGTATTGATACTGGTGTGCAATGGGATCACCCGGCATTAAAGCAAAAATATCGTGGTTTTAATGCATCTAATGGACAAGTTTCACATGACTTCAACTGGTTTGATGCAACTGTTGGACGCACCACTCCGTATGATGATATTGGACATGGTACACACGTAACAGGAACAATGGTTGGTAGTGAACCAAATGGATCTAACCAAGTTGGGGTTGCACCTGGTGCGAAATACATTGCGGTCAAAGCATTTACATCAGAAGGTGGTACAGATGCGGATCTATTGGCAGCGGCACAATGGATTCTAGCGCCAACTGATGCTAATGGAAATGCACGTGTTGATATGGCTCCTGATATTGTGAATAACTCTTGGGGTGGTGGTCCAGGTCTTGATGAATGGTACCGAGATGTAGTGCTCAATTGGCGTGCTGCAGAAATTTTCCCTGAATTCTCGGCAGGTAACACAACGAGAACGAATCCAGGTGGACCGGGTTCTGTTGCTGCACCAGCTAATTACCCAGAGGCATTTGCAACTGGGGCAACTGATATTAATAACAAAGTAGGAAGTTTCTCACTTCGTGGACCATCGCCATATGATCAAATCAAGCCAGACATTTCAGCACCTGGTGTGAACATTCGATCAACTGTTCCAGGTAGTGGCTATGAAGGTGGCTGGAATGGAACATCGATGGCTGGCCCAGCGGTATCAGGGGTATTAGCTCTTCTTCGTCAAGTAAATGCGAACTTAACAGTTGATGAAATGGAACAAATTCTACTTGATACAGCAATTCCATTAACTGACTCTGAATATCCACAAACACCAAATCATGGCTATGGTTATGGATTAGTAGATGCTCAGGCAGCAGTTTCTTCAATAATTACTGGTCTAGGTACGTTAAAAGGTCAAGTGACAAAACAAGGTGATGACAATGAAGCGCCAGTACTAAAACATAAAAGTCCTGTAGAAGCATTTGCAGGGATGGATTTAGATTTGACAGCTTCAGTAACAGATAACATTAGTGTTTCATCTGTTATCTTAAATTACAAAGACGTTAATGGTGCTTGGAAAGCAATTACTGCAACTCATAAATCAGGCGATTATAAATCAGGGGAGTTCGGTGTAACGATTCCTGGTGAAGCGATTAAAGTAGATTCATTCAAGTACAAGTGGACAGTCAATGACTTCGGTAATAACGAAGTGAATAGTGAAGAATATGTAGTACAAGTAAAACCTGGTATCACAGTAGGGTACTTTGAAAACCTAGAAAAACAACCTACTGGCTGGACTTCGTTTGGCAATAAAAACAGCTGGGAGTGGGGAACACCAACGTCTGGTCCAGGAAAAGC
Organism: Viridibacillus arenosi; assembly: GCF_001955655.1. GTDB lineage: Bacteria > Bacillota > Bacilli > Bacillales_A > Planococcaceae > Viridibacillus > Viridibacillus arenosi. The sequence goes on along the minus strand of NZ_MSPW01000018.1, from coordinate 15,363 downwards.
TGCATCTGGTGAAAAAGTGTATGCTACAAATTTAGCTGGTAACTATGACAGCCAAATGAACGCAACACTCGTGATGCCTCCAGTTGATTTACCACAAGGCCATTCTTATTTACAGTTCAAACAATGGCATAACTTCGAGGAATCTACATCGGGAAGAGCTTGGGATTATGGACATGTCTTTGTCTCAACAGATAGAGAAGAGTGGACACAAGTAATGATGGTTCAAGGTGCTTCAAACGGTTGGAAAAATGCAGAAGTTGACTTATCAGCTTATGCAGGTCAACGCATCTACATTGGTTTTAATGCTTTCTCTGATGGAAGTGTTAATAAAGAAGGTTGGTATATTGATGATATCGGGTTAGTGGATGTCTCACAAACAGGTAAAGTGTCTAAAGATAAGGACAAAAACAAAAATGTAAATGGCAATAAATCTAATAACGCTAGCGATAAAAATAGCAGTAACAAAGGAAATGTAGGAAAAGATAAAGATAAAGAAGCTATGAAAGAGTGGGTTGATCCTAAGACTATTCGTCCGGTATTGCCTACAAAAGAAAAACCATCGGTAGAAGAAGCTATTGTGAATCCAACGCTTTTACCTTTAGGTGCTCAAGTAAGTATTCTTGAATCTGGCCGTTCAGTGTATTCAAATCCTGCTGATGGTTCATATTCATTAACACATGGTGCCGGAACATTCACTGCGAAAGCAGAAGCTTATGGGTTCACATCTAAACAGCAATCTGTTTCGATCGAAGCAGATGGCATGGCAACTGCAAACTTCACATTGAATGAAGTTGCACAAAATACAGTGAGTGGTAAAATCACTGACAAATCAACAGGTGAAGGCGTAGCAGGAGCAACTATCTTACTAGTTGAAGATGCCAATATTACGCCAGTTACTACAGACGCAAAAGGTAACTATTCATTGACTGCATATGAAGGAGACTACACATTAAAAGTTGTTGCTCGTGGCTTCTATAGCCAAGAAACAACTATTAAAATTGGCCAACAAGCTACGACTCAAGATATTGAGTTAAAACCTTTCTACACTTATCCGGGTGGCGAAATTGGCTATGATGATGGTACTCCTGAAAATGCACGTGCATTTAATGCAGCTGGAAACGCTTGGGCGGTGAAAATGTCTCTTCCTGAAGGAAAGGAAAACGGCATTGTAACTGATGGCGTATTCCGATTCTGGGACACTGAATGGCCAGTTCCAGGTGGTACTGCATTCGCAGTTGAAGTGTGGGACGCGACTGGAGCTGATGGATCACCTGGTAAGAAAATTGCGGGGCCGATTGATGCAACAGCTCTACGTAATGGTGATTGGACAGTTGTTGATTTAAGTGATCACAATATTATTGTAAAAGGCGATTTCTACATGGTATATCGTCAAACGTTTGCTAGTCCGAATACACCTGGACTTGCAACAGATGAAAGCGGAGAAAATGCGGGACGTAGCTACCAAGGTGTTTCCGATGCTTGGTCACCATCACCTGCTGAAGAAGGTAACTACATGATTCGTGCTCGTGTAAGTTATGAAGTACAGGGGCCAGTTATAACTTCACCAGCAACAAAATCAGTGACAAATGAAGCATCAACAAAAATCGAAGGAACAGCTTCACCGACAACAACGATTAAATTAAAACAAAATGATCAAGAGGTTGGAACGGCAGTCGTTGGAGCAGATGGTAAATTCTCAATCGATGCTAAATTATCAGAGGGTTCAAATGAATTCGTAGCAGTAGCAACTCTTGATGAGCGAGTAATAGGGGAATCGGAAGCTGTCACTGTTGTATTAGACACGATGAAACCTGAACTGAAAATCGAAAGTCCGCTTGACGGGGATAAAACAAATCGTGAGTCAGTAACAGTTGAAGGTACTGTCGATGATGCGAATCTAGATTGGGTCCGTGTAAATGGAAAAGACGCACCTGTGGTCAACGGAAAATATTCAAAACGTATTCTTCTCGACAATGGTGTAAATGAAATTAAAGTAGTAGCTAGCGATAAAGCGAACAATAAAGTAACAAAGAAAATTAGCATCACAGCAAATTACGATGCACCAGTCATTGAAAATTTAACACCAGTAGAAGACCTTAATTTGGAAACAGGGAAAAGTGTTAAAATTGAATTTGATAGTGCAGCAGGATTAAAAGCTACTTTCGTCATCCATATGCCGCTAACAAATGTTAATGGACAAATTCAAAATGCGACTGAGCTTCCTATGTCAGAACAAGCAGACGGTCATTACGTAGGCTATTGGACAGTACCATCAGGAACAGTAGCTAAAGGAGCAGTAATCGAAGTAAAAGCTGTTGACAATTTCAAAAATGAAACACGTCAAGAAGCGAAGGGTAAACTGTATATCAATGTTGAGAAATAAACGCTATTGAGTATTGAACCCCCTATCTCTTTTGAGAAGGGGGTTTTTAGCATCTTTCTGAAAATTGATCTTGCTGGAGTGATAACATCTTTTTGAAAATTTTAAAAAAGTCAAAAATAAAGAGGAAACTCTTTTTTTTAATCACTATTTCGGACCATTTTGTGTCCTTATACATATCTTACAAAGAATGAAAAGAAAAAGGAGTGAAATTGAATGGTTCAACCTTTTCAAGGAGGACAGTGGCAAAACGAAAGTTCAAATTTTTGGCGTGGGCAGCAATGGAACCAAGGTAACATGTGGCACCAAGGAAACGACTGGCACCACGGTCAAAACTGGCATCCGGGACATCATTGGCAACAATGGAATCCATGGCAACCTTGGTTTCCGTGGCAACAATGGAATCCATGGAACCCGTGGCATCCATGGCATCCAATTCAACGCGGAAACCGCTGGTAATAAAAATAGAACGAGGATAGTCATGCACACATAGATTTCACATATATTAATACGACTATAAAGCATCCCCTGATTCAATTGAGTCAGGGGATATTATTATGCCTCAGAGGTGAAAACGCTTTAGAAGTGCAATAAAGATGCAAATTATCTAAAAGAAGCATGCATATAATTGATTGAAAGGTGGGGAGATATTGAAAGAATATGCAGATATACTGATGAGGTTTTTACCTTCAACGGCAACCATTTTAGAATTGCATCAACCTGAAAAAAAGCCGGCGATACTGCTAGCAGATATAGATGGAGATCATATTGAAGAATTAATCGGAGCCTACAATTATCAAGGTCGAAATTATATTAAGATATTAAAGAAACAACATAATGAATGGGTTCCGATAGCAGACATTAAAGGAAGCGGATATGGAATAACGAATTTAATAGCAGTGCCATTAGTAAATAATAGTATTAATACTTTAATTGTGGGTTGGCAAATAGGTAGTATTTGGTCGAAGTTAGACCTACTGCAATGGACAAATAAAGGTATTGTCCATATACCAACTAATAATATGGTCTATAGTAAATTGCAAGTAGAGGATATGCCAAGTACGGAAGGTTCGGATGGTAAATATGAGCTAGCTCTCTGGGTTCATGATACGGGTGAGGCCTATAAAATAGCTGTCTATCGTTTTAATGGTAAGGGATTTGTAAAGGCAAAAGATGTTTACCCATATTATTTCAAAAAAGTAGAAGCATACTATAAGAATCTATTAAAGAATAATGATTATCCCTTTTATTGGTACTATTTATCAGATGCTCAGATGAAGTCGGGAGATTTAGATCAGGCACTTACATCAATTGATAAAACGTTGTCATTTAATTCACCATATCCATCTAAAGAAACCCTACTAGAAAAAAGAAGACAAATTTTAAATCAGTTGAAGCAACATCAAGTGGTCGCTCAAACCGTCATCGTTAAAAAAAGAGGTGATGTCACAGGAGATGGCTTAATTGATACAATTCTTCTAACTGGTGAGAAAACCGAAGGAAGTCCGTATTTAAAGAACATTACTTTAGTTGTTTTTAATGAAAGAACGAATTTTTATGAACAAATCCCGTTAAAAGAAAATGCAGGTTATAACCCCACTATATCGCTTGGGGATTACACAGGAAATCATGTAGATGACATTTTAGTTGTCATTGATTCAGGGGGTAGTGGCGGCATTATATTCGCATATATATTTACATATGTGAATGGGGAAATGCGCCAAGTATTTGACTCAGAAGCATACAATGAACTTTCAAAATATGAAGTTAATTATCTCGATAATTACAAAGCAAGTGTAACTAGCTCCTATCCAGCGAAAAAATATATCTTAGATCTAACATATAAAGGAAAAGTATACTTATCTGAAATTTATAATACAGACGGTACACTTAAAGAACCGATACAAGGGTGGGTCGATCCAATTAGCGGATTCTATCCTATAGATTACGCAAGGGACGGCAACTATGAATTTTTGGCGTACCAAAAAATCGCAGGTAGATACCATGCAGATGGTTTGGGTTATGTAGAAACAATATTAAAATGGAATGGACATGGATTCGTTCCAGATCGCCAAACTGTTTCGATTTTCGGTGCAGATTTGCCAACGAAATAATCTATTAATAAAATTGTAGTTAGCAATTAGAGAGTACTTAGGACGTGAATATTCTGCTAAATAACAAACACTGGAGTTAGCGCAACAAACACCAGAGTTAGTGCAACAAACATCAGAGTTAGCGCAATAAACGCCCAAGACAGAGCAACAAACCACCAACTACACACAACAATCCCAAGAGAAACCACCAAATTCCAAAACCCAAAAACAATCGTTTCCAAATAAATATTGGAATCTTTTGTTTTTTTGATATAATAGATGAGAAAAGTTCATATGTGCAAGAATGTGGGGGGGCTGGTGTTGCCAGCTGAGAATGTATCCGATAGATGCTGACCCTTAGAACCTGATCTGGTTAACACCAGCGGAGGGAACATCAGCTAAAATCTCGAGTATCATTGAATTTTAGAGTGTATGTTAACGTCCGGAATAGTTCCGGGCGTTTTTCTTTTTGCATGGAACTTGTCAAAATAATATAGATGGAGGCAAGGGAAATGAAAAAATGTATGCTGCTCCTTGTAGCATTATTCGCTTTAGTAGGTTGCCAATCAAATGAGTCAAAAGGAAGTGACAACGACTCAAAAAACGAATTAACAAAAGTAACTGTCGTTTTAGATTGGACACCAAATACAAATCATTCTGGTTTGTATGTAGCAAAAGAAAAAGGTTTTTTTAAAGATCAAGGCTTGGATGTAGAAATCATTCAACCAGGTGAAACAGGAGCAGATCAACTAGTCGCTTCAGGAAAAGCCGAATTCGGTATTACAGCGCAAGAATCGATTACGCAAGCAAGAGTCCAAGGAGTTCCACTAGTCTCAATTGCAGCTATTATTCAACACAATACATCGGGCTTTGCTTCCCCAATAGATAAAAATATTAGATCACCAAAAGATTTCGAAGGTAAGACTTATGGTGGTTGGGGTTCTCCAATCGAAAAAGCTGTACTTGATTCTCTTATGAAAATCGAGAATGCAGATAGTAAGAAGCTAGACATTATCAACGCTGGAGATGCAGACTTCTTTACAATGGTCAAAAAAGATGTAGATTTTGCATGGATTTACTATGCATGGACAGGTGTCGAAGCGGAACTGCGTGGAGAAAAAATAAATATGCTCTATTTAACAGACTATAGTGACAAACTAGATTACTATACTCCAGTTCTTACAACTAACGAAAAAATGATCCAAAGTAATCCAGATACAGTGAAGGCATTTACTAAAGCAACTTCACAAGGATATGAATTCGCTATAAAAGATCCAGAAACTGCTGCAGATATTTTACTAAAAGCTGCCCCAGAATTAGATGCAGAGTTAGTTAAGAAAAGCCAACAATGGCTAGCTGACAAATATCAAGATGATGCAAAACAATGGGGAGAGCAGAAACTTGAAGTTTGGGAAAACTATGCAAATTGGATGAGTGAAAATAACGTATTAGAAGGTAAATTCGAACCTGAAAATGCGTTCACAAACGAATTTTTACCACAATAAGGAGGAGAAATAAATGGCTAACTCATTAATCAGTGTACAAATCATTCCAAAAACAAAAACATACGAGGATGTTATTCCTTTTGTAGATGCAGCTATCAAAATTATCGACGATGCTGGTGTGAACTATGAAGTGCATCCGCTTGAAACAACAATGGAAGGTGAACTTTCTGAACTGCTAGACATCATTCGTGTGATGAATGAAAAGATGATTGAACTAGGTAGCGTTAACGTCATCACTCAAGTGAAAATGCTTTACCAACCATCTGGTATCGAACTAGGTACATTAACGGAGAAATACAGATAATGAAATGGATACGTGAAAAAGGAGGAGCGATTTTTTTGCTCCTTTTCATTTTATGTAGTTGGGAATTGATTGTTCAATTAAAAGAAGTACCGGGTTGGTTATTACCTGCACCTACAGCTATTTTTTCAGAAGCGATTAAAGCAATTCCTACTTTTTCAACCGATATTTTATCAACAACTCAGTTAGCAATATTAGGACTTACAATTGGAAGCTTAGTTGGGTTTATCATAGCGGTCTCCCTACATATGATGCCGAAAGTTCAGAAACTTGTTTATCCGTTACTAATTCTATCTCAAAATATTCCAATCATTGTTTTAGCACCGCTGTTAATTATTTGGTTTGGCTTTGGATTATTACCAAAACTAATCATTATAGGTTTAGTCTGCTTTTTCCCAATCGTTGTAGCTGCATTAGATGGCTTTAAAAATACCGCTCCTGAGCTCAAGTACTATATGGAAATGGCGGGAGCATCGAAAAGCCAATTATTTTGGAAACTAGAATTGCCACATTCACTTCCATCCTTATTTTCGGGATTGAAAATCTCTGCGACTTATAGTGTCATGGGGGCAGTCATTTCGGAATGGCTAGGTGCAAAAAAAGGGATTGGCGTATACATGACATTATCTCAATCCTCGTTCCGTACAGATCGTGTGTTTGTAGCTATTTTCACCATCATGCTATTAAGTGTCATCGTATTTGGTTTGCTACGTGTGGTTGAAAGATTAGTAATTAAAGGCAAACTGGAGAGGTGAATACAATGTTACTTAAAATGGATCATATCGAAAAGTCTTTTGGTACAACACAGGTTTTGCATGATATTTCTATACATGTAGAAGAAGGAGAATTTGTTGCATTACTGGGGCCTTCAGGGAGTGGGAAGAGCACCATTTTCAATTTAATAGGTGGAATGGCTACGCCAGATGAAGGAACTATTTCTTTGAATGACAAAATCATTCATGGACAAAAAGGCTTAATCGGCTATATGCCTCAGCAACCATCTCTTTTCCCATGGAGAACCGTCATTGAAAATGTCGTACTGATGCAAGAATTATCAGGTAAACCAAATTATGAAGAAGCTAGTGAATGGCTAGAAAAAGTAGGGTTACGAGAATTTAAGAAATCCTTCCCAATTGAATTATCAGGTGGTATGAAGCAACGCGTAGCTTTTATAAGAGCGTTACTCAGTAAACAAAATTTATTATGCCTAGATGAGCCATTTTCAGCGTTAGATGAATTTACTAGAATTGAAATGCAAAAATGGCTTCTATCAGTATGGGAAGAAAATCGAAAGTCAGTGCTATTCGTCACGCATAGCATTGAAGAGGCAATCTTTTTAGCAGATAGAATTTATATACTAACGAAGCGCCCAGCCACTATAAAAGAAGAGATAAAAGTTCCCTTTGCAAGACCGAGAGAGGAAAGTCTCTTAAATACAAATGAATTCTTCCAACTCAAACAGAAACTTTTTAATATGTTGAAGGATGAAATTGAGGTAGGTGAGTGAAGCTGATAATCGATGCTCATATCCATTTTGATCAATACAATGAAGAACAACGAAAGATAATTTTAAAAGAAATGGCTCAATTTAATGTGACACACCTAATAGCAGTATCTACTGACTTATCATCAAGTAAGGTCAATTTAAAATTAGCTCAAAATGATAAGCGCATTCTACCTGCATTTGGCTTTCACCCTGAACAAGTAATGTTGGGAGAAAGTGAGCAAGCTCAATTATTTGAATGGATAAGAGCGCATCACGATGAAATGGTTGCAATTGGTGAAGTAGGGCTTCCTTATTATTTAAAGCAAGAAAAAGAACTCCTATATCAACCATATATCGACTTACTAGAAAAGTTCATAGCACTTGCAGCAGAAATGGATAAGCCGATTATTTTGCATGCTGTATATGAAGATGCGCACATAGTTTATGGTTTATTAGAAAAATATAATGTAACTGCTGCACATTTTCATTGGTTTAAAGGGGATACACAAGTAGTCAAACGGATGATTAAAAATGGATATTTTATCTCCATAACACCTGATGTATTGTATGAAAAGGAAATTCAGCAGCTCGTAAAGCATTATCCATTAGAGCAAATGATGGTAGAAACAGATGGACCCTGGCCGTTTGAAGGGACTTTCTCTGGTAAGATGACACACCCAATCATGATAAGAGCATCTATTGAGAAGCTTGCTTCGATTAAACAGCTGCCATTTGAAGAAGTTTCTACTAAGCTATATGAAAATACACAGAAATTTTACCGGTTGAAGTATTCAAGTCCATTTCTAAAAGTTTGACTTAATCAAAATAAACTCCTCTTTGTCTTTGGGCAAAGGGGAGTTTTTTGATATTGAGATTAATAAGAAATTCAGCAATAATTTCCACAAAAAAAGCCAGAGATATTTAAATCTCTGGCTGAATCTCAAGCTAAAGCAGTTTTCCGATCTAATAATGTAACACCAGCAAAGCACAGTAATAGGATTCCTGTAAAAATAAAGCCGCCTGTGATTCCAAGTGACAACCAACCTAAAAGGGAAGATCCCGCAACTACTCCTAATGAGAAGAACGCATAGAAGTAACCATAAGCCTTGCCTCGAACTTCAACTGTTGTCGAATCAATCAGTAACGAATTTAATGAAGGGAATAAGAAGGCAAACCCAAAGCCATAACAAGCCATTGCAATATAAAGTAATGTATTTGAATCTGCCTGGCTAATTAATAGTTGGCTTAATCCCATCAAGCTAATACCAAGTGCTAATGTTTTGATCGGCTTGACTCTATCGAAAATTCTATTAGTCGGTAGTAAGAATACAAGAACAGCAACAATGCCAAATGTACTCATTAAAGTTCCGCTCAAACGTGAATCAAAACCTAATTCTTGTACCTTTAAAGGTAATAAATAAGCGATAGCTCCTTGAGAAAACATAAGGAAAAATGCGCCTATAAAGGCTTTAAGTGTGCCTGCATTTTTGAAGAACGCCCGAATAGGAACGTGGGTACTAGTCGATGAATCTTTTTTTACTTGAGTTGATTTTAAGATAAAGATGGATAGAAAAGCGAGCACTAGCATGCATGCAGCAGTAATGTTAAAAACAAATGGCACGCTTGTCCGACTAGCTAAAATACCACTAAATGCAGGGCCAGTAATGGCAGCAATACCTACAAATGCTCCTGATATAGCACTACTCTTACCACGTTTTTCTTGTTCAGTTTCATTTGCTAAAAAAGTAAATGCTGCTGGGACGATTAAACCCGCAACTAAGCCGTGGATAAAGCGAACAACTAAGAGCATGATCGGTGCATCAGCGAACGTATAAAGCAACAAAGCTAGACCAGTAGTGAATAATCCCGCTATCAAGATTTTATATGGACCTCTGCGATCCGTTAAAAACCCTGAAATGATGTTACCAAATGTATTAGACAATGAATACATACCAACCGCCAAACCTGTTATAAAGGCCGATGCTCCAAGCGATTCAGCAAATGTACTCATGACAGGTAGTTGTGTAAACAAATCGAAGAACGAAAAGAACACAATGACATATATAAATTTTTTCATGTAAAACCTCTCCAACAATTAAATTATTTATATATTATAGCCTATCAAAGCTAATCACCCAAATTTTCTTGAATTTAGAGAAAAAATAAAAGGGAAAATAAGTAATTAAATTATCCTTGTACATGCTATAATAGATTGTAAAAAAGAACCATTTTTTAAATAATTGAAAGTAATTCAAACTAACTATCAAGATAAACTAGAGGTGTTACTATGGAATTAATACGCTCCAATTCTACGAAGCAAAAAAATACCGTAGAGGCAGTTAAAGAAGTTACAAGTAAACTACATACCGAACCTTCATTACTATTATTTTTCACAAGTACTACACATTCATTTCAAGAAGTAACAGCACTATTTAATGCACAATATCCAAATTGTGAAGTCGTCGGCTTAACGACGACAGGTGAAATTGGGCCATCTGGCTTCTTAGAAAATGGCCTCGTAGCAATGAGCTTTGCAAAAAGTATTGGACAAATAAGTACGGTTTTGATGAACGATATTTCGAAATACCCTATATTTTCTCGTAATGATCTAATTTCCTCAGCAAAACATATAGGTATTAATCTTAACAGCCAAACACTTGAAAAAGAAGGGGTAGCATTAGTATTTCCGAATGGATTAATTGCTGCAGAAGAAAAGATGCTATCAATCGTCAATTCAATCTTCCCACATGAGGGGTTCCCTGTATTTGGCGCAACTGCTGGAGATGATGCAAAATTCATTGAAACCTTCATTAGTTTAAACGGAGAGGTATCAAGTAAAGGTGGCGTAGTCATCTTTATGAAACCGACTGTAGATTTTGTCATGCTAAAGGAGAATATTTTCACTAGTACAGGAAAATCGATGAAAATTACTAAAGCTGATACTGAGCAACGCATTGTCTATGAATTCGATGGAAAAAAGGCAACAACAATCTATGCAAATCGATTAGGCGTAAAAGAAAATGAACTAGATCAATATTTTATGACAAACCCACTCGGCAGAAGATTTAACAATGAAATTTTCATCGCATCACCATTCCAAATACTACCGAATGGAGCAATCCAATTTTATTGCCAAGTTTTCCAAGATTCGATTGTTGAGATTTTAGAACCAAAAAACCCAGTTGAAACTTTACAACAAACATTACATACTTTCAAGTCCGAGTTTACTGAATTAGAGGGCGTATTAGCCTTTAACTGCATTCTAAGAAAACTACAATTTCAAAGTCATGGTCTATTCCAAGAATTAAATCGAGAACTTGAGAAATTGCCAAACTTAGGTGGATTCTGCAGTTATGGAGAACAATTTAACAAATCGCTTGTTAATCAAACACTAGTACTTTTAGGTTTAGGGAAGAAAAGATAGGAGCGTTGAGCATGCTTAAAACCTTTTTCAAACAAAAAGAAAATCATTCTGACAGTTTAATAGAAGAAATCAACTTATTAACTCCCGATGAAAAAGAATCAATGATTGATGGTTTACTTGATTTAGTCGCACTATTAAAATCATCCAATGAAAAAAACGCAAAAGGCGACAGCGTATTTATAGAGCGTATTACAGAGGTGAAAAATACTGTGGAAGAGGGCAGAACATCTTTAATCACCTCGAGTGATAATATCCAAAGAATCCTTGATGAAGCGCAAAACATACATAGTATTACAGCTGCAGTGGAAGCACAAGGTGAGCAAAATATTGGATTAGTAAATGAAGGCAATGAAAATATGGACAAGCTCGACTCTCAAATGGATTATGTCAAAAACGTATTTACTAATTTCGAAAAATCAATCGCGGAAGTACAGCAAGAAACAAATGACATTATAGCTATTACCAATATAATAGCGGGGATAGCAGATCAAACGAATTTACTGGCATTAAACGCCTCAATTGAAGCGGCAAGAGCAGGGGAACATGGGAAAGGTTTTGCAGTGGTAGCTGCAGAAGTGCGTAAATTAGCAGAACAAAGTAAAAATGCATTAGTGAATGTGAATAAAAAAGTGAATGAAATTGTCAGACAAGTCTCGGTACTATCAGCAGATATCGTTGAAAAATCAAAAGAATTCGATCATACGCAAGAAATGACTCGTTTGACAAGTGAATTCTTCGGGAAAATAGCAATTTCAGAAAAAAAGCTATTTACAAGTATGTCAGGTATTAAGCTCGCAACAGATCAAACAATGGCTGAAATAATCACATTCCGTCAAGAACTTGAAGCGATTGTCCATTTATCCGAACAATCAACTAAAAGAATAGATGAACTGTACATATTCTCACAAGATAAATTTTTCATTTCAACAGATATGACATCCTATATTTCTCAAGTAAAATACTTAGTTGAAGCACTGAAAAACGACCAACTTTAATATAACTAATATAAATTCAAAAAACCCCCAATCACTACTAGCGTGATTGGGGGTTCAGTACATATTCATTAGTTAGCTATAATAATCAATTTACCTTGATCTAGTTCCTCTTCCGCGTTAGCAGCTTCTTCTTTTGTTAAGCCAGCAGCTTCCATCTTATTGCGTAGTTCATCACCACGTGAAGTGAACATATTCTTCATACTATTTAAGATACCTTGTTCTTTGATTCCAACTTCAGCAGTATCTAGAGCCTTATTGATATCATCAGATCTTTCTTTAAAGTGTGCGAATACATAGATATCATCTCGTGAGTGACCTTGCAGTTCTAACTTTTTGATTTCTTCCAATGCTTGTACGGCGTTTTCTACTGTTAATTTTAATGTCATTTAAATCCCTCCGATTTTGTTTTACATATAATCTTTACCCTGTAGGATTAGTATCTAAACAATAAGTTAAAAAAGACCAAGCGTTCAAATAATACAATTAGTAAAATCTTATACTTTAAATGACTTCCTATATATAGGAAGTAACGTACTTTGTGAGAAAGAAATTAATTACTTTATTTTTATTGAAACTTTTTGCCCTTATGAACGTATATAAAGTAAATCATGATAATTATCCGTGATGAGATAGGCTAACGCTCGTATATCAGTGTAAATATTCAGTAGTGAGTGATACACTGTTCAGTGGGGTTAGCACCAAAGAAAACTACCAAAATTGACGGAGGGTCATACATTGAAAAAATTAGTAGCAGCTTTATTTGCAGCCACTCTTGTATTCTCAAGTGTCGGAAGCTTTGTGTTCAACGACCAAGCAACAACAGTTGAAGCAAAAGGGTATAAATCAGGTAAAAAAGGCTTCAATACGAACAAGAATTACAACACAAATAACAACAACCAACCGACTAACTCAAATATTCAAAAAGATAAACAAGATACAAAAACAACTAACGGAACATCGGCTACAAAATCTGGCGGGGGCTTCATGAAGGGCGGCCTTATGAAAGGTCTTATGCTTGGTGGACTAGCAGGACTATTATTCGGCGGTCTATTTGCTAACATGGGAGCACTTGGTTCTATTTTAGGATTCGCAGTAAATATCCTTGCAATTATCGTGTTAATTGCATTAGTTCGTAAAGTATTTACAATGCTAAAAGCAAAGAAACGTAAAGAGGAAGCAAACCCATGGAACAGATAATTATTCCAGAACAAGATATTATCAATGCAATATGTCTTTTCCAAGCTCGCAACAAAAACGTTATGCCAGAAGATGTTGAAGTTGAATTGGCTTACGATGATGATGAAGGCTTTTCAGCAGAATCATTCATTAGAGGTCAAGTTGAAGCAATTAGCGAAGCAGGTCTAATAGCGGCAGTTCGTCTATGGATTTCCGAATTCCTAAACCGCGATCCATTCGCTTCAGGAATTGAACTTGTACTAGATGATGAAGAAGGCATTATTGCGGTAGTAAACTAATAAAACATAAAACAAAGCATCACTGATCTATTAAATCAGTGATGCTTTTTTGTGTTATTTTAATAATAAAACATAAATACCAGCATTTCACAAAAAAATAGGTTTAAATGTGGTAAAATAAGTATGTTACATGGAGTGTAAGAACTAAATACACTAAATACATATAAGTGAAGGAGCTTTAAAATCGATGCAGAAGACTAACAAAACCCGTACCAAACTTCTCAGACGGCTTATACTTTGTTCCGTACTATTAATCCCTTCGATAATAACATTAACGAAAACAGACATCGCACAAGCTGCTAATTCTACTAAATTACAAAAAGCAAAGGTCGGTTTTCAAACAACAACAAAAAAGCCGACAAAAACTAAGAAAAAGGTTTCTCAAAGCTATAAGGTGAAAAACGGCAAGCTGTATAAAGGAAGCAAGCTCTATAAAAAGCAAAAGCTTTATCAGGGAGTCCTCTATGTAGATGCAAAAAAAGCAACTGGTCAATACACGGTTGATGGCAATGAACGATATTATAAATCCGGTAAACTTTTTACGGGTCTTTTAGAAGGTTATTATTACGAATCTGGTAAAGAGCCTGGAAGATATGTTGTATATAAAAACAAACTTTATACCCCAGATGGCTGGCCGAATGAAGGTTTTAGAATTTATAATGGCTTACTTTACGATGGGGAAGATTTAAATACAGGTGCGCTTATTTATCAAAGTAAATTATATTATGGTGCAAAAATAAATAGTGGCTATAGAATCTTTGATGGCGAACTTTACTACGGAGCGTATTTAAGAAAAAGTAAAACGGTATATAAAGATAGATTATATACGAACGCAAAGCCGAATGTCGGTTATGCAACCTATAATAAAAAACTGTACGATGGATCGTATTTAAACGAAGGATACTTCCTATATAACGATATCTTATATAACGATGCAGAATATAATATGGGATATACATTATTTGAAGATCGACTTTACAATGGAAAAGAAGAAAACTATGGAATTGCAAAATTTGATGGTCAATATTATTATCATACAGATATCGCAAATGGCAAATATGGTGGAAATCTATACGAAGATGGAGAATTAGTTAGAAACGCGACAACTATTAAATCTATTCGTATTGTTGATACTAAAACGCTAGAAGTAACATATAGCCAAGCAGTTAATAATAAGAAGCCTTTAATTAACGTAGAAAAAAATGGTGTTCTATATACTATCTCTGCATTTAAATGGAACAAAGCCAAAACGGTATCAACCTTTGATCTCTCAGGACCCATCACTGCAGGAAAATATAACATTACTATTTTAGGCATTGATAATATTAAACTGTTCGGTTCAATTGGAGTAGAGGGTGAATCAGCTCTCCATATTGCAGATGCCAATTATGGTTATGAAATGGTAGAAGATTAAAGTATATGAAACGTAGTCAGTAAACTGCTGGCTGCGTTTTTACTTTTTTATGGGTAAATATATTGAAATAATATAATATCAATCTATATGTTAGTATGCTAAAAAAACCAATTAAAGTTTTATTTGGAATAATTATGATAAAAATAAACGTAAGGAAATATTTATATCTAATCCTTTTTATTAACATAATACGCAAAAATGTTATAAAAAATAACCTAAAAATACAAATAAAGGTAATAATTAAAGTCTAATAAAACTGAATATTCAAATTATTTAAACATTCCAATAAA
>NZ_MSPW01000017.1 GCF_001955655.1 Viridibacillus arenosi | reverse complement strand
TAAGCTCTTTAGCGCCGATGGTAGTTGGGGGTTTCCCCCTGTGAGAGTAGGACGTTGCTAGGCACATCAAAGCACAGCTGATTTAATCAGTTGTGCTTTTTTATTGATTTTGAAAATAAAATACATCAAATATATAAAAGCCTAAGTGATCTTAGACGTTTATGGTTAAAATGAGCTTTTCTGTAGTTGTTTTCTCTGTTTATCCAATCGATTAACTTTTGTTTAATTCAATTGGTTGATTTAATACTTTATATATATGTATATATGGTTATTAGAATATTTTAATCATTAAATAACCCGCTGGCTGCATTATGGATTAATCGATTGATATTAATTCTAGTATCAAGTAAGAGATTTTCATCTCCTCAAATTGAGTAGTAATTTATAAGTATTTTAAAATACAGGATATCAATTATTGTAAAAGGTAGTAGGGTTAAATAATTTGAAATAGGGTAATTAAAAACTATTTAGTATGCAATTGGACTTTTTGATTAATGAAATTAAGCATGAGTGACGGGTTTTAAGAATAGATATTGTATAATAGAGTAAATCGAAACTAATCCGTTATCGGAGGAACATATAATAATGAAGAAAAATTTATTTATAACATTTGAAGGACCAGAGGGAGCAGGGAAAACTACTGTATTGAAAATGGTTGTTGAAAGGCTACAAAGGGAGGGGAAAGAGTTCGTTGCAACACGTGAACCAGGGGGCAACGAAATAGCTGAAAAGATTCGCGATATCATATTAAACCCTGCCCATACAGCAATGGATGCACGGACGGAGGCTCTATTATATGCAGCTGCTCGCAGCCAGCATTTTGCGGAAAAGGTAGAACCAGCTTTAGCTTTAGGTATCCCGGTCTTATGTGACCGCTTTATTGATTCATCATTAGCTTATCAGGGACATGCCAGAGGTCTTGGAATGGAAGGGGTTCGTTCTATCAATGAGTTTGCTATTGGGGATAGAATGCCTGATTTAACGATATTATTTGATTTAGAGCCAGAGGCGGGACTTGCACGAATTAATGCGCATAGTGACCGTGAAATTAACCGTTTAGATGTAGAGAGCCTAGCTTTCCATACAAAGGTTTGTGAAGCCTATAAATTATTAGCAGATCAAAATCCAGAACGTTTTCGTATAGTAGATGCAAGTAAAAGTTTAGATGAAGTAGTTGAGAATGTTTGGGAAATTTTGAAAAATGAATTATAAAGAAAATGAAGAAATTAGCTTGTTTGTGTTATAATTATTTAAAGAACCTATTTAATTAAGGGGTGAGTGCCGATGAAATTAGTTGTAGCAGTTGTACAAGATCAGGATAGTAACCGTCTTTCAAACGCTTTGACGAAAAATGAGTTTCGTGCAACAAAATTGGCAAGTACTGGAGGATTCCTACGCTCAGGAAATACAACATTCCTTATAGGTACTGAAGATTCATTGGTTCCAAAAGCTTTAGATATCATTCGTGATAATTGTCGTGCTCGTGAACAAATGGTAGCACCAATATCACCGATGGGTGGGAATGCAGATTCGTATATTCCATATCCTGTAGAAGTTGAGGTTGGGGGAGCTACCGTTTTCGTATTACCGATTGAACAGTTCCACCATTTCTAATAATGGAGGCGACTGGTAATTGAAAATTAATCAAGACTTACGAACTGGCTTAGATCAATCACGTCAGCCGCTACAAAATCATCAACCCGTAACGCGTTTTGGTGACGTAGTAGTGAAGCAGGGGCAGCGATTGCAAACAGAGCAACTAACAAGACTATTAGGTGATATTTCAACAGCTGGCGATCGCATTGCCAAATCTCGTAATTTACGTGACTTAGCTAAATTTAAAATGCTTGTAAAACGCTTCTTAAAAGAGGCAGTTGATTACGGTATGGAGCTTAAACAATCGCATACATGGAATCGTTTTGGTGAAGGTCGACGATTGAAGGTTGTATCAACAATTGATGAAAAGCTTATCGAATTGACAGAGGACATTTTAAATCAGGAGAAAGACTCCGTTGAATTATTAAGTAAAATAGGCGAAATTAAAGGGTTGTTAATCAACTTATATACGTAAATAAACCCCGTGCCTTTCGGAACCCCGGAGCACGGGATTTTTTCAAACAATGAAAAGGTGATGAATGATGGTGCAGACAGCTGAAGAGCTACTAAAATTACAACCCGTAGTGATGAAGCAGCTCCAAACAATTTTCGATAAAAAAAGACTTGGTCATGCTTACATATTTGAAGGTGGAAAAGGCTCTGGAACTGAAGCTATAATGCATTTCTTTGTGCAATTAATGTTTTGTGAGGAACCTCGAAAAAATGTTCCATGTGAAACATGTCGAAATTGTCAGCGTATAAAATCAGGAAATCACCCAAATTTCCACCAAATATACCCTGATGGTCAATTTATTAAAGTAGCAGCCATCGAGGCCTTGTTACATGAAATGAATAAGACAGGCTTAGAAGCAGGGCGAAAAGTATATGTCGTTCATGAGGCCGACCGTCTGAATCCGCAATCTGCCAATAAATTATTGAAATTTCTCGAAGAGCCTGAAGGTATTGTGACGGCAATCTTCATTACAGATAATATAAATGCTATGTTGTCGACTATTCGTTCACGTTGCCAACATATAAAGTTTCAAGGAATATCAAAAGACGCTATGATTAAAGAGCTTGTAGCAGAGGGAATTACGGTTTCAATGGCTGCTACGGTTAGCATGGTGACAAGCGATTTAGAGGAAGCTTTTTCTCTATCAAAAGATGATGAGTTTGCGCAGGCCCGAAAAACAGTGTTAAAATTGGTTGAGGCAACCTTTACTAATGTGCATGAATCTATGTTATCAGTACATGAAGATTGGCTGCCACTATTTAAAGAGAAAGAGCAAATGGAGTTGGCATTAGATTTACTGCTATTTGCATTTCGTGACATTGTTGCGATTAAAGCAAATCCCGAAGCAGTGTGTACGTATCCAGATTGGTTATCGTATTGGAAGAAAGTTGCATTGCAGACGACATATGCTCGTTTATCGACGCAGTTACAAGCGATATTACAAGCTCGTAAGCAATTACAGCGCAACATGAACCGAACGCTGATGATGGAGCAGCTTATGCTGAATCTGCAGGAGGGAAAATCCTTTGTATAATGTAGTTGGTGTCCGCTTTAAAAAAGCGGGTAAAATATATTATTTTGATCCTGGAGAATTTTTATTAAGTAAGGGTCAATATGTAATTGTCGAAACTGCGCGTGGCATTGAGTATGGCAAAGTTGTTGTTCCAATGAAACAAGTAGGCGAAAGTGATGTTGTACTACCGTTAAAGCAAGTTGTACGTCCAGCCGATGAAAGCGATCGATTCCAGGTTGACGAAAATGCTATAGAATCTAAACGTGCTTTTGAATCAGCAACAGAAAAAATTTCAGAACATGAACTAGAAATGAAATTAGTTGATGTTGAATATACATTTGACCGTAATAAAATTATTTTTTATTTTACTGCGGAGGGTCGAGTAGATTTCAGAGAGTTAGTAAAAGACTTAGCTGCTATTTTCCGCACACGAATCGAACTTCGCCAAATTGGAGTGAGAGATGAGGCGAAGATGCTTGGTGGTATAGGTCCATGTGGAAGAATGTTATGTTGTTCTACATTTTTAGGTGATTTTGAGCCAGTTTCTATAAAAATGGCGAAAGATCAAAACTTATCGCTTAACCCTTCTAAAATTTCAGGGTTATGTGGACGTTTAATGTGTTGCTTGAAATATGAAAACGACGAGTATGAAGAAGCAAGGGAGCAAATGCCTGATATTGGTGCTGTAATTACAACACCAGATGGTAGTGGAAAAGTAGTAGGTATGAATATATTAGAGCGCGTACTACAAGTAGAGCTTTCTGAGCAACAACGTATTTTGGATTATACATTGGAAGAAATTTTACAACACGAAAAAAGTTCTGTCCAATAGTGGAAATAATGAGGTGGCTTGAGTGGAGGACCGTAATTTCTTAGATACTGTTATGGAGTTCGAACAACAGCTAGAATCGATGCAAAAACAATTTGAGGCACTGAAGAAATTCGTTGCACTCATGATGGAAGAGCATCAAACACTCCAAATGGAGAATCGTCATCTTCGCACTCGTCTAGAGGAAGTACTCTCTTCTAAACCTGAGGGGAAGGTTATCAAAGACGTTACAGCGAAAAAAGTAGAAATCATTGATGTCGGTGAGGGTTATGATAACTTGGCACGTCTTTATCATGAAGGATACCATGTATGTCATGTCCATTTCGGAGGATCACGTAAGGGCGAGGATTGTTTATTCTGCCTATCATTTTTAAATAAACAAAACGGCTAAACAAAGACTGATTCCATTTTCTCAAAAAGTGGAGGTCAGTCTTTTGCTATGTTGGAGGTAATTATATGGAACAGTGGTTGAAAGAAGATGAGAGGCTCGATTATCTTTTAGCAGAAGAGTTACGCATTATTCAGAGTCCGTCGGTGTTTTCGTTTTCTCTTGATGCAGTATTACTTGCAAAGTTTGTAAATGTACCTTATCAAAGGGGAAAGCTTGTTGATTTATGCGCTGGTAATGGAGCTATTCCGTTGTTCTTGAGTGCTCGAACAAAAGGGCATATTACTGGAGTAGAATTGCAAAATCGTCTTGTTGATATGGCTCAGAGAAGTGTTCATTATAATAAATTAGAACAACAAATTGAGATTATGCAAGGTGATGTGAAGACAATTGCATCTGTACTTGGCGCGGAAAAGTATGATGTCGTGACATGTAATCCACCGTATTTCCCTGCGCATGAAGCGAGTGATAAAAACTTGAAGGAGCATGTCGCGATTGCTAGACATGAAATCCACTTAACATTAGATCAAATGATTTTTTCTGCAAGTAAATTGTTAAAGCAAGGTGGAAAGGCAGCGTTTGTTCATCGTCCGAGTCGTCTACTTGATATTATAACGGCAATGCGTGCAAATCGATTGGAGCCAAAACGTATTCGCTTTGTTTATCCTAAAGCTGGTAAAGAAGCGAATACATTGTTAATAGAAGGAATTAAAGATGGCAAGCCAGATTTAAAGATTTTGCCCCCACTTTATGTATATGGAGAAGATGGTGAATATACAGATGAAGTGAGAGAGATGCTATATGGAAAAGAACAATAAGCATCTCATGTATGTACTAGAATGTGGTGATGGAACTTACTATACAGGTTACACAAATGATTTAGAACATCGACTCGGCGTGCATAACCAAGGAAAAGGTGCCAAGTATACAAGAGCACGTTTACCTGTACGTTGCATTTATTTTGAAGAATATGAGACAAAGCAAGAGGCGATGCGAGCTGAATACGCATTTAAACAATTAACACGTAAACAGAAGATCAATCATATAAGGAGCGAAGAATTGTGAAATCACAAAAAAGTACCATGCATGAAAATAAGAGTTGCTTATACTTAGTCGCTACACCTATTGGTAATTTAGAGGACATGACTATGCGAGCTATTCGTATTCTAAAAGAAGCTGATGTCATCGCAGCAGAAGATACGCGTAATACTAAAAAACTTTGTAACTACTTTGAAATTGATACACCACTTGTTAGTTACCACGATCATAACAAAGAGTATGGTGGTGAAAAGCTTCTTAATTATTTACGTGAAGGTAAAACAGTAGCATTAGTAAGTGATGCAGGACTACCATGTATTTCAGATCCAGGTGCAGATATTGCTGCAAAGGCAATTGAAGAAGACTTTGCGGTAGTGCCGATTCCAGGTGCTAACGCGGCTATCACCGCTTTAATAGCATCGGGCTTAATCCCTCAACCATTTTTCTTCTATGGATTTTTAAGTCGTCAAAAGAAGGAGCGTAAAGAAGCTTTAGAAAAATTAAGTAAGAGACCAGAGACGATTCTATTTTATGAAGCTCCACACCGTTTGAAAGATACATTAAAGGATATGCAAACAATTCTTGGTAATCGTCAGATTGTTTTAGCACGCGAATTGACGAAGAAATTTGAAGAGTTTTTAAGAGGCACAGTTGATGAAGCATTAGAGTGGGCAATTGAGAGTGAAATTCGAGGAGAATTTTGTATTGTTTTAGAAGGTAATGTAAATGCTGATGAAGAAGAGGAAGCAGCTTGGTGGGATGAGTTGACTGTTGTCGATCACATAAATAAGTTAATAGAAGAACAGCAACTATCTTCTAAAGATGCTATTAAAGAAGTGGCAAAAGTAAGAGGTCTTGCAAAGCGAGATGTGTACCAAGCCTATCATGTGGAATAATAAGGTCTGTAAATAAAAAAAACATCCGAAATTGCGAATATTTCGGATGTTTTCTATATATGAAATCACATTTGAAAAACAAGATAGGTAATAATCTATTTGTTATTGTATAACTTGTTACTCGAATATAATTAAATCCTCTAAATTATTTAGTTAATTTAGATTGGATTTCTTTTACAAGGATTTCAGCGCCTTCAGGGCTTAGGATTAAGCTACCACCAGCAAGACGGAAGTTATCATCAGACACTTCGCCTGTTACAGCGCAAGTCATATTAGGTAAGTATTTTTTTAAGATGATTTTATCATCATCAACGTAGATTTCAAGAGCGTCTTTTTCAGCAATGCCTAGAGTACGGCGAAGTTCGATAGGAATAACCACGCGACCTAATTCATCAACTTTGCGGACGATACCAGTAGATTTCATGACAAGAATTCCTCCTATATTATTATGATTTTTCGTCAAAATTCGACATATATTCTGTGTCTGTTGACTATCATACCAACTAATGCCATAAACGTCAATTATTTTTGTTTGAAAAATGATATTTTATTTCAAAAATATTCCGTTCTTTAAGTAGAATTTACATACGAATTTGATTAATTTCCTCGAAAATGCTTAAAATGCATGAGTTTTTTGCTATATTTAAGTATCTCGAATTCGAAAAGTAATATTCGACATTTTTCGTCAAAAAGCCATTTAATAAACTTTGATTGAAAGGTTTTTCGTACTTGGTTAGAATAGAAAGTATACTGTAGAACACTGGAGGAAGTTTTCGTGGACAATCAAAAGAAAACATTCTATATAACAACACCTATTTATTACCCTAGTGGTAAATTTCATATTGGAACTGCATATACAACTGTAGCTTCTGATACGATTGCACGCTATAAACGTTTGAGAGGATATGACGTACGTTTCCAAACGGGTATGGACGAGCATGGTCAAAAAATTCAAGAAAAAGCAGCTGAGGCTGGCAAAGAACCACAGCAATATGTGAATGAAATTGCTGAATCAGCAAAAGCTGTTTGGAAGTTAATGGACATCTCTTATGATGATTTTATCCAGACAACTGAAAAACGTCATACAGACGCTGTCGAAAAGATTTTCCAAAAATTCTTAGACAACGGTGATATTTACAAAGGGGAATATGAAGGTTGGTATTGTACACCGTGTGAATCATTCTTTACTGAGTCACAATTGGACAATGGTAACTGTCCTGATTGCGGTCGCCCTGTTCATAAGGTAAAAGAAGAATCTTACTTCTTTAATATGAAGAAATACGCTGATCGCCTTTTGAAATATTACGAAGATAATGCTGAATTTATCGAACCAGAGTCTCGTAAAAATGAAATGATCAATAACTTTATCAAACCTGGTTTAGAAGACCTATCTGTTTCGCGTACATCTTTTGACTGGGGAATTAAAGTTCCTGGAGATCCAAAGCATGTTATTTATGTTTGGGTAGATGCCTTAACAAATTATATTACAACGTTAGGCTATTTATCTGATGAGGATACATTATTTAAGAAATACTGGCCAGCAGATGTACATGTAGTTGGTAAGGATATAGTACGTTTCCATACAATTTATTGGCCAATCTTCTTAATGGCTCTAGATTTACCATTACCTAAAAAAGTATTTGCACACGGTTTTATTATGATGAAAGATGGTAAAATGTCTAAATCTAAAGGTAATGTTGTATATCCTGAAATGTTAGTTGAGCGTTATGGATTAGATGCAACACGTTACTTCTTATTACGTGAGTTACCATTTGGATCGGATGGGGTATTCTCACCAGAATCATTTGTCGAACGTACAAACTTTGATCTTGCAAACGACCTTGGTAATTTATTAAACCGTACCATTTCTATGATGAACAAGTATTTTGATGGACATATACCGACTGAAGGTTTAGAACCAACAGAATTTGATGCAGCACTAATCGCACAAGCTACGGATACAAAAATGAAATATGAAGAAAACATGGAAAAAATGCAATTTAGTGTAGTTCTTTCAGACGTATGGGCATTGGTTTCACGAACAAACAAATATATTGATGAAACAGCACCGTGGGTTTTAGCTAAAGATGAAGCGTTAAAAGGTCAATTAGCAACAGTAATGGCTAATTTAGCAGAAAGCTTACGACAAATTGCTGTTATGATTCAACCATTTATGACAATTGCACCAAAACAGATTATGGAACAGCTTGGATTAGGGGAAGAATTATTGGCTTGGGATACGCTAGAGACATTTGGTGCAATACCATCTGGTAAAAAAGTCATTGAAAAAGGTGTGCCAATTTTCCCTCGTCTAGATAATGAGGTAGAAGTTGGCTATATTCGCGAACAAATGCAAGGTTCAGTTAAGCCTACTGAGGAGCCTAAAAAAGATGCATTAGCTAAAAAAGAAGAAGATGTTCCTGAAATTTCTTTTGAAGATTTCATGAAAGTGGATCTTCGTGTTGCAACCGTCATTGCATGCGATAAAATGCCAAAAGCTGATAAATTATTAAAATTACAATTAGAGCTAGGATATGAGCAACGCCAAGTTGTATCAGGTATTGCTGAGTATTATAAACCAGAAGAATTAATTGGTCGTAAAGTAATTGTTGTTGCTAACTTAAAACCAGTAAAACTTCGTGGCGAACTTTCTCAAGGTATGGTTTTGGCAGGAAGTAAAGATGGTGTTTTAACTTTAGCGACTGTCGATGAAAAACTAGAAAACGGCGCAAAAGTAAAATAAATATATAATAACAACTATAGAATCATTGTTGATGATGGGAGAAGTTTAGAATTCCTCAAAAATCGCGTTTTTTCTTAAGTTTGTATAAAAAAACCAAGAGCCTACTACATGACATAGTAGGCTCTTGGTTCTATTTATGGATATGATATTTTTTTGCTGAATTGTATTTTGTGAATGTGACCTTAGTATAAAAATATCATATTTTGTTTTTTTGCACCTATAAATATCCCTTTATATGGTTGTGAAATAATTAGAGGGGTCTTTGTAATTAAAATGTAATATGAATGACAACTCTGAAATCTGTTCTTTGTCTAAAATAAATTACTGTGAGGAGAATGACGATGTTTATCGATACACACGTGCATTTAAATGCTGACCAATACGAAGAGGATTTGCAAGAAGTGATCCAACGCGCATTAGACGCTGATGTAAAAGAAATGGTTGTCGTAGGTTTCGACAGACCAACAATTGAAAAAGCGATGAAATTGATTGATGAATATCCATTTTTGTATGCAGCAATAGGTTGGCATCCCGTCGATGCAATTGACTGCACAGAAGCGGATTTACAATGGATTGAGGAATTAGCAGCTCATCCAAAGGTAGTAGCAATCGGTGAAACAGGACTTGATTATTATTGGGATAAATCTCCAAAAGAAATCCAACAGGAATTATTGCGTAAACAAATTCGGTTGGCACAAAAGTTAGATTTACCAATTGTCATTCATAATCGTGATGCAACAGAAGATTGTGTACGGATTTTGAAAGAAGAACATGCGGAAATTACTGGTGGAGTTATGCACTGTTATAGCGGTAGCGTAGAGATTGCAAAAGAGTGCATCAACATGAACTTCATGATCAGCCTAGGTGGCCCTGTTACGTTTAAAAATGCAAAAAAACCAAAAGAAGTTGCAACAGAAATTCCGCTTGAGTATTTGATGATTGAAACAGATGCTCCTTACTTGGCACCTCATCCACATCGAGGTAAAAGAAATGAGCCATCTTTAGTACCGTTAGTTGCGGAAGAAATAGCGCGCCTAAAGGAAATATCGGTAGATGAAGTAGCATCGGCAACAACTGCCAATGCCCACCGTTTTTATAAAATTACGAAATAAAATGCAAGGTCGCCTCCCTTACTTCGGATAGGAAAACTTGCCTGGTTGTCAAAATTAGGTAAAAACCTTAGGTGTTGACAGCTAAAAAGAAGGTCTATATAATCCAACGAGTGATAAGGAGGCGTTTTTCATGACAAAAAATTCCATGAAAAACCTGTTTTCAAGATCATTGAGGAATAAGCAAGCAGTGATGATGGTATTATCAATCGCACTAGTAATTGCTTTCGTAGCTTCGAATTTATTCGAAAGTACAAACACAGCCGTGGTAAACGGTGATTATCAAGAAGTTACAGCACAAAACAATATTGTTGGAGTTAAAACATCTGACAATGATAAAATACAAACCTCAGTGAATACGAATTTTAAAAATAATAATACAAATTCGTATGAACAGGCATTAAATTTAACCATCCAAGGTGATGGTAGCAACAAGATAGCAGGATCCACTTCGACTACGGTCGCTGACTTTTTAAAGCAACCAATAGTTGAGTCAGGCGAGATAGAACGCGCTCAACCAGACACTAAGGCGCTAGCTAAAACACCTAACACAACGGCTTTTGATGATGTTCGAGTACAAAAAGTCACCGATGTGGTGGAAGGCTCTAAAGGCTCCACAACTGACGTTAGCAACAAGAAAATTACACAAGTTAGCAAAGCCAAAACCTATAAAACTAAAGGTCGTCTTAATTTACGAAAAGGTGCAAGCACAAAATATAAAGTGCTTCTGACAATTCCAAAAGGTAAAAAAGTGACGTACAAAGGTAAAAAGGGCTCTTGGTATAAGGTGAAATATAAAAGTAAAACGGGTTATGTTTCATCAAAATATTTAACATCAATTAAAAAAGTTTCAAAATCTAAGACACCATCTCGTTCAGATGAGCCGTCTAGTGGTCGAACTATGTATGTAACAGCTACAGCTTACACTGCTTTTTGTAATGGTTGTTCGGGTAAAACAGCTACTGGTATCGACTTACGAAAGAATCCAAATTTAAAAGTAATTGCGGTTGATCCAAGGGTTATTAAATTAGGTTCTAAAGTTTGGGTAGAAGATTATGGTTATGCGGTTGCTGGGGATACTGGCGGCGCGATTAAAGGAAACAAAATCGATGTCTTTATTTCAAATAAGCAATCTGTTTATAATTGGGGACGCAAAAGAGTTAAAATAAAAGTATTAAACTAATACATCTCGTTTAACATATAGATATGAAAAGCTTTCCTTACAGTTGTAAGGAAAGCTTTTTTTATAGGGAGCAGTCATACTGATTGAAAACGAGCCTTCTTGCTTAAGCTACTGTACAATATAAGTAATATAGCAGTAAAATGGTCAAAGGACATTTTAGAAAAGAGGATAAAGTATCCGTGGAAATAAAAGAATTTATTGTGGTAGAAGGAAAAGACGATACAACAGCAATTAAACGAGCTGTTCATGCAGATACAATCGAAACGAACGGTTCTGCTATTTCAGAGGAAGTTCTACGACGAATTCAACATGCCCAAGTAAAACGAGGTGTCATTGTCTTTACGGATCCAGATTACCCAGGGAGACGTATTCGAGCTATTATTGAAGAAAGAGTGCCAGATGTAAAACATGCGTTTTTACCGAAAAAGAAAACAATTGCTAAAAACGGTAAAAGTCTTGGTATAGAACATGCAAAAGATGAAGATATCCGTTATGCCCTCTCAAACGTATATACACCTAGAGTGGCATCAGAGGATGTGCAGATTATCACATTAGATGATTTAATCGTAGCTCAGCTACTATCACATCCTAATGCGAAAGTACGTAGAGAACGTTTAGGTGAGTTATTAAATATAGGTTCAACAAACGGTAAACAATTGCACAAGCGATTACAAATGTTTCAAATAACTTTAGAGCAATTCGGTGAAGCGATTGCACAGATAAATCAGGAGGAACAAAATGCATAAAGATATTGCAACACCTTTACGCACGCAAGAGATTTTAAAGAAATATGGTTTTTCATTCAAAAAAAGTTTAGGGCAAAATTTTTTAATTGACCCTAATATTCTTCGTAACATAGTAAGTTATGCCGATTTAACAGAAGATAGTGTGGCGATTGAGGTTGGTCCAGGTATAGGTGCCTTAACGGAGCATTTAGCTCGCTCTGCAGGGCAAGTTGTATCATTTGAGATCGATCAACGTTTATTACCTGTTCTAGAAGACACATTAAGCCCATATGATAATGTAAAAGTTGTTCATTCGGATATTTTAAAAGCGAATGTAGCTGAGGAGTTAAGTTCAGAATTTGCGAAGTATAAAGACATCATGGTAGTTGCAAATTTACCTTATTATGTAACGACTCCTATTTTACTAAAATTATTAATGGAGAAATTACCTATACGCGGTATGGTAGTAATGATGCAAAAAGAAGTAGCAGATCGTATTTCTGCCAAACCTGGTACAAAAGCTTATGGCTCACTTTCAATAGCTATCCAATATTACATGAAGGCTGAAGTAGTGATGACTGTACCAAAAACTGTCTTCATGCCACAGCCAAATGTAGATTCAGCCGTTATTCGGCTAACTCGACATGCAGAGCCACCAGTGCATGTAATTGACGAAGAATTCTTATTTGAAGTATCAAGAAGTTCCTTTGCACAACGTCGTAAAACAATTTTAAATAACTTACAATCTCAGTTGCCAAGAGGTAAAGAAAAGAAAGAACAAATTCTAGCGGCACTAGCTGAGTGTGGTATTGACCCAACGCGCCGAGGCGAAACTTTATCTATTATTGAGTTTGGTCAATTGGCAGATGCACTTTATCCTACCTTCCGTCAATAAACGTTTCTGTTACATTCTTAGCACACTCGTAAAAAAAATATAGATTTTCGAATAAAAAACAATTGACATCACTATGATGGATTGATAAAATAATTTATTTAACTTGACGAATTAAATGTCCTCGTGTATAATGGTTTATAGTGAGGTGTAAGCGAAAATGCCAAAAACTTTAGCCGACATTAAGAAGTCGTTAGATTGTCATTTGGGTAGACGTTTGCAATTAAAAGCAAACGGTGGTCGCAAGAAAACGGTTGAGCGCGCTGGAATATTACGTGAAACATATCGCGCAGTATTTGTAGTTGATCTTGATCAAGATGAAAACGCTTTTGAGCGAGTTTCTTACAGCTACACAGATATTTTAACAGAAGCAGTAGAGATTACATTTGACGATGACATCAAAGAATTGGTCATTGCCAAGTAAGTGCATTTATAATCGAATATTTTTTTCGGACACTTGTAACGTATTCTTTGCGTAAGAATATTTTATGAGTGTTTTTGTTTTTTTTTGAACATACTATAACTGTCAGTCATCTAAGGAGGAATTTCGAATGGCTAGAAAACGTATCATGTCGGATCGTTTGAAAGAAGAAATCGCAAAAGACCTTGGATTTTACGATGTAGTAGAGCGAGAAGGATGGGGCGGGATCAAATCACGAGATGCCGGTAATATGGTCAAAAGAGCAATCGAAATGGCACAACAGCAATTAGCTGAAGAAGCAAAAGCAAAGTAGATTGATGATTGTCCAAAATTGATGCACTGACAATTGGCTGCCTCACAGCTTGAGCTTTCAACTGTGAGGTAGCTTTTCGTTTTTAAAATAAAGAATTAACAGGTATAAAAATCTCACAAACGGTGAGGTTGAAGTTTATTTACAAAGGTCTTCCTGTGGTAGAATAATAATCAGTGAAAAAAGCACGAATAATAGAATCACTTTTTTGTATAAAAACCTGCTAGGAAGGGGGCAGCGTTATGCTTTACGTAAAAGCACCTGCCAAGATTAATTTAACACTAGATGTACTTTACAAACGTCCCGATGGTTATCATGAAGTAGAGATGATTATGACAACGGTTGATCTCGCTGATAGAGTCGGCCTTAGAAGTAGAAAAGATGGGCTTATTAAAATTCATTCGACAGATCGCTTTGTACCTGATGATCAAAGGAACCTAGCTTATCAAGCAGCTAAGTTATTAAAAGATACATACAACATAGATAAAGGTGTATCTATTACTATTGATAAACATATTCCAGTAGCAGCTGGACTAGCTGGAGGTAGTAGCGATGCTGCCGCAACTTTGAAAGGTTTAAATACATTATGGAATTTAAACCTAACTATGGATGAAATCGCAGAATTAGGAGCTAAAATTGGCTCCGACGTATCTTTTTGTGTTTACGGTGGCACTGCACTTGCAACAGGCCGAGGAGAGCGCATACAGGCAATTTCTGCGCCCCCAAGTTGCTGGGTAGTATTAGCTAAGCCGACGATTGGTGTCTCAACAGCGGCTGTTTATGGTGGTTTAAACATGGATGAGGTTGTCCATCCGAATACACATCAGATGATTCAAGCCATTGAAGAGGATGATTATGAATTACTTTGTGATACTGTCGGGAATGTACTAGAAACGGTTACATTAAAATTACATCCAGAAGTAGCAGTGATTAAAGAACAAATGAAACGTTTTGGAGCGGATGCCGTATTAATGAGTGGTAGCGGTCCAACGGTGTTTGGCCTCGTACAGAATGAGGCCCGTGTAAGTCGTATTTATAATGGATTAAGAGGCTTTTGTGATGAAGTATATGCAATTCGTATGCTTGGAGATCGCGATTCCCTTGATTAAATACGTATAATTGTGGTATTTTTTGTATAAATCATTCGTGTTCAGGAGAGGATTTCATGAAATGGAAGCGTAGCGAACGTCTTGTAGACATGACGCATTATTTATTGGAGCATCCACAGCAGTTGATCCCTCTTACATTTTTCGCAGAATTGTATCAATCGGCCAAATCTTCTATTAGTGAGGATTTATCGATTGTTAAAGATACATTTGAGGAAAGAGGGATTGGTCTTCTTGTGACTGTTCCAGGAGCTGCTGGGGGAGTAAAATATATTCCTAAAATGCCAGAAGAGGCTGTTAAAGAAGTTATGCAAGAGCTCTTAAAAGAGTTAAGTCATTCAGATCGACTATTGCCAGGTGGATACTTATTTATGACAGATTTACTCGGTAATCCCGAATTAATGAACCGCGTAGGAAAAGTATTTGCCTCGGCATTTTGCGATAAAGAAATTGATGTTATTATGACAGTAGCAACAAAAGGTATTTCAATTGCCCACGCTATTGCGAGACATTTGAATGTACCTGTAGTTGTAGTACGTCGTGATAACAAAGTAACAGAAGGCTCCACTGTAAGTATTAACTATGTATCTGGATCATCGCGTCGTATTCAAACGATGGTGCTATCAAAGCGTAGCATGCAAAGTGGCCAACGTGTACTTATTACCGACGACTTTATGAAAGTTGGCGGTACAATGAATGGCATGAAAAACTTGCTAGAGGAATTCGACTGTACACTAGCTGGTATTGCTGTGTTAGTAGAGGCTGAACATCTAGACGAGCGCTTAGTAGATGATTATTATTCACTTGTAAAATTAAAAGAAGTGAATGAAAAGGATCGTACAATTGCTTTAAGTGAGGGAAACTATTTTTAGAAGGGTGGAAATGAAAGATGGAAGTAGTAGCAACAAAAAATGCGCCAGCAGCAATTGGCCCATACGTACAAGGTATGATTTTAAATAATGTTTTTTATAGCTCAGGTCAAATTCCTTTAACACCAGCCGGAGAGTTTGTAGATGGCGACATCACTGAACAAACAAACCAAGTTTTTGAGAATCTAAAAGCAGTTCTTAAAGAAGCAGGCACTTCTTTAGAAAAAGTAGTTAAAACAACAGTGTTTATCGCGGATATGAATGACTTCGCAGCAATGAATGAAGTATATGCGGCGCAATTTGGTGAGCATAAACCTGCTCGTACAACTGTAGAAGTTGCACGTTTGCCAAAAGATGCAAAAGTAGAAATTGAAGTCATTGCAGTAATCGGCTAAGTAGAGAGTAGCTTTAAGAAAAGATGAAATATGAAAAGACTATCAATAAGCTAGTAAGCTTATTAGATAGTCTTTTTTGTATATAATCATTTTATTTGTAAAAACTGGATAGGATAAATAAGTAATTTAAAGACAATTAGTGACTAATACATAATAGGATTGTAAACATTCGAAATTTTTAAAAAATAAATAAGGAAAAAGAAGGAATCTATAAATTTACATAGAATAAAGTAGATAGAGTCATTTTGGCATCTTAGATGAGAGGTGGTGAGAGAATGGAAGTTACAGATGTAAGATTACGTCGTGTACAAACTGATGGACGTATGCGTGCCATTGCTTCCATCACACTTGACAACGAATTTGTAGTTCATGATATTCGCGTCATTGATGGTAACGCAGGGCTATTCGTAGCAATGCCTAGTAAGCGCACTCCAGACGGAGAATTTCGTGACATTGCACATCCGATTAATTCTGGAACTCGTACGAAAATTCAAGAAGCTGTACTTAAAGCTTATGAAGAGTCGAGTGATGAAGAAGCGACGGTTTATGAAGAACATCAGGAAATTCAATAATCCGCAAATTTAGAGCCCATTCATATAGAATGGGCTCTTTTTCGTGTATATTAAATTTTTTACGTTTGCTAGTTTAGTAAATAGAGAAATAGGAGTCTACAAACTACTTAGATAAGAAATAATTAATAGATTTTTATGCTGATAATACAATTATATAAAAATTTGTATTAAATCTTCGCATGTGAATATTCTTTATAGACTTAAAATCTATTTATTTATTAGTCATATATAGAGTGTTAAAGAAACTAAATTAGAGGGATATTTGAATATTGATATTTATTTATATGGGATAAACGCTTTAAAAGTAAGTTTTAATTTAAAAGTATAGTTACTGGAATTTTTTTATAAAAAAACAAAAGATTTTAATAATAAATTGTTTGTCATAGTTTTGTCAAGTGGGGAAGCCTTGAAAATTAACTAAATTTGCTTTATAGTCAAAAGAGAAAATCAGCTAAAATGGAGGACTTGCGAAATGACGAATGTTTATGCCGTTATACTGGCTGCTGGCCAAGGTACGCGTATGAAGTCCAAATTATATAAAGTTCTTCATCCGGTTTGTGGAAAACCAATGGTTGAGCATGTAGTTGATCATATTCAAACATTAGATGTTGAACGTATAGTAACGATCGTAGGTTATGGTGCTGAAAAGGTAAAGGAACAACTTGGTGAAAAAAGTGAGTATGTATTACAAGCGGAACAGCTTGGTACTGCACATGCCGTTCAACAGGTGGAACCGATCCTTGGAGATTTAGAAGGCACAACGATTGTTATTTGTGGGGATACACCTTTAATTCGCCCCGAAACAATGAAAGCGTTGTTCGAGCATCATGAATCTAATCATGCCAAAGCAACAATTTTAACTGCTATTGCTGAAGACCCTACTGGCTATGGTCGAATTCTTCGCTCTACAGATCAACAGGTTGCTCAAATTGTTGAACAAAAAGATGCAACTCCTGAACAACGACAAGTAAAAGAAATCAACACTGGCACATATTGCTTTGATAATAAAGCGTTATTTGCTGCGTTGAAACTTGTAAAAAATGATAATGCCCAAGGTGAATACTATTTACCGGATGTCATTGAAATTTTACAAAAACAAGGTGAAGTAGTTGCAGCATATGTAACTGAAAACTTTGCTGAAACGCTTGGTGTTAACGACCGCTTTGCTTTATCTCAAGCTGAAGAAACAATGCGTGCTAGAATTAACGAACAACATATGCGCAATGGGGTGACGATTATTAACCCTATTAACACATATATAAGCGTTGATGCACAAATTGGTCGTGATACAGTCATCCAACCAGGTGTTATCATAGAAGGTGCTTCTAGCATTGGAGAAGATTGCATCATTGGTCCTAATAGTCATATTCAAAATAGCCGAATTGGAAATCGTACGACTGTCCATTCTTCTGTAGTACGTGAAAGCGTCATCGGTGAGGATACAGCTGTTGGTCCATTTGCACATATCCGACCAGATTCTGATTTGGGCGATCGTGTGAAGATTGGAAACTTCGTTGAAGTGAAGAAAACAAAAATAGACAATGGTAGTAAAGTGTCTCATTTATCGTACTTAGGAGACGCTGAAGTAGGTACTGAAGTCAATATAGGTTGCGGTACAATTACCGTCAATTATGATGGGAAAAACAAGTTTAAAACAGTGATTGAAGATAATGCTTTTGTGGGTTGTAACTCTAATTTAGTTGCACCCGTAACGGTAGGAAAAGGCTCATATGTAGCAGCTGGTTCGACAATTACAAAAGATATACCCGCTGACGCACTAGCAATTGCACGTTCTAGACAAGAAAATAAAGATAATTATGTTACCAAACTAAAATTAAAATAATTAAAATTACCAGGAGGCCATCATGCCGTATCAATATGCCAACTCAAAGTTAAAAATCTTTTCATTAAACTCGAATATACCTTTAGCTGAAGAAATTGCTAAAGAAGTAGGTGTCGAGCTAGGAAAATGCTCCGTTAAACATTTCAGTGATGGAGAAATTCAAATTAATATTGAGGAAAGTATTCGTGGTTGTGACGTATTTATCGTACAGTCTACTTCAGCTCCAGTAAACGAAAACTTAATGGAATTACTTATTATGGTAGATGCCGTGAAACGTGCTTCAGCGCGCACAGTAAACGTAGTATTACCTTACTATGGTTATGCTCGCCAAGATCGTAAAGCGCGTGCACGTGAACCGATTACGGCTAAATTAGTGGCTAACTTACTAGAAACTGCAGGAGCTACTCGTGCAATCGTTCTTGACTTGCATGCTCCACAAATTCAAGGCTTCTTCGACATCTTAATGGATCACTTAATCGGTGTACCGCTATTATCTGATCATTTCAAAGCAAAAGGTTTCAAATCAGAAGATGTTGTTATCGTATCACCAGACCATGGTGGTGTAACACGTGCTCGTAAAATGGCGGATCGCTTAAAAGCTCCAATAGCTATAATTGACAAACGTCGTCCACGTCCAAACGTTGCAGAAGTTATGAATATTGTTGGTAGTGTTGATGGTAAAGTAGCAATCTTAATCGATGATATTATTGATACGGCAGGTACAATTACAATCGGTGCTGACGCATTAGTTAAAGCAGGTGCTAAAGAAGTTTACGCTTGCTGTACACACCCTGTATTATCAGGTCCAGCTATTGAGCGCATTGATAACTCTGTTATTAAAGAATTAGTGATTACAAACTCTATTCAATTACCGGATGAGAAAAAATCACCTAAAATTAAACAACTATCTGTTGCAACTCTATTAGCTGATGCAATTGTAAGAATCTATGAGAACAAATCAGTAAGTACTTTATTTGATTAATAATGGTAAATGTTTGAATTCCTAGCTAACAGGGTACATATATTAATGTGACTATGTTAACTAGGAAGGGAGACATGTATCTATATGAGTACTGTAGTTCATGCAAAAAAGCGTAAGGTTGAAAATCATTCTGCACTAACTGAACTTCGACAAAGAGGTTTTGTACCAGCTGTGGTATATGGTTATAAAACAGAGGCAACTCCAATTACGATTAATGCAAGAGAGTATGAAAAAGCATTACGTTTAGATGGTAAAAATTCCATAGTAACATTAGAAATTGATGGTGAAAAATTAAACGCCGTATTAAATGAAGCTCAAAAATGTGCATTGAAGGGGACATTAGTTCACTTAGATTTTTTAGCAGTTAATATGTCAGATGCTTTAGAAGTGAGTGTACCAGTAAATCTTACTGGCGATTCATTAGGGGCAAAAGAGGGCGGCATTCTCCAACAGCCTAATCGTGAAGTAACAATTAAAGTTAAACCATCAGATATTCCTGAATCAATAGAGGTTGATATTTCAACGTTAGAGATTGGTGACACTTTAGCTGTTGGTGATATTCGTAGCACGTCAACATTCGAAATTCTAGATACGGATGACTTTCTTCTTGTTACGGTATCTGCGCCTACAGTTGAAACTGAATCAACAGAAGTTGATGAAAAAGCAACTTCTGAAGAGATTATCGGTGCAAGATAAAATAAATTTCAAAAAAAGGCTTACCATCTATAAATAAGGATGGTAAGCCTATTTCTTTACCCTAACTACTATTTATTTGAAAAAATGTAGTCTTTAGGTCTTCATGTTGTTGAAGGTAGGAACAACTTTTACTTCATTACGTCTAATGTAATGGTATTGACATGATATTGTAATAATAGATGAAATGGTGTATCGTAAATGATTAAATTGTAGAAATGTGAGGTAAATAGGATGGAGAAAGTAAGAAAGCTTTGGAATCATACTGTAACGTATGTGAGTATGCGGACGATTTATTACTTGGCGATTCTCATTTTACTCGTTCTCTTATATGGTTTTCAGGATATGAATGCCGGTCCATTCATATATACAGAATTTTAAAGTTAGGAGGGTTACCATTGAATATACTTTCGGCTATTCAAAATATAGCCTTAAATAATGAAGATTCTATTGCATTTCAAAATGGAGATGCGACATTAAGTTATGGAGATTTATGGAAACAGTCAGAATCATTAGCCGCGTATTTAACCACTTTAAATCTCCCGAAGAAAGCACCTATTATAGTATACGGTCATATGGCACCCATGATGGTTAGCTCCTTTTTAGGAGTCGTAAAATCAGGTCACCCATATATTCCAGTGGATGTATCAATTCCAAAAGAACGCATTCAAAAAATTATTAATTGCTCAGGTGCAGCATTTCTCATCGAAACAGAGAATCTAGAAAGAGATTCACTTCAGGAGTCATCAATTTCTTATATGTCTGAAGATCAATTAGCAAATATAGTTGCTAAACACTCCAATGGAACATCAACATCTACTTGGGTGAAAGAAAATGATAATTTTTATATTATTTATACATCTGGTAGTACAGGAAATCCTAAAGGTGTTCAAATTTCAGTTCAAAATTTAGAGAGCTTTGTTAATTGGATGCATGAAGATTTCCCGATAACAGAGGGCAAGGTATTTTTAAATCAAGCACCATTTTCATTTGATTTGTCAGTAATGGACCTTTACCCTGCACTAACGACGGGTGCTACATTATTCGCAATTACAAAAGAGATGATAGCAAATCCTAAGGTTTTGTTTGGGCAATTAGCACAGTCAAAAACAAATGTTTGGACATCCACTCCATCATTCGTACAAATGTGTTTAATGAATCCTGAATTTAATAGTGGGATGCTACCGTCGTTAAATACGTTCCTATTTTGCGGAGAAGTATTGCCGACAGAAGTTGCAAACAAGTTATTGAAATTGTTCCCGAACGCACGCATTTTCAATACATATGGACCAACAGAGGCAACTGTAGCTGTTTCAGCAATAGAAGTAACCGCTGAATTATTAGATGATCATATTTCTTTACCAATAGGTTATATAAAAGGTGATACTCAAATGCTTATTATAGATGAGGATGATCAAATTTTACCTGATGGTGAAAAAGGTGAAATGATTATTGTTGGACCAAGTGTTAGTAAGGGATATTTAGGAGAAGAAACATTAACTGAAAAAGTCTTTTTTGAATATAAAGGGCAACAAGCGTATCGTACAGGTGATGTCGGATATCAGAAAAAAGGCTTACATTTCTATAGTGGTCGTGCAGATTTCCAAGTCAAGGTTCATGGCTATAGAATGGAAATCGAAGAAATAGAAAACCATTTATTACAATGCCAGTATGTAGATTCATGTGTAGTTGTACCGATTTATAAAAATGAGGCTATTGATTTTTTAGCAGCATATATCGTGCCTAAAGAACACGCTTTTGAAAAAGAATATCAATTATCAAGCGCTATAAAAAAGGAACTAGCAAAAGGTTTGCCAGCATATATGATTCCAAGAAAATTTAATTACTGTGATCAGTTACCTATGACATCCAATGGTAAAATAAATAGAAAACAATTAGTAGCTGAGGTTATGGTATGATTCCATATGGCTCGTTTATATTTTTCTTTTTAATTGGCATTTTACTTTTACCTACTATTATTCTTGGATTGTTAGGTAAATCATCAAAAATTTATAATATGCTTGTATCTATTGTTATATTGGCCGTCATCTTCGGGAATTCGAAAACCGGTGCAATATCTATTATTTTGTTTACGATTTTTCAAATTGTTTTAATTAAAGGTTATCATCATTACAGAAAAGAACGTAATAATACAGTTGTATTTTGTACGATGGTTGTATTATCAATATTGCCATTAGTGCTTGTGAAAGTACTACCGTTACTCGGTTTGAATCATGTATTTGGATTCCTTGGTGTTTCTTATATTACATTTAAGTCCGTACAGATAGTTATTGAAACACGTGACGGCTTGATGAAGAAGCAGACACTACCAGTTGGTGAACTTATTTACTTCCTACTATTTTTCCCGACTGTCTCATCTGGTCCAATTGATCGTTGGAGAAGGTTTGAGAAGGATGTTAATAAGACTTTTTCAAAAGAGGAGTATAAAGAACTTTTATATTTAGGCATTAATAGTATTTTCCGAGGGTTCTTATACAAATTTATTTTAGCATTTTTAATTTACAACAAAATTCTTGTGTATTTACCAGATCACGCAACTTATATTCATTCACCATTTTGGTCTAACGTAGCATATATGTATGTTTACAGCCTTTATCTATTTTTTGACTTTGCAGGTTATAGTGCCTTTGCTATAGGGGTCAGCTACTTAATGGGAGTTAAAACACCAGAAAACTTCAACATGCCATTCATTAGTAAAAATATTAAAGACTTTTGGAATCGTTGGCATATGAGTCTATCATTCTGGTTTAGAGACTATGTATATATGCGATTTGTATTTTGGATGACAAAGAAAAAGTGGATTAAAAATCGCTATACGGTTTCTAATATTGGTTATTTTCTATTATTCTTCATCATGGGTGTTTGGCATGGGTTAGAATGGCATTTTGTTATTTATGGCTTGTATCATGCAGCACTTATTGTGGGATATGATTTCTTCGATCGGTGGAATCGAAAACATAAACTATGGCCAAAAAATAAATGGACACATGTTGTATCTGTGTTTATAACATTTAACTTTATTTGCTTTGGATTTTATATTTTCTCTGGACAACTATTTAAATAATAAGGAGTTAGATTAAGATGGAAAAACAAAAAGTATATGAATTATTAGCAGAGGTATGTCAGGAAGATGTAGTTGTAGAGCAACCTGATATTGATTTATTTGAAGAAGGTTTACTAGATTCGTTTGGCATTATTACGTTTCTAGTAGAAGTAGAAGAAAAATTTGGTATTTCAGTATCGATTACAGAGTTTACGCGCGAGGAGTGGAATACACCGAATCGTATCGCAGAGCAGTTAGCTGAGCGTGTATGAGAAAGTATGCCTTCTTACCGCTCATCATTGCGGTAATTCTGTTTTTAGTATTTTTATTTATACCAAATAAATGGCTTGGTTTTTTAATCTCAGATAAAGATGTAGAACATTCCAAAACAGCTCTGAATCCATTAATGTTCCAAGGGGAGTATTTCCAAAATCGTTTACTACAAGAGCCGAATATGTTCCCAATCTATGGCTCATCTGAGTTAAATCGCTTTGATCCATTCCATCCATATAACTATTTTAAAGCCAATGACGAAGGCTTTACGACGTATTTACATGGCCGTGGGGGTACGCAATCCATTCATCATTTTTTGAATTTTGCAGAGCAAGAAGGGAATTTGAAAAATAAGAAATTGGTATTTATTATTTCACCGCAATGGTTTACAGAAACAGGTGTTGATGATTTCCATTTCTCACCTAACTATTCAATGTTGCAGTCTTACGATTTAGCGTTGAATAATAAGATGGATCCTCAGTTGAAGAAAAAAGCAATGGAGCGTCTTTTGCAGTTTGATAGTGTACAAAGAGACTTTGTTTTATCAACAATTTATGAAAATGAAGTAACAGATGGTGTCAAGTACCCAATAAAAGCAGCTTTAGCAAAACCAGTAGCTTTAATAAATAAAAAGTTAATGGAGAAAAAAGATTTGTATTACTCCATCATGGCAGAACCGCTTGAAAAACTACATGCAAATCCAGAAATGGTTGCTGGAAAATCTTTTGAGCAGTTGAAGAAGCATGCAGATGAATATGGTAGTCAGCGAATTACAACAAATGATTTATCTATTAACGATAAATATTATAAAAAGAAGATAGAGTTCAAGTTAGATGAACTCAAAGACTTCCGTAAACACGAAAGCTACACAGAGTCACCTGAGTATGAAGATTTTCAAATGGTCTTAGATGTACTAAAGGATGCGGGTGCTAAACCAATGTTCGTATCTATTCCTGTGAATGGAAAATGGTACGATTATGCAGGGTTCCCAAAAGAACGTCGAGAAGAATATTATGCGAAGATTAATAAGCAGGTGCAAAATGCTGGTTTCCCACTTGTTGATTTTACTGGTTACGAGTACGAGCCGCATTTTATTAGTGATACAATTCATATTTCATGGAAAGGTTGGGTATATCTCGACCGGGAAATGGCCGATTATTGGAAACAATAGCTATATAGAAAAAATCGTTTTATCATTTTATGATAGAGCGTTTTTTTTTAGGAAAAAGTCGAAAAACCACTAATAATTGCATTTTTTCATAATTTCCAACGGTATGTGATAAAATAGCATGGATTAGGCAGAAAAGGAAGATGCTATTATGAAACTAATAATTGGTCTCGGCAATCCGGGCAAAACATATGAACATACACATCACAATGTCGGTTTTGATACCATCGACATATTAGCAGCAAAATGGGGCGTATCATTAAATCAATCAAAATTTAATGGTATGTACGGCACTATTCACCGCCCAGAAGGCAAAGTAATGCTATTGAAGCCACTTACGTATATGAATATTTCTGGTGAATGTGTAGGTCCAATCATGGATTATTTTGATATCGATATCGAGGATATCATTGTTATTTATGATGATTTAGATTTGGATAAAGGAAAATTACGCTTGCGTCAAAAAGGTAGTGCTGGCGGACACAACGGTATAAAATCATTAATCCAGCATTTAGGTACTCAAAACTTTAACCGTATTCGTATTGGCATTAGCCGCCCACCTGCTGGTATGAAGGTCTCTGATTATGTTCTTGCAAGGTTTTCGAAGGAAGATCAACCTATAATGCAGGATGCTTTTGAAAAAGCAGCGGATGCTTGTGAGTATGCACTGGACAAGCCATTTATAGATGTTATGAATCAATTTAATTAATGATTGAGCATAAATTGCTATGTGACTGTCTATACTTTTTATAAAGGAGGGCATGTTGCATATGGCAATTCATTATCGCTGTCGGCACTGTGAAACTGAGGTTGGGCTACTGCCTTTCGATTCAGAAGAGAGTGTCCGCAAGTTACATCAATTAAATGAAGCGGAAGCAGAACAATACATTCATAAAGACCATAATGGAGATACAACGGTCGATTGTATTTGTGAGCATTGTGAAGAATCTTTAAAACAATTTCCAGACTATTATGCGTTAAAAAAGTGGCTACAATAATGAAGAATGCTTTGGTGCGCTATGCGTCCAAGGCCTTTTTCTGTATATGAATGAAAAGAAAAATGAAATAGATAGACTATTTACTCGCAAAATATAGATAGAGCAAATAGATTCATTATATTTTTTTGAAGGAAGGAGGGCTTCATTTGGAGATATTACGTAAATTGTTCTCTCAAGATATGCATATAACAAAATTATTGGAAGATTTGCAGCAAGATAATGGTCCTCAGTTAATTACGGGCCTTTCTGGTAGTGCGCGTCCAGCCTTTTTAGATACGATTTATGGGGCTATAGAGAAGCCAGTATATATCATCTCGCCAAATCTATTGCAGGCGCAGAAAATGTATGATGATTTAGTGAAGTTAATGGGCGAGGATCTTGTACATTATTATCCAGCTGATGAATTTATCGCAGCTGATATGTCGATAGCAAGTCCTGAGTTAAGAGCGCAACGAATTGAAACAATTGACCATATGTTACATGAACAAAAGGGGATTTACATTATTCCAGTAGCAGGTCTACGTAAAATGATGTCTCCAAAAGAGCAATGGCTTGATTTGCGTCTTCAAACGGCAGTCGGTGACGATGTCGATGTGGAAGCATGGTTGAATCAGCTTATTGTAATGGGCTATACACGAGGTCAGATGGTGACAACGCCAGGAGAATTTGCATTACGTGGTGGTATCTTAGATATTTATCCACCTTATATGGAAGTGCCAGTACGTATTGAATTGTTCGATACAGAAGTAGATTCAATCCGAACATTCTCAGCTGATGATCAGCGTTCAATTGATAAATTACAAGATGTACGTATTTTGCCTGCGACAGAATTCGTTTTAACGCGAGTTGATAGAGTAATACTGGCTGAAAAGCTAGAGGATGCATTGGCTGAAAGCTTACGTAAAGTGAAAGCGCAAGATGTTAAAGAAGCACTCTATCAAAATATCCAAGCTGATATTGAAATGCTAAAGCAAGGTAACTTACCTGATTACGCCAACAAGTATGGATCGCTTTTATATGATAAGCCATCTTATTTAGGTGATTATTTTGCCCAAAATGCCCTTGTTGTATTTGATGAATTAGGCAGAGTACAAGAAGTAATGGATGCATGGGAGAAAGAAGAGAAAGAATGGTTCTTGAGCCTCCTAGAAGAAGGGAAAATGGTGCATGCCGTGAAACCTTCATATTCACTAAAAGAAATTTTTGCGATGCTAAAACAACCAAAACTATTCTTTGCTCTATTTACACGTGCATTTTCAGGTGTTCAGTTTAAGAAAACTACAAGTTTCTCATGTAAACCAATGCAACATTTTCATGCGCAAATACCTCTGTTGAAAAATGAGATGGAGCGATGGGAGCAAGGGAAATTTACGGTGCTCTTTGTGGCGGAAGGTAAAGATCGTCTGCGAAAAATGCAAACAGTGTTGGATGATTACGATATTCATATACAACTCGGGGAACCGAATGGAGCGGGTGTTTATGCAATTGAAGGCGCATTGACAGCTGGCTTTGAACTCCCATTACAGCGTTTAGCGATTGTTACGGAAGAGGAGCTATTTAAACAAAAGCAAAAAAAGAAATCGCGACCTCAAAAAATGACGAATGCCGAGCGTATTAAAAGTTATACCGAAATTAAACCTGGAGATTATGTCGTTCATATTCACCACGGTATTGGGAAATATATCGGTATCGAAACTTTAGAAGTAAAGGGATCACATAAAGATTATTTACACATTCGTTACCGAGCAGATGATAAATTATTCGTACCAGTTGATCAAATTGATTTAATCCAAAAATACGTTGCTTCTGAAGACCGTGAACCGAAGCTACATAAGCTGGGCGGAGCAGAGTGGAAACGTGCGAAAAGTAAAGTGTCATCTGCAGTACAAGATATTGCCGATGATTTAATAAAACTATATGCAAAACGTGAAGCTGAAAAAGGTTTTGCCTTTACTCCAGATGGTGATGAACAACGCACTTTTGAAGCGGCGTTTCCATATGAGGAAACAGAAGATCAATTACGTTCTATTCGTGAAGTCAAACACGATATGGAACGCGAGCGTCCAATGGATCGACTTGTTTGTGGTGATGTTGGTTATGGTAAAACGGAGGTTGCCATTCGTGCAGCCTTTAAAGCAATTATGGATGGTAAGCAAGTAGCTTTCCTTGTACCTACAACCATTTTAGCTCAGCAGCATTATGAAACGATGGTAGA
This sequence comes from Viridibacillus arenosi, assembly GCF_001955655.1. Lineage (GTDB taxonomy): Bacteria > Bacillota > Bacilli > Bacillales_A > Planococcaceae > Viridibacillus > Viridibacillus arenosi. The sequence continues at coordinate 26,878 of NZ_MSPW01000017.1, read as the reverse complement.
ACGTTTCCAAGAGCAGGCAGTTTCTATTGGTTTACTTAGCCGCTTCCGTACGAAAAAACAGCAAACAGAAACATTAAAAGGGTTAAAAGACGGTACGATAGATGTCGTCGTCGGTACACATCGTCTCTTATCTAAAGATGTGGTATATCGTGACTTAGGATTACTCGTAGTCGATGAAGAACAACGATTTGGTGTGACGCATAAAGAAAAGATCAAACAATTAAAAACGAATGTCGATGTATTAACATTAACAGCAACACCAATACCTCGTACATTACATATGTCGATGGTTGGTGTCCGTGATTTATCTGTAATCGAAACGCCACCTGCAAATCGCTTCCCAGTCCAAACATATGTCATGGAGCATAGTGGTGCGCTTGTGCGTGAAGCCATTGAGCGTGAAATGTCACGCGGTGGGCAGACGTTTTATTTATATAATCGTGTTGAAGATATGGCGAAAAAGGTGCAAGAGATCCAAGAGCTCGTACCTGAAGCGCGAGTCGGCTTTGCACATGGCCAAATGAGTGAGTCTGAGCTAGAATCTGTTATTCTTGGATTTTTGGACGGAGATTATGATGTGTTGGTCACGACAACAATTATTGAAACAGGTATTGACATTCCAAATGTGAATACATTAATTGTACACAATGCTGATCGCATGGGTTTATCGCAGCTTTATCAATTAAGAGGACGCGTTGGGCGTTCCAATAGAGTAGCCTATGCTTATTTCATGTATCAACGTGATAAAGTACTGACAGAGGTAGCAGAGCAACGTTTGCAAGCGATTAAAGAATTTACTGAACTTGGCTCTGGATTTAAAATTGCTATGCGTGATTTATCAATTCGGGGTGCAGGGAATTTACTTGGATCTCAACAACATGGCTTTATCGATTCTGTCGGATTTGACTTATATTCACAAATGCTTGAAGAAGCAATAGAAGAACGACGTAGTGGTACGAAAAAAGAAGACATACCTGAAATTGAAATAATTTTACCGTATGACGCATACATTCCTGATCAATATATTCCAGATGGCTATCAAAAAATTCAAATGTATAAACGTGTAAAAGCGATGGAAAATGAAAATGACTATCTTGAAATTATTGATGAATTGCAAGATCGATTTGGTGATATACCTTTTGAAACCGAACGTTTATTACGTATTGCACGAATGAAAGTTTGGGCGAAGGAAGCAGGAGTCACTTCAATTAAGGAAACGAATAAAGTTATTACTATTCAAATTTCAGAGCAAGGTACGGCGAACATAGATGGCGCAAAAGTTGTCTCAGAATCATTGAAGTTCGGGCGGGCTGTAGGCTTCCGGATGGATGGGCAACAACTATTACTTACAATAGATGAGCGCAAAATGGATAAACAATTACCGTTTGATATTTTAGAAGCTATTATGAAACTTTTGCCTACTGCAAAAAGGGAAGAATCTGCACCTGTTGCTGAGTAATACCCTTTTTGCATAGAATGCCCATTTGTGAACCATACTAGGACAAGTATAACTATATTTTGTCGAAAGTGAGGCAACACGAATGAAAGCAACTGGCATTGTACGACGTATTGATGATTTAGGGCGCGTCGTTATCCCAAAAGAAATAAGAAGGACTTTACGCATTCGTGAAGGCGACCCGTTAGAAATTTTCACGGATCGCGAAGGGGAAGTTATTTTAAAGAAATATTCACCTATTAGCGAATTGAGTGACTTTGCAACTTCGTATGTAGAAACATTATATGAAACGCTTGGTACGGCTGCTTTAATTAGTGATCGAGATGAAATGATTGCAGTGGCAGGAGTATCAAAAAAGGATTATGTTAATAGACAGCTCTCATCATTTGCTGAAGAAAGTATTATGCAACGATCCATTCTAGTAGAGAAGCATGAAAGCTCTGTAGAGTTGGTTCCAGGTCAAGTTGAGCAAATAAAATCTTACTGTGTGGCACCAATTATCGTGTCAGGTGACCCAATTGGCGCTGTTTATATATTGTCAAAGGTGCACTTTATTGGTGACTCAGAGCAAAAAGTAGCTGAAACTGCTGCTCATTTTCTTGCTAAGCAAATGCTTGATTAACATGAAAAAAGTCTTCCTCGCAATTTTTACGAGGAAGACTTTTTTTATTTTATCATTTTAATATTAGAAGGATGTACTATTCTTGAAAAATTAAGCAACTTCATTAAATCATCGGTATTTGATTCATTATGGTTAGCTGTTTGTTTCGTGGTATCTTCCCGCATTTCGGAAATTAATATTTTAGTGCCATCCTCTTTGACGAGGTACTGACGTACATAACCATTTTCTTTTTCAATTAAAACCCGATTTTTTTTCGGTTTTGATTTTAATGCAGCATAGATATATGAACTTTGTAGTATATGTGGCTGATTAAATTTCGCCGCGTTATGAAATGTTTTAATATTCGCTACATTCATCTTCAAAGTAATCCCTCCTCTATACTCTTTAATTAATAATTTTATCGGATGCTTTTACTGGTATTGAACTAAAAGTCACTTATTAATAATCTAATACTATATAAAGAAAGTGATTTTCTAATAAATATAGTTCTTTAGGCATGTTATAACCTGTTTTTTATGGATAAGCATCAATATGCTATACTGATGACACTTAGATTATTATGAATTTTGGTGAACGATGTATAGGAAAGAGGATTTGAAATGCCTGAGAAGTGGGGAATGAAGGTATATGTGAAGGGAGTGGCATTATTAACGCTTGCTGCTCTTTTTGTCAAAATACTGAGCATGGTGTATCGAGTCCCTTTTCAAAATTTAGTTGGGGACCAGGGATTTTATATTTATCAGCAAGTGTATCCATTTATAGCGATTTTCGTTGTTTGGACGTCGAGTGGATTTGCTGTCGCCATTTCTAAATTACTTGCTGAAGCTGAAGATCGTGATGAAGGAGTGTTGCGCGGTGAATTATTACGGGTGGTATTTTATTATTTATGTATTTTATCCACCCTTTTCTTCATCATTTTATTTTGTGGAGCTGATCTATTTGCGAAATGGATGGGCGATCCAGAATTAGCTTCACTTTTACGTACAGGTTCCTTTGTTACATTATGTATGCCAGCGATTGCTGTTTATAAAGGTTTCTTTCAAGCTCGCGGTATGATGACACCAGTTGCCTATGCACAAGTGATGGAACAAACTATTCGTGTCCTTGTCATCTTGGGTGGTACTTGGCTTGTTATGACGACGACCACTTCTTTGTATCAGGCAGGGCAAATGGCGGTGGCAGGCACTGTTGTTGGTGAACTAGCTGGTATCATTTTATTATGGATGTATTTTAAAAAGTTTAAGCGAGGGAACAAAATATCCGTAAGGAAAAAGGTAGCTATCTTTCCTGTATTAAAGGAATTGACAGTTTTAAGCATTACGGTCAGTATGAGTGGCCTTTTACTATTGTTTTTTCAACTAGTTGATTCATTTACTGTTTTTGAAACACTTACGAAAAGTGGAATTTCAACCTTAGAGGCAATGGAAACGAAGGGAATTTACGATAGAGGGCAGCCACTTGTGCAAGTCGGGCTTGTTATTGCAACATCGTTATCCCTTGCAATTGTCCCTCTTGTTGCCCATACATCAAAAAAGGATAATGGGCGAGGAGCTGAACGGTTTATTCAACTGACCTATCGTACGGCCTTGTTATTTGGTTTTGCTGCGACGCTTGGTTTAATGCTCGTTATGCCTTATGTAAATGAGATGCTATTTGAAACACGTGAGTTATCTAATGTATTGATAGTATTTGTAGCGCAAATTATATGGTTGTCACTTATTCTAACGCTGACAGCCATGCTTCAAGGGTTAGGGAAATTAAAAATACCGACTTTAATATTAATAGTAGGTTTTATAGTGAAAGTGCTTTGTAATGAGTTGTTTATTATAAGGTGGGGTATCATAGGCGCGGTATATGCTAGTAATTTAGGTTTAATATGTTCAGCTATTGGATTGATCTATTATTTTAAAAAAATTAGACCAATTCGTTTCGCACCCACACGTTTTTATATATGTATGGGATTTGCCTCAGCCGTCATGATAACTTGTGTACTGTTATGGAGTTATTTTACCGAGCAGTGGCTCTTTGCTTCTTTACCTTCGCGATTGAACGCAGCATTGACTGGAAGCACAGCAGCATTGATAGGGGCGTTTGTGTTTTTGACAATCATTGCGAAGTGTGGAGTTCTAAATAGTAGGGATTGGTTTTTACTACCATTTGGACGCAGAATGGCCAGTTATCAATTATGGCTACAACGAAAGAAATAAGGATAGGTGAAAATTATGCATCAATTGACAATAATTGGCCTCGGAGCTAGTGACTTTGAACAGCTACAAATAGGTGTTTATCGTAAGTTACAGCAGGCAAAGAAAATATATGTACGTACGATAGACCACCCAGTATTAAATGAGTTAGCAACTGAAGGAATCGAATTTGAAAGCTTTGACTATATCTATGAAAAGCACGATGATTTCCGACCAGTTTATGAAGAGATTGTAGAAACGCTTTTAAGTTATGTGGAGAAAGAAGATATAATGTACGCAGTACCTGGACATCCACTCGTAGCAGAGTTAACTGTTCAACTATTAATAAAAGCTGAAAAAGAAGGCAAAGTAAAGCTTAACATTGAGGGAGGTCAAAGTTTCCTAGATCCAATCTTCGGTGCATTACGTATCGATCCAATCGATGGCTTCCAATTGGTAGATGGAGCAACTTTCTCATCACATGAAGTGAATATGAAGCAACATCTATTAATTGCACAAGTATATGATACTTTCAGCGCTTCAGAAGTAAAACTGACATTGATGGAAAAATATCGTGAGGATTATCCAGTTACAATCGTTACTGCAGCAGGATCAAAAGGCGAAAAGCTACGTACAGTTCCTTTATACGAATTGGACCGTGCAGCAGAAATTGATAACTTAACAACCGTCTACGTGCCTCCAGTAACGAATCGTGATGGAGCTCTTCGTGAATGGTCAACTTTCCGTGAGATTATTTCAACATTGCGTGGCCCTAATGGTTGTCCTTGGGATCAACAACAGACGCACGAAAGTTTGAAAAGATATATGCTAGAGGAAGTGCATGAGTTCCTACAAACGGTCGATGAGCAAGATGATGAGCATATGATTGAAGAGCTTGGTGATGTGCTACTACAAGTATTTTTACACGCACAAATTGGTGAAGATGAAGGATTCTTCAACCTAGAGGATATATTAGAAGCAGTAAGCACTAAGATGATTCGTCGTCATCCTCATGTATTTAGTGATGTTACTGTAGATAGTGTGGAAGAAGTAAATGCTAACTGGGAAAAAATTAAAAGTAAAGAAAATGCTAATGGTGAGATACCGGAACCTCTATTAAAAGGTGAGTACCGAGCAGCATCTTCACTGCAAACGTCTTATAACTATCAAAGACGAGCGGCAAAAGTTGGTTTTGAGTGGCCTACGACAGAAGGTGTTTGGGAAAAGTTCTCCGAAGAATTGCAGGAATTCCGAGCAGAAGTAGCGAATGGAACGAATGAAACACGTCTCGATGAATTTGGCGATGTGCTATTTACATTAGTGAATATCGCACGTGTATATAAAATTTCAGCTGAAGAAGCCATGCTCCACGCAAACCGAAAATTTGCTAGTCGCTTTGGGTATGTTGAAGCGCAAGTAATGGCTGGTAAAAAAGATTTTAAAGCTTATAAGTTTGAAGAGTTAGATGCCTTTTGGAACGAGGCAAAATCAGAAGGAGGGAAATAAAATATGAGATTAGATAAATTTTTGAAAGTATCACGTTTGATTAAACGCCGCACATTAGCAAAAGAGGTTGCCGATCAAGGTCGTATTACAATTAACGGTAAAGTGGTGAAGGCAAGTACTGCTGTAAAAGCAGGTGACGAACTCGCAATCCGATTCGGTCAAAAAGTTGTAACGGCACGAGTTGAAGAATTGAAAGATACAGTAAAAAAAGAAGACGCTGCAAGAATGTTTACGATTATAAAAGAGGAGAAATTAGAGAAGATTGAACCGCAATTTATCGATGATGAGAACTAGCTGATTTTGAAAGTAGATGTTGCTTAAAGAGAAATAGTATTTTAAGCATTGATCTATATTTTGTTTGAATGATTTTATATGAGGTTGCCCTGAAAATTAGTATTCACTAAATTTTAGGGCAACTTTTTTAATTGGACAATTCCAAAGCTAGTTCTCCAAAGTAACACTGACCAGTAAACATGATAGGGGGAAGTTACAAATTATTAATGAATAAGAATATCTTATGTAAGGATACATAGAAATGAGCAGGTATATGCAGTAAATCATTGTTATACTTGTTTCTTCTATCTATTTAAAGAGTGAATGTTGAAGAGGTAACGCTAAAATAGTACTAAAATGACTGCAAAGCGTTTTGAAAAACCTATCTATAAACAAATATCTGAATGGAAATTAGCAGTTTTATCATAAAGGGTTTGTCCGCAGCATATAGTTTAAAGACAGGACAAGGGAGGGGAATCATTGACGTTACAGCCGGATAATGCAACGTACACAATTCCAACAGGGGATCATTTGCTAACGGTCAGAAATCGCAAACGAATGGATGTCACTTCGGTGAAATCAATCGAGCGCTTTGATCAAGAAGAGTTTTTAGTGCACACTTCGCAAGGACATTTACTCATCAGAGGTGAGGAATTACGTATTGTCCATTTGGATGTAGACAAGGGTTTATTGACACTTGAAGGAACAGTGAAGACGCTACAGTATGATGACGAAGACAACGGCTTGTCTAAAAGCTTCCTTCATAAAATATTTGGATGACCGTAACAGCGCAATTTCTCAGCCTTCTCGTCATGATTGCTAGTGGAATTGTAGGAGCAGCATGTATAGATCTAGTACGTACGATTAAATATTATGCACCCCCGCGGTCATTCAGAAGAAAAGGCTATATAGCGTTAGAGCTGATAACTTGGCTTATACTCGGTATAGCTAGTTTTTATTTACTATTTAATGTGCGAGCTGGTGAATGGCGTATTGTTGATCCAATAGCACAGCTCGCAGGTTTTTATTGTTATCAGTTATACTTCCAATCGGTATTTCGCTTTGGAGGTCGTCTAATATACATTATTTTACTTAGGCCATTGTGGTTAATTTTTAATTTTTTCGTTTCGATCATAAGGTGGATAATCCGCGCCATAATGCGTGTTGTAAGGCTCCTGCTGTTACCATTTACGCCATTGGTTAAAAAAACTAAACAGTTAAGGCTTAAAAAATCAAGGTAAATTCGTTATAATGGAGAATACACATACAATAACAATGAAGAAGCTAGAAGAATTATTATTTAGGGAGGGATAACGAGGATGAATAATCGTAACAAAAAAGCTAGTGGAGAAAATTCAGTTGCTGCCATTCGTCGAGAATACATCGAGTCCATGGAACGGCAGGAAAAGAAAAAACGAGCCATGAAAATACGTCTTTATCGAAGACTGGCACTTTTCACAATCGCATTTGTTCTCGTTATGGGGTCCCTAGTATTTACATTGATAAATCAAAAGAAGACACTCGCTAAAAAAGAACAGCAAAAAATTGAGCTAACCCAGAAACTTTCAGACACCCAAGACCAACAAGAGGAATTGAAAATTCAAATTTCGAAGCTAAATGACGATGATTATATCGCCAAATTAGCACGTAAAGAACTTTTCCTTTCTGAAGCTGGTGAAATTATTTTCTCAATTCCAGAAAATACCGAAAAAGATGAGAAAAATGGGGATTCGAAAGAGTAGTCTTATTGACACTCTTTTTTTGTTGGATATAATTAGAAGTGAGAATCTAACCGAGTTTTAAGATTCATAATTTGATTACATGGCTTACAAAGTCGCTTGATTTATTAAGGAGGAGCATTTTTTTTATGTCAATTGAAGTAGGCAGCAAGGTACAGGGTAAGGTAACAGGTATCACAAATTTTGGAGCATTCGTAGAGCTGCCAAATGGCTCAACAGGTCTGGTGCACATTAGTGAGGTTGCAGACAATTATGTAAAAGACATCAACGAACATTTGAAAGTTGGAGAAATGGTTGAGGTTAAAGTAATGAATGTCGAAGCGGATGGCAAAATTGGTTTGTCTATTCGTAAAGCAAAGCCTCAAGCAGAACGACCAGAGCGGCCTCAACGCCCACGTCATAATAATCGTTCAAATGATCGTAATGATAACCGTCATCAACCAAAAGAGAATTTTGAACAAAAAATGGCACGATTCTTAAAAGACAGTGAAGATCGTCTTGCAACGCTAAAACGCGCTACAGAATCTAAACGTGGTGGCCGTGGCGCAAGAAGAGGGTAACTTGCTGGCTATTTTAATCGTAGAAAAAGTGTGAAATAGATTTTTGAGCAATCCAAGTACGTCGTGGGTTGCTTTTTTAATTGTTTATACCTGACGAATTGTACTATTAAATGCAATACAAACAAACTAAAATTCGCCTATAACGACACCTCTGTAGACAATTTGCCACGTATATGTATATACCGTACTTAATTTGACATATAAAAAAGCAACTTTCTCATCATGAGAAAGTTGCTTTTTTATGATGACCCCTACGGGATTCGAACCCGTGTTACCGCCGTGAAAGGGCGGTGTCTTAACCGCTTGACCAAGGGGCCAAATAATATTGGCACAGATGGCCCAGATAAAAAAATTATGGCGGCAGAGGGGATCGAACCCCCGACCTCACGGGTATGAACCGTACGCTCTAGCCAGCTGAGCTACGCCGCCGTTTTAAACAACATAATAAATAATACAAGATAAAGTGTGTAAGTGTCAAGCTGTTTTATGAAATTATTTTCTTTAAAAAAGCAATTTCTCGTCGAAAAGTTTTTTTTCATGAAAACACAAAAAGACAAAGTTTATGGAATATTCAATCTATAATGGTGGCAATGTTCAGGAGGAGGTTGTTTTATGAAGATGTGGCATGAAGGAATAGCGCAAAATCAAGCAATTAAGAATACATGGGCAAGTGTAGCTAAGAGAAAATACCGAATATGGCTATCAGTTTTGTTTTTATTTTGTTCCTTTTACTTATCTCAAGCTGTGTTATTTGAAGCAACGGTACCATTCTTCCTACCGATTGCAGCAATTGCATTTACTAGATATCCAAGGTGGATGAGTTGGACATTGGTAGGAGGATTGTGCGGAAGTCTTACATTAGGTTTCGGGCAAACAACCATTCATATATTGGAATTGTTGTTTTTATTACTCCTTTTAAAAACCCCTTTTAAACGATTACCACTTCCTGTAATAGTAGGGTTTAGTATTTTGACGGTTCAAATAGTTTGGCAATATATTTCGTACAATGGGCATCCTCCAATTCTTGTATGGCTATACATCGGATATGAAGGTGCATTAGCAATCTTCATGACACTCTTTTTGGGTATCCTTTTCTTACCGATGCATCAGTTAATGACGGCCAGATGGTCTTTTGAGCGACTCGGTGCAGCACTGATCGTAGGGGCTGTGGTATTAACCGCTATGGACGATGTTGTTCTTAGCTTCTTATCAGTATCACGTATTGCTATGCATTTACTTATACTTGTATCTGCATTAGTTGGCGGTGTCACATTAGCAACAGCTGTAGCAGTGCTAACAGGTATGATACTTAGTCTATCTCAATTATCTTTTAGTGGAATGATGGCAGTTTACGCGGTAACCGGTTTATTTGCAGGGGTTTGCAAAAATGCCGGTAGGTTTTGGATTGCCACAGGGGGCATTATGGCGAGTGTCTTTTTTTCATTGTATGATGCGACACTGCCACTTGATTATACATTCTTTATGTCTATTGCATTTGCTACCTTACTATTTTTTATCTTCCCACAGAAATGGGTTCTTTATTGGCAAAATCAATTATATCCAAATAGGGATGAAGTGCTTTTAGAAAGGCAGAAGTGGTTAACGGAAAGGCTCAATACGAAGCTTGTAGATTTTCATCACTTCGTAGATTTTATGAAAGAGCTTGTACATGATCGTTTTGGGAATGTGAACAAAACTGTAGCAGAAGAGAGGCAGGAGCAACCGCTCGCAGTTTGCCAATCTTGCTTTAAGTACGATAAATGTTGGAGCAATAGTAAAAGTGAGATGCCAGATTTAACGCAGAGATGGCTGGATGCAAGTGCTACTGCGAATGCAGCGACAAGATTGCAACTTGATGAAAAAATTCGTTATAAATGTGTGAAGTCCGCGCCGTTTTTGTCCGCACTGGAGGAGAAGGTTTCGAAAAAGCAACTTAGTGGTCAGTTTTACCACGGTCGTAAGATGATTGCTTTGCAATTGCGGGATATGTGCCAGCATATCGATATGGTGATGAATGATATGACGGGGGAAGCAGTGTCTTTTCAGCATAAAGAGGACGAGCTATCAGAAGAGCTAAAACTTGCTGGAATTGAACATTTTCAAGTAGATATTTTATCAAATGAGACAGGGAATCGGAAAATTGTTTGCTGTTTACCAGAGAAAAAGGCCATGTGGGAAACAGATCAAACATTAGCAGAGCGCTTAGTGCTACCAATTTTACAAAGTGTGTTTAATGAGCCGTTTGAAATCGCGAGAACTGCTATGAAGGACAGTCCGTATCCACATTTGCAGATGACATTTCAATCTTCGGTTCGATTCCATATGTCTTATGATGTATATACGTCTTCGAAGCAGAATACGATTTACTCTGGTGATTCACACGCCGTTTTCCCACTTCATCAAGGGCTTACGGCCGTTATGTTATCAGACGGAATGGGACATAGTAAAAAGGCACATCAGGAAAGTAGACGTCTCATTCGATTAATGCGTGAATGCATGCACCATCAAATGGCACCCGAAACAGCCATGCATACATTGCATTATGTCATGTCTTTGAAAAATGATAGTGATATGTACGCGACAATGGATTTTGCACTTGTGGATTTACAAGTCGGCACTTTATGGTCCTGGAAAGCAGGGAGTATGGCAACTTATTTAGTACGAGGGGAAAGGTGTATTCGATTAGAGAGTAAGAGTGAGCCAGTAGGGTTTATGACATCATTTTCAGTAGAAGCAGATCAAGTATCACTAAAAGCAGGGGATATAATTTTCATGTGTACGGATGGTCTGTTCTTTGAAAATAAGTCTTGGGAGGAGCAGGAAAGTAAACTAATTCGTCATTTACAGGAGCTGGAGAATTGCCCAGCTGAGGATATGTGTGCATCTGTTTTACGTGCATTTCGAGGTCAGGATGTACCAAATGATGATTGTACACTCGTCGCAATCCGTATTGAACATAAAATTTCAAATTGGTCTTTATTTAAACCATCTTCGGCGGCTATTTCTGAGCAAAGAATGGTAAGATAGTGAATGAGGTGAGAAGATGGAACAACTCGAACAAAAAGCTTATCAATACATGAAGTATTATCATTTATGTAATGAAGGTGACCGTCTTCTCGTTGCTTGTTCGGGAGGTGCTGATTCAATGGCACTTCTGCATTTTTTGTATAAAGAGAAAGACCGATTGGGTGTCACTGTTGCGGCGATTCATGTGAATCATATGTTGCGTGGGGAAGATGCTGAAAGGGACCGTCAATTTGTTGAAGCTTTTTGCCAAGAACGTGACATTCCTGTTTATGCTATTGATATACCTATTCCTGAGATTTTACAACGTGAGAAAGGGAATTTACAGGCTATATGCCGAAGAGAGCGTTATCGGTATTTCGAGAAGATCATGATAGAAAGTTCAAGTACGCATCTTGTAGTTGCGCACCATGCAGATGATCAAGTAGAAAGTGTCATAATGGCACTTACACGAGGCTCGAGTGCTTCCGGAATTACTGGGATTAAACGAGAGCGACCATTTGCAAACGGGCATCTAATACGTCCATTTTTATCTGTGACGAAGAATGACATTCATACTTATTTACAACGAAACGAACAGGCTTATCGAGAAGATTCTAGTAATAAAAAAGATTCTTATACACGTAATCGAATTCGCCATCATGTTGTACCGTTACTTGCAGGTGAAAATCCACGTGTTGCTGATGCATTTCGTCAGTATACCGAAAAGGCACAAGCGGATGAAGATTTATTGCAAAGTTTAGCGCAAGAAGCTTTTCATGAAGTTGTGGCAATAATAAATGAAGATTCATGGAGAATTTGCATAAAAGCATTCCAAAATAAGCCACTCGCTTTACAAAGAAGAATCATTCTACTACTATTAAAATATCTATATAAAGATACAACAATTGTACAAAGTTATACCCTGTGGAATTCTATTCTCGAACTGACTTCATCGACGGCTGGAAATGCAACTTTGCATTTACCAAAAGGTGTTGTAGCAATTCGTCAATATGATGAGCTAATTATCAAGAAAAAACAAATTTCAAGTGTAGAAAAGTTGCCTTTAATGGTTACGCTTAATACATGGACGAATTTGACGAACAATTTGCGTGTATACATAGGAAAGTTATCTGATGAAAGGCCATCTGATACTACCCCGTCCGCAAAGACTTATTTTTTTCAAATTGAGCAAGTCCCATTGCCGTTATATGTCAGAACGAGAATGAATGGAGACCGTATCAATTTACTTGGCTTGAATCAACATAAGCGCATATCTCGTATTTTTATTGACGAGAAGGTACCAATGGCACTTAGAGACGAATGGCCAGTTATTGTTACGCAAGAAGATGAGGTCATTGCACTTCCTGGTCTTCGTATAGGTAATTGTTTTTCTTATTGCGAACGCTCTACTGATGATGCATTCTTCATCGTAGATCAACAAACTTTGTAGTGTCTATATACAATCAAGGAGGAACTAAGATGCTTCAAAAAGACATCGAAAAAGTATTAATTTCTGAGGAAGATTTACAAGTTAAAATTCGTGAGATTGGGGAATCCTTAACGGAGGAATATCAAGAGAAGTTTCCTTTAATGATTGGTGTACTAAAGGGTGCGATGCCATTCATGGCGGATTTAATGAAACGAATCGACACTTATGTTGAAGTAGATTTTATGGATGTAACTAGTTACGGTAATGCTACTGTATCTTCTGGTGAAGTGAAAATCGTTAAAGACTTAAACACAAGTGTTGAAGGCCGTGACATTTTAATCGTAGAAGATATTATTGATAGTGGTCTAACGCTAAGCTACTTAGTAGACCTTTTCAAATATCGCAAAGCAAAATCAATTAAAATCGTTACATTATTAGACAAACCAACTGGTCGCAAAGTAGACTTAAAAGCTGACTTTGTAGGTTTTGAAGTACCAGATGCATTTGTTGTAGGATATGGATTAGATTACGCAGAAAAATATCGTAACTTACCATACATTGGGGTGCTAAAGAAAGAAGTTTATTCATTTTAATAACAATGTTAAAATTTTGACAATTTTACATTGAAACTTCTTTTTCGAAATGCTTTTCGTTGTACGCCTTAATGTTCATATGTTAAGATTTACTATAGTTTTTCTGTTTACCTTGTGAGGAGGCTGGGGATGAATCGAATATTTCGATACACCATATTATATTTATTAATTTTCCTCGTGATCATCGGGATTTTTGGTACGTTTAATAACTCGAACCAACCGACGAAAGAAATACAGTATCACGAGTTCATAACAGCACTAGATAAAGGCAAAGTAACCCGAGCGGAGTTACAGCCTGACAAATTGGTTTATGTCGTTAAAGGTGAATTAGAGGGTTACAAAAAAGGTGAATCTTTCGTAACAAATGTACCTCGTGATAACCAAGCAGTAATGGATAAAATTGATGCTGCGGCAAAAAACAACTCGAAAATCAACTTTTTACCTGCTCCTGAAACGAGCGGATGGATTCAGTTCTTTACTGGAATTATTCCATTCATCATCATCTTTATCCTGTTCTTCTTCTTATTGAATCAGGCACAAGGTGGCGGTAATCGTGTAATGAGCTTTGGTAAAAGTAAGGCTAAGCTGTATGACGATCAAAAGAAAAAGGTTCGTTTTACAGATGTAGCTGGTGCAGACGAAGAAAAACAAGAACTTGTAGAAGTAGTAGACTTCTTAAAAGATCCTACTAAATTCAATGATATTGGAGCGCGTATTCCAAAAGGAATTCTACTTGTAGGGCCTCCTGGTACTGGTAAAACTTTACTAGCGCGTGCGGTAGCCGGTGAAGCTGGCGTACCATTCTTCTCTATTAGTGGTTCTGACTTCGTTGAAATGTTTGTTGGTGTGGGTGCTTCACGTGTTCGTGATTTATTCGAAAATGCGAAGAAAAACGCACCTTGTATCATATTCATCGATGAAATTGATGCTGTTGGTCGCCAACGTGGCGCAGGATTAGGCGGCGGTCATGATGAACGTGAACAAACTTTAAACCAATTGCTTGTTGAAATGGATGGTTTCGGTGAAAACGAAGGTATTATTATCGTCGCTGCAACGAACCGCCCAGACATCCTAGACCCAGCATTATTACGTCCAGGTCGTTTTGACCGTCAAATTACTGTTGGACGCCCAGATGTAAAAGGTCGTGAAGCAGTTCTTAAAGTACATGCTCGTAAAAAACCTTTAGATGAATCAGTGGACTTAAAAGCAATTGCTCAACGTACACCTGGATTCTCTGGCGCAGATTTAGAAAACTTATTAAACGAAGCTGCACTTGTAGCTGCTCGTACGAATAAGAAGAAAATTGACATGGGAGATATCGATGAAGCAACAGACCGTGTAATTGCAGGTGTTGCTAAAACGAGCCGTGTCATTTCACAAAAAGAACGTAATATTGTTGCATACCATGAAGCAGGTCACGTTGTTGTTGGATTAATATTAGATGAAGCTGAAAAAGTTCATAAAGTAACAATTGTCCCTCGTGGTCAAGCTGGCGGTTACGCAGTAATGCTTCCAAAAGAGGATCGTTACTTCATGACTAAACCGGAGCTTCTTGATAAAGTTGCAGGGTTACTTGGTGGGCGTGTAGCTGAGGATATCGTCTTTGGTGAAGTTTCAACAGGTGCTCATAATGACTTCCAACGCGTAACGAGTATTATTCGCTCAATGGTTACCGAATACGGTATGAGTGATAAACTTGGTCAATTGCAATTTGGTTCAAGCCAAGGAGGCAATGTCTTCTTAGGTAGAGATATCAATTCTGAACAAAATTACTCAGATAAAATTGCTTACGAAATTGATCAAGAGATGCAAAGCATGGTAAAAGAGCAATATGACCGTACAAAACGTATTCTTACTGAAAATCGTGATCTTCTAAATTTAATTGCTACAACTTTACTTGAAGTTGAAACATTAGATGCAGAACAGATTCAACATCTAAAAGACCACGGAACGTTGCCAGATAGACCTTATAACCAAAGTAATGGTAAAAAGGCTGATCTAGTACTTGAAAGTAATGAATCTAAAAATGTAACTTTAGTTAAAGAAGAAAAGCTTGATGTATTTGGAACTGCTGATCCAACATCAAGTGACCTACCTACTGAAAAGCAGGATGGAACATCAAATGATGGTATTCAAGAAGAACGAAAATAATAACTATTAAATTAGAAGCTGATTGACCTTTGTGTTCGCATAAGGCAATCAGCTTCTTTTATTAGGCCAAAATATGTTATGATTCTTTCAGAAAACTGTATGTAAGTGAGGCTTGGGTTGATGATTTTAGTAATGGATACTGGGAATACGAATATTTCACTTGGTATATTTAACGATGACAAACTTATGCATCATTGGCGTATGGAAACTGACCCGCATAAGACAGAAGATGAATATGCAATGCAGGTTAAATCATTGTTCACACATGTGGATTTATCTTTTGCTGATATAGATGGTATTATTATTTCTTCAGTAGTGCCTCCGATAATGTTTTCACTAGAGGCAATGTGTCGTAAGTATTTTTCGCTAGAGCCATTGATTGTTGGACCTGGTGTGAAAACAGGTCTGAATATCAAATATGAAAATCCGAGGGAAGTTGGTGCTGATCGTATCGTGAATGCTGTAGCTGCACTTCATGAGTATGAATCGCCACTGATTATTGTAGATTTCGGTACGGCAACAACTTATTGTTATTTGAATGATAAAGGTGACTATATGGGTGGGGCAATTGCGCCAGGGATTAATATTTCAACAGAAGCGTTATTTGCACGTGCTTCTAAATTGCCGCGTGTTGAAATTATGCGACCTGGTAATGTTATTGGAAAGAATACGGTATCTGCTATGCAATCCGGTATCGTTTACGGTTATGTTGGACAAGTAGAAGGTATCGTTAGTCGAATGAAGGTGCAGAATAAGAAGGAACCACTTGTAATTGCAACGGGTGGACTTGCTTCATTAATTGCGAAAGAATCAACAATTATCGATATTGTTGATCCATTTTTAACTTTAAAGGGATTGCGTATAATATATAAGAGAAATCAATAAGAAAAGAGGAATATAAGAGTGGGAGATTATTTAGTAAGAGCGTTAGGGTTTAATAATAGTGTGCGTGCATTTGCTGTGAGTACAACTGAAACGGTTGGGGAAGCACAACGTCGTCATGATACTTGGCCAACAACTTCTGCGGCACTTGGTCGTACAATGACTGCATCAGTGATGATGGGTGCTATGTTAAAAGGTGAAGATAAAATCACTGTTAAAGTTGAAGGTAATGGACCAATTGGTTCGATGATCGTAGACGCGAATGCACAAGGTGAAGTTCGTGGTTATGTTACAAATCCGCATGTAGAATTTGATTTGAATCCTCAAGGAAAACTAGATGTACGCCGAGCTGTTGGTACTGAGGGTGCATTAACAGTTGTGAAAGACTTAGGTTTACGTGACTTCTTCTCTGGACAAGTGCCGATTGTTTCTGGGGAAATTGCAGAAGATTTCACATATTATTTTGCTACATCTGAACAGGTACCTTCATCAGTAGGTCTTGGTGTGTTGGTAAATACAGATGATTCTATCCTGGCGGCTGGTGGATTTATCATACAACTGCTACCTGGTGTAGATGATGAAACGATTACTCAAATTGAAAATCAATTATCGAAAATCGAACCGGTTTCTAAAATGATTCAAAAAGGGTTCACTCCTGAAGAAATCTTAAAAGCTGTACTAGGTGAAGATAATGTTCAAATGCTAGATACAATGCCAGTGAAATTTGAATGTAGCTGTTCAAAAGAACGTTTTGGCGCAGCTATCCTTAGCTTAGGTGAAAAAGAAATACGTGATATGATTGAAGAAGATGGAAAAGCAGAAGCTCATTGTCACTTCTGTCAAGAAAAGTACCAATACTCAAAAGAAGAATTAGAAGGATTCATAACAGAAATTAATTCTTAAAATGATAGTAAATCTATTCTGAAGAATGTAATTTAAGTTAGTCTGTATCTTAATTAAATGCCTAAATGTTTATATTGTGAAGACATATTGATACATGACAAAGACTTATAAAATAATGATATCTAGACTACTCTGCACATACTAATTGTAGAGTAGTCTTTTTTATTTTACATGAGTGGAATGAATATACACGTCTACAAGGAATAATCTTTAGGGTTTATTGGGTGGGATTTGTTGCTTAGGAATATAGTTTGCATTTTTAGTAGAGTAAATAGTTTTTCATTTGACAAACGTAACCAATAGGTTGTAAAATTAAGATAATTTAAAACCTATAAAATTACTAGGAATTAGGAGTGAGTAAAAGATGAGTAGATTAGTTAATTCAGTAACAGATTTAATTGGTAAAACGCCAATCGTGAAATTGAATAATGTAACAGGACCAAATGACGGTAATGTTTACGTAAAACTAGAATACTTTAACCCGGGCAGCAGTGTTAAAGACCGTATTGCTTTAGCGATGATTGAAGCTGCTGAAAAAGCTGGTAAGTTAAAAGAAGGAAGCACATTAATTGAGCCGACAAGTGGTAATACTGGTATTGGTCTTGCAATGGTAGCGGCTGCTAAGGGATATAAAGCAGTGTTAGTAATGCCTGATACAATGAGTATGGAACGTCGCAATTTACTACGTGCTTACGGAGCGGATCTTGTTTTAACACCTGGCGCTGAAGGGATGAAAGGTGCAATTGCAAAGGCGAATGAGCTTTCTGAACAAAATGGTTGGTTTGTTCCTCAACAATTTGAAAACCCTTCAAACGCTGAAGTTCACCGTGTAACAACTGGTCCAGAAATAGTTGAAGCATTTGATGGCTTAAATCTTGATGCGTTTATTGCTGGAGTTGGTACTGGTGGTACAATTACAGGTGTAGGGGAAGTATTAAAAGAAAAATATCCTGAAATTGAAATTATCGCAGTAGAACCAAAAGATTCTCAAGTTTTAGCTGGGGCACAACCGGGACCTCATAAAATACAAGGGATCGGAGCAGGTTTTGTTCCGAAAGTGTTGAATACTGAAATCTATACTTCGATCTTCCCTGTGGAAAATGACGCTGCATTTGATACAGCACGTAAAATTGCTAAAGAAGAAGGAGTATTAGGTGGTATTTCATCTGGTGCAGCTATTTTCGCGGCAATTGAAACAGCCAAACGTCTTGGTAAAGGTAGAAACGTTTTAGCGATTCTTCCATCGAATGGAGAACGATACTTAAGTACGCCTCTTTACCATTTTGACGACTAATTCAACTTCATTAACTTCTAAGCGGGGCATATTCGTGCCCCGTTTTTTTATTTTTGTTTATATTTTCTCTAGAACTTTGCTCTCTGACTTTCATTTTCATATACTGTTAGATGTTGGTGTAATTTATAAAGTGAAATTTGTGAAGTTAAAATATAGATTTAATTAATTGGAGGAAGATTTCTTGAGCTTATCATTAATCAACTACCCATCTTTTTCGATGGACAAGCAGTCGTTCTTTTATGCGTTTAAGGAACTTGTAAAAGATGAAAAATATCATTTGTTATTAGAAAGTGGCCGCGGCGGTCAGCAGTCAGTGGCAGGATGGAACCCGATGGCTGTAGTACGTTCGACTGATGACGGCTTACTGATTTCCTGGCGTGATGGACAAGAGGAAACACGAGTAGGAGAATCGCTACATTTATTGGAAGCTTTAATAGATGAATATAAATTGCCTGTTAATGTGGATTTCCCTGATTTCCAAGGTGGTGCAGCAGGATTTATCTCATACGACTATGCACGAAAAATTGAGAACCTGCCAAACCTAGCGGAGGATGATCTGCAGATACCAGATTTGTATTTTTATCTATTCGATGAATGGGCGGTATATGATGTAGCGGAGGAACAAGTTCATTTGATGAAGCTTTCTTCTAGCGATGTTGACCTTGCGAAACGTGAACGCGATTGGCAACTGGCAGGGGAGAAGGGGCTAAAATCACAAAAATTTGCGGAGGGTGCGGCTACTGATGTTGTGCATGATGTAACAAAATTACAAGTGTCTCTATCGGTTGATGTTTTTGAAGAGGCTGTCCGTAAAGTGCAAAACTATATTGCGCAAGGTGATGTATTCCAAGTGAATCTGTCCGTTAGACAAGCAAAAGAGCTTGGTGCAGAACCTATGCAAATGTATGAGGCGCTACGTTCGTTTAATCCTTCTCCGTATATGGCATTTATCCAATCCCCTGAGTTTGCTGTTGTTTCAGGTTCTCCTGAATTACTTGTGAAGAAAAAAGGGCAGGAGCTTTCAACTCGGCCGATAGCAGGAACTCGTCCGAGAGGGAAAGATATCGTTGAAGATGAACGATTGGCACAGGAATTAATTGATAATGAAAAGGAACGCGCTGAACATGTTATGCTCGTTGATCTAGAGCGTAATGATTTAGGTCGTGTCTCAAAATATGGAACCGTTGAAGTGAATGAGTTTATGGTGATTGAGAGATATTCGCATGTTATGCACATTGTTTCGAATGTAAGGGGCATTGTAGATGAAAATTGTTCAAATGCAGATGTAGTAAGAGCGCTTTTCCCTGGCGGCACAATTACAGGTGCACCAAAAATTCGAACGATGGAAATTATTGAGGAACTTGAAACAGTTCGTCGGGGGTTATACACAGGGTCGATAGGTTGGCTAGGATACAACGGTGATTTAGAACTGAATATCGTTATCCGTACAGCTTTTATTAAAGAAGAGATGGCGTATATACAAGCGGGTGCGGGTATTGTGATTGATTCTATTCCTACTAATGAATATATTGAATCTCTAAACAAGGCAAAAGCTTTATGGCAAGCGAAGGCAATGGCGGAGGAGTGTAACGTATGATTTTAATGATTGATAACTATGATTCATTTACCTATAATCTCGTGCAATATTTTGGTGAATTTGGACAAGAGCTTATTGTGAAAAGAAATGATGAGCTAACAGTGCAGGAGATTGCAAAGCTTGCGCCTGTTATGATTGTTATCTCACCAGGGCCTTGTAGTCCGAATGAAGCCGGTAGAAGTCTAGAAATCATTGCTCATTTTGCAGGGAGCATTCCAATTTTTGGTGTCTGTCTAGGGCATCAAGCAATTGCGCAAGTATTTGGTGGAAAAGTTATTCGTGCAGAACGTTTAATGCATGGTAAAACATCACCTGTACAGCATGATAGTAAAGGTGTAAATAGAGGGCTACCAAATCCATTTCAAGCAACGCGTTATCATTCACTAATTGTTGAACGTGAGACTTTACCTGAGTGCCTTGAAATTACTTCGTCGACAGCAGAAGGTGAAATTATGGGGATTCGTCATAAGGATTATCCGGTTGAAGGTGTTCAGTACCATCCGGAGTCAATTATGACAGAGGAAGGTAAGAAGATATTGCAAAACTTTATCGAGTGCTATTGTGAGGTTACTGAAGGAAGTGGTAATTAATGTGGTGTTGGATGAACGGAGAGTATGTACAGAGTGAGGATTTAAGGATTTCGCCATTTGATCACGGCTTTTTGTATGGATTAGGCTTCTTTGAAACATTTCGTACCTATGAAGGAGACGTATTTCTCTGGGAAGATCACTGTAAAAGGTTGCAACGAGCATTAGATGATTATCATATCGTATTGCCTTATAGCTTTGATGAATTGTTAGCAGTTATTCGTGAGTTGGATAAACGTTGTGATGGAGAAGATGGTTATTTTCGATTGAATGTATCGGCAGGTGCACATGATATTGGATTAAAGCCAACAAGTTATACTGAACCAACCGTTATTGTATTTCGTAAATCTTTGCCTAGGATGGTAAGAGGGCAAGAGAAATCCGCGGTATGGTTGAATACAGAACGTAATACGCCTGAGCAATCAATCCGCCATAAATCGCATCACTATGCGAATAATGTATTAGCTCGATTTGAAGTACCGTCTTTAGCTGATTTGGAAGGGTTTTTCGTGAATGAAGAAGGTTTTGTAGCGGAAGGTATAACGTCAAATATTTTTTGGGTGACGAATGGTAAGGTATATACTCCTTCTATTGAAACTGGTATTTTACCAGGTATTACGCGCGGGCAAGTGATGCAACAAATAACGGTTATAGAAGGGTTCTTTACTCGAGAGCAGCTAGAACAAGCGGACGAGTGCTTTATAACAACGTCCGTCCAAGAACTTATCCCAATCCGCTCTTTGCAAGGGAAAAATTTCCTAGGAAATAACGGGCCGGTTTACAAAGCTCTACACGAGCAGTATGTTAAAAGCATAAATGATGCGAAAGGAAGACCTTGATGAACCTAGACAATTACGCAATACCACTAACTATCGATGGGCATATACTCGACTTCCATAAAGAGACGTTTGTGATGGGTATATTAAATGTAACGCCAGACTCTTTTTCAGATGGCGGAAAATATAACGATATAGAATCAGCAGTTGCTCAAGCAAAGCAAATGGTCACAGATGGTGCGAAGGTTATTGACATCGGAGGCGAATCAACTCGCCCTGGGCATACTCAAATCTCAGTCGAAGAAGAATTAGCTCGTGTTATACCTATTATTAAAGAGCTTCGTAAAGAGGTAAATGTATTGATCTCAATCGATACATATAAAGCGGAAGTAGCAAGACAAGCTGTTTTAGCAGGTGCACATATAATTAACGATATTTGGGGAGCTAAGTACGATCCTGAAATTGCTAGTGTGGCTGCAGAATTAAATGTGCCAATTATTTTAATGCATAACCGCGACAATGAAGAATACGGGGCAAATTTCTGGGAGGTAGCAAAAGCTGATTTAGAAAAGAGTTTGCAAATAGCCAAAGCTGCTGGGGTACCTGATGCACACATCTGGTTAGACCCGGGGATTGGATTTGCGAAATCACATCATGAAAATGTATTGATGATGCAGGCTTTGCCGCAATTGGTAGAAATGGGTTATCCTGTATTACTTGCAACGTCTCGCAAAAGAATGATTGGTAATATCTTAGACCTCCCAGTGACAGAACGGGTGGAAGGTACAGGTGCTACAGTCTGCTTCGGAATCGATAAAGGTTGCCATATGGTACGTGTACATGATGTTAAGGAAATCGCTCGTATGACACGGATGATGGATGTCTTATTAGGTAAACAACCAAATGTAGAATGATAAGATTTATCTTGAAATAATATTTTTAATGATGAAGTGGAGTGTTAATAATGGATTATATCCATGTAAAAGATATGGAGTTTTATGGCTATCATGGTGTATTAGCTGCCGAAACTGCTATTGGTCAGCGTTTTAGGGTATCGATATCACTGGCGGTAGATTTACATCAAGCTGGTGAGACAGATGAGCTTGAATATACAGTGAATTACGCGGAAGTGTATATGATTTGCAAAGAAATTGTTGAAGGCGAACCTTACAAATTAATCGAAGCTGTTGCAGAGCAAATAGCGACTCGTATTCTGTCTACATATGAGGGACGAGTAAAAGGGTTACGTGTAGAAATGATTAAACCTGACCCGCCGATTCCAGGTCATTACCGGGAAGTATCTGTTGAATTGACAAGAGGTGAGTTTAAATGAACGAAGTTTTTATTTCGCTAGGTTCAAATATAGGCGAGCGATTGCAAACTTTGCGACATGCAGTCAAGTTACTAACTGAACATCCAGAAGTGGAAGTTGTTGCGGTGTCTTCTGTATATGAGACTGATCCTGTTGGTTTTATAGACCAAGATGCATTCCTTAATATAGTTGTGCAAATTCGTACTTCGTTGAATCCGGAAAAAACACTTGAATTGTGCCAAGCGATTGAGAATGAGTTAAAGCGTGTGCGCGTAATTCGTTGGGGTCCAAGAACGATAGACCTTGACATTTTGCTTTATAATCACGACAATATTCAAACAAAGACACTAATTGTTCCGCATCCTAGAATGCATGAACGTGCTTTTGTTCTAGTACCATTATTGGAAATCGCTCCAGATCTCATTTATCCTAAAACAAACGAAGCGTTGCAATCAATGCTATCTAGTGTTGGGAAAGAAGGCGTACGACAATGGAAAACGATCGCTGGGGTAGAAGAATTCGTGCATTTCGAAAACTAAAAAGAATTCAGCAGGTCGAATTTGCGAAAAAAGTTGGTATGTCTACTTCAATTTTAGGTAAAATTGAACGTGGGGATCGTTTGCCAACAGAAGAACAGTTACAAATCATAGCGACAGCGCTTGATATAAAAATGGACGAATTAAAAGGTAGAGAATAAGCACCAACCATATATGGAGGAAACAGAGTATGACATTAACAAATGACAACCCGTTCAAAATCGGCGACATTGTTATGGATAACCGAGTAGTACTTGCGCCGATGGCAGGTATTTGTAATTCGGCTTTCCGTCTAACAGTAAAAGAATTTGGAGCGGGTTTAGTATATGCAGAAATGATTTCAGATAAAGGGATTGTTCATCGTAATGATAAAACAATGAGTATGCTTTATATCGATGAACGTGAAAACCCACTTTCGTTACAAATATTTGGTGGCGATAAAAAAACGCTTGTAGAAGCAGCTAAATATGTAGACCAAAATACAACGGCGGATATTATCGACATCAATATGGGGTGCCCAGTAAATAAAATTATCAAATGTGAAGCAGGGGCTAAATTGCTTCTAGATCCAAATAAAGTATATGAAATGGTAGCGGCAGTAGTAGATAATGTGAAAAAACCAGTCAGCGTGAAAATGCGTATTGGGTGGGATGACGAGCATGTCTTTGCAGTCGATAATGCCAAAGCAGTAGAACGTGCTGGAGCATCTGCAGTTGCTGTCCACGGTCGTACACGTGTTCAAATGTATGAAGGTCATGCAAATTGGGATATTATTCGTCAAGTAAAAGAGAACGTCAACATTCCTGTTATCGGAAATGGAGATGTAGAAACACCTCAAGATGCGAAACGTATGATTGAACAAACTGGGGTAGATGGCGTTATGATCGGTCGTGCAGCACTGGGTAACCCTTGGATGATATACCGTACAGTGGAATATTTGAAATCAGGTAAATTAATTGATGAACCAAGTGTTCGTGAGAAAATCAATGTTTGTCTTCTTCATTTTGAACGCCTAATGGCCTTAAAGGGAGAAGTTGTAGCGGTTCGTGAAATGCGTAAACATGCTTCGTGGTACTTAAAAGGCATTCGCGGTAATGGTAAGGCACGTAATGCTATTAACCAAACTGAGACAGCGTTAGAATTAAGAGTATTACTGAATACCTTAGTAGAAGAATTTGAAGAACGAGAAGCAGCAGAAAAAGCTATCCATATTATTTAATGGAACTCCGAGTCGTCGCCTTTGAAGTGACGGCTTTTTTCTTTAGGAGCTAATGGATTATGAAGTATTTACTAGTAAATGATGATAAAGACGTGAATCGTTAAGCAAAATTGTGTACAATAAGTACATTATGGACTGCATAGCGGAACAAAAAATGAGGAGTGAATATCGTGTCTGAAGAATTAAATGACCAAATTTTGGTGAGACGCCAAAAGATGGCTTCTATTAGAGAAAACGGCTTAGATCCATTCGGTGCCCGTTTTGAACGTACGCATTTATCAAACGAAATTAAAGAACAGTATGTGGATTTTACTAAAGAACAATTAGAAGAAGATTTACATGAAGTTGTAATCGCGGGTCGTATTATGACAAAACGCGGTAAAGGTAAAGCTGGTTTCGCGCATATTCAAGATTTAGGTGGACAAGTACAAATTTATGTTCGGAAAGATGCTATTGGTGAAGAAGCATACGAATTGTTTAAACAAGCGGACCTAGGAGACATCGTAGGTATTCGCGGTAATGTTTTCCGCACTCAGGTAGGAGAACTTTCTGTTAAAGCATTAGAATTTACTTTCCTAACTAAATCACTACGCCCAATGCCAGAGAAATTCCATGGCTTAAAAGATGTAGAGCAACGTTATCGTCAACGTTACTTAGATTTAATGACGAGTGAAGAAAGTAAACAAACTTTCATTACTCGCTCAAAAATTATTCAAGCTATCCGCCGTTACTTAGATGGTAATGGTTACCTTGAAGTAGAAACACCAATGCTACACACAATTGCAGGTGGAGCAGCCGCTCGTCCTTTCATTACGCATCACAATTCGTTAGATATGGAATTATATATGCGTATCGCTATTGAACTTCATCTAAAACGATTAATCGTTGGTGGGCTTGAAAAAGTATATGAAATCGGTCGTGTATTCCGTAATGAAGGTATGTCAACGCGCCATAACCCAGAATTCACTATGATTGAATTATATGAAGCTTATGCTGACTATCGTGACATTATGGCACTTACAGAGAATTTAATTTCTCACGTAGCACAAGAAGTATTAGGTACAACTGATGTGCAATATGGCGACGATGTTATTAGTTTAGCGCCAGGTTGGACTCGTCTGCACATGGTAGATGCAGTTAAGGAAGCAACAGGTGTAGACTTCTGGACTCCAATGTCTAAAGAAGAAGCACGAGCGCATGCAAAAGAACATGGTGTTGAAATTAAAGACTCTATGGAAGTGGGTCATATTATTAATGAATTCTTCGAACAAAAAATAGAAGAAACATTAGTTCAACCTACATTTATCTATGGTCACCCAGTGGAAATTTCTCCGTTAGCTAAGAAAAACCCTGAAGATGAGCGATTCACAGATCGTTTTGAATTATTCATTGTACGTCGTGAGCATGCAAATGCCTTTACTGAATTAAATGATCCAATCGATCAACGTGAACGCTTTGAAGCGCAGCTTGCTGAAAAAGAAGCGGGTAATGACGAAGCGCACGAAATGGATGATGACTTCATTGAAGCGTTAGAGTATGGTATGCCGCCAACAGGTGGATTAGGTATCGGCATTGATCGCTTAATCATGTTGTTAACGAATTCACAAACTATACGTGATGTATTATTGTTCCCTACAATGCGTCCACGTGATTAAATACTAAGGTTTTCTTATAGAAAAGACTCTAGTTAATGCTAGAGTCTTTTTTGTTTACGTTCTATTAGAGTGGTTAGCTTTTTGTTTGAAAATTACTAAGAAGTTCATTACAATAGAAGACAAGCTATTTTTGAAAGCATCTAATATTAACTTATATATAAGTTTACTTTTTTGAAAAAAGATGTTGCATTAGAATTAATATAGTGGTATATTAATTGAGTTGCTAATTTAGCTAACAAAACGGTTTGAAAATAACTTAAAAAAGTTGTTGACACTGAGTAGTGAATTTGATAAGATATAAAAGTTGCTGATAAACAAGCAATGATAACAAGTTTGAAACAACGGTTTGAAAATAACTTAAAAAAGTTGTTGACAACGAAAAGTTATCCTGATATAATATTGAATGTCGCTAACGAAGTGGCAAACAAAATGAACCTTGAAAACTGAACATGCAAGACGTTAATCAATAAATGTTTTTGAACATCAACTCTGTTGGTGGGTCAAAACAAAAAATAGATATCATCTTCGGATGATACGCTAGCAAAGCTAATGAGCTTTCAAACTACTTTTATGGAGAGTTTGATCCTGGCTCAGGACGA
>NZ_MSPW01000016.1 GCF_001955655.1 Viridibacillus arenosi | reverse complement strand
GCGTAATAATAAAGTTTAACAATAGGCGTGTCGTGAGATTATTCATGGCGTTCACCTAAGCGATAGCCGATATTACGCAGCGTCTGAATTTCGAGTGGGATAGCGAGACTCTCTAAACGCTTGCGAATTTTCCGAATATGCACATCGACTGTACGCTCCGTTCCTTCGTAATCAAGGCCCCATATTTTTTCGAGTAAATGGTCGCGTGTAAATACTAGCTCGCAATTCGTTGCAAATAAAAATAATAACTCAAATTCCTTTAGTGGCAATACTTCGCTTTGCAGGCCGTCACTTAGTGTGTAGTTTTTCCGATTAAGCG
Organism: Viridibacillus arenosi; assembly: GCF_001955655.1. GTDB lineage: Bacteria > Bacillota > Bacilli > Bacillales_A > Planococcaceae > Viridibacillus > Viridibacillus arenosi. The sequence continues at coordinate 54,807 of NZ_MSPW01000016.1, read as the reverse complement.
TAAAATCACCGAGCTGAATTTGTTGATGCATCTCAACGTTTGCACGGCGCAGCAATGCTTTGACACGCACCACCATTTCAACGGGATCAAACGGTTTCGTTAAATAATCGTCGGTGCCTGCGTGGAAACCTCGCACTAAATCTTGTTGCTCCGATTTCGCAGTAATCATGAGCATCGGCACGTTGGAAAACGCCCGGATTTCCTTGCTCAAACTATAACCGTCCATGCCGGGCATCATAATATCGGTAATGACACAGTCGACCGGATTACCAAGCATAAATTCGAGGGCCTCTTGCGCAGATTCTTTTTCAATAACTGTAAAGCCTTCATCTTCTAAATATAAGCTAATCAATGCGCGAATTGATTGTTCGTCGTCCACGACAACAATTTTCACCATAACGTTCACCTCTTCATCTCTTCATCTCTTCATCTCTTCATCTCTTCATCTCTTCATCTCTTCATCTCTTCATCTCTTAGTGTAAATTATCATGCGAATGTTAACCAAATGTTACGTCGACAAAACTATAAGGCATTTTCGAGTTTACTGATTGTCGATTGTAAAGATTTTATTGATTCCAATTTATCTATATTTGATACGTTTTCCATTTTAGTACTTTCCTTTTTTCGTTTCTAAATTATTTTACTGATATTTGATAAATGGTTAAGAACCACTCGGAATATCTTAATATAAATAACTAACTCTCTTTGAGAGGGATTCTAAACAAACTGGACCATTGTTGAACATAAATTAAATAACACTCTTCAACTAACCTATATCGCTTCAATAGTATTACTTCAAGAAGTTAGTAAAACTGTTTCCTTCTTCAACTAACGGGGCAGTTTAGTACAAGAAGAGTTAAAAAAATATTAGCAAGGACATTTGGAAACCATTATTCTAAAAGGGATTTAAAAACAAAAGAGGTGAATGAATTAAAGGTCTAAACTTTATTGTCTTTTTACATTTTTTCCGAGTGATCTATAGAAAAGTCTCTAAAAATAATAATAACTATTTAATATATCTCGAAAAAAATAAAGACAGAACCGTTAACTATGGTTCTGTCCAATGTCTAGCTACACACTCTTTTTTACTTAATTCTTAGTAAGCGAAGTGAATTAAGTATAACAATTAATGCTGCACCATGATTTATGTACCTTTCTGCCCATATGAAAATGAAGGCATTAGTCCGGCAAAGTCTCCTGCCAAACTAGCAAGCGGCTTCCATTTATCGATTGCTATTTTATAGTTTCCTGCATAGATTGCTTCATCTATTTGGACACATTCAACTTTTCCAAGCACTAGATAATCTCCACCGACAGGCATAATTTGGTCTAACTTAAGTTCTATTGAGATTGGCGCTTCTAGCACTGCTGGTACATTCAAAAGTTTACCATTCTGAACAGTCACTCCTGCAAGCTCAAACTCATTTTTCTCTGGCTCTACACTAGCCGATGAACGATACATCGCTTCCCCAAGCGGCTCAGGTACCATATTAATTATATATTCTTTCACTTCACGAATGTTCGTTAACGTATCCTTAATGCTTCCCTTTCGTTCATTAACGCCCGGTCCTATTGAGATTAAAAGTATTGGTGGATTTCGAGAAGCCACAGTAAAAAAGCTGAATGGCGCTAAATTTAAAATGCCATCCTTACTTTTTGATGAAACCCATGCAATCGGTCTTGGTATCACAGAGCCAATTAACAATTTATACATCTCATCCTCGCTCAAATCAATTGTATTAAATATGAGTTTCTGTTCTTTAGACATCTATTCATTCTCCTTCAACTATATTTGATTAAGTAATATGTCGAATCTATAATAGAATTATTATAGAATTCTGAATCACTCATGAACCCATCCTAAATTATAAACTCGAATACAAATAAAACTAGTATGCACTTTTTTGTTAGATACTTACTTAAAGGAGAGTGATGTTATTGCCAGAATCAAGTAATAATTTTATGAGGCGCAACAAACAAAGACCATTTGACTTCACATTATCGTTAATCGGTGGCAAGTGGAAAATGAAAATAATGTATGAATTATCTTCCGATACGATTTTACGTTATGGAGAGTTAAAACAGAAAATTCCTGCTATCACTCACAAAATGTTAAGTTCTCAGTTAAGCGAACTAGAGAACTCTGGAATTGTTCACAGAAAAGAATACCCTCAAATTCCTCCAAAAGTGGAATACTCCTTAACGCCAAAAGGAAAGAGTTTAATGCCAATATTAGAGGAAATGTGCAAATGGGGCGTGGCAAATCAAATATGAACTTAAACTTATAAGGAGTAAAAAGTACTGTGTAAATAATTCCTAGTAATAAATCGTAAAGTAATTATTAAACTAGAACATGTTGATTAAAAAAGATATTGTAGCAGAAACCCCTTTAGACAAAACATATCTAAAGGGGCAAAACGATGCAACTTTTTTATAAACAGTACAACTTTGTTACCTATTTTTCCAGATTCCTCTAATGTCTTTCTTAATAGGGGTATCGTCAGGAAAATGCGGATTTACAACGATAAGGAAATTCCAAATTAAAAAGCCCAACTTCTCTACAAATCAAAATAGAGAAATTGAGCTTTTCAGTTACTTCATTTATTTATTGAATTCATTAACTGGAAGAAGTATTCAGGTTTATGAGTCTTATTTAGGTTATACCATGAATGTAATGCATCTGGTGTAAATACATCTATTTTTTTCAGTACCTCCATTGCAAATTCCAAAGGAGCTATTCCTGATGCAGTAACTAAATTCGCATCAGATACCGCAGATCCTAACTCATAGAACTTTTCTCCTTTATAGTTAGGACATACCATTTTAGTATATTCTAAGTTATTACTTGTATGCTTTCTAGTATCTAAGTATCCCATATTCGCGAGGCCCTCAGTTGCACCACAAATTGCAGCAACAATAGTGCCAAGCTTTAAAGCTTGGCCAATTCTTTCCAAGATAGGTTGATGAATTTCTTCACTCCAAGTAGTCCCTCCTGGTAAAATTAAAAGATCTTTACTCTCAAGAGTACATTCATCAAGGGAAATATCTGGTTTTATGCTCAGTCCTCCCATAGTAGTAATCATTTCTTTATTAGCTCCTACTGTAATTACTTTTAAAGGTGCTAAATCTTTTTTGAAATATCTTCCTGAGTTTAGTTCAGCAATTAAATATCCATATTCCCAGTCCGACATTGTATTAAATACATATAGAAAAACTTTTTTTGTTTGCATCCAATAACACTCCAATCACAATTGATATAGCTATTATAATATAACTTCCCTGACAGTTAACGTCAGGGAAGTTATCATACTTGATGAAATTTTATTAATTCCGACAGAACTTCAATAAGTCTTTTCTTAAGACTTATTGGCTCAATAACTTTAATAGATTTATTGTACGGTAAAAGTAAATAAGGTACATATGTATGTATCATATCTTTTTCAAGAAGAAAAACTGCTTGATTTGAAGTCCGTTCTTGTAAATAATGTCCTAAAAACCAATGTTGGCAAATATCAGCCAATACACTTTTATCCCCATCAATAACTAAAGAAATAATCCCTTCCTTATCTTCTATAGTTGGAAGAAGACTTTTTATAAAAAAGTCACGTGCTGAAAAATTTTCTGGCCGGTTAAACTTATTTTCGGTTAGCATTAGACTTTCAATTCGATCTACTCTAAAACTACGGATATCATTCCTAAGATGACAAAATCCAATCACATACCACTTATTATTCCAATAGATAATTCTGTACGGATCGACCAATCTATGATTTAATTGCTTTTCGCCACTTTTATGGTAAAGAATTTTTACTGAGTACCCGTCAGCTACGGCCTGCTCCAACTCCTTCAAAAAAAGTTCCATAGAGAGTGAACTTAATCGACTTATTACTTCAAGACTAGTTAAATGTTGGTTTATCTTTGTTTCCTGCTCTTGATTTGAGTATTTACTTAGTTTTGAAATGGCCCTATTTAGTGCTTCACCTCCATAATATCCGGCTTCTTCTGCAAAAACAGCAGCGTGAAATAGTGAAGTTTGCTCCTCAAAATCAAAAAAAAGAGGAGCCTCAATAAAATTGTTCAATAAAGTGTATCCACCGTTATGTCCTGGTTCTGAAATTATAGGTACGCCACTTGTTGAAATTGTATCAATATAACGATACACAGTCCTTATATTCATCTCTAACTTTTCTGAAATTTGTTTTGCAGTAATTTTTTCACCTGAACGAAGCATCCATAGAATTGCTAACATATTGTCAATTTTAGGCATATAATTCCACCTCTATATGAAATTTATTTTCTATTATATATTTCCGTTTTTTGGTATAACTCATCAACTGTTCCTTTCCGATAGCTTTCTATATAATGAGGCCTTAGACACATTTGTAATTTCACAAATTTGATTTACAGTCATATCTCCCTCTTTATAAAGCTTTACTGCATAATTCATTCCTGCATGATTTTTATGGTACTTCTTTAACAGACCTTTAAACTTTCCTTCTTTCTTAGCCAGTTCAATTCCTTCACGCTGCCGCATACGTATAAGATCACGTTCTAATTGGTTTACACCCGCCATAACCGTAATTAAGAATTGACTGTAGGGATCATCTTCTGATAAATCTAGCCATGTATCTTTTAAGGATTTTAAATTTGCCTTTTTACTCCGTATGTTATCGATTAATTCAAATAAATCTTGTGTACTACGAGTAATCCGAGTTAAGTCCGTAACATAAATGATGTCACCTTCTTGTATATCCTCTAACATTTTTTGAAGTTGCACAAGATCTTTTGTTGCTCCGGAAACTTTTTCTTCAAAAATAATATCCATTCCGATTTCGTTCAGTTACTGAAATTGCCTTGAAGGATTCTGGGAGAAAGTGATCTCATTAGATTCTTTAAGACCACTGAAACTTTCTTAACGTTGTTAAAAACGGGAGAATCGTCAGGAAAATAGACTTAGCGTTGTAAATCCGCATTTTCCTGACGGTACCCCATTAGGTAGTTTTTATGAAATATTTGAGTTTTTGCAGGATGAACTGTATAAACCAGTTATCAAGAATCAACCCAATTTATTAGATACAGATTTAGATTTAATTTCAAACTTTATAGGAGGAATCATTGCCTTAATTCATTATCTATCTTCAGAATCATTAAGATCATTTAGGCTTCCTTTTGAAAAAAACATTTAAACGTTGAGTTCAAAATTTACTTTCCTAATACCGTTAGTTTAAGTGTAAAGGGTCGTAAAAATAGATCGTCGTAATGTGACATCTTGCTTAAATTGCTTGGAACCAAAAGACATCTACTAAGTGCATATCTTAATAATGTTCGTTGTATTTTATTTTTCATCCCTAAATTGTTAATTTAGGGGTTTTTATTTGTATTTTCTTGTTCAACTAACCTGCCCCGTTAGTTTAAGTGTATTTCTTCACAATCTTTATAGTGATATCAATATAAAGATCCCATAAAAAATCATGGCACCTCTAAAAAATCTATAGAGGTGCCATGATTTTAATCAAACTTTTTTACAAAACTACAACCGCTAATATATTAACGAAAATATAAGCTAAGCGACATACTGAAGAAAAAATACCGGTATTCTATACGCCAAGGATTTACCGAGATTTTGTGTATTAGGGATACTACCTGTAAAGCTGTCCCTAGGGGCAAAGTAGAAGCAATTCTTTTTGATCTATTGCTTCGTAAACAATATTGAAAAATGGAATTAATTGTAATGATAGTATTGTTTTCAATTATGTTGATTCGCTGTAAAAAACTCTATCACTTTAAATTGACTGGTTGTTGTTGTGTAACACAGTGAATCATACCACCATCTTTATAAAGTTCCCTTACATCAATACCAACTACCTTACGATTAGGGTATAGTTTTTGGATTGTATCGTTTGCTATTTTGTCATTAGGGTCATTATAATTCGGAACTAATACAACTGTATTCCCAATATAAAAATTCACATATGAACCTTTGTATTCTAAATTCGTTCCATTATCTAAAATTACATTATTTTTACTGATTGGTAAATACACATACTGATAAGGCTTGTCGAAGGCATTCTTTGCATTCATTAATTTTTTAATATCCTTATTGGAAAGACCCCATTCTTCTAAATCATCCTTTTTCATTGTAATGATTGAAGACTTATCATGAAATTTTGCAAAACCATCAATATGAAAATCTGTAATATCTAGGTTTGGCACTCCATCTAACCAAATAAAGTTATTAGCACCAAGATTTTCTTTCATATACTCCTCGATTTCTAATTCTGATAATTTAGGGTTTCGATTTTTATTAGTAACAGCACTACGTGTCGATAAAAAAGTGCCATTACCATCTAGTTCAAATGCTCCACCTTCAAGTACTACACTATTTAGATTAATTCTTTCCATACCTAACTGCTTGCTAAGAACACTTGGTATTAATGCATCTTTTTTGTATCGCGTTTTCTTACCCCATCCATTAAATCCCCAATCCATGAGTTTCAGATTGTTTTCTTTATCGTATACAAAAATTGGCGCTGTATCTCTTGCCCATACATCGTCAGTAGGTACAATATAAAAATCAATTTTGTCCATATTTATGCCCTCATCATACAGAAGATCATTAATATAGTTCTTTTCATATTCATCATATGCGATAATATGAACATTTTCTCCTTCACTAAGGGCAGCTGTCATCTCGATCCAAATTGGTTCAATCTTTTCTTCATAGCCTTTACCATATGTAAAGGAATGGGGCCATTGCAACCACGTACCTTCATGTTTGCTACTTTCATCGGGCATTGTGTATTTACCTACTTGCTGCTTTTCCACGAATTGTCTCCCCTCACCTTTACCTGGATTACACCCCCCCATTATGATTCCAGCCGTTAATAAAGCCCCTACGCAAAGTACAATTATCTTTTTCATATCCAAGATCTCCTTAAGTTGTGATAGCTTTCTCTTGGAAGTAGAATAAGCTTTGACATAGTGTCAAAGTCAAGCAATTATTGCATTTCTTTTTTGATGACGGGAAGGCTAATTTGCGTCACATACTCCTCTACATGACAGTCACACTCTGAACCTTTCAAGTAGGTTTCATAAGGAAGACCATCCATGCAGTAGCCGTTGCTTTCTGTCCATTCTTCAAGTGCCATATGTGCGTATCCGATATAGTCATAACTTCCGATATGCAAGGTAGTAGCAACAATCTTTTGGGGGAGTTTTTTTATTTGCCATTCCCTTGATATTTTTTCGTCATTCCTATGAATGATTGGAATCATTAATTCAATATCGCAGTGGTCAGGGGTAAACTCTTCATCAAAAAAAATGACAGACGGAACACTAAGTAACTGAATATTACTCTCTTTTGCCTTATCGTAAAAGGAATCAATGTACTTGTCCATGTCATCAATATTAATCTGTAATCTTTGACTTACGACTCTAATCTCTTTTCGCATTCCAAGCAATATATCATACGATTTTCTTTCTCCTTGTATTAAATCCTCATTTTTTTCGATCATCTCATGCATTTCTGTAATAATCTGTCTATATCGACTCATCTCTTTTGATATTTCATTTATTTTCGCGTATATCATTTCTATAAACAATGTACTGTCTGACGACTGGAGAATCGTTCTAATTTCAGGCAGGGAAAATCTATATTCTTTCAATTTCTTAATTAGTAATGCCGTTTCTAATTGATTCTTCTCATAAAATCTGTACCCGTTTGTTGTATCTACATGTACTGGTTTCAAAAGTTCTTCCTTGTCATAGTGTCGTAACATGCGAGCACTCATTTTGCATAGTTGTGAAAATCTGCTGATTGTGTACATAGTTCTCCTTTACTTAGTGTGATGTTTTTTTTTGCAAAATCGCAAGTATATCGTCTTGAGCTTATGATATCAATAGCCTTTCGCAAAAAGCAAGGTAAGCTTAGGAAGAGCGTAATCCTTCTTGTACTAAAGCACCTGTTAGTTGAATTGGATACAAAGCTGTATCAAGACTCATTTTTGAATTTTCGCTACTGAAACTCCATCTGTTGTTACATGAAAGGTTATAGTAATAGGACCTTCAGGTGGATTAAATGGACCTGTATACGTATCATATTTTACTTTCACAGTAAAATCATATTGAGAATACCCGCCAGTTTGTCGTTTTACTTCTAATATTTCTGCATTCCAGAGTGCATAACTACGATTTGGATATTCCTTATTAATCACTTTCCTAGCCTCAGGGTCTAATAAAACTAATAATACATCATAAAAATCGGGATGCTCTTCTTCAGAACTTACTTTTTCAACTTCAGCTTTACCTGTATTCGACAACATCACTCCCGAAGTGATAAACGTTAATACCAAAACGAGTGAAATCAAAATAGAGGTAATTTGTTTTTTTTTCATATTTGAATAACCACCTTATTTTATCAGTCAAGGTAGCTTGCCCAGTTCATAAAAATCATGTGTTTGTTCAACTAATCTGCCCCTTTAGTTAAATAAGTTCAACAAAACCGTTAGTTGAACAAAAAATGAAATTTTTATTATGCTAAACAACTATGAGAAATAAAAACATATTCAGGTTAGAATAGCCATCGCTAAAACGGGTATCAATATAAAAAGGAGATGAATGGATGAAAGAACGAATATTCAAGTGGTTGTTGGTTACGGGGTTTTTATTTTGTTTGCATATAACAGATATCATGACTGTTGATGCGAATGAGGGACCCTTGGCAGATGTATCGAGGCAATGGTTGAAAGCGGACATACGAGATAATCCGGAAGAAGATTTACCTGACCTTAAAGGAGGATCTGAAAATTCCGGGCGGGATCCTCTGCAGCCTGTTGACCTAAGAATTTTACAACAACGGTATCCAGAAATATTTTTCTTACAAGGTCCTGCTGATCAAAAACGAGTTGCTTTAACTTTTGATGATGGTCCTGATCCACGTTTTTCAAATGATGTATTAGATGTATTAAAACAGTACAATGTACCAGCAACATTCTTCGTGTTAGGTTCAAAAGCCGTTGCTAACCCTGAAATTGTCAAGCGAATGCAAAACGAGGGTCATGTAATCGGAAACCATACCTACGCCCATCCTAACCTTGTCAAAGAATCCGACCTCGGAACCCTAGAGAGGGAAGTAACTAGAACGGAAGATGCTCTTAACGACATTATTGGTTACCGGACAAAATTATTTAGACCACCATATGGCTTCTTATACAATGAATTAGTCGAGAAGCTTAGGGAAATGAACTATTACGTGATTGCCTGGTCGGTTGATTCGTTGGATTGGCAGGAAGACCCACCGGAAGTTATTGCTTCGAATGTAGTAGACAACATTCATCCAGGCGCGATTATTCTCATGCACGATGGGGCAGAATCGGGTGGAGATCGAACGAATACGATCGAATCACTTCACCAAATTATCCCAAAACTGAAAGAGCAAGGCTATGAATTTGTCACAGTTCCAGAATTGTTGAATATTCCATTTAAGAAATAGAATGTATCTCTTACATTTACCTTTACTATTTTTTCTTGAAGGCTTTTTTGTATTACTATATGGGGTACCACCAACATGTTTACAAAAAGCACATCTATTGCATAAAAAAAGACAAAGAAGACTTATTCCCCGCGCTAAAGGGAATATGTCTTCTTTTTTAAGACACTCAAACTCTCATTAATTAATAACCATATTTTCTTCCCCATATCACTACCCCAATCACTGATTACTGACACTCTATATAGTCGCTATTTTGGGGTTGAGCAAGCCTGGCAGCGTAACTACTTTGCAGTTAGATTATAAAAGTAAATGTATTAAGGAAAAGAGGCAGTACCCAAAATAGGTACTGTCTCTTTTTTAAGTGCTTATTCAAGAAAACTGCCTCTTTAGTTGAATAAGAAAAGAAGAGCCGTTTTAGCAGCTCTACGATCTTAAACTAAAGCACACGCTAGTTGAATAGCTTAAAAGCCTATGAGGGATAAGCTGAGGGATAAGCTTTTGACTTTATAGCATCGGTGTCCAAACCAGATTCTTTAAGTTTTTGGATACCATCCGCTTCTATTAAATCTTTTAGCTCGGTCAATACTGGGTCAAAGTCAGTATGTTTTCCCAACATGTAAGTCATTTCATATTCAATCGGTAACCATGTATCTATATCCGCTTCATTATGTTGAATTTGCGCTTCCAATTTATCTAAGGCATTCGCAACTTTAGCTTCGTAAGTGTTTTTTTGCTCGAATTCCAACCAATAATCATAAAACAACTGACCACTCTCTCCTCCTAACAAATCACGGATTCTTTCAATTGCAGCAATTTCATTCTTTACTTTAATTTCTTTGGCCTCTGAATTATTCATTGTTTCAAAAGCAGGAATATCAGTTGCATATGCTTCTACTAAGTCATGGATAATAATCATTTTGAGAAGTTTTTCACTATCTACTTTTAATGGAAGGGACGATTCTATTGCCATTGCCATTAAGGCAACACGCCATGTATGTTCTGCAACACTTTCTCGACGACCATCTGATAACCAACTATGTCGTAATTCCATTTTTAGTTTTTCTCCCAGTTTAATCAGTTCTAAAACACTTTTTAGATGTTGCATAGTTTAATGCTCCTCTACATTTTTGTATTTTTAAAATAATTCCATTAATGAAGACTGATTTAGTTTAAATCAACCTTCATACAAAGGTCTATTCTTTTTAAAGATTATTCTTCTTTCAAATCCTTCTTCAACTAACCTGCCCCGTTAGTTCAATAAGAAAAAAGCTTTACTCCTTCTTGAAGTAAAGCACCTGTTTATCATCCCTTATTCAATTAGTTTGGACAGCCGTAATTTTGCAAGTTGAAATTGCAAATCTAACTAAATCAGAATTTATTGGTGAAGTACCTAACACTATGCCAAGACCTGTTTGTTCCACATTAAAACCTACTGCAATAGAACCATTACTTGCTAAGAGATTCACTGTAGAACCGATAAGTGCATTCAGTAATTGTCTAATTGGTCGTTCACGACAATCACATTCGCATCCAGAACAAGCAGGTGGCAACAAGTTAATAAGAGGACCTGGTGGTAAAAATCCTACCCCTAATACATCAGAAATATTTACCACAAAGGTACCCTCTACACCTGTAACAGTAACTAAAAAATCATTTACTTCATCAATAGTGTATAAAAAAAAGAGAGGTTGTTGATTTGGCGCGTCTGCAATAGTAGCAAGAATTACAGTTTCCCCAACAAGTTGTTGTAAGACGGACTGAAGTGGAGAAACACAACAGTCACAAAGACTCAAACAAGGTGGGTCGTCAGGAGGACAACAACAACTATTAAGTGCTGTGTACTTAACCGGTGGACAACATTTGTTAGGTTTTATTCTATTAATCTTCTTTTTTTCGGACATAATTCCACCTCCACATTTCTTATATAATATGTTTTTTAAGAAATACGAGATGGGATTACTACCTAAGCAGGTTCTCATTGAACTAACCTGCCCCGTTAGTTGGGTAAAAGTTATTTCTTCTTTCTTGTTTGAATGTATTTTTCCGTCAATAATCCCGAATTAAACACCGATAAAATCATAATGAAGAAAAATATTACCCGAACGGTTGGATCCCTTTTGTCAGCAATAAACTCAATACTAGAAAAATTAACATAAACAAAGCCAATAGCAACAAATATAGACAAGATAAATTGCCCTTTTAAAGACTTAATCATAAAATGCCCCCTATAAATATTATTGAACTGTCCTGCGTTAGTTTAAGAAAAAAGTGCCACCCCCAGACTTGAAGTAAAGAACCCCTTTCCGTTCAATATTTTACATATATTAACTTATTCAACACATTCGCAAAAAAACTCTTCTTCAACTAACCTGCCCCGTTAGTTGAATAATATATAATTTAACATCTCACTTATACTATAATTCCATTTCGTGTATATTCCAGATTATATCTTTAATCAAAAATAAAAGCTGAACTAATATAAAAAATAGTTCAGCATAAAAATAACTTGTTATAATATTTCCTATTAATATGAATGCTGCCTTTAGCTTGTTATTTATAAATTCTAGGAACTCTGTGACCTAAGTTACAAGCAACTTCATTCGATATAGTCTCTAACACATTTGCCACTTCATCTAATGATATAAAGTGATTTCCTTGATCCCCATAAACGACCACCTCATCACCAATATTTACATCCTTAATATCAGTTACATCGATCATACAAAAATCCATACATATTCTACCGAAAACAGGAGCTTTTTGTCCGTGAATAAGAACGTAAGCCATTCCAGATAATCGTCTAGAATATCCATCCCCATACCCAATCGGAATAGTTGCAATAACTGCTTTATCTCTTTTAATCATAGTTGCTCCATATGATACACCAGACCCTTTCTCAAGTGTCTGGATATGGATGACTTTGGTTTTTAACTGCATAGCTTGTCTAAGATTAACTTTTGTGTAATTCACATCTTTAGATGGATAAAGACCATACATTGAAATTCCGATACGAACCATATCGTAGGTCATATTTGGAAATTCGATAGTTGCTGCACTATTCGCAATATGGAGTAAGGGAATAGAAACTTTTCGTTTTTCCAATTCTGCCAATAGACTTTTCCATCGGTTCGTTTGTCTTTCTGCATACGATTTGTTGGCTTCATCTGCGGTAGCAAAATGTGAAAACACTCCTTCTAGATAGATCCCTTCCATTTTTGAAACGGTATCGATAAAATCACTTGCTTCTTCTGCTTGCAGTCCCAATCGTCCTATTCCTGTATCGACCTTGACATGAACCTTTGCCTTTTTTCCTAAGATCTGCCCATACTTTGATAAAGATTCTGCATGTTCTAAATTAAAAATTGATTGTGTTAAATCCCAATGCACAACATGCTTCGCTGCTGAAGGTGGTGTGTAGCCAAGTATCAGTATGGGGGCTTTAATATTTGATTTTCGAAGTTCAATTGCCTCCTCTAAACTTGCAACAGCCAAATAATCTACCCCAGTATCAATAGCTTTTTTGGAAACCTGGGATGCTCCGTGTCCATAGCCATTTGCTTTTACCATTGCCATTATTTTTGTTGAGTTTGGAATTATTTTTCGAAATTCACGAATGTTATGTGAAATATTGCTAAGGCTAATTTCGGCCCATATTGGTCTATACATCATTTTTCCTTACTTTAAGTGAATTTTCTATGATCAAGTCAAGTAGCTGATGATAAGGGATACCTGCTGATTGTGCACTTTTTGGCAACAGACTGTTTTTCGTCATCCCGGGTAATGTATTAACTTCCAACACATAAGGGACCCCGTTTTTAATCATCATGTCTATTCGGGCATAAACGCTACATTTCAATGATTTATAGCAAGAAATTGCTGCAAAAGCGACACGATTGTGTGTATCGGGCGGGAGCTGGACCACCTCTTCAATGGTAGCCACATCATTATATTTCGAGGTATAATCAAAAAACTCACCCTGATGACGAATGGAAATCACCGGTAAAAGCTTTCCATCCAATATCGAACAAGTGATTTCCTCGCCCGTAATAAGCTTTTCGATTATCACTTCGGAATCCCATTTGAATACTTCAGTAATCGCAGATTTTACCGTTTCTTTGTCATAAACAATTTTTACTCCTACACTCGAACCACCTGAATTAGGTTTCACAACTACTGGGTAACCCATCTTGTCTAGTTCATCCATATTAAGTTCTTCCATGTTCATAAGGTGAATCCAATCCGGTGTTTGCACTCCTTCATACCTGATGATTTTTTTCGAGATATTCTTATCCATGCATAAGCTGCTGGACAGGACACTGCTCCCTGTATAGGGAACTCCCATGGTTTCAAGGGTACCTTGAATGGTGCCGTCCTCACCGTACTTCCCATGTAGCGCCAGTAGCGCAACGTCAAGATTCCTCGCATTTTCCACTAAATCTTCTTTTTTCTCTATGTGGATTGGTACAATTTTATATTTATTTTTATCTAAATGAACCATCATTTCTTCACCTGTCATAAGCGAAACTTGCTTCTCGGAAGAAACCCCTCCCATAATGACGCCAACTCTCATTTTTTTAACCTCCAAAATTTTTTTTTAAGGTGTCCCCTATGATTTTAATTCCTTGAATTATCTCTCTTTCGTTTAGCCTAGAAAATCCTAATCGTAATGTATGCTTTCCTCTACTGTCCGTGTAAAAAACATTGCCTGGCGAAAAAACAACTCCCTTTTGGTAACATGTTTCTAAAAGCTTTTGTGAATCAATGTTGTTATCTAGTTCTATAAAAAGGTGGAGCCCACCGTCACCGGTTATTCGTTTACAAGGAATACATTGCTTACAATAATGGACAGCTAGTTCATATTTTTTCTTATAGACTGCTTTCGCTTTCTTTATATACTTCTCAAAGTAGCCATCATTTAAATATTGATATAACACAGCTTGGTCTAAAGTTGAGGTATGAACCGTTCGAGCTCTTTTCATACTTTCCAAGTAATAAATCAACTCTTTGTCTGCTAAAATCCATCCAACCCGCAAGCCAGGAAAAAGAATCTTAGAGAAGCTGCTGATATAAATGACATTATTGCCGAGTCCAGCAAAGGCAGCCAATGGAGCCTGATGTGATCCCGAGTAACGTAATTCTTCATTAAATCCATCTTCAACGATAGGAAGCTGATAGGCCGAAAACAGATCCATAATTTTCTTCCTTTTTTCAGAGGATGTTACGATTCCAGTTGGATTATGATAAGACGGAATGAAATAGGCAAAATCATATTCATTTTTTGATAAGCATTTTTCTAGCATCCTAACATTGACACCGTCATCCTCCATATCAATTCCATCAATTTCAAAGCCATGTAATTGAAAGAGCTTAAGGGCAGAATGATGGGTTGGATTTTCACAAATAAGACGGCCGCTCTTTTTATTTAAAGTGGATAAAAGAATATCCAGACCTTCCGTGAAGCCATTGGTAATTAAAATATCTTTGTTTCTAATGTCTACCCCCTTAATCTCCATGTAGTGAAGCAGGTATTCGATAAGTGGTTTATAGCCCTTTGCATAGCCATAGTTAAGAACAATGTCTCCTTCAATGGACATCCGATTTAAAAAGGCCTTTTTAAAATTTTCTACATCAAATAGCTTTTCATCGGGAGCGATACTAGTAAATGAGATCATTTCCTTATTCCAGCGCACTCCATGCTTCATGAGGTCCAATTTTTCTGCCAAAAAGGTTTGCTCATTGATTTTTTTAGTCCAATTCAACTCGATAGATAGGGATTTGAAGGTCTCTACATGACTTACAAAGTTTCCTTTTCCTTTTACCGCATAGATCAGGCCTTCTTGCTCCAAATCCGCATAAGCCGTTAGAACGGTGTTTCGGCTGATGGATAATAATGAGCTGAGTTCACGGGTGGATGGAAGCTTTTGGTGCTCAAGCAAATGCCCGTTTGTAATCATTCTTTTTAAATATTCCTTAAGCTGAATATATAAAGGACGGCCTTCCGTTAGCTTAAAATCGTTAAACACTGAATTCATCCCCTTGCTTACATTTTTACATTTCTGCACCGATTCCAAAAGGTCCACTCAATATGTATTTTTACGGTCTTGTGGTAGGGTGTGGAACTATAAAGATACCATTTAGAGTCTTTGAATAAATGAAAAATCTCGAAAAATTATAGGAATGAAAGAGGCGATTACTATTTATTCCTAATGTAAAATCGCAACAACTAAATGAGTTGTTCACTGAACTTATTACTCAAGATAATAGGTTTGCCACGTCTAGATTTTTTCTTTTTATTAATCTTTTCTTTTATCTTAATAATAAATAATATTAATTCAAAGAAAAACTAAATATTTTGAAGTCTAATATTCAACTGACAGGTGATTTAGTAGAAGAACTTTGACCTATTCAGACAGCTCTTTTTTTATTGAACTAAATGGACAGTTTAATCCAAGCTCTTTTCTGTTGAACTAATTAAACTAATGAGGTAGGTTTGTAAAAGAATGCAGGTACAAAGATTTTTCTGAAACTGAAAAAATTATAATCCTAGGGGAGAATAAAATGAAAGATATTCATGATGAAAGCACCTGGCCCGTTTGGGCTAATGAGACAATAGAATTGTCGAACCAAATCAGTTACTTACAACTTAAAGTAACGGGGCAATTGTTCAATTAGAGCAATCGCTTCTTGTGCTAACGAAGTAGTCGAGTTGAATTAGATATAAAATAAATTAGATTAAAGTTTGGTAATGTATACAGGGAGAAGGCATTAAAATCATGAAAAAGATTATGGTTGTTGGGGCATCAGGAGTTCTTGGTCAATTAGTTTGTAGCGAATTATTAAGAATATTTGATAATCAATTAAGATTAATAGTGACCGACTATAAAACTGAACGAGGAGAAAAATTAGCGAATTCTATTAAAACCGATGTTCAATTCCAATATTTAGATGCAAATAAAGAAGAAAATGTAAAGCAGGTAATAAAAAATATTGATATTGTAGTTGTAGTATTGAAACAGAAAAATCCATATATTCAAAAAGCATGTATAGAAAATAAAATATTATGTCTAGATGTTACACCATATTATGACTTTGTAGAGAAAGTTAACGAGCAAAATGAAGATGCAGAAAATAATGATATAGGTTCAGTTGTAATGTCTGGATTTTTCCCTGGATTATCAGGATTAATGGTAAAAAAGGCTATTTCAAATTTTTCAGAAGTAACAGAGATAAATGTTGGATTATTACAAAATACAAATGCTAAAGCTGGAATATCTGGAATTTTGGATATGTTAAATATAATTGCTCAACCAGTAAAGTTTGAAAACAAAGTTATATCTGGATTTACTAATAAAAGAAAAATGGATTTCCTTCATCACCTTAAAGAAAAAGAGGTAAGATGTATAGACCATTCAGAAAAAGCTATTTTAAAAGAAACGTTGGATATTAACTATATAAATTATTGGACTTCTTGGAATGTTAATGGTTTCAATAAGCTGGTATCTTTTTTAAGACAGGTTGGCTTCATAAAAAATGTTCATAAGTACAAGGATTTTCTTTCTAAGGTAGTAAAACATAAACCTCATAAAAATGAAAATGCTTTTCTTACTGTTGAGGTAAAGGGAGTAATCGATAACAAAGAAAAGGTAAAAATATTAGCCCTATCCACCTTTTCTGATTATCATACAACAGCAATGGCAACTGCTTCTTTAGCAAAAATAGCTCAACAGAAAAATGTGAAAGGTGTAGTTTATCCTTTTGAAATAACTGACATAGATGAATTGCTATCCGAAATAAACTGCCCCAACATTGTAATCGAGGAATTTGAAAAATAAAAAATAGTTATTAAGCTAACGGGGGCTTTAGTTTAATTAAAAGGAAAGATCGTTACATATTGGTCATATAAGATATGTAACGCCCTTTTATTAACTCCTTTTATAATGCTCAAGGCGATTTATTAAAAATTTAGTAGCCTATCGTGTAATGCAGAATAAATCTGCTTACACATATGAACTAGACTTTTAAACTTCTGGATAGGATTTTTACATTCTCGTAGATAGATTAAACCATGAGTTACTTCAAAAAGAAAACTGTAAATGCAAAAACTTCTTAATAAAAAAAAGCAATCCACTCGAATTAGTTGAGAGGAACGCTTTTTCTTTACTATTTTTCTTTCACTACATATGTACTGCTACTTAAACTTTAATGTGGAGTCTAAGAATTTTTTAATTTTATCTACCTCTTAGTCGCCTTTACAGTTATTTTAGAACCCGTAGAGGTAATAAAGTGGCTCTGCTTTTTTCAGTACCATGTTCTGAGATAATTGTTTTTTACTCTAAAATAATATTCTTTGCTGGTGAATCTTTTTTTAGTCTAAAATCATACTTGTTTTCATTTTCATATTTTGGATTTAAATAACTGGACCTCTCATCACTACTTGAAGTAATTTTAAATTCTGGAAAAGAAGTATACTCTTTCTCTTTCCATACCCAAATACCAGTTTTTCCTTTTTCCTTATGGAATACATTATTTTGCAGTTTATTTGCTTGATTGGTTGTGAAATAATTAGCAATAAACAAGCGAGATGGTCCAGCTGTTAAAATGTTTTTTTCGATCACATTGTTTTTTGTATCATGCTGTAATAAAAGCTGTCCCCCATCTAGTCCCTTCGTGTCATTTCGATAAATAATATTTTCCGAGATTGTTGAATTTATCGTACCTCCACGATTTTTATCATACCCACCAATCGATATCCCAGTGTAATAGTTGTTATAAATAGTATTGTTTTTAATATTAATATGACTAGCATATTTTTTCGCATGCTCAGACGTTGCTTCAATTCCGATATCGCATTTATAAATGGTATTCATTTCAATAGTTATATTCCTCCCCCCATCTACGTATATTCCACCAGCAGCATAATCTTCCCCATAAGCCGGGTTTCCGTACGAGGATATTTCATAAACTTTATTATTTTTTACTACCCCATTTCTGACATAGTCAGCTTTTTTATCATTAGAGGTACCCTCATAACCAATCAGATCAATACCGATATTATCACTTCGGCGAACTAGATTATTTTCCACCTTAAAGCCGTCAATATTGCCATTAAGTACAAGAGATTCACTTGAACCAAGTTTTAAATCCTCTACTATATTATTAAAAATATTTATCTCTTTCATTGGGCCAGTTCCGTATATGGCAATTCCATGTCCATTTCCGTCATCTGCATGTGTTTCAATTCGCCGCACATGGTTATTCTCTAATGTAATATGACTGCTAGATCCTGTTACATAAATCCCCATTACCGTTTCATCTGTTAAATTAGTCGATAGATCCTGTATAGTTAATCCGCTAATCGTAAGATAACTTTTATTATTTATTGTAACTAAGGATGTATTTCCTTCAACATCTTTTACATCCTTTCCACTAAGAACAACTTTATCGTTTTTGTAAGCTTTAAAAATAATTGGTTTTGATTTTGTTCCACTATGTTTAATGACAAGTCTTTCATTATAGGTTCCTTTACGTATGTAGACGGTAGTTCCGGCAACAGCTTCTGAAGCAGCTTTTTTTAGTGTTCGAAAGGGCTTTAATTTTGTCCCATTATTTTGATCATTTCCATTTACAGCTACGTATATTGAATTATCCTGTTCTGCTTTGGTATTATTTATAACTAAAACAATCGTGATAGCAGCTGCGGCCAAAAGGATAATAATAATTTTTTTCATTTAATCATTCCTTCTTAAAATAAATTATCTGCATAATAAGTCATAAAGGATAAAAGGATTGCCTTGGTTGCGTAAACACTTTTAACTTTCAATGTATCAAAACTTCAGCTAATCCGTCTACATGATCAGCGTCCGGATGAGTTAAAACAACAGCATTTAATATTTTTACTTTCTGTTCTTTAAATATGCTACTACTTCATTTTCCTGGCCATTATTTCCTCCGTCAATTAATACATTCTCATTACCAGTTTGAAATTAGATGGAATCTACTTGCCAACATCAATAAAATGAACTTCTTTGCTGGCTGCTTCAGACGTTGGAACACAATTAAGACTAACAAAACTATGAAAGATATTAATTCCATCAATTTATTATAACCTTTCATTTCACTTAACTAGAACATTAGTGACAATTCCCGCTACCAAAACCGTTTAATTTACAATTTCAACACTATTATCACTATTTTCAACGCCTATTTTAACTTCCCTCGTAACTGTTTCAGTGGTCAGTTTACTTGTTAAATATAAAGCTGAAAATAATATCAAAGCAAATATACTTAATAATAGGATTCTTTTTTTGTTCACTTCATCCCTCCTTATTTGAATGTTAAATACTCCATTTACTTATATTCTACAAAACAGACCTATCCACTTATGTGAATAGGCCCTTGATTTTCTTATTGTTGTAGTAAGTTCAAAATTAACTTGATTTATAGTTTTTCTTTTAATTCCTCTATTTGTTCAATATGTCTTTTTTCGTGGTATCCGATAAATGGAACCCACTGATCTAGACTCATTAATCCGAATATTGGCTGTGGATAGGCTTTCTCTTTCAGTTGATGCTTGTTGCTATTTGAGACAACCTGAATAAGAACATGACGTGATTCTTTCAGTTTTTCTTTCATCTCTTCAAGTGTGATAAATCTTGCATCTGGATTTGCAAATGAAGGTGCTTTTATCTTTGTAGAACGGTTTACTGTTAACTCAATTGGCTTGGTATTAACAGTCTGCTTTTCACCCTTTTTCAAAGTATATTGAATTGCTTTTGCTACTCCAGATTCAATTATATGCAGATGATGAAGTACTTGCATAATCGTCCAACGACCTTCTTCAACTTCCTTATTTAATTGCTCGTCCGATAGATTTCTTACACTATTCAATAAATCATCTCTTATGCTTTTGTTAAATTCTAAATACTGTTCCATCTTATATCCCTCCAATACATCTTCATAGAATCGAAGAATTTTTAAAAAGCTATTTTACAATACGAAAAGTATCAGCTAATAGATGACAAAAATAAATCTTGATTAGATCTTTTGTTAATTCTTTTCTCCATAAATCAGTTGTCCACCCATCAAATTACTTCTATCTCTCCACTTTACATATTTTGCAGAAATCCAAGTTATACCTTCCTCTAAACTAACATTCGTAGGATTAAAACCTTCACAATTAGCCCAATAGAAAATACCATTTTGTTTTATAAACGTAGCGTCAAGAATTTCTGCAGTATAATCCGCTGGAAGAGGGCTTATGCAAAAGTGTTTAATCTCTTCAAACACTATTTCAATAGCAGAAATTGGTCCAGCTTGTCTTTGAAATAAAAGACTTGCAGATGTAGTAGGGTCAATTGCCATTCCGTAATTTTCCCCAACAAAACTTTTAGTTTGAACATGAGCTTCTTTCAAACAACTATCATGAAAATAGCCAAATTTATTCATGAAGGTCCTAATGTCTTCATCTGTATTCAACGTTTGCCAATCCATATCTCCACTCCTGTCTATGATGAAAAAACAATACGAATCAATGCAAGCATTAATTTGGAAACTTTTACGCCTGCTACTTTAATTAATTTACAGAAGATCTTTCATTCTCTTTAACGTATAAATGAAATATTCCCAGTTATTGATGGTTGAAGATATACTTATATGCTCATCTGGGGTATGCACTAGAAATATATCTGGTCCAATGGAAATAGCATCTAAACCTGGAATCTTCTCAATAAATACACCACACTCAATCCCAGCATGTACAGCAATTACTTCCATCTCTTTACCGTATTTTTCTTTATACGTCGCTTCAAATAGTTTCTTCGCTTTTGAATCAGGATTATAAGGCCATTCAGGATAATCAGAATCAATGAGTACTTCACATTCAAGCATTTCTGCAATCGATCTTACTTGAGTGACCATATAGGATTTAGCACTTTTGATAGAACTTCTTATTTCACTTTCGAATGTAATAGATGAATCAGTTGTCGTTACAACTCCTAAATTAGTAGAACTTTCCACTAACCCCTCTATTGCCATACTCATTCCTTGAACACCATGTGGTATTAATAGCAATGAAGTAATAGCTTTATGCTTCGTTTCGTTAGAGAATACATTTGTAGAGCTTATTTCTCTTTTTTCTAAGACAATCGATACATTTGGATCTGAAAACTGTAATTCGTTTTTCAATATATCATTGTATTTCTCAATTTTTTCTTTTATCTGCTCGTCATCTTCCTTTTGAATGAAGACAATTGCTTCTGCTTCTCTTGGAATGGCATTAGGCTTTAAACCACCATTAATCTGTTGTATAGAATATTGAAATTCCGATGATAGTTCATGTAATACTCTTCCTAATAATTTATTAGAATTACCTCTCTCCTTATTGATAGAGATACCAGAGTGTCCACCTTTTAATCCTTTAATACGAATGCAGTAAGCTACTTCATGATCCTTAGCATTCTCCCATTTAATCGGCAGTACTTGCGTAACATGTACGCCCCCGGCACTGCTGACAAGTAATTTACCATCTTCTTCTGAATCGATATTAATCAAAATTTCACCTTTGAAATGGGCAGCATCTACAGCAATCGCACCATTCATCGTTGTCTCTTCTTCAGTCGTAATGACCACTTCTAGAGAAGGGTGAGGGATATCATTAGCATCTAATAATGCTAACGCATATGCAACTGCGATTCCGTTGTCTGCTCCTAAAGTAGTATCCGTTGCATACAGCATGTCCCCTACTATTCTTAATTGTAGAGGATCCTTTTCAAAATCATGCATCGTATCTTGGTTTTTCTCACAAACCATATCCATATGCCCTTGAATAATGACTGTCGGAACATTTTCATATCCAGTAGTAGCATCTTTTTTAATGATGACATTTAATGCCGAGTCTTGTATTACTTCGAGGTCGCGCTCTTCTGCAAAGCGAACTAGATAATCGCTAATCGCTTTCTCATTCCCTGAACCTCTTGGAATTTTGGATATCTCTGCAAAAAAATGAAATACTCTATGACTTGTTAGTTTTTCTAGATTACTATACATACGATTCACCTTCTCTTTAACAATATTTGAAATGTTTAGTATTATTATAGCTCAACCTTGAGACAAGATGTTGTCCCCAGTATTCATTGTCAGAATATAAATATGTAACTTTAGAATTTAGATTGTTCATTTTTATACTTCTTATTAAATAAAACAATTTTTACTTCTATAAGAAATTTGGCCAGCATCTATTGTAAATACTTGAACTGCTTTGGATGATGCTTCGTTTAATGTTAAAAAACAACCATGCTGGCAATTTCTTTTAGTTTTCCTGGACGACCTATTAGTAATTGTGTAAGTACAACTAATTTTATTCCGATATTCTAGAGTAATAGTATTGAATTGAGAATCTCTTCCCAAATCTTCAATGATTACTGCTTATTTTTAACTAACATCACCATGTTTTGCTTCATGGCTTCTCCCTTTTTAATTCTTATTTAACCATTCGAAAGCTTGAACTACTGCATTGGCAATTTCGATATCTTGTGCACTACTGCCTCCACTAATTCCTATACCGCCAACAATTTTCCCTTCACTAACTAAAGGAATACCTCCTCCAAGAATGACGATATGACCGTTATTTGTGGTATTTATACCAAATGAAGGACTACCTGGAAGAGCTGCTTGCGATAAATTTGCAGTCGGCATCTGCATACTTACACTAGTCCAAGCCTTGTCTTTAGAGATTTCAATACCTGCGATTCTCGCATTATCCATTCGAAGAAAAGCAATCAAATGAGCGCCATCATCTACAATGGCAATATTGCTAGAGAGCCCCATTTGATAGGATTTCTGTTCGGCAACACTCAATAATCGTTTTGCTGTTTCAAGAGTAAGTTTAGCCAAAATTCCACCTCTTTCTTATATGCCTATAGGATATGGCGATACAATAGAAATGGTGTAAACTTAAGCTAATAAGATACATTGTTCTAAATCATCCCGAATTGATGTCACTTTTAATTTTTCTATCCAATTTTCTGCTTCAGATATTCTTCTACTTTTGGACATAAAAAACCCTCTTGGATAAACATAACCAGAGGGGTAAACGTTGCGACTTTATTTCAAGGCTTCATTAAAGATAAAGTGTTTGATATAATATTTTAATTATTCAAATAACAACCTTGCAATTGTATTTAATTCCCATTAGTCTTATATAAAGACATTTTAGAAATGGGGATGGTTATATTTTATGAAAAAAGCACTCATCACCATCATTATCGGTATTGTATTAGTGGCTGGATCATATGGCATTTTTCAATACAATAAGTATAAAGAAAAACCAATAACGGATGTTCTAACGCACTTAGAAGACAGTAAGGTTAGCTCTATAGATGTAACAAAAATGAATAAATTAAAATTTGGAAAAAACTATACTTTTAAAAATGATAATTCCTCGATTTTAAAATTACTAAAGAAGGTAAAGCTACGTCTTACAAAAGATGATTACGATATGTTTAATTGTAATTATATAATGTCTATCACAACAGATTTGGACCGAATTACTATATTTTTGTTTGTTGATGAAAAAGAGATGGTTATCTTTAGCGATACTGAAAGTTGGGGTAGAAGACATTATAAAGCTACTGATAGTGACTTTTTTGATGTTGTAGAAACATTATTAACTAAAGAAAATGAAGATGTGTAAATAAAAAGAGGCAATCCAAAAAGTCAATTTCTCGACTATTGGATACCCCTTTGCAAATTCAAGTATTATGAATTGTCTATTTTGTTAAATCAATCGATTTTATCCTTTTAGAACAACCATGCTATCTCCTATTTCGTACGTTTTATGAATAGCGAAACAACTATAGCAAGTAAAACGATGATAAATCCTAACGTAAATGCAGAATCAAAACCTGCTGTTAAAGCAGCTACTATTTCCGTTGGGTCATTTGGATTTTCAGACTGTGTTAAATAATCTTTTTGTCCAGATGACATTTTACTAATGAATAGTGCCGTTCCAATGGCTCCTGCTACTTGCTGTAACGTACTAAAGATTGCTGTACCATGTGCATACAATTCTTTAGGTAATTGATTTAGGCCATGTGTTTGTGTAGGCATCATGACAAGCGAGATACCCACTAATAGCATACAATGGATCGTAATAATATATCCTGTTGTCGTTGCAACATCAATCCCTATAAACATCCACATTGCAACAGCTACTAACACAATCCCAGGAATGATAATAGTACGAGGACCATATTTGTCAAAAAGCTTCCCGGTAATCGGAGCCATGAAACCATTTAACACACTTCCTGGCAACATAATTAAACCAGATTTAAAAGCTGATACTAAAAGTACACCCTGTAAAAACATTGGTAGTAATGTCATAGTTGAGAACATCGCCATCATGACAATGACAATTAGTACAACTGTTATTGAAAACATTGGATACTTAAATGTACGTAAATTGAGTATTGGATCCTTAATTTTTAATTGTCTTATAATGAACCAGATTAATGAAGCAACTCCGATTATTAAAGTACAATATACTTCTGCATTTCCCCATCCAAGCTCTCCTGACTTACTAAAGCTATAGACAAATCCGCCAAACCCGATTGTTGATAAAATAATTGATAAGACATCTACTGCTGGTCTAGTTATTTCCGAAACATTCTTTAAATACTTTGCCCCAACAATAATTGATATTAGAGCAAGTGGTATTACGATGTAAAATAACCAGCGCCAATTAAGAGTATCAATAATTACTCCTGAAAGAGTCGGCCCAATAGCTGGTGCAAACATAATAACTAGGCCAATTAAACCCATTGCTCCACCACGTTCTTCCGGTGGGAAGATGATTAAAATGGTATTCATCATAATCGGTATGATTAAACCCGTACCGAATGCTTGTATAATACGCCCCACAAGCAAAAAGCTAAATGCTGGTGCAAATGCCGCAATAATTGTTCCTATTAAAAATAAGATCATCGCAGATAAAAACAATTGCCTAGTTGTAAACCACTGTTGTAATAAAGCGGTAACAGGCACTAACACGCCAACAACTAACATATAGACGGTAGTTAACCACTGGATAGTAGTAGGTGTTACACTAAATTCACGCATCAATTCTGGCAATGCATTACTTAATAGTGTTTCATTTAAAATAGAAACAAAAGCACCAATAATCATAGCAATGATAATCGGTCCTTTTTTTATATTCGATAAATCGAATGGATCACTAGGTGATACTTGATTGGTCGTGTTCAAATTTATTTCCTCATTCCTAAATATTTGCTACACTTGTAGGATAAAGCTACTAATGTCTACTAAATAATATACACATTTAATTTTAATGTTGAAAGAATCAAATTTAATTGAGTATCTATATAAACTACAAATCAAGGAGAATGTAGATGAATTTTAATGATAAAAAGGTCGATCTTAGGGTTAGAAGAACATATAAATTATTGTGGGAGGCACTTGAAGAATTGCTATCGCAACCTGGACAGGAGTTTAGCTCAGTTACTGTCAATCAAATTTGCGAAAAGGCAATGGTTCACCGTACTACTTTTTATAAGCATTTTGAGGATAAATACGACTTATTATATTTTGGAATTGAACAATTTAACGAAAAATATGTGAAGGTTAGCTTAGAAGAACGTGTATTAAAACCATTCCAATCCTTTGAAATGGTTCCAAACTTAGAGTTGTTAGACAACATTATGCAATCAAATAAAAATGATGATATTTTCAATAACTATATGAATTATCGTAATAAAGAGACACTAAAGCACGATTTTTTAGAGTTAAATAACCGCGGGGAGAACTTCTCGGTACCAATTGAAATCATTGTGGAATTTTACTCAGGAGCGCTCTCTTCGCTTAGTGCATGGTGGGTTCAAAATGGTCGCAAGGTTCCAGCAAAACAAATGGATCAATATTTTCACGAAATGATTAATAAAGAATTTTTCACTAGTTCAAAATAGATGTTTCTAATTGGAGCTTCTCCTATCCTGCCTTACTTCAGTAACATTGTTTGAACAGCCATAATGACAGTTCAAACAATGTGATAGTCATTTATTAAGTAGACTACTATTCATGAACCGTCACTATTATTCCGTCCACATTATTTCCTGATATTTCATAATGTTGATCCACAGGGACATTAATTGTCCTACTCTTTGAAATTTCATAATAAGAAACCGTATAATTTTTCCCCTCAGCATTAATGGAAATATCCCTATTCTCTTTCAAGAAATCTAAGTATTCTTCTAAAGTTAGTTTCTTTTTATGCATAATGGCACTATGAGGTAAACCGACATAGCGTATATGCCAAGGTTCATATTGAATCCCTGTAATGTTTGTTTTATTTTTCGGATAGCGTAGAACAAAGCCGTACTTCCATACCTCTTCTTCAATCCATTTTCCTTCTGGAGCTTTCTCCATTTTCATTTGAGTAGACCCTACATCGAGTGATAAACCTAAATTATGTTCGCTATATCCTGCTGGCAATGCATAATTAGAGCCCATTTTTTGATATAGCTCACTTTGCTCATCAAAATCTCGATAGCTACTACTAATTAAAAAATGACTAACACCTTCTTTTTCCGCCGCTTCTACTACCTTCAAAAATTTATTTACAATATCCTTTGATAGGCGAAGATTTCTATCAAGTATTACATAGCCACTTACTAACTCTTTATTTTGAAATAAATTTATAATATCGGATTTTATGCTATCTTTCTGAACTGGGTAATCTTTATTAACTAGTAATAGATCACCTTTATAAATTTGCTCTTTTGTAATTTCTTTCTTTTCGGTATTCGTTAAAGTTACCTTTTCATCCTTTTCCGCAACCTTAACCTCTACGCCATTTTGATAAAATGATGCCATATAAATACTAACAAATACTGTGCACAATATAAGTGAAAAAAATACCCACTTTTTCATTACTAGTTTCCTCCTTAACCTTACTTAAGTATAGGATAGAAAAAACTATTTAAATAAAAAGTGGGGTAAACTTAAAATTTTTATTAAATTTTTAAATAAGATTCCGCACCATCGTCTGCTGGTAATCTTACTTCAAATATTGTTCGGATTAAATTACTTTCAGCAGAAATCGTTCCGTTATGTTGCTCTACAATATTTTTCGCAATGAATAAGCCAAGCCCTGTACTTTCTTGATTCTGGGTTCGTGCTTTATCACCCGTATAAAACATATCGAAAAGATACGGCAACTCTTCCTCTGGAATACTATCTCCATAATTAATAATTTGTACGACAACTTCTCCATTATCAATATGTCCATTTAATTCAACAAACTGTCCATCATAGCCGTAACGAATTGCATTGGTTAATAGATTTTCAAATACTCTTGCCAACAATTTACCGTCTCCATAAATATTTAAATGAGGAGCAATATTCATTCTAGCTACTAAATCATTCTTTTCTAATAAAGGATATAATTCTTCATCTAACTGTATAAGTAATTCACTTATATCAATCAACCTTTTCTCAACCTTTAGCATGCCATATTTCATTCTTGTTATTTCAAATAGCTCATCAATTAGTCCTTCTAATCGTTGAGACTTCGTAAATGCTATCGTCGAAAAATGTTTAATTTGCTCTTTTGTTAAATTCTCCTCTTTAAGAATTAAATCTAAATAGCCTAAAACAGATGTTAATGGAGTTCTTAAATCATGAGCCAAATTTAAAACTAACTGATCCTTACTATTTTCCGCAAAATCACCTCTTTCAACAGCTTCTTTTAACTTTTCACTTGCTAAATTGATTTCGTGCGCAATATCACTAAATTCATCATTTGAATCAACATGAACTCGATTTGTAAAATCACCGTTAGCAAGATAATGAATTCCATTAGAAATTTCATTAAAGTACTTTGAATATGGTCTAGTAAGAAAAAAGAAAAACAAAATAGATAGAGGGATAAATATAATTAAAAAGAAATTAACATCTCCAATATTTCTAATCGTTGACCGAAATTGAGACAAAGGATCCTCATAACGAACCATAGTTTTATAATAGAGCTGAAGCCCTTTGTAGATTATATACGTAATGCCACCAGCTAATATCATGCTTAAAGCAAATAATGCAATCATTTTTGAGCGGAAGCTTCTTACCATTTTAGCCATTGAATGTATAACCAACCCCCCAAACGGTTTTGATCAATTTATTTTTCCTCTTATCTTCTCCAAGTTTTTTCCGTAAAGTACGAATATGTACCATAACTGTATTTCCGCCTTCATAGTACTCCTCGTCCCACACTTGTTGAAAGATATTTTCCACACTATATACTTTCTTCGGATGGCTCGCTAATAAATATAAAATATCAAACTCTTTTGGAGTTAATTCAATATGCTCATCGTGAACACTAACTGTCCTTTGCTCAGGATAAATGACCACTCCACTAATTTCCAAAACATCTTTATTTTCATCCTTTTTCGGTTGATTCAACAGGAAAAATCGTCGCAAATGAGCATTTACACGTGCAACTAATTCTATCGGAGTGAAAGGTTTCGTCATATAATCATCTGCTCCTATTACTAGTCCTGTCACCTTATCGAAATCAGACGTTTTCGCACTCAAGAAAATGATAGGCATATGATATTGCCCTCGAATTTGACGCGTAACTTCATAACCGTCCATTTTTGGCATCATAATATCTAAAATCACCAAATCAATTTGTTGAGATTCGATAACACGAATAACTTCTTCTCCATCAGCTACTTTAACGACATTGTAGCCTTCTTTTTCTAAATGTATCCCAACTAAATCAGCAATTTCTGCTTCATCGTCAGCTACCAAAATTGATACTCGCTTCATTTTAATACACCCCTATATCATTTCAATTCCATACTACTTACACTCTAAAAATTTCTTCATTATATCTTTTCACACGCTCTATTTTAAAATCTTTCACGCTGAACTGTAGCTTTCTTAAAGGAGTATCGAACTTTAATTAAATGGAACTTTAAGGGCTTCCCTCATAAAACCCTAGCACACAAACCAACAATATTATAACTACTACAAGTTACTTTTTAGTACTAAAACTCAAACACAATCTTACCTTCAACTAGCTTCAACTTCGCACTAAACATTGAACCTTTCTTCGATTTAAAGCCTTTCATTTCCTTTGTCACACCGTCTTGACAAAGGTCTGACACCTGCTTCGGTGATAGTTTTTTACCTGCAACTGTTTTAGATACAGTAAACTTACAGCCTGCTTTATAATTCGAGCAGCCATAAAAACTTTTACGAGATAACATCTGTCCTTTTTTACAGATTGGGCAAAGTCCAAGTGGTTCATTGGAAGCACTACCCTCAGCGGCTGCTTGAATATCCGTTTTCTCTACCATTTTTGGAGTTACTTCTATTAAATGATTTAAAAACTTGCAGACATTTTGTATGAAAGCTTCTTTTGAACCTGTACCATTACCAATTTTCCGCAAATAAGTCTCCCATTTCGCGGTCATTGTAGGACTTGATAATAGTGACCCTTCAATCGTCTGGCATAATACGCGTCCTTTATCTGTTATTGAAACGATATTTTTTGTCACGTCTATATAACCATGGCGTTTTATCGTCTCAATAATACCTGAACGTGTTGCTTCAGTACCGAGCCCTTCCACTTCCTTCAAAATATCGCTAGCGCTCTCATCATCCACGAGCTTTCCACAGGTTTTCATCATTTGCACAAGCTGTCCTTCCGAATAAGGCTTTGGAGGCTGGGTTGTCCCTTCATGAATAGCAACTTTTGACTCTACTACCTCATTCACACTTACTCGAGGTAATAATGGTTCTTCATCCTTTTTCTTTGTCGGTTCACTCCCACTCCATAGTGTTTTAAATCCTGGATCTAGCTCCACTTTGCCAACTGTTTTAAAATCGACTGCCTTCACATTCGTCATGATCGTCGTTTCTTCATATACATGATCTCTATGGAACATCGCCAATGCACTCTTCACTATTTCAAAGTAAATATTTCGTTCCATTGGCGATAAGCCTTGTACTTTTGCAGCCGTAGGAATTGTTTTTGTTGGGATGATGGCATAGTGCTCTTCCACTTGTGCATTATCTACATAACGCTTTTGAGGACGTGCATTTGCAATCTCAAATGGTTTATCAACGATTTTCTGATAATCCGCTACTCTGTCAACCAGATAACTAAATTCGGCTTCAGTTATATACTGACAATCTGATCTTGGATAAGAGACTAGCTTTTTCTCATACAAACCTTGTACAACATCCAACACTTTTGCTGGACTGTATTTCCATATTTTATTGGCTTTAGCTTGTAATGTAGAAAGAGCATGTAACTTCGGAGGTTTAATGTGCTTTCGCGCTTTTTTAACATCTTGAATCACACCCGGCAGAATTTCACCTTCAGCAATACAAGCTTGATGCAGTATTTGCTCGACTTCCTCTCGCTTATCCTTCTTAATAGCCGCTTTCCCTTTATACGGCCCTTTTTCAGCTAAAAATTCAGCAGTTAGTTCATAGAAATTAGTCGGTTTAAAATGTTCGATTTCTTGTTGTCTTTGATAAATCATATAAACTGTTGGCGATTGCACACGACCAATCGACATCGTTTCATTTAGACCCTTTGCCTTCAGCAGCATCGTGTATAAGCGACTTGCATTCATCCCAACGAGCCAATCACTGATTTGACGTGCCTGCGCTTCATGATACAACAGTAGATCCTTATCATTATTTCGCAAATTGGCGAACCCTTTGCGTATCTCATCTACCTCAAGTGAATTTATCCAAAGTCGCTGAACTGGCTTCTGACGCACACCTGTTTGACGATAGATAGAATAAAAAATATTAGATCCTTCTCTGTCCACATCGCATGCGTTAATAAGCACATGTGCTTCTTTAAACAACCGCTTTACCTCTTGAAACTGATCCCACTTGCCTTTCGCCACTCGGAATTCGTAGTTATCCGGTATCATTGGCAATTGTGCCAGAGACCAGCGCTTCCATTCTGGCTTGTAATCTGCGGGTTGTTTTAATTCAACTAAATGCCCTATCCCCCAAGTAATCGTCGCTCCTTCTGGAAACGTCTGATTTGGGGCAAGTTCTATGTAATGTTTTGTTTTCTTTGCTACTTGAAAAGCATCTGCATAAGCTTTCGCCTGCGATGGTTTTTCAGCTAAAATCACTGTAAGTCCCATACTAACACCTCTATTTATATCCTTACTCGTATCATACCGAAAATTTGTTCGGCTGGCTATTGGAGAACTTGAAAAACGTTTCAAAAGTGAGATGACTTTTGAAACGTTCGGAATAGAGTTTACTATACTAAAGAACTTAAACTTTCAATTAATAGAAAAAGTCCTGTACATATCAAAAGAATATAAGTAAATATTCTAAAGACCCGTTGGTTTATCCATTTGAAAATAATTTGCCCTATAAACAAACCGATAAATACGATGGGAATCGCATATAGACTTGATTGCCATATGTGTTTGCTAGTTCCAGTAAAGATGATTTGAGTTATTAGACTGATAAAATATATAAAGAGATAAAAGGCTAATGTCGTTGCTCTTAGCTTTCCTTTTTCAGTATCTGTTCCTGTAAAGTAAAGCAATAATGGCGGCCCAGGCATACCTATACTTGTAGTCAAAACTCCTGAAATACCCCCTACTATGTAATCCCTAATTGGTGTTGCTTTCACTTTGAAATTGCATATCAATAATAAAGTCAATAGTAAAAGGAGTATGCTAACCCCTAATTTTAAAGCATGTATATTCATCGACATAAAGATGAATATACCTATTGGTACACCAACTATACTTCCTAAAATAATTCTTTTTAATAGAAACATATCAATGTCATGACGTATTTTCAAAATTAACGCTACAGAGATAATTAAAGATAAAATAATATTAATTTGTATAGCTTCTTGCGGTTGAAATAACATTAACAAGAACGGCGTCGCCATTATAGAAAAACCAAAACCAGTGCTTGATTGTAAAATAGAAGCCACTAGAATAATACATATAAAGATGAATACAGTCCCCAAAACAACCCTCCTATATAAATATACACTTACTAGTATTTTATCATTT
Source organism: Viridibacillus arenosi (assembly GCF_001955655.1). Taxonomy (GTDB): domain Bacteria; phylum Bacillota; class Bacilli; order Bacillales_A; family Planococcaceae; genus Viridibacillus; species Viridibacillus arenosi. The sequence continues at coordinate 22,236 of NZ_MSPW01000016.1, read as the reverse complement.
TATGACGGATATTTATTAAACTGCATCTTAATTAGTCCTCAAACTTAAGCATTACAAGTTTCCTTCTAAAATACTACTCTCCATAACAAATGTTTAGATTTCTGAAATTTTTAATAAAATGATAAAAAATTGATAATTTATAAGTAAATCTACTTATTAAATGTTATAATTTTCAAAGTGAACTGGAGGAGATATTATTTGAAATTTTTTAATAAAATTATTCTAATATCATTTTTAGGGTTATTATGTATATTTACGTTTTCTCTAAATAATGAAGCGAAAGCAGCTGAAAAAGTAACAAAGCTTAATTTTACGCCCTTTGATACAGAACTAGATAAAGATCACGATATTCTTTACATGACAGATTTGGGGAGTAAAACAATTTATGCACACTATTATAAAACTGGGCAAATAAAGTCGCTGAAGCTCCCTTATGCAGCGGAACGTTTGACATTGAGAAACGAAAAGCTTTATGTCACACAACTAAAACAAAATCATACACACTCGACAGAAAGCCCAGAAATCGGAGCCATTGCCGTAGTAAAGACAACGAACTTTACAATCGAAGATGTTATAGATATTGAAACTGATCCATATGATATTGCCGTGGATAAAGATAACTATTTATACATAACACCAGGTTCAGGGCAACATAATAACATTCTCGTATATAATTTAGCTACAAAACAGCGTGTGGAAAATAAAAAAAACTCATCTATATATGAACAATCGACTGTTGTCTACAATGAAGAATTATCGAAACTTTATACAATTTCTAATAGTAGCTCACCCACCGATATTAAAACGAAAGACATAAATCATGGGATTATTACAGCAAGCTATGACTCACCTGATCATGGGGATTATGCAATAGATCAAACATCAAGTTTATCACCCGATGGATTAAGATTATATAATTTAGGAACGGCGTATAGTTTAACATCCGTAGAATCTGGTGATATGACTTTTAAATTTGATTTTGGTGAATGGTATAACGACTTTGCCTTTAATGACGAATTCACATTTGCGGCAAGCACTGACTCAGGTGTTGATGTTTATTCTTATGAAACAAATGAATTCTTATATACACTCTACGGCACACAATTAGCGAAAGAAGTATTTGTAGATGATGGATTGCTAACTATCACAGAAGATGCAAAGGCTAAATATTCCGTTCGTTTTAATGAGTCATTGCAATCTAATGCACTAACACTCGTGAAATCTACATATGAAGCAACAAATCGCTATAACAGTCATTATGTTGAAATTTTTCAAGACGGTGTTAAATATATACCATTAGACAGTACTTTTAAGATTTATTTCAACCATAATATTTCCAACTCTAATACAGACAAATTTACTCTAACTGATTCCAATGGAGAAGTACCAATCAATGTTAAGATTAAAAAGAATGTAGTAACAATTCAACCAAAAGAATTACAATATTTCACAGATTATACTTTGAATATTGCTAACGGTGCAGTAGTAGGTTATCTAGGTGCGACACAAGACAATGCCATAAACTACCATTTCACTACACTAGCACAACCAGCCTCAGATTTGTCCCTATCTGTGAACGACGATGGTGCTCCTACTAAATATATTTTCACTGCGAATGCAGCAAAAGGTAGTGACGTTGAATATCAATTTTCTGTTGCGACAACAGGTTCCTATACAATTCACCAACCATTTAGTACTACTCGTAGCTTCGTGTTAAAACCGACACGTTCAGGTAGTTATTCCATAAGAGTAGAAGCACGTAGTAAAAACTCTGGAAATTTATCCGATACAGGTCTGTTAAAGGAGATAAGAGTTGTTGATTATGAAATGCCAAAACTCGCTACCATTACGAAAAACTATGATAAAAATCTAAACACCGTTACTATCAATATTCAAGCTACTGATAATACTGGTATTCGATCGATTACATTACCGAATGGAACAGTTGTAAATAAGGCCTATGCAACATTTACGTTAAATAAAAACGGGAGCCATTTGGTAGAAATAGAAGATATATTCGGCAATGTACGGACAGAAGATATTTTTGTCGACGATATTGATTTTTCATCACCAAAACTAAACGTAAAACCAAGCACAACAAAACCAACTAAAAAGAATGTCACATTGACAATTAATGCAACTGATAATGTAGGTATTAAAAAACTTACATTACCAGATGGGTCAATATTACAATCTAGTAATGCCACTTTTACTGCTACAAAAAATGGCACGTACAAAGTCATTGCAGAAGATTATGCAGGCTTAAAAGAGACCTATAAATTTACCGTTTCTAATATTTACAAACAAGCACCGAAAACTCCAGTAGTTCATACTCTTGGAGATGCGGATGTAATGATTTCTGGTAAAGCAGAGCCATATGTAGATTTCGTCTTAAAAATACCTGGTAAAAAAGCAATGGTAACATGGACTTCCGATGATGGTACATTCCAATTTTACATCCCTCGACAAAAAGCAGGTGCGAAAGTAACTTTTTATGCTAAAAACCCACTTGGGGAAACAAGTAAAAAGAAAACGATTATTGTAAAGGATACGACCCCACCCCCAGTATCAAATATATCGATTACATCGGCATCTGTTATGAATGTAAAATCTGAAAGCAGTGCAACAGTTTACATTTATAACGGCAAAAAGTTAGTGAAGAAAACAACAGCGAAAAAATCAGGCTATGTACGTGTACAAATACCTCGCCAAAAAGTAGGCACTACATTATCGATCTATGCAAAAGATAAAGTAGGTAATAAAAGTAAAGTAAAGAAATTTACAATAAAATAAGGCACAGAAAAAAGGGAAGCAATATATATTGCTTCCTTTTTTTGAGGCTATTTATGATGTTTATTCATTGTTCAGAAATGTGATAGAGATACGGCTTACAAATTCCATAATCAACAAAGCTATTTCTAACAACTCACATTTCCACAATAAAACTACTCGATAAATCCCTTATCCATATATCGGTAATATACTTCATTTTTTATTCGTGTTACGATCTGTTGCTCATCTAGCAGCTGTACATCCTTCTATATAAAACTATTTTTGTTTCTCTACAATAACACCATTAAATGCTGATTTATAAATCGCATAGATGTCTTCTTTTAACAATGGTAGTGGACTTCTAGCTAGAATACGTTTTTGTTCAATCGCATCATTTGTAAGTCCTTCTAAAGCATCTTCCGTAATATTAAAGCCTTTTAAAGTAGATGGAATATTAACGTCTTCTACAAGTCGTTTTAACTCAATCACACATTTATATGATGCTTCTGTTTGTGAAAGGTTTGTAGCGCTAAAGCCCATTGCTTCATATATATCTTTCATACGTTTTTCACAGCTTTGACGAATATAGCCCATTACATATGGAAGAAGTACGGCATTTGAGTCACCATGAGCAATATGGAATTGACCTCCGATTGGATAAGCTAATGCATGTACGCCTGCTACGCCTGCATTAAAGAAGGCAAGTCCTGCTAAGTAGCTACCATAACTCATATCTGAACGAGCTTGTTTATCCGTACCATTTTTTACAGCTGTACGAATAGAATTGCTTATTAAACGAATTGCTTGTAGTGCTAATGCATCTGAAACTGGACTAGCAAATTTTGAAATATATGCTTCAACTGCATGTGTAAGTGCATCGACACCCGTTGCAGCAGTAATTTTTGGAGGTAAAGAAATTGTTAATGCAGGGTCTACAATTGCCACATCAGCAAGTAAATAATCATGTGCAATAACATCTTTTGTTGTTTCTAATGATAGCACTGAAATATTCGTAATTTCAGAGCCAGTACCTGATGTAGTTGGCACAAGAATGGTTGGAATACCTTTTGATTGAATTTCCTTCGTCCCAGTTAAATTTAAATAGTCTTCAACTTTACCTTCATGAGTAGCTAACACACCTGCAATTTTTGTTAAATCTAATGCACTACCCCCTCCAAGACCAATAACTAAATCGAATTGATGCTCTCTCGTATAGGCAACAACTTTTTCACCAATTGCTAAAGGTGGTTCAGGTACAACTTCAGTGTAAATATCAACCTCCAAACCTGCTTTTTCAAGTGGTACAACTATATTATTTGTTAACCCTAGTTCTTCTAAGAATGGATCTGTTACTAGTAGAATTTTTTGTGCATTAAATCGTTTAACTTCTTCTTCTAAATGTTCTAATGAGCCCCAACCAGTATAGCTAATTGGTGCAAAAGTAATTTTTTCAGACATTGCAATCGCTCCCCTTTTTATTGATTCCAGACAACAAGTTTTGTTTCGGTCATTTCATGAATGGCGTATTTCAACCCTTCTTTACCAGTGCCACTTTCTTTGACACCACCATAAGGCATTTGGTCAATACGGTAAGTAGGAATATCGTTGATCATAACTCCACCAACTTCTAATTCTTTCGAAGCTTTAAATGCTGTCTTAATATCGCTCGTGAAAATGCCCGCTTGCAAACCGTAGTTTGAGTTGTTAATTGCTTGAATGCCTTCTTCAACGGAAGAAATTCTGTTCACAATAACTACAGGTGCAAAAACTTCTTGGCATGAAAGCTTTGCATCTTCTGCTACATTTCCCAAAATGGTTGGCATGAAAACATCATTTTCAACTTTACCACCGATTAATACTGAAGCACCTGCTTCCACTGCTTCATTTACCCAGTCAGTTGCACGTTGTTGTTCCTTTTCATGAATCATTGCAGAAACATCAGTTGTTAAATCTAATGGATTACCTATGACTAACTCTTTTGTTTCCTCAACAAATTTAGAAAGGAATTCTTCCGCAAGCTCATCCATTACATAAATACGTTGTAGTGAAATACATACTTGACCTTGATTTGAAAAAGCGCCACTCACGCATTTTGAAACGATTTCATCAATATTGACATTCTTATCAATAATAAGGCCTGCGTTTGAGCCTAATTCTAATGCCACTTTCTTTAAACCTGCTTTATTGCGAATTCCAATGCCTACAGCCGGGCTACCCGTAAAGGTAATCATGCTAACTTTATCGCTTTCCACTAATGCGTCACCAACTGTTTTACCCCCACCAGTTACTACATTAAACGCACCTTTTGGTAAAGCTGTTTGATCGATTAATTTCGCTAAAAACAATGCTGAAAGAGGTGTTTGTGATGCTGGTTTCAAAACAATTGTATTACCAGCAGCAATAGCTGGTCCTACCTTATGCGCTACTAGATTTTGTGGAAAGTTAAATGGTGTAATAGCACCAACTACTCCAATTGGCTGCTCAATTGTGTATCCTAAACGGTTCCCACCATTTTTGGCAGCATCCATTGGAATCATTTCGCCAGTAAGACGTTTTGCTTCTTCAGCAGCAAATTTATAGGTTTCAATCGTGCGATCAATTTCGCCCAATGCAAATTTCAACGGTTTTGCTGCTTCAATAGATATAATTTCAGCCGCTTCTTCTCTATTTTCGATAAATAATCTCGTAATATCTTCAAGAATAGCTGCTCTTTCATAAGCAGTTAGTTTGGCCATTTCCACTCTAGCTTCGTAAGCAATATTGATAGCTTCCTCAACTTCAATTCTAGTAGCCTGTGGAATTTTTGCAATAATCTCTTTTGTATGTGGTGATGCTAATTCTGCGTATTGTACTGATTTTTTCCATTCACCGTTCACATAATAACTTTTTTCCATAAAGCAAAATCTCCCTTTTTAAGCGATTTCTTTATTTTCTTCACTATCTTTAACAAAAGTATTATCAACTTCTCCTTTGAAGAAATCTTTCCCGTAAATTAGTAAGCATAGAAGAATTCCTACTGCAAAGCCCCAAGTTGCGCCTTTAATACAAAGCACTGCACCTATAACACCTGCAACACCTAAATCACGTTGACTTCTCGCTTCTAGAACACCTACTTTAACACTTACAAAGCCTTGAATTAACATCGTTAACGCTAAGGCAACACCAAGAATCGGTTGTACAAGACTTACAATTGGTAGTAATAATAAGCCTGTATTTGTACCCCAACGGAATGAACCAATACCTCCGAAGAACGAGTCCATCGCTTTTCGGCCTTTTTTGAATCGTTCTACAGTGACAACTTGCATCGCTGCCCACATCGGTCCACACATCGATACGTCTGGTCCAAGAATACTCATTGCAGAGTTACGGATACCGAAAATCCAGTGAGCACGGTTCGCATTGTAATCAATTTTCTCATCAGGTCTAGCTACTTGTGCTTCATCAATTAATGCTTTAGCTTGTAAAATTTCACCGAATAATACGATGTATGCTGCGATTACAGTTGGAATAGCCATTAAGAATGTTTTTAAAGGTGGTAGCCCAATTCCGAACACTGTATATTCATTCCAAAGTGTTATAAAATCTGGTTTTGAAAAGCCCCATTCAATTGCTGGCCAATGTGCTTCTCCAAAGATTGGCGCAACGATTACTGCCAATAAAATAACTGGAAGTACACCTAATTTACCAATGATGCGTAATATGCCGTTTTTGTTTTGTAACTTCGCAAATTGTTTCGAGAATAATAAGTAAAATCCGATCCCAACAGCGATTGTGATTGTCCATGGGAACGTATCAAATTTACCGCCTACTTGGAATACTGAAATAATTGCAGCAAAGCCAGCACCTAAAATGATGCCTGATTTCATTGCTGGAGGGATTAATCGAACAACTTTTGTGGCAAGCCCTGTTGCTCCGAGCAGTAACGACAGTATCCCGAGTGTCATCTGGAAGGCTATGAGGGCATGTATTCGATCTTGTCCCTCTGCAAACTCTTGTACATACAACACAAGTAACGGAATAGCAGGTGTAATCCATCCTGGTACTACTGGGTCCCCTAAAAGATGATGTAGTAAATAAAATACTCCGTTTGCCATAACAATTGCTAACGCAACTTCAAAAGGCATCCCCAATACTTCTGTCATTAACGGTATTGCTGAAAGATCAACCGCACACATTAATAACCCTTGCACATAATCCGGCCATTCAAATTTGTAGTGAATGAACGGCATTCTAATTTTGAATGGTCCAGCTGGTATATACGGTGATTCTTCTCCATACGCACGTTTTTTCCATAGCATGAATCATTTCTCCCCTTTGTGTTGTTTATGTAACCCCTTACATGTTGAACGAAATAAAAAATCCAACACATTTCAAAATACAAATAGCTCAAATGAATACGTAACCATTTCACATCAAAAATAAAAGCTAACCAAAATGGTTACGTATTCATTTTATAAAATAGAAAAGATTCAATCTTTTCTTTTAGCTGTTGTATTTCTTAAAAAGACTTTAACAGATTCAGTTATTTGTATGCAAGTACTTTTTTCTAGCTCGATCATCTCAATAAGCTTTTCAATGGCCAGACGTCCTAAGTTATTTTCTGTAATACTCCCAACCGTTGTCAATTGCATAGCTCCATGGTTACTCAAATCCACATTATCAATTCCAATTATACTAATATCTTCCGGTATTTTTAATCCAGAGCTTAAGGCATTATTCATTAAATTAAATGCTACTGAGTCTGCCCCACTACAAATGGCGGTTGGTTTTTCTTTACATTTCTGCAATGTTTCAAACGCTTTTTGAATATCATTTTTAGTTGAATCTGTATGGAAAATATATAAGGGATTCTCAATAATTCGATATTTTTTCAATGCTTTTTTGTATCCTTCAAAACGATTTTTAAATGTACTCACCGTTAAAGGACCTCCAACCCATGCAATATCTTTATGGCCAAGTTGAATTAAATGCTCCGCAGCTAAAAAACCTGCCTCCTCATTGTCAATTTCTACAAAGAGTTCTTCATTTTTATGTTTACGGTTATACGTTATAAATGGAATAGACATCTTTTTTAATCTTTCAAAAATCGGGTCATCTAATAAAATGCATGACAAAATCATGCCATCAACTTTGTTTTCAATTGCTGATGAATATGCTTCCGATAGCTTTTTATCATTCACAAAGTGAACATTAACTCTATATCCATTTTCGTTTGCATAGTTAACAATTGCAGTTGTAGTATCTACAAAGAAAGGATTATGTAATGGCCCTGATAAGAGCGTGATGACTCCAGTTTTTTTCTGTACTAGTGAGCGTGCATTAGCATCTGGTACATAGCTTAATTTTTCAATTGCTTTTAATACTTTATCTTTTGTTTTCTGCTTAACTAGATCAGGTGTATTTAGTACTCGTGAAACAGTCGTTTGTGAAACTCCTGCATGTTTGGCAACATCTTTTGAAGAAACCACTATCATTGCCCCTTTTCCTTTAATTTCTCTCTTAAATATACATGGAAAACGGCAATTCAGTAAAGTTTTCTACCAGTTTGTTTGTTATATGAATTCAGATAATACGCAAAAAGTTCAATCAAAAATTTAAGATTACTATTCTAGTTATCTACCAAAATTAAAATAAAATATAACAGCTTGCATATATCTAACGAATTGCAAACTGTAAATTATATCTTTATGTCTTATATAGTTCATTTCCCTACAGTAAACCCAACTACACGATTATTATCTTTTTTAATCAAAACTTCTGGTAAACCAGTAGCGACATGCGATTTGTCTTTAAAAGTTACTTTGTATACTACTTGCCCAATATCTTTTGGTTTTGAAATTCCGTCTGATGCATTGACTAAATGGTCAGTAATACTGGCTGTTTCAACTTGGATTGATTCTGAAGTTCCACAATTATTTTTAATAAGATAATCTTTTGCTACTTGAGTTACATTTACTTTAATATCATTTGATAATTCAAATGACACATCAATACGCTCTTCATCACTAGTACATCCGAATAACATGATTGATAAGCAAAAGAAAACGATGGTATTTATCATTTTCCGTTTCAATAAAACTCCCCTTTTTTCAAAAGTATTTTAAACAATGGCAAAAAAGCTGATGTCGTCATATTTTTTTATATATAATTGAAATATTGATAATTACTTATATTAGAATATGCTTCAATAGTTGATATCATATGTATAAAATTATTGGAATATAAAAGAGCAGCGACATATTATCGCTGCTTAATAAGAAACTACAATTCTTCCACCTTTTTTTTATAAACTTTTATATCAGTAGACCATTCTGTATTTTCATAATGCGTTACTTTACAATACTACGAACCATCTTTTATATCAAAATGACCTTTATCAGATTCAAGATATTGTTCTCCAAGTCGAATATTTAAGCTATCGTTACCACTTGATTCTTTAGTATAAACAGAACATTTCCCTTGGATACAGTTTTCTGATATCAACGAAGTCGATTGAGGTTTGAATTAATAGTACTGGTCATATGTCTCCTACTATACCTTTTTTACCACTCTCCCAAAATAATTCGTCCCTATGACTCCGATTATGATCACTAGTGCTCCTACTAAATGATAATAGTGAAATTCCTCTTGTAGAAAAAGAACTCCTGCTAAAATCGTAATGAGCGTCGCAACATTACTGAAAACACTCATTTTAGATGCAGCCATTTTCGATAACGCATAATTAGATAAAAACGAAGTAATAAGTGAAGAAAGAATACCTAAATAGACAATTGCTAAAACAAAATCTAAATGCATAAAAGGTTGGAAGAATTGTTTCGTAGTACCATTGACAACATTCATACTAATGGCAATACCGTTAAAACCTATAAATCCAAAAAGTGTCATTATATACGTTAAAGTAAACAATGAATACTGTTGCGTTAACTTTCTTGCAAAAACATTATAAAGTGCTGATGTAATGGCTGATAACAAGATAAATCCACTTCCAATGAAGCTAACCTTAGCTGTCCCTACCCCGTTCATCATGAAGATAAAGATGACCCCAAGTACTGATAAGCTAACGCATATTAGCTGTTTAAATGAAGTATTTTCTTTCAAGATTATACTAGCTAACAGTAATGTGAAAATCGGAATAGTAGCTTGAATAATGCCTGCTTCTGAAGACGAAGTACGCGCTAGACCAAACACTTGGAAAGCAAAAAATAAAATAGGATAAAGTAATGCCAAAGGAAGAATTCTTTGTAAATCCTTCCATCCAATTTGTAGTTTATTTTTACTAAGTAACAGAAAAATCGTTGCTACAATCCATGCAACTGTAAAACGATGTGCCAGTGTTTCTAATGGACTTGCCACCGTTAGTGCAATTTTGACAAACATAAAGGAAAGTCCAATTATTAGGGCATATATAATTGCTGCGATATATGCTTTTCTCATTTCTTTCATACGATATTACCTCTTTTCGATTAATCCGGCCGGTACAACTATCGTATTAAAAAACACATATTTAGACGACTACAAAAAAACACATCTGTACCGATACAGATGTGTTTAGCATATATAGATATTTCATTTTTTTAACTTAAGTACGTTTGTTGAAAAAATGTCTATTGCATTAAGGTTACTTTAAGTAATATGAATGTCTGTTCCATACTGAAGCAAATTTAGCTTCCTTGCCACAGATTGGGATGCAAAATTATCCCACGAAGTGCTATATAGAGCAATTCGTCCTTGTTTTTGTACCTCTGTTGCCCAAGCATTTGTAACATCTATACCGTATCCTCTACCACGATAATCTTCAAGTGTGTATACACTTGCTTCGTCTGCTTTTGTGGTCTTCCTAGCACTACAGCAAATCGAAACGGGCATATTTTCCTCAACTATTACAAAACAAGGTTGCTTATACTCAAAATCCTCAAATGTATATGGAAAATAAGGCTTTAACATTTCTTTGTTTTCATGAGTTACTTGTATTGCTTGAGTATCAGCCCTATCTCTTACATCTGGAAATACATATGCAGGACCTATCCATAAATTATTTATTTGACGGTCACTACTTAAAACATTGATTACTTCCCCTAGTTCAGCACCTGGTTTTGTTCCTATTGCCTGTTCTAACTTCTCTACAAGGTCCTCTTCCAGCGTATTGGAATATCTCACTAAACTTCCCAAGTTAGTGCCTCCAATGAAAATTCTTGGTGCAACATCGTATGGTGGTTCATTTATGACTGTTACTCGATTTTCAAAATCATGTTTAAATAACACATTCACATGATGTTCCATTAATTCTATTTCAGATAACATAAACATTCCTCCATAATTAAACATGTCAATTTAGGCTCGTTTTTGTCTTTGAAAAAAACTTTTTATTTCTCTGTCCTTTTAATTGAAGATGAAAAATGAGCTGTCTGTACTTTAGATCTCAAAAAAAGTATTGCTAGGTCGGATAATAGATTGTCATACTTAAACGTGTTAAAGTGTCCCCCGAATTATGATATTTGTGAGGTCTGTCAGCCTTAAATCTGATTGAGTCACCACTTTTTAAAATATAACTACTGTCACTTACACTAATCGTTACTTCTCCATCAAAAACAGTGATAAATTCCTCAGTTCCCTCTCTATGAGAATCAGAGCTTAATGCCCCTTCTTTTTCTATTTCAACCGAGTAAACTTCAAAGCGTCTATCCTCTTGGAAAGGAAATGAGGGATAGACTCTATAACGTCCATTGTCTTCAGACAATACTTGAATTTCACTTTTTAAAACAACTTTAGTATCTGGTTGTGGATTATTTATTAGTGAAGTAAAGGATATCTTTAATCCATTAGCTATTTTCCAAATCGTAGTCAGAGTTGGACTTGACTCTCCTCTTTCTATTTGCCCTATCATCGTTTTACTTACTCCACTTAGTTGAGATACCTTCTCCAAACTTAATTTTTCTTTCTCTCTAATCGCTTTTAAATTCTTTGCAAGAATAAGTTGTATTTCTTCCATAAACTCACTCCTATTCTGTGTACAATATAACGACCTTTATGTATAATAAAAAGCACGTAGTCGTTATATTGTTTATTTCGAACATTATAACATACGAATTTAAAGGGAGGTCCCTATATGCCTATATTTTCATTTTTATTATTTGTTTTTATTTCCAGTTTCACTCCAGGTCCCAATAATATCATGTCAATGGCGTTTGCGAATAAACATGGTTATAAAAAGACATTTAGGTTTTGTCTAGGAGTAGGTGTTGGATTTTTTGCCATCACATTATTGTGTACTTTTTTAAATAACATCCTTATAAGTGCTCTGCCAATAATTGAACTTCCTTTGACGATTTTTGGTGTGGCTTATATGTTATATTTGGCTTATAAAATCCTTACTAGTAAGGATCATGACAGTGGCAATGATGAAGGTAAAAGTAAAGGTTTCTTCATAGGTATCTTGTTACAATTTGTTAATCCAAAAGGTATTCTTTTTGGTATTACAGTAGTATCAACTTTCATTCTCCCCTACTACAATTCATATTCCAGCTACTTTCTTTTCTCAGTATTTTTAGGAATGGTTGGTGTAATGAGTACATTTAGTTGGAGTTTATTTGGTTCTATTTTTCAAAAGCACTTATTACATTACAGGCAACAATTTAATATAGTTATGGCCGTTTTATTGGCATATAGTGCTTTTTCAATTCTTATCAAATAGAATAATAGTAGAATGATATGTTTTCGAGGAGGCACAACATGCTCAAATATGAATTAATCTATTACGATCTCTGCACCCGTATACATAATGCTGACCTGCCATCTGGTGCAAAGTTACCGTCAATTCGGCAATTAGCACATCAGTTTTCTTGCAGTAAAAGCACTATTCTTACAGCATTACAAAAACTTGAAGACCAACATTTAATATATGCTATTCCGAAAAGCGGCTATTACGTCGTAGACCATCAAATTGCACAAAAACCAACATCAACTAATATAATTGATTTCGCCACTTCATCACCAACATGGCATGCATTCCCATATCAAGATTTTCAGCATTGCATGAACAAAGCCATTGATACATATCAAACAGATTTATTTAAATATGGTACAGCTAAAGGATTACCCTCATTAATCTCAGAGGCAAAGAAATTATTAGAATCGTATCAAGTATTTACAGATAACAGCAATATCTTTATTACTTCAGGTGTACAACAAGCACTTTCCTTACTTAGCCTTATGCCCTTCCCGAACAACCACAAAACTATACTAGTAGAACAACCAAGCTATCATTTATATATGGATTTTCTAAAAACATACAAACTGCCTGCTATCGGTATTAAACGCTCTACAAATGGCATTGATTTAAAAGAACTGGAGCAGATCTTCCGTAAGAATGAGATTAAGTTTTTCTACACAATGCCACGGTTCCATAATCCTTTAGGTACTTCTTATAGTAAAAAGGAGAAAGAAGCGATTCTTTATTTGGCCAATCAGTATGATGTCTATATTGTTGAAGATGACTTTTTAGCTGACTTTGAGTACAATTCAAAACGTGATCCAATGTTCGCTATAGATACAAATGACAGAGTTATCTATTTAAAAAGCTTTTCTAAAATCATGTTCCCGGGACTACGTATTGGATTTGCTATTTTACCGAGTGTATTAATTAACATTTTTCAACAACATAAAAACACGACCGATATTGACAGCTCTATGATTTCACAAGCTGCACTTGAACTTTATTTAAAAAGTGGCATGTTCGAACGATATCGTGCACAAGTGCATGAAAACTATCATAAACGTGGAAAAATTCTTCAGCACTCGATAAAAACACATTTACCTATGTACCAAGCTTCTTCAGAAATATGCATGCATAGCCATATCGTCTTTCCTAAAGAAGTAGATTTAAATCGAATAATCCATTATTTAAGCCAAAAACAAATTTTATTTAACCCAATTGATCATAACTATTTGACCGACTTTTATCGTGAGCGTATTTTAAAAATTAATGTCTCAACGATAGAAGATGAGAAAATTGAAGGTGGGATAAAAGAAATTGCGAATACATTAAACAATCTGGATAACTACTTTTAGTGTTACTGAAACAATACCTCCATGGTTTTGTTTCAGTTTTTTTTGTATAAAAACCGTTTAAAGACTTGTTCATATAGTACTCCTAGTATCGAATACATCTATAAAAATTCTTTTTATAAAATTACTTTGACAGGCAGAGTACTTTTTGCTAACATTACTCTATCAGGTAGAACAATAACATCTAAGTAGGTGACTTATGGTTAGAAGCGATATCATTCGTGGACACTTGGATTCAATTATTTTACGACTGATTTTAGAGAAAGATCGCTATGGTTATGAAATATCTCAGGAAATTAGTTTACGTACAAATAATCGTTTTCAAATTAAAGAAGCAACTTTATACGCAGTGTTTCAACGATTAGAAAAAAGAGAACTTATTGAAGCATATTATGGTGATATCTCTCATGGAGGAAAAAGAAAGTATTACCGCATTACCACATTAGGAAAAGCATATCTAAAAGAGCTTGTAAGTGAATGGACGGAAGTAAAGGAAATTATCAACTTGTTTATGGAGGGTTTAGAATGAAGAAATTAAAAAATCATATTGATGAGTTATTTAAGGACATTCCTAGCAATAACGAAACAGTGATGGTTAAGCAAGAAATTATACAAAATCTCGAAGAAAAAGTGTTCTATTTAATGGAACATGGAAAGGAAGAAGAAGATGCAATTAATAAAGCCATAGTTGAATTTGGAGATATTGAAGAATTAAAAAAAGAATTAGGTGTGAAGCAGCCTGCCAAGAAAAACATGGCTAGATTAAATTTAGAGTTTTCCATTTGGGGAAGCGGTTTAATTATCGCCTTTTTTGTTTTTATCAACCTGTACTATACTCCAAATACAATTTGGGCAATCTATCCAATCTTCGCTATTTTATGGTGGCCTCTATCAATGTACTTCGTATGGTCACGTAAGAAATGAGGTAAATAGAAAATGAAAAATTACATTAGTTTTGCCGCAGCTGGTAGTATTATGACTATTCTATTTTTAGTAATCACCAATTTTATAACATCACCAGATGATATCTGGTTTATTTATCCTAGTTTACTGCTTATTCTATGGCCAATTACCCTTTACTTCATGTCTAAGAAAATGTACAAACAACATTCGATTTTCTGTAGTATTATGTTGATTTCTTTCCTCATTATAGAAAATTATTTATATTCACCAAACCATTTATGGTTTTTGTACGCTGTTTATCCAATTATATGTTGGCCTATTCTTATGATTTTAGGAGAAAAAGCTAAATCTATAAAAATCGCACTTATATTCTGTGCAACCACAATCATCTATTATTCAATACTAAACATTACACTCTCACCACAATATCCATGGGCTATTTACCCTGCTTTCTTAATAATGTGGTGGCCATTAGCTTTATATCATGCTAAAAAAAGAACTTTCGTAGCGTTTTCTATTTACGCAAGCATACTAATTAGTATCTTTTTCATAACAGTAAATTTTGTCTCCTCCCCTGGAACAATATGGGCTATTTACCCAATCTTTTTAGTGATGTGGTGGCCACTTAGTATGTACTTTTATGTCTATAAAAAGAAAATTTACAAAGATATTAATGAACATTAATTATTGAGAACAACAATTTGTATGCTGAAAAGGCGCCAATTTACTTGGCGCCTTTTTGTATATACTGTTCATTGTTGTATTTGACTTATAACGGCTTCTTTTTGTACATTGAGGTAATTTGTTTAGCAACGTATTCTGAACTATATTGAATTCCATCCTTTATCCACCAATTAATAATTCCTAAAAGAGAGGCTGCAATGATCTCCAAAGCTACAGTATTCTCTGTAGTGGCAATGTTTCTTTCACTACGTCGCATGTGTATTACATTTTTCAAAAATTCAAATAAGCTGTTTTTGAACTCGGTGTGCCCTATAAATACAGCAAAAATTTTCCGATATTCATATATATAATCTAAAAATCCCAGCAAATATTCCTGCTTATCTAAATTCTTTATTTGGAGTAATGGTTCAGTTTTCAACGACAGTTCGTCGAAGATTTCTTGTACAATTTGACTTATCAAATCGTTAATATCCTCATAATGTAAATAAAACGTGGCACGATTGAGCTCCGCACGATTTGTAATTTTTTGTACAGTCAGTTGAGCAACATCCTGATTTTCGGAAAGTAACGAAAATACCGCATCTTTCATCATTTTTTTAGAGCGCAATGCACGTGGATCTTGTTTTTTATGCATAGACATTTTATCCCTCTTTATCGATTATCATTTATTTAATCAACAAAAATTATTATTTCGTTGTTTAGTCGACAAATTCATTAATATTGTGAATAGGCAACTTATTTTAATACTGTTATCATATATTTTATCGACTATGTGTCAATTAAGCAATAAAGAGAGGATTTCATAAATGCTACAAACGAATAAAGAAATCAATAAAGGAATATTATTAACGGTTTTAATTCTTGGTTGTTTTTTATCTACATTGAATCAGACTTTATTAAATGTTGCCTTAAGTAGTTTAATGGACATTTTTAATGTTTCGGCAACGACGATACAATGGCTTGCAACAGGATTTATGCTCGTTAATGGGGTGTTAGTACCAACAACTGCTTATTTAATGAAACGTTTTACGACTCGTCAGTTATTTTTGAGCGCAATGCTACTTTTATTAATTGGTTCTATCATCTGTGCTTTGGCACCAAGCTTTGGCGTACTTTTAGCTGGACGTATGATTCAAGCTGCAGGTGCTGGGATAATAATGCCTCTAATGATGGGAGTCGTGTTGGTTATTTTCCCCGTTGAAAAACGCGGCAGTATCATGGGACTATTAGGTTTAGCAATAATTTTCGCGCCTGCCATTGCACCAACGTTATCAGGTTTTGTCATTGAATATTATTCTTGGCGTTGGTTATTTATAGGACTATCTGTGCTTGTAGTAATCGTTATTTTACTTGCATTGAAATATTTAATGAATGTATCGGAAACATCTAAGGCTAAGCTGGATGTGTTCAGTGTTATCTTATCAACGATTGGATTTGGTTTGGTTTTATATGGTTTTAGTTATGCTGGCAGTAAAGGTTGGGGCGATGTAGTTGTAATTCTTTCATTAGTATTAGGGTTGATTATTACAGCTGTTTTCTGTATTCGACAATTCTATTCAGAGGATCCCTTGTTAAATTTATCTGTCTTTAAAAATAAAGTATTTACAGCAACTTCTCTGATAAACGTGTTAATTACGATAATAATGTATGCGGATATGATTTTACTTCCAATTTATTTACAAAACGGCCGAGGTTTCACAGCATTTGATGCTGGACTATTGTTATTACCTGGGGCACTCGTGAATGCTTTTATGTCACCTGTTACTGGTAAATTATATGACCGATTTGGTGCAAAGCCTTTGTTTATTGTTGGTCTAATGTTTATTATTCCTTCCATGTGGGCTGTGACAGATTTAACAGAATCAACAACGTATTTGTATTTAATGATCCGGACGATTTTCCTTCGCATTGGTTTAAGCTTTCTCACAATGCCTTTGAATACTGCAGGGCTTAATGCGTTACCAAAAGAACTTGGAACACATGGCTCGGCGGTCAATAATACCGTTCGCCAATTAGCCGGAGCAATCGGAACTGCGGTAGTAATTACAATTTATACTGCGCAGTCTGCAGACCATGCCCTTACAATAGTGCAGGAGAATTCAGGCGCTAGTTCTGATATGATTCGAACAGCTGCTTCCATTTTAGGCTCAAGTGATGCTTATTATTTCATGACAATTTTAGCTATTATAGCCCTTGTTTTCACCTTGTTTACGCCGTCAAAAAATAAGTAAAATGTTAAAAATCACTTCTTTTATATAAGGAAAGATATTGTGATTTGGACACTATACTATATCAAAAAACACCCTGTTCAAAAAATTTCATTTTGAACAGGGTGTTTTTGATTGTAATTGATAAGAATCCCATTTAAATTGAAAGATTTTTGATTAAACAACTTCATTTAGTAAGAGTGAATTTATTTTTATTTTATATTGCATTTCTTAATTAACTAAAAAGAACAAAATCAAATCTTGTCCTCTATTTAATTATCTCTGGAATAATCCTTCATGCATAAAATCCAACCCTAATTGTTAATAATAGTTCTACATAACGACAAAATTCGCGTTACCGTAAGTTGCGCCGACAAATTAGATACTAAACGAGTAAAAAAGATTGGCAAAATCCAATCTATACTAAATAGCGTGGTGATTTCAATTGGAAAAAGAACCATTATCAAAGATAGAAGCATTGGCATTAAAACGATTATTTATTCACCGTCATAGTTCTATCATTTACCTCTTAAGAGCAATCCTTGCGAGTTTGTTCATTGGCTTTGGTGTGATTGTAGCGTTTAAAACTGGTAATTTCTTTTACCTAGAACATTCTCCATTTGCCTATCCGGTTGCAGCTATGACTTTCGGGGTGGCGATTATCATGATTTATTATGGTGGTGGCGACTTGTTCACTGGTGATACCTTTTACTATACATATGCTGCCTTACGCAAGCAGATGGCCTGGAAGGATGTAGGCAAGCTTTGGGCATATAGTTACGTCGGAAATTTCCTCGGTGCCATTCTTTTTGCATTGTTGATATATGCTACTGGACTTTTCAATGATCCTTCGGTAAATAGTTTTTTAGTTAGTGTTGCAAAGGGAAAGACATTAGTGCCAACATTTGAATTGTTCTTCCGTGGCGTTCTTTGTAACTGGCTTGTTTGCCTTGCCTTTTTCCTTCCTTATTCAGTTAAGGGCGATGGACCAAAAATAGCCATGATGATATTATTTGTTTTTTGTTTTTTTATTTCTGGATATGAACATAGTATTGCCAATTTAGTTACCTTTTCAATTTCAATTGCAACTCAACATCCAGATGCAGTTACTATAGCTGGAATTGTCCATAATATTATTCCTGTCACAATCGGCAATCTTATCGGAGGAACATTGTTTATGGCCTCCATGTACTACTATGTAAACAAACCATTTATAGAAGATAATGAATAAAAAATAGCCTCTGTAAGTTTCTTACAGAGGCTTATCATTTTACTTCACAGCATTTATTCTTAAATGACTAAATTCTTTAGGTATATAGTATTTATTATAAACTAATGGATATTCCTCATGAATAAAAACACTCTCTAATAATAAATCACAGTCTTCTCCACCAACTACTTTATGTTTCTGTGATGAAGAATTAACAGAACTGGAACGCTTTATGTCAGTTGTAGATCTATTCGCAAGCTCATAAATTCGAGTTTCAAGCATTTCCAATAATTGATCATTATCTTGTAAATCTAAATTCAATTCAGATATTGCTTCAATTGCCATAAAAGTAAAGGAATACGCTACAACTTCACCTTCACTCTTATACCAACGCTCAAATGCAACAACTGCTGCAGATTTCCTACATAATACTTGCTGAGTATATTCACTATCCAAATCAATTCTAAAACTCATCTCAACATCGTCAATTTGTTTCGTATGAGATTTATATATAGGATTCCCTATTTTCTCTAAGCCAATTTTGGGATTATTCTTTGAAATCTTTGCAATGTAATTCCCTTTACCGTGTACTCTTTTCAGCAATCCATCATCTTGTAAAAGAGAAAGAGCCTGCCTTAATGTCATTCTACTGACCTTGAACATTTTTGCTAATTCAGGCTCGGCTGGCAATTTGCTTTCTGGCAAAAACGTACCATTCATAATTAGCTTATACAATTCATCATACACATTAATATATAATGGTTTTTTTCTTTCTTGCATGTTTGCGATTTTGAATTCCATCTTCTCACACACCTATACTATTTTCAGATCATGGACCATCATCTAATTATTTCCTCTAATATGTATTATAACATTTATTTTAAGCTTACTAAATCTTCTGATCCCTCAAATATATAGTAAAAAATGTGTCACAGATTTTACTGTGACACATTCACAAGAAAGATTTATATTCATTTTATTTCGCTAATTTTTTTAATAACACCCAGTACAAACCAAAAGCAGCAACTACAATAATTGAAAGGGTAATTAGAATAGTTGAAATTTCTGTTTTATCAAGCATTGCTGCAGTGTAAGCAATACCGATAGAACCAGATACATTGATTGTTAAGTTGTAGAAACCAATTGCTGTTCCGGATTTTTCTTTAGGAATCGTGCTAAGACAAGTATCAAGTAAAGGTGCATACATTAACGCGAATGAACCTGAGAATATAATCATAGAAAGTACATAGATAACAACATTGCTTTCAGTAAATAATCCTGGAATTAATAACGCAACTGCGATACCAAGTAATGCCATCATCGTTGCTTGTTTACTGCTTAATACCTGTCCAATTTTACCAGAAAGGGAACCAACGATAACTGACGCCACATAACCTGGAATTAATAACAGTGAAATCATATCTAACTTTAAATCATATATCCCCTCTAAAATGAATGGGAAGACGAAAATATAACCTAATTGTACTGAGTAAATAATAAATACAATTGGTAGCGTACGAATGAAATATTGGTTTTTGAAGAAAGATGCATCAATTAAAGCTTTTGAGCTTTTATTGATATAAGTTAAGAATAGTACCAACGCAACTGCAAAACCGATTAGGTATAGCCAGTTAAAGTCTGAAATATATAACATAACTGTTGTAGCAATTGCTGCGATTAAGAATAATCCAATTACATCAACATTAACCTTCCTAGACTCTTCCTTAGGTAATAACTTCAAGATGAATGGAAGGATAACGATTGATAATAAAGCAATTAAGAATAAAGTTGTCCAGTGTAAGTAAGTCGAAATAAATCCACCTGTTAAAGAACCAATTAACATTGACATTGCATAGCTAGCTGTACTTAATCCTAAGAACTTCTTTTGTTCCTCTTTAGGTAAGTGCTTCGTAACATAAATAACATACAATGTTTCAGCAGATGCTAAACCAGCTGTTTGAATAATTCGTCCAAAAAGAATCATTGCAAAATTGTCTTTAAATAGATATCCAACTAATGATCCGACACAGATAAAAATAATACCAGCACTTAAAAGCGTACGGATATTAATTGAGTCTGCTAACGAAGCATAAACTACTGCCCCAATACCAATTACTAGACCTGCTAATGTTGCTTGCCAACTAACTGTAGTTGCTGATATTCCAAGGTCTTTTGCGATGTCTATAGATACAAGTTTAAACGAATTATCAATAATCAAGGCAAAAAGGAAGAAAAACAGTATAACAGGTACGGCTTTTTTTGCATTAAAGTTTTGATTTTCAGATGCATTATTATTTATTGCTTCCATTTTAGCGCTCTCCTTCTCGAAATATTAATTTTTTTCTAGATTTTTTTGTCAATGAAAGAGTCTGTGAGAATGAGGGAAAATAGACAACTTCCTTTCCCACAGACTTCAATTGTTAATAGAGTTTATTTATTCAGCAAGTTCCAATGCAATTTCCATCATTTTAGTAAATGCTGTTTGTCTTTCTAATTGCGTTGTTTTTTCATGTTTGAAGATATGGTCACTAATTGTTAAGATACAAAGAGCATTTACACCTGCTTGCGCAGCATTCATGTAAAGTGC
This sequence comes from Viridibacillus arenosi, assembly GCF_001955655.1. Lineage (GTDB taxonomy): Bacteria > Bacillota > Bacilli > Bacillales_A > Planococcaceae > Viridibacillus > Viridibacillus arenosi. The sequence goes on along the minus strand of NZ_MSPW01000016.1, from coordinate 809 downwards.
AGCAGACTCCATTTCTGCACATAAAATGCCCATTTTACTCCATCGCTCCATTGCTGTTGGATCAGCATTGTAGAAGACATCACTAGCAAGAACATTCCCAATGCGAACTGGATATCCTTTTTCATCAGCTACCTTCTTAGCTTTTTCAAGTAATTCATATGATGCAGTAATTGAATAATGACCTGGTAGATTAAATTGGTGTGCGTAATTAGAATCTGTCGCAGATCCCATTGCAAACACAATATCATATAAGTTTAGGTCATCTTGAATTGAACCCGCAGACCCAATACGAATTAAGTTTTTAACGCCGAAAACATTTATTAACTCCCAAGAATAGATACCAATACTAGCAGTTCCCATACCTGTACCCATTACAGAGATTTTTTTCCCTTTAAAAGTACCTGTATATCCAAGCATGCCACGCACTTCATTGAACTGAACTACATCTTCTAAAAAATTATCTGCAATAAATTTAGCTCGTAATGGATCCCCTGGTAATAGGATTGTTTCTGCAATTTCTACTCCATTAGGTTTTATGTGTGGTGTTTCTTTGTGCTTTGTACTCATTGAATAAGTCTCCTTTTAAATAAGTTTTTTAAGTAGGTTCTAAACTAAGGTGCTCTATTTCCTTGGAATTATTAATGCGTTTTCATTTCAAGGAAGTAAATAGACAACTCTTATATAAACCATTTAACTTGTACAACAAGTTGTCTAATTGGTACACAAATAAAATAGCACATATTTATTTCTTTTTTCAATTCTATTTTTAATTTTTTATAATAAAAATGAAAGCCTTTTCACAATTTTGT
>NZ_MSPW01000015.1 GCF_001955655.1 Viridibacillus arenosi | reverse complement strand
GATATCTATTTTTGTTTTGATCCACCAACAGAGTTGATGTTCAAAAACATTTATTGATTAACGTCTTGCATGTTCAGTTTTCAAGGTTCATTATGTTCGCCACTTCATCAGCGACTCACTTATTATATCAAAATAACTTTTCGTTGTCAACAACTATTTTAAAATTTCTTTTAAGTTGTTTCTCTTAATATAATATTGTTGCTCAATCAGCAACTTTTATATCATAACAACTTAATACTTTGTTGTCAACACCTTTATACAAAAGTGTTTTAACTAGGGAATTAAGTTGTAATTTCATTGTCTCGGTGACAACGTTACTTACTATATCACCCTAAGTGATATGTTGCAATAGTTTTCCGTTAAAAAGTTTTATTAATTAGTATAAGACTCTTTAACTCTCTTTATATATAGAAGAAGCTCCCTACCATTTGGAGGGAGCTTCTTCTATATAATAGCGTTTTAATTATCGTACCCAGATAAAGTAAGCAAGGAAGACAAAAAACAATACATACATCAAAGGATGAATTTCTTTCTTTCTACCTGCTAGTAACATTGTGATTGGGTAGAAGATGAATCCTACTGCAATACCAGTTGCAATACTATAACCTAATGGCATCATGATCATTGTTAAGAATGCCGGCACAGCAATTTCGAATTTATTCCATTCAATTAAACGTAATGATGAAACCATCAACACCCCAACAATCACCAACGCCGGCGCGGTTACTGCCGAAGTAATTACATCTAAAAGTGGGAAGAAAAACATTGCCAGTAAAAATAATACTGCTGTGACAACTGCAGAAAAACCTGATCTTGCTCCAGCAGCTACACCTGATGAAGACTCAACATAAGCAGTTGTTGTTGATGTACCAAATAAAGAACCGATTGTTGTTGCAATTGCATCTGCCATTAAAGCACGGCCTGCACGTGGTAACTTATCGTCTTTAACTAAACCTGCTTGATTTGCTACAGCCATTAATGTACCAGCTGTATCAAAGAAATCTACGAATAAAAATGTAAGTACAACGATTAAGAATTGAACATTGAGTAATTCTTTAAATCCATTTGAGAATCCTTCTTTAATAGGATCTAACGCTACCCCGAATGTTGAAGATACATCAGGAATACTTGATACAATAGCAGTTGGTACAGCGATTAAGTTAAAAATCATACCAACAATTGCAGTAATAATAATTCCTAGGAAAATTGACCCTTTAATATTTCTAGCCATTAAGATGACTGTAATAACGATACCGAAAACTGCTAATAATGTTGCACCTTTAAACTCTCCTAAAGTAACAAGTGTTGCTTCATTAGCAACAATGATTCCTGCACCTTTTAAACCAACAAATGTTACAAATAATCCGATACCTGCTGATACTGCATATTTTAATTGTGTTGGAATAGCATTAATAACTGTTTCACGAACACCTGTTAAAGATAAGATAATGAAAATAATTCCTGAGAAGAATACACCAGTTAAACCTGTTTGCCATGGAATACCATATGTTAATACTACTGTGTAAGCAAAGAATGCGTTAAGCCCCATGCCCGGTGCTAATGCAATCGGAAACTTCGCAAAAATCCCCATCACCAATGAACCAGCCGCCGCTGCTAATGCTGTAGCTACGAACACAGCACCTTTATCCATACCAGCGTCCCCTAAAATCCCTGGGTTCACCGCTAAAATATAGGCCATCGCTAAGAATGTTGTAATACCACCTATGATCTCACGACGATAATTTGTTCCAAGTTCTTCAAACTGGAAATACTTTTTCATGATAATCCTCCGTATGTCGTCTTATACATCTTAGAGAATAAAAAAGACATGCAACTAAATAGAAATAGTCGAATGTCTACGATTCCTTGCTAAGTACTCATACTCACAAGTTTATAAAAGAATCAGCAAAGCCAATTCTTTTAATCGTAGTCAAGTTATTTAAGGTAACTTGGTAGATACTCTCGGGCCATATCCCCGACATTATACGACGACGTTATTTATTTATATTAGATAATATATCATTCTTGGTTTTCATTTTCAATAGTTTTTCCGAACGTTTTTATATTTTTCTTTATTATAGTTCGTGAATAAGCTATTTTGTCTCGATATACTAGATTATTACAATACATGTTTTAGCGATTTATTAAGTGTGTATCTAGCGTATTATTGATAAAATGATACAAAGTGGATTGGAGAGGATTTATAATATGCCTAAAATCATAGAACCTTCGCAACATTATTTAACAATTATCGAAAACGAAGAAATGATGCTAGAAGAAATTGAAGCGAACTCTTTACTTAAAGGATGTCAAATCGATTGTCGCTTTGGTACTCGCCAATTAAGCGAAGTTAAATTCGAGAATTGCGTATTCCTAACAGATGATTTTACTAAAATGGAGTTTTTGGATGTCATTTTCGCTAAATGTGATTTATCAAATTGTAATTTTGCAGAATCTGTTTTTTATCGCGCCAAATTTGATACATGTAAACTAATTGGTTCCAGCTTCTTCCGTACACAGCTTAAAAATGTTGAATTAGTTGATTGTCTTTTAAACTATGGTACATTTTCAGAATCAAAAATGAATGCAGTTGCCTTTAAAGATGGCCAATTAAACGAAAGCACTTTACAAGATGTAAAATTAACTCAAGTCACGTTTCAAGGAATGGAACTAAACGCAGCTGATTTTTCTGATACAAATTTAAAAGGAATCGATTTATCGTCTTGTTATTTCGAACAAATCAACTTAGATCCAACATTAGCGAAGGGTTTATCTATTCGTCATGATCAGGCTACTGCAATCGTCGCTATCCTTGGCATTAATATTCAATAAGAATTGCAAATAACCGTCCTCCTTCGATTAGGAGGTTCGGTTATTTCCCTTACACGACTCTATAATATTGCTTCGATTCAATCTCTTTTACCGAAACATGGAGCTTCCACAATTCAACTGCAATTTGTAAAGCCTCTTCACTAGCATCATTTTTAAGCGTAATTTCCCTTGCCTTTAACAATGCATTTGCTTCAAGTGATAAATCGGTTAACCCAGGTACCCATTTCTTAAACTGTTCCTTATACGGATTTCCATCTTTCAAAAGATAACCCAGTTCACCAAGTTCTTCTTTTAATATTTTAGTGCTAATTTCTTTTTTATATCTGAAAAGTTCCTGACCTTCATGCCCAATCAGAACTAAATCTTTATGATCTATATAAATATAGCTAATATCATCTTTGACATAACTCAATTCAACTTTCCCAATTTTAAAGGCTAATGCATCCTCACTAATGTAAATATTCAATATTTCATCATAAATAATTAGAGTCAAAATTATACCCGCTACCAATCCAAATGCCATCGTAGCAAAAATAACCCACCCCGCATTTAGACTAGCGACCAACTTAAATGGCCCTTGGAATGGAATCCAATCTAACTTACTTGCCCATTCTGAAATTTGAGGCAAAAAATAACCTATTACTAAACCAATGAGCGGCAAAATCAACCATAAAAATAATTTATCCGCCTTAGAAAAATTCAAATGCACGGTTGTATGATTCATCCCTTTTACACTCCTATTACTTTATTACATCTGTAATTGTTTGCCGCCAAATAGCAGCCTCTTCTATTTTCATATATAGCATTTTATAATTCAGAATGTTATCCAACATTAAAGCCAACACTCCAGCTTTCGCCTGAATATTATTTTTTTCAATTAATCCAAACTCTGTAGCTTTCTGTAGAATTTGGACAAAGCCATCAATAAACATTTGTTGTACTTCCTTTATCTTATCGATAAAAGTTTCATCCTCTTCTTTAATTCGATTAGCATACAAAGTAAATTCACTCAATAAATTCAGCAATATATCCTGTTCTTGAATCTCATTTATATACTTCATACCACCTGAATAAAGCTGTTCAATCAAATCTTCTTTAGTCATGCCTTCTATTTGAAAGTACCTTTCGAATGTATAATCTTCAAATATATAATCAAAAACCCTTTTGATTAGTTCATCTTTCGACTCCACATAATAATAAAGAGAAGGCTTTGACATTCCCAACTCTTTAGCAATCATTGCAAAGCTTGTTTTATGAATTCCTTCTTTAGCAAAAAAATAAATAGCTACATCCAATACACGTTGATACGTTTCTTTCCCTTTATTCATATTACACCTCTTATTTACCTATCGTTAAGTAAATTAAATCATTTAATTAAGTAAGTTGTCAATCTCGTATCTTACTTTACAAATGAGATCATCTATCCTATAAAACAAGTTATCGATTTTAGCATTTCGTTTATCTTTAAATTGAGGATGACTGTTGATATCCTCATCATTTGCCCTTATTAGATGTCTTATGTCTTCTAATTGTTTACGAAAATACACCTAATGAATCATTTGAAAATTGAGGTAAAAAAATAAGCCTTCCCGAAAGAATGCTCATTACCTTAATCTTGTTCGTAAATCGTATCAGCAATGTTGTTGGCGTGGTCGCCAATACGTTCAAGATTGCTAATAATATCCGCAAATACAATGCCTGCTGAACCCGAGCAAATACCTTCATTCAATCGACGAATATGATGTTTACGTAAACTACGTTCCATTTCGTCAATACGTTCTTCTTGAGCTCTTACCTGCTGTGCCAAGGACACATCACGTGTATCAAGCGCATGCATTGCTATTTTTACTGTTTCAATGACAAGCTCAAACATTCCTTCTAGCTCTTGCGTCGCTTCTTGACTAAGTTTTATGCGATTCGATTCTTTATAATCAATAAGCTCAATTAGGTTTTCTACATGATCACCAACACGTTCAATATCACGAATATTTTCAAGAAGCGCATGATGGATATGAGAATTTACACCTGATAATGATTGTTTTGATAAACTTACTAAATAATCCGTTGTTTTTTGATCGAGATTATTTATTGCTTCTTCTAATTGTGCCGCTGTACTTGCTTGCTTCACATCTAACGTTTTTAAATAGTCCATAGCTGCTGATAATCCTTGTACACCAAAACCCCCCATACGAACCACTTCCTGCTTTGCTTGTCCTAACGCAATACCTGGTGATTTTGTAATTAACGAGTAATCTAAATACTTCGGTTTATATTCAACTATAGTATCCTCACCCGGAATCAACTTGGTAACGACATAAGCCCATACACCAATTAACGGTAGTTGAATAAGCGTATTGGCAACATTGAACGTTCCATGCGCGAAGGCAATTTGCATTTTAGGTTCTAATCCTAATATACCAGAAATCCATTCTATATAATTCGTAAATAGCCCAAGCACGAGCAAGAAAATGATTGAACCAAAAACATTAAATAATACATGTGTTGCCGCTGCACGTCTTGCGGCAACAGAAGCCCCTAATGCTGCCAGTATCGCCGTAATCGTCGTCCCAATATTATCACCGAAAAGTACTGGCAACGCACCATGAAGCGTTATTAAGTTTTCTGCATACAAGCCCTGTAAAATACCAACTGTTGCAGAAGATGATTGTACAATTAGCGTAAATATTGCACCAACAATAACACCAAGTATCGGAGAATCACTCATGTTTAATGTTAAATCAATAAAGGCCGGCCAATCACGTAATGGCTTCATACCACTCGACATCAACTCTAGTCCGATAAATAAACCTGAGAAACCAAATAATACTTGACCAATATTTTGAATCTTACTTTTCTTAAAGAAAAATAACAGAACTGCCCCAAGTGCCATAATAGGATATGCATACTCCCCTATATTAATCCCAATGATGAAGGCTGTAACCGTCGTCCCGATATTTGCCCCCATAATGACACCAATCGCTTGTCGTAATGTCATAAAGCCCGCGCTGACTAAACCGACCGTAATAACGGTTGTCCCGGAGCTCGACTGAATAAGTACTGTGACAAAAATCCCTACTAAGACACCCATAAATGGATTTGTCGTAAAACGATCTAATAAATCTCTTAAACGGTCTCCGGCTGCTTTTTGCAGACCATCACCCATGTATTTAATTGCAAATAAAAAGAGTCCTAGGCCTCCCAAGAATTGAAAAATCATTTCCTGCCAATTTAACTCCATGCTGCCACTCCTTCATGTTTTATCACATTTATTATAAAAAATACTAACTTTCTGCGTTGGCTTTTCACAGAGTTTTAACATGCTCTTTACACAGCATTTACAATTCAGTCGTAATTTCGGCAAATTTCTTAATATTTTTTTGATAAGCTAAAAGTTTATAGAATTTTTCATCTATTTTATAAAAATCCTTCCGTTGTCAATTATAGTTTTCCATACTTTTTTCTACATATCCATTCACTACATCTTTAAATTCAATAGAGTCATGGAAACGTTCAGGTTTTAATGCCCACCAAAAATATTTATATTCGAATGCAGAAATTCGAAAAAGTATTTTCTACTTTTAACTGAGAGCACTACTATGAACATTATTCAGATAGACTAGGTCATGAAGTATATTGATATCAGGCAAACAAAAAAAGCTTGGAAAACCTACTAATGTAGGCTCTCCAAGCTTTAATATTATTATTCCCACTCAATAGTTGCTGGTGGCTTAGAAGTAATGTCATACAGTACGCGGTTGATATGATCAACTTCGTTTACTAGACGTACTGAGATTTTTTCTAAAACTTCCCATGGGATACGTGCCCAGTCAGAAGTCATACCGTCGATTGACGTTACAGCACGGATACCGATTGCATAATCGTAAGTACGTTGGTCACCCATTACACCTACGCTTTTCAGATCAGGAAGTACTGTGAAGTATTGCCAAATGTCGCGATCCAAACCATGTTTAGCGATTTCTTCGCGTAAGATAGCATCTGATTCACGTACAATGTTTAATTTTTCTTCTGTTACTTCACCAAGTACGCGGATTGAAAGACCCGGACCTGGGAATGGTTGACGCCATACGATTTCATCAGCTAGTCCAAGTTCAGAACCTAGTGCACGTACTTCGTCTTTGAATAATGTTTTTAATGGTTCGATAAGTTCGAACTGCATATCCTCAGGTAATCCACCTACATTATGATGAGATTTAATTGTTTGTGCAGTTGCTGTACCAGACTCAATAATATCAGTGTAAAGAGTTCCTTGTGCAAGGAAATCCATACCTTCAAGTTTTGAAGCTTCTTCATCGAATACATAGATAAATTCGTTACCGATAATTTTACGTTTCTTCTCTGGATCTGAAACGCCAGCTAATTTACTCATGAAGCGTTCACGAGCATCGATTTTGATAACGTTCATGTTGAAACCTTCTGTGAAAGTTTTCATTACTTGTTCAACTTCACCTTTACGGTTTAAGTTGTGGTCAACGAACATACAAGTCAATTGGTCACCAATCGCTTTGTGGATAAGAACAGCAACAACTGATGAATCTACGCCACCAGAAAGTGCACAAAGAACTTTTTTGTCGCCAACTTGTTCACGGATTTTTTGAATTTCAATTTCTACGAAGCTTTCCATAGACCAGTCGCCTTTAGCGTTACATACATCGAATACGAATTGACGTAATAAGTCATTTCCGTATACTGAGTGACGTACTTCTGGGTGGAATTGAACTGCATAGAATTTACGCTCAGCATTAGCCATTGCAGCAATTGGACATGAAGCACTTGTCGCAATTGTTTCAAAGCCTTCTGGAGTAACAGTTACTAAATCACCATGGCTCATCCAAACAACTTGCTCTTTTGGTAATTCGCCGAATAATGCATTGTCATTCAATACTTGAATTTCTGCTTTACCATACTCACGGTGTGCAGCTTTTTCTACTTTCCCACCTAAAGCATGTGTCATTAATTGCATACCGTAGCAAATCCCTAAAATAGGAAGACCTAAATTGAAGATTTCTTCATCAATATGGAATGCATTTTCATCATATACAGAGTTAGGGCCACCAGAGAAAATAATCCCTGTAGCATTCATTGCTTTTAACTCTTCTGCAGTAATAGTATGTGCATGTAATTCGCTGTAAACTCCAAATTCACGAATACGACGAGTAATTAGCTGATTATATTGGCTACCAAAGTCAAGAACGATAATCTTTTCTTGATCTTGTAAAATTGAACTAGCTGACAACGTTTCCACCTCTTTTAATATTAATATAACTGTTTACCTACTCATTTTAACATTTCTATACGAAAAGAACGCGTCTGAAATTACATCCTACGCGTCCTTATGCTCTACATCAAAAAAGGTGAATGCTAGTACATGGATTAACCACGCTGTCATTCACCTTCATAGTCAAGTCATTTACGGTAACCTGGTAGAGACATCCGAACCTTATTTTCGAACATATATGAGGGTAATCAATATATATAATTTTTCTCAATTTTACATGTTGTAACACTTAAAATCAACCGCTTGTACGATTGATTAAATATTCCCAACTTTCTTTAATATCTAACCAATCCCATTGAGCGTAATTATTACTATAAATTTGTTGCTCATATAAAGCAGTTATTTTACTCATATGCGTTGTACTTAATCGTTCATCTACATAATTTGCATAGTCTTGCAAGGTCTGCCCATTCCCCTTTTTCAAACCAGCATGATCTAATTGTTTTAATAATTGATGGTAAGCATGGTCTAAAGAAATATTCTCAGGTTTTTTCATACGATAAAAAGTAATTATTGCTTTTGGTATCCACTTTCTACGCAATAATACTAGAATTAAAGATAGTACTATCAAAGCTCCTATAATTATCGCTATCACCATTGTAAACTTCTTACTCATTACAGGTTCTGCTTTTTTTGATTTTTGAGCCTTTTTTTCATCTTTTTCTTGCTTCTGCTTTTCTTCTTTTGTTTTTTCTTCTTTCTTCTTATCAGCTTTTTGTTGTTTTTGCTTTTCTTCTTTGTCTTCTTTTTTAGGATTGATTGGTGTAGGTTCTTGTTGATTTTTCACATCATCTAACACATTATCAAAACCTTCAAAGCCTATAGTAGGTTCAAAAGACATCCAGCCTATTCCAGGTAAATATGCTTCTACCCATGAATGGGCATTATTATTTGTGATGACAAATTCCTTCTGTTGGCCTGCAACATTCTGTACTTCTTCACCTTCAGAAAAACCTTTTACCCAGCGCGCTGGAATACCAATAGAACGCAACATGACAACCATAGAGCTTGAGAAATTATCACAATAACCCATTTTTGTATCGAACAAAAATTGATCTACATAATCGTCATTTTTCCCTGGAATCGCCACTTTATCACGGCTATAGACATAATCGTTATATTTAAAATAATCTACAATTGCATTAGCCTTACCATATAAGCTCTTTTCATCTTTCGTAATGTCTTTTGAAAGTTTTCTTACTCGCTTCGGCAGTGTTTTAGGTAATTGCAAATAAGTATTATAATCCTTCGATAACTTATCCAAATCGTTTACATTTGTTTTCTTGAGTGCCTTCAAACTATATTTTGGTGAACTATAAGATATCGTATACGCTTCTAACGCAATTTCATCTTCGCCCTTTAAAGAGCGAATTTTTTCACCGTCTATTTCTCGGTAGAAAGACACTCCTGGATCTACATTACCAACTTTCATTAAACCATATGTCTGCATAATGAATTTGAAATCTTTCTTCATTTCAATTTCTGCAGTAGTTTGATCCATTTTACTTCCTGGTTTAATACTTAAAGGAATGTTCTCATTTTGATTAAAAGCTTCGACATAGACATCACCCTTTTTACGTTCCCATCCCTTAGAAGTATAAATATCCTTTGTTTCAATTCTCCAATATTGATTACTATCAGCCTTTGCATTAAAGACGATTCGAGCATCCATTTTAAATGGTCCGCCTAGCTTTTTATCATCCTCAACATAACCAATTTTCCCAATAGCAGAACTGCCTTTACCTTGTTGGTCCATTAGAGTAGAAAGTGATTTTGGTAAAGTTACCATCGGGCCTTTTTTAGGCATCGCATAGGCAAATACAGTACTCGCAATAAGCATAACTGCTAACGGAACTAGGACAGCGATATACTTTATATCTTTCCTTTCTACAGCATTTGTCTCAAATAAATGATTAGCATATAAAGTTCCTAGTAAAAGTAATCCTAAAAACATAACTCTTATAATGGCAAACTTTGCATTATATTCACTAAAAGTATCTAACAATACTAAAAATATAATCGTTACGAATAAGAAATGAATAATAGTATGCTTCACCGTTATCCAATAGTGAATTAGATAAATTGTCATCCAAAGTAAGATAAAGAATAAGATACTTCGAAATGAATTCTCCACACCGTTCCAATCTTTTTGCATCAATGCTAACCAACTATTTTGAAGATCACTGCTTAATGTTAGTACACTCTCAATTGAACATACTTTCGTTCCTGTATAAACGTACATTAAAAACCAGAGTATATAGGCAGATTTTATAATGGCCGATATCCAACCATTTAAATGGACTATATTCGCCAGTAAACAGATACCTACGAATAATAAGAATAAGTTTAAATGACCAGTATTGGTCAAATTCACTATGGGCAGAAGCCATTCTCTTAACATGAAGAAAATCACTATATAGAGTGCCACTAATCCTATCATTCGCTTAATAGGATGATGTGTCATTTCAACACCCCCGTAAAAGCTTCTGTAAATTGTTCCTTAGCAATCGTAATAACTCTTATCCCACGTGTACGAGCCAATTTCTCCATAGCCTGCTCTTGGGTAGACATGACTTGTCCTTTACTTCGAATAACAAAACATACACAGGCACGAGATGACCTTGATACCTTTGTTAAAATATCAAGCCACTCTGTTGTAAGCTCACTTGTCACAAAAAGAATTTGAGCCGCATTCGCTAACGTACGATCTTGTTCATACAAATGATTGACTGAATCTCCCAAATCATCTTGTACACTCGCCAAATGGAACATCACCTCTTGCAATTGGCTTTCTGTTTGCGTAGCTTCAAAAAACACACGATTTCTACCTGCCGACAAAAACGCCATCGTAATTTGCTGACGAACACTTGCATTTAAGATAGAGGCAACAAACTCAACTTGCTCTTCAAATAATGCTGATGGAGAACAATCTAGCACAAGGCATAAATCTTGTGATTGTTGATCTTCAAATTCTTTCGTCCGAAGCTCTCCCGTTTTCGCAAATGTCTTCCAGTGAACCCAAGACATCCGGTCTCCAGATTGATACTCGCGCAACCCTGATACCATCGTCGTATCTCGTACAATTGTGGAAGATACCGGTCCAGTTCCTGTTTGCATGCTCATATCAAGTGGTCTGAAAATCATTTTCGTCACATTTGGATACACAACAACCGTACGTTTCGCAGGGATGATTTGCGTTTTTTTAATCCATCCAAAGAAATCACTTACTGTTATTTCAACGCCTTGTAAAAAGTGCTCCCCCCGCGGTATTTCTTCAATCTCATACGTCCACTTAACTTCCTTTTTAAATCCAATTAACAATAACCTTTGCATTGGTTGCGTCGTTGCATTTACCAATGCTTCACTTGGCATCGCTTCACGAATAACTGCATATACAATAGGCCATCTATTATTGCGTTTTAGAGTCATTGTCATCTTCAATGAATCACCATTTCTCATATATTCCTGTTCAATACTACGCTCTATTTTCATTTTTTTTAAAGGTGTAAAAAATAACAGCAATGAGTACGTTGAGAAAGGAAGTAACATGAAAAAGACAAACCAGATTACAAAACCGCCTTCTATGATGCTAAATGCTAATGTACTAAGCAGTAGCAAAACGACTAGCATCAGGCGTAGGATTCTCCCTGAAACATATCGTAACCTACTTATTGTCATTGATTTGCAGACCTTTTAATGGGCACAACTGTATTAATTAAAATGCGTCCAATAATTTCTTCAGGTGAAACTCCATCATAACGAGCTTCAGGCCTTAGCATTATACGGTGTGAGAATACAAATGGTGCTAAAAACTGAACATCATCAGGTGTTACAAAACTACGACCACGAAGTAATGCATATGCTTGCGAAGCTTTCATCAATGCAATCGAGCCTCGTGGACTAACACCCAAATATACATATTGGTTTTCTCTCGTTGCACGAGATAAATCAACAATATAACCTTTCACAACTTCATCAACAAAAACATCTTTCACCTGTTGTTGCAAAGTAATTAACTCTTCTAATGTAATGACAGATGTTAAAAAATCGATTGGCTTTCCTTGTTCAGCACGACGCAGTACTTCAATTTCATCATCATAAGATGGATAACCCATTTTCATCTTTAACAAAAATCGATCGAGTTGTGCTTCTGGCAATGGATAGGTACCCTCATATTCAATAGGATTTTGTGTTGCCATTACAAAAAAAGGTTTTGGTATACTATATGTTTCACCATCGATTGTCACAGCAGCCTCTTCCATACCTTCAAGTAAAGCAGCTTGCGTTTTCGGAGAAGTACGATTAATTTCATCAGCCAATACGATATTGCCCATGATTGGCCCTGGTCGAAAATGGAATTCCATATCTTTTGGGTTATAAATGGATACACCCAGAACATCCGAAGGCAATAGATCCGGTGTAAATTGTATACGTTTAAATTGCGCTCCTACTGATTTTGCTAAAGCACGTACCATCATCGTTTTACCAACACCAGGTACATCCTCTAATAAAACATGCCCTTGAGCAAGTAACGATACTACACTCAATTCAGCAATATGCTTTTTACCTATCATAACTTTTTCAATATTACGTACGACCTCTTGAAGCTTTTCTTGTGTTTCCATCAATTGAACCTCCACTTTACAAAGTCTATCGTTTTAAGCCATTAGACCAAAAAAATAAGTCTTATGAACCGAGTTTTTTTATATAATTGGACTTATTATACCATGTCCATTGTATTTCGTTTGATTACAAACCTTTAACAAATCACAGAGTAGAACAACTTTTAGCTCAATTCATCTGTTTAGTTCCTTATATTATTGCTCCTTAAAGCTCTTTACTAACCCCCTTTTTCTTCATAATTTTAAAATCTACTTTAGAGCTAAATTTTCAAATGATAACAGGTATCTGTTTTATTAATTAATTGTTTGTTTATAATATCTTTCACCAATTCACGTCCTTCGGTTAAAGAAATACAAAAAAACCGAATCCCCACTTCGGGATTCGGCTCATCTATGTTATTTAATTACTTCCAAAAATCATCATACACAGTTATTGGTAGGTGGCGTTTATGTTGCGAACGTAAGTAATGTCCTTCTAAGACTTTACGAGCCTCATCAGGAATTTCTTTACCTTCCAAATAATCATCAATTTGATCATATGTCACACCTAACGCAACTTCATCGGGTAATGAAGGACGCTCTTCTTCTAAATCTGCTGTTGGTGTCTTTTCGTACAAATGTTTCGGACATCCAAGCTCCTCAAGTAACGCTCTACCTTGGCGCTTGTTTAAGCGGAATATCGGTACAACATCTGCCCCGCCATCACCGAACTTAGTATAGAACCCGGTAATGGCTTCTGCCGCATGGTCTGTCCCAATGACAATCCCAGCATTTGTTGCTGCAATTGCAAAGTGAACTTTCATACGTTCGCGTGCTTTTTCATTCCCTTTTACAAAATCAGAAAGTACAACTCCCGCATCAGCCAAAGCTTGTACACCAGCATCTACAGCTGCCTTAATATTTACAGTATATACTTTTGTCGGTTGGATAAAATCAATTGCATCTTGGCAATCCTGTTCATCTGATTGTACTCCATATGGAAGACGCACTGCCCAAAAAGAATATTGATCTTTACCAACTTGTGCATTTAGTTCATCTACTGCCATTTGCGCCAGTTTACCACTCAAAGTGGAATCCTGACCACCAGATATACCTAAAACAAAACCTTTTACGAAAGAATGCTTAAGTGCGTATGCTTTTAGGAAATCTACTGAACGACGAATTTCTTCTTGTACATCGATTATTGGTAGTACTCTTAGTTCTTCAATAATTTGTTTTTGTAAATTTGACATACTACTTACCTCCTTACCCAAGATCGATTTGTTCAACCATATCTTTCACTTCTTGAATGTTACGCATTTTATTATCCCAGCATTTTTGGCTTAAATCGACTGGATATTCCTCTGGATTTAAAGAACGCTTATATTCATCCCATAATAAGTCTAAATTTTCAGTTGCGTACTCTCGCATCTCTTGTACAGAAGGACTTTCGTAGATTACTTGTCCATTTTCAACCACTTTTGTGTGTAAATTTTTTGCTTCAAAATTAGTGACGAATTTAGAGATGAATGTATGCACAGGATGGAACATTTTAATACGTTCCTCTAATTGAGGATCCTCATCAAACATCGTAATGTAGTCACCCTCTGCTTTACCATTCTCACGATCGATGATGCGATATAATTTTTTCATCCCAGGTGTCGACACTTTTTCAGCATTAGCAGAAATTTTAATGGTATCTTCCATTTGCCCATTTTCTTTTTCAATGGATACTATTTTATACACTGCACCTAAAGCAGGTTGATCGTAACCAGTAATTAGTTTTGTACCAATACCCCACATATCAACCATTGCATTTTGAGCTTTTAAGTTCAAAATAGTATATTCATCTAAATCATTTGATACAACGATTTTGGCATTTGGGAATCCAGCGTCATCTAACATTTTACGTGCCGCTTTTGATAAAAATGCAATGTCTCCACTGTCTAAGCGAATACCTATAAAGTTAATCTTATCGCCCAGTTCTTTTGCTACTTTGATCGCAGTTGGAACTCCTGATTTTAATGTATTATACGTATCAACTAAAAATACACAGTCTTTATGACGTCTTGCATAAGCATGAAACGCCTCGTAATCGTTTTTATAAGCTTGAACAAGGGAGTGAGCATGAGTGCCTGCAACTGGCAAATTAAACAATTTACCTGCTCGCACATTACTTGTCGATTCCAACCCACCAATAATTGCTGCACGTGTACCCCAAATAGCTGCATCCATCTCCTGTGCACGACGTGTACCAAATTCCATTACTACATCGTCTTTTACAATTTGCTTAATACGACTTGCTTTTGTAGCAATCAATGTTTGATAATTGACAATGTTTAGTAGCGCCGTTTCAACTAATTGTGCTTCTACTAAAGGCGCTTCAATACGAACAATCGGTTCATTACCGAAGACTAATTCACCTTCAACCATTGAATATACATCTCCGGTAAAGCGTAAATCTCTTAAATATTCTATAAAATCTTCGCTATAACCTAAATCATTTTGCAAATACTCTAAATCACTTTCACTAAAACGGAAATCACGTAAATATTCCAGCATTCTTTCTAGACCAGCAAAAATTGCAAAACCGTTGCCAAATGGTAATTTTCTGAAATACAGCTCAAACACTGATTTTCTATTATGTATACCATCTGCCCAATAAGATTCTGCCATGTTTATCTGATATAAGTCTGTATGTAGCGCTAAGCTATCATCTGGATATTTCGACTTCATACTTAGTCCCTTCTTCCACCATCGTAATTAGTCATAGTATACACTATTTAACGTTAAACATGTTTTGAAAACCGTTATTCTATCTCATGAACCTTATATTTTTTCATTAATTACACTGTAAATTTCTTAATTTTCTCAGTAATCCATCAACTATTAATTTGAACAATAGTTTTAAAGGTGATAACATTGTTTTTGAATCGAACAATCCCGTATACTTCCAGTAAAGTGTATTGAAAATATCTAGGTAGTCATCGTGAAATTGTTATATTAAGGAATGTGTCACGTTATTTTTTGATGATGCGCATTATTACGACTTAAATCATCTGAAAATGTAAAGACTATTAGAGACCTATTTATATAAGCCATCGGGTATTTTTTGAATTTGTCTCATTAGTCATTTTGTAAATCGGAGGATTTTATGCAATGAAAACTTATGAATTACATGTCGTGGGTTTAAAGCGACATTTACCCATTATTCAAATTAAAGAAAATCTATCTATAGCTAGCTTTGTTTTATTAGGTGATATAGAGATGGTGGATGCAGCAGCTACTGCCCTTGCCGAAAAGCTACCTGATGTAGATCTACTCATTACAGCAGAAGCAAAAGGGATTCCTTTAGTGTATGAACTTACAAAGCGTATGAAATTACCACGTTATGTCGTAGCGCGTAAATCATTAAAAGCTTATATGCTTGAACCACTTATTCATGAAGTGAAATCCATTACGACAGACGAAAAACAAATCCTATGTTTAGACTTCCATGACGTAGCCTTTTTAAAATATAAGCGGGTTGCAATTATTGATGATGTAATTAGCACTGGGGCGTCTATCAAAGTATTAGAAGAGCTAGTAACAAAAGCAGGCGGTCGAGTTGTTGCAAAAGCAGCTATTTTAGCAGAAGGTGATGCTATTAAAAGGGATGACATTATTTTCTTAGGGACATTGCCACTCTTCCCTCATCACCAATAAACTTACAAATTCTCAAGCCAATTCAATCAAATTTTGAATTGGCTTTTCATTTTGCCAAAATATAATTTACGCCAATAAAATAAACGATTTTCACATTAGATTGATTTGAGTTTTCAAACAAAAATTGGAATTGTATTATTTTTCAAGACAACTTCAAACAGACGGACATTATTAGGTTATGTGAACTATAAAATATTTGAAAGGTAATATGAGAATCTCGCAAACGTTATCAATTTATTTTATAGTTACTATTTATATAGGAAGAAACTCAATTTTTTTGCATCAATTTGGTAAAATAATTTCTTCATTTTCATGTCTCATGTACTTTATTTTTCTAATGCAAGTAGTGCTTTTTTCATCGGTATACCGCTACGAAAACCTGTAAGTTGACCATCTTTTCCGATAACACGATGACATGGTACGATTATCAGAATTGGATTTGCACCAATTGCTGTACCTACAGCTCGTACTGCCTTTGGATTATTTATTTGATTGGCGATGGCTGAGTAAGTTGTTGTTTCGCCATAAGGTATACCTTGTAATGCTTTCCAAACAGCTTGTTGAAACTCCGTGCCACCTGTATCTAGAGACATCACGAATTCCTGTTTCACACCTTTTAAATAGTCGATCAACTCTTTTTTATATGCTTCTAATTTTTCATCAGACTCTATTAGGCTATACTTTTTAAACCGCTTTGCAGACATCGTTTCTAACTCATCCATACTAATGCCTACATAACTAAGCCCATGGTCTGTAGCAGCTAAATAAATTTCCCAATCCTCATATTGAAAACATGTCCAATAAATATCTTTTATCATGCTAATATTCCCCTTTTTTTCATTAAGATTTGTTGTTTCACTAGTCTTGTTTATTGATAATGTAATAAAATACGATGCATTTGGTTCCCACCTTAACAAGATATAACGCCCTAATATAGTTTGTTCTTCTGTTGGATGCAAAAAGGTCATTGGCACTCAGCATATCAAATCTTACTTTTTGGTGTAATTATAATATACCCAATATTGTTAGTTGAAAGGGTAGTGTTGGGATGTAAAAGTAATATATCGAAAATCTGACACGTTGATTATAAAAGTTTAACGTCACTTGCTTAACTATTGAATACTCAACCGACTCTTATATAGAAGATTATTCTTGAACTATGGTACATTTATAGTAAAGACTTTTTTTAGGAGGCTTACAAATGGATACTGTATACGATCCCGCCATACATTTTAGCCATGTTGATTTTCAAATTGGCGACTCTCAAATAATTAAAGACGTTACAGGATCTTTTCCTAAGGGAAAAATCACAACGCTTGTTGGTCCTTCTGGTGCAGGTAAGACTACTTTACTCAAAATGTGCAACGGCTTAATCTCCCCTACTGCTGGCGAAATTTTTATTCACAATAAGCTCATTACTACTTATGATCCAATTGATTTACGTAGAAATGTTGGAATGGCATTACAGGCTGCTCCTATGATCAAAGGCACAGTTTTTGAAAACTTAGAGCTTCCGTTGGCATTGCAAAATAAGAAACTAACTGAAGAAGATGCTATTTCATATTTAGATGATGTTGGTTTGGAACACGCCTTTTTACATAAAGATGCATATGATCTATCAGGTGGGCAACGCCAAAAAGTATCGATTGCAAGAACCCTTGTCAATCAATCCGAAATATTGTTACTTGATGAAATTACATCTGCACTTGATCGTGCTTCATTAAAAGAAATCGAAGAACTTATCGTCAAAATCAACGAAAAATATAATGTGACGATGATTTGGATTACACATAATCTTGACCAAGCATTAAAAATTGGTCACTATACTTGGGTTTTAATGAAAGGTGAAGTCATTGAAACTGGAGAAAGCAAACTATTAGAGGACCCTCAAAATGAGCTTGTAAGACGCTTCGTACAAGGGGTGATTAAATGAGCTATTTAGCATTATCCTTAACATTGATTTTCGTACTTATTCCATTAATTTTATCAAAAACTTTAAAACTCGGATTAGAAAAAGATACATTTATTGCTACTATACGCTCCATAATCCAGTTACTTGCTGTCGGCTATGTATTAAAATTTGTTTTTGATTCCAATCATTTTATCTATATCTTCTTAATGATCGCTTTGATGATTGGAACTGCTACATTAAACGCACGTAAAAAAGGTAAATCTATAGACGGGATTACGTGGAAAATTGCAGTTACTTTACTGACTGTTGAAGTATTGACGCAAGCCATACTACTAGGCTTCCACATTGTACCCGCAACTGCACAATATATTATTCCAATTAGTGGAATGATCATCGGGAACTCTATGGTACTATCCATTTTATTCTTAAATCGTTTCACAGCTGAAATGCACGCGCATCGTGATCAAGTAGAGCTCATTTTATCATTAGGTGGAACACCAAAACAGGCTATTCATCATCAATTAATTAGTGCGATAAAGGCAAGCATGATTCCAACGATAGAAAGCCAAAAAACGATCGGACTTGTACAACTTCCAGGCATGATGAGTGGTCAAATCATTGCTGGAGCTGACCCTATCCAGGCAGTGCAGTTTCAATTGCTAATCGTTTTCATCTTGCTTACGACAGCGGCTGTATCGAGTATTTTCCTTGGATTTTTGTCCTATCCAACATTGTTTAATAATCGCATGCAAATGTTGAAGGAAAAATTTTAACAAAAAAAAGCTTCTTCTCTATACGTCTTAGAGTAGAAGCTTTTTGTCATAATGATTGTACTTAGGGAGCTATATTTTATTTAGTATGTTTGTCGTAAAAAGCAATAAAGTTGTCTACTACCGTATCAAGGAATGCAATTGTACTTTCATCTATTAGTTCGCCAGCTTCGTTTAACTTCGTATGAACAGCACCTATATATACTTCATTCCCTGACAGTAGTACTGGCGCTAAAGCTGGATTTGAAAGGATTTCACGCAAATGGATTTGAGCACGAACACTACCTAAAACACCCATAGATGAACCTACAATGAACCCTGGTTTATCTTTGATTGTATAATCACCACCACGTGATAACCAGTCAATTGCATTTTTTAATGCACCTGGAATGGAATAGTTATATTCAGGAACAGCAAATAATACTGCATCAGAATCTTTAACATCCGATTTAAAAGCTGTTGCACCAGCTGGTGGATTGTTTTCAATATCAATTGAGAACATTTCAACGTCATTAATTAATACCGGTGTAATATCCAATTTGTTTGCATAGCGTTTTTTCATGAAGTTTACAAGTTTTAAATTATTTGAAGTTGAGCTAGTTGAACCTATTATTGCTTTTACTTTAATAGTCATTTAATGTCTACTTCCTTTTCTATTTTAAAATTTTGTAACAAGTAAAGCATATACCCTAAAAATAGGATATTCCAACAATTTGACTCAGTGACGAAAAATACCTTCTATAGCATGCGCAATTTTTTATTTATATATTAATAAATTTGCTGTATTTCTTTTTTGGCAATCGACTATTTTTTTAAGTAGAAAACAATAGCAAAAACCGTGAGGTTTATCATCCTCACGTTTCATTTTAATACGGCTCTGCGTCATGCCCTTTTTCAATGGCATCTTCAGGAGCATTATCTCCATCAATATTTGCTAACGGTCTTTGCGTAGACGAGTGTTTTTCAGCATTTTGCAGTCCCTCTTTTAGTCTACGACCGTAGTCATCATCGGCTTCCTCTGCTAATGCAATCATTGCCTTTTGGATCTTTTCATCACAACTTGATAAATCACCGATAAGATTTTCTAGAAGCTCATCTTTTTCCCAATCCTCAAAATTACGATACGTTTCCCCTGCTTGTTTCGTATTACTTTGTCGATCAATGGATTCATGCACTAAATTGCCTTCTATAAAGGGTGTATACTCTTTTGCGTTTTGTTTAGCTTCATGCAAGCCACCAAGCATGGATGGCTCATAATTTATATGCGGATTCTGTCCTGGCGCTAAATCACGCTTATACAAAATTTGACCACCGTTTTGGTTTGTAGCAACACGTTTCTTCGGCGCATTAATTGGGAGTTGTAAATAGTTTGCTCCGACACGATGACGCTGTGTGTCTGAATAAGAAAATGTTCTACCTTGCAACATTTTATCATCAGAGAAATCGAGTCCATCAACTAATACACCTGTTCCAAATGATACTTGCTCCACTTCTGCAAAGAAATCTTCAGGATTTTTATTTAATACCATTTTCCCTACAGGATGCCACGGGAATAGATCTTCTGGCCACAGCTTTGTATCATCTAAAGGATCGAAATCGAGTTCTGGATGTTCTCCATCAGACATGATTTGAACATTTAATTCCCATTCTGGATAATCTCCATTTTCTATCGCATCATATAAATCCTGAGTAGCATGGTTAAAATTCTTCGCTTGGATTTCTTCAGCTTCCTGTTGCGTCAAATTCTTTATTCCTTGCTTTGGTTCCCAGTGATATTTGATTAAAACAGCTTCTCCATCACTATTCACCCATTTATACGTATTCACCCCAGATCCTTGCATCATTCGGTAATTTGCAGGAATCCCCCAAGGTGAGTAGATAAAAGTGACCATATGGAATGATTCTGGTGAACTTGCACAAAAATCAAAAAAGCGCTCAACATCTTGTATATTCGTAATAGGATCTGGCTTAAATGCATGGATCATATCAGGAAATTTCATAGCATCACGAATAAAGAAGATTTTAATATTATTCCCTACTAGATCCCAGTTACCATCTTCAGTATAAAATTTCACTGCAAATCCTCGGGGATCACGTAAAGTTTCAGGTGAATGATTTCCATGTATTACAGTCGAGAATCGAACAAAAACTGGTGTTTGCTTCCCTTTATCTTGGAATACCTTTGCTCTAGTATATTTGGAAACAGGATCATTACCTACCGTTCCATACGTTTCAAAATAACCATGTGCCCCTGCTCCACGAGCATGTACTACACGTTCGGGTGTACGCTCCCTATCAAAATGACTCATCTTCTCTAGGAAATCATAATTTTCTAAAGTAGCAGGCCCACGATTACCAACAGTTCTCAAGTTTTGATTGTTTGTAATAGGATGCCCTTGTCTATTGGTAAGCGTATCTTCCTTTTCAATATGATTATCATTATGTGTCATAAAATTGCCTCCTTGAATGTCTTCACAATTCATCTTGTCCTGTATTTTATTGAATTAAACATTTGTGAGAGATTCTTGGGTTTCATTTGATGTACTTGGATTTTGATTTAACTTACTCAGGCTTCTATTTAATTCGCTCGGGCTTGCTTTTATCCTTCTCGCTATCTTTTGACTCACTCCGGCTCTCTTTTAACCTACTCGCCTTTTTAACTCACTCCGGCTCCATTTAACCAACTCGCTCCTCCGTTCAACTCATCCAAATCTCCTCGATTAGCAATTTTCCCAACAAAAAAACACCTCACAAGGAGATGCTGATTAATTAACAATATGGATTTATATAAAACTCGCTTAGCCAACTCTTTCGCTCTATTTGTTCCATCCTTTTTCCTTAAAACGAGCAATAGCTTCAATTCGATTGCTTACTTCTAGTTTGTCTAAGATGGTTGAAATATAGTTTCGCACGGTACCGGGCGAAAGAAAAAGCTCCCCCGCTATTTCCTTCGTCGTTTTACCCTCCGCTACTAGCTCAAGTACTTCACTTTCACGTTCTGTGAGCGGATTTTCAATCGTCTCTTCATAGACAATATCGATTAATTCAGGTGCATATAGCCGTCTGCCTTCCATAATTACACGGATAGAATTTACAAGTTCTTCGATGGGGCTGTCTTTTAATAAATAACCACGCACACCCGCTTTACGAGCGCGTTCGAAATAACCTGGACGCGCAAAAGTAGTTAAAATGATAATCTTACAAGGATGATCTTGTAATTCTTCAGCAGCATCTAATCCAGTTTTTAAGGGCATTTCAATATCCATAATACAAATATCAGGATTATGCTCCTCGACAAGCGTGACAGCTTCAGCACCATTTTTGCCAATGCCGACTACTTCCATATCATCTTCCATATTGAGTAAAGATTTCATAGCACCTAGAAGCATACCTTGGTCTTCAGCTATGACGATTTTAATCATGTTGGTCACTTCCCTTTTGATGTGTGATGACGACAGGTACAGTAATATTAAGCACTGTGCCATTTTGTTCAGTAATTTCCAGATTTCCGTTGACGAACTCTAACCGTTCTCGCATGCCATTTAAGCCATTACCTTCTGATTTTTCTTTTCTTGCTGATAGGCCAACGCCATTATCAGCAATGATAATCTGCAATTCATTATTATTTTGGACGAATGTAATTTCACATTTCGATCCATCGCTATGTTTTACTATATTATTAACTGCTTCCTTTAAACACATGCTTAGAACATTCTCTACAATCGTTGGAACCTTATCAAAATTAGGGTCTCCTACAATCGTCAATTCCATTTCAGCTGCATCTAAAATTTGCTGAATACGGACAAGTTCATCACGTAACTTCACTGTACGCATATCTGCGACAAGTTCGCGCACTTCCTTCAACGCAATGCTTGCTGTTTGGCGAATATCTTTTAATTCCATTACTGCTGCCTGTGGATCCTTTTCCACTAAACGTGCAGCTAAATCACTTTTCAAGCCAATCATGGAAAGCTTTTGCCCGAGGGTATCATGCAAATCGCGTGCGATACGCTGGCGCTCTTCATAGATACTAAGCTCAGAAATACGTTCTTTTGCCGACTCTAGTTGCCCTTCAAGCTTTTCACGCCTATTCCAGTTATATAAATTAAACGGTAATAAGACCGTTCCAATAACCGAAATAATGATAAAGTGTATTTGAGGAAGAAATAAATCAATTTCAATGAAAAACCCTGCTACTATCGCGCCAATTGTAAAAGCGATATGTAAGCCATACATAATGTAAAATCCTACAGTATTACGAATATTCCCGATAAAAAACGCCGTAAATAATGATAGATAAACATAACCAAAAAGTAATGTCATCGCAACATTAATTAACATTTCAAAGGATACCCACATATACACTAGTCCATTGTGTGATCTATGTGAAAAACGATACGAAACAAAATATAAAAGTAAAATTGAAATTCCTATCGCTATTTCTAAAAATGAAGATGACCTAAATATGAAAAAGAACGGTAGTAAACAGAAAATAACCCAAGCATAGATACTTAGCCAAGGACTCTTCGGGAAAATACTAAACCAGCTCAGCATAAATTCATTCACCGCCCCATCTAATTGCCCCTATTATATCAAATGTCATACAAACAAAAACAGCCATCTCTGTTTAAAGAAATGACCGTCTTTCTTACTTAGCTTGCTTTTTTCATAGGTACATTTTGATTTTTTGACAAGCGATCATGTTCATCTACTAATCTTTGTACAGATTTGAAAGTCACAAAGGCTTTTTGTGATGGATCATATAATTTATAACGTAATGATTCTAAACTTGTTTTGATAGTTACTGTTGTCGCTTTTTGAAGTGGTGGTACTTTTTCATGTGCTTCTTCTAATAAGTAATTCGGTACACGTGGTGATAAATGATGCACATGATGGAAACCAATATTACCTGTTACCCATTGTAAAACTAGTGGCAATTTATAATATGAACTTCCTTCAATCGCCGCTTTTACATAATCCCACTCAGATTCTTCTTCAAAATATGAATCTTCAAATGTATGTTGAATGTAGAATAACCAAATCCCTAATGAACCAGCTACAAACATCGTCGTACCATGTACGATTAAAAATGCAGTCCATCCAGCAGTCATCACAATCGTAGTTGCTAGTGCTAAGATAATAATATTTGAAAGATACGTATTCATACGCTCTTTTCGTTTTGCATCTTTACGATTAAAACGACTTGAAATTAATACTAAATAAAGTGGTCCAAATCCGAACATTACAAGCGGGTTACGGTAAGCGCGATATTTGAATCGCTCCATTTTTGATGCTGCAACGTACTCTTCAATTGTCATCACCCAAATGTCACCAACACCACGTTTATCTAAATTTGAGCTTGTTGCATGGTGAATCGCGTGTTCACGTTTCCATTTTTCATAAGAAAATAATGTTAATACTCCTGTTAATGTACCAACAATATCTGTTGCTTTTTTATTTTTAAAAAATGACCCGTGAGTACAATCATGGAATATAATAAATGTACGAACTACAAAACCTGCTGCGATAATACTTAAACCAACCGATGCCCAAACAGATACTGGAACTAATAGATACGCTGCTGTCCATAAGATTATTAGTGGCAGCAAAGTGTTAACCATTTGCATAATACTTTTATTCAAATGAGACTTAGCGAACGGTGCGACGTCCTTACGTAATTGCTTCGTCTTTTCTATATTATTCATGTGATGTCCCTCACTTTTCTTCGCTTTATATATTCTCATCTTAAAACTTATAGTTACATGATAGTAGATATAGTTGTCATGATTAACATATGACATCTGTCATATAGCAAGTCTTAATACTTGGTAATAAAATTAAAAATACACTTGATACTGCTTACTTTGTTTAATATTTATCATTAAATGATAAGGATGGATTTTGTTTTCTTACTCGAAATTAGATCTACAATCTGTTTAAAATAAATGCAAAAAGCGAGATGGCTTAAAACCATCTCGCTTTTTCTTATTCTACATTGAAATATCTTGCATCAGGATGTGCAAAAACAATTGCTGATACGGATGCTTCTGGCGACATCATAAATTCCTCTGTAAGATGTACACCTATATCTTCTGGTTTAATCAAACCAAAGAGTTTCGATTGATCTTCTAAATTTGGACATGCAGGATAGCCAAATGAAAAACGTTGCCCTTGATATTTTGCCGCAAAACGATCACGCATAGTGAAATCGGTGGTATCTGGGAATCCCCATTGGTCTCGAATTTCTTGATGGATGCGTTCTGCAAAACCTTCTGCTAATTCAAGAGCTGTTGCTTGGAATGCATGACTTTCAAGGAATTTCCCTTGCTCTTTCAAACGTGCTGCAGCCTCACGTACACCGTGCCCAGCAGTTACTTGCATAAAAGCAACATAATCCATTTCTCCACTATCAACTGTTTTCAAGAAATCAGCTAAACATAAGTACGGCATCTTATTTTGTCGTGGAAAAGTAAAGCGCTCAATAACGGTCTTACTATCTTCTGGATCATAAATAACAACATCATTTCCGTCTGCTTGTGCAGGGAAGAATTGATACATGCCTGATGGATTTAACATACCTGATTCCAAGAATTCTGTTACTAATTCGTATAACTCAACTGCTCGAGAGTCACCTTTTTCAAGCATTTCATCACTATATCCTCTTAAACCTAAATGATGGCCAATTAATGTTCGCATATTCACATATGGATACAAATGAGATACTGAATAGTCTTTTAAAACATGACGTCGTAAATCAGTCGGTACAAAAATCGGTGCATCTGAACGTACTGTTTTAACTGGTTTTTCTGCTACAGCAACAGCTGGTCTTGCAGCACGCTTTTCTTCCGATGCTGCACGTTTTTCAATTGCGTCTTCTAACTCATTTAGCAATTCACCTTTATCATCACTTTGCAGTCTGTTAGCTAACTCAAGCCCATGCATCGCGTCTTTTGCATACATAACTGGACCATCGTACTCTGCTGCAATTTTCGTTTCTGTAAAGCGTCTTGATAATGCCGCTCCACCTACGAGCATTGGAGTAATGATGCCTGCATCCTTGAAATCTTGCGCAGTAATGACCATTTGCTGTGCTGATTTTACGAGTAATCCTGATAATCCAACGATATCTGGATGTTCCTTTTTAATAACTTCAATTAGTGCTTGGGGTGTAACTTTAATACCAACATCAATTACCTTATAACCATTATTACTTAAAATAATATCAACAAGGTTTTTTCCGATATCATGTACATCCCCTTTAACTGTTGCTAATATTACTTTTCCTTTACCAGTATCATTTTCATTTTTTTCCATGAACTGTTCTAGGAATGATACTGATGCTTTCATAACTCCCGCACTTTGTAGTACTTCGGCTACGATTAATTGGTTGTCATTGAACAAACGTCCAACTTCAGCCATCCCTGTCATCAAAGGTCCATTAATAATCTCTAACGGTGAATCGTACATATTCATTGCAGCTTCTAAGTCAGGGATTAGCCCTTCTTTTGTACCTTCAATAATGTAATATGCTAGTCGCTCTGGTACTGTTTTTGGAATATCATCTTCAGTCTTTTCTTTCTTTTTGTCACGATAGAAATCTGTGAAATCAGCAAGTGTCTTGTCGTTTGTTTTATAGATTAAATCATTTGCTAAGTTAATCTCAGCTTCTGGAATTGAAGCATAGCGCTCTAATTTCTCTGTATTTACAATAGCGTAATCTAGCCCGGCTTGTGTACAGTGGTATAAATACACAGCGTTTAATACTTCACGTCCAACTGGAGGTAAACCAAACGATACATTACTAACACCTAAAATAGTTAATACTCGAGGCATTTTTTCTTTGATTAAGCGAATACCTTCAATCGTTTCTTCAGCCGCTCCTATATATTGTTCATCTCCCGTACCAACTGGGAATACAAGAGGATCGAAAATAATATCTTCCGGTGCGATTCCCCATTTATTCACTAGCAGGTCATAAGAACGTTCAGCAACTTTCAATTTACTATGGCGGTCAACAGCCATTCCTTTTTCATCAATTGTTCCGATAACGATAGAAGCACCGTATTTTTTCACTATTGGTAAAACAGCATCATAACGTTCTTCTCCGTCCTCTAAATTAATAGAGTTAATGATTGCTTTCCCTTGGGAATATTTCAGTGCTTCTTCGATTACCTTTTCATCCGTTGAATCGATTACAAGGGGAACTTTAACTTTCTTTACCACTTCAGTCATGAAGTTTTTCATATCTTCAAGTTCATCCCGGTCAGGGTTTGCTAAGCAAATATCCATAACGTGCGCACCGTTTTTCACCTGTGCACGAGCAATTTCTGCAGCTTCTTCAAATTTACCTTCTATAATTAAACGCTTAAATTTTCGTGAACCAATAACATTTGTACGTTCACCTACAAATAACGGGCGCATTGAATCATCATATATAAGCGGTTCAATTCCTGCTACGACATGACCATGCGCTGTTTCAGGCATTTGACGAGGCTGCTTATGCTCTACTACTTTACGGATTGATTTAATATGCTCAGGCGTGGTACCACAACAACCCCCAACAATATTCAACCAGCCTTTATCTGCAAAACCTTCAAGCTTTTTAGACAATGATTCCGGAGTCTCATGATAATGCCCTTCTTCATCTGGTAAACCTGCATTCGGATAACAACTAACATAGCTTGTTGCTAATTCTGAAAGCGTGCGTAAATGATCTGTCATAAATTCAGGTCCAGTAGCACAGTTTAACCCGACTGATAGCGGTTTAATATGTTCAATTGAAATATAAAAGGCTTCAATACTTTGCCCTGCCAGAGTAGTTCCCATAGGTTCAATTGTTCCCGAGATCATCACAGGCAGTTCTTTATCAAGCTCTTCAAACGCTTGTTTAATACCTAAAGTGCCAGCCTTAACATTCAGCATATCTTGACTTGTTTCAAGTAATAACAAATCCGCTCCACCGTTAATTAATGCCTTAGCTTGCACGTAAAAGTCATACAATAGCTCATCAAATGTAATACCACCAGTTACTGATAAGGTTTTAGTCGTTGGTCCCATTGCACCAGCAACATATCGTGGCCATTCAGGTGTTGACAATTCATCCGCTACTTTTTTAGCGATTTGCACTGCTAATAAGTTAATTTCATGCGCTTGATCACCCAATGCATATTCATTTAATACAACAGGAGTCCCACCAAATGTATTCGTACTAATAATATCTGAACCCGCCTCTAAATAAGCACGGTGTACATTTTCGATCACGTCAGGTCGTGTGATATTCAAATATTCATTACAGCCATCATATTCATCTCCACCAAAATCCTCGGGAGTTAAATTAGCATTTTGGAGCATAGTCCCCATTGCACCGTCTAATATAAGAATATGTTGTTGGAGTCGTTCTTTAATTGGTTGTTTTAACATAGTTGTGATCTCCTACTTTCTGTTGATCTAGCTCTTGAATATAATGAATCAATTCTACTGACATATCGTAACGTGTAAATGGCGTAATGATATAAATACCATTAAATAACTCTGCGGCTGTATCGATTAATTCCTTAGCAATCGCTATACCTTCTGCAGTTGCAAGATTTTTATCATTACCCGTTGCGCGCATTCTTTCAAGTACTTCATCAGAGAGCTTAATCCCTGGTACTTCATGATGTAAAAACTCTGAATTTCGGATACCTGTTAGTGGCATGATTCCTATGAAAATAGGGGTTTCTAAATGTTTAGTAGCTTCATATATCTCTATTATTTTTTCCTTCGTATATACAGGCTGTGTGATGAAATAATCTGCTCCACACTCAATTTTCTTTTCTAATCTTTTTACGGCTCTATCAAGCACTCGTACATTAGGATTAAATGCAGCTGCAA
This sequence comes from Viridibacillus arenosi, assembly GCF_001955655.1. Classification (GTDB taxonomy): domain Bacteria; phylum Bacillota; class Bacilli; order Bacillales_A; family Planococcaceae; genus Viridibacillus; species Viridibacillus arenosi. The sequence continues at coordinate 68,047 of NZ_MSPW01000015.1, read as the reverse complement.
TAGAGAAATTAGCCTTTTTACGAAGAGGTTTACCTGAGAATGATATCCCTTCATTCAACTGTTTAATTAATTGAAGTAACTCTAGGCTTGAGACATCATAAACACTAGTTGCACCTGGGAAATCACCTACTTTTGTAGGGTCTCCAGTAACTGCTAAAATCTCATTAATACCTAATGCATCAAGACCCATTAAATGCGATTGTAAGCCGATGAGATTGCGATCACGACAAGTAATATGAGCAAGGGAACGAATATTATTTTGCATTTTCAAAATTGAGCCCATTGCCATGTTACTAATACGAGGGGATGCCAATGAATTATCAGCCATAGTGACAGCATCAACACCTGTTTCATTGAGTATTTGCGCCCCCTCTATAAAGGCAGTGGTATCAAGGTGGCGAGGTGTATCGAGTTCTACAATGATTGTACGTTCCTTTTTCGCCTTTTCGTGAAGTGGCTCATGCTGATCAGGAGTCGCTTCTTTAATCTCGATTACTTTTTTCTTCTTTACAATTTTATTTTCAATTGGTGGTAGGTCAGCAATACGTTTTTTTACAGCTTCTATATGCTTCGGTGTCGTACCACAACATCCTCCAATTAATCGAACACCTTGGTCACGTAGTAAAACACCAGCACGGCCAAAATAATCAGCCTCTGATTCGTAAACAATTTTGCCATCTTCTACATCTAGCAAACTAGCATTTGGATATGCAGATAAGAATGCCTTGGATGGCAATTCTACATCCTCAAACGCTTGGATTGTATGGTGAGGGCCTAAACGGCAATTTACTCCAACAATATCTGCACCCAAAGCTTCTAATTGGTGCAATGCATCATTTAATAATAAGCCATTTTGTAAAATACCTGGTTCATGCATTGATACTTGCGAGATGATTGGTACATCAGTCAATTTTCTCAAATGTTGCACTACAGATGAAAGTTCCTCAAAATCATAGTACGTCTCTAGTAATAAACCATCCGGATTACCTGCTAATAGATACCCCGCTTGCTCATCTAATGCAGCTATGATTTCAGCTAGTGTCGCTTCACTTTTACGAATACCGCGAATACCACCAATTGTCCCTAAGACAAATTGGCCTCCTGGTGCTGCAGCATGTTTTGCAATGGCGATTGCCGATTCATTAAACTCCTTTACAGAGCTCTCTAAACCATAACGTTCTAATTTAATGGCATTCGCTGTATACGTATTAGTCTGAATAATGTCAGCGCCTGATTTTATATATTGTTGGTGTATATTTTCAATCACTTCAGGCTTGGTAATGTTTAATTCCTCATAACAATAATCAATTCCGTAAGAATATAATAAAGTGCCCATCGCACCGTCAGCTGTTAACACTTGTGTTTGCAATTTTTCAAGTAATCCCATTAAAATCCCTTCCTTTCTACATAAAAAAGCCTTCTTATGGATAAGAAGGCTTGACGATTACGATGTTCGCTCCTTCTTATCTTTTCGGACAATCTGTAAATCCGCTGGAGTTAGCACCTGACCAGATGGCTGGTTGCTGAAGCTTCAAAGGGCCAGTCCCTCAGCTTCTCTTGATAAGAAATATATATTTAATTGTTAGAATAATTAAAAGAATCATAACCCTAGAAAAGAATATCGTCAAGAGCGTTTTTAGAATTATAGCAAAACTCTGTATTATAAGTATATTTTAGCTACAAAACAAAAAAGATGAGTTTTGGCAATTACTTGTTGAAACAACAATCATTTCTTCATGACTATTTATTTGCAAAAATTTTATTAGCTGATGTCTTATCATAACTTTTTATTTCAACCAATTCACCTTGAATAATCAGTCGCTTAGAACCATCATAATTACATGTAACGAGCGTTATCATTTTTTCATTTGAATCATTTATGACATCAATTTGCTCCGGTTGTACAATATGCATTTTATCAATTTTATATTCATAGATTTTTTTAAAGTCGGTTACATAAACTTGCATACCTTCCTCCGCATTAGTAAGAGGACTAAAGAGTGCCTTCCCATTATTCATATTATGACCCGCTAAGGCATAATTAGCTTTTCCCATCTTTTGTTCACGTTTCATCGTACCAGCACCAATTGCTAAGTTTGTATTCGATACACCATATAAAATAGGTAATCGCATATTCACTTGAGGTACACTAATAGCTCCAATGGCATTTAGTTTTTTTTGATTGAATTGTGCCTTTACAACATCTTTGACATTTAAATCATCCACTTGCTGAAAATCAAATGACGCATCTAGATTCTTCATTGCTGACGCTATGTCTTGTTGCTCAATCGTTGCCTTCGACATATTCGAAATGAAATATCCCATAATAGGCTGATAGAAAATAAAAACTAAACCAATTACTAGCAAGAAAATGCCTAATATCAAACTTCCCTTTTTCCGCATGTTATCCACCTTCTTTTCTCATTCATTTTAATAGTAACAATTCACTTAGCACTTTCAAGCAGTTTGACATAACGTTAAAATTATTAAAATTACCCCAAAAAGAAAGAGCTAATGAAATTGGTATCCCTTAGCTCTTTTCTACCTACCTTGATTGTTTTTTAATGTATTTTTGCTAGAATTGATTCTGCTGTTTCTTTCCCGTTCTTAATACAAGGGCCAATACCTACACCGTAATAAGAACAACCTGCAAGTAATACATTTTCATATGCAGTGGCCATTTTAGTTGATAAAGCTTCTACTGTTTTTCCATGACCAAGATGGTAAACTGGCATTAAATCATTCCACTTTGTCACTTCTACAACAGTAGGCTCTGCTTCTATATTCAAGCTTTTTGCAATATCCTCTAAAGCAATTTCAGTTAATTCCTCTTTACTTGAATGCTTCATTTCTTCAAAATCTGGGTTTGAGTTTTTATAAAATAAACGCACAAGTAATTTGCCGTCTTTTGAAGTATGACTCCATTTACGACTTGTCCATGTACAAGCATTACATTTGACATCACTGTTTTCAGAAACGATAAAACCTGTACCGTCTGCAGGTAATTGGCTATCGGGAATATTAAAACCTAAATACATCGTAATTAGTGAGGCATTGCTAAAATCGTTGAAGTCCTCGTCCAAATTCGGATCTTTTAATAGTTTTTGAGTTACATCATGTGGTGTTGTTAACACGATAAAATCAGCTTCAATTGCTTCGTGATTATCAAATGTCAATTTATATTTGTCGCCGCTTTTTTCGATATGATTTGTTGAAACGCCTTTTAGAATTGTAACGTCTGCTAACTTCTCTTCAAAACGGGTAAATAAAGAAGATAATCCATTTTTAAAGGATATGAATTTTTTATTTGCCGCTTTTTGAAATTCTTCTTTATGTGCGCCAAACCCTTTAATAATACTTCCGTACTGCTCTTTATACTCGAGTAAATACGGTAATGTTGAAGCCATTGTCAGCGTGTCTAACTTCCCTGAATAGACCCCTGATAACACTGGAGCGATTTGTTTTTCAACAAGCTCTTTTCCTAAGAAATGCTCTAAGAAAGAACCGATTGAGCTATTCTTTGTGAAATGCTCATTAGGCATTTCTAAATCTTTTAACGCCTCTTTTTTTCCTTCTGCTGAAACTAATGAGCTACTTTCAAGGGACTCTACACTTGTAGGAATGCCAAAAACGCTGTCTGCTGGAATCGCGTGCAATGTATTATTTGTGTAAATATACGAAATTCCTGTACCATTATATACAAGATCATCTTGTAACCCTAAGTCTTCTACTAATGGCATAACACTAGAATGACGTGCAACAATCGAATCTGCACCCGTCTCCAAAATAAAGCCATCTTTTTCTACTGAGTGCATTTTACCACCTAAGTAGTCATTCTTTTCAATCAATACTAAATCTATATCTAAGCCTTTGTCCTCTTTTTCCTTTTGTAAATAATGCATAGTAGTAAGACCTGTTATACCGCCACCAACTACAACAACTGTTTTCAATATATTCACTCCTCACAACGGATTCTGTTTTATTTTAATTGGTTGTTTGTAGTTCTAGTATAAACTTTCATTTTCGAAACTGTCATGATATCCATCACAAATTCACGCACTTATTTGCGAACGTTTACACCTTTGTCAAATTTAACGTGGCCTTTTCATAAATATTCTTGAAAGTTTCTTTATACAGTACATTTATTTCTGAAAAAGGGTAATGAATAAATACTTACTTTTCTATCGATACTTTTTTTGAAGGGAGTTTATTATGGATTTATTAATTACAATCCTATTACTATTAGTTTGCCTGTTATTATCAAATGTAATTGGACATTATATTCCATTTATACCTACAGCACTAATCCAAATAGCACTTGGCGTTCTATTAGCTATATTCGCTAATGAAATGACGCTTCAGCTTGAATCTGAATGGTTTTTATTACTTTTTGTTGCCCCACTTTTGTATAATGACGGACGCAATTTCCCTAGAGAAGAACTGTGGAAAATGCGCACACCTATTCTTGGGAATGCCATTATATTAGTCCTTCTAACGACGCTCGGCGGTGGTTACTTTATCCATTGGCTAATTCCTGATATACCTCTAGCTGCTGCATTTGCACTTGCAGCCATTTTATCACCAACAGATCCTGTAGCAGTAAACGGTATTGCAAAGCGTATTCAAATACCCGAGAAGATTTTAAACCTCGTTCGTGGTGAATCACTTATTAATGATGCCTCTGGTTTAGTTGCTTTCAAATTCGCCGTGGCAGCTGTTGTGACAGGGTACTTTTCAATTAAGGAAGCTTTTTTCGAGTTTACTTATACATTTTTGGCTGGGGCTATACTTGGTCTAATTTTAGGTATCATCATTACGCAACTGCGCTTTACACTTCGAAAAAAAGGCATCCATGATGTCGTTTTTCATTCATTATTACAGCTTTTAACACCTTTTATCATTTATTTCATTGCAGAGGATGTCTTTCATGCATCAGGGGTCATTGCAGTCGTTGTAGGTGGAATTGTGCATGCACTTGTAAAAGATCATACTGAGACTTTAATTGCTGAAGAACAAATAATTACAGAAAACACTTGGTCCATCGTGCTGTTCATTTTAAACGGAGTCGTATTCCTGTTACTTGGATTAAACATTCCGTTGTCGATGACAGAAACGTTAGAGAATCCATCCATGAATAACTGGCAAATTATCGGTTACTCTATTGCAATTGGTTTTGTTATTTTAGGTATTCGTTTCATTTGGTCATATGCTTTTTCTCACTATGAATATAAAAAAGACGCAATTCAAGAAATAGAAAGGCCTAGTCTGAAGGCGAGTTTGCTGACTAGCTTAACAGGCGTTCGTGGCGCTGTAACGATGGCCGGTGTTTTATCACTTCCTTTACTAGTTGATAACGGAGATTTGTTTCCAGAGCGTTCGCTGATTTTGTTTTTAGCATCTAGTGTTATTTTATTTACATTGCTAATTGCTACAATTTTCTTACCTCTTTTAATTGATGAAGAAGAAGTTTTAGAAATACGAGAAGGAAAGCTCACTTTTAATGAAGCCAAAAAACGCTTACTGCTTGCTTCAGTCCGTAAAATAAATACAGTGATGACTGAAGAAAACCAAACTGTAGCTTTTGAATTAATAGACGAAGCAAAAATGATGTTCAATCAAATCGATGTAGAGCTCAACGCAGAAAAATTAGCTTCTAAAGAACGCAAGCATCAAATAAAAAAACTACGTTTAATTGGGTTAAAAGCAGAAAAGGACTATATAGAAAAGAATCAAAAGGACCAAAACTTAGATCCGGATATATACTCTGCATGCCAAGCTGCTTTTAAAGAACGCGAAAAGAATATTAGTAATCCAAATCGCCCAAAAGTAATCACTATTCTCTATAGAATTTTACTTCACTGGAAAACTACTCGAAAAAGATACAGTTTAAATAAGGATAAACGGATTGAATATTTCCGCCAAAAGAAAGAGTTACGTATGCACGCTTTAGGAGCAGGCATTGATGCTCTAGAACAATATGCAAAATCAGAAGAAAACCCTGATCTTGCTAATTCTATTATTTACGAATATCGCAGAATTATGGATAGGATGAAGCAATCCGTCACTCGAAATTCTGAACGCCGCGATGAAATAAAAGAGGAATTACGCGCTCTTTTAATTGAAACTGAACGTTTGGAAATCCAAAAAATGTACGAAGCCGGTGAAATTGACCGAACAGAAGAAAAAGAATTGCGTAGATTTGTAAACTATATTGAAAGCATATCGTTGTATGAAATGAGTGAATAAAAGAAAAAGAACGACTGACATAGTCAGTCGTTCTTTTTTACTGTACAGATTTTTTGACAGTTGTCTTATTTTATAGACATAGATAAAATAATTAACTCTTTTGGAGAAGAAGTCAAAATTTCTATTCCATCCTTTTTTATTAGAACATCATCTTCAATACGAACTCCACCTACATTAGGTAAATAAATACCAGGTTCAACCGTTAACACCATTCCTTCTTGTAATACCTCTTCCGAAACTGGGGACATGAAAATGTCCTCATGAATATCTAACCCTATCCCATGTCCAGAACCATGCCCATATTGCTTTCCGAATCCTTTTTCTTCTATATACTGTCTAGTCAAAGCATCAGCTTCTTTGCCAGTAATGCCTACCTTCATATGCGCCAGTGCATTTTCTAATGCGCCATGAACAATATTATAGATTTCTATCATTTCTTCTGTTGGTTGTCCTATAGCAATTGTGCGTGTCATGTCTGAACGATAGCCATCATAATAAGCCCCAAAATCAAGCGTTATGATATCCCCTTCTTCTATTAACTTATTACTAGCGACACCATGTGGTAATGCTGATCGATACCCTGAAGCTACAATCATATCAAAGGCAGATGAAGTAGCTCCTTTCTTTCGCATGTAAAACTCTAGTTCATTGGCAATATCAATTTCTGATATGCCTGGTTTTATATAATCCAATATATGTGTAAATGCCGCATCAGAAATACTTGCTGCTATTTTAATCTTTTCAATTTCTTCAGGTAATTTAATCATACGTAATTTTTCAACTGCACCTGAAATGGGTACAAGTTCTGCTTGAATATTCTTAGCAAATAATGAATGTAAGTAATACGTAATATTCTTTTCCTCAAATCCAACTCTACTAACATTTTCTTCCTGTAATATGTTGGAAATTACTTCACACAAAACTGCACGATCAATTTCTTTCACAGTAAAGTCCATTGTTTGATTTTGAGCTTGTTGAACATAGCGGAAATCCACAAATAGGAATGCTTTGTTTTTTGTTACCAACACAGTTCCTGCGCTCCCAGTGAATCCTGTTAAGTAACGTCGATTTTGATCATTTGTCACAATTAAACTTTCCAATCCTTGCTCTTCTAATACAGCTCTTAACTTTTCTAATTTCCCCATTTTTAACCCTCCAATAATTTAATATTTAACATGTTGCAAGTATTATGCCAATCTTTCACTAAATTTGTACCTTAATAAAGATATAGGCATGAATATTGCATACTATTACTTCGACTCACATTCAGAAGGATGATAGGATTCTTTTCGTTTGTTGGGATTTTAAAATAGGGGGGCTTATTTTATGAAGAAGAAAGTTTTATTTTCTTTCATGTTATTATTTTCTTTAATGATTATTTTAACAGGCTGCTATGGTAAGGATGAAGCTAACGAAACGGAAGGTGAAAAGGCTAGTGATCCTAACAGTTCAACGACTGAACAAGTATTAAATCTATCTGCGTCAGGGGATTTAACAACGATGAGTTCACTCGGTAGCTTAGATGCGCTAGCAGTAACTGCTATGAACTCTGTTTATGAAGGCTTGTATCGCATTGGGCCTGAAAACGAAGCAGTTCCAGGGATTGCAGAGTCACATGAGATATCCAAAGACGGTAAGACTTATACTTTCAAGCTTCGAAAAGATGCTGTATGGAGTAACGATGCTCCAGTTACGGCACACGACTTTATTTATGCTTGGTCAAAGGCTATTAATCCCGAAACACAGGCTGTATATTCTTACCTAATGCTAGACATTAAAAATGCTGTAAAAATTCAAGATAAAAATGACACACTGTATGGTAAAATTGATCAACTTGGAATTAAAGCAGTAGATGACTATACATTAGAAATCGAACTGGAAAGACCAATTCCATATTTCTTAAGCTTAACAACATATGCACCATTCTTCCCACAAAATGAGGAATTCACTGAAGCACAAGGTGACCAGTATGCTCTTGAAACTGATAAAATGATATACAATGGTCCCTTTATATTGGAATCATGGAAACAAGGCCAAGGTTGGAAATTTAAAAAGAACGAGAAATATTGGGATAAAGATACTGTAAAACTAACTACAATCAACCAAAAAATCGTTAAGGACACGGCAACTGCTATGAACCTATACGAAGCAAATGAAATTGATACAGCTACTTTATCAAGTGAATTCGTTGATCAATACAAAGATAGCCCAGAATTCTCAACTTTCTTAAAACCTAACACATACTTTTTACGTATTAATCACGAAAATAAATATCTATCCAATCAAAATATCCGTAAAGCTATTGATATGGGCTGGGATAAAGAAGCTATGGCAAATGTCATTATGAAAAACGGATCCATCGCCGCCTATTTCTTAGTACCTGAAGGTTTATCTTCAGGCCCTGATGGTAAAGACTTCCGTGATGGCAATGGTGATATGAACAAAACTGATATTAGTAAAGCTCAAGAATATTGGGCAAAAGGCTTAAAAGAATTAGGTACTGACAAAGTGACTCTAGAAATACTAAGTTACGATACTGCACAAGCTAAAAGCGCCGTCGAGTACATTAAAAATCAACTTGAAAAAAACTTAGAAGGCATTAAATTGACTATTAATATGCAACCTAACAAACAAAAATTAGCTTTAGAAGCTAAAGTCGATTTTGATTTAGATTATGGCGGCTGGGGACCTGACTACCAAGATCCTATGACGTATATCGAGTTATTTGAGACAGGTGCACCATACAATCAATCTAACTACAGTAATAGTAGCGTTGATAAACTAATCAAAGAAGCGAGAGTAACTGTTGATAGTAAAAAACGTTGGGAAATATTGCAACAAGCTGAGAAATTAATGCTAGACGATGTCGCATTCGCACCAACTTACCAAGTAGGTATTAGTCGCTTGACGAAACCTTATGTAAAAAACCTTTATGAGCATCCATTCTCTGCAGATATGAGTTACAAATGGGCATACATCGAAAAATAGAGAGTGATTAACCTTACGATCCTTATATTACTATCCATATAACAAGATTCAAAACCTAAAACAAATTCATGAATTTGTTGGCCATTGAAAAAGTTATTTCGTTTAGAGAATACGTTCATAATAGGACATACAAGTAAGAGATGTGAGCAAATTGCTCACATCTCTTTTTTAAAAATAAATAATTGAAATTAACAATACGAGTATAAATTGAATACCCCCGGCTATTAATATGGGGTACGTGTAATCACTTGAAAAAGCTGAAGTATATTCAACATCTCCGTCGATTGCTGTAGCATATTCTCCTAATCTAGTTATTCGGCTAAAAAATCGTTTAAAACTATAAGTAATACCATTGAAGAGTCCCCCTTGAAGAACAAAGAATCCTCCACCGATTATTAACAATATAGATGCTATGATAAACAAATTGTTTAATATACTCAGAACTACATTTGTTTGTCCAAACACATAGATAAATACGACTGATAAGACAATAGAAATCAACATACAAATTACGATTCTATAAATATCTTTAAAGGACATTAATGATTCACCACCTTAATAGTCTTTCTATATTCTTCATATTCTTGTTCGGTGCACATCACAAAATGACCCTTTCTGACTTCTCTTAGAATTTCATTTTCTCGATTTCTACCTTCATAAGATTGATCATCAAAAATGATTCGCTTTCGCTCTCTTTCCAACAATGGATCTGGTAGTGGTAATGCTGATAGTAATGATTTTGTATAAGGATGAATTGGATTTTCATATAATTCTTCACTGCTCGCCATCTCTACAATTTTTCCTCTATACATTACACCAATTCGATCACTAATATATTTTACCATCGATAAATCATGAGCAATAAACAAATAAGTAAGTCCTTTTTCTTTTTGTAACTTTTTTAGCAAATTCACTATTTGTGCTTGAATTGAAACATCTAACGCAGAAATTGGTTCATCCGCAATGATAAAATCTGGTTCCACTGCTAGTGCTCTTGCAATACCAATACGTTGGCGCTGACCACCACTAAATTCATGTGGATAGCGATTAGCATGTTCTTTATTTAAGCCTACAGTTTCGAGTAAATCGTGTACTTTTTCTTGACGCTGATTTACATTCAAATGATGGATATCAAGTCCTTCAGCAATAATGTCAGCGACTTTCATTCTTGGATTTAAAGAAGAATAAGGATCTTGGAAAATCATTTGAACTTTACGATTAAACTCCAATAACTCCTTCTTAGACTTCACTTTTCTAATATCTTTTCCATCAATAATAACTTCTCCCGCAGTCATATCATTTAGTTTAATGAGAGAGCGACCTGTCGTTGATTTACCGCAGCCTGATTCGCCTACTAATCCAAAAATTTCACCCTTATATATGTTGAAACTGATATCATCAACTGCTTTTACAGTATTATGTTTATCCAATTTAAAATACTGCTTTAACCCTTTAACTAAAATGAGATTCTCCTTTGTAGTATGTTCTTGTTCCAATACAAAATCACTGGACATTGACTCTTCAGATTTATTTTCTAAAGGAACTGTTTTTGGTGCAAGCTCATGCAATAACCATGTGGCAGCAAAATGCGTATCTGATATCTGAAATAAAGGAGGTTCTTCTATAAAATCTATTTTTAACGCCTGTTTATTACGCTCTGCAAATGCATCTCCTTGCGGGAGATTTAGTAGATCTGGTGGAGAGCCAGGGATCGAATAGAGTTCATCTGACATCATATTCGGTCTAGGCATGGCTGCTAGCAATCCCTTCGTATAAGGATGCGTTGTTTTATAAAAAACCTCATCTACTAAACCGATTTCAACAATCTTGCCTGCATACATAACTGCAACACGATCAGCCATTTTTGCGACAACACCCAAATCATGTGTGATAAACACAATAGATAAACCCATTTGTTGTTGTATGTGTTTTAAGAGTTCTAGTATTTGTGCTTGAATAGAAACATCTAATGCTGTAGTTGGTTCATCCGCAATAATTATCTTTGGCTCACATGCTAATGCCATTGCAATGACAATACGTTGTCGCATCCCCCCAGAAAATTGATGTGGATATTGCTTTATACGTGTTTCAGCATCTTTTATTCCCACCATTTGAAGAAGCTCAATAACTCGATCTTTAACCTTCGTACTGCCCATATTAGTATGTTTTCGAATACTCTCCGCAATTTGTTTTCCAATCGTCATCGTTGGATTTAAAGCAGTCATTGGATCTTGAAAAATCATTGCAATATCTGCACCACGTATTTTACGCATTTCTTGCTCGGTAATATTCAAGATATTTTTTCCCTCAAACAGGATTTCACCGTTCTTAACCCTAGTAGATTCAGGGGGATTTAATCGCACCAAACTTTTTGATGTTACAGATTTCCCTGAACCTGATTCACCTACAATCGCTAGTGTTTCACCAGCCTTCAAATCAAAAGAAACGCCTCGTACTGCTTGTACTTCTCCTGCATATGTATCAAAAGATACATGGAGATTTTTTACTTGAAGTATATAGTCCATGTTCCATCCCCCTTATTTTCTCATTTTAGGGTCAAACGCATCCCGTAAACCATCCCCTAATAAATTAAAACTAATCATGATTAAACTAATAATGATTGACGATACGACCATTCCATGTGGATAAATTCGTAATAATTTATAAGAATCATTCACAATGGTTCCTAATGATGCGATTGGTGGCTGTAACCCTAAACCAATAAAACTCAATAAAGCTTCTGTAAAAATAGCACCAGGAATAGTGAAAGTTGTAACCACTATAATCGGACCAAATGTATTTGGTATTAAATGTTTCCATATTAAACGCTGGTTGCTTGCACCTAAAGTTCTAGAAGCTAATACATATTCTTGTCCTTTCAACTTTAGTATTTGTGCTCGGACAATCCGAGCCATTCCTATCCAACCTACAATAACCATTGCTAATGTAATAGAAAGAATCCCTGGTTTTAGTATTAAAATCAATAATATATTGACAATTAAACCTGGAATTCCAACTAGAACTTCAATAATACGTTGCATCAATGTATCTAATCTTCCCCCATAAAATGACGATACCGCTCCATATGCTACACCAATAATTAAATCAATAGTCGCTGCTAAGAAAGCGATATATAACGAAATCCTAGTTCCTTGCCAAACTCTCGTCCACAAATCCCTTCCCAATTCATCTGTACCAAACCAAAAAAACTCATCAACGTTTTTAGAAGCATATTGGTCGACATTACGAATATCCTTGCCATCAACTCCTAAAAATGAAATATTCTCTAGCACAGGAATCTTCGGGGGCAAATTGGTACGGGTTAAATCTTGTTCGTCATAACCATGACTGTTCATATAAGGTCCAAATATCGCCAATAAAATGACAACTACAATTATCAGTAAACCAAAGAATGCCGCTTTATTTTTTTTAAGCCTACTCCAGGCATCCTGCCAAAAGGATTGCTCAGGTCTCATAATTTGTTCTCTTTTTATTGCCCCTTGATTAGCTGGTTCAAATAAATCAGGTGAATACTTTTTCACTTTTACATTTTCATTATGTTTTATTACCATTATCGGTTCCCCCCCGCTACTCTAATGCGCGGATCAATAAAGCCGTATAAAATATCAACAATTAATACAACTACTATGAAAAGAACTGCATAAAAAATAGTGGTTCCCATAATCAGTTGGTAGTCATTCGTAATAATTGAATTAACAAATTGTTCGCCTAATCCTGGTATACTAAAAATCTTCTCAATAACAAGTGAGCCCGTAATAGTATTAACAATAAGTGGACCTATAATTGTAATAATAGGAATAAGTGCATTTCTTATTCCATGCTTACCTATGATTTCGAAACTAGAAAGCCCTTTTGATTTCGCAGTTATAATATACTCCTGTCCTAAGACTTCTAGCATTTCGATACGTGTAAATCTAGCAATCGTAGCAACAACACTTACTGACAACGCAAATGTTGGTAAAATTGAATATTCAAATCCTCCCCAAAAGGCAATAGGTAACCATCCTAGTTTGACCCCTACCCAATATTGTAAAAAGCCTGCAAATACAAACGATGGAATTGAAATACCCAATACCGCTATTAACATGGCTCCATAATCCCAAAATGTGTTATGTCTTAATGCAGCTAAAATACCTAACAATAAACCTACCATCGTCCCTAATAGAATTGCCTGCATCCCTAAAATGGCTGATGCGCCAATTCGTTCACTAATAATCTTCGTTACTGGTCGATTATCAAAGGTAAAGGAAACACCTAAATCCCCTTGTGATAAATTTTTCAAGTAAGTTACAAACTGTTCAGCTACCGGCTTATCTAACCCATACTTTTCGTATAATAATTCTTTTTGTGCAGGTGGCAATTTTTCATCATTAAAAGGTGATCCAGGTAACGTCTGCATTAATACAAACGATAATAAAATAATGATAAACAATGTAACAAACATATAACCAATCCTACTCATAATATAACGAAACATAAAATACCCCCCCATCTCCCATTAAATTGGAATCCATCATTTCCATAAATTATTACATGCAATCTTCATGCCACTTCGAATATTCAACTGACACAACACGACATATTTTGATTTTAAATTCAAAATAATCTATCATTAGTAAATAACTACATTAACCACTATTTTATTTACTTTAAATAGAAAAAATATTATAAATATAAAACCACACAAACTCTTTTATGGTTTATTTCCATAGAAATACGTCTTTTTGAAGTAATAGAACATGTGCTACAATAGTTAAACAATGGGTGGATTAGATTAGAGGGGGATTATATGGAACTTGTAATTCAACAACGCCAGGAATTGAAAATGTTAATGACAGTTCAACTTAGACAGTCAATCGAGTTACTTCAATACTCTAATGATGATTTAGAACAATTTATCCGGCAGCAAGAATTAGAGAACCCTTTAATTGAACTTCAAGAAAAAGCTGATGATCAATACGTCGAGAAGTTACCAATGTACACCTTTTCAAATCACTCAAGAAAAGAAACTACAGATATTACATATAAAGCTGAAATTGATTTTAGAGATTATTTATATAAATTAGTAAAACTTAATTTCAATGATGACTACATACAAAAACAGTTAAAATACATTATTTATAATTTAAATGATCAAGGATACTTCCAAACGGATCCCATACATACCACTTTTGAAACAAAAGAAATTACTGAAGGAATACATCTATTACAACAAATTGGCCCTTCTGGTATTGGTGCCCGTACATTAGAAGAATGTCTAACTTTACAAGCTCGCACTCGATATCCTGAACACCAACAACTAGCTATACTTATTAATGAACATTTAAATTTATTGGCAGAGAAAAAATGGCAAGTTATCGCCAATAAAATGCATATTTCACTCGCAGAAATAAAAGAATGCAATGATTTGATTAAAACCTTGAACCCGAAACCCTGTGCTGTTATGAGTCATGAAACAACGGAATATTTGCGTCCAGATATTATTGTGGAAGAACATAATCATCAATTACTATTCCATTTAAATGATACTTACTTGCCAAATATCCATTTAAATAGTTTTTATATGAACTTACCAACTGCAAATCGTGATGAAAAAAAATATATTAATGAGCATTATAAAAATTATAATTGGCTCATTAACAGCATCGAACAACGTCGTAATACAATTATTAAAATCATGCAGGTACTTTTAGGAAAGCAGCAGGATTTTTTTCTAAAAGGTTTTTCTGCTTTACAACCACTTACTTTAAAAGAAGTAGCTGAAGCTATAGAAATGCATGAATCTACTGTAAGTCGAGCAACAACCAATAAGTTTGTTCAAACACCAATTGGTACATTTGAACTTAAAAACTTATTTACATCCAAACTCGAAACAAAAGATGGCCATACGATTTCACAAGAAAAAGTAAAAACTCTTTTGCAACAGCTCATTGCTGAAGAAAATAAAATAAAACCCTATTCAGATCAGAAAATGGCGGAATATTTCAACTCTGAATATGGCATCACAATCTCTAGGAGAACTATCAATAAATACCGCGAAGAAATGAGAATTCCTTCTGCTAGTAAGCGTAAGGAGCTATAACTATACAAAATGCTCGATACCCTAAATAGGATATCGAGCATTATCTTTAATACTAATATTGAAATGTTATTCTAAATTTAATTATGTCTTAAAGAATCATATTTATAAGACGATTTGTTATTAACGTTTAATATTCACAAATACACTCTTAACCTCAGTATAGTTTGCTAGACCATATTCTCCACCCATTTCTCTACCAACCCCGGATTTTTTATAGCCTCCAAACGGCATTGTTTCCCACTCAAGACCAAAATCATTAATCCATACAGTTCCTGATTGTAAGCGGTTGGCGATATAATGACCTGTTTTAATATTCTCAGTCCACACGCTAGAAGCTAAACCATAGTCACTATCATTTGCACGTCGAATAACCTCATCAACTGTATCAAATACAAATACAGCAAGTACTGGCCCAAAAATCTCCTCACGAGCAATAGTCATATGATCTTCAACATCAACAAAAATAGTAGGCTCTACAAAATAACCTTTATCAAACGGTTTCCCACCACCTGCAACTATTTTTGCACCTTCAGCTTTTCCTTTTTCAATATAACCTAAAACAGTATTTTGCTGTTTTGCAGATACTAATGGGCCCATATCTGTTGAAGGCTCTAAACCACGTCCTAGTTTTAACTTATTAGCTCGTTTCACTAATTCCCCTACAACATAATCATGATGTTTGCGGTGAATAAATAAGCGTGAGCACGCACTACAGTTTTGTCCGTGGTTATACATAATGCCATTGAAGACACCTTCAATAGCTTCTTCTAAGTTAGCATCTTCTAAAATGATACTTGGAGATTTACCACCAAGTTCTAATGTGACGCCTTTTATTTGCTGTGCAGCTGTTTCCATTACTTTTTTACCCGTCGCAGTAGATCCAGTAAAAGCCACTCTATCAACATGAGGATGTTCTACAATCGCTCCACCTGCCCCTTGACCTGATCCTGGGACAACATTTACAACACCATCTGGGAAACCAGCTTCTTTAAATAATTTAGCCGCGTATAATAATGACAATGGTGTTTCTGCTGCCGGCTTAATAACGACGGTACAACCTACTGCGAGAGCAGCTCCAAGTTTCCAAGCGGCCATCGCTAACGGGAAATTCCACGGAATTATCTGCCCTACAACACCTACTGGCTCGTGAACCGTATAAGTTACGTAATCAGGAGATACTGGAACGGTATTACCTAAACTTTTTGTTGCCCACCCTGAATAATATCTAAAATGCTGAATTGTACCATCAATATCATCTGCCAGAGCCACTTCATACGGTTTACCATTATCAAGTGACTCTAATTGTGCAAGTTCCTCACGATGTTCTTCTAATAAATCTGCGAATTTGTACATAAGACGTGATCGCTCTGCTGCTTCTAATTTCGTCCATTCACCCTCATCAAAAGCTTTGCGAGCTGCGGATACCGCTACATCAATATCGTCTGCTTGAGCCTCACATACTTGAGTGATGATTTCCTCTGTAGCTGGATCAATTACGTCTATCGTTCCCCCACTAATCGATGGTACGTATTCTCCGTTAATATACAATCCAATGGTTCCGTTTAGAAATTCTACTACTTTTTCTTTTAAACTATAATTAATTGTTGTCATACCTCATACTCCCTCCAAAATTAAATTCACCGAAAACAATCCTCTATTAGTTGTTCACTAAGAGAGGATCATTTTCTCTTTACTGTCATATTCCACAATAGTTTTCTATTAAACTATTGTGGTACTGTCTCTACATTTTTAATAAGTTCTTGTAATTGTGCTTCCTCTTCCTCATTCAATGGTAAGCGTGGTTTACGTGCTGGACCACCCGCTAATCCTTTAATCTCCATTGCACGTTTAACAATTTGCACATATTTTCCTGAACCCTCAAGGAAGTTACATAATGGTAATAAGCGATCGTATACTAACCAAGCATTATCTAAATTGCCATTTTGTACACTCTCATATAGTTCCACCGCTAATTTTGGCGCAATATTACCTGCTACTGAAATCCATCCTGTCGCTCCAACTAGGAATGACTCTAATACTAAATCATCTGCACCACAGAATGTTTTGATAAATCCTTCACCTTGGCGTGTAATATCACGTACTTTACGGATTTCACCACTTGATTCTTTAATATGTGTAATATTCTCTACGTCACGACCGACTTGTAAAATCGTTTCTTGGCTAATATTTACGCCAGATGTGAATGGATTATTATAAATCATGATTGGTAATTTCACGGATTCCGCGACTGCTTTGAAATGCTCGTAGATTTCATTTTCTTTTGGATGAGCGTAGTATGAATTGATTAATAGCGCTGCATCAGCACCTGCTTCTTCAGCTTGTTTTGTAAATTCAATCGCATCCGCAGTCGTTTCTGCTGCTGTACCAACAATTAAAGGTATACGACCATTCACTTGTGCAACAGCGATTTCTACAGCTTTAAAACGTTCTTCTTTTGTTAAACTAACAAATTCTCCTGTACTACCATTTATCGTAATACCGCCTACGTTCTGTGCAACAAAATACTCAATATTGTTTTTGAATCCTTCCCAATTCACTTCACCATTGTCGAACATAGGTGTGATTAATACTGGAAAAACGCCTTCTAATTTTGTCATGTCAATTCCTCCTCAAATTTGTTTAAGCTAATATAAAACCGTTTTCTAACGGATCTTCCTGATCGAATATAAACTGATGTATACCTGTCACAAAGGCCTCTGTTGAAATAGTATAAAACTCTTCATTTGAATCCTTTTGCACTTTAAATGTGCTGTTAAAAATACTAGAATTTTGTAATACTTCTTTCTGATAAACTTTTGCAATCGCAAGAGTACTATCGATACCCGGTGAGCGTAAAATATAGCCATCACTCTCAAATGTTACTGAGCGTACTCGAGAAATATCCTCATCATCTTGTTCTATTAAAATGACACCCGTAATATTTAAACCTTTTCCCACTAAGTTCCGAATTTTTTCCTTGCCCCATTTACTAAGTGAAGCTAAATTCTCCAAAGTAATTTCTTGAGCTTCATTTACCTTCTCAAATAATGCGTACTGTCTCTCTTCATCTATAACTATTAGAGAAGTATCCTGAGAATTCTCAACTATTAAATCACTTGAGTGACGAAGTTTTGTAGCAATAACTTCACCATCAGCTATTTCAGCATGTAACTCAAAAATTCCATTCACTGTTTCAATGCTATAAAGATGTGAAGATTTTTGTTGTAAATTCCCTGTTTCTAATAGTCCTGTTAAAGTAGCAATTAAAGACTCGCATTTAAAATTGCTAACTCCTTCATGTGTAAAGAATAGTAAGCTAAAGTCTGCTACAACCGATGGTAGAACGATGCATCCGTGCATACCTCTATGGCCTCTAGGTTCTTTTAGCAACAGATTTTTAGTATTTTCAAATTGTACTTGTAGTTCTTCGTGATTTTTTTTAATGTTATTTTCTGCAAAGGTGATTGGTGATTGAATTACGATACGGTATGCTTCGCCCGCAACATGCGTATCAATCGTGCTAAACATTTTCTCAAACTTCATTTAGACACCTTCTTTCTCTGTTTCATGTTCCATAGGCGGAATAAGTAGGAACCCTTCTTTTAAAGGATCTCGTTCATTATAGAAGAAGCGGTGCATACCCATAAGCCAAGCCGAGCCGGTTACTTCAGTAATCACTGCATCTAATTGGTTAACTTTCGTTTTTTCTAATACTCTCGCTTTAAATAGAGTACCCACAATACTTTCGTGTACAAAGAGCTCATCTATGCCAATTTCACCTTTACTAAACAATGTAGCCAATTTTGCAGAGGTGCCCGTTCCACAAGGTGATCGATCAATTCCCCCTGGAGGAACAATTACTGTATTTTTCACATCTGCCGTAGGATGAACTGGGTCCGTGAAAAATTCAATATGTGTTAGACCACGGATAAACGGAAATTCAGGATGCACAATATCTTCACGCTCATTAATAGCATTACGAATTTGAATACCTATGTCGATAATGGTCGATGCATTGTTTTCAACTAATGGTAAATCCAATGAGCGAGCATCTATAATTCCATAAAAATTCCCACCATAAGCAATTTCACATTTCACTTCCCCAATATCCGCCACATAAATTTCAATAGACTTCAATAAAAATGCTGGTACATTAGCAAAAGTTACTTCTTTTGCTATGCCCTTTTCCACCTTCACTTGTACATCTACTAATCCTGCAGGTGTGTCTACTTTAATATGTGTATACGGTTCTACAACAGGTACCATTCCTGTCTCAATCAACGCTGTACACAAACCAATTGTGTCGTGTCCACACATTGGTAAATAACCACCTGTTTCTACATAAATTACGCCAACATCTGCATCTGGATGACAAGGATCTGTTAGAAATGCACCCGACATAACATCATGTCCACGAGGTTCATTCATCAAAAACATGCGAATCCAATCATAGTTTTGTTGCATATAGAGCATTTTTTCAGACATAGTTTTACCTTTTAAAGGTGGTAACCCACTAACTAATGTTCGTGTTGGATTTCCTCCTGTATGAGTATCAACGGTTGTAAATAATCTTTGCAGATTCATTAGGTCAACATCCTTTCCCTAAAACGTTGTAATCTTAAAGGTTCAATTGGAACAGAAGTAGCTTTTTTAGTAAGCATTTCTTCAATTAATTTTCCAGTCACAGCTGCTAAACTAATACCATCACCCTCATGCCCTGCTGCAATATAAAATCCTGGAATATGCTCAACCTCAGAAATTATCGGTAGGTGATCCTCTGTCCATGGCCTTAACCCCGCATATGTTCGAATTACTGTCATATCGGCCATTTTAGGATAAAAACGAACTGCTCTCTTAGCTATATACTTCGTTACTTCATGGTCTACTCTTGTATCAAATCCAGCAAATTGGCGGCTACTACCAATTAAAAAATTTTGACTCTCTGTTGGTTCAAAAACTAAAGCAACGCCATATTGTTCAGTCGCTTTATCCACTTGTCTTTCTCCACCAAATTTCGATATTAAATAACCAAATTCCATCACTTTACGCAGACCAACCGGCTCTTGACGAGATGCCACAATAAGCTGACCTTTTCTTGGTAAAATGGGTATATGTAAATCTAACATTTCACCAATTTTTGGAGCCCAAACTCCGCATGCATTAACTACTTTATTTGCTGAAAAGATGCCATTAGACGTTTCGATTGTAAAGCGACCATCAGAATCCTTCTTTATATGCTTTACTTCAATATTTTTATGAATTTTTGTACCTTGCTTTTCTGCACTATGAAACATTGAAAACGTCAGCATATATGGATTTACAGTGGAGTCAGTTGCACACTCTAACCCTCCATATAAATCATCTGCAAAATACTTTGATTCATTGCGTAAATCTTGTCGATCTAACATTTTGAAATCTAGACCAGCATCTTGTTGCCTTTTCACCCATTGATTTGCTGCTTCCATTTCAGCATCATTTTCACAAACTAAAATACTACCCGGATTCCTATATTCAAAAGGTATCTCTAAATCATTGCTTAATTTATGAACAAGTTCCTGGCTTTTCAAAGACATTTGGCTATCAAAACCCGGATCCTTATCTATCGCTAATATATTGCCATCGCATCTTGAAGATGTTCCACTAGCTAGTTCATTTTTTTCAAGTACTGTTATATCTAAACCAGCTTTAGAGCCATAATACGCGATTGCTGCACCAATGATTCCCCCACCTATTACAACAATATCTCGATGTTGTATAGCACTCACTATGTCTCCTCCTTTTTCTTTCCGTCAGCAATATATAATGCAGGAACCGTGCCAACTTTTAAGTTTCCCTAGAAGATATCACTTATTTATTGAAAAATTATTAATTATTTCATATCAAAAACTACTCAATCTATGGCGTATTTCATTATTTATATAGAATTCAACTTTGAAAAAGATAAATAGATTGCTATATTACATTCTCTACAAATAGAAAATAACCATTTTTATCTATATTTTTCAATTAGATGGATTAGCTTTGTATTTTTTCTTATATTGTGTAAAATAAATTAGACAATTCTAATTTATTAAACAATTGAGGCGGGGAGATATTTATGAATAATGAACAAAAATTACTTCTTAAGCTCTTATCAAAAAAATTTTCAATACTTGATTCAAAAGAACTTTTAACTTCTTCATTACAAACTAAATCTTCAGAACAAACTTTTTATCGCGATGATACCGGGAAGATATTTATTAAATTGGATGATTCACAGATCTTTTGCGATATATTTTCTTTTGATACTCCGCTACCAACTATTCTAAATTCTTGTGAGCATAATAAGCCTATATTATTCACTATGAATGATGACATTATCGGCTATACTACTAGCACTCTATTACTATCTAATTTATTTACAGAGCACTTAAAAGCTAATATATTTTTTGATACGATTTTAAATACAATTGATGAATCTTGCACAGTTATTGATGAAAATCAGAACGTATTATATTGGACAAAAGGAGCAGAGGAGTTATTTACGTTAAAAGAACAAGATGTATTGGGTCGACCTATCACTGATTTTTTTCAAGCTGAACACCTAGAAATTCTAAATTCATTGCAACAAGGAACATCTATTCAACATGCTCAGCATCAGCCACGTGAAGATTTAGTTGTTCGAATTAATTCAAATCCAGTAATTTGGCAAGATACTATTATTGGAGCAGTTGTCTCAGAGGCGAATATTACAAATCAAATTCGTTTAAATAATGAGCTTTACGAGACTTCAGAAAAGCTATTCTCTCTAGAAGAAGAAGTAAGAAAAGTAAAGAACGCTGATAATCCCTTCACTTACATAAAAGGAAATAGCCCTACACTAAAAAAGACATTAGAGAGAGTAAAAAAGGCTGCTACAACACATGCGAATATTTTGATTAATGGTGAAAGTGGTGTTGGGAAAGAGTTATTTGCTAAAGCCATTCACACTATAAGAGAAGATGATAAAGCTCCGTTTATAGCTATAAACTGTGGTGCCATTCCACCAGGACTATTTGAAAGCGAAATCTTCGGTTATGAAAAAGGAGCTTTTTCTGGTGCAGATCAAAAAGGGAAAAAGGGAAAAGTAGAACTTGCTAAGGGTGGAACATTGTTTTTAGATGAAATCGGTGAAATGCCACTCGATATGCAGGTTAAAATCTTACGGCTTCTGCAAGAAAAGAAATTCTACCCTGTTGGGGGAACTAAGGAAATTGAAGTTGACTTCCATGTAGTTGCAGCTACTAACCGCGATCTGATGGAACTTATAAAAGAAGGAAAATTTAGAGAGGACTTATATTATCGCTTAAACGTAGTGAATATTAAGATTCCCGCTCTACGCGAAAGAATAAGTGACATAATCGAATTAACTCATTATTTCTTATATGAAATTTCTATTAAATATAACCGCCCTGTTCACGGTATTTCTCAAGACATTCTACAAAATCTAATGAACTACTCATGGCCAGGAAATATTCGTGAACTAAAAAACGTCGTTGAAAGACTTGTTGTCTTCTCTGATAACGGAATCATAAAACCTGAAGACTTACCAATTGAATTACATGCTCCCTCCTTTACGAATAATAAAAAAGAGGAGAACGATTTAAAACAATATGATTCCCTACCTTTGAATCTCCAATTACAAGAATATGAAAAAGATATATTACTTAAAGAGTTACATAAAGCTGATGGGAATAAAAATACATGTGCAAAAAATCTTGGTATTACCCGTGCTACACTTTACAACCGTCTCAATAAATTAGGCATAAAATAACTACAGTTGATTTTTGGCATAGTTCTTGCATTTGTTTTAAGAATAGATTGCAAACTTTTTTGAAAGTGGTGAGCGTATTGTCAGAAAACAACATGATAATTTGTAGATGTGAAGAAGTAACTTACGGGCAATTGGTCGAGACAGCAACAGCCTACGATTGCACAGCCCGCGAACTAAAGCTCCGCACTAGAGCTGGTATGGGCTACTGTGGAGGTAGGACGTGCCGTAATTTGGTCGACAGTATAGCTAATAAAGTTCAACCGCGAAACGAGAAACAGGTTTCCTTAAAATATCAGCCACCTATTCGTCCAATTCACTTTGGAGACTTAGGAGGTGTAAACGAATGACAATGCGCATTATAGATCACCCGGTATTAGGGCGATTAAATGACTTAAATACAGTTCTATTTACTTTTAACGGTGAAACATTAACAGGTTTATTAGGAGAATCTATTGCTGCAGCTTTATTGGCAAACGGTATTCGTACAATCCGATACCATGAGGAGAGCGGTACACCACGAGGTATTTACTGCAATATTGGACATTGTTTCGAATGCAGAGTACATGTTAACGGCCAACAAGGAGTCCGTGCATGTTTAACACCATTAGAGGAGAATATGAATATCATAAGTGGCGGGAAATTACCGACACCTGTTCGTGATTGGAGGGCTAATAATGAATAATGCTATCGTCATCGGTGCAGGGCCTGCAGGCTTATCTGGAGCTATCTCCATGGCACAACAAGGATTAAAAGTAACTGTCATTGATGAATATATGAAAGCAGGTGGTAGATTACTTGGTCAATTATACGAAGAACCAACAGGCGGCTGGTGGAATGGCGTCAAGGAATCCGCAAACCTATACAATAGCGCACTATCATTAGGTGTCGATTTTAAATTAAGTACTCCAGTCTCTAATATTGAAAAAATTGATGGCCAGTGGGTTGTTTATACTAATGAACATACCTATACAACACCAAATTTATTATTAGCGACAGGTGCTGCCGAATTGCCAATCCCTATACCTGGGTGGACGCTACCAGGTGTAATGTCTGTAGGCGCCGCTCAAGTGATGACAAATGTACATCGTGTAAAACCAGGGAATAAAGGCGTAATTGTAGGCGTTAATGTACTTTCTTCTGCGATTGCAATGGAGTTAAAAATAGCAAATATTGAAGTTGCTTGTATTGCCTTACCAAGACTAACAAAGGTCAGTGAAGAGACCGGGAACCCTCTAACCGTTATGAATTCTTTACTAAATGTGGCACATATGGCTCCTTCCCAATTAGTAAAAATGGGAAGTAAACTAATGAAAAATGATTTTCTAAAGAAAATGGGAATCACTTTTTATCCTAAAAAGGGTATGAAAATGTGGGATATTCCAATTATGCTTCGTAAAGCTGTTATTGAGATTTATGGTAATAATTCTGTTGATGGTGTTATCCTAGCAGATATTAGTCCCTCGGGTGAAATAATTCCTGGTACAGAAACAAAGATTAGTGCTGATTTCGTCTGTATTGCTGGTGGCTTATACCCATTAGCAGAATTGGCCGCTTTAGCAGGCTGTCCATTCCATTGGATAGAAGAACTTGGCGGCTATGTTCCCTTACATAACGAGAAGATGGAAACAGTTCTAGATGGTCTTTACGTAGCAGGCAATATCACAGGGATTGAGGGTGCTAAAATCGCTATTAAACAAGGACATTTAGCGGGTTTAACAATTGCTAATAAAAATTATCATGGCAAACTAGAACAAGAGATACAAGATGCACTTCAACAATTAAACTCAACTAGAGAAAATGCTTTTATTCAATTCCACCCGGATATCAACATTGGTAAGCAAAAATTACAACAATACTGGATAAAACATCAACAAGATATAAAACTAGTAAAAAACTAAAAGAAAAAGAGCTCCTCCATTCTAGTTTAGCTTAACTAATGGAGTGGCTCTTTTTTAATTAGGGATATTTTTTAATTTTCAAAGTAACCAAAAATAATTTTGGCACAAAAATTGCATTAACTATATCTGAAGAAGGAATTATTCATTTTAGATTTAGAAAGGGGCGTGAATTTACTACATTAGTAAATCTCAATCACCAGTATCCTATGTCAACTGAACTTACTTTTACAAAGGAGGCCATTTTGAATAAGTACTTTATTCCTTTATCTATTTTATTACTAAGAAATATCAAGTTCACAAAATAACTATTTAGGGTTATACAGCATGATGCTTCGATCATATACGCCACTGAATTATGCAATCATTGAAGGTTTATCAATTAATTATTGTTATAAATTCTATTTGCAATCATGAGGGGGAGTCAAGATGGAGACTATCGTAACTTGGTTAGTAGATCAGGTATGGAGTACAGGACTAGTTGTTTTTGCTTTAGGAGCAGGTTTATTTTTTACGGTTATGACAAAGTTTGTACAGTTTAGATACTTCAAAGAAATGATCATGCTACTATTTGAAGGTAAAAATTCTGACCATGGAATATCTTCTTTCCAAGCCTTCTGTCTAGCTTTATCAGGAAGAGTTGGTATTGGAAATATCGCAGGAGTAGCTACAGCAATCGCATTTGGAGGCCCAGGTGCAGTATTCTGGATGTGGGTTATGGCTTTACTCGGGGGTGCCAGTGCTTTTATTGAATCAACACTTGCTCAAGTTTATAAAAGTAAAATAGGTACTCAATATCGTGGGGGGACACCTTACTTTATTGAAAAAGGATTAAAGATAAAATGGTTTGCTATATTAGTCGCTATTGTTGTGACTATATCTTATGGTATCTTACTGCCGGGCGTTCAATCCAACAGTATTGCATCAGGTTTTGAAAACGTTTTCGGTATTAACAAAAGTGTTTCTGGTCTTATTATTGTAGTGCTTTTAGGGTTTATCATCTTCGGTGGTGTTAAACGTATTGCAACAGTTGCCGATAAAGCAGTTCCTTTTATGGCTATCGGCTACGTAGCAGTGACACTTATTGTATTACTTGCTAACTTTTCAGAAATTCCAGCTATGTTCTCTCTTATAATTTCAAGTGCATTTGGTGCACATGAAGCATTTGGTGGTATTGTAGGAGCTGCCATCTCATGGGGGGTCCGTCGAGCGGTATTCTCAAACGTAGCAGGTGTTGGCGAGGCAACTTATAGTTCTGCGGCAGCTGAAGTATCACATCCTGCTAAGCAAGGTCTTGTACAAGCATTTTCTGTCTATATTGATACAATTGTCGTCTGTACAGCAACAGCTTTTATGATATTAATTTCAGGTATGTATAGCGTGACACCTGAAGGTAAGGCACCAATTGTTGATAATATGAAAGGAATCGATGCAGGTCCTATTTATACACAATCCGCTGTAGAGGCCGTATTACCAGGATTTGGAGGTATATTCATCTCAATTGCAATATTCTTCTTTGCTTTCACAACTTTAATGGCCTATTACTATATCGCAGAAACAACATTAGTATATTTAGACAAACACACAAAATTCCGTTGGCTAAATTTTGTGTTGAAAATAGGATTATTAGGTATGGTCTATATTGGAAGTGTAGAATCCGTTTCCTTCATTTGGGCATTAGGTGATTTAGGTATCGGCAGCATGGCTTGGCTTAACTTAGCCGCTATTTTATTACTTTCAAAGCCTGCCTTAAAAGTATTGAAAGATTATGATAATCAGAAAAAAGCTGGATTGGATCCGATTTTTGACCCTAGAAAAGTTGGCATTGAAAATGCTGATTTTTGGATTAATAAATGTGATGAACTGAATAGAAAAAATGGATTGACTGCAATTCTCGATCCTAAGGAAGCTGTTATTGAGCATGCCCATACATTGATTAATAAAGAAGATAAAGCAAAAAGTAAAACTCCACTCAACAAATAATGGTTCGATTCAAAAACATGCGTAGTTGATAACTCAACGTACTAGTATTGAATATCCATATCTATTTTTGCAAAAAAGCCTCCAACAGTTAGAACTTCAACTGTTGGAGGCTTTCTAATAATTAAGATATACAGTTTTATCAATTTGATAATTATCGCTTAGAGTTCACAGATTGCGCTATAGCTTTGCGTACAAGCGAGGCATAAAATTTCCCACCCTCTTCATTTGGATGAATCATGTCAGGATAGAAGAAATCTTTATCATTGTTTGTTTCACTATACCAATCTACTAATGTTACATTGCTATTTTTTTCTGCAGCTTCGCTTAATTTTTCATTTACCCCGTCTTGCCAATCCCTTGGTAACCTTGTATTTATCAAGTAAATTGTGCGTTCCTTGCCAATGGCTTTTAATAATGTATCTAATTGTGTTGTACTAAAATCACCATTAGAGCCAAGACCTACCACAACAACTTGTCCAAGTTTACCTTGGCTTTTTAAGTCCGTCACAACTTTCGAAGCATCGTATACTTGACGACCTATTTGTGCATCAACAATAATTTGTGGTATTTTCTTCTGTAACTCAGTAGCAGCACTTAACATAACCGAATCACCAATCGCACTAACTGATACCTCGCTTGGTATTTCCAGTGCCTTTCTAGCCTTTTCTTTTTCTAAAGCTTCTACTTGTTCTTTTGCTGCTTCAGCTTTCGCCTTCGCTTCTTCGCGTCGCTCTTCTTCCTCTTGATTCATTTTCTCTTCATTAGCTTTCTTTGCTTCTATATTCTGTTCTTGCTGTACTTTTTCAAGTTTTTTTTGCTCTGCTATTAAATGCTCTTCCAATTGTTCACTTGCAGACTGCTTAGCTGGCGTGAAAATCATCCCCATAATGAAAATAATTAGTACACAGCCACCTATTGCTGAACCAATACGATAAGGTAATTCCCATTGAGACCAAGACCATGTCCATTCTTTCGATTGAAAATTATTTAGCCATATCCGCCATTGACCTCTGCGAATTGGATCCTCCACATATCGCCAAGATAAACCGGCAAATAGTAGTGTTAATCCAATAATGATCAACACTTTGATAAAGCTAACATCCTCATATCCAACCCCTGCTCCCATTAAAACAACAATCGGGAAATGCCAAATATAAATTCCGTAAGAGCGTACCCCTATCCAAATAAGAGGTTTAAAACTAAATAGATTTCCTACGAAACTTGCTGGATGCACTATAACTGCAATTAAAATAGCAGTCACAATTGAAGCTAAAAGCATACCGCCCATATATAAAAACGAACCTGTCTCATCCATCGTCATCATCATCAATATTAATAAAGAAAAGCTAATGATTCCTACAATGTTAAGAAGTTTTCTAGCATCATCCGTGACGTTTTTAGCAACCTTTCTACTAGGCCATACAAATGCCAACGATGCTCCTATTAATACTGAAAATGCTCGAGTATCTGTACCATAGTAAACGCGACTAGGATCTACACCTGGTTCATACATTACAAACATTAAAATAGCGGATACAAGTGCACCTAGGAAAATACCTATTGCAAGAGTTCCTCTATTCTTAACAAACTTCAAACCTATCATCATAATAATTGGCCATAATATGTAAAATTGTTCCTCTACTGCAAGTGACCACATATGTTGCAACGGTGATGGCGGAGCAAACGATGTAAAATACGAATGATCTTGTGCTATGTAAAACCAGTTGCTAACATATAATGCTGCCGCTACTATTTCTGAACGCAGCCCTACTAAAAACGTTCTCTGGAAAAGTGTAATCCACGTACCAACTAGGATTAACATGATAAATAATGCTGGGATTAACCTTCTAAATCGCCGAATCCAGAATCCTTTTAGATCAATCCTCCCAGTCTTATCCCATTCATTTACTAGTAAATCTGTTATTAAATAACCTGACAAAACAAAGAAAATGGCTACACCTAAATATCCACCGTCTACTGATTTAAAATGTAGATGATACAATACGACCGCCAACACTGACAATGCCCTTAGTCCGTCCAAACCACTTATATATCTGCGATTATCTTTCATTGGCTTTGGCATTACACTACCCCCTAAATACGCACTACTGTCTTCTATTTATATTTGACGAATTAATCAAAAGAATAGTTTTTAAAATATCGTTTTTTCTTCAAAAAATCTTAAATTATTTATTATTTAATCATGTTACTTCTATACTACTCCTAGCATTTTATAGCAAACTCCCTTTTTATTCATAAATATAACTACTTAATTTCAAAAAGTACTTTCTCCTATTTATTTTCAAATTAAATCCAATAAAAAACTACCTTCCCGATTTACATTAAAGTATATCTAAAAGGCAGCTTTTTAAAGTTTTAGAGCTTGTTTTAGTGAATTTTTTTATAGTTTTCTTAATCCCGGACGTATATCGTCAAAACCAGGAATAACTTACCAATAATAATATAGTGTGAATCCATCTGTAATGTAGTATGTTAAAAAGTAACGTATGTAATCTGCATGTTAAATATGAACCCACTATTATATATAGTCTAAAAACTTATTAAACCTTCCATATTTCACTAGCAATTCCATAGAGTCACTGTACTTTAGCTACTACCCTATTATTATTAATATATTTCCTTTTCGCGTTAAAGTACAACCTCAATATTGGCTCTTATTTAACAAACCTCTCTTTTTTTCATTTATTGTATTTTGATTTTATAAGCCCAGATACGATACATTAATGCCTCTCACTACCACAAAAAAACCTAATTTCGTTTATTTTCCGGGGTGCTTTTAAACGCTCAGAAAGCATCTCAAAACTTCTATATCATTTCAGAAAAATAGACATTTCCATAAAAAACATATATATCAAGTGATTCTATTTACTTACCAAAAATACTATCGCCGAAACAATACTTTAGTCACCTATATATATTTACTTGGTTATATAGATTCATTTTTATATATCACATTAAAACGCATTTTAATAGTTATATATATATTAATTTTATTAAAAAAGCATTACATTTGAGTAACAAATAATATAAAATTCTCACGTTTTATTTAAAATACGCCTTTTTTACTAAATAAGCATTAATATAGCGAATGAGGAGGTATAGAATGAAAAATAATAGATTCAAATTCATGTTTTTACTTCTCCTATGTAGCATATTAATCATTCCTTCCTTTGTCGGTGTAAGACAAGCAAACGCTGCATCAACCGTCACTATGAAAGTGAATGCTGAATCACTCAATATGCGATCAGGTCCAAGTACAAACTACAAAGTTGTTAAAGTTTTAAAAATGGGCAGCAAGGTAACTAAAATTTCTACAAAGGGTACTTGGACAAAAGTGAAATCTAGCAGTACAACAGGTTGGATTTCTTCAAAATATGTTGTGAAAGTTTCAACGACAGCAACGTCAAGTACTACGAAAAAGGCCGTCGCTACAGTAAGCAATTTAAACATTCGTAGCGGAGCTGGTACTTCGTACAAAAGTCTTGGTAAGTTATCTAAAGGAACATCAGGAACAGTCCTTGCTGAAAAAAACAGCTGGGTAAAAATCAAAACGAGCAAGTATACAGGATGGGTTAGTAAATCGTATGTCTCTATTACGACTAAAAAAAGCACATCTACTAGCAGTTCAAATGGTTCAACAGTAAAACCAGCAGCAACTTCAACTGCTAATGTTGGTAAATATTTTACCGTAAAAGTAGATTCTTTAAATGTTCGAAAAAGTTCTTCAGCTAGTTCCACAAAATTAGCAGTAATTAAAAAAAATAGCTCATATAAAATTCTTGCTCAGTCTAGCAATAATTGGGTTAAAATTACATATGCTACAGGCAAAACAGGTTGGGTTTCTGCAAGTACTAGCTATGGTAAAATCACAAAAACAAAGCCAACAACTTCTTCATCTAATGGGAATTCAAATACAGGGACAGTAGTACCCTCAACTGACATTGGAAAATACTTTACTATTACAGCTGATTCTTTAAATGTACGTAAAAGTGCTTCAGCAACTTCAACAAAGTTGGATACTGTAAAATACGGTAGCTCATTTAAAATTTTGGATAAATCGAGCAATAACTGGATTAAAATTACATATGCTACAGGCAAAACAGGTTGGGTTTCTGGTAGCTACGGTAAAATTACAAAATCAAAACCTACTAAGCCGGTATCAAACGATGGTACTAATACATCCGATGGTTCTTTAAGTGGTAAGGTTATTGTCGTTGATGCAGGTCATGGAGGATCAGATTCAGGCGCTGTTGCTAACGGTGTATTAGAGAAAGATTTAAATCTTCAAGTCGCATTAGCTTTACGTTCAAAATTGCAAGCTGCGGGTGCTATAGTGAAAATGACACGAACTACGGACATTTTCCCAACATTATATGACCGCGTTTCTTTTTCAAATATGATGAAGCCTGATGCTTTTATAAGCCTTCATCATGACTCTGCTACAGCTTCAGCTCGTGGTTTCACCGTTCTATATACAAAAGGGAAAGACAGTACCCTTGCTTCGTATATCAAACAGGGAATGAGCAACTCTCTACCGAACATGGTTAATCGTGGACACAAATATCAAAATTTATATGTACTAAGAGAAAATCCACAAATCGGTGTACTTGTTGAATTAGGTTTCATCACGAATCTGCAAGAAGTACAAACTTTAAAAACAGCTACATTCCGTAATTCTGCCGCAAATGGCATTACAAATGGTTTGATTAATTATTTTAAATAGTAAAAAGAAAAAGGAAATACCTCTCCAATCAGAGGTGTTTCCTTTTTTGTCTTATTTTTTATTTTTCTGTTTAAATGGCGATGTTTTATAGATAAAAAATGCAATCCCTGCAATGATTAAGACGATAATAAAATACTTATAAAATAGAAGTGTAACGAATAATTTCATAATTGACATGCCAAATTTCAAAATAATAAATAAAAATAATATTATTCCTAATAGCCTTAAGATAGGATTCACAGCTAACATACCCTTCGTATCAGCTTTTAAATCGCCGACTCATTGTTAGTTATTATAGCATGTCCTCTCAATTTAATGCTTCTACTTCATAGTGTTTCTTCCCTTATCAAATGAAAACTATTTTAAATAATGTATTCATCTATACTTCTAATAAATTCGGCATTCACTATTGAACTAAAACCAAAAAGACTGTCACCACATGACGATGGGACAGCCCTTTTGAGATTTATATATATTTATTAACCCCTGGCATTATTTTAGTCGCTAGTAATTCAATTGACTTAGCTACTTCTTTGTAAGGAAGCGCACCGATGTCTAGCTGTGCTAAAAAGCGAGAATGACCTAGTAATTCATGCTGTTTAAGAATTTTCTCAATAATTTCATCTGGTTCTCCGATAAACAATGATCCCTCAGGAGATGTCATTTGATCATAATCTTCACGATCTAAGTGAAAAAACATATCACGCTGCTTGTTAACATATGTCCAATAATTATTAAAGTAAGTATAAAATGTCTCTCTCGCTCGCTTTCCATCTTCAGTAAAATATCCATGACCCGTTACAGCTAATTGACACTGTTCTTTTGGATGTCCCGCTGCTTTAAATGCTGTTCGGTAATCCTCAACTAAAGGTACAAAGCATTTTGGATCATCCCCAAGAATAACAATTGCCATTCCTACTCCATAACGTCCCGCTCTCTTCGCACTTGTTGGTGTGCCTCCTACACCAACCCAGACAGGAATGGGATTTGTCGCTCGTGGTGAAATCTCTGCATTGGATAACTCAGGACGGTAATTTCCTTTCCAAGTAATAGTTGCTTCGTTATTTAACTTCAAAAACAATTCAAGGTGCTCTTCAAATAATTCGTTATATTGCTCAAGATTGTAACCAAACAATCGAAATGAATCTACTAAGGCACCACGTCCTGCCATAATTTCTGCACGACCATTCGATAATAAATCTAACGTTGCAAAATCTTCATATAACCGAACTGGATCTACAGTACTGAGAACTGTTGTTGCACTTGTTAACTGGATATTTTTTGTCTGCTGAGAAATTGCACTTAATACTACTGGCACTGAAGAAATTGCATAATCCAGTCGATGATGCTCACCTACTCCAAATACTTGAAGCCCAACTTCATCCGCAAGTTTCGCCGCTTGTAATACCTCTTGCAAACGGTCCTTTGCTTTCCCTAACTTTCCTGTTTGAGGGTCGATTCCTAAATCTGCAAAGGTATATACTCCAAACTCCATTTTGCCACCTCCTCATAGTGAGATTAGAATATGATTGATAGATGAATCTGCTACTTTAAAATCATTTTTATTTTGAAAACCTCTTCTCCTACACTACAAAAGGCTCTACAGATATTACATTAACTGATTTAACTCCAACATCATTGTTCTAATTTTATTTTTTTTATATTGAAGTTCTTGTTCTTCTTTTAGTACAAATTCTAGTTCTTGATCAAGGCTTTTTAATAATCCTTGAATTAACTTTTCTGACCCGCATCCATCAGTTCGCTTTATATTGAATATTTCCTGTACGTCCTTTAAAGTAAATCCAATTAACTGCATTTCCTTAATTGCATGAAAATCACTAATATCTTTTATTGAATAATCCCTTATTCCATTCGTCCATTTCGGTTTCACTAAATCCAATTCCTCGTAGTGACGAATTGTATCCTTTGTTGTATTCACTTTTTTTATAAATTCACTAATTTTCAATGCCTCAGCTCCTAAAACAGTAATTAGTTGACGTGGGGTTAACCCCATATTCTATCCTTTATTAAATATGAAAGGATGGATGAAATTGGTTAGTAGTTTAATAATAATATTATATTCTATGGTATGCATCACTGGTTTGGTTACCCTGACTATTAGAAATTTAAAACAGGGCATAACATTAGGCAGTTCTAAAAAGATTGCACTGACTTTTTTCGCAATAAGTCACCTCTTCTTATTAGCAATAGGCATTCAAACCTTATTTAGCGTATTACCCTTCATCTGGTTAGTTTTTACTTTATCCCTAACTATTGTATCGAGAATAATTAATGGTTTAGCTCTTTATGGCAAGAATAATTGGCGGCATTATATAGTCACTGGAACTATTTTATCTTTAATTCTATTACTTTATTTAGTTGGGATTTAATCCTTATATCTAAAATGTATTTATCTTCTACATTTAGCATTCAAATAAAATCATAAAAAAATCACCCTAAATCCAATTAGATTTAGGGCTTTCTTGTGGTTAAATGAACATCTCAAATATCCCAATGCAGATAAGTAATAATCCAGAAAGCACAGTGGAATATTTGCTGATAAATGAATTGGTCAATAAAGAACCAAAATGGTTGCCTACTCCAATCGTAATTAGTGAAAATAAACCAATTGATATAACTGTCCATATAGCTGAAATACCATTTGCACCAATCCCTATCCCACCTGCAAGGCAGTTTGCAGATAGGGCCAAACCGAGCGGCACCGATTCTCTAACAGAAATAATTCGATTCATATCTCTATCCATTGTTTCAGGATTTTTCAAAGACTCCTGATTTTTGAATTTTGTGGATAATAGTGTCCATAGCCCAATTCCACACAACAAAAAGCTGCCTATAAGGCTAGCGCTATGGGGCGAAATATACCTGGTCACCTCAGAACCCGCGATTACCGCTATATACGTTATGACCATCGCCACAAACGCAATAGTAATGTTCGAAATCATAGGGATTTTTGTTTGTTTAACCCCATAAGCTAGACCAATGCCTAAGTTGTCTAAATTAGCTGCAACCCCCATAAGTAGAATGGTAACCCAATGCATAATGACCTCCTTGTAACGATACACTCATTCTTTAAATCATATGCATAAATAATCAAAGGGTGCATTCAACTGTACTGGAATGCACCCCCTTCTTGTAAAAGCATCAATACGAACCTAATCTTATGTAATTTCGTCCAATTTTAGGGTGATTTTATGGAGAGATTATTAAAATTTACATACTTACAAGCAATATCATGCATTTTCCCAGTCATTATCTTCGCTACACTTGCCTTATCTAATCTGTTGAGAATTCCCTATTTACCACGCTATGATTTTATTTTAATCATTTGTCTAGCTGCACAAGTTTTTATGCTTATTTCAAAATTAGAGACATGGGATGAATTCAAAGTCATCTGCTTGTTTCACGTCATTGGACTAGGGCTTGAATTATTTAAAGTACATATGGGGTCTTGGTCATATCCAGAGGAGGCGTACAGTAAAATTTTTGGTGTACCTCTTTATAGTGGCTTTATGTATGCCAGTGTAGCGAGTTATATTTGTCAAAGTTGGAGGCGTTTAGATTTACATATTTACAACTGGCCAAAGCCATTTTTTGCTTATAGTATCAGCATTCTTATTTATATGAACTTTTTTACGCATCATTATATATATGATTTACGTTGGGTCTTAAAAGCATTGTTATTAGTCATCTTTTTTCGTACAACAGTAACATATAAATTGAACAAAAAAAGCTTTAAAATGCCAATGATTTTATCATTTTTCTTAATCGGTTTCTTTATCTGGATTGCTGAAAATATCGTAACGTTCTTCGGCGCATGGCAATACCCAAATCAAGAACACACTTGGTCCCTCGTTTCAATCGGCAAAATTAGCTCATGGTTTTTATTGGTCATCATTAGCATCATCATCGTGGCACAATTGAAGCAAGTGAAGAGTCGAGTGAAGTGAATAATTTACAACACCTTATTTGAAACCTGCGTAAAAAAGGCACTAACTAAATTAACTTAGTTAGTGCCTCTTTTAAATATTTTTACATTAATAGAATATCAATATTTTTAAAACCTTTTATTATATAAACATGTTAATAAGAAGTACACCAGCTAGTCCTACTAAAGAAATAATGGTTACCATTACAGACCATGTCTTAATGGTTTGACCGATTGAAAGGTTGAAGTACTCTTTATATATCCAGAAACCTGCATCATTAACGTGAGAGAAAGTAATACTCCCTGCACCAGCAGCTAAAGCCATTAACTCTGGACTTATACCTGCAGCTGATACAAGTGGTGCAGCAATACCAGCTGCAGTCATACCTGCCACTGTTGCAGAACCAACCGCAACTCTTAAAAGAGCTGCAATTAACCAAGTAAGTAATAATGGTGAAAGCGTTGAACCCGCCATAATATCTGAAATATATTGATCAATATGACTATCAATCAGTACTTGTTTGAATGCACCACCAGCACCGATAATTAATAGAATCATCGCAATACCACTAACAGATTCTGAAACAGAATTCATAATCTCTGGCATCTTTTTACCACGACTAATCCCAAAGGTAAAGATGGCAATAATAACTGAGATTAAAAGGGCAACACTCGGATTACCTATGAAATTAGTAGCTGGCATAATAGGTGAACCAGGCATGAAGATCTCAACAAAAGCCTTTGTTGCAATTAGAATAACAGGGATAATAGCTGTAAAAATACTAGTGCCAAACCCTGGCATTTCATGCTCTTCAAAATGCTTTGGATTAAATAGTTCTTTAGGAATCGTCGTTTCTAAACTTTCTTTCTTAAACAACTTCGTAAACACCGGCCCTGCTAAAATAATTGCAGGAATGGCAATAATGATACCATAAATCAACATCTTACCTATATTCGCACCAAACACGTCAGCAATTGCTGTTGGTCCTGGGTGTGGTGGAACAAAGCCGTGCATCGTGATAAGAGCAGCAATAACTGGCATACCGATATAAAGTACAGGTACCCCTGCTGCTGCAGCGATTGTAAAGACTAAAGGAATTAATACAACAACGCCTGTTTCAAAGAAAAGAGCAATCCCTACAATTGATGCCGTAAGTACAGCTGCTAATTGAACTCGCTTTTCCCCAAAAACTTTGATGAGTGTCATCGCTATACGTTGAGCACCACCAGAATCCGTCATTAGTTTACCAAGAATTCCCCCAAAAATAATGACCATTGCAAGGTGACCTAGAGTCGAACCTAAACCATTCTCAATCGATGTCATAGCATCAATTGGAGACATACCTTCAAGAATACCTACTAGTAGCGAAACAATAATTAATGATATGAAAGCGTTTAACTTAAATACCACCATTAATAATAGTAATAGGGCAACCCCTACACATATAGAAACTATTGGCATAGCAATCCTCTTCTCATAAAAGTTGCGGAATGCCATTTACTGATAAGTTCTTGGCATTCCGATTTAATTTTTTCATATAAAGCTCTAATATAAAAGGCTGAAAAGCATCGAAATATTCTTTACTTAAAATCAAGGTTGTTAGGCTTTATCTGCAAATAATAAACGGACAAACTTTGTCATCACAGGTTCCATCGCTTCTTGCATACTTGCCATAATTACTG
Organism: Viridibacillus arenosi; assembly: GCF_001955655.1. Taxonomy (GTDB): domain Bacteria; phylum Bacillota; class Bacilli; order Bacillales_A; family Planococcaceae; genus Viridibacillus; species Viridibacillus arenosi. The sequence continues at coordinate 30,667 of NZ_MSPW01000015.1, read as the reverse complement.
ATAAATGAGCCACTTTATTTTGCTCTTGTTCAAAAGACTTTTGTAAATAAGATGTTGCAGCTAGTGATACTTCAGTATTTACATTGATTTTGCAAATTCCTTTTGCTACAGTCTGCTTAATAATTTCGTCTGGTGTCCCTGATGCCCCGTGAAGGACAAGTGGTATGCCAACTAGTTCACGAATTTCATCTAACAAGTCCAATTTGATATTAGGCTCTCCTGTATACATACCATGTACGGTTCCAATTGAAGCAGCTAGAAAATCAACACCTGTTTCCTCCACAAATGCCTTTGCAGACTGTGGATCTGTTAAAGTGCCATCCCCTTCTTCTTCATCTGAAAAAGCACCACGAGCAACTGAACCGATTTCTGCTTCTACACTGACACCCGCCATATGAGCAATCTCCGTAATTTCTTTTGTTAATCTCATATTCTCCGCAAGATCAAACTTTGAACCATCAAACATAACAGAATTAAAACCGCATCGAATTGCTCGAATGATAGATTGCTTTTCATAAGCATGATCTAAATGAAGAGAAACCGGAACGGAAGCTTTCTCCGCAAGTACTCTAACTAATGCTGCAAAAGCTTCCACATCCACCGTATCAAAATAACGCTCTCCTAAAGCAATTATTACCGGATGCTTTTCTTTTTCAGCAACGCGAACTGCAGCCTGTGCCGTTTCAAGATTATATACATTAAATGCTGCTACAGCATATTTACCTTTTTGTGCTGCAATCAGCATATCTTTCGTATTAACTAGCATGTCTACTCAACCTTTCTTACTTTACTGATGTAATAACTCTGCTACTTCTTTTAAGGTTGTTTTTGTTCCCACATTCCCAGGGAAAATAACATAAGCCATGCCAGGGAATTTACTTTCACTACCTGTTAGCCAAACTGGAATCCCAGGTTTAATCTGCCCAGCTACTAGTGCACGCTTAACGCTAAGCCCATTTGTTCCAATATCACTTGAAGTAATACCACCTTTAGCGATAATAAAGCTCGGACGTACTTCAAGTCGTTTGACAATGCTTGTCACAGCATTTGAAATCTTCACTGACAACATTAATTCTTCTTCTTTTTTGCCTTCACCAAGATCAAGACGTTCACGCTTCGTATAGACGGCGACTGTTTGCCCTTCACTAATTAGCTTTCCACTAAGCGCTATAATACGCTCAATTTCTGCTTCAAATTGCTCTGGGTGTAATACAAGGTGAACATCAAATTCGATAAATTCAATAAAATCACATTCTTTTAGCGCTTCAAATTGCTCTGTTGTTTTCTTCACATGAGAGCCAATCATAATTAAACCACCGTTTTTAGAATGGTCTTTCATTAATTCTTCTTTAGTCAAAATATCTCTATCACTCACGCCACCGATTACTTTAGTTAAAGCAGCAGCACTGCGGAACATGAACAGTTTTCCTGTATTCATCGCTCGGATTAATGCAATGACTACTACTTTTACATCAACGTAATCAACAGCATTTACAACGACTTTATTAAAACCATTGACTGCCATCAATTGATTAACTAAACCATCAATATCAAGGTTGCGAATAGTCTCTAATGATAAGTAAGTAGCATCAGTTGCTTTAAACTCTCCGTTTGACTTTTCTTCTGCCCACTCACCTAAATGTGAAGATTTGTAACCAAAAGTACGGTCTTTAGCAAATTCAGTTTCACCTGCAGGTACTAGTTCATTGTCATACTGTACATAATGAATATTATTAATCGTAAAGCGACCACCTTCTTTAAAGAAAGGCATAATTACTTCACCATCAAATTTCATATCAGATTGAGATTCAACTGTATTTTTTAATACTTCTGTTTCAAGGGGATAATGACCACGTAATGTTGAGTCTCCACGACTGATAATGATGAATTCTTTATTTTGTTTTTGTGCTGTACGTTCAATAACACTAGCGATATCCTTATGCGCTTGTTCAGTTTCAGCTGCTGTAAAGCCTCGTGAATTAGTTAAGAGAAAGAACATTGAATTATCTTCAGCAAAACCTGCTTCAATACTTTCTGCTGACCAATCAGTGTAGACAGAAATACCGTGTACTGTTTGAACACCTGTTGGGTCGTCATCTAGTACGATAATCTTTTTATTGAAAGCCTTTAGTTCTTTTGTGAGTAAATCATTGACGATTTTTTCTTCGGGCACTGCAGGTAGATTAGAGAAAGTTTCTTTTACGTTTAAATTAGTCATTTTAACTTAACCCCTTTTCACTTCTACATTTGCCAGTTTTTCGTAATATTGTACAATCCCGCCATGATCATCATTTTCTTTGCCATTGGCTTTAAGCGCATGGAAGATTTCAAGCAAATGACTTGAAAGTGGTAGTGGCACATCTAAATCATGAGCTGCTCCCATGACATTTGTTATATCTTTTAAGTTGATTGAAATTTTCCCACCTGCTACAAAATTACGATCTAGGATAAGCGGTACTTTTGCATCCAGTACTGCACTTCCAGCAAGACCTCCACGAATCGCTTGATACATTTTCTCTACGTCAATACCTGCTTTTGCAGCAAGAACAAGTGCTTCAGACATAGCTGCAATATTTAAATTCACGATAATTTGGTTTGCTAATTTCGCTGTTACACCGCTACCACTTTTACCGACTAAAGTAATCTCCTTACCAACAGTTTGAAGTACATCTTTGACAGATTCGAATACGCTTTCTTCTCCACCGACCATAATCGCTAATGTACCATCGATTGCTTTTGGCTCTCCACCACTTACAGGCGCATCTAGCATTCCTACACCTTGTTTTGCTGCTGCTGTTGCAATTTCAACAGTAGTACCTGGTGTAATAGAACTCATATCAATAATGACAGTTCCTTTTTTAGCTGTTTTCAAAATACCAGTTTCACCTAGTACCGTGTCTTTTACGTGTTGAGAGGCAGGTAACATTGTAATAATGACATCACAAGCTTCTCCCATTTCTATTGCTGTTCCAGCTGTTGCTCCTGCTTCTACAAGTGCTTCTACAGCTTGTGTATTAATATCAAAAACCGTTAGTTCGTAACCAGCTTTAATTAAATTTAATGCCATGGGTTTTCCCATAATACCTAATCCTATAAATCCAACTTTTTTAGTCATTTTAATTAGCTCCTTCTGCTGTAATCACACTTGAGTGATTCATTGTTAACTAAAATTTCTTTATCTTAGGTCTAAACCCTGTTCTAAAATACAAGAACTTTTTCAGTTCACAGAGCCAACAGCTTTTTATTAATAAAGCGTTTTCATAACCTTACGGAACATTGTACACATTTTAATTTATTTTGTATACATTTTTAATGAAAGTGCATACAAAAATACTACTTTCAAATTATAAAGCTTATACTTATACTTTATATAAGTACAAATTAGATTCCAGGAGACGATTTTATTGGTAAAAAAGGAGACTATTCCTGCAAATACGCAGGCATATGAATATATTCGAGATCAAATATTGAATGGCGAATTAGACCGTGGAACGAAACTTACTGAAGAAAGACTAGCTGAGGAAATAGGTATTAGTCGTACACCTGTGCGTGAAGCGATCCGTAAGCTAGAGCAAGAAGGACTTATTCAAAATAAGCGGGTTGTAAATCCAAGTGATATGGATCTTCGTCATATTTTTCAAGTACGTATATTATTGGAAGGATTTGCTGCCAGATATTGTGCCAGTTATATGACTGAAGAAGTACTTGAAAAGCTTAAATCATGTGTAGATATTGGCCGCACAGGAACTACAGAAGAAGTCATGACAGCAAACTATGATTTTCACCAAATTATCGTAGGTGCTACGAACAATCCAATGATGATTGACATCATTGACCGCATGCAGTCCATCATTTACCTTTTCCGCAAAACAGTTGTCCATCACAAACGACCTCTTTTAATAGAAGAGCATAATGACATCTATAACGCTATCCTTCAACATAACGGTGATGAGGCAGAGCGTCTAATGAAAGAACACATACAGAAGGATTTAGAATTCTGTTTAAATCGTATGGGAATGTAGTTAAGCTATCTGCCACGTAATCAAATAAACACATTCAATAAGTGTTTAGTGCAAACTAAAAAGGATATGGGGCTCTTTTAAAGAAAAGAGTCTATATCCTTTTTGTATTCTCCAATTAAAACTCATTTAAATAAGCTCATCATTTACTTCTCCATTACAAATGCAGTTTTACCACGTTGATCTTCACTAAGATAACCTTCAACTTCTAACTTATCGTGCCATAATTTTTCAATGACAGCAGCTTTTGAAGCATCATCTTCTTTTGTTGATAGTTCAACCATGATATCACCTTGATAATTCCAAACTTCAATATCCGCTTCATATCCTGCATAACTACCCTTATAGGTAGTAGCCTTTGCTGGTCCATAAACAACAGTTTGCGTTAACGTATTATTGTACCAACTTTCAGAATCCCAATTCCGGATTTTTTTCGGTGCATTATCTAAAATTAGTTTCTTTGCTGCTTCAGTATCAACAGCGTTGAAGGAAACTTTTGATGTTTCTTTTAATGACTCTTTTCTGCTTACTGCAAAAGTATGATTACCACCCTTAATATCTAATTCAAATTTATAATTTGATTCGTCCCCAGTGAAACCATGATCTTGTGTTATCGCAATTGCTTCATCAAGTGGAGTGTTTAGGAACCTTTTTTTATAAGTAATATCTATCTTATTACTATCTTTATATACACGTAAGCGATGGTTATAGTCCACTCCTAAAAATGCTTTATTTACTGTATCGAAGTAGTAAATTTTTACTTCATCTTTTTTCGTTGCTGAAAAGACATTTATTATCTTAGATTCTTTAAAAATATCAGGTTTGATATTATACTTAATTTCATTTCCAGGATTAATCGCTGCACTCACCTGAGCGGAACCGTACCCGCTAATACACAGAAGAACAAGACTAGCCATAAATAACTGTAGTGCTATTTTCTTTACAATTTTCATTATATTATTTCCTCCTTTTTTTCTACTAATTTTGTAAAAGTAGTTTTCCTATTTGTTAATCGACTATGGAAATATATAGTATCAGTAGCATTTATTGTTTTTGAAAGCTCTAAGATATCTAGATAATCTAAATGTGTTTTATAAAAAAACTGCTTCGATTGAGCTTTATTTCTGGCTAGTCTCTTTAAATATCCATCTTTTTTCATGTAGCCTGTAAAAATTACTATTGCAGTTGGATATATGTGTAATAATTCTTCAATTTTCCACTCATTAATCTCTGAAACGAAATAGATTGCATTTTCACTCTCTACCCTCTCTCTAAAACAGTCCATCTTAAATGATTTCAAGATTTCTTCATATCTTGGTGTACGAATATTTTCAGGTGAATTATAGTAATCCTCAAGAAAAGAAAAGTATTCTTTATCAATGTTTACTTCTCTTTCTGTATGTTGAAAAAGATACGTAGCAATATCAGCTGTTTTACCTGAAAAAGAAGAGGGAAAAATAATAGGACGACTTGGTTGTTCCTCGATATACTTCTTAATCTGTTGTAATACTTCCAAATTATTAATCTGTTTCTCAATATGTCCACTATCTATTAAAGCTAGATCGTACTTGGTTCCATCTACTTGTGGTAAAGTGGCATTTAATAAATAGGAATCCATGACATAGTCCCCTGAGAAAAATATCACCTCCTTAAAGAATCGAATCTTGTACCAAACACTCCCTACTATATGGCCGCTATAGCCCCACTGAAATTCAAGATAATCACTAACTCTCAACCATTTTTCAATCGTTGTTGGTTGAAAAATCTTTGTATTTTTAAACGATCGTTTTAATTGTCTAGCTGTCATTTTACTCATAAAGATTTCACCTTTATAGTCCCATGTTTCTAGCATCGGCAATGCACCTGAATGATCAATATGCGAATGTGAGATAAACACAGCATCGAGTTTTTCTACATGATCTTTTGTTAAATTAGGAGGAGTTTTTTCAGCATCATTCATAATGCCACAGTCGAGTAAAATGGCATGCTCCTCATTTTCTATAAAAAAACAATTACGCCCGTACTCGCCAACTCCCCCTAAAATTTCAACCTTAAGCACCCGCATGCCCCCCTCTTTTTTGCAACCAATCTAACAGGAACATGAAGATGACAGTCATAGCTACTGTAATAACAGCAACTGCCATTCCTAAACCAACGTTTCCTTGTTCAAACTGGCTGTAAATAAACGTTGCGCCGGTCTCAACTGAAGGTGGCAAAATGAGTAATCCCGCTACAAGTTCACGCATCGAAATAATAAATGTCATCATCATCCCAGCTAGAATTCCCTGCATTAACAATGGGATAAAGATATATCGATACACGTCCCAACTATTCCGTCCAAAAATAGCAGCTGATTGGAAAATGGATTGATCTAATTGAGATAAAGAAGATTTCGTATATTGAACCGAGTATGGTAAGAATAGTACACAATAGGTCACAACCACCATTGCTTTCGTATTGTAAATCGTAGCTGGTAGTAAAGGTGAGTTCCAGAACATGATTAAACCTACTACAAACACAATTCCGGGAATAATATTTGGCATAAGACTAAAGAAATCCAATACTTGCTGTTTTTTTGTTTCGCCTTTTTTAATATAAAGTGCAATGAATAATCCTATAACAGCAGTAATACTAGCTGTGATAAATGAAAATACGATACTGTTCAGAAATGCTGATAGTCCCGCACTACCACTAGTAAATACTTCCTGATAAGATGCAAAACTGAAATTCCCTGCACTTAGGCCATCTCCCCTTACCTTTTGTAGTGATGTCACAATAATTGAAAAGTAAGGGATTCCAATTGAAAACAGTAATACAATTCCTACATATAGCCATGCACCTAGCTTTATATACCACTTATCTTTCATTTCTCGAATAGCTTGCGTCTTACCAGATAACACGCTATATGTATTTTTTCGTCCAATTAGATTTTGGAAGTACCAGATGATCAGACAAACAGAAAGTAAAAATAAAGAAAGTGATGTGGCCATACTAATGTCTACAGGCCATCTTGATAAATAGGAATGGATCTCTGTAGTAAAAACCTGAAAGCCAATTCTGCTGCCAAAAGTTGCAGGAGTACCGAATTCAGCCAAGGTCTTTATGAAAATTAGTAATACGCCTAGTACGTAACTCGAAACTAGTAATGGTAAAACAATTTTAGCCCAGTTTCTCCACGGATTTCGTCCGAATATCAATGCAGCATCAAGAAAGGATCCATTAATTCTTAGCAGTGTATTTCTCAGCATTAAATATAGAAAAGGAAATAGGTGCAAACTCATCACCATTACCATTCCAAACAGAGAGAAGAAATAATCTGACATCCATGATACACCTGGCATTAATTGTTGCAAAAAACCATTATTCTGCATAAACAATATCCAGCCCATTGACCCAATATATGGCGGTGTCATAAAGGGAATCGTTAGAACAATATCTAACCAATCAAATTTGATCAGGCTAGTTTTCGTACGAATTAACGCCATTGGTAAAGCTATAATCGTAGTACCCAAAATTACTAAAACACCTAATAGTAAAGAGTTGCCTAACGTATGCCACATTCTATCATTTTCAAACATTCTACTAATCTGCGAAAAATCTAATTGCCCGCCATCAACAAATGTATAATATAGAATTGCTAATAATGGCGCGATAGCAAACGTACCAACAATGGCTAGTAATACTCCAAAAGTTTGTCTACCTTCCATAATCATCGAGGTTTCATTCCTTCCTTAGAAAACAAGAGCTGAGAAAAATGTCTCAGCTCATAAATTATTATTGGAAAATCTCGTTAAATTTCGTTAAAATATCGATTTGCTTTGTCTCTGCGCCTTTCCAATTCACAGTTAGTTGAGGAATTTCATCCAATGCTGCGCGATCCTTCACCGGAATTTCTTTGTTCCCCGGAAGTAAATAAGCATCTGTTACTAGCTTTTGACCTTCATCTGAAAGTAAGAAATTAACGTAAGCTTGAGCTCCATCTACATTTTTTGCATCTTTCATAATTCCAACTGCTCGTGGGCTGACAACTGTTCCACTTTTCGGGTAAACAATTTCTACAGGCTCTCCATCTGCTTTTGCTTTATAGGCCATGTAATCTACTCCAGAAATTGTTGCATCTTTATCTCCAGTAATAACTGAGTCTAATGCTTCCTTATTTGCACCATTTACTTGTAAACCATTTGTTTTCCATGATTGAACAATGTCCCAACCAGTTTTTTCTGCTTCCGTATATCCATAGATGAAATCAACAGCTGAACCCGACAGACTCGGATCTGGAATATTGATTTTATCTTTCCATTCAGCTTTCGCTAAATCAGACCATTCGCTTGGAGCTGATTTTGCATTTTTAGTATTGTAAGCAATTCCTAAAGCTGATGCACTGTAGCCATAATAATAGCCTTCTGCGTCCGACCAATCGCTATTGATTTTACCTGCATTTTCAGCGTCTTTATAACTTTGAAGTTGATTGGCTTCTTTCATCCCATCCATTGAAGCTACTGAAGCTAATACGACAACATCTGCAACAGGGTTTGTTTTCTCTGCTTCTAAGCGAGATAAAATTTTCCCTGTTGTTCCTTGGAACATCTCTACCTTCATTCCTGTTTTTTCTTCGAATGCTTGTTGTACATTTGCTGCCAAACCATCTGGTCCAGCAGAATAAACTGTTAGTGTTTTATTTTCTTTAGATTGTGCGCTTGCTTCACCATCATTTGTGGCTGTGTCACTATTTCCACACCCAGCTAATGCTAATGTCAAAAGTGTTCCAACTGTTGCTATCATTTTTAAACTACGTTTCTTCAATGTAATCCCTCCAATTGATAAATTTGTTTTTCATCTATAAAAACTTTAAGCTGTTTTCCTTTTTCGAGCGGAGCGTTTTCGTAAAAGCTCCATTGATTGCCTTCTACTTCTGCTTGAACTAAATATCGATCTCCGATAAAAGTACTTTTCACTATTTTTGCTTGTTTTGCTATAGCCCCTAATTGTGAATGTCTTGATACTCCTTCAGGGCGAACAATACGGCTACCTTTATCAACCCAATTTACTTTTCCGATAAAGTCTGCCACATAAGGTGTAGCTGGTGATTGATAGATTTCTTGTGGTGAACCTACCTGTGCAATTCTCCCTGCCTCCATCACGATAATTTGATCAGACATTGTCATAGCCTCTGTTTGATCATGTGTGACAAAGATAGCTTGACAATCTAGCTCATGAATAATATGCATAATCTCTTCTTGCATCTTTTCTCGAAGAACTGCATCTAATGCTGATAAAGGTTCATCAAATAGAATTAGTTTTGGATTAGTTGCAAGAGCCCTAGCAAGTGCCACGCGTTGCTGCTGACCTCCTGATAATTCGCCAGGTTTACGTCTCTCGAAACCCTCCATTTTCACCATTCGCATAACATAATCTACACGTTCCTTAATTTCTGACTTGGGCAATACCCCCTTTAATGCAAAAGCAATATTCTGAAAAATAGTCATATGTGGCCAAAGTGCAAAGTCTTGAAAGACCATTGCAATATTACGCTTATTTGGTCTAATGTTCTTACGAAGATCTGACGAATAGATAACTGTTTCGTCAAATCTGATTTCACCATTTGTTGGCTTCTCTAAACCAGCTAGTATTTTTAATAACGTAGTTTTACCACAACCCGATTGACCTAAAATTGTTACAAACTTACTGTCTAGTTCTACATTAATCGGCCAGAGTGCTTGAGATTTCCCATACTTCTTTTCTATATTCGTAATCGAGATTTTCATAATGCCCTCCTCGTCTATAACCACTATAAGATCCAGATATTTAGGAAATATTAACCTAGTATTAACAATTCGTTAAAAAAACTCTAATATACTATAGCCAATGCAAGAGTTTATCTAATTTACTTTAGGAGGATAAAATGAATAATCTCAAATTACAGGCATTTTGCTTGCTCGTAAATTTAAAAAAGCTAGCTCCTGTTGCTAAAGAGCTAGGCATTACTGCGCCTACTGTATCATTTCATATTCGTTCAATAGAAGAAGAATATGGAGTACGCTTATTCCGTACAAATGCTGGGGGTTATCGTTTAACTGAGGCGGGAGAAGGACTCTATCACTATGCGCGGCAAATCGTACAGCTACAAAAAGACATGAATCAATTCTTTGAAAACCTAATAGAAGGCAATATCGGCTCAATTCGACTAGGTGCAAGTGGGCTTCCTGCCCATATTTTCATGCCTGATATCATCGATCAAATTTCCACAGCTTATCCAGATATAAGAATTTCTTTAGAAGTAAAGACGGCTCCTGAAATCGAAAGGAAGTTAATACTTCAAGAGCTAGACTTTGGACTTATAATGGAAACAAAACAAGAAGATCAAGCACTCATTTACGAAACTATTGGTGAAGATTCTCTTGTTCTTGCATTAAGTCCCACACACGAACTTGCAACAAAAAAGGACATCTCAAAATCAGATGTCCTTAAAAGCAAAATATTATTGCATACCTCTTCAAGCTCAACTAATCATTTCATCGGAAAGTGGTTAGATCCTTTTGCACCATCTATCTACACAATTGAACTAGATTCAGTTAGTACCATTAAGAAGATGTTAACTTACGGCAAAACATTAGCCTTTATCTCTATTGCTCTAATGGATGAAGAACTAAAATCAGGAACATTACTCAAAAAGGAATTGAACGATATTACTCTAACCCGCAAAATTCAGCTCGTTTACCCTAAGTGTCGCTTAGATAGTAAAATTGATGAGTTTGTAAAGAAAGTGATTCACACTTTAGCATATGACTACAAAGCGAATGATTAATTTTTAGTGGAAGACATAACTATGTTTTCACAATCATTTTTCAGTGTGTTAGATAACGGCTACAAAGCAAAATAATATACATTTTCATTCGGTCAAGGTACCATATATGAATACTAAATTAAAATTCGTACGATTTTATAAATAGTAAGGAGAGAGATAGATGCAAAATATAAATGGTAAAACAGCGCTTATAACTGGTGGAGGACGTGGAATTGGACGTTCTACAGCAATTGCTTTCGCAAAAGAGGGCATTAACATTGGCTTAATTGGCCGAACTCTTGAAAATTTAGAAAATGTAGTAGCTGAACTAAAAGAATACGGAGTGAAGGTAGCCATTGCAACAGGTGATGTATCGAATATCGATGAAGCAAATGCAACAGTCGAAAAAATTCGTGGGGAACTTGGTGCTATCGATATTTTAGTAAACAGCGCTGGTATTTCTAAATTCGGAAATTTCCTTGAGCTTGATCCAGAAGAGTGGGCGAAAATCATCCAAGTAAATGTCATGGGCGTATATTACATAACACGTGCTGTACTTCCAGAAATGATTGAACGCCAAACTGGTGATATCATTAATATCTCTTCAACAGCTGGTCAAAAAGGTGCACCTGTTACTAGTGCATACAGTGCTTCAAAAGCTGCTGTTATTGCTCTAAGTGAATCATTAATGCTTGAAGTAAGAAAACATAATATTCGTGTTAGTACCTTAACACCAAGCACTGTTGCTACTGATATGGCAGTCGAACTGAATTTAACTGATGGCAATCCAGATAAAGTAATGCAGCCAGAAGATATTGCAGACTTTATGGTTGCCCAACTTAAATTACACCCAAGAGTTCTTCTAAAATCAGCTGGTTTATGGTCAACAAATCCATAAGTGTTATTATAAAAAAAAGAACCTCCTCACCTTTTTCATAAGATGAGGAGGTTCTTTTGATTTTCAGCTTATACTCTTACTAATTACTGCCCATGAGTAATGGGATTCTAAGACGGATTGATTTCAGAAGAAGCATTATTAAAGGATGTAGACCTATTAGTTTGAGTTGCAGATGTATCGTAAGCAATCAATGTTACACCCAATTTCTCTTCCATTTCATTAATTTCTCTCAATTGTTCATGGTTAAGTTGTGCGTATTTATTTTCTTCCATCTAAACACTCATCCTTTCTGTAAATATAGTCTTTCCACGGAAAAATGGATTATGCAGAAATAATAGATGATATGTAAAAGCAACCTTGCTAAGTATTTGCAAGGTTGCTTTAGATTTTCATTTTGAGCAAGAGTGAATTACTATCATTTTAATAAAGTAACAATCTCTTGCTTAGCAAGTTAAGAACGAATATTCTTGAAAGCTTCTGATTGTTCTCTAATTCCTTTTTCTGCAGCGAAACGCTCTATACTTGAGGCACCGAAGAAACCGCAAATACCGTCCACTTTGTTAATTACATATTCAGCATCTGCTGGTTCCGCGATTGGTCCACCATGGCAAATAACTAAAATATCAGGATTGATAGCGCGACCTGCTTCGATAATTTTTTGAATTCGTTCCACACAGTCATCCAATGTTAATGCAGTATGTGCACCAATTGTTCCTTTTGTCGTCAGTCCCATGTGAGCAACTAAGATATCTGCACCTGCTTCAGCCATTTGCTTCGCTTGTTCTTCATCAAACACATAAGGTGTTGTCAACATATCTAATTCATGCGCTTTACGAATCATTTCTACTTCAAGTCCATAACCCATGCCAGTTTCCTCAAGGTTTTGACGGAATACACCATCGATTAAACCAACTGTTGGGAAGTTTTGAACACCGCTGAAACCTTGTTCTTTTAATTGCTTTAAAAAGACATCCATTACACGGAATGGGTCAGTACCATTCACACCTGCTAAAACTGGTGTATCTTTGACTACTGGTAATACTTCATTGCCCATTTCTATAACTATTTGATTTGCATCTCCATAAGATAACAATCCTGCAAGTGAGCCACGACCAGCCATACGGTAACGACCTGAGTTATATACAATTAGCATATCAGCTCCGCCTGCCTCACTACTTTTTGCAGTAATACCTGTACCTGCTCCTACTCCTAATAAGATGTTTCCATTGGAAATTTCTTCAGTAAAACGTGCTAAAATATCTTTTCTATTTAATTGAACCATTTTTGTCACTCCTCTTTATTTGTTCATCATTGCTATTAAGCGCTCAGCTGCTTGTTCTGCAAATGCTTGTGCATTAATATCTAAATCCATTTCAACAATTTCAACTGTTGGATTATCTAATTTTTTACGCAGTGCAGTAAATAACGCAGTGTCCTCTTCAGGACCATAGAAAGACTGTCCTTCTACATCAAGCCCCGATAAACCTTTCAACGGAAGCATTAATACTGTATCTTTTTTTGCCATATTTAACTTTTCAGCAATTACTTCACCAATTCGGTTATTTTCTTCTTCATTTGTTCGCATTAATGTAACTGTTGGATTATGTTTGTAGAAATTACGTCCTCCAAATTTCTCTGGAACAGAATCAAATGGTCCGAAGTTCACCATATCAAGAGCACCTAAAGAAACAACTTGTGGGATACCTTTTTTAGCCGCTGCTTCTAAACGACTTGGTCCAGCAGCTAAAACACCGCCAACTAATTCATCTGCCCATTCAGTAGTGGTGAAGTCTAATACACCATCTATAAATCCTGTTTCGATTAACTGTTCCATTGTCCGGCCACCTACACCAGTAGCATGGAATATCAGTACTTCATATCCGCGGTCCTCCATATATTTCTTAGCGAAATTCACACAAGGAGTTGTTAAACCAAACATTGTAGCTGCTACTAGCGGTTTCTTTTCAAATTTCAAATCATGTTCAAAGTGAAGCATACCCATAATCGCAAAGGCTGCATTTGTAAAAATACGAGTAGAAATGACATTTAGCCCTGCAACATCTACAACAGATGGCATCATCACGATATCGCTTGTTCCAACATATGGCTCAGTGTTACCAGAAGCTACAGTTGAAACCATCACTTTTGGAACACCTATTGGTAATTTACGCATACCTGGTGTCGCAATCGAGGTTCCACCTGTGCCACCGAACGATAGAATGCCATCAAATTTACCTTCAGCATAGAGTTTTGGAATTAGTAGTTCCATACCTTTTGATAGAACCGCTGTAGCATGTGCTCGATCCTTTTTTTCTTGAATTGCTATAATGTCTTCACCAACAATACCTACAACCTCATCATTATTCACATCTGGTTTAAATTGAGGATCAAATACTCCCGTATGAATCGTCAATGTTTGCATTCCTAAAGATTCAATAAGTTCTTTTACAAATAGAAACTCTTGTCCTTTTGTATCGAAGGTACCTGTCAATGCGATTGTTTTCAAGTTCATCTCTCCCTTTTGGTAAATCTATAAATAATGAAGAAAACGCTTTCAAAACTTCTTATCATTAATATACCAATTCATACAGGCAAAATGAATCTGTTTATATTTCATTAACTTTTGTTTATGTTAGATTCTATAAATTCTTTTGGAGAAACGCCTTTATGCTTTTTAAATATGACGCTAAATTGTACATAGTTTGGGTAACCTACCATTTCAGCCACATTCGTTAATGGTAAAGACTGTTTTTTTAATATATCAACAGCTCTATTCAATCTAAATTCAATTAGATATTGTGTAAAAGCCATTCCTACTTCAGATTTAAATAATGTACTTAAATATGAACTTGATAAATTCAACATTTTGGCAATATCCCGTAAATGAATTTGATCCATATAATGAAGGTGAATATATTTCTTCACAAATTCAATATAGTCTCTTTGACTCCCCATCCCATCAATAATCTTCTCTATTAGCTCATCATAATGAAAGTCATCCGATTTCTTAAAAGACTTTGTAACTTGTGTAACTGTTTGTTCAGTAGGTATGCGTTCTATAGAAGAACCGCCAATATATCCCATGATTGATGTACCATCATACATAAATTGGACATCTATTGGTTTATTCACGGGACCACCATATATCATATGTATAACCGGTCTATTAAATTGCTCACAACGTTCAAATATTTCCATTGCAAGATTCTTTGCATGCTGCAATGATAAAATCTTCTTAGCTCCGAGAGAACCACCTACTGTTAGTCCCAAATGCGCGCAAATGATCGCTGCCCCAGCTTTCATCATTTGCTCTGCCTGTTCCACATTAAATACAAAAGCAACAGTAAATAGTCCTCTCTTGTTCGCCATCGCAATAGCTTCCACTTCACGTGCATAACTCATCCCATTTTCCTCTAATGCCTCACGAAATTGGCCATCTATTAACCCCACACTCGGGAAATTATTAATACCAGCAAATCCTGCCCTCTCAATTTCATTTAGTTTTTCAGCCAACTCGATTGTGGGATCTGTTGCCTGTAATCCAAAGATTACAGGAATATTATTAACAATAGGGATCAACTCTTTCGATGCATAACTCATAACAAGATCATTGCTATTGTCGTAAGCTAAAAAGCCTCCTAATGAGCTAACACCCATTTGACGAAAGCGCCCGGAACTCAAAGCCAGTATAAAATCCGCTCCACCAACTTCTGCATACTTAGCCGTCATCCCGGAACCTGCTGCTACTCCAATGAGATGGCCGTGCAATTGAAGCTGTTCTTCTAACCTTTTTAAAACATGTTCCTTTATATTCACTTCTAACACCACCTAACAAACAATTATTCAAAGTATAGCATTGGTGAATAATCAAATTACAGTATACTCATTATGATGCTGAAAATTTTAGACTTATATTTAAATATGAAGAAAGACAGTACAAATCAGTAAAAATCATAACTATAGATTAAGCAACATTCGAAAAATTCCTTTGTAATCAACTTAGGTTTGTCTTTATTTATGACTTTAATATTATTAATAAAATAAAAAAATTAAGTCAAAGACTGACCGTACTTATTTTCTCTTTTAAGTTGATTGTTTATTAAAAAATGTTATAAACTAAAAGGTATGCAAAAAAGGAGGCAGATAAATGGAATGGATCGGGAATATAGTTGATGAAACAAATAATGTTTTATGGACATATATATTAATCGTATTACTACTAGGTGCTGGTTTGTATTTTACGATTGGAACTAAATTTGTACAGTTTCGTATGTTTGGCGAAATGTTCCGTTTAATAATGGAGAAAAAAGAAAAAGACGAGGGCGTTTCCGCGTTTCAGGCTTTTACTATTAGTACAGCTTCTCGTGTAGGTACAGGAAATATAACAGGAGTAGCACTAGCTATCGGGGTCGGTGGACCTGGAGCTATATTCTGGATGTGGATTATCGCCATTATCGGAATGGCTACCGCGTTTATTGAAAGTACACTTGCACAGGTTTACAAAGTAAGAGATGGTAACTCTTTCCGTGGTGGTCCTGCTTACTACATGGAAAAAGCGCTAGGCCAACGCAAACTGGCAATAGTCTTTAGTATTCTTTTAACTTTAAGCTTTGGTTTTATCTTCAATGCAGTACAGTCCAATACGATTGCTACTTCAGTTGGAGAAGCATTTAATATCGAGCCTTATATCATTGGGATCGTATTAGTTGTGTTAACAGCTATGATTATTTTTGGTGGCGTACATAGAATTGTGAAAGTTACACAAGTAATTGTACCCGTTATGGCCATATTCTATTTACTCATCGCTCTTTACGTGGTCGCAACTAATTTATCGGAAATACCAGGAGTCTTCAGCCTAATTTTATCTGAAGCATTCGGCTTGAAAGAAGCAGCTGGAGGAGCTATTGGGGTTGCAATTATGCAAGGTGTACGCCGCGGCTTATTTTCAAATGAAGCTGGTATGGGTAGTGTACCAAATGCAGCTGCTACTGCAAGTACTTCACATCCTGCAAAACAAGGTCTCGTTCAAAGCCTAGGCGTATTTTTTGATACAATTGTTATTTGTTCTGCTACTGCTTTCATTATTATTTTGGCAGGTCTATATTCAACAGGACCAGATGACGGAATCGTCCTAACTCAAAATTCCTTCGCTGTACATGTAGGAAGTTGGGCTCCATACTTTATAGCAATTGCGATTATTTTCTTCGCATTTAGTTCGATTGTGGGAAATTACTATTATGGTGAAACAAATATCGAATTTATGAACGCACATAAAGGATGGTTAACGGGTTACCGTTTAGTAGTTCTAGGAATGGTCATGTTCGGTTCTGTAGCTCATGTATCACTTGTTTGGAACTTAGCTGATTTATTTATGGGGCTAATGGCGATGTTAAATATCATCATCATTATCTTACTAGGAAAAGTAGCTTTCCGTGTATTGGATGACTTTACCAAACAACGTAAACAAGGTAAAAACCCTTCATTTTATGCAAAATCAATTCCGGGATTAAAAAACACGGAATGTTGGGAAGAAGAAGATAGATAAGAAATAAAAACGTGCAGCACTTGCTTGCACGTTTTTTTATAAGCAAAAATATAATATTTTATATCATCGTTCAAATGAAAGAAGCTGCCCCTTGATTCGTTGGAATAACCAGGAAAATTTCCTGAGCTTTCAATAAAAGCACCTATGTACAAAAAAACTGCACCTTCAATTGTCAGTTTGTATCTAACAATTAGGCACAGTTCAATTTACTCTCCTTTTTATGGCTTTGTTGTTCAGCCAAAGCACGCGTTTACCCCATTTCCCTTATTATTTGCAAGAGATTAATTAATGGAAGTTATACTATGCTTGTGGGAACGTGAACTTGGATTAAATAGGTCTTACCAGAAAAATGCTGAAGCCAAGGCGATTCCAGTAATTGCACCAAGAGCTATGCCAAATCCAAAACCAAATCCACGTCCAAATCCACGTCTGAATCCAAAACCTCCCCCAAAGAATCCCAAACCATAACCACCAAGACCTCCAGTAGGTCGAATCCAGACCATATCTCTATTAACTCTGGTAATTTCCCCTACATGAACTCTACCATCATTGCAAGTAATCCTCACCGTTCTTCCATGAAATCTACAACATTGATCATATATTTGATTCATTTTAATCCTCCTTCCACGACTATTTACATACAAGTATGCTCTGCTAGTATATGGAGGTGATAAATTTACGTAATGGACAATCGTCTAGTGAATAAAGGATTAGTAGCTATTTATATTTATCAAAAGCAATGATGCATCCCATACATATACTAAAAGACATCAAAACTAAAAGGATGAGATATATGTCAGTGATCAAAACGCAACCTTGGCTTTATGAGTTTATTGAACTATGTGAAGAGCAGTCTGGTAAAGGAGCATCTTACTTACAATGTGAGACACTATGCGGACCACTCGAAGGATTAAAGCCTAAGGCCAACCCAGAAGTCTGGCAATATGAACTCCAGAATTATGGACTTTTTGAGCCGTATGAATGGACCAACTTAAAGAGCACCGTAAAGAAGTTAGAAGATCAAAAAGTTTGGCAAATTGTTGAGCAGGAATATCAGTATTTAAGGAGATTATGGAAAGGTCCAAAAGTTTCAATCTATATTTTCCCTATAAAAAACGCGAATATAAAGTCAAGAAAACAAACACCAAGTAAAAACGGTGTGGCCTATAGTGGGGCATTATTTTTATTCGTATCTGTAGATCTTCCAATAACAGAACTAAAGGCTTTATTAGCCCATGAATATAACCATGTTTGTAGAATAAAACATTTAGATTTGGCTTCGAATAAAATTACGTTAAAAGATTCACTCATCATTGAAGGACTTGGAGAATATGCAGTAAAAGATTTGTATGGTGAAAAATGGATTGGTCCTTGGGTCAATCTCTACTCATTTGAAGATGCTTCTGCTATATGGAAACGACGTTTTATACCTTCTTTAAATGTTCAAGACATAAATAATCATTACCCTTTTTTATATGGTAAAGCTAGAGGACCACTGCCAAAATGGATTGGTTATCATCTAGGCTTTCAGATTGTTGATAGCTATCAAAAGAATCACGGTCCCTTTAAAAAGGGCGAGTTATATTATAAATCCTCTGATGAAATAATTGCCGGTTCCAAATTTGCAATTGATGAGTAACTTTAAGGATGCCATTTCAATTCTTTTTTTAAAAGTTATGTTAGAAATAGCATTTAAAAGCTCGATAGCCTATGAAATGACGATAATGATTTATTAATTCGTTATGCTCTTCCAATAAATCAAACAGCTCTTTTTTTATGTTATCCGATTGATTAATATCATCTACTTCACTTGGACTAAGTTCAGATGGTGTATCGATTATTTCAAGACGAGTAAATCCAGCTTGCTGTAACTTAGCCCGCCACTCATCTTCGCTTAAAATTTCTTTGATTCCATATAAATTGCATACTTTTCTCTGCAATTTTTCCGTCAGGTTCTGTTCAGCCGTCATTTCAAGAAGGATCAACCTGCCATCACTTTTCAACACCCTAGCAAGTTCATGTAACGTCTTTTCAATATTTGTGAACACGATAACAGATTCAGCAATGATGAAATCGAAGGAGTCATCCTCAAAATTCAAACATTCCGCGTTCCCTTCCATTACCTTAACTGTGGATGGATCATTCTTAAATCGTTCCACTGCTTTTGCTATCATAATTGGATGTTTATCTATTGCAGTCACTTGGCACTTAAATCTTTTCACCAAGAAAGCTGATGTCTGCCCTGTACCACAACCTACATCTAATACAGATTCACTTGGTTTAATATTTGCGTCTTTTAATATTGATTGGGTTAGATTAAACCCACCAGGATGTGCACCACCAATTCCAAAGTATGCTAATAAGTCTAAGTAAGCATTAGACACTGGATATCCCTCCTATTTTTTATAAAGTTATAGTATGCTTACTCTTTAGATATGTAGATGTATAGAGTAAGCCCTTAATGAAAATATTACTTCATAGTAAATAAATTTTGATACTTAAAAAGCAGCCTTGCAGTGATTGCAGGGCTGCTTTTATTATTATTAAAAGTTTATATAAGTAGCATATTTTCTCAAGGAAATATTTTTTCATTAATGTTCAATAGTGCACCAATGAATTTTCTCCTGTGTATTCCTGTAATAGGATATAACTCCGTCACCTTCAGATATATTTCCGTAAAATATATCTAATTTAATAATTTCACATGAATAACCATAAAAGATAAATCAGTATCAATCACTAATAGTAATTTACTATTTAACACTTTACAAAAAACCCCCTTATCAATTCACTTAAGAAATGATAAGGGGGTTTAACTTTAGATGAGTAGTCTAATGTTAGGGTCTTGCAAACACAAAGTTAGATAGTGCCTTGCGTTTTTTAGCGCAGTGAAAGCGTACGAGATGTCTTACCACATTGGTAAGGAACGTAACCTAAGTTCGCGACGTCCTGTCGCAACGGTTACGTGATTCGCATCGTGCGAACCCTACATCATACCGCCCATGCCGCCCATATCAGGCATTGCAGGAGCTGCTGCTTCTTTGATGTTTGCTACAACTGCTTCTGTAGTTAAGAATAGAGCTGCTACAGATGCTGCGTTTTGTAGTGCTGAACGAGTTACTTTAGTTGGATCTACGATACCAGCGTCGATCATGTTAACCCATTCGCCGTTTGCTGCGTTGAAACCAATGCCTTTTTCTTCGCGTTTTAGGCGGTCTACGATGATTGAACCTTCAAGACCTGCGTTGTTAGCGATTTGACGAACTGGTTCTTCAAGAGCACGAAGAACGATTTTAACACCTGTTGCTACGTCGCCTTCGTATGCATCTGCAACTTCAGCTACTTTGTTGTAGATGCTTACTAGTGCAACACCACCACCAGCTACAATACCTTCTTGTACTGCTGCGCGAGTTGAGTTTAGAGCATCTTCAATACGTAGTTTACGTTCTTTAAGTTCTGTTTCAGTTGCAGCACCAACTTTGATAACTGCTACACCACCAGCTAATTTAGCAAGGCGTTCTTGTAGTTTTTCTTTATCGAATTCAGAAGTAGATTCTTCGTATTGTGCACGAATTTGGCCTACGCGAGCTTCGATTGAACCGATTTCGCCAGCGCCTTCTACTACTGTAGTGTGGTCTTTAGTTACAACAACTTTCGCTGCGCGACCAAGCATATCGATTGAAGTTTGTTTAAGATCTAAACCGATATCTTCAGTGATTACTTGTCCACCAGTTAGGATTGCGATATCTTCTAATAGAGCTTTACGACGGTCACCGAATCCAGGAGCTTTAACTGCTACTGCATTGAATGTGCCACGAAGTTTGTTCACTACTAATGTAGCAAGTGCTTCGCCTTCTACGTCTTCAGCAATGATTAAAAGTGGTTTACCTTGTTGAACAACTTGTTCAAGTACTGGTAAAATTTCTTGGATGTTAGCGATTTTCTTGTCAGTGATTAAGATATATGGATTGTCTAGGACAGCTTCCATTTTATCTGTATCAGTAACCATGTAGTGAGATGCATAACCACGGTCGAATTGCATACCTTCTACTACATCAAGTTCAGTAGTGAAGCCTTTTGACTCTTCGATAGTGATAACGCCGTCGTTACCAACACGTTCCATAGCTTCTGCGATTAACTCGCCTACTTCTTCGTCAGCTGCAGAAATAGCCGCTACTTGAGCAATTGCTTCTTTGTTTTCAACTGGTTTAGAAATAGTTTGTAGTTCAGTAATAGCTGTAGCTACTGCTTTGTCGATACCTTTACGAATACCAACTGGGTTAGCACCAGCTGTAACGTTTTTCAATCCTTCACGGATCATTGCTTGCGCAAGAACTGTTGCAGTAGTAGTACCGTCACCAGCGATTTCGTTAGTTTTAGAAGCTACTTCAGATACAAGTTTTGCACCCATGTTTTCGTATGGATCTTCTAACTCGATTTCTTTTGCGATTGTTACACCATCGTTTGTGATTAGTGGTGAGCCAAAAGTTTTTTCTAAAACGACGTTACGTCCTTTAGGTCCTAATGTTACTTTAACAGCATCTGCTAATTTATCTACTCCGCGAAGCATTAAGCTGCGTGCTTCTTCACTAAATTTAATATCTTTTGCCATTGATGCGTACCCCCTGAATAGTTTTTAGTTTCAGTTATTAGCCGATAATAGCCAAAATATCGCTTTCGCGTAAAATTAAATATTCTTTACCTTCATATTTTACTTCAGTACCAGCGTATTGAGAGTAGATAACGCGGTCTCCTTCTTTTACGTTAAGTGGAACTGTTGTACCACTGTCAGTCAAGAAGCCAGTACCTACTGCGATAACGTTACCTTCCTGAGGTTTCTCTTTTGCAGAGTCTGGAAGAACGATGCCGAATGCTGTTTTTTCTTCTACTTCGACTAATTCGATAATAATGCGATCACCTAATGGTCTTAACAAGTGAAACAACCTCCTAGAAATGTTGAATTTATATTTTATTAGCACTCTTAAGTCATGAGTGCTAACACAATTCTTATAATAAAGAATTCCATCTTTTTTTGCAAGTAAGAAGCATAAATTATTTTGTTTTCGAAAGCGAGTATTCTACAATAGAGATAACACCTTTTTTAAGAGAGGATTTTAAATTTGAAATCAAAGAAAACCGCATTTTTTGTTTTGATTGTCTACATTATTATGCAACTGTCATCTATTCTTTTTTTGAAACCGCTTCTTAAGCTCATACAGAAAATGAATCCTGACCTTAGTTTAAACTCAGCTATTCTCATGACCCAAGGTTGGTGGATATTCATCAGCATGGGTACCGCTCTAATCGTTTCACTCATTCTTGTTAGGAGAGATAAAGGTTTTTGGCAAGTTTTTAAAGGTGAAAAGGCTTCTATTCCTATGTCAATCGGCTGGGGTATAATTGGCTTCTTCCTCGTATTCTTTGGCCAAACAGTCGGTGCCCTCATCGAACAAGGTCTAGGCATAAAAACTGGCTCAGAAAATACAGCTAATTTAATTGAAATTGCAGATGTGGCACCAGTAGCTATTATAGGTATTGTAGTGTTTGGACCGATTTTAGAGGAATTTATCTTCCGCCGTGTTATTTTCGGTTCAATTTTCCGAAAGACAAATTTCTTTATTGCTGCTGCAGTAAGTGCAATTGTCTTTGCCGTGATCCACTTCGACTTTTCACACATCATACTGTATGCGATTTCAGGCTTTATATTCGCGTTTTTATATCATAAGACACAACGCATTATTACATCGATTATTGCGCATATGATGCTAAATGGCTTTGTAACTTTAGTTCAACTTTATCAAGATGATCTTATGAAGTTTTTAGGACAGTAAGATTGCCGACCTACTCTTTTGTGGAGTAGGTTTTTTTATGTATTCCCTCATCTATTTTTAATTTTCCAAATAAAAAATCCTTCTACTGATTATTCATCAGTAGAAGGATTGTTTGCCAATTCAATTTGGCGTTGCTGTTCCGCTTTTAAATACTTGCGGTAGCCTACACGAGAAATAAGGATACTAATCTCATATAAAATACAAAGCGGTAATGTTACAAACATATGAGACATAATATCTGGTGGGGTAATGATAGCCGCAATGATTAGTAAGATAAAGTACGCGTATTTTCGTACTTTAGTCAACATCATTGGTGTGATTATACCTAAGCGTGTAAGGAATAAGACCACTATTGGCAATTGGAATATTACTCCGAATGGCAAGGTGATTTGCATTAAAAATTCGAAGTATTCATTGATTCCTATCGTTTGTTGCACATCTAATTCCACAGACATTTGCATCATAAACTTAATAATATAAGGGAACAATAGTTCATATGAGAACACGACGCCTCCCAAGAATAGTAATACACTGTATGGAATATAGCTTAGTGTTACTCTACGTTCTTTTTCATATAAACCTGGACTAATAAATGACCAAATCTGATACAAAATAACAGGCGATGTTATGACAACAGATAGAATGAAAATAACTTGGAAATAGACCTTTACTGGATCTGTTACTTTAAATGAATGCAATTGTAGTTGTTGTGCTTCTTCACTATTAAATTGTAAAAAGTGGATTAACGGTTCAGCTAAAAAGAAGCTACCGATAACACTAATAACAAAGAAAACGGCAACAATATATAGCCGTTTTCTTAATTCTTCTATATGTTCGATTATCGTTAGTTCATTATTGTTCATCCAACTAACATCCTAACTTATTTTTCTTCTTTTTTAACATCGACGACTTTTTTTGTATCCTCTTCGTCTTCTGCTAAACCTTTAGTAGCGTTTTTGAATTCGCGGAGAGTAGAACCCATTGCTTTTCCAAGCTCAGGTAATTTCTTCGGTCCGAAAATAAGTAGGGCTACAGTCCCTATGATAATAGCACTCCCTGGGCCAACCATAACAGACACCTCCTCATAATATCTTCTTATTTTAACTCATTTCGCTAAATTATGCTATTTTATAAATGTGAATATTTCGAGTTATTCTTCATCATTTCGCATGAAGTATATAAGCGTTTGTAACTCGATAGATAAGTCAATCGTATGCACCCGAATTGAATCCGGTACTGATATTCTAATCGGTGTGAAGTTTAATATACCTCTAACATTCATCTTCACTAAACGATCTGTCATCATCTGTGCAGAGCGTGATGGTACAGTTAAGATAGGAAGCTCTGCTCCGTACTCAACAAACTTGTCCTCTAACGCATCCGGATGATACACAGGTATACCACTTATCATTTTACCTTCTAGCGGAGCTTTTGTATCAAATGCAACGACAATTTTTGTATTATGATTCTTTTGAAAGTTATATTTCAAAAAGGCATTCCCTAAATTCCCTACCCCTATTAGTGCTACATTCATACGCTCATCTTGGTCTAATATATTTCTAAAAAACGCTAGCATTTTTTGGACATCGTAGCCGTAGCCCTTTTTGCCAAGCGCTCCAAAATGAGAAAAGTCTCTACGAATGGTCGCAGAATCAATTTTCATCGCTTCACTTAATTCCTTTGAAGAGACGCGTTCCTGCCCTGCTTTAGCGAAGTTTTGAATAAATCGATAATAGAGAGGAAGCCTTTTTGTCGTAGCTTGTGGAATTTTAGTTGTTTCGTGTTTCACACAGTTTCCTCCTGCAATCAATCCGAAATCGTTTCAATATTACATGACGATTGTTATCCTGTAAAGTTATCTCATTGCACCCAACTGCGCAATCCGATAAACTAAGATTGAACTGAGGTGTCTAAAATGATTGTTTTACAAGTCAATCAATTATATAAATCTTACATTGCGGATGAAATTTTAAGCGGCGTTAAGCTAGAAGTACAGCATCGAGATCGTGTTGCACTTGTTGGCCGTAACGGCGCTGGTAAATCTACATTACTGAAAATTATAGCGGGTCAGCTTTCTTATGATTCTGGTGATATCATTATGCCAAAAGATGTTCGCCTAGGATATTTAGAACAACATGCTGGTTTAGAATCTTCTCTAACTATATGGGAAGAAATGATGACTATTTTCGAACCGATAAAAAAACAAGAACAGCAGTTACGAAACTTAGAGCATAAAATGGCTGATCCTGCTGTTTATGAGGATGCAGAAACTTATGCTAAGGTAATGGCTGAGTACGATCAGTTACAGCATGACTTCAAAGAGCAAGGTGGCTATCAATACGAAGCCGATACACGCTCCGTTTTGCATGGTATGCAATTCTATCCAGCTGATTATGACAAGTATATTTCTGCCCTTTCTGGTGGGCAACGTACCCGTCTTGCCCTTGCAAAGCTTCTTTTAACTAAGCCTGATTTGTTAATCTTGGATGAACCTACAAACCATCTAGATATTGAAACATTAAGCTGGCTTGAAAACTATTTAAAAAATTATGACGGCGCTATTTTAATCGTATCACATGACCGCTATTTCTTGGACCAAGTTGTATCTATTGTTTACGAAGTTTCTCGTCATCATGTCACAAAGTTCACAGGTAACTATAGTCGCTACTTAGATGAGAAGGCGAAAAACTATGAACGTGATATGAAACTATTCGAAAAGCAACAAGATGAAAAGGCAAAATTAGAAGTCTTTATCCAAAAAAATATCGCTCGTGCTTCAACGACGAAAATGGCACAAAGCCGACGTAAAGTGTTAGAGAAGACTGATTGGATGGATTCACCTGATGGCGATGAGAAATCAGCGACATTTACCTTTGGCATCGACCGACAAAGTGGTAATGATGTACTGGCAGTAAATGATGTAGCAATAGGCTATGATGGGAAATTAGTATCTCAACATATTAATATGCGTATTTTCCGCGAAGATCGCATTGCCCTTGTTGGACCAAATGGTGTTGGTAAATCTACACTACTAAAAACCATTGTAAAGGACAAACCTGTCATTGCGGGAGACATTCATTATGGTACGAATATTCAAATCGGTTATTATGACCAGGAGCAAGCGAAGCTTACAAGCAACAAAACTGTTTTAAAAGAGCTTTGGGATGAATGGCCATTAATGAACGAAAAAGACATTCGCACAGTGCTAGGTCGCTTCCTATTCTCTGGTGATGACGTCAGTAAAATCGTACAAGATTTATCGGGTGGGGAAAAAGCACGTCTTGCACTCGCGAAACTGATGCTTCAAAAATGTAATTTCCTTATTCTTGATGAACCGACGAACCATTTAGACTTAGATAGTAAGGAAATATTGGAAAATGCGCTCATCGATTATCCAGGCACTTTACTATTTGTTTCCCACGACCGTTATTTCATTAATCGTATTGCTACAAAAGTTATTGATTTATCGGCTGATGGTAGCTTTGAATATTTAGGTGATTATGATTATTTTGTAGAGAAGAAAAAAGAGCTTGAAGAATTAGCAGCTGAAAAACTTGCAGCAATACCTCTTCCAAAAGAGCAAGCTCCAGAAAAAGTGACGACAAATGGAAAAATCGATAAGGAAGCGAAAAAGAAGGAACGTCAAATTCGTCGACGAATTGAAGAGATTGAAGATAGTATGGCAAACTATCAAGAGCAAATCCGTTTCATAGAGGAGCAACTGTGCGATCCAGAAATCTTCCCTGATCACGAAAAAGTAATGGCCCTTCAACATCAACTTGATGAAACCAAAGAAGAGCATGAAACAGCTGAGATGGAATGGCTTGAACTAAACGAACAACTTGAAATGTTTTAAAAGAAAACCGCGTGTCGATGAGCACGCGGTTTTTGTCGTATAAGAACAATTCATGTCCCATATATAGGTCAAGAAGAAATTTTACGTATTTTTTCTCCACAGGGTTATACACATTATAACTCCTTTATTCCCAGTATATTAACATAGTTATACACATTATCCACAACGTAAATTTATTTTACACACATTTAGTTGTGTAAAAGACAATACCATATGTTGAAAACACACATATTATCCACAACTTATCCACAGATTGTGCATAAGTACGAATGTTCGTATTTTTCATCCCTTGTTCCCATTTTATGAAAAAAAGATCACTTTCTGACGAAAGTAATCTTTTCTCATACACAATTTAGTTTTAATAAATAAGTGATATTATTTATGCCAAGATACTAATTCCATACCTGGGCGTCCATTCATTCCCATATCGCTACGCTTTCCAGCTTCAAACATAAATGTACCAGCAGCAGCAATCATTGCCGCATTATCTGTGCACAATTTAAGTGGTGGCACATAAAAAGGAATACCTTCATTAGCAAATGTTTCATCTAGTGATTTACGCAGACCTTTATTAGCTGAAACACCACCAGCTGCAATTACTTGTTTCACATTGAACTGTCGCGCTGCACGTAATGTTTTCGCTGTTAACACTTCTACAACACTATCTTGGAAACCTTTAGCAACATGTAATGGATTTACTTCGATGCCTCGTTGCTCGGCATTATGCTTATAGTTAATCACTGCAGATTTTAAACCACTAAAGCTGAAATCATATGAATCCTCTTCCAACCAAACTCGGGGAAATTTAACTGCTTCATCACTCTCATGCGCCATACGGTCAATATGCGGACCACCTGGATATTGAATATTCAATACGCGAGCTACCTTATCATAAGCTTCACCAGCAGCATCATCACGAGTTTCTCCAATCAATTCAAATGAGCCATGTTCCTTCATGAAAACAAGTTCTGTATGTCCACCAGATACCACTAGAGCAAGTAAAGGAAATTCCATCGGCTGCATTAAAGCATTTGCATATATATGCCCTGCAATATGATGTACACCTATTAACGGGAGGCCATTAGCAAATGCAAAAGCCTTCGCTGCATTAATACCAATTAAAAGTGCCCCAACTAACCCAGGACCTTCTGTTACTGCTACCGCATCTAGATCCTCTGGCTTCATATTTGCCTGCGCCAATGCCTCTTCAATCACTAGTGTCACTTGCTCTACATGGTGTCTTGAAGCAATTTCTGGTACAACACCACCAAAACGTTTGTGACTCTCAATTTGAGATGCCACTACATTTGACACTATTTCACACCCATTTTTGACAATAGAAGCTGCCGTTTCATCGCAACTACTTTCGATTCCTAATATATATCGATTTTCCATTATAAATTCACCCACATGACAAGAGCGTCCTCTTGATTATCTGTATAGTATCCTTTTCGGATACCTCCATCTTGAAAGCCAAGTTTACGATAGAGATTTTGGGCAACTGTATTTGTAACACGTACCTCTAAACTCATAACGACAACTGCCCGTTCACGAGCGATACGAATTGCTTCACGCATTAGTCCTTCACCTATCCCTAAACCCCTAGCAGATGCTGTTACTGCCACATTTGTAATTTGACTTTCATCTAATACAATCCACATGCCACAAAACCCTATAATTTGCTCTGTGCCGTCCACAGCAACAACATAGGTAGCTTGTGTATTTGTAGTCATTTCATGATAAAAAGAATCCATCGTCCACGGTGATGGGAATACTTCAGCTTCAATTGCATGCACTGCTGGTACATCCGCCACTGTCATCTCTCGATAAATAATCATCGTTTCACCTATTACTGACCTTTCTGCTCTTTTATCCAATTCGCCTCAGCTTCAGCTAAACGACGATATTGAGGTACAAATGAATGTACAGCTTCAATATCAGGCAATTCCTGTTGTGAAGCTAATTGAATTAGCTGACTAGCACTAGGTAAATCTAAAGTAAAAGGTGCACGTACTGCATGATCTCCTAGTTGGTCTTGGATTGACTCCCAAAATAAATCCACATCATGTCCAACGAACATCACTGGTGCATTTAAGTTCTTTAAATTTTCAAGTAATCCTTGCAAGCTATAATGCCCATCCTCAACTGCTGACGTTAGACCTGCTGACATATTATAAGCACCTGCGTAGACATTTTGTCTTCTCGCGTCAATAATAGAGCATACAACTCCATTATAAAGTGCTGCATTTGCTGCTAAGAGCTTTAAACTAGAAATACCAACTAGTGGTTTCTTTAATGTCCAAGCAAGTGTCTTAGCAATCGTAACACCAATGCGCACACCTGTATAAGAACCAGGACCCTCTCCAACTGCAATTGCATCAATTTCAGCTGGTTTCATCTTTGCTCTTTCAAATAATCGCTCAATTGCAGGCATAGCCCCAATTGAATGATTTAATTTAATATTCGCTACTTCCTCCGCTACAACTTGACCATCTTTTACAATGGCTACAGCTAACGGGGAATTCGATGTATCTATCCCTAACCAAATCATTTCATTAACTCCTCACACAATCTTTCATAACGCTTACCGATTGGTTTCAATAAAAATCGTCTTTTATTTTCATCTATTCGATGGATTTCAATCCCTAGACGTTCAGCTGGCAGATCTTGCTCAATAAGATGAGCCCATTCTATTACAGACACAGCATCACCGAAAAACAATTCATCCCAGCCTAAATCTTCGTCGCTATCAGCTAGTCGATAGACATCTAAATGATTGAATGGCAATCTACCCTCATATTGCTTTAAAATTGTAAATGTTGGACTATTTACTGTACGTGTAATTCCTAATCCCTTCGCCAAAGACTGTGTAAAAGTCGTCTTACCTGCGCCAAGATCTCCTTCAAGTGTAATCGTATCCTGCGCTTCCAGCAAATCAGCCAGTTTCAAAGCAAGATTTTGTGTTTCTTCTAATGAGTTAACCAATATCTCCATTGTCATTCGACCTTATCCTCTCAAACTTACATTAACTATAGTTTACCTAAAGCGCCGCAAATGTTCAAAGTGAACGGGCTAAAATTTTTTGGACATAAAAAAATAACACAGCTACATTAGCTGTGTTTACATTTGAATTTAAAAGTAAATGGCGGTCCGGACGGGACTCGAACCCGCGACCTCCTGCGTGACAGGCAGGCATTCTAACCAACTGAACTACCGGACCATTTCTTTAAGACAAGATTTATTATATCAGCTAATCTACGCTTTAGCAATAGATTTTCATAAAAAAAACTACTTTTACATAAAATATTTTTACTTTATCCAGCTAATATTGTATGATTCTAGCTTTTTCTAATACTTTAAACTACCTATCATTAATAGTTACACTAATGAAGTTACATTTACTCTATTTAAATGGCAATATTCAATAATTGTAAATCTCAAACTTTCCTAAATAAAGAAATTTCCCTACCAAGCAAATTTTGATCACTGTTTACCATGTCTCAAATTAAATTAGCCATAATAATGAAGCTACTAATCCAGCTCTCCTCTGATTCGGAAAATAAAACCCGCAAACCCGCCAAACTTATAACAATATAAAAAACTACATTTAATGATATATAAATCTTATATACCATTACATTTTTGACAAATAAAAAAACACAACTGATTAAATCAGCTGTGCTTTGATGTGCCTAGCAACGTCCTACTCTCACAGGGGGAAACCCCCAACTACC
>NZ_MSPW01000014.1 GCF_001955655.1 Viridibacillus arenosi | reverse complement strand
TTTCCAAATAAGCCATCATCTGTTCTCATACGATAAATACCCCAAACCGTTAAAACTATCCCAAAAATAAATAATATTAAAATCATTCATAACTTTAATAACTTTATTACACAGCTACATTCCACTTGATTAAAAATTAATACTTATAAACATTGTAACTAACTACTTTTGGATTTTTATCATTTGTATCATTGTATATACTAAGGAATTCAAACTTTAATTCATAGTTTCCAGCTTATATGTAACAAGATGTGATCCCTTATATTCAATTTCTTTTGCAGGTTTTCCTAAAAAACTTACATCACTTACTCCATTTAACAGTGTGCTACAGAAACTGTAGTAACGATTAACAGATTTTTTGTTATACTTAAATAATTCATTGAAATTCCACCTTAATTTTAAAATTTTTAAAATTTAATAAAGAGTCCTCTTACTTATATTACGGATGTTTCATATTGTAAACAATAAAGTTAAAAATAGGATTAAATTGTAATTCTATTCCTACCTATATTAAACAAATATCTATAACACTATAAAATATCAACTACTTTCATAATAAATTTAATAGTTAGTATTTATTAAACGTTTTAAAAAGAAAAAAAGTTTTTGTTTTATCAATTTTTTTTAACTTTATTTGTAATTTTGGATTTAAGTCTGGAATTGGCTAATTTCCATTACAATGGCCCAATTATTGAACAAAGATCAAACAGCACTCTCTCTTGAACTAACCTGCCCCGTTAGTTCAATAAGAAAAAGGCTCTACTCCTTATTGAAGTAAAGCCCACGTTAATTTGGTAACACTTTAGCTTTTAAACTCCATAAAGTGGCTTGAATTTGGATAAAGAGTTTCCTTTGAAAATCCTATAGAAGAATAAAATTTATCAGCTTGTTCCGTATCTGTATGAAGCACTATAATTTTATAATATTTTTTTGCTTCGTCAATTATCCTTTTTACCAAAAGGCTTCCTATACCATTTCTCCTATACGCTTTACTAACATAAAACCTTCTCAGCCTACCAATAGACTGTTCATTCGAAAATGGATCTTTATTTAATCCACCAATAGCAACAAGGACACCTTCTTGATTAAACACGCCAAATAAACCTTCTCCAAAATGGTTAAAAGTATTACTGCCATTTCTATAGTCATTTACTAATCTTTCTACAAAACGAAAACCGTCTTCTTTACTTTGCTTTACTAAACTATCAAAATCAAAATTTAACAGATTATTTATTTGTTTTACCTCATATTTCTCCATGTGTATCCCCTCCGAATTACGTAATTCTTGTTAAACTATTCTGCCCTGTTAGTTTAAGTAAAATTCTACACAATCTTTATATTGATATTAACATAAATATCCAACAAAAAAATCAACTCACATCTTGGAAATCAATAGAGGTGGGTTGATTTAATCAAACTTTACAAATTATCAATCTATATAATAAATAATCAATCTTTTTTTACAAAGCTACAGCTATTTATCTTTCCTTTTTATTATTTTTAATACAGATTTTCCTATTAAAACCGTAAAAATTTCAATACCCATATAGACATCATAATCGTTGCAATCGTAAGGTAACTAATTCTTTCCTCATACTTAAATTTCTTTAAATTACTAACGAGAATTATATAACCGATTGGAGGAGTTATTATACAGAAAAAATATAACGATCCTTTATTTAAATACCACGGTAATTTGTTTCGCAAAAATCTTCCTTCTTCCAAACCTACTTTTTTGAGTCCCTATTGATTCGATTTCTCTTATATATTAACTGTAACTATTCTATATAATTAATATTAAACTGTATTACTTCTTTTTCTTCGTCCATGTAACTCTATTGTTAAATGATAAAATAAACACCTTATTTATCTAACCTGCCCAGTTAGTTAAATAAAAAAGAGCTGCCTGAACAGCTCCAAGATATTCTACTAAAGCCCCGTGGTTAGTTGAATAAGAAATGAGACGCTTCTTCAAGAATCGCGCACTTATATGGAAATACCGAGATTTATTAACTAAATCTTATCCCCTCAGCATCACACCTTAATTTTAAAAAATATCTAATACCCTCATGTTCAGTTTCAAAAGATTCATTGAGTTTTTTTAATGTTCTTTTTCCTACTCGTCTATCTATTAAGGATAGAACTTTTATAATAATGTCAGTAGATTTTATAGAAGTATCTATTGGGGAACTAAGGTATTCTTCTACTGCATCAAAAAAGTCATACTGCGCCAAGATCCCCTCTTCTTTAATCATTTCATGAGCTTGTAATCCCATTTCTAAGTTATGTTTATGATCATAAATATCGTATTTAACATTTTGCTCTTCTCTAATATTCCATTCTTTTCTATTCATTTCTCTTTCAGCTATGATTGTACACATACTAAAAATTTCTTTTTTATCCACTGTAATAACTGCTCTACCTAATTGATCATGGGCTTTTCGGTAGTTAATAATATGAAAATCGATTCGGTCTTTTAATGAGTCGCACGTAAAACTTTTTAATTGTTTTTTTACTTTACTCCATTTTGGACTATACATTTTTAACCCCTTTATCTCATAAATGAATACAACCTCTAATTTCAGAGAGGTTTTGTAATTCCAAAAAACAGCTGTCCCTTTTATTTTACGATAGTACTTATCTAATTGCTTATAAAACTCATATACATCACCAGTTGTAAACCACAGTTCACCTAAAACATAATAATTTCTACTCTTAATTTCAACGATGCACTCAGCATCATAGCCACCAAAATGGCTTGTGTCTTTAGGAAAACCACTTGCATTTTGTAGTTCAATTCGGATAAAGCCTTGCTTGCCTTTAATAGGTAACTATTTAGTAAAGAAAAACGTCTTCTATAAAGTGCGTGTAGTCTCCCCGTCAATTAATTTAATATGAATATTAAACGATGTACCGCCATCAATATGTTTTGGAACATCTGATAAATCGAGTAGTTCCTTCAAGTTAATAGACTTTTCACGTTTTGCTTCTATCGTAATACTATATGGACCAGCTAAATTCATAAGTGACTCCATACGCACTTCATCTTCCATGGAAAAGGAATCTAAAAATTCTAAATCGAATGAAACAGCTTCATTGCTTCTATTATGTAATACAAGATTACATTCCCCATTTAATAAGTCTTCTTCCACATTCTCAAAATCGCACTTGCCATTCCCATCGTATGAAATTGCCATGATGCCACTTGCTAAAGTTTCTTGGTATATCGTAATGAGAAGTTTCGGTAAAATTGCATATATTATTACAACTATTAGTAATGTACGAAAGTGATATTTCTTCATGCCAATGACCAGTAAAATCATAGCGATTATAAACAAAACGGAGACAATACCATATTTTAACTTTTATAACTATTCTTGAAAATAAATCTATTTATTATGAAAAATAGCAAGGTGTTGAAAAGAGATATTAGAATCTTCATAAATAAAGTAAATCCTTGAATAATAAAAGTTAATAGTAAAAACATGATAATAAAACATACAATTAAAGCTAAAAATTCCCTACTTTTAAGAAATTTTACATCAGGATTCACAAAATTCCCTCCTTTTTATAAATTATCCTTTTTGTCTCCAATTACGAATTCCACATAGCAATCACACGACATACCTTTTCTTCTACTTCATCTCTTTCATCATCCACATAAACAAGATCTCCATCTTCCACATCATCTAAATTCAACTCAATTTTTAATTCTTATAGTAATAAACATAAATATCCAATAAAAAATTATCTCACCTTGGATTTAGTATAGATTTATGGACACATTGAAGTTAAGTCCTTAACCTAAAAATTAAGAGAGGACGTGTCCGTAATGAAACAAAAACGTTACAACCAAGAATTCAAAGAATCAATCGTATAACTTTCGTGCTGGTACACCCGTCAATCAGCTTGCAAGCGAATATGGTGTTACAGAAGTAACTATTTATTAATGGATTAAATTGCACTCCCCAATTGAATCTGAAGAATCACTTACACCAGCTGATATACCAGCCATACAAGTAAACTGCCCCGTGATGAACCCCCTTTAATCTTTGCACTGGTTTACTTAATATTAATTCTTCTAATACTTTGTCTACCTCGAATTCTCCGTAAATGTCATCTGATAAAACCAATCTATATCCCCCTTAGTGCCAGTCTACATGCTAACTACCAAGGTACCCACACGGTTATTGTTGAACTAAACTGCCCCTTTAGTTAAATAAAAAAAGAGCTGCCTGAACAGCTCCAAGATATTCTACTAAAGCCCCCGTTAATAATATTTAAACTCCTAAAATTGTTTTTATACGGTCATTTTCTTCTTTCTTATCCAAATACTCAAATAGTCCAAGTCGATTTCCCCAAGGGTCAGTGAAAGTTCCCCATTTTGCAGAAACTTCTTCACGGGAGTAAATCTCAAATTCGTCAATTTTCAACTCATTTACTAGTCTATCTCTTTCAGCTATTATATCAGTTACCCCTAAACGTAAAGGTCCACTTTCTTCTGATGGTGTTCCTTCAGCAACTTGCAACCAGCAACCAGGAATTATTTCCCATTCAGCGAATCCGTCGTGTGGTATGAAATCAGCTTTTTTGTTTAGTAGTGCTTCATACCACTTATGTCCTTCTTTAAAATCAGTTACACGAACTTGATTGGTTATTTCAAAAATCATCTATTTACCTCCTAAAATAGTACATTGTATATGTATTCTATAAAGTAAGAAGCAACCCTTCTTATTCTACTAAACTGCCCATTTAGCTTTTAAAAAAAGAGCTGTCTGGACAGCTCAACGATCTTCTGCTAAGCCTTCCAGTTGTTGAAGAAAGGCTTTAACACTTCAATTCATTTAAAGGGTCAACATCGCATTTCAGTATTGGCCCTATCATTTTTCAGTGTTCCCTAAGTTGTCTATATATTGACATAATTAAAAGAGGCACTCCAGTAAGTCGATTAGTGGATGCCTCTTAATTAATATTGAACTTCCTGGCTCTCATAGAGTTCTATTCATACAGAGTAGTTAAGATTTTTGCGCTGTAAGATGCGCATCGAATGCATCAATAATGTGTAGAAAATGATCTGCTTCACGGTATACGTGGTCAGCAAGAAGAGCAGGAATATTGCTTTTTATTCTACACGCTTCTATTAAATCTCTTGCTGTTTTCTTGAAATCACGTAACGCCACGACAGATACTCGATTTTGGTCAAGAAACTGATCTAAGAGCGGTGTTGTTTCTGATTGAGGGCGCATATGATCTAAATCTTGTGCCTGGAAAAGAAGTTGATCGAAATCATGACTGAACTCACGTGCCTGGTCCACTAATTTTCTTTCAGAAGGGTCTAGCAGGTGGCCAATGAATTTTGAATGGTCTGCCATAATTTTCAGGAAGAATACATTTTCTTTAATTATGGCTTCAGGTAACGGTATCAGTATACCTTCATTTAATTCTTTTAATCGCTTCGCAAAATAATATGCTTCACGACTAGTATGGTCTACTAATAATGGAATGTTGTTAGATATTATTTTGCAACTTAAAATTAATCCTAGTACCTTTCGCTTATAAGCCCAAATATAAGAGGTAGATTGGTACACTTGAATGTTTAACTGCCTAATTACTTCCGGATCTGTATTTTCATTATAACTACTAATTTGTTCTTCAATCCGTTCAAAAACTGTAATAAAATTCTGTGCTTCTTGAATAAGTTCTGTCTGATCAGCTGTAAATCCAAGACTTAAAAAGAAAGCGTGTTCTTTCATTATCCGTGACCAAAATCGTATCTCCTCCAACGATTGCGTTACAAATGTAGGAACTTGATATTCCTCCTCTAATTGTATTAACGATATCTAATTTATTCAAAGCAATTTGAATAAATGACTTTTTGATATCTAAGTTGAACAAAAGACCATTAGAACGGAAGTCTGTTACTAATTGATATCACGGTTGCAATTAATCCAAATTTAAATGTAAGACTATCACACGACATTACAGAAGTTATTGAATCAATAGTACAACAAAAAGAACTAGATATTATTTATGATTTATATACTTTGTATTAAAATTGTGGTCAAAAAAACACCCTCTTATCTAGAGGGTGTGTGCTTCTTACATTTAATTAGTGTATGTTATGGCAATTAGCCATTTAGAATCGGCACGCAAAGAAATCATGTCAAATACATTGAAAAAAATGAGAACCTATGGTAAATTTATAGAGATATATGCTAATAATGATTGTGAGCATTATATCCCTATTTTAAATTATACAACATACTTTTTCGTTTGTCAATCCCAATTTTTTTAAGGAGTGGTTGCTATGAATTCAGAATTTAAGCAGGAGCAAAAACGTGTGGACAGTGTAATAGAGACAATAACGGAGCGCATCTGCAAATTAGAGGAAGAAACTTCTCGGCGTCAAAACGAACTGGTTAATATACGCAAACACTTCTTTGATGAAGTCAAGGTGAATCTTGATACTTTTGACGATTATCTTGAGACCATCATCGGCTTGAGACAAGAGGCTCAAGCTCTAACTGTAAGTCAAAGCACCGATAGACATGTATCTAAGCAATTGTCTACACTTCAACGTATGCAAGATGTTCCCTACTTCGGCCGAATCGATTTCATTGAAGAAGGAGAATCTGCTCAAGAACAAATCTATATTGGAATTTCCACACTTACAGATGCGAGTGGCGAAGAATTTCTTATCTATGACTGGAGGGCACCTATCTCAAGTATCTACTATGAGTACCAGACTGGACCGGCTAAGTATGCAACACTTGAGGGTGAAATCAAAGGCATTTTGGAGAAAAAGGGGCAATATCTTATCCGTGACGGTGTTCTTCAATCCATGTTCGATACGAGTCTTACCATTGGAGACGAGATTTTACAACAGGTACTGGGCAAAGGCACAGATAAACATATGCACAATATAGTAGCTACGATTCAACAGGAGCAAAATCGAATCATTCGTCATGATTGTGGGAAACTGCTTATTGTACACGGTGCAGCTGGCAGTGGCAAGACATCGGCCGCCCTGCAACGGATTGCTTTTTTGCTCTACAAAAATCGAGATAGTATGAATGCCGATCAAATAATTCTATTTTCACCTAATTCGATGTTTAACAGTTATGTGTCTAATGTGCTGCCAGAACTTGGAGAAGAGAATATGCAGCAGGTTACATTCCAGGAATACTTATACCATCGGCTAAGTAAAGAATTTCAAGTTGAAAATCCCTTCGAGCAATTGGAATATGTTTTAACTGCTACGAATACCCCTTCATACAAGGCAAGGGTTGCAAGCATTCGATTCAAAGCATCCCCTCTTTTTTTCAATGCGATCGAATTATATATGAAATCGTTAGAGTTCTCTGGAATGAAATTCAAGGACATGATTTTCAGAGGAGAACCGATTGTTACTGCGGGGCAAATAGCAGAAAGGTTTTATAGTAACGACACTTCACTCCGCTTCCATAATAGACTTGAAAAGTTACAGGATTGGCTAGTTAAGAAAATCAACGCAACTCAAAAGGCTGAACTGACTAAGCCATGGGTACAGGAAAAAATCGAGCTACTTAGTGACGAGGAATACCACAAGGCCCATACCTACTTAGCAAAAAAACGAGGCTTTACAGGAGAATCTATTGCCGATTATGAGATTGAGCCTGAAGTACTTGCTCGATTGATTGTTCAACAGAACTTAAAGCCGTTACGTAAACGAGTTCGAACATTTGGTTTCATCGACATTAAAGGGATATATAAGCAGCTTTTTGCTGAACCCCTGCAGATCAAAAAGTGGATAGAAGAGGAAACACCCGCGGAGTGGGTGGAGATTTGTCAAGCGACGTCGGAAATGCTAGATGATGGCAAATTATCTTATGAAGATGCTACTCCGTTCTTATTTATGAAAGAGATGATTCAAGGCTTTCAGACGAACGGCTCGATAAAGCACGTACTTGTTGATGAGGCCCAGGATTATTCACCGTTTCAATTCGAGTTTCTAAAGCGTTTATTTCCTTCGGCAAGAATGACTGTGCTAGGTGACTTTAATCAGGCGATATTCGCCCATGCAAGCGAAATGGATGATTTTAACACACTTATGAGCTTATACGGTCAGGATGAAACGGAAGTGATCAACATGACACGCAGCTATCGATCCACAAAACCGATAATCGAATTTACACGGAGACTAGTACCTAACGGTGAACGAATTATTCCTTTCGAACGCGACGGCGATCGACCCGTGCTAACACAATTGCTCGATCACGCTGAACTGCACCGCTGCATCGCATCTAAAGTCGCAAATTTAAGAAGTCTTCGTTATAACAGTATTGCTATAATATGTAAATCCGCTAAGGAAAGTAAGAGTGCATACGAAGCCCTGTCCCACATCGATGATATTAAGCTCGTGAAGAACGGCTCGATTGAATATGAACAAGGAGTTGTTGTCATACCGTCGTATTTGGCCAAAGGAATCGAATTCGACGCTGTTATCATTTATAACGCATCAGAGCAAGTATACGGCGATGAGAGTCTTCGCAGAGCATTCTACACTGCTTGCACCCGAGCTATGCATTATTTGCAACTTTACAGTGTAGGTGAACCGACCCCATTATTGCGAAACATCTTGCTGGAAAGTTACATCCAAGCTTGACTTAGTTGAAATTTAAACGATAAACACATGAGGTAATTACCTAATTAAGAATAATATTAATCAGCCGAAAATATGTGAGTCTTTATTTACCGCTTACATTTTTCGGCTTTTTTGCATTAAAAAAATACAGCCATAAAACTTAATTACAGTAATAAAACTCACTCTTAAAACAAATTAATATAATTTAAAAATAGAATATTCAACATCCTTTCTAGAATAAACTTTTGGATGGATAGCTCATCTGAAATTTTACTAACTACCCAATAATAACTAGTATATATTATTTATTTTTTCACTCTCTTCCTTTTTCTCTATTGTCCAAATAACCTGACCAAGTACTTGAATAAGAAAAAGGCTTCACCCCATATTGAGATAAAGCCCTCGTTACTTGAAGAAAAAAACATTATAATTTCTTAATTACTTCCTGAATTAGTAAAAAAAGAAAATGATGCAATTGATAAAACGATAAGTAAAACTAAAAGAATCTGAACACAGATGCCTACGATACTACAAATCTTACCTGAAATAGCGAGCCCTTTTCCTTTTTCACTTGTTTGGTCAATCTCTTTCATACTTTTAGATGACAAAATAATTCCAATAATGCCGAGGATTAAGCCAACAAAAGGTATAAATATGGATAAAATACCCAAAGCGAGTGATGCAATCGATTTACTATTTGTTTCCTCCATTTTATCCCCCTATAAATGTAAGTGTTCTTTTATTTAACTTATTACAAAAATCATAATCCTATTCCAAACACACGAACTGCCCCGTTACTTAATTACTCTAACGTCCATCCCAACAGCTCAATGATCTTCTACTAAAGCCTCTGTTAGTAAAAAAGTTAATTTATATCACCAAGATAAACTGGGGAATTTTCAGCATATAAATATC
This sequence comes from Viridibacillus arenosi, assembly GCF_001955655.1. Classification (GTDB taxonomy): domain Bacteria; phylum Bacillota; class Bacilli; order Bacillales_A; family Planococcaceae; genus Viridibacillus; species Viridibacillus arenosi. The sequence goes on along the minus strand of NZ_MSPW01000014.1, from coordinate 92,284 downwards.
CGATTATATATTTTTTCAACTCCTTTGGGTATAACCTGTAATTTAATAAATCCTCAATACGAACCCACTCAATACCTACCTGATGGCTATCAGGATTTGTTGGCTCTATTGGCTTTTCAGTGCTATTTATTTGACACAAAAAATAATATTCTACTTGATGAACATCAAAATCAATTTCAGCATATTCATGGTTTTTTCCTATATACTCCCTGATATGTAATAACTCTTGGATATCAATATTGAATCCAATTTCTTCATTACACTCTCTTTTTAAAGTGGTATGAAATGTTTCACCGTGATCTTGACCCCCGCCAGGACAAAGAAAAAATAACCATCATCATCTTGATTTTTAGTTAATAATATTTTTTCCCCATCCAAAATAATTGCCTTTACTGAGTTTCTAACTTTCATACCATCCCCTCCTCAAAACATCCTATATTATTAAACTAAATTGCTACGTTAGTTAGTGTAAGTATGTTTCTTCATAATCTCAATATTTACATTAACATAATTATCCAACAAAAAAATCACCTAAACTCTAAGAAATCTATAGAGAAAAGATATCTTCACTCAAAATTTTTTCAAAATAACCAATCTCATTCACAAAGCTACACTAAGACACATTATTAGTCACACCCTATCCATATACGAATATAATTTTTATTAATAAATTATTTTCCCATCAAGCAATTTATGTTCAAATTATGTCTCAATTCCCGAAATTTCGACTCTATATGACAATTATCACTATCAACTTATTCCTAACCTGTTGTACATTAACGTTAATAGATGGTTTGTTCCACCTTTTCTTGCGAACGTACACGCCACTACATTACATCTAAAGGGGAAAATATTATAATGACTAAGAAGATTGCTTGGGTTACTGATACAGCTGCACTGCTAAACGAGACTTTCATAAAAAAGTATAATGTTCATGTTTTGCCATTAAATATAGTTTTCTCTGAAGGCGCTTTCAGAGAAACAGTCGATATGACACATGATGAATTTTATGACAAACTCCGTTCTGCTAAAGTACATCCAAAAACATCGCAGCCAGCTATTGGCGAAATGGTCGAGCTTTACAAAAAATTAAAGGCTGAAGGCTATGACTGTGCGGTGGCCGTGCATACTTCTAGCGATTTATCTGGAACTTACCAAAGTTCACAAACTGCTGCACAATTGGCAAATTTTCAAGTTTACTCAATTGATTCGAAGATTGGCTCATATCCAATGGGTAAAATGATTAAAGACGGAATTGCACTGGTTGATAAGGGGCACGACATAGAGGAAGTTGTTGCTCATATTGAAAAAATGACAGAAAATGCTGAGCTATCTTTCATTCCATCTAGCTTAGATCAACTGCATAAAAGCGGTCGTGTATCTGGTACTAAAGCATTCTTAAGTAATCTATTAAATATTAAAGTGGTTATTTCATTTGATAACGGGAAAGTGGTTATGAAAGAAAAGGTTCGAGCTGATAAGAGAGCGAAAAAGTATGTGACTGATTTACTTCGGAATGATATAAAGAACGCAGATATCAAAGAAGTCGCCGTCATCAATTGTAACAATGACAAGGATGCTCAAACCTGGAGAGATGGACTATTACAAGAATTCCCCGAGCTTAAAGTGCTAGTCCTACCACTTAGTGCATGTGTTGGCGTACATGCCGGTGAAGGTACGACTGGACTTAGCTGGGTGAAATGCTAAAAATAAATGTATTAGACCTGTGATTAGCATTACAGTTTAGATGCTAACAAAGGTCTTTTTTTACTTATTTCTAGAAAAATAGTTATCCTCGATTATTTTTCACTATTTGCTAGTTTTTTCTCTTTTTTATTATCAAGAATTTTCAACAATAGACTATAAGAAAAAATAAACGACATTACACCAGTAATAGTACGCAATACAAAGGTATCATTAGGAAAGTCAAATAAAATATACCCTAAACAATATATATATGATAAAACTATAATCGATTTTAATATTGTTTTTTTCATGGAATACACCCTCTTTAAACTGTACTTCTTACACTACGAATATCGAAATACTTTTTCTTTTATTATACAGAGAAATCAAAAAGATAGTATGAAAATCCAATTTCACACCATCTTCTTTAACAACTATATTATTTTTTAATCGACTTTATTGTAAATTAAACTTCTTTATTTGAATTCAACAAATTAATTATAGACAGGACATGCTCATATACATGCCCTGCTATCGACTCTGATCTTTAGTTATTTGTTGAATTAAAACCTTATAATTCTTCTTTACTCCCTACTTCATCAAGTGATTTATCTTTCTCGATTTTGTGCATATCAAGAACGTGTTGTGTAGGCGGGATTATGAGACTGATGACGACAATGGTAATACCAGAAATCACTACCCCAGAGAAACCAGGCATGAACCATAGCTCATTCAATAAACCAATAAAGCCATCCGATTCAATTTTTGGTCCAGGTACATGAGTAAGTGAAGTAACAATATAATATATAAGACCAATAGAAATACTAGCCCATACGGCAGGCGTACTCACACGTTTCCAGAATGGTCCTAAGACAATTGGCCAGAATATCGTTACAAACACAATATCCCAAGCTAGATATGCTAAATCAATTACTTTTTGTGCACTAATAGCTAGTACTAAACCTAATACCGCACTTACTAGAATCATAATTCTTGAGAAAACTAATAATTTCTTTGGGTCTGGATTTTTATTAATGAAATCTAAATAAACGTTCTTTGTAATAATACCTGATGTTGCTACGTAACATGCCGCTACTGTTGACATCCCCATCGCTGCCATTGCTGTTAAGAATATTGCTGATAACAGTGGAGGGAAATAACCTTGTGCAAATGCTAACATCAGGGTTTCAGGATTAGAACTGTTTGGATAAATTGTTTTAAATGCTTCTCCTAACATGCCCGGAATCCAGCTAATAGCAATAATAACGGAACCTGCAATAATCATACTTAGCTGAGCTACACGTGGACTTTTTGCCGCTGCAACTCGTTGCCCTAAGTCTACCGCTGGGATATCACCAAGTGCCAATACTAAATAGAGAGTCCAAAATTCAACTCCGCCTCTATTAAACAATTCATTAACATTCCACCATTCAGGGTTGAATGTAATATCAGGGTAGTAGAATATGATAAATACAGTTATTCCTAAAATACCTGCAATTGCTAATGCGCCCTGAACGATTTCTGTATAGGCTACAGCCCATAAACCACCAATTACAGAATATAGAGCTGTTAAAGAAACAAACAATAAAGCTGCTGGTAAGAAATCAATTTGTAAAAGGGTTTGAATAATATAAGTACCCCCTACAGTTAAGGCACCTGCATTGAAAACACCAAATGCTACGGCCATTACTATACCAGTGTACGCACCTAATTTTTTGCTACCATATCTTAACCCGTAGTAATCTGCTAATGTCCATCCTCTTAATCTTCTAAGAGGTTTAGTCCAGATTAAAGCTCCTAAAATCATACATGTTCCTAAACCACCCATTGTTGCAGATCCTTCAAAGCCACCACTTGTATATCCTGAACCAACCGCTGCAAAGAAGAATGGTGCTGCTAATAATGCAGCTATTAAACTACCTGTTACAACAGATAATGGCATGCTCCAGCTTGCTACAATTAAATCTTCTGCTGTTTTGACACGTTTGTAGCCTTTAAAACCAATATAATAAATAAAAACTAAATATAAACAAAATACGACAATATTCATCAATTCCAATACTCCTCAACTAGTTCATTATCCGTTCATGACACCGCCACCATTTGGCCCCAGTATTTGCCCCGTATAAAAATCTGCATTTTCTGAAGCTAAAAATAAGACACTTTTGGCGATTTCTTCTGGTTGCGCTAATCTCTTTAACGGATATTTTGCTGATTCCTCTTCGATATAATTGTCACCGAAGGCTAGTAGAATATCTGTATGTGTTCCACCAGGAGCTACAGCATTGACTGTAATATTTGGCGCTAGTTCTCTTGCCAATGATTTCGTAAAAGCATTAATGCCGCCTTTTGCTGCTGAATAATGTGTATATTCTTCACAGCCTAAACTTCCTAAATCAGAAGAAATATTAATAATTTTACCTTTATTTTTTACCTTCATTCTCTTAGCTGCTTCACGACAATTGTAAAAGTTACCGTAGAGATGAACTTTTATCATCTTGTCCCATTGCTCATCTGTCATCTCTGTAATGGGAGCATTTTGCGCAATCCCTGCATTGTTAACAAGAATATCAATTTCACCTAGTTGAGTATCCATGTATTGAAACATATCGCTTACTTGGCTAGAATCTGATACGTCCGCATTGTATTTTAATGCTTTTGCACCGTTTTCCTCTGCCTGCAAACGAACTGTCTCTGCGATATGATCGTCTCCGACATAGTTGATTAATACATTTGCACCTTGTTCAGCAAAGGCTAGTGCGATTGCTCGCCCTATACCCATGCTTGAACCTGTAACTAGAACATTTTTACCTGTAAGTTTTAAGTCCATCATTTATTTGTCACCCTCTAATTCAAATTTAGTAATAAGTGCTTGCAATTCCTCAGCTGTTTGTCCTAATGAGGCAGATGCTTCCCGTACTTCCTGCATAGCTAATAGTTGCTCATCCGTTAACTTGGAAACACTTAAAGAAAATTCAGCCGATTGTTGTGATGATACTTTCAAATTATTGACTGTCGCTGCCACTTCTTCCGACGAAGCAGATATTTGTTGCGATGCTGCAGATATTTCCTGAATTTGTTCTGCTACATGCTTTGCAGAATTGAGTATTTCCTTAAATATTGCTCCTGCTTGCGTCGTATAATCCAATCCAACTTTTACATTTTCTTTTCCTTTTTCCATTACTGTTACGGATGCATTCGAATCTACTTGAATCTCATTAATAATCTTATAAATTTCTCCCGCAAAGTGAGATGATTGTTCCGCTAATTTCTTAACCTCACCAGCAACTACCGCAAATCCTTTACCGTGCTCACCTGCTCTAGCCGCTTCAATAGCAGCGTTTAATGCTAATAAGTTTGTTTGATCGGCTATATCAGTTATAAAGTTAACTATTCCGCTGATTTTAGTAGAGTTACTATTCAAACCTTTAATTGTTTCATCCATTTGATTAACAGATTCATTAATTAAATTCATTTGACCAATTACTTGTTGAATGACTTCATTTCCTTGCTTAGCTGCATCTGAAGTTAGGTTAGAAGATTCCGAAACGGTATATGCCGATTCTGCAATTCGTTGTATCCCTTCAGCTGATTCTTCCATCGCTGTGGCTGTTTCTTCTGTCATTATCAATGCCGTTTCAGCATTTCGAGCCATTCTCTCCATCTCGTTAGAAACATTACTAGAGTTTTTGTATGATTCTGTTGCATTAGCAGTTAGTTGCGTTGCAGATGATGCAACTTGATTTGACGTATTTTTGATATTCAATATGACGTGCTGTAAATTTGAAACCATCGTTTTTATAGACTGAGACAGTTTCCCAACTTCATCATTTGTAGTCTCAAGTTCTACATTTTTTAAGTCACCATTCGCTACTTTATCTGCAACAGTAACTGCTTTGTTTAATGGTTTAAGTAGGCGATCAATAGTGAAATATAATACAAATAATAAAATGACAAGTCCGATGATTGCCGTGATTATTTGTTTTGTTACACTTTTAGTAATAATCGTCTGAATATAATCCGCAGAATAATCGATACCTATTACTGCAATCGTCTTTCCATTTCCGTCTTTCAATGGACTAAAAACAGTTCTCCATGTACCAAACGAATCTTCGAAAATTTCCGTTACCTCAGGTTGATCATTTTTAATTGCAAGCTTTGCAGTTTTCAAATGAATTGGAGCAATATCAGTAAACAATTCACCGGCATTATACACTTCTTCTAAATTTTCAGTATAGCCGATAGTAGTAACACCTTCAGGCTCCATCTTCCATATATAGCTCCAATACATAACACCTTGTTTATCCTTTATATCATCCAAGTTGCTTTGAATTTCTTTAAACTGTGGATCATCATTTCCCTTAATGGTAAGTAAGCTTTCCACTTTATTAGGAGCAAGATTTTTTGATGTCAACAATCCTACACTTTTTAATTCCTGTTCGAGATTTTTTTCTAACTGAGTATGTAATTGCGTAATACTTTGTATCGTTATAACAGTGAAAAGAGTTAAAACAATAATCGAAACTGTTAATAGTAACTTGTTCTTTAAAGAAAAGTTTTTAAAATAACGCATAATAAGTAATTCCCTCCTCTTATATTTTTATATTTCTATAATAACGAAAAAACCTATCCCTTAACGAAATAGGCAAAATAAAAAACTAGAATAGAGACTAATCTAGCATTTTTTTAGCAACTTGGTCACCATAACAACATCACTTTAGACCCATATCTATTGCAATCTCAATTTTCCAGTTGCCTATTATCCTTAAAAAATATATCACTAATTCTAATAATTGGCAATGTAATATGTTAATATAATCACATATTTTTATATTTTTTACACTAAATTAACTAATTATTCGTAACGCAAATATGCATATAGTCTCGATTTGTAAATATTGATTATATACAACTAATTTCATGATTAACGTATCGTTTAGAATGATACAATTATGCGGTTAATTAGTAAAATTAATTTTTCTTACGATTCGGAATACTTTATTATTTTATTGATATTTAGTAAAATAACATTGATAATCGATAAATAACTACATATTATATAAATAACAATAAAGAGTGAGGTGCTTTATGAAAAAAGCAACAAAACTTGGTTTAAAGGTAACAATATGTACTATTGGGTTAACAATCCTTGCGCTGTGCTTATTTTTGTTACCTGACTTGGCAAGAAGTGCAGCAGAGATGAATCCAGAATTTTCATATCTTAGATTCCCTGTTCTATTAGGTTTGTACATCACTGCTATTCCTTTTTTTCTAGCTTTGTATCAAGCGTTAAAGCTTTTAGACTACATTGAATGTGAAAATGCTTTTTCACATCTAGCTGTTAGTTCTTTAGGAAATATTAAAACTTGTGCATTCACAATAATTGCCTTGTATGTAATCGGTATAATCTTCCTTGTTTCACAGAATGCTTTACACCCAGGAATCGCACTTATAGGATTTGTAATTATTTTTGCAACAATTGTTATTTCATTATTTACGGCAGTTCTTCAGGAACTACTTAAAAGTGCAATAGAGATAAAATCAGAGAATGATTTGACCGTTTGAGGTGATTTAATGTCGATTATAATCAATATAGATGTGTTGTTAGCAAAAAGGAAGATGAGTGTAACTGAACTTTCGGAGAGAGTCGGAATAACGATGGCAAATCTTTCTATTCTTAAAAATGGTAAGGCAAAAGCAATCAGATTCTCAACTTTAGAAGGTATTTGTAAAGCTTTGGACTGCCAGCCCGGGGATATTATAGAATATAGAAATGAAGATTAGATTTTAATTTCATTTTATGGACAATTAAAAATAGAGTAGTTTCTACTAAGCAGTAGAAACAGCTCTATTTTGGGATTTCCTATACTGAACTCTTTAGATTATATAACTTCTTACGTTTATAGATTATTTCTAATGATAACTGGTTCTACCTTTTCATATTGCTTGGTAAACTAGCCTGCTTGTGAACATCAATTTTCCAAGTAATAATAGTTGTACTATCCCTAACTTGGTGTTGTTCTATTTCTTTTAATAACTTCCATACACCTGCTTCAATTGATGTATTTTCAAATTGCTTGTTAATTATTAGTGGATCTTGAAAATCTACACCCGGGCAATCGGTTAATCCATCAGTTGTTAGAAATAGATGATTGACGCCTCGTCTCATTTCTTTTTTACCCAAGCTGTAACATGGGACATCCAATTCAAATGTATTCACTTGCCCTATCCATTCATAAAAACTGCGTTGATTTAACTGACTTTCTCCCATTTCAAGAAGTTCTTCATTAAACAAATGTACGATGCAATCACCAACAGAGAACCACCATAGAAATTTGTCTTTTCGAATAACAATGAGGCAGGCTGTTTCCCCTCGTACTTTGCGACAATCTGATAAGAAATTAGGTTGTTGAAATATGTCTAAAATAAGTGCATCCATCTTCTTCAAAGCGATACTAACAGTTAAATTTAAGACATTTTGAATTCGCAACTTTTCTTGCTCGAACTGTTTTATAATTAGCTCTGTGCTCTCAGCTGAATTATGGGCATCCAATATCATAACAAATTCCCAGTCCATATCATCACTTATCCAAATTAAGCAACCATCTTCGTTTTTATATTGACCTGCAGATGAATTTCCACCGAATCTTCCAATTACAATATCGTTTATCTTTTCAATACTTGCTTCGTCAACATAGTTTTTTTGACTACCGACCCAGTTTATTTCTGAATTATCCTGGTTAATCATAAGGCGTTACCTCTAAGTATTCTTTAATACGTAAACAAACTTCAGTTATTTCATTACCTATACCTTTTGGAGCTTCTGCCCATTCGTTTAACTCCATTGGACTCCAATATTTTCTAGGTGTGTTCGGATAACGCGGAACGATATGCATATGTAGATGTGAAACTGAGTTGCCAGAAACCATTGAATAGACATGTTCTGCTCCTTCAACTTCAGTTAAAGCTCTACTAACTCTAGCCATCATTAAACCAAATGCTTTCGCTTCTTCAGCAGTCATATCCCCAAGTTCTGGAGCATGTCTTTTTAAATCAATCATAATATGACCAAGATACGTTGGGCTAGATCCTTTATCAATATGTCCTACATAAATAAAATCATCTTCATAGATAGTAGTCCCAGCAGTCAGAAACTCACCTTTATGATTACTACAGATAAAACAATCTTGACTCATGAAAATCACCTTTCTTTCAATTTGTAAAATAACCCATAATATAGAGATTATTTAATACTATAATTCATTTCCAAAATTATGTATAGATTGTTTTTTCCATTTAATTTTAAAAGCTTTTAGTTCTAGAATTTATTTAACAAATAAAAAAGTACCGGATTATGGAGTTACTTATTCCATAATTCAGTACTTTCTTTTTTTCTATATTTTTTTCGTACCTTTTTCTACTTGCTCCCAAAGTCTTAGTGAAGGAAACGGATCAAATGCCCATTCATTTCTTCCGTTGTATTTATACATGCCGTAGTGTAAATGCGGAGGGAATTTTCCTGAAGTTCCTTTCTTACCATATCCGGAACTTCCTACATAACCAACTACTGTTCCTGGCTCAACGATGTCTCCCAATTTTATCCCTTTTTCATAACTGGATAAATGGGCATAATAATGATAAGTATTATTATTATCGCGTATGCCGATTCTCCAGCCTCCAAACTCGTTCCAGCCCATGACCTCAACGAGACCATATGTAGCAGATTTCACTGGAACACCATATGAGGCAAACAAATCAGTTCCTTCATGCATCCTACGTCCGCCCCAACCCCTCGAGGCTCCCCAAGTACTCCTATAACTGTAATCATGATTAATGGAAAGTGGGAATGCTCGCTTATCTAAATTCAACGTTTTAAATTTCTCATAAATTTTTGCATTCGTAATGATTTGGTTTACCGTATCATCAACCTTATAATATTCCTTTAAAGCATGTTTAAAACCTTTTTCATCAGTTCCATGTACACTTAAGTACTCAGCAAGTGTGTACATGACATCATCATCATTTTGACGATCTGCAATACCATCATTGTTTCCATCAACACCATTCCCATTAAAGAAACCAATGGACTTTAAGTTTGTATCATCCTTTTTAGGATTCAGTATCCCTGTCCAAAAGTCATCTGCAAACTGAATGGCAAGTATGCCTTCTCTTTTAGGTATGTCATTACGTACTTGTTCAATATTTCGTTCAAATTGGTCAACAGCAGCTAAGTAATACCACGGCAATGTGTCATTTGAATATTTTATATAGAATTCCATGCGTTGTTCTAGAATTTGCTCTCTCGTTGGTTCTTCTGCAGCTGAAACATTGGTTGAAATAACAAAGAAAAATGTACTTAAGAAAAGCATTAATCGAAGCCGTTGACTCAAGCTAAGATACCTCCTTTTTTGGACTTACGATAGTTTTCCCATAAAAAAAGGATTCATGAATCTAAAATAATTCACTTTAGCGTATTTATCTGTATAAAAAGATCAACACTGTAATCGCAAGCATTTAGCTTATCCAAATGAGATATTTTTCAAACAAAAACGACTGTTTAAATACAGTCGCTTTGTACATATTATTTTTTACAAGCATTGATAAATGCCTTCATTATTTCTGCTGATATTTCATCATTATTTAACAACAAACACTCTGGATGCCATTGTACGCCCATGACAAAGTGATGATTTTTGCTTTCAAAAGCTTCAATAACGCCATCACTTGCTACCGCTGATACTACAAATTCACCGGCTATTTTTCTATTTGCTTGATGATGGAAACTATTTACTTTAAATTTCCCCTTTTGAGCAATTGACTTTAACAGCGTATTTTCCTCTACGTGTACAAAATGGGACGCATGCCAACGAGGTGCATGCTGTTGATGTTGTAAAAGATTTTCTTCGGTTTGAGTATAAATGTCCTGAAACATGTCACCACCTACAGCTATATTTAGAATTTGAGCACCCCTACAAATTCCGAAAACCGGTTTATTCTGGAGTAACATTTCCTTGACGATAGCAACTTCAAATGCGTCTCGCTCGGGCGTTATAGATCCAAGCTTTTGATGCGGCTCTTCTCCAAAAAGTATTGGATCAATATCTCCTCCACCCGTTAACAGTAACCCATCAATCATTTCTACAATTAAATCAGCTTCAGTTTCCTTATAATTAGGAAGGACAATAGGTAAACCACCATATTTTGAAATAGCATGAATATTATCAGTTGGAAGTGTAAGTAATTGTTCATTTAGGCTTGAAGAAATACCGATAACTGGTTTCACATTAAACCCCATTTCTCCTTTTTATTAAAAGGAATATTATTTTATATATTATGACTACGTATTAGTTTAATGAAGAAATTGCTCACAGACATCAATAGTAGATATTAAAAAAATCAATTGTTACTGTTTTATTAATCGAACAAGTACTATATGGGATTCCATAAATCGAATTAATTTAATTATAGTTTTACCTTAGGAGTTAATTTGTTGAAACTTGTTTTGATAATAAGTCATAATAAGCTCCTTTATTATTTAACAGTTCTAAAGGTGTACCAAACTCAATTATTTCGCCATTATCTAACACTAAAATCTTAGAAGCTTTTCGTATTGTAGCTAGTCTGTGTGCTACTAAAATGATGGTTTTACCTTTAAATACTTCTTCCATTTTAGATTGTAATAAAAACTCAGTATTTGCATCTAATGCAGATGTCGGTTCATCTAAAAGGATTATGGGTGAATCTTTTAAAATAGCTCTAGCAATAGCTAATCGTTGTTTTTCTCCTCCCGAGATACGAACACCACGCTCTCCAACCACTGTTTCAAATCCTTCTGGTAAACTGTCTATAAATTCTTCTAGTTGAGCTACTTTGATCGCGTGTAATATTTGTTCTTCAGTCGCTTGAGGAACTCCATAAATTAGATTTTCTTTTATTGTTCTGTTCCAAAGAAAAGGATCTTGTGTTACTAATCCTATAGCATTTCTAAAATCAATAAGATTGTATTTTGAAATATCAACCCCATCAATACATACTGCCCCTTTAGTTGGGTCATAAAAACGCATTAATAATTCTAATATTGTAGTTTTACCTCCTCCTGAACCTCCAACTATTCCTATGGTTTCTCCAGGCTGTACTTTAAAAGAGACATTTTCTAAACCTGCGCGATTGTTTTCATATGTAAACGACACATTTCGAAACTCTATTTCACCCCTGACATTTTTTAGAGGAATTGCATTTGGGATTTCAATAATTGGTTCATGAGTATCTAAAAAGTTATTTAATTGCTTTATAATTGGCCTAACATTAGTAGTACCTATATAAGCAGTTTGCATTTCATTTACTAAAGTGTATAGCTGAGGTACATATACTGTAAAAGCGACAAGTGATCCAATAGTTAATTGATTATTGCTAATATCCCAAGCTCCTACAGCAAATACTATTCCTAATGCCAAGGACTTTACCAATTGATTGAATATATCTGAATATGATCTTCGATAAATACTCGTATTTAAATGCAGTTCGCTATGTTTTTTCAACAAACTCTTTACTTTTTTCATTTCACTTTGTTGTTGGGAGAAGATTTGGACGTTTTTTATGCCACTGATTAGTTCCGTAAAAAAAGTCATTTCATTATTTGTATATTTCATATAACGCTTTGTTTTAGTTTCAGATATTCTCCCTAACATATAAGTTATGATGAATACAAGCGGAATAACTAAAAATGCGATTAATGTTAATTTCCAACTAATTGTTAGCATAAATACAGTCATTCCTATAAACATGAATAGGCTTGTAATACCATTCAATAATTCATTTGCTATATAAACTTCACCTATCATACCCGAAGTGCGCGTTACGCGGTCAACTATATCTCCAAGTTTCAACTGGTTTAAGTTTATAGATGATAGTGTAAATGCCTTCTCAAACGCCATTGTTCTTAACTTTTCGGTTACATTGCCACCAATTTTAACGTTTATTATCATTCTTACAGTTCTTAAAATAGTTGAAAGAATAGGTAATATGGTTAAAATCACTATAAAAATAAACAATGCTTTGAAATTCTTTTCAGGAATTGCTGAGTCAATTATTTGCTTCATAACTAAAGGAGATAATAAATCAATAAAAGTTGCGATGATCATTAACAATATACCCGTCACGATCAAACGCTTTTTTTCAAACATAAGTGAAACAAAAAAATAAAGATCTCTTGTCTTCTTATCCACCATTTACATACCCCGCTTTCGAAATTACAACACTTACCCATATTTTTTTGACCGAACCAATATAAATTAGACAAATATTCCAAAAAACCTTTATTTTAGTGAGTTTAAATTTATTCAGTTTTTAATATTTATTAAAAAGGTGAACCTCTTTGTGTAACTCACCATTACTCTGAATTTAATGAAACCGGAAAAGCTTATAAGTTTAAAAAGAATTGAATATATTTTTAAAAGAACAGATTATTAGTAGTTCGTGAGTATATGTTCGTGTTTTCAGTAAAGGTGTAGCGTTACTATATTCCCGATTTAATGCGAAGCAACTAAGAGTTTTTTAGTATTCAATATATTTTCAATAGACTTCTTTATGTACAATTTGTTCTAACTTTAGTCCATTCTAGCTTTTTCCAAGGGTTATTAGTTGTACCATTTTTTTAGAGTGCTAGAATGGGGGTGTAACTCAAAGACATCAATTCTACTGGAGGTCAATATATTATGAAAGCTGCAGTATGGTATGGAGAAAAAGATATTCGCATTGAGGAAAGAGAATTAAAAGCTCTTAAAGATAATGAGGTAACAGTTCGTGTAGCATGGGCTGGTATTTGTGGTAGTGATTTGCATGAGTATCAAGAAGGCCCTGTATTTGTTCCAACAAAAGAAAAAGACGGTTTAACTGGTGAAATAGCTCCTCTAATTATGGGTCATGAATTCGCTGGCGTTATTGAAAAAGTTGGTCCTAATGTAACTAAATTTAAAGTTGGTGATCGTGTAGCGATTAACCCAACAATTACTCATGGTAACAAACCTGAAGATGTAGATGCTTACGATGGCTTTAGCTTTATCGGTTTACATGGTGATGGTGGATTTACAACATTTGCAAACGCTCCTGAAAACAATGTTTACTTACTTCCAGAAACAATGACACTTGAAGATGGTGCTCTTGTTGAACCTACTGCTGTAGCAGTACAAGCTGTTAAAGAGGGTAATTTACGCTTCGGTGATACAGTAGCTATTTTCGGTGCAGGTCCAATTGGATTATTAACTGCTATCGCAGCAAAAGCAGCGGGTGCTAGTAAAATTATCGTGCTAGATTTATCTGAAACTCGCCTAGCAAAAGCAAAAGAACTTGGTGCTACTCATGTTATTAACTCTGGTGAAGTAAATGGTGTTGAAGCTATTCACGCTATCGTACCAGATGGTGTCGATGTATCATTTGAAGTAGCTGGTGTTGCACCTACATTTAAACAAGCAATTGATGCAACTAAAGCTCGTGGTACAATGGTAATCGTCTCTATCTTTGCTCGCCCTATTGAATGGAATCCAATCCATTTAACAAATACAGGTGTGAAAATCACTTCAAGTATTGCTTACACACCAACATCATTCCAACAAACAGTAGACTTAATGGGTACTGGTCAATTAAAACCACAAGGTATTATCACAGACCGTATCCAATTGGATGATATCGTAGAAAAAGGCTTTGAAGCTTTAACAAACGATAAATCACAAGCTAAAATCTTAGTAGAATTAAGCGGAGCAAAATAAGTCTAATATATATAGAAAGGCACTCGGGATATCGAGTGCCTTTTTTTCTTACTCTTATGATGAACGAATAACATCTCCCCCCCTTCGCAATCAACTTTCTATCACTAATCACAAATCTTTGATATGATATAAAAATGACGAATGGAGGTCAATACAATGAAACATAGTGAATTACGTAAACGTATGTTAAAAAATGAAGATCAAATCAAATACTTAGATGCCGACCTACGTGTTGTCCAATCAAAATATAATATTGAAGTAACTCGTTTTTTTAAAAAACATGGCTTAATTGATTTCGATGAAATTTTTGAAGGTGAAACAATCGGAAAATTATTCCAAGAGCTACCTGAAAGTAGCCCTATTAAAAAGGCTTATCAAAAACACTTCAAACATTTCCTATTTGAAATGTTCTTCAATCTTTCTATTGAAAATGAACAATTTAAAATCGAAGTTTTCTTAAATAACGATGAATATATCGTATTAGATGAAGAAAAAGAAAAAATTTCGCCAATGATTATGGACATGCATAAAGCAATTGAACGTATGCAAACTGAATTTATGGAAATTCAACAAAAGTTCGTAGATATGCGCCAAGAATATATTATACGTGGAGAAGAACTTTCAAAAGAAAAACAATACATTCAAAGTGAATTAAATCAAACCCAACTGAACTAATTATTATCTATTATTCAAAACAGCTAAGTGATCATCTTCTTAGCTGTTTTTCTATTCAAATACAGTCACCATAAATTTATATCCTCATCGTTTTGAAGCTTCAAATTATATGGCAGTAACATAAAAGCAGTAGCGATAATAGCAACATACATTAAAACAATTTCCCACCAATAGAAATCAAAAAATGCATTGATCAATAAGACTACGTTGGATAACAAGACTAATTGACTCATACGAATTCTTGATTTCCTTGTCTGATATTGATTTTCCCCACAACTGGGACAACTCATTGCTCGATTGAGGATGAACATCTTTTTAATCGAAACTCGCCAACTCCACTCTTCATGACAGTTCTCACAAACTGGTAACTCAAATGGTTGAAAGAATTTAACCATACTCAAAATAATAACCCCAAAAATGACAAAAGGCAGTAATTCGATTAGCCAATCCAGCTGTAAGCCTGAATCTGCTTCTGCGCCTGTAACGACTTTTTCATATCCACCAACATCTTGGAATAGTAGTATTGCAAAAAGAATTAGAACAGATGTACAAGCTACGAGTACAACGGGATACCGCCAATTAGAGTGCAATTTTTTAGTTGGATTTTCCGCCTGTTCAAGCATTCTTCTTTTCACATCATTTTTTAAGAAAATTTGTTGCTGAAGCTCACGATCTAGATCATCCTTTAAACGATTCATGTTGCCACCCCTCCCATTCATAACCTGCTAATTGCTTATGTAATAACTTACGTGCCCGCTGCAATCTTGTACGAATCGTTGCCTCTGGACAATCTAATATTTCAGCTATTTTCACCGTATTTATTTCTTGATAATAATATAAAATGATAACTTCTCGGTACAATATCGGTAGCTGCATTAGAGCCTCTGTCACTCGCATTCGGTCCGCTGCTTCTAAAACGAGATATTCTGGTGTTCTACTATCACCCTTCCCAGTCATTTTATCCATTAAAATCAGACGTTTTCGCTTCCAACTTCGTAAATAATCATGACAGCGATTGACTGTTATTTTCACTAAATATGTTTTTAAAGATGCATTACCTTTAAATTGACTTTGCTTTTTATAAAATGCTATAAAAACATCTTGCACGATATCTTCAGCAATCGTTAAATCTTTCACATATAAGTAAGCAACACGTAGTAAGTAATCGCCATACTCTTCAATAATTTCTTCCAATTGTTTAGCCAATCCACGCCCTCCTTTCAAGCAACCACCCTATAGACGCCGGTCGACTCATTTCCGATTCATTATTTTTTTAAAAATATATACTTCTCTATTAAACCATAGAAAAAACCTCTGATTAATATCTAATATAGGGTAAATAATATAATAAAATAAAATTAGACCTTATATTTAGAGGTTTTGGGTTTGATTATATATAATCAAACTTTATAATCAAACTTTTTATTTGTATAGGGGTACAGCCTGTATTTTGGAAATTTTGAACGTTAAGAAACGTTAAAAATATGCACGATTCTATGCAACATCATAATGAACGCAGCCAGCACCAAAACACGCTCAACTTGTTGCTGCGACTAGCTTTGTAGAAACGTGCATAAAAGTATGTATAAATAATGTTCCACTAAAAAAGCGACAAATGTTGATTTAACAACGTTTGTCGCTTTTTCGTGTATTACCAAACTTGCGTTTGGGAACGTTTATTGAATTTGTAATGTATATAGTATGTAGTGCTACAACAATGCCACCTGAACTTGCCAAATGATCTAGCGTAGTTATATACTTGCAGTAATAAGAGTGCATAAAAAAAGACATTAGTGCTGCAACACTAACGTCTGGTAACAAGTGACTTTTTATCAGAAGCTGATCAAAAGGCGATGATATTTACAGATTCATTGATTGAAATGGAACAGTACATAAAAGAGTTTATACCTGTAACCGTTAGAACATATTAATCAGACAGAATGAGCCCATCTCTTAAAAGATGGGCTTTAATATTCTCAAACGGACGTTTGACTTCGCATAGTTGGTCTTATACTGTACGATGCACTATTCAAATTGTTAGCTTTATAATCCGAGTCTGGCACCTACTTCTGCATACTCTATATCTTTTCTTTCTGCATTCCAATTACCCCCTGTTTGTCCGTCCCATATCGCTCCTGTTTCAACGAAACCGACAGACGCAAACAACTTCCGGGCGGCTTCGTTTACCATCCAATATGATGTAGCAACTGCATCGGCTTTTCCTTGTGGAAACGACTTTATGTAATCAATAACTTTCATCATTGCTTGTTTGCCAAATCCTTTGCCTTGATGCTTTTTATCAATCATAAAGCGATTAAGTCCATAAGTAGATTTATCTCCATATTTTTCACATAAAAATGCACTTTCCGCCAGTTCGAAAAATCCAATATCGACATATCCTATAACTTCATCATTGTTGCATATAGCGAAGATCATAGGAGGTTTTTCGTCGTTGAGTATCTTTACATAGGCTTTAGCCAAACAATATATGCTGGAATCCACATTTCCTTTCTGCTCGTCTGTTATGCTTAACTTCAACACTGCCTCAAAATTATCGTGGGTAATTTTTCTTAATTCAATCATTTTTCTTCCCTACTTCCGAAAATATTAATTCGCTGCATCTGCCCGTAACGCCGTTCCCGTCCCCAAGGGCAAGGGCGAAGCGCCGACAGGCGGCGCGTCCTTTTGTGCCTGCCTTAAACATACATCATTAGCACCACCCCCAATAATCTGGATTAGCATTCATTACAGCTTGTACTAACTTCTTATGCCAACTTCTGCTTTTACTATGATTCTTTATTTGATATCTGTGTAATTGCTCAAAAAACATTGTCTTTCCATTATACTCAACTAGAAGAGTAGGAAAGTTTATGCTCCTACCTGTATTATCCCTATATGTTTTTGAAGAAACCTGAACGTATACCATATATATTCACCTATACCTAAATTTTGATTATAATATTACATATAATACCATAAATATTTCTATATAAATACAATAAAAAAGGTACTACATCATTAATATGTAATACCTTTTAATAGTTTGATTATAAATATTTCACCCTAGATAAGTAAACAATCAGAGGCTCTTCCATAATTATATTATGCTCAATCTGTAACGTTTTGTAATTCACTACATAACACGCCATTCTCAACAACAACTCGACCATTCTTAATGACCGTATGTGTATGATTCATACCATAGAAGTACTGCAGTTGCTGATAATTTTCAACATCTAGGATGAGTACATCTGCTTTTTTGCTCGCTTCAAGTGAGCCAATTTCATGCCCTCTATTAATCGCATAGGCTGCATTGATAGTTGTTGCTGTTAATACTTCCTCCATTGTCATGCCCATATTCATACATGCTAAATTCATGATAAATGGCAGAGAGATTGTTGGTGAAGAACCTGGATTAAAATCAGTTGAAATCGCTACTGGAACGCCTTCATCAATCATTAATCGTCCTCTAGCGGAATCTGCTTTTAAAAAGAATGCAGTCCCTGGTAATAATACCGCAACCGTACCAGCTTCGGCCATATCACGAATGCCTTTATCAGATGCCACTAGTAAATGCTCTGCTGAAATAGCTCCCACTTCAGCAGCAAGCTCAGCGCCTTCATATGGCTCAATTTCATCTGCATGAATTTTAGGGATCAATCCATGTTCTTTCCCAGCTAATAATATCCTGCGTGACTGCTCAGGAGTGAACACACCTTTTTCACAAAAGACATCATTAAACTCGGCAAGATTGCCTTCCGCTACTCTCGGAATCATGTCATTGATAATAATGTCTACAAATGCATCTGGATTGTTTTTATATTCAGCAGGAACTGCATGAGCACCCATGAAGGTACTCACTACATCTACTACATGATTTTCCTGAAGCTTTTTCGCGACTTGGAGCTGCTTTTCCTCAGTAGTCCAATCTAAGCCATAGCCACTTTTCGACTCAACAGTTGTGATACCATGTTTTAAAAAATTATTGAGATGTTCATATGTTTTTTCATAAAGATGTTCAAATGTTGCTTCTCGTGTTTTTTTCGTCGTAGCATGAATTCCACCACCGGCATTCATAATGTCCATATAGGTTGCACCGTTTAGACGCATTTGGAATTCATTTTCTCGAGTACCACCAAAGACTAGATGTGTATGTGCATCCACTAAGCCTGGCATAACCACTTTACCAGTAGCATCAATTATTTTCGCTTGTGATACCAATTCTGGATAATCTGCTCTTATAGATGCTTTTGTACCTGTTGCTATAATACGATCTCCACTTATTAATACACTACCATTTTCAATGATTTGTATATTGCTCATTTCTTCTTTTATGCGAGCTTTTTTCTTCGTGCCCTGTAAAGTAATTAATTGATTTGCATTTTCAATCAGTATAATCATATGTGATCACCCTTCTGTTTTTAACATTGGCATATGCACATTCTTTTCTTGTGCTGTTTTGATAGCGATGTCATAACCTGCATCCGCATGACGAACAATGCCCATTCCAGGGTCTGATATTAATACTCTATTAATCTTTTCTGATGCCATTTCTGTACCGTCTGCGACAAGCACTTGCCCTGCATGTTGTGAATACCCCATTCCTACTCCGCCACCATGGTGGACACTTACCCAACTCGCGCCTCCTGCAGTATTGACTAAAGCATTCAATATTGGCCAATCAGATACTGCATCTGAACCGTCTTTCATACCCTCAGTTTCACGGTTTGGTGATGCAACTGAACCTGAATCTAAATGATCACGGCCGAATACGATTGGTGCTTTTAACTCACCAGATGCAACCATTTCATTTACTTTTAAAGCAAAACGATGACGGTCTCCATATCCTAACCAACAAATACGTGCAGGTAGACCTTGCCATTTGACCATTTTCTGTGCCATATCAATCCAGTTCACAAGACCTTCATCATCTGCAAACATTTCTTTAGCAAGAGCATCTGTTTTGTAAATATCTTCTGGATCACCTGAAAGTGCAGCCCATCGGAATGGTCCTTTTCCTACGCAGAATAATGGACGAATGTATGCTGGAACAAAACCAGGGAAATCAAATGCATTTGCGACACCCATTTCTTGAGCGTATTTGCGAATATTATTACCGTAATCAAATACTTCTGCTCCTGCAGTTTGGAAATCTAGCATGGCTTGCACATGATCAGCCATCGCTTGCTTTGCCTTTTGCTCATACTTTTTCGGATCACTCTTGCGTAACTGAAGTGCTTCATCAAGTGTCATATTGTTCGGAATATAGCCATTTAATGGGTCATGCGCACTTGTTTGATCCGTTACGAAATCCGGAACAATCCCACGGTCAAAAATTTCACGATAGACATCCGCACAGTTACCTACAAGGCCTATTGAAGCAGGTTCATTTTTGCCTTGAAGCTGTTTAGCTAATTTCAAGGCTTCATCTAAATCTTCCGCTAAATAATCACAATACCCTTCCTTGATTTTACGCTCAATACGTTTTTTATCGACTTCAACAACTAAAATAACTGCTCCAGCCATTTTACCAGCTAGCGGTTGAGCGCCACTCATACCACCCATGCCACCAGTTAAGATTAATTTCCCTTTTAAATCTGCTGTGCCAAATACTTTTTTGCCCGCTTCCACAAAGCTTAAATATGTGCCTTGCAAAATACCTTGTGCGCCAATATAGATCCAACTTCCAGCTGTCATTTGTCCATACATCATTAAGTCTTTATCTTCTAATTCATAAAAGTGCTCCCAATTTGCCCACGCAGGAACTAAGTTTGAATTTGCGATTAATACACGTGGTGAATGCTCATATGTGCGGAAAACTGCGACAGGTTTCCCTGATTGCACAAGTAAAGTTTCATCATTTTCTAGCTTTTTCAATGACTCAATAATTTGTGCGTAGCTCTCCCAATTACGAGCAGCTTTCCCTATTCCCCCGTAAACAACAAGTTCATCAGGATTTTCAGCAACCTCTGGATCTAAATTATTCATTAACATACGCATAGCCGCCTCTTGCGTCCAGCCTTTACAAGTTAATTCACTACCAGTTGGTGCTTTAATATTCTGCATAACGTTTTCCATCATGACACGCTCCTTTTAAAATAGTAAAAATGCAATAGGTGTTACTAAAATTAGTGTTAAAACAACACGTTGGAACCAAATAATAATTAGTTGACGTATCGTTAAAGGAATAATTGCTGAGAAAAATAAAATAACGGAAATAGACACAACAGCTACTATAAATTTGGTCACGACCGTTGCTTTCACGTTAAAAGATGAGTATATTGTAGAGCAAGGTGATTCAGAAGTGATTGTAACTGAAAAAAGACTATCATTTTCTCGAATGTCCTCCATTTCAACCACTCCCCTTTTTATAATTTTAAAATTCTGACCATTAAATATATATGTAAAAAAGTTTTAAAAAAGAGGAATTATTTTGGATTACATGGAATTATATTAGATTAGGTAAGGAAATTCTTTAAAATATTCATTAATATCGTGTTAATCATAAAAAATCATTTATCATCTTAAATAGAAAGTACTACATTGTTTATTTATTAATATTAGAATTCGCTAAAAGATTGTAATTTATATAACCTGCTATTTAATTATAAAACAATAAAAAATAGTAGATCAATGCCAGATGTATGGCATTGGTCTACTATTTGTAATTTAATAAATAATTAAATTTAATTGAATATTCGGAATTTAAAGGGTGTTAATTAGTATAGAAGATATAACTACAGAGCCGATTGTAACTGTGGTGAATCCTCCAACTAACATTGGTGTTAATACCTCATTGAATATTTGTTCTTGTTCTTCTTCGTTTCTTCCAATACTCCGTCCTACTTCTTCACAGATAATATAATCCCCTGGAAAACCGAATGTCGATGTTAAGGCGACTGGAATAGCTTTGTTAGGATCCCATTTAAAAATTTTTGCCCCTATAAATCCACCAACAATTATTCCTATCACGCCAATTATTAAAATAGTTGCTACTGCTGGCAAGTAATCTATAAACATACTAAACGTAATATCATTGCTCATAGCAATAACCATTACAATTATCCCTGCCATACCAACTGTAAAACTGTTTGAACGCTCCATAATTCGATCAGGGAAAATCTTAACAAGTCTACCTATAATACCTATAGACAATGCCCATAAGCTGTAAGGGATTCCTGTCATTTTAGCAAGGGCAACTGCTAATGCACCACCAACAAACAACATAAATAATAACACTAAGTTAGAAAGATACTTTTTAGGAATGACTAATTTCATTTCGTTTTCTTCATCAAATTTTTCACTATTGGTCGATACAAAAGTTCCATTTTCAATTTTCCCACGTATTTTCAAAGCATGTTTTCGTAGTAATAACGAGGCAATCGGCATGCCTATTAATGATTGAAATGCCAATATTAATGCTGGTATCGTTAAAAGACTAACAAACCCTAATTCTTTTAACCCCTCCGATGTTATTAATACTGCCATTATGCCTCCATTTAATGGTCCAACTCCTGCGACTGCTGTTCCATAGTCGAATATAAATGTGACTATCCCTAGAATTAACGAACTCGCAATAATCATTCCAATGATAGCGATAATTACAGCTTGCCACTGTGACTTTATCATTTTCAACGGTATTAATGTGCCCATATGCACTAATATTGGTGCAGTACCCAAGACTGCTCCTACGGTTAAAAAAGAAGAATTAATTATTAAATCTTTTGGAAAAATCCCTGTCCAAAGTAAAACCAAATACCCAACCATAGCCACAAAAAGCATTGGTACTCTTGCCTTTGTGATAATTGATATTACTTCACCTAAAGCTATTAATCCCAATATAAACATACTAGCGATTACTGGATCTGATAACATTAATGTCCTCCTTTTATGATTAGGATATTAAAAGTTACATATTTAATTTCTTAGCCGTATGAACAAAAACTTTAACACCTATCTCTAAGGCATCTTCATTTATTTGAAACTTTGGATGATGATGTGGGTAATTCAAAGTTTCATCTTCAAAACCAGCTCCAATTCCAAGAAATACTCCTGGTGCTTTTGATAAGTAAGCAGAGAAATCCTCTCCCCCCATAAAAGGCGGTACATGAAGTATATATTCTGCGCCCATTTCTTTCTTCACTACTTCTTCAATAGTAGCAATAATTTGCTCATCATTATATACAGAGTCATATCCATAGGTAAATTCCAAATTATAATCTGCTTCATGGGACGCTACGATATTTTTGACATTCACCTCAATCTGTCTTGCTATTTCCTCTCGGACGCTTCGAGAGTAAGTTCGAACCCCACCACCGATTACAATCCTTTCTGGAATAATATTCTTCGCTGCTCCTCCATTAAATTCTGTTACTGCTAAAACTGCTTGTTCTTTTGCAGCAATTTTTTGAGGGATAATCTGATGTAAACTATTTACAATTTGTGAACCTATTAAAATCGGATTAATGGAATCTTCCGGCTGTGAGGAATGACCTCCTTTGCCGATAACATCAATTTCAAATGTATCAGAATTCGCTGTAAAATAACCTGGGCAAAATCCAATTTTCCCAGTTGGTAGCATGCTAAAAACGTGTAAGCCCAAAATTCCATCAACACCATCCATTACATTTGCTGCTACCATCTCACTCGCACCACCAGGTAACACTTCCTCAGCATGCTGAAAAATGAAACGAATCTCACCTTTAATTTTATGCTGTTGCTTTGATAGTATTTTTGCTACTCCGAGTAGGATGGCCGTATGTGCATCATGTCCACAAGCATGCATTACATCAGGAACTTTTGAAGCATATGGAAGATCCACTTCCTCTTGAATAGGTAGTGCATCCATATCAGCTCTAAATGCAATCACTTTTCCAGGTTCGTTTCCTATTAGGCGCGCGACGATACTTGTTTTAGTAGGTTTAGAAAGTTCGAGATTTGGAAAAGTTGATAAAGTTTTAAATATAAAAGCTGATGTTTCATATTCGTTGAAAGATAATTCCGGGTTTTCATGTAAATACTGTCTCCAGGAAATAACATCATTCATTACTTGTTGAATTGCTGTACTTTGTTCTTGTATCTTACTCATGATTCCACCCTTTTCTCTTTATTTTTTTTAAAAAGAATAGGATGAGAGTATCTCATCCTATCACTCATTAATTAAAGTAAATCATTACTTTGAAGTAAAAATTTCGCAAGTGCTTCTGTTTCTTCACTTATTGCTTTATCTGCAGTAAGTGGTGGACAAATTTCTCTCACTTTCTCTAAGTAAGCTCTTGTTCCTGGAGCTAATTGATCCTCTATTTTCTCTAAATAAATTGCTTGTGAGGCTGCAATTAGCTCTATTGCTATGACCCTTGCTACATTATGCACAATTTGATGTACTTGTCTTGCAGCTGTTGTTCCCATACTCACGTGATCTTCTTGGTTACCAGAGGTTGGAATAGAATCTACACTAGCTGGATGGGCTAGTACTTTGTTTTCAGAAACTATTGAAGCAGCAACATATTGTAATACCATTAGGCCACATTCTAACCCTGGGTCAGTAGCCAAGAATGGCGATAACCCACTTAATGATGGGTTAACTAGCCGTTCTGTACGCCGCTCTGAAATATTTGCCCATTCAGATACACTAACTTTTAGAAAATCCATTGCTAGAGCAATTGGTTGACCATGGAAATGTCCGCCAGAAATGACTTCTCCATTTTCCAACACGATAGGGTTATCGGTAGTTGCATTCATTTCTGTTAATAGACGTTCTTCTACATAATTAAATGTCTGCCAAGATGCGCCGTGTACTTGTGGAATACAACGAATAGAATAGGCATCTTGCATTCGAACCTCACCTTGCTTAGTAACTCGTTTACTCCCTTCTAACCACCCGCGCATTCGACTTGCTACAAATTCAAGTTCTTTATGTGGTCTAACTGCTAGTAATTCTGGATCAAATGCTGAGATAATTCCTTGTAGAGCTTCCATTGTTAAACATGCGGCCATATCTGCTGCATAACCGATTCGCTCTGCCTCATTTAAGGTTATCACACCAATTCCTGTCATTGCCTGTGTTCCATTTATTAAGGCCAATCCTTCTTTTGCTTTTAATCTCACCGGTTGCAAACCTACTTTTTCTAAAGCTTCTCCACCAGTAATAATCTCACCTTCAAATTCGGCTTTGCCTTCACCTATTAATACGAGAGCAATATGCGCTAAGGGAGCTAGGTCTCCACTTGCTCCTACTGACCCTTGTGACGGCACCACAGGATGAATTTTATTATTAATCAAATCCACTAATAGTTGCAAAGTATCTTCACAAATTCCGGAGAACCCCTTAGCTAGAGCATTTGTACGTAATATCATCATTGCACGAACAATTTCTTTAGATAGTAGCTGACCTACTCCTACCGCATCAGCACGCAGTAAGTTCAATTGTAATAACTCAATATCCTCATCCTCTATCTTCACATCACTTAACTTTCCAAACCCTGTATTTACACCATAGATTGTCTCACCTTCAGCTAATCTTTTTTCAATACGCTTCCGACTTTCCCGAACTCTTTTCCAACTATTATCTGAAATAGAAACGGTCGCTTCACCATCCACAATTCGCTGAATATCATGTCTAGTAAGCGAATTACCATCCAGTTCAATCGTTTTTAATTTTACTGTTGTTTCTCCCATTTCAAAACCACCTCATAAATTGAATATTCTGATTTTTATAAAACCATTGCTGCAATAATTCCGAAGATAAATAACGGAATGTTGTAATGAATAAATGTTGGTACGCATGTATCCCATATATGATCATGTTGTCCATCTGCATTTAATCCTGATGTTGGTCCAAGAGTACTATCTGATGCTGGGGACCCCGCATCTCCTAATGCACCTGCCGTACCAATAATGGCAGCAGTAGCTAAAGGACTAAAGCCTATTGAGATACATAAAGGAACAAATACAACTGCAAGAATCGGTACAGTTCCAAATGATGTACCTATTCCCATTGTTACAAGTAAACCAATAAATAACAATAGAATTGCTGTAATTAATTTACTATCTCCTGTCACACCATTTACGGCATTTACTAATTCGCTAATTGCATTCGTTTCTTTTAAAATAGTGGCATATCCAGAAGCTATAAGCATGATAAAGGCTATCACCCCCATTAATTTGACGCCACCTTGCACTACATCTTCGCCCTCTTTTATCGTTACAATTCGACCTACAAACATTACAATAATTCCAGATAATGCCCCTAACACCAATGAACTAAACGTTAATTGAATTGCTAATGCAACAATTACAGCAAAAATTGTTATTCCATCTCTAAGCTCAAATTTCCGTTTCGGATGTTCATCTTTTGCTTCTTTTAAAAATTCAATATCTTCATTTGTTTGTGCATAATTTCGTGGCTTTCGATAAGTAATGAATATCGCTATAAACAAACCAACCCACATGCCAATAGCTGGTATAATCATTGCTAATGGAACACTAGTCTGATTTATTGCCATACCGTTCTTAGTCATTTCCGTTGCAATAATACCCTGGAATATCAAACCGTATGCTACTGGGATACACATATAAGGCATTTTCAAACCAAAAGTCAGAGCTGAGGCTAATGCTCGACGATCAATTTTCAATTTATTGAAAAAGTATAAAAGCGGCGGAACTAATATGGGAATAAAAGCAATATGAACAGGTATTAATGTTCCGGACAAACAGGCGGTTAAAGCTAATCCAAAAATAAAAATGTACTTACTAGGTTTCTTAATAGTTAATAATCTATTAATTAAGACATCTGGTATACCAGAATGAGCAATCATCGCTGCAAAAATCCCTAATAAGATATAACTTAATGCTGTCCCAGATTGCGCTCCCATACCATCTATAAAAATGGTCATTGTTTCATTAAGCGGTAGACCAACAACTAAACCTGCTACTATCGCAGCAATCAATAACGCAAAGATAACATGCACCCTTAATAAGCTTAGTACCGTTAGAATAATAACAGATATCAACACCGGATTATCTAACATATTTCCCCTCCCACCTTATTTAAGAAATCGCTTTCTTATTCTAAAATAACACTACAAATTATTTATTATTCTCATACCATTGCTCTATTAATGAAGCTGTTAATCTTCCTGTATTAATTAGATTTTCTATACTAATACATTCTCTATATGAATGAATATTCTGAAACCCGTTACCTAAAGTAATACATGTTAAGCCATTTTCATTAAGTACATTTGTATCTGCTCCTCCTAACGTATTCGTTAAATACGGCTGAATGTTAATTTGTCGAGATGCATCTGTAACATTTTGAACGAGAATATGTTCTTTAGGAATATCAAAACCGCTGTATTTCTTTTCTAGAGTGATTTCTACTACTCCCCCCAGTTCTTTTGCTGCTTCTTTCATCATCTGTTCCATATGTCGAAGTTGCGCATTTAACTTTTCTTTTGAAAAACTTCTTACTTCTCCAGCTAGTGTGACAGTACCCGGAATAATAGATGTTAATTCTCCGCCTTCTATCAGACCAATATTTGCTAAGGTCTCTTCATCTACTTTACCTAACTTCATTTTTAGTAAACCAGCCGCTGCGATTACAAAAGCACTATTACCTTCTTCGGCATTTAGAGCAATATGCGCCGCATTTCCTTTTACCTTTAAATAAATGCGACTACTAAAAGGTCCTTTTAAAATGGTTTGACCAACATCCCCACTACTATCAAAAATATAACCTACTTTACTTTTAACCTTGCTATAATCCATAAAACGAGCACCTACTAAACCTGGTTGTTCATTTACAGTTAACAACAATTCAATAGGGCCATGAGGAACCTCACTCTCAATAACAGCTCGGATAGCTTCGATATAAGAAGCGAGTGCTGCGCGATCATCTGCTCCTAAAATAGTTGTGCCATCAGAATAAATGACACCATCTTTTATAATTGGTTTAAGGTTTTTCGTTGGTAAAACGGTATCCATATGCGTTGAAAAGAACAATGGTGGAATAGTAGAATCCGTTCCTTCTTTCCAAGCTACTAAGTTCCCAACTTCACCGTTAAAGTTGTTATGAGCTTCATCAAATTCAATTGTAAATCCAAGTTTAGGAAGTTCATTTGCTAAATAATCAGCAACAAGTTTCTCTTTTGTGCTAGGGCCATTGATTTTTGCAAGATCTAAAAATAATTTTAGTAAGCGTTGTTCATTTACTTGTGAAGCAGCTTTCGAATGCAATTCCACTTTCATTTTTATTCCTCCTCTATAATTCAACATTCTCTAAAATTTTGGCTTTTTCCTCATAAACTACTTCCCCACGTTTAATCACTGTATCTACTAAATTCGAACCAAGTTCATAGGCAACATGCTTATAATTTGGTACATCCCATATTTGAAGATCTGCAAGGTTGCCAACAGCTATTGTTCCTCGATCTTCTAAATTTAATGCCTTTGCTCCGCCCCAAGTAGCAGCTTTAATCGCTTCTTCAACTGAAAATTGATAAAGCCTGCAGGCCAATTGCATAACAAATTGCATTGACGTTGTATAACATGCAGGACACATATCCGTTGCAAGAGCTACAATCATGCCAGAATCCAACATCTGTCTAGCATTAAAAGGCTTTTTGTGAGCAACTGCAAAATCAAGCGCAGGCATAACGACTCCCACTACTTTTCTATCTGCTAATCTTTTCATAACATGATCTGGAGTATAGTTTAAGTGATCAATTGATACCATTTTCATATCAGCCGCTAAATCTGAACCCCCGATATAGGAGTACGCATCAGCATGAATTTTAGGAAGCATTCCGGCTGCTAATCCCGCTTCTAAAATTTGTCTAGACTCTTCTGCAGTAAAATAGCCTTCATCACACCATACATCGCAAAATTCAGCTAGATTCTGTTCTCCAACTTGCGGAATCATTTCTTCAATAATAACTTTTAAGTATTGTTCTTTTGTCATGCCCTCTGGGAAACCATGTGCACCTAAAAATGTATTTATTACATCTATTGGTGTCTCATCTTGCAATTTACGGCCCACTTCAAGAATCTTTAACTCGCTTTCAATCGTTAAACCATATCCACTTTTACTTTCAACTGTTGTTGTACCATGCTTGAGCATTGAATACATTCTTTTTTTGGATTGGTTTAACAATTCACTTGCAGGTTGATCACGAGTCAGTTCAATTGTTCGATTAGGGCCGGTTTTCATTTCTAATTTCTTTACATTTTCTTCAACATTACCAAAAAGTTTAGCTGCATATTCTTCCACCCTGCTACCATAAAAAACCAAATGTGTATGTGAATCAACAAAGCCTGGTGCTACAACTTTTCCAGTGGCATCAATAACATTGCGATTGTCTCGAACATAGCGATTATTTACTTCTTTTTGGGAGCATATTTCAATAATTACTTCATCTTTTATGACAATTGCAACATTAGTTAACGGACAAATATCTGACATTTTGTCACCTACACAGCTTACTACTTGTGCAGGATTTTCAATAATTAACTGTGGTCTAATCTTAGTCAAATCAATTACTCCTTTCTACAAAAGCAAATATACAATTGGCGTTGCAATTATTAACGTCAACACTGTTCTAATGAACCAAATAACTATCATTTGACCAACGTTTATAGGAATCTCAGTTGATAAAATACAAGGTATTAGCGCTGAAAAGAACAAAATAGCCGAAATAGATAATACTGCAATAATGAACCTAGTTTCTAATGGCGCTTCTAAAATAACTAATGATGGTAAAAACATATCGATTAAATTAATAACCGCAGCTTTTGCCGCTAACAATGGTTCTGCTATTTGTAATAAATAAGTTAGTGGATAAAAGATATATGCTAGGTAATCAAAAATTGGCGTATTATTCACTAGAAGCAAGCCTATTAATCCAATAGACATAATAGTTGGCAGTATCCCCATTGCCATTACTATTCCATCCTTTACGTTCTCTATTATGTTTTTCCAAATACTTTTTGCATGCTCTGCGGTAGTTAAACCTTCATTCCAAGCATGCTTCAATCTATTTTTTGTAACAATTTGTTCAGGATCACCTGGCTTATTTTTATAATAGTTATTACTCATGTTACGTATCGGCCAAATACGTACTGTAATTGCTGTCACAAGAAATGTTACAAAAAATGTCGTCCAAAAATACAAATTCCATATAGACATCAAATCCAGTGTATTAGCTACAACAATCATAAAAGTTGCGGATACCGTTGAAAATCCTGTAGCTATAATTGCTGCTTCCTTTGCCGTATATTTTCCTTCCTTAAAGATACGGTTTGTTATTAATAAACCTATGGAATAACTACCAACGAATGAAGCAACAGCATCTACAGCAGATCGTCCAGGGGTTTTCCAAAATGGTCGCATAATAGGCTGCATTAGAATACCAATGAATTCTAATAGACCATATCCTACTAGAAGTGCTAAAAAAACAGCGCCTATCGGGACAAGAACACCTATTGGAGTAAGTAGTGCGTTGTACCAATATGGTCCCATATCCTCAGCCATCAACCAAGCTGGCCCAATATTAAAAACAACTAGAACTGCTGCAATCGCACCAAATACTTTTAAGAAAGAAATAGAAGCTTCAATCCATGAAGAATTCCATGTTTTTTTATAAAATGGATAAAGAGCACCCAGAATTACTATTACTAAAATGTAGTAAACAATAATGGAACTAAAAGTTGTTCGAATCCACCCAACTAAGTGATCTAGTGGGATAGAGTTTTTTCCATTAATCGTAAGCGGTAAGAAAAACATAAATATGCCTAATATACTGCATAAGAAGAACTTTAAAATAGTTGTCGCTGAATACTTCCTGTTTTCAACTTGGTCATTTCCTATTTGCCCTATTTTTTGCATTTTTCCACCTCAATTCATTTAAAAAGGGCCTAACATTTTTGATTAGACCCACAAAAATTTATTACTTCAGCACACTAGTTTTTTTTACATCTTTTGGTCCAAATGTAGCTGTTGGCTCCCACCATAATGGAACTTGAATACTTTCATTTGTTAATTTACCTTTCCCATTTGCTACTTCTTTAGCAGTTTCATAACCTGCTTGTGCATGGCGTATTACTCCAATACCCGAATCGACTGTCATAGCAACTTCAAGGCGCATATCCGCTTCTTCAGTACCATCAGCAATCATTGTTACTCCAGTATGAACAGCTTCACCCATAGAATAATTAGCCTGTAGGGCGATTAAGTCACACATTCCAACTGCATTCAATAAGCCATTTAATACTGGCCAGTCCGAAATTAAATCTCCACCATCTTTCATATTTTCAGACTCAAATGTTGGATTTACAATTGATCCAGAGTCTAAATTGTCGCGAGAAAATGCAACTGGTCCGCTCAATTCCCCTTTACGGATCATGTCATTTACTTCTAGTGCAAATTTTTTGCGTTGGCCAAATCCCATATAACAAATACGAGCTGGTAATGCTTCAATTGGAATATGTTCTTTTGCTAACTTAATCCAACGTGTGACTAATAAATCATCACTAAATTTTTCTAAAATCATATCATCAATTTTACGTAAATCTTCAGCTTCACCTGACATACAAATCCATCGGAATGGCCCACGTCCTTCACAGAATAATGGACGGATGTATTCTGCAACAAATCCAGGTAAACGTTTTGCTTCTTTTGCATCCATTCCCGCATCAATACATTCTTTACGAATGCTCGTGCCATATTCAAATGAATTTACGCCCAAATCTAAGAACTTTATAAGTGCATTAAGTTCACGAACCATAGTTTTACGAGCTTCTACTAGGTATTTATCGCGATCTGATTTACGTAATGCCTCAGCCTCTTCTACTGTATAATTCGCAGGTAAATATGCAAATGGATCATGCGCAGGAGTCATAGAAGTAGTAATGTCTGGCAAGAAATTCTTCTCTAAAGCTTCTTCAAAAATATCTGCAGCGTTTCCAACTACTGCAATACCTATTGCTTCTCCCTTTTCTGCTTTCTCCTTTGCTAGTGAGACGGCTTTATCGAACGATTCAACAACTACATCTATAAATCCTTTTTCAATACGGCGATTAATAATTTCAATATTTGAATCGCATAAAATCGCGACACCCCCGTGCATCGTCATAGCACGTGTTTGATTTCCGCCCATGCCCCCTGCACCTGCAGTCAGTAAAATTTTCCCTACTAATGAATCGTTGTAGTGTAAACGAGCAATTGCAGAAAGTGTTTCAAATGTGCCTTGAATTACACCTTGTGTTCCGATATATTCCCAAGGTGCTGCAGTGTAATTAGCATACATCGTCAGGTTTTTATCTTGTAAATCATAAAACGTTGGCCAATCAGCTTTCATGATATTTGTAGTTGCCATAACAACAGTTGGAGCATATTTGTGTGTTTTGAAAATAGCAACCGGCATACCTGATTGAACGACTAAAGTTTCATCATCTTCCAAGTTTTTAAGAGAATCAACAATCGCATGGTACGATTCCCAATTTCGAGCTGCTTTCCCAATCCCTCCATAGATTACTAACTCCTCAGGTTTTTCTGCATTTTCCATATTGTTTTCAAGCATTCTTAAAATTACTTCTTGTCTCCACCCTTTACAACGAAGTACATTTCCTCTTTGTGCTTTTACTGAGTATAAAATTTCTGGTGTTTTCATAAATAAATGCCCCCTTTTAGGTTATACAAATAATATAAGCAAAAGGTGTGCCAACTCTTTTTTATAAAACCAAATCACTAATGGTTAAATAATAAGATATGGGACTTTCAACGAATTTAATTATTTTCATAAGAGTTAAATTAAATTTTTTCATTACATTTCTCTTTAAAAACTGCAGATAAATTTTGCAAAAAAAAACTATAAATCTATAAAATTCTTATTTTTCTGAAATATCAATGTTTTATGTTACAATTCTATGTAGCAGATAAATTTTGCATATATGAGCATAATAGTTTCAAAGGGGGACTTTTTCATTGATCGAAGAATTAAAAAGACTAGTGGATAACCTTTGTACGAATGTCATTGTGATGAACGAACAGTTTGAAATTCT
Source organism: Viridibacillus arenosi (assembly GCF_001955655.1). Classification (GTDB taxonomy): domain Bacteria; phylum Bacillota; class Bacilli; order Bacillales_A; family Planococcaceae; genus Viridibacillus; species Viridibacillus arenosi. The sequence goes on along the minus strand of NZ_MSPW01000014.1, from coordinate 59,102 downwards.
ATGGTGGAAAACCCATCCGAATATTTCATTACATTTGCGAAAAAATATTTCTATTTGTGAAGTATTTCAGATAGATAAAAGCGAGTTGGAGAATAATACAATCATTTCAATTGATGGACGTCATTATAAAATAAAGTTAGACTCTTACTCATTTGAGTATAATTTTATATTTCTAACATTCGAAGATATTGGTGACCTTTCAAATAATCAAACTAATCGCCTTTTTTGTTTAGAAGAAGTCTTAGAAAACCTTAATGAAGGAGTAATAATTAGTGATCGTGATGGGTGTATCATCTACTACAATAAAGCTCAGGAACAAATGGAACAAATGAAAAAAAATGTAGTTTTAAACAACAAACTTTGGGATGTTTATAAGTACAATAGAAGACAATCTGAACATGCGCATATCTTCAAAACGGGTAAGCCCATTTACGCAAAATACAAAGCTCATTCTAAAACAAATAATGGACCACAATACGTGGGCTATAGTTCTTTTCCAATACAAAAAGACGGACAAACAATTGCAGTATTTTCGATAAGCCATACTGAAACCAGTTTAAAAAACAAACTTCTAGAAACAATTGAATTAAAACGTAGTCTCGTTTCAAAGGATTTTCAGGTGATAGGAAATACAAATGGAACTCTATATACATTTGAAAATATTAAGGGCGAGAGTCATGTTTTAAAGAAGGCAATTGAAGAGGCACAAAACATTTCACTTTACAATACTGATGCTCTAATTGTCGGTGAAACTGGAACAGGAAAAGAGTTATTTGCTCAAAGTATGCACAATTTCAGTCCACGTGCGAACAATCCATTTGTAGCTGTAAACTGTGCGGCAATTCCTGAAAATTTGCTAGAGAGTACTCTATTTGGTTCAGTTAAGGGAGCCTTTACTGGTGCGGTTGAACAAGAAGGATTATTTGAATATGCAAAGAATGGAACTTTGTTTTTAGATGAAATAAATTCATTGCCGATAACTCTTCAACCTAAACTTATGCGTATTTTACAAGAAAGGGCAGTAAGAAGAGTAGGTAGTAATAAATTAATTCCTATTACTTGTAGTGTTATTAGTGCATCTAATGAGGATCCAGAACTGCTTGCTTCTGAAGGTAGAATGCGATTGGATTTGTTCTATCGAATCGCACATTCAAGTATTTATATTCCCCCATTAAGAGAAAGAGCTGAAGATATATTATTTTTCATCAATCACTTCCTATCAACTTATCAAAAAAAGTATTTAAAACAAAACATTGTACTCTCACCTACACTTTTTAAAACTTTACTCTCGTATGACTGGCCAGGAAATACAAGAGAGTTACAGCACTTAATTGAGAATTTAGTAATTCAAGCTAAGTCTAATGAAACTGTTATCGAATCCTTTTTACCTCATTATCTAAGAAAAAAACTCTCAATTACAGATCGTGTCGAAGAAATAGCAAGGCCACTTAAGTCCATCCTAGAATCTAATCAAGCTAATTATATAGAAAACATACTTGTACGCAATAAATGGAATATAACAGTTGCAGCAAAACAATTAAATATTTCAAGACAATCGTTACAATACCACATAAAAAAATTAGGTCTGGTTAAATCTGAAGAAGTATTTTAGAGTATGATGTGAGAAATATAGATACTCGATTGATATATAGATCAAAAAATTAGTTATAGTAACTAAAAAAACAAACCTATCTACCAACTTATATTGGTGATTAGGTTTGTTTTTTATTATATATTTTTCAACTATGTACTAAGATACTTTACACCTACACTACATATTTTCCTATCTGTTATGGATAAGGGACATAACTTCACGTTTATCAACAAAACGAACAAAAAGGGGCACTGTATGTCCCCCTTGTGTTTTTACACTAATTTAATCGTCATACCTGCTTTATAGACTTTAAAGTTTAACGAATCATCCGTGCTTTTGTCACCATTTGCAGCAAATATTTTTAACTCAATCTGATCTGTCGCCAAGATTGAATCCGTGTTTAACCGAATACTTTTCAAATCCTGTTTAACTCCAACGCTTGGAGTGCTAAACATAATAGCCATTCCATTAACTAAATACTTTTTTTGAGTAGCGTTCCATACATTCACTAGTACAAAGTCTGCTTTGGTTAAGGAATATGAAATTTCTATAGACATTGTAAAATCATAATAATGATTTGGAACTAATAGTCCAATCGGTATAACAAGCCCCGTCCCCGCCCAAGGAGTTGAAACATGGAAATAATCTGGTGTATTTTCTATAATAATTGATGCCTTGTCATTTGCCCTTGCTTTTGCCGTGTTAATCGGCTTGATGATGTTCACAACACCCTTAATGGCTTTCAGTCCCTTGTGGGTTTGAATTCTAAGGAAGGAAGAATTTTCAACCCCACCCACCTTCGCATCGACTAGTTCATAGCAAGCTAGACCTTTATGCGTCATCATCTTTAGAGATTTATCCAGGATAGTCGCATCTTTCATTGAGTACAATGGAATTTCAAATGTCCCTTTTGCTGTTTGGATGCGTTGATAGGCAATAGGCGTACCCATCTATAGATCACTCCTAATCCATACCTTACCAATCGCAGGATTCACTGGGTCTGCTGATAATACTTCGATGATTGCAGGACCATTAACACTACCTTTTCCACTCAATTTCCATGGTGTCCAGTCGGTTAAACCGAACTTTGATCTAATATAGAAATTCTCAGTTCCTTGATGTGGAACATAAAATTGCGCTACGTTGTCGCCCGTTGTGAAAACGGTCATAATTCCATATTCATAGGCACCTACTGGCTGATGAAGAGCTGCTGTTAATCCAGATGGCTCAATGATACGATACGTTCCCATTTTTTGAACCGTATTCCAGTCACGCCCCACTAATTCACCTTCTGAGGACAATCCACCTACACCGATTCTGTTAGTGTGCTCACCATTGTTGACATAACGTTCCTCAGGAAAGAACATCATATTTATATTGTTCATAGAGCTGGTAGAGGTAAATTCCGCAATGGGTCCTTGATGTTGAATCATATGTGTATCCCATAGAACGCCCGTGAATGTATTTCCCATACCCGAAATTTTCAGAATTTGCTTCGTAGTTGTGCTTGGTTGAATCTGCAGATTAGTAAAGATGTTACCTGAACATTCAAATGGAACACTAATATTTGATTCAATCACGATCATTTGATTACACTCTGACAATGTGATCTTATCGAATCGGTTTGCATTGATCCACGTTTGGCCCTTAGTTGGTTCCGTTGCGTTTAATCGAATTCCTATGTCAAAATTCCATATCACCAGTCGTTCAATATTTAGAAATTGAATTTGATGTGTGTCTCCACCCGAGAATAAAGATAAACCTATCCCGCTAGTCGTTGACGTCCAGTTCCACATGACTAAATCACGTATAACTGTTTTGACACTAGTACTATCATACCTATATTTTCCGTCTAAATAGACAACTTCCTTCGCGTAATTATTAATTCCTATACTAATCGTACCACCACAAAAAGAAGCTCCTTGTTCCAACTCAAAACCTCTCAAATTTGCATCTAATGAGTAATGAGTTGCACGTTCTCCTCGTAACTCTACACCTTCACGGATTTTAATTGTTGCGTTTAGTTGGTATTTACGTTCTTCTGCAATGACGACTTTTTGCTTATTAGCAAACGCAAAATCTAACGCCGCTTGAATTTTGATGGCATCCGTCGCCCCTGTAAAGTCACTGACAAACACCTGTGTTTTGGATTCACTCATTCGGAACCTCCACTAATTTAAATTTTAAACCCCTTAACGGAACTTCACTTCATAATCAGACTCTCGGTCTTAATTCTCTTTACCTATATCAAAATCAAGTGGTAAAATGTCCCTCATCAAATAAACGAATCTTAGTAATTAGTTCATTTATTTAGGTTTCCTACTTTTAGATTGATTTTTTAGTGGATGGTTTACTTCAACACTTATTGTGTGATCTGTATTTCTAAAACTTATCGACAATGTTTTATGAAATTCCAATTATCACCTCATAATATCCTCAGATTCGTTCAATGACTTCTTCTAAACGTTCAGCCATATGGTGGCTTAGGTCTATGGAAATTTTAAAGTCTTTTCAATCTCACTAATTTCCATATAGCCGTTTCCAGAAATCATTGTTTCAAAACATCATATGCTAATACAGTTTATCCCACGAATTCATTTGCAGTTGTTTAAATAATTGTCTTTAAATCATATAAAACATTTCAATAAACTGTTGGCAATCTAGGTATCATTTAGACAATAGCTTTGAATAGGTAATATAACAAAAAGAGGAATTATTTTAGATTGTATAGAATTATATTAGATTAAACAGGGACTTTTATTAGATTTTATATCAATAACGTATTAATCATAAATAATGGCGTGGTGGTGAGCAGGATGAAACTATTAATCATCGATAGAGATCTGACCGAAAGAACGGGCATTCAATGGTTTATAAAACACTATCAGTTGGATATTACAACTGTTTACGAAGCAGGAACTGCTGAAGATGCTATAAATTATCTTGAAATGGAGAATCCCGAAATTATTTTGCTAGAACTTGAAATATTAATGCAAGATAAAAAAAATGGATTAAAGAGGGCTTTATCGATTCAACCTCATCATTTAATCACAATAACTGCTGAACCCTTATTTAAGAATGCACAAGAAGCTCTTTCTTTACGCGCTTTAACTTTGCTAGTAAAACCAATCGATTTGAATTTGTTAAAACAGTATTTAACACTTGCATCGAGGCAAGTATTGAATACTTTTAACGATACGCTTTCCTATGTACAAGAGAAATCAATGTATCCAGCGTTCTTTATAGATGATTCTCCTACTCCAATAGAAGACAATGTTTTTTGCTTTATGATAGAAACTGAGTTTTCAGAGCAAAATGAGTTACTCTTTCATTGGCTACAATCCCTACCATTTTCACAGCACTTTACCTTTTATCCATTATCCAAAAGAATTATCTGCTTTTCAAATGATAAAAATCTAGAAGAGTTAATTAAAAAGGGAAAATCAATTATGCGAGAGTGGACTAAATCCAATAATGCTTATTTAAATATGGCTATTTATGATTTGCCTAATAAATCCATAAAAACGATGTATAATGCATTAAAACAAGCATTGAGTTTACGTTTTCAAAATGGGTTTTCTCAAATTTTTCATGTTAGTCAAATGCCTGTCTACAAAAAATTCGATCACTTTTTAACAATTGAACAACAGCGCCTTTGGATTAAAAGCTTAGAGCAAAATGATGTCCAAACTATTAAGATATTTTTGTATAACATTTCTAATTTGGAGATTTACTATCAACCAGATGCCATCCGCATTCATCTTACAAGCATATTAGCTCAAGTAAGACGATTTATGCTGAAATACCAAATGGATAAAATGATTGAAGTGGAAAAAAAATACGACTTATTGTTTGATATGATTTTGAATCATCCAGTACTCTACACCATCATCCAAGAATTCGTCCTTTTTTGCCAAGATGTAATGAATCAGGCAGTACACCAAAAAGAACACGGCCAGTTTGATTATGTAAATGGAGCACTAGATTACATTGACCTTTATTACTCCGATAACACGTTGAACCTTAAAATACTCGCCGACTTCTTAGGCATTAGCACAAGTTACTTAAGCATGTTATTTTCAACAACTAAAGGAGTTACTTTTAAACAATACTTAAATGAAAAACGTCTTACCCATGCTATTCAACTGCTTAGAGAAACAAACTTGCCAATTAGTGAGATCGCCACAACTACTGGCTTTAATGATGCAAATTATTTTTCAAAAGTATTTAAATCGAAATTTACGACTAGCCCTATATCATATCGCCAGCAAATGAAATCTGTAGTTGATTGAGTGCTAGTTTTTAATACCTTATTTGAATATGGTTGTACACAAAAAAGAATCCATTTTGAAAAATACCTATTCAAAATGGATTCCCTTCATTTCACTTTAAATTCAAATGTATTTTTTTCTAGACATATTGTTTCATCAGAAGTTTTGATAATAATATCAAAATGCTGACTGTACGGATGCATAAACACTTCGTACTGAATCCGACGTTCATCATGAGACTGCCTTAAATAATTGATATCTGTTCCCCTTTCAACAATATCACGGCTTGATCTTCTCATTAATTCTGTTTCACTATCTGTATAAAAGAAAATTTTTAAATCAAATAAATCTGCATTAATAAATGCGACACTCATTCCTTCTACAATCGTTACTTTGTTTTTCGAAGAAATTAACTCACTTTTCATATAGTGTGAATCTATCGTATACAAATCTAAACCATTTCTAACCATCTGAACATCTCGTTCTAAGGAAGACAAATGATGCGCGGATGGATGGCAAGCAGTCATTTTATAACGATGATTTTCATTTTGATATGTATAATCGATAATTGCATGCTTCCGTATGTTCGAACTAACAATATATGGATCAGTATTAATATAATTCACTTCGTCTGAATCTAGTAGCTTTAAAAATCTATTGGCAAATGTTGTTTTTCCAGCAGCACCATGTCCTGAAATACCAATAACAATTTGTTTATCGCTCATTTTGGCCCAATTTATGATTTCTTGTAAAATCTTATCCATTATTCTCCCCCTATTACTAATGAAATAATGCTCCTTCTTTGCATTAGACTTGAAATTCAAAAAGATGGTATAACCCCCATCATATCACTATTTTTATAATGCTTTGATATTTATTAACATTATTCTCTATCTATTTTAGTCTACAATCGTGCCCTTTTTTGAAGGTATGATGAGTACTGTCACTTTTATTGCATAAAAAAAGAAGCTAATCACAGCTCCTTCTTTTACTTAGTATCCTCCCCTATTGCTTAAGTTGCTGATTTAGTAGTTAAATCAAAATTAACATCTTCTATAAATTCAATAACTTCACTGTTAGGACTGTAAATCAAAGCCTAATAGAGGTGGTTCTCCAAGAGATAGTTGGTTAGGTATAATAATTTGTGCCAATTTTTTATAGTTTCATTTATTTTTTCTCTTTAATTAGTGTTTTCTGATAAACATTTAGCTATTTTTTATAAATATTGAATATTTATTAGGTTGTCTAAATCCTAATTTTCCAGCTAATTTAATAGATGCATTATTTAATATGTCACAATCCCAGCGAGGCATTATATTATTTTCTAAACAGTGATTTATAAATGCTTTTGCATTAATAGCGGCTAATCCTTGTCCCCTATAATCTTCGTGTGTTTCAATATCCATTTCTGAGAATTGAAGTGAGGAAAAAATCGAAGTACATTCACTAACCACTCTCCCTTTATGTAGAATACAATAACCGAAACCCTTTTCAATAAAGTTTGACACAGAACCCCAATATTCTTTATAGTAATTTCCATTATATTCAGAGCTACTATTAATTAACTCTTCATCTATTCTTTTTATAGAATATTCACTGGCAAGAGGACTTTCATCTTGAAACTGTTTCTTATGGTCATACGTAAAAGTATACCAGCCTCTCTGCTTTAATTTGTCTTTAAAAAGTACGTTAATTACACAATCCCAGTTTTCAGATGCAGAAAATAAAGTAAATCGTAGTCCCTCACTTTTTCTATTACAATACAATTCAAAAAGAAAATCATTAAACTGATGATTATCTTCTTCCCCAGCAATGAAATAAATACCGGATTCTGTTCCAATGAGCAATGTCTCAACATTTTTTGAGTCTACATAAACAATTCCATTAATATAATTATTTAATATTGAATAGACAAAAGTTGGTACAGTTTTCAAATTACTTTCTATTACTTTTATCGCTTTATCAAAATCTTTAACACTTAGTGTTATCATCCTATTTAAACCTTCCCCTAACTCCCCCTCCATTGAAAACATTCAGTCACAAACAAAAGGATTGAATCCTGTGCAATACAGAGTCCAAACCTAAAGTGTCGGCTATGAAGTTTGATACATATCAATGTGCCAATTTCTTATAGATTCATTAATTACTTCTCTTATGTTTTGGTTTTCTTTAGTATAATCAATTCTAAAATAGATAACTTTTAAAAAGTTCAAGATGTTATTTTTGCACTTTTTGCAGCTGATTGGCCTGATAATAATCGGCTAGCTCCAATTCTAATCTGTCATACAAATGTACTTTCAGATAATTAGATACAAATTGTTCTTTCTCTTTTTCAATTGTTGATGAATAAAAGAGTTTTTTGAAAAGCCCAATTTTATTTTGACTTTCAAACTGACTTAATGCTTCAGCTCGTAACTCAGAAACAACCACATTCTCAATGTGGCGTTCTCTCAACTTCACAGCAATATCCTTCACTTTATGAGCCGTAATGTCTTGAATTTGATCTTTTAATATCTCATTGTCCTTTATCAACTTCTCTGTTTGTGCTTTTATCTCTTCCATCTGTTCATTCGAATCATTAGGAAAAGCAACCAATCTTTGCTTGAAGAAATCTTCATTCACTACTATTTGAGTTTCTGATTCATCCTTCTTTTTAAATTCAAATAAGCCTGTTTGAAGCATTTGATTTAGTACATTACTAAGAATATCTACTTTCTCACCTAAATGGTCTGGAACTGTGACTGCTGTTTCTTCAGAAAAATGTGGTCGTGGATTTACACGGCCTACATCATCTATGCCTAAAAGTTCTTTTAAACCTTTCACTCGATACTCATCTTTTAACAACATAATCATTCTCAGCTTTAATATGGCTAAGAATGATAAACGTATTACCGTTGACGTGGAGGGGGTCAATTCTTGGTCGAGAAAAATATATTCCTTAAATGGTTTGATATAGTATCTTAGCTTCGCATCCGATATGCCAAACCACACAGCGACTTCCGTAATTGAATAGAACTTCTTTTCAATTATTTCTGCTAAATAAGAATCGCTGTATAATATCTCTTCCATAGGTGTATCACGTACGACCGTAAATAATGGATCATGAATTAATACTTCTTGTATTCTTTGCTTCATTTCTTCCGTTACTTTCAATTCGCTCACCTCTGTCCTATACAGTCCAAATTGATATTTATCTTCTATAATTAAGAAAAAACTATGCTTTTTCATCACATTTTCTCCACTCTCTAACTCTATTCTATTAATTTCTATTCTTTTCCTTCTAAATTTAAAAATTCACTGACAAAAAACACCATTCGCTAATGAAATGGTGTTCAAAAATAGTAATTCTAAACTAAAAAACAACCCTGTGTCCTATTTTTCTATGGAACCAGGTTTGTCTTTTTGCTTACTAAGCTTTACTTGTTATATAAAGGTGCAATTTTATCAATACGATTCGTCCAAATACCCCCTGAATAATCTTCAGGAAGACGTTTGATATCTGCTGGCGTATCAAAACCACTTGAAAAGCCGGACCCATTGCCTCCAACAACAATAACCCTCGTATCTGCATTATCCATTCGTTTTAGAAAACGGTTTGGCCATCCCCAAAGCCACGGTGCTACTTTTTCTGGAATATGTAATTGACCGTGCTTAAGATTTGTAGGCAAATAACCTGTCCACCCTATAGCCATATATATTATAAGGTCTTTTTTTAATGTAGCTTTTGACATTGTACGTAAACTTGGTAAACGCTCTCTTAGTGTAGCTATTGGTTGATCGCCGCCATACACAGTTAATTGTTCGAGGCGATTCGCTGGCAGCTTTTCTAGATAATTCGCCATTTGTATTCCTTCATTTTCATCATCACTTTTGATGTGAATCAGGAAAGAAGTCTTTGGAAAGTAATTCAATACTTCATCAAGTGTTGGCATTAGATCTATTCCTTTACCTCGGAAAGGAAATGTTTTTCCTTCATCTGCCGTATAACCGTATCCGATGTCTAATGCCTGTAATTCACTAGTTGTATAATCTCTTGTCACACCTTGTCCATTTGTCCGACAATCTAGTGTCCAATCATGGAAAATCACAAAATTATGATCTTTCGTAGGTTGCACATCAATCTCCACCAAATCTGCTCCAGCTTTAATTGCCGCTTCCATAGAAGGAATCGTATTTTCCAAATAAGGATATTCTGGTTGGTTAATACGCTCTGCTGTACAAGTATCGTTTTCTATACCTTCCATCGAAAACGTTTGGGCAAGTCCTCTATGCGCGAGAAGTAGTGGAGCTCCCTCTCCCCGTTTTGCAAACAAAGAACTATTGTTTACATATATAAATACAAAAAGGACAAGAAGGAACCAAATTGATTTACGTTTAAATAGCCTCTTAATTTTTTTCATTTGTCTCTCCTTCTGATGATCCATTTGGAAGTTGTTTAATACTTATAAACGGAAGATACAATATTTATTATTATCCGAAAAAAGTAATACATATTCAATGGATCATATTTAATACTCTAATAATAAAGTAAATTTTCAGGAGAATGGTAGATGTGGCAAATCCAATTAGCAAATGGCTATATATTGTATATAATATCTAAGAAAACCGTACATCACTTTTTCCCTAGTCTAAATCCGGAAACAAATACAACTAACATACAAATAAAAGTAAGAATGATAATTGTTGAACCATCAATCATAGTTAATAGTCCTGCTAATTTACTCGCTAACCATACAAACGGAAGAATATAGTACTGTGGGATGGCAGCGACGTTTCCAAATCTTCCCACTTCATCTGTTAGGACAAATTGCCAGATGAATAATACCAACGAAATCAGCCATACACTATTCCCTAAAATCAATCCTTTCATAGAGCTCTTACTAAATCGCCCGATTATGTAACCAACCCATAACCAATATACTAAAAAAACAATTTGCGCGATCAGAGGATAAAATGGAATCATTGATTGATGAGCTAAGTATCCATAGATGCCTGGAAAAACGATCAAAATTAAGCCTAGTATATATTTCATCCTGTTCATCTCCTTCTAGATTAAGTTTCAAATTCCTTAAACTTGTCTACTACCTCTTTCCATTAATATTCACCAGATTTGTAGATATTACTGATTGATATAGAAAAGCTCAACAACTATGAACTTTTTTATTACTAAAATTAATGATAGATAATAAGCAAACAAAAAAAGAACTGCTGCTTCACATTTGAAGTGGTAGTTCTTTTAAATGAAATATAATTTTTCAAAGCTACTATATTTTTTCTAACCAATAAGTTTCTTCTTATTATAATGATGGCGAATTGAGCATGAGACAGCTACAATGAGGATGAAAAAAACAGCACTCATACTGATAATAAAACGAACAGCATAATTTGCTTCAGAATCCGCTAAATTATCCATGATATTTATATAAATCGGGAAAAATAAAACGCTTCCAAATACAGTTTGATACGGAATGATTCTACTAGTCTCATCGGTGAACACTATTCCATCTAATATAAATAAGATTAAAAATACAATACTTATAATAGCAGCTACCATGACAAATTCACTTTCCATTTTAAAGCTGCCCATATCTATAACATACGCTAAATAAAATAAGACGAATCCTATAAACGCTGAACTCACAATTTGCTTTACGAAATTCATCTTTTCATCCTTTCCAGAAAATTTATTATTATATTACGGCGCCTTCACAAAAATTGAGCATATATCATCTTCTTTGAAACTGTACTTTACCTTTTTCTATTAACTTAAATAACAGTGTAAAAAACGGCAATTGCAGAACTACTCCTTTCACAAATGCCCAATATTACATTCAATACTTGTTTGATATTAGAATTGTGAAAAAATGCTGCTAATCAGAATTTTAGTATGTAGCATTGTTAATTCATACACGCTTTCTACACCGTACACTAGTCTATGCCTGAGTAGCATTTTTGTGCCAAATGAGTCATTTACTTTTTAATCAAGCTTTCAAAATGTTTTTTAAAAAAATAAAGGAACTCCACGTGACCGGAAGTTCCTTTTACATTCACTATTATTTAGTTAATTATTTCATTAACTACATCGATAAGTTTTCTTTTTGTCTCCACTAAATTAATATCTTCTTCTATATAATTATCCTCACCTGAATAGAAAGTGGCGAATGATTGATCTTTGTATCTAGGTACAACATGCATATGATAATGAGTTAATTCATTGAAAATGCCACCGTTTTGGCAAATGGTAATACCATCAGGGTTAAACAGTCTTTTTATTGCTTTAGATAAAAGCATAGATGCCTTCATTATTGCATTAGCAGTATTTTCATCAAGATCTTCAACATCATAAATGTGCTTTTTAGGCAATATTAAAACGTGGCCTTCGTTGTATGGATCATGGTCCAAGAAACAACATACGTAATCATCCTCGAAAACAACATGAACTTGATCATTTTTATTAGCTAGACTACATCCTAAACAGTCCATTTTAAACTTCCTCCATTAGTACATTAAATTTGAGAAGTAATTTACATATAAATTATCTATTATTTTTCATTTTAAATATTCTTCTCTTAACACTGCATAGTAATATTCATCCCACCATGTATCTCCATGAGGTATACATTTTTTGAAGTATCCTTCTCTTCTCATACCTATTTTCTCCATAACTCGATAGGATGGAATATTCTCGGGCTGACAAGTGGCAATTATTCTATGTAACTTTAAATCTATAAATCCATAGTCTACAAATGCTTTGGCCGCTTCAGTAGCAAAACCCTTATTACAATAGTCCGGATTAAACACCCAACCTATTTCATAAGTATGTTCACCAAAGTATTTAAAAAATTCAATATGACCTATCAGGAGATTTTCTTCTTTTAGTATAATTGCGAATTTCTCAGCTTTATCGTGCAAATTATTATTCACTAACTGCTTTGCTTCATCTTCATTTAACACTCCTGATGGCATATACTCCATTACGTTTGGGTTAGATGTATATGCATATAAATTTAACCAATCATCTTCTTTAAAATTTCTGATTAGTAGTCTTTCAGTATTTATCAACACTTCCATTGTCATCATCCTCCAATTCTAAATTGCATCAAATATCTTCCTTCAGACCACACTAACTTCCTTAATTATACAACATAACTCTAATTTGTAATTACCAGTTGTTTAATTCTTTTAAATTGACCGATTGACCGTTCAACAAAATAAGGCAGCCCTGTAATACTTTACATTTTTTCTTCAATTGGTTATTTCCAGAATCCAACCATTAACGCTGTTACAATACAACCAATTAGAAGTGAAACTACATTCCACCATGAGGAGCTTGTGATTCACAGCCAAAGTATAACGCTAATCCGCCAGCTATTGCCGCACCAACTACAAAACTAACATTTAATTTCTTTATTATGCGTTGATTCTCAAAATAAAAACGCTAAAAATAGATGTGGCACTGATATTACAATTGAATTTCTAAAAATAAATAACCCGATTTTGAACATACTATAAAAAAAATTAACAGTTTTGCGATGATAGTTAATCTTTTCTTTACAATGATTTACATATCTCTTACATGGCGATAACACTTCCATAAAACTGTTTCTGTATATTTTAGATATACCAAAGTTTAGGAGGAATTATATTGATGAACAAGAATTTCAAGAAGAAATTACTTGCGTTTGCAGCTGTATCTACTCTGGCGATTAGTAGCCTAGGAGTACCTTTTTCTGAGGCGCAAGCAAAATCAACAGCACCAAAAGAACCCGAAATTAAAAATATTATCTTCCTTATTGGAGATGGCATGGGTGTTTCTTACACTTCAGCCTATCGCTACTTAAAAAGCAGCCCTAACTCAAAATTTGTCAGTCCTACAGTGTTTGATAAATATCTAGTTGGGCAACAAATGACGTATCCAGAAGACACAAAAGAAAACGTAACAGACTCTGCATCTGCTGCAACAGCAATGTCAGCAGGTATTAAAACATATAACAATGCTATAGCAGTAGATAATGATGAATCAGAAGTGAAGACTGTCCTAGAATCTGCAAAAGAAATGGGCAAAGCTACAGGACTTGTAGCAACATCTGAGATTACACATGCAACGCCAGCTGCATTTGGCGCTCACGATCCAAGTCGAAAAAACATGAACGGCATTGCAGATGACTATTACGATGAACTCATTAACGGCAAGCACAAAGTCGATGTTCTGCTTGGTGGCGGTTCATCACTATTTATCCGCGAGGACCGAGACCTTGTGAAAGAATTTAAAAAAGATGGCTTTAACTATGTGACAACAAAAAAAGAGTTACATAAAAATAAAAATAAACAGGTTCTTGGCTTATTCGCAACTGGTGGTATGGATAAAATGATTGACCGCAAAGCTGAGACACCTTCCCTAGCAGATATGACGAACTCTGCCATCTCTAGCTTAAAACAAAATAAAAACGGATTTTTCTTAATGGTTGAAGGTAGCCAAATCGATTGGGCAGGTCATGACAACGACATCGTTGGAGCAATGAGTGAAATGGAAGATTTCGAAAAGGCATTCAAAGCAGCCATCGACTTTGCTAAAAAAGACAAGCATACATTAGTCGTTGCAACAGCTGACCACTCTACTGGCGGTTTCACAATTGGTGCAAATGGCGATTACAACTGGTTTGCCACTCCAATCAAAGCTGCTAAACGCACACCCGATTTCATGGCAAACAAAATTGCGAATGGTGCCGATGTTGAACAAACTTTAAAACAATATATTAATCTTGATTTAACAGCTGAAGAAATTCAATCGGTAAAAGATGCAACAGCTAAAAAAGAAATTGATATCGACAATGCAATCGAGAAAATCTTCGATACGCGTTCAAACACAGGTTGGACAACAGGTGGTCATACTGGAGAAGATGTTCCTGTATACGCTTACGGTCCGTCATCAAGCAAATTTGCTGGCCAAATTGACAACACTGACAACGCTAAAATCATCTTCAAAATTTTAGAGCAAAATAAAAAGAAAAACAAAACAGTCATCAAAGATAAATAACATAATTTTAATAAAGGGCTGACACTCCTACCGTTAGCCCTTTATTCTATTAAATGGAGGTTAATAAATGAAAAAATCACTCGGCTTTTTACTTTTACCATCCTTATTATTTGGCTGCTCCGACAAAGATTTCAGTACTAGCTCCCCTGCTTTGGCTCAAGAAATAGAAAGCAATTACCTCGATGGGTATGGAGCAAATCCACAAGTACCTGATGACCGCACATTACTCACTGTCGGACAATCCATCAAAGATGCGAAAGGCGAAGCAACATTACAGAAAATAAACTTAAAAGAACAAACAGTTAAAGTCGGGGATATTAAATTAACAGTGAAAGATACAAAGCTAATTCACCTGTTCCCCGATTACAGTCTAACCGACTATTTCCACAGCCTCACCCATGACGAAGAATTTGATTATGTGAAACTCTTTGTGGAAATCAAAAACAGTTCCACCCAAAAAGTAAACTTCGCACCAATCGCTATGATTGAAACAAATACTGGTCAGAAAATCACTTGGGATCAAGACATTTACTTAGAAAACTTAAACGAAGAAATTGAAGGTAGTGCATCTAAGAAAGGCAATTTGGGATTCATCGTTGATACAAAAACGAACCTTGAATGGATTGAAATTACAACAAGTGATGTATTTGATGGAAATGAAGCAAAGGTTGCTAACGCTAAAAAGTTTAGAATTTATTTTTGATAAAAAAGCTATTTAAAAGAAATTTAAACCTTTAAATTATCCAGACTTAAATTTAAAAAGGATAAATAAAAGGGCATTACATATTATATCTACCTAATATGTAATGCCCTTTCCTTTTTATTAAACTAAAGCCTCCAATACTTGAATATGCCATGTACAGTTACTATTACTATTGACGCGGTGCTAATAACATTACGGCTACACCAACTAAGCAAATTCCTGCACCTACCCAATCGTACAAATCGGGTGCTTTTTTATCAATCCCCCATCCCCACAGGACAGAAAGAACGATAAATACTCCTCCGTATGCAGCATATACTCTACCGAACGATGGAAACGATTGAAATGTAGCAATAACACCGTATAAGGCTAAGGCTATTCCTCCACCTATACCCCAATAATATGGTTTACCTTCTCTTAACCATAGCCATATCAAATATCCTCCGCCAATTTCAGCTATACCTGCAAGTATAAACAAAACAATTGCATAAAAAATTTAGACCACTTCCTAAAAAAGTATTCTATAAAACAAATTATAACTTATACTTATTCAATTGCCTGTCCCATTTGTTGTAGAAAAAAAAGGGGCCGTCTGAACAGCTTAAAGATCTTTTCCTAAAAAGCCTTCGGCAATTGAACAAGAAAAGCTGTCATAGCAGCAGACTTTATTAATTGGACTATTGCTGCTATTTGGCGTCGTTCTTAATTTTTTCATCATACTTCCTAACAATGAAAAGTAACTGGTAATACTGATTATATAAACTCCCATTGTTCAATCTCTCTAATAAGCTCCTCCATCGTTTTCAAATAATGTTCTACCCAAACAGAAAATGACATATCCTCATCCCAAGTAACTGCACCGATAGCTTTTGCACAGCCCCAATCTAATGTTCTTTGCATAAGCATATGTACTTTTAAACGTTGTATGATTTGCTCTTTTTCATCAGTTCTAGTCATATATATCTTAAAAAAATGCTTCGCCACATCTAATTCGTTATGATCTATATACATTGTTAACATTTTTATCAAATCAGCTAAAGGGTCACCAAAATAGGCATTGGTAAAATCAAATACTCCACTTATTTTCCACTCGTGCCCTTCATACAGAATCAAAAAATTACCAGGCTTAAAATCACCCATAACAAATGTTGGTGTATCAAATTGATCAAAAGCATCAAGAGATTCTTGTAGGACGTTTTCTACCCAGTTCACATCACCTAGTGTTATTTTAGAATATTTTTTTGCATCCTCCACCCAATAACGAATTCTATTAAAAAGCCAAATTGTAAAACCCTCTTTAAATTCACTTAAGTTCTTCGTGTTAGGATTAAATTCTCCGCATACATCTACTTTCCAACTATGTAATTGCAATAGCGTGTTCGCCATACTTTCTGCAATCTGTATTTTATCTTCACTCATTAACTTATCCGCTACTTCTATATCGTTCAAATGCTTACCTTTTAGTCGTGGCATAATAGCATAACTCCAACTAAAATACGAATTAGTTGCACCAATGAAATACGGCGTGGGAACAGGTACATCACTAATTCCCGAAATGTTATTCACAAAAAAATGTTCCTCCTCAAATTGCCCAGGAAATAGTGGATTCCCTTTTAAAACAAACTCACCTTTAGAGGAATGAACAAACATTGTCTGACCCATTGCACCATTATCAGTTTTTTTAGAGGAAATAAGTTTACCTAAATTGTGTTGATTAAGCATTTGTTGTAATTGCTCATTCGTAATAACACCTAATTTATTTGAAGCGAAAAGAATTTTTGTTGTCATAAATTAGCCCCCATAGTATTTGAATTGGATGTGAAATTAATATTCTGAAAAAATATTTTAATCTCTATACCATGCCTCTTCAAATTCAACTTTAACCACCTTACCAAATAGTGCTCCCCACTGAATAAATCCAGAACCCCAAGCTGTTATTACATTTCCATCTTGAACCACTAGATCTTCTACATAGTTCGCATCATCAAATAATCCGCATTGTTCTCTATGTTCTGCCAACAATCCAACTGTGTATTTTTTTCCTTTTAATAATCCTGCTTTTGCTAGTAACATCGGGGAACTTGAAATACTTGCAATAACAAAGTTTGCTTGGTTAGCAATCTTTTGAACAAACTCTATATATTTTTCATTTTCAACAACACTTGCAATGTCCATACATCCAGTAAGTAATAGACTATCAAATTCTTGGTAGTTTACTTGATCTATTGTTTCATCAGCAACACAAGTTAGACCTGCCTCCCCTTTTACTCCTTCCTTTGTTAGTGCAATTACAGAAATTGATTTTCCACCTTGCATTAGAATGGATAAAGCAGTCGTCAATTCATACTCGCTAAATTGTGGATATAATAAAACCGCCGTTTTTTTCATAGAATATTCACCTCTTTTTCAAGTTTCTCTAAAAGTTCTAAAATCTTGTTTTTCACTAAATGATATTACTAATATAAAAGGAGAATAACAGAAGTATTACTTAAGCTTTATACATAATTTTATCATATTATCTAATTTATAACTTTTTATAAAATTTTACACATATGTAAACGTTCATATATACTCAAAATGTAGAATTTATAAGTATTATATTTATTACATATGGAGGCGAAAAAAATGGAAATGCCAACTCATATTGTTGCTGTGGATGCATTAATTAGAGTAGTAAAAGAAGAAAGTGGAATTGACATTACTGTATCAAACTTAATCGGTGTTTATTCAAATACAAGCACTCATAAATGGTACGACGGTATCACTGACGTTCCTACAAAATTAATGCTAGATTATAGGTGCAAACCAGTTGGTGGGGAGTTAGCTATTTCAGAAGAAACATCAGAAAGCTGCTGGGTTGCTAAGGATACAGTACTGGAGTATTTTACGAAAACTGCTTTTCGAACTCGTTATGAAGCTTATTTGAATTTCGATGGAAATATTAAATATATGGAATATATCACAGATCCTGAGTTTGAAATCAAATTGAACAGAACTGTCTAAATCATTCTTAACATTGAGACACTATGGACAAAAAAACCGGTCATAGCTTTTCAGCTACAACCGGTTTCTATTACATTTCTTGTGCTTTTTCAGTTACTTCTTTTGGTACTGTAATCGGTTTAACACTATTGAAGTTGCTCAGTTTTAAGTCAGTGTCTGTTTTCATCTTCATTTCATTGCCTTCTACTTTCATCGTCATATTCATAATTGTTTTCATATGCTCGATATTGTAGTCATCTTTGTTAATGTAGATTACATACTCAACATCATCAAATTTCATGTCATCAATTGCTGGTTTTTCAGCACCTTGTGCCATTTGCTCAAGTTGAGCTTCTACTTCAGTTTTAATGAACTTTGTAAATTTCTCACCTTCAGCTTTTAAAGTTAACACGTATTTGTCACCTTCCGTATCAACTTTAAAGTCCTCTACAAATTCACTAAGTTTTTTCAGTTGTTCTGAAGGATCAGATTGCTCTTTATAAGAACCTAAAACTAGATCATATTGCTCTTTTGGCATCTTCATCCATTGATTCACTGTTGATTCTTTCATATAGAAGCCTTTATCTGTCATATACCCTTCCATTTTAATATCCATTGCTTCTTCCGCACCAACATCTTGCATCTTAGTTGTTGAAGTAAAATATGAACTTAGTGGATCAGCAATGATATCCATTTTCATATCACTAACCAGATCAATCGACATTTCTTCTTCACCGTCTTTAAATACCATGCTTTGCTTGATATCACCATTTGCAGAATAGCTTTTTAGAGATTCTTGCTGTTTTAAAGTTTTCTCATAAAGTTCTTTCGCAGTTACATCTGAATCTCCGACCTTTTCATTTGCATTACATGCGCCAAGTACGCCCACTACTAGAAGCATGACGAATGGCAAAAACCATTTTTTCATTAATAAACCCCACCTTTTAACTTTTAAATAGATATTAACTTTAATCCTTAAAGGAAATTTTGTTAAATTTATCTATTAATAGTATAGTACGAATCTAAGAATAAAAAGTTTCATATTTTACTATTTTATGTATATAAGAATATTTTAGTATAATTATAGTGAATCCGCTCTTTTTGATATTTTCTTCATGACAATATCAATACAAAAGAAAACTGTTACACATAACAATGCAATCATTAATCCCGTTTGAATATATCCTTCAGGTGAACCACCTGCAATGAAATTATAGACTGCGAAAATCATTAAACATATTACGCCACTAACGATGTGAAGCAGAAAACTTATGATTTTCTTTAGATGATATTTGTAACAAAAATTTTCAATAAACATTGAGGAAAGTAATCCAAATGTGAAAATGAATGGAATTGTTACTGAACTGACAACAAATCCAATGATGAAATAGTCATTAGCATTTACTTCAATAAAAAATAATGGAAGAATAAAAAAAGTGAACAAGGCAGTTAAAGTCGCTACGAATAGTTTTTGTGACAACATCATGATCAATTCCTTTCAGACATATATTCAAATAACTCAATACAATGTCTAATGAAACGGCACATACTCTAGAGTGATTTTGCCTAATTTTCTACATTAGTTAGATTAAGTTTATCATACACCGAAAGAAATTCTTCTGGAAATTTAGTATTTATTTGCCTAACTTCATTTTTTTACAACATAGTGTATATACAAAAGGGTATTAAATTCAAAACACTTTAATCAGCTATAAAAAACACATTTTGCATTATATGTGAATTAGTTAAAAAATGTTCGTTTTAATTTCATCAATACCATTTGATAATTACCCTTTAATCACTTGATAGTAAGCTTCGAGCAGTTCTTCGACTAGGATGTTATCTATTTTCATACCTGTGATTTCGCTATTCTGTATTTCTACATCTTTGAGATTGCAATGACTCAATTTGCTTCCTTTCAAATCACATCTCTCAAATAATATAGGATTATTTTCTTTTCCAAGATCTGTGTCTTTAAAATGAACTCCTCCTAAAGAAGCCAAAAGGATTTCGCTGTTTGCAAGATTTAAATCCGCAATAAGTGAATTTCTAAAATTTATATTTTGAAATTTTGAATGGCTAAGATTGCAATTGCTAATATAGCTATTCATCAAATTACTATTACTAAATGAACTGCCTTTTAAATTTACTTGATAATATTCGGCTTTAGACATATCACAATTGTCGTACTGTATTCTTGAAAGTTCTTTATTTTCAACTATATTTTCTTCTTCAACAGGTATTTTTATTTGCTTTGTATAATAGTATTCATCTTTCGTTTCGAAGGTTTTTTCATACCCCTTCTTTTTGTAAAAGTAATGATTATTGATTTGCCGGCTAGACGTTTCAAATTCCCATTTCCTTACATCATAAAACTCTTTTTCCACTAAACTTATCGCTCTTGAACCAAATCCTTTACCTTGATAAATAGGGTCTATGAATATACGGTCAATTCTCCCAAAAGATCTCCCCGATACTGTAACAATAATACCTCCAACAATGATTTCATCTATAATAACCTTATAATAATTCAACTCTTTAATCATATATTTGTTCATTTCTATAGATGCATATCCTGGAGGTTGAATATTATAATCTGCATAGGCTTCCTCTTCTGACAACCACTTTTTCGCTTCTCTGTCAAAAGTTTTCTTCATAATTTCAGTTAAAATCTTTGCATCATTCATTGTTGCTTTTTCTATCGTTAATGTGGACATATAAATGTGCTCCTTTTTGAAAATAACCATTTTTATTTTAGAAAGATAGAAAGAATTATGAAAGTAATAATGAATCACCATAATTTCTATTCCAAACATCTTATTCGAAATCTAAAATTCTAATAAATCGAAGCATCATAATCTATTTTTTATATCGATGAGTTTAAATCTCTCACATACAAGAAGCATATCCTCTGTAAATGTTAAACCGTATTTTTGTAATTCTGAACTGAAGAAATTTACATGTATATCTTTCCATTTCTCATATGTACCATCACCTTCAGCAATTGCAAATTCTTCAGTTACCTCATTCATAGGTACTAATGAAACTTCAACTGTTTTGACAATTGCAACAGGTTGCTCTTCGCTATTCAAAATAACCCCGTAGTCATTAATCATAGGTAACGGCATATTTTTCAACTCATAGAAAGCATGACCAGAACATGTTGCTGTTTTCTCTCCACTAACTACTTGTTCGGCTAGCCTATCAGCCGTGTCACCGAACTTCCAAGTACTTACTGATGTTGGCTTATTCTGTTCTCCCCAATATTCGTTCCAATATGTTTGTGCTTCTTTATTCATTTTAGAACCTCCTATACCTTCTTTATTGATCTGATTTTATTTTCATCTATAGTGTGAAGACTCTTTACTTATGCTCGAAGCAGTATAATATGGGAATCGTTAATAAAATATTTATTCTTCATAAAGTAGTTGGATTCAGAATTTCAACTTCAATTTAGGCCAAATCTTATCCCAGTTCTTTGTCTCAATTCTTCTTACATAAATATCATGCATAGGCATGCCTTTCTTGAATTCTGGAGTTGGTTTTACTACACAAGATAACAAATCCTCTACTCCGTATGGAGCACATAACTCAACTTTAGAATTATTTAAGCGTATACCAATAGCAGTTGGAATTTCTGAAAAGTGAGCGATTCCATCTTTAGAAGAAATGTAAGGTGCAACTCCATTTATCACATGCATTCTTGCTTGATTTTTCACCGACCAAGGCTCGTCAGGCTTCATACTTAATAATTGCTGCTCGAGACTTTTTTCTATTTGTTCATCTACCTCTTCAGCATTGAAGTAAATGACATCAATATCTGCTAATGGCGTTCTTTCACCATAGTTATGCAGTAGATCCCAAGCCTTACTCCGAACAAAGCCAGCACAAACCCAACAGTCTGGCAAATTCAACTGTTCTACAGCTTGTAAAATCTCCATCATCCATTTATCTTTTTTTATCGCTTCTATAAGACCAAGTTCATTATGTAAAACCAATGAGAATACACTACCTTTCTATATTTTAATAATCGGAAATATTCTATTCTAGTAATTGCAGTTTTTCAATGAGTTAATTGAATGTTTCATCAGTTGAAATACACAGTTAATTATTGCTAATAAAATCCTTCTATGTCAAATACAGAAATATAATGAGAGATTCAAAATTTTAAAACATGATTAAATTATCTATATAAACGTTAGTAAAAAAGCGTTTTGGAAAAAGGTAAATGAAAACATGGATTTATCTAAGTCCGAAGCTTTTCATGAAAAAGACCATATCATTTGAAGGTTCTATATCAAACTGCTTTTTGTATGCTACTACTCCCTCTTCTAAGCTTGAACATTTTTCAGAAATAGCAAAACTAATATTTAATTGCTCCCAATAGGATACTATTTCTTCTCTACTGCAAACTGACTCATGAGAACATATATAGTAGTCAGCGTCATACTCTTCGATTATTTGTATCATCGGAAATAGTTGTTTAGCATCAAAATGGTTGCTTCCCTGTATTGTTCGCCCATAAATACAGTCACCTAAAAATAAAGTCTTCTCTTCAGGTATATATAAAATTGTTGAATCATCAGTATGTGGACTTACAATTTGGCGTATCTCACATGTAACCCCACCTAAGTCAATTTTCATTTCACCATCAAAAGATAGATTCACATTTTTAGGTGAAAAATTCTCTCTATCCGTAATTTCTGCCTTAATACATTCTATTGAAAAATCATTAAAAACACCTTTAGCTTTTGCTAATTCTAATGATTTTTCATCATATTTAATACCTTGATACATTTTCAAATAATTACTTGTTTTGATATTTGCAATTGAAATCAAATCCCATTCTTTTAAACCAAAAGTATGATCCCAGTGATGATGTGTTAACACCAAAAACTTCACCGATGGCAGGCCCATTTTATCTATTTCTATTTTAAATTCATTTGCATGTTTGGGAGAATTTCCTGCATCAACAATTAAACAAAAGTCGTCACCTATCACAAGTCCTAACACGGGTCTATCCGTTTCATCACTATTTTTCATATAATAGATTCTATCAGTTATTTTTTCTAACATTATTATCACTACTCCTAATTTTTTATTGAAGTCTTTGCGTAACAAATTCAGTCGAAATATGCTGAGATGTATATACAATCACCTCTCAGTTCTGAAACTCTGTATTTAACAAACTATATAACCACATGTTTTTACATTCTCCAGTAACACTATGGCATTCAAACTTCCTTAAGTAACCTTCTTCTTTGAAGTTGAATTTTTTTAATAACACCTTTGATGCTATATTTTCATCACTAACAAAGGCTTGAATTCTTACTAAGCCTAAATGGTCAAATCCTATTGATAAAACCTCATGTACTGCTTCGGCCATTATTCCACGACGCCAATATTGCTCTGATAGTTCATAACCAATTTCAGCCCTTTTCCCTTCAAATTCACTTAAAAATATTGTTCCTATAATTTCATCTGTGACTTTGTCTGCAATTGCAAAACGAATAATCCAACCTGCATCATAACCTTTGTTCCATAGTTTGATAACTTCATAACTTCTTTCTATTGTTTCTGGTCCATTCCAATCAAGATTTCGATATACATTTTCATTTGAATAATATTTTAATAATGCAGGAGCATCTTCCAATCTTAATTTCCTTAAACGAATTTTTTGAGTTTCTATTACTGGAAACTCTTTTAATATTTTTGCAAAATCCATTTTTATTCCCCCATAAAATGCTAATTGGTTAAAACTTTGTGCTATATGTTCGAATAGGTTAAATCATCTTCTGAATGCGTTAAATCAAGGGCCGAGTAGATCAAATCATTTTTTCATGTATGTGATAACATTGGAAACATCAACTTGTTATTTTTAAATAGTTTTTCTTTATCCCCCATTACCATAAGTGTAGAATCCTCTTCTTTATAAAGACTTACTTCATAGTTTTCACTGTTGATAGGCATAAAATTCAGTATAGCTCTCTTTGTCTGTTCTGTTGCCAAGGCATTTAGTACATTTTCAATTTCTATTTTCTTGGTTGCCAAAATATCATATAGAATCAATGTATCTTCTTCATAATCTGCTACAGCAATTGCATTTAAGTCTTGTATATAGAAAAGATTATACTTAAAACTGAACAATTCAAAATAGTTACAATAGAACATGACTAGCCCAGCGTTATCCACCATTGAAAGTGCAAATTGTGCTGCAGCATTCTTTGCTGTTTCATAAAGCAGATTAAGATCGATAACATTATCGATGTCCATTTTTCGGACAGAATAAGGACTTTCAATTATTGAAATTTGTTTTGAAGCTTGATATTCATCAACAGATATAAATCCGAACTTAGGATAAAAATCAAGAACACTGTCATTAGCGAAAAGATAGAACATATCACATTTATTTTCCCACTCCTCTATAACCGTATCCATTAGCACTCGGCTTAGGCCTTGGTTGCGGTATTGTTCATCTGTCATTACTGTACCCAACTGAACAAATCGTTTTTTCTCCCCTAAGACGATAAAATCAATGACACTGACTGTAATATGAGAAACCATTTTATCGTTGTCTAACAGTGAATACAAAATACAATTCTCTTTCCAATAACCACTTTTATACCACTTTTCAAAATCGAAATTATAAGTTTGTTTAGTTAGCAAATTAAAACTGTTTCGTAGTTCATTATCATCCTGGTAGCGGGAAATCAATTTATAGTTTTTGCCGTTAATCATTACGTTCTTCATTTGAATTTCCTCCTGATTTCTATCTAAGTAAAGTATAACTTAACTACATAACTGGAAAATACCTCATCCTTTTTTCATAAATGAAAATAAGCCAATGTAGTTTATAACCACATTGACTTATTATTTGCTTTCTTTTCTTTTAGTATGATTCTTTGGATACTTTTTGAAGATAAATAATATTTTTCTGCTAAAGTAGTTGTATCTATTCCCGATAAGAAATCGTTGTAAATATTAGAATTCCTTAAATCCAATTCTCTCCTTGTAGCAGTACCTGATCCCCAAGACTTTTTATTTTCTTCTCTTCTTGGGATATAAATATATTCACCATCGACATATTTCTGTATTAACTCTACTAGCTCTGCTGGCAGAAGATTATTTGCTCTTTTATAGCTCATTTTTGCACTCCTAAATTTTAATAGTTCTTTTAGGAATAGCAAAGGCTATTATTTTGTTTATAATATTTTGCAATAGCCTTTACTATGCAAAATTAATAGTACCTCTTCTCATAAACTGCATCCCTCCTTATGTTGTATTGCTTACATTACTGTTTCAAGTATATGTCATATCATACCACATTTTACAGTGAAAAAGCTGAACATGAACTACTCACTAAAATCCAAATTACTCGGTTGTTTTGGCAAATGCTCCTGTGTAAGCATATTTGTCGTAGCTACTTTTTCATTCACTTCTTCAAAACAAAATCCATCAGCCCATACTTTCCCCGTTCCAATAAGTAATACACCAAAGTGAATAGAAGCACTTTCTTCTGGAACATCTAGAATAATTGAATAGTGATTCCAATCTGTTGTGCCTTGAATGGAGCGGTTATCCATATTATCAAATTGAATAGTATCGCCAGTAGTGTTATCAATCCGAAGCCATGCACCGCATTTTAAAACGCTTTCTGTTTTTAAATAACATGAAAGCTTTAGACGTTTCCCTTTATAATTATTTGCTTGGAAACCTTGCATAATTGTGGCAAACTGCTGAGCGTTTGCTTCCCCTATTGCAAAGAGTAAACCTGATTTTGTTCCTGTGTGAAATACATCTCCGTCCACTACGAAATCATACAACTCTGGATTAGATCCGCTTAAGCTCCAGCCTGTAATTTGTTCACTTTTATTCATTTTTTTCTCCTCCTCCATCATTCGTACAGCCTGCATAAGCTTTCGATATTTCCCTGGTGGCAAGGAGTAAACATCTTTAAATGCTCTTGTAAACGCCTCTTGAGATTGAAATTGAAATAGGAAAGCAATCGTTAAAATTGATTCATCTGAGTGCAATAGTATCAATGCAGCCATCGCAGTCCTACGTAAACGGATATATTCGCCAATTGATTTCCCTGTTTCTTGTTTAAAAATCCGAAGTAAATGATACTTCGAATATCCGATAACTGATGGGAAAGTATCAAGTTGAATCTCTTCCGTCAGATTGCTTTCAATATAAGAAATTGTTTTTTGCGTTACTTCGCTGTAATACATCTTGCTCACCTCAAAATTATCATACCGAATATAGAGAATATTTTTTTGATAAATCTTGCTAAAGTTTACTGCCCGTTTGTTTAAATACTGTTCAGCAAAAAATTGTACAGTATTTAAAAATCATTAAGACTGTTTTTATCGAATTTATTATTCCGTTACACCTAAATTCGATAAAAACATTATCTTCCCCTTAAATAATTTCCATTTGATTATTCGGTGTTCTTAAACGCTAGGAGGATATTATAGTTTATGAAAAATCGGTTAGTTGCTTTAGAATTGTTACTTTAACAAATAATAATGTTGTTTAATTCGGTTAGCGAATAATGAAGATTCGCCCCCTTTTAATTATTATGTTTAGCTTTCCCTCTATCCACATAGATTAAAAATAAGTAGCCTACGAAACTAATTCCTAAGAGAGCAACAGCCCATGTTGTTTCGTAATTCACTAAAATTCCAAACAAAGCAATAATTGTTGACAGTATATATATATAAATTTTTTTGAAAAATACTATTTAACTTTCACCCTTTCTTAACTATACGGACATTGGTATATTCTTACATATATTATATAGGATACAAAGAAAAGATGGTATGAAAATCCAATTCAAACTATCTTTTTTAAACAAGCGGTTTGGCTTTATTTCAAAAATGCAGTGAAGGGAGAAGTGAAGCTTAAGTTTTTTCCTATATCAATAGCTAACTAAGGCCGTGTGATGGATTATTTAAGATGTAAAAGAGTTTATTAAACTAAATTACACAAATGAAATTGAAGAAACTCATCGAATGGAGTCAAAAAGGTCGTCCTATATAGAGGCTTTTTTTACTTTGTGAAAATCTATGAAAAACAATAAAAAACTATTTATAAATATTCGTATCCATCAAATAATTATAATAGATATGAAATATATATTATATTGTGCAGTTGTGTTAGAATAATAATGTCTAAAATTAGAAAGGTAGGGAATACATATGAAAAAAAGAATCAAAAAAGTACTAGTGTCATTGGGAATGGCTTCAGTATTACTTGTAGGTGGGGTCACTACTGCAAGTGTAGCGCCAAAACAAACGGAAGCTGCTGGCTTTGAGGTATTTAAATATAAAAGTGGCTATTTTACTAACTATGTAGATTCAAAAAATTACTACGAGAAGTGGAGTAGCACTTCAAAAATTGCTTTACTTAATGGTTCTATTAAATCTAGTAGCTCCGCAAGTGGAACTTACAAAGTATACATACAAATTAAGAAAAATAATAAGGGAAGTTGGAAGACAATCAAAACTATTAACGCTAAGAAAAACGGAACTACCAAGTTTGAGTCTCCAAAATTCTCGGATAATGATGGATATAGATTTCACCTGGTGAATCAAGGAACAAAAAAGAAAATTACCTATGATTTGTCATGGGCACCATGGGGATATAAATAATAGATGTTTTAAACCACTCAATCGAGTGATAAAAAATAACTTATACATTTAAAGTAATTCAATAATATTTATTTCAATAAAAGCCTACATCCTTAATCGGGATGTAGGCTTTTATCGTTCTAATTCACTTACTAATTTTATCTGTTGGTTTGAAATAAAGATTGATCAAAAGTATTCTGCAAAGCTTGATTTAATAACTCACCTAAATTTTACCTTTATAAAAAAGATTGATTAAAAAGGCGAATCAAACCACTGATAATACTGTATTCGCCAATTTCAACCTTAAGTTTTACTCAAACTTTAATATAAATTATCAATCATTATTTAAAACCATCGCATCATTATTTCAAATCTACAATTACTTTACAAGTTTAAATCATTTCAACATATATCCTACATTTTTAATGTATAGTTAGAGTGAATTTTAAAAGCTAAGCACTAATAGAATATAAGTTGGAGGAGATGTACAGTGAGAAGAATTATTTTATCGACTGAGAGCGGGGCCGATTTACCGGAAGTTTTAGCGGACAAACATGATGTACAAGTGATACCGATGCATGTAATCATGGATGGTCAGGATTATTTAGACGGTCATCTATCCGTAAATGAAATTTATGATTTTTATGATCGCACAAAAAAGATACCATCTACATCTGCCACTAATGTCCATGAGTATCATGAGTTTTTCAAGAAAATTAGAAAGGATTTTCCTGATAGTGTCATTATTCATATTGGTTATACGTCAAAGGCATCTGCTTCCTTTCAAAATGCGTTAATAGCAGCGGAAGATTTAAAGGATCTTTTTTTAATTGATGCTTTGAACGTTACAGGTGGATTAACTGCAGTTGTGATGTATGCTGTTACTTTGCTAGAGAAAGAACCTAGGATTGATCCTGTTCACTTAATAGAAAAAATTGAATCAAAGGTTCCTAAATCAAGGCTTGCTTTCATTCCTGGTAGCTTAGATTTTTTAAGAGCAGGTGGACGAGTAAGTAATTTAGCTTATCTCGGAGGTGCTTTGTTGAAAATAAAACCATGCATTGAATTAGTAGAAGGAAAGCTTGTTTCAACTAAAAAATATCGTGGAAATATGAGCAATGTTGCTGAAAAATTAATGCGTGATTATTTAAATCAATATGACATTGATAGACAACAAATTTATTTTATATACTCAATCGGACTCAGTGGAAATATCAAGCAACGGATAAATGAAATTGCAAATGAAACTGGATTCAAAAATACAACTTGGATTCAAGCCGGTGCTATGATTTCTACTCATTCTGGTCCTGGAGGATTTGGGATTGCAGGATTAGAAGTTTAAATCTTGTATACAGTATATTGAAAATCTAAAAAGGCTTCATCGATAAGAAGAAGCCTTTTGTTTTATACCATTTTTTTTAGGCATAGCGTCATGAAAATGCGGATTTACATTAATAAGGAAGTTTCAACCAACAAAAAGTACCTACCTCTGTCAGTTCCTTGTTCAACTAAAGCCCCCGTTAGTTTAAGTACATTTCTTCACAATCTCACACTAATAAACCTTTTTAAGTCCTTTTTTTAAAGTCCTATTTCATGAAATGGTCAAATATAAAAATAAAAGCACAATTCTTATTCCAGAATTGCGCCCGATTGTTGAATAACATGAAGGTGTTTTATAGACAATAGTTACCATGAGAACATGACAAATAATTAAATAATGGAAAATTTTTCCTTGCATTTTCCAAACATATATTTTAATTCGGAAGATTTAGTTGCTACGAGACACCGAACCGATGGTGTACTTATCCTAACTGACGTTTAAATGCATTACTGGCGAAGAAGTAAGAGATAACCGTGATGCCGACGCACCAGGCAAGCGCGATCCAGATTCCGTTGCCAACAGACCCTTCATACAAAAGGGCACGAATCGCATTCACAATTGAAGTCACGGGCTGGTTCTCAGCGAACGCACGGACAATTTTAGGCATGGTTTCTGTGGGAACAAAGGCCGAACTAATAAACGGTAAGAAAATCAACGGGTACGAGTAGGCTGTTGCCCCTTCCATAGATTTCGCTGTCAATCCTGGAATGACAGCCAGCCATGTCAGCGCTAGCGTAAACATCGCGAGGATCCCAGCTACGGCGAGCCAATCCAGGATATCAGCGCTGGACCGAAAGCCCATCAAGATCGCGAAGAGGATAACCACCACGACAGTAAGCGCATTGGAAACAAGCGAGGTCAAAACGTGAGCCCATAATACAGACGAGCGCTTGATGGGCATGGTAATGAAACGCGCCATCAGCCCGCTCTTTACATCCGTAAACAGCCGCACGGAAGTGTAAGCAACGCCGGATGCGATAGCCATCAGCAAGATTCCCGGCAATAAATAATTGACGTAGTTGTCCGTACCTGTCTCTATTGCACCTCCAAATACGTAGACAAACAGCAGCATCATCATAATCGGCGTAATCGCCACCGTGATAATCGTATCCGGGCTGCGCATGATGTTGCGCATTAAACGCCCTAGTAATACCCCTGTTTTGCTTTTCATTTACATCTCCTCCTTTTTGCCAATGATCGCGAGGAAAACTTCCTCCAATGTCGGTTGCTTCTCGAAGTATTCCACTTTCGCTGGCGGGAACATCTCTTTAAGTTCGGTAAGGGTACCGGTCGTGATGATTTTTCCACCATGCAGGATGGCGATACGATCCGCCAGTTGTTCGGCTTCCTCCAGGTACTGTGTCGTCAGCAAGATGGTCGTGCCGCCGCCGGCAAGCTCCTTGACAGTATCCCAGACTTCAATCCGCGCTTCGGGGTCAAGCCCTGTCGTCGGTTCGTCGAGAAAAATAACTGCTGGCGTACCGATCAGGCTCATGGCGATGTCAAGCCGGCGCTTCATCCCGCCGGAATATTTGTCGGCCCGGCGGTTGGCCGCATCGGTCAGGCTGAATCTTGCAAGCAGATTGTCGGCGACTTGAGCAGGATTGGGAACTCCCCGCAACTTGGCGATCATCATCAGGTTTTCCCGCCCGGTGAGCATGCCATCTAAAGCTGAGAACTGCCCTGTCAGGCTGATGCTCTGGCGAACATGATCCGGTTGTCGCTTGACGTCAAAGCCGCAAATACCTACTTCACCGCCATCGGCCTTCATCAGTGTCGAGAGGATGTTGACCGTCGTCGTCTTGCCCGCTCCATTTGAACCAAGCAGTGCGAAAATTTCGCCACGACGCACCTCAAAATCCACCCCCATTAAGACTTCCTTGTCTTTAAAGGATTTTTTTAACCCTTTTACAGATATCGTTGCATTGCTCATACTTTTATCCTCCTTTTAATAAGCGTCTTGCGGAGCTAGATTGCATATACCCTTCTATATAGTATGACTGATAATAAGTATTACTTACTACCGGGTATAAAATAAAACTGAATAACGAAGGTGGAATTTCACATTTGTAATCAGCTATTCAGTCGGTATTATCTATTGAATTTATTTTTTTCCTAATCGATTCAAGATACTCTGATTCAAATCTTCACGATACTTGGCGACATAGGTTTTAGCGTTTGCCACTAGTTCGTCAGCAAATGACGCCACGTCGTCCCCAGTGATTTCCAGCACTTGTCTGCCTTCCGCCGCACTAGATTCGAACAACTCGATTAATTCATACTGTATGTGCAGCATATCCATCCCGCTGCCTCCCGCTGAGAAATTCCACATGTAGTTTTGAATTTTCTTAAATACAAACTGGTAGTCCTCTGGCAGGGCTTCAACCCGTGCCATCATCATCTTGTATTCTTTTTTATCACCAATCATTTTTTTGAACATTTCCATCATGTTATTTTTCCTCCTTTTTTATAAAGCTGAACAAGGCACTCCAAAAATATCGGATAGAATATCTTATGATGCTAAGTTGACTTCAAGACATTGATTTTTGATGATACAAAATCCCATTTTTCCCAAAACAATTCAAGTTCCTGGCGACCAGCCTCATTAAGTGAGTAAAACTTGCGGGGCGGTCCCATATCTGACGGTTTCTTTTCTATGTTCACCAGTTTTTTCTTTTCTAATCGCACTAGGATGGTGTAGACCGTCCCTTCTACGACTTCGGTAAACCCAAGCTCGTTCAGGCGGCGGGTAATCTCGTATCCATAGGTTTCATGGCGGCTGATGATTTCCAACACGCAGCCTTCCAGCGAACCCTTAAGCATTTCAGTTAAATTTTCCATGTTCAAAGCCTCCTTTACCTCCTCTATTTTGTCTGACTTATATTCAGTATAACTTAGTACTAAGTAAAATTTTTTACTTAATAGCTTTTAGGAAATCGAGCTATTAAGTATTACTTATTACAGGTACATCGTAACACCGAGTAGCGAGGCTGTCAACTGTTTTTCTTAAATTATTTTTGTGACCTCACTATTCTATGGTGTTGGTATCCAGTGTTACTTATTACAGGTATATCGTAATACCTAGCAGAGGGAATTTCAACTGGATTTTCTAAATATTTCTATAACCATTGCTTTTACTTCCTCCTATGCTTCTTTCACAATGATTACACCCTGGATCATTCCCATCCAGCAGCTGTACATGAGAATATGGAAATTCTATCCCTTCATTATTTTTCGATTATCTTATTCACTACTTGCTCATTAATTTTTTTAGTAAAAAGCCGACTTCTGTTTCAATGAACACACCGAATAGATTTAGAAATTTGCTGTTCATTAGTATTACATTCGAAAAGATTACTTCAGAAATTTTAGTTCAAATAGCTAATTCTATTGATTATTGCATCGAATCAAAAATTTTTCTTCTTCAACTATCTACACCAACCCTATATTGCAAATTATCTTTTTCAAAAACCAATAAGTTTGCACCACTTATACTCATGAAATATGCAGTGTTTCCTCCCTTAAGCCTAAAATCCTTTATTACTTATCTTTTTAGAATTATGTCTAACATACACGTATTCCAAAATTAAAGATGCTAACAAAGCAATCATAACGGGCATCAGCGGTTCAATAGATACATAAATTCCACTTTCGCTATTTTGATGAGTATAAGCTAAAGTTAGCCACGAAATCGAAAACTCATGCCCAATAAAAACTAAAGCAATAGTTAAAACTATAAAACTCATAACCCCCACAAAAAAGCCTTTCAGTTTTAATTTCATTTTTTCACATCCTAACTAACTGCTTTTTTTCTAACGAATCGAATATGGAAATATTCATTTTTTATTATATAAAGAAATTGAAATTAATCCCAGTTATATTACCCTTTTTAAACAACTTTATTGTAAATTGAACAAATCTCTTGTCACTTTATATTTACATTAATTAATACTAAGTAAGTTTATTTCTATTCTTTTAAGATACCAATATAATCTGGTGCAAGAACGAGTTGTATAAACTCGTCACCTTTTTTGTAAATAACACTATGCCCATCAATTTCCACTTGTTTCCACCCACTCTTTTTAATCATTAACTGATAAGTAAGTGGAACATCAGTACCTGTCGATGGTTCCCATATATAATTTTTAGCATTCTGATTTTCACTTTCTAATGTAGCACTATTAGGAACAGGGAAATCATAGAATTTTTGTAACTCAAAATAATTTTTATCTACATTTGCATAATAAAAGCTACCTACTCCTACTAAGAGAGCAAGAGCAACTATCAATAGTACTAATCGTTTCATAGTATTCTCCCCACTATTTAAACTGCTCTTTCAGATGTAAATTTCTTAATGCTACTACTAGAACCTTCAATATTCAGTGATTTCGTATAGAACGATGACTCAAAAGCAATACTGAAGAATGAATTCAAAACAGCCTAAATTGCATTGCAATAATAAAAAAGAATAGTCGAGTAGGAGGACATTATTTTGACTCTAAGTAATAAAACATTATCTATTTTCGCCTTAGGTGGTATCAATGAAATAGGTAAAAATATGTATGTTATACAATACGCAGATGATATTATAATCGTCGATTGTGGAGCTAAATTTCCGGATGAAAGTTTATTAGGGATTGATCTTATCATCCCTGATATCGATTATTTACAAGAAAACAAGGAAAAAATCAGGGCTTTAGTGGTAACACATGGCCATGAAGACCATATTGGTGGAATTCCATACTTTTTGAAGAAATTAAATGTTCCGATATATGCTACTCGTTTTACACTCGGATTAATTGA
Source organism: Viridibacillus arenosi (assembly GCF_001955655.1). Lineage (GTDB taxonomy): Bacteria > Bacillota > Bacilli > Bacillales_A > Planococcaceae > Viridibacillus > Viridibacillus arenosi. Next base: position 24,699 of record NZ_MSPW01000014.1, on the reverse strand, counting down.
ACTAAAATTAAAAGAACATAAACTATTTAGGACTACAGAATTGGTACAAATCAACTCGGATTCAAATTTAGATTTTGGTGAAATCGCTGTAAGTTTTTTTAGAACAAGCCACAGTATACCCGATTGTTTAGGCATTGTCTTTGACACACCTGAAGGAAAGGTCGTTCATACAGGAGACTTTAAATTCGATCTAACACCAATGAATGATCAATATTCTGATATTCATAAAATGAGTGAGATTGGTACACAGGGGGTATTACTCCTCATATCCGAAAGTACAAATGCAGAACGCCCTGGCTCTACTCCTTCTGAGCAATTGGTAGGTGAACATATTGAAGCCGCCTTTATGAAAGCTAAGCGTAAGATTATTATTTCGACCTTTGCTTCAAATGTAAATCGTATTCAGCAAATAGTCCATGCAACCTTAAAAACCAATCGAAAGCTTGCATTGCTTGGTCGTAGCATGGTGAATGTCGTATCAGTTGCTGTAGAACGCGGATATTTAGATTTACCAGATGGCTTGCTAATTGAGTCACGAGACGTAAAGTATTTACCTCCTGAAGATGTCGTGATTTTATGTACAGGCAGTCAAGGAGAACCACTAGCGGTCCTTTCTCGCTTATCGACTTCGAATCACCGGGAAGTAAAAGTGTTACCTGATGACACGGTTATTTTTGCAGCATCCCCTATTCCTGGGAATGAAAAAGATGTATCGCGGATAGTAGATAGCTTCTTTCAAATGGGAGCCAAAGTTATTTATGGATCCGCTAGCAAAACGGGAATGCACGTATCGGGACACGGCTATCAAGAGGACCTAAAACTTATGTTAACATTAATGAAACCAAAATATTTTATTCCTATTCACGGTGAATATAGGATGTTATACCTACATCGCTTGTTAGCTGAATCCGTTGGCATTGAAAAAGACAATACCTTCATCATTAAAAACGGAGATGTGGTCGATATTGAAAACGCACTAGCACGTCAAACTAGAAAAGTCCCTGCTGGCGATACTTACGTTGATGGAATCGGTATTGGCGAAGTAGAGGACATTGTATTACGAGATCGAAAACAACTATCTGAAGACGGTATGCTTGTCATTGTTGTAACAATTATTAAAACAGAAGGTACACTTGTTTATGAACCTAACACCATTTCCCGCGGATTCGTTTATGCAAAAGATTCCGCAGAGCTTATTAGAAACGTAAATGACATTGTTAAAACAACAGTAAATGAATCTTTAGATGGTAGCATTAATAAAATGAAGAAAAAGATAAAAAAATCTGTAGGACAGTATATAAATACTGAGACAAAAAGAAAGCCGATGATTTTGCCTGTTATTATTGAGGTTTAAGCAAAAGAATTTTTCAATATGATTTATCTCGACAAGATAGAGTTAGAGTCCGCGGATTCGAAAATTAAAGGAATCATCGCTCATAAATGTTATCTAATAACGTTTATGGGCTTTTTATTATGTACTATCTTATTTTCTTTCTACCTGTTTTTAATGGATGCTCAAGAAGGTTTTTTGTTTTAAAAGCTATTAACTCAAAGATTTTTGCGAATAAATAGAGAGAAATTTATTTTGATAAAGTTCTCTACATTCTATCATCAACTAATGTCCCCCTAGTTGATGAACATTAATGAATTTTAGCAATTATTATCTTCCTATACATTCCATTCATCATAATTGGTGTATCTTCTTCTATTTTTAAATGTTTATTATTTTTTGGAATTAATTCTTCAAAACTTCTGCCAATATCAGTTCCTAATGCGCTAATAATTGGTCTTAATAGTAATTTTGGTAACGAGAGCTTTTTATTTTTAGGAGCAAATTTATCAAAAATAATTACTTTTCCTTCGTGCTTTAAAACTCTCGATATTTCTTGAAAACATTTATTGGCATCTGGTACAACTGAAAGTATTAGACTTGCTACTACATAGTCGAAAGTTTCATCCTCAAAAACCATATTTTGAGCATCCATTTCTAAAAATCTAATCCTAGTATCCTTGAATTTTGTTTTTGCCTTTCCAAGCATATAAGGTGAATAATCAATTGCAGTGATATCTACGTCAGAGCAATTGATTAACTCTAAATCAGCACCCGTCCCTACACCAACAAACAAAATTTTGTGTTTGCTATCGAATGGTATCGATTGGAATATTTGTTTTCGAGCATTTAAGAATATACCCGAATTAAAAATCTTATCATAAATTGGCGATCCGATTTTATAAATAAATTTGTTCCAAGAATTATTCAAACCCCTACACTCCCAGTTCATTTTTAATTCTATCAATCAATAACATTCTTAAATTTTTTAAATCACTTTCATATTTTCCGACATATTAATATTTTCAATTGACTATTCTGCCACGTTTCTTGGAGCGGAAATATGCTCTATACATTATTGAAGTAACGCAGCCCGCTAGCACAAGGTTCTAATATATTGTATAATTAATCTTTTCTATAATGTACAACTTTTAGATTATCTTGCCTATTAAAGAGAGTTGTCCAATCTTTGTGTTGTACCCGTTGTGTTTTAGCAACATATTTATGGGTAATTGCCGAACTTGTATTCTGCTCTTTGTAAAAGTATTTTTTGAACCCCTTCTACTGATTGATTAATGGATATCGTCAAATCAGTTGTATAAAAACCCCCTACTTCTAAAAGCTCTTCTACTTTGTCCAGTAACAATTCTATAATATCTATTTCATTGTTTTCCGCATTTACTACAAAGTGAATGATGCTTGCAATTTTTGAGCTAGTATCTAAATTCACCAATAATAAACCAACTGGTTCAGTATGAGAAATGGCCCCTACACCCATAATATCATTTCCGAATTTTTCTAGTTGTTTAAAATATGCTGGTAGTAAAAGCTTATTAAAACTATAAAAATTAAAATGATTTACTTCCAAAACTTCAAACATATCTTCACCTCTTCAACTAATAAACCCAAAATTAATTAGACTTTTCACGGATTAATTTCAAACCAATTCATATGAATCCGTGACAACATTGTACAAGAAACTATTTGTATTATCTGTGCGGTAATTCTCACTAAAAGCATTCTTTATATCAGGTACAGTTTTTACCTCAATACTATTCGAAGAGACAATTTGGGTACCGTTTGTAGCTTCAATAAAGTAGTAATATACAAGAATAGCGCTACTTGGAAAAACGTTATCAACATATGTTTGAATACCCGCAGAAATGTTAGAGGCAATTGTTGTTGCATCAGTCAAACTATTTACCGTATTATAGGTTTTTTGTAGGGAGGAAATCATCATTTTACAGAAAAACCTTATGCTTTATTATGATTTTGCAAAAAGATGAAGGAGCTATAGGCTGATGGTGAATTTGCAGTAAAACAATAAAAGCGACATGGCTAGAAATGAACGCCATGTCGCCTTTTTGTATGAAATTTTCGTTGCGTTAGTTTTTCCATGTACTACGCAACTAGTTGGTTTTAAATAAATTATTTATTTAAGCTTGTCCATTTTTGTTCAAGCCATGTTTTGAATTCTTTACCTTTATGACCTTCGTATGCATCGTATACATCTAAGCGCATACGTTCAAGTTTTCCAGCGAAGTCTTCAAATGTGTGATCAGCTGGTAAGCTTTTCTTCACACGGATTAGGATTTTATCAGTACCTTTGATAATATCAAATTTTTGTACTTTAGGTGGCTCTATATTTTCACCAAATGCAATTAGTGCTTTGTAAGCAGCCTCTTGTACTTTGTATACTGTATCATTTTCCATACGGTTTTTAAGAAGATCGATTACTTTAGGGTGTTTACAAGTGCTTAACTCATTTACCGCTGAAAGACGATCTCTCCAGCTAGACGTGTAATTCGCTTCTTTTTTTAGTTCTGCATAGTCTTCTGGTAATTCTGTTTCAAACTTTTTACTCAAGTTATGTCAAACTCCTTTAAAATTATAATTGAGATGATTCAAGCTTTCTTCGACAATTGGTCTGTGGAATATCAATTCTTCTCTATCTTACCATTATATACGAAATCGACGGCTAGCTCTTACTTATTAGAACTTTAATTTTAAAAATAGTTATTTTATCACTAAATAAGAATACAATCACGTACTAAGTGAGTCAAATTCGGTTATGAATTGATCAGATTAAATTCCTATACTATTTGAATCGGTTAAATCATTACTCGAGTAAGTTAAATGCTCCCCTCAGTAGGTTAAATCATTCTCTGAGTGCGTCAAATAAAGAGCTGAATAGATCAAATCAGAAAAATCTTAATTATAGATTCGAGATTTTCTGGAATAAAATAGTCACTATCAAGAAATTACTGCTTTTCTTGATAGTAGCTATTTAGTCATCATGTCACTATTACAAACATTCCATCACACAATTTCCAAAACCACGAACGTCTTTTAAGTAATCATATCCAACTGGTGAACCGAAGTTATTAAAAGCACGTACCGCAACTATCTCATGCTCTGGAATGACTAACAAAGTAACATTTGTATAGCCGAGAATTTGATAAGCATCATTAGATACGACTTCACCTATTTCTGTTCGACCACAAGAGGCTCCTTGGACAAACCAAAAGAAACCGTTCCTTGGATAGTCCAAAGGTAGAGTATTTGGGCTTTGAACAGAAGTACAGTACTCAAATATCTCTTGAGGTATTAATTGTTTACCGTCTACTTTTCCTTTAGATAAATGTAGTGCTCCCCATCTAACTAAATCTCTAACAGAAGCATACATATTCATTTGACTGCCATCTACATTGTTACTTGTATACCAATGTGGATCGTTTTCTTTTCGAATCACTTCAACATGTCTAGAATCCAGTTCACCATACCAACCAATCTCTGTCAGACCACAAGGAACTAACACTTCAGTTTCAACAATATTAGCAATCGTTCTACCTGAAACCTTCTTAATGATTTCAGACAATAATTCTACACCAATATTTCGATAAGCCCAACTTGTCCCTGCTTGAAACTCTTTTTCAAGTTCTCCATTTACTAGTCTTAACCCATGCGTATGAGTGATTAAATGGCGAATGCTTACACCCTTTAATATACCACTATCTATTTCAGGGAATATCGGTGCAATCTGTTGCTCAAGTGATTTAATTGCCCCCTCCTGGATTAAGTAAGCTGCGGAAAAACCGATAAATGTCTTTCGAACTGAAGCTAGATGAAAGAATGTATCCTTTTGCATAGTTCTTGCTCCAAAGGTTTTACTTTGAAAACCAGTGTAAGATTCTGCAACAACTTGGCCTTCTTTCATAACTATTAAGGCAGCACCCGAAGCATCTACTTGTTGAAAAGTATTCAAAACGTTTTCCCAAACTGGTGTAAATTGATTCATTCAATTCCCCTCACTTTTTGATAGTAACACACTCTCTTTAAGTACAACTTAGAACTATTTAATCAAAGCTTCAAACAATACAATTCCTCACCATCAACAATGCGCCCCGTATTCTTAAAGCCTAATTTCTCATATATTTTCTTCCCGCGCTTATTGTTGGGTTCAGTTGATAAGTAGATTTCGTTGCATCCTTCTAGTTTCTTCATCTCTTCTATTACAAGTAAAATTGCTTTAGGACCATAGCCGCTTCCTTGAAACTTTCGATCAATCATTATTCTGCATAATTCAAAAAAGTTCTGCTCTTCAGAGAAACCATACATAGTAAAACCAATTAATTGGTCTTCCACTTCAATTGCCTTTGTAATCCATGTTTTCTCGAATAGCGCTTGCACAATTGATAATGCATTTGATGCGACGAATTCTTCGCATATTGTTGGCATACTCTCTTTATTTGTTGTTAAATAAATAACTTTCAGCCAATTTGATTTATCTATTTCTATTAGTTTCATATTTCCCCCGCCTTTATTTGTAATTTGAATTATTTATAATCTATTCTATAGGATTGTAGATGTATTAATTCTTCAAATAACACCATTAATTTCAACATACACCTATTTTTAACTCCACTTTCTAATTATTATATAAATATGTAGTCTCGCAAAGTCAATCTATATTAAATGCTGCTATTGTGACAAAAATGTAAGTTATAGGAACTATTTGTTTGAAAAATCGATGGAGTAGCCTTAGATTTCAACGTATTGTTAAAGTACAAACTAACTCTTGAAAGGAGTTTTAACATGGAAGCAATTTTAAAAGGAAATTCGATACATAAAGTTTTTGGAGCAAAAAATAATATATATACTGCTCTACAACATGTAGATGTAACGATTAATAAAGGGGAATTCGTTGGCATTATGGGACCATCTGGAGCTGGTAAAACTACATTACTGAATATCCTTTCAACAATTGATAAACCAACATCAGGCAGTATTGTCATTGGGGGTGAATCAGTAGACTCAATGAAGGAGAAGGATTTAGCTAAATTCCGCAGAAAGCATTTGGGCTTTATCTTTCAAGACTATAATTTGCTTGATTCCTTAACAATACAAGAAAATATTCTACTACCACTCTCACTAGCCAATTGGCCAGCTCAGAAGATGGAAGTTAAAGTTCTAGAAATTGCTAACATTCTTGGAATTGAAACAATCTTAAACTCTTACCCTTACCAAGTTTCTGGAGGACAAAAGCAACGTGCTGCTGTTGCAAGAGCAATTATTACAAATCCAAGTTTAGTGTTAGCAGACGAGCCAACTGGGGCATTAGATTCTAAATCATCGACAGATCTTCTAAATACATTCAATGTATTGAACAAGGACTACGGTTCGACTATCTTAATGGTCACACATGATGCTTTCGCGGCTAGTTATTGTAACCGAGTATTATTTATGAAAGATGGACGCCTTTTCACAGAAATTGTACGGGGAGACAAAGACAGAAAAGAATTCCTTAACCTATTATTAAACACGCTTTCTACTATAGGGGGTGGAACCTATGAACATGTTTAATATTGTAAGGAAAAATATCAAACACAATTTCTATCAGTACTTTCTTTATATTGCATCAATGACACTCAGTATTACGATTTACTTTACTTTTTCATCACTACAGTACAATAAACAAATTAGCCAAGCTCTAACGGATACAGAAAAACTCGCATCAGCTTTTGGTGCTTCTTCTATTCTTTTACTACTATTTGTATCCATCTTCATCTGGTATTCGAATAACTTCTTTGTTAAAAGACGTAAAAAAGATATTGGTTTATATTCGTTACTAGGCGTCGAGAAAAAACAAATTGGCAGAATGCTATTTTATGAGAACTTTATTATGGGCATACTTGCACTCTTAATAGGGCTTGGAATCGGGGAATTATTCTCTGTTTTCTTCAGTATGATTTTGGTGAAATTAATGGGCTTTTCTATTGCTATTACATTTACGTTTAATTCAAGAGCAATCATACAGACTTTACTTGTATTCAGTGTAATAATTTTTCTTACATCATTACAAGGTTACTTTATTATTTATCGTTTTAAATTAATCGAGCTATTCCAAGCCACTAAAAAAGGCGAGAAAATAAATAAACCTTCTTTGTTGTTAGCACTTCTTGCCATTGCAATGATTGGAGGTAGCTACTGGTTATTACAACTGTCTCCAGAATCGAGAAATTGGGATCAGAACTTTAACCGTACTATCATTATTATAATTATCTCCATGCTTGTTGGTTCGTTTTTGTTATTCCACTCCTTAAGTGCCTTTATCTTTGTATTATTACAGAAGAATAAGTCATTCTATTTTAAGTGGTCTAATCTTTTAACTTTTACGCAATTAACAAATCGATTAAAGAGCAACGCCTTTATGTTCACTATTATTTCTATACTGAACGCAGTAACACTTATCGCTTTTGGATTTGGTTATAGTATTTATTACAATACTCTGGATCAGGTGAAAAGTTTTGTTCCATATAGTTATCAATATGAAAGTACTTCTTCTGAAGTAGATGCAAAAATTCGTGAATTAATTGCCACGGACAATGATCATTCCCTTATCTTTGAACATGACTGGGAGTACACAATGGTAAAAGGCGATGCTTCAGAGCTTAAGAAAGTTCCTGGGGGGTACTTATACTTTGACGAATCATTTGCTGTTATATCCAATACAACTTTCAATCAGCTAGCTGATAAATTAGATTTAGATACAATTGCACCTTTAAAGAAAACAGAAGGTCTAACAATTATCAACAATTTCATTGGATCACAAGACCAGCAATCAAATATAAACAAATCGGTTTCGTTATAGGTTAAGATTAGTCGCCTCTGAAAGAACAAATGCTTCCAAATACTCATATTAGCATATACCCTTGCCCTTTCTTCGTTTGGATATAATCTTCCACACCCATATCTGTTAGTTTACGACGTAATCGATTTATATTAACCGTCAATGTATTATCATCAATAAAACTCTCATCCTCCCATAATGCACGCATTAGCTCATCACGACTAATAATTTCATTCTTATTTTCAAAAAGAACAGTCAATATTTTAAATTCATTTTTAGTGAGCTCACTTTCTTGCTCGCCAAACTTAACTGTTGAATTCTTTAAGTTTAAAGTCAAATCATTATGTTTGAGAACATCTAAACTAGGTGAAAGATATGTATACGTTCTACGCACTATCGCATTAATCTTCGTCACGAGTATATCCATTGAGAATGGCTTCTGGATAAAATCATCCCCGCCCATATTTATGGCCATCATAACATCCATCTTCTCATTACGAGACGACACAAATACAATGGGCACATTAGAGTACTTCCTAATTTTCTCGCACCAATAAAATCCATCATAATAAGGTAAATTAATATCTAACAACACTAAATGAGGTTTTACTGACAAGAATTCTTCTTCTACTTTTTGAAAATCCTTTATCGAAAATACATCATATCCCCATTTGATTAAGTTTTCTTCAATCATTTGAGCAATCTTTTGTTCATCTTCGACAATCATAATGTTAAATTTGTCATCCATCTTTCATTACTCCTACCAATTAATTGATTTTTATCCACTCTATGCAATTATTATAACCATTCCTATAGAAGATTTGAACCACGTTAAAGTTGATTAAGTATTATCTTCCAAGCTCATTGTTCTAACAACCATCCTTTTCTTGTTCTGAGATAAACGAGTCTCTACAAGAATTTCATTTAATTAATAAATTAATTGTTTCAAGTGTATTCTTGGTCATGAATAACAACTCGGAGCATATGTTAATATACTGTCCATAATGGGTTATCCACTTTAACCGTATGTAATGAAAGATATATTTTCTTTCCACTACAATTAAAAGGGATATATTGTTATAAAAGTGTATAATTAGACAATTGGAGAATATCAAAATTTCTAAGGAGGAGTTGAGGGTGAAACGCTTTTCACGTTATTTCATTTCGTTAATAATTATAGGTGTGATGATTTACCTTGGACTTAGTTATAAATTACATTTAGAAAAGGAAGCTTCCACAACATATATTATTCTTCCCTTGATAAGGTTTTCTTTCGCATTCCCTATTATTATAGGCATATTACTTCGTTTACCTAAATTAATTATTGAAATTAAAGAAAAGAAACAATGGACTTTTGATTGGATTAAGATTGTAGTAATTGCTTTACCAGCATTATTTATAGCTGTGTCCCCATTCTTGACTTACACATTTATAGGCCAGTATTTTTACTTTGCAAATGAATTAATTGTTTCACAAAGTACATTATTGATAACAATTGGTGGAATTATTTTCGGCTACGTATTATTAGATAGTTTAATAAAAGATCGTGAAAATGAAATAGTCATTGATCCATAGATACCTAACAGACCGTTCTTTAAGATGGCCATTGAAAGTCCATAAAAATTAATAAATTAGCCCATTCTATTTTTGGGGGAATGGGCTATCTGTTCTTCAGTATAATAGATGCACTATTACTTTTTAAAAATGTGATTTTAACTAGGTTAATCTTGATTCATAAAATTCAGCCTTATGATTATATATTAGGTATAATCAATTCTATATCTTCCTGAATTGCTTTATTGGTCAAACCACCCACTGATATTTTTTTTACTGTGCCCTCGGAGTCGATGAATATCGATGTTGGTATAGCATCTATATTATAACTTTTAAAAACAACTATTGAGTGATCTATCAATATCGGAAAACTAATGTTTTTAGTGAACTTTTTAACTTCAAAAGTTGTTTGTGCATTATTAATTGCAAGGATTTCCACTCCCTTAGATTTATATTTAATATAGTTTTCTTCTAAATCAGGCATTTCTTCTTTACATGGATCACAATAAGTTGCCCAAAAATTTAGTACAACTCCTTTACCTTTATAGTCTGATAATTTATGCTTCTCCCCATTTAAATCCTCAAGAATAAAATCAGGTGCAACATCTCCTATTTTCACCATTTCATATGTTTCTTTTATGAAGTTACTATAGACGGTGTAAGTAATGGCACTAAAGATAATTACTAAAAATAAAGTTCGCACAATCATTCTTTTTTTCATCTATTGTCCTCCTTTAAATCCAATGATATCCTCAAAAGGGTATTGAAATTCTGTTTAAAATGTTCATTGAATCAAAAGATAAGACTACTCCAACAATCATCAAAACAATACTGCCCATTTCAAAATCATAGGTCTGAAAAAATGGATTGAAATGTTGCCTATGACTCAAAAAAGTCACCATTCCATAATTAATACATATGTAGTGATAAATACATATTTATATAAAAATCAAATTAATGAGATGATTGCAACTTTTTCTATACCTATAAACTCACTGTCTAAATTCTACGATAAACTCATCTCTTCACAATCATTGGTAGCGAAGAAAGATCAGTTTTTAAGAAGTTATCAAAATTAATAATAGATTCTAATCTGCTATTTACGAGATGGGCGTCCATCTTTAATAAATGTTCAAAGGTTTTAAAGTAATTCAAGCCATTGGATAAGTCTTCGGAATAAGCTAAAGCGAATTCCTTCATATTTTCCATCTGCATCATTTTCTGACCAATCATTTTTTTTGTTACACGTTCAATTTCAAATGGGTTCAAACCGCTCCTTCTTACCTCTTGAAGTTTTTCATATAGCTTTTCTTTTACCGGAAGTATATTCACCGTTGAACCACTGACAACAGTAAAGTCATAATTTGGACCATTGTAATTAGAATAACCCCATTGATTATTGATTAAGTTCTCCCTATACAAATCCATTGTTAATGTAGATCCCAACCCAAAAAGGGCCTCAGTAATTGCGAGTTTTGCTAAATGATTTTCATAATAATTCCCATCTTGTTTTTCATGCCTTAAACCAATCGAAAATAAATCATGGGAGCAATTTTTCATAATTGATATATTTTTATAGGATTGATTTTTAGCATTGGGATAAAATAGTTCAAATTCATGTCTTTTCTTTTCAGCATAATTTTCATCACGGACTACTGTATGATAGATACTTTCACACAGTTCAATTGGATGAACATCACCTACAACCACCAATTTCATATTGTTAGGTCTATAATAAATGTCATGAGCCTGCACCAATAATCCTTTGTCTATCCTGTTAATACTTTCTATCGTACCGGCCACATCTGTACAAATTGGCAGATCAGGATACATTTGCATTAATAGGTTTCTGTAAACTACCCAGTTTGGTTTATCTTGATACATTAATATTTCTTCTCTAATCACTTTTTTTTCATTTTCAATTTCAATTGTTGTAAATTCTTGACTTAAAATGGAGGCAAGCAATTTGGAAATAAGTTCTGCCATATTACCAGAACTAGAAACTAGAAAATCCGTATTATTATAGCCAGTTTTGGCAGAAATAGATGCCCCGTTTTCAGAAAAGACTTTTTTCATGTCATGCATATTTCTCTGATTGAAAATTAAATGTTCCATAAAGTGAGCTGTCCCATACGGCAATTCCATCTTTTCCTTTGTAGTAGTACTGATAAAAGCTGTATCATTAGCACCAAAATCCACATTTAACACAGCAAATGTTTGCGACATTCCTTTGAGAGGAATCATATGTACTTCCATCCCATTACTAAAGGTTTCACAAAAAACGGAGTGGCCTAATTTTTCATTTTGAAGACATTCCATTTATATTTTCGCCACCTTTTTAACCGATTTGAATACCGTATCTAACGTTATCTTTTTTGCAATATCGACGATATCACGTTTCGAAATATTTTCCAGCACAGAAAAAACCTTCTCTTCATCATCTTGAAAACCCAATAAATCCCCTGTTAAGCTAATATCTATTAAGATAGCTGGAGTTTCTAAGCCAGTTTTCACATAATGTTTCACTGCATTTATACCGGTTTGAATTTCTTCTTCGCTCACTTGCCCATCTTGAATTTTGTTTAGTTCATTTAAGATAATCTCAGTCACTGTTTCATAATTTTCTTCTTGTAAAGCAACATGAACTAATAATATTCCCTTTAAATCATCTATTTCAGAACTTAGATAATAGGCCATTCCTCTATTATGTCTGATTTCAGTTTGTAATTTTGATTCGGGTAAATTTCCGAATATAGTATTGAAGACAAGTAAAGGAATATATTCCAATGATGAGAAGTTGATACCTGTTTTAAATCCTATCAACAATCTTCCTTGATTGGCATGTAAATCTTGCTCGATATACTTAATCTCTTGATGAACTGGAGAAAGCATGTCGCCATGTGGACAAAGATTATTTTCTTCTTCCTGTTGAAAATAACTACAAGCATCATTTTGTATCTTATCTTCATCAATGTTTGGACCAATTACATGAATGTATTTTTTAGAGGATGATATGAATTCTTGATAATGTTGTAACAATATTTCTTCGTTTAATTCCTCCAGAGTGTCCAAATCACCATAAATCGGAATACTGAATGGTTCCCCTTCCGTCATAGTAGCCAAGCAAATTTCTTGGGCGGCATATTCCACATTTTCATTCATTTCTTTAATGCGATAATAGTGACTGGTAAATTCTTTTTCTATCCGCTCATACTCAAATCCTTTTTCCAGTGGACTATTAATGATTTCTGATAATAGTTTTAAAGATTTTGAAATCATATCCGAATCAAGTTGATTATTTTGCATAATCGACATTTCAAATTCTAAGACATGATAATCCCCTTTTCTCGATACGTTGCTTTTTAAAATTGCCCCATACAAATGATCTAACTTCGTCTGTATATTGACGGGTATTAATAATTCTGAAAAGATAGCAATAGAACATGCCATTTCTTTTCTTAATGGATATAAAAAGGTTAATCTAATACTTGTATTCATGTATTTATCATTAGTATGAACAAAAAAATTGATGCCAGAATTTCGCTGAATATCAAATGATAATGCTTCAGTTTCAAGCTCATATAACCGAGCATGATTGGTATCCAGACCTAATATTTGACTACTATTTTGACTTTTTGTTTTCCAATCAATTTGAATTGGCTTCCCATCTTGAATATTTACAGATGGATGCCATTCTACAACTTGTTCATCGTGCCTATACCACAATCTCCATAATTCAGGCTTTTTCATCAGTTCTGATGTGAAAATGGAGAAAGCTTTGTTAACTGCTTCATCTATCTTGTTGGGTTCTACTGCAAAAGGCTTATGAAAGATAATTTGCTTTTTTCCATCTTCGGACAGAGTCGTAAGCAGAATACATATTTTTTTCTTTGCCCTTTCAAGAATCCTAAAGATACCGCTTCTCACTTTTATTTCTGAAGACAAAAAGTTCGTCCGTATATCTGTATTATCTTCATTAAATCCTGCTTGTCCATCCAGAAACAATAGGAAGGAGTCATTTTCTTTTAAAATATAAAATAATTTGATAGCTATTAGATTTGATTCTGCGACTAATAGCTTTACTCCCGCTTCTTCCCTAATTTTTTCCCAAGAATCCAGTTTCCCTTCTGATTCAAAGGATTCTTGGTCTACGACAACATAAAATTTCCGATTCTTATTTTGAAATTTAAATCTTAAAGCTTTGATGATTTGGTCAACATTATGCCGATAATCACCAAAATGCCAGGAGAGAAAAGCGCCTCCTTCATTGAGTGTTTCCATCATGTATTCTTCGCCGATGATTTCATCGTAGTTGTCGATTTCAAAATTTGGATTTACCCTTTCTCGATTAATCATTCTGTTATGAGCCAAATACTTCATCCATATTTTCTCGTATGATTCATTTATTTTAAGAGGAGATAGTTCCATAACCATATTCATTAACGGAAAAAACTGGTCCGTTGTTAGGCCATGCTCCTTATAGTAGCTTCTTAGCATTTCTTCTTCCGATATAAATTCCTCGTATTGTTTTGAAAAATTATTCAATCATTTTTCCTCGCTTTCATAAATAGAAATCTTAAAAAATTACTGCCATCTAAATCGACTATACATTTAGCTAAACAAATTATTAATAACAGTAAAATTAGATACCTCGGCGCTAAATACTCATTATTTAAAATTTAATAAAACTGGGGAAATACAAGTCTGTCTCTAAATACTCGTCAAAATACGGTTCAACGATATAAAAAGATTGGTTTTTATCCATTCATTTCAACTGCCCTTTTTATTTCTTTATTCAATTGTGTTTGTTTCAATTGAAAACTATTCCTGATGACAAAATAACTATATAAAATACCGGTTATGGCGAAAACATTCAATAAGCTGATTGTCCAGTAGAATAAACTCTCTTCCTGGTAATGGTTTGTTAAAAACCATCCGATTACAACGATAAAAAAGAAATATAAAAAGTTTAAAAAGAACGCCTGAAATCCTTTGCCAATTTGTTCAAGCACCAATAATGATGACATCATGGGTCCCATGATAATATAGGATAAAGCAACAATCTTTAAATAATTTGCTGTATGTACGCTCACTTCCCCGTCAGCAATTAAAAAAGAAGCGATTAGGTCTTTACCTAAAAAAATGGCCGTGCCAATGATAATGTAGATTCCTACTATATTGATCATTCCTTTCTTATAGATTTCAAAGGAACGTTCTAAATTATTGCCACCCATATTCTGATTCATAAGAAGACCTAATGTATTACCAGAAGATATCGCGATTAGAAGGACTATTGTTTGTAATCGATATGCAGCTCCAAAACCCGCTACCACCTCATTTCCAAATGGCATTAGGATTTTATTGAAGAAAAATGTACTAATAAAGATTAAAATATACGAAATAGCCACTGGAATACCAATATTCAAGATTTTACGTTTGGCAATTTCCTCTAATTTAAATCTTTTCAATGAAAAAGGTAAAATTTGAAATTTTACAATTTTATATTTTAATAGGAAAAATAGACTGATGATTATTGAGATACTACTTACAATAAAATTAGCAAGGACAATACTATAAACGCCAAGAAGGTAATATTCTACAAAAATATAAACTAATAAGATATTGGACACTGAGGTAAACGTACTTATTCCTGAAGAAATCTTTACAAGGCCATATCCCCTTATACTGGATAACAGTATGGCATTTACTACTGAGAATATTGTAAGAAAGACCATTAACCGAGTATACTTCCTAAATAAATTGATTGATTCATTACGAACGTTAAAATAATCGGCGAACATCGGTGTTAATAAACTAATGAAAATCGCAATAATTAAACTGGTTAAGATTCCATATAGAAGGTAATTATTAATCAACTTAGGTATTTGCTCGGTATTTTCCCTTCCTTTTTCAAATGCAACGGAAGAGGCATTCGAAATTTGAAAACCTTCAATCAATGCAGTCATAAAAAAAGAAAACGGAATATATAAACCAACAATATACAGAGCTTCCTTATGCTCATGCCCCATAAAAAAAGTATTGGCCAGTTGCGTAACAATCGAAACTGAAGAAGCCAATACCATTGGAATAAAGGTTTTATAAATCAACGGAATAATTCGATCATTTAAATAATCTATATTTCTTGGCAAAATTTCTCCTCCTTACCACTTAAAACTGGAAACTAGAGGCATCCCATTAAACTGAAGAACTGCAAATGAAGTACTCAAATCCCGGTTTGCCGATATTATAAGTATCTTCTCTTCTTTTTTCAATTTTCCTGATAACAGTAATTCGGTAAACGTGTACCAGACATCACTACTTTGATAATTCTGAGCAACATTTGTCTTTCGGATAAAAAACAAATCGGATTCCAGGAAATCCATTCGACCAAATAAATTTTGGACAATAACCCACTTCGGTTGATGTTGATGTGACACCAATTCATAGATTTGCTTAATGATATTAGAAAAGTGAATTTTACTACTTTCTATATTTGATTGATATTCAGCTAAGGGATAATTTCCAATTTGAAGAATTTGAATCGATCCGTGTCCTTTAGAAAAATGCATGCCCATTGCAAAATCTGATAAGGGAAGATAGCCTGTCCTGTACCGGTTTTGCTCAATAAATAATTGTTCTCCTAATAGAAGAATTCCTTCTTCTCCTTCATTTAAACAAAGTTCCAGAATTTCTAGACAATCTATAGAAGCTAATGAGCCTAAATGAGAAACACCAAAATAATTTTTTGGTTTCTTATCGGACCATTCTAAAATTCTTGGCAGCGGCTGTATTTCCGGCTGGCGATCTGAAAACGAATTTGAAATTAATAAACACTGATAGTTGTTCACTACTGGTAATAGTTCCGTATGGCATTTGTGTAACATTTCCGACAAGGTCACTTGCTGATTGTCAATTTTGATAGAATAGGACTCGACCGTTTCTATTGGAATGTTATGATAATATGCATCTATTTCCAAATGTGGTTCTAACCTAAAAAAATCAGAAGGCTCTTTTCCATCTAAATAATAATTTTTTCGATCCATATGTAGAATTGCCAAAGATGATAATGATACATTTAAATCACATAGGTTATACATACGAAATCTTTCCATTCATGTAGCTTTGAAAAATATTTAATTTTAATATATTTGAAGTACCTTCCATGTTTTCAAACGCAAATGCATCTCTGAACCATTTGTTTAAATATGGATGTTCAAAAAAGGCTCCTTCACCAAATAAATCTAGCGCATATTGAGTGATCTGCTTCACTAATGAGGTAGCTCTCACTTTTGCAATTGATCCGACATAACCATTCCGCGGATTAATATCCACTTCCAATGCAGCTTGACGAATGAGATTCCTAGTAGTTATTAGCTCATTTTGAAAATTCTCCAGTTTCTGTTGTTGATCTAAGGATAAATTCTTCTTATTGGTAATCATGTAATCATAAGTTGCTTGTGAAACACCCAGTGCCATAGCAGCTACTGTAGGACGCATTTTATTAAAAACAGTAATGGCTCCATGCATTCCTCTTTTTAAAGGGCTTAAATGCCTTCCAATAATCTGTTCTTCATTTATGCGAACATTTTGGAACGTTAATCTACTAAGTTTCGGAGCGCGAAGACCTAATGTATCAAGTGCTTCGGCAGAAAAACCATCTGAGTCCTTTTCAATCAAGCACATTTCAATTCCTATTGGACCGGTTGTGGTACGCGCAAAGACAACTCCGATTTCCGCCCGAGTACCGTTCCCAATGAAATATTTCTCACCGTTTAATAACCTTTGCCCATCGCATGCATTTACTTTCTTCATATTTGTTTCAATATGCATGGCATCCGATCCCTTATTAGGCTCAGTTAAGGCAAAAAAAGTCCAACAAGGTTTGGATAGCAATTTGCTGTAATACTGTTCCTTTTGCTGCCCATCGGCAAAATCTTGAATAATGATTCCAGATAATGAAGGCCCTGGACACCCCACAACGACTCCCGCATCCCCATAGGAAAGCCATTCAGTCCCAATGACTCTCTCAATGCAAGTTAAACCATAAAATTTTGTATTATTAATGATAAATGGATGATCATTATATTCAGAAGGAATCATCATTCGTGATAACAATTGAACACTGGCCAAATCCGTAAATTCATGTAGCCGATCAGGCTGTTCATCTATGATTAGTCCAATATCCCGAAATTCTTGCGAGTACGATTTAATAGCTTCTTCAAAAGCATTTAATTTTTCTATATTCAAAATATTCACTCCGATTCTACAAACAGGTTTTTGATGACAAAAGACAAATAAATTTTTCTGCTCACTGTTTCCGTCAGGACACCATGACCACCAGTTAGGTTAATCAGAGTATTCATACAATCATCTATTTCATTGTGAATAAATACATTGAAAGACTTATTCTCTAATGTGCTATTTCCATTGATATAGTTGTTAATAATTGAATATATTTTAATAATGGCCTCCGAAAACTGCCCTTTCACCATTTGGTATTGAATAATCGGTAATTTTCCTGAATAACGGTTGCTCAAAAGCTTTTTATCATAAGCAAGGCATTCCAATGCAATCCACGTCCGTATGAATAAAGCAAAGTCATTTTTTGTTAAAGGAATATTTTCTATCTGGTTGGACCCCTTCTCAGGTATGTCATCCATTTTAAATAAGCTAATCATTTCATGTTCCATGAAATGATTATTAACCTTATTAAATTTTAGTTCGGTCAATTGATAGAGATTATTACCTCTAAGAATATGCGTATTCGGATTCTCTAGAACAGAGTGAGGAGCAAGAAAATAATTATTGGATGATATAATAATTGGATTTTCAAAGGCTTTGAAAATCCATTCAAAAGCTTCAAAAAGGCTCAAACCACGGGTCTCTTCTAAAAATCGATTTATATAGTTCAATAAATTCTCATTTTTTGATGATAAAAGTGTTGACATTATTTATCTCCTTTTATAATAAATTCTTAATGTTCAATGACAGCAGATCCCACAAAACAACCTAATCCTACACTTACCATTAAAATCTTATCTCCCTTTTTTAATCTATTTTGAGATTGTAAATAATCTAAATTTATAAAGCAATCTGTTGTATACGTATGGCCAATCTCGGGAAGTAAATCCAAAATGATGTTTTCTAAAGGAAAATGGGTAAGTTTTGAAAACTTTCTCCAAGTCATTTTATTCACATTGTAGGGAAGAATATATTGAATTTCATCGAGAACTACATTCGCCTTTGTCAATGTTTCATGTATCGCCTTAATAATAATGGAAACGTATTCTTCGTTAAATAAAGCTGTTTTTTGGGGATTTTCGTAAAACCCTTGATTAAAACGAGTATCCCTATAAACACCGATGGACAGTACTTTATTTGTTTCGTTTTTTTTCTGTAACAGAACTGCCACTGCCGAATCTCCAATAACGGTAGAATTTTCTATATATCTTAATCTAGTAGTCATATTGGATTGGTCTCCCAAGATTAATAGAATCGTATTTACATTTTTTTTCTTTGCAAAATACAAGTCTGCGAGCTCCATTGCATAAAAGGAAGAAGCACATGCCTCTTGAGCAATCCCGAATTTTTTTGTGCTTAATAAATCAAATGGCATTAAGACTTTATTTAACAACCCATAATCATGTGGAACTTGCGCCAGTAACGAATGAGCATACAAGACTAAATCAACTTTTATATCTAAATGAAGGTCTAGTAATGCATAACGAAGGGTCTCTTCCAATCTTTGTCCATTTTCAACAATGGGAACTTGATGGATATTGTGTAATCTTTTCATTAATTTTATTTCTCTTTCATTGCAGCCAGAGTACTCTAATACTTCATCAATCTTTTGCCTTAGGCTCGGGATATATGTGCCAATTTTTGCAATTCCAAAACTCACATTCAACCTCCAAGTATGCTAAATTTCATATAATACAGTTCATTTTCCTTTAAGCTTCCATCTAACAAATAAATAGATGAATCTCCCTGAATCTTGCCCTTTTGTATTAATTTTAATAACTTTGCAAACAAGGACGTGCATAATTGCTTAGAGGAAGCAATAAAGGTGATTTCGGATGGCATTTCTGTATATTTCTCTTCTAGATTGGACGAAATAATATACTGATCATCACTTTGATTTAGATTCATTTTTTTCATCCATTCATGCAGATTAGTATTGGATTCATAACCCCACTCATTCAGTTCAAGACAAGGACCAGTTCCATTTTTTTCAAATAGACAAGCAATTGCTGTATCTTCAATATCTTTAACACCTGGAGCATAATATGATAATGTAGATTGATCGAGCATTAACAAAAGTGCCTTTTTACACTTCTTTGTAAAAAATAACTCTTTGATGATTTTTACTGCTGCAAAAGGAGCATAAGTATCTACTGCTGAAACAGCAAAACCTTTTGCATTTAGATTATATTTTTCAATTAAGTAATTGACAGTTGAAATGGACGGATTGATATCAGGGATACAATAAACTAAAACGACTAAATCTACATCATCGATTTTATTCCCGGTTTTTAATAATTGATCTATTAAGCTAGTTCCCATAAAACTAAATGAATTATTCAACCCCGAATTCAATAGAGATTCATCCACCTTAAGTCCATACATATCTGCTAAATCTGTTTGAAATTGAATTTCCCCAATACTATGAGTATATGACCTCTTTTCCAAGAACCGTTTACATACATACGAATTAATTTTTATCATACTCATTCATTCATTCATGCATTTACTAAAGATTTATCAATATAATCAACAATTGTCTCTACGGATTCAAAATATTCCGGTTCAATGTCTTCGGGATCTATAGATAATCCCTCAATATTGTCTTCCAAAACCATTAAAAGTTCAAAAATCGATGTAGAATCAAGACTTAATGATTCTAATGTTGTTTCAGGTAGTATTTCCTCCATCTCATCAATATCCAACACTTCTCTTAATGCTGCTATAGCCACCTCAAAAGTATTCTTACTCATTATTTATCAATTCCTTTCTATTATTGTATTAAACTAAATGAAATATCTTTTCATTAACTAGTATTTGTTTGCCTATAATATCCTCTGAATTATCACGTCTTCTAACCAGATAGTGTTTCCCACTATGAATCAACACTTCAGCAGGAAAACCATGACTTAAAAACAGACCAGGTGATGCACTTGGACCGTATGCACCTGATTGTAAAATCCCAATAAGATCCCCTCTTTGGACCTTTGAGAGTTCAACATTTTTTCCAACCACATCATTTGGAGTACATAGTGGACCCGTTACATTATAAGTATCAATGTCCGCCTCATCTAAATTCGTTAAATTCTTCATAGGAAAATTTCTTTTAACAAAACTACCTATTCCGACTGCAGCCATATGACAATTTGTTCCACCATCTGTTATAATGAAATTTTCTTCTCTAGATTTTTTTATATAATTGACTTTGGATACAAACATGCCAGATTTAGCAACGAGATATCTTCCTACTTCCATCGCCAGCTTTGTATTCGGAAAAGAGTCTTTAAAATCATTAATAATAGGAGATAGTTGTTCACCTAATTTTTGTATATTAAGATCCTCTTCATTACTAAAATAAGGTACGCCTAATCCTCCACCAATATCGACAAATTGTAATGCTAGACCCGTTTGTTCACTAAACCGTACTGCCAACTTTAAAATGTTAATTGTGTTTTGGCAGATCACATTCTCATCTAAAATTCTTGTCCCCATGTATACTTGAATTCCAATAATATCCACATTTTCATATGACTTTAGCAAGGCTAAATTTTGAAATACTATTTCTTCATCTATTCCGAATTGCCGAGGCTTTCCTCCCATTGCAAGCCTAGAACCTTTAATTGAAAATGTTGGATTCACTCTAATTGCCACACGTGCTCTCTTTTTGCGAATAGAAGCAATTTTATTGATTAATTCTAATTCTTGAAAAGATTCGCATACGATTGCATAAATAGAATGATCGATACAACTTGTAATTTCTTCTTCACTTTTTCCCGGCCCTAAAAAAATAATATTTTCTGGATCTGTATTTGCCATTAGGACCGTTTTTAATTCTGTCAATGAAGAAACTTCAGCTTTTGCTCCCAATGATTTTAGCAAGTTATAGACAGAAATATTAGGGTTCGATTTTAAAGAAAAAAATACTTCAAGATGCTTTGTAATATTGCTTTTCAACTCTAAAAATATATTAGAAATTTCTTGCCCGTCATATATATAAAGAGGTGTACCATATTTTTCTGCTAAATCACTTATAGGTATTCCTTGTATTTCATATACCATTTATCTTGTTTCCTCCCCTCATTCTTGAATTTTATTTAATTGAATCTGTATTCTACGATCCAAATCAAACAGTGAACCCATATTACTTGCCATTAAAACTCCGTACAATCTCCCCTTGAAAAACTTACCTTCTTTACTGAAACCGGAGTTAACAGTCGCAAAATTGTTAATTAAGAAACCTTCTTGTCCATTGGTAGTAATCATAAAGTTTTCAAGTAAAGTAAATATTTCATTAAATGATATTTGACGACTCAACTTTAATTCATAATATTTTGCTAATGCGTGCCCTTGATTTTGTAAAAAATTTTCTTGTATTCTCATTTGGTAGGAGGCCATATTAAATCGTGCATTGATTTCAAGGTTTGGCCAAAGCATATCCTCCTGATCATATATCGCATCGATTCCAACTATTCCGTAATAACCGTCTTGATATAATTGTCTACCTATTTTTTCTCCAGCTTTACGCAGTTCTTCATCCAGCTTTCTTGTGATGTAAGTTGGATAAAGATGTCCACGATGAACTCCATCTTCTACAATGCATTCCTTTGCACCGTAATAAATAACTTTGCCGTTTCTTTCAATTAGTATTTGATAATTAATATCAGCTGTTTTCCTAATCCATTTTTCTAAAACAAAGCTCACTTTTCCATTGTTTTTTTTATTAAGCCCTTTTTCTATCATCTTAATTGCTTTATTAAATTTTTCTTCCGAATCAATAATAATTAATCCTTTTCCTGACACACCCAGAGATTCCTTTAAGACTAATCTTTCTCCACTTATTAGATAATGCTTCAAGTTTTGATATGTCTCTAACAAACTATCTACGGAATCACACTCCCCTCCAGGAATCTGCCTGATATTTACTTTTTGATTCAGAACACGACTATATACTTTAGTGTTTACTTTGCTAAAAACATGACTACTTGGCACTGCAAGAGGAATACCTGTTAATTCTGAGAGCTGTTCTTCGTACTCAGAACATCCATAAGGCATAAAGTAAATGTTATTATTCGTATTTTTCAGTTCTTTTAGATGTTGAATTGTTTTTTGGCAATTTAGAATGTCCTTCGTAATATTTAAGTTTGGATTACTGTTCTCAACATAGATAATACCCGGACACTCTAGTAAACTTTGTAAATACTGCAAGAAGTGAGTACTGACAGGTCGTTTTAGAATTACAATATCTGTTGGGCTGGCAAGTAATACACCTTGTTCTTCCAATCTATTGACCATCAACCTTGCATTACCAATGGAAACCGAAGGAATACCTACCGTTTCTGGCGGTTTCCAATACTGTTCAACTTCAAAGTTATTAATATATATAAATTTTGCTTTTTCGTCGTCTACTAGTGCTTTTTTTAGATGAGCACTTAAATTACAACCTATATTTTCCATCTCACACCTCCATTAAAATTGAAATAGGCTCACAGCAAACGTTGCACCTAAGCCAACTGAAACCATCAAGAAATAATCACCTTTTTTTAACAGGCCATCACTGATTGCACAATCTAAATTTAAAAATGGATCAGAGCAAAAGCAATGTCCATATTTCTCCACATTTTTTAAATATATTTTTTGGATAGGAAACTCTAAGGATTTAGATATCTGTTTCCAAGAAGATACATTCACATTATGCGGTAAGATTAGAGATATTTTTGACAATTCTAAATCAAGATCATTAACCGTTTCTATTATTAATGCTGACAAGGTTGGTACATAATTTTTTTCGAATTGTTTTTGTTCTTCCTGACTAATGCCGATTCCTTCAGCATATTTCCCTAATATTTTAGTTTTTGTTTTAATAAACTTAATATTTTTATTACTATTTCTAGATAAGATGACTGCTGTTGATGCCTCTCCTAAAATAGTGGTATTATTAATTAATTGCATAATTGGATTGAAAACCTTTTCCCCCATTAACAAGAGCACCTTATCATTTTTATCTGTACTATTTAATAAGCTGTCTGCAATTTCTAATGCGACTAGACTTGAAGCGCAATTTTGTTGATTTATTGAAAAATTTATCGTATTATGTATATTGCAAATTTCACTTATTTCTTTAAACATATCCAACGGAAATGGGTGAACATTCTGAATAGTATGACAATAAATAATGTATTTAATTTCCTGTCTAAAACTACTGTTTCGCTCAAATATATTTAATATTGGCGTACTTAATAATTTTGTTAATGAACCTTCTTCTTTCCTGATTTCTTTTAATCCGTGGATTTTTTTAAAAACTTTAATTTGATAATTTTTTAAATTTAAGTAATCCTGTAATTCTGATATGTCTATTACTTTTTCAGGAATATAGTTTTCAATATAATCAATGTATATCAATGTATTGGTCACCCTTTTATTTTAAGTTATAAAAGAAACCCCATCTAGGGAAGGGGAATTTCTTTTATATCCACTTTTAGCATTTACCGCATGCACCGCCGTAACGAACTATATTTTTAAGATTCTTAATTTGCATTGGTTTCGCTTTAATTTTCATTTGTTTTCACCTCCTTTTAACATGTCGAAAACTATTCATTAGTTTTCGACATGTTAACTACCAATCGATTTAGCATTTACATGAACCGCCGTAACGTGCTACATTTTTAAGATTCTTAATTTGCATTGGTTTCGCTTTAATTTTCATTTGTTTTCACCTCCTTTTAAT
>NZ_MSPW01000013.1 GCF_001955655.1 Viridibacillus arenosi | reverse complement strand
GTTCCCATGCCGAACACGGAAGTTAAGCTCTTTAGCGCCGATGGTAGTTGGGGGTTTCCCCCTGTGAGAGTAGGACGTTGCTAGGCATACTAAGGCACAACTGATTTTATCGGTTGTGTCTTTTTTATTTGTCCTTTTAAAACCAAAAGCTATGACTATTTGAAATTCCAAGAGAAAAAACTCCAATTGTTATAATAGTAGAAGGCCATTAAACCATCTTCAGAAACGATTGGAGTTTTTTACAGGTATCGAGCGACAATGGTTTATCATATACATGATGAAAAGTAAGTATCACATCTTGTTCTTACATAAATACATAAGCAAAATAATTTACGGTAAATTAAGAAAAGCTATCGATGTCATTTTAGAATCAAAATTCCACCAAAAATGTCTGTATTGATATTTGAAAGAGGAAAGTTCCTAATCGACATGCTAATCTGAAATATATCCATGAAAACTAAGCATTTTGGACAAACGGATATTATGTTAGTACCGTTGGTTTAAATGAAAAAATAATTACCAAGTATATTAGAAATCAAGAAACTAAAGATCGCTTCCAGATAGTACGAGCAAAGAAGAATACCGCGATTTGTTTAAAAAGATCTTGAGACAAAATGATTGAAGGTCAATTGAGAGGTTGCCTTTAGGTGTTTGTAAGCAAAGAGGGTGAAATAAAAACCACCTGTTCTACAGGTGGTTTTTATTTGTTTATTATGATTTTGCAATTATTATCGAAATATAGTATAAGATAAAGGATTATGCAAATAATAGGGATATATAGTCCAAAAAGAAGATATTAAACTTATATACTTTAGGCAGTTAGATTATAATAATCGACGTTTAAAAATCAAGTAACGACAATTCTTTCGAGAAGTTCACCTTAAATATTTTCAGCGTTAGTATATTAATAAATAATAACTAGGAAAAATATAAAAATAAATTGACTGAATTTTCAGAATGAATTACTATATATTCTTATAACGCTTAAATAGAAATCTATAAATAATCTAAGTTATGCATGAAATTTTTTGTTTTGTGTTAATATAGAAAATGAAAAATATGCTTAGTTATGTATTATATTTTCTATTTTGTGTTAAAAAATGAATCGGGGGAAGAGTATGAGTGAATTAAAAAATAATGCGTTAGCAATGCATAAAAAAAATAGAGGTAAGATTGAAGTGATTTCCAAAGTGGAGATTAATACTATAGATGATTTAAGCTTAGCTTATTCTCCAGGAGTTGCTGCACCTTGCTTGGAGATAGTGAAGGATCCAACTACAGTTTATGAATATACGGCAAAAGGTAATTTAGTGGCTGTAGTGACAGATGGTACGGCTGTTTTAGGGCTAGGTAATATCGGTTCTGAAGCTGCCTTACCTGTTATGGAAGGTAAGGCAGTCCTTTTTAAAAAGATGGCTAACATTGATGCTGTTCCTATCTGCTTAGATACTACAAATGTAGATGAAATAGTGCGAATTGTAAAAGGTATAAGCCCAACATTTGGAGGCATTAATTTAGAAGATATAGCAGCTCCTAGATGTTTTGAAATTGAAGAAAGACTGCGTAAAGAATGTTCTATACCTGTATTTCATGATGATCAGCATGGTACAGCGATTGTAGTTGGTGCTGGTCTAAGTAATGCCTTGAAGGTTATTAATAAGGATAAGAGCACTGTACGTATTGTTATAAACGGTGCTGGAGCTGCAGGTGTAGCTATCTTGAAAATCTTGAAACAAATTGGCTACGAACATATAATAATCTGTGACTCAACAGGTATTATCTATGAAGGTCGCGAAAATGGGATGAATTCGGTAAAACATGACCTTGCTAAAGTGACGAATAGTGAAGGACGAAAAGGATCATTAAGCGAAGCACTTATTGGTGCAGATATTTTTATCGGAGTATCTGTTGCAAACATTTTGGATGAAGAAATGATACAGAGTATGAATCATGACCCTATCATTTTTGCACTTGCTAATCCAAATCCAGAAGTATCTTATGAGAATGCTATGCGATGGGGTGTGCGTATTTTCGCAACAGGTCGTTCGGATTATCCTAATCAGGTAAATAATATGTTAGCATTCCCTGGGATTTTCCGTGGTGCATTGGATGTTCATGCTTCAGAGATTAATGAGGAAATGAAATTAGCGGCTGTTTTTGCAATTGCCTCTTTAATTGATGGAAATGATTTAGCACAAGGTACAATTATTCCAGATGCTTTAGATGAACGTGTTACTCCTATAGTTGCGAAGGCCGTTAGTGAAGCTGCAATCAAGACTAGTGTTGCTAAAAAGCCTGTAGCTATCGAAAATAAATAAAGTAAAGTAAAGTAAAGTAAAGTAAAGTAAAGTAAAAGGGCTGTCCAAAGAGTCGATAAAACGACTTTTGTAGGATATCCCTTTTTCATTGATTTAAAAAGAAAAGATATCATAAATTCTTAAAGATTTACGAGTAAGAAATGAAGAAAGCAAGCTATAATAAGGATAATGTTATTTAAGGAAGTGAAAGTGTGAGTAAAAAGCAAGTATGGTTCGAAGTGGAAGAGAACGAAACGATTGATGCGTGTTTGCAACGTATGAAAGAGGCTGGATATATGCCGATTGCACGAAAAGAGGAACCTCTTTTTGAAATGAAAGACGGAAATCCTGTTCCAGTTCGTCAAATAATACGGTTTAAAGGTATGTTATGTGAAGAATAACTAGAAAATGAATCTAAATACGAACATTATCTATTTACTAAAATTTATTGTTCGTATTTTTGCATTGACTTGTACTCGTTCAATTGTTAAAATGTGAGAAGGAAAACATCGAATCCCCATATATGCTAAGGAATTGGCCTTAGTGTCTCTACCCGACACCGTAAATGTCGGACTATGCGGGAAAGCAACTTTTGGAATGAGAGTGAAAGGTGTGACACAATTGCGTACAGCTAATGTTTCTAAGCCAAACTCTTTTGTTATGTCCTCAAGTAAATTGCTTTCACGCATGGCTGTGTGAAGTATTTTATTTGGGGACTTTTATTTGTTTAAAGGAGCGGAATGTATGAGTTCAAAAATTGGCGTGATCATGGGAAGTTCAAGTGATTGGGAAACAATGAAACATGCGTGTGATGTATTAGATGAATTGCAGATTCCATATGAAAAAAAAGTGGTTTCGGCACATAGAACACCAGATTTGATGTTTGAATATGCACAGGAAGCTCGTACAAGAGGCCTTCATGTCATTATTGCTGGAGCAGGTGGTGCAGCGCATTTACCAGGTATGGTAGCTGCAAAAACAACTCTACCGGTTATTGGTGTACCTGTTCAATCAAAAGCATTAAATGGGCTAGATTCTTTATTATCTATCGTGCAAATGCCTGGTGGTGTTCCTGTAGCGACTGTTGCTATCGGCAAAGCTGGTGCGACAAACGCAGGATTACTAGCAGCACAAATTTTATCTACAACAGATTCTGAAATCACAGAAAAAATAGAAGCACGACGCCAAGCTATGAAAATGAAAGCTCTAGAAAGTTCAGGTGAGTTAGAGTGACGAAAATTTATCCTGGTCAAACTATTGGAATAATCGGTGGCGGTCAACTTGGTCGTATGATGGCAATGGCAGCAAAGGAAGCTGGTTTTAAAATTGCTGTTCTTGAGCCAACAATGGATTCACCATGTGGTCAAGTTGCAGATATTCGTATCGTTGCTCCGTATAACGACGAAGCTGCATTAGAAGAGCTTGCAGAAGTAAGTGACGTTATTACATTCGAATTTGAAAACATCGATTATGCTGGTTTGAAAAGATTATCTGAGATTGCCTATGTACCTCAAGGTGCTGAACTTGTACGTATTACGCAGAACCGAATTCTTGAAAAATCTGCGATTAATGAGGCTGGTTGTCCAGTTGCAACATACATAAATGCTGATAGCTTCGAGGAACTTCAGAGTAAAATCGAAATTGTTGGTTACCCTTGCGTCGTGAAAACTGCAAGAGGTGGTTATGATGGGAAAGGCCAACAGACGTTACGATCAGAAAAGGATATGTCTTTAGCGAAATCTTTATTTGAACATTCTGCTTGTGTAGCTGAAGCATTCGTACCATTCGAGAAAGAAATTTCTGTCATTGTACAACGTAATGTTCAGGGAGAAACGTATTGTCTTCCTATTGGAGAAAATATTCATGTGAATCATATTTTACACGAAACGATTGTACCCGCACGTATTACAGAAGAAACTGCTAAACGAGCTACTGAAGAAGCGAAAAAAATTGCGAATCATCTTAAATTAGTGGGTACACTAGCTGTAGAACTATTTGTTTTAGAGAATGGACAAGTTATTATTAATGAGTTAGCACCACGTCCACACAACTCAGGACACTATTCGATTGAGGCCTGCAACATTTCACAATTCCATCAGCATATTCGTGCTGTATGTGGTTGGCCATTACGTGAACCACAATTATGGGCGCCTTCGATTATGGTTAATGTCCTTGGACAACATGTCGTACCACTGAGTAACTCTATTTCAAAATACTCTGACTGGTCTATTCATTTATATGGTAAACAAGAAGCAAAACATAATCGTAAAATGGGCCACGTTACGATTATGACAAACGACATTCAAAAAACGTTAACAGAAATTAATGATTCCCACATTTGGTCGGAATAGAAGGAGAACAATATGATAACACGCTATACTCGTCCTGAAATGGGCGCAATTTGGACAGAAGAAAACAGATATCAAGCTTGGTTGGAGGTTGAAATCTTATCATGTGAGGCTTGGGCAGAACTTGGTGATATCCCTAAAGAGGATGTTGTGAAAATCCGTGAGGGTGCAAGTTTTGATATCGACCGTATTTTAGAAATTGAAAAAGATACTCGACATGATGTAGTTGCATTTACTCGTGCTGTTTCTGAAACTCTAGGGGAAGAACGTAAATGGGTACATTACGGTTTAACTTCTACGGATGTTGTAGATACTGCTCTTTCTTATTTAATTAAACAAGCTAACGAAATTTTACGTAAAGATATTAAAAACTTTATCGAAATTTTAGAGAATAAAGCGAAAGAACATAAATACACAGTTATGATGGGCCGTACACACGGTGTTCATGCTGAACCAACTACATTTGGTTTAAAACTCGCATTATGGTTAGAAGAAATGAAACGAAATTTAGAACGCTTCGAAGCATCTGCTCAAGTAATAGAAACAGGTAAAATTTCTGGAGCAGTTGGTACTTATGCTAATATTGATCCATTTGTTGAAAAATACGTTTGCGAAAAATTGGGCCTTCAAGCAGCTCCTATCTCTACACAAACGTTACAACGTGACCGTCACGCACAATACATGGCAACGTTAGCTTTAATCGGATCTTCAATTGAGAAATTCGCAACTGAAATTCGCGGTTTACAAAAATCAGAAACACGTGAAGTAGAAGAGTTCTTCGCAAAAGGTCAAAAAGGCTCTTCTGCAATGCCTCACAAACGTAATCCAATTGGTTCTGAGAATATGGTTGGTATGGCTCGTTTACTTCGCGGCTATATGATGACAGCTTATGAAAACGTGTCATTATGGCATGAACGTGATATCTCACATTCATCAGCAGAGCGTGTAATCTTACCGGACGGTACAATTGCTCTAAATTACATGTTAAATCGTTTCGCAAACATTGTGAAAAACTTAACAGTATTCCCTGACAATATGAAACTCAATATGGGTCGCACATTTGGCCTTATCTATTCACAACGTGTATTACTTGCTTTGATCGACAAAGGCCTTGCACGTGAAGAAGCGTACGATACAGTACAGCCCCTAACTGCTAAAGCTTGGGACGAACAAGTGCAGTTCCGTGGACTAGTTGATGCTAGTGAGAAAATCACTGCTCATTTATCAAAAGAAGAGTTAGATGATTGCTTTGATTACAATCATCATCTACAACATGTAGATACAATTTTTGAACGTCTAGGATTAAACTAAACCGGGGGAATTAACAGTGGAAAAAGGTCAACTTTTGTATGAAGGAAAAGCTAAAAGATTGTACTCAACAGCAGAAGAAAATATTCTGTTTGTTGAGTACAAAGATAGTGCTACAGCATTCAATGGTGAGAAAAAAGAGGAAATCGCAGGTAAGGGAATTTTAAATAATAAAATTACAACTTTAATTTTCGATAAATTAAAGTCAGCGGGAATCGAATCTCACTTTGTTGAACAAATTTCAGAAAACGAACAGCTTGTAAAAAAAGTAGACATTATTCCAATTGAATTGGTTGTCCGCAATATTGCAGCAGGTAGCCTTGCAAAACGACTTGGATACGAAGAGGGTACAACTCTTCGTCGTCCAATCGTTGAATTTTATTACAAAAACGATGATCTTGGAGATCCACTCATCACAACAGAGCATATTGAAATATTGAATATTGCTACACCAGAAGAAGTACAAGCTCTTTACGACAATGGCTTAAAGGTGAATGAAGTTCTCCGTCCATTATTCCAAGAAATCGGCGTAACTCTAGTAGACTTCAAACTAGAGTTTGGTCGTGACGCTAATGGGCAAGTGCTATTAGCAGATGAAGTTTCACCAGATACTTGCCGTCTTTGGGACATAGAAACAAATCAAAAACTTGATAAAGACGTTTTTCGTCGTGATCTTGGTAATTTAACAGATGTTTATAAAATCATATTAGCTCGCCTAGGAGGACTATCAAAATGAAAAAGGTAAAAGTTTATGTAACATTACGTGAAAGTGTATTAGACCCACAAGGTTCTGCAGTGAAAGGTTCATTACACACAATGGGCTACAAAGAAGTTGCAGACGTTCGTATTGGTAAGTATTTAGAATTACAAATCGAACCATCTGATCGTGATTTAAATGTAGTGGTAAAAGAAATGTGCGAAAAACTACTTACAAATACTGTTATAGAAGACTACCGTTTTGAAGTCGAGGAGGCTAACTAACTATGAAGTTCGCAGTACTCGTTTTCCCAGGATCGAACTGTGATTTAGATATGTATCACGCAATTAAGGACGAGCTTGGTGAAGAAGCAGAATATGTATGGCACGATACAAAAGATTTAAGTAGCTATGACGGTATCTTATTACCAGGTGGATTCTCTTACGGAGATTACCTGCGTTGTGGTGCAATCGCTCGCTCTTCAAATGTTATGACTGAAGTAGTAAAAGTTGCTGAGGCAGGTAAGCCAATTCTTGGCGTTTGTAATGGATTCCAAATTTTAACGGAGGCAGGCTTACTTCCGGGTGCCCTTCTACGCAATAAAAACTTGAAATTCATGTGTCGTACAGTTGACTTAAAAGTAGTTAACAATAATACACAATTTACAAATCAATATGCAAAAGATGAAATTATTAAAGTACCTATCGCCCATGGTGAAGGAAATTATTACTGTGATGAAGATACTTTGCAATCATTAAAGGACAATAACCAAATTGTTTTCACTTATTCTAGCGAAAATCCAAATGGTAGTTTAGAAGATATTGCAGGAATCGTCAATGAACGCGGTAATGTACTTGGTATGATGCCTCACCCAGAGCGCGCAGTAAATGAATTAATCGGTGGCGCAGATGGACTTGCAGTATTTAAATCAATCGTCAAACAGTGGAGGGAAACACATGTCAATCAAGCTTGAACCAACACAAGAGCAAATTAAAGAGCAAAAACTCTATGCACAAATGGGCTTGTCCGATGAAGAATTTGCGCTAGTTGAAAGTATTCTAGGACGTCTACCGAACTGGACTGAAACAGGTTTGTTCTCAGTAATGTGGTCAGAGCACTGCTCATATAAAAACTCTAAACCGGTGCTACGTAAATTCCCAACTACAGGACCTCGAGTATTACAAGGCCCTGGTGAAGGTGCAGGAATCGTCGATATCGGCGATGACCAAGCCGTTGTGTTCAAAATGGAATCACATAATCACCCGTCTGCAATTGAACCTTACCAAGGTGCAGCGACAGGTGTAGGCGGTATTATCCGTGATGTGTTCTCAATGGGTGCACGCCCGATTGCTATGTTAAACTCTCTACGCTTTGGTGAGTTGAAAACTCCACGCGTAAAATATTTATTTGAAGAAGTGGTAGCAGGAATTGCAGGCTACGGTAACTGTATCGGTATTCCAACAGTTGGTGGCGAAATTCAATTTGATGATTGTTACGAAGGCAATCCACTAGTAAATGCAATGTGTGTCGGTTTAATCGATCATAAAGACATTCAAAAAGGTATTGCTTCAGGTGTGGGTAACCCAGTAATGTATGTTGGTGCTAAAACAGGTCGTGATGGTATTCACGGTGCTACATTTGCTTCTGAGGAATTAAGTGAGTCATCAGAGGAAAAACGCCCAGCTGTACAAGTTGGCGATCCATTCATGGAGAAATTGCTTCTTGAAGCTTGCCTAGAATTAGTGAAATTTGATTCACTAGTTGGAATTCAAGATATGGGTGCTGCAGGCTTAACTTCATCATCTGCCGAAATGGCTTCTAAAGCAGGTTACGGTATTGAGATGAACTTAGATTTAGTACCTCAACGTGAAACAGGTATGACAGCTTATGAAATGATGCTTTCAGAATCTCAAGAGCGTATGTTAATCGTTGTGAAAAAAGGACATGAAGCTGAAATCGTTACTTTATTCGAGAAGTATGGTTTAGATGCTGTAACTATCGGTCATGTAACTGACGATAAAATGCTTCGCCTTATACATAAAGGAGAAGTAGTAGCAAACGTACCTGCAGATGCTCTTGCAGAGGAAGCACCTGTTTATAACAAACCATCAGCAGTACCAGCTTACTACAATGAATTCCAAGCAATGGAAAACGTAGAGCCTACAGTTGCTGACTATAAAGAAACTTTAATCTCACTATTAAAACAATCTACAATTGCTTCTAAAGAGTGGGTTTATGACCAGTATGATTATCAAGTACGTACATCAACAGTTGTAGCACCAGGATCTGATGCAGCAGTAGTACGTGTACGTGGTACGAACAAAGGTCTTGCTATGACAACTGACTGTAACTCTCGTTATATTTACTTAGATCCAGAAGTTGGCGGGAAAATTGCGGTTGCAGAAGCTGCCCGTAATATCGTTTGTTCTGGTGGTAAACCACTTGCAATTACAGACTGCTTGAACTTTGGTAACCCAGAAAAGCCAGAAATCTTCTGGCAAATCGAAAAATCAGCTGATGGTATTTCAGAGGCTTGTTTAGCACTAGAATCACCAGTAATCGGTGGTAATGTTTCTCTTTACAATGAGCGTAGTGGTGTAGCAGTTTATCCAACACCAACAATTGGTATGGTTGGTTTAGTAGAAGACTTAGCTCATGTTACAACACAACAAGTTAAAGAAGCTGGAGACTATATTTACTTAATCGGCGATACAAAAACTGAATTTGGTGGATCTGAACTTCAAAAAATGCAAAATGATGGACGTATTTTCGGTCTAGCACCAGAAATCGATTTAACTGTAGAAGCAACACGTCAAGATGCGTTATTAAATGCTATTCAACAAGGTTTAGTAGCATCTGCACATGATGTTGCTGAAGGTGGAGTAGCTGTTGCATTAGCAGAAAAAACATTCGGTACAAAATTCGGAGCAGAAATCATCTTAGAAGGTTCGGCAGTGACTGCTTTATTTAGTGAATCGCAATCACGTTTCTTAGTATCAGTTAAAGCTGAAAATGCACAAGCATTTGAAGTAGCTGTTAAAGATGCTCATAAAATTGGTGTTGTTTCAGCAGATGCCACATTGAGTGTTCGCGGTGAAGACGGTTCTACATTAATCGAAGGTCCAGTAGCAGAATTCCAAGATGCTTGGAAAGGGGCAATACCATGTTTGGTGAACTCAGAGGCTTAAATGAAGAATGTGGCGTGTTTGGGATTTGGGGTAATGAAAACCCAGCGCAGCTTAGTTATTACGGTTTACATGCATTACAACATCGTGGTCAAGAAGGTGCAGGGATTGTTGTCAAAGATGGCAAGCAATTTCGCGCTGTAAAAGGTGAAGGCCTTGTAAATGATGTATTTAGTGAAGGTAAATTAGAAGGCTTAAAAGGACAAGCAGCAATAGCTCATGCACGTTATACGACAGCAGGAGGCGGCGGAATTGAAAATGTTCAGCCGCTGCTGTTCCGCTCATCAACAGGCAGTTTATCAATCGCGCATAATGGTAATTTAGTTAATGCAAATCACTTAAAGCAACATTTAGAACGTCAAGGTAGTATTTTTAACTCAACTTCTGATACAGAAGTACTTGCTCATTTAATTAAAAAAAGTACGTATCCGACATTTCTTTCAAAAGTGAAAAATGCGCTTACTTTGTTAAAAGGTGCATTTTCAATCTTAATGTTATCTGAAGAAGGTTTAATCGTGGCTCGAGACCAGAACGGTTTACGTCCCTTAGCACTTGGTAAATTAGGTGACAGTTGGGTTGTTGCTTCTGAAACTTGTGCGTTCGATTTAATTGGCGCAGAATTCGTTCGTTCAGTCGAACCAGGAGAATTAATTGTTATTAATGATAGTGGTGTGAAAAGCGACCGTTTTGTAGAACCAGCTAAACGTGCAATGTGTGCAATGGAATATGTATATTTAGCAAGACCAGATTCAGAAATTGGTGGCATAAACGTGCATATGGCACGTAAACGTATGGGTAAAACACTTGCTAAAGAATGTGCTCATATTGAGGCAGATGTTGTAACAGGTGTTCCAGATTCAAGTATTTCCGCCGCGATTGGTTTTGCAGAAGAAAGTGGGATTCCTTACGAATTAGGCCTTATTAAAAACCGTTATGTTGGTCGTACTTTCATCCAACCGACACAAGAGTTACGTGAACGTGGTGTGAAAATGAAATTATCTCCAGTACGTCAAGTAGTTCAAGGAAAACGTGTTGTAATGGTAGATGATTCAATTGTTCGTGGTACAACCTCAAGACGTATAGTGAAAATGTTGAAGGAAGCTGGAGCAGCAGAAGTACATGTTGTCATCAGTTCTCCGCCAATGACAGATCCATGCTACTACGGTATTGATACATCTTCATCAGAAGAACTTATAGCTTCTAGTCATAGTGTTGAAGAAATTCGTGATGCAATTGGTGCTGATACGGTAACATTTTTATCTGTTGAAGGCATGGTAGAATCTATTGCTCGTCAACACGAAGGTCCGGAACGTGGTCTATGCTTAGCATGTTTTACCGGAAAATATCCAACTGAGATTTTCCCGGATACTATCTTGCCACATGAAAAAGAACTTATACGTTAAGGAGACGATCTACATGTCAAAAGCATATGAACAAGCAGGCGTTAATATTGAAGCAGGCTATGAAGCAGTCCAAAGAATGAAATCACATGTTGAACGTACAGCAAGAAAAGGCATCATGGGTTCATTTGGTGGCTTTGGCGGCATGTTCGATTTATCTGAATTAAACTTGAAGGAACCAGTTCTTATTTCTGGTACTGATGGTGTTGGGACAAAATTAAAACTAGCGTTTATGACTGATAAACACGATACAATCGGAGTAGACTGCGTAGCAATGTGTGTAAACGATATCGTTGCACAAGGTGCAGAGCCATTATACTTTTTAGATTACGTAGCAGTTGGTAAAGCTGAGCCTGCTAAAATCGAGCAAATTGTTAAAGGTGTTGCTGATGGTTGTGTCCAAGCTGGTGCTGCGTTAATCGGTGGCGAAACAGCTGAAATGCCTGGTCTGTATGAAGAGGACGAATATGATTTAGCGGGCTTTGCGGTTGGTGCTGCTGAAAAAGCAAACATCGTAACAGGCGAGAAAATTTCAGAAGGTGACGTACTTGTAGGCCTAGCTTCTAGTGGTATTCACTCAAATGGTTATTCACTTGTCCGTAAAGTCGTTTTTGCTGATAATGGCTTTACACCTGAAACAATTGTTGAAGGCTATGAGAACCTTGGCCCGATTGGTGAAGCTTTATTAGTACCAACAAAAATTTATGCAAAACCTGTTTTAGCAATGCTAAAAGAGTGTGAAGTGCATGGTATGGCACACGTTACAGGTGGTGGTTTCTACGAAAACCTACCTCGTATGATGCCGGAAGGACTAGCAACAGAAATTGATTTAGGCACTTGGCCAGTATTACCTGTCTTTGGATTCTTAAAAGAGAAAGGTAATCTACAAGAGCGTGATTTATATAATGTTTTCAATATGGGGATTGGATACGTACTTTCAGTACCAGCTTCTGAAGCAGCTCGAATTATAGAAATTGCTGAACAGCATGGTGAAAAAGCGTATGAAATTGGTCGCGTTGTGAAAGGTGAAGGGGTTCTTTTCAAAGGTAATCATGATGGGAGCCTAACTCATGAGTAATATCGTTTCCATCGCAGTTTTCGCATCAGGTAGCGGTTCTAACTTTCAAGCTATTCAAGAAGCAATTGAACGTGGTGAACTAAATGCGAAAATTGAGCTCGTTGTCACTGATAAGCCCGGTGCTTACGTTGTAGAACGTGCTAAAGCAAAGAGTATCCCTGTATTAGCTCTAAGTCCTAAGGATTTTGGTTCTAAGGAAGCTTATGAACAAGCTATTTTAGCTAAGCTACAAGAGTGTGAAGTGAAATGGATCGTTCTTGCGGGATATATGCGTTTAATCGGTGAAACATTATTAAATTCCTATACTTCTAAAATTGTTAATATTCACCCATCTCTATTACCTTCGTTTCCAGGGAAAGATGCCATTGGACAAGCAATGGAACATCGTGTGAAAGTAACGGGTGTAACAGTTCATTTTGTAGATGCGGGAATGGATACAGGTCCAATTATTGCGCAACGTGCTGTAGCAGTCACTGACGGTGATCGCGAGGCAACAGAACAAGCAATTCATGCAATTGAGCATGACCTTTATAAAGAAGCATTACAGGCAACTTTAAAATAAATAATTAATTGGAGCCAGAGCTTCGTGCTTTGGTTCTGATCATGTACTACATAAGAATTACAACTTGCTTTCAAATCTAAGGAGGAAATAATCGTGACGAAACGTGCGTTAATCAGTGTCTCTGATAAATCAGGTGTTTTAGAATTTGCTAAGGAATTAGAGGCATTAGGCTATGAAATTTTATCAACAGGCGGTACAAAAAAACATTTACAAGAAAATGGTGTAGCAGTAACTGCTGTTGACCAAGTAACAAACTTCCCAGAAATTTTAGGTGGACGTGTTAAAACATTGAACCCGCTTATTCATGGTGGATTACTTGCAAAACATGATGATCCTGAACACCAAGCGCAAATGGCCGAACATGGTATTCAACCGATCGAAATCGTTTGTGTAAATCTATATCCATTCGTTGAAACAATTTCAAAGCCTAATGTAACAATCGTTGATGCTATTGAAAATATTGATATTGGTGGTCCAACAATGCTTCGTTCAGCCGCTAAAAATCAAAAATATGTAACAGTTATCGTCGATTCAAATGATTATGCAATTGTATTAGCAGAGCTAAAAGCAGAAGGTCAAACAACACTTGAAACACGTCGTCGTTTAGGTGCAAAAGTATTCCGTCATACAGCGGCTTACGATTCTTATATTTCTAACTACTTGACAGAATACACTGGTGAAGAGTTCCCAGAACAAATGACTTTAACATACGAATTAAAACAACCACTTCGTTACGGTGAAAATCCACATCAAAAAGCAGCTTTCTATCAAAAGCACTTAGGCTCAGATTTCTCAATCGCATCAGCTGAACAATTACACGGTAAAGAACTTTCTTATAATAATATTCAAGATGCAAATGCTGCACTTCAAATTATCAAAGAATTTGACGCACCAGCTGCAGTAGCAGTAAAGCATAT
The DNA here is from genome assembly GCF_001955655.1 of Viridibacillus arenosi. Classification (GTDB taxonomy): domain Bacteria; phylum Bacillota; class Bacilli; order Bacillales_A; family Planococcaceae; genus Viridibacillus; species Viridibacillus arenosi. Next base: position 111,065 of record NZ_MSPW01000013.1, on the reverse strand, counting down.
GAATCCTTGTGGCGTTGGTACAGCTGAAACAATATCTGAAGCATTCGCTAAAGCATATGAAGCAGATTCAACTTCAATCTTCGGCGGTATCATTGCGTTGAACCGTGAAGTAGATTTAGCAACAGCAGAACAACTTGCTGGAATCTTCCTAGAAATTATCATCGCTCCTGCATTCACTGCTGAAGCACTTGAAAAATTATCTGCGAAGAAAAATATTCGCTTACTAACAATTTCATTTGCACAAGAAAAACGTGATGCATTCAACATAGTATCTGTTGAGGGTGGCTTACTTGTTCAAGAGCCAGATCGTTTCGGCTTAAAAGACGGAGAAGTAAAAGTAGTAACAGACCGCGAACCAACTGAAGAAGAATGGGCAGCAATGAAACTTGGCTGGTCAGTAGTAAAACACGTTAAATCGAATGCCATCGTTGTTACAGATGACAAAATGACATTAGGTGTTGGTGCTGGTCAAATGAACCGTGTAGGCTCAGCAAAAATTGCATTAGAGCAAGCTGGTGAAAAAGCAAAAGGTGCAGCACTTGCATCAGATGCATTCTTCCCAATGAATGATACTGTAGAAACTGCTGCTAAAGCAGGCATCACAGCAATCATCCAAACAGGCGGCTCAATCAAAGACCAAGACTCAATCGACAAAGCAAACGAATACGGCATCACAATGGTATTCACAGGAGTAAGACACTTTAAACACTAAGTGTGGAAGGCGCTCGCTCATCGGCGACAAGCACTGGAAGGCTCGAATCAAAGGCGCATTTGCCTTTGACCGAGAGACTGAAGTGACCTCGAGCCGATAGCGCCTGGAACCGGATATGCTAGATAATGAAGGCAACCTAAAAGCGCGACGTCGTGTCGCAACGGTTGCATGACAGCATCCTGCTTGCCCAAGGCGCTCGTCCAGCTGCGAGGTCGTTGGAGGGTGGAAGCCAAAGTCGCTCTTAGACTTTGAGCGCCTGAAGCTGGATATGCTAAATAAGGAACACACCGATTAAACATCGGCGTGTTCCATTAATTTATAAGTAGGAGGAAACCTCAATGAAAGTACTAGTTATTGGTAGTGGCGGTCGCGAGCATGCAATTGCTAAACAATTTGCAAATGCAGCATCCGTTAAGAAAGTATTTGTAGCTCCAGGTAACGATGGTATGAAAAATGATGCAGAGTGTGTTGCAATTGACGTTTTCAACTTTGCGGAACTTATAGCATTTGCTAAAGAGCAGTCAATCGACTTAACATTTGTCGGACCTGAACAGCCTTTAGTAGCTGGTATCGTGGATGCTTTTCAAGAGGAAGGTTTGCGCATTTTTGGCCCAACTAAGGAAGCAGCTAAAATAGAAGGTAGTAAATCATTTGCAAAAGAACTAATGCAAAAATATAATATCCCAACAGCCGCTTCTGCAACATTTACTGAAGCAGAAGCGGCAATTGCATACGTGCAAAAAATGGGAGCACCAATTGTTGTAAAAGCAGATGGTCTAGCTGCCGGAAAAGGTGTAATCGTTGCATTAACTGAGGAGGAAGCGATTGAAGGTATCAAAGACATGATTGGTAATCAACGCTTTGGCGATTCTTCTTCTCGCGTAGTGATTGAAGATTTCCTTGATGGGGAAGAGTTCTCTTACATGTCATTTGTACATAATGGTCAAATTTATCCAATGGTTATTGCACAAGATCATAAACGTGCATATGACGGTGATAAAGGTCCAAATACAGGTGGAATGGGTGCTTACTCTCCAGTACCTCAAATTTCTGATGCGGTTGTTAAACGTGCATATGATGAAGTAGTCGTACCAACCGTTCAAGCGATGACAACTGAAGGTGCACCATTCACAGGGATTTTATATGCAGGACTTATTTTAACTGCTGAAGGTCCAAAGGTAATTGAATTTAATGCACGCTTTGGTGATCCTGAGACACAAGTTGTATTACCACGTATGGCTTCTGACTTTGGAGAATTCATGATGGCGTTAATGAATGAAGAACCTTATAAATTGGAATGGTCGAACGATGCAATGCTAGGTGTAGTAATTGCATCTGAAGGATATCCAGGCGATGTAAAAAAAGGTGCGAAATTACCGTCACTTGAAAAATTATCGGCAAACTTTGATGTATTTCATGCCGGAACAAAGTTAGTAGGAGAAGACTTTGTAGGTAATGGTGGACGTGTACTACTAGTTACTACAAAGGCTACATCTTTAAAAGACGCACAACAAAAAGTATACGAAGGTTTATCTAAAGAATCGTGGACAGGCTTTTTCCACCGTTCAGATATAGGTTGGCGTACAATGAAGTAAAACGAAAAGCTGCCCGATTGTAAGGTCGGACAGCTTTTTGTCTAGTATGGGGAATTATGAATTAGTTGAGTTAGATTGACTGTTATTATTGTTCTTTTTTTGATCATTAGACTGATTTTTTGAGTTGCTGTTTTGAGAGTTATTCTTTTCATTATTATTATTGGAGTTACTATTCGAATTACTATTGGAATTAGTATTCGTATCAGCATTCGAATTTCCACCAGCAAAATCTTTCATCAATTGATCAATATTCGGAATAATACTCGCAGCTTGGCCACCAAAAGCACTTGTCATAGAACTATCCACCACGGATTTCATAGTGGAGTTCATCATTGCTTTTGTTGGGCAATACTTTAAAATACCTTCCGCTGTTTTCATAGCACCGATAATAATCATCAATCGACCACCAGTACAATTAGAATCGCGCGAAATTCTACCGATACCAAATGCTGTCATAGTTATACCACATGTTAACCGCATAAAAGCATTCTTCGTACTTAAGTTTTCTGATTGTGTCAATTTAGTCAACCTCCTATACAAATTTTCCCACAAAATACTACTAAAAACTTTGCTTTCCTAAAGTGCTGTGATACGATAATTCAATAATGACAAAACAGTATTAAATCCTATTTTTGACATAAATTAAATAATCACATTAATGAGCATATAAATAATAAAGAAAAGCGAAAGGAGATGGATGTAATGCCAGAGCCTTCATGGAAAATCAGTCAAATCCGTCAACAAATAGCCATCATTGATGGTAAAGAAGCACCTAATTTAGTAATTAAAAACGCGCGTTATTTACATGGCATATATAAACAATGGATCCAGGGGAATATTTGGATTGATAAAGATCGTATTATATACGCAGGGTCTAAAATGCCTCCAAACACAGCGACAACAGAGATTGTTGATGCTGAGGGACAGACGATTGTTCCAGGTTACATTGAACCACATGTTCATCCATTTCAGCTTTATAATCCCCAATCCTTTGCGGATTATGCAGCGCAACGTGGAACGACGACGTTTCTATCCGACAACTTAATGCTATTTTTAGCAATTAAAAACAAGAAAGCGTTTTCAATTTTAGAACAATTAAAGCAGCTACCGTTCTCATTTTACTGGTGGGCGCGATTTGATTCGCAAACGGAGCTTGAAAATGAACATGATTTATTTACGACAAAAGCAATTAATGATTGGCTTGAACGAACAGATGTCATGCTAGGTGGGGAGTTAACAGGCTGGCCAAGATTACTTGCAGGCGATGACCAAATGCTGTATTGGCTAAAACTCGCAAAAGCACATGGCAAAAAAATTGAAGCACATTTACCGGGTGCATCTGAAAGAACATTGGCTCGTATGAAACTATTTGGTGCTGATGGGGACCATGAATCAATGACTTTAAAAGAAGTGGAAAATCGCATTTTACATGGATATGCAGTGACTTTACGTCATTCATCCATCCGTCCAGATTTACCAATACTTTTGAAAGATATTGTTGAGAAGAAATTGAATATTTTTGATCACTTAATGATGACAACAGATGGTGCTACACCTTCATTCCATAGAGATGGTGTGATGGACAAATGCATTCAAGTAGCCCTTGATGCGGGTGTGGCACCGATTGATGCCTATCAAATGGCATCTTACAATGTTGCGCGCTACTATAATATGAGTAATTTACACGGACTTATTGCAACAGGACGGTATGCTACTCTGAACTTTTTAGAAAATGAATTTAATCCAGTACCAGTCAGTGTATTATCAAAAGGTGTTTGGTTAAAACGAGACAATAAAAAGGAATTCACTCTACCAACTATCGATTGGACGGCAATGGGCACTCTCGACTTGAAATTTGACTTATCTGATGATGACTTCCAATTTTCGATGCCATTTGGAATTCAATTGGTAAATGATGTTATTACAAAACCATATAGCGTATCAGTTCATACGAATGAAGGTAAACTTCACACGGACCACGATGAATGCTATTTAATGCTAGTGGATAAAAATGGAAAATGGCGTGTAAATACTTTGATAAAAGGTTTCGCGACACATCTCCAAGGATTTGCATCCTCTTATTCAAGTACTGGCGATATAATTTTAATAGGAAAAGATACAAAAGATATGTTAATAGCCTTTAATGAAATGAAAAAAATGAAGGGCGGTATCGTAATTGTTGAAAATGGACGAGTTTTAGAAAGCTTACCACTTTCAATTGGAGGAGGATTATCCGCTGAGCCTGTTGAAGTATTAATAGAGCAAGAATTAGCTCTAAAGAAGGCATTACAAGAGCGAGGCTATCATCTTGGTGATGCTATTTATACTTTGCTATTTTTACAATCTACACATTTACCTTATATTCGGATTACTCAACGCGGTATTTTCGATGTGATGAAGAAAACCGTTCTATTCCCGTCCGTTATGAGATAGGAGGAAGTCTTTTGAAAAAGAAGTTGATGGTGGGATTACTAGTACTAGGCGTTTTATTGGTTGGATGTTCTAAAGAGAAAGAAGAAAAAGAAGTAAAGAAGGAACCAGAAAAAACAGAAGTACAAGCGGAAGTAGAAGTTGAGAAAAAGACTTATTTCACACCGTTTACTGGATTAGAAGTAGAGCAAAAACCAAAGATGCGTCCTGTGATGGTGACGATTAATAATCATCCGCAAGCACGTCCTCAATCTGGTCTAACATCGGCTGACCTAGTTTATGAGATGGTAGCTGAAGGGAATATTACACGTTTGCTTGCAGTATTCCAAAGTGAGTTGCCTGAGAATATGGGGCCGATAAGAAGTGCAAGAGATTATTTTGTGGATCTAGCAAAAGGTTTAGATGCATTTTATATTGCACATGGATATAGTCCAGAGGCGAGAAGGATGCTAAGTGCTGGTGTAGTAGATAATATTAATGGGATGCAATATGATGGTTCATTATTTAAACGTTCAACTGATCGAGTAGCACCACACAACTCCTATATTTCAGAAAAAAATGTAAAGTTAGGATTTGAAAAGGTAGGGGCTGCATTAAAAATGCACAAAAAAGTACCTTTCTCTTTTTATGAGTCTGCTGAAGATGTTAAAATAGAAAAGTATATTGCAAAAGTAGATATTCATTTTGGTGTTGATGAACAATTCCATAACACATATACTTTTAATGAAGACAGTAAATTATATGAACGTCAATCTGGCGGCGTTGTTACAAAGGATTTATTAAACGATGAATCTGTACAAGTTGCCAATGTATTATTCTTTGAAGTGAATCAAAGTACTGTTGATCAAAAGGGACGTCAAGCGCTAGATTTAACTTCAGGTGGAAATGGTTATGTCTTTCAAGCTGGGCAAAAGTTAGATATCGAATGGCGAAATGTAGATGGTGTATTAGCGCCATATGCAGATGATCAGCCTGTCAAATTAGTGCCTGGTAAGTCATGGATTCATCTCGTACCTTCCAATCCTGGATTAGCAAAAGCGGTCACATATGAACCTTAATGAGGAAAGGGGGAATGAAGCATGCAAATTGAAAAAATTAAAGGTCATCAAACAGAACAACTATTTAAAGCGGTTTTGGAGTTAAATGACATAGAAGAATGCTATAAATTCTTTGATGATTTATGTACAATAAGTGAAATCCAATCTCTAGCACAACGTTTTGAAGTAGCGCATTTATTACGCTTGAAAAAAACGTATGAAACAATCAAAAAGGAAACAGGTGCTTCTACAGCAACAATTTCTCGTGTACGTCGTTGTTTCGATTACGGAAATGATACATACGATGAAATGCTTGGTCGCCTTTATCCAGATGAAAAACCTTTTCTAGCTCCTAAAGACTGAGAAGTTGTTTAGCAAATATAATGAAACCGACTGAGCAGATGTCTGTTCAGTTTTTTTCTTGTGAAATAAATTCCAGATAAATTCTTTCTAGCCTTTACGAATATTCAATGGAGAGCACGTTTGACTAATGTATACTGGTAATTAGAGAAAAACTTGGTTGCTCTTTGATTAAATCAAATAGATATTAATATTACAGATAGGTGGGTTAAAATGGAGTTTCAAAATTGGCGTCATGTATTTAAAGTTGATCCGGCAAAACCAATGACAGATGAAGTGCTAGAGCAGATATGCGAATCAGGCACAGATGCAATAATTGTTGGTGGTACAGATAATGTGACAATCGATAATGTATTAGATTTATTGGTAAGAATACGTCGTTTTACAGTGCCAGTTGTTTTAGAAATTTCTAATTTAGAATCTGTTACACCAGGCTTTGATTATTACTTTATACCAACAGTATTAAATAGTAGTAACACCACATGGGTAAAAGATTTACATCATCAAGCGATTAAAGAATACGGCGATATCATGATGTGGGATGAGCTTTTTGCAGAAGGCTATTGCATATTAAATGCAGATTGTAAAGCTGCAAAAGTGACGGAGGCAAATACTGAGTTAGATGCAGAAGACGTAGTTGCTTATGCAAGAATGGCTGAAAATCTGTTCAATTTACCTATTTTTTATCTAGAATATAGTGGCATTTACGGGAATCCTAATATAGTAAAAGATGTTCAAGCAGTTCTAGAAAATACACGATTATTTTACGGTGGAGGGATTTCCAACGCTGAACAAGCAAAGGAAATGGCTCAATCAGCTAATACCGTCGTAATTGGCAATATTATTTATGAAGATTTAAAAGCGGCGCTTAGTACAGTAAAAGCCGTGAAAGAATTATAAAACTATAGTATAATCAAGAACAAATGTTTGTATTGTAAAAAGGTGGTGCGTTATGGAACAACTAACGAATAATTTATTAAAAGGAATGAACCCTGAACAGGCAGAAGCTGTGAAAACAACAGAAGGTCCATTGCTAATAATGGCCGGAGCTGGATCAGGGAAAACGCGAGTACTAACTCATCGTATTGCGTATTTAGTAATTGAAAAAAAGGTGTATCCTTCGAAAATATTAGCCATCACATTCACGAATAAAGCAGCTCGTGAAATGAGAGAACGTATCGATGGTTTACTAGGCAACGGCACGGGTGCTCAAATGTGGGTATCTACATTCCACTCAATGTGTGTTCGAATTTTGCGCCGTGATATCGATCGTATTGGCTACAACAAAAACTTCTCCATTCTAGATACAACGGATCAATTAACGGTAATTAAAAACGTTTTGAAAGAGTTAAACATAGATCCTAAACGTCATGATCCACGCTCTATGTTAAATGCGATTAGTTCTGCGAAAAACGAATGTATCGATGTTGAAACATATAAAGCGCAAGTGAGCTCAACAAACCCATATGAAAAAACTGTGGCAGATGTATATGAAAGTTATCAAAGACGCTTGCGAAAAAACCAATCGTTAGATTTTGATGATTTAATTATGATTACTATTCGTCTATTCCAACAGGTACCTGAAGTACTAGAATATTACCAAAATCGATTCCAATATATTCACGTGGATGAATATCAAGATACGAACCATTCTCAATATCAATTAGTTCAAATGCTAGCGAAGAAATTCCAAAACATTTGTGTTGTTGGTGACTCTGACCAATCCATTTATCGTTGGCGCGGAGCAGATATTCAAAATATTTTATCTTTTGAAAAGGACTACCCTAAAGCAAAAGCAATCATGTTAGAGCAGAATTACCGCTCATCTGCACGCATCCTTCAAGCGGCTAATGACGTCATAAAAAATAACTCAAGCCGCTATCCAAAAGAACTTCGTACGGAAAATGCTGAAGGTGAGAAAATTGCTATTTCTCGTTCTTATGACGAAAAACAAGAAGCACAATTTGTCGTGCAAACAATTCAAGAAATAATGTTAAAAGAGAATCGTTCACTCGATGATTTTGCAATTCTTTACCGCACAAATGCACAATCACGTGCAATGGAAGAAGTACTTGTGAAGTCGAACATGGCTTATACAATTGTTGGTGGTACGAAGTTCTATGATCGAAAAGAGATAAAGGATTTACTAGCATACTTACGTTTAATTGCTAATAATGATGATGATTTATCTTTAGCGCGAATTATTAACGAACCAAAGCGTAGTATTGGTGCGACTTCTTTTGATCGTATGGCACAATTTGCATTCGAACAAGATCGTTCTATTTTTGATGCATTAAGAGAAGTTGATTTTATGGGCTTGCCTGCAAGAGCAGCTAACGCAGCAGCAAAATTCCATGCTATGATTTCGGACTTTACGAGAATGCAGGAATTTTTGTCTGTGACAGAACTAGTTGAGCAAGTACTCGAAAAGTCAGGCTATCGTGAGATGCTCAAAACGGAAAAAACGATTGAAGCAGAAAGCCGCTTAGAGAATATCGATGAATTCTTAACAGTTACAAAAGCATTTGAAGCTCAAAGTGATGATAAAACGCTTGTTGCCTTTTTAACTGATTTAGCACTTATAGCAGACATTGATTCACTTGATAAAGAGGATGAGTCTAAAGGTAGCATCGTATTAATGACAATGCACTCTGCAAAAGGTTTAGAATTCCCAGTCGTGTTCATTATCGGAATGGAAGAAAATATTTTCCCACACTCACGTTCATTGCAAGATGAAGATGAAATGGAAGAGGAGCGTCGACTTGCTTATGTAGGTATCACACGTGCTGAGCAGAAACTATTCTTAACTTGTGCACAATCGCGTACTATTTTCGGACGTAGCAGCTATAACAATCCATCGCGATTCTTACAGGAAATTGATAATGGAATTATTGAAGATGTTTCTGCTAACAATAGCAATAGTAGTGCAAGTGCTGGACGTTCACCACGTCAGTCTGGATTTGTTACATCAACAGCACAGACAACTCGTACAGTAGTGACAAAACCTGCTTATACACAATCTGGTGGAGAAAAGCTTGGCTGGGCTTCTGGCGACAAAGCATCTCATAAAAAATGGGGTGTAGGTACAGTTGTTAGTGTCCGTGGTGAAGGAGAAAATGTTGAGTTAGATATTGCATTCCCAAGCCCAACAGGTATTAAACGATTATTAGCAAAATTTGCGCCTATCGAAAAAGTATAGGAGCAGTTGCGGAGGAGAATGAATGGACAAAATACAACTGGAAAAGCGTGTAGCTGAACTCAATGATCTTCTTCATGAATATGGACATGCCTATTATGTGCTGGATAAACCGGTTGTTCCAGATGCAATTTACGATCAATTATTAAATGAACTAATTGCAATTGAACAAGAAAATCCGGATTTAATCTATCCGGACTCACCTACACAACGAGTAGGAGGGGAAATATTACAAGGTTTCCGCAAGGTTACACATGACTATCCAATGCTTAGTCTTTCGAATGCTTTTAACGAAGCAGACTTGAATGACTTCGATCGTAGAGCTCGCACTATTATCGGTGACAATTTTAATTATATTTGTGAATTGAAAATCGATGGTTTAGCGATTTCGCTTCGGTACGAAAATGGCGTTTTTGTTGTAGGGTCAACACGTGGTGATGGTCAAATTGGTGAGGATATTACAGAAAACTTAAAAACGGTTCGTTCTATTCCGTTGCGTTTAAAAGAATCCGTTTCCATTGAAGCACGTGGAGAATGTTATATGCCAAAACGCTCTTTCACAAATTTAAATAAAGCACGTGCTGAAAAGGGCGAAGAATTATTTGCAAACCCTCGTAATGCAGCTGCTGGATCACTTCGTCAACTAGATCCTAAAATTGCAGCGAGTCGTAATTTATCGACCTTCATTTATGCTATTGGAGGTAGCGGTGAGGCTTACAATTTAGACAGTCATAGTGAAGCATTAGATTACATGGATACATTAGGATTCCATACAAATCATGAACGCAGAGCATGCAAGGATATTAAAGAAGTAATGGCTTATATCGAAGAGTGGACTGAAAAACGTCCAGAATTACCTTACGAAATTGATGGAATCGTTATTAAAGTAAACCGTTATGACCAGCAAGAGGAGTTAGGTTACACAGCGAAAAGTCCACGTTGGTCTATCGCATATAAATTCCCAGCTGAAGAGGTAGTCACTAAAGTTTTAGACGTAGATTTGACTATTGGTCGTACAGGTGTTGTTACCCCTACAGCTATACTAGAACCAGTTCTTGTAGCAGGGACAACTGTTGGGCGTGCAACATTGCATAATGAGGATATTATTCGCGAAAAGGATATCCGAATCGGAGATCAAGTTATTATCCGTAAAGCCGGTGATATCATCCCTGAGGTTGTATCCGTATTGTTTGATCAACGTAGTGAAGATTCGGTTCCTTATGAAATGCCAACACATTGCCCAGCTTGTGATAGTGAGCTTATACGTTTAGAAGGTGAAGTAGCACTTCGCTGTGTAAACCCACAATGTTTCGCTCAAATTTCAGAAGGTATGGCTCATTTTGTCTCACGAAATGCCATGAATATCGATGGTTGCGGTGAAAAAGTTGTAGAGCAATTATTAAAATCTGATCTCGTAAAAGATGTATCAGACCTATATAAATTAAAAGTAGAAGATTTAGTTCAATTAGAGCGTATGGGCGAAAAATCAGCAAATAATCTAGTGACAGCTATTGAAAACTCGAAAGAAAATTCAATGGAGCGCTTATTATTTGGCTTAGGTATTCGGCACGTTGGTGCAAAAGCAGCGCGCGTATTATCTGAAGAATTTGGTTCTATGCAGAATTTAATGAAAGCAACAACAAACGAACTTGTGAATGTAAATGATATTGGTGAGAAAATGGCCGAATCATTGCTTTCTTATTTTGAGAATGAAGAAGTTCAAGCATTGATACAAAGGCTTTCTGATGCAGGTGTGAACATGGACTTTAAAGGTAAAAAAGTAAATGTTACTGACATAGAGAGTATATTTTCAGGAAAAACAGTTGTTTTAACCGGTAAATTAGAACAATTGACACGACAAGATGCAAAAGAGAAAATAGAACAGTTAGGCGGTACAGTTACTGGAAGTGTAAGTAAAAAAACAGACCTAGTAATCGCCGGAGAAGAAGCAGGCTCCAAACTAGCAAAAGCCGAACAACTTGGCATTGAAGTTTGGGATGAAAACCGCCTTCTTCAAGAATTAACTGTGTAAAGGAGATCAAGATCATGAAACGACTTCGCTGGATACCGGCGATGATTGTTGTCACCATGCTTGCAGGTTGCGTTCCATCATTAAAGAATGACACGGAAGTAGTACAAAGCGATGCTAAAGACAAGGAAGAAGCAACGATCATTCCTAATATGCAAATTGATGACCAATACTATCGTACTCTTTTACCTTATAAAGCAAGTGCAAGTAGAGGTTTGATTGTTTCAAACATTTATTCAAAATATGATATTACTGAAGCAGAAAGTGGACTATTACGCTTATCTCAAAACGCATTTGACCCAGGAAAGTACTTTTTCCAAGAGGGGCAGTATATTGATAAGGAAACTGCCTCTTCATGGCTTGCGCGTAGTTCCCAAACAGATGATGGTTTAAACCCTGCTACTAACAAGAGTATGTCGCCAACAGAACGTGCTAAAAAGGCTCCTATCTATTTGGCGCATATCGTAGAACAAAACTATCTTGAAAAAGCAGGGAAAAATAAAGTGAAGCTTGCTGGTGTTTCAATCGGTTTGGCTCTTAACTCTATTTACTATTATCAAAAAGAAGATTATGGTGCAACATATGAAGAACAAATACCTGAACAGGCATTAACAAAACAGGGTGAAAAAATTGCTGCTCAAATCATCCAACGATTACGTCAAAAAGAGGGACTAGAAAATGTGCCAATGGTTGTTGGACTATTTAAACAGCAAAGTCGTAGCTCCATTGTTCCAGGTACATATATCTCTTACGGTATTGTAGATGAGGGATCTAATAAAATCTCAGAGTGGAAATCGATTAAAGAGGAATATGTGTTGTTCCCAACAAATGATAGTGAAGAAAATTACCGTGAAATGAATCAATATTTTAAATTCTTTAAACAAGATATTGAAAAGTACTTCTCTAACTATACAAATGTTATTGGAACAGGCTTCTATCAAGATAATAAAATTAAAAAGTTAAACATAGATATTCCAATTAAATTTTACGGTACTTCTGAAATTGTTGGTTTCACACAATTCATGGCTGGTGCAGTAATTGATCAATTCCCTAAAGGATTAAAGGTCGAAGTTAATGTAACTTCTGTCAACGGACCAGAGGCATTAGTAGTAAAAGAAGCTAATTCAAGTGAGCCATATGTTCATATATATAATGATTAGTTTTTAATAGAAAGAGTGCGACAAATCTGTCGCACTCTTTTACTTTAGTAGAAAGTATGAAAATCATACTTATTTGTGTCGATAAATTGTATAATCTGAAGGTAGTCAATTATCTCTATTCATTTTGCTATAATGAATTATGAGGATAGTAAGGTTGATAATAAAGGAAAGAAAAGCCTTTATTTTCAAGCGTTTGGCGTCACTTTAGCGAAAAGTATCGCCTTGCATAAATATTACTAAAAATGATATTATTATCGGTATGGTTATTGAATTCGGAGGTGTGAAGAATGGCGAATATTACAAAAGAAGAAGTTAAGCACGTTGCTAACTTAGCTCGTCTAGCTATTACAGAAGCTGAAGCTGAAAAGTTTGCACAACAATTAGGTGCGATTACTAAATTTGCAGAGCAACTTAATGAATTAGATACTACTAATGTTGAACCAACAACACATGTCTTACCACTTGTAAACGTTTTACGTGAAGACGTTGCAGTGAAAGGTTTAGATCGTGAAGTTATGATGTTAAACGTAAAAGAACATGTAGACGGTTTAGTTAAAGTACCACCAATCATTACAGAATAATAGTCAGTAAGGAGGGCCACATATGACATTGTTTACAAAATCAGCACAAGAGTTACAAGAACTTTTAAAAACAAAAGAAATCTCAATCGCTGACTTAACAGAAGAAGCTTACAAACGTGTAGCTGCACTAGATGGTGAAGTAGGCGCGTTTTTAGCATTAAATGAAGAAAAAGCAACAGCACAAGCAAAAGAAATGGATGTAGTTCCTTTGGAAGAAAGAGGACCACTATTCGGTCTACCTATCGGTGTTAAAGACAATATCGTTACTGAAGGCTTAGAAACAACTTGTGCAAGTAAAATTCTAGAAGGCTTCAACCCAATCTATGACGCAACGGTTGTCAATAAATTACGTGAAGCTGGAATGGTAACAATCGGTAAATTGAACATGGATGAATTTGCAATGGGTTCTTCAAATGAAAACTCAGGCATCAAACCAGTTCGTAACCCATGGAGTCTTGACCGCGTACCTGGTGGATCTTCAGGTGGTTCAGCAGCAGCTGTAGCAGCAGGAGAAGTACCATTTTCATTAGGTTCTGATACAGGTGGTTCAATTCGTCAACCAGCTTCATTCTGTGGTGTTGTTGGGATGAAACCAACTTATGGTCGTGTATCTCGTTACGGTTTAGTAGCATTCGCTTCTTCACTTGATCAAATCGGTCCAATTACTCGTAATGTACGAGACAATGCATTATTACTTGAAGCAATCTCAGGTGTGGATGCTAACGATTCAACTTCAGCAAACGTTGAAGTACCAAGCTTTGTAGAAGCTCTTACTGGTGATGTGAAAGGTCTTCGTATCGCTGTACCTAAAGAATATTTAGGTGAAGGTGTTGGAGAAGCGGCACGTCAATCAGTTCTTGATGCACTTAAAGTATTAGAAGCTCAAGGCGCAACTTGGGAAGAAGTATCACTTCCTCACTCAAAATATGCATTAGCAGCATATTACATCCTTTCTTCTTCTGAAGCATCTTCAAACTTATCACGTTTTGACGGTATCCGTTTCGGTTTCCGCGCTGAAAACGTTACAAACCTAGAAGAACTTTACAAAGAAACTCGTGCTCAAGGTTTCGGAGATGAAGTAAAACGTCGTATCATGCTTGGAACGTATTCATTAAGTGCAGGTACTTATGATGCTTACTACAAAAAAGCACAACAAGCTCGTACATTAATCAAAGAAGATTTCGATAAAGTTTTCGAAGAATTTGATGTAATTCTAGGGCCTACAACTCCAACTCCAGCATTCAAAATTGGAGAAAATGTTGAAGATCCTATGACAATGTACGCTAACGATATTTTAACGATTCCTATTAACTTAGCAGGTGTACCAGCTATCTCAATTCCATGTGGATTTGAAGATGGTCTACCACTTGGTTTACAAATTATTGGTAAATACTTCGACGAAGCTACAATTTACCGTGTGGCAGATGCTTTCGAAAAAGCAACTGAATTCCACAAAGAAACTCCTCAAATTTGGGAGGTAAAATAACATGAACTTTGAAACAGTCATTGGTTTAGAAGTACACGTAGAGTTAAAAACAAACTCTAAAATCTTTTCTGGTTCACCAAACCACTTTGGTGCTGAACCAAATACAAACACAACAGTAATTGACCTAGGTTACCCAGGTGTTTTACCAGTTGTAAACAAAAACGTTGTAGATTACGCAATTCGTGCATCTCTAGCACTTAATATGGAAATCGAACAACATACTAAATTCGACCGTAAAAACTATTTCTACCCTGATAATCCGAAAGCTTACCAAATTTCACAATTTGATAAACCAATCGGTAAAAACGGATGGGTTGATATTGAAGTAAACGGTGAGAAAAAACGTATTGGTATTACTCGTCTTCATATGGAAGAAGATGCGGGTAAACTTACTCATGGTAAAAACAGCTCTCTAGTTGACTTTAACCGTCAAGGTACACCACTTGTGGAAATCGTATCTGAACCAGATATCCGTACTCCAGAAGAGGCATACGCTTACCTTGAGCAAATCAAATCAATCATCCAATATACAGGTGTATCTGACTGTAAAATGGAAGAAGGCTCACTTCGTTGTGATGCCAATATCTCAATCCGTCCATACGGCCGAGATGAATTCGGTACAAAAA
Source organism: Viridibacillus arenosi (assembly GCF_001955655.1). Lineage (GTDB taxonomy): Bacteria > Bacillota > Bacilli > Bacillales_A > Planococcaceae > Viridibacillus > Viridibacillus arenosi. The sequence goes on along the minus strand of NZ_MSPW01000013.1, from coordinate 95,853 downwards.
CTGAATTGAAAAACTTAAATTCATTCAACTTCGTTCGCCGTGGTCTTGAGTTTGAAGAAAAACGCCAAGCAGCTGTATTAAATGCCGGCGGTGTCATCGAGCAAGAAACTCGTCGTTTCGATGAAAAAACAGGTAAAACAATCCTTATGCGTGTAAAAGAAGGCGCGGACGATTACCGTTACTTCCCAGAGCCAGACTTAGTTGATATCGTAATCGACGATGCATGGTTACAACGCGTAAAAGATGAAATCCCTGAATTACCAGCAGCTCGTAAAGTTCGATATGTTGAAGAACTAGGCTTAACAGCATATGATGCAGGCGTTTTAACATTGCAAAAAGACATCGCAGATTTCTTTGAAGCAACAGTAGCGGCTGGAGCAGACGCTAAACTTGCTTCTAACTGGTTAATGGGTGAAGTATCTGCTTACTTAAATGCAGAACAAAAAGAATTAAAAGATACTGCTTTAACACCAGAAGGACTAGCAGGTATGGTTATATTAATCTCTGCAGGTACAATTTCTTCTAAAATCGCTAAAAAAGTTTTCAAAGAGCTAGTTGAAAACGGTGGCGATGCAGAAAAAATCGTTAAAGATAAAGGTCTTGTTCAACTTTCTGATCCAACAGCTTTACTTAAAATTGTTACAGAAACTTTGGACAACAACCAACAATCAATTGAAGACTTCAAAAACGGTAAAGATCGTGCAATTGGCTTCTTAGTAGGTCAAATCATGAAAGCAACTAAAGGACAAGCTAACCCACCAATGGTTAACAAAATCCTTCTTGAAGAAATCAACAAACGCTAATTTAAAACTTTCAAAGACTGCTTGGGCATCCGTGCCTCAAGCAGTCTTTTTTTGCTATAGTAGAGAAAAAGTAAGGGGGCATTCATATGGAAACACTTAGTCGTTCTGAAAGCATCATTTATGCTTTTGATAAAAATCACGAGCCTATTAAAATGATTTCATCAGGTACAACAATTCGTATCGAAACTTTCGATTGCTTTCAAAATCAAGTGACATCTGAGGCGGATAAGATAGAACAATTAGCATGGGATCAAACGAATCCTGCAACTGGGCCTATTTATATTGAAGAAGCGATGCCTGGGGACATTTTAAAAGTCAAAATTGATAAAATTGAAATCGGCTCACAAGGTGTGATGATGACCTTGCCAAATGAAGGTACATTAGGACATCGTTTGACTGAATCGACGATCAAAATTTTGCCGATAAAAGATGACCATGTGTTCTTAAACGACATTAAATTACCTATTAATAAGATGATTGGCGTTATCGGTGTTGCACCTAAAGAAGAAGCAATTAATTGTGGCACACCTGGCCCACATGGGGGGGATATGGATAATAAAATGATTACAGAGGGCGCAATTTTATATCTCCCTGTTTTCGTTGAAGGTGCATTATTTGGTCTTGGTGATTTCCATGCTGCAATGGGTGATGGGGAAATTGGTGTTACGGGTGTTGAAGTAGAAGGAGCAGCGACAGTTACATTAGAGGTGTTAAAAGGAGAGACAATAGAACAACCTTTACTAGAAAATGAAGAAGTGTTTACACAAATTGCTTCTGCCAAAACATTAGATGAAGCAAGCAGACTTGCAACGGAGTTAATGGCTAATAGAATTGTACAAAAAACAGGACGATCACTAGCCGAAGTTACCATGTTATTAAGTGCGGCTGGTCAAATTGAAATTTGCCAGATAGTCGATCCACTCATGACAGTGCGCTTCGTTTTATCAAAATCAATACTAACTCAATATAATACAAAGTTAATTTAAAACGAGTAGTAGCGGAGTAACAACATCTTATTTGAGATATGCATGTTTAGAACTTTGCCAAAAATTCATAAAACATTTACACTATTTTCAAGGAGGTTTTACATATGAAAACTGAACAACAATATTTTGACGAAGCAATTTCAATTCAAGATTATATGGATAGTATGACAACGCATAAGGATAACAGCTTTAAAGTTTATAATAATTACCAACTGCCTGAGGATGAAGAGTTTATTTCATTACTTGCATCTAAAAAACCACATATTCTAACGATAACTGAAGACTGGTGTGGTGATGCGATGATGAACAATCCAATCATCCGTAAAATTGCAGAGGCAGCTAATTTAGAAATGCGTTGTGTTTACCGTGATCAAAATTTAGAGTTAATGGATCAATATTTAACAAATGGTGGTCGCTCTATTCCTGTTTATATTATTTTAAGTGAAGCAGGAGAAGTGATTGGAAAATGGGGACCTCGTGCACCACAATTACAAGAATATGTGTTAGCAAACAAAGCCAAACTACCTTCACAGGATGATCCAACATTTACAGAGAAACAAAAGGAATTATTCGCAGGTATTACTGAAGAGAATGCTTCAAATGAAGAGTTTTGGGGCTGGGTGTATGATGATTTCCGTAAAGTTATAACAGACACTTTAAAATAAAACCGTCATTTGCACAATAAGGATGATTCTGTATAATGGGATTGAAAGCTTTTCATATTTGGATGGCATCAAATTGGAATTTTGATATCACATTACAAAAAATAAAGGGCTGCCTAACGTATTTAATATAAACGTTGAGACAGCCTATTTTGAGCCTTAAGTACTTTTGGGAACATTCCACAGAATTTTTCCGTTAACATAATTAGAAAATTGTAGAGCAAAGAAGGTAATGATATGAAACGAGCACGAATCATTTATAATCCCACATCGGGTAGAGAAATTTTCAAAAAGCATCTACCTGAAGTATTAGAAAAATTAGAAGTCGCCGGCTATGAAGCCTCTTGTCATGCTACTACCTGTGCAGGCGATGCAACTACTGCTGCAAAGGCAGCGGTTGAGCGTAAATTTGATGTGATCATTGCTGTAGGTGGAGATGGGACATTAAACGAAGTTGTCGCCGGGGTTAGTGAGTTTGAAGAGAGACCTAAAATTGGGTTAATACCGATGGGGACAACAAATGACTTTGCACGTGCGGTACATATTCCACGAGATATAAAGCAAGCTGTAGATATTATTATTAAAGGTGATACTATTCCAGTGGATGTAGGATTAGTGAATGATCGTCATTTTATCAATATTGCTGGCGGCGGTCGTATTACTGAACTGACTTACGAAGTACCTAGTAAGCTAAAAACAATTATTGGACAACTGGCTTATTATTTAAAAGGAATAGAGATGCTACCGTCTATAAAAGCTTCTAAAATGCGTATTGAATACGATGGAGAAGTATTTGAAGATGAAGCAATGATGTTCTTAATCGGTTTAACAAACTCAGTAGGCGGATTTGAAAAATTATCACCAAACTCAAGTATTAATGATGGCTACTTCTCCATGTTTATTTTGAAAAAATGTAATATCGCTGATTTTATCAAACTTGTTTCACTTGCAGTTCGTGGGGAACATTTTAAAGACCCACATGTTATCCATGCAAAGGCTAGTCATGTGAAAGTGACTTCGGATGAAGTAGTACAGTTAAATTTAGATGGTGAATACGGTGGAGATATTCCTGCTGAATTTAGAAATTTAAAAAGACATATTGAAGTCTTTGTACCAATTGATGATATTAGAGAACAAGATAGACCATAATATAATGAATGTTTTAAGACTAGAAGCCATGCTGCTTTCTAGTCTTTTCTTTTATTTAAAACGTGAAATGCAAATTCTTTGCTCAAGATAAATATCAATTCACATTTTGAACATTCTTTTATCATATTTTGAACATGAATACGTGATAAATCTGTCACGTTCGGAAGTTAGAATACCGGTTGCTATGGGTATAATAATAAGTAAGGGAGAGTGCGCTATGTATAAAACACATGAGAAGAAACTAATCTGGTTAAGCTTTATCGTAGCAGGTATTATGCTGCTGTCACTCGTCGGACGTATTTTCGGAAGCTGAGGAGGAACAATCATGGAAAATGAAAGTGCTGTATTTTTTAGCCGTGTCTTAACGGAGCTTACATTATCTTTCCATATCATTTACGCTACGATTGGCGTAGGTGTCCCATTGATGATTATGATTGCACAATGGGTAGGGATTAAGAAGAATGATGAGCATTATATTTTACTGGCAAGGCGTTGGGCGCGTGGATTCGTTATTACCGTTGCAGTTGGTGTAGTAACAGGTACCGCTATCGGTTTGCAGTTATCGCTACTATGGCCTAACTTCATGCAGCTAGCAGGTAATGTTATTGCATTACCACTCTTTATGGAGACATTTGCGTTTTTCTTTGAAGCAATCTTCTTAGGTATTTATTTATACACTTGGGACCGTTTTGAAAATCAAAAGAAACATTTACTATTATTAATTCCTGTTGCAATTGGTGCATCGATGTCAGCAGTCTTTATAACAATTGTGAATGCATTTATGAACGCACCACAAGGCTTTGATGTCGTAGATGGTCAGCTCGTTAATATACAACCAATTTTAGCGATGTTAAACCCAGCAATGCCAACTAAAGTAGCACATGTTGTCGTAACAGCCTACATGACAGCAGCTTTTGTTTTAGCAGCTATTGCAGCATTTAAAATGCTTAAAGGTTCAACGCACGTTTATCACAAAAAAGCATTGTTCTTATTAATGAAAGTTGGTTTAGTATTTGCTGTTGCATCAGCAATCATTGGAGATTTCTCTGCAAAATACTTAGTAGAATATCAACCAGAAAAATTAGCAGCAGCAGAGTGGCATTTTGAAACTGAGAAAAATGCTCCACTTGTTCTATTTGGTGTAACCGATGGTGAAGAAGTGAAGTATGCCATTAAAGTGCCTTATGCTTTAAGCTTTTTAGCACATTCAAATCCTACAGCTGAGGTTATTGGGTTAAATGAATTTCCAGAAGATGAAACACCACCACTTTACATTCACTACTTGTTCGATACGATGGTCATGATCGGTATGTTCATGGTATTAGTGTCAGCAGCGTATGTATTAGGTAAAATTCGTGGCTGGTCATTTGTAAGTACTAAATGGTTCCGCTGGGTCATTGTTGCAGGTGGGCCGTTATCTATTATTGCCATTGAAGCTGGCTGGTGGCTTGCAGAAGTTGGTCGCCAACCATGGATTTTAAGAAAGTATATGAAGGTAGCAGAAGCTGCAACAACAAGTGATCATGTGGACATTATGTTGATATTATTCTGTGGCTTATATATTGTTTTAGGTGTTGGTAGCGTCGTTGTACTTCGTCGTATGTTCCGTCACAATCCAATTGAACAAGAAATTGAAGATCGCAAAGCTGAAAAAGGCGGTGACTTCTCATGACATTAGAAATTCTAGGGATTTCCGTATTGTGGCTGTTTTTATTAGGCTATTTAATAATCGGTTCGATTGACTTTGGTGCAGGATTTTTCAATGCTTATGGTGTATTAACAGGGCGACAACATATTTTAACGAATATTATTCAACGTTATTTGTCACCAGTCTGGGAAGTAACGAATGTATTCTTAGTATTCTTTTTCGTAGGAGTTGTTGGTTTCTTCCCGAAAACAGCTTTTTATTACGGAACAACATTACTCGTACCAGCAAGTATTGCGATTATTCTCCTTGCCATTCGTGGTAGTTATTACGCTTTTGAATCGTATGGGTCACGGGGACATAAAGGTTATTCGTTTATGTACGGAGCGGCAGGATTGTTAATCCCAGCTTCATTATCAGTAGTGTTAACGATTTCTGAAGGGGGCTTTGTATCGATGGTGAATGATAATCCAGTGCTAGATTATCATGCATTATTCACAAGCCCATTAACTTGGAGTATAGTCGTGTTGGCAATAGCGGCTGTTCTATATATATCAGCGGTATTTTTAACTTGGTATGCAGATAAAGCTGGAGATCGAAAAGCTACAAAGCTTCTAAGAAAATACGCGCTCATTTGGGCAGGTCCATTAGCAATTTCTGTTATTGGGATTATGTTTGAGTTAAGTAAACATAACGTCGAACATTTTAATCGCATGATTGATATTGGCTGGATGTTCGGCCTGTCAGCAATCATGTTTGTCATTACAGTATGGTTTATTTGGAAGAAACAGCATTATAGCTGGGCACTAGGCTTACTTATTGGTCAATTTGCTTTAGCATTTTTTGCATACGGTATCTCACATTACCCATATTTACTTTACCCATACTTGACTATATATGATAGCTTTACGAATCCAGCAATGGCAACCGCTTTAGTAGTTGCTTTCGTGCTAGGATTATTACTGTTAATCCCATCAATATATTTACTCATGAAGTTATTCTTATTCAACAAAGATTATATTCGAGGGAAAAAAGACCATCATGCATAAGGGAGGATTTTCAGAATGGTTAATTTTCTAATTTTCTATGCACCATTTATTGTTTTAGCAGCATCCATTGCCGTAGCCTTCTTTGTAGCATTAAAAGATGGGCCAGTTACGAAAGGTGAATAATTAACTTTTTAAATCCAAGTGTCGATTTTGGCATTTGGATTTTTTCTGCATCTAGCTTCGTGTACCACACCATCGAGGTCGCTTCGAACACTCATATGAAGTCAAAAAGCAACTTCATATGAGTGTCCTCCACCGCTTGACGGCACTCTGCGCTTTTGTTCCTTCTAAGAGGTCATGGTACAATAGAAGAACTGAAATGGAGGAAGTACGAAAATGACAGCACCAGTAAAGAAAAATGACCGTTTGACGGTTTATATAGAAGACTTAACACATGACGGAGCAGGCGTTGCGAAAATCGATGGTTACCCACTTTTTATACAAGGTGGGCTGCCTGATGAAACTGCTGAAGTCCATGTATTAAAAACATTAAAAAACTACGGCTTCGCAAAAATTATCAACATTACAGAACCTTCACCTGATCGCGTCGCAGCACCATGCCCTGTATTTGCACAATGTGGGGGTTGTCAGCTACAGCACTTATCATACGAAGGTCAATTGAAATGGAAAGAAAAAATGGTCCGTAATGTTATGATACGTATCGGTAAGATTGACGCACCAGTGTTATCTGTTAAAGGTATGGACAATCCATGGAATTATCGCAATAAAGCTCAGATTCCATTTGGCTTAAACGGCGAAGCACCGATTGCAGGTTTTTACAAAACAAAATCACATGATATCGTTGATACAGATCGTTGCCTAATCCAAACAGCAGAAGCAGACGCCATTTTAGAAGGCTTAAAACCACGCCTTTGGAAGTTAGGTATCAAACCATATGATGAGCACACAGGACAAGGTATGCTACGCCATGTAGTAGTACGCAAAGGCCGTGCAACAAATGAAGTAATGGTAGTACTTGTAACGAAAAAGCGCAAATTCCCGCAAGCTGAAGCAGCAGTGGAACTGATCAAGCAACTCGTACCAAATGTAACATCAATTATGCAAAATATTAATGGTGAAAAAACAAACGTTATCTTCGGTAATGAAACGTTGAAACTTTGGGGCAATGACACCATTGAAGATACAATTGGCGACGTACGCTTCGAAATTTCAGCGCGTTCATTCTATCAAGTAAACCCAGAGCAAACAGAAGTGCTTTATAAGCAAGCTTTAGATTACGCAGACCTAAAAGGGGACGAAACAGTGATCGATGCTTACTGTGGCATTGGTTCAATTTCATTATTCCTAGCACAAAAAGCGAAATCTGTAATGGGTGTGGAAATTGTACCGCAAGCAATTGAAGATGCGAAACGTAACGCTGAACTGAATGGCTTTACAAATACGTATTTCGAGGCAGGTCCAGCAGAAGAAGTCATTCCACGCTGGTACAAAGAAGGCAAAACAGCAGACGTTTTAGTAGTCGATCCACCACGCAAAGGTTGCGACGAAGCATTGTTAAATACAATTTTAGAGCAACGTCCAAAACGTGTTGTGTATGTATCTTGTAACCCAGCTACATTGGCAAGAGATTTAAGGATCTTAGAAGATGGTGGCTATAAAACACAGGAAGTGCAACCTGTGGATATGTTCCCACATACGGCTCATTGCGAAGCTGTTGCGTGGTTGGAATTAGTATAGTAAAGCAAAAATAGACTCTTGCTACATGAAATAAAGTTGTGCAAACCATGTGGATAAAGAATGGATAGAAAGGGGGTATCCCTATCTCTCCATCCTTTATCCACTTTTTTGTAAGTGAAGTGCAGATTGAGAAGAAGATGAGAAATATCATATATGAGACGTGATAAAATCCAAGATTCAAACTTTATATTGGATTTATTGAATAAAAAACCTCTAACCAAATTCAAATCATAAAACTATTCTGAAAAACAGGGTTTACCGTTACATGAAAATCATATACATAGAGTAAAAGCTAATAGGAGTAGAAATCATTGGAAAAACAAAATAGCAGATACAGATGGGTTGTATTTGTTGCTGTATTATTTACTTATTTGTTAATGGCAAGCCAACGAACTGCTCCAGGATTGATTACAGACCAATTAATGAGGGATTTTAATGTAACTGCATCAACGATTGGCTTATTGACGAGTATACAATTTTTTGTGTATACGAGTTTGCAAATTCCAATGGGGATTTTGGCTGATCGTTATGGTCCAAACTTTTTTCTAATTATCGGGGCCTTACTTACAGGTTTAGGTACAATCATTTATAGTCTTGGTACACATGAATTGGTCTTGTTTTTTTCTAGAATATTAACTGGGATAGGGGATGCGACCATATGGGTTAATATGGTGCTAATTTTGGCCCAATGGTTTCATACAAAGGAATTTGTTCGATTAATTGGCCTGGCGGGCATGACAGGAAGTCTGGGTTTCTTGTTGGCGACAGTCCCTTTCTCCGAATGGATAATTTTACTTGGTTGGAGGGCGGCATTTTTCTCAGCAGGACTACTATTATGTTTATGTGGCTTTCTCCTTTATTTTGTACTTGTAAAAAAACCTAAAAGAATTTTTTGGGATGAACCGGTAGTAGTAACAGTAGAAGTACAACGCGAAAAAACAGTAGTTTTATTACGAAGAATTTTTTCAAATCGTCAAGCATGGGCTCTATTCTTTTGTCATTTTGGAGTAGTCGGAGGTTATGTAGGGTTTATCAGTTCTTGGGCAGTACCATATGGAATGAATATGTATGAAATGACACGCTCAGATGCAAGCCAGCTGATTATGATTGGTCTCATCGGGGCACTTATTGGAGCTCCTCTAACTAGTTGGATTTCAAGCCGGTTAGAAACAATAAAACGGCCATATATTGTCGTTCATATCACTGTTTTATTGGGATGGTTTTCTTTCCTTTTATTTAATGGACATCCGTCATTTTTCTTGTTAATTATACTTTTCTTTATCATTGGTTTTGGATATGGGTCAAGTGCATTAACCTTTGCAGCTGTACGCCAATCTTTCCCTATAAAAGAATCTGGCATTGTTTCTGGAGTTGCGAATACGGGTGGCTTTCTAAGTGCTGTCTTGCTACCAATCATTTTTGGATTTATATTGGATTATTTTCAAGCTACTTCAGGTAATCAAGTTGATGGATACTACTATGGTTTCATCACGCCAGTGATATTCTCCATAATTGGCTTGATTGGAGTGATTTCATATAAGGAAAAGCGTCAGGTAACAGGAGATAAAACGAATATCCGCCTGTCTTAACCTAGCATAATATAAAATGCATGATTCTAAGTTGACCAATCCCTTTTGCATAAACTCACCAAAACCTCTTTGTTACGCCATACACGCCGTACATTGTGAAGCTGTGGAAAGCTAGTAATAAAAGATACAGGTAACCAAATTGCACTTTAATGTAGCACATTATTTTTCTATAATATGACATGGTAAAACAAATTATAGTTTGATAGAATAAGTAACAAGATAATTATCCTTTAATATAGCCCAGAGAGGCTAAAAAGGGCTACTTGATATTTTATACGTTATTATATCTTTGCTTTTTCATGCCCTTTTGTCCTCTCTGACGGAAGGGTATTTTATTTTGCTTTAATGTTGTGAGTAGACATAACTTTAGTACCTCTTTTAAAGTAAGTCCTGTGAGGCTTAAAAGGAAAATGGAAAAGTTTCATTTAATAGATTGATACATCCATTCCTCTTGAAATAAAAGAGATTATTTGCATTAAGAAAATATTGGAGGATCGTAAAATGGATTATCGAAAAAAAACGGTGGTAGCATCGGTAGCTGGTTTAACATTAGAGGGTATGGACATCATGTTTATTTCTTTTGCGATGACAATGATTATTTCGGAATTTAACATTGATTTAGCAACTGGTGGACTTATTTCTTCTATAACAAATATAGGTATGTTATTAGGTGGAATTATTTTTGGAATTCTAGCAGATAAGTATGGTCGAGTAAAAGTTTTTACCTATACTGTTTTGCTGTTTGCAATAGGCACAGCATTCACAGGATTAGCAACAAATATTGAGCAAGTATATATATATAGATTTATTGCAGGATTAGGTGCTGGTGGTGAATATGGAATCGGTATGGCGCTTGTTGCAGAAGCCTGGCCGAAGAATAAACAAGGGAGAGCATCTTCTTATGTAAGTGTAGGTGCTCAATACGGTGTCATTATCGCGGCGTTGCTTAGTGCAATTATTCTTCCTACTTTAGGGTGGAGAGCATTATTTTTCGTTGGTGTGGTGCCTGTTATTTTTGCCGTTATTGTACGTAAGAATCTAGACGAATCACCTGAGTGGCTAGCTGCTCAGAAGAATAAGAAAATCGGTAATAAAGATGAAAAGAGTAAGTTATTTCAATTGTTTGAAACCCCTCGAACTACAATGACGACAATCTCTTTAATCATAATGGCAACTGTTCAAATTGCTGGTTATAATGGCTTGATGATTTGGCTTCCATCTATGCTACAAAAATCACAAGGCTTATCTATTTCAAGCTCTGCACTTTGGACAATCAGTACAGCAGTAGGAATGATTATTGGTATGTTAACCTTCGGAAGATTCATGGATCGATTTGGAGCAAAGCGTACCTTTGGAATCTTTCTTCTTGCCTCTGCATGTGCTGTGTTTTTATACTCATATGCAACTGGAAGTGTGGGCGTATTATTAGGTGGTGCAATCGTTGGATTCTTCTCAAATGGAATGTTTGCCGGATATGGTGCATTAATTAGTAGCTTTTATCCCGTTCAGATTCGAAGTACGGCTACAAACACAATCTTTAACTTCGGTAGAGCTATTGGAGGATTTTCACCAATCCTTGTAGGATATATTCTACAGAGTTATGACATGACAGTTGCGATGGTCTATTTAGCTGTTCTATATTGCATTTCCTTTATTGTCATGCTTACTTTGAAAAAAAGTACATGGAAGCCTATGCAATCAATTGAAAAATACTAAATATTACTGATAAGAAAATGTTAATTTAACGATCAATTGAAATGAAATGTATTCCCGTTTTGATTGATGGATTATTAATCTTATGACTTTAGTCAGCTTGTCTTGAGTAAGTCTATATACAAAAACACATACAGTGCGATGCTAAAGAAGACCATGGATTTGAAAATATTCTATGGTCTTTTTTAAATTATTGTTCAATTATTAAAATCACTAAAGAGTAGTATAGATTAGTTAGTAAGCGAGAAAATAAAGATGTGTGAGTACTAAGTTATATTCCGTTTTATGGAAGTTTAAAAGAGAATGCGACATAACTTGAAAAAAACGTTAGTTCTTGTGAAAATGGAGATTGTAAGAGTGTTTACACATATTTGGAGAGTTATCGCCATTTGAATAATGTAGGTGATGTAAATATATAGATGTCGACTCCTAAAGCTAATTGATAGAAATAGAATTTTTTTAAGGTACTACTAACAACGTTGTGTATATACGTGTTAAGATTCTTAAAGGACAATCAAACTGCTGAAGCGACGAAGAAAATAAGCAATAGTATGAGGTGCATTATAAATGGATAACAATGATATTTTAATTAGAACAAGATACGCTCTAGATATAAAAAATAGAGATATGGTAGAGATATTTAAACTTGGTGGTATGGAAGTAACAAGAGAAGAAGTACCAAAAATATTGACAAAATCAAAAGATGAATTTGATGATGAAGCTAGCGTAGAAGAAAATGACGATCAGATAAAATGTGATTATAAAATGTTAGAGTCATTTTTAAATGGTTTCATTACTTTCAAAAGAGGAAAACAAGATACAAAACAAGGACAACCAAAAGCTCCTGAAACTACTAAGGACCATGTGAATAATATGCTTCTTAAGAAATTGAAAGTAGCACTACAACTAACAACGGAAGATATGTTGGATATCCTTGATGATGGCGGTATAGCCGTTTCAAAAGGTGAATTAGGCGCTATTTTAAGAAAGCCAGGGCATAGAAATTATAAAGATTGTGGCGATAATTTCGCACGTAAATTCTTAAAAGGTTTGGCTGTAAGATATAGAGCGTAAGGGAATAGTATACTTAATTTTCACAAAAGCCTCTTTCTTTGGAAAGGGGTTTTTCAAATGTATGGTTATTTATGTTTAGATAAATTTATTTCTTATGTAGTAAGTTCTCGCATGCGACACATTGCGAAGTGGTCGCGAGGTTGGAGATGGTATAGAAAAAATCTATACCATCTGCTTTTTTGTGTGTAAAATAATATTCAGGATCAATTTTGGTTAAAATAAATATTGCAGATTTTCACAATAGTTTTTCATAAATTATAAATGTCCAAATGTACTTGTGTTTGATAATAAGTTATTAAACATGATATAAGTGTAAAAGAAGTGGAACATTAGGCTTTATATTTTTTGACCGAGAGTTTGAAGTTGTATCCATAGTGAGAGGATTTGAGTTTGAAATGATAGATAATTTTTGGCGTGATTTACCACGACCATTTTTTGTACTTGCACCAATGGAAGATGTGACAGATGTTGTTTTTCGTCACGTTGTAAGTGAAGCCGGTCGACCGGATGTATTTTTCACAGAGTTTACAAACTCGGATAGCTATTGTCATCCAGAGGGCATGAAAAGTGTGCGTGGCCGTTTGACTTTTACAGAAGATGAACAGCCAATGGTGGCACATATTTGGGGGGATAATCCCGAATATTTCCGTCAAATGAGTATTGGCATGGCAGAGCTAGGATTTAAAGGCATCGATATTAATATGGGCTGCCCTGTACCGAATGTGGCATCGAGAGGGAAAGGTAGTGGTCTTATTCTGCGTCCAGATGTTGCGGCAGAACTTATTCAAGCAGCAAAAGAGGGCGGACTGCCTGTCAGCGTGAAAACACGAATTGGCTATAACGATATAAATGAGTGGGAGGAGTGGCTAACGCATATTTTAAAACAGGATATTGCGAACCTTTCTATTCATTTACGTACAAGAAAGGAAATGAGCCAAGTAGATGCGCATTGGGAGCTAATTCCGGAAATCAAAAAATTACGTGACCGTATCGCACCAAATACGCTACTAACAATCAATGGAGACATTCCTGACCGTCAAACTGGGCAGCAGCTTGCTGAACAATATGGTATTGATGGCGTTATGATCGGGCGAGGTATTTTTAAAAATCCTTTTGCTTTTGAAAAAGAGCCAAAAGAGCATAGCAGTAAAGAGTATCTTGATCTTTTAAGACTGCAGCTTGATCTTCAAGATCAATATGCGGAAGTACTACCACGATCAATGACAGGGCTTCATCGCTTTTTTAAAATTTATGTCAAAGGATTCCCTGGAGCTGCTGAATTAAGAAATCAATTGATGAACACGAAATCAACAGATGAAGTGCGTGCATTGCTTGATAACTTTGGAAAAGAATGTTGACGGGACAGTGAAATGATGAAACTCTTAAAAAGTTAGAGAAAAAATGAATCACATCAACTCATGTGTACTTATTTTATTTAGTTTCAAGTTCCTTTGCGGCCGCACCTTTTATTTTGATAAAGTCTGTTTTCTGAAAGAAAAAGGTCTTAAGAATGGAATAAACCTACCAGCACCCTTGTGTTGCCACATACACTCTGTACATTCTGAAGCAGTATGTGGTAGAAGTTACTATAATCATTTAAGAACGAATTCCAATTAGAAGAATTCGATTAGACTGTGATTATTTAAATTAAAGTTTTTAAATCCAAAGTAAAAAGGTAGAGCATAATAACTCTACCTTCTTACTTTGGATTTTTATTTCCCGGAATTTCCTTTTACTTGGTTTTCAGCCATTTGAACTAATCGTTTAGTAATTTCTCCACCAACTGAACCGTTTGCACGAGAAGAAGCCTCTCCTCCAAGTTGTACACCAAACTCTTGAGCAATTTCATATTTCATTTGATCAATCGCTTGTTGAACACCAGGTACTTCAAGTTTATTTGAACTTCGGTTATTTGAAGCCATAACTTTCACCTCCTTGTGATATTAGAATGGACAAAGATTTGTTTTTAATACATTTAGTTAAGAGGTGAAAAGTTCATCCTACAAATATTTTTAGGCTGCAATAGCGACAGAAAAGCCTCATTGGATTGTCTTAAAAAAAATTTTTTAATGTAGCTTTTAATGAAAGGGATTGTAAATAGTATTTTTGAAATAAAAATATAGTAATTACAAAAAGGTTATTCTGTGAAACAAACGGAGAAATAATAATGCAGGCAGAATAAGTGTGGGGAATTTAGTAGCTTAGAGTGTAGAATATCCAATTGAATTACAGATTAAAACTGATCTACATTTTAATTTATACTAATTTCAAATGCTTACTGTTTATGAATGAGGTTTATGAGGAAGTGAATCAGTAGTTATAAAGAAACGTATCCAAAATACTTTAGGATATATGGATACGTTCTTTTGTCTATCTTTTATTAACAAACCTTATTGATTCAGTTGTTTAATGAATTCCCTCATAAATCCGGGTAGATCAGGCCAAGCATGTCCGGAAATGAGGTTTCCTTGAACATGGAGAGGATCTTCAATATAAGTTGCACCCGCAGCTTCTACATCTGGTTTACATGCGATATAAGCCGTTAATTCGCGACCTATTAAGTATTGAGAAACAGTTGTTAAAATGAGACTAGCGTGGCAAATTGCTGCAACAGGTTTATTTGCCTCAAAGAAATGAGCAACGATTTTTGGAACATTTTCATTTAATCGAATGTATTCAGGAGCTCTACCTCCAGGGATAATCAATCCATCATACTCTTCAGGCTGTACATCCTCAAACGCCAAATGAGATTCAATTAAGTATCCTTTACTCTCTGTATAAGTATCCCAACCAATAAAATCATGAACGACCGTCTGTAAGTTTTTCTTCGATGGAGCAGCTATTTGCACATCATAGCCCTCTTCAAGACAACGATAATAAGGATAATAAATCTCCAAAGCCTCAACGGCATCTCCAGCTAACAATAATACTTTCTTTGACATTACTCATTTCCTCCTCTCAAAAATGGTCTTTCGCCTTCACTTGTATATTCTGAATATATTATCAATTCCCTCTATTACGATAGATTTTTTTAAAAAATCTAATTGTGCCAGTCACGGATACTATTTAAGTTATTAGTATTAAATTGGAAATATTGTTGATATTAAAAAATATAGCGGAATACTGGCGCCAAAAATTAAATTTGATATAATAAAGTATAGTATTTATTAGGAGGAAATGGATTGTCAGTAGAAATTGGTAGCAAGGTACAAGGTAAGGTTACAGGAATCACAAATTTTGGTGCGTTTGTTGAGTTGCCAGATAAGGTCACAGGACTTGTGCACATTAGTGAAGTTGCAGAAGCTTACGTAAAAGATATTAATGACCATCTGAAAGTTGGGGATCAAGTAGAAGTTAAGGTCCTAAGCGAAAAAGAAGGAAAAATTGCCTTATCCATTAAAAAAGCGATTGATAAACCTGTTGAAAATACGTCTTCATATACGAAGCGTCCATATCGCCAGAAAGATAGTCGTCCACGAGGCAATTTCCAACCGAAGGAAACCTTTGAAGATAAGATGGCTAAATTCTTAAAATCAAGTGAAGATAACTTATCTACTCTAAAACGCAGCACCGAGTCTAAACGTGGTGGAAGAGGCGGACGAAGAGGATAATTATAGATAGCAGAAGAAACGCACATCTTTTAAGATGTGCGTTTCTTTAATTTTATGGACCATAGTCACAGACACTACTTTAGTCATTAGAATTAAATAAAGTATATGATCGATATCAAATCTACGAATTAATAAATATTTAATAAGATAAAACTTGAATTGAACAGGTAAATAGTTCTGATTATTGACATTCTATGGATATACATGTAGATTGTTAACTAGTAATTAAATATGTAACTTTCTTATTTAGAGAGATGGAGGGACTGGCCCTTTGATATCTCAGCAACAGACTTTTTTTGCACTGTGCTAATTCCAGAAGCGTAACGCTTGAAGATAAGAAGAGTAAATAGCCATGAAGCCAATCTCTTCTTTCTTTTAAGAAGAGGTTTTTTTGTACCTCGAAAAGCTCAATAAAAAATACAAATTTAACTTCAGAGGGGTTGTCTAATTTGACTAATACAGTAACTAAAGCACCATTTCGAGCAGACCATGTAGGGAGCTTTCTTCGCCCACAAGTACTTAAAGATGCAAGAGCACAATATCAACAAGGTCAGATCACTAAAGAAGAATTACGATTAGTTGAGGATATAGAAATTGCTAAGCTTGTTGAAAAACAAAAAGAAGTTGGTCTATCTGCTGTAACAGATGGTGAATTTAGAAGAAGATGGTGGCATTTAGACTTTATCAGAGCGATTGAAGGGATTCGTGTTTATGAAATAGACCTTTCGGGTGCTTTTAATGGAGCGATGAAAAAAGCGGAGGCATACATGGTCGATTCGAAATTAAAGTTCCCTAAAGAACATCCATTTTTAGAAGACTTTAAGTATTTGAAAAGTATTGCCGGTGAGCATGTTGCTAAAATTACAATCCCAGGACCTAATATGATTTTTTACTCGGGTGTAGTTGGAAGCGAACCGTATTTAAGCAATCCTACATATGCTTCACTCGATGAGGTAGCTAAAGATATTAGTAAAGTATATCAAGATGCGATTCAAGCTTTTTATGAAGCAGGGTGCCGCTACTTACAATTAGATGATACAAGCTGGGGAGCTTTGTTCAGTGATGTTTTCCGAGATAAGATAAAAGAGCAGGGATTTGATCCAGATGAATTAGTAAAAAAGTTTGCTGATATTACTGTTGAAGCAGTAGCAAATAAACCGGAAGATATGACGGTTACGATCCATATTTGTCGAGGGAATTTTAAATCATCATGGTTATATCAAGGTGCGTATGAGCCGATCGCAAAAGAACTATTCTCACGTGTGAATGTGGATGCCTTTTTCTTAGAATTTGATAATGAACGATCAGGAGATTTTAATCCATTACGATTCATTAAAGATCAACATGTCGTTTTGGGATTGATTACTTCCAAGACTTCTGAACTCGAAGATGAAGATGAAATTAAAGGAAGAATCGAAGAAGCAACGAAATATGTGAATATCGATCAACTTTGTTTAAGTCCACAATGTGGTTTTGCCTCTACTGAAGAAGGCAATCTATTAACTGAAGAACAGCAATGGGAAAAATTACGTCATGTTGTACGTATCGCTAAAGACGTTTGGAATAAATAGATTTTAAAATAAGGACTATCTACAAAAGTCAGCTATCAGACTATTGTGGGTAGTCCTATTTACCATTATGGATGTATAAAAACCGGAGTTCCTATTGGAATAATACTTGCTAACTCTTCTACATCCTCATTATGCATACGAATACAGCCGTGAGATACGGCCTTACCGATTGAGCTTGGATCATTTGTGCCGTGAATTCCATACGTATCTTTTGATAAGCTCATCCACATTGTTCCAAATGGGCCTCCTGGGTTAGGTGCTTTATTAATGATAATAAAATTTCCTACAGGTGTATTGG
Source organism: Viridibacillus arenosi (assembly GCF_001955655.1). Taxonomy (GTDB): domain Bacteria; phylum Bacillota; class Bacilli; order Bacillales_A; family Planococcaceae; genus Viridibacillus; species Viridibacillus arenosi. Next base: position 78,005 of record NZ_MSPW01000013.1, on the reverse strand, counting down.
TTAACATTTTTCCAACCGCAATAGGATATTGCTTTTGTAAAATACCATCTTTATATAATCTAAGCCAACGATTGTTGAGTGAAACATCAATTTGATATGGAATTGTATTAGGATCAGGAAAACCTGGAATAACAATAGGTTGGCCAATATAAAGTACATTTGGATTGATAGATGGGTTCGCGCTTATAATTGCGGATAGCGGTGTGCGATAATCTCTAGAAAGTTGAAACAGTGTTTCACCTGGTTTAACCGTATGAATCAGTGTAATCACCTCCGAAGTTGTTACAGTACATTATATGTTTGTTATATAGGGAGTTTCATAATGACATATTGACATTCACAATTTTTTTAGAAGGAATGGCAGAAAAGGTAAAACTGCTGACAACTATAAAATTGGTCTTTAGTAGGATTAATGACACTTTAACCAGTTGAATGCATGCTCCATGAGCTACTTCAAGATTTCCTCAAAGAAGAATCCTCAACAATGACTCATTATTGGGTATCATTATTTCTCTAATTTCATACTATGTTATAAATCAGGCTAAGAATGGAGGGAAGGCTATAGACATTTTAAGTAAGTTTAAAGTTTATCGTGAAGAAGAAAACAGACTGAAATGGGAAGGCTCGTTTGCGGATTACTTAAACATTGTAAAGGAAAGGCCGGAAGTTGCTCAAACAGCCCATTCACGTGTGTACAATATGATTAAAAGCTCTGGATTAGAAGAAAGAGATGGGCAAAAATTATTTAACTTTTTTGGACAAGAAATTTTCGGGCTCGAATCGGCAATTGAAAGATTGGTAGAGGAATACTTTCATCCTGCAGCAAGAAGATTAGATGTTCGCAAGCGGATTTTATTATTAATGGGACCCGTGAGTGGAGGGAAATCTACAATTGTGACATTGCTAAAACGAGGGCTTGAGCAATATTCACGAACAGATGAAGGAGCGGTATACGCAATAAAAGGATGTCCGATGCATGAAGACCCACTCCACCTTATTCCTCACCATTTGCGTAAAGATTTTTATGAAGAGTATGGTTTGCGCATAGAGGGTAATTTATCTCCTTTAAACACGATGAGACTCGAAAAAGAATATGATGGCCTTATTGAAAATGTCATGATTGAACGGATTACATTTTCAGAAGATAAACGTGTGGGGATTGGGACATTTACACCTTCTGATCCAAAATCACAGGACATTGCTGATTTAACTGGTAGTATTGATTTTTCAACGATTGCGGAATTTGGTTCTGAATCAGATCCACGTGCTTACCGTTTTGACGGAGAACTTAACAAAGCAAACCGTGGCATGATGGAGTTTCAGGAAATGCTTAAATTAGATGAAAAGTTTTTGTGGAACTTATTGTCATTAACACAAGAAGGCAATTTTAAAGCAGGCAGATTTGCATTAATAAGTGCTGACGAGTTAATTGTTGCTCATACGAACGAAACTGAATACCGATCTTTTATTTCAAATAAAAAGAACGAGGCACTTCACTCAAGAATTATTGTGATGCCTATTCCTTATAATTTAAAAGTAAGTCAGGAAGAGCGAATTTACGAGAAAATGATTAATGAAAGTGATATGGCGCATGTTCATATTGCCCCTCATGCATTAAAAGTAGCTGCAATCTTTTCTGTTTTAACTAGGTTAGAAACACCTAAAAAGCAAAGTATTGATCTTGTGAAAAAGATGCGTATGTACGATGGGGAAAGTGTAGAAGGATATAACTCAATTGATGTAGAGGAATTGAAAAAAGAATATCCAAATGAGGGCATGAATGGTATCGATCCTCGTTATATAATAAATCGAATTTCATCTGCCATTATTCGAAAAGAAGTGCCATCTATTAATGCATTAGATGTTTTACGCTCGCTTAAAGATGGGCTTGACCAACATGCCTCGATTTCCCAAGAAGATAGGGAAAAATTTATAAATTATATTGCAGTTGCAAGAAGAGAATACGATGATATTGCTAAGAATGAAGTTCAAAAAGCATTTGTTTATTCGTATGAAGAATCTGCAAAAACGCTAATGAACAATTACCTCGATAATGTTGAAGCATACTGTAATAAAAATAAAATTCGAGATTTCCTTACAGGAGAAGAAATGAATCCAGATGAAAAACTAATGCGATCCATAGAAGAACAAATAGGAATTTCGGAGAATGCGAAGAGGGGATTCCGAGAAGAAATTTTGATTCGTATTTCGGCTTATGCAAGAAATGGAAAGAGATTCGAATATCATTCTCATGAAAGATTACGTGAAGCAATTCAAAAGAAACTGTTTGCTGATTTAAAAGATGTTGTGAAAATTACAACGTCCTCAAAAATGCCTGACGAATCTCAGCTTAAAAAGATTAACGAAGTTGTTGCAAGGCTTATAGATGAACATGGATATAATTCAACTTCAGCAAATGAATTATTGCAATATGTAGGCAGCTTACTGAATCGTTAAAGTTAAGAAAAGCGTCTAGTTACCCCGAAAAGAGCTGGACGGATGCCCTTTAGCGATTTGAAGGGAGCATGGCGCATTCTTCTAGACAGCTATTACAAAACGTATATTATCTTTTCTTTTTAAATAAGGGGTGTCCAGATAAACTTTAGGGCACTCTTTTTTTTTTACAAAAAGAAGTTAAACAATTCTAAAAACTAACATATTATAAGAAAAGTGCCTTTCAATTTTAAGGGGTTTCATATAAGAAGTAAAACTTACAGGGAGCCGTACTTAATAATGCAATATCAAGAAATAACGGTCTTTTGATTATGATGTAAAGTCGGTTGCTAATAGTCTTAGGCGAATTTGATTTTATAGATGGGTGAGGATAAAAATGAGCGAAAACCAGGATAAGCGCTTTGTCATCTCTCAGGAAAATTGGTCCCTCCATCGCAAAGGGTACCAAGATCAACAACGCCACATGGAAAAAGTAAAAGATGCAATTAAAAATAATTTACCAGATTTAATAAGCGAAGAAAGTATTGTTATGTCAAATGGTCGTGAGGTTATTAAAATTCCTATACGATCTCTAGATGAATATAAAATTCGTTATAACTACGATAAGTCAAAACATGTTGGTCAAGGACAAGGTGATAGTCAGGTAGGCGATGTAGTAGCAAGAGCTCCAAGTCAAGGGGATAAAGGTAAAGGTGCAGGAAACGGTAAAGAAGCAGGTGACAAACCTGGAGAAGATTACTATGAGGCAGAAGTAAGTCTTGAAGAAATAGAGAGCGCCTTATTTAAAGAGTTAGAGTTACCTAATTTGAAAGAAAAAGAAATGGCAGATATCACAACCGAAAAAATTGAATTTAACGATATTCGGAAAAAAGGTCTTATGGGTAATATCGATAAGAAGCGTACAATCTTAAATGCGATTAAACGTAATGCCATAAAAGGAAAAGCAGAGATTACACCAATCCATAATGACGACTTACGTTTTAAAACATGGGATGAAGTGACAAACCCTGAATCAAAGGCAGTAGTCCTAGCGATGATGGATACAAGTGCCTCGATGGGCAATTTTGAAAAGTATTGTGCAAGGAGTTTTTTCTTTTGGATGACAAGATTTTTACGTTCCAAATACGAAACAGTTGAAATTGAATTTATTGCTCATCATACAGAAGCAAAAGTAGTATCAGAGGAAGATTTCTTTTCAAAAGGAGAAAGTGGAGGAACACTTTGTTCATCCGCCTATATAAAAGCTTTAGAACTGATTAAACAGAAATATAATCCAACAAGATATAATATTTATCCTGTTCATTTTTCAGATGGAGAAAATATGTCGACTGATAATGAAAAGTGTATGAAATTAGTTCAGGATCTAATGAAAGTATCCAGTATGTTCGGGTACGGAGAAGTAAATCAACATAATCGTTTTTCGACATTAATGTATAACTATAAAAAAATTGAAGATCAGAAATTTCGCCACTATATATTGAGACATAAAAGTGACGTTTATGAAGCATTAAAAAGCTTTTTCCAAAAAGTTGAGTCTTAAGCGAGAGACGGATGGTGCCAAGCACTCATTTCCTAATAATAGACACGGGGGGATTTAGATAAATGGAAAAAGAGCTTCACCAAGCGATTGATGAAATTACGGAAATTGCGACTGGGTTTGGTCTAGACTTTTACCCGATGCGTTATGAAATATGCCCTGCAGATATTATTTATACATTTGGAGCATACGGTATGCCTACTCGTTTTTCCCATTGGAGTTTCGGTAAACAATTTCACAAAATGAAGCTGCAGTACGATTTAGGTTTAAGTCAAATTTATGAGCTTGTCATTAACTCCAACCCTTGTTATGCATTCTTACTAGATACAAATAAGTTAACACAAAATAAGCTGATCATTGCGCACGTTTTAGCGCACTGTGACTTTTTCAAGAATAACGTTCGCTTCTCTAATACAAGACGAGATATGGTTGAGAGTATGACAGCTACGGCTGAACGAATAGCCAACTATGAAATGCTCTACGGAAAAGAGGAAGTTGAAGAGTTTTTAGATGCTGTATTAGCTATTCAAGAGCATATTGATCCATCTATACAACGACCCAAGTTGTTAACGTATGAGAACGATATAGATGAAGATGAGGATGTTGCCCGTAAAACGCCTTATGATGATCTTTGGAGAATAGACGAAAAAGAAAAAGAAGAGAAGATCATACGACAAAAAAAGAAACAGTTTCCGCCATATCCAGAAAAAGATCTACTATTATTCATTGAGCAATATAGTCGTGAATTAGAGGAATGGCAAAGAGATATATTAACGATGATGCGTGAGGAAATGCTCTATTTCTGGCCCCAATTAGAAACTAAAATTATGAATGAGGGCTGGGCTTCCTTCTGGCACCAACGTATTATGAGAGAGCTAAATTTAACAACGGATGAATCGATAGAATATGCGAAGTTAAACGCAGGTGTTGTTCAACCTTCAAAGACGACGATTAATCCATATTATCTAGGACTGAAAATTTTCGAAGATATTGAGAAACGATATGATTCCCCAACGGATGAGATGCGGAAATTAGGTGTGAAGCGGCACTCCGGTCGAGAGAAAATGTTTGAAGTACGAGAAGTTGAATCAGATATTTCCTTTATCCGAAACTATTTAACCAAAGACTTAGTGAAGCATGAAGATCTTTATTTATTTGAAAAAAAGGGCAATGAATATAAAATTACAGATAAGGATTATGAAAATGTACGTGATCAACTCGTATCAATGCGTGTGAATGGCGGGTTCCCATATATTCTTGTGAAAGATGGGGATTACTTACGAAATGGTGAATTATATTTAGTCCACGGATTTGAAGGAATGGAACTTGATACTCGCTATTTAGAAAATGTTCTAAGGTATATTTATCAGCTGTGGGGGCGCCCTGTTCATGTAGAAACGCATAGTGAAGAAAAAAAAGTTCTATATTCATATGATGGTAAAAAGAATTCACGGAGATTTTTATAAAACAAGATATGCAACGATTGAGCCCTTGAATTGCTCCATTTAAGGGCTTTATTAGTTGCATAAGTAAATATAGAAAGCTAGGCATACAAATAGTGAATTAATTAAAGAACATGCGGAATAACTCGAACAACTTTTTACCCAGTTTCATATGTATATAGAGGAAGGGGCGAATTAGATGGTTTCAACTGAAACAATTAATATTGAAGGTTCTATATTTAAGGCAGTTACTGTAAGTTTGCCTAAAACAACGTTATTAACGGTTTCGAATGATGTAGGTTATATTATGTGTGGTGCGTTAGACGTCGGACTTTTGAATACAAAATTAGCTGATCGTAAAATAGTTGCAGGTCGAGCAGTTGGTGTGAAGACAATTGAACAATTGTTGAATGCACCTCTTGAGTCCGTTACCCTTGAAGCAGAGCAATTTGGCATTGTTAAAGGAATGATTGGATCAGATGCATTGTTAAAAATGACTTAAAAGCTCCTAACACTAAGCAATGAATAGTAGCAATGATGTAAAGTTAAGGTAGAAATCATAATAATAATTGATCTAATGGGTCAGTCTTCATTACGTAAAGTAATAGGAGGCTGACCCATTTATTTTTATATGAAAAATTTTTGTAACAAGCTTTTCTTATAATACGGAAGTTAATGGAGATAATAAGAAAACTAAAAGGATTGAGAGGATGTGTCACTATGGACTTTTTTCATGCACAAGAAACGCTTACGGCAATTCAATGGTTTCTCCGAGCAATTGTTGCTTTTCTTTTTTTACTCATTGCAGCGAAAGTTATGGGGCAACGTTCTATCTCTCAATTGAGATTACTCGATTTTGCAATGGCAATATCTGTAGGTAATATCATCGCCCATCCCTTGTCTGATGAAGGGTTAGGGATGAAGGGCTCCATTATTACCATGTCAACTTTAGTTGTTTTATATTCAGTAGCTGTATATTTGAGCCTTAAATGGGTCCCGTTTCGACATATAATAGACTCCTCACCATTTCCACTTATTATGAATGGACAAATTGTTTCTAAAAATTTGTCGAAGGCTAGGATTTCCGTAGATTTACTTTTATCTGAATTAAGAAAAGAGAAAATAGAAGATATTCAAATGGTTGCTCTAGCTTTATGGGAGCCAGACGGAACTATTTCAAGCTTTTTATACCCTCAATACCAAACAATAACGCGAGCAGATATGAAGTTAGCACCTGAAGCTTTTTCTTTACCTACTGTACTTATTAAAGAGGGCAAAATTGATTACTTTGAATTGAAGAACTCAAATATTAATGAGGGTTGGCTTAAAGACAGAGTCATTTCCATGTATAAAGTGGATGTTAAAGATGTATTATTAGCAACATTAGACCAAAACAATAATTTGCAAGTATATCTGTATAACTAAAGAAGGTCTATCAAGTAATTTTCTTTGTGTTTAAAATAGATAGGATTTCATACGAAATTTAGTGAAAGTCCTATCTATTAAGATAAACATTGGAACTAAATTTGGAACAGTTACTATTAAAAGAAAATAAATTTCAAAATAATGTATATTAATTGGTATAAATGATGCTCCTCGTTAAATAGAATATAAGGATTGCTATTTAAGGAGGGTTATTGTGAAATCTATTATAAAAAAAGTAGTAGTAGTTTTAGCAAGCTTTGCATTGCTATTTTCACTAGTTAGTAGTTTAAAAGTAGACGCGAAAACTAAATCTATTGCAGCTAAATTGCACTCGCTTAGCCAAAATGAACGAACGTCCAAAATTGAAAAGACTGCGAATTATAGTGACGACACAATTATTATTAAATATTCAAGTTCACTAAGCGCTAGTGATCATCGCAAGGCTGGCGGAACAGTTGTAAACCAAATCAAAGGACTTAACTATGTAGCTGTTAAAGTTAGTAATAAAAATAAACTACAGCAAACTATTAAAAACTATCAAAAAAACAGTAAGGTAGTTTCTGTTGGTCTTAGTCCAAAGTACCAGCATGCGGGCTCAGTTGACCCGAAAATAAATGAACAATATATGCATAGCATACTAAAAACAGCAGATGCTCAAAAGTTGGCAGGGAATAATCAAGTAAAGGTAGCGGTTATTGATACGGGTATTGACCGAAATCATCCAGAGCTAAAAGGATCCATTCTTTCAAGTACAAACATTATAAATCCAATGAATCCGGCAACTACTGATATACATGGGACTCACGTGGCTGGTATTATTGCTGCTAAAAAAGATAACGGTATCGGTGGATATGGCATAAATCCGAATGTGAAGATTCTTTCATATGATATCTTTGACGGAGATATGTGGACATTTGACTATACAATTGCAAATGCTATTTTAAAAGCTGTAGACCAAGGCGCAGACGTCATTAACATGAGTTTGCAGGGCTCTATGCCATCTACTGTTTTAGAAGAGGCTGTGACAAAGGCAATTAGTAGTGGTGTTGTTATCGTTGCAGCAGCGGGAAATCAGGGATCTGATATGCCCATTTATCCTGCTAAGTATGAAGGAGTAATTAGTGTAGGCTCTATTAATAGCGAAAAAAAATTAAGTGAATTTTCATCTTACGGTACATCCACTGATGTGGTAGCACCTGGAGAAAATATTTATGCACCTTTTTATGATGCACAAAAAGGATCAACTTTTGCCAAACTAAGTGGAACATCTATGGCTTCGCCTGTAGTTGCTGGAGCAGCAGCATTGCTGCTATCCAAATATCCAAATTTAAAGCCGGCTGAAATAGAATATATCTTAGAGAAAACAGCGACAGATATAGGGGAGAAAGGGTTCGATCATAAATATGGAAATGGACTCATCAACCCAGTTGCCGCGATGAAATTTGATGTAAAAAAGATCCCTTCTTTAGTGAAAGAGAAGTGGGGTGAAAAAGAGATATTAAAAAATGCAGAGGTCATTTCAATCCCTGCACAAGTAAAGCACTCTTTTACAAAACCTTCAGAACAAAAGTGGGTTAAAATCCCTGTAGAAAAGGGCGAATATATCCAAGCTTCACTGGAGGGCTCATCTCAATATGATTATAAAATGAGTATAAATTTTTATGGTAAAGACCAAAAACAATTGTTAGATGTCAATGATGTAACGGAAGGAAAAAAAGAAGGAAAACTAATCCAAGTTCCATTTAGTGGAACAGTATCTATTGGTGTAAAAGATGTGAATGGCAATTTTGATGATTCAGGTCAGAAGCATTCAACATTTACGTTAAAAGTAGATAAAGTATCTGAACTTCCAAAAGACGAGTCAGCATTAGAGCATCCAATAAAAATTGAAAAATGGCCATTTAGCAAAGATAAACTATATATAACGGGTGAAAATGGCGATGAAGACTATTTCTACTTTACATCAAAAGAAGCACAATTTATGAACTTTGAAGTTACAGGTATTCCAGGAGTAGATATAAGTGCTGCTGTGTATGAAAAAGAACAGCTATTCCCTGCAACATCTGAAGAATTAAGCACAGAAGATATGCCAGCTTTATATACAAGTAATACACACGGTATAGGAGAAGGAGAAACGCTATTATTCCAAACTGAACCTGAAAAAGAATATTATTTAAAAGTAACAAATAAAGGAACTTTCGGTTACGTTACTTTAGAACAATTACTATTAGGTTTAGTAGGAGGACTGGAAGAAAAAGAACCTGCGGGGTCTATTCTCTCATATAGCGTGAGCTTAGTCGGAAAGAGTATTCCAGAAGATGAAGATAACTATAGTTCTATGGATGATTCCACAATGATGAATGTACTAACAGAAGATGACTCAGAACGAATTAACCTATTAGAATCGGTAGCAATACCATATGAATTAGGTGGAACAATTCAAGGGTATCTACAAAATACAATGGACCAAGACTGGTATAAATTAAACACTTCAAGTGCGGGCATTTATCAATTTCAATTACCAACACCAAAAGAGAATATTCCAAATCTAGGATTGTATGAAGTAATAAAAGATAAAGATGAAAATGGTAAGGCATATCAACTTTTATCTCTTGTCTCAACTAATGAGGACTGGTCTTCTTATGATGATTGGGTCAAAGGGAAATTTTTCGCTAGTTTAAAAGCAAATAAAACGTATTACTTATCCATCAATCCAAACTATAATACAAATCAAATCCCGTATGATGGATATCAAGTGACTTCAAAACTTGTTGTTAAAGATGCTGGTGATAGCTATGAAGAAAATGATAAACCAGAACAGGCAAAGAATATACCTGCTACTGGTGTGACGGCCAACTTCTCTACAGCGAATGATGTTGATTCGTACTATTTCACTGCAAAAGAAAATTCAGTATACGGTGTGAAATTCTCCCGTACACCTCTTACTTCAAAGCTAAAAGCGAAGTATCCTAAAGAGTTGTTGAGTCCGTATTTAGGATATATGGAAATTACAAGGGATGTTAATAAAAATCATAAAATAGATGATAGAGATACTGAATACAGAACATACCTTTTGAAAAATACTGAAGATGGAACGACAACAGGATCTTTTGAAGCGAAAAAAGGTCAATCGTATTTTGTCACCGTATTTGGTTCGGTTGACTCAAGTACAGCACTTTCTCTATGGCCATATCAACTAAAAGTAAACTCTGTGAATAAAAAAGATGAAGATGCAGGATCTAAAGTGAAAAATAACAAACCTTCTAAACCTATCAAGCTACAGAAGAAAAGTAGCAAATTGTATTCAACGACAGGGTACTTTAATACAGGATATGAAAATGGTGATGAAGATTGGTATATTTACCAACCAACTAAATCAGAGCAAGTAACGTTGACACTCAGTGCCAGCCAAGAATTAGATGGTGTTTTTGAAGTCTATCGTAATGGAAAAAGAGTATCAAAATCTGATATTTATGGGCAAGGGGATAATGAGATTTTATCCTTAAAAATGACCAAAGGAACTTATTATGTGAAGGTTCGAGATGGTAAAGGACGTGCTTCAATTGACCCGTATACTTTGTCATTAAAAGTGAAGTAAGAAAAGGTTGGGGTGATTCTAAAGGTCGTTACCAAGCGACTTTTAGGAGTCACCTTTTTTATGTTATTGCTACAATATAACTCATTATAGAATAGAAAAAGTATGCATTCACTCCATCTTAGTTGTTGAAAAACTGTTCTTTATCATTGATTTTGATTAAAATAATTATAGTCCCTTAATATATACAGAACTGGAATGGTGAACAAGTCTTGAAAACATTTAAAAAAGTCTATGTAGAAATTACAAGCGTCTGTAATCTGGCGTGTAGCTTCTGCCCGCCTACGAGTCGTAAGGCAAATATAATCAAACTAGATGCATTTAACAATATACTTGATCAGATCAGACCGCATACGAAATATATTTACCTACATGTGAAAGGAGAACCTCTTTTACATAACAAAATCGACCAATTACTTGATGCAGCACATGCTAAAGGGTTTAAAGTAAATATCACGACAAATGGTACATTGATTAAAAAGAATCGAGAGAAATTATTAGGAAAGCCCGCGCTACGTCAAATCAATTTTTCATTACATAGTTTTGACGGCCATGAGGGGTCAGAGAATCGTGAAAAATACTTAGGAGATATTCTTGAATTTGTACGTGATGCGGCAGAACATAACATCATTATTTCGTACCGATTATGGAATTTACAAAAAGATCAGGTTACCGATTTAGAGAAGAGAAGAAACCGTGAAACGTTAGATATATTGGAGCAGGAATACAATTTAGACTTTAGAATTGAAGAAAAAGTACAGCCAGGAAAAGGCGTTAAAATTACAGATCGTGTTTATTTAAACCAAGATCATGAATTTCAATGGCCGAGCTTGCAAGCCCCTGAGGATGAAGGAAAAGGATTTTGTCATGCACTGCGCAGTCAAGCAGCGATTCTTGTTGACGGTACCGTAGTCCCATGTTGCCTAGATGGAGAAGGTGTCATCAATTTAGGAAATATTAATAACAAATCATTCTCTGAAATTGTAGAGAGTGAAAGAGCCAATAACCTCTTTGATGGATTTACTAGAAGAGAAGCGGTTGAAGAATTATGCAGGAAGTGCGGCTTTAGACAGAAATTTGGGATGTAAAAGCAATTAGTTCCAATAGATTTTAAGTTTATATGGTGTCAGCTACAGGCAATATTAAAAAGCATCTCTTGTAAGATGCTTTTTTGTTTTGGTATTAGAATGAGTTAAAAGGGAGCTCAAGTGAGTCAAATGAAAGCCCGATTAGATTAATTAAAAGAGCGAGTAAGTTAAAAGTAATCACAAGTAAGTCCATTATGATAATAAAATAGAATTTTTCCCGTTCGGTTAATATACTGCCACTATGCATCCAATCTAATTAGACTGTAAATCCACCTTAATTTAAGAGAAAATATTGACAATTCCTAATGTTGTGTGATTTGCTATAATAATATAAAAAAATAAACGGAATATAGTAGAAGTAGTTTAGAAGGAGAATTGATGATGGTGCAAATTTATTCAGATAGAGTATTACAAGCAGATAGTTCTTTTATAAAAGATATTTTAAGTTTGACTGAGGTAGAAGATATTATTTCATTTGCAGGAGGTCTACCAAATCCTATTTCATTCCCAATGAAAGAGTTCCAAGAATCGATTAATCGAGTTTTACAAAATTCTGGTGACAAGGTATTCCAGTATTCAGGGACACAGGGTTATTTGCCATTACGCCAATGGGTTGCGGACCGTTATAAAAAACGATTTGGTATGGATGTTACAGCAGATGATATTTTAATTACAACTGGCTCTCAACAAGGACTAGATTTAATGGGGAAAGCTTTAGTTAATAAGGGGGATAAAGTAGCTGTAGAAAGCCCTTGTTATCTTGCTGCTATTCAAACATTTGCACTTTTTGAGCCTGAGTTTTTGCCAATTAGCCTTGAAGATGACGGCTTAAATTTAGAAGAGCTTGAAGCAACTTTAAAAAATAATGATGTGAAATTATTGTATACAGTCCCTAATTTCCAAAATCCTACAGGCTTAACTTACTCGAAAGAGAAACGTGAGGCAATTTTTGAAATCATTAAGAAGACGAATACAGTATTAATTGAAGATGATCCGTATGGTGAACTTCGCTTTGAAGGAGAATCATTGCCTTACATTGCAGGTGGTAAATCGGAAAATAGTGTACTATTTGGTTCTTTCTCTAAAACGTTATCACCGGGAATGCGTATTGGTTATTTATGTACAAAAAGTAAAGAGCTAATGGGGCATTTAATAGGAGCTAAACAATCATCTGACTTACATACGAATGTACTTGCACAATATGCTATTTATGATTATTTAACAAATAATGATTACGAAGCGCATATAAGCAAAATTACAGCACTATATAAGCAGCAGTGTGACGCTATGATAGCGGCGATGGAAAAATATTTACCTGCTCATGTTACGTTCACAAAACCAGAGGGCGGTATGTTTTTATGGGCAGATTTGGGAGAAGGGATTTCTTCAGTAGAAGTCTTTAAACGAGCAACTGAGAAGAAAGTGGCTTTCGTTCCTGGCGATCCGTTCTATACGAATATTAAAGGAGCAGGAACTTTGCGCCTTAATTATACGAATTCTGATCCAGAAACAATTGTAGAAGGTATCAAAAGACTGGCTTCCGTTTTATAAAGAAGACAAGAATTTTAATAAGGCAATTAGTATTAGCCAAATAGAAGAAGGTAGAACCTCAGGAGATAAATCTGGTTCTACCTTCTTTTTTTGGTTCAAATAAAGAAAGATAGAAAAGTATGGTAAAATTCATTGACAATTTGTGACGAAATTGTGTACAATGAATTAAGACACATTTTCGTCACAATTATAATTAAGATGTTAGCAAATTGGGGGATGCACAATGAACTTTTCAGATGTGATTTTAATTGCTATTGCATGTATGAGTATTCCACTCGTCGTTGCTATTTTTACGGACATTTTTTATGCACAGAAGAAACAACGTCAATTTTCGTTACGACGTATGTCTCTATGGTACATTTTGTTTTTTGGCATTTCTTTCATACCATCCATTTTTTTAGTTATACCGAACTCATAATTTATTTCAAAGCCTTCCGATTGGAAGGCTTTTTTTATGTAACTGAATGATGGCGAGGTAAGTGATTTAGTTGGATAACGTGGAAGTTAATTCGATAATCAGTATAGAACTGAAGAAGTGAATACAAAAAAAGGGTGTTTAGCTTCACAAGAATAAACTTCCTTTTTAATATAAATTATGAATTAACTTTCAATAGCCGATTTTATAAATCCATTGTTTGTTTTGACAACTGTGAAATATACTTCAGCACCAGAATCTTCGTTTTCTTCGATTAGCAAGGTAAGAATCCAATAGCTCCATTTACCATCATAATTAAACCATTCTATATGAACTTCATAAATAATGTTTGAATTGATTTCTGAAACGATTGGTATAGGACTTTGACCATCCTTAAGATTTTCTTTTTGTAGTGTATTAACTTTCTTTTCTAGCGTATCGATATCGCTTCCACAACTCGATAGTAATGCTGCCCCTAATACTATAGGAATCAATTTTCTTTTCATTATTAAAATCTCTGTTCATTGCATACATAGTTGTTCTTCTGTAAACAAGGATTTATTTATGTTTTCACCTTGTAGTAAAAATTCACTTAACATATAGGGACCTCGGATAATCTTATCAATCTAACTACACTCGCGGAAAAATATTACATAATATTTCCATATTTTATTTGAAATTACCGGTTTAATTTGTGATACTAAAGATAGAACAGATTGAACGAAGGTTTAGGTTGTGTATTTTTTATTTGAACTACGCAGAAAAGGGGTTTTAAAATGAAGAAATATGTAATGTGGCTTTGCGTGCTAATGTTTTTAGTAGCTTGTTCTAAGGAAGAAAGTCCAGAGGTTAAGAAAGGTGTGAATGATGATATGTTAGGACAATGGCAAGGGAATATTGAGCTTCCGCAATCACAATTAGAAATTATTTTATCGCTTACAGAAAAAAGTGGCACTTTATCAGTACCGGCTCAAGGGTTAAAGGACTATCCATTTAAAGAAGTCTCATATGATGGCAATAAAGTTTCGATTACAATCGATTTACAAGGTTCGAATGTCGTAATAGAAGGTAAGTTACAAGATAATTTAATAACAGGAACATTTAAGCAGAATGGTAATGTACTATCATTTAAATTAACTCCCTATGAAGAAGAGAAGGCAAATTATGAATCCATTAAGATCCCAGTTAATGAAGGGAATCTAAAGGTAGCTTTACAACATCCTGAAAAGGGAGGTTCATATCCGCTGGCGATTATAATAGCAGGGTCTGGTCCGACCGACAAAGATGGAAATACTATAGGTGCTGGCAAAAATAATAGCTTGAAAATGCTAGCTGAAGACTTAGCTAAACAAGGGATTGCATCTATTCGTTATGATAAAAGAGGAATTGGCGATAATGCGCCATTAATAACAAAAGAAGAAGATTTATCAATAGAACAATATGTAGAAGACGTTAATCAAGTTATTAAATACGCAATATCAGAAAATAAATTTAAAAGCATTCATATTATTGGTCATAGTGAAGGGTCTTTAATTGGCATGTTAGCAGCACAGAATAGCGACATTGCTTCGTTTACTTCACTAGCAGGAGCAGGGCGTCCAGCAGATGAGATATTACTTGAGCAATTAGAAGGCAAATTAACACCGGATCTTACGAAAGAAACTACTGGAATCTTAGCATCATTAAAAGAAGGTAAATCTGTTGCAACCATAACAACAGAATTACAAACATTATTTAGACCGTCTGTACAGCCATATCTTATGTCTTGGCTAAAGTATGATCCAGCTAAGAGCATTCAAAAAGTAACAGCACCTGTCTTAATCATTCAAGGAGCACACGATATTCAAGTTCCAGTAAGTGATGCAAAAATATTAAAGGCGAATAAAGAAGAAGCTAAACTAATGATTGTAAACAAGATGAATCATATTCTAAAAGATGCACCAGAGGAGATAAAGGGAAATTTGGCTACTTATTCAGATCCAACACTTCCGCTATCTACAGAATTAGTTGAGGCGATTACAGAATTTATACAGAAGTAGATGTACAGCTTTATAGAAATAAAGTATGGAATGGCATTTGTAGAGATTTAAACTACAGAATTGTATTATTACGATAGTAAAACATAATATAAAAAGACTGAACGCTGCGAACGTTCAGTCTAGTGGCTAGTAACCGCAGATGAAGCGGTTGGTCCGAGGTCAATAATAACCGTCAAACCTTATGTGGAGGGGACGGTTATTTCTTTTTTAATAGAAAAAAGAGTACCGACAACAAAACTGAAAGGAATGCTATCCATCCAACTGAGAGTTGAATCAATAAGCTTATTATTTCGTAAGTTGTCAATAGTATCACCCCCAATCCCTTGGAAGTGACCAACCGCCCAACCTGCACAACTAGTTATCATTATTTTACCAGATTAGGAATTCGTATTCTATTATTTCCCCTGAATATATATATAATGGTATAATTTAGGTGTATAGGTGTGGTAAATGAACATTATTATTGTGATATAAGGTTTCCTTGAAATAGAAATGAAATTACAAGTGGATTTAAATGATGTGAATAAATTTAATATTTAATACTCTTTATACGTACTGCGAGTTAATCCAATCAGGTCAATTTGTTGCAAATTGTGTAGTGAATGAAGATAGGCTTTAAATGTACGGAGTAAAAATACTATTTCTTTAATTGGAGGAATATAAAATGAAAAAAGTGTTATTAACAGCATCTATTCTATTGATAACAGCGCTCCCGGCAACAGCAAATGCACAGAGCGTTCAAGCTAAGCCAATTTATAATGGCCAAGAGCTTGCTCAGAATAAAGTGAAAACTTCTCCAGGTACAATCGGTCAAATTACAAATTACTTAAACGATAAGACTGGCAAATTCATTACTGTAACAGGACATGGGCTTGCTAAAACAGATCAAAGTGAAATAATTCTATCCATTACCAAAAGTACTAAAATTATTGATTCCAAAGGTAAAAAAGTGTCGTTGAAAAAAATTATCGAAGACAAGAAGACTGTTAAGGCATTCTATGATCCTAAAATTACGAAGAGCCTTCCTGCGCATGGTGAAGCACTAAAGCTAGTTGTTCAAAAACAGGACTTTACAGGAATTAATGGCACAATATCAGAAGTGAATGAAAGTGGAATTGTCGTAGAAGGTACAGATATCTACACAACGCATAAGGATAAGATTGTTTTGCATTTCGCTGATAAAGCACAGATATTAGACCAAAATGGAAATGCGATAAAGGTAAGTGCTATCAAACCAGGCATGACGGTCAAAGCTTTCTATGGACCTGCTGTTACGATGAGTATTCCAGCTCAATCGACAACGAATTATGTCGTTGTTAATTTGGCAACAAAAGAGGTGGTTCAAGAAGAGGCTGTAGGTACAAACGGTATTATTACAAATGTAGCAGATAAAAAGTTCACCGTGATTGGAAATTCGATGAAAAAAGGCGGAGTGGATTATGTTATTCTATCGGTAGATGAGAACACTCAAATAGTTGATCAAGCAGGAAAATCATTATCGTTAGAATCTTTAAAGTCTGATGTTCGCGTTGAGGCATACTACGGTGAAATGATGACCATGATATATCCAGCTCAAACACATGCAGAGAAAATTATTGTGAAAGAAACAGAACACAATAAAGTTGAAGGTACAATTGTTTCATTGAATAGTACGAAGAAAGATCAGTTGTATATCAATGTCAGCTCTGACCAAAATGCAAACAATGATGTAATTCTGAACATCTTGAAGGACACAAAAGTAGTCTCATTACTAGGATTGGGAACGGAATTACGAGCAGGTATGAAAATTACGGCATACCATTCCCCAATGATGACGAAATCATTGCCCGGCATCACGAATGCTGAGATTGTGATTGTAACTTTTGATGACAAAGTAGTAACTCCTTAATAATTGAGTATGTCGATTATATAAAATAAGGGAATACAATCCATTTATTGAAAATTCCCTACTAGAATTGTATAATAGGGGTAGAAAAGCATACCATAATAAGACCGAACGCTGCGAACGTTCAGTCTAGTGACTAGGCACCTCAGAAAAGTTGTTGGTCCGAGGTCAAGAATAACCGTCAAACCTTTTGTGGAGGGGACGGTTATTTTTATTTTTTTTGAAAAAAATAAAATAAAATCTAATTTATCTAATTGAAAGTAGATTATATAAATTGATAACAATAGTGAACTTACATATTAAATCGAGCATCTCTCAGATGCTCGATTTTTCTTATGAAAAAGGTGGACTAATTACCTCGAGAAAAGAATAATTTGTGAACATTTCAATGAATCATTGATTAATTGGTAGTTTTTTCTATATGTTAATCATGGGTTGTATAGCCTATATTTTTAAAAATAAGTAGTATTAATATACTGCTTATTTAACTCGTGGAAATAGTGAAAACTTAACATCATGTACAAAAGAAGGTTTTATTAGTCGAAATGTCGTTGTAGATTATGAAAAAAATAAAGTACTAAGGGGATATGTATGTTTGGTAAAACGAAAGGTCATTATCAATATTTTTCAACTACACCTGGTTCAGATATTACTTCCAATGAACGTTTTCAGGAAAAATTGAATTTTTTAGGATTATCACAAGTGGGTCGGGGATCTGTCGCGGAGTTAAAGGAGATTTATGAGAAAAACCACGAAATGATTTTAGACAAGTTTTACGATCGTTTAATGCAAATTGATGAATTTAAAGAAGTAATCGATCAACATTCATCTGTAGTTAAACTGAAAAAGTTAATTCATAAGCATTTTATGAGTATTTTCCAAGATGAGTTAGATTTAAATTATATTTTCCGTAGAAGGAAAATTGCTTATACCCATGCCAAAATAGGTGTACTACCAAACTGGATGATTTCAGCATACACGCTTATCAACCAATTTATAATTCCTTTAATCGTTGAAGCTTTTCCTAAAGACCGTAAGAAAATGATGGATGTGTTACTTGCTTACGATAGTATTGTTACGATTGATCAACAGCTAATTGTTGAAACTTATATAGAAATTCAAGCAGGATCAATTATAAATGGATTGGGTGAAATTATTAAATATAATGTGCAACTAGATCAGATTAAAAATCTAATTCAATTCCAAGAAAGACAAGAGCAAGACGTTTTGTCTGTGAAATCATCTATGGAACAACTAGATGAAAGTGTCGATGAAATTGCCGCATCTGTGGGGGAAGTCTCACAGCATACACAATCTTCATTGAAAGAATTACATAATGGTATAGATGCCTTGCAAAATGTAACGCAATTATTGAAATCTACTGATGGGGGGCATCATCAAGTACAGGATAATGTAACAGAGTTAGTTGAGCGTGTGAAAAGTGTTTCGCAATTAATGGAATTCATAAAGGGGATCGCAGAACAAACAAATCTGTTAGCGTTAAATGCTTCAATTGAAGCGGCACGTGCTGGCGAAGCCGGTAAAGGTTTTGCTGTTGTTGCGGAAGAGGTTCGTAAACTAGCGGATAATACGAAATCCTCGGTACAATCCATTCATAATGATATTAAGAAGCTCTTAGAAATCACAAATAATATTGATGCGCTTACGAAGAAGTCAGCAGAGGATTTGCATCGAGGTGTAAATGAAACTGCGAATATCTCAAGTGCTTTAGCAGATCTTAACATTGCTTTACAACAGCAGGGTATGCATTTTAAAGAAATCGCTAGTACTACGCATCAACAAGCAGCAGCTGCAAATGAAATTACAATCCGTAATAAAAACATTGCCGAAAATTCAAGTCGTAGTAAAGATATTTCCTATAAAACAGGTGAAGAAATTTATGAATTAAGTAAAATGATTAATCATTATCGTACAGAAACTATTTCGAAAAACTTTATAATTAGTCAAGAAGATATTATAGAATTAACTATTACAGATCATTTATTATGGCGTTGGAGAATTTATAATTTAATGCTCGGTTTTGAACAGATGAGTGAACATGATATTTCTTCTCACAAAGATTCTCGTCTTGGAGTCTGGTACTACGGAAAAGGAAGAGAATTGTTAGGTACAGAGCCTGCTTATAAAGAGTTAGAAAAGCCTCATGCGCTAGTACATGAAGTTGCCAAAAAAGCTGTACATGCGTATAACGCTGGTAATCAAGCTCTTGCTGAAGAGTACTTAGTGGAGCTTGCAGATATATCACAAATCGTCATTGGTAAACTAACAATTTTAAAACAAATAATAGTGAATAGTAAAAAACAATATACTCATTAATAAGTATGTAGGCTGATTAAATTATTCTCTATTGAAGAGTTAATTTAATTGGCTTTTTTACTTTCTAACTTACTCAGTAAAATTAATCTAGGGGATATTTTCCTGTTAGTAAAACTAATCGGATACTACATTAGAGAAATATAGAGGGAGAGATAGCAAATTATTATGGCATATAATTACATTAAGTCATGGTGAATGGACTTAATTAATTGAATAATAATGAGATAAATAACTTATAAAAAATTTGAACATTTTATAGATGAAAGTATACAGTTTTTATAAGATCGAATCTTACATATCCTTGTCAGCACTGAATTAACAAAGAGATAAAAGACTTTTGAATTTAACGTTTATTGCACACAAGAAAAAGAATATTATGCTATAGTTAAGTTAATTGATATTGTTTAAATATGGTATTTGTATAAGGCGATACCCCTGTCTAAAGGTGAGCAAATTAATATTAAACTATTTCGATATAAGATTGTAATTGAATTTTAATATTTTCTTGCAACTAAATCCTATATAATTTGTCCTGTTAAATAGAAAGTATGAAATGAGTGAAAAGGTTGTCAGATATACTGTATTACCTACTTGAAATGATCCCTGTTATGATTGTGGCGATTCCTTTTGTCGTTTATTTACGATTCAAGTCTCGCAAAAGAAAAGGGAATCCTCCGACTAATAGGTGGCATGAAATAGGGTTATTGTTCTTTTCTGTGTATGTAATTGGTTTGTTCTATGAAACAATCGTACCTAGAAATGGCATGAGTCTACAGCATCTTCAAATGCGCTTCCAAGAGGATATGATTTTAGGTGTGAATTTAAAATTGTTCCAAGTGTTCACGGATGTGTATAACGCTATTCATTATTTAGATTTATGGCAGCCATTTTTCATTAACTTTCTTGGTAATATAGCCATTTTCATGCCAATTGGTTTTTTACTACCACTGTTATGGCGCAAGATGGAGATGTTTCCTTATGTTTTTATTACAGCTTTGAGTTTATCTTTCTTTATCGAAACAATGCAACTACCACAAATGCGTAGTACTGATGTAGATGATCTTTGGTTAAATACATTGGGT
The DNA here is from genome assembly GCF_001955655.1 of Viridibacillus arenosi. GTDB lineage: Bacteria > Bacillota > Bacilli > Bacillales_A > Planococcaceae > Viridibacillus > Viridibacillus arenosi. The sequence goes on along the minus strand of NZ_MSPW01000013.1, from coordinate 57,155 downwards.
GCGATATTAGGCTATCTTGTATACAAAGGGATGAAAAAGGGGTTGCCAAGTATCGGGTCAAAATGTAAGCAAATTGTTTAATTTACGAACTTTCGGGTATGGATAATGGAGCAATTTATGTAAGAAAGGGTTTTTTAAATGATTGAACAACGAGAACAATTAGAAGAAAATAAAAAGATGCATATTATAGATGATTTAATGGCGTTAGGTGTTTTTAAAGTTAATGATCAACAGCTTTATCAAGTATCTATAGAGGAGCTTGTGGAAGAATATCAAAAGCATTGTCAATAAAAGATTGCTACTTGGTGGCAATCTTTTTCGATTTTGCGAGGAAATAGTATAATAATCGTGGATACTAGGCGATAAAATGACTTTGTTATCATAGACAAACATTGGAGAAATAGAGAAAATAGCGTATAATTACTATGTGATTTTTTATTATAAAGCAAACTAGTGCGTGTTAAAATATATGACTGAATGTAACAAGATAGGAGAATTTAAATATATGTGTGGATTTACAGGATTTATAGGTGAGGTTTCAAACCCTGACGTAGTGTTAGAGAATATGATGAATCAAATTATTCACCGTGGACCAGACTCTGCAGGTACTTTTACAGATGGTGAAGCTGCACTTGGTTTCCGTCGTTTAAGTATTATTGACTTAGAAAATGGTAGCCAACCTTTGTATAATGAAGACCAATCTTTAGTATTAATTTTCAATGGTGAAATTTATAACTATCAAGATATCCGTAAAGACCTAATAGAAAAAGGGCATACATTTACAACTGAAACAGATAGTGAAGTTTTAATTCATGGTTATGAAGAATACGGTACTAAATTAGTAACTAAATTACGTGGTATGTTCGCATTCGTTATTTGGGATCGTAACAAAAAACGAGCATTTGCTGCACGTGATATGTTCGGTATTAAACCATTTTATTATGCCCATATGAATGGTACTTTAATGTTCGGTTCAGAAATTAAAACCTTCTTGCCACATCCACATTTCGATAAAGTATTAAATGAAAAAGCGTTAAAGCCTTATTTAACATTCCAATTCCCAGTGTTAAACGAGACATTCTTTAAGGGTGTTTTCAAATTGCCAGCAGCTCACTATATGACGTACGAAAATGGCAAAGTGACAACTACTCGCTACTGGGAACCAAAATTTAATCCTGAAGAGCGTCCACTTGATGAAATCGTTGAAGAGATCGATAGTGTCGTGCGTGACTCAATTAAAGCACACCAAATCTCAGATGTTAAAGTTGGTTCATTCCTATCAAGTGGTGTTGACTCAAGCTATGTAGCCTCTGTTTTAAAACCAGATAAAACTTTCACGGTAGGTTTTAGCGCTCAAAACTTCTCTGAAATTGACACTGCAAAAGAGTTATCTAAAGAGCTCGGTATTGAAAATGTCAATGAAGTACTTGATCCAGAAGAATGCTTTAACAAAATCGATGAGATTCAATATATTATGGATGAACCACATTCAAACCCATCAATCGTACCACTTTACTTCTTAGCTGAGCTTGCACGCAAACATGTAACAGTAGTGTTATCTGGTGAAGGTGCCGATGAATTATTTGGTGGTTATGAAGAATACGACGAATCATCGTCTATGAAAAAATATAAAAAAGTACCGGGCTTCATCCGTCGTCCAGTATCTGAAGTTGCCAAAATGCTTCCAGAAGTAAGAGGTAAACACTTCTTGATGAAAGGTGGCTTACCAGTAGAGGAAACATTTATTGGACAAGCACACATCTTCGAAGAGCAAGAAGCAGCTAATATTTTAACAGCAAAATATAACGATGCACCATCTGTCAAAGATATCGTAATGCCTGTTTATAAAAAGGCTGCAGGCGAAGACGATTTAACGAAAAAACAAATCTTAGACTTAAACTTATGGTTAGTCGACGATATTTTATTAAAAGCAGATAAAATGAGTATGGCGCACTCAATTGAATTGCGCGTACCATTCCTTGATAAAGAAGTAATGAAAGTGGCTTCGAAAGTACCGACTCGCTACCGAGTTAATGATGTTGATACGAAATATGCATTCCGTGTAGCTTCTAAACGCGCATTGCCTGAAGCATGGGCAAATCGTAAAAAAATCGGTTTCCCAGTACCAATTCGTTTATGGATACAAGAAGAAAAATACTTCAACAAGATTAAAGAATCATTTGAATCTCCAGAAGCAGCACAATTCTTTGACCAACAAGCAATTGTTAAATTATTAACAGACCATTACGAAGGCAAAGCGAAAAATCAACGTAAAATCTGGACAATTTATATGTTCTTAGTTTGGTACAAAAAATATTTCAGCTAAAAACAAGTGATAAGTAGAAGGGATCATCAGCATTGGATATGAGAGGTAAAATGCCAATGAGGCTGCTCCTCTTTTGCTTTGTACTGCTGGTAGCAGTGAGCGGTTGCAGCAGCATTTCCCCAGCAAAAGAAAAGCAGCTAGATGAGGGCATAAAAGTACTCATTGTTGAATTCGGTAGCCGCACGCCGATACCTGATATGAAAGTGACCGTCCGAGATATGGAGACGAATGAGGATGTAACGACAGCGACTGGGGATATAGAAGGAGAAGCTATCATTACTGACTTACAAGAAGGGCATCAATATTTGTTTGTCCCTTCATCAATTTATACAGATGATAGTGAACAGGAAAAAAGTGTCGGTAAAGTTGTGACGATTCAAGAAGATATGGGCTATGTAGTGTTGGAGACGTATTTTGAACGTGAGGAACAGCAATTAGATGTGCCGATCATAATGCAAAATCCTGAACTACCCCATGGCTGTGAAATCACAGCTTTAACTGCAGCACTTAATTATTACGGGTTAAATTTATCAAAAACAGATATGGCTAAAAACTATTTACCAAAACAAGAGATTGTTGAAAAAGGGAATAAACGCATAGGTCCTGATCCAGCAAAAGCGTATGCGGGTGATCCATTTAACAAACTTACAGGTACCTATGTCTTTGCGCCAGTGATTGAAAAGGTAGCAAAGAAAATAGCAAAAGACAAGGACGTATCGTTGAAAGTAGAAAATGTAAGTGGTCAAAGTGCAGAGGAAATAGTCTCGCTTGTTCAAGAGGGAGTACCTGTTGTAGTTTGGGTTACACTTGATCTATCTAAGCCTACTTTTAAAGAAGGCTGGTGGGTTAAGGGAACAAATAGAAAACTGGATATGTATCGTAATCTTCATGCTGTTGTTCTAACTGGGCATATGGATGATAAAGTAATTGTAATGGATCCGTTACACGGCTATGTTTCTCACGACGAAACTAGCTTTTTCAAAAGTTATAAGAAACTCGGATCACAAGCTGTTGCAATTTGGAAGTAATCATCACAGGGGGATTAACCTCTGTGATTTTTTGATAAGGGTATACAAGTCGTATATGAACATTCAAAAAGAATTTACGAAATATGTTACACTAATGGCAAAACAATAGACTATAAGTGAGATGATATACAATGGCAGAACAACCATTTTTACCAATATTAATCGGATCAGATATGAATGCATACGGAATGGCTCGTTCATTTTATGAAGCATACGGCATTAAACCAATCGTTATCGGTCGTTCACATTTAACTGCAACGCAAAATAGTAGTATTCTACACTTTGAACAAGTACCCAATTTAAACGAGCAAGAAACTTTCGTAGATGAAATGGTGAAAGTAGCAAAGAAATATTCTCATAAAAAATTATTGCTACTAGCTTGTGGCGATGATTATGCGAAACTAATTATTAAAAACAAACCAGAGCTAATCAAATATTTCACAGTGCCATATATCGATGAATCATTAATGGATCAAATTTTGTTGAAAGAAAACTTTTACAAAATGTGTGAGAAATATAATTTCAGCTATCCAAAAACTGATACTTGCACGTATGAAACATATGAAAGCTTTGATGTGAAATTTAAATACCCTATTATTATTAAAGCGTCTAACTCAGTTGAATACTGGGCATGTAGTTTCCCAGGTAAGAAAAAAGTATTCGTTGCACATGATGAAGCTGAGAAAACTGCAATATTAAAAGCTATTTATAGCTCAACATATAAAGACCATCTAATCATCCAAGAATTCATCCCTGGTGATGATTCGTATATGCGAGTATTGAATGCTTATGTTGGACAAGATGGTAAAGTGAAATTGATGTCTCTTGGTAATCCAATCCTTGAAGAGCATTCACCAGAAGGAATTGGTAGCTATGCAGCTATCATTAACACATATGATAAAGAAATTATGGACCGAGTACGTATCTTCCTAGAGGATATCGGTTATACAGGTTTTGCTAACTTCGATATGAAGTACGATTCTCGTGATGGTGAATATAAATTATTCGAAATCAATTTACGTAACGGTCGTAGTAGCTACTACGTAACAGCAAGCGGACATAACTTGATGAAGTATGTAGCAGATGATCGTATGTTAGGTAAAGATTTAGGATTAACGTATGCGAAGGAAAAGCATTTATGGATGATTATCCCCAAAGGCGTTCTATTCAAATATGCTCAAAATGAGGAACTTAAAGCAGAAGCCAAACGTTTAATCAGAGCGGGTAAAATGACGAATTCGTTATTTTATAAAAAGGATTTTAACATTAAACGTTGGTTTAAATTAACGCTTAACAATTTAAACTACTACCGTAAATATAAAAAATATTTTAATAACAAAGGTTTGTCTTAAGTCATGAATAAAAAAACATTAGGTATTATTGGTGGAGTAGGACCACTTGCAACAATGCTTGTAGGAGAAATGATTGTCCGTAGAACGAAAGCTTTCAAAGATCAGGAACATGTGCATTTCATTATAGATAATGATACGCGTATTCCTGACAGAACAGCTCATATTCTGAATCCATCTGAACCAAGTCCGGTACCTTTAATGGTTGAGGATACGCATAAGCTAGCGACTGCTGGAGCAGAGCTAATTGCAATTCCTTGTAACACAGCACATACATTTTATGATGAGCTACAAGAAAACTCACCGGTACCAGTACTGCATATGATTCGAGAAACAGCTAATAAAGCAAAACAACTCGGTGCAAAACGAGTAGGAGTATTAGCAACAACCGGTACCCTTACCTCAGGTGTATATCAACATGCATTGGAAGAGGTTGGGTTAGAACCAGTTATCCCAAATGAACAACTGCAAAAGCAAGTCATGTCAATCATTTATGACTATGTGAAAGCAGGAAAAGCCGTTACACATAACGAATGGAATATGATTGAAGAAGCGATAAAAGCTGAAGGCTGTGATCGTATTATTTTAGGATGTACAGAGCTCTCAATTGTAAATCGTGAGCTTGCTCTTGATGATTCTTATATTGATTCGTTACTTGTACTTGCTGATTGTGCTATTGTTAGTTGTGGATATGAATTACTAGATTAGAGCGCAAAAACCTGTCCTTCATCTCAATTAAAGGGCAGGTTTTTATATAAAAACTATATTTCACATTACATATATGTGAATGGGAGAAGGTGGAACAGCAATGTCTTTTTTAACTTTATTAAACGAAGATTTACAAAAAAAATGGACTTTTGAACATACAATGCCAATCCAAGATGAAATGATTCCCGCATTACTTGAGGGCAAAGACGTCGTAGCAGAATCTCCGACAGGAACGGGTAAAACACTTGCGTATCTTTTACCAATTTTACAATCAGTTGACGGTACTAAAAAAGCAACACAAGCATTAATTATCGCTCCATCACAAGAGTTATGTATGCAAATTGTTGAAGTTATCCGTACGTGGGTTGCAGGAACGAACATTACAGTCGTTCCATTAATAGGTGGCGCGAATCCACAACGTCAAATTGATAAACTAAAGAAAAAACCAACAATCGTTGTCGGCACACCTGGACGTCTAAACGAATTAGTAAAAGCAAAAAAACTAAAGCTTCATGAACTAACGAAAATTGTCCTTGATGAAGGGGACCAACTTCTTAGTCGTGACTATCGCGTATTAGTAAAATCATTTATCGATGGAGCAAGTCATGGTCGCCAAGTAGCTGTTGTTTCTGCAACAATTACTGAGGAAATCGAGCTAGTCGCTGCACGTATGATGAATGAGCCTGTACGCTTCAAAGTTAGCTTAGATGAAATGCCAAACCAAGGAAAGGTAACGCATTCATTTATGAAAATCGAAGAGAGAAATAAAACAGAAATGTTACGTAAGCTTTCAAATGTAGAAGGTTTACGTGGTTTAGCATTTGTAAATAATTTAGATCAATTATTGATGAAAGAAACAAAATTATCATACCGTGCTGCACCAATTGTTGTTTTACACTCAGAAATGAAAAAAGAAGAGCGTAAAAAGGCACTAGATTCGTTCCGTAAAGGCGAAGCACGTATTTTAATTGCGACAGATGTAGCTGCACGTGGATTAGATATTGAAGGTCTAACACATGTAATACATGTAGATGTACCACATACAATGGAGCAATACTTACATCGTTCAGGCCGTACAGGACGCGCAGGAGCAGATGGTGAAGTATTAACATTACTTGCACACCATGAAGAGCATACGTATCGTAAATGGACTCGTGAGCTGCCATCAAAACCCGTTGAAAAAACGTGGACAGCTGGAAAATTAATCGAAGGAACAACAAAACCTACTGTGAAAAGGGGCAAATAAGAATGACATTCCAGGAGAAATTAGCACAATTTGCTGAGCTTGCTGTAAAAGTAGGCGTTAATATTCAAAAAGGTCAAACACTTCTAATTAACACAACTACAGATACAATTGAGTTTACACGTTTAGTTGTAAAAGAAGCATATGCAGCAGGAGCAGGTCGCGTTACTGTCAATTTTTCTGATGGAGAGATTGACCGCGCTTTTTTTGATAATGCTCCTGAGGATGAATTTGCAAAATACCCCCGTTGGATTAGTGAACAGCGTGACGAACTAATCGAACGAAAAGGTGCCTTATTATGGATTGATGCCGCAGATCCAGATTTACTATCAGGTGTCCCTGTGTCTAAGTTATCTGCACAACAAAAAGCAGCGGGTAAAGCATTAGCGAATTACCGTAATGCTGTTATGAACGATAAAGTTGCATGGGCAATCATTGCTGTTCCGTCGAAGCAATGGGCAGCGAAAGTATTCCCAAATTTAGAAGCTGACAAACAAGTGGAAGCCTTATGGGAAGCGATTTTCAAAACAGTTCGTATTGGCGAAGGAAATGCAGTTGAAAACTGGCAAGGTCATTTAGAAAACCTAGATACTCGTGCGGCTATACTGAATGCTAAACGCTTTGTAAAACTTCACTACACAGCTCCAGGAACTGATTTGACAATCGAATTGCCTGACAAACATATTTGGCAAACTGGTGCTAGTAAAACACCAGAGAATACTTCATTTGTGGCTAATATGCCGACGGAAGAAGTATATACAATGCCATCAAAATATGGAGTAGACGGATTTGTATCAAATACAAAACCTCTTGTCTTCCAAGGCAATATCATTGATGATTTCAAATTAACGTTTGAAAATGGTAAAATCGTCAAAGCTGAAGCTGGCGTGGGCAATGATTTATTACAAGAATTGATCAAAGCTGATGAAGGTTCAAAATACCTTGGTGAAGTAGCATTAGTGCCACATGAATCACCAATTTCTGCATCAAATATTCTTTACTACAACACATTATTTGATGAAAATGCTTCTAATCACTTAGCTATCGGTGAAGCATATCCAACGTGCTATGAAGATGGTAGTGAGTTATCTCCCGAACAACTAGAAGAGCACGGTATTAATACTTCTATTACACATGAGGATTTCATGATTGGTAGTGCCGACATGAATATTGACGGTGTTTTAGAAGATGGTACAATAGAACCGATCTTCCGTAATGGTAGTTGGGCATTTTAATTAATTGAGTAAAACTGGTACGTCTCCTTGGAGGGCGTTCCAGTTTTTTTATTGTTATAGAAGAATATAACTGGGTGATGTTTAGCTTTTATTTGGAATGAAAAGGACGTGAATATTCTGCTGAATTACAAACAGATGACTTAGTGCAACAAATCCTAAAGTTAAAGCAACAATCACAATTCCATAAAAAAACCCCTATGCATGGATTTATCCGCATAGGAGTAATTAATACTATGGTTTATATCTTGTTGTGGGTGCTTGTTTTGCTTTTGATTTTGCTTTACGAGAATCAATAACTTTAATAACGATTGGATAAACAATTGGTGCTAATTTAATTGCAGTTTTTACTACGTTTCTTACCTTCATTTAGTCGCACTCCATTTCTTATAAGCTAATAATAATTTATTCCCATTGATGCTTCATCTTAAACGCGTAGTACACGAACACCTTGGATGATATTCCAAATGATTACTGCTACAGATATTAGAATTTCTAAAATGATAAACGAGATAATTAAAATTGGCCCTGTACTTATAAAATTATCAGAACCACTGCCATAAAATCCAAACACGACAAAGAAAATAATGAAACCGATAATGGATGGGATAATGAGTAAAAGATGTGATATGAATGCTCGTTTCGCATGGTTTTTTACATTCGAATCAGCACTGACAAAATAAACAATCACTGGCAAAATAAATCCGGCAAAAAATATACTAAAGTAACACAATGCAGACAATACTCGATTGTTATCCAGCCCAAGCACCTCCAGTCATATTATTATCTACGCTACAAAGCCCAAAAAGATTCAACTCAATGCATGTACTTTTATTATATCTGCGTAACGGTATACAGATGAAATACTGACATATTCAGTGGGACCATGCCAATCTGCTCCAGTCGGTCCGAATTCGATGGCTCCTACACCATCTGCAGCATAAAATCGAGTATCAGCAGATCCATGTTGTCCAAATAGCATGTCCTGTTTGTCGCAAACTGTTGTCATTGTTTTTATTAATGATAAAACAAATGGATCATCAGCATCTGTTTTAACTGCAGGAGCAATACTGTGAATAATTATTTCAGCTGATATTTTTTCATCATCGAGAATTTTTTGAATTTCATTTAGAATATCTTCTGCTGATTGTCCTCGGACGTATCGAATATAATAGCGTACATTGCACTGATCTGGGACGACATTAAAACGTTCACCTGCTTGTATTGTTGCCAAATTAATTGATGGAGAATCATAAAATACATTACGAGCATTTGTTATTGGTGATTCTAACAGTTTGAGTGGAATTGCAGGGCTTGTAAAACGGCATTTAACCCCTCCCAAGGAAGACTACCATGTGATGCTTTACCTTTAAATTGAAGTTCGAATTGAAGAATGCCTTTTGCTTGTAAACCAATCTGCATTTGTGTAGGTACACCACAAATTGGCCATTGTAGCCATTACGAGCAAGCGTACCAGAGGTATTTTCACCGCCAATTTCTTCGTCTGTCACCAGATGAAGTTGAAGGCGTCTAGGCAGCTTGTCAGCTGATTAGATAACTCTACAAAGCTGAACATCATCGCCGCAACTCCGGCTTTCATTTCAGCAGCTCCACGTCCGTATAAAAGATCACCATCTACAAAGGGGGTATATTGTTCAATTGCTGCTGGGACGACATCAACATGGCCGTTCCAGATAAGACAATCTGCACCTTGTCCAATTTCAGCTGTTAAAATATCAAATCCATTATTTTGATGTAGGTTAACATCTATACCTTGTTTCTCAAGCCAATTAGCACAAAATTGTAATGCTTCATTTGCGCCAGTAGGAGTATCACTTTTATATATGATTAGCTTTTTAAGTAAACTAATCATCTAATTGTAATCACTTCAATTAAATTCCATTTTGTTTATTATATACGTTTTGAAAGAAATCTCTCATTCATTTCAGAGTAATCTATTGAAATAAAAGAATTGTTTGAGTACAATAGGGGTGTTCTACAATTACAATTAAATGATGTATTTACCACAAGGGGAGCCGAAATGGTCGGCTGAGAGTGAACCCAAAGTTCTAACCCTTTGAACCTGTAAGTTAATGCTTGCGTAGGAATGTGGATAGAAACCGACATATAACCGATGTCAGGACCTGTCCTGATGTCGTTTTTTTGTTGCCAAAAGTTTTACTATCTAGAGCCCATTTACAAATGGGATACGTTTAGGTCTTGTGTGTTCTACATCAGAACTACGGGAGGATATTTATTTTGAACAAAAAGAGATTGTTGTTTTTAATCGAGATTGCAATTTTTTCTGCAATCGGCTTAATTTTGGATCAGTTATCATTTAAGCTATGGGCTCAAGGTGGTTCTATTAGTCTTGTTATGGTACCAATTGTATTAATGGCATTCCGATGGGGTGTATCGGGTGGTTTAATTACCGGGTTTTTAATTGGTTTATTGCAAGTGGCGATGGGTGCTTCAATTTTCACACCTGTTCAGGGATTTATCGATTACTTTATAGCATTTACTGTAGTCGGTCTAGCTGGTGTTGTGAGACATCTAGTTTTTGCAGCGAGTAAGCAATTAAACAAAAAAGCAATGACTTTGTATATTGTGCTCGGTACAACTCTAGGTGGTTTATTGAGGTATATTGCTCATACTACAGCAGGGATTGTCTTCTTTAGCGAATATGCAGGTGACCAAAATGTTTATTTGTATTCTATAATTTATAATGGTACGTATATGTTGCCAGCTACTATACTAACAGCGGTTGTAGCTGTACTTTTATTTACTTCAGCACCGCGATTATTACAACAAAAAAATTAAAAAAAAGAGGATTCCTTATAGATGGAGTCCTCTTTTAGTACTTTCAGTTATGTAATTTCATATGTTAAACATAAGAACTAAATAAAATTATTCTAAATATATAGACATTTGAAATAGCTATATACGCGATTTTCATGTTCTTCATTTTGCGAAAAAAGTGTTATAGTAGAGAGTAGACATATGAGAAGAAGGGATCGTATAAAATGATAGCTATAACTCAAGAGGATATTGCAGGATTGAAAAAAGCTGGACGTGTGATGGCCCAAATCCGTGAAGCGATGAAGGCAGCAACAAAACCAGGAATTACAACTAAAGAATTAGATGAAATTGGTGGCCGTTTATTTGAAGAAAATGGAGCCGTTTCAGGACCTAAAAGTGAATATGATTTTCCAGGATATACATGCATAAGTGTGAACGAACAAGTTGCACACGGCATTCCAGGGAACCTTACTCTAAAAGAGGGAGACCTTATTAATATTGACGTTTCAGGTCATGTTAATGGCTATTTTGCAGATACTGGCGTGTCATTTGTTGTAGGTGAAGGATCTTACCCAGAAATCGATAAACTTTGTCAAGTTGCAGAAAGCGCATTTGATCGTGCGATGACGAAAGTAAAACCAGGTGCACGTTTAAACCAAATTGGTAAAGCGGTCGAACGTGAAGCGAAGGCAAACGGTTTAGCAGTTATTATGAACTTAACAGGTCATGGCATTGGCCGTTCACTTCATGAAGATCCACAACATGTATTAAATTATTTTGATGCATGGGATCGCACCATTTTAAAAGAAGGTATGGTTTTAGCTGTTGAACCGTTCATCTCTCAAAAAGCAGAACATATCGTTGAAGCAGGTGATGGTTGGACATTTATAACGCCTGACAAATCACTAGTTGCTCAATATGAACATACAATCATCGTAACAGATGGTGAACCTATTATTACAACTAAATTAGACTAAAATAATGAAAAAGCCTCCCTTGAATTTTCTTCAAGGGAGGCTTTTTTTGTTTTCTACAGTTATTTAGAAGGCTTTTGTTTTTTTATAAATAAGATTCCTGCCAATAAGACGCCACTTAAAAAAAGTGCTGCGGTCGTTACTAGTAATTCCTCAAAGCCATTTTTTATCGCAATCCCTATATAAGCCCAAATGAAGACGATAGGAAAATAAATATCATAATGGTGGAAACGAATATGAAGTGCAATAGCGGTACCTAGAGTAAGCATAATAACAGCCCACAAAGGATTACTTAAACCTAAGCCATTCCAATGATTAGACGTTAAAACGAAAGAGATATTTGTTATTGTTGCTACGCAAATCCAAGCAAAGTAAATGGAAATGGGTATGCGCTTTGACCATGTTTGTTCATCATTACTATATGAGAAATATAGAAGTGCTAAACAAGATAATAATAGTAGCATTACAACAACAGTAAGTTGGAAGTAATTATAATGCCACAGGAAAATCCACAAAACATTAAGTAGTGAACTGGCTGTAAATAACAATGTTTGTTGAATAGAAATCGTGTTCTTTATCTGATGATTGAACCAATGTTTATAAATCCAGTAAGCTAAAGTTATGTATATAAAGCCCCAAATAGTAAAAACATATCGTGCTGGAGTGAAAAGAACCGTATAACTGTCGGAGATTTCGCCAGTAGTTTGACCATTTAGTGGAAGAATATTAGCAGCTAAGTTTACGGTTACCATTGCAATATAAGCGATGGTAATAATAATCAATCTCCCCAATAAAATCTCCTCCTTCATGTTGGGAATAGTATAAAAATCTGAATGTTGTTGCACTCTGAAGTAGAAAAGAATCTCGATAAAATTGCGTATATATACAAACAATATCTTCCGATTTTAATGTATATGTATAAAGTATACATTCGATTAGTTAGAACAACAAATATCATTTCAGTACAATTTGCTGTAAAATAATAGTATAAAAGTAAAAGGAGTGGTTAAAGTGAGTAAACGCATTGAAGATATAAAATTAGACAAACATCTAAACGATAAACCTTCCTACAAAAAGGAACTAAAAAAATTACAATTTGAACTATTAAATATTCAACAGTTCTTGTTCAATCATAATATAGGGCTTGTGTTAGCCTTTGAAGGGATGGACGCAGCTGGTAAAGGTGGAGCGATTAAACGTTTAACACAACGACTGGATCCTCGTGGATATATCGTACATCCAATTGCCGCACCGCAACCCTTCGAACTAAAATATAACTATCTACATCGCTTTTGGACGCGCCTACCTTACAAAGGGCAAATCGGCATTTTCGATCGTTCATGGTATGGACGAGTACTAGTAGAACGTATTGAAGGCTTTGCTAAACAAGAAGAATGGCAACGTGCCTACGAAGAAATTAACCGATTTGAAAAACTACTTACAGATGATAACTATATCGTAGCGAAATTCTGGATTCAAGTGTCAAATGAAGAACAATTAAATCGATTTAAAGAACGACAAGAAGATCCCTATAAAAAATGGAAGCTTACAGATGAAGATTGGCGCAATCGTGACAAGTGGCCACTTTATGTTGAAGCAGCAAATGATATGTTCAAGAAGACCGATAAACCTCATGCACCATGGATTTTAATATCAGGTGATGATAAAAATTACGCACGAATTCAAGTGTTAAAAGAAATAATCGCACATGTTACAAGAGAATGTGAACTTAGAGGATTAAAAATTACTGATCCCTCGGAAACTATTAGCGAAGAAGTCTAACTATTTCGTGTCCAGAAGTATTATACTGAATATGTAAGATAATTTAGTAATGGAGGTCGGAATATGACAAACAAAAAATTCCCAGAAGTATGGGATTTAGAGTCCGTATTTACAGGAGGTAGCAATTCAGAAGAATTAAGAATCCAATTAGACAGAATCCAAGTTGAATTAGAAGAACTTCAAAATGCAGTTTCAAGTATTGTGGCAGAAGATGCAAAATCCATTTTAAATGTTCTAGAACTAATGAAAGAAGTATATATTAATATGGGGCAAGCAGGTTCATTTGTATCTTGTTTACAAGCGCAAGATATGACTGATAAAAAAGCATCTTTACTACGTGGTGAAATTTCATCATTAGCTGCGAATTTTGCACCGATTAAATTGCAATTTCAACAAGTATTAAGTGGCATAGAAGAAGAAAAGTGGACAGATTTACTAACTACTGAGGAGTTATCACAATTCAATTTCACTTTAAATGAATGGCGAGATGAAACTAAATTAAAACTTTCTGAGCAGGAAGAGAATATTATTTCTGCATTAAAAGTAGATGGTTATAATGCTTGGGGAGAAATGTATGATCTATTGATTAGCGATATTAAAATTCCTTTTACAATTGATGGTGAGGAAAAAGAGCTTTCGGTAGGCCAAGCGAATAACTTAAGTTCACATCCAGATGCTACAGTGCGTCAAGCTGCTTATGAAGCGCTTGAAAAAACATGGACTGAAAAAGAGGAATTCTTTGCAAAAACGTTGAATCATATAGCAGGGTTCCGATTAGCTACATACAAAAAAAGAGGTTGGGATTCGGTATTACAAGAGCCACTTCAAACTAACCGTATGCAACCTGAAACGATTGATGCAATGTGGGGTGCAATTACAGATCATAAAGCACCTTTCGTTGAATATTTAAAGCGTAAGGCAGAGCTGTTAAATACAAGTACAATGGATTGGTTTAACTTAGATGCCCCAATTACTGCATCAACTGAGACGATTTCTTATCAAGAAGGCGCAGCATTTGTCATTAAAAATTTCGGACGTTTCGGCAAGAAGCTAGAAACCTTCGCTACAAATGCAATTGAAAACGGATGGATTGAAGCAGAAAATCGCCCAAATAAACGTCCAGGTGGATTTTGTACTGGTTTACCATTAACGAAAGAATCACGAATTTTCATGACTTATAGTGGTACTATGTCTAATGTTGCAACATTAGCACATGAATTAGGTCATGCATTCCATTCGTATGCATTACGTCCGATTCATACTTTGAATACTGGCTATGCAATGGGTGTAGCAGAAACAGCTTCTACATTTGCTGAAATGATTGTTGCAGATGCAGCTGTTCAAGAAGCAAACTCGGTAGATGAAAAAATAGCATTACTTGAAGATAAAATTCAGCGCAGTGTCGCATTCTTCATGAATATTCATGCTCGATTCTTATTCGAAACACGTTTTTATGAAGAACGTAAAGAAGGAATTGTACCAGCTCAACGCTTGAATGAAATAATGGAAGAAGCACAAAAAGAAGCTTATGCAGGTGCGCTAAATGTTGCTCATCCCCATTTCTGGGCTTCAAAATTGCACTTCTATATGACAAGCGTGCCATTTTATAATTTCCCATATACATTTGGCTATTTATTCTCATTAAGTATTTATGCTAAGGCGAAAGAAGAAGGTAGTAGTTTTGAAGATAAATATATCGCTTTATTACAAGATACAGCTGTTATGTCTGTAGAAGATTTAGCGATGAAACATTTAGGTGAGGATATTACAGAAAAGGCATTCTGGGAAAAGGGAATTCGTATATGTGAACAGGATGTTGAACAGTTTTTAGAATTAACCACTCAAAAAGGGTGATCTGACATGGTGTTTCTTGAAGGAAATCGCTGCTATTTACGAACATTAGAGGAAGCCGATGTTTCGGCATTCACAAATCTAGTTAAGCGTAATAAGCGCTATTGGTCGATCTATGAGCCATTACATGAGGATGAGTTTTATACAGAACACACTCAAAGAAAGAAGATTATTGAGTCTATTCAGCGTATGAGACTCAACCGTGAGTATAGTTTTGCAATATTTGCAATGGGAACGTCGGATCTTGTAGGACATATATCGATTTATTCTATCAAGAGATTACCATTTGCAAGTGCTTTTGTCGGTTATTCAGTAGATAAACGTTATATTGGACAAGGAATTGCATCTGAGGCGCTAGAGCTAGTAGTTAAATTTGGCTTTGAAGATTTGTCGCTACATCGAGTAGAAGCTTACGTATCGCCTAAGAACATTGGCTCTGTCCGCGTTTTAGAGAAAACAGGATTCCAGCGAGAAGGATTATTAAGAAAGCTACTGTACATTAACGGAAACTGGGAAGATCATTATTTGTATTCTTATATAGATGATGAATTTTGAAAGGGTAAGGCCGTCTGGCGGAGATGGAAAAGTACTGTCAGAGGGATGCTGTACGGAATGAAATAATTAGCGAATCATTTCCTGGGAAATACGTCGATTTCTGTTCGAAAAAGAAGAAGCGAGGGTCACTTAACAGGTGACTCTCGCTTTTTGTCATATCAATTATTTTGAACCGTCTTCAACTACATCAAGACGTCCTGTACTTGGGTCAATTACTAAACCGTGAACGGGAATAGAGTCGATAACTAAAGGATGACTTCGAATCATCTCAACACTATTTCGTACGTTTTCAGTTACATCATCAAAGCCTCTTAACCAGTCATGTAAGTTTGCACCAGAGTAATTTAGAAGATCAATGGTATCTTGAGAAACACCACGATCAACCATTTTAGCTAACATGTTGTCAGGGTTAACTGCACTCATACCACAATCGTAGTGCCCAATGACAAAAATCTCATCTGCTTGTAACTCATAAATTGCAACAAGTAGACTGCGCATAATACCACCAAATGGATGGTTTAATGTTGCACCTGCACTTTTAACGATTTTGACATCGCCATTACGTAAATTCATTGCTTTTGGTAATAGTTCCACAAGGCGAGTATCCATGCATGTTAAAATAACAAAATGCTTATCTGGAAATTTACTTGTAATAAAAGGCTCATATTGCTTTTCTTCTACAAAGGCTTCATTGAATGTAAGAATCTCATTTATTATAGACATTAAAAAGTTCCCCTTTCCTTACATACTTATTTTAGAATAACTATTCAGAAAAGAGAATAAGTTTTCACGAATTTAAGAATTCAATTTTTGTAAAAGGTTCATTGTATCTAGAGAACGTCCAGTACCAATTGCAACAGATTCTAATGGTGATGGAGCTAGAATAACAGGAACAAGTAGTTCATCTGAAAGCCATTCAGGCATACCTTTTAATAGAGAACCGCCACCTGTTAACACAACACCTCGGTCTACAATATCTCCGGATAACTCTGGTGGGCAGCTTTCTAATGTTCTACGAATAACCTCTAAGATTGAAAGAAGAGATTCTTTAAGGCAACCTTGAATTTCTTCTGAATTTAAAGTGATCGTTTTTGGTAAACCAGTTACTATATCTCTACCACGTACTTCCATGAACTCTTTATCATGTTGAATTAAAGCATAACCAATTTCTTTCTTAATATTCTCAGCAGTATGTTCACCGATTAGCACGCTATATTCCTTACGTGCAAAATGAATAATCTCATCATTCATTCGGTCGCCACCTAGTTTCATAGTGTTTGAAGTAACAACACCACCAAATGAAATGATTCCGACCTCTGTTGTTCCTCCACCGATATCAACGATGACACTTGCGATAGGTTCACTAACGGGAAGATCAGCACCAATTGCAGCAGCAACTGGTTCCTCGATTAAGAAGACTTCTTTAGCTCCACATTGTTTAACAGCATCTTTTATAGCTAAGCGCTCAACTGAAGTAGCTCCTGAGGGAGTGCAGACAATTACACTTGGTTTACGGATTGAGCCACCTATAATTTTTCCGACCTTTTGCATAATGACTTTAATCATTTCGGTAGTCATATCAAAGTCGGCAATGACACCATCGCGAAGGGGACGGATTGCTTGAATATTCGCGGGCGTTTTACCGATCATATTCTTCGCTTCAGTACCGATTGCGATAACTTCATTTGTAGTTGTATTTACTGAAATAACTGATGGTTCATTTAATAAAATTCCTTTGTTTTTTGTATATACTAACGTATTGGCTGTGCCAAGATCGATTCCAATTGCAGTTGTTGAAAACATTGTATACTTCCTCCCTTATAACATTGCCTCATAAGTATAGAGGAAAAACGATAAAACACATATGTTACATTTTGGAAGTTGTAAATCGTATTAAGGAAATATGTGAAATTAGTATTTTTTGATAATCATTTTTTGGTAAAAATATAGGTAATTAGTTTCATTATGTCACAAGTTTGTTACAAAATTGTGAGGAAAATATAAAAAAACAGTTACTTATTAGTAACTGTTTTGGATTAAAAGTTAGTTTTTTGGTTTTGGATCAACAAGAGTTGCAGTTGAAGTATCTAATCCTACTAGTAAATAGTGAATAAGGATTCCACCAGTGATTAGGATAAGTGCTGAAAATCCTAATACTGTTACTATAAATGTACCCATGATAAAACTCCTCTCTACCATTATTAAAGATTCATTAACTACCAGTATACATGATATTTTGCTTCAACATAAGTCTAATTTATGGATTACCATTTTACCAATGCATTATATGTACGTAAGTTGTACACTTCAGTAGGATTTAGAGTGCAAAATAATAGTTACATTATTATTTGTAGAAAACTTGCTGGAATATTAAAATGCCCAGCTTCCTTGGCGGAATATTGGTTCTACGTTGTTATCTTCTGTAATACCGTCTATATCCATCTTGTCAGAACCAATCATAAAATCTACATGTGTTAGACTTTGGTTTAAGCCGTTCTCGGCAATATCTTCACGGGACATGGTTTTACCACCTTCTATGTTGAATGCGTAAGCACTACCAATAGCTAAATGGTTGGAAGCATTTTCGTCAAACAGTGTGTTATAGAATAATAGACCCGATTGCGAAATAGGTGAATTGTGTGGAACTAAAGCAACTTCACCTAAATAATGTGAACCTTCGTCAGTAGCTACAAGTTGTTTAAGTACTTCCTCACCTTGCTCAGCAGATACGTCCACGATTCGACCATTTTCAAAGGTAATTTTAAATTGATCAATAATATTGCCACCATAGCTTAATGGTTTAGTACTAGAAACAAAACCGTTAACGCCGGTTTTAAAAGGTGCAGTAAAGACTTCTTCTGTAGGCATGTTAGCCATAAACTCTTTACCATTCACATTGACACTTCCGCCACCACACCATAAATGGTTTTTAGGAAGCTCGATTGTAAGGTCTGTTCCAGGTGCACGGTAATGCAATTTATGGTATTTTTTTTCGTTTAAATAGGATACTTTATCGTGTAGTGATTCATCAAGTGTTTTCCAGGCTTGGATTGGATCTGCTACATCGACTCTTACAGCTTTGAAAATTGCGTTCCAAAGTTGCTCAACTTGTTGGTCTTGAGGTAGTTCAGGGAAAACTTTGGCAGCCCAATCTTTAGAAGATGCTGCAATAACATTCCAACTAATTTTATCAGATTGTGCATATTCTCTATATTTACTCAAGGCTTTACCGGTAGCTTTTTGGAATGCAGAGATACGGCTAGATTCAATCCCCGCTAGTAAATCTGGACTTTGGGAAACAATGCTTATGAAAGCAGCACCTTGTTCTGCTAACCAATTGCGTTCTTCCGTTTTCCAATGTGGGTAAAAGTCAAAAGAGTCTGCGGGAGCTAACTCATAACGTAAACGGTTAATTTGATCATCTGCGAAATCAACAAATACTTGTTTAGCGCCAGCTTCATAAGCTTTTTTAGTAATTAAGCGGACTAACTCTACATTATCAGTAGAAGTGCTGATGTAAAGAAATTGATTGGGTTGGATGTTGACACCTATTTTAACAGCAAGTTCAGCATAACGATCTAATTTCTCATTGAATGAAATCATGACGACATTCCTCCTTAATTTAAGTTAATTGTAACAATTTTTGAAAGATTATAAAAGAAAAAGTGAAGGACCATAATTTTGTCCTTTTCACGAAATTTCAGCAAATATCTTCTATTGTTTACAATAGATTATTAAAATAATGAAATATAAACCGAAATAAAAAAAAGAATGACGATTTTGGGGGTACTAAAATGGATTTATCATCGATTATTGGTTTAATAATAGCTTTTGTTTCGCTATTAGCAGGAATGTATTTTAAAGGTGTTACTCCTGATGCATTACTGAATCCAGCAGCGATACTTATTATCATCTTCGGTACGATCGCAGCGATTACGATCGCATTTCCTAAGAATGAACTAAAACGTATACCTAAGCTGTTTGGTCTTATCTTCAAGGAGCAAAAGTTAGTAAGTGATGTAGAGATTATTAAAATGTTTTCGCAATGGGCAGATTTAGCTCGTCGTGAAGGGCTACTTGCACTTGAAAGTAAAGTATCGGAAATTGATGATCCATTTTTGAAAAATGGATTGACTTTGGCTATTGATGGTCAAAATGCAGATTATATCCGCGACGTCTTAAATGAAGAAGTGGAAGCGATGGAAGATCGCCATGCAAGTGGAGCTTTGATTTTCTCACAAGCAGGTACATATGCCCCAACTTTAGGGGTACTTGGTGCAGTAATTGGTCTTATCGCAGCACTAAGAGATTTAAACGATATTGAAAAATTGGGACATGCTATTTCAGCAGCGTTCGTAGCGACACTTCTAGGTATCTTCACAGGATATGTATTATGGCATCCATTTGCAAATAAGTTAAAACGTAAATCTAGCCAAGAAATTCGTCAAAAAACAATGATGATTGAAGGTATTTTATCGGTTCTAGAAGGTGAAGCTCCTCGCGTAATCGAACAGAAATTGGCATCTTATTTAACCAAAGAAGATCGCTCTCAAATAATGGACGAAAGCGGGGCGAGTGGCCTTGGCAAAGAGATCTAAAAGAAGAAAAAAGCATGAAGAACATACAGATGAATCTTGGCTAATTCCATATGCCGATATCCTAACATTATTATTAGCGCTCTTTATTGTCTTATTTGCTTCTAGTACTGTCGATGTACAAAAAATGCAACAGCTTTCTACAGTTTTTAGCTCTATTTTCGATTCAGGTGAGGGCGTATTTGAGCAGCCCTCACCAGTTGAACCACAAAAACCAGAAAGTACTGAAAAAGATAGCAACTCAGCATATTTAGAAGATCAAGAAGCCTTATCACAGATAAAAGGGAATGTAGATGAATTTATTGCTGTGAATGAGCTTGAAAAGCAATTCGCAACAAAGCTGACAGATGAAGGATTACTCGTAACAATTCGTGATAGTATTCTCTTTGATCCAGGTAAAGCTAATGTAAAAGATGAATATCAAAATATTGCGAAAGAATTATCCAAGTTACTTGTATTCGATCCACCACGTCATGTAATTATTACAGGTTATACAGATGATGTACCAATGAACAATGCAGAATTTGCTTCGAATTGGGAGCTAAGTGTTATGCGTGCAGTTAATTTCTTGAAATTAGTTGTAGATGAAAATGTTAAACTTGATCCAGCATTTTTTAGTGCAAAAGGATATGGGGAAAATGAACCTGTTGCATCTAATAAGACAGATGAAGGTCGTGCGAAAAATAGACGTGTAGAAGTACTTATTCAGCCTTTAGTGAAAAAAGAAGATACAAATACAAACGAAAAAGAAACATCAGCAAAATCAGAATAAGAAAAAACGATATGTATTTTACATATCGTTTTTTTTTTTTTTTTGACATTATAAAAACAAAAGTTTATAATCTAAACAAAAGTAATAAGGGTGATGACATGAATGAAAAAGAGTTAATGATCCTAAAGCTTATTCGCCAAAACCCTTTTTTGTCCCAACAAGAAATGGCCGAAGAGTTAAATATGTCTAGACCCGCTTTAGCGAATATTATCTCAGGGTTAACACGTCAAGGTAAAATTGTCGGGAGGGCGTATATATTGCCGGAAGAAAATGAAGTAATTTGTATCGGTGGAGCTAATATGGACCGTAAGTTTCATATTAAAGGTAAAGCTCAGTTGGGAACCTCTAATCCAGCTGCCGTTACACAAAGTATCGGTGGTGTAACTCGAAACATTGCTGAAAATTTAGGGCGCCTAGGACACCATGTTTCACTTTTAACAGGTGCAGGCAAGGATTCAGATTGGAATGCTATTAAAGAAGCTTCAGCAAGCTATATGAATGTTTCTAACGTAGAACAATTCCAAAGCGCTTCAACTGGCTCTTATACGGCAGTTTTAGATGAGCAAGGAGAAATGCTTTTAGCTGTAGCGAATATGGATGTGTATGATCTATTAGTACCAGAGTTGCTGATGAAGCACGAGGCAACGATGTCAAATGCAGCATGTATCGTTATGGATTTGAATTGTCCTAAAGAAACAATCGAGAGTATTAAAGAACTTGCATTGGTTAGACAAATTCCATTTGTATTAATTCCAGTATCGTCACCGAAGATGGATCGTATGCCAAAAGATTTAAATGGCGTAACATGGTTTATCTGTAATCGCGATGAAGCAGAAACGTATTTGGATAGTACGATTACCTCAGAGGAAGACTGGAAAAAAGCAGTACAAGCTTTATTGGAAAAAGGTGCAGAAAATGTTGTTATTACAGCAGGCAGTAAAGGCGTCTACGCAGCGTCTAAAGATTTGCCTGTGAAGAGCTATGCTGCAATTCAAATTGATCATGTTGAAGATGTGACTGGTGCTGGAGATGCTTTTGTAGGAGCATTGCTACATAGTTGGATTCTACAAGAACCTTTCGCTGAAAATATTCAAAATGGTTTGATGAACGCAGCAAAAACTTTACAAAGTGCATTTACAGTAAGACCAGAGTTATCTGCAAATAAACTAAAAAATGAGCTGGAGGAATAATTCATGAAACAATATTTATCATTCTCAGAAGAAGTAAAAGCTGCACAAGAAAAAGGGCTACCAATCGTAGCGTTAGAATCTACAATCATTTCACATGGTATGCCATATCCACAAAACGTTGTTACAGCACGTGAAGTAGAACAAATCATCCGCGATAACGGTGCAGTACCAGCAACAATTGCTATTTTAGATGGTAAAATCAAAATCGGTCTTTCTGATGAAGAGTTAGAAGTACTAGGTAACTCACCAGACGTTGCAAAAACATCTCGTCGTGACCTTGCTTATTTACTAGCAACAAAACAAAAAGGTGCTACTACAGTGGCTGCAACAATGATCTGTGCAGAATTAGCTGGCATCGAAATGTTCGTAACAGGTGGTATCGGTGGTGTTCACCGTGGCGCTGAAACAACAATGGATATTTCAGCTGACTTAGAAGAACTTTCACAAACAAATGTAGCTGTAGTATGTGCGGGTGCAAAATCTATTCTAGATATCGGATTGACATTAGAGTACCTTGAAACAAAGGGTGTTCCAGTAATCGGTTATGAAACAGACTTAGTACCAGCATTCTATACACGTGAAAGTGATTTCGCTGTAAACTTCCGTGCAGATAACCCTGAAACGGTAGCAGAAACATTACGTGCAAAATGGGATCTTGGACTTAAGGGTGGAGCAGTAATTGCTAATCCAATTCCAGAAGCTGATGCAATGGATCATGAATTCATCACTAACATCATTGAAACAGCATTGCAAGAAGCTAAAGAAAATGGTATTAGTGGTAAAAAAGTAACTCCATTCTTATTAGGTAAAGTGAAAGAATTAACAGAGGGCAAGAGCTTAGTAGCTAATATCGCATTAGTAAAACATAATGCTGTAATAGGTTCTAAAATTGCTGTAGCTTTAAATAAATAATTGGATGAAAAAAGCTAGGAACATAGCCGTTACATTATGGCTGTTCCTAGCTTTTTTATGATTTTCGGAGTGAGCCTAACTCACTTACAATTGCTTGCATTTCACTTGGGCTAAATGCATCACGTTTCATTACCATTTCATAAAGATAGACAAGGTCCTCGTATTGCTCGGTATCAAAATGCTCTGGTTTCATTGCGTCGGCATTAACCATACGAAGTTTATCTTTGATCATATCAATCATATAGATGACATTCTCAGTAGAGGGTTCAGTTAAATTCATAGGATTCCCTACCTTTCGTTACATACATAGTATCATTTCATGCAATGTATTGAATGTCAATTAAAAATTGATTAAGCTTTTGCAGATTGCTCAGCTTTGTTATTTAATTTTTCTTTTTTCTCTTCTTTTAGCTTTTCTTTAATACGTTTTGTTTCAAAAACAACTATCCCTGATAGGCCAATAAGACCGATTAAGTTTGGAATGGCCATTAAGCCATTTGCAACATCAGAGAATGTCCAAACGATATTAAGTGGAATAGTTGCACCGATAAATACGAAAGCTACGAAAATAATACGATAAACTAAAAGAGCAAACGGATTTTTAAATAAGTACTGGAAGCATTTTTCACCATAATATGCCCATCCTAAAATAGTTGAAGAAGCAAAGAAAATTAACCCGATTGCTACAACAATTGGTCCCCAACTACCTAAGAAGTGACCAAATGCTTGAGTTGTTAGTGCATTTGCTTCTAGTTTTGGATTTGTATAAACACCGGACATAACGATAGTTAAGCCAGTAATTGAGCAGATTAAGAATGTATCAAAGAAAACTTGTGTCATTGAAATAAGTGCTTGTCGTCCAGGTAAATCTGTTTTCGCAGCAGCAGCAGCTATTGGAGCAGAGCCTAGACCAGCTTCATTAGAGAATACTCCTCGAGCAACACCATAGCGAATTGCTGCACCAATTGCTCCACCTGCAGCAGCTTCTCCAGAGAATGCCATTTTAATAATTGTCATAAATGCTTCAGGTACAGCAGTAATATTCATAATAATAATGATTAACCCAGAAGCTAAATAAAAAATAGCCATAACTGGAACAAAAACTGCAGTTACTTTACCAATAGATTGAATTCCACCTAAAATAACAAGGCCAACAAAAATAGTTAAAATAATACCAGTAATCCATGGATCAATTTTAAAAGTAGAATTTACAACCCCGGCAACTGAGTTAGATTGTGTACCATTTCCGATACCAAATGAAGCTAAAACACCAAATAATGCGAATAATACAGCTAGCCATTTCTGTTTAAGACCATGCTCAAGATAGTACATCGGTCCACCAGCCATTTGCCCCTTGGAATCTTTTACGCGGAAGCGAACTGCTAAAATAGCCTCACTATACTTGGTTGCCATACCAAAGAATGCAGAGAACCACATCCACCAACGATATTACCGGTACCAACTGTAGCAGCAAGTGCTGTTGTTAAAGCTTGGAATTGTGAAATATCGCCTTCAGCATCTGTTGCATGTTTTTTAGAGAATACGAGTCTAAGAGCTGTTGGTAATAGTCTAAGTTGTAACACACCCACTCGAATAGTGAGATAAATCCCTGAACCGACAATTAGGACGATTAAGGGGATTCCCCATAGTACGCCTGATATTGATCCTAAAATCTCATTTAACTTATCCATTCAACAATTCCTCCTCATCCACTTTTTGTAAAACATTCCTCCTATTTCTATTAATTTCCCTACTACATACTATTATTCTTAATTTTCTGTCTATAAGTCAAGAAATATTTTTTAAAGAGATTACATTGTATAGCCATCACTTTAGTTTTATTGTTAAAGTATAAGGGCATACTATTTCAAAGGGATTAAATGCAAGGAGGAATTTATAATGTCGAATAAGTTATTTGTAGGAATCGCAATTGGTGCAATTGCTGGAGCAGCAATTAGTATGTTGGATAGGAGTACTCGTGAGAGCACGTGTAGAAAAGCGAAAAGTATTTCAAGTGATGTTAAATACTATGCAAAGAATCGCGATGAATTCGTGGAAAAAGTACAAAATAAAGTGGAAAAGTATCAAACTTTATACGATTCATTTTCAACAGAAAAAGATTATTTAATGGAAAAAGTTGATGAGATTAGAACATATACACCACAAGTGAAAAATCTACTAGCGGATACTAAAAATGCATTTGTATCTTCAACAGAAAAAGAGGAAGAGGAAGATCCTAACATAATTCATCTTTGATCTGAACAAAGGGGGAGAGATCAATGAGTAGAAACAATCGTGATGATTTAAAGTCTTCAACAGTATTTGATAAGATGAAGATGATGCAAATAGAGAAAAAGGGTAAGGATGGGAGAGTTAATGATATAACGACATCTAAAGGTTTTATGATGGAGTTTATACAAAGGATAAAAGATGGAGACATTTCAGGCTTTAGTGCGCAATTAGCGTATTTCTTCCTATTATCTTTTTTCCCATTACTCATTTTTTTAGTGACATTACTGCCGTTTTTAAATATTGATCCAGATCAAATTTATTTGTTTTTGAATGCCATTTTACCTGATCAAGTGTACTCATTGATAAATGGGACAATTAGTGAAGTTTTAGAAAATAGGAATGGTGGATTATTGTCGATAGGTATCATTGGTACGATTTGGTCAGCATCTAAAGGTGTAGATGCGTTGATCAAATCTATAAACCGTTCATATGATAAAAACGAAACAAGGCCCTTCATCATAGCGAGATTTGTGTCTGTTATTTTCACATTTTTATTAGTTGGATTAATCATTGTGGCATTGCTACTATCGGTCTTTGGTAGACAAATCGGTGTTATACTATTCTCTTACTTTGGATTAGCAGTAGATTTCTTAAAGATATGGAATAGCATTCGTTCGATCATACCGCCACTATTGATTTTCACAGTATTAACGACAATGTATTGGATTGTACCTAATATAAAGTTGTATTTACGCAGTGTATTACTCGGTTCGGCTGTTGCGACGGTTGCATGGATAGTATTATCTTACGGATTTTCTTACTATATTAGTAATTTTGCGAATTACTCTGCAACGTATGGTAGTATCGGGGGAATTATCATATTAATGTTATGGTTATATTTCACAGGCATGATTTTAATGGCCAGTGGACAAATTAATGCCATTATGCAAAATAGACTAGAAATATTGGAAGTACGAAAAAAAGAGTGACCTTAAATGGTCACTCTCTTTTTTTATATGTTTTTATTTAATAGTCTCAAACCGTTTAAAATCACTAGAATTGTACTACCTTCATGCCCAATAACACCTAAAGGTAAATCTACTGCTTGTAGGAAGTTTGAGATAATAAGTAAGGCAATGACTGAAATAGAAAATGCAATATTCTGCTTAACAGTTTTCTGCATTTTACGCGACAGTTTAATTGCATAAGCAATTTTAGAAAGGTCATTTTTCATTAATACAACATCAGCTGTCTCTAATGCAACATCTGTTCCTTCACCCATCGCAATCCCTGTAGTAGCTGTTGCTAGTGCAGGTGCATCATTAATACCGTCACCAACCATTCCAACATGTTTGTACTTAGCCATTAAATCCTTCATATGTTGTACTTTTGTTTCAGGCAAACACTCTGCAATATAAGCATCAACACCTGCTTCTTTAGCGATTACTTTAGCGGTATTCTCATTATCCCCAGTTAACATAATTGTGTGAATACCTAGCTCTTTTAGAAGAGCAATTGCGCGTTTTGCTTCTTCACGAACTGTATCTTTCATCGCAGCGATGGCAACAATTCCTTCTTCATCACGTACGAAAATAACCGTTTTGCCTTCATCCGCTAATGTAAGTGCAACCCCATTAGCAAAACGCATTGCGTCTTCACGACCTACGAAATCAGTTTTCCCTACTTTATAAGAAGTGTTATCTACAATTGCTTTCATACCCCAACCAGGAACATCTTCAATTTGAGCTTTATGGAAGGATGTCAGTCCTTGTTGTTTCGCATAAGCTGTAATCGATTGAGCAAGTGGGTGATTGGATTGTGATTCAATACCAGCGACTATAGAGAGCATGTGTTGTTGATCAATACCTTCACGAACTATAAACTCAGTGACAATTGGTTTACCTCGTGTAAGTGTTCCTGTTTTATCAAATGCGATAGCGTTTAATACACTTAAATTTTCTAAGTGAACGCCACCTTTAAATAGAATACCGCTTTTTGCACCATTAGAAATGGCCGAAAGTGTAGCTGGCATTATTGATGCCACAAGAGCACAAGGTGATGCAACAACTAGTAATACCATTGCGCGATAAAAAGTAGTTGTCCAATCCCAATCAAGTAAGAAGTGGGGGATGAACATCATTAGCAAAACAGCGATTAATACAAATTTTACATAAGTACCTTCAAATCGTTCAATAAATTGCTGAGAGGGAGATTTTTCATCTTGAGCAGATTGTACAAGGTCAATGATTTTCTGGAATAGTGATTCGGAGTTTGGTTTCGTCATTTCCATAGTCACTGCACCACTCATATTGACAGTCCCTGCAAATACTTCGTCACCTTCAAGCTTTGTAACAGGTATTGCTTCGCCGCTAATAGCAGCCTCATCAATTGCGGTAGTACCTTCAAAAATCACTCCATCAGCTGGAACTCTTTCACCTGGTTTAATAAAGAGATGGTCACCTTTTTTTAAAGTAGAAACAGAGACGCGAGTTAGTTCTCCTTGTTCATTTACTAACCATGCTTCTTCAGGTTGTAAATTCATAAGTGCTGAAATTTCCTTATGACTTTTATTCATTGCGTATGTTTCAAGTGCACCACTTACTGCGAATATAAAGATTAAAATTGCGCCTTCAGTCCAATAACCAATAATTGCTGAACCGATTGCTGCTAAAATCATAAGGAATTCTACATTTAGTTCCTTATTAGCAATTGTTTCTTCAACACCTTCTTTTGCTTTTGCGAAGCCACCAATTATAAATGCAAGAACATAAACAAGTATGGATAAAGTGTTCAGATCATTTTTACCTAGTAGCCAAGCAATTAAAATGAAGACTCCTGAAGCTAGAGCTGCGATTAGTTCAGCGTGTTCTTTCGTATTCTCAATTAGCGGGTACTTTTGTTGTTTTATAGATTCCATTGTTATACCTCCTGATAATGAATATCAATATCAAAACCTTTATTAATCAACAAAACTGGCTTACCACAAGGGATTACCAGTTACTTTTACAATCATTTTTAATTTAGAATTATTATAACATAGAGATGATAATTGGGGAAGTGGATTGTTTAATAAATGTTAGTTTAAGAGAAAATGTACATGTAGAAAATAAAAAAACTCTCGAAAACTATAAATAGTCTTCGAGAGTTTCATAAAGATTCTATTAAAATACGCGTTCAGCGTGTAGTGCTAATTTATCAAGAGATGATTTTTGAACATCTGCGTGTAATGAGTTACCGTGAGAATCCATTGTTACGACAGCTGTGAAACCTTCAACTGATAAGTGCCACATTGCTTCTGGAATACCGAACTCCATTAAGTCTACACCATCGACTGATTTGATACAGTCAGCATAGTATTGTGCAGCACCACCGATTGCATTTAAGTAAACGCCACCGTGTTCAGCTAAAGCAGCAAGTGTTTTTGGTCCCATACCGCCTTTACCCATAACTGCGCGGATACCGAATTTTTTCATAATATCGCCTTGGTAAGGTTCTTCACGGATAGAAGTTGTTGGACCAGCAGCTTTTACTGTCCAGTGATCATTTTCATCTTTTGCCATTACAGGACCACAGTGATATACGATTTGTCCGTTTAAATCGACTGGAGCGTCATGACTCATTAAGTGATGGTGGATAGCGTCACGGCCAGTATACATACGACCAGTGATTTTAACTACATCACCAACGTTTAATGAACGAATTTGTTCTTCAGAGATTGGTGCTGTTAATTCAACAACTTTTTTCTCCGATTTTGGTTCTTCTGTTTGTGGTTCTTCTTTGAACGAGATTTTCTCGCCGTCTTGGTAATGCCAGTTTTTGATTTCACCAGTAGTAGCATCAACATCGATTGCCATACGACGGTAAGCCCAACAGTTATAAGCTACAGATACGTAGAATGATGCTGGGATACGGTTCATAACGCCAACTTTACAGCCAAGTAATGTTGCTTCACCACCGAAGCCCATTGTACCGATACCTAATGTATTAGCTTTTTCAAGTATGTAATCTTCTAATTTAGCTAAATCAGGATTTGGATTTGTATCATCAACATGACGGAATAGTTGTTCTTTTGCTAAATCATATCCAGATGAGCGGTCTCCACCAATCCCAACACCGATGAATCCAGCTGAACAGCCTTGTCCTTGTGCTTGGTATACAGAGTGAAGAACACATTTACGGATACCATCTAAGTCACGACCAGCGCGTCCAAGTCCTTCTAATTCAGTTGGTAAGCTGTATTGAATATTTTTGTTTTCACAGCCGCCACCTTTTAAGATTAACTTAATTTCGATGAAGTCATTTTCCCATTGTTCAAATTTCATAACAGGAAGACCTTCACCTAAGTTATCACCACTGTTTGCGCCAGTTAATGAGTCTACTGAGTTTGGACGAAGTTTAGCATCAGCAGTAGCACTAGCGATTGCTTTTTTGATGACCTTTTTAATTTCAATTTGGTTTACACCAACAGGAGTTTTTATCTTGAATGTTGGAAGTCCAGTATCTTGACAGATAGGTGAAATATTATCGTCAGCCATATGAATGTTAGTAGCGATTGTATCTAAACTCATAGCAGCGCGAGTACCAGCATTTTCAGCATCTTTCGCTTTTTTTATTGCGCGGCGTACATCTTTTGGTAAGTTTGTAGATGTTTCAGTTACTAAATCATAAATGCTTTGTTCAAGCTTTTCTAAATTCATGTGAATTGCCCCCTCAAATAAGGAAATGTTTTAATTCCATACTCATTATACCCTTTTCAAAATATGAAAAAAAGAGCGTGAATTCACGCTCTTTTTTAAACTGATAAAAATGATAGAAATTATTCGTTTTCACTGATTAGTTTTCAGGTCTGTCATTGAATTGATCCATTTTTTCTTCTAAATCGTCCATCATCTGAATAAGGCGATCGATATCTTCTAATTCAGTAGTTTCAGGGTCAATTGCGTCTAGAACTTCTAAAAAGATTTGAAGACGTTCTTTTAGGTAGGTCACTTGCTGATCTTTATCTGTAATTGATTTACCCATCATTACACCTCATTTCTTCTACCCAATAGTAGCTGATTTGTATAGTTTTTTCAATTGAATTACGGAAATACTAGGACTTATTAAATGTTTTAATGTTATTTGTATTTAGAAAATTTACATTATTTAAGTATTATGATAAAGTGAATATAAGAATAGGAAAGGAGAATAATTAGTAAAGCAAATTGAAAATCTTGTAGTAGAGGGAGGGAGATAGCAGTTAACGGCGAACTACCGCTAAGGATTTAAAGGCAACTGCAAATTAAATGAATATTAGTCATTGTTAGAGGGCTCAGTACACATGTTATCAATGTGAACTGGGCCTTCATTTTTTATGGAAAAAATCATATCAGCTTCCAACTGAATTATGATAATATTGTACAAGAATTAAGTAGTACTTAAATTGATATAAATTCGCAAGGAGGAAGAAATGGAGCATAGTATTAATTTTGAAAAGAGAAGATTTTGGATTTTGGTAATTATGGTCTCCATTTCGGGCTTCTCTCAAGGTATGTTATTGCCGCTTGTGTCGGTAATTTTTGAGCAGGATGGTGTTTCTTCTGCTTTGAATGGTTTGAATGCAACAGGTTTATATATCGGAACATTATTAATAGCTCCTTTTATCGAACAACCGTTACGCAAGTTTGGGTATAAACCAATTATTGTGATAGGTGGAGCACTTGTCTTTTTATCTTTACTCATGTTTCCGTTATGGAAAAGTATAACGTTCTGGTTTATATTACGATTGCTGATCGGTATTGGGGATCACGCATTGCATTATGCAACACAAACGTGGATTACAAGTACGGCACCAGCAAATCGACTTGGTAAAAGCATCGCTATTTATGGCTTATCTTTTGGTCTAGGTTTTGCAGTCGGACCTTTATTTGTACCATTGATGAACGTTTTCGAGGCACTACCATTTATCGTGTCATCGGCTCTTTGTTTAGTAGCATGGTCACTTATTTTCTTATTGAAAAATGAGCGTCCAGAGTCAATTCAAATGACAAATGTAGATGAAAAAGCATGGGGACGTTATGTATCGACCATGAGATATGCTTGGGTAGCATTTTTACCACCATTTTGTTATGGCTTTTTAGAATCATCATTAAATGCATTGTTCCCGGTTTATGCACTACGACTATCATTTGATGTATCAATGTTATCTTTTATTTTAGCAGCTTTCTCAGCGGGGGGGATTATTTCTCAAGTCCCATTAGGTATGCTTGGAGATAAGATTGGACGTCGTAGAATCCTATTAATTGCCTTAGCGGGTGGGGGAATGATTTTCGGAATCGGCAGCTTTCTTGAGGGATCTGAAATTTTGGTAGCTGTTGTCTTTTTATGTGCAGGGTTATTTGCAGGGTCATTATTCTCATTAGGAATTACATATATGACAGATTTAACTCCAAAAGAATTGTTGCCAACTGGCAATTTACTATGTGGTATATTTTTTAGCTTAGGTAGCTTGAGTGGGCCATTTTTAGGCGGACTTTATTTACAATTTGTAACGCAATATAGCTTCCTTTTACTTGTATCAATCATGTTACTCAGTGTGTTTTTCATTTCTTTAATTGGTGGAAGAACTGTAAAGTGAGTTATATAGTTGCGGGTCTTTGTTATTTTTTATGTAACAAAGACTTTTTGCTTGAAAAATTAAGAAAAAAATCAGAATTCCTTTATGCTTCCTTCATTTCTATTTGGTTTAATAGAAGTGAAAGGAGATGTTGCATGTGAAGAAAAGAAAGTTGAATTTAAGAGTTAAATTAGTGATGGCTCTATTAGTATTATGTTTATTATGGATTGCTAATTTATTTATAAATGATGATAGGCAACAAGTAACACAGGCAGAACCGGGGCTATTTAGTGAAAATGCCATTTTAGTTGATTTAAATAGTGGAAAGGTTTTGCTTGATAAACAAAGTGAAATGGAAATTTATCCTGCATCTTTAACGAAAATGATGACCGCCATTGTAGCAATAGAGAACTTACCTGATTTAGAACAACGGATTACCATTCCGAGTGCGATGTTCGATAAGATTCGTGCTGAAAATGCCTCTGTAGCAGGGTTTGTTGCACAAGAACAGGTTACAGTACGTGATTTATTATACGGTAATTTGTTACCTTCTGGAGCAGATGCGTCGATTAGCTTAGCTATTGCTGTTTCAGGTTCAGAGAAAGGCTTTGTAAAGTTAATGAATGACAAGGCAAATAAACTTGGAATGAATGATACGCACTTTATGAATGCAACAGGTTTACAAGATAATAAGCACTTTTCGACTGTTAAGGATTTATCGAAATTACTACGTTATGCTTTACAGGATGAAACATTCTATAAGGTGTTTACGGCAAAGCATTATACTACTTCGGCAACAAATGTACATCCAGATGGCATTACTTTTAATAGCTCAATGTTTGAAAAGCTACCCTCCACCACTATTGAAGGTGGAACGATTTTAGGTGGCAAAACAGGCTATACAGATAAAGCAGGGCTTTGTTTGGCGAGTTTAGCTGAGAAAGATGGTAAGCAGTATATATTCATTACTACGGGAGCACCTGGAGATCATAATACGGAGCAGTTTCATATGACGGATGCTCTATCAGTTTATAATCAAATATTCTAATGATTCGGATTGTACTTGTGAGTGCGATCCTTTTTTCGTTGCGGCAGTGATGTTGTCACTATATGATGAAGATAGTGAATAATTTGAATATAGTGGAATAGGAAGTGTGTAATGATTATTGAGACAAGAGAAAAAGTTGATTTCGAAAAAGTTTGGCAAGAAGGGATGAAAGATTGGTCAGGGAAGATGCCAGAGCGCATGGTCAATGATGCTTTAGAAGAGCAGTTTTGGGCTCAATATATTGAAAAAAATGCTGGTAAAGAGACAGATCCTTATGCAGAGGGTATCTTTCAAACCATTGCAAAGTTCATTGAGCAAACTGATACGGTTCTAGAAATTGGACCTGGATGGGGGAATTATACATTTCCACTTGCTAACCACGTTGAGAAGCTTACTTGTGTAGATAGTTCTGCAAGTATGATTCATTATTTGCAAAACAAATGTGATTCCGATAATTATAACAATATTTCCTTTATTCATGAGAAGTGGGAGGATTATAATAGAACTGAGCAATATGATATTGTTTTTGGAATGAATTGTTTTTATCGCATATATGAAATAAAGAGAGCGCTACAACAAATACATAATAGTGCCAAGAAGTTAGCCATCATTGGTGTGACTTTTGCACCGATGCGGCCGCATTATATAGATTTACAAAATAACTTTGGTTATTCGCTGAAGTATCCAAGAAGAGACTATATAGATTTGATGAATATTCTTTATGAATTGGATATTCATGCAAATTGTCAAATAGTAGATTTGGAGAAAACGTATACGTATAATTCTTATGACGAGATGATTGATGCCAACAGTGTAAAGTTATTGACGCCAAATGTTGGGCGGTCGCAAGTTGAGGAAGCTGTGCAGAAGTATGTTGAATACAATAAAGGTAAATATATTTATAAGCATCAATTTAAAGCTGCTCTTTTATATTGGAGTCCTAGTAGTCTATAAAGAAGAAAGCCGTCCTCATTAAATTGAGGACGGCTTTTGTCTGTTTATTTTAGCTTGAATTGTGCAATCGATGATTTTAATGAATTAATTTCATTCGATAACTGCGCTGCAGATTTAGCTACAATATCCATGACATGTTGCTGTTCATCAACTGAAGCAAATACCTCTGTAGAAGCTTTGGCATTTTGATCACTTATTTCAGCAATGCTTTCAATTGCAAAAGTGAACATCTCAGTAGAAGCCATTAATATATTGACGCTCTCTGTGACGTTTTCGATGGATGTAATGATAGTACCTACATTCGATTTAATATCTTCAAATGACATTTCTGTATTTGAAACAGCTACATTTTGTTCTTTGACAATCAAAGATGTTTTGTCAATTTCTTGGTTTGCAAGTAAGGTTTCCTGTTCAATACCACGTAACGTTTGTTGAACACTTTCCGTGGATGCTGCAGTCTGTTCAGCTAGTTTTCTGACTTCGTTTGCTACAACAGCAAACCCTTTACCATGTTCACCAGCTCTAGCAGCTTCAATGCTTGCATTAAGAGCTAGTAAATTTGTTTGAGCAGAGATTTGATTAATCGTTTGTATAATATTTTCAATATCCTTCATTTTAGAAGATAGGGATTGGAATACTTTTTGTACATGTTCTACTAGGTCAGCTGATTTTGTCGATTTCTCTTTTAATAATGATAAATTATTAAGCCCTTGCTCATTGGAGTGTTGCATCTGTTCTGAAGATTGCTGCATAAACTCGTTTTTTTGATATAGATTTTTTATTTGTTCTGAGATACCAATAATGACTCGTTTTGTTTCCTCTGCGTCTCTTGCTTGCTGTAATGATCCAGCTGAGACATCCGATACAGCACGTGTAATTTCTGTTGTAGAGGCAGTTGCCTCTTCGGATACAGCGGTTAATGTTGATGAGGCATCTTGTATATCATTTGTTGTGGTATTTACTTCACTTATTAATGTTTTTAGTTGTGTTACCATCACATCAAAATGAGTATTCAATTGCCCTAACTCATCTCCGCGATTTACTTCATGTAATTGGACAGTTAAGTCACCAGTAGAAATTTTCTTTACCTTATTTGTTAGTCTTAAAATGGGAGTACCAAAATGTTTAGCTAATAAGTACATAATAATAGTCGCGATGATAAGTGACACCGCAAAGGATACACCCATGACGACAAGTAAATTTTGTGCGGATGAGTTAAAGTCTTTTTTGTAGCTTCCGGCACTTACAACCCAACCCCAGTGTGGGTCGATATCAGCATATGTAATTTTTTCAGCAAGCTTTTTTTCATCATCAGGTAGATGGAATGGATATTCTACAAAACCACCACCGTCTTTTGCATTTTTAATGATTTTTTGAATAAAATATTGTCCACTACTATCTTTTAACTCCCACGATTGTTGATTTTCAATATTAGGATGGGCAAGCATTAAGCCATCTTCTTGCAAAATGAAATTATAACCACTTTCTCCTAAGTTACCAGGATATGTAATCTCTCTATGTCCATCCGCTGTCTTTTTACCGATGATTTGAACCTTAACAGCTTCTTGCGCATCCTCTAGGGACAAGTTTCCTTTTTGTACTTCAGCATCTAGTGAAGCAATTAACTGCATCGTCGATTGGACACTGTTTTTAACAATCGTTTCACCTAATTTATCCATATTAGATTTTGCGCTTTGATAACTGAAAAAACCAATAATAATACATGGTATTGCGACAAGAAGTAACGAATTTAACATGAGCTTCCATTGAATAGAGTTACGTATCCTTTGCATTGAGAACCCTCCTGCATTGTAAAAAATCTGTTAATACTATTATGGATTCGTAAACT
This sequence comes from Viridibacillus arenosi, assembly GCF_001955655.1. GTDB lineage: Bacteria > Bacillota > Bacilli > Bacillales_A > Planococcaceae > Viridibacillus > Viridibacillus arenosi. The sequence continues at coordinate 21,161 of NZ_MSPW01000013.1, read as the reverse complement.
ATGATAATCAATGAGAAAAAATGCAGAAAAATGTAATAATTTGTCGAAAAGTAGATATAAATGTGTTATTTTAGTAAATTGTACTGTGTTGTAAGTAGGGAAATGGACTTTTTTTATTAAAATGATTTAGGAGTTTAAATCTATGGAAGGGGGTAATAAGTAATGATAAAAAAGATTGAAGCTCATAAGAACTTCAATCTTTTTAATGGATTATTTCAATGTTAATAATGTGACTGATTCAACATGCGCTGTTTGGGGAAACATGTCAATCGGTTGAATATATTGAATGTCATATACTTTTGTAAGCTCCTGTAAGTCCTTTGCTAAAGTCGATGGATTACAAGAAGTATATACAAATCGTTTTGGTTTAACTTGTAAAATTGTATTTAGAAGGCTTGGTGCTAGACCTGTTCTTGGAGGATCTACTGTCAGTACATCTGGCACGAACTTTTCTTTGCGCCATTTGGCTAACCATTCTTCAGCAGAGCCTGTCACATATTTAACATGGTCAAAACCATGCTTTTTCGCGTTCAGCTTAGCATCTTGAATACTTTCAGGAATAATATCCATCCCACGTACTTCTTTTGCGTCCTTTGCCAACCAAAGGCCGATTGTACCAACGCCGCAATAAGCGTCAACAACAGTTTCTTTGCCTGTTAAAGCAGCTGCTTTTTTAATCTCATTATAGAGATGAACAGTTTGTGTAGGGTTAAGTTGGAAGAATGCACGTGCTGATAAATCAAAAGCAAGTTCACCAAGTTCTTCATGAATTGTATCTTTTCCAGTTAGTGTATATGTCTCGTCACCGAATATTAATGAAGTTTTTTCAGCATTAATATTTTGTACGATGGATACGACAGCTGGATCAATTTGTTTTAATCGTTCAACAAGCACTTCTTTTTTAGGGAAGTTTTTTCGCGTCGTAATAAGCACGAGTTGAACTTCACCGGTCTTTATTCCAGTACGAACAACAATTGTACGTACAATTCCTTTTGAGCGACCATCGTAAATGGGGATGTTAAGTTCATCTAAAATACGTTTTGTAGCCGTTGTGACTTTCGTTGTTGCAGGATGTTGTACAACGCACTCTTCTATGTTCAATAGTTTATGGCTATTGGCAGAATACAAACCAGCTAGTACTTTATTTCCAGGCTTCCGTACTTGGAATTGGCTTTTATTTCGGTAATGCCAAGGATCTTCCATGCCCATTGTAGGACGCACATTGATTTTGTTTGCTTGTGATTTTACATACTTTGTTAGAGCTTGAACGATGACATCTCGTTTTGCTGCTAACTGTCCTTTGTATGTTATATGTTGTAATTGGCAACCGCCACATTCCTCATAAACTGGACATGGTGGTGTTTGGCGTATCGGTGATTTTTTGTGAATTTTCACAACTTCCGCTTCTGCAAAGTTTCGATTTACTTTTGTCACTTGTGCAATGACGTCCTCACCAGGAAGAGCGCCTTTGACGAAAACTACGTTCCGCTTATAATAGCCGATTCCTTCACCATTAATGCCGAGCCTTTTAATTGTTATATTAAGTTTTTGTCCCATTTCCATAATTGATTGTTGCGTCAAAAATTACACGTCCTTTTTCGCTATGTCCATTCATTATAACGAACGGTCGTGTGTTTTGAAAGAACCAGCTAAACCAGCTTCTTTGTTTACAAGATTATTAATGGAATCAAATCGATAGCCTTTCTTGCGTGCAGCTTCGATGAATTTTGGTAAAGCTTCCGCATTATCAGGCGACACTGTATGCATGAGGACGATGGCACCAGGATGTAGCTGTGACATAAGGTTATCATATGAATATTTCCAGCCTTGAGGTTTGTCAGCAAGCCAGTCTTTAAAGGCAACTGACCAGAAAATGTGTCGGTAGCCAGCATCATTTCCTACTTGAAGTAGTTTTTCGTTAAATGAGCCTTCAGGTGGTCTTGCAAAAATAGTTCGTTCAACTTTTGTAATCTCTCTTAGCTTATCATCGAATTTCTTCCATTCCTTTAATATTTCTTCTTCACTTATTCTGGCCATATTTGGGTGCCCATATGAGTGGTTACCAATATCATGACCTTCTTCAATCATGCGCTTAACAAGTGGGGTAGCACTCGTTAAATAATGACCTGTCAGGAAAAATGTCGCTTGAATTTTTTCCTTTTTTAAAGTGTCCAGTATGCTTGCTGTATAGCCATTTTCATAGCCGTTATCGAAAGTTAGATAAATAACCTTTTCATCAGGACTTCCTTTATAAAGGGCGCCGTATTTCTCTAAGGTTTGATCAAATGCTGCTCCAGCTTCTGCTGGTTGTTCGTTTTGAGCTTTTTTAAAACCCCAATGAAGTTCATCTGCAAAAGCGCTAAATGGATTGACGGTGGCACCAATAAAAACAATAGCACTTGCAATGACGACTCCGAGCAAATGGTTTTTCCACATATTTAACGCAACCTTTCTATTTTTAAGGTAGGTTGCGCCAAGGAACGTTCTTTATGCGTACAAATTTTCTAAGGCCGCTTCAAGTGTTGGGTATTCAAAATGAAAGTTTTCTGTTAGTAAAACTTTCGGTAAAACCTGCTGTCCTTCTAAAACGAGATTACTTTTTTCCCCTAATGCAATTTTTAGTAAAAATGACGGAGTAGGAAACCAATGTGGTCTACTTAGAATAGAGGCTATCATTTCTCCTACTTGCTTCATCCGAATTGGATTAGGTGATGTTATGTTAAATGGGCCAACAATTTGGTCATTTTCTAATGCAAAACATAATGCAGATGCAACATCTTTGACATGAACCCAAGATACCCATTGTGAGCCAGAACCAACTGTACCACCTACATAAAGTTTATAAGGTAAAACCATTAGAGAAAGTGCACTAGAATCTTTACCTAAGATGACACCGAAACGTGCCATTGCTACACGGACTCCAAAGTTTTCGGCTTTTTTTGCTTCTTGCTCCCAGTGTTTGACTGTTTTACCTAAAAAGTCTTTTGCGACTTGAGATGAGCCTTCTGTGTAGGTTGCAGCTTTTGAAGATGGATAGATGCCAATTGCACTAGCATTAATCAGTACTTTAGGTTTCACATCAAGTGTTTCAATAATACGTAGAACTTCTTTTGTAGCAGAGATGCGACTGTCGTAAATGTCCTTTTTACGCTTATCTGTCCAACGACCTTCATTTAATGAAGTACCAGCTAGATTAATAAAGGCATCTATACTTTGTAAATGTTCTTCAGGCATTGCATTTTCTGTTAGCCATTGTATATAGTGAATACCATTTGCTTCATAGCTTTTTTTTCGCGTTAAGATAAAAACGTCATGACCTTGTTGTTGTAAAAGTTTTGTAAGCTCACGACCTACAAAACCTGTGCCACCTGCAATTGCAATTTTCATAATTTTGTCGTCCCTCCATGTATGATTAGTCAGTGAAAAAACATGAACTATTTGAATGCTCTAATCAGATCAAGTGTATTAGCTTTCCATACATATGTATGCTTTCATTATATGTAAGTATAGATGAAATGAAGGTAACTTAGAAAAGATGTATACTATATTTAAGTGAAGGAGTGTTTCGATGACTCGAGTAATCACAAAAATTACGCGCCAAAAGAAAAATCAAGAGCGCTATAATATCTTTTTAAATGAAGAATACGCTTTTAGTGTTGATGAAACCATTTTAATTCAGTTTGGCCTGACAAAAGGAAAAGTGATTGAAGGGCTCGAGCTAGATGAGATTGCCTTTGATGATGAAATTCAAAGAGCATATAATCGTGCACTGGGCTTTTTGAGTTATCAAATGCGCAGTGAATATGAAGTAAGAAAGAAGCTTCTTGACTTAGAATTTGGAGAGGCTGTTATTCAAGAGGCAATTCAAAAATTAAATAAACATGGCTTCTTAAATGATGCCACATATACAAAAGCACTTCTTGAAACGAAGAAGAAGACTGCAAAAAAAGGTCCTCGTGCAATTAGACAAGATATGCAGAAAAAAGGTATAGATAAAAAGTTACAGGAAGAAGTACTTGAAACCTTTTCTGAGGAAGAGCAGCTTAGCATTGCCTTGAAGCTAGGAGAGAAGGTAGCTTTTTCTGAACGACGTAAAACACCGACTCAAGTAAAACAGAAAATTCAAGATAACTTAATGCGAAAAGGCTATTCCTTTGCGATAATAGAGCAAGTGCTTGAACAAATTGAATTTTCACGAGAAGATGATGAATGGCAACAAATGATTCAAGTACAAGGTGACAAAGCATGGCGTAAATATGCTACGAAATATAGCGGATATGATCTGCATATGCGTGTAAAGCAAACTCTATATCAAAAAGGCTTTCCTGCTAATATTATAGAAACTTTCATAGAAGAGAAGGAGCAAGAAAATGGATAAAAAATATAGCGATATGACACCATCAGAATTACGAACAGAAATCGCAACATTAAAAGAAAAGGCGAGAAAAGCAGAGCAACTAGGCATTCTCAATGAATTTGCCGTTTATGAACGAAAAGCATTGATGGCGCAAGCATTTTTATTGAACCCAGATGATTTCAAACCAGGCGAAATGTATCGTATTGAAGGTGATCCAGGTGTGTTCTTCCAATTGGAATACTTAAAAGGACGCTTTGGATGGGGATATCGACTTGGTGGTGATCATTATGAAGAAGCATTACCAATCTCAATGTTAACACCAGTAAAGGAAGGTATGTAAATTGGAATCAATAGTAGATCAACTTGTATTGGAACTAAAAGATAGTAATGAATTATTAACAGAAGAACGTGCACGCGTGTGGATTGAATTATTATGGTCTGATTTTGAAGCGACATATGCAAAAGCAGGTTATGATTATCAAGGTGCTGAAATGACGGAGAAAATTATTCGCCAATGGATTCAAGGCTATGGTCATCAACTACATGAATTCGCAGGACGTAATCCAAAATACGCTCACTTACTAGACGCAACTGACAACTGATTACAATAAACTGACCGCTACGTTATTATGTAGCGGTCAGTTTATTGAGGGTGTTTATTAGTTGATAGCATTTTTAAAATGAGATGCTTGATTGAAAATTGATAAGCTTATATTTATAATGCTCATCAAGCAATTTCATTAGAAACAATAAAAGCTGCCGATTTCGGCAGCTTTTCTAAAGGTTTGATAAGTTAGTGCAACAGTTGGATTGCTGAATTGGCCGCTTCAGCATTTAAGTTAATCCACAACCAGTTTTTTCCGTAGTTTGTCTTCGCTAAATATCCAGCCTGTGTATGATTGGATAACATCATGATTGTCGTTTAGTAGTGCGACGGCTACGAATGGATAATGATTTTCGCTTCGATAACGTAGATCGATTAACCGTACTTCATGGTAATTATTTTCAAGCTCACTTACTTCCCAACGATATAACGGAGAGAATGATACGAATGCAGCTAAATTGGAATCTTCTAACGCTGCGTGGAATAATGGAGTGTCTGGTAGTGGTTCTATTGGGAATTTATCATATACGGTGATAGATCGCCCATAAGCTCGTCCGACATAGTGAGTGGAGCTTGAGTTTACTGCAACACGCCATTGGAAAAAGCGCATTGTTGGTGAAAGTATTATTTTCTCGGCATCTGGAATGGTATTTTTAACAGCATGCTTAACTGCTTGCTGTAAGGTAAAGCGGATTAAATAGTAAATCACAATAATGCAATACAAACTGGTTATTGTCCAAACGGGATCAGAGCCAAACGCCCATAGCATTAGCGCTATTACATGTAATCCAAAAATTATAGGATCGAATGTATTAATAACACCGAGCGCAATCCATTTCTTTGATAGTGGCCGAAATGCTTGTGTTCCATAAGCGTTAAAAATATCAACAAAAACGTGAAGAAAAACAGCCAAAAATGTCCAAAGCCATAGATGTAATATATTAGCACCTTGAAATAACAAAGATAACACGCCTGTGATTAGAATAGGCCATAATATAACAGCGGGAATTGAATGTGTAATCCCTCGATGGTTCCGAATATAGACAGCATTATTACGCAGTTTTAAAACTGTATCGATATCGGGTGCTTGTGATCCAATGATTGTTGCTGTAATAACTGCAGCTGTTGTCATGGAACTACCTGCTACTACTGGGTCAGCCAATGCTAAACCACCTAGTGCAATACCCATTACTAAATGTGTACCTGAATCCAAAAATAATCAGCTCCTTAAATATTGGGAGAGAAATTGTTTCAATTTTATTAGATAAAAATTATCAGTTGGTTTACATTTTATAGCTTTATGCATTTTTAAAATAAATCGAAAATACCTAGGAGGAAAAAGTGTACTATCAATATAAACATCAATTCCAACAAGCATTAGTCGAGTGGTTTAAAAAAGAAAAACGGGATTTACCGTGGAGAAAAACGACAGACCCTTATAAAATTTGGGTATCAGAAGTAATGCTTCAACAGACAAGAGTCGACACGGTTATCCCATATTATGAACGATTTTTAAGTGAATTTCCAACAATTCGACATTTGGCAGACGCTCCAGAGGAGAAGTTGTTGAAGCAATGGGAAGGATTAGGATATTATTCACGTGCACGCAATTTACAAGCTGGTGTTCGAGAAGTAGTCGAAAATTATAACAGCAAAGTACCTGACAATCGACCAGAAATTTCTAAACTAAAAGGTGTTGGGCCATATACTGCAGGAGCGGTTCTTAGTATTGCCTATAATAAAGCAGAGCATGCTGTTGATGGCAATGTTATGCGTGTTCTAAGCAGAGTTTTACTAATTGAAGAAGATATTGCACTTCCCAAGACTAAAAAAACGTTTGAAAATGCTGTTATGGAACTCATTGATCCAATTCATCCATCCGAATTTAATCAAGGCTTAATGGAGTTAGGTGCGATGATTTGTACTCCGACCTCTCCAAAGTGTTTATTATGCCCAGTACGAGAATTTTGTACAGCTTTCAATGAGGGCAATCCTGAGAAGTTACCTATTAAAACGAAAAAAATAAAGATGAAGCACATTCCATATGACGTGTATGTTGTGAGAAATACTAAAGGCCAATTTTTAATCGAAAAGCGTCCTGAAAAAGGACTACTAGCGAATATGTGGCAATTTCCAATGATTGAGCAAAAAAATGATACCGATACTACAAACGAAACGACATTAGCAGAACAATATAGCTTAAACTTATTATCACGCGAAAAATTAACTTCATTCAAACATATTTTTTCACATTTAACTTGGCATATAGAAAGTTACTTTGTTAGTTGTGAGGAGCAACAAATCATACCTAATAATTGTCAATGGTTTACGGTTGAAGAGATGGCTGCTTTGCCAATGCCAGTACCAATGCAAAAAGTGTGGCAAAGATATCAAATCGAATTATCAAATTTATAAAGGAAATATTACCAAGAATAAATATCTCCAAGCTACGCAAATTAGATAGCACGGAGGTGATTTCCATGAAAAAGAATCAAAACAGTGCAAACAAGTCACAAAATAATGCGCAAAACAACGCGCAAAACATGTTTGAGGAGTTTGGAGCTGAAACTGATTTCAGCGAAGTAGCAAAGCAAAATAATAAAGCTGAGCAAAACAAGCAAAAAGCTTCGGGTAAATTTGCTAAGAATAATCAAAATAACTCGAACTAATCATGGGACACACCCTAATGAGCGAAGGCTTTTGGCCTTCGCTTATTTTTTGCTACAAGTTTTTATTCATGATTGTTATAATGTTAAGCAAAGAGCGCTTTTCCAATAAGTGTTTATCGAAAAGGTGGGCATTAGCATGGCGATTCCATTAGAAGGTGAAACAATACAAATACATAGTTATAAACACAATGGCCGTATCCACCGTGTCTGGCAAGAAACGATGGTATTGAAAGGCACAAAAAATATAGTCATCGGAGCGAATGAACGTACACTCGTAACGGAGGCGGATGGTAGAACATGGTTAACACGTGAACCGTCCATTTGTTACTTTCATGCAGAGCACTGGTTTAATATTATTTGTATGTTGAGAGAAGATGGAGTATATTACTACTGTAATATGAGCTCTCCATTTGTTTTTGATAATAACGCTATTAAGTATATTGACTATGACCTAGATGTAAAAGTGTTTCCCGATATGTCTTATACTTTACTTGATGAAGATGAGTATGAACAACATAAAAAGGAAATGAGTTATCCATCTGTAATTGATCAAATATTGAAATCAAATGTTGATAAGTTACTTAGTTGGATTCACCAAAGACGTGGACCATTTGCGCCTGACTTTATAGAGGCTTGGACGAGCCGTTATCAATTTCAAAGAAAGCTTCATGATAATGACTAATAAATGCCTGTTGGTGAAAACCAGCAGGCTTTTCGCTTGAAAAGGGAGTGACTTTTTGGACAGTATTAAACGCTATATGCGATTCGTAAAGCCTTATAATTGGGAGATTCTATTAACACTTGTTATAGGAATTGTTAAATTCGCAATCCCATTATTTATTCCGATATTAATCAAAATTGTAATTGATGATATTGTGATGGCCGAAAATTTAACAAACGATGAAAAAACGTTACAGCTTTTCTATTGGCTTGGCGGGACAGCTGTTGTATTTTTTGTTTTAAGACCACCGATAGAATATTATCGTCAGTATTTTGCTCAGCATGTGAGTAATAAGATATTATATGATATTCGCAAAGAATTGTATGGACATCTCCAAAAGCTAAGCATGAACTATTATGCAAATTCACGTGCTGGTGAAATTATTTCCCGTGTCATTAATGATGTGGAGCAAACTAAGAATTTTATCATGACTGGTCTGATGAATGTTTGGCTGGATTTAGCAACAATTCTAATCGCTATTGGGATTATGCTAACATTAGATGTGAAATTGACGTTAGTAACGTTAATCGTCTTTCCATTCTACGCGTTTTGTGTAAAATATTTTTTCGGTAGATTACGTGATTTAACACGCAAACGCTCACAAGCATTAGCAGGAGTACAAAGCTATTTACATGAACGTGTTCAAGGAATGAGCATTATAAAAAGCTTCACATTAGAGAAGCATGAACAGAAATTTTTCGATGAGACAAACGGGGAGTTTTTAGACAAGGCACTTGATCAAACCAAATGGAATGCTAAAGCTTTTGCTGTGATTAATACGATTACTGAAGTAGCTCCGTTACTCGTTATTGGTTTTGCAGGTTATATGGTTATTCAAGGCCCCCTTTCTGTTGGTGCGATGGTAGCGTTTGTTGCTTATATCGATCGCCTATATGGACCATTACGTAGACTTGTAACTTCTTCAACGACATTAACTCAATCAATCGCCTCGATGGATCGTGTATTTGAGTTGATAGATGAGAAATACGATGTAGAAAACCAACCAAATGCCGCTGCACTACCTCCACTAAAAGGGGATGTACAATTTGAAAAAGTATCATTCCGATATACTGAAGATGAACAGAAAGTATTGAACAATGTAAGCTTTAACATTCAAGCAGGTCAAACAATTGCGCTAGTTGGAATGAGTGGTGGAGGTAAATCCACGATAGTCGGACTAATACCTCGATTTTACGACGTGGTGGAAGGTGCTATAAAAGTTGACGGAATTGATATTAGAGAGGCAACAATCCATTCGTTACGCTCACAAATTGGAATCGTACTACAAGATAATATTTTATTTAGCGATTCTGTTAAATCAAATATTTTAATGGGACGTCCAGATGCATCTAATGAGGAAGTAATTGCAGCGGCCAAGGCAGCTAATGCTCATGACTTCATCATGTCACTACCAGAAGGGTACGATACGAAAGTTGGAGAACGTGGTGTTAAATTATCTGGTGGACAAAAACAACGAGTTGCTATCGCCAGAGTCTTTTTGAAAAATCCACCGATCCTTATTCTGGATGAAGCAACATCAGCATTAGATTTAGAAAGTGAATCACTAATTCAAGAATCATTAGACAAGTTAGCTCATGATAGAACAACAATCGTTGTAGCTCACCGCTTATCAACAATCACACATGCCGATCAGATTCTAGTTATAGATCATGGTGAACTAAAAGAACAAGGTACACATGAGCAACTGATAGAACAACAAGGAATTTATCATAACCTGTTCCATATGCAAAGACTAGATGCATAATGAAGATGAAAAAAAGACTTCTCATTTATGGGAAGTCTTTTTTTGTTATAAAAATACTTAAATATGAAAAGTATTGCAATTTTTCAAATTAACAGTATAAAATAGATAAAAAGAATTGAATATTTAGAAAATATCGAATTATCGAATTAAAAAGGAGGGACTAAATGAGTGATCGTAAAGAATTACTACGAGTGAGAGGACTTCAGACGACATTTTTCACAGATGATGGTGAAATCCCTGCAGTAGATAATATTAATTTTTCGGTAAGAGAAGGTGAAATACTTGGCATTGTAGGTGAGTCGGGCTGTGGTAAGAGTGTAAGCGCTTTATCAATTATGGGGCTTGTACCATCTCCGCCGGGTAAAATTACAGATGGACAAATAGAATTTGATGGCAAGGATTTAACTAAGCTTTCTCAAAAAGAAATGCGTAAAGTACGAGGGAAAGATATAGCGATGATTTTCCAAGAACCAATGACGTCACTGAATCCGCTATTTACAATAGGGAATCAATTGATGGAAGCAATTTTAATCCATCATAAAGATTGGTCAAAAAAACAGGCTAGAAATCGTGCTATTGAAATGATGAAGTTAGTAGGTTTACCAAGAGCTGAAGAGTTAATAAAGGAATACCCACATCAATTATCTGGTGGTATGCGCCAACGTGTGATGATAGCGATGGCACTTGTCTGTGATCCAAAAGTACTTATTGCAGATGAACCAACGACAGCATTAGACGTAACGATTCAAGCACAAATTTTACAATTAATGAAAGACCTAAATGAGAGATTGAATACAGCAGTTATTATGATTACACATGATTTAGGCGTTGTCGCAGAAACGTGTGAGCGAGTTGTCGTTATGTATGGAGGGCAAGTAGTAGAAGAGGGTCCCGTCAAATTATTATTCAACGACCCACAACATCCGTATACAAAAGGACTTATTCAATCTGTGCCAGATATGCGCTTTAAAAAACAACGATTATATTCCATACCTGGAAACGTGCCAAAACCGGGATCTGTTCGTACTGGTTGTCGTTTTGCTGCTCGTTGTGAATTTGCATTCGAACAATGCCGTGTAGAAAATCCGAATTTATATCAAACAAGCCCAGAACATAAGACGAGATGCTTCTTGCACGAAAGAAAGGAGGTGTCCGCAGTTGACAGAGCCGTTGTTGAAAGTTAAAGGGTTGAAGAAATACTTTCCGATTCGCCAAGGTACACTTGGAAAAGTATCAGGTCAGGTCAAAGCGGTTGATGATGTTTCCTTTTATGTGAATGAAGGTGAAACGCTTGGGATTGTAGGGGAATCCGGCTGTGGTAAATCTACTACGGGTCGTATGCTTATGAGATTGCTAGAGCCAACAGAAGGAAGCATTGAATTTGACGGTAAATTACTATCCGATTTAACAAAAGAGGAAATGCGTAAAGCTCGCCGTGAAATTCAAATGGTTTTCCAAGATCCTTATGCCTCACTAAATCCTCGACATTCAATAGGCAAGATTCTAGAGGAGCCTCTAATTGTTCATGGTATTGGAGATGCAAAAGAACGTAAGAAAAGGGTCAATGAGCTCCTAGAAATTGTTGGTCTCAGTAGCTATCATGCCAGACGATACCCACATCAATTTAGTGGGGGACAAAGACAACGTATTGGTATAGCAAGAGCGTTAATGACAAATCCGAAATTGATTATTGCAGATGAACCTGTTTCAGCTTTAGACGTTTCGATTCAAGCTCAAGTTTTAAATTTAATGCAAGATTTGCAAAAGGATTTAAAGCTTACTTATATATTTATAGCGCATGATCTAGGTGTTGTTCGTCACATCAGTGACCGTGTAGGGGTCATGTATTTAGGGAAGATGGTTGAGCTAGCAGATAGTGAGTCTTTATATAGTAAACCATTGCATCCTTATTCAAAGGCTTTATTATCAGCAGTTCCTGTACCAGATCCGAACTTTACACGGGAGCAAATATTGATAACAGGGGACATTCCAAGTCCTTCAAATCCTCCTGCGGGATGTACATTCCATACAAGATGTCCATTTAAAATGGATATTTGTTCGAAAACAGTACCTGTATTAAAGGAAGTTGAGAAAGGTCATTCTGTTGCTTGTCATTTATATAATGAGCAAGGTCAACAATGATAATAGAGCAAAGTGTGGAGGGGTTATGTATATGAGGAAAAAGAGATGGTTAGCGCTAGGCTTGATGTTATTACTAGTGTTGTCTACAGCATTAGCAGCATGTTCATCCGATGAAAAGGATGATGTTAAGGGCGATGATAAAGGCGGCGGAGAGAAAAAAGAAAAAACGTTAGTCTTTGGTCGTGGGGGAGATTCTGTATCACTTGATCCTATTGCTACAACAGAGGGAGAGACTTACAAAGTAACAGAGAACTTATATGAAAAACTAATCAACTTTGGTGAACAAGATACAACATTAAACCCTGGTTTAGCTAAGTCTTGGGAGGCTGCTAAAGATGGTTTAAGCTACACATTTGACTTACAAGAAGGCGTAAAATTCCATGATGGCACTGATTTTAACGCTGATGCAGTAGTGAAAAACTTTGAACGCTGGATGAACGGCGATGCAGAGAAATTCCCTTACTTTAAATCAGTATTTGGTGGCTTTAAAGATGATAAAAGTCTAGTAATCAAATCTGTGAAAGCTGACGGTGATTTAAAAGTAGTTATCACTTTAAAACAACCTCAAGCTCCATTCTTGAAAAACCTTGCAATGAGTCCATTCGCTATTGCGAGTCCGACAGCATTTGAAAAGTTTGGTGATAAATTTGGGGAAAATCCAGTAGGTACTGGACCATTCAAATTTGTCTCTTGGAAACGTAATGACTCAATTACAATTGAAAAGAATCCAGATTATTGGCAAGAAGGATTACCGAAACTAGATAAAGTGGTATTCCGTTCTATGCCTGATAACTCTGCTCGTTTAAATGCTTTAACAACAGGTGAAATCGATTTAGCAGATGGTATTAGTCCATCGGATGCTGCATCGATTGAAGGTAATGCTGATTTACAATTACTTAAACGTCCATCTATGAACATTGGTTATCTTGGTTTAACTGTAACGAGACCACCTTTTGATAATGTAAAAGTTCGTCAAGCGATGAACTATGCAATTGATAAGCAAGCGATTGTTGATGCTTTCTTCGAAGGTCAAGCTGAAGTTGCGAAAAACCAAATGCCGCCAGTAATTGGTGGTTACAATGACGATGTTAAAGGCTATGAATATGATCCAGAAAAAGCTAAGGCTCTATTAAAAGAAGCTGGCTATGATGGTAAACAAATCGAATTATGGGCTATGCCTGTGCCACGTCCGTATATGCCAGATGGCCAAAAAATTGCTGAAGCAATTCAAAAGAACCTAGCTGACGTTGGTATGAAGAGCAAAATCGTTTCATATGAATGGGGCGTATATTTAGATAAAGCTGAAAAAGGGGAAGCAGATGCATTCTTACTTGGCTGGACTGGCGATAACGGAGATGCTGATAACTTCTTATATGCCCTTCTTGATGAGGATAGCATCGGCAGTAACAACTACTCTTACTACAAAAATTCTAAAACACACAAATTATTAATTGAAGCTCAAACAGAAGTAGATGAAGAGAAGCGTAATGCGATATACAAAGAAGTTCAAGAAATCTTTAATGAAGAAGCACCTTGGGTTCCGCTGGCTCACTCTACACCACTATTAGCTAGTAAATCAGATGTCATTAACTTATTACCACACCCAACTGGTTCTGACAGATTAGAAAAAGTAGATTTTAAATAAGCTAGACAACTAAACTACGCCTTTCGCTTATTTGGCGGAAGGCGAGTTTTTTCAAACGAGAATTATTCAACACGATTGAGATGGAGAGGTGAAGAAAATGCTTCACTATATTGGAAAAAGACTACTACAGTTAATCCCGGTTTTGCTCGGAATGACCTTTATTGTATTTTTAATAATACGTGCAATTCCAGGTGATCCTGCTCAAGTAATTTTAGGACAGCAGGCTACAAAAGAAGCGAAAGCGGCATTGCGAGCAAGCCTAGGATTGGATAACCCTTGGTATATTCAGTATGTTAATTATTTAGGTGATCTATTGACAGGTGATTTAGGTGAGTCGATGCGTACGAAAGCAACGGTATCAAGTGAATTGTGGCCGTATTTAGCAGCGACATTTGAATTGGCTCTTTTTGCAATGATTTTAGCAGTAATCATTGGTGTGAATGCAGGAATTGTTTCAGCATGGTTCCAAAATTCTTGGTTTGATTATTTTGCAATGATTTTAGCACTTATCGGTGTATCTATGCCTATTTTCTGGTTAGGTTTAATGGGGCAGTGGGTATTTGGTATTCAAATGGATTTACTCCCTACATCAGGTAGAGAGGATGCCAGGAATCCTGTCGATCCTATTACATACTTGTATGTTGTAGATACGATTATTCATGGTCGATTTGATCAGCTTTGGGATGTATTAAAACATTTAATATTACCAGCAATTGCATTAGCGACAATCCCGATGGCAATTATTGCGAGAATGACACGTTCGAGTATGCTTGAAGTGATGCGTTCTGATTATGTTCGAACAGCACGAGCTAAAGGGCAAAATATGTTCTGGGTTGTTTACAAACATGCTCTCAAAAATGCCATCATTCCTGTATTAACAGTAATTGGTTTGCAAATGGGACTATTATTAGGTGGTGCTATCCTTACTGAGACTATCTTTAGTTGGCCTGGTATTGGTCGCTACATTTACGATGCTATTGGATTCCGTGATTATCCGGTTATACAATCTGGTATATTAGTGATCGCTTTTGTTTTTGTTATGATCAATTTAATCGTAGATATTTTATATAGTTTTATTGATCCGAGGATTAAATATGACTAAGGAGGGGGGAGTCCGATATGTCTGAAATGGCACCGAATGCAACTATAGATGTAGTTATTAAACAAAATCAATCGGTTGGTCCATGGAAAGAAGCATGGCGTAGCTTTAAGAAAAGTAAAGCTGCGCTTGTAGGGGCAGTAATTGTTGCATTCTTCATCCTTCTAGCTATTATTGGTCCATTGTTAGTTACAGAGGGAATTAATGATCAAGTGTTAAAGGACCGTTTACAGCCACCATCAGCTGATCATTGGTTTGGTACAGATGATTTTGGTCGGGATATTTTTTCACGGGTCGTTCACGGCGCCAGAATATCACTATGGGTTGGTTTTTCTTCAGTTATTGGTTCTGTTGTAGTAGGAAGTATATTGGGGATTATTGCTGGTTATTATGGTCGCTGGATTGATACCATCATCTCACGAATTTTTGATATTATGTTAGCATTTCCAAGTATATTACTTGCGATTGCAGTTGTATCAATACTTGGTCCATCTTTGCAAAATGCTTTAATTGCTATTGCAATTATTAATGTTCCGAACTTTGGAAGACTCATTCGTTCAAAGGTATTGAGTATAAAGCAAGAAGAGTATATTACTTCTGCAAAAGCGATTGGTATGAAAGATGCGCGGATTCTTTTTTCGCATATATTACCGAATTCGATGACACCGGTCATTGTGCAAGGAACACTTGCCATCGCATCTGCAATTATTGAAGCGGCTGCACTTGGTTTTCTTGGACTTGGAGCAGAAGCACCTACACCAGAGTGGGGTAAAATGCTAGCTGATGCACGTATCTATTTAATCAATGCTCCTTGGACTATGATTTTCCCAGGTTTAGCGATTATGCTAACTGTTCTAGGGTTTAACTTAATGGGGGATGGTTTAAGAGATGCTCTTGATCCTAAAATGAAAAATTAAATGATAAAAGCATCCAATGTATCGAGTAAAACGATACATTGGATGCTTTTTTAGAATATGCTGTCTTCAATTTCAAGTTTAATTTCATCACCATGGTGATTTTGATATGACATAATAAGAGTATCTAAATGCTCTAAGTTTTCTTCGTAATCTAAAATACGAGAGAGTATATGCAGTAAATGATAGCTTGAAAATTCTTCGTCCTCATCATTTTCGCGTGAAATTGCAATTTGTTCTGCGAAAATATCCATTACTTCGTTTCTTTGTAAATATTCCTCTTGACCAATCCAAGCCTTATGATCAGGCTTTAGTTTCCCAGAATATTTCAAAAAGAGTTGTTCGTGATAAGTAAGTAGGAAATCTAAACGTTCTTGAATCATAATATGAAACTGCTCAGGAAGTTTTGATAACTCGTTCTCATGTAAATGTAGTCTTTGTAAAACTTCTAAACTTTTCTTCGATGTTGTAATCATTTGTCTATAAACAACAAGCTTTCTTGCTTTTACATGCTTTTCATTTTTTATATATCTACGTTCTTCCTTATAAAATAAATATAACTGGTTGAGTTTCAAATGATGCTCTTTTAATTTCCGCAAAGACTGTTTTGTTGATGTATGTTCAGATGCTTGACGAACTGCAAGACGAGTCCAGCGAATAATTTCATCCTGCAACAGATTGATGGATTGAAATAATCTTGTTTCATAACGAGGTGGTAAAAATACTAGGTTGACGATGAATGCTGCAAGTACCCCGATGAGTACTGTAACAAATCGAATCAAACCGAAAGTAAGAAAATCATCACCTTGAACTTCTAAAATCGCGATGACGGTTACAAGAGATAAGGAAATACAATTTTCCAAACCAAGTCGAATGACGATAGAAATAGTTATGATAGCAGCTAATCCAACGGCTACATATTGATGGCCGAATAGTAGACCAAATGAAACAGCTATTGCAGCACCGATTAGATTCGATTGTACTTGTTCTAAAATTGTTAAATAAGAGCGATAAATAGATGGTTGGATTGCGAAAATAGCAGCAATGCCGGCAAAGACGGGTGATGGTAAGTTAAGCAAATTTGCAATATATAGTGCAAATACAATAGCTAAACCTGTTTTTAAAATACGGGCACCTAATTTCATTTGAAATGGGTAACCTCTCTTTCTGTATACTAGTATTCCGCTACTTTAACCGATTACCTCAAGATGGTCAACAACGGATTATTCATGAGCTTAATTAACTTATGATAGTAACCTATAGTGTAGACAAAAAAACGACGTTTCTTCAAAAAATTGATACAATTATTGTAAAAGTGAATAGGAGGATTAAATATGACTGTACTAGAAGGACAACAAGCACCAAATTTCACTCTGAAAAATGAACAGGGTGAACTGGTATCGCTCGCAGATTATAATGGAAAGAAATCGGTAGTGCTCTATTTTTACCCAAAAGATATGACACCTGGTTGTACAACAGAGGCACGTGAATTTAGAGACTTTCATAGTGATTTCTCTGATTTAAATACTGTTATTTTAGGAGTAAGTCCTGATGATGAAAAAAGACATGAGAAATTTATAGAAAAACATGGTTTACCATTTTCGCTATTAGTAGATGAGGATCATGCAGTTGCGGAAAAATACGGCGTTTGGAAATTGAAGAAAATGTACGGACGTGAATATATGGGTATCGAACGCTCTACTTTTATGATAGACGAAAATGGGGTAATTATTAAAGAGTGGCGCAAAGTCCGGGTGAAGGGACATATTGAAGATGTGCTAACTTATATACGGGAGAAGGGGGAATAGTTATGATAGTATATTTTACTTTTGATCCAAGACCAGATTTAAAAGAGGGACTAATACAAGATTTCCCTACGATTGATTTTATCTTCCATGACAATATGGATCATACTGTATTAAAAGAGGCAGAAGTTATAGTTACTTATGGTGAAGATATTGAAGCGGAGCAAATAAGGTTAGCGAAGAAGCTAAAATGGATAATGGTTGCTTCGGCAGGGATAGAGAAAATGCCTCAAAAGGAAATTGCTGAACGTGGTATTGTTGTTTCTAATGTACGTGGCATTCATAAAGTCCCGATGGCAGAATCTGTACTTGCCCACATTCTATCATATAAACGTGGACTCGCATGGATCTATGAACAAGAGCAAAAAGCTGAATGGAACCGTAAGTCTAAAGCAACGGAACTTCATGGTTCTACCGCTCTTATTTTAGGACCGGGTGCAATTGGTTCCGAGATTGGCCGATTGTTGCAAGCTTTTGGCGTACATACTATAGGGTGTAATCGCTCAGGAAATACGGCAGATTATATGGATGATATGATTTCTTTTAGTGCATTGCTAAAGGAATTACCAAGTGCTGATATAGTTATTTCGGTCTTACCAAGTACTCCAGATACACAACATTTATTAAATAGTGAACATTTCAAAGCGATGAAAGGTAGTGCATTATTCATGAACTTTGGCCGCGGCGATTTAGTATCCACAGATGTATTGATAAACGCATTGAATGCAGGAGAAATCGCACATGCAGTTTTAGATGTATATGAAGAAGAACCGTTACCAGCAGATCATCCTTTTTGGCAGATGAGTACTGTTACTGTTTCGCCTCATGTCTCAAGTCATTCTTCTAGGTATTTGGAGCGTAGTTTAGAGATTTTCAAACCTAACTTAACAAAGTGGCTAGAGGGAGATACAGACCTTATTAACAAAATGGATATTACCAGAGGTTATTAGTCAGGAACTTTTATAGTAGTAGGTGAAAGTATCATTAACTAGGAGCAATTGAGAATGATACAAGGAATAAAATGATATATTTTTGATAATTAGAGCTAATTTTTGATGCTTAGTAAATTATCCTTATTAAAAACCAGAACAAAAAGGTGACTCATAGATGGATATGTTGACATTTGCCCTAGTTTTTAAGTAAACTAATTATAACAATTATAAACTAATAATTTTTATGAATTGAGGTGCATGGCGATGACTGAAGTGCAATTGAAAAGCGCTCTAGACACGCTAAAGACAACAGGCGTAAGGATCACCCCCCAACGTCATGCTATTTTAGAGTACTTAATCGAAACAATGTCACATCCAACAGCTGATGAAATATACAAAGCACTTGAAGGGAAATTCCCTAATATGAGTGTAGCAACGGTTTATAATAATCTTCGTGTATTCCGAGAATCAGGTTTAGTGAAAGAATTAACATATGGTGATAGCGCAAGTCGTTTTGATTTTGTTACAAATAAGCACTATCACATTATTTGTGAAGGTTGTGGGAAGATTGTAGACTTCCATTACCCAGGACTTGATGAGGTTGAACATTTCGCCGCTCATGTCACTGGCTTCAAAATCAACTCGCACAGAATGGAAATTTACGGAACTTGTCCGACGTGTTCTGAGCAAGCTACGAAAGTTCAATAAGTAAGGGAGCTACTTAACTGTCAAGAATGACACATAGGTAGCTTCTTTTTATGGTAAACTATTTAATGGTTTTTCAATAAAAAACCCCCGTTACAATTTAGTAACGGGGTGAAGGCATTAATCATTACGCTTTGTGCGATTGTTTAATGATTGATCAAACTCTTGTCCTTCTAATGAAGGATCTAAAGTAAGTGGTTCATTGCAATACATACACATATCTACACGTCCAAGCACTTTTGTGTGTTTATGGCACCCCGGACATTCTACTAATACTGCTCGGGTTGAAAGGAATCCAATCCATCCATATACAAAAGTACTTCCAAGAATACAGAGGATACCTAGTGTCATGAAGATAATAACTAACCATTGGTGTTCTCTGAAGAAAATGGCGCCGTACATGATGATAAAGCCTATAAATATGAGAGATAAAGCAAATGAACGGATTTTATTTATCTTATTTTTATATGGTTTCATTTGTAAGCCTCCTAATCTACAACATACTATAACACAAAATGATATCGTAATATGAAGTGAAAATTTTATGCAGGAATCTTATTATTTTTGTCGAACGTTTAAGACAGAGTAAATTGACTATTGACTATAGGAGGATCATTATGGAGCAGCTACTACGACCCATATACCAAGAACGAGCAAGTCACCCGAATACAATAGGTGTAATTTTAATAGAAAAAAGGGAAGAAGTTAGCCCGATAACAGATACATTTGATACGGTACTTCTTATTATTACAAAACAAAGTGACCGACCAGTCTTTACGAAACATTATACATTTAAAGATAAAAAAGCTGCTATGCACATTATTACGGAGAAGCAGTTAAACAAATGGTTATTAGTAGGAACTAATAAGAAGATAGTCGACTGGCTATTCTTTGGAAAAGTATTATTCGATCGTAATGAGTATCTTTTTAATTTAAAAAAGGAACTGAAGGAGTTCCCTTTTTATGGTCGGAAAATTAAAATGGGTATTGAGTTTGCAAAGCTTATACGAAGATACTTAGAAGGTAAAGTATGTTTCGAAGAGAAAAATTACTTAGATGCCTATAATCATGTTGTTGAATCATTGCATCATTTAGCTCGACTTGCTGTAATGGATAAAGGAATGTACCCTGAGGTTACAGTGTGGTCGCAAGTAAAACAAATTGATCCAGCCATTTATAAATTATATGAAGAACTTATTACAAGTGAAGAATCGTTGGATAAACGATTAGAGTTATTATTTTTAGCAAGCGAGTTCTTTATTCATTCTCGTACTGCAGATGGAGCAACACATGTAATAGAAGTAATGTCTAAGAAAGACTTTTGGACAATTCAAGAATTGCATGAACAAGAGGAGCTGAAAAACTATTCAGTTAACCTTGAAGTTTTCATCGAATACTTAATAGATAAAGGCTACATCTCTGTAGAGCGTGTAGAGACTAAAGGAAATAACATATATCATAGAGATTATAAGGTTGAAGAAATCGCTGAATAGTTGTATATTAATTGAGGCGTTTAAAACGCCTCGGATTTTTTTAGAAAAAGTGTTGACATGAGTATCGACACTATTGTATTATATTAATTGTCGCTAAGACGTGTTGTTAAAACTTAAAACTTTCACTCAAAAAACTTTTTCAAAAAAGTTATTGACATCAAAAATGAAAGATGTTAAGATATTAAAGTCGCTGCAACAAGCGATTACAATAACAACAAAATGAACCTTGAAAACTGAACATGCAAGACGTTAATCAATAAATGTTTTTGAACATCAACTCTGTTGGTGGATCAAAACGAAAATAGATATC
>NZ_MSPW01000012.1 GCF_001955655.1 Viridibacillus arenosi | reverse complement strand
TCATATTAGGTGGGATTATGTTTTTAGTAGGACTTGTATTTTTTTGTTTTTGTGTTTATAAACTCCTTAAGAAATTTAACTAACGGGTGCTTTAGTAGAAGCTCTATGAGCTGTTCAGAAAGCTCTTTTTTCTTCTTCAACTAACGGGGCAGTTTAGTTGAAGAGTGTTGTTTAACTTATTGTTCAACAATCGGGCCAGATTATGGAGTGACTTTATTAATTGTTTCGTTAAGATTGTGAAGAAATGTACTTATGCTAACGTGGCAGTTTAGTTGAAGAAGGAAATTATCTGTAATACGGCGAAATTTATATAAAATATATTTGGAGGAGAATAATTTTGAGTAATATCCTAAAAATTAAAGCCTTAAAATTTCCAAACGTCCTTCATTATGAATGGGAAGGAGAAATTCTAGAAAAAACGAATAATTACATACTTGTACTTTGCAAATCAGGAAGAAAATTAATACATCACTCTAAAAATGACGTATATACAATAAATAATACCTCGATAGAGTATTTTTCCTTGAAAGAATGGTATACAGCAGCAATGGAAGTTGAAGAAGGAGTAGTAGTTTCAACATATTGCAACATAGCAATGCCTTCTGTTTTAAATCTCAATGAACTTAGTTTTATAGATTTGGATTTAGATTTAATAAAAAGAAAAAACAAAAACTGGGAAGTTATAGATGAGGATGAATTTGAAGTAAATAGTATTAAATATCAATATCCAGAAGAACTGAAAAATGAAGCATTAAAGGCATTAGAAAGATTAAAACAGAAAGTTGCAAAAGGTAGCTTTCCATTTAATAATGAATTCAATTCATTATTAAATAAATGAAAAATAGTTCAATTTATCTTCAACTAACGGGTGCTTTACTTGAAGATCATTGAGTTGCATATGCAGCTCTTTTTTCTTTATTGAACTAACGGGGCAGTTTAGTTGAACAAGGCATCAATAAATAATGTTAAAGTATTCCTAGGAATGGAGGTATTATATGATTTTCGAAACACTAACAGGACAACTTTCGGTCGTAATTACACTTGCTTTTGGTACGTTGTTAATTGTTCTATATCCCTTAATAAATAAGGAAAATAAGTATTTTGCATGGTTTAGTGTTGTGATGGGAGTAATAGTTTTCTTGCTTTTAATATGGTTTACATTTGGCAATGAGGTAATCAGAGAACAGATTCTAAGATATGGACTTCATTAAAAATCCTATTGAAGTAACGGGTAGCTTTACTTGAAGATCATTGAGTTGCATATGCAGCTCTTTTTTCTTATATAACTAACAGGGCAGGTTAGTTGAAGAAGGATTAATAATTCTTTTCTAATTGGAGATAGTAATTAGAAAAGAGGTGAATTTATCTTAAAAAAAATGTATGTACTGATTTTAATCATATCTTTATTTACTTTGATATCATTTGAAGCTTATGCACAGCCTAAAAATTGTCCTGTATTAAGTGAATTAGAGAAAACATCGCTTAAGGATAAAAAAGAGGTAATAGAAGCGTTAAATACTTTAATACCAAAAACTTATGGAACTGGATTAGATGATTTACCTGACCTATATACTAAGTGGAATGTAGTAACTGCCAAACCTTTTCCTAAAACAGTTGGTAATAAAATAGAAGAAGACTATTTTGGAATGGCTAAAACCTTTTGTGGCAAAGAAATTGCTGAAAAGTCATGGCTTGTACGTTTAGATTTCCCCAAAGCACCTGGAGCTGACTTAGCCCAAGGTCAAATATTTTTAGCTAAAAGTAAGGAAAAAGGATGGTTTGTTTGGTTTCGATACCATTAAACTGCTATTCCTTATTCAACTAACGGGTGCTTTACTTGAAGATCATTGAGTTGCATATGCAGCTCTTTTTTTCTTTCTTGAACTAACGAAGCAGGTTAGTTTAAGAAGGAGTTTACTTCTATTTGTAGAAGTAATATCAAGATATGCAAAGGTAAGGGGGAATAAAGATGACGAAAAGAAGTATCCAAGTATCCCTAAGAAAAGGAAACATAAATGATGCAGAAGCTGTGTTAGAACTACAAAAGGAGGTTCTTTCAGAAGGTGAATTTATGATTTCGGTAATAGAAGAGTATGAACAAACATCGGAGCAACTAAGAAACTGGATCGAGAAAATTTTAGAGAACAATAAAGAAAAGCTAATCGTAGCGGAATGCAGAGGGCAGATTGTTGGTATGATTGTTTTTCGCTCAAAAAGTACTAAAAGGCTTTCTCACACTGGTTCTTTTACGGCAATGGTTAAAAAAGAGTATCGCAATCAGGGCATTGGTAAACTTCTGATAAAAGAACTTTTAAACTGGGCGGAGAATAACACATTAATAGAAAAAGTTAGTTTAGGTGTATTATCAACAAACCAAAGAGCTATCGAATTGTACAAAAGTATGGGATTTGTTGAAGAAGGACGTAAAATTAAAGAAGTTAAGTTCAGTGATGACTTATATGTGGATGATATACTAATGTATAAATTTGTTTAACCTTTTTTTGTTCAACCTTTTTCAAACGGGGTGCTACTATATTTGGTTATATTTTTGTTTGTGAAGAAATGTACTTAAACTAATGGGTGCTTTAGTTCAATAAGGCTCATTAAAATGAACTAACTCTTTTATATAAATCCTATAGATTAACATCATTTTAATCAATATTCTAAAATAAAGAGAGAGGAAGTGTTACCGCCCTCTCTATATTTGATTTAAGAAAGATAACCCCAATACAGTAATAAAAATATAGAATTAGTACAAAGCAATAAAATAATAATTTAGGAGGGTTAATATGAAGAAATTATTTTTAACGGTTGCTTCCATTTTACTTCTTGCAACTACAGGTAACGTAGCAAATGCAAGTGAGTTAAAATCGGAAAATAAACAAAAACTAATAAGTAATATATAGTAACTGGAGCTGTTACAAAAGTAAACTTCTGTTAAGGGGAGCTTTTGAAACAGCTCTGTTGTTCGTGAGAAGAGAAAAAAATATAGTGATCAAGAGTATAAACTAGCCGTTAGCGGTTTTAATAATTCGGGGTTTGATGATTTCTTTGATTAGCAAGAAAGTCATGGATCCCATACGGTTATTGACCATGAAAATTAGCTAGATAATAGTAAAAAGAATGCCTCAGGACTTTTAGAGGTGCAATTTGAAGTCTAACTAAAAAATAATTCCAGCTCGATAAACCCTACTCTATCTAATGGAGTCGGGTTTTGTTCTACGTAGATAAGGAATAGAAAGTGGATGAAGTCAAGAGTGTGTTTTGAATTGTTCAATAAAATGGGTATTATAGGAACAGGACTTCTGAAGAAAGTGTGGGTAGTTTTGTATATAGCCTGATTGTTAGTAGTTCACCGCCCTACACCGCAAATATCAAAGGAGGAAAAACAGTATGAAAATTATTGTTACCAGTTTATTCGTAAAAGATCAAGACAAGGCACTGAAGTTTTATTCTGAAACCTTGGGTTTTGTAAAAAAGCATGACGTTCCCCAAGGGAAATTTAGGTGGATAACGCTTGTTTCTTCTGATGACCAAGACGGAACAGAGATAGTTCTAGAACCTAATGAGAATCCGACCGCCAAAGAATATCAAAAGAATTTATTTGCACAAGGTATCCCAGCAACAATGTTTGGCGTTGCAGATATTCGTAAAGAGTATGAACGATTATTGAAAAACGGCGTGAAGTTTACTATGGAGCCTACAAAAATGGGCGAAGTCACAATAGCTGTCTTCGACGATACATGTGGCAACCTTATTCAGATAATACAGCAGTAACTATATGTAAAGCCTGTCCTAATTTTAGGGCAGGGTTTACGCTTATATCTTCACGAAACTCATTAGTATGATTATGTTAATCTTCAACTATAGTAGCAGGTTAATTAAATCAGGAATGATATAATAGACACTACAAAAGAAGGTGGTCATTCAAATGAAAAACTGGCTTGAACTAACCAATGCAGAGGATGAAAAAGTGTGGAATAAAATATATGACGAATTGAAGTTTGAACCAAGTACTACCAATCTCCCATCTTTTAAAGTACCAACCCCTTTTATTACCTACGATATCTCACTATACTTTGGCAAATATAAAGGTTTGGATGCCTATGATGACTTGGAAGAAAAAGCATTACTTGTTTTTCAAGAATGTACGTCAGTAGATGAATTTATTTATGCACTAGATTGGCAGCATGAATGTTATTGGATAAATCCCTATCTAGAATTTCAAAAAAACGAATTCGATGAATGGACAGTACCGATTTTCCCAAATGGCGATTATTACTTCTTTATTCATAAAGATTTTGAATGGGGATATTTAGGACACCCTTGGGAAAGAACTATAACTGTTTTTGGAAAAGAATTGATAAAGGGTTTTGAAAAACATCGACCAAGAATGTTTCAAAAAATATTAAGGCAGGGATAACGAGACTTTGTTCATCGAGCTAACAGGTGCTATAGTAGAAGTTTATTGAGCCCTTCAGACGGCTCATTTTTTTATTCAACTAAAGGAGCAGGTTAGTTGAAAAGGGTAATGAAGTTTTTAAGCAAAATCTAATTAGGATAGAGTGAATTTAAATGATAAGGGATCAGGATTGTCATAAAAATGTTTATCACTTAATGATGTGTTCGACGACAGAAGAAGACGACGAAATTCTAACCAAACAAAATAATGAAAAAGAAATGGTGAAGCTATGATTCGATATGCTGTAGGAGGCATTATTAAATCGGAAGATACCATCCTGTTAGTGAAAAAAAGAAAAGTAATGGACATGGAAAAACCGATGGAAGTCAAACCTGAATGGGATTTTCCAAAGGGAGGCATAAAAAGAGATGACCTGAATATTCAGGAAGCGTTATTCAGGGAGCTCGATGAGGAAACCGGGACGAGCGATTTTCGGATTATAGACGAACTAGGCACGCTTGAATTTGAATTTCCAGCTGCTATGAAAGAAAAGCTAGGTTTTGAACGGCAAGTCACATATATGTTTATCTTGGAGTTTTTAGGTGATAGGGCTCAGTTGCAACCAAAAACGGAGGAAATTAGTGAAGTTGTGTTTGTAAAGATTGATGAAGTGGATGAACTTCTGAAGCTAGCAGAGACGAAGGAGTTTTTTCTGAATAATTTAGATGAGATAAAATCATGGATTGTTTTGAGGTAGAGAGTGAGTGAGTTAAGAAGAAAGAAACTAAATTAAGGTTATTAGAGAAAGGTATGTGGGGAACTTATGTTTAAGTATGTTGATAATAGTTAGTTATAGCACTATTTAAAATGAGGGATTAGCTAACATAAGTGTTATCATTGCGGGAAAAGATAGATTGGTGCCCAATAGCGAGGCTCCGCGATGCAGGCTTTAGTCAGTCATAGAGTAGAAAGAGTTTTGAATGCCAAAATCATTACATAATACACTATTTATTCTATTAATAATAGTAAGTATGGGATGTATTTCTCATAGTATTGAATGGAATTCTAACAAGATAGATTTTGAATTAATGTACTTAAACTAACAGCTGTTTTGAATAAGAAACTGTATAGAATCGACTAATAAATAAAGGCTCTTTTCTTTATAAATAGGTGCGAATCTTCAGTATTAACCTTACCAAAACAACTATCTTACCACATACATTCCCTACATTTTGAGGAGATGGTTTTGATGACAAATAGTAAGTTTTGTTATAGGATAAATGTAATGGATTCGAAGGGATTAAGTATCAAGGGGGTAAATCTCCAAAAAGAAGGAGGTGCTAAACGATGAATCTACAAACTGTTATGCAGGAGCTTGAAGCCCTCAGCAAGGAACGAACAAAAAAAATGTATATATCTAATGGTGCGCACGAACCTCTATTTGGCGTGGCTACAGGTGCAATGAAGCCAATTGCAAAGAAAATAAAAATAAATCAATCTTTAGCTGAAGAGCTTTATGCCACAGGAAACTACGACGCAATGTACTTTGCAGGCATTATTGCAGATCCTAAAGCAATGACTGAGTCAGATTTTGACCGTTGGATAGATGAGGCATATTTTTATATGTTGTCAGATTATGTTGTAGCAGTAACTTTAGCCGAAGCAGATATTGCACAAGTCGTAGCTGATAAATGGATTGCAAGCGGTGAAGAGCTTAGAATGTCAGCAGGCTGGAGTTGCTACTGTTGGCTTTTAGGGAATCGCTTAGACGTTGAATTTTCGGAAAGTAAGATTGCCAATATGATTGAAATTGTGAAAAATACGATTCATGTTTCACCAGAACGAACGAAATCTGCTATGAATAATTTCCTATATACCGTAGGGGTTTCATATTTGCCCCTCCATGAAATGGCAGTCGAAACTGCAAAGACAGTAGGTCCAGTAGAAGTCAAACGGGACAAGAAAAAAAGTAGTTTCCTACACGCTTTCGAAAGTATTCAAAAGGAAGTAGATAGAGGAAGGCTTGGTTTCAAACGCAAATATGTAAGATGTTAAACAATAATTTTGCATCACGAACAATCTTTAATTTTCAAGGGCGTTAATCCAAGGAGGATTAACGTTTTTTTTGTCGAAATAATTAAAGTAACATAGCAGTTTAGTAAAACAAGGTTTATTTAATTGAAAATAAGGAATTAGGATAATTTTAATAGATTATTTAAAAGTGCGAAAAGGGCAATTATTCATTTGATATATATATTATTGGATTTAGGCATGGCCATTATTTTGGCATTTCCTTATCGGGTTTCAGCCTAAATATCCGATTAGTTAGGAGTGACTATGAATGCGTATCGAAAACGAGAAAATATACCCTGATTGCCCGGTTCTCGCCAGAACAGTAGAGGTTGGAGGAATTACGAAATCGCAGCTTATCCAGAAATTGCAACAACACTCTATTTTGATGAATGAGTATGGAGAGAGGCTAATAGCTGATGAAAAATTTACGACCTCTGATACAAAGTACAGCCTGCAGACTGTTGAACTAACTGTTAGCAACCTTGGCTTTCCTGATGGAGCTAGTACGACTCAGATTTTTAAAAGAGCGAGCGATCTTGGTTTGGAATTGTGTCCACTTGAGTTAGGAGCTCACTTAAGACTCGAGTATCTGGATCAGCCTGAAGGTTATTCGGGGAGCCCTATACAGCGACATCAAGCTCCTTCCGGCTCCATCACAATTGCATCGGAAATACTAAAAGAAGACGATGATTTTCCGAAAGGCTTTTATCTTAGACAAATAAACGGCGTGTTGTGGCTTCGCGGATACCGTGCTGATCATCTGCACATTTGGAATCATGATGATCATTTTATCTTTTGTCAAACAAAAAAGACCTCAAAGAAATGAGGAATGATCAGGGTGAAAAAATTGGTAGCTAACATGGCGAACCACTAATGGACTTATGTTAGAAAAAGTATTCCCCATTTTTATTCAACTAAAGAAGCAGTTTAATTAAAGAAGTTAGAAATTGAATAAAGAAAATAATTTAAAAGCATTCAGGGAAGGGTTCCTTGAATGCTTTTTCACTTTTTTTATATAGTGCGAATTTCCTGTACAGCTCTAATCTGACCATCGATTATCTTGACTTTGATATCGTGGCGATAGATGCCCGATTTTGTCAGCTCATTAGACACCCATTTTTCTACGGGTATTGCTAGTCTTTTTCGTTTGCTGACTTTTCATTTTTTTTGTTGATAGGTCGGCATTCTTTGTCCCCTTATTAGGAGAAGACTGGTTCTTTTTGTTTTCAAGCTGCTGCTTCACTGCCTCTTTTAGGCTGATTTTCTTTTTTGGTGCTTCGGATTGATTATTCTCGGTCATAGGAAATTCCTCCTTTTTAAATATGATAGTCAGTTCAGTATAATCTATTTTCCCTTATTTGTGAAACATTGCCCTTAAACTAACGAGAGCAATAGTAAAAAGGTCAACGGTTTTAAGATACTACTCTTTCCATTGGTTAAACGAATTTCTGATAAACTTCTTTTCTATGCCTCCCACTTAATTGAACATAGATTCAAGTTGTTTCCCTTTTTACGTTTCCCATTAAACTTTGTATGACTTCAATTGGTGCTCCATTATATAATAATAGAGTCGCATAGTTATATCTTAATTAATGTTATTCTTTTTTAAGAAACTAATTTTCAGATCCTAAACCCTGGATGGAGAGTATTTTGACCATAACAAGGTAAGTCATTTCGCCAATTCCCATTTCTATGACGAAGAAATGAGGATAGAGTACTGCATAGCGGCGAAGACCGGCTATTTACATCAAACAGAGCAAATGAAAAAGATCCAAAGAAAAACAATTCATTTTTCTTTGGATTATTTATTTTAGAGTTTTTGTCTGAGTGGTTAACTAGTGGCTGATACTTGTATCAGCTTCATTTTTTAAGCATTTGTTCTTGTGCCAATCTTACCAATTCTTTAACCATATTGCCGCCAATCGGTCCACCTATTTTTCCGGCCTCTTCAGAAGTAAGTTTTCCGTTATATCCCTTATTCAGTGGAATATTTAACTCATCTGCAATTTCGTATTTTACATTATTAGGATTGTTGCTATCTACAACATAACCCATGTCTTTCATAACTCGAGATTTTAATTTGTCTAATTCTTCGCGAGCGTCAGGTACTAATATTTTCTTTTTCGCCACTTTTCTTCACTCCTTTGTAATGTAGTCTTTCCCGTTAGTGAAACATTACTCGTGCAATTCTGTGTTGATTTAGAAACGTTGGGAATGAAAAGGGATTTGAGCGCTACATTTTAACTATCCAATTTTATCAAATTGTTCCAATGACTATGCATTATCCTATCAATATGATTAACTATTTACATAGACATTGTTTTTACTTTGAAAATAATGTCTTTAATAGGAAGAAAAAAATATACAAATACCTAAGAAGGAGAGTGCGTTATGTCAAAAACTACTTTTGCATTAATTGGTACTGGAGTTGTAGGAGAGCGAATTATTAATCAAATTTTGGCGCATCCTAATTGTGAAATCGTGTCTGTATTCGATGAAAATAAAACAAGACTAGAAGAAGTTTCAACAAAATATCAGCTTCCAGTTGCAGAAACATTAGATGAGCTTTTACAATTAGATCCAAACTGGGTTTATATCGGGACGCCCCCAGTAAGTCATGCTCCTTTGGCAGAACAAATAGCTAAACGTGGTTTGAATATTCTTTCCGAAAAGCCTCTTGCTCACGATGCACAAGATAGCGTGAGAATGGTAAATGCAGCTGCAGAAGCAAATGTCAAAACAGCAATGCATTTCCCATTAATGTACAGTCAGGCGATACATAGTCTTAAAGAAGCGATAAATACAGCATCACTTGGCGATATTGTTCGTATTGAATTACATACATACTTCCCACATTGGCCAAGGAAATGGCAACAAAATCCGTGGATTGCCTCTAGAGAACAAGGAGGTTTCATAAGAGAGATATTTCCACATTATTTTCAACTTACGCATCATCTATTTGGTGATTTTTCGATTACTTCTCACGAGACGACATATCCAGCAAATGAGGATTTATGCGAAACAGGTGTGACTGCTTTGGCTAAAACAGATAGTGGAATACCAATTGTATTGAATAGCTTGTCCGGGATTGGGCAAGAAGAACGTCTAGAGTATAAGGTTTTTGGAACAAAAAAAGTGATAACACTCCGCAATTGGTCAGAACTATGGGTTAGTGAAACGGATCAGGAAGAAGTGGTAATTGTTCCAGAATCTCAGCCGGAAAGCCTAATGGACGCGTGTCATAATTCGATCATTGGTAGGGAGTCTCTTATTGTATCGTTTGAAGAAGGTTTGAAAGTACAAGAGTGGATTGATCAGTTGTTAAAATAGGGACGAGATTAAAAAGTAAATAAATATTCAATATTTTTATTGACGATTTTATGAAACAATACTAAGAAAAGCATCACTTCATATGAGGTGGTGCTTTTTCTGACTATTTAAAAGTTAAAGGAATCGATGAATTGAATCGAAAAATGTGATAAGATAATGCTACATGCATATTTAATGAAACACTTTACATTTCGGGTTTATTTTGTACATTTTATCCCGTTTTACTTAGGGAATATGTCAGAATCTCCCCAATGTAGTAGTATAAAGGAGAACTATATAAATGAAGCGACGAGAAGCGCGTGAAAAAGCGATACAAGTACTTTTTCAACTAGAAAATACAGAATTAACAGTTACAGAAGCAATTGAACATATTGTAGGTGAGGAGAGTTCACCATTCTTCGAGCAAATAGTACAAGGTACTGTTTTACACATGGAAGAAATCGATAAGTCATTAGTTGAGAAATTAGAAAATTGGTCATTACCTCGCTTAGCGAAAATTGAACGTACAATTTTACGTTTAGCGGTTTATGAAATTTTATATACACCAGAAACACCTAAGAATGTTGTTTTAAACGAAGCAATTGAGTTGAGTAAAACATATGGTGATGAGAAATCTAGCCGCTTCGTAAACGGCGTATTATCAAAATACGCAAAATAATAAATTCTAAGTTAAATTTGGGAGTGTTACTAATAATGTCAGGTAAGCTAATTAATGGTAAAGAAATCGGAGATTTGATTCGACAATCTATTCAACATGAAGTGAATGATTTACAAGAACACGGTATTACACCAGGACTAGCAGTTATATTAGTAGGGGACAATCCTGCTTCTAAAACATATGTTTCTAACAAACAGAAATCATGCGAACAAATGGGTATTTACTCACAACTTATCGAGTTATCAGCAGATATTTCAGAAGAAACATTATTAAGCGAAATTGACAAACTAAATGCTGATTCTGCAATTGACGGCATTTTAGTTCAATTACCACTTCCAAAACACATTGATGAACAAAACGTCATCGCGGCTATCTCTCCTGAGAAGGATGTAGATGGCTTCCATCCAGAAAGCGTAGGAAAAATGATGCTAGGTCAACCAACATATTTACCTTGTACGCCTTTTGGTGTGATGAAGTTATTAGAATATGCGAATATTGATGTAGCAGGTAAACATGCTGTCATCATTGGACGTAGCCATATTGTAGGTGTTCCAATGGGACAACTACTATTACAAAAAGACGCTACAGTGACTTATTGTCACTCTAAAACTCCTAATTTAGCTGCCATGACAACACAAGCTGATATTTTAGTAGTAGCAACAGGCCGTGCGAAAATGATCGGTGCTGAGCATGTAAAAGAAGGCGCTGTTGTAATTGATGTAGGTATTAACCGCGACGAAAACAATAAACTTTGCGGCGATGTTGATTTTGATTCAGTTATTGATAAAGTATCAGCAATCACTCCTGTACCTAAAGGTGTTGGCCCAATGACGATTACAATGTTGCTATTCAATACATTGCAATCAGCGAAAAAGAAGGTTTCCTCAAGACAAATGAGCTCAAAACAGGTAAAATAGTAACGCAGAAGCTGTTTTTCTGATGAAAGACAGCTTTTTTTATGAAATTAAATTTCTTATAAAACGTTCGGATAAGGAGTCTGAGGCTTTTGACAAGTACACCTTATTTATCTGTCCAAGCATTAACAAAATATATTAAAAAGAAGTTTGATGCTGATCCTCATTTACGTGATGTATTTGTAAAAGGAGAGCTTTCAAATGTCAAAAAACATACGGGTTCTGGCCATATTTATTTCACATTGAAAGATGAAAAAACACAAATTGCAGCAGTCATGTTTGCGAAGAGTGCTAGTCGTCTGAAATTTGTTCCTGAAAATGGCATGAAGGTTTTTATTCGTGGAGATATTAACGTCTATGAAGGTAGTGGACGTTATCAGTTATATGCAGTAGCAATGGAACCGGACGGTGTAGGTAGTTTACATATCGCCTTTGAACAATTACAAGCAAAACTTTTAAAAGAAGGATTGTTTGATGAAAGATATAAAAAAGCGATACCAACATTCCCTCGTAAAATTGGTGTTGTTACAGCACCAACTGGAGCAGCCATAAGAGATATCTGTACAACTATTACGCAGCATTACGCTCTTGCAGATGTTTTGATTTTCCCTGCACTCGTGCAAGGAGAACAAGCAGCGCCTAGTATTGTAAAAGCAATTCAGCAAGCAAACCGTATGGACGAAATTGATGTTTTAATTGTCGGACGTGGTGGAGGTTCCATTGAGGACCTTTGGGCGTTCAATGAAGAAATTGTTGCCAGAGCTATTTTTGAAAGTGACATACCTGTTATTAGTGGTGTCGGACATGAGACAGATACTACGATAGCAGACCATGTTTCGGACTGGCGAGCAGCGACTCCTACAGCCGCTGCGAAAAAGGCTGTACCGAATAGCGAAGATTTAATGAAGCATTTATTGACGCGTAGGTCGCAAATATTTCAACTGACACAATCGCGTATTCGACATGAAAGAAGTCAATTAGAGGGGTTACAGAAATCCTATCCGATTGCATATCCAGACCGTCTATTTCGTCCATTTGTCGAGAAGTTAAGTCGTACAGATGAACAGTTACAAACACAAATGACTAATTATATCAAAGACAAGCAGGCGGTATTGCAACAATTAGCAAATCGTGTACAAATGAATACGCCTCTTCAAGAAGTGAGATATAAACAGCAACACGTTGCGAGATTAAGCACGCAACTTGATAAAAGTGTTGTGCAATCAATCAATAAGCACCAAGATGCATTCAGGTCCATCATTCGTACTTTAGAAGCATTAAATCCTTTAACAATCATGAGCCGTGGATATAGCATCGTTTATCAAGAAGGAAAAGTAATAAAATCAATACAACAAGTAGAAGAGAAACAAAATTTGACTATTCATTTTCCAGATGGTCAGGCGAATGCTGAAATTACGTCCATAACAATGAAAGCGAGGGGAGAAGAATAATGGCTGAAAAGAAACAATCCTTTGCAAAATCAATTGAAGAACTAGAAGAAATCGTTCATCAACTTGAACAAGGGGAAGTACCTTTAGAAGATGCTATAGATTTATATAAAAAAGGGATGAAATTATCCCAGTTTTGCCACGATCAATTACAAAATGCAGAGCAGCAACTGATCTCGATTATGGATGACAATGGCAACGAAAAGCCTTTTAATCCAACAGGGGAAGAGGGACAAGGTAAATGACTGAGCTTCTAAAAGAATTTATGGCAAACAATATTCCGACAGTCGAAAAACGTATGCAAGAACTCGTTGAGAATATTGAAGCCCCAGCAGTATTAAAAGAATCTATGTTGTATTCATTAAACGCAGGCGGTAAAAGAGTAAGACCACTATTTGTGCTTGCAGTTATGGACCATTTCAATGTTCGCAATGATGATGGATTTACGGTAGCTGCTGTCATTGAAATGATTCATACTTATTCATTGATTCATGACGATCTACCAAGCATGGACAATGATGAATACCGCAGAGGCAAACTAACTAATCATAAAGTGTACGGAGATGCATTTGCCACACTTGCAGGAGATGCACTTAATACACTTGCATTTGGTATCCTTGCTCGCATGCAACAAATTCCACCGGTATCACGTTTATTATTAGTAGATAAATTAAGTGAAGCGGCTGGAGCTGAAGGTATGGTTGGAGGACAGATCCTAGATATCGAAGGCGAAACAAAACAGTTAACATTATCAGAACTAGAAAACGTTCATGTCAATAAAACAGGAGCGCTTCTTCGTTTTAGTATTGAGTCAGGTGCCATTATTGCAAATGCCACAAAAGCAGAACGTGCAATCTTAGTGGAATATGCGCATCATATCGGTCTTGCATTCCAAATTCAGGACGATATTTTAGACATTGAAGGTACAACAGAACAATTAGGGAAAACAGCCGGTAAAGACGTTGCCAGCGATAAGAGCACTTACCCCGCACTCCTTACATTAGTAGGCGCTAAAGAAAAGTTGCAAGATCATTACAACCTTGCGATAAAAGCGCTTGAAAAACTGCCCTCAGAAAGCAGTCTACTAAAAGACTTAGCTGATTATATTGTTCATCGTAACAAGTAATGGCCGTTTTAGTTTGTACAATTGATTAACACTGTTATAATGGGTGAAACATTGTACGATGAATATTTTAATGAAAAGGTGTGTGATGGCGATGGATTTAAACAAAATATCTAGTCCATCCTTTTTGAAAGAATTAAATACGAAACAACTTCAAGATTTAAGTGAAGATGTTCGAAAATTTTTAATCCAAAAGCTATCTGTAACAGGTGGTCATATTGGACCGAATCTTGGTGTAGTTGAGTTAACTATTGCTTTGCATCGAGCGTTTAATAGTCCTCAAGATAAGTTTATTTGGGATGTAGGACATCAAGCATATGTCCACAAGATTTTAACAGGCCGTGCAGATCAATTCGATACGCTACGTCAATATAAAGGGTTATGTGGATTCCCAAAACGCATTGAAAGTGAACATGATGTTTGGGAAACAGGACATAGCTCAACCTCGCTGTCAGCAGCGATGGGTATGGCAGCAGCAAGAGATATTAAAGGCGATAAAAACTTTGTTGTACCTATTATTGGTGACGGTGCTTTAACAGGCGGTATGGCATTAGAGGCACTAAATCATATTGGTCATGAGAAAACAAACATGATCGTTATTTTAAATGATAATGAAATGTCAATTGCCCCAAATGTAGGTGCATTGCATAATGTATTAGGTCGCTTACGTACGGCAAATAATTACAACAAAGCAAAAGATGAATTAGAACAGCTATTGAAAAAGATCCCTGCAGTTGGTGGTAAATTAGCTTCCACAGCAGAACGTGTAAAAGATAGCTTGAAATATTTACTCGTGTCAGGTGTATTCTTTGAGGAACTAGGTTTCACTTACCTTGGTCCAATTGACGGTCATAACTTTGAGACATTAGAAGAAACATTACAAAACGCAAAAAGAATGCAAGGTCCTGTTTTAATCCATGTTATTACGAAAAAAGGGAAAGGCTACTTGCCAGCTGAAAACGATACAGTTGGAACTTGGCATGGTACCGGACCTTATAAAATGGAAACTGGCGATCTTGTAAAACCAAAAACAACTGCTCCAGGGTGGTCTAGCTTAATTGCTGAAACTGTTCGTAAATTAGCTCGTGTCGATGAACGAATCGTAGCAATTACACCTGCCATGCCGGTTGGTTCAAAATTAGAAGGTTTTGCTAGTGAATTCCCTAATCGTATGTTTGATGTTGGTATCGCTGAGCAACATGCAGCTACTATGGCTGCAGGTATGGCAGCAGATGGCACGAAGCCGTTTTTAGCGATATACTCTACATTCCTTCAACGTGCTTATGACCAAGTATTACATGATATTTGTCGTCAAAACTTGAATGTGTTTATCGGAATTGACCGTGCTGGTTTAGTAGGTGCTGATGGCGAAACGCATCAAGGTGTCTTTGATATTGCCTTTTTACGTCATATGCCGAATATAGTAATTATGATGCCAAAAGACGAAAATGAAGGCCAACACATGGTGAAAACAGCTATTGACTATAATGAAGGCCCGATCGCTCTTCGTTACCCGCGAGGTAATGGCTTAGGAGTACCTATGGACACTGAGCTTAAAGCTCTTCCAATCGGTAGTTGGGAAGTACTTCGTGAAGGTAAAGATGCAACAATATTAACATTCGGTACGACTATTCCAATGGCACAAGAAGCAGCTGAAGTATTAGCAGATCAAGGCATACAAGTTGAAATCGTCAATGCACGCTTTATTAAACCAATGGATGAGGCAATGTTACATCGTTTAATGCAAAGTAAAAAGCCAATCCTTACAATTGAAGAAGGCGTATTGCAAGGCGGCTTTGGTAGCGCAGTGTTAGAATTTGCGAATGACAATCATTATTCTACAATTCAAATTGATCGAATCGGTATACCTGATATGTTCATTGAACATGGTAGTGTTGATATGTTACTTCAAGAAATTAACTTAACTGCAGAAGAAACTGTATTACGTATTCAAGAATTAGTAAATAAAGACAATAAAGAGCAAGCAGGTTTAAAAGCATAATGACAATAAAAATTCAAAAAGAGCGTGTCGATATTCTTCTTGTTGAAAGAGGACTGTGTGAAACACGCGAAAAGGCAAAACGTACAATCATGGCAGGGCAAGTGTATTCAAATGAAGTACGCCTAGATAAACCGGGTGAGAAAATACCGATGGACTCTGAGCTTACTATTAAAGGATCACAGCTACGCTACGTAAGTCGTGGAGGCTTAAAACTAGAAAAAGCATTAGATATTTTTGATGTTGCTGTACAA
The DNA here is from genome assembly GCF_001955655.1 of Viridibacillus arenosi. Lineage (GTDB taxonomy): Bacteria > Bacillota > Bacilli > Bacillales_A > Planococcaceae > Viridibacillus > Viridibacillus arenosi. Next base: position 131,672 of record NZ_MSPW01000012.1, on the reverse strand, counting down.
GATAAATTAATGTTAGATATCGGTTCATCTACTGGTGGGTTTACTGACTGTGCCCTACAAAATGGTGCGAAGCATTGCTACGCACTAGATGTAGGCTACAATCAGCTTGCATGGAAAATCCGTCAAGACGAACGTGTAACTGTTATGGAACGTACAAATTTCCGTTATGTCACAGCACCTGACTTGGCAGAAGGTTTACCTGAATTTGCAACAATTGACGTATCCTTCATTTCTCTAAAACTGATTTTACCTGTATTAAAAACGTTGTTAGTACCTGGTGGAGATGTTATTGCACTAGTGAAACCTCAGTTTGAAGCAGGGAAAGACAAAGTTGGGAAAAAAGGTGTCGTTCGTGAACCGAAAATACATTTAGAAGTATTAGAATCTATTGCAACATTCGCTGAATCAGTTGGATTTGTGGTAAAAGATGCTTCCTATTCTCCAATTACAGGCGGAGAAGGGAATATTGAGTTTCTATTCCATCTGTACAACCCACACCAAGGAGAAGAGCTGCAATCATTTACAGACTTCAATACCTTGGTGAGTGAGGCACATCAACAACTTAAATGACGCGGCCCATTCTTTTGGGTCGTTTTTTTTCTTGTGATTTTACATAATCGATGTTACGGTTATAAAAAAGAAGAGCATAATTATTCATAGAGGTGAAAAAAATTGAATAAAAGCCAACGCCATATTCGAATACGCGACATGATCGCTAATAATGATATTGAAACACAGGATGATTTGGTCGATTTACTAAAAGAAGCAGGATATCATGTAACGCAAGCGACAATCTCTAGAGATATTAAAGAATTACATTTAATCAAAGTACCTCTTCAAGATGGTCGTTATAAGTACAGTTTGCCAGCAGATCAACGCTTCAATCCAATTCAAAAACTGCATCGTGCTTTAGCAGATGCGTTTGTGAGCATTGATGGTGCTAGTCACTTCTTAGTGATGAAGACTTTACCGGGAAATGCACATGCAATTGGATCATTACTTGACCATTTAGATTGGACTGAAATATTAGGTACTATTTGTGGAGACGACACGATTATGATTTTATGTCGTGAAGATTCTCAACGCGAATCAGTGAAAAATCGCTTACTTGAAATGTTGTAATCCGAGGTGAGTTGTCTTGTTACGAGAACTATCGATTAAAAATTTTGCAATTATTGAAGACTTAACAGTAGGTTTTGTTGAAGGTTTAACGGTTTTAACAGGTGAAACAGGTGCCGGGAAATCAATTATTATTGATGCGGTACAGCTATTAGCTGGTGGTCGAGGTTCTCAGGAATTCATCCGTCACGGTGCAAAAAAAGCCGAACTTGAAGGACTCTTTGCGATTTCTTCTGAAAACCACTCTGCTTATCAGAAATGTGCAGAAGCTGGGATTGAAATTGAAGAGGGAATGGTTATTTTACGCCGTGATTTAAATGACAATGGGAAAAGCGTTTGTCGTGTTAACGGGAAACTTGTTCCACTTTCTCTTTTGCGTGAAATAGGTGCAACATTAATCGATGTTCACGGCCAGCATGAGAGCCAAGAGTTAATGGATGATAAGAGACATATCTCCTTGTTGGATCAGTTTGCAGGTGAAGACATTGATCCATTGAAAGAACGTTATAGTAAGGAATACTCTGCTTATCGTGAATTGAAAAAGGAACTTGCTGCAATTTCTCTTGGTGAACAGCAAGTAGCCCAAAAAATTGATCTTTTTTCATTTCAAATTAAAGAAATTGACGCTTGCCAATTTCGAGCAGGAGAAGAAGAGGAACTAGCTGAGGAACGTCGCAGGTTGATGAACTTCAACAAGATCTATGAACGATCCAACACGGCACACGAAGCCATTCTGGGTGAATCTAGAGGACTTGATTGGATTGGTCAAGCTATGACCGATTTAGAAGAAGTTGCAACATTAGATCAAGATTTTAGAGAGCATTCAGATAATGTATCAGCTGCCTTTTATTCTTTACAAGAAGCAGCATTTCAAATCAAAAACATATTAGATGACCTTGAATTTAACCCAGAGCGTTTGAATGAAGTAGAGCAACGTTTAGCTCTAATCCAATCGATGAAGCGTAAATATGGTGCTACACTTGAGGACATACTAACATATCGTGAAAAAATTGGAGAAGAACTGGAATCTCTAATCAATCGCGACGAAAATATGCAAAAAAACGAACAACAATTAAATGTACTGAAAGAAAAATTACTACAAACAGCAGAGAAATTAACTGCAGTTCGAAAAAAAGCCGGTCGTAAGCTAAGCGATGCCATTATGCAACAACTTCGAGCGTTATATATGGAAAAAGCAGACTTTAGTGTGCATTTTGAACCTATAGCTGCCGATCAATTTGATCATAATGGGTTGGATCGCATTGTATTCTATATTGCAACCAATGTTGGTGAACCACCGAAACCATTAACGAAAATTGCTTCAGGCGGGGAATTATCTCGTATGATGCTGGCATTAAAAACCATCTTTTCTTCAACAAATGGTATTACATCAATTATTTTTGATGAAGTAGATACAGGTGTCAGTGGACGTGTGGCTCAGGCAATTGCTGAAAAAATTTCAGCTATTTCGATGCATTCTCAAGTGCTTTGTATTTCACACTTACCACAAGTTGCAGCAATGGCAGATCATCATTATTATATTAAGAAACAAGAAGAAGCACATCGAACAGTTACGTCACTCACTGAAATTTTCGATAATGCGCGAATCGATGAAATTAGCAGAATGATGTCTGGCGCAGAAGTGACGGACTTAACATTCCAACATGCAAAAGAATTGGTAGAAATAGCTAACGGTCGCAAAAAAGCAATGACCATATAATTAGAAAACTGTCTGTCCCAACCAATTGGACGGGCAGTTTTTTACGTATGTATTGTTTTGAAAAAAACTTCAATGTAAAACCTTCCACCTTCTCCAATCATCCAATTCAACTCAAATATTTACCGTACATAACATGCTAAAACAAAGCCATAGTAAAAGGACGATGAGGAGGTGAAAAATGAAAAATCAAATGCGTTATGTCATGCAGTTTGTCGCATTATTATTTGCCATTTTGCTACTACCATTTGGTGTTTCTGCCAAAAGCTTAATTCCGATGGGACATTCAATAGGTGTAGAACTTCAGCTTCAAAATGTCTATTTAACAAATGATGTGCTCCTGAAAAACGGTACTTGGTTGAAGGCTGGAGATACTATTCAAGCAATTAATTCTCAACAAGTTAAAACGCTTGAAGAAGTTAAATCCCTATTTATCAGTTCTTCAGGTAAATTAATGGATGTGAAGCTAAAGCGTCAGCAAAAAACACAACACATTAAGATCATGAAGGAAGAGCTTGAACCGATGTTATCTTTCTTTAGAGATCAAACTGACGGTATTGGTACATTAACCTTTATTGACCCAGAAACAAAGGAATATGGAGCATTAGGTCATCAAATTATCGACTCGGTTGTTTCAGCACCGCCTAAATTTTCGTCCGGATCAATTTTCTATGCATCCATCGAACAAATAAAAAAGAGTGTACCTGGAGAACCAGGTTATAAAATTTCATCAATTGAACATAATGCTGGACAGTTAGGAAGTATAGCCGAAAATAATGTGTACGGTATATTTGGAAAATGGTCGAATACTTTAGAACAAGGTTTACCTAAACCTATGGAAATCATGCAACCTTCTGAAATAAAAGTCGGAAAAGCACAATTGCTAACGACTATTGAAGGGAAAAAAGTAGAGGCATTTGATGTCAAAATTACCAAAGTTGATGACAAGACAATGCAATTTGAAGTGACAGATGCGCAGTTGAAAAAGAAAACCGGAGGCATTTTACAAGGTATGAGCGGAAGTCCGATTATACAAAACGGACGATTTGTAGGAGCTGTTACACATATGTATATCGAAAGTCCTGAAAAGGGAGCAGCGATTCCTCTAACTGAGATGTTGAAAAGGCAACCATCTTAAAGAAAGGGATTTGCTTTTATAAATCCATTAAAATTACGCTGCACCGGGGAAGCTGGTGCAGCATTTTCTTGAGGAATTTTCAGATTGAAAAGAATATGTGATAAAAAGCATTCTTTTTCTCTGTTACTTTTGTTACAATAAAAGTGACAAATAATCGACAAATTGTTTAGAATGAATGAATACTGTCGAAATACATAGTATCTCTATGTCTACATACTTATTTTTTTAAGAATAAAAGGTATTCATGCAAAAAAGTCGAATTATCCACTTTGTATCAAAAACGAGTTTACTTTAATTCATCTTGTCGGTTTTGATCGTGTTTAACGGAAGCGCAAGCACAAAGGAGGAAATAATAATGCGAAAAGTAAAAGTTGCAATTGCAGATGATAATCGGGAACTAGTTCGTACATTAGAGATGTATCTACAAAATAGCCCAGAGATTGAAGTAATCGGAACTGCCCCTAACGGCAAACTTTGTTTGAAAATGTTAGAGGAACAAGTACCAGATGTTCTATTATTAGATATTATCATGCCTCACCTGGATGGTTTAGCGGTTTTGGAAGTTATGCATGAAAACGAAATTTATAATGATGTTCAAGTGATAATGTTAACGGCATTTGGACAAGAAGATGTTATGAAACAAGCAGTGGACTTAGGGGCATCTTATTTCATGTTAAAACCTTTTGAATTCGATCGCCTTGTTTCAAAAGTTTTACAATGTGCAGGTCATAAAACAGAAAAAACAAAACGTGTAAGCGTTCTGCAAGGGTCACAGCCACAACAAATGGATCAACGTCAACTTGATGCAACGATTACAGGTATTATAAAAGAAATTGGTGTGCCAGCTCATATTAAAGGGTACGCATACTTAAGAGAAGCTATTCAAATGGTATATATGGATGTCGAGTTACTTGGTTCGATTACTAAGATTTTATATCCAGATATAGCGAAAAAATTCGATACAACATCATCACGTGTTGAACGTGCAATTCGTCATGCCATTGAAGTCGCTTGGAACCGAGGAAACTATGAATCTATTTCGAAAATGTTCGGTTATACTGTCCATCACTTAAAGAGCAAACCAACAAATAGCGAATTCATCGCCATGATTGCCGATAAAATTCGTATTGAAACGGTTGCTAGCTGAAAGGGTTAGGACATTGATAACTCCACAGATTGCTCATATTTTAAGTAGTATGTTTACAGGAAATGTGAGCAATAATCAGGGGGTTATGAACAATATATAATATGGGAATTTTCAATGAAAAGAGACACCTCTAAGTTTATTGTGCTCGAACACAATTATCTTGGAGGTGTCTTTTTCGTATGATCAATTTGAGTTATAGGTGGACTTATTTCGGCTGCAAATTGATTATGACTGAAAATAAATATATTCGTATCACTAAATCTGACAAAATTTAATGCGTCTCGAAGATAAATGGAAATCAGTTTAATTTCTGATATAGGAGTGAGTGTTGGCGAATGCTGTTTTATGATGCTGGGATACATTGATTTTAATAAAAAATCAAATTTAAAATAAATCCTAAGAATGGCAATTAACAAAGATGAGAGGAACACGATTTAAAAGACTTCACAGTGTATATGTAAGTGAGTTCCCGGTTAAATGGAGTACTTTCACTCATTTCAGTGCAGGCGCTTATATAGGGCATAAATGAGCGATTTGCAGTTGGAGTAAATGGTAGAAGAATTAGGACGAAAATCATGTAACCGATTGCGAAATACAATATTTGTTCAGTGCGAAAAGCACTATGTTCAGTTAATACTGACTTGCGATTTAACCTTGGACAAATTCAGCCTTGTTAAGGCCGACTTTACAAGTATTACGACTTAGTTGCTTTTTAACAACTACACTGTTATTAATTTCGAAAACTACCTTTTTAAACTCTGACTGTTTGTATAAGTTATAGCAATCTTCCAACGCTGGAACTAATTCTGGTGTTACAACTGCTAAGTCTTTACAGTCTAATCTCAATATATAATTGGAACAATTAATTGAAGCGACATTACGATTGTAGTCACTTCTATTGAATTGAAAAGTAATTGTAGATATATTAATAATTTGTAAAATGATAAGCGAATATTCTAAAAACATGGTACTATTACACTATGTATATCTATTTCCCTAATTATCTACTGGTCTACCTTCGCAACTTTCTTTTGGATATATTATAAATGTATAGAGAGTCTATTTATTTTCCTGATATAATAAAAACCAGGATAGGGTCTATTTATCTAGTATATTAAAACGATTCTAACGAACGTATACCTATAAAATGATTATTATGCTATCAAGCTTAGTTTTGAAAGCGGTTTTTTTTGCTTTATTCTGTAAAAAAACAATTTGAAATCGATAATAAGTATAGACATTTATTATCGATTTGAAGGATGGGGAGAAAATGTGCTGATTTTTGAAAATGATTATATTGTTTTAAAAGAAGAAAATGAAAAAGTATATTTAAAGACCATAGGGGAAGGATTCCCGCTAAAGGAATTCGACAGTATTTTGAAAAAATATCCACGTATTAAACTGTCGAGCTTTGCTATTTTAAGAAAAGTGACTGCCACAGTGACAGAGCAATTTGAGGAAATTGGTATTTGGCTACCACCTATAGAAATTGTGACTTCTCGTGATCGCATGACAGCAACCATGTATGTCCACGAAGATCCGAAAACTGTGTTTACAGATGGTACTAAAATGCAGGAACAAATCAAAGAATTTGCTAATAATATAGGAATAGTGCATGGTTTTGTAGATTTGACTCTAGATACTGTATTAACAGGAAAACCGACTGTAGTTGCAATAGGAACGCCAGCTAAACCAGGGAAAAACGCAAAAATTACATATATAGAACAGGCAGAGAGAAAACCATTAATTCGTGATGATGGTAAAGCGGATTATTTTGATATGAATTTTATCACTGAAATAGAAGCCCATGAATGGTTGGGAGAGAAAATACCAGCAGATTCAGGCGAGCCAGGGAAAAATGTATTTGGTGAAAGTATTCCTGCTTTACCTGGTAAAGACTCGCCAATAAAATATGATCAGAAAACTGTGTATGAAAAAGTTGATGAAGACGGAAAAGTAACCATCTATGCAACTGAGGGTGGAGTTTTGGATGATTCAGATGGATTCTTGTCAGTTCAAAAACATCTACCTGTTCCAAATGATGTTGGAGTCGGAACAGGAAATCTAAATTTCGATGGATCCATTAGTATTAGAGGTACGGTACTTGCGGGCTATTCAGTAGTAGCAACAGGTGATATTTCGATTGATGGTCCCGAAGGAGTTACGAGTCCGAAATTAATCGAATCTCTAAATGGTGATGTTTACATTCGTGGGGGTATCTTTGGTAACGGTGAGTCGGTCGTACGCGCAGGTGGGAATATCTTTGTTAAACATACAAATGAAAGTACGTTGACTGCAAAAGGCGACATTCAAATTGGGTCATACGCACTTGGATCCAATTTAAAAGCGAGTAGTATACTAGTTAATGAGTACAAGGGGAAAATTATTGGTGGACGTGCAGAAGCAACAAGTACTATTACTACTGCGATTTCTGGAAATCGCTTAGAGCGCAAAACGGAATTAGTTATTACAATGCCTGATCGAAAAGAGAGCATGCAAATAGTGAAAGAAAAAGCCGAAGAGATGAAATCTTTAGAAGCTGATATTGTAAATATTAAAGCTCGCATTACGCCATTATTAGATTTCGTCGATAAGATGAATGGTGCTCAGCGAAAGGCATTTGAGGATTCAAAAGTATCGTTACTAGAAAAAGAAAATGAATTAACTAAGATTGATAAAGAGGTGCAAACAATTTTGCAATCATTAAAAAGTATGGGAACGGAAAAGATTCAAATTACGAAGGAAGCTTATCCAGGAACATATATTCAACTTGGTAAAAAATCCACGACATTAAATACGCAGACTTGTGGTAATTTTAAATTGGAGCAAGGCGAAATCAATGCCTAGACCCTTAGTTTTTGCACATCGAGGCGCCTCTGCTTGTGAGATGGAAAATACACTCAATGCATTCAAAAAGGCCGTTGAACTAAATGCAGATGGTATTGAGTTAGATTTGCAAATTACTAGGGATGATGTTCCTGTTGTGACACACGATTTAGATTTACGTCGCGTTACAGGAAGACGCAGGTTAGTAACAAATGTTTCATTAGCAGAAATAAAAAGATTACGCGTAGGTAGACCATTTACTCGTAGATACTCGGGTCAAGAAATGCTGACACTGGATGAGCTAATAGCTTGGGTAGAGAAAAATCCTATCGCATTGAATATCGAATTGAAGGAATCCTTTATTGACAATCCTTTTGTATTAGAAATTGTTATAAATAAATGCGCCCACTTACCAAATGTACATTATTCATCTTTTTTCTTGGAAGTGTTGGAACAAGCTAAGAAAATAAACAAACATATTGAAACTGCACTTATTGCCACGAGAAAGCTCAATTGGCATCAGTTAAAAAACCTTCCATATATCGATGCTATTCATGCTAACAAAACATGGTATTATAAATCTGAATATTTGGATGCATGTGTAATAGCTAAAAAGAAGTGTCGGTTCTATAACATTACTGGTGATGAAGAGTATCTCAAAAATCCACATAAAGCCGTAGTTGGCTGGATTACAGATTTTCCTGGAAGAGTTAGACGTATACAAAAAAAGGACGCTGACCATTAACGGTCAGCGTTCTTTTGATTTGCAAATTTAGCTGAAACTTTCCCTTTTTTGCGATCTCGATGCAATAGAAAACCTGCAAAAAAACCAAATCCAATGACGAAAAGGGCAATACCAATAATGAATTGTAACCAAAGAAATGGTATTGGATCCACAAGCTTAGCAAATAATGTGTCGCGCATTAATTTTATTCCACCTGCAGCCATTAAACCAGGTATAAGTAATACGATAAACGCTGCAAAACGTGCCATATACTTTCACTCCTCTAATCTATACTCATTTTTACCTGTTGGGGAAGCGTTGTCAAGGAAAGAAAGTTCAGATATGATGAACCTACATTGAAATATGCAATAAATTGCACAATATTGTGAAGGGAAGTGAAGTTCCTTGCAAAGAATTCTAATTATAGGTGCAGGTGCTGGAGGTACAGCTATATTGCAACTATTAACCAAGTCTGAGCAACTGAGTACAGTAGCAATTGTAGATATACGTAAAGATGCACCTGGGCTTGAATTAGCTAAGGCAGCTGGCATTGCTACGGGACAGGATTGGCGAGCTGTTTTAACTGATGAAATTGATATGGTGGTGGATGTCACAGGAGAGTCTTCTGTATTTGAAGAATTACTATTGGCATTGCCGAAACGTACAGTACTTATCCCAGGGGCAATTGCTTACTTAATTGTTCAATTGTTGAATGAAAAAGATTTTTACATAAATAAAACACAACATGCAGCATATAAACAGCAAATCATCTTCAATTCAATAGAAGAAGGCATGATTGGCATCGACCCTCAAGGTCAGGTTATCTTCTTTAATAGAAGTGCTGCGCGAATGACAGAGGTTACTGTCAAAGAAGCGGTTGGTAAACACATTAACGATATAATAATAAATAGTGCTTTGCCACGTGTGTTTGAATCAGGTGTAGCAGAAATCAATCAAGAGCTAAAGTTGTCTAATGAGAAGAAAATTGTCACGTCTCGTTTTCCTATGATTGATGGTAGTGGGAATCGAATTGGTGCATTTGCTGTATTCAAAGATATATCAGAGGTCGTCAATTTAGCGGAAGAAATAACAAATTTAAAAGAAATTCAAATGATGTTAGAAGCGATTATTCAATCAAGTGATGATGCCATTTCTGTAGTTGATGAGGAAGGTAGAGGGATACTCGTTAACCCTGCGTATACTAGAATTACAGGATTAAAACCGGAAGAAATTTTAGGGAAACCTGCTACGATAGATATTTCTGAAGGTGAAAGTATGCATTTAAAAGTTTTACAAACAAAAAAGCCTATTCGTGGTGTGAATATGCGACTCGGTCCTAATAAACGCGAAGTTATTGTGAATGTTGCACCTGTTGTCGTAAATGATAGCTTAAAAGGTAGCGTAGGAGTTATACATGATATGACAGAAATGCGGTCCTTAACAAAAGAATTAGATCAAGCGCGCACGATTATACGAAAGCTGGAATCTAAATATACATTTGAAGATATTATTGGCGATTCAGAGGAAATGCGCATTTCACTAGAACAAGCGAAATTAGCTGCAAAAACACCAGTCACGGTATTTTTGCGCGGAGAGTCAGGGACTGGTAAAGAATTGTTTGCTCATGCTATACATTCTGCAAGTGATCGTATATACAATAAGTTCATTAGGGTAAACTGTGCGGCGATTGCTGAGCACTTACTGGAAAGTGAATTATTTGGTTATGAAGAAGGAGCTTTTACTGGAGCGAAACGTGGTGGAAAGCGCGGGTTATTTGAAGAAGCTGATAAAGGAAGTATTTTTCTTGATGAAATTGGAGAAATGTCTTTAAATACTCAGGCAAAACTATTGCGTATTTTTCAAGAAGGTGAAATTGTCAGAGTTGGTGGAACAAAGCCGATTTCGATAAATGTTCGTATTATCGCAGCTACGAATGTGAATATGGAAAAAGCATTGTCAGAAGGTACATTCCGAGAGGATTTATATTATCGATTAAATCGGATGCCTATTCATATCCCGCCATTGCGTCAAAGGAGAGAAGACATCCCTCCTTTAGTAGATCGCCTTCTTGTTAAATTGAATCAAGAATATGGACGTAATATTCATAAAGTGACCTCAAACGCATTAATGCTATTAATAGGACATGATTGGCCAGGAAATGTGAGAGAGCTTGAAAACGTCTTAAGCCGAGCAATGATTTTCATGCAATCAAACGAAACTATTTTAGATGAGAGACATTTACCCAAAACGCTTTTCCATTCCTTACATCAGGAGGTTAACGTTGAAAGGCATTCTTTTGATGGATCACTCGCCGAGCAGTTAGAACAAACAGAGAAACAAATTCTGCAACAAGTATTAACAGATAGCCAAAATAACAAAATGCAAGCTGCAAAAATATTGGGAATATCAATCCGGAGTTTGTATTATAAATTAGAAAAATACAATCTTGCATAAATTTGCGTGCAAAAAACTGCACGGTGTGCAAAATCTTGCATGAATGAAAAAGACAAAATGTTGTCAAATACAGCATTTTGTCTTTTTATATGTTGGCACGCTTTTTGCTAATAATATAGTGACCTAGAAAACTAGGGTAAAAGATGACTAAGTTCTTTTTTAAAAGATTGGTCAACATATCAAAGGGGGCACCACAATGGAAATTTTCAAATACATGGAGAAATATGATTACGAACAATTAGTGTTTTGTCAGGATAAAACTTCAGGACTAAAAGCTATAGTAGCTATACACGACACAACTTTAGGACCAGCACTTGGTGGTACTCGTATGTGGACATATGCTTCAGAGGAAGAAGCGATTGAAGATGCTTTGCGCCTAGCACGTGGCATGACTTATAAAAATGCAGCTGCGGGGTTAAATCTCGGTGGGGGAAAAACAGTAATCATCGGAGATCCTTTAAAAGATAAAAATGAAGAAATGTTCCGTGCGCTAGGAAGATTCGTCCAAGGTTTGAATGGTAGATATATTACAGCAGAAGATGTTGGTACAACTGTAGCAGATATGGATTTAATTCATGAAGAAACAAATTATGTAACAGGTATTTCTCCTGCATTTGGTTCATCGGGGAACCCATCGCCAGTAACTGCATATGGTGTATTTGTGGGTATGAAGGCAGCTGCTAAAGAGGCATTTGGTAGCGAGCACTTAGAAGGTAAGAAAATTGCTGTACAGGGCTTAGGAAACGTAGCATACACACTGTGCAAATATTTACACGAAGAAGGCGCGCAATTAATCGTCACAGATATAAATGAAAGCGCTGTAAAGAGAGTGGTAGAAGACTTTGGTGCAACTGCTGTTGACCCAACAGATATCTATGCTCAAGATGTAGACATTTTTGCACCATGTGCACTTGGTGCTATTATTAATGATGAAACTATTCCGCAACTAAGAGCAAAAGTCATTGCTGGATCAGCTAACAACCAGTTGAAAGACTCAATTCACGGAGATATTATTCATAATGAGGGAATCATTTATGCTCCGGATTATGTTATTAATGCAGGTGGAGTAATCAATGTTGCAGATGAATTGTATGGCTACAACCGTGACCGTGCGATGAAGCGTGTAGAAGGAATTTACGATAATATAGAGAAAGTAATAGATATAGCAAAACGTGATGGAATTCCAACGTATTTAGCTGCTAATCGTTTAGCAGAAGAACGTATTGAGAGAATGGCAAAATCACGTAGCACATTTTTGCAAAATGGAAAGCACATTTTAACTAATCGTTAATAAAAGGGCCGTTCAGAAATAAGGTAGGGGTACTTCATTTCTGAACGGATTTATAATGGGAGAAGAGTTTACGAACTGCAAATAAGTTTGTGAGTTTAATAGGCTGGCATTGGGGAATGTCAACTACGAAATGTTATATTATAATAGAGCTAGTTTTACATGGTGGATGAAAGGAAGTGTTCAAATGGCTAAGGACTATGATGTGGTTATTTTAGGTGGCGGTACAGGTGGCTACGTAGCAGCAATTCGAGCAGCAAAACTTGGATTAAAAACAGCCGTTGTTGAAAAAGGGAAGCTAGGGGGTACATGTTTACATAAAGGTTGTATTCCAAGTAAAGCATTACTTAGAAGTGCGGAAGTCTTTGCGACAACCAAGAATCATGCTTCTTCATTTGGAGTGAATACAGGAGAAGTAACGCTTGATTTTAGTAGAGTGCAGGAAAGAAAAGATTCCATAGTGGCACAATTACATCAAGGTGTGCAAGCATTGATGAAGAAAGGCAAGATCGACGTTTATGAAGGAACTGGTCGAATTCTTGGACCTTCTATCTTCTCGCCCATGCCAGGAACAATTTCGGTTGAACTGGTAAGCGGTGAGGAAAATGAAATGCTTATTCCTCAAAATGTTATTGTGGCTACAGGTTCTAGACCACGTACGTTACCAGGGTTAACAATTGACGGTGAATTCGTCATTACTTCTGATGAAGCGCTTGCGTTAAAAGAGCTTCCAGCATCCATTATAATTGTTGGTGGTGGTGTCATCGGGATTGAATGGGCATCAATGTTAAACGATTTTGGTGTTAAAGTAACTGTTATTGAATATGCAGATCGTATACTACCAACTGAAGATCAAGATATTTCAAAAGAAATGAAAAAGTTATTAGAGAATAAAGGGATTAAATTTGTAACTTCTGCAAAAGTATTAGCAGATACGCTGTCAATTGCAAATAATAAAGTATCAATAGAAGCAGAAGTATTGGGCGAAAATCAAAATTATAATGCAGACAAAATACTTGTTTCGGTTGGCAGACAGGCAAATGTAGAAGGTATAGGACTAGAGAACACAGAGATTGTTGTAGAAAATGGCTTTATCCAAACAAATAATCACTTTCAAACAAAGGAATCACATATATATGCCATTGGGGATGTCATTGGTGGTTTGCAGCTTGCTCATGTTGCTTCCCATGAAGGTATGCATGCTATAGAGCATATTGCAGGAATCACAACTGAAAAAGTAGATGACAAATGGATTTCTCGTTGTATTTACTCAAGTCCTGAGGCAGCAAGTGTTGGTTTAACTGAAGAACAGGCGAAGAAAGAGGGAATTCCTATTAAAGTTGGTAAGTTTCCTTTTAAAGCAATTGGCAAAGCGCTTGTTTACGGTGAATCAGAAGGCTTTGTGAAGATGATAGCGAATAGTGAGACTAACGATCTTGTGGGAGTGCACATGATTGGGCCACATGTAACAGATATGATTGCTGAAGCGGGCCTTGCAATGGTGTTAGATGCAACTCCTTGGGAAATTGCGCATAGTGTACATCCACATCCGACCTTAAGTGAGGTACTTGGAGAAGCAGCATTAGCAGTTGATGGTAATGCAATTCATATGTAAGAAGGAGCTGGGATAAATGGTTAAAAAGGTTGAAAATCGTCATGAAGCAATCGGTTTAACAAACGAAGATGTACTGAAAATGTACGAAACAATGTTACTTGCACGTAGAATCGATGAACGTATGTGGCTATTAAACCGTGCTGGAAAAATTCCGTTTGTGATTTCTTGTCAAGGGCAAGAAGCAGCGCAAGTAGGTGCGGCCTATGCACTTGATAACAAAAAAGATTATATTGCTCCATATTATCGTGATATGGGAGTTGTTCTTCACTTTGGTATGACAACAAAAGAGTTAATGCTATCTGCCTTTGCTAAGGCGGAAGATCCAAACTCAGGTGGACGTCAAATGCCGGGGCACTTCGGTCAAAAGAAAAATCGCATTTTAACAGGATCATCACCTGTTACGACACAAGTCCCTCATGCTGTTGGGGTTGCACTTGCGGGTAAAATGCAAAAGAAAGATTTCATCACATTTGTTACTCTCGGAGAAGGTTCTTCTAACCAAGGAGATTTTCATGAAGGAGCAAACTTTGCAGGAGTACACAAATTACCAGTAATTATTATGGTTGAAAACAATAAATATGCGATTTCAGTACCCGTTGAAAAACAATTAGCGTGTAAAAATGTTTCAGATCGTGCAGTTGGATACGGGATGCCAGGTGTTACTGTAGATGGTAAAGATCCAATTGAAGTATATAAGGTGGTTAAAGAAGCAGCTGACCGTGCTCGTAATGGGGAAGGACCTAGCTTAATTGAAACGGTAACTTATCGCTTAACTGCTCACTCTTCTGATGATGATGATCGTCAATATCGTACGGCAGAAGACTTAGCAGAAGGCCGTGCTACAGATCCAATCATTACATTTGCAAAATACTTGCATGAGCAAGGGATTTTAACAGATGCTCTCGAAATAGAGATCAATGAACGCATTATGACAGAAGTAAACGAAGCGACGGATTATGCAGAGCAAGCTCCATATGCTGCTCCAGAAGATGCGCTAAAATTCGTCTATGCTGAAGATGGAGGGAGTATCTAATGGCAGTTTTATCCTATATTGATGCAATTACTCTTGCGATGAAAGAAGAAATGGAACGCGATGAGCGTGTTTTTATATTAGGTGAAGACGTTGGCCGAAAAGGTGGCGTTTTTAAAGCAACTCAAGGATTATACGATCAGTTTGGCGAAGACCGAGTGTTAGATACACCGCTTGCAGAATCTGCGATTGCGGGTGTCGGAATCGGTGCTGCAATGTACGGTTTAAGACCTATTGCTGAAATGCAATTTGCGGATTTTATTATGCCAGCAGTCAATCAAATTATTTCAGAAGCATCACGTATTCGTTACCGTTCAAACAATGATTGGACTTGTCCGATAGTAATTCGCGCACCATTCGGAGGCGGAATTCACGGTGCTCTTTATCATTCACAATCAGTAGAGGCTGTATTTGCGAATCAGCCTGGTTTGAAAATTGTTATTCCATCTACTCCCTACGATGCGAAAGGTTTGTTAAAAGCAGCTATTCGTGATGAGGATCCTGTGTTATTTTTTGAACATAAACGAGCGTATCGCCTTATTAAAGGTATGGTTCCTGAAGAGGATTATACGATCGAAATAGGTAAGGCGGATGTAAAACGTGAAGGGGAAGATATTACTGTAATTACTTACGGTCTTGCAGTACACTTCGCATTACAAGCAGCTGAACGTTTGGCGCAAGACGGTATTTCTGCTCACATTCTAGATTTGCGCACGATCTATCCATTAGATAAAGAGGCAATTATTGAAGCGGCATCTAAAACAGGAAAAGTGCTACTTGTTACCGAAGACAACAAAGAAGGTAGTATTATTGGCGAAGTGGCAGCAATCATTGCAGAAAACTGCTTATTCGATTTAGATGCACCAATAAAAAGACTTGCTGGACCAGACATACCGGCAATGCCATATGCACCGACGATGGAAAAATATTTCATGATTAATCCAGAAAAAGTTGAAAAGGCAATGCGCGAATTAGCGGCGTTCTGATGTAAAGGGGGAGATATTCATGGCAATTCAAACAATTAAGATGCCTCAACTTGGGGAAAGTGTTACGGAAGGTACAATTGAGAAGTGGTTAGTAAAACCTGGTGATACAGTGCAGAAATACGATTCTTTGGCGGAAGTGAATACGGATAAAGTCACAGCAGATTTGCCGTCATCTTTCTCAGGTGTCATTAAGGAATTAATCGTTGGCGAAGGCAATACACTAGCTGTTGGTGAAAGCGTCTGCACAATTGAAACAGAAGAGGTAATAGAGCAACAACCTACTTCACAACGGGCAGAGCAAATCTCACAGCCAGCATCAGTACCAGCTCCAGCTCCAGCTCCTCAACAAACTATAAATGTGCCAGTAGTGAATCGTGGTGCGGGTAAGGCTCGCTATTCACCAGCTGTATTAAAGCTTGCGCAAGAACATAATATAGATCTTCAATTAGTAGAAGGTACAGGTGCTGAAGGGCGAATAACACGAAAAGACATTCAAAAACTTGTGGATAGTGGAAACATTCCTACAAGTAGTCCAGCAGTGCAACAACCACAGGAGGCAATTGTTGAACAAGTAACGCAGGCTCCTGAACCACAAAAGTCACAACCTGTTCCAGCAGTACAAACAGCTCCAGGTGATATTGAAATCCCTGTAACTAATATTCGAAAAGCAATCGCAAATAATATGTTACGTAGTAAACATGAAGCACCACATGCTTGGATGATGGTTGAAGCAGACGTTACGAACTTGGTTAATTACCGTGACTCCATTAAAACTGAATTCAAACAATCTGAAGGTTACAACATTACGTACTTTGCCTTTTTCGTGAAAGCTATTGCGCAAGCTCTAAAGGAATTCCCGATGATGAATTCAATGTGGGCAGGCGATAAAATTATTCAGAAAAAAGATATTCATATCTCTATTGCAGTCGCAACTGAAGATGCACTTTTTGTTCCGGTGATCAAACACGCCGATGAAAAGTCAATAAAAGGCATTGCTAGAGAGATTAATGATCTTGCAGGAAAAGTTCGTGCTGGTAAATTGAAATCTGAAGATATGCAAGGTGGAACATTTACTGTAAATAATACGGGATCATTTGGCTCGGTGCAGTCTATGGGAATTATTAATTACCCACAAGCAGCGATTATTCAAGTCGAGTCAATTGTTAAACGTCCAGTAATTATGAATGGTGGAATGTTTGCTGCAAGAGATATAGTAAATTTATGTTTATCTTTAGATCATAGAGTTTTAGACGGATTGATTTGCGGGAAATTTCTTGCTAGAGTTAAAGAAATTCTCGAAAATACATCGAAAGACAACACTTCTATTTATTGACAGTAATCTGAAAATCGCAATATTGCGATTTTCAGATTTTTTTATACTTTTGCGATTCGATATACTTGTGTAAAATAGGAATAGAATTACCGAAGGGGGGAAGCTAGTTAGCGTCCACATGAAGAACAATATGAAAGAAATTGAATTCTCACAAGCTAATTACGATCAATGGCAAGAATCTGCTGTTAAGGCTTTAAAAGGTAAACCGTTCGAATCTTTAATTACAAAAACAATCGAGGGTATTTCATTTGAGCCAATTTATACACAAGACCAACTAGTTGAGAAATTAGATGGAAAATTAGCAGAACAAGTTTCGACTATTCGTTCACTAAAAACAGGGGAAGAATGCTTAGCAGCACAACAAACATTTGCAGATTCACCTGAAGCTTTACTTCAAGGGGTTAAAGAATCCTTGGCAAAAGGAAACGATATTATTAATATTGATAGTCGTGTGAATTTTGCATGGGATGAACAAACTTTGAAAGAATTGTCAGTACTTATTACTGAAAATTCATTCAAACTGAATATACAAAACAATCAAGATGCTTTATTACAAGTATTTAACTATATCAACGAAGACCAAAAAGAAGCTGTTAAAGGATTCATATCTAGTACAGATACTATCAATTTAGACGGGTTCCATAACGTACGTACACGCAACGCTAATGTACTAGAAGCTCACTATGATGGTGCGCATGCAGTACAAGAATTGGCTATCGCATTACTACAAGCTGCCGGGTACATGGAAACAGAAGAAGATATCGAATCATTTGCTGAGAAATTCTTTGTTACCTTTGCAGTAGATACTCAGTTCTTCGTTGAAATTGCTAAACTCCGTGCTTTCAGAGTACTTTGGAAAGCGTTTACATCAGCTTATGGTACTAATAAAGACGTACCAGTAGCAATTGTTACTGAAACATCTTTACGTAGCTTCTCTAAATTAGATGTGTACGTGAACCTTTTACGTGCAGGTAATGAAGCGTTTTCAGCCATTCTTGGTGGCGCTGACGTTTGTACAGTACATCCACATGATGTTTTATCTGCTCCAGATGACAAATCTATCCGTATTGCACGAAACGTACAATTAGTTGTTAAAGAAGAAACACATGTAGAACATATCATTGATCCATCTGGTGGTTCATATTTCATCGAGACTTTAACTGCCGAATTAGTTAAAGAAGCATGGGCATTATTTAATGAATTACAAGAAGCAGGCGGATACAATGCTGTAAAATCAAATGGACAATTAGATGCTTTATTAAAAGAAACAATGGATCAGCGTATGAAAGAAGTAGAAACACGTAAAAAATCGCTAATCGGTACGAATATATACGCAAACCCAGCAGATGAAATTGATGAGCGCAATAATCCGTTATTCGCAGATTACAATCGCCTAGCAAAACCATTTGAAGAGCTTTGCTTAAACTATGCTAAAAACCAACCTAAAGTTGCACTACTAACAATAGGTCAATTAAAACAATTCAAACCACGTGCAGATTTCGTCTCTGGCTTCTTTGCAACAGCTGGTATTGTCCCAGAGAAAAGCCCTGAAATTCAATCGGTGGATGGAGCGAAGGATTGGTTATCTACAACAGATGCGAAATTTGTCGTAGTTTGTGGGCAAGATGAAGCGATGAAAGAATATATTCCAGCACTATTAGAAGTTAAGCCAGCACATATCTCACTAGATGTAGCAGGTAAGTTCAAAGAAGAGCAAAATGAGTGGATTGAAGCAGGCTTAAATGGTTTCATCTTCGCAGGTCAAAATATCATCGAAAAATTGACGAGCTTAACAGCAGATGTGAAGGGGGTCCAACTATGAGTAAGCCAAATTTCAAAGAGATAGATATCGATGCCATATTAACAGCTAATCAAGCAGTAAAAGAAGACAAAAATTTCATGACTAATGAAGGCATAGAGATCAAATCTACTTATACTGAGCAAGATTTAGATAACTTAAAACACTTAAAAGACTGGCCAGGTATTGCACCAAATACACGCGGACCATATCCAACGATGTATGTAGGTCGTCCATGGACAGTTCGCCAATATGCAGGTTTTTCTACTGCTGAAGAAAGTAATGCTTTTTACCGCCGTAACTTAGCGATGGGACAAAAAGGTCTGTCAGTAGCATTTGACTTAGCCACTCACCGTGGTTATGACTCAGATCACCCTCGTGTAACAGGGGATGTAGGTAAAGCAGGTGTTGCCATTGACTCTATTGAAGATATGAAAATCTTATTTGATGGTATTCCACTAGATCAAATGTCAGTATCAATGACAATGAATGGTGCAGTATTACCAATTTTAGCTTTTTATATTGTAGCGGCCGAAGAACAAGGTGTAACACCTGAAAAACTTGCTGGGACAATACAAAATGATATTTTAAAAGAGTACATGGTGCGTAATACATATATTTACCCACCAGCTGTTTCTATGAAAATTATTGCCGATATTTTCGAATATACTTCAAACTTCATGCCTAAATTTAATTCAATTTCTATTTCTGGTTACCACTTACAAGAAGCAGGTGCAACAGCAGATATTGAGCTTGGCTACACTTTAGTAGATGGTCTTGAATATGTACGTACTGGTTTAAAAGCAGGAATCGATATCGATTCATTTGCACCGCGCCTGTCGTTCTTTTGGGCAATCGGTATGAATTACTATATGGAAGTGGCTAAAATGCGTGCTGGACGTCGTATTTGGGCTCAAATGATGAGCACATTCAATCCCAAGAACCCAAAAACATTAGCATTACGTACACACTCACAAACTTCTGGATGGTCTTTAACAGAGCAGGATCCTTTTAATAACGTAACTCGAACTTTGATCGAGGCAAATGCATCTTCAATGGGGCATACACAATCATTGCACACAAATGCGCTAGATGAAGCTATCGCACTACCAACGGATTTCTCAGCTCGTATTGCACGTAATACGCAACTATTCTTACAAGAAGAAACGTTAATGACGAAAGTAATCGATCCATGGGGCGGTTCATTCTACGTTGAAAAATTAACAGATGAACTGATGAAAAAAGCATGGGAACATATCGAAGAAATCGAAGAACTAGGTGGCATGGCGAAAGCGATTGAAACAGGCCTTCCGAAAATGAAAATTGAAGAAGCGGCTGCAAAACGACAAGCGAAAATTGACTCTAAAGCTGAAACAATTGTCGGTGTTAACAAATTCCGTCTAACAGAGGAAGAACCAATCGACATTTTGAATATTGATAACACAATCGTGCGTCAAAAACAAATTGACCGTATTAAGGCGATGCGTGACAAACGTGATGATAAAGAAGTACAACGCTTACTTGCACGTATTACAAATGCAACTGAAACAGGCGGTGAAAATTTATTAGCTTGTGCAGTAGATGCAGCACGTGCTCGCGCAACGCTAGGTGAAATTTCGGATGCGATTGAGGTTGTTTCGGGTCGTCATAAGGCAATTATTCGCTCAATTAGTGGCGTTTATAGTGCAAACTTCTCAAATGAAGAAGAGATTCGAGAAGTACAAGATATGGCTGAAGGCTTCTTAGAAAACGAAGGCCGTCGTCCACGTATCCTAATTGCGAAAATGGGACAAGATGGTCATGACCGTGGAGCAAAAGTAATTGCAACAGCATTTGCAGACCTTGGTTTTGATGTTGATATCAGTCCATTATTCCAAACACCAGCTGAAACTGCAGCAATGGCTGTAGAAAATGATGTTCATGTTGTTGGTGTAAGTTCACTTGCAGCTGGTCATAGAACTCTAGTGCCTGAACTGCGAGAAGAGTTAAAGAAAATTGGGCGCGAAGACATTTTAATTGTTGTTGGCGGGGTCATCCCAGCACAAGACTATCAATTCTTATACGATAATGGCGCTTGTGCTATTTTCGGACCAGGTACAGTAATCCCTGTTAGTGCACAAAAAGTAATTGAAGAAATCTATAGAAAATTAGGTTACGAGGAAGTGGTAGAGTAATGGACCACAACAAAGGGATGGACGATGGTGCATTATTTGTAATGGATGGTATCGCCGCATCTCATGATGGAATGGCGCCCTCAGGTCGAAAAAAATTCCGTAAAAAGAATAATGACGATATTAATATCTCAGAGCTCGCGAAGCAAGTTCTGGCTGGTTCTAGACTCCATTTATCAAAAGCCATTACTCTTTTAGAAAGTACGAATAAGTACCATAAAGAGAAGGGCCAAGAATTATTACAAGAACTATTGCCTCATACTGGGAATAGTATTCGTGTTGGTATTACAGGTGTCCCTGGTGCTGGTAAAAGTACATTTATCGAAGCATTTGGTGGCAAATTATGTGATATGGGACATCGAGTGGCTGTACTTGCCATCGATCCGAGTTCTAGCCTGACTGGTGGGAGCATTCTCGGAGATAAAACAAGAATGGAAGAGCTAACGCGAAATCCACGTGCTTTTATCAGGCCTTCTCCATCTGCAGGAACTCTCGGTGGAGTGCATAAAAAATCACGAGAAACAATGCTGTTATGTGAGGCAGCAGGTTATGATATTATTTTGATTGAAACAGTTGGTGTTGGACAAAGTGAAACGATCGTCCGTGGCATGGTAGACTTCTTCCTTTTACTCGTTTTAACAGGGGCTGGAGATGAACTACAAGGCATGAAGAAAGGCATTATGGAACTTGCTGACACAATTGTTGTTCATAAAGCTGATGGTGACAATGTCCGTTCTGCTAAAAAAACAGTTGCTGAATATAAACAATTTATACACTTCCTACAACAAGCGACACCAGGCTGGACGACACAATCTATGGCTGTTTCATCGTATGAAAATAAAGGCTTAGATAAAGTTTGGGATACGATTTTACAGTTTAAAGAGATTGGTGAGGAATCGAATTATTGGTACAATAGGCGAAATGAACAAACAACTGAATGGTTCCGCTCAATGATTACGGATCATTTAATCGATTCTTTTTACGGAGTGCCAGAACGCAAGCAACAAGTAAAAAGCTTAGAAGAGCAGATTCTACTAGGCCGATTAACTGTCACTCAAGGCGTCGATCAATTATTTAATAAAGAATAAATATTAACATTTGTATAAAAAGGAAAGGGCCATCTTTGTTAATCGATGGTCCTTTTTGATTTCTAACTGGTGGAACATTTCAATACTGTACTTATGACTTAAATTGATTTATCATAAAAATATCATTTTTTTAGAAAGTAGGTACATTCATGAAAAGAAAATTGATGTGGGGTGCCTTAGTAGCATTTAGTGTTTGTTTTGTAGGATGTTATTTAGCATTACAAACAAAACCATTATCTGCATCTGCTATTGAAATTCATCAGGCAAGTATTTTTCGTTCAATTGATGATTCACAGTTGAATATTGATGGGTCTGTAAAGAATTCTTTTTATACATACGAAGGTAAGCATATGACAATTATTGATAATAAATTGTATATACAAGTTGAAGGCAAAATTGGTATGAATAACAATCCTAGATTTGAAATTGTTGAAGATAAAGGGGATTGGGCAAGTATTAGCGAAATATATATCTATAAAGAAGATATGAAGGAAGGCACTCTTATTTGGCCAACGAATAATTTGTGCGGAGACCCGGAATACTATCAAAACTTGTGATAGTATCGGAAATCGCTTTGTTTTTGAACAAGTGCTTTGTAATGCATGTATTCACCTGTTATAGTTAAAGAGAATTTGAAAGGAGCGTTACAACATGAATATGGATTATGATTTGTTTATGACAGATATGCTACGCCAAGCGCGTGGAGAAATGGTCTCTAGTGGCTATGAAGAATTAACTACACCTGAGGCAGTAGATGAGGCAATTAAACGCCCTGGTACAACTCTAGTAATGGTAAACTCTGTGTGCGGTTGTGCAGGTGGTATCGCACGCCCAGCAGCAGCGCATGCTGTACATTATGATAAACGACCTACACATTTGGTAACCGTTTTCGCTGGACAAGATAAAGAAGCAACTGCTCAAGCACGTATGCACTTCGGAGAAGATCATTTACCATCATCTCCATCATTTGTTTTACTAAAAGATGGCCAAGCTGTAGCTGAAATTGGACGTCACGAAATTGAAGGACATGATCCAATGTCAGTTATTACTAGTATTCAAGCACTATTTGAAGAATACTGCGAAGAAGTATAATAGAAATAGGCTGTCTCTAATGTCATATTTGACTAGAGATGGCCTTTTTATCGCTTAAAATGACAAGGAGGTTATTCAGTGAAGGGATTTTCAATAGGCTATCGTACGCTGAAAACGGCAATAGGTGCAGCGATTTCAATTGGATTAGCAGAATACTTCGGCTTAGATTTTTTTACCTCTGCAGGCATTTTAACGATTTTAAGTATTCAAACTACGAAAAGAAAGTCACTCCATGAAGTTTATACACGTGTTTTAGCGAGCATTATTGGCATGATGATGGCATTTCTATTTTTTGAAGGTGTCGCATATCATCCGATTGTACTAGGCTGTATGATACTGGTATTCTTGCCGGTTTTAGTAATGTTGAAGATAACCCCCGCTTTTGTCTCCAGTGTCGTTATAATTTTACACATTTTTCATACAGGGAATTTTACAACTGGACTTTTAATGAATGAATTATCATTAATGTTAATTGGATTCGGAACAGGTTTAGCATTGAATATTTATATGCCAGATATAAAACACAGACTAGAGAAATATCGCATACGAATTGAAGAGCTTTATACTGCAATATTTGTTGAGATAGAGAAGTATTTACGCAATGGTGACACCAGTTGGGATGGTAAAGAACTAGTAGAAGCTGTTGAAGTGTTAAACCGAGCAAAATCTTTAGCCTTTCAGGATGTTGAAAATCACTTAACTAGACGAGAAAATTTATACTATATGTATTTTGATATCCGTGAACAACAATTAGAAATAATTGAACGTGTGTTACCTAAAATCACAGATCTTCCGGTCATTGTAGATCAAGCTGAACTTGTAGCGGATTTTCTAGCGGATATGTCACAAAATATTAATTCAGGAAATACAGCTAATAAATATAGGGAAAAGTTGGGGGTAGTGAAAGCAGAGTTTGCAAAATTACCATTACCAACAACTCATGAAGCTTTCGTTGCGATGGCGTCCTTATATCAATTCATCGAGGAAATGGATCTCTACCTTGCTAAAAAGCGAGATTTTAAAGGACTAAGCCCGTCACGTAAGCATTTTAAAAAGAAATCAAATGCTGAAAACTGACTAGTCCCTCAAAAAGTACCCCATTTTTAACGAAAAATGAAAATGTATCAAATTTGAAGTGCATCTTTGAATACTTCAAGTGATACATTTTTGTTTTCATCAGAAGCATGAGTATATACTTTTAAGACCATTTCGGATGATTCACCTAGTTGATTTGCAACAGTCACTACATCAGTTCCACACCAATTCCATCTAAGCGTTGCGATGAATCCAAAAACAATGAAATTTAAGTGTGTTAAAATAAATATAAATGAGTAACCTCTTACGAGAACAACTCGGAGCACTGAATTTACGCATTAACTGCGTATAATTGGTGCTCCTTTTTATTTATATAAAGATGAGATATACATGAAGAGAGCAAGAGGTGCATCTTTAAACCACGCCTACCATTCTTCCTCTCATTTAACCTTTAACATATAAGAATGAAAAAACAGACCGACCGTAGAAGATAAATCCCTAGACTTTTACTTCGGAAATTAGGAATATATCACAGGTTAGAAAATTCACTATGGACTCTATATATTTTTAAATTACGTTGAGGCAAGCGAATGATTCGGACCAAATACGATTGTTTAGGGTTATCGATATAGTTCGTTTGAATGAGTGGAAGTTGATAGATTAGTAATACTGCTAATCAGATTACTATTAATAAACCAGTCTAAAAATAAGCTATATGTAATGACTATAGATATTCCCATTCGTGCTATAATAATCGAAAAAAGTTGGGTGCTTATGGGGAAAAATATAAACAAAGAATTATTAGATGAGCATACTAAGAAGTCTCGCGAATTAATAGACCTAGCTAAGGCAGAATTAGAGTTAATCGATAATAAACAATTAATTGAATTAGAAAAGGTAAGAGAAGTAAAGATTAAACTACAACAAGAAATTACAGAGATTGAAAAAGAGATATTTTAATTAACAAAGTCACATCTAACCGGTGTGGCTTTTTTTCTCTAACACAAACGAATGCCTAGGCGACCAAAACCCCTTAAAGGATGACGTTCGTTTGTCAGTGAGTAAAATAAAAAAGTTGTTTAAAAAATGGTTTGAATATAACTTAATACCATCTTTTTCTATTATTAAGTATAATATACAAAATGATATATGAATATTTGTATAGTTAAGAAAAGGGCAGTTATTAGGAGGAAGGTAAGATGTATTTAGAAAATGAAAGAATTTATTTAAGAAATCTTCAGGTATCAGACGCACCAATAATGCTAGAAAATACAACAGATGAAGAAATACGTTATATGACAGGTACAAAACTTAACTTTACGTTAAATCAGATTAAAGCTCATATAAATAATGTAAATAATGATTCATCACGTTATGATTTTGCCATCTGTTTAAAAAATAATGACCAAATGATCGGCGAATTATCTATCTTTGAAATTGATGAAGAAAATAATAAAGCAGGTTTTAGAATATCAATGAGTTCTATTGAATTAACTGGAAAAGGATATGGGACTGAAGCTATAATAATTGTATTGCGCTTTGTTTTTGAAGAATTGAAATTGAATCGTTTGCAACTAGAGGTATTCAGTCATAATCTGCGAGGAATAAGAGTATATGAAAAAGTTGGATTTGTAAAAGAGGGTGTTTTACGTGAATCTTTATATTATAACGGGACTTACTCGGATGAAGTTATCATGGCTATACTCAGAAAAGATTATGAAAATTTGCCATTAAAATAATCTTTTTTTTAGAAGTTGTGTGTCTTTGTGAAAGTGATCTTAATTTTAAAATATTCTTTCTTTGAAATTTAAACAACTTTATTTTTGGGCCGAAGTGCGTATGGCTAGGTACGGCATGGGCATGCGATTACTAAAATTATAATAGAGATAAGTCTCTGTATATTTAGTAGTCCCCTATAAAAGTGATGAGTGCCCCACATCTCTCGAATGTTATATTGATATAATAGTAAAGATATGAAAGTTAGATTTTTTAAGGTTCGTATATAAAAAAACAGCGTACACCGGTTTAACCTGGTATAACGCTGTTTTTTTAGTTTGTATGGTTGTAGATTACAATAGTAAATTTCAGACGCGCAAAGTAGATTATAACATTGCTAAGCCGAAAGCTAATGTAGAAATAACCATAATAGCAATCATTGCATATACAACAATTTTTTGAAATTTCTTATTACTCATTTCTCGTTCGCTCCTTCTTTTCCTACAAATATTCTATCAAATTTGAAAAATTACACAAGTGCTAGAGTTTTTATTATAAATTATGTACAATTGTGTTATACAACAAAGAAGGAGTTGGGGAGAAGTGGAGAACGTTGACCACATCGGTATTGCAGTACGTAATCTTGATGAACAAATTACATATTACACAGATGTGTTGGGCTTACCTTTGTTAAAAATAGAAGAAGTAGTGACTGAGCAAGTTCGTGTAGCATTTATAGATGCGGGGAATACACATATTGAATTGCTTGAACCGATGAGTGAAGAAAGCGCTATCTTTAAGTTTATTGAAAAAAGAGGAGAAGGTATTCATCACGTTGCTCTAGGGGTAAAGGGTATTGAAGGGAAGATGGCAGATCTTCGCGAACAAGGTGTTCGCCTACTATCAGATGAACCACGTCCAGGCGCTGGTGGCTCAAAAATGGCCTTTATTCATCCAAAGTCATCTAATGGAGTGCTTTACGAGTTATACGATAAAAGTGAGTCGGGGGAGTAATCATCTATGGATATGTTCGATAAAATCAATGAGTTATATGATAGAAAACGTGAAATTGAATTAGGTGGCGGTGATGACCGCATCGTAAAACAACATGAAAAAGGTAAATTAACTGCACGTGAACGTATTAACTTACTAGTAGACGAAGGTACTTTCGTTGAGATTAATCCTTTCGTAAAACATCGAACTACAGACTTTGGTATGGATACAAAAGAAGGACCTGGAGACGGCGTTGTTACAGGTTACGGTAAAGTAAACGGTCGTCCAATCTACCTGTTCTCACAAGACTTTACAGTTTTCGGCGGTGCACTTGGGGAAATGCATGCAATGAAAATTGCGAATGTTATGGATTTAGCGGCTAAAAACGGTACGCCTTTCGTTGGCTTAAACGATTCTGGTGGTGCTCGTATCCAAGAGGGTGTTGTATCTCTTGATGGATATGGTCATATATTCTACCGAAACTCAATCTATTCTGGTGTGATTCCACAAATCTCAGTTATTATGGGACCTTGTGCAGGAGGAGCAGTATATTCACCAGCAATTACTGACTTCGTATTCATGGTAGATAAGACAAGCCAAATGTTCATCACAGGACCAAAAGTAATCGAAACAGTAACAGGGGAGAAAATTTCTTCTGAAGATTTAGGTGGCTCAAAAGTTCATAACTCAATCAGTGGAGCTGCACACTTCCGCGGGCCATCTGAAGAAGAGGTATTACAACAAGTACGTGATTTACTTGCTTACCTACCTCAAAATAATGAACAAAAACCACCAAGTATTGAACCACAAGATAATGACGATTATTTAGAAAATATTATTGAATTAGTTCCAGTAGAAGCAACGCGTCCATACGATATTCGCAAAGTTATTGAAGAAATCGTTGATCCAAGTTCTTTTATGGAAGTACATAAAGAATTTGCGAAAAATGTCGTAGTGGGGCTTGCGCGTATTAAAGGGGACGTAGTAGGTCTAGTATGTAACCAACCAAAAGTAATGGCTGGTGGACTGGATATTGACTCATCAGATAAAGCATCTCGCTTCATCCGTTTCTGTGACTCATTCAATATTCCAATCATCACATTTGAAGACGTTACTGGCTTCTTCCCAGGCATTAAACAAGAGCATGGTGGGATTATCCGTCACGGCGCGAAAATCTTATATGCATACTCAGAAGCAACTGTACCGAAAATTACAGTAATCCTTCGTAAAGCATACGGTGGTGCATACGTAGCACTTAATTCTAAAGCAATTGGTGCTGATATGGTATACGCTTGGCCAAACGCTGAAATTGCCGTTATGGGACCAAATGGAGCAGCGAACATTATCTTCGCTCGCGAAATTGATAACAGCGATGATCCAGAGGCAACACGTGCAGCGAAAATTGAAGAATACCGCGAAAAATTCGCAAATCCATATGTAGCAGCATCTCATGGCTTAGTAGACGATGTAATCGACCCACGTGAAACACGTATCAAACTTATCCAAGCTCTTGATATGATGAAAACGAAAAAAGAAACAAGACCAGCTAAGAAACATGGGAATATTCCACTTTAATGTTGAGGATGTCCGACGTCCTGTCGCAACGGTTGCATGACTAACATCCTGTTAGCCCAAAGCGCTTATTAATACAAGACAAGCAAGAAAAACAGTCAAGACCAACATTTATGAAAAGCACCTCCCATCGTTAGTTAAAACTAACAATAGGAGGTGCTTTTATGACCAGACATAAATTTGGTAATTAATCAGTTGTAGTTAAACATTATTTTTTAAGGAACAGCACCATATACTCTGAATCATAATAATCATTATTGATTTTAAGTGCGCGTTCTTCGAGTCCATATGTTATGAAACCCATTTTAATATAGAGATTTTTCGCTCTATCATTAGTTGTTATCACTTCTAGATTAATTTTTTCTATTGCTTCAATTGACTTTGCATGATTGATTGCCGTTAATAGGAGTGCTTTACCAACGCTTAATCTACGAAATTTAGGACTTACATACATGGCAAAAATATTAGCTCTATGATGAAGTTTTGAAGTGAATTCTTGAACCAAAGTTACAACACCTATTAGTTCTTGATCATTGAAAGCCCCAAATGTGAAAGTTCCTTCGGTCGATAAATTTTTCAACACAGTTTCAACAGGGAATTCTCTTTTAATAGCTTCTTCATAGCTTGAAGAAAATGCTTCTGGGTTATTTTTTAATGCTTCTAATCTCAAAACCCAATAACTTTTTGCATCTGATGATTCTAACAATCTAATATCCATGAGTGCTCCTTTCAAATAGTGAAAATGACAATTAAAGGAAATTGAAAATTTAAATTATCCATTTTTACTTTAAGTAAATTCTCCTCACATCAATAAAAATCCTTCATATTAATAGTTTGAATATACAATTAATATCGCTGCGCATGAAGAAAAATATGTGTAGAGGCCAATATTAATACAAAGTCGCTACATTTAATCTATCAAACTAAATTAGAAATTAGAGAATGCCTAAGTAAATTACAGGAGTTCACTTAAATTCTATGCTAAAATAAGGGAATAAGAAGATAGTAAAATCTAGTTAATAAAGGGGTTCTTTCATAATGACAAGTCGTATCGTAGAAGAATTTTTGGAACTCGTACAAATTGATTCTGAAACATTCCATGAAGAGAAAATTTCACCTGTATTAAAAACTAAATTAGAAGCATTAGGCTTTGAAGTTGAAGAAGATGATGCGGCAAGCCGTAATGGCCATGCTTCAGGTAACTTAATCTGTACCCTACGCGGGACTGTAGATGCACAACCAATTTACTTTACATCACATATGGACACTGTAGTACCTGGTAAAGGAATTAAACCAATCCTCAAAGAAGATGGCTATATCCATTCTGATGGTACTACGATTTTAGGAGCGGATGATAAAGCTGGAATAGCAGCTCTTCTTGAGTTACCAAAACGCTTAAAAGAACAAAATATTACTCATGGTGATATTCAGTACATTATTACTGCTGGCGAAGAGAGTGGTTTAGCAGGAGCGAAAGAGCTAGACCCATCTAAAATCTTTGCTAAATATGGCTTCGCCGTTGATAGTGACTGTAAAGTAGGTGGCATCGTAACTGCAGCACCTTTCCAAGCGAAAGTAGAAGCTGTTATCTATGGTAAAACAGCTCACGCTGGTGTTGCACCTGAGAAAGGAATTTCAGCTATTACAGTTGCAGCAAAATCAATTGCAGCGATGAAATTAGGTCGTTTAGATGCTGAAACAACAGCAAACATTGGTCGCTTTGAAGGTGGACAAGCAACGAATATCGTTTGTGATGAAGTGCATATTTTAGCTGAAGCCCGTTCAATTAATGAAGCGAAATTAGAGGCACAAACTGTCCATATGAAAGAAGTTTTCGAACAAACTGCTGAAAAAATGGGTGGTAAAGCCGAAGTAACTATTAAGCGCATGTACCCAGGTTTTCGTTTCACTGAGGAAGATTTAGTTGTGAAAGTGGCTCAAGAAGCAGTTCGTAAAATTGGTCGTACACCAGAAATTTTGACAAGTGGTGGGGGTAGTGATGCAAATGTGATCGCTGGATTTGGCATTCCTACAGTCAATCTTGCTGTCGGTTATGAAGACATCCACACGACAAAAGAACGTATCCCAGTTGAAGAATTAGAAAAACTTGCGGACTTATTAGTGGAAATTGTAAAATGCGCAGCTGAAGTTAAATAACACATATTACAAGAAGAGGTAGAAGCCAATGTCTAGTAGTAAAGTAGTCGTTTTCCGTTGTGGTCAAGAAGAATATGCGGTTCCTATCGATCACGTCGTATCGATCGAGAAAATGGAACATGTTAATCCCATTCCACACTTACCAAGCTATGTAACGGGTTTAATGAGAATGCGCGGAGAACTAATGCCGATATTAGATTTCGAGCAAATCTTATACAGAGGTCAAGCAACGGGAGATCAAGTGCGAATAGTTGTTTTACAAACAGGTGATTTCCTATTTGGTCTACTCGTTGTCGAAGCAAAAGAAATTCTCGATATTCCAGCTGAACATTTGCAACAAATAGGTCTAGTGAATTATTCCAAAACAAAATATTTCACAGCAGTTGCCAATCTAGAAGAACGAATGATTACAATCGTTTCGCCTACAGTACTGGTTGACTCGCTTGAAGGTATTAAAGAACTCAAAGCCTATATGCAAAAATTAAAAGAAGACGAAAGAGCAGCAAAAGCCTAGTTCGTTAGTAAATAAGGTATCCTTAGTCAAAGACTGAGGATGCTTTTTTATGTGGTTTTAAAGTCTTGTGATCGAATTAGAAATTAACTTAGGATTGCGGCGAAGGGGCAGTACCATTAAATGAAATGGCGTGAAGCTATTAATATGCGAAAAGGAAGAAGTTAGAAGGTATCACTAGATCTTATAAGAACAAAAATACCAACATCTGTTCGTTATTTTTGCTATAATATTTATAATAAAAGAAGCAGGAGAGATGTGTGATGGCAGAGCTGAAACAAAAAGGGAGAATAATTTTTCATATCGATATGAACTGTTTCTATGCCTCTGTAGAGCAATCACATGATCCAACACTTAAAGGTAAAGCAATAGCCATTGCGGGTAACCCGAAGGAGCGACGTGGCATTCTCGTCACTTGTTCGTATGAAGCGCGTGCAAAAGGGGTTTATACGACGATGGCTGTGTGGGAAGCAAAGCGAAAATGTCCTGAGCTCATTTTGTTGCCACCGAATTTTGAACGCTATCGTATTGCTTCAAAAGCGATATTTGACATACTTCGAACATATACCGAACTTGTAGAGCCCGTATCAATCGATGAAGGTTATATTGATGTTACGGAACTTGTAAATGGAAGAGAAGCGATAGAGCTCGCAGAAAGCATTCAAAAACGGATTTTAAATGAACTGGATTTGCCATCATCTATTGGAATTGCACCCAATAAGTTTTTAGCTAAAACAGCTTCTGACATGAAAAAGCCTATGGGTATTACCGTTTTAAGAAAACGTGAACTATCAAATATTTTATGGTCATTACCAGTTATTGAAATGCATGGCGTGGGTGAGAGTACAGCAAAAAAACTAAACGAACTAAAAATCAACACAATTGGTGATCTAGCACAAGCCTCTGAAGCCTTTTTAAAAAGTAACTTAGGAAAAAATGGTGCAAGGTTAAAAGACAGAGCAAATGGTATTGATAACAGGGAAGTCGATCCAAATTCGATTTATGATACCAAGAGCGTAGGTAATTCTACAACTTTGCCAATCGATTTAGTCGAATGGGATGAAGTTCGTAAAACAATCGATGGTCTTTGTGAAAGAGTGGCAAAACGTCTTTCAGCTAAAAATTTAGCAGGCCATACGTTATCCATTCAAATTCGAGATGCAGATTGGCATAACTCAAGTCGTAGCAAAACCTTTTCCAATGCTATTTATAAAAAATCAGATATTCTTGAAATAGCCGTTGATTTGACTAGAAAACATTGGCATGGTGAACCTGTTCGATTACTCGGCGTGACGGTGAGTAATGTGATTGACCGCAAGGAAACAGCAGAGCAGTTATCTATTTTCAACTATGAACAACATGCCAAAGAGGAACCAATTATCCAAGTAGTGGAGCAGCTCCAAAAGAAATTCGGTAAAGAAATCATCTCAAAAGGTATGAAAGAAAAGAAAAAGCCCAATTATGAATCACAAACGAGTTTTAGCAAAGACTTTTTGGAAGATCATAAGGATTAATAAAAAAATCTTTAGGGGGAGCATTATGAATAAGTTAAATGAAGAGTATGGAAGTCTAAAAGTAGTCTGCCCTTACGATTGCGGAAATGCACCTAAAAAGAAGTTACTTCAAGAACTTACTATTGCTATTGCAAAAAATGATCAAAGTTTCATTCTTGAGCATTTGAAGGATGATGTATGTTGGGATATCGTTGGTAATAAGCAGATCCAAGGCAATAATCATGTTGTTGAAATATTGTCAAAAAAGGAGAAAGACAGAGCAACAGAGTTACATATTAATAACATTATTACGCATGGGAGTACTGGTTCTATTAATGGCATTATAATTTTAGAAAGTAAGAAGCGTTATGCTTTCTGTGATATCTATAATTTCACAAGTGCCGGAAAAACCTCAAAGATAAAAGAAATAACTTCTTTTTTAATTGAAGTAAAATAAATTAAATTTAGCTCTCATTAGAAATAATAGTAACAATCATAAACCTAACTAAAGAGTATGTATTGCATATTAAAGGTGTGTATCAATGTCCATTTGGTGATTGATGAGCATCTTTTTTTGTTATACTAGTTATAAGACATTAGCAATACCGAAGCATAAATAGCAAGGAATCATTATGAGGATTCTTCATATGTTGATCATTGTATATTTCGTAAGGAGGACTTCATTTGCATATACAATTTTTAGGTACAGGTGCTGGAATGCCGTCAAAAACACGGAATACAAGTGCACTAGCCGTTAAATTATTAGAAGAACGTGGTACATTTTGGCTGTTTGATTGTGGTGAAGCGACGCAGCATCAAATTTTACATACAACATTAAAGCCAAGAAAATTAGAGAAAATATTTATCACTCATTTACACGGAGATCATATATTTGGGCTCCCTGGCTTACTTAGTTCTCGCTCTTTCCAAGGGGGAGAAGAACTACTTACCATCTATGGACCAGCAGGATTAAAGAATTGGGTAGAATTAACCTTACAGCTGTCACAAACCCATCTTAATTATCCTATTGAATTTGTTGAGGTTACTGAAGGCGTGGTCTTTGAAGATGATGATTTTGTCGTTACAGCAAAACCATTACAGCATGTCATATCTTGCTTTGGCTACCGGATTGAACAAAAGCCTCTACCAGGAACATTGCAAATTGAAAAAGCTATAGCGTTGGGAGTTCCTAAGGGCTCACTATTGGGTCAATTGAAAAATGGCTATGACATTACTTTAGAAGATGGTCGAATAGTGAAAAGTAGTGACGTCACAGATCCACCTAAAGATGGCTTTATCGTTTCGATTTTAGGAGACACACGCTCGTGTGAAAATGCTATTTTACTTAGTGAAAATGCGGATATTGTCGTGCATGAATCAACATTTGATCATGCAACGGAAGCACTAGCTGCCAATTATGGTCACTCCACAAATATGGATGCAGCAAACATAGCTATTAAAGCAGGAGCAAAAAATTTATTGCTAAATCATTTAAGCGCAAGATTTTTCCCTCAAGATATAAAAAACATGTTACAAGAAGTTCATGAAGTGTTTGAAAATGCCTATATCGTAGCCGATTTCGAGGAATATGAGTGGCATCAAGAAAAGTTAGCTCCTTTTAGTCAGTAATAGAATTGAGAAAAAGCTATCCATTTAATTTTGGATAGCTTTTTTACAATGAATATAGAGTAACAACCAAGCTGTTAAATTCATACACAGTTTTATCAAATTCTCATGTTAACCTTCAGTAATTATTAACATATCATTCTCATCGAACTCCCAGTTCTCTCCGTAAGCAACTTCCCAGTAATAGCCGTTTGGGTCTTGGAAATAGCCACTATATCCACCCCAAAAAACTGTTTCAGGTTCTTTCACAATTTTCGCACCAGCTTTTTTTGCTAATACAAATATTTCATCAACCTCTTCTTTTGACTTTCCATTATAAGCAAGGGTAAATCCACTAAAGCCATGGTTGATTGCAGGTGGATTATCTTCATCAATATCTTGTGCTAAGCGATCAATTGGAAATAGTGAAATTTTTGTTCCTCCATTATTAAAGAAAATTACATCTGGATCGGCGTCGTTCCCGTATACAAATGCTTCAAATCCAAGTCCATCGCGATAAAAACGTAATGACTTTAACATATCTTTAACACCCAAAGTAACTAAATTTAAACGATTCATGCTCCAATCCCCTTTAAGATACTCTATTTTTTAAAGCCTTATTGATGTAATTCTATTTAAGTTTCAAATAACCTTCTTTTATTAGATGTTTGACCTTTTTACATATTGAAAAAAGCATGGTTTGAAAAAATTCTTTCAAAACATGCTCAGGACTTTATAGAAATTGACAATCAAAAAATCACTTAGAATAACTACTTAGCGATATTTTTTAGAGCCATATAACTTTCTGGTACTTCTTTTTCCGTTGTCCTCCATCTCCCAAACAACATGAGACAAAGTGCAATTGCTACTACACTTCCAGCAAAAATGAGAGCAACATTATAACTCTTATAATAAGCGGCAAGTTTGCCAGCAATTAATGGGCCAATAATTTGCCCAAGCGCATAGAGGGTCGTTAGAGCAGATACAACACTAGCACTCTTTGCTGGAAATAATTGTCTTGCATAAGACGTGGTCATCGTCACGATTCCAACAAACGTCATACCGAATAAAAATGCCGATGTCATTACACCGAAAATAGTCGGAGAGACGATTGGAAGTAAAATACCAATGACTTGTAAAATATACGCAATCGAAATGATACGAACAGGTGAATATTTTGACATCAACATAATCCAAAGTGGAGCAGATGGAATGGCACCAATACCGACAACAACCCAGCTATAGGATGCATACTCTCTTAAATTAGGAATTTCATGAATTATATCAACTAAAAACGTGCCGGTCACAATATAGCCAAGACCTTCTAATCCGTAAGCAAGTGCCATCCAAGGCATAAATCCTTTCCAAACCTTCTCGGAGACTACTGCTTTCTTATCCTGTTCATGAGCTGTCAGCTTACGCCACAAGAGCATCGTCGTTAATACGAACAACACGGATAACATACCAAGCCCTATCCAAGCACCTTGCCAAGAAAAAGCCGATTCTAAAATAGGGACAAAAATGCCCGAAAGAGCAATTCCTAAACCAATACCGCTAAAAATATAGCCTGACCATTTCGTCAACAAATGACCAGCAAGATAATCCATCAACATACTAGAAGTTAATACAAACATCAAGCCACCTGTAATCCCCGCAATCAAGCGTAAAATCAACCAAATCCATAAACTATCAAGCAACCCCATACCAAAAACAGAAAGTACATTGATGAATGCGCACCATCCGAGGATTCCTTTTGGATGGCGGGTTATAAAACCAGCCCAAAGTGCCCCAATGAAATATCCTACATAATTTGCAGAAGCCAGCATCCCCGCAGTTTCTACAGATAATCCAACATCTTGTCGCATAAATGGCAAAATCGGTGTAAGTGCAAAGCGGCTAATCCCCATCGCCACTACTAAAAACAAAATTCCCCCAATAATCATCCCAGCATGTCTTCGATTCACCAAAGCACCCCCATATGTAGAAAAAAAGACCAAAAACCTTAATAACAGTATAAATTAGTAAAAGTGTTTTGGATATAGATGAAAATGTAAAATGATTGGAGGGCTAAGGGGGAATGAGCGGTTGGAGATGGAGGTTGTGAGTAGTGTTAAAGATAGGGAGAGTAGCGCTAAAGAGAGAGTGAGTAGCGCCAAAAGGAGAGTGAGTAGCGCCAAAGGAGAGCGAGTAGCGCCAAAGGGAGAGTGAGTAGCGCCAAAAGGAGAGTGAGTAGCACCAAAGGGAGAGCGAGTAGCGCCAAAAGGAGAGTGAGTAGCGCCAAAAGGAGAGTGAGTAGCGCCAAAGTAAATACGAGCAACCCAAAAACCAACCAAACACTCCACAATTATCATACTTCTAAGCAAGAAAGCATTAACCGTAACATATGTATAACTATCTAAAGGGGGGATGAAAATGAGGATAAACTGGAAAATTCGATTAAAAAACCCGCAATTTTGGTTTCATATGTTTTTGGCAGTTACATCATCTATAGGGGGATATCTCGGTATTACAGGGGAGGATGTCAGTACTTGGCCAAAATTATTTGATGTCCTACTTCAAGCTATTTCAAATCCTTTTGTTCTTTTTACGGTGATCGTTGCTGTTTATAATTCTGTTATTGATCCGACAACGAGTGGCATAAGTGATAGTAAACAAGCACTTCGATATACAAAAGTGAAGTGTGATGAAAAATAATATTCATGAAAAAAATCGGTACAAGTTGACCACACAAAATAAGATTTATTTAATACATTAAACTGAGGAGGAAATAGAACCTTTAAAGTAACAATACCTCTAATTATTAAAGCATTATTTATAGATGGGAGGGGTACTATGAATGTAACAGAATTTGTTGCTGCGTTAATTGATGATATGATTTGGCCAATTGTCATACTACTAGCTATCCTATTATTTAGAAAGCAAATAGGATTTATACTAACGAATCTCACCAAATTTTCTTTCAACAATATAGAGTTGGATTTTGGAAAAAAACTAGATGTTTTAGAAAAGAAATTAAATAACTCTAACCTAATTGAGAACAAAATTTTTGAACTTGATAGTATGGATTATGAAATTCTCAAAATTGCAAAAGAATCACCAGGCGAGTCGATTTCAATGATCTGGGGAATGGTAGAAAACGAACTAAAAACTACAGTACACCGACTTGGTATCAACCAGTTAAATGATGAAGTAACATTTTCACATGAAGACATTCGCCTATTAAAAGAATATAACTTAATAGATGGAGAAATATTTACAACTTTTAATGAACTTCGAAACATGAAAATTCAGCTATCAAGAGGCCAATTTATAAAAAAAGCACCAACATATACAGATGCTTTAAAATACTACGACCTTTCAAATAAAATCATCATTATCTTTAATGATGTAAATATTTCGGTACTTTTGTCAAAAAAGTAGAAATAGATTAGTAGAATTCCTCCTTGCTTAATATGTAAAAAAGCGCTGATTTAAGCGCTTTTTTATATGAGAATAGTTATTTAATTCAATTTAAAGTCATTCCACCAAAAGGGTTAGGAGTATCAGGAAATCCAAAAAGATCCTATAGCTCAATATGTACAAAATCTTGATGATTCTTTAGTAAATTTAGTCACTACAATGGCTATTGAATTACTTAGTATACTCGCGCTCAACTTTGCAAATCTTTACACTGTAATTTTGATACCAATCGTTTATCCCTTTTTGCTGGGCAATTTGATGTGCTTGATTATTTTTCCAATTGCTGATTGCCTCTAAGCTATCCCAATAGGAAATGGTAATGCCGTAACCTAAAGAATCCCGAACACTTTCTACTCCTAAGAAACCAGGCTGTTTACTAGCTAGTTGATCCATTTTTTCTGCCATAATACCATAGCCTTTATCACCCTCAGTTCTTTGGCTTGAAAAAATAACTGCATAATGCGAACCCTTTGATTCATGAACCATGATCATCAGTCTCCCTCATATATTACATTCTATTTTTAAATAGATTATACTATTGAGATCTAAAAAGAGGAATAAAATTCACACATTGGAACCTATGACACAGCATCATATACGCCTACATACACTATTCAAAAAGGAGATTTTCGCCTAATGAATAGTAATTGTCCTTTAAGTTTAAGTATTGTGACGAAAAAATATTTGAGAGCGTACTATAAGATCTTGGATACGATGATAAAAGATATGACTAGTGTAATACTTACGAAGAGTATTTCAGATAATTTTATTATGCAGATGATCCCACATCATAGAGCAGCAATCGAAATGTCTAAGAATATTTTACGATACACTACAAATCTTGAATTACAAAGTATTGCTACAAATATTATTTCTGAACAAACGAAAAGTATCACGAATATGCAAGCTATACAGAATAAGTGTAGTAAAATAACTAATACAGATTATGAAAATACTTACTATATGAATGAGTTTAAAGTAATTTCAGATATGATGTTTAACGAAATGTGCTCAGCCCAAATTACAAACGACGTAAATGCAAATTTTGTTAGGGAAATGATTCCACATCATGAAGGCGCTGTCCGCATGTCCTATAACGTACTTATGTTCAATATTTGTCCAGAACTAAAGCCAATTCTCTATGCTATCATCAGTTCTCAATGTAAAGGTATCCAACAAATGCAACAACTACTATGGCATCTTGATCGATGTTGAAACTATTGAGATAGTAAATGAAAACGCCATTAAGGTTAATGGCGTTTTTTGATGAGGTTTTTTTTCATATCTTTAATTGTTTTAGAACGAAAAAGTGATAACCATAAAAAGTAACAATATTAGGTGTATTAATCAATTGAATAAGGACAACTTCCTAATTATGTATATAAGAATATTTTACAATATTGAACGAAGAAAGGAGAGATAGAAAGATGTTCTATTATGATCCATATGGCAATAAAGTGGCAATCAATACCTTTTTGAATCCAGTTCAACTTACAAGATTTGTAGGTTTTATGGTGGATATCCAGATGAACAACGGACAACTGTATTGTAATGTTCGATTGGATTCTGTTAGTGAATGGGGAAATGAATTGACAAATCCTAATTTTGGCGGAGTACAAATTACAAGATTTGTTAACGGCATTCCACAACAACTACCCCTGCATTCAAGAGATATACA
This sequence comes from Viridibacillus arenosi, assembly GCF_001955655.1. Classification (GTDB taxonomy): domain Bacteria; phylum Bacillota; class Bacilli; order Bacillales_A; family Planococcaceae; genus Viridibacillus; species Viridibacillus arenosi. The sequence continues at coordinate 91,927 of NZ_MSPW01000012.1, read as the reverse complement.
AACAATTACTCAAGCCGGCCAGTTATGCCAAAATACGCGACCTCCATTTCCACCACAACCACCAAATCCTCCGAGACCACCAAGGCCACCAAGACCGCCATGGTGTAGGTTCGCTCCCCCGGGATTCCCAGGTTGTTAAGAGGGTGAGTAATGAGCTGAAAACAGGGTTTATATGCAAATATAAGCCTGTTTTTTTATTGAAATTAAACTAATAAACAGACAAGTTAATTTTGTAATGGACAAGTAATTTACTATTCTATTGACTATTGGACTAATATTGCTATAAGAGTGAAAAAAATTAGAGTCGATTCTTAATGGAAGTCGACTTTTTTTATATGGTAAAATACAGTAATTGCCGTAGTTGAAGGTAGTGGGATAGTGAATGTACAAAGTCTATAAAATCATATCAACTATTACATTAATCTTTGCAGTAATTATGAGTGTATGATCTATTACTGAATGCATGAAACGTAAATCATTTGGATTTTCATAAGCTGGTTATACAATTTATAAATCAATTGGCATAAAAATAAATTATCTTCATATTAATTTAGAAAAAAACAAGTTATTGGGACAGTGGAATATAAAAATAGAATTTACATGACTGTATTGGTCAATGTTCAATCTGATACGAATACGATAGAAGGTAGTGTTAAAAATATTTTGCCGTTAACAAAAGACAAAGAGTATGAACATTTGTCTGATAGCGGGTATATAGCTCACATAAAATACATGGCGTATTTTTTTATGCAAAACAAAATTTGTGATTTTAATAAGTATCATCAGGAATCCTCTTAAAAATGTTAATTGTTGAATTATATTGTGAAATAGACAGGGGGGAGAAAATTGACTGTAAAACATTGTCCTTTATGTGGTGAGGAAAACAAATGTATGGCAGGAATAGAAGGGCAAAATGAATGCTGGTGTTATATAGAGAAATTTCCTAAAGGGATTTTTGATTTAGTTCCTCAGGAGAGCAAGGGGAAGCAATGTATTTGCAAAAACTGTGTAGATACATATAGAGAAGAAGGTAAGACAAAATAGGAATTCAACTTTGTAAAATCTATAAGCATAGATGGAGGGATCAATTTGAATAAAAAGACTGTGAAAAACAAAATACGTATTGTGATTTTATTATCTATGTTGTTTATTAGTGTTTTGATTTATCCCATTGATAAAAGTTATGCTTGTTCATGTGCTCAGCCGGATCCGCCAAAAGAAGCTTTAAAAAGTAGTTCGGCAGTTTTCTCTGGTAAAGTTATTGAAATTGTTGATAGAAACAAAAATAATGAAATACAATCTTCTGCAGATCCAATTGCTATACTATTTAGCGTAGATAAATCATGGAAAGGTGTTGACCAAACACAAGTCATTGTTTATACAGAAAGGAGTTCAGCCAGTTGTGGCTATGGATTCTCTTTAAAAGAGGAGTATTTAATATATGCATATGAGGACAATGGAGAACTAAGAGTTAACGCTTGTTCAAGAACTGCGCCTTTATCCGGAGCTAAAGAGGATATTCAAGCTTTAGGAAAAGGTCAGACGCCTACTGAACAAGTAACATTAGTTTTGGAAAACATTAAAGGGCAAGAAAAAACACCTTCTGTAAACGTAACAAATAATAAACAAATATATATTGCTTTAATAATGTTAGTACTTTTGATAGCTGTTGTAATCATTAGAAGACGTCGAAAAAAATAACTATGATATTGATACAAAAATAGGTACTTTGAATGCAAAAGAAAAGTCAATTCCTTCACTTAATAGGAATTCGACTTTTTTTATTTTTCATATAGTATTCAAAATAATTATTTTCTAGATAACTTTTCTAATTGTGAAGCTTACATGAGTAATTATAAAAAATCAACTAACTTACTATAATTTTCTATATCGTATAAAATAAAGGTAATATAGTTTTAATGAAATTATAGAATTGAGGGGAAGTTAGATGAAACGAAACTCTATTGAGCAATCTTCAAATAACTATAATGAACAGCTTTTCTCGATTGATGAACAAATTTGTACTTTATTAAAGCAACGCAAGGACCTTTCAATGGATCATCCAGTTTTTCCACCTGATGAAGTGCTTTCAAAATGGGCAACAAAATATGATTTGTATGAAGAATATTTAAGTTCGTTATTTGGAACTGTTAGAATGCATGACTTTTTTAAACCTCAAGTTGAGCCTAGTGGGTTTAGAAAGCATCTACCAGTTTTAAAATCAGTTGAAGTTGATGAAAAATTTTACACTGTCACATTTATAAGACAGTACGAAAATGCCAGTATTGTCCATCTTAATATCGATTGGAATGAAACAATAGATACACGAAAGAATCATCAATTAAATCATAATCATTTTGCATTGTCTATTGGACAAGCTTATGATTGTCGAAATGACAGAGCGTCAGGATCGACTGGGAACTTCATGCATTCATTCATTGTTTCTCCACCAGTACCTGACGATATTTCGGGGATGACTTTAGTGTTTACAGAATACAGCGATATCTTTAATGATAAAGCAACGGGACTGGAGATTGCTATGCATTTGGAGTAGTGCAAATGTATAAAAGAAATAATGTTGTTTAATTCGTTTGGCAAATCCTTAATTTTCGCTTTCGATAGTTAACACAGTTAAGTGTTGTATCAAATTTGAGCAAGATCAACAATTTTTCGGATAACCGATTCAACTTCAGTGGAGTTTTTAATGACAAATAAATGGTCTGCCTCTCCTTTAATCGGTGCGACTACATCATCTTGATTCGTTTCATTGTGCTGTCGACTAAGCACTTCAGCAAAAGTTGATGCGGTTCTTAGTATGGAAGTATCACGCTGACTTTTCGCAACACGATTTTTAAGAACATGTTCAGGAATATCAAAATCCACAAGAATACTCTTAAATCCTTTGTTATGGAATTGTTCGAGTAGCTTCAAACGTCCTTTTTGATTACGATTTGAGTTGCACAAAATAAGATGGCAATTCGTCTCAGTAGTAGCATAATTAACAATGGTTTGTGTCAGAGCGTATTTAATTGTATTCTTTCCTTGTTCCGGTAATATTGTTTGGTAATTCATTTGAAGGAATTCAGCATGCTTATCTTGATCAATGACAACAGAGTTAAACATCTGATTTTCTAAAGCTTTTGCAAATGTAGTTTTACCGCTATGAGTTTTACCAACAGTCATAATTACTAGTCTATTCATAAACGTAACTCCAATCTTAAAAATTCAAGGTAATCTGCACTTTTCTTGAATATTGATATATTAATTGTACAGTAAAAAATGTAAAATATATAACAAATATTGGATTTAACGCAGTTTTTGAAAATAAAGAATAGGGTGGGATAAATAGATGATGAATGAAAGATTTCCTATAGGAGAATTCGTTTGTACAGAACACATTTCAACAGAAGAAATAAAGTCTTGGGAAAATGAAATTCGTACGTTACCAATAAGATTAAAGGATGTAGTCAATCATTTAACTGACGAAGCACTAGAGAATACATATCGAGAAGGTAGTTGGACTATTCGACAAATTGTCCATCACATTGCAGATAGTCATATGAATGCTTATATCCGTTTCAAACTAGCATTAACAGAAGAAACTCCAACAATTAAACCGTATTCTGAAGATAAATGGGCTGAGTTGCCGGATTCAAAATTACCCATCGCCACTTCTTTGAAAATCATTGAATCCTTACATGAGCGTTGGATTTATTTAATTGAAAATTTAACTGATGAACAACTAAAAAGAACATTTATCCATCCTGATTCTGGTGCTGTATCGCTCGAAAAAAACATTGGTATTTATGCATGGCATGGTAATCATCACTTAGCTCATATAAAAAATGCTTTAAAGTAATAAAAAAATTAAATTTTCCTGAAAGATAAAGAATCCATTTTGAACATACTTGTTTTCAAAATGGATTCGTTTTGTTTGCAGTTAATAAATGAGCAGCTGTTTCTTTTTTTAAAACTATACTTTAAATCTACATGGTGACTGAAAGGTAGGGAGGAATAGCATATTACATATGCTATTCAATTTTCCCAGTAATCTTCATTAGGCATTCACCTATATCTCTTCTTTCGCATACCTTACATCTATAGAAAAACTTCCAGTTAGAGAGGAGATTTTTTTGGTGAGCGGAAAAGCGTTACATTATTTTTTTGGGGGAAATACGGCAAGAGGTTTCTTTAGCCTATACGATTCTAATTATGCGGGATTAGAGAAGATCTTCATATTAAAAGGTGGTCCAGGGACTGGGAAGTCGACTTTAATGAAGAATATTGCGAGTGACTGGCAGGAAAAAGGGTATGATGTAGAATTCATCCATTGTGCTTCTGATTCAGATTCTATTGATGGTGTTATTTTTCCTACATTAAAGATAGGGATTGTTGATGGAACGGAACCGCATGTCATAGAACCTAAAGCTCCTGGTGCTATTGAGGAGTATGTGAATCTAGGGAATGCGTGGAATTCACAACAACTTGGCACCAAAACGGATGACATTATTCAATTAATGAAGGAAAAAGAAGAAGCGTATGGGCAAGCTTATCATTCTTATGCAGAAGCGTTAGCCGTTCATGATGAATGGGAAGCAATCTATATTGCCAATATGGATTTTGAAAAGTTAAATGTATTGACTGAGGAGATAAAAGTAACATTTTTTGGGGAAATTCATTTAAATAAGGAAGCAGATGTCCGACATCGTTTTTTAGGAGCAGCTACGCCAATAGGAGCAGTAGATTATGTTCCAAATCTAACTGAGAACATTCGTAAGCGTTACTTTTTAAAAGGCAGACCTGGTTCAGGAAAATCAACTCTTCTGAAGAAATTAGCTTCTACAGCTGAAGAAAGAGGCTTAGATGTTGAGATCTATCACTGCGGATTTGATCCAAATAGTTTGGATATGGTCATCCTCAGAGAACTTGGAATCGCGATTTTTGACAGTACAGCACCTCATGAATATTTTCCATCTCGTGAAGGCGACGAAATAATTGATTTATACAATGTTGCCGTTTTCCCAAGAACGGATGAAATTTATGAAGAGCAAATTTTGGAGATTTCCAAACGATATCGAAATAAAATGAATGAGGGAACAGCAAGTTTAGCTGAAGCAAAAATATCGTACGATAAGTTAGAAGCGATTTATTACGAAGCAGTTGATTTCTCTATTGTTGAAGGTATACAAAAAGAAATTGAAAACACAATAGTTGAGCTATTAAAAGGCTCAACTGTAAATGAGTTTAGGTAACGTATTATAAGAAAGATATGTCTATTAGCGCAAATCTTAATTGTACATCAGATGTATATCTGTTAATAATATTTAAGTTTTTAGTGAAAAAATATATAAGATTAAGTTACTGGAGAAATTCAGTAACTTTTTTTAAAGGCTATTCAAATTTATAAAAGTATAGATTATTAATCCAATGAGAATTTAAACATAATACAATAGCTTACTTTTAAAACGTAAAACAACTTACATAATTAGTTAACTAGAAAAAGGGAGACCGTTACTTTCAAGATTGGCTTGCTACACAACAATCTTAAAAATAGTCTCCCTATAAATACATGTACCATGTTAGTGCATATTTAGATAGTATTTCACAATGTATATTTCAGATATTCGGAGCAACGTTATTTTTCAATAGTCTCCTTAGACGATTTTCTTTGTGATTTTAACTTTCTAATTTCCACTTTAATATTCTGTATAGAATGCTCTGTTAGTTCTACTTTTCCATCTTTCTGAAGCTTTTTCCAGGCTTTGAATTCTTTACGGTATAGGTACTCAGATAATCGATAGATATCCGTATTATGATTTAATGCTTCTTCATATGTGCCTCTTATTTCTTTTTCTACTTCTTTAATTACCTCTCTTCGAATTTCATTAGACGATAAATCTCCATGAAATTCACTAACAGTGACGTTCATTTTTATAGCAATATCGAATTTCACATCATTCTTTCTAACAATTGGTTTTACTTTCAATTTTAATTTATCGACAACTACAGTGAATTCTACTGAATCATTAGAATCTAGTTGGACTGTAACTTCCCCACGTTTCGTTTCTTTTGTCATCCACTGTAATCCACGTATTTTGTCTGCAGGCAGATACCCTTTAAATTCTTTTGGGGAGAGTAATCCTACTCCAGATAAAGAAATGGTATTGGTTTCGTTTTGTTCCGTTTCCCAATTTTTATTGACAGATATAAATGGTATAGCCATTTCGTGATTTGGTTCGTTTAGTCCAATGATTAACTCGCGGAAATTGATGGGTTTTATAAAGGATTCTTGTTCATATGAATTTTCTGGGTCACCCAACTTTGACAATATTAGAGATTTATTTATGATGGGTGTTGCTAACAATAAATCCTTAATCGGATCATTAGTACCGTACATCCAGATTTGATATCTAGTTTCTCTATAACGAAGGAAATTATCTATAATAGGATTTGCTCGCCCATCCTTTAAAGCTTCCTCCGAGAAAATGATAAATGTAAAGAAACCCCAAAAAACTTTTTGATCAATGGAATGATATAATTTGAAAATTGCTTCATCAATCGTTTTCCCTTTGGCATAACCGACTTCGGACTGTACGGGATTATTAGTAGGTTGTTCGGTTTTTGCAGTATTGCTAAAATCAATAATCTGAGTGTAGACTTCGTATTCACCATCCTTGAAATCTACGCCCACCCCGTGCACATATAGCATCCTTTCAGGCTCGTCTACATCCCAACAACCAGAAAGAAAAGTCGAGAGTAAAAGTACAATAATCCAAATTCTCTTATTCATTTTTTTTCTCTTTTGTCCGTGTTTTATCCAGTGGGTCTAACATATTAGGACGCTTAGAATAGTTTTTTGGAGAAAGTCTAAAGAGCGATTTTTTGATTGTCGACCAATTTAAATCTGAGGAAATATTCATGTATGGAACTCCGAATGTTCGAATATTTGTTAAGTAAAATAAGGTGAAGTAAAGAGACATAAAGAAGCCGAATAAACCAAAAAATGCAGTAGCGACTATAAAACAAATACGTAACACACTTACTGCAGTAACAAGGGATTGATTGATTAGCGTAAAAGTTGCAATGGTTGAAATCGCTATAATGACGATCATCGCAGGACTGGTTACACCTGCTCGGATTGCTGCATCTCCAATAATTAATCCACCAACAACACTAATAGTTCCTCCAATGGCAGATGGAAGACGTAAACCCGCCTCTCTGAATAATTCAAACATGAGGAGCATAAGGAGCATTTCTATTGCGGAAGGAAGTGGAAGTCCTGTATTCAATTGTACAATGGTCGCTAGTAATTGAAGTGGCATTTGATTTTGATGAAAAGTAGTTAAAGCGAGCCAAAATGCAGGAAGGAGTAAACCAATTAATATACTAAACACACGAAGTATCCGTTCAAATGAACTGAAAATGATGGTATTTTCATTATCCTCACCCGATTTTAAGAGTAAAAACAAATTCACTGGCGTGATAACAACGTAGGCTACTCCTTCAACTAGTATAAGAAAACGCCCCCTGACAAGGGATTGAATGGCATGATCTGGCCTTCCCGTATAATCAGTCCTTGGAAATAGCATGCCACTTTTAATAATGTGTTCCATTAATAAATCTCCACTAAAAACAATATCAGTATCGACTTTATTTAATTCCTTTTTGATTTCGCTCAATATTTCCTTATTAGCAATATCGTCAAAATAGAGAATGGCTACTGAAGTTTTTGAACGCTCTCCTAGTACAAATTTTTCCACACACAATGAGTTTGTCGGTAATCTCTTTCTAATTAATGCAATATTAACTGAAACATCTTCGATAAAGTTATCCCTTGGTCCTTTTATAACCATTTCCATTCGAGTTTCTTCAGGATTTCGATTAGGCATTTTAGCAATATTACTTGAATATAGGAGAAGTTCATCTTCAAAAAAAAGAAGTAAGTGTCCTGTAAATACGAGTGATATAGCTTCTTCTTTATCTTCAACTTTTATTAAATCAGGAATGATTAATTGAGTTTTTATGGCTTCTTCCAAAGTTTGCTCTATATTGTTAGATAATAATTGTTGCACTCTTTGGATAATAACTTCATTTAAAAGCTGTTGATCTACCATTGCATCACAAGTAATAAATTGTACTTTATGTTGATTGAATGTATATGCTTGAAAATGAACATCCGCAGACTTTTGAAATAACTGCCTCAAGGCATTGATATCTATTGGCTCTTTAGCAGATTCCATCGATTTTCACTACTTTCTAAGTAATTATTTTGCTTGAGCTTTTTTGGCTGCTCTTCCTGAAAAGAAAGCTACAATACCAAGAAAAAGGGAAAGTGTTAAAAAGAAGTAAAAGGTAACAGTTAATAAATAATGCCCCTTTATTTCAAGAAACATACTGTCGCTCAATAGAAATAATGATAAGGAAGCAAAGAAGAAAGCAGGAGATAGTGTTAACCAAATACGCTTTTTCTTTCCGTTCATATTGAAAATATCTACAACGACGTATAGTAATAATCCAACTCTTATAAATGCACCCGTAAGCCATTGATAAATTGAAAGAAAATCAAGATGTTCAATAAAACGACCTATTGATATGAGTCCCCACTCTTCATAAGCAGGATAGGTTTGTTTTGCAGCCTCAGTTGGTCCAAATTCAATGATTGCTCCAACGAGTGGACCAAGTGTTAATCCCATTAAAATTAGAAGCATTACTGTGAAATGATACCACCGAATTTTGCCTTTAATTTGATGTTGAAGGAATAAAACCAGCACTAACTCGATAAATCCGGATGCTGGGTACACCATTCCTTTCAAAATTGGTGGTAATCCATGTTCAAAAAAAGGACGCAATAACTCAGGTTCCTTTACTTGAATGTTCGTAAATGCTACAAAAAAACCAAAAACGACTACTCCAAAAAGTACCATAACATTAATCATAGCAATGGTTTGTAAATTCGATGTGACAAGTAAAATGCATAGAATAGTGTAAACAATCAACATTATTAACATTGGTGTTTTAGGTAGAAAAGTAGTAGTAATCCATTGCAAAGTTTCTCTCATTGTAAAAGCAGCGATAATAATAAGATAAATAGCTATAATATATAACACAATGGAAGAGCCCACTTTGCCTATCTTATTTTTTAGCCAATCTTTTATGGGTTCTTGTTTTGATTTTTTATGAATATAAACTAAGAGAAACAGCCAAGGAAATAGTGCTACTGTCGCTAATATTATAGAAGCCCATCCATCCCTCTCAGCAACTTTTAATAATGACGGAATAATGGTTACATGATTTTTTAAACCGATGACGGTCATCGACAAGAATATGACGTGTAATATACTAATTGAACCGATGTTTTTCACATTGCACCCTCTAACATCTATTGGTATCTGTTAGTTTTGCCAATAATGCAGGAGTTTATAATGTGATTTTGGGAAGTTGTAGAAGTATCTAATATTCAGGAGCTATAGAGTAAAAAATAAAACCGCTTGAATCTATATATTCAAGCGGTTTTAACAGTTTACAAATCTAATCAGGAACTTAATGGCTCTTCGAGAGAATACAATAATTTCTCTATTTTATTTTCGCTGGCTTGTACCCATCTACTTTTATCTTCGATATGACCGTCTTTATCCAAAGGCTTTTGAAATTGACTAATCCCAGCTACGGTAGCTAATGCATTTTCATCACGGTCTAAACCAATATTCACAACATGTTTAATGACATAAGGGGAACCGAATGCAATTAAAGCTTCGTAGTGGTCTAATTCTCCCTCTAATACTATAAAGGGAAGTCTTAAATAGATCGTCTCTCCAGCGTCTCGCCATAAAATGCTATCAAATTGCCCTTGGTCATACTCAAAATTTGAAGAAAAATCACAACCATATTCTTCGAAAATATCACGAATATATCCAAAATGAGTTTTTCTTCCTTCAATGGGGGATTGTAGTTTTATCATTATTATTCACTCCAGTTAAAAAAGAATATTACTATTCTTTACAAAATGAAGAATCTCATACAAAAAAGTAACAGGAGTTGAATAAAGTTGATCAATATAAATTGAAAGAATATGCGAAAAAACATGAGATTAAAACTTTTAGGTACGTGTATTTTCCTTTCTATTCACATATTAATAAACTTATACGAGTTTATTTTTAAATAAATAATCATAGGTATTTCTTTTTGGGACAACATAAGTAAGAAAAAATCTCAAGAGGTGATGATCATGATTATTGAAAGGTCGTCTAAGTGGGAAGAAGACTTCATAAACAAGCTGGAGAGTAATGGTGAATGGGATAGTTGGAAACTCTACAATATGAGTTACGACGTAGTAAAAACAAATCTTATTACTGACTTTTCTGGTCTCCAATCTCCTAAATACTTACCAAACCTAACACCCCTTACTCATCAATTAGAAGCAGCTAAAACAGTCATCGAAAGGATGAATGGAAAAGCGATTCTTGCAGACGAAGTAGGTCTTGGTAAAACGATAGAAGCAGGTCTAATACTGAAAGAATATTTAATAAGAGGGCTTGTCAAAAAAGCATTAATATTAGCTCCAGCTTCTCTTATTAATCAATGGGTCGAGGAATTAAATTATAAATTTTATATTCCTGTAATTGCGTATAAGAAAAATATTCAGTTAGATCAATACGATATAGTAGTTATGAGCATGGATACGGCAAAAAAGAGTCCTCATAGAGAGGCAATATATGCTCAGGATTATGACATGATTATTATTGATGAGGCACATAAACTAAAAAATCATAAAACGAAAATCTACGAGTTTGTCCAAAGTTTAAAGAAGAAGTTTTGTCTATTATTAACTGCTACGCCTATTCAAAACGATGTATTTGAATTGTTTTATCTCATTTCTTTATTAAAGCCTGGACATTTAGGTAATTATGAAATGTTTCAGTCCTCGTTTTCAGCAAGCAAACATAATTTAGAGCACGATGAGTATTTAAGAGAATTAGTTAATCAAGTGATGGTCAGAAATAGAAGGCAGGATACAGGGATTGAATGGACAAATCGACAAGTACAAATTATCCCAATTCAATTTACTGATGAGGAAAGAGAAGTTTACAATTTGATTTTGGATTTAAAAGATGTTTCATCTGCGTTTTCTGGCGCATTTTCAATGATTACTTTACAAAAGGAAATGTGTAGTAGCAAGGAAGCTACTTACTTAACCTTAAATAATATGCGTCAAAATTGTGGTGACCAAGAAGAGGAAGATTACGTTGAAGGAGTCATTCAAAAACTAATGGCATTGGAAGTAAACTCGAAAGCGGAGAAGACTTATGAGATTATTTCCAAGACAACTGACAAGGTTATTATTTTTACCGAATATCGAGCAAGTCAAGCTTATTTGCAGTGGTATTTAAATTCAAAAGGTATTACAAGTGTTCTTTTTAATGGGAAATTCAAGAAAAGTAAACGTGATTACATGAAGCACTTATTCAAGGAACATGCACAAGTCCTCATTGCAACGGAAGCAGGTGGGGAAGGGATAAACCTGCAATTCTGTCATCATGTCATAAACTATGATTTACCATGGAACCCGATGAAGTTAGAGCAACGAATTGGCCGTGTCCATCGTTTAGGACAAGAACATGACGTTCAAATTTATAATCTAGTGACAGATAACACTATTGAAAAAGATATACTGGACATGCTCTACGTTAAAATTGATGTCTTTGAAAAAGTAGTCGGAGAATTAGACGACATTTTATCTGCTTTATAAAAGTACAATTAAAACAAAAAGTAACGGTGGTATATGTTTTTTGCCCGAAAAAGATGCGCCAGGAGAATTCAGAGGAGGGTTTACATGTTCCCACAACAAGTTCATGGGTACTTACGGAATTTTTTTCTAGAGAACGATTGTCATATTGTAAATGAAAGTGACCATTACATCACTGTGCAATTAACGATTGATATGGATAAACGGATTATGAACCGTCCTTTTTATTGGAGATATTTAGAAAGTACGAACGGTGTACCATGTCCAGCTCAATTAACTTTAATTACAGATCAAACAAAGCTTGATGACAATATCAAAGGAGAAGTTGTGCATTTCGGTTCTCCTCGACTCAGTCAATTGTTTCAAGCAACTAAAGAGTTAGGTGCATTTGTACAAATGTTTGAGAATGTAAATCATCTTGAAACAAAAACCATTTTAACCCCATGGCTTGCTGTAAATTATAAAGTGTCATATTACAGCGATCAAACAAAAGAAATGCTGAATTCTTTTGGCTTAAATTTAATGACTGGCCAACTTTTAGATGGCTTTCAAGAATCTTTAAGTGAAGTGGATTTAGTACCAACCATGCCAGACAATGCATTTGAGCTCCCTTATATTATAAAACCAATTCGCGCATTAGAACGATTAAATGTAGCAATAGAAACTATCGTTCAACAAGATGACCATACTTGGGCTGAAGAAGCGAACAAAAGGTGGCAAAAGGCACAACAAGTATTAGAGTACTTTTATGATGGGGTTGAAGATAAGCCGGAAAGTTACGAAATGGAGAAGCAAGCACTAGAAGAACAATACGACCCTAGAATTAAAATCGAAGTAATTAATGGTGGATTGTTTTATTTGAAATGATTATGCAGCTGACTTTAAGTGCTGATAAGAGTTAAATAAGAAAAAACTTGCTTTAAAACTGCAAGTAATATAAATGAAAGTACATTACTAAGAACTTGTAGTAATGTACTTTTTTTGATTAAAGAGAGAAGGATAGGGAATTGAAAAACTAACCCATTTTATTAAGCTCTAAATTTCGAATTTAATGTTCAATTCTTTCGTTGCTTCCAATTATACAAAAGTGTAGAGAAAAGGTTTGCTCCCAAAAACAATAAATTTCCTTGTGCATTAAAAGTTAACACTTGCGTTTCGAAACTCATCTTCTCATAGTATTCATCTTTCGTTAAACCCAATTCCTTTATTTTCTTATCGGTTTCTTTTAAATGTGTAATGTACTTATATTGCATAGGCATTAAAATGAACGATAATAAAATATAAGCGGCAACAATCCATAATGTTATATTTAACCCCATTTTAAAAATCCCCCTTTCATAAATGTTTATTGAAAAAGGTCGGTTTCTCTCCACTTATACATATATATACGCATTCATTCTATTTCTGATGCACTTTATTACTAACTATCCGGTTTTCAGTTGAATTAATTTCAAATAAATTGAAGTATCGTGGTGCTATTAGGCTGTATCACTGCATTTTTGGTCATAGCACTGATAGTATTCTTACTAAGCAATAAGCAGGGCAAACTTACAGAACTAGGTTCCTAAAGAGAGTCTTACAATTTTTAGGAACCTTTAAAATGATGCTTGAAGATGAGAATTTATTGTAGCCACAGTTCATGTGGGAGCCTTTCTAAGGAAATATCTTTCTCAAAGGTTTTGCATAGTATGTTACATGTGCACTATCTTCTTTGAGAAAGGAGTTATGAGTTGGCTAATACTGAGCTCACAGGCCGAATTGTTACCCCTGATGATCCTGACTATGAACAGGCAAGAATAAATAACAACTTAAGCATTCCAAAATTCCCGAGTAAAATCGTATTCTGTCAAAAGACGGCAGACGTATTAAATGCATTGAGGTGGGTAAGAGAAAATAACGAACCATTCCGGATACGAAGTGGTCGACATAGTTATGAGAATTTTTCATTAATCAATAATGGCTTGATCATTGATGTCAGTGAAATGAATAAAATTAAGGTTGACCAGGAAGCAATGACGGCAAAAATAGCTGCCGGTGCTGATTTAGGAAAAGTATATAAAAAACTATGGAAATACGGCCTGACCATACCTGCAGGGACAGAAGGTAGTGTGGGCATCGTTGGCCTGACACTCGGTGGAGGAATAGGTATGTTATCACGCCCATTCGGACTTACTTGTGATAATCTGATTGAAATTGAAATGGTAAGAGCAGATGGACATAAAGGCGCAGAACTGATTAAAGCAAATAAAAATGAAAACAGGGATCTATTTTGGGCTTGTCGCGGGGGAGGAGGGGGTAACTTTGGTATTGTCACGTCCCTTACATTTAAACTGCATCCTATTTCAAATGTATCTCTATTCTCTGTTTCATGGAAGTGGGAGGATCTTGAAGTTGCCTTTGATGCTTGGCAAAAGTGGGCACCCCAAACGGACGAAAAATTAACTTCGCAGATTGAATTAAAATCAAAAGAAGCGGGAGAAATCATTTCTCAAGGCATATTTGTTGGTTCTACCTCCAAGTTAAAGAAATTATTAAAGCCTATTACCTCTGCCGGCTCACCAACAAATGTATGGGTAAAGGAAGTTCCATATATTGAAGCGGTCAGATTCTTTGACGTACCAAGTGGAAACCAACCAGCACTTCGTAAGAGATCAGGTTCCTTTATTAAAAAACCTTTTCCACTTAGAGCAATCAATAGGATGAAGCATTTATTAGCAAACGCTCCAAATAGAAATTCGAGCATTTGGCATCAATCTCTGGGTGGAGCAGTAGGCAAAATCGCTTCATATGATACGGCTTATTTTTATAGGAATGCGATCATTGCTCAAGAGTACCTTACTACATGGGAAAATCCAGAAGAAGAAAAGCAAAATATTAGGTGGGTAGAAGAAGTAAGAAACACATTATCTCCCTTTACAGATGGCGACTATGTAAATTTTCCAGATCTATATATTAAAAATTGGCCGATAACGTACTATGGAAATAATTTTAGACGCCTTCGAGAAGTAAAAACAAAATATGATGCATTCAATGTATTTAATTTCCCTCAAAGTATCCCTCCTTATAAGAGGTGGATATAAAAGAGAGTACACATCAATTAACCCTAAATCTAAGAAATGGCGTCGAAATAACCAATTGGGTAGAGTCGACATTTTGATCTTCCCAATTAAAAACCCCAACTCTATGAGAAGGGGTTTTTAATATATATTATTCTATTATTTTAATAAAAATTGTGCTTTCATTTGTAATTTCCCGCCTTGAAATGTAAAGTTAGCATTTGATATTCCATCTTTACCATAATACATTATCATATAAGTATAATATGGCTCTCCTTTTTGGCCAACCTCGGAAATTAATTCTCCTTTACCACCAACGATTTTCTTTACACTCTTATAAGACATGCCATTTCTAATTTTATTGAATTCTTTTTTTGTTATTGTTACTTTTGATTTCGCGTATGCTACATTTTGTCCATTAATTGAAATGGGTGTAACTACTCCGAATGTTAATACGCTTGCCACTAAAAGACCAATAATAATTTTCTTCATCTAATTACCTTTACATAAGTTATATTTTACTTATTATACATAATTATGCAATATATTAATAGTTATTAATGAAAAAACTGTGTTTTAAAATTTCATCAAATAATACGTTCTCTTTAAAAGTTTTACTTGCTTCTATACTAATAGAAGATTGCGCCAATCCATATGCATAATCCCATTCAGAGTGCTAACAATAAGGAAGATATGTACAAAAGGGAGTGGATCCACATGTTATCATTTCAACCTAATTGTTGGTCAGAGCATGAAGAGCTTGAAGTTGTTTTGCTTTGTTCACCATCTAAGTTAGAGGTACCAAAATTAAAAACTGCTGAGTATGTAGGGTGGAGCTCTTCTGTTAATCATGCAAAAGCACAACAAAATTTCATGGAGTTCAAATATACCTTAGAGAATAGAGGAATTAAGGTCATCGATTATTCAGAGGAGCTATCGCAAGATGAACGAAACTTAAGTGATCAGCTGCTTAATCGTTATTTTGTACGGGATCTTGCATGTGTGTTTGGAGATATCATTTTACCAGGAGAAGCAGGGGTATCGATGAGGCGTCCAGAGTATGTACAAGCACATTCGCTAATGGAAAAATGGTTTCCAAAAACCTTTTTATTACATGAAAATGATAATGTGAGAGCACTAGAATTTGGCGATGTTCTAATTCTTAATCGAGATGCTGTGTTAATAAATATTGGGATGCGGACAAGTAAAGAAAGTGTGGAAAAAATTAAGGGAAAGATTTTTAGTGCTGGTTTTTCTGAAATAGGAATAATTGATTTGCCTCGTAGGTCCGATACGCTTCATTTGGATATGAATTGTAATGTAGCAAACGAGGATTTACTCATAGCAAAGAGCTTCGTGTGCTATTTACCTATAAATGTTTTGACAGAGAATTCATCTCGATTTGAAATGCCAGAACAATTTTTAAAACGTCATGGATTTGAGGTGAACTGGCTAGATAAATATAACACTATTCCTGATATTAATTTTCTTAACATAGATCCAGAAACATTATTAATAAGCAAACAAGCACATAAGCAGATGATCAAAAATCATCCTAAATTGCAAAAGAAGAAAATTATTGAAATTGAGGTAACAGAGTTAGAGAAAGGTGGAGGAGGCATTCGCTGTATGACACTGCCTCTTAGACGGAAATCATTAAAATAATACACTTAGCAATAAATGTATAGGGGTGACCCTGATGGGATCAAAAATAAAGAAAGACCTTATGTCATGGTGGCAGTTATCTCTTCTTGGAGTAGGATGTACGATAGGAACAGGTTTTTTTCTTGGTTCAAGTATAGCCATTGAGAAAAGTGGACCTGCTGTATTAATTCCCTTTATTTTAGCTGCAATCGGAACTTACATCGTTTACGATGCACTATCGAAAATGTCTGTAGTGCATCTTGATAAAGGATCTTTCCAATCATATGCTAAGAAAGCTTTTGGAAGGTGGGCTGGCTTTAGTAATGGATGGGTATATTTACTTTCAGAAATGCTCATTATGGGAAGTCAACTTATGGCGTTAGGGATATTTACGCAGTTTTGGTTTACATCTTTACCTCTTTGGATCGGAACATCCATTTACGCTGTACTAGGGTTATTGGTTATTCTTACAGGCATGAAAGGGTTTGAAAAATTTCAAAACATTTTTGGATTGATGAAAATGGCAGCTATAGTCATGTTCATCATTGTTGCCGTGATCCTTTTGAGCAGAGGGATGACTAGTCAAACGGGTGACGTTAATTTGTTTTTAGATAACTATAAGAACTTCTTTTCAGAGGGCTATAGAGGGATTTGGCTTGCGCTACTCTATACATTTTATGCTTACGGTGGAATTGAAGTAATGGGCCTTTTAGCTATTGATTTAAAAGATTCCAAAGAAGCACCTAAAGCCGGAAAAATTATGATAATTGTACTGACCGTCATCTATATTTTGTCCATTGCTCTTGCTTTGACACTCATTTCTTGGGAAAAATTCAAAGTAGAAGAAAGTCCATTTATTACAGCTCTTGAAAATTTTCAGCTCCCATATGTGATGGACGTCTTCAATGGAATTCTGATAATAGCTGGTTTTTCAACGATGGTTGCCTCATTGTACGGAGTACTGACAATATTAACTTCGCTTGCAGAAGATCATGATGCACCTGCTTTCCTAGCGAAAAAAGGGAAAATGAAAATACCGTTACCTGCATTTCTTTTTTTAGCTGGTGGCTTGCTCATAACCATTATCATTGGCTTTTTGCTGCCAGAGAAGATTTTTGAATACATGATAACAGCTGCTGGTTTGATGCTCCTGTATAATTGGTTATTCATTTTAGTGACTTATACGAAGCTAATGAAAGTGTCGCTATGGGAACGAGTGAAAACAATTATTGGAATGCTGTTGATCGTTATAACAATATCAGGTACGTTAGGTGAAAAAACAAGCAGACTCGGATTATATGTGAGTCTGCTCTTCATAGTCATAATAGGAATTTGTACATTTATAATGGCGAAAAAATGGAGTAGTAAAAAGAGTGGTTGATAAAAGGTACTTATTTAGGGCGAATTCACAATTTGCCTTTTAAACTCATAAAAGGACATTTGGATTCGCTAATATCATCATTGCTTAAAAAATATTGCTTCCATTCAAGGTTGTCTTCTTTTCCATACCATTTTAGATCAGGATGAACTGAAATGCCATCATATGCAACAAGGCGTTTACGTATCAACTTTCTCATTTTGAGTCCATTATCAGTAGAGTTGTTAATTTCATCGAACACCCAACGTGGCTGAAATACTATGAGAAGAGATGGGAAATGACGACTCTTTCGTAATCTATGAGCAGGTGTGGCACAGAAAATAAAATAAGGTTCTCCATCAAAACAAAATGCCCATTTATGATGAGAGGGATCTATTGGCATATCTGTTGGCCAATCTTTTTCATCAAATATTGTCAGCTGATTTAAAATGGACCAAAATAATTTGCGATAGTCCTCCCAGTCATAGTCCTCAATAATTTCCTCTGGTGTTTCCAAGAAAATAGCTAAAGCGGTATTTTTCCCTGAATCGCGTGAACATTTTCCATACGTCCTCAAGCAGTTTGCAAGATCATTTAGAGAACTTAGTTCCCGAGGATCTCCTACAAAACTAAATCTAAGGTAATTCGATAAAAATGCATGTCTTGCTGGGAAACACGGATACGTATTGTCTTCATCTGCAATCATGGAAGAGAAGGATGTAAAAGCTGATTGTTGCCATAATGGAAGTGTTTCAAAATGTACATCTATCCAGCGTTTTTCTAAAAGACCTTTCACTTCAGAAGCCTCCTTCTATACTTAACTACTTTATTAAAGGAGGTACAAATGGGTGACTATCGGTCTGGAGCTATTTGAAAATCAGCAGATATGCTTCATAAACTTTTCTAAAATTGCTAACGGGGTTTATGGAATTATCCCTCAAGAAGATGCTTAGAAATATGTCAATACTGTAGAATAATAGTTGCACTAAGCTATACATATCAGATGTTTTAATAAATACTGCCCCGTATATTCCTAACCTAAAAATAGTATTAAGTAGCTAAGGGGATTAAATAATTTTAAGATAGTTCAATATTCCGAAATGAATAAGAACCACGGTTAATCAAGCTAAACTCTTTCAAGATATTTTAGTTGACTGTTTACCCATGGGGGTATAATATGGTGTTTGTAAGAAAGTTGTCAGCGATTTGCGAAAGTATGAGTATATGAATTTGAACTATGATACAAAGTGAGTAATCGGTTAAAACTTATTGAAGTGAAGTAGTTCAAGTGCTTGCATTTCTTCGAACGTTGGAAGAAGGAAAGAGTTATAAGTAGGTAATCGTACAGCATACGGCAGTACATTCTGGTTTCTAGTGAAAATTTGTGTAATAGTTACAGAGACAGATAATCTTCTGAAATGTATTAAAAGAGCGGATAAAGACAACTCAAAAAAATCAAGTGTTTAAGGAAGCAGTAAATGTAGTCGGGAAAAGTCACTTAGGCTTGCGACTATTTATTTTTTAAAAGAAATAATACCCCTGGTGGTATAAAGGAGTTTGGAATGGAGAAGAAAAGAACGACAATCGTATTATTTAGCGGTGATTATGACAAGGCGATGGCAGCTTATATTATTGCAAATGGGGCAGCCGCATATGATCATGAAGTAACAATCTTCCACACCTTTTGGGGAATTAATGCACTTCGTAAACAAGAAGGTGTAAAAGTGAAGAAAGGTTTCCTTGAAAAAATGTTTGGCAAAATGATGCCACGAGGTGCAGAACAACTCGGTTTATCAAAAATGCAAATGATGGGTATGGGTCCAAAAATGATTAAGCACGTTATGAACAAACATAATGCCTTAACATTGACGCAATTGATTAATATGGCACTGGAACAAGATATTAAATTAGTATCCTGTACGATGACAATGGATCTACTCGGACTTCAACAAGAGGAATTAATAGATGGAATACATTATGCAGGCGTTGCAGCGTACCTAGCAGATGCTGAAGACGGCAATGTTAACTTATTCATCTAAAATATATTTTTTTATTATAAATAATACCCCTATGGGTATGGAGGTGTAAGAGATGTTAAAAGCAGACATAAAATTAGATGCTAAAGGCCTTGCTTGCCCTATGCCAATCGTCAAAACGAAAAAAGCAATGGCTGACTTAGTAGATGGTGAAATTCTTGAGGTACAAGCAACAGATAAAGGATCAAAGGCAGATTTAGCTGCATGGGCAAGAAATATTGGACATCAGTATATTGGTACTATTGAAGAGAATGAAATCTTATATCACTATATTCGTAAATGTTCAAATGACATAAATGTGGAAAAAATATTTGAATATACCATTTCAAATGAAGAAATCACAGAGCGACCTGGAGTAATCCTAGATGTTCGTGAAGAAGTTGAATACGCATTCGGTCACATAGAAGGTGCAATATCGATTCCATTTGGAGAGCTTGATGCACGGTTAAAAGAATTAGATATGGATAATGAAATTTATGTGATTTGCCGAACAGGTAAACGTAGTAATATGGCTGCACAAAAGTTAGCAAACGCTGGATTTGATAAAGTGTACAACGTACTACCTGGGATGACAGCATGGACAGGTGAATTAACAAAAAATATATAATTTGTGGAGGGAAAATCAATGTCAAACAAAGTAGCTATTATCGCAAGTAATGGTAGTCTTTTCGATGCTTATAAAGTATTTAATATTGCAACAGCTGCAGCTGCTTCTGAGAAAGAAGTCACGATTTTTTTTACATTTGAAGGCTTAAATTTAATTCATAAACAAGCAATGCAAGCTTTATCAATGCCAGAAGGAAAAGAGTTCATGGCTGAAGGTTTTGCAAAAGCAAACGTTCCGACAATTCCTCAATTAGTGGAAATGGCACAAGAGTTAGGTGTGAAATTCATAGGGTGTCAAATGACAATGGATGTTATGGGCTTAAAAATCGTAGATTTCGTTGAGGGGATTGAAGTGGGTGGAGCTGTTACATTCTTAGAATTTGCAAAAGATGCTTCTCCAACATTAACATTTTAGATTAATGTATTAAATACTACTTGTAATCCGTGCAGTAGGAGCACTTTCTACTGCATAAAAAATCGGAAAAATAATACCTGTGGGGGTAAGTTGGATATGACAGTAAATACATGTACTGCAGCAGACGTTGCACGTAAGGTTATCGAAAAGAAGGAATTATTCATTTTAGATGTACGAAATTCAGATGCATTTGAAGATTGGAAAATTGAAGGTCAGAAATTTGAGTACTTAAATATACCTTATTTCGAGCTACTTGATGGTGTGGAAGAAATCCTTCCAAAAATTCCAACGGATAAAGATGTATTAATCGTTTGTGCAAAAGAAGGTTCATCAATTATGATCGCTGAAATGCTTTCAGACGAAGGACTTGACGTTTGTTATCTTGTAGGAGGTATGAAATCTTGGAGTATGTACTTAGAGCCAATTAAAGTAGGTGAACTTCCGAACTGCGGTGAAATATACCAATTTGTTCGTCTGGGTAAAGGATGTCTTTCATACATGGTGGTTACTGATGGAGAAGCAGCTTTAATTGATGCGGTACGTTTTACAGAAGTATTTACAAACTTTGCTCATGAAAAAGGTGTTGAAATAAAACATGTTTTTGATACACATTTACATGCTGATCATATTTCAGGTGGTCGTACCATAGCAACTGCGACTGGCGCTAAGTATTACTTACCAAAAGCGGATGCTACAGAAGTTGTTTTCGAGTATACAGAACTTGCAGACGGTTTAACAGTAAAACTAGGTAGCTCAAAAATTGATGTTGGTGCGCTATATTCACCAGGTCATACAATTGGATCAACTTCTTTAGTAGTCGACGGTCAATATTTATTTACTGGTGATATTTTATTTATCGATTCAATTGGCCGTCCTGACCTAGCTGGCCTTGCAGAGGACTGGGTAGGTGACTTACGTGAAACGCTTTATAGACGTTACCGTGATTTAGCAGAGGACCTAATCGTTCATCCTTCGCACTTTATGAACATTGATGAATTAAATGAAGATGGTACAGTCGCTAAACGCTTAGGTGATTTATTTGTAGAAAACCACGGTTTGAATATCGAAGAAGAAGATGAATTTCGTACGCTTGTAACCGAGAATTTACCACCACAGCCAAACGCATACCAAGAAATTCGACGAGTGAACATGGGTAAAATCACACCAGATAATGAGGCACAAACGGAGATGGAAATTGGACCAAACCGTTGTGCTGTAAGATGATTTTTTGAACTTAGAAATAGAAGATAGAAATGTCATGTATATGTTTGCATATTACTTACATGCAATTTTAATAAGGAAAGGTAAAGATCTTTTCCAACAAAAATAATAAAACGAATTGAAAAGGAGAAACAAAGATGAATATCATAAAAACTTTAGACGTAAAAGGGTTAGCCTGTCCAATGCCAATAGTAAAAACTAAAAAAGCAATCGATACTATTGCTTCTGGCGAAGTACTAGAAGTATTGGTAACGGATAAAGGCGCATTGAATGATTTTACAGCTTGGGCAAAATCTGGAGGTCACAATATTGTAGAACAGAAAGAAGATGCAGGTGTATTAAGCTTCTTCATAGAAAAAGCATAAAAGAATAAATGGGCGAGTACTCGAGCAATCGATGCTCGCTTTTTTAGATAGGAAGAAGGAGAAAAAATGAGTTTTTCATTAGTAATTGTCTTATTTCTCATTGGTTTTGTAGGTTCATTTATTTCTGGAATGCTTGGTATTGGTGGCGCTATTATTAAATTTCCGATGCTGTTATATATTCCAGCATTACTTAGTTTAACAAGTTTTACTTCACACGAAGTTGCGGGTATTAGTGCAGTTGAAATACTGGTGACATCTATTGCTGGTGTATGGGCGTATCGTAAAGGCGGGTATTTAAATAAATCATTGATCTTTATAATGGGCATAGCAGTATTAGCAGGTAGCTTACTTGGTAGCTTAGTGTCGAAAGAGCTATCTGCGGAAAGTATTAACGTTGTGTACGGAATGTTTGCATTACTTGCAGCAATTTTGATGTTTATTCCTCGAAAACAAATTCCTGATGTGCAAGTGCATCAAGTGCAGTTTAATAAATCTCTTGCTGCTGGCTTAGCGTTTATCGTTGGCATAGGTTCCGGTATTGTCGGAGCAGGAGGTGGTTTCATTTTAGTACCTATCATGCTTGTCATTTTAAAAATCCCGACCCGTATAACAATCGCCTCTAGTTTAGCAATTACGTTTATTTCTTCCATAGGTGGATCAATTGGGAAAATTACAACTGGACAAGTAGAATGGGGGCCAGTGTTAGTGCTGGTAACGGCAAGTTTGATTGCAGCGCCAATTGGAGCCAAGGTCGGTAAATCAATGAATACAAAATTATTACAGATGATTCTAGCAGTGCTCATTGGTGCAACTGCTATAAAAATCTGGGTGGACATATTAATGTAGAAGAAGTTGTAGATGCAGGATATGCAAATATATCCTGCATTTTAATATTGAATGTAAGAAATAGATGATAACTAAGGTGTAAGAATGGTTATTTTTATGACTTTTTATTGCTTATATCAACAATTAGAGCAAAGTCTTTTAGCTAATTTGCTGTATCCGAACAGCTTTATAGGAGAGGTAGATGGAAATACTTTGTTTGTTGGTACTTTTTAATTCTTGTATAATGTAAAGTGAACTTGACTTTCAATAAATTGTAAATTAATATAAATGTAAAGGTAACTTTACTAAGAAGATGGAGATAAAATGAAAAATAACATTAAAGCATTTCGGGTAAAACATCATTACACGCAAGATGATCTTGCGGAAAAATTAGAGGTATCTAGACAGACAATTATTTCTTTGGAGAAGGAACGATACAATCCTTCAATTACTTTAGCCTTTAAGATCTCTCGACTATTCAACTGTTCAATTGAAGATGTTTTTATTTATGAGGAGGAATAAGAATGGAAAGAATGTGGATTGGGATTGGAATGATTACTTTTATAGTGGCAACTGTATTATTATCATTCGTAGGACCCCATATGTACTTGAGAAAGAAGAAAATTGTTGATGAGCGGTTTAATCGTATCCATCATCTAGGTCGTTCATATTCATGGTTTGCGTCAACAGGGATTATTGTCATTGTATGGCTATTAGCGCTTATTGTCTTTGATTCATTACTGTCCTTTTTCTTAATTACAGCAATATTTGTAGGTCACATGGTATCCTACATCATTGGAGCAGCAGTTGCCCAAAGTCAAAATTAGTATCATTTAATTTATATTTATATTTAACTCTATTTATGGTATATTTTAACATCTCTAGTTACGTTATTTATGTTATCTAGTAGAATGTGTGGTGATAATTCTTTTAAAGAGAAGTGAAATAAATTCGTCTACTTAGTATTTACTTATTTCTAATTTTAATTATCTAAATAATCACTTTATTATAGAGGGTTCAAAGGAAATATGCTTATTCTAAAGTGCATCCAAGTGATTTAATCTACTTGGATTTTATTAAATGTATATTCTCACTCTAGTAAACGCCAAATGGCAACTAATTAATCTCTAATAAAAACTGTATTTATAATAGGGGGAAACGTCTTTTCGTTAATTATGTACTGACATTATGGATCCCCATTGTAATAGGATATGCTATTTTCGTATTATGAAAGTTAAATAAAATAATTTTAAGAGCTGTCCTATGTAAATCCATAGGGCGGCTTTTTTCTATTCATTTACTTTTCAAAAGTTAAATTTGTTTTGTTCTTTTTACTCTAAAAGTCGAATAAACTCTTAGCAAGCTCATATATATTAATATTCAAGGAATTAGGCGTTTTATTAGATTTTAGATGAAAAATAGTAATTACAAGAACTATATTTTGATGAATGATTCAATAAAAAATAGGTTTTACTGTTGGTTTCATTAAATAAACTATTAACGACATTAGTTTAGTCAACACAATCATATTGGAGGAGCGGAGCAATTGCTTGTAGATATTCATAATCATATTTTACCTGGACTTGATGATGGCCCTAAGTCAATAGAAGAGGCCTTGTTACTTGCCACAGATGCAGTAGAAAATGGGATAACACACATAATTGCCACCCCTCATCATCATGACGGTAAATACATGAACGCATCCTCTGTAGTTGAAGAGGCTGTGTTCAATTTTAATAAGGAACTTTATGAAAGATCCATTCCATTGGAAATTCTACCAGGTCAAGAAACGCATATATACAATAGCTTGATATCTGATTTAAATAAGGATCTATTAACACTAGCTAATAGTGGCAAATATATATTAATAGAACTACCGATAAACCATATTCCTACCTATACTTTTGATATCCTTTTCCAAATACAGTTAAAAGGTTATATTCCCATAATAGTTCATCCTGAAAGGAATATGGTATTTAGAAAAGACAAGCAGAAGCTATATGACATAGTGAATAAAGGATCTCTCGTACAAGTAACAGCTTCAAGTTTGATCGGGGTAAATGGTAGAGCTATAAAAAGATACATTAAGTATTTGGTTAAACATAATATAGTCCATTTTATATCTTCAGATTCACATCATCATATAAAGCGACCATTTTTATTGAAAGCTGCATATCAATACGTAAGAGAAAAATTCTCCGAGGGACTTGTTTCTTATTATAGTGAAAATGCAAAGCACGTTATAAATGGCACTAGTTTTCAACCTAAACGTCCAATCAGTTTCAAAAAAGGTCGAGATTAATGTACTGAATAACTTTCAAAAAGAAAGGTAAAAAAGGAGGGAACAACTCTTATGGAAGAAACGATTAGTCTGCACGATATATTCAAAACTTTAAAGAAAAGACTTTTACTCATTATCACTACATTCGTATTAGCAATTTCGATTGCAGGGGGAGTTAGTTACTTCTTGTTAACACCGGTGTACGAAGCGTCTACACAAATTCTGATTAGTCAAAAGGAGATTGAGAATAAGCAATTTATCGCACAGGACGTCCAGACGAACCTTCAATTAATTAATACTTATAGTGTCATTATAAAAAGTCCTGTTATTCTTTCAAAAGTAGTTGATAATCTTAACCTGAATACAAGGTTAGAGGTACTCAATAACAATATTAACGTTAGTAGTGAGCAAGACTCGCAAGTTATTAATATCAGTGTTCAAGATCCTGATTTGCAAAAAGCAGTCGAAATAGCAAATATGACTGCAGAAGTATTTCAGAAAGACATCCCTACACTTATGAATGTAGATAACGTTAAAATACTCTCACCTGCAGTTGATGAAAAAAATGTTAAACCGATTCGACCTAACCCAATTCTTAATATGGCTATTGCAGCTCTTATTGGATTAATGATTGGAGTAGGAATAGCATTTCTTATTGAATACTTAGATAAAACTATCAAAACAGAGCAGGATGTTAGTGAATTATTAGAGTTACAGATACTTGGTCTCATTAGCCCAATTTCCCAAAAGAAATTCAAAAAATCAAAAAAAAATAACAAGAAAAGAGGGGAGTTGGATGTTTAAAAAGAAGCGGAAGGAACTTCGAAGAAAACTTGTAACTAGTACTGACCCAAGATCAATCGTTTCAGAGCAATTTAGAATGATCCGAGAGAATATCAAATTTTCCATGAAGGACAAGCAACTAAATACATTGCTTTTCACTTCAGCTGCAAAAGGCGAGGGTAAGTCAACAATCGCAGCAAATACTGCTATTGCATTTGCACAAGAGGGTAAGAAGGTACTTCTTGTAGATGCAGATTTGAGAAAACCTACTATACATCATACGTTTAATAAGCTACTCTCTCCGGGATTTACCAACTTGCTAATGATTCAATGGAAGATTCAAGATGTGGTTAAAGAATCTGGCATTAAGGGGTTAGATATAATCACTTGCGGACCAATTCCCTCGAATCCTGCTGAACTCCTTGGATCTAATTCGATGGACGGTTTTATTAGAGAGGCGAAAGATAAATATGACATTGTAATCTTCGATGCCCCACCAGTTCTTTCCGTAGCAGACGCACAAATTTTATCTGAAAAGTGTGATGGTACGATTCTAGTGATCAGTTCGGGGACAACAGAGAAAAGATTTGCTATAAAAGCTAAGGAAGTTCTTCAAGCATCCAAAGCAAACATGGTTGGAACAGTTCTTAACAATTTTAAACTTGAAAAGAATCATTATTATTACCAGTATTATTAGGGAATAGAGTAGATAACTTAGTGCGGATTTTCAAATTGAGTAATGGAAGGAGAAGATGATGAAACGAAGAGTTTTACATATTCTAAGCTCTGATGGACTTGCTGGTGCTGAAAATGTAGCCATCTGTATTATTAATAATTTATCTGAATTCTCCGAATCTGTTTACTCTTCACCAATGGGGAGTATTGAAAAAATACTGGATAGTAGAGGGATAACTTATTTACCTATGAATAAGTTATCAATTATGCAAATAAGAAAAGTAATGAAAAAATGGAAGCCTGATATAATCCATGCACATGATTTCACTGCGACGCTTTTAAGTTTAGTAGCAACCTTTAATACGCCTGTAGTATCACATATTCATCAATTTCCAGAATGGTTGAAAAGCGTAAATAAATTATCAATTCTATTTTTCTTAGCATGTATAAAAATCAAAAAAATAATAGTAGTTACACCTGCAATTAAAGAATCTACATTTTTGTCTCGAATATATAATGAAAAATCAATTGTCATAAAAAATATTGTAGATGTAAATTGGATAGCAGAAAAAGCTTCTCTACCTACTGAGAAAAGTTATGACGTAGCATTTGTAGGAAGATTGGAAGATGTGAAGGATCCAATTCGATTTATTAATATTATCTCAGAATTAGTTAAAGAGTTCCCAATCGTTTCTGTAGTTATTATGGGGGAAGGAAGGCTAGAAGGACAATGTAGAGATTTAATAAAAAAATTAGATTTAGAGAAGAATATTGATCTAATAGGATTTATGAATAATCCATATCCTGTATTACAAAACTCTAAAATTCTAGTAATGACATCTAAATCTGAAGGATTACCAATGGTCGCGATTGAAGCGTTGTCTATGGGCAAGCCTATAGTAGTTCCTAACCTTGAAGGAATAGAGAGCATTGTTAATAGTAATTGTGGAGTTATTTGCAATGAAGATCAAGAATTTATTACTGCGATATTGAAACTTTTACTATCAGAGAAAGAATATGAAGAGATGTCTTTAAGTGCTTCTAAAAAAGCGGAAGAAATGTTTAATATGGCAGACTATAAGAATCAGTTGCAGCAGGTGTATAGTAGTGTCCTTTGAACATCAAAAAGAAAATGCTACCCATACCTTTAAAAAAACTGGTCCATTCTTCCGTCGAAGTTTAGGGTATTTAGACTTATATATCATCGGATTTTGTATTCTAAGTGATAAGTTATTAAATATTAATTTACTGGTTTATTGCTTAGGTATTTATTTGGCTTTCCGTATATTATTCATATCACCAGACCATGCATTTGCAGTATTAATCTCGTTAGTACCAAACTTAGCGGTAATGTTTATCCCAATTCCAGGTTTATCTGTGCCAATAATAAATGTCTTAATTGGTATTGCTCTTTTTAAAGTATTGATTTCAAATTTTAAGAAGCCCATTAATAAGAGTTATCTTTTTATTATTGGATTGTTTATTGCCTATGAATGGAGTCATATTTTTTATTATGATATCAAATCGATTATTTTGCTATTTAGTTGGAGTTTTGCAATTTTATATGTTTCTTTATATTTCTTTTATTCTCTGAAGTCATATAATCATAAAGTTGTAATTATATATTCTATCGCGGGTGTATTGATTTCTATATTCTATGGGACGTTAGATTTTTTTGAGAATTACGGAACTCTGATGTCGAATAATGCGACTATTAGATTTAAAGGAGGAGCTGGAGATCCAAATTATTTTTCAATGTATGTAATGATTTCGTTGTTTCTACTTTTATATCTCGTAAAACGTGAGACAAATAAGTTTTTTAAATTCCTTTATCCATTGTTATTTGTCTTTTTAGTTGCGTTCGGTGTACTCAGCTTATCGAGAATGTTTTTATTAGTTATTTCACTGTTATTAGTGTTACTACTTATTAAGATTATTTTTAGATTGAAAAAAAATAAAAAGATATTGTTTTTTATTATGTCGGTAATTGGTTTTCTTGTTTTGTTTTCTATTTTCTTTATTTCGGAATTTACATCCATCTTAAATTTACTACTTTCAAGATTTACAGATTTTATTGATGATCCATCTGCTCTTACTAGTAATAGAAATGTACTAGCTGAACAATATATTGAATTATTAATGTCGGATACAAAAGACATGATTTTCGGAATGGGAATTCAAGATTATCACCTCAGATCAGGTATTCAACTTCAAGCGCATAATATCATTTTAGAACTTCTTGTAGTATGGGGATTAGTAGGATTTTTAGTTTTTATCTTGTTTATAGCAACATTTTTGAAATTTAGCAATGTTAGCAGATTTAATGTGAAAAACGATTTTATTAGTTGGCTACCTATTATTTGTATGGGGATCAGTTATTTGTCTCTAAATGCAATGTCTAACGAAAGTTTTTTCCTGTTACTACTTTTCGCTATAAAAAACCTTCAGGAATTTGATTCACTGGAGCACGATTTGATGATGAACGAGTATGGATAATAATAAATATAGCATGGCAACATAAATAAAAAGAAAAGAAGGACAAATCATAGAAACTATAAAAAAAACAGCTGTTCTTTTGATGGTCATTACAATTCTATCAAAAGTTACCGGATTTCTACGGGATATCACACTATCCTACTTTTATGGTGCTACTTCAACGAGTGATGCATATATTATTTCCATTACGATTACATCTGTATTATTTAGTCTTATTATTTCAGGGATATCCACTGCATATATTCCTATGTTTAAACGAATCGAACATAGTGAAGGGCAGCGATCTGCGACATACTTTACAAATAACCTCATCAACATTGTATTGATAGTTACAACTGCGGTCATAGTAATTGGTCTTCTTTTTTCTGACGTGTTGGTGAAATTATTTGCTTTAGGATTTGATGGAGAAACATTAAGAATTGCTGTTCTTTTTACTCGAATAGGTTTAGTAGGCATATATTTTACTAGTGTAACTCAGATTTTCAGTGGTTATCTACAGTTGTATGGAAAATTCACAGTACCAGCTATGGTTGGGCTGCCTTTTAATTTTATTATTATCATTTCAATTATAGTAAGTACTCAAACGAATATTATTGCATTAGCGATTGGCAGTGTTCTAGCTGCGTTTATTCAACTAATATTCTTATTCCCCTCATTAAAGAAGACAAATTATAGATACGTTCCAATTGTGCAGTTCAACGACGAGAAAATAAAGAAAATGGCAGTTATTGTTTTCCCTATTATGATAGGAATATCTATTGACCAAATCAACTTGATGGTTGATAAAACTCTTGCTTCTACTTTAGTGGAGGGGGGAGTTTCTGCTTTGACATATGCTAGTCGATTAAATGATTTTGTACAAGGTATATTTGTTCTGTCATTCGTGACTGTCATGTTTCCACTCATCTCAAAAATGGCTGTACAAAAAAATAAAGAAGACTTCAAACAATCAATTAGTGAGGTTATTTCGGTTGTCATTTTGATCGTAGTTCCTGCTAGTGTCGGAATAATGATTTTGGCAGAGCCTATTATAAGGTTACTTTTTGGACATGGACATTTTGACGAACGTGCAATAGAAATGACAACTCATGCACTCTTCTTCTATTCAATAGGTATGATAGGGTATGGTATCCGCGAAATTTTAAATCGCACTTTTTATTCTCTACAGGATACAAAAACCCCTATGTACAATGCTTCTATGGCCGTTATATTGAACATTATATTAAGTATTATTTTATCTTACTTTATGGGAATCAGTGGGATCGCTTTAGCTACGAGTATTTCTGCACTTTTCTGCTCAACATTGTTAGTTATCAAGCTTCGAAAAAAAATTGGAGCGTTCGGTTTGAAAGGGAATTTCATCACCTTTATGAAAGTAACATTTGCTTCCAGTGTAATGGGTGGGGGAGTATATATTTTTAACAACTATATACTAACAGATTGGAATGTTTTTTTGAAAATGAGTGTAGTCATCCTGATAGGTAGCAGTATCTATTTCCTATTAATTACACTATTAAAGGTGAAAGAGTCAAAACTACTTGTAAATTTCCTTGTGGATAAAATTCGTCCAAAACAAACCTAACCCGAATGGAGGATAATTTGGAGCTCATTCAGATTACTACGTATATGGACTTGGGAAGATATGAGAAAGAATGGTCTGCTATTTTAGAAGAAAATGATAATACGAATCCATTTATCGAATTTGAATTTGTTTATAATTGGTGGAGATTTTTAGGGAAGGAAGAAAAAGTAGAAATATATGCAGTAAAAGAAAATAATCGCACGATTGCATTTTTTCCATTTCAATCAGAAAAAACTTGGTATGGATATATTCTTCGTTTTTTAGCACTTGGAGATGCGAATTATATGGATATTATTGCAAGGGAAAGAGATATAGACCGAGTCATCATGTTTGTATTTGATGCTTTAATAAAGAAGAAAAAGAGCGTAGTTTTTTATCTACACGGATTATTAGAAAGTGTAGAAACACATAGTAAACTTTCGAATTATTTGAAAGCTAGAAATATGAAGGAACGATATTCTCGTATTGTCACTCCTTATATTGATTTGGATAATATTTCGTATGAAGAGTACATGAAACCTCGTCATAAGTTGCATGGATTAGATCGAAGGGAAAAAAGGTTGAGGGCACTTGGTGATGTTCAACTACAAATTTCACCTGCGACGGAGATCAATCAAGTATTTAAGGTGCATCAAAAGCGATGGGAAAAGAAAAATGATACGAGTGGGTTTTCTAGTAATCGAAAACAAGCTTTCTTTAAATACTTAGCTGAACAGAATGATGGGAAGTTGAGTGTACGCTTATCTACATTAACATTACAAAATGAAATGGTTGCTTTTACGTATGGTTTTGCATGTAGAGGAAGGTATTTGGGATATGTATTAGGACATGATTCAGATTTTGATGTATACGGTCCTGGTAGAATTTTAGTAAAAGAGAAGATTAAACGAAACATGGACGATGGATTTCATAAACTCGATATGAGCATCGGATATGAACCATATAAGCTGGAATGGAATACAAATTTTGATTATACGAGAAAAACAGTTTTCTCTACAAATACGTTTAGGGCTAGTATGTTTCGGAATTTTCTTTGGCTAAAAGAAAAAGCGTTTTCTAAGATTAGAAAACACTATTCTGTTGTTATTTTTCGACGAAACACAATTGGTAAGTTGAAATATTACCTTCGAAATAAAGAGAAATTTCGTTTCTGGAAAGATATTTGGAAGAATAGACTGCAACCTTTTGTATATGAGCAAAAACAATATTTAATAGCAAAGTTGACAGTTAACGAAATGAGATTAAACAGTCATTTTGAACAAATAACGCCTGAAATGGCACTTTCAATGAAGGATGATAGAAAAGAAATACTTCAAAAAATATATAATGGATATAAAGGTTATTACTCAACTGACGTCAATAAAGTATTTTGGGTAAATGAAAATGTCATTAGACTAGACGATATTGAAGTCGTTGAAAACTTAAAGAAAAAAAGCATTTATATTAGAGATTGGGAGAATGAAAACTTAAAGCAAATTCTTTCATTTGTTCAGGCTAAATATCGTCCAAAGTACATTTTTGTACATGTAAATAAGCGTGATAAAAAAAGTATTCAATTACTCCAATCAAATGAATTTGATATCACTGAAAGGCTTTCTTACTCAAGAGTTTTAGGGAAGAGAAAAGTGAAAAAAGAAGTAGAAATTTAAAAGAGAAGGTGCCTTTTATTATTCTATTAGAGAGAAAGTTTTTTAATATAAAAATGCATAGTTATTATTTTTTGAATGAGATCGTTTCAACTGGAAAGTTAACAGATATAGAAGGGTTTACACATTCTTTAGTCCCTAAAAAGCAACTACAGCAGTTTGAAACACTTTATATCGATTTAACTAAAAGTGAACAAGAATTATTTGAGAACTTGCATCGAACAAATAGAAAGCAGATAAAAAAAGCAGAGGGTTACCATTTTCAAATAGAAGTGCTAGAAGAACCGTCAATAATGGATATTAAAGCATTTCAGAAGTTTTATAATCTTTTTTCAGCATTTGTAAACACATACTCATGTAATTCCTTTCATGTAAATACGATGAATAAGCTAAAAGACAAGAATGCACTTGTAATCACGAAAGTTTTGAATGAAGCAAATGAAGTGCTTTGTTATCGAGTATATATTTCGGATGATAATATAGCTTTTTGTTTATATTCTGCCTCTCATTTTCGGATGAAAGAAAAAACTGAAGAAAAAAGATTATTAAGTGAAGCAAATAGATATTTGATTTGGAGAAATATATTATATTTTAAATCAAGAAACCACACAATTTTTGATATGGGTGGACTTACAAAGAATCCAAATATTCGTAGTTTCAAAATGGAATTCGGTGGAGAAATAGCTCATGTTTATTCTGGCTATGAAGCAAATTCAAAAATCGGTCAATTCATACTTTGGTTACGTGCAAAAAAAATCAAGAAAGGATGAAGAGCTGGGGGCACTTATAATTTCATTAGATTTTGAGCTGAATTGGGGAGTACATGATGTTTTTACTATTGAAAATTACGGGGAAAATATTTTAGGTGCACGATTAGCAATACCTAAAATTCTTCAGTTATTTCAGAAGTATGATATTCATGCTACTTGGGCTATTGTTGGAATGCTTTATTGTAAAGATAAACAGGAACTCTTAAGTTTCTTGGAAAGTATAGAAATTCCATATGAAAATGAAACTTTATCAGCTAAATATAACCTTTCGAATGTAGGTGCAAATGAACAAGAGGATTTATATCATTATGGAGATTCACTAATTAATATGATTAAAAAAATTCCAAACCAAGAGATTGGAACGCATACTTTCAGTCATTATTATTGTCTTGAAAAGGGGCAGCGAATCGAACATTTTGAAAAGGATTTGCAGGCAATGGTTGAATTGAATGAAGGAGTTACATCGTTAGTATTTCCGAGAAATCAAGTTAATTTAGATTATTTACAGCTATGTGATGAATATGGCATAACTGCTTATCGAGGAAATGAAAATAGCTGGATTTACGGCCCGTACATTAAAGAAATGAATACCACTATAAAGCGAATGCTCCGATTAGCTGATCATTATATAAATATTACAGGTCATAATAGCTACAAGTTAGAGAAAGTAAGCACTCACCCGATTATCAATGTACCATCTAGCCGGTTTTTAAGACCATATAGCAGTAAATTGAGAATATTAGAGAGACTTCGTTTACAACGCATTAAACACAGCTTAACGGAAGCTGCTAAAAATAATGAGTATTATCATTTATGGTGGCATCCACATAATTTCGGCAAGAACACGGAAAAAAATCTTCAGTTTCTTGAGGAAATATTACAGCATGTAGAATATTTAAAGGGAAAATATAAATTTCAAAGCATGCATATGAGAGATGTGGTTGGTTTGATCAATTTGAATAAGACAAATTAAAAGTCCGGAGAGAACAGGTAGTTTCTCATCGGACTTTGTTTTATTTATAGTCAACTTTACCTTATGCATAACCTCATTTTTTATATTTAAGTAATGATACTTCGGTGAAAATATGTAGAATAACTTTAAATCTAGTAAGTTGAAATGTAGCTATTAACGCATACTCTGATAATCTATTTTCATAAAATAAAAGGATTTAGGAAATTTAGCCGAGAAGGGAGATAGCGATATGTATAAAAAAATTGTCTTTAAAATTGTTGGTTTGGAATTGCTTTTAATATTCTTCTATACGGTAAATGGCGCCTTTGTAACAATTAAAGAACCTACTAGTCCATATTTACAATTTGTTATGCTGGTTCCATTAGCAATCATTCTCTTCCTATATATTGCTTTCAAAAAGAAATGGCGTCAATACTTCTTTGTGAAGGTTCATCTTAATAAAGAAAGTCTGTTGCTATACGCACCACTTATTCTCGTATTATGTATCATTCTATTTAGCACCAACGGCTTAAATTTTGTATCTGTACCTAACTTATTTGCTATGTTTATCATGCAGTTATTAATCGTCGCGTTCATCGAGGAAACGGTCTTTAGAGGAATGATGCTGCGAATAATATCTGCAAAGGGTACTTTTACAGCTGTTTGGATTTCGAGCATACTGTTCGGAGTGACACACTCATTGCAGTTAATAGGTGGACAATCAGTTGAAGATACGATTATTCAAATTTTATATGCACTTGTTGTAGGATTAGTGCTAGCATTGCTTGTAATGGATGGGCAGTCGATTATCATTACGATATTGTTCCACGGCTTTAATAACTTTTTCAACTTTATGGGAAATGTCGAAAGCTCGATCACATCAGCATATATCATCTTTTTCGTATTATTAGTATATTCAATTTTCCTGTGGAAGCGAGTAAAGAACAAGGGGAAAACATATTCTTCAGTACCTTTAGGATCTTTAGCCAAATAAATGAAATGCCAAGACTACAAATTGTAGCTCTTGGCATTTTTATTTGAAGCGTTTTATAATAATGATGGTCATCAATATCAAAACAATAAGACCAGCAGAGATAGGGAAAAAGAGTTTGTTCTGTAACGTGTTGAGTATAGTGGACTGTTGTTCATGCCTCATGACTGCCTTCAAATACTGTTCATCCTTTACTTGAACAGCAATTGCTTGCGCTGTATTAATTCCTTTAATGGAGAAGTACATAGTTCCTTTTTTATAAGTATTTGAAAAGTTTCCACCAAGTGGTTCCATATCCGAATAACTCGTGACATGTCCAATTTCTTTGTCTATATCAGTGACAGGTTCATCAGTTACTTCATAAACATAGCCATTCCAAGAAACGAATGAAAATGCCCATGTTGTAGCAGAGGAATGCTTCGGTAAAATCATTAAACAAGTAAAGAGAAAAAGAAAGATAATCTGTTTCAATTTTTAAAAAATTCCTCCTTCAAGGGATTTCCCTAGTTTTACATATTATAATATGTAAATTAGTACAAAATGAAGAAAACTTGGTTATATTTTAAATAAGAATAAAAGAGAAAAGGGGCTTTAAAATGGGAAGATCCAAAGAATTAGTAATGCGGGAAATTCCACAATCTGAAATTGGTCAGTCGATTGAATTATTAAACTATGTGTTTCAAATTTCCTTATCTATTAATAAGGATCGATTATTCGTAAATGCCAAAAGTAAACAGTTCGATGAGGGATTAGCTCTTGGTTGGTTTGATCGAGAGCAACTTGTCGCCCAAATATTAAATTTACCGTTTCAAGTGAATATTCATGGGACGATTTATGATATGAGTGGCATGACAGCAGTGGGTACTTATCCTGAATATTCAAGCCATGGTTTGATGCATACACTTATGGTTGAGAGTATGAAAAGGATGCGTCAAGAAGGGCGCTATATAGCCTATCTATTCCCGTATTCAATTCCTTATTATCGCAAAAAGGGATTTGAAATTATGAGCGACATCCTAGAGTATCAAGTGAAAGATACACAACTACCCTTTTATAGAAATATTCCCGGACAAGTAAGACGTATGAAGGATGACTTTTCAGATCTTCGTGATGTATACAACAGGTATGCTCATAATACGCATGGTGCGATGAAACGAAATGCAATAGCTTGGAATGAGAAATTCCAAGAATCGTATTGGGAAGAGAAATTTGAAGGTAGCGATACGAAATTGCAAGCTGCCGTGTATTATGATGATGACGGTTTAGCGCTTGGCTATATGTTCTACCGCATTATGGAAGAGGATTTTTATATTGATGAGCTTGTATATTTGAAGGAAGTTGCTCGTAAAGCATTATGGAACTTTGTACATGCCCATCGTTCGATGATTTACCATGTGTATGGTAAAACTTCTGGCAATGATGCGATAGCTTTCTTAATGGAGGATAGTGAAATCAAACAAAATGTTTCCCCGTACTTCATGGCAAGAATTATTGATGTCCAAAAGTTTCTTGAGCGGTTCCCTTTTGCAAGAACGAACTTCCACATTCGGTTAGCTTTAACGGACACTCTCCTAGAATGGAATCATGGAACCTTTGAAATTACTGTTCAATCAGGAGAAGTAACAGTTGAAAAGGTAAGTAATGAAATTGAGTCAAATACTGTACAAATGACGATTCAAACGTTTGTCACAATGTTCCTAGGATATAAGCGTCCAACGTATTTGCATAGTATAGAAAGGTTAAAAGGTGATACTGCATCTGTTGCTTTACTTGAAGCGATCTTGCCAAATGCGGTACCAAGTTTTATCGATTATTTCTAGTGAATTAGAATAGACAATATGAGCGGAATTCTGTATATTAAATATAACTAAAAACGAAAGGGTGACCCAATTACATGAAGTACTAATCCTATTTTTTCGAAAGCTAAGAATGAATCGTATTTTAAATCAGATGAAATACTCTGTTTTTTCAAAATGCCTTCATTCCAGTGTTTTCAGAATAGGATTGTCATTCATGTGTTGGACAAAAAAGAGACGTCTCTTTTTGCTGTGCACCCATGCCTCCTATTCTGATTGTAGATAGGGGGCATTTTTTTGCCCCGATACATGAGGGGAGAGATTTTTTATGATGTTATTAGAAGCAAATGGACTGCATTATTCAATTAGAGATAGAGAAGTTTTTAATATAGAGAAGTTGCAAATCAATGACCATGACCGCATTGGTTTAATCGGGAAAAATGGCTCTGGAAAAACGACATTGCTTGAAGTTTTAGCGGCATTGAAAGAACCAGAGAGTGGACATGTGAAAACTTACAGTCCGCTAGAACTTGTACCGCAGTTAAAGGAATCGACGTCCGCCAAGAGTGGTGGGGAAGTCACAAAGGCGTATATACAAGGTGCATTAGCAAAGAGTGCCCGTCTATTAATAACTGATGAACCGACAACTCATTTAGACACGCATCATGTGGAATGGCTTGAAGGAGAATTATTAAAAAGAGGTGGCGCGTTACTAATCGTATCCCATGACCGTGCATTTCTAGATGCAGTCTGTACGAAAATTTGGGAGCTCGAAGACGGCGGATTAAAAGAATATAGAGGGAATTATTCCGACTATACTGAGCAAAAGAAAATTGAAAAAAAACAGAAAGAAGCATCCTACGAAAAATATACAACTAAGAAAAACCAGTTAGAGGAAGCCTTAGTTTTGAAAGAAAAGAAAGCAGCGAGAGCAGCAAAAGTACCGAAATCAGTGAGTAAATTGGAAGCATCCAAAACAAAACCTTATTTTGCAAAAAAACAAAAGAAATTACAAAAAACAGCGAAAGCAATTGAAACGAGATTAGAGCAATTAGAAAAGGTGGAGAAAGTAAAAAATCCAGTAGCGATTAAAATGGATTTACCAAACGCTGAAACAGTGAAAGGCAAAATTATTATACGAATAGAAGATGTTGAAGGTCGTGTAGGAGAGCGTTTTCTTTGGCAAAAAAGCAGTTTTCAAATACGCGGAGGAGATAAAATCGCTATTACTGGGAATAACGGTAGTGGAAAAACGACTTTGCTAAAAAAGATCGTTGAACATGAAAAAGGTATTACCATTTCACCAGCAGTGAAAGTCGGTTATTTTAGTCAAAACTTGAACGTGTTAAATGTTGAAAAAACTATTTTAGAAAATGTTAGAGAACTATCGATACAAGATGAGACATTTATTAGAACCGTACTTGCAAGACTCCATTTTTATCGAGATGATGTATATAAAAAAGTCGGAGTACTCAGTGGCGGTGAGCGTGTGAAAGTAGCGCTTGCTAAAATTTTCGTTAGCGATGTAAATACGTTGATATTAGATGAACCGACGAATTTTCTTGATATAGATGCAGTCGAAGCATTTGAATCGCTCCTAAAAGAATACGAAGGAACAATCATCTTCGTATCTCATGATCGACGTTTTGTAGAAAATATTGCTACTCGGCAGTTAAAAATTGAAAAGGGAAAACTTCAATTATTTGAAGGAACGTTAAAAGAAAGAGTGCAAACAAAGAAAAAGAAAGCACCTGATAACAAGGAAAATGAGTTATTAATTTTAAATTTAAAGATATCTGAAGTGTTAGGACGACTTAGTATAGAACCTACAAAGGAACTTGAAAGTGAATTTCAACGATTAATAGAAGAAAAACGTAAATTATAATAGTAAAACCTCAAAAAGGGTGAACGACTTCTTTTTTGAGGTTTTATTTTTACTTTCTATTTAAGGTTGATTTTGGAACTTGAAAATCTATAAGTTCAACAAAAAATGCTAACAGAGATGAATGAGCGCATTATGAATATAGAAAAATTGTTAAAAGAGGTTAAATAAATAAAAACTGGACATACTAATATTGAAAGAACTTAAGATGATTTAAAAATATTCCAAGAAGTTTTCAAATTAGGCGTCATAAAATAGAAAGGCAAGATCGTCATTTTGAACAAATTTAAATATTAGGAAATAATTTATAAAATAGTCATTATTTAAAATATTTTCAAAATAATTTAAAATATTGAAATTGAATGAAAAGCCCTATTTGACAATGTTTGTGAGCTATTTGAGAGGAAAAATGTATTGTGGAATTCAGTTCTTTTGTTTTTTATTCGTTACAACACTTGCATATCTCGGAAATGCATGGTATTATGAAGTTAGTTATTTTTGTTCGGTGCAAAGGGCAGTATAAGTTTGACTTGTCGTCTGGACCATCACTTTGGACAAGGATAGTAATACAATGTGTGGATATCACACTAGGAGGCAACAATAATGGAACAAGGTACAGTAAAATGGTTTAACGCAGAAAAAGGATTTGGATTTATCGAACGCGAAAACGGAGATGACGTATTCGTACACTTCTCAGCAATCCAAAGTGAAGGATTCAAATCTTTAGACGAAGGTCAAAAAGTTACTTTTGACGTTGAGCAAGGCGCACGTGGCGCTCAAGCTGCTAACGTTCAAAAAGCTTAATTTGAACTAGCTGTAGAAAAAACCGATTCTCTTTTGAGAGTCGGTTTTTTTATTGTCTTTTTTATTTTCCATAGTGTGGCGAACAATGGTGCATTTACTAGATAGCACATAAACTCATATTGCGATGATGAGAGTATGTCAAATTGCTTCAACACGTTTACGTATAATACTGTGGGGAAAAGTGAAACATATGATTAGCGCAATATAGTGAAGCTTCATATTCTTTAACTTCTGCAATTGAACTATTTCAACTTCAAATTGAAGAAAACTTAATTATGAAGGTGTTGAAAAAAAGTGAAGGAATTTTACGCAGATTTACATATTCATATTGGTCGTACCAAAAGTGGTAGACCTGTAAAAATTACAGGAAGCAAAAGGTTAACTTTAAGACGTATTTTAGAAGCGGCGAGTGAACGAAAGGGTATTGATCTAATAGGTATTATAGATTGTCATTCGCCAGAGGTCATTGAAGAAATTGAAGAGATGATACAAGATGGAGAGATGGTGGAAATTGCTGATGGAGGGTTATTGTTCGGAAACTCTACCTTGATACTTGGTTCAGAAATTGAAATATACGATGAGCACTGCCACGGACCAATTCATGTCCTTGCTTATTTTCCAACTATTGAAATCATGAAAATTTTTTCGATGTGGATGAGTGGCTATGTGAAGAATATCAATTTAAGTTCTCAACGTGTTTATTGTGATGGTATTACACTTCAAAAGAAAGTGCGTTCACTTGGAGGTTTATTTATTCCTGCTCATGTGTTTACTCCTTTTAAAAGCCTATACGGTAAAGGTGTATTATTTAGTTTAAGTGAGGTGTTTGATCCATCTATGATAGACGGAATTGAGCTTGGTTTAAGCTCAGATACGTATATGGTGAGAGGTATAAAAGAGTTAGAGCAATATACCTTTTTAACGAATTCAGACGCCCATTCTGTCGGTAAAATTGCAAGAGAATATCAAAAAATGAGACTTGATCATGCAAGCTTTACTGAATTACAAAAAGCCCTTCAAGAAAAAGACGGGCGAGCTATTGTCGCTAATTATGGTTTAAACCCTTTGCTTGGAAAATACCATCAAACGGTTTGTGGTGGCTGTTCTGCAAAAGTAGATGAGGGTTTATCTGAATGCCCTGTATGTCACAAACATAATATCATTAAAGGTGTTGCCACTAGAGTTAAGGAGCTATCTGAAAGTGAAGAGAGTAAGCGACCTAGACCGCCATATATTCATCAAATTCCACTAGATTTCATACCAGGACTCGGACCAAAATCACTAGATCGTTTACTTCTTGCAGTTGGGACAGAAATGAATATTTTGCATAAAGCAACTT
The DNA here is from genome assembly GCF_001955655.1 of Viridibacillus arenosi. GTDB lineage: Bacteria > Bacillota > Bacilli > Bacillales_A > Planococcaceae > Viridibacillus > Viridibacillus arenosi. Next base: position 50,662 of record NZ_MSPW01000012.1, on the reverse strand, counting down.
ATCAAGAGTTAACGGCAGTAGTACCAGAAAAATTAGTTCGTTATATTGATCAATCCCGAAAAGGTGAGTTATTAATAGAAGTTGGTGGTGGAGGTAAGTATGGCAAGGTACAAAAAGAAGAGTCTTAATAGTTTTCAGTGTGAAAAGCTTTCGGCGAATGGATCAGTCATTTGCAGAAAGCTTTTTTGTTTATTTATTAATGTTACTTTGACTGATGAGATATTGATATTCTTCATCAATTAGTGCAATGTCCAAACGCTCAAACAAGGGCTCTACATATTGAATGAATGTCGGTAATTCTACTAATTCATGCCATGAGATATCAGTAATTCCAAGCATGTCGCGTATTTTCTTTGTTGAGAACGGAATAAAGGGTTCTAGTAATTGTGATAAATTCGCAATGATGTAGATGCATGTAGCAAGTGTATTTGCACAACCAACTTCATCATCTTTTACTTGTAACCAGGGTTGTTGTTCGTCAAAGTATTTATTAGCCGATCGGATGTAAGAGAAAATTTCTTCAAGTGGTGCTTTGAAATGCCCTTGTTCAATCGCGATAGCTACTTCATCATAGAGTTTTTGCGTTTGAAGTTTAATTGAAGCATTCAGTATGCCTTTAGGAATTTGTTTATTGAATGATTTTTCGATAAATTTTAATGTCCTGTTAACGAAATTTCCGTATGCACCTAGAAGCTCGCTATTATGACTATAAATAAATTCGCGCCAAGAAAAATCTGTGTCGCGATTTTCTGGTGCATTGATCGTCAAGAAATATCGAATTGTATCTACATCGTATTTTTCAATAATATAGGGTACCCATACTGCCCAGTTTAAACTAGTAGAGAGTTTCCGTTTCTCAAGTGTTAAGTATTCATTTGAAACAATATGTGTAGGGAGGGCAGGGCTATTTAATCCCATTAAAATAGCTGGCCAAATGATTGTATGAAAAGGGATATTATCTTTCCCGTGAATGTAATAAGAAATTGTGTCGTTACTCCAGAAATCTTGAACGTTTTTCTGATGTTGTTTTGCCCATTCTAAAGTAGCGGTGTAATACCCTGATACAGCTTCAATCCAAACATATATTTTCTTTCCGTCAAAACCGTCTATTGGTACATCAATTCCGTTTGGTAAATCTCTCGTAACGGCTCTATCGGGTACGCCCTCTGCTAAGTATCGTTCGGATAAGTCGATTGCATTTTGGCGCCATGCTTTTTGTTCCTTTGCATTTTGCACATATTGTTCTAAAGAATTTTGCATCTTACTGAATGCAAAGTAAAAATGCTCCGTTTCTTTCACGATGGGTTGATTGCCACAAATTTTACATCTTCGATCAATTAAATCCAGTGGATCTAATATTGTTGAGCAATAATCACATTGATCCCCTCGTGCCTTGCTACCGCATACTGGACAGATTCCTTCGACAAAACGGTCCGGCAAAAACTGTTTGTCATGTTCACAATACGTTTGTTCAATTGTTTTTTTATATAAAAAGCCATTATCTAGTAGCTTCAAGAAGATATTCTTAACGCTTTGATGGTGGTGTTCAGCATCTGTACGCGTATATAAATCGTAAGTAAAACCCAGCTTTTTAAAACAGGCTGTAAATTCTTCATGATATCGATCTGCAATTTCCTTTACAGTAACACCTTCTTGATTTGCTCTGATAGAAATAGGCGTACCGTTACAGTCGCTACCTGATACATAAAGAACGCTCTCTTTCTTTAATCGATAATATCTAGCTGAAATATCTCCTGGTAATAATGCAGCAATATGTCCCAAATGTAATGATCCGTTTGCATAAGGCCAAGCTCCGCCAATAACAATACTCATTTTAAAAAAATCCCTCCTAAAATAAAAAAACTCGCCCCAATCAAATTAAATTGATCAGGACGAGATTATATACCCGTGTTACCACCTTCGTTTGCAAATAGCTTACACCATTTGCCTTCATCAGTACGCCAATTAGGGATACTGTTGCTGTTATAACGAGTGCCTTTCTCGTCGTAGCCTACTAAAAAAATCGTTCGGTACGAAGCTCAGAGGTCATTTTCAAATAGTTAAGTTCACTTCATTTCCACCGACAGAAGCTCTCTTGACAACTTAAGTTATTTTACTTTTCCTCATCAACGCGTGTTTCTATATGTTGAAAAGAAGTATAAAACACTATTAATGGAAAAGCAAGTATATTTCGAATAAAAAATCAGCGGTTGAATGAGTTTGCATTAAATACTATGTTATAATTATCTAATTTACAAAATTGGAGGAAGACGATGCAAGCTGTTAAAAGAATTCTACAGTTTTTAAAACCGTATAAATGGTTGGCCATTTTAGGGCCGTTATTGATGGTAGTCGAAGTAACGATGGACTTAATCCAACCAACTATTATGCAACATATTATTGATACAGGTATTGCTAATCAGGATCATACATATGTAGTGAAAATGGGCATTCTAATGATTGTCAGTGCATTAGTCGGACTTATTGGTGGAGTAGGGTGTTCCATCTTTAGTGCTAAGACGGCTGTCCATTTTGCAACGGATATTCGGAAGGATTTATTTGATACAATTTCTTATTTTTCGAGTAGTAATAGAGACGAGTTTGGAACCGGTAAGCTCATTACAATAATGACGAGCGATGTAGAGGCTTTACAACGTGCGTTAATGATGACTTTAAAAATTTTTGTACGTGGTCCTTTATTATTTGTCGGGAGTATTGTCATAGTATTTATGACTGCTAGACAGCTATTTCCAGTACTACTCATAGTAGTTCCAGTCTTGATCATCTGTATCTACTTTTTCACGAAATTATCAGGTACTATGTTTGGTAAAGTACAGCTAGCGATAGATGCAGTGAATACAAAATTGCAGGAAAATTTAGCTGGAATTCGCGTGATTAAAGCATTTAATCGAAAACGCCATCAAATTGAACAGTTTACGGATGTTAATAATCAATTAACAAAACGAACAATTACTGCGGACCAAGTCGTAGCGGTTTTGATGCCTTTAACAATGTTTGTCATTAATATGGGGATTATTGCTGCACTTTGGTTTGGAGCAATTAAGGTGGATAATGGCACGCTGCAAGTAGGTGTTATTTTAGCATTTATAAATTATTTAACGATTATTATGAATGGTCTAATTTCTAGTAGTATGGTGTTAATGCAAATTGCCCGCGCTTTTCCCTCTGCAAATCGAGTGCATAAAATACTTGCAACATCAATTGACATTCAAAATACAGAAAAACCTATCCAACTAGAAGAAGTAAGAGGTGCTGTTACTTTTCGAAATGTCAGCTTTAGCTATAGTAAAAATGGCGAGCAAGTGTTGAAAAACATTTCATTTACTGCGCATCCAGGAGATTTCATAGGCATTATTGGAACAACGGGCAGCGGGAAGTCAACGCTTGTTAAAATGATTCCTAGACTTTTTGATGTGGATCAAGGACAAATCTTCATAGATGATATACCGCTTAAGCATTATGATTTAGAAATGCTTAGAGAAAACATCGGATTTACACCACAAAAGGCAACGCTGTTTTCGGGGTCAATAAAAGAAAATTTACAATATGGAAATCAAAAAAGTTTAGAAAAAGATATGTATAAAGCACTTGATGCTGCTAGTGCTACGGAATTTGTTGAGAAATTAAAAGATGATTTACAGCACAATTTAACACAAGGTGCAACAAACTTATCAGGTGGACAAAGACAGCGTCTAGCTTTAGCAAGAGCTTTTATCAGAAAGCCATCCATCCTTATCCTAGATGATACTACTTCTGCAGTAGATAGTATTTCAGAAAAGAATATACAACAGGCAATTGCAACAGATTATCAAAACACGACAACCTTTATCGTAGCTTCCAAAATATCCTCCATTATCAATGCCAATAAAATTTTAGTAATGGAAGACGGAGCAATTGTTGGTATGGGAACTCATGAAGAATTGCTTGAAAATAATAAAGTCTATCAAGAAATCTATGATACCCAAGTGGAAAAAGGAGGGGTATTAAGTGAATAAAGAACAGACTAATCAACCCCGTAATGGATTAGAACGTGGACCACATTTTCGTGGGCCTGTTGTGAAACCGAAAAACCAAAAACAAACGTTAAAGCGAATTTGGGATTATGTAAAACAGCAAAGATTGCAACTCATAGGAGCCATTTTCCTCGTTATATTAACAACGGTTTTAAGTTTAGCGGGACCGCTTCTAATTGGTGTAATCGTAGATGATTATATTATTACAAAAGATTTAAGTGGCACGACCAAAATGTTATTTATTTTGGCGGGTGTATATGTATTAACGTCAATTTTCACTTGGCTTCAAACATATGTCATGATCAATGCAGCGTTAAAAACGATTCAAAAGTTAAGATTAGATCTATTTGAAAAGTTGCATTCACTTTCACTACGTTTCTTTGACAAAAGGTCACAAGGGGATTTAATGAGTCGTGTAACAAATGATATTGATAACTTAAATGTTGCGTTGAGCCAAAGTGTCGTTCAAATTGTTTCATCAATACTAACGTTGATTGGCACGAGCATTGCAATGTTCATACTAAGCTGGCAGTTAGCGATTGTCACTTTAACCATTATTCCGCTAATTGTATTTGTATCGAAACAAATTATTAAAAAGAGTAGTGTGAACTATTCTGAAAGACAGCGTGATTTAGGGGCATTAAACGGGTATATAGAAGAGACTATAACTGGCTCTGAAGTAATTACTCTGTTTGGTCAAGAAAAAATGACGACTACACATTTTGCAAAGGTCAATGAAAGTTTGAGAACATCCGCTATGAAAGCTGAAATTACTTCGGGCTTTCTTGGCCCCATTAATAACTTTATGAACAATCTTGGTTTAGGGTTAGTGATTGGGACAGGGGCACTGATGGCGGTAAGTGGTCATACATCAATCGGCGTCATTGCGGCATTTGTAACGTATACACGTCAATTTTTCCGACCAATTAATCAGCTATCTAATTTGTTGAATACTTTTCAATCTGCCATTGCAGGAGCAGAGCGTGTGTTTGAGATAATGGATGAAAAACCAGAACGAACTGATGGACAAAATGCAATTGTAAAGGAACAGCTTAAAGGGGATGTTTCATTCCGCGATGTTACTTTTTCGTATGATACAGGTAAACCAGTCTTAAAGAATATTTCATTTCAAGCAAAAGCAGGTGAAACAATTGCGCTTGTGGGTCCTACAGGGTCAGGGAAGACAACGATTATTAATTTACTAACAAGATTTTATGATATTGATCAAGGTGAAATATTACTAGATAACGAAGATATTCGTTCTTATAAAATAGCCAATGTCCGTGAAAAGGTTGGCGTTGTATTGCAAGATACGTATTTGTTTTCTGGAACAATTATGGATAATATCCGCTATGGTCGACTTGATGCATCAGACGATGAAGTCATTCAAGCTGCGAAGGTGGCATATGCTCATTCGTTTATAAAATATTTACCAGATCAATATCAAACGGAGATTAAGTCAGGTGGAGTGAATTTAAGTCAAGGACAGCGCCAACTGCTGGCAATTGCAAGAGCCATTTTAGAAGATGCGGATATTCTTATTCTTGATGAGGCCACTTCTAGTGTAGATACACGTACGGAGGTGCAGATTCAAAAAGGCCTGAAACATTTAATGACTGGTCGAACGAGTTTTGTCATAGCACACCGTTTAAAAACGATAGAAAATGCCGATAAAATACTTGTTATTAGAGACGGAGAAATAATAGAGCGTGGCAATCATAAAGAACTCATAGAGCAACAAGGATTTTATTCTGAATTACAAAGGAAATTAGATATTCTACCAATATCATCTTAAATTGAAAAAGGTGATAGTTATTATTACCTATCATCTTATTCATTTGATATATCATTTAAAGAGATTTGAGTTTTTTGGTAAAAATATATCTGAAAATAATATTTAAATAAAATATATACTATTATAGGTTTTATTTCTTTGTTCAATAGTCTTGGTTATAGCGGTGTGTGGACGATGTTTTGCCCTATTTTTTCATTGGTTTTACTTTCTTTAATTATTAAAATATTGTTTTACTGTATAATTAGAACTATTAGAAATGGGGTTTGGTTAATATGGATAAGGACCTAAGAAAAATACATCATCTAGAAGATACACCGCTTATTCGTTGGAACAAAAATGAACCTAATGAGTTTTTACAACAATTCGTTACTAAGCTAAAAAGTTTGAATATGATTCTTTCAACAAATACATATGTTAAAGGTACAAATAAAGTACTGACACGAATTATTGAAGATGCTCAAAATCAGACTATGATTTTACTTATAGGCATGACTGGCGCAGGGAAAACAAGTTTAGTAAATGCACTGCTTAAAAGAACCGTTCTATCAACGAAATTGGCGAAAGCAACAGCGATAAATACCATTATTAGATACGGTCAAACAGAAGAAGTGAAGGCTTATTTTCTTGATGGACAAGTAGCTAGTTTTGATCTTGATAAAGTGGAACTATTTACAACATCGGACACTTTTAGTGCTGAAATCTTACGTGAAAACTTGGACTATATTGAAGTCTATGTTAATAATGAACTACTAAAGAAAGTTACATTTATCGATACAACACCGCTAGAGCCGAGTGGTGATGAGTCAGTGTATGTGAAGGAATCGATATTAAACCGCGCGGATGATTTGTATTGGATTTTTAACTGTAATTCAAAACCAACACAAGGTGAATTGAAGCTACTCGGAAAATTTCATGAACGTAATGTAAAACCATTAGCAATTATTAATGCAATTGATATTCATGAAACAGCTTATGAACAATTCATAGCTGAACAAAATAAATTGCTATCGCCTTATTTCCGTAAAATAATGGGGATCTCTGTTAGAAATGCCGAGGTAGCTGTGGCAACCGGTGATGATGATAAGTGGAACCAAAGTAAGTTTGAATTGTTATTAGAGGAAATTGAGAATTCCCATGCTAACCAATCAGACCGTGTATACCTCATCATGGAACGCTTTATTAAATGGCTTAAGAGGTTCCAAACTGAGATGGAACTAATACCACAAAGAGAGCCTTATATAACAGCTTATAATCTATTAATCCAGTATCAAATAGGGAAACAAAAAGCATCTGAAAGAACAGAAATTGAAAATCAAAAGCTCATCACATATGAAAAGGAATATCATAAGGCAAGCGTGGTTTTTAAAGATGTGCAAACGTTGTATCAATTGCTACAAGTAATATCGAATAATAAGCATTTTAAAACCTATGACGTCATGGTCTTTGTTGAGTATTCAAAAGATTATTTGAAGGCTGTAAGGGAATACCGTACAATGCTTCAATCGTACAAAAACGAGTCTAATAGAAACGATGGAAAACAGCGTCATTCAACAGGGAAGGGCCTGTTAAAAACAATGTTTGTTAACGAGCAACAAAGTATAAAGCAGAGTAAATCAAACGAACCTTCGGAAGTTTTACAAGCAACACTTGAGCAACAATACAAGAAAGTTCTCGCGTTAGAAATGCAATTATTTAACGAATATCCAGCGGTATTGAAGAATTTAAATGATATCGCTCACGATCAAATAGAGCGAATTATTAATCGAGTTAGTCTGATTAGCACTGAGCGAATGAAAAAGAAACAACAGTTAATCAACGCAATTAGACAGCTGAATGGATTTAATAATATTTTGGAGGCAAAAGACTTTGTCGAAACATTTGTGGAGCAGCTTATTGATCAAAAGGATCTCGTTGTGACAAAAAAGGAAAAATTGTCACTGAGTGAAACATTAGTAAAGATTAAAAGTATTAAATTATCACATGAAACGTTAATTGCAAGTACACATATCGATGAACAAGATGACGAAATCTCAAAAATGCAAAAAAGATTATATGAAAAATATCATTTACTGCCACTTCGATTGACAATAGATGATATGAAATCAGAAATTGAAAAACCGCCTATTTATAGCGGTATTAGCGATTAAGTAAGGATACTTACCCCGGTAACAGGGTGTAAGTATCTTTTTTTGTAGTAACTATAATTCCAATATGTTACAATAAAGGGATTAAAAAAGAAGGACTGATTTCACATGGGGATTAGGAATTTAATTCATTAACACACCTTTCAGATACTAAAAAAGGAGTGTTATTTAATGAACAAGAATGAACAATTTTATGACAAACAATACGAATGGATGACTCAAATATTTGATGCAAAAGTAGATGCTTACCATCAAGAACTAGTCGAGTTAGTTGAGAAAAAAGGCTTAAAGAGAAATTTAAACATTCTAGAGCTGGGTAGTGGCAACGGAGAATTCGCAGTAGCAGCAGCGATGCATGAACATCACGTTTCAACTGTTGAAATCATTCCACATGCCATTAGTAAAATGTTTGAGCTTGCCGAGGAGAATAACGTAACGAGAAGAATTAAGGCTCATCAAGGCAGCTTTTATACCATTTCGCTTGCTGATAAATTCGATGCTATATGTTATTGGGATGGTTTTGGGGTTGGGACAGATGCGGATCAACAATTATTACTTCACAATATTGATTATTGGCTAAAACCTGATGGTACAGTATTCATAGATGTTTACGCACCCGCGTATTGGGCCAAAACAGCAGGGCAATTTATGGAGCTTTCTCAGACAGTTTGTCGACAATATGATTTTGATATAGAAACTAATAGAATGTTAGATAATTGGTGGTTGACAGATAACTCGGATGAAAAAAGGCAACAATCGTTGCGCTGTTATGAAGTAGCTGATTTCGAAAAAATGTTAGTAAATACTTCATTAGCTATTGAAGAGATTATTCCAGGTGGCAAAATGGACTATGATAGTTGGATTTTTCATCAGCAAGTACCAATTGAAGAAGCAATGATATATACAGTAATTCTACGGGAAAAGTGAGGTCTAGACTATGACGTATTTTATCCGTCCTGCAACAAACGAAGATATAGCAGGTATAGCGAAAGTACATGTAGACAGTTGGCGCACAACGTACAAAGGAATTGTAAAGCAAGATTACTTAGACAAACTAACATATAGCAGTAGAGAAGCATCATGGAAGCGTAATATTGAAAGCGAACAGAATCTTATTCTTGTTGCAGTGAATGAAGAAGAACAAATTGTAGGTTTTATAAGTGGCTCTAAAACACAAGAAGGTGAATATCCAACATATGATGCGGATCTTACAGCTATCTACTTATTTGAGCATGAGCAAGGAAAAGGAATAGGCAAAGCTATGTTAAAACAATTATTTGCAGAGTTTAAAAAACTCAATTACAAATCATCAATTGTGAAAGTATTAGAAGACAATTCATCTTGTCGCTTTTATGAAGCGATGGGTGCAAAATTTATCGACTCAAATCCAATTCAAATTGGTGGTGAACAATTAGCAATACTTACGTATGGTTGGCAAGAAATTTAGTGTTTTGTAAAAATGAAAGCAGCCGATTGTAATGATCGGCTGCTTTCTATCTTTATTTCTAATAGTCAATTGAAAATCAAATTAGTCACCAAATGCGAATATTAATTCTGTCTCGCAAACAATTTCCCCATCTACAGTAGCGATTCCTTTGCCTTTCCCAATAGCACCTATTACTCGAGTGATTTCAACTTCAAGGCGTAGCTGGTCTCCAGGTATTACTTGGCGTTTAAAACGGCATTTATCTATTCCAGCTAAAAGCCCTAAACGTCCTGCATTGCCTTCTTTTGTAAGCATAACGATAGCACTTACTTGAGCTAATGCTTCTACAATTAATACACCTGGCATAATGGGATAGCCAGGGAAGTGCCCATTAAAAAATTCTTCATTTGCACTTACGTTTTTTATGGCTACTGCTTTTTTGCCTTCTTCTAATTCCAGGACTCTGTCTACTAATAGAAAAGGGTAGCGATGTTTAATGATTTCTTTTATCTTTTGTGTGTCTAACAATATGTTTTCCTCCAAGATCATAAATTGATACCTCTTTATATTAACACCTGGTACTAATGGTTGATAATGTTTTTTATAAATTATTAGAAAAACGTATGAAATGGAGTTTTATTAATTATATTTTTAAGTTATTAAATTCTGCACATATGGCACACTAGTTTCCTATTATTTATGTGGCACATATTTTAAGAGCATAAAAAAGCGTTCAACAAGTGCTATTGCACAGGCTGAACGCTTTTTGTTTTTAGAAAAATACTTTTTCAGTATTGTATTTCGCACGGAAATGGTTGATAGCAAATGTTTCATAAATTTCACGTTCCATTTGATCTTCAACAATGAATACTTCAATTTTATGAACTTCGTTACGGTGATCTTTAATAGGTGAAACGTTATCTTCAAAGTGCTTTTTCACACGTTGGCGGATTTTACGTGCTTTACCTACGAATAAAAGCTCATTTTCTTTGTTAAAGAACATGAAAAAGCCACCTTTATCACGAGGGATTTCATGAAAATCAATAAATCCATAGATTGAAGGGATAATCGCGTCACCTTCTTTAATTTTTTGTTCGCGTTGACGAATTACTACATCTGGTTTTGGCATTTCAATTTTGATCAAAAAAATTCACGTCCTCATTATCATATAGTAGTTAATGCTACCATAATTGTGTTAGAAAAGCTATTGGATTTAGTAGTTGACGAAATACACGTCTATTATAAAAAAATTGAATTGCCATCATAAAACTAATATTTGTTTATTTATCTGAAAAATCTATCCGTATCAATCATTATCAACATTCAGTTCAAGTTGTGCAGTGATGTCGATACCATTTAGCGCTTGTGTGGCAAGACGGTCCGCCTCAGCATTCGATTTTCTTGGAACGAGCTCGTATTTAGGACGAATACTAAGCTTTTTTAATTTCTCGTCAATTCGATCTGCCCAGCTCGATAAATCTTTTTCTAGTAAAGCCCATTCTCCGCTCATCTGGTTGATGACAACTTGTGAGTCTCCAATGAAAACGACAGGTAGATGGTGAACATTTAATCGCTCGAGCTCCACAAGACTCAAATGAAGTGCGGCATATTCAGCCTCGTTATTTGATTTCAGCAATTCGGAAGGAGCATTCTTCCTCACCCTGTACGATTTACCACTCTGTTCAAAATAAATAACGCAGCCTAAACCAGCAGTGCTAGTCGTACGATCAAAGCCACCATCGAAATACACTGTAATATTATGAGGTTCAGTTTCAATTTCTTTAATGTAACGTTTCAATTCCTTGATTGTCCAAGTGCTGTCAAACGAGTCAGTAAAGATTATACTTTTGGCGCGTCCTGTCCGCTCAAGATCCTCTGCTATTAACAGTCCTTTAGCTGCAGGCATCCCCTCGGAGCGGAATGTAGTTTCCGCTCCTCTTGGTGTTTTGTAAATCCATTCGATTGAGATGTTCATCGTCATTCCTCCTATGCCTTTGATTTAATAATCTAAGATTAAAAACACACCATTAATTAAGGCATATTAACAATAGCTTATTGTGGTTAGTCTTATTTGAATTATGAGATTTTAAGATTTTAGTGGTGAGTGTAATATTATTTTTATTTGACCAGTATTTGAAGGTGAATCGAAACAAATTGAAAAATATAAGCAAAGACTTCTTTGAAGTATAATTCTGAAATCGCCTTTATAACGTTGTTTTGTATATAAATATTAATATTAATTTTTCCTTAGTACAGCATAATTATACCCGAAAAAATCCTAGAGCTTACATTACAGGAGTAAAGAAATTACGCTGCAAAAATTAAGTGTCCGAGCTAGTAGTTAATACATTTTATGGACGGAAGTTGAACCTTTCACAAAGTATAATTTATCGCATTCGGTAAATATTAAGACAACGGCGTTTTTGTAATAATTATTAAGCTTGGTAGGTGATGTATTGATTCGTAAGAATATATTATTTCTGACTGTTTGTGCTTTAATCATTTCAGTATTTTATGCTGGTTTTAGTATTGCTGAAGAAAAGGGACGTAGATACTACGAAGAATCTGGACAAATGCTTTGGGATATAAAAACTGAAGAGAAGATTATCGCTATTACATTTGACGATGGACCACATCCAAAATATACAGGACAAGTTTTAGATATACTTGCTAAGTACAAAGCTAAAGCTACTTTCTTTGTCATTGGAGAAATGGCAGAAAAACATCCTGAATTGGTTTTAAGGGAATATAATGAAGGACATGAATTAGCTAATCACACATATTCTCATCCTTATAAGACGTCACCAAAGGATTTTGAAGAAGAATTAAAAAAGACAAATGAAATAATATACAGTATTACTGGCTTTTCTCCAGTGTTATTTCGTCCTGTTGGTGGACAATTTGATGAAAAAATGATCAATATTGCGACTGAAAATGGGTATAAAGTTGTAATATGGTCCTGGCACCAAGATACGGAAGATTGGAAAGGGATTTGGTCCCAAAAGATAATAAATAAAGTACTTCAAGGTTCGAAACCAGGTAATGTGATACTGTTTCACGATGGTGGAGGAAATCGGACTCAAACGTTAAAGGCACTTGAGAAAATAATACCTGAGCTTCAAAAGCAAGGGTATAAATTTGTTACAGTTTCTGAGCTTATTGCTAGTGTAAATGGAAAAGTGAGTAAATAATGGGTTTCGATAGCTTATAATTGATATGGAAAAACGCCAAACGAAAATTGATTAATCAAAAAGTGAAATCCTACTCTTTCTAAAATTAACAATGCAAATATTACAAAAGCGTTTGGCGATGCTGTTAGCAAATGCCGAACGCTTTTATACATTTTGAATTGAAAGATGCGACTAGAGAAGTTTTAAAAAAAGTATGGGAATCGCATTGGATATGCTTTTCGTATAGTCTTTTTGTATAACATATCCCAATAATGTAGTATTTTCATATCATTGAATAATCATTTACTTATTATATAATAAGTAATGGTTGCGATTATTAATAAAATAATAGGACTATATATTTATTTAGGTTGGTGAGATGTTTTAGCATGTCTGAAAATCGTTGTTACATACATAAAGTGAAAGCTGCCGAGGTGTTAGTAGACGAGAAAATTGTTGTGTACTGTCCAAAATGTGCTGAAGCTAATATACATAAAATTGTTTTACAAGAAGAGAAGATATCAAAATCTGAAGAATTATCGGACATAAGAAAGAGACGCCATGTTGCAATGAAAGAGCTGTGGAAGAGCCTGGTGTTTGCATTTTACTTAGAATGTTTACCTATATTCATCACTTTGTTTACGCATTCGCCCAAAAGTTTATCCGAATATATCTCTGGAGTAAAAGAACTGTATAGTCAGTTCCTATTCCAACCTATTATTCAACTCATTGCCATTGGTTTTATTGCACTTGGAGGGTATTTCTGGATTGCTGCTATTAAAAGTCTGAAAGAGTTAAAAAAAGAGGAAGCTATTTTATTGAAACCTTTTGCAAATGAAAATGAAGTCCATGAGAAATTCCAAACGCCAACTAAGATCAATCAAGTGAATGAATTTGTGAGAAATGTTAAAAAGAAATACGATAGTAATTTTTTTAGTCAACGAAAAATGTATCAAATGAGTCCATACGATTTCAAATTGTATATGGCGAAACAATTGCAAAAACTTGATTTTGAAAATGTTCGTTTAGCTAGGGACGATAGTGACTTTAAAGTGGATATATTTGCTGATGGGCCAAACGGCAAAGTGGCGTTCCGTTGCATAAATAATGTCAATTTAGTCAAAATGGAAGATGTACATAAAATTGCAGTTGAGAAGGTATATTATGATTGCGAATCATCTATCTTAGTAACCACTTCATCTATAACGAAGGATGCAATGGAGTTAGCTGAGACATTGCGAGTGACAATATGGAATGATCAAGTTTTGAAAGAGAAAATAATCTCTATTGAAAATGAACAATGGAGCGATCATTTACAAGACTTTTATGATTACTCTGATCAAAATTTGAAAAAATATACGGAATTTGAAATGAGAAGATTAGCGCAGTCATAATATTTTTTTAAAAAATTATTCGACAAAAAAAGATAATGGGTTCAGTTTTAAATAACAACATTAAATAGTATTACAAGAGGGTAAGGAATCTCGTATGATTTCTTATCCTTTTTTAGTTGTTAAACCTATTTTAGTTACACTATAGGGAGTGAAAATCCAGTTAAAAATAGTGAAGGATATCAGGTTGAAATGTTAAAGGTCAAGAAAAATTGGTTAAATTAGTAGGTTATTATAATTTAGGAATGGAAATGGTTATATTGATAGGTGCTTTCATTGGCATTGCAGAAATATTATTTCCAATTTTGGAGATTGGATATGTCATTTTACAAGGTTATGTAAATACAAAAGTGGTTGAATAAGATGAACAAATAGCAAAAGGTGGCTACAAAGCTAAGCTGTCACTGTGACACATGTAGATACGTCTACAGGCGTTGAAGCTAATTTTGAAGAGTTAAGTTCCAGTTGTGAAAAAGCAGTTGCAGAATGACATTTTAAACACATTGGAGGGATTGGAGAATGAGCGAGATTGAACAGGCAGTAAATCACAGAACAATCATCGTGGGAACGATTAAAAGATTTGGTTATACGACAGCACTCGAAAAACAATTCGAATCACATTTAAGTACAATCATGAGCCTTACAGGGCTTTGCAGAGGTAAAGCGGCAGATTATGCCATTGAAGTTGATGGACGGTTGAATGTGCAGGGAAAGGGGTGAGTGGCGTGATGGAAATCATTATGGAACGTGAACGCGAATTAGTTTTATTGTCCTGGAGACAGTATGCACGAATGGCGAAAATTTTTTATGTAGGGTCGATAGCCTAAGCTTAAAGAAATTTCGATGATTCTCTTGCGGATTAGAAAGGCCACTTCCATCAAGAAAGAGACCCTCTTATTACTTAGTAATCTGCTTCAATACGAATAGCTTGAATTGCTTGGCAGTCTCCGATAAGTGTTGAACCAGGTTCAGTTTCTGGATCACTAAAGAATGCGCAACAATTTTTCTGGTCTAAGTTAATAAAAACGACAACTTCTATCACTTGACCACCTTTTAAGAAAACATCTACTTCAGTCTGCGTTTGTAATCGTCTTAATTGATCATATGCGCAACAATTACACCGATGTGCTTCTTTCTCTTGGTGAGATTGCTAATGACACTTACAACACATACAACAATTACAACACATACAACAATTACAACACATACAACACTTACAACGATGTTCATCTTTCTCATGGTGATGTTGTTTCTGACACTTACAACAATGTTCATCTTTCTCATGGTGATGTTGTTTCTGACACTTACAACAATGTTCATCTTTCTCATGGTGATGCTGTTTCTGACATTTACAACACTTACAACGATGTTCATCTTTCTCGTGGTGATGTTGTTTCTGACACTTACAACACTTACAACGATGTTCATCTTTCTCATGGTGATGTTGCTTATGACACATACAACACATACAACGATGTTCATCTTTTTCATGGTGATGTTGCTTCTGACACTTCTGACACTTACAACCATCTTTCATAATACTCATTTTCAAGACCTCCTTCCCGATTCGAATGACTTTCATAGATAACATATGGCTTAAAATGAAAAGAGGTTGTGCAATTTGTCCAAATAAAAAAAATTTAATTTTAAGCTCTTAAATCCATCACATTCTTTCGTTTTCAAATTATCTTGTTCTTAAACTGAAAAAGTAACATTTTGATAATACACATTATGAGCACTATCAAAACCGGGAGATTAGCATGACCATCTATTCATGTACAAAAGAGAAACTGTATTATGGACGGAACGATAAATGAGATATAGGAACGACGTGGTGTTAAACCCGAAACAATAAGGTTTTATCAAACACCAACATTTCATAGAAAATCGAAGAATGTCCGAAACTGTTTGGTGCTTGTAAAATTGGAGGATTGAACAGGGAACTAACAGTAGATGAACGTGAAGGAATATTAAATACACTAGAAGTTTTTGGAGAGTATCCTGGTGGTGTTTACAAAAGCAGCTATATCGAAACTAAACAGGCAAAAGAGCAAGAGCGCATCACTGTTTTTTTCGATTCTTTTTCTTGGTCGATGTTACAGCTGCATTTAAACTGCCGACAACATTTACACTCTTTTGTTTCTTCTTTATTTATATTCTCGTGCTCATCACATCTTATTTGCCTGCCAGTTACCAACCCTTATAATTTTAGGAGTCCCCCAAAAAGTCACCCAAGTTTCCCACTGGTAAAGATGGGGAATGAAAGAGGTGGTTATTCAGAAAGTATCACCCATCGTTGATATATAGCTATTCATGATTTAACGGTGAGGGGAGTTGAAGTAAGGCAACTATTTAGTTAATAGATATCTGGCTTTTTTTATCAATTGGATATTTTAAGAAAATACATATTTCATATGATTCAGTATGAATGTCCGTCTAAAATGTTAATTATCCACCTAAATAACCATATACCTGTCAAAAAATTATGTATATAATTTTAGTATATTTATAAATTTGGAGGATAATTATGAAAAAAAATCAATTAAATTTCTTTAAAATGATGTTAGCACTAGTAGTTGCTTTCGCGTTTGCATTTGGCGCATCAACAAATAAAACGGAAGCCGCAACAACTACTCAGGTAGATACGATTACTTTAACAAAAGACAAATCAAAAACGCTTGATAGAAAATTTAGCAGTATGGGCACGGATGTTATAAAAGTAACAGTACCAGCTGATGGCTTACTTACGATGAAACTAAATAATCCTAAAGAACGTGAAATAGCTCTTCTACTACTAAATGAATTTGATACTAGTCAATTAGAAGATATCGAAGATTTTGATCTATCCGCATTAGAAAAATTGGAAGGTACATTTAATGATGTAGAATTATTCGGTTATGCTATAAATTCAGAACTTACTTGGTATGATCCATCAATGCATTCCATTTCTGTTGGTTTGAAGAAAGGTACATATTATCTTGTAGCATATAAGTTAGACTTTGGAAAAAATAAAAGCTACAGTACTAAATTAACTTTTAAAGCAGGTAGCAACTATGAAAAAGAATCAAATAATACAGCTTCAAAAGCAACACCAATCAATTTAAACAAATCATATAATGCATCATTTAATCTTTTTGATGAAGATGATTATTACAAAGTAACTGTTCCACAAGCAGGTTTCTTGAAAGTTTATGCGGACCAAAAACATAGTACGAAGTTTAGAATGAAAGTTTTAGATGATAAAAAGAAAACGGTTAAAGGTTTCAAAGTAACAAAAGATAAACGAAAATATACTGGTTCTGTATATTTACCAAAGGGTACTTATTATGTGAAAGTAAGTTCAGATATGATGGATTCAATGTATGACAGTGTATCATACACGTTAAAAACTTCAGTAAAATCAACTAAGCTTAAAAGTTCAGCTGTAAAAGTGATTAATAAAAAAGGTACTAAAAACGATAAAGTACAAGTTTCAAACTTAAAAGCTGGATCAACAGTAAAAGTTTATGCTGATGCTAGCAAGAAAAAACTATTAGCTTCAACAGTAAGTACTACTGATAAAGCTTCAATGAGTCTAAAAACATTAAGTAGCAAAGGCGGTAAATTATATATTACCGTTAAAAAACCTAGTATTTCTGAAAGCATCGTATTAAAAGTGAACTATTAATAAGTAAAGCCACTAGCGAAGTGAGAAACGCTAGTGGCTTTTTATGAATTTAGGTAATTTTGTAATGACATTTAAAATTAGTAGGAGAATTTGAATATATAAACGACATATTCTCCTATATAAAACCTTATGATAGCAAGGGGTTAATCAAGTATAATAAGATAGAGGTACGTTTGAATTACTGATGTAAACTAATTATTTAACTTGATGTATGAAGTATAGAAAAGTAGTGATTTTGATTATAAAGTCATCACACTATGTTAACGAAAAAATAAAATATATAATAGGTAAAGCTATCTATTATCAAAAATGAATAGAAATTGGTTTTTAGTTATACATATTACGTTATTTGGCAAATATGTGTGTAAAGGATATAAACGATTTTCAATATAGATGAGGTGTTTTATATAGAAAAGCAATTGGCAAAGAGGATGATCGCATTAATGGCAGTATTAAATGAAGATATACAAAATATTGATTTTAATGTATCTACTCAAATAGCAGCGTATATGCAGGAAGGGTTGTTGGGTGACTTTGCAACAGCTACGACCGGGATTGGCTATTTTTACAATAATATAAAAGAATATGACAAAGCGGTCCAATGGTATAAATTAGCTACTGAATTAAATGTCGCAGAAGGACAGTTCTGTTTAGCTAATTACTATTATGAAGGGCTTGGCGTTCAGGAAGATATAGAAAAAGCCTTTCAACTCTATGAACGAGCAGCATTACAAGGTCATGCAGACGCAGCCAATAATTTAGCGGATATGTACTTTAATGGTGAATATGTTAAAGAAAACATGG
The DNA here is from genome assembly GCF_001955655.1 of Viridibacillus arenosi. Lineage (GTDB taxonomy): Bacteria > Bacillota > Bacilli > Bacillales_A > Planococcaceae > Viridibacillus > Viridibacillus arenosi. The sequence continues at coordinate 32,231 of NZ_MSPW01000012.1, read as the reverse complement.
ATGAAGCCTTTAAATGGTTTACAATAGCATCGAATGCTGGTGTAAAAGAAGCTCAATTTACTCTAGGCATTATGTATGAACAAGGTCTTAGTGTAAAAGAGAATATGGGGCAAGCATTGTTATTATATAAAACTTCAGCAGAAAATGGCTATACAGAAGCGCAATATCGACTAGGAAATATGTATGATCAAGGCATTGGGGTAAAAGAGAATAAGGAGCTAGCTTTTCAGTGGTATAAAAAAGCCGCGGAAGAAGGCAACGTAGATGCTGAATATAATGTTGGCTATATGTTTCAAAATGGAATTGGAACAACCGTAGATTACGATTTAGCACTAATATGGTATAAGTGTGCAGCAATGCAAGATGATGCAAGTGCGAATGTGCGCATTGGAGAAATGTACGAATTTGCATTGGGCGTCCCGATGGATATTAATCGTGCAATTGTTTGGTATGAACGTGCCATCAGTGCGGGAGATGAGTTAGCTAAAAAGCATCTTGAACGTTTAGGGAGTTATTAATAGTTGGTAAACCTGATGAGTAGAACAGCACTCATCAGGTTTTTTCGTTTTTGGAATGAGGGTAAATATAGAAAGGTGAATAATACCGTGTGAATATTGTACTCTTTATTTTCTTTTTGATAATATCATACAATTAAAAATGGCAATAGATCATCAACTTCTATCTGTTAATGATTTAGCAAAGTATCATGAAAAAGCACATCCAAAGGGATCATCATCACCTTAGATGCGCTTTTATGTTTTAAAGAATAAACTTAGTTTTATATTACACACGGACAAATCTATATCGATCTTTTATATACCGTTTAAAGTAGATACCTTTTGAATCTGCTTCCATTAATTCGTTATAAATTCGTTCAGGAACGCCGAAATATTCAAACACACCATCTTTAAACTCAATTCTTAAAATCATTGCACTAGGGTCGAAGCCCACATTTACTAATTTTGATGAAGTAACAGAAACCATATTCATAACGATCCCCTCCTAATTTCAGTATAAGCGAAAGCGCTTTCAAAAGATAGGTAATTGTTTTATATTGTAATATTATATTGACTTTTCCAATTCAAATAAATTACTGTTTAAGTATGGAATACTATATTTTTTTAATTCGATATTAATGTAAAAAAATATTTATTATTAGGAGAAGGAATAATGATTAGAATGGCTACAACACTAGACTTTGAGGAGCTTGCTTACTTTTTGTCCAGCTGCAATGCAAATTCAAGACGACATATTGGTTACTGTGGTCAAGGTGAGCAAGAAATAAGGTCTACATTACGACAAGAATTTTCAGACTTACCCTTTGAAAATTCTATGATTATTGCAGTTGAAAATGAACAGATTGTTGCAGCAATAGGGCTTGATTTCGATAAGGATGACCAATCTGCTGAAGTATGGGGACCGTTTGTTCAAAATGATGAAACAGAAGTACTGTTACCTGAAATGTGGATGAAGTTATGTCAACAGCTGCCAATAGCCTTGAAACACCCTCAATTTTTTATCAATATTGAAAATGAAGTCGCGATAGCTTTTACAAAAAACATCGGAGCAAAAATGTCAGGGCATCATTATATATTACATATAGAACGTCTAAACCATAAATTTGAAAGCTCGAAACATATTCATAAATTAGACTCAAACAATGTAGAAGGCTTTCAAAACTTACATGACTTAGCATTTCCGAAAACGTATTATAATGCACAAACGATATTGTCTCGTCTGAATGAGAATCGAGTTGTGTTTTGTTATGTTGATCATGAAGAAATAAAGGGATATGTCTATGTAGAAGCAGATGCCGAAAATGGAGAAGGTACGATTGAGTATATTGCCGTGGATGTTCGGTTTCGGAAGCAAGGTATCGGAAGAAAATTGCTATTGCATGGATTAGATTTTTTATTTACATACGATTCGATTGCTGAAATTTCTTTAACTGTTCAACGAAATGAAAGTGGCGCAATTCATTTATACGAATCAGCCGGCTTCGACATTGTACATGAACTTGTATTTATGAAGTGAATTTTTAAATAACAGGGGGCATCACTATGTGGGAACAACGATTAATTGAAACATCTCGTGGAATGTTTGAAATTTTTGTAAAGGGAAGTGGCTCGCCGCTTTGTGTAACACATTTATATAGCGAATTTAACAGTAATGGCAACACAGTAGCGAACCCTTTTACTGAGTATCATACTGTATATTTAGTGAATCTAAGAGGGGCAGGACAATCTGCACCATCTCTCACAGAGCATGATTTAAACATGAGAGAATCAGTAAAGGACTTAGAGGCCATTCGAGAAGCGCTACATCATGAAAAATGGGCTTTTGCAGGGCATTCAACAGGAGGCATGTTAGCGCTAGTATATGCTATTTTAGCAGAGCAATCTTTAACGAAAGTCATCTCAGGAGGAGCGGCAGCGTCTAACGAATATATGCGACATAAAGGTAGCATATACTGTAAAGACAATGAAAATAATAAACGCATCAGAGAAATTATGCAACAGTTAAATGATTCTCAAATGCCTCTGGAAGAGCGTCGAAAGTTAAATCGTGAGTGGACTGAGATGTCTATCTTTTATAAAGATCGCTATGATGAATACTTTAACCGTCCAAATAGCGGGAAAGTAGTAAGTGATCGTCTAAACTACTATTCGTATGTTGAATTAAAGAACTATGATTTGAGAACACAGCTACCAGAAATCACTGTTCCGACATACATATACTGCGGATTATATGATACACAATGCCCTTATGATTTTTCACGAGAAATGGCGGAGCTAATACCAAATGCGAAGCTGTTTACGTTCGATGAAAGCAACCATTATCCATTCGTTGAGGAAGAGGAGAAGTTTGCTGAATTTGTTAAGGCTACACTTTAGATTTATAAGAAAGCTGCTGCTGGAGTTTAGAATTGACTTTCTCCAGCAGCAGCTTTCTATATTTCAGCAAAAGAGAGATTATACTTATTAAACATATTAAGGAAGTAAAGTGCTGTATCAAAAGCTTTTTGCTTATAGGCAGTAAGCGCGCCTCGAATAAACCACAATGATATAAAGTCTTTTAATAAAGAGATATTAATAGATTCAACTTTAGAATAATATGAGATAAAACGATTGATATAGTGTCTAATCTCATTAGCATTTAAGTTTGCTGGTACATTTGATGTGAGGATTGCAGCTAAATCAAAATAAGGGTGCCCGATTCTAGCCTCACCAAAATCGATAATAAATACTTCTTTGTTAAAAAGAGTATTCCAAATACCCAAATCGGCGTGAATCCATTGTTTTTCAATCGAAGTTCTAATCACTAATTTTGTTATTTTCTTTTCCATTTCTAACACTGGAGGGAAGCGTTTATCTTGACTCCAATTTTCTTTAATAGCTTCCCAAGTAGTTAAAGTATTAAAGCGATCATTTTTCACTTTATTGCTTTTAAAAAAGCTCATAGTATTTCTAAGTTCAAAGAACACGTTAATCCATTTTTCCATTGGTACATCACTTTTAATGGAAGCAATGAATGATTGCAAATGGAAAACCTGACCATCAATTTGAATAAATGAATTACCTTCATAAGTAGGATGAATTGTGGGTACTATTTCTCTAGAACAATTTGTATTCAAATGCTGATGTAATAAAAATTCAAATTCTGCATCTGAAATGCTCTTTAGAGAACGCAAAATAAAACAATCAGAAAGCGTGTTAATTTTAAAAGTCAGGGAGGTTTGACCTTGATGTATTTGTTCAAAGGATTCGATTTTATCTAACGTGTATTGATATTCAATCTTTTGTAAATGTTCATATAATGCATATACGACCTCGGATTCTTTTGACATTAATGTACATTATAATTGATTATTAGCTAAATATCTTAGGGATTAATGTAAATTACTAATAAAAAAACCAGGCGTATAAAGAGCGCCTGGTAAACCGGTATTAATCTTCAAATAAATCATCCATTAATTCATGGATTTCCTTATCTCGTGTATGTCTAGCTGCAGGGTCAATTGTGACTTTTCCTTGGTGAAAGATTAATACATCACCAGGTTGTGCACCATTTGGTAATTCAGTGATGGCGATATCCTGCATTCCTTCTTCAAACTCTATGACGGCTATTTGGTTTTCAAAACGATCAATTATCCCAGTTTTCATCATTGATTTTCCTTTACAGATATTTCTGAACCTGTTGATTTGAATACTATATTGCCCTGTTTATCAGTTCTATATACTTTTGCGCCAACTTTTTTTAGTCGATTTAATGTAACAGCAGTAGGGTGACCATAGCCATTTGTAGCACTTACACTAATGGCAGCATATGTTGGTTTCGCTTTTGCTAAAAATGCGTCAGATGACGCTTCCTCAGCTCCGTGATGACTTACTTTTAGAACGTCTACTTGTGGTATCAAATTTTTTGCTAACATGTCATCTTCAGCAGGGAATTCAGCATCACCAGTGAATAGGAATTTATTATTACCATTCTGTAAAAGTAAAACAGCACTCCAGTCATTTAAATCACTTTGACTATATGTAGTAACGGGTGCGATAAATTTTAGTGATAAATTTTCTTCCGTCGTCTGTATTTCCACTCCTGTTTTTGCTTGTGTAATTTTCAAACCCTGGTTCTTCACAGCAGTTAAGAAATTTTTGTAAGCAATTGTAGTATGACTAACTTTTGGTGCGTACACTTTCTTTACTTCTATAGAATTTATGACTTCAGCAAGGCCACCAACGTGGTCAGCATCCGGGTGAGTAGAGACGACAGCATCTAATGTTGTCACATTGTTCTTTTGTAAGTAAGCAACGACTTCATCGCCAGCCCCTTTATTACCCGCATCAATTAAAATATTTTCTTTTTTGGACTGTATTAAAATAGAATCCCCTTGGCCAATGTCGATTATATGTACTAATACATCGGATGCTTTACCTGTAAAAGTCTGGTCTGTTGATTTGTTTGAATCATTTGAGTCAGTAAGCTCAAAAATTAATCCAATAGCAATTAATAAAACTATAAATATACTTGTTTTTTTCATATAAAAACCTCCATTTACCACTTTAACATTGTTAGTACCTGATTTGTAGGGAGGTGAGAATTATTTAATAAACGATTACTTTAAAAACAATTACAAATAATTTGAAATAAATACAAATTTTAATGACTTATCAGTAAGTAACGAAAAGAGGTGATGTGTTGAGCAACTTACAACTTAATATAGAAGAGCTATATGATGAGTATTACTACTATGTGCAACATAAAAATAAAATCGTAAAACATAGACCAATGACTTCCAAACACTTTATGATGAAAAAAATCAATATGGAGTGGAAGATTTCGCAGGCTATAAAATAGGCGATACCATTACAATTCGTGATGTAGTAAAAGATATCATCTATGACGGTGACCAGAATTTATCTACAGTGAAATTTAATACGCATCAAAATGCTTATACTTTGCTGGTATTTAAAGGAGATGTACGTAGCCGAATAGAAGTTAATAATAGAGTCACATTGCATTTCAAAGTTGTAACACTTATAGACTCTTTCGAGTATGAAACACTTGAAATAGTAAGGAAATGGGAAGAGGGTGTGTATCCTACTATCGATGATTATTTAATTAAATAGAAGTGAGAGGGGTATCTTAAATGCACTATCAAATGTATGAAACACGTCATATTTACATGGTACTAGCCAGTTGTACTTTATTAATTTCTCCTTTATTTGTATTGCTGGTACCATTTGGGGTTGCAGAAACAATCTATTATCAATATGGTGTTCATCTTGTGTATGCACCGTCTATCAATTATTGGGTGTATGGAGCGGGATTGTTTTTAATCATTTTGGGATTTTCCATATTATTTTTATTAAAAATAAATAAAACTTCAATCGTGGTTGCCTTCGCTTGTTTGATTGGTAGCGGTGTTCTTTTTTACGGTGCAGCAAAGTCTTTTGTCACGATAACTGACGATACTATTACTTATCGAGGAGTTTTTGCAACAGAGGAAAGTAAATATGAATGGAATGAAGTAAGTAAGGTCACTTATTATAGAATGAGCGAAATGGATCCAGAAGCTTCATATTATGAATTTCAATTTAAAGACGGAGAGGTGCTTACATTAAAAGAGAATGGAAAAGTACGTGAGGTTAAAGGTTTGATAGAATATAGCGTCATGAATGCGGATGGGGAATTTAAAGTAATTGAAAAAGAAGAAGAATAATACACAAAAACCAGCTCCGAGAATAATTTCTCGTTAGCTGGTTTTGTTGTGGAGGCTTTAAAAATTAAAGAAAATCCCGATTAGAGAGTATATGATAATAGTAGAGAACAAAATAGTCATATGGTATAGAGAAAAAATAAACATTGATTTTGCCCATTTCTCTGGGTTCTCTTTTTTAGTCCCTGAAATACTAATTAGCAGCCACCAAATACTTAGAATAAGCGCAACTAACATAAGACCAATACTTAAAGTACCAAGTAAAAGGCTAACTCCTATTAATAAAACTAAATAGATATTTGTTTGAATATACGTACGGCGCATCCCTTTTACTACAGGAAGCATTGGTACGTTTGCTGCTTTATAATCGTCATGCTTGCGAATGGCAATCGCATAGAAGTGAGGCATTTGCCATAACACAGTTAATACAAATAGCCCTATAATAGCAGGGTGTGTTATATCTTGAGAAATTGCTGCCCAACCAATTAGAGGGGGCATTGCTCCTGAAATACTACCGATTTCTGTATTATATATAGTTCTACGTTTGCTCCACATTGTATAAGGAACCACATAAACAAATAAACCTATGAATCCCATAAGTGCAGCCATCGGTGTTGCATACGCAAGAGCACCTAAGCCAATAATCGTCATCGCAATAGCTAAAACAAGGACAGTTTTAGCACTGATCGTACCAGTTACAGTTGGTCTACTTTTTGTTCTTTGCATGACAGCATCGATATCACGGTCATATAAATTATTAAATGCACCAGCTGCACCAATTACTAGAGCAGAACCAAATAACGCGCAAATAATCTCTAGAGTTTTGTCAAAAGGGCTTATTTGATTTTTATATAAAGCTAATGTTAATCCTGCAATCATAGGGATCAAATTTGATTTGATAATTCCAGTCTTAACCGTTTGGGCTAATATTTTTGATAGAGGTTGTTTCGGCATCGTTTCGGACGATGATTCTACACTCTGATCAACTTTTACATCACTTTGCATTGTAAACCTCTTTCCTATTAATCATAAATAATAATACTTTTTAAGCTCTATATTATAGTATCTCTTAAAAACTGCAAAAGTTCCAGTAAATCAGAGCATAATTCTACGCAGATAGTACTTTTTAGACACAAAAATAGTAATAAATTCTTCACATTATTCATTGTTAGAAGTTGTATCATTTTTATTAGAATATTGAAACGATATAATTCGTAATTTTTCGTATAATAGTGAATAACTTGTTTTTGCTAGATTAAACTAAAAATTAATTCGAATAATCTAGTGTGAATTTAATGAATGTATTTGGAATTCTCCTTTAATACTATTAAAGTTAGATTAATACCTGTTTGGAGGAGACATAGACCATGAAAACAGAGAGAATGCTCTCAATTTTGATTTATTTATTACAGAAAAAGAAAGTATCTGCTGAAGAATTAGCAATTAAATTTGAAGTAAGTAAAAGAACGATATATCGGGATATGGATGCATTATCATCAATCGGTATTCCTATTATTTCATATTTAGGGAAGAATGGTGGTTTTACCTTAATCGATACTTACCAATTAGATAAATTCACCTTTAATGATGTTGAAAAAAAGTTCTTATTGGAAGGATTATCATTGAAAAATGAATTATTTAATAGTCATCAATTATCAATCTTACAAAGGAAAATAGAGCTATTGCAAGAAAATAATGAAGACTATCATCCGCCAATTACGGTACTATCATCCACATTACATCGAGAAACAATAGAAGAAGAAACAAAAGTAAAGGTAAAAAACATACTTTCTGTAATTGAAGACGGACATAAAATTTGCATCTCATATGTATCACAAACTGCGAATTTATCTAATCGTATTATTCAGCCATTAAAACTAAATTTTATGAATGGTAGCTGGTATTTAGAGGCTTATTGTGAAGATAAAGAGGCTTTAAGATTATTCAAGTTAACTAGAATAAGAAATATGGAACTCATAAAGCACAAAGCTAGATCCGTTTATAGTCATAGCAATTGTTATTTAGCGAATAGCGATTCGAATATGGAGCAGATTATATTATTGTTTTCAAAAAGTGAACTAGGAAAATTATATGATTTTTTTACTGATGATGAAATATCAATACTTGAAGATAGACGTCTTAAGGTAACCTTTAATTACGACGTTAACAAAAATATACTGCCATTTATAATGATGTTTGGTAGACATGTAAAAATTCTTTCTCCACAATGGCTGAAAGATGAATATATGAATGAAATAGAATTTATTTATAAAAGATGACAGACAGTTGTCATATTATGAATGATATTCTTCTAGTATAAACGAGTAGGAGGAATTGCAATGCATACAGCAATTAGTAAAAAACAGATTTTTGGGAAAAGTGTTAGAACAAATAATCAAAATACAGACGCAATAGTTAGACTGTGGGAGGAGTTTCTACGTTTAAATTTAACGGGTGAAATCTATGCAGTTTATAGTAATTATGCAAGTGATTTTACAGACGATTACGATCTACATATTGGTACTGAAGAGCCAAATACAAATGATGTTAGTACCATAATTCCAGAAGATAACTACCTTGCCATAGAAGTAGATCACAAGGATCCAAAAGGTGTTTTCAAAGCTTGGGAGAAAATCTGGAAAAGTGATATCAACAGAGCTTATAAAACGGATTTTGAGCATTACTGTGAAGACGGTAGCATTAAGATCTATCTATCGGTCAATTCATGACTAGTAAGTTTGATCACTACCAGGAGAATGAACATATAAATAAAAAAAACCGACAATTATCAGTTACTGAACCTAGCTGTCAACATTCTTGGACTGATTCTGTCACAATTCATGATAACCTTATTGCAACGAGGGAACTAGTCTATAACCCATGTGGATTTGTATTTTCTCACCCCAAAATTGAACCACAAAACGCGGCATATGGAGCATATGTATTTAAGTTAAATGATCTCTCGATTAGATTTCGCGTCGCTAAAATAACACCTACAAAAATCGGTCAATTTGTGACGCTATGGGAGAGGGTTGGGGATGGATCAATTCAACCTTATGACCTATCAGATTCAATCGAATTCTTTGTCATTAGTGTCAAAAAAGATGATCAATTTGGCCAGTTTGTCTTTCCGAAAGCTGTTTTATATAAGCAAGATATAATATCCAATAAAGGACAAGGGGGTAAACGTGCATTTCGCGTTTATCCACCTTGGGATAACCCCAAAAGCAAACAAGCTAAAAAAACACAAGAATGGCAACTAAAATATTTCTTAGAAATTCCTAAGGATACAGTAGTAGACCGTGTTCGTGCGAAGATCCTTTATAGTATAAAATATTAGACATACTTAACATATGGACTTTTGTATCGTATTCTAGGCAACCGTTTTGATCATTCTAGGCCAAATTGTATACGCCCATTATAACTTAATAATTATTCTAAAATAAAATGTTGACAAAAATGAAACAAGACCGTATAGTATGGGATATTGATTTAAAATTTTCTGAAATAATGTTTCAAAACGCATTGATTAGGAGTAGTAAAAGCTCATTATTTGGTCTAGAGAGCTGCGGGGTGGTGCAACGCAGTCCAATAATACTTTGAACTTGCCTATGAGTGGTAAAGTGAAATGAATAGACAGACTATTCTTTTTACTTTAACGTTTAACCTTCGTTACCAGGTTTTTAAAGTTGGGTTCATGAATTAGAACCAATAAGAGTGGTACCGCGGTTTGCATAAGGCATATCGTCTCTTCTTTCATTTGATGATGAAGGAAGAGACGATATGCTTTTTTTGATTATTGGAGGTAAGGATATGGAAAGTGACAAACAAAAATTACAAAGAACAATGACTTCACGACATATTACGATGATGGCATTAGGTGGAGCAATTGGCGCAGGATTATTTAAAGGGAGTAGTGCAGCCATTGATATGGCAGGACCAAGCGTACTACTTGCTTACCTAATTGGTGGTATCATTCTATTATTTGTTATGCAAGGATTAGCTGAAATGGCAGTCCGAAATAGCAATGCAAGGACATTTAGAGATCTAGTTCAATCTATTTTAGGAAAGTACCCAGCATATTTTTTAGACTGGATTTACTGGAAAATGTGGGTATTAAACATTACCGCAGAGTCTATTGTTGCTGCAATCTTCATTCAATATTGGCTACCAGATTACCCAATTTGGATACTTGCTTTGTCAGTGTCAGTGTTAGTTACAGTTATCAACTTACTATCAGTAAAAGCTTTCGCTGAAACGGAGTACTGGCTTGCGTTAATTAAAATCACTGTAATCATTGTGTTTATCATAGCAGGGTTTATCTTACTGCTCGTTACTTTTGGTGATCATACAGCTGTTGGATTTTCTAATCTAACGAGTCACGGTGGTTTCTTCCCGAATGGCCCGACAGGTTTAATTACGGCAATGCTTGTAGTTATTTATTCTTACGGAGGAACAGAAATTATTGGTGTCACATTAGCTGAAACGAAAAATCCTGAAAAAGTGGTACCAAAAGCAGTTCGCAGTACATTAGTACGAATCATTTCTTTCTATTTAGTACCATTTTTAATTATCGTCAGCTTGATTCCTTGGAATGAAGTTAACGGAGTACCAGAAAGTCCGTTTGTGATGGTATTCAAAATGATCGGTATCCCAGGGGCAGACCATATTATGAATGCGGTTGTGTTACTTGCGATTATTTCATCGATGAATTCTGGATTATATGGTTCATCACGCGTTCTATATACTCAAGCTATGGACGGGCGTATTCCTAAAGTATTTTCAAAATTATCGAAAAAGAAAGTGCCAGTATATTCAATACTATTATGTACATCTGTCTTATATATTGGCGTGTTAATTTCATTATTTGCTGGGAGCAAGACTTTTGATTTTCTAATGGGTTCCCTAGGATATACGGTATTATGTATTTGGTTAATCATTGCAATTGCTCATGTGAAGTCTCGAAAAAAACAGCCTGGGCAAACGAGTGCTTATGCCGTAAAATGGTTCCCATATACAACTTGGTTTGCCATCATTGCTTTAAGTGCGATTCTGATTGGTATTATTTTCACAACATCAATTATCGTTACTAGTATTACACTAGCAATCTATATTTTTATTACTATAACTTATGTTTATAAGGGTCGTTTACATCAAAATGAAGCATAATATTTAATAGAGAAAACGCTTGGAAGATAAATGATCCAAGCGTTTTTTTTATTTTTTTATAAAATCAGCAATTAGCTGAACGGTCTGTCTAGTCTCATCTTCAAAAAATTCCATCTTACTAAAGTAGCTATGAATTAATCCAGGCATAACCACATGGTGTGTTGGAACACCTGCTTCGTTTAAACGGTTTGCATAGGAAACGCCTTCGTCAAAAAGAACATCATATTCAGCTGCAATAACAATAGCCCTTGGTAAATAGCTTAAATCATCTTGTAGGAGAGGAGAAACGGCACTGTTTCGATAATCTTCTTCATTATAAACATAATGCTCTCCAAACCATTTCATACCGTCACGATCTAATCCTAGATCATTAGCATAGTTTTCATAAGAAGTAGTGGTCATATCCATATTCGTCACTGGATAGATTAGTGCTTGTGCAGTGATGAGTGGACCATTTTGCTCTTTTGCCATATGTGTAACAACTGTTGCTAGGTTGCCACCGGCACTATCTCCTGCAACGATAATATTCGTAGAATCTCCATTTAAATCAGCAGCAAACTCATAGACCCATAAAAGTGCATCGAAGGCGTCATTTAAAGGAATTGGGAATTTAAATTCTGGTGCAAGGCGGTAGTCGACAGAAACAACTATGGCATTTACTTCAGCTGCTAATAAGTGACAACCTGCATCCGCCGTTTCTAAATTACCGAAAACCCATCCTCCTCCATGATAATAAACAATGATAGGGAAAGGACCTTTACCGTTTGGCGTGTATATACGAACATTAATTTCACTACCATCTCGAACAGGTATTTTACGATTTATTATTTGTTTTAGTAAAGGTAAATCTATCAATGGTTTTGGACATTGAGCTCTTGCTGCTCGAACATCCGCTGGTTGATGAGTATAGTATTTGGGTGATTTATTAGCGTCTGCGATATATTGTTTAGATGTATTTGTTAGGTTAAACATTAAATTATTCATCAAATCATCCTTTCAAGTTCAAAGTTAGATTAATTTGATTATACACTATTCCTATAAGAAAGGTAGGTATTTGTTTTTAGCTAATAAAAAAAGACAGAATTTAACGCTATGTAGCGAAAAGTTCTGTCCGAGAAGATTTTATGATAAAGTTTCATCTTTTTTGATAACAGCCGTTACGGCATCGTAAATGGTACTAGCGAAATGGTCATTTTGCAAGGAGGTGACACCTTGGATGGTAGTACCCCCAGGTGAACAAACTTGATCGACAAGTTCCCATGGGTGTTCGTCAGACTCTAATATCATTTTAGCACTGCCTAGTACGGAGCTGGCGGCAATTTCTAATGCCATTTTCTTATCCATACCCTCACGCACAGCAGCTCTAGCTAATGAGTCAATATATAAATAAGTAAAGGCAGGGGATGCACCACCAATAGCCGAGAAAATTGTAAATAGATTTTCTGGTAATTCTATAATAGAGCCAATAGTTCCAAATAGAGATTCTACGACTTCTTTGTGCTGTTCATTAACAGTTGAAGAAATGGAGTAGCATGTTGTGGAAGCACCAACGATGGCATTTATATTGGGCATAACGCGGACTATGGGTGTGTCTGTTTGTATATTTTGTTGTAAATATTCAATTGATTTTCCTGCTGCGACTGAAATAATAAGATGATTTTCTTGGATATATTTTTGCACCTCTGATAATATTTCAGGTAATACTTGGGGTTGTACTGCTAATACAATGACATCAGCATTTATCATAATATCTTTAATAGAGTCACTTGCAATTAGCCCATAGTTGCCCACAAGATGATTTGTTTTAGCAACTGTTCGGTTATAACCATAAATGTCTATGGCTGAAAATTGTTTACTATTGTGCATGCCTTTAATAATGGCAGAAGCCATACTACCAAGGCCGATAAATCCATACTTCATTCTTACACTCTCCTAACATATTCTATCAGTATAGTACAGACTGTTAGTGTTGGATAGTGTTTGATATTAACAACTCATATGTAATTTATTTATCGATATTTGACTTATCAAAAAACAAAAAAACATCGTAGTCAAATGCACTACGATGTTTTTTTGTTTATAGGTTTATTCAGTAGCAAGCATTTCAACTTTTGCTAACAATTCTTCTCTTTTTTCTTTCAGCTTTGGAGATTTGCTTACTTCGAGTGCTTTATTGACTGCTTCAAGTGCTTCTTTCCACTGATTTTGTTGTTCGAATAGACTGATTAACAGTAAATGTAATCTTGTGTATTTAGGGAACAGTTCAAGTCCCTCATATGCAGCTTCGAAAGCTTCGTCCATTCGGCCTAAATCACGTAAAAGTTCACCCTTCAATAAGCGTGGTCTGTCATAAGTTGGTGATAATCTGATGGATTCTTCTGCTAACTGAAGTGCCCAATTCTTTTTGTTTGTCTTAGAGCAATGTATTGCTAAAATACGATGATACTCAGTTGATTTTGAACGTAGTGTTCGTTCATAATTAGGGATAGGCTGCTCTGCCATGAATCTTTTTACAATATCCTTTAATACACCTATTTGAGATAAATAAATTGAAATACGGTGTCCAGCATATGGGTAGTAAATGTACTTAGCATTTGGATAAGCTTTCTTAATTACCTTTTTCATGTATTTACTATCAATAGCATCCTTAGGGTCGTAAATAATCGTCGGAGTAATCCTAGGATTATAAGGATGCTGTAGTTCGTGTTGGAAAACCGTTTCAACTCTCATTTTAGTACCATGGTTAGGATGCGCAGAGTTTCTTGGACTGAGTGCTAGAATATTACAATCAATTGTTGAACCAAAGTACAATGCACTATAGCCACCTAGGCTAGTACCATAAGCGAATTTTTTATCATAACCAGCTGCTAATTTTGCAACGGTCTCGTAATATTCTTCTCTTGAGATGTCTTGATGATAGTTTTTAGTTGTTCTTCGTCTTAAAGAGATAAGATCGACTCTTTTTTTCTTCAATAAGTTGAAGGCAAATGGTGTTCTTTCCCATGTTTTATCAATGGAATCAAAGGTTGCAAATACAGTATTCGTCGGTTCTATGAATTTATAGAATTCAATTCTACTCTCGCCATTATCAAATAACGTGACTTTTCGATACCCATCTACAAAAATTTCAGGCAACTCATCAACATACTTTGTCAAACATTCAGCGAATAATGATCTAGCTTTTTCATGCTCGCCTACAATTTGATAGGCAATACTTAAGTCAACGAGCACCGAAGCTGGTACCTTTTCACCTAAAAATTGCACGAGTTCTTCAACTCTTTGAATTGCTATTGGCCAGTTTTTTGAGGCAAATGCCAATTCGACGTATTTATAATGAAGTGTTTCATCCGCAGGGTTCTCTTTCACAAGCAGTTCAAGTATTTCACCTGCTTCTGAATAGTGTCTGTTATTAATCAAATATTTATATAGTTTATAAGTTAGGGTCGAGTCTGTTTTTCGTGAAATATTAACTAAAATTCTTGGTAAATGCTTCGCCACATCGCTCCAATTTTTTTGGCGAGCATAAATTTTCATCAATTCAGTATGAACAGATAGATTCAGTGGATATATTTTTGAACCTTCTTCTAACAACTTTTTCGCTTGGGCAACCTTATTATCACGTTTCAGTTGTTTGGCAAAATCAATATAGATAGATTTGCTTGGGACAGCTTCATTTTGCGCTAAAATGTTTTCGGCAATTTGAGTGATAGCATCCTTATTTTCATTTTGAGTAGATATAAACATGATAATCTCCTTTTTAAGTTTCAAAGCTAGTACAGTTTAAGCTTTTTTAAATCAATTCTGAGTAAGGAATAGGAAACTAGTGCTCATTTCCCGTGTCAAATTACATTAACTCTATCAATTAAATCATGAAAATCATTGGTAATGGGACAAATCAATGAATTTGTTATAAAACTGTTACAAGTGTTACGAAACTTATATATAATTGTAACCTAAATGATACTTAATTGGTTGTGGAAATGGTATTTTTATGCCTATATTGACCAAATTCATACTAATATAACAAATACATATGAAGAATATGGGTTGAGGGTGAACCTATTCTATTATTTTCTTTAAAAATCGTGTGCAAATTACCTTAACAAAGAATGGAGAATGTATATGATATTACAAAATGAACAATTAGTAGTTCGGAAGTTAGAAAGAAAAGATGATATTTATCTTGCGAAATGGCTTTCAGACGCAAATATTTTAACATATTACGAAGGAAAAGATAATCCATTTGACATTGAAAAAGTACATGAAAAATTTTACGATGTTAACGAAGAAGAAACTAGATGTATTATTGAATACGATGGCGCGAGTATTGGTTATATTCAGTTTTATCCTATAGAGCATGAGAGTAGGGTCGCTTATGAATACAATAACGACGCTGAAGTTATTTATGGGTTAGATCAATTTATCGGTGAATCGAGTTATTGGGATAAAGGTATTGGCACCAAGCTTATTTTAGCGATGAAGGAATACTTAGTCAACGAGAAAAAGGCTGATATCCTTGTTATGGATCCGCAAGCTTGGAATGAAAGAGCCATTCATTGCTATGAAAAATGTGGTTTTAAGAAAGTACGATATTTACCAAAGCAAGAGATGCATGAAGGTGAATTAAGAGATTGCTGGTTAGTGGAGTTTAGAGCACGTTAGAGATAAAACAAATAAAAAGGACGGGAGCAGAAAGTATGCTGTCGTCCTTTTTATATTTTAAAATTGACTTACTTTTCGCCCTTTCCCAAAAGGAATACACATTGGTGTACCGAAAATAGGGTCAGCTGTAATTTCACAATCGAGATCAAAGACATCTTTAATAAGGGTTTCGTTTATGATGTCCTCAGGCTTGCCTTTTTTATAAACAGTTTGGTTAGCTACTGTAATAATATGATGAGCATAACGGCAAGCTAAATTAATGTCATGTAAGACCATGATGATTGTCCGGTTTTCTTGAATATTCAACTCATATAGTAAATCGAGAATTTCGATTTGATGCGTTAAATCTAAATAAGTAGTCGGTTCATCTAATAAAATTATATCTGTATCTTGCGCCAATGTCATAGCAATCCAGGCGCGTTGTCGTTGCCCACCTGATAGTTCGTCAACAGGTTTGTCTTTCAATTCTGCAACACCTGTAGCATTAAGTGCATTCATGACGATTTCTTCATCTTCTTTAGTCCATTGCTTACGCCAACTTTGGTAAGGATAACGTCCTTGCTTCACAAGTTGCAGTACAGTTAACCCCTCTGGTGCGGTAGGGGATTGTGGTAAAATAGAGAGCTTTTTAGCCACTTGCTTAGTTGATAGTTTAAAGACATCTTCTGCTTCTAATAATACAGTGCCATTCGTTGGTTTTAATAATCTTGCAATAGAGCGCAAAAGAGTAGATTTACCACAACCATTTCCACCGATTAACACGGTGATTTCACCCTTTGGAATTGTAATATTTAAATCTTTTATAATAACGGAATCTCCATAACCTAAAGTAAGTGATTTCGTTTCAATCGTTTCTGTCAAAGGTTTCGACTCCTTTAGTTCCTCGGATTTCTAAATAGTAAATAAATAAAATAAGGGGCACCAATTGCTGCTGTAAAAACACCAGCAGGTACTTCTAGTGGACTAAATGCCGTTCTACCTATGACGTCAGCAGCCATAACTAGTAATGCGCCTATACTTGCAGCAGTTGGGATTAACACGCCAAAAGACGAACCAACTAAGCGACGTGCGATATGTGGTGCCATTAAACCGACAAAACCAATAGCACCAGCAAAAGCAATAGCGCCAGCAACTAGGCACGTACTAAGCAATAATAAAAGAAAACGCATCTTTTGAACAGGTTGTCCTAAATTTGAAGCCGTATCATCACCTAATTCTTGTACATTTAAATGTCGTGTGATGAAGAAGGAAATCACAAGCAAAAGAATAGTCCAAGGTACGACCATTTTCACTTGTTCCCAACTTGCACCGCTAACGCTACCTGTAATCCAAATATTCGCTTCACTTGCTCTATATATCGGACCTAGTAACATGAGCATCGTTGTCATTGCCTGCATAAATGCTGAAACTCCAATCCCAATGAGGACAAGGCGAATCGGTGTAATACCATCTTTCCAAGCTAAAAAGTATACGACAAATCCAATAACCGTAGCTCCAATAAAACCAGCAATAGGAAGCCACTGAATACTAACTGTTAAGGAGTGGTTTTGATCACTAAAGATGGCTAAGAAAGCTACAACTGCGGCACCGCCACCAGCCGAAATCCCTATAATATCAGGGGAAGCAAGGGGGTTTTTAATCATCCCTTGTAAAATAGCACCAGCAACCGCTAATGCCATACCAGCAAATGCTGCGATTAGAATACGAGGTAATCTAAAATCAACTACTACAAGGCGATCAAAATCATTACCACCACCAAATAGAATTTGGAAAACGTTTAACGGATTGATAAAAGAATCGCCTACAGATGCACTTAGTATAAATGTTGCCATTACTAAGCAGAATAAGAATGAGATTTTCCTAGTTGCTTTTATATCAAGTAAAAACGAAATTTTTTGTTGTAATAGTCTAATAGTTCTGTACTGCTTCACGCTTTTCTGAACCCCTTTCTAGCAATATAAACAAAGAATGGTGTTCCGATAAACGCTGTCATGACACCAACAGGAACTTCCTGAGGCATGATAATATAACGAGCACTCACGTCTGCTAATAGTAGTAGAATACCACCTAGTAATGCTGACATAGGAATTAACCACCTATGGTCATTCCCAACACATTTGCGAGCTAGATGGGGAATGACTATACCGATAAAACCGATTGGACCAGCCACAGCTACAGATCCACCTGCTAACATAATAACGATAAATCCAACAGCTAATTGAATCAAGCCGACAGGTAAACCTAACCCTTTTGCGACATCATCACCTAGTGCTAGAACATTCATCTTCGGTGCAATTAGCAATGCGCCAATCCAACCTATAATAAGATAAGGAAGAACATCAATTAATAATTCCAATTTACGACCTTCTACAGAACCTGCTAACCAAAATAGCACTTGATCTAATTCAGCCTCATTAGTGGCCAATAATCCTTGAGTAAAAGAAGAGAAGAGGGCGCTCATGGCTGCTCCAGCTAATGTAATTTTAATAGGAGACATAGCATCTCGACCTGTAGAACTAATCCCATAAACTGCCGCGGTTGCAACTGTTGCACCTAAAAATGCAATCCATGCGAATGATTGCAAGCTAGCAGATTGGAAGAAAACCATGGCAAACACAACCGCAAATCCAGCGCCAGCATTAATCCCTAAAATACCTGGTGAAGCTAATGGGTTTTTTGTTAACGTTTGCATTAAAACGCCAGCAATTGCTAATGAAGCTCCGACGCTTGCTGCGATTAATGCACGAGGAAGTCGTACGTTTTGAATGATTAAATGTTCATTCGAGTCATTAAACTGTGTAAATGCTTGATAAGCCGTCTGAAAGGATGTATCTGCATAACCGTAAACGATACTGATGACCATACATACGAGTAATAGAATGATACTGCTTATTAGTGCAAGAATTTTTGTAAGATTATTATTAAATAACATGTGGTATTCAAAACTCTTTTCTAAAATAGAATAAAATTACGTTTTTAATGTAAATTAAAAAATATATTGACTTCTCTTTTACCGTGGAATAATATTAATCTTGCATTAAATGAAAATGATTATCATTATTGCTTTCATATTTTATCATATACATAGGAGGATTTAAAGAGATGAAAAATACTTTACGTAAAATCGTCGCATTATTTGCAGTTATCGCTGTATTTGCATTAGCAGCTTGCGGTAATACAAAAGAAGATGATAAACAAAAAGATGCATCAAAAGAAAAGGAAACAACATATTCTGTTGAGCATGCAATGGGTACTACTGAAATTAAAGGCACACCAAAACGTATTGTTGTATTAACGAATGAAGGAACAGAAGCATTACTTGCTTTAGGTATTCAACCAGTTGGCGCAGTACAATCATGGGTAGGAAATCCTTGGTATGATCATATTAAAGACGATATGGGAGATGCAGAAGTTGTCGGTGTTGAACATGAAGTGAATATCGAGAAAATCGCTGCACTTAAACCAGATTTAATCATTGGTAGTAAGATAAGACAAGAAAAAGTCTATGACAAGTTAACTAAAATTGCCCCAACTGTTTTCTCTGAAACATTACGTGGGGATTGGAAAGAAAACTTTGCTTTATACGCAAAAGCAGTGAATAAAGATGCTGAAGGTAAAGACATTTTAAAACAATATGACGAAAAAGTAGCAGCATTAAAAACAACATTAGGTGATAAAACAGATCAACAAGTATCATTCGTACGCTTTATGACTGGTATAACACGTATTTACTATACAGATTCATTTTCTGGTGTCATTTTTAACGAATTAGGTTTTAAACGTGTATCAGCCCAAGAAAAACTATTTACAGCTGATAATAAACTAGGTAACTTAGCAATTGAAGTAGGTAAAGAAGCCATTCCTGAAATGGACGGAGACGTTTTATTCTACTTCACATATATGCCAACAGGTGATGATTCTGCATTAGCAACTGAAAAAGAGTGGACAGAAGATCCACTATGGCAAAAACTATCTGCAGTTAAAGCAGGAAATGTTCATAAAGTAGATGATGTCATTTGGAATACTGCAGGTGGCGTATTAGCAGCTAACTTAATGCTAGATCAAATTGAAGAAGTATTCTCTAAATAAAATGTAATGATAAAACGTTTATTAGGATATCCTAATAAACGTTTTTATTTTCCAGGAAATAATTTATTAGTTAAATATGTGATTTTGAATGCTTTATTGAATTACTTGAAGAAGAATAACTAAATCATTAAATACGTCTTTTAAAGGAAAGAAGGGATAACAATAGCACATACAATGAGTCATTAGATAAAAAAAGACCGCTCAAAAATGAACGATCTTCTTGATGGTTTTTATAATTTTTTTAACTGTTTGTTTAATAGGTTAGCTTGCTCTACAGCTTGTTGATCTTGTAAAATGTCACCTGGTTTATTTCCTTCACCTATAATATAAGATGAGAACCGCATATTTAAGAAATCAAAAGTGTATTTAAATTGCTGAATAAGAGGCAGCCCTTTTATTTTCGGGTCATCACCACCGACAGCTACTACAATGGCATCTACGGATTTTATTTTTTCTTTAAATTGTGGGAATCGTTCATCTCGTATAGCGTGGCTTAATCGGTCAATCATGTTTTTCATAATACCCGACATCGTATACCAATAAATTGGAGTAGAAAAGATAATCAGATCACTTTCTAAGAAAGCATTTATGATTGTGTCATAATCATCGTCTACTAATTGAAAACCGCCATCCGCATGACGTAAATCATGAATAGGTTGTATAGATAAGTTTTTCAAATCAATTTTAGTATGATTTATATCCTTCGTCACCAAATCTGCCAGTATCTCGCTGTTACTTTCTTCTCTAGAACTACCAATAAATGTTGTAATCTTCATATATGTCAATCCTCTCTATACTTTCTTCTATAAAAAGCTTAAACTTAAATTCATTATTAATAAAGATGAATAATTCGATTAAATTAATCGGTAAAACCGATTTAGGAGTGTGAGATATGGATATTAAGCACTTACATACATTTTTAACTGCTGCTAAAACATTGAATTTTACACAAACAGCGGAAATATTGGATTATGCACAATCTAGTATTACCGCTCAAATCAAGTCTTTAGAAGGTGAATTAGGGGTTCCTTTATTTGAGCGTCTAGGAAAACGAATTTATTTAACAGATGCTGGTATCCAATTAAAACAATATGCACAAAAGATGGTAGATCTAGATGAAAACATGAGAGAAGCAATAACTAATCAAGATGAAACGAATGTGACTTTAACAATTGGGGCACAGGAAAGTCAATGCACTTATCGATTACCTAAAATTTTGCAATTGTTCAGAAGCCGACATCCGAAAGTGAAAATAGTTTTTAAGCCAGTCCATACAATTGATGTTGCCAAGGATTTATTGCAATCAGGTAATCTCGATTTGGCTTTTATTACGGATACACGTAAAGACACACCAATGCTTTGTAAAAAGGAATTAATCGAGGAAGATTTGGTATTTGTAGTAGCACCAACACATCATATAACTCAAAATAATATTTTAGCCATACAGAACGTAGCCCAAGAAACGATATTATTAACGGAGGAAGGCTGCTCATATCGAAATCAATTCGAATATCAATGTCATTTAAAAGGTATTTATCCGGATCAAATAATAGAGTTTTCTAGTATTGAAGCAATCAAGAAGTGTGTGATTGCTGGATTAGGAATGACATTGTTACCGAAAATGACAGTTGAAAAAGAGTTAGAAAATGGAGTACTAAAAAATCTAGAGACAACTATTACAATGGAATCCGTATTTACTGAGCTTGCGTGGCATAAGGATAAATATATCTTCTCTTATTTAGAAGATTTCATACAGATTGCTTGTGAACAGTATAAATTATTTAATAGACATTCTAGTATTGAGTAGATGAGTAGAGAGGTTAAGGAGGATATAAAGAACTTAAAAAGTCCACACTACGATTAAGTAGTATGGACTTTAGTATTTTAAAGGGTTTTTATTACTGTACATTACTTAGTAATATGAATAAGAAGTGGATATTCATTTGAAAAACGGCATAAAAAAAGCAGGCGCTCATCTGCCTGCTAGAAAAAAGAAAAAGATTCCCGACAATCCGAGTCGTTATGGAATCTTAGTTTGTAACGAAAGTTCGAAAACAATCATTACGTAGGTTTGGCACCTAAATATATATTATACGCTATTAAATCAGAAATGCAAGGAAAATATCAAATAAAATAAGAGCTTATCAATATTTGATATAGAAATGGTTATTTAGAAGTTTTAATATAGGTTTAAAGAAGATATAAACGAGGTATTCATATATGCATATAACTCCGTATTCACCTTTTGTATTTTATTTATTCAATACGAGTATATAAAATGTGAAATACAAGTAATCTGAATAATATGGATTGTCGGTAGGAATGTGCAAAACAACTTGAATCGATGAGACCGAGTTAGAAACCACTACGGTACTAGAAGGAGGTAATGAAATGATTGTATTTGAGAATGTATCTAAAAGGTATGATGACAATCAACCAGCAGTTAACTATCTCAATTTGGAAATAAAGAAAGGTGAATTCTTTGTCATTATAGGTCCAAGTGGCTGTGGGAAAACGACATTACTAAAAATGATCAATCGATTAATTCGTTTGACAGAAGGAACTATTAAAATTGAAGGAAAAAGAATAAGTGATTATAACATAAATGAGTTACGTTGGAATATCGGATATGTTCTCCAACAAATTGCACTTTTTCCACATATGACGATAGAAGAGAATATTGCCATTGTTCCAGAACTGAAGAAATGGCGTAGAGAACAAATTCAGCAGCGAGTTCATGAGTTATTAAATATGGTCGGTCTTGAAGCAGATAAATATAGTCAGCGAAAACCTGCAGAGCTTTCAGGAGGAGAACAACAAAGAGTGGGAGTTGTTCGTGCATTAGCAGCAGATCCTGAAATCATTCTTATGGATGAACCATTTAGTGCATTGGATCCGATTAGTCGTACTAAGTTACAAGATGACTTGCTCGATCTACAACAAACAATTAAAAAAACAATTGTCTTTGTATCACACGATATGCAAGAAGCACTAAAACTAGGAGATAGAATATGTGTGATGAAGGATGGAGAAATTGTACAGCTCGGTACACCCCAAGAAATTATGCAAAGTCCGGCCAATGATTTTGTTAGAGAATTTATTGGCCTTAATCAAGATTTTAAAGATACATTCAATATAGAAAGTATTATCCAACCCATATCAAAAGAAAATGTCTATTTGCAAGTATTACACAAAGTTTCCGTAAATGATTCACTACAAGAAATACTTAATAATTTGGTAGATCATGAAGCCATATCGGTAAATCAGAACGGTGAAATTATAGGTATTATAACGAGAGAATCGATTATAAGGTATTTAGCTATAGATTCTTCAGGAAGAGGTTAAGCATATGACGAATTTAGTAGATGTTTTTAATGAACGTAAAGGACAGCTCTTTGCCTCATTACTTGAACATATTCAAATATCTTTTATTGCTCTCTTTTTTGCGGTTGTTATTGCGATACCTTTAGGCATTTACTTAACAAATAAGAAAAAAATAGCAGAAAGTATAATTGGCATAAGTGCGGTTCTGCAAACAATCCCTTCCTTAGCATTGCTAGGCTTGTTAATTCCGCTGTTTGGTATAGGTAAGATACCAGCAATAATAGCATTAGTTGTTTATGCACTTTTACCAATCCTACGTAATACATACACAGGGATAAATGAGGTAGATGCGTCACTAAAAGAAGCAGCAATGGCAATGGGTATGAACACTCGAAAGAGGTTAATGAAAGTAGAACTTCCTCTCGCCATGCCTGTTATGATGGCAGGGATCAGGACCGCCATGGTCTTAATAGTAGGGACAGCTACATTGGCGGCATTAATTGGTGCAGGGGGTCTAGGAGATATTATTTTACTAGGTATTGACCGAAATAATACAGCATTAATCGTCTTAGGAGCTGCACCAGCTGCACTATTAGCGTTAGCATTTGACTTTTTACTAAAAAAACTTGAATCACTTTCATTTAAAAAAACAGTAATAGCATTGAGCGCTATTAGTATTACGGCATTATTAATGATTTTCCTTCCTCTAATGAATATCAATGAAAAAGAAGAGATAGTCATTGCGGGTAAACTTGGATCAGAGCCTGAAATTCTTATCAATATGTATAAATTACTTATTGAAGACGAGACCGATTTGAATGTTCAATTAAAGCCTGGTTTAGGTAAGACTTCATTTGTGTTTAATGCATTGAAATCGGGAAGTGTCGACATTTATCCCGAATTTACTGGTACAGCCATTTCAGAATTTTTGAAAGAGAAAGCGATAAATAACAACCAAGATGATGTTTATAGGCAAGCACAAGAAGGTATGCTGAAAAAATTTGACATGGTAATGCTTAGTCCTATGAAGTACAACAATACTTATGCATTGGCTGTTTCGGAAGAGGCAGCAAAAACATACGATTTGAAGAACATTTCAGATGTAAAGGCAGCTGAAGAAAATATAAAAGCAGGGTTTACAATGGAGTTTAATGATCGGGAAGATGGTTATCGAGGTATTCAAAAGCTATATAATCTCTCTCTTTCCAATATTACTACAATGGAACCTAAGCTGAGATATCAGGCTGTAAAATCTGGAGATATAGATTTACTAGATGCCTATTCAACCGATAGTGATATTAGACAATACAATTTAATTGTTTTAGAAGACGACAAGCATTTGTTTCCTCCTTATCAAGGTGCACCATTATTAAAACAAGAAACAATAAAAAAACATCCTGAAATTGAAAGAGCATTAAATAAACTGGCCGATCAAATAACTGAGGATGAAATGCGTCAAATGAATTATCAAGTAAATGTAGAAGGTAGAAAGGCATCAGAAGTAGCACATGAATTTTTAAAAAAAGCGGGTTTATTGTAAGTAGATATATTCATTTCCCACAAAAAATGAGAGGTAGCTGTATCTTTGTAAAAAAGTTTGATAATTTGTAATAAAGTTTGATTATAAACATCTCACCTCTATAGATTTTTAGAGGTGGGTTTTTTGTTGGGAATTTATGATAATATCACTATGGAGATTGTGATGAAACAGATAAAAATGAATATATATCAATGTACGAAAGATTTTTTATTCTATTTGTAGAATTAATCAGTGAAGAATGAAAAAAATATTGTTTTGAAGGATGACTGTATTTTGAAAATTAAATTTCTTTTGATTTTTACATTTCTACTATGCGGCAGTTTATTATTTGTATGGTCGGAGAGTGAAATAAAAGCAACTTTTACAGGAGTGATTGAAGAGATTAATGGACAGAGTGCCGTAGTTTATGTATCTGAAGATGAAGAGTATGCAGTTTATGGAATAATTGCTGTAAATCTTGCAAAGAATCCTGATGAAACATTTCAGGTTGGTGATAAGGTGAAAGTCGGTTACGATGGTACTATACGAGAAACAGCACCAATTGGTATTTCTACTCTTACTGTTGAATTAGTTGAGTAATATCTTATAGTGAAGTTGTGCAATGTACTATTCGTTTCCTAACATCAACTAACGAGTGCTTTAGTACAATATAGTTGAGCTGTTCAGACAGCTCTTTTTTTATACAACTAACGGGGCAGTTTAGTTTAACAAGGGATATATTGTTAATTATGGTAGAGTTAGATTAGAAATGTATAGGGAGGAGAAATATCGTATGATTTCTGAATTAAATAAAAGTGATTTTTATAAGTGTAGAGGTATAGTTAATGAGAAGGGGCAATTGGAAATAATAGCGGTAATCGAAGGAGTTAATCCTGGTCGTGTATTTGTAGATGATAGCGTTTCCCCTACCTCTGGATTCGTTTGGTTAGGGAATAATGATGGATTTCTCTTTATTGGAAATGCAGAAAATGAAGCGTTTAATAATGAATTAAACAATTTTATTGATAGAGTAATCATACCAGAAGCAAAGAAAGTCCGATTAAATTGCTTTGAAGGAATTGGTAACCACATAAAATGGAATAAGACTATCGAAAAAGTGTTTGAACATCGTAAGTTAGGAAGCTGGAATCAGAGGGTTTATGAGGTACATAAAGTTGATTATAAAGCTAGCAATGAACCTGCTATTGAACAAGGATATGAAGTTGTAAAAATCTCCGATACTTTCTTTGATAATAATGATGGTCCAATAATAAACATTGAATTTTTACACTCCAAAATTTTAGAGTTTTGGGCTTCACCTGAGAGTTTCTTTGGTGATGGTATTGGTTATTGTATTGTTTACAAAAATGAAATTGTAAGTGTTTGTTTTTCAGGTTTTGTTGTTGGAAATGTACACTGTATAGGTATTGAAACCTTAGAGGAGCATCAAGGAAAAAAATTAGCTCAAAAATTAGCCCATAGTGTTGTAAAAGATTGCTTGGAGAGTAATCTGGTTCCGTATTGGGATTGTATGGAAGTGAATAAGCCGTCTATTGCAGTTGCAGAAAATATAGGATTCAGAAATGTATTTAATTATATAGGGTATTATTTCCTTTTTGAGTGATTTTTTATTGAACTAACGGGGTAGGTTAGTTGAACAAAAGATATGAGAACTCCATTCTTTTTATGGCGCATTGAAACAAATCACATATCAATTCATACGTCAAAAATCAAAAAAGAACTGTCCTAAAAAGGAACAGTTAATTTATAAAAGTTTATTTGACAGCTTTAAAAAGAGCTTTTCCTTTGTTGTAGACAAATCTTTCCCATTTAGCTAACAACCCGTTCCCATTTTCACTATGTTCTAATTCTAACGCGTGATTTTTATGGAAATCTATTACCCGTTTATTATGGTCTTTTTGCCATTGATGCAAAGGATTATGTTTCATTTTTTTAACCTCCTTTTCAAATAGTTTCTTAATTATACGGTTAGTAAGGATAAATTAAAAGCAATCTATATCTAGTCGATTGAGGATAGGAATTGATAGTCAATTCGGACATTTTGCGTAACAAATTGGATAGATAACATATGAAAACGGCAAGTAGACTTTTAGTGGTAAAGATGAAATTTTTATAAGTGGTGAATATTACGACCCAAATTTGCAATAAAAGAAAAGGTGATTATTCAACTAACGGGGCTTTACTTCAAGAAGGAGTGAAGCTTTTTTCTTATTGAACTAACGGGGCAGTTTAGTTGAAGTATATGTTATGATGAAAAAAAGATTTAAGGAGGGAAAAAATGGTTACATGTTATTTGAAGTATGTTATTGACCCTTATAAAGTAAATGAATTTGAAGAATACGGTAAGATGTGGATTCCACTTGTAAATAAATTAGGTGGTACACATCATGGCTATTTTCTTCCGCATGAGGGTGCTAATAATATTGCTTATGCCTTCTTCACTTTCCCAAGTTTAACAGCATACGAAGAGTACCGGGTGAAAATGGCATTGGATGAAGAATGTCAAGTAGCATTTAAATTTGCAGAAGATACTAAATGTATTTTAAGTTATGAGAGAAGTTTTATGCGCCCAGTATTTAAGTGAATATACGTTAAAGCTAAAGGAGTTGCTTAGGCAACTCTTTTTCTTCTTCAACTAAAGGGGCATGATATATGAAGAAAGTGTATGTTCTATCATTTAACAATAGAGATAGATGGTCAAGGAAAAAGCAGTACTACAGTTTAATATTAGTTTAGGTGAACTGTATCATAAGTACGTGTGGTTTTTTTACTTCGGATGCTTATTGATATGCGATAAATTCTCATGTGCTACGTTTACCCCAGTTCTTTATGAATTCTAGTTCATGTATTCTTTTTCTAGTCTTCTATGATATAGTTTTTAAGAAAAGAATCATGTGACTGGGGGATATAGAGAGATGGTTGCAAAGTCGAAATTAGCGTATATAGTGCTTAGCGTATTAGCTGTAGTTGCTTTAACAGGCTGTGGTGCATCAAAAGATGTTGAAAAGAAGAAGGATACACCGAACTATGCTTCTGAGGTAAAGGAAAAACCTATTGTGACAATTACGATGGAAAATGATAAAAAAATCGTCATGGAATTATATCCAGAAGTAGCACCAAATACGGTTGCGAATTTTGTATCATTAGTAAAAGAAGGTTTCTATGATGGCTTGATTTTCCATCGAGTTATCCCTGGATTTATGGTGCAAGGTGGCGACCCAACTGGAAATGGTACGGGAGGGCCTGATTATGCGATTAAAGGCGAATTCTTATCAAATGGCTTTGAAAATAATTTAAAGCACGATCGTGGTGTCGTATCAATAGCACGTTCACAGGATCCAAACTCTGCAGGCTCACAATTCTTCATCATGGTAGATACTTCTGAACAATTGGATGGCGAGTATGCGGCATTTGGTAAGGTAACAGAAGGTATGGACGTTGTTGATGAAATCGTTAATGCGGAGCGCAATGAATCCGATAAACCATTGAAAGAACAAAAAATGAAAAAGGTTGAAGTGGATACGAAAGGCTTCGATTATCCAAAGCCAGAAGTGCAAAAATAATAAATTGAATAGATTTCCCTCCCTGAATTAGGCTATTCTGCTGTAAACAATTGTATGGGAGGGTTTTCTTTTGAGTGAAACAAGATTTGTGAAATTAACAAAGATAGATTCGATTAACCTATTTCGAATTTTGATAGGAGAAGAATTAATAAAATAGTTCCATTTATTCTTATTGTACTAAACGGTACTTTAGTAGAAGATCTTTGAGTTGTTTAGACAGCTCTTTTTTTATTCAACTAACGGGGCAGGTTAGCTGAAGAAGGATTCTTTGTAGGGAGAGCGAATATTAGATAAGCAACTACTATTATAGAACTTTATAGGGAGATTTTTAGGGGTTATAAAAGTTGTAAAATTGTTTTTTTCGATGTCGAAGGGACTATTACAAATCATGAAGATGGTAGCATTCGATAATGACCACTGCTGATAATTGGAGGTACAAAACATTGTTAATAAAAAGTCAAACGGAGATTCAAGCCCCTATTGAGGTAGTATTCTCTTACTTAGAAGATAATGATAAACAAAAAGAATGGATGACAGGATTAGAAGGAACTGAGTATTTAACGAAGTTTGATATTAGTAATCCGGTTGGTGTGAAGTTTAAACAAAAGTTAAGAGAAGGAAACCGTATTCAAGAGTATGAAGGACAAGTTACTGAATACAATAAAAATAATAGAATAAGTATTCAAATGAATCATCCTACTTTCTTAATCAATGTTTCATATAACCTTCAAAAAATTAGTCCTAATTCCAGTATTCTTTATATTTCAGAAGAATTAACAGCTAATACTGTTTCAGGAAAGATATTAAGTATCCTTTTTCGTGTATTTATGAAAAAAGGTTTAGAGAAACAAATGAAGGCATTGAAACAGTGCGCTGAAAAACAATTATAATGTTTTTAGTATGTTCACTTAAAGCAAAGGGAGCTTTAGGTGAAATTTTCAAAAAGAAAAAACCGTTTCAGTTAAGCTGTTCCGTTTGAATCACGCAATCAAATACTCAAATAGCTCCGCATTTAGCGGGGTTATTTTCATTTACCACAGATAAAATATTCATATTTTCCAAACTGTTAGGTGGATAATAATGGTAAAATAAAACTTAGTTATTCAACTAAAGGGGCAGGTTAGTTGAACAAGTAAAACGATAGAATCTGCATTACTTCTCCCATATACTGTATAATTCAATTTGGATAATGCCGTTATCTGAATCTTCAACTCTGGGGCAGTTTAAAAATATTAAGGAGGGAAAAGTTTGTTATATTTAGCTTTAATTATGGGTCTGGTATTAATTGTAATTACAACTAAGCTCACTCAAGCATTAAAATTATCAAGCATTTGGATGTTGCTTGGTCAAATTGGTGCGGCACTTGTAATAATAATAGTCGGTAAACTTGAGATTAGTTATTTTAATCTAATTTATGGTAATTATATAGAATTAGGGTATTTGACTATCCCATTTTCCTTATTATTTCTTGTAGGTTTTACAAATGTAATGAATATGGGAAAAGAGCAAAATCCTTTAATATTGCTGTTTCCTTGTATTTCGTTAGTTTGTCTTTCCATATCGGCTTTCATCATGGGATATTCATTTGTTTCAATAACGGGAATTTGTGGTATTTTATCAATTATGTTTGTACTACTATATGGCTACTTTTCGGGTAAAGCATTTGTAGGAAGAACACTTTCTACGTCAATAGGTTTTATAATAGCAGTACTTTCAATATGCTTATTTAAAACATCTATAGTAACAATTTATATTCCTATATTTACGTTAGCACTACCACTTACTTTATATTATTTAATTCAAGATAAAATTACGAGTGTACAATCAATTACAGTTAGCTCTTTAACAGCTATTTTATTTGGTGTATTAATGTTCATTTTTCCTTCTAATATAATTTGGTATCTCATTGTTGGGTTAACGATTCTTTTGGTTATCACGCAATCTTCACGTAAATATCGCTTTATTTAGAAACAAAAGTTCTTCTTGAACTAACGGGGCAGGTTAGTTGAACAAGTATGTTATGGGAGTTTAATAATGTTGTCTATATCTCTATATATAAGCATTTAAAAAATTAAAGGTGGTTTTCAAGTTGAAATGCAATCAATGTCAAAGTGAAATGGTTAAAGATTGTGGCGTTAATGTTGAAGGTGTTATGTATGGAATAAAAATATTTAAAAAGGGTAAAGGACTGTTCAACAAAGTGTCTGAAAAACCAAAAGCGTCTGTTTGTCCGAATTGCGGTTATGTTGCGTTCTATATAGATAATTATAAAGAATTCAAATAAACGGCTAATAAAGTAAATTTCTTATTGTACTAACGGGTGCTTTAGTAGAAGCTCTATGAGCTGTTCAGAAAGCTCTTTTTTCTTCTTCAACTAACGAAGCAGGATAGTTGAAGAAGGAAATGTAATTTACAACAATAATTATCCGTAGTCAAATTAAGTGGGATATGTCGAATTTACACTTAACAACCTGTAATTTATGGTATTATTATAACAATTAACCATTCGAATAGGAGAAGTTATGAGAAATTATAAAATAGCTTGTATAAGTACTTGTATTATACTTTTATCAGGGTGTAATGCATTTTCCTCTCAAACAGAAGAACCATCTTTAAAAGTAGCGTCAGAAGAAATAACAAAAGTTGTAAAAAAGGAACCTGTTATTTTAGATGTTACGGATATGGAGAAAGAAGAACCAATAAGAGGTTTTTATCCTCTTGCGATTGATGAAGAGATAGCGTCTCCTATAGGTGAAAGTAAATCTTATTTTACTCATTCTGGTGATAGTCCATTTAAAATAACCTTATTAAATACTGGTACTGAAAGCTTTTTATACAAAATTCAAAATCTAGATAAAGAAACAACTGTAGCAAATGGTGTTTTAAAAAGTAATGAAAGTTATGAGAAGGTATTTGACGGATTCCCTGAAGGCGCTTATGTCATATCTTACCTAGTAGAAGAAGAAGGGCTTCCTGTGGATATAAAACTAAAGGTAAAGGTAGAGGAACTTCGCTAAATAATTGGATTTTTAGGCGGAAACCACAAAAACGTGTTCAACTAACGGGGTGCTTTAGTGAAAGTTCGTTGAGCTGCTTATGCGGCTTTTTTTTTATTCAACTAACGGGGCAGTTTAGTTGAATAAGGGTTAGTAACATATATGATAATAAAGAGGAGAGAAATTATGAAATTTTATATTGCATCAAGCTTAAAAAATATAGATCAGGTTAGATATGTTAGTAAAAGGTTAAAAAATAAAGGATTTATCCATACATATGACTGGACTGTAAATGAGAACGTAACAACATTGGAAGAACTAAAGGTAATAGGTCAAAAGGAGAAAAATGCTGTAATAGAATCGGATTTTGTTGTTGTTTTATTACCAGCAGGAAAAGGAAGCCATATTGAATTAGGTATTGCTATGGGAAATGACAAAAATATTTATCTTTACTCACCGAACAAAGAAGTAGATAACATTGAAACAACCAGTACATTTTATCATTTACCAAAAATCGAAAAGTGCTTTGGAACAATAGATGAGTTAGTAGATATTATAGATTTAAAATCAAAAAGTTTTTTAAGCTAACGAGTGCTTTAGTGGAATAAGGAGATTAAAATAATCAAGCTTTTTTATATACAGTAAAATCAAGGAGTTAGAGTGATTTA
>NZ_MSPW01000011.1 GCF_001955655.1 Viridibacillus arenosi | reverse complement strand
TAGATAAAATCGAAACCAACTTATTATTATATATAGAAAAAAATTCGTCTAAAAACACATGCTAAACCGTTCCTTGGTCAATAATGCTGTATTGCTTATATAGAACCTATTGGTACTTAATATTTTTTTAGTTCTACTTAAACAACACTAAAAAAGCATTCTCAAAAAGATTTCTTTTCGTGAATGCTCTACATTATTGTAATTCAAATCAGTTTGTATTAATAAACTTATATTGGACATGTCTCACTCTCAATTTACGCTACTCTCACCTTTGTTATATATAAATTAATCGCTCCTAGTGCCACAATAATTCCTGCTATATAAAGCGCTATTTGATAGCTGTTTAATATATTTACAATTAAACCGAATAAAGAAGGTGCAATGACGATAAATACTTGATTTAATGTTAAAGCTGAACTAACTGTTAAGCCAATATAACGGGGGTCTGATTGCTCTGTTATACAAGCAATGAATAACGAATACCAACCGATTGCTACAAAGCCTAAAAGAAAGCAAAATAGTAACATCACTAACTTTGCATTTATAACTAGTGGCAATATTACCGTAAGAACTACTGTAACAACCATTACAATGAACAATAGTTTTTCTCTATTTTGCTCAAAGAATTGATCACTCACCCATGCAATGGCTACTCGACCAACCATCCCCCCTATTAAAATTAGACTCAAATATTCACCTGCTTGAGTTAAAGAATAATTACCTTCTATATGTAAATAACTCATGAAGTGTGCAATGATAATCATCTGCAATGACATCATTACAATACCCACAATATATATTGGATACAGCGCCTTGTTGTTTTTGATTGTATTCATTTTTTCTTTAAACGACACTGATTTAGATGCTGTAGCTATATTTTCTTTTGGCTCATGATACGCTACTAAGAAAAGTAATCCTCCAGCAATTGCGAAGATCCCCTGTACAATATGTACTGCAGACAATTCATAATGATAATAAGTATACGTTAGTAAAACTGAGGCTAAAGCTCCGCCAATTGGTATACCAGTTTGTCTAATGCCTAGAGCTAATCCTCTATGTTTGTCTGGAAACCATTTTACTATAGCCGTGCTTCCACCAGTTTGAGCACTTCCGTACCAGATTCCAACTAATAATAATAACAGCAACAAAATAATATAATTATTAACGAAAATTAGTGTTAATGCTGATAGCCCTAATAAAATAGACCCCCATCCTATGATTTGTTTTTCTCCTTTCTTATCCATCAAATAACCAAAAATAATCATCGAAAAAATAGGTCCTATATTAACAGCTGAAACGATAAACCCTGTTTGTAGCGCTGATAAATTCCATTCAATCTGATAAAATGTTGCGATTGGTCCCATACCATATGTCACAAAAGTTGCTGCCGTTTGGGATAGTGTTGCAACTAGTACGATTAACCATTTAGTATAACTATTCATCAAGGTACCTCCAAAATCTTTTTATTACACCTATGTATTTGTTCGGTATAATGAGTTAACTAGAGTTTACGCTGTATACTACTACGCGTAAAATGGAGGAAAATGATAGGCGCTATCAAAATTTTTAATAGGGTGTGTGAAAAGTAATATGAACATCGAAGAAATTGCATTGAAAATTGAAATGTTAGAACGTCAAAATTTAAGTAAATCCGCCGAAATCACCAACTATACACAATC
This sequence comes from Viridibacillus arenosi, assembly GCF_001955655.1. GTDB lineage: Bacteria > Bacillota > Bacilli > Bacillales_A > Planococcaceae > Viridibacillus > Viridibacillus arenosi. The sequence continues at coordinate 154,177 of NZ_MSPW01000011.1, read as the reverse complement.
TGCACTTACTTCTAAAGTAAAAAAAATGGAGTCAGAAATCGGACAGCCTGTTTTTAAACGTACACCCCAAGGACTAAAAATCACCAACGTAGGTATTCAGTATAAAAACTACCTGCAACTAATTACACAAGAATACCAAGGGTTTTTAAACTCCGTTGGTGCTGATCAAGTGAAAACTAAAGTGAACTTTGGCGCATCACATACAACGATTAAGATTTATGGAGCTTCTATCGTTAATTCTTTAAATACAAATAACATTCCACTGGATGTAGATTTCACAGTAGAATCTAGTAATTCTATAAATGAAAAAATACACAACTCCGAAATGGACTGTGCACTTACAAGTAATCCAATTAAACATTACCCTGATTTAGCCTATGACATCATTACTACTGAAACATTCGAGGTCATTTCAAACGATTCTCATGTTGTTAATTTTAACGAGCGTACACCTGTTACACTGCTTGTATTAAGTAAAGGTTGTATGTATACGCGAGCTATGGTGGAATTTCTATCGAAAAATCAAATTCCATATACTATAAAAGAAATTAAATCAGTCAGCAGTATTCAAGATTTCCTACATATAGATCAAACAATCGCTGTGTTAAATACGAAGCTAATTGACTTATATAACTATACAAACATTCACCGCTACAATTTACAGTTGAACAATGAGATTAACACTGTTTATATCTATAAAAAGAATGAAAGTACGCAGAAGAATATTTTACATTTAAAAAATGTCATTAAATCGATTCTTGAAGAATCCTTATAATCGTCTATTTCGTCTAATTATTTGCAACCTATTCATTAACTTTTCGCGAAAAATTTTACAAAGGAGCAAATGCTATGAAATTAAATCGAGTATTACTTTTAATTGCTTTATCCCTTTTATGGTTAGTTGGTTGTTCGGATCAAGATATTGAAGAACATACTAGCGAAAAACCTGATGCAGCTGAAATACTAGAGTTAGATTCAAATGCTGATATTTTTCAACGGGGAGATTCTATTTATCAAACAGGAATTGATTGGGTAGACGAATTGAAATTAGTAGAGAAAGAGCATGTTGGGGAGATTGAGTTTAAAGCATCTAAACCGGAAGAATTCAAGAATGGTGCAGCAAATAAATTACCAATTGGTGCCGAAATTTATTCTGTAAAAGATCACGATAACATATTAATTGTAAAGTTTGAGAACGAAGTAAAGCGTTATTTAGCGTCTTCAGAAGGCTGATAAAACAACAAAATAAAAGTGTGTTTTGAAAAAATTACTCAAAACACACTTTTTTTATATTCTATATGAAACTTTTTACCGTAGATAATGAGTACGAGTTTTATCAGTTGTTCCTATTAGGGAAGCAATTAGGTCCCAACCTACTGTGCCAGCGTTTGTAAGGTCTCGAACAGCGGTAACGAGATGCGAGATCGGGTTAATTTTCACAAACCATTGTAGCCAGTTTGGTAAAGTATCAGCGGGCACAAAAGCATTTGAAAGAAACGTTAGAGGAAACAGCACGATCATAGAGATACCCTGTACACTTGAAGCAGTACGTGCAATAACACCAAAGAAGGCAAAGATCCAGCTAATTGCCCAGGCACATACAATGACTAAAAGCGCAGCTAAAACAACGTGACTTAGCCCTCCTTCTGGTCGATACCCCATTATATAACCCATAGTAAAAGTGAGTACCGTTCAATTGTATAGCGGATAGTGTCAGCCAACAATGCTCCCGCCAATGGTGCAATCCGCGCGATAGGCAGTGACTTGAATCTATCAAAAACGCCCTTATCCATATCTTCACGTAGTTGCACACCTGTGACGATTGAAGTCGTAATTACGGTCTGTACTAAAATACCGGGAATGATGACAGGCAAGTAGTTTACACGTTCCCCGAGATAGCTCCACCGAAAATGTAAGTGAACATCAGGGTGAAAATGATCGGTTGGAGCGTGACGTCAAACAACTGCTCTGGCGTCCGTCGAATCTTCAATACACCACGATAAGCCATTGTTAACGAATTACTTACCGATTGTTTAAAGCTAGTTTTTTTTCGTAGTTGCCGTCCAGCAACCTGCTTTAAGAAGAACCTCTCATACTCTACCCTCCTCCACTTTATCAGATTCATTGGATGACTTAGAAGCAGCCTCCTCAGCACCATGACCCGTAATGGTCAAAAAGACCTCGTCTAGTGTTGGTTTCTGTACACTCATCTCATCTATTCTGATTCCTTCTTGACGAAGAGCAATCAGTAGATCTGTGACTTTGTCAGCATCGGCCATTGGGGCCGTTATCTTCCCGACTTCCGAAGAAATTGATGTCTGAACTTTAAGCACTTGTTCAATGGTTTGACGAGCGTCCATTATATCCCGCGGATTTTGAATGCTTAAATGTAATGATGAGGTTCCAACTGAAGCTTTTAGTTCATTAACTGTTCCCTCTGCTACAACTCGGCCATGATCAATAACAGCAATACGATCTGCTAATTCATCTGCTTCTTGCAAATACTGCGTTGTTAACAGTACGGTTGAACCTGTTTTTACTAATCGACGAATAGTATCCCACATTTGATTTCGTGTTCGGGGATCTAACCCTGTAGTCGGTTCATCCAAGAAAATCAGTGGTGGTTGAGCAATTAGACTTGCCGCTAAATCCAGTCTACGACGCATACCGCCAGAGAAGTTTTTCAACGGACGCTTCGCAGCTTCAGTTAAACCAAATTCCTCTAACAATTCCGCCGCCTTATTACGAGACTCTGCACGACTCAGCCCTAGTAATCTTGAGAATATAATTAGATTCTCCGTAGCGCTGAGTGATTCATCTACTGAAGCATACTGACCAGTTACCCCTATCAATTGACGTACGATATGTGGATCTTTCGCTACATCGTACCCGAAAATGCGTGTCGAACCTTCGTCAGCTTTCAAAAGAGTCGCCAACACTCTGATAGTGGTAGTCTTCCCTGCCCCATTTGGTCCAAGTACACCGTAGATAGTACCGGCACGGACGTTCAGATTTACACCATCAACTGCACGATTGTCACCAAAATTTTTGACTAGTCCTCGTGCTTCAATAGCCCATTCACTATTGGCCGTTGCTTCCTTTCTATTTTGAATACTCATTGTAATTCCTCCTTCTTCGAATTACCATAATTTTCATTTTTCATTTTTCTGAAGAACTTAAGTAGTAGAATACCTTCCTAATTAGGGATGATTTTGCATGTTACTCCATCCCACAATAAGAAGTTCTCCTGCAGATTTCTTTCTCTAAATGTTCATAAACGGATAATACATTATGTTCATGAACTGAATATGAACTGAAGAAGAACCAATATTTTTATGTTTTAAGGGTTCGATCATTTGAATTATAGGAATATATACGGAGAAAGTATAAGTGAGGATAATTATTTTAATCTCTCATATCCATCGTCAAACTAGTATAAATTAATGAAAAGACACTCCTACGGTTCAACTTAATATTTCTAAATGATGAAACAAAAACCTAAAGTTGAACGATTTTAAAAGATTTGATAATCTGTTATTGACTAAGAAGAAAATTATCGGAATTTCCAATAAGTAGTCTTATTGAATTTAAATAATACAGAACCAATCTTTTGATTTCACTCTAAATAGAAAGAAGTTGATAGTTATCATGAAAGTTCGTTTAAAAAATGGCAATGAAGTAACGATAAAAGAAGCTACTAGAAATGATGCTCAGCAAATGATTAATTTCTACAATGTCGTAGGTGGAGAAACAGATTTTCTTTCATTCGGAAAAAATGAATTTAATAGGGATGTGGAGGAGTATAAAAAGTTTATAGATTCTACATCACTGGAACAAAACTCTATAATTTTAATAGCAACTTTAGAGGATGTAATTATAGGCATAGCATCTATTAATTCTAGCCAAAAAGATAGAACGAAACATGTTGGAACATTAGGCATTGTTGTGAGCGAACAGTTGGTTGGACAAGGATTAGGTAGAATATTGATGGAAGAACTGATTAATTGGGCAACTTCAAATGGGGTAACTAAAAAAATTAGTCTTGTTACGAGAGAAGATAATACTTTCGCCATTGAATTATACGAAAAGCTCGGTTTTGAAAAAGAAGGACTCCTAAAAAAAGACAATTTCATTAATGGCGTTTACTATAATACATTGGTAATGGGATTATTTATTTAGATTTTGCGCATTTATCTTCAAGGACGTCCACGTGTTCCATAAACTATAAAAGCAGAACTAAAGATTATCTTTTAGTTCTGCTTTTATTTTGCATATAGCGGGTTTTAATTCATTTATAAGTTTATTGGTTTAGAACATCGATATGAATAGCGCTAGAAAAAAGGCAATTCATTATGAATGCTTTTATTAATACACTTTTTCAAATACAACTATGCACATCCAGGCTCCCCACACTTTAATAGATTACCGTCTTAGATTATTCCAGTGTCTTATTAAAGATAATAAAGATATTCCAACACATATTTACCATTTTTCAGTTGAGTAAAACTAAATTTTATAGCGATAGTTCCAAAAGCATCAAATTCTTTTGGTCGATATTCATAAGTAAATGTAGCAAATCCCTTTCCTTTATATGTATCATAAACTTTTACCTTGGAAGTTGAGACTTTGTTTAGAGCCTTAGAATAAGTAGATAATATTTTCTTGGAATTGACTTTTCGCATGCCTTTTATTTTTCTACTATAATTGTCCTTAGTATATTTGTGACCAAGTAAATAGTCGTTTTTTCCGTGCTCAGCTACATGTTTGTTTACATAAGAATTGAAAGAGGTAGTTTTTCCTGTATTAAGGGAGTTACCATAGATTTTTATAAGTTTAGCCGCTTCTGGTTTTAATTCACTTGTTACCTTTTTCATACTGAATTTCTTAGGGTAAGTTAATACTCCTTTTTTCGAGACCGTCGCAGACACTTGTGTAACGGCTGCAGATTTAGTTATTTGCTGTGTTTTATTTGTTGCAGCTTGAGCTTCTACTCCTCCCAATGTACTTAATAATAGTGTACTTGCTACGACCATTGACATGACCATACCTTTTTTAAGTTTCTTTCCGCTTTTTTTCATCAAAGCCTACACTTCCTTCCTTTTTTTAAACAGATATTTCTTTTCAATAAATATCCACATTCACAAATTCTATCATAATATAACCATTTTTTAGTACTTTTTATAATAAAACAGGTTAAAATCCCCATTAATTTGATTATAATAGTTAAATTGATCCAACTAAATTTTATGTAAAATTAGCCATATTAAGTCCTATCACCTAAAGTTGTATTTTGATAACCGATAAAAAGACATATCCTGTAACTATGAATTTCTTTTCTTAACACTGTGAAATTTTGTTTTTATTTTGTTTTTATTATTTTTTCTGAATAGAACATACTATATTGGATTTTAAAATTTTTGGCACTGTCAGCGAATTATAGACATTTAAAATTTGTGGAGGGAGATATTCAATTTGAAAAAAAATATAGCCTCAGTTGGTTTTATCTTTTGTTTACTCTTTAGTGGGATTTGGTTACACGATGCATATCGAAATACTAAAATCGCATTTGCAATGGAACCTGGAACACATTCGGAAAAAGTATTAAATGATAATTTTCAAGTTTTAATGAAAAAAATACACCCCAAACTAATGGAACAAAATTTTAAAATAGTTACACTCGGTTTTGATTCTCAAGTAAAAGAAATTAATATACAAGTAAATAGTAACCAACAATATATTAACAAAATTGAAAATAGTATTAAAAAGATCATTCATGAATCATCACAACAAACACTTTTTAAAAATTATTCAATCGATGTTTATAAGCAAGTCATAGATTACCCAGATGCAGAGGAATTAGCATTAGAAAGAAATGATGAACTAACTACGAAATTTCAAGAAGACCTTAAAGCTAAAAAATTTACAGAAATTGAAAGTATACGTATAAGAGATAAAGATAAGAAGCTACTTGTAGAAATAAATACATCTATACAAAAAACCACTTTATTCAATATCAATCGAGGAAAAGAAATCCAATTAGAAATCAAGAAGTCATTAACAAATTCATTTTATAAGGATGAACTCAAAAGAATAGAGGTTTTTGTTTATAATAATAAACATGTAAAGATCAACTAAAATAAGGTGTCCCAGTGTATGAATATCATGGGTCACCTTTTTTTGCTTAATTATTCTTTAATTCAAAACTATCCTGAAGTTGTTTTATGTATAGTATTTGTGAGTAATTCTAGAATGCTCAACCATGGAATCACTGTGCTTTCCCTTCTTTTGAACTTATATTATAAAATACCAAAAAAAGTTGCTTTATAAGTATAATATTCTCTCTAATATGATGTACAATATACTAGGCTTTGTTCAAGATTTTAAACAACTAGACAGGAGTACACATCATGCGATCCTCACTTTTTTCATACCTAGCGCTCTTCTTTGCTGTATTTGCGTTATCAACTTCTGCTATTTTTGTAAAAATTGCAGATGCCCCACCAGCCATTACTGCATTTTATCGCTTATTTTTTGCGATGCTCATATTGTTACCTTTTTTAATCGGGAAAAAGAGATATCGACAAGAACTTGTTGGATTAACTATAAAACAATGGGGCTTAGGGATACTTTCCGGATTATTTTTAGCCTTTCATTATGTATTGTGGTTTGAATCTTTAGAATACACATCTGTTGCTAGTTCGACAGTAATCGTAACGTTACAACCTCTATTTTCTATGGTTGGGGGTTATTTTCTATTTAAAGAACGCTTTTCTAAAGGGGCAATTATTGGCTGCTTTGTGGCGATTTTAGGTAGCCTTATTATTGGTTGGCAGGACTTACAAATAAGCGGCGACGCACTATACGGAGATATTTTAGCCTTTATCGCAGCAGGTATTATTACTGGCTATTTCTTTATTGGACAATCTGTTCGGAAGGAGTTATCTCTTATTCCATATTCAGTTATAGGTTATGGGAGTAGCGCAATCTTTTTAGCCATCTATGCACTTTGCCTGAATGAATCATTTACTAACTACTCTTCAACTACATGGTGGGCTTTATTAGGTCTAGCATTTGTGGCAACTATTTTAGGGCAGACAATTTTCAATTGGCTAATTAAATGGATCAGCACTTCAGTTATCTCAATGAGTATTTTAGGAGAAACGATTGGCACTTGTATTCTTGCTTACTTCATTTTGGGAGAAGTCATTTCCCTAGAGCAAGCTGTAGGTATTGTCGTTATTTTAATTGGTTTAGCTATATTTCTAGTCCAGCAAAGAAAGACAAATTAAACGAAAAAACAACGGCTAATATATCTGCCGTTGTTTTTTTGTTCACTTTGTTAAGTGCATTGATTTTTCAATAACTACGATTTTTATAATAGATTAAAAAGTCCGTCCATTTGTCATCCTCATAAGAAAACTCTTTTCTCTCACATTCAAAGAGATACCCTGCTCTTTCAGCCAGTGTTTTTGAAGGATTGTTATCTATATTAATATGTAATTCAATTCTATGGAAATCTAAAGTAGAGAAAAACAATTCAGTTGCAGCCTTGACACTCTCTATTCCATACCCCTTGTTCCAAAACTGATTATGAATAGAATAACCCATCATCGCCCATTGATAATCCATCCTCAGTATCGTTATTAGCTCCACTTTCCCAACATTCACACCATCTTCTTTGCGGAAAATCCCGAGGATATACATTTCATCCTTCTTTGCTGATTGATCAAATCCATTTATCCAGTCGATAAACCATTCCTCAGTAGATGTAGACATATTTAAAGGTTTACCATCATCATATTTGTATTGCGAAGGCAATCGATTATCAAACTGTGTATACCAATTGAGATAATCCTCTTTTTTATAAGGACGTAAAATCAATCTTTGCGTCTCAAATTGTAAATTTGAAATATCCATATTCCTACCCCCTACTTTACTTCATCATTCGAATTTTATGTTAAAATCCTCAAGTATAACTTTAACATATTTTTCCTTATAAATAGATGGAATTGTATTTTTTGGAGCGATTCCCCTATAGCTTTTTAATTAAAACAAATAAAAAAACAGTATACCGATTGAAGTCTATTCATTTGAATCAAAAATTGACAATATGTATACAAATGTATACAATCATTAATATAACAATTTGTATACAATGGTATACAAATAAGGAGGAATTTTAATGAGAGATGGAAAATTTAAGGATTTTAAGAAAGAAGGACATCATCGAAGTGAGCGTCATAAAGGAAGAGGTGGTTCTGGAGAACGTGGACCAAAAACTTTTCGTAGAGGTAGAGCCATTGCTTTTTTAGAAAGAATGAATCTAAAGCGTTCCACTATTAAGCAGCAGTTAGATAAACCCGAGTTTCAATCTATTCATCCAATTTTAGTCGGTGAATTAAAAGCAATTGATATGGTAATCAATGAATTTATTCAATTATTTGAAATACAAGAGAATGAAGCCATGGATATTCCCAATGATACTGAAGAAATAGAAATTTCGGAATTGGATAGTAAAGATTCATCAGCTATTGATGAGGGAGGAATTGAAACTAATGAAACAAATAAATAATTATATCGATTCAGTGTTTCAAAATCATTATACTCATTTGGAGGAAGTCATTTCATCCATCAAAGAAAATGGAATGCCCTCCATATCGGTATCTCCTTCTTCAGGTAAACTTTTAACTATGCTTATATCCATTTCAGGTGCTAAAAATGTTCTTGAGATAGGTGCATTAGGAGGTTATAGTGGAATTTGCCTTGCAAGTGGATTCGGAAAAGAAGGAAAATTAACTTCTCTTGAATTAGAAGAGAAATACGCAGAGTTAGCAAACAACAATCTATCAAAAGCAGGCTTCGGAGATCAAGTGTCTTATCTAACTGGTCCAGCATTGCAGAGTCTTGAAAAACTAGTTGAGGATAATAAACGATTTGACTTTTTCTTTATCGATGCTGACAAAGAAAATTATGAAAATTACTTAGAATATTGTATTAAACTTGCTGATTCAGAAGCTATAATAGTAGCTGATAATGTACTTGCTCAAGGTAGTGTAGTAGACCAGGAAGTGAAGCCTAAACGCTATACTGAATTAATGAAGAAATTTAATGAAATTGTGGCTAATCATCCTCAATTAGAATCTATTCTTATTCCAATTGGTGACGGGATGACTATTTCAAAAGTGAAGAAATAATTGAATTTTTTATCAAACAGCATACTTAGTTAGAACAGTTTAACTCCCTTTTGATTATTTTTTCAAAATGGAGTTTTTAATTGGCTTTTACACTTTATGCTTATGCTACTTATAAAGGGATTTTTAAAAATCTATTAGAAATATTCCTATATCTTATATAAAATATGAGTACTCTTAAATTATTGGTATTGCATTGTTTTTGTTGGAGGATGGACGGTTTGATAACGAAAGCTGAAATTTAGAACAACCATATTCAGGACAATTCAAAGAGAGAATTTATGATATTTCAAATCAGTGGAATTCTCAAGATTGGACTTGGATCAAATTTGAAGATGAGAATTATTATGAATGGTGCGGTCAATTTAGAGGAGCGCAACGAGCTGTTGCATTATCTAGTAAACATAATCAGACTCTAGTTGCTACTTCTGATTATCTATTTCAAATTGATTGTGTAAGTGGCGAATTAACTGAATTTAAATCAATAGATGAAACTCAAACAATATATCAAGATTTAACAGTAACACCTTTTGGAGATTTCAATATTGCTGATTATTACAATATTGAATTAATAGGAGAAACAATTAAGGATAGACAACACTCTTAGACATTCCAATAGCAATGGATCTGATTAAATTTAATGGTTGGTCAGAAAATAAATTATCTATAAGTTGTGAGGAACTCGGAATCGAAGACAGTAAAATAGAATTAGAACTTGATGCAACGACATTTGAAATAAATATTCTCTCTAGGATTTACAATTAATAAAAGCCAGAGTTAATTCTACAAGTAATTATTTTGTAGATTATCTCTGGGTTTCCGTCGCTTTTAACCCTATTCTTCCGAGAAGAAACAATCTTTGAGAAAACAGCATTAATTTATTTATAAATACGTAAGTAAGTTTTTTCTGGAATTTCGAGATTATCAATATTTAATTCACCTAGTTTTAATGTGATTTCTCCTTCTCGTTCATCTCTCTCTTCGCCTACCCAACAGCTAAACAACTCGAAATAATCACCTTTTTTAAGGTAATGATTCATCATTTCACATAAAGCAATAAGTTTCTTTTTCGATTCTTCACAAGTTTCTTGATTCATATGTTTTGTAATCTCAATTCCCCAATGGCTTGATACTTCGTAAACATAAGGTGTCGTAAACTGATGCTTTTTCACATTTTCTTTTTCTTTTTCCCCTGAAAAACAATCATCTACAAAAAATAAAGCCTCAAGCTGCTCTTTCTCAGGTGTAATAGGTATTTCAACAAAACAACCGATATAACTAGCTAAACTCATCAATAACAACTTCCTTTGCTTTTATCTTCAATAAGAAAACCATATTTTCTTTTGATTATAACGCAACAATCAAAAGTTTAACTACTCTACTACTTCGGTTTAATAGCATTCATTATACTTTTCTCAACATATCAATTGTTGCTTAATAGGATTTCTGACACGTTGTAATAAGATATCGTACTTTTGAGAAGAAGTTCTATTAAAAAACTGACATGCTACTTTTCTGTTTATCTTTATATGCCATTATTCCACTAATAAACAAACAAAGAAGTATTAATAATGTAAAGGTGAAAAAATTAAAAAAGACTGCGTTGGAATAGATACTTAGTAAAGGAATTTTTGTTTCTTCATGGTATATCGGATTTACTTCGGCAAGAAGTGATTTTAATTGAATTGCCCTTATAAGAGTAATGCTTACAATCAAGATCATCCCCAATAAACTTCCAGCGACAATCATTCGAATAGTTCCCTTCTGCAACTTGCGATACATAAATTCATGCATATAACTGATAGTCATTGAGATGAGAACAATAATAAATGGAAATAAAAAAAAGAATGGAAATAAACCGAAATTACCATTTCCCCCTCCATAATTAGTAGGAGAAATTGTTGTTAAATTAGCAAAAATAAAAGCGCCAATTGTTAAGACTGTACTCAAAATATATATAAAACAAAAAAGGTGACTTTTTATTTTTTCCATCAATCCCAACTCCTTTATAATCTACATTATACATTATTTGGAAATCTAAAAAATAGTTTGTGTAAACATGTACAACTATAGATAGCTTTATATTTTATCCTCATGAATACACTCTTTCGATTTAATTTCAAAGCAGACATTTATAAGAATCACGTATCAACAATGTAATTAAACGGATTCAAACGATAAAAATACTTTTTCATTTCTTTTATCTTCTAAATCAATATTTTTGACAAATTAACACGTATTCTGTAAAATGAATGACAGTCAGTCATGGAATGAGGGTTATAAAATGTCAAAAGAAGAAAAGATTATTCTTGCTGCTATCGATGTTTTCCGTGAAAAAGGTGTTGAAAAAACAAAAGTATCTGATATTGTAAAATCTGCTGGAATAGCTCAAGGTACTTTTTATTTATATTTCCCATCTAAACTTTCCGTAATGCCAGCAATTGCGGCTGTTATGGTAGAGAAAATCATGTCAGAAGTGAACCATCGCTTCCAAAAAAATGAGTCGATTGAAGGACAACTAGAGCAAATTGTAGATGCTGTTTTCTATTTAACAAAAGAGTATCGTGACGTCTTTGCACTTGTTTATGCTGGAATCACTCAAACTGAGCATTTGAAAGAATGGGAGACCATTTATGCACCTTTTTATGAATGGATGAACAACTTCTTAAAACAAGCTCAAAATGCCGGAGATATACGCGACTCACTTAATACTGAACGATCCTCTAAGTTGATTATTGGTCTAATTGAATCTGCAGCTGAACAAATTTATTTATATGATGATTTAGATGAAGAAAATGCAACACTTCAAAAACAAGAATTACTCGATTTTTTACATCATGCATTAGGGCTTCGTATTTAAATTATGAAGCTTTTGCATCATAAAAATGACTGATAGTCAGTCATTATGTACTGACAAAGAAAAAGTTAGCTGATATTTATTACGAAAGGAATGTTAAATATGACTAAAGATTGGATGTATGTTGCTTTAACTTGTTTGTTTGAATTAATTTGGGTCTTCGGTTTTAATACCGCAAGTACTTGGTGGCATTGGGCTATTATATTGGTGATTATTGCGATAGATTTCCACTTCTTATCTAAAGCTTGTGAGAACTTACCTACCGGAACTGTTTATGCTATTTTCGCAGGGATCGGTACAGTTGGAACGACATTAATGGATGTATTTATCTTTGGTGGAGAATTTAGTTTAGCAAAAGGAATCTTCATGGTTATTCTTGTTGCGGGTGTTATTGGATTAAAATTAGCTGATAATCATACGAATGATGAAAATGATTTGAAAGGAGTGCACTAACGATGGGGTGGATATTTGTATTCTTAGCTGCAATGTCGGAAATTGTAGGAGTTATCGGTTTAAAGTTATACAGTCAGAATAAAACAATTCGAAATTTGATTCTTTACGTTGGAGGTTTCGGCTTATCATTTGCCCTCCTCTACACTTCGTTTAACTATTTACAATTAAGTATTGCATACGCTGTATGGATCGGTATCGGTACTGTCGGTGCTGTATTGATCAATATGATTCTGTTTGGAGAATCCAAAAGCGTAGCACGTATTATTAGTATTATTGCGATAGTTATCGGAGTAGCTGGTTTGAAGGCTGTTTCTTAATTTAGTAATAGAATATTTCATTTATATCGAAGACCCCGTCATTAATTCGGAAACGAGCAAATGGCTGGGGTCTTTTATAATGGCTACTAGTTCTTTTTTTTATTTATTTCTCATTCAAAGTTATCTTTTTCGTTAAGATAATACTTTATCCATAGCTTCTAGCATATTTCGCCATGCTTGCTCCGTTTGTGGTGCAAAGTCTGACCAATCAGGAAGTAATTCATGAGTTAAAGTCAGCTCACATCCTGCCTTAATTGAAACTATGTCAATGTTAACTCGCGCCGCATCCGGTGTTTCTTTTGGAATACCCCAAGTAAATACTAGTCGTTTCGGTCGTTCAATTTCTAAATACTCTCCACGATGGTCAATCTCCTTGCCTTCTCTCAAATCAACAAATGAGAAAGAGCCCCCCACGCTTCTGTCAATTTCTACACGTTGAATATCCCCTTTTGGAAACATCCATTTCATTACCTTATCGGGGTCAATCCAAGCTTCAAAAACCTTATCTGATGAAATATTAAAGTTATAAACTACAACTGCATTCTTATTTGATTGAGTATTCAGTGAAATCATCTCCTTTTTATAAAATAAAAAGCTAGTCATTTACATTATCTTACTGTAGTTATGTCTATAGCTCAATATTTTTGAGTTTAATAACTATGACTGACATTAAGGCTCATGAGTTAGTTCACCGTTACAAAAAATGAATAAAAACACTTCTAAGAATTTATTGTACAATAACAATTATAGTTAAACCTATTCAGGAGGAATAATATTGTACACATATTCATATAAAATCCCTAAACACATGTCGATGCAAGATAGATTACCACTTACAGATGAAAATGGTAACGTTCATTGTTACATAAAAAAGCGAAAACCAAGAATATTGACTCGTATTGTAAATAATTTATTTAGTTTTACTCTTAATTATTGCTTTGTAGCAGTGGATCTAAATGAAAAAAACATCTATAGTATAAACGCTTTAAAATACCGATTTAAATTAGACTACATGTTAACAACACCACTTCAGAAAATAGTTCTGAAAAGAGAGCGTGAGCAACTAATCGAAAGTAAATATACGTGGCAAGATAATTCAGATACATACGTATTTCTTCAACACTATTCTGCAGAAGTACGTTTATTTAAAAATGATGAAGAAATTGCTACAGTTAAGCTTGTAGACACTAGGAATTCGGATGAGTTAGATAATGTAATCATTACTCTTTTTAAAGAAGATGATACCAATTTAGCAGCATTAATGGCGGTCCTCTATCACAGTTTGTATTACTATAACCGATATGATAGTACAATTTTAGTTAAATCTTTTTCCCTTTTTGATTTTTAATGCAACTACCCTCTACATAAGTAGGGAAAACTGCTAGGTCGACCTAAGAAGTTTTATCGGATTTCAGTTACCATTGAAAATGAACGTAAAGTCGCCATGTAATCTTTTCTCTAACATAGGCATGAAAATTTAATAAGAATCTAGCTGATTTCTCTACTTGAATCAAAAAAAGCTTGCATTAAGTTGACTTAACTGCAGCTTTTTTGTAATTTGGCTTTAAATAATATCAAAGAACTAATGCACCCGCTTGTACTTGTTGAATAAGAAGATATTCCTTATTTAAATACCTCGTCTATTTCATTTCTGTCGTAATCTAATATCCAATCGTTGTATTTATCATAAACATCTCTTATTGTTTCGGGAGATGTCGCTAATAGATCACATCCCCTATCATCATAAATGTGAAAAATAGTTTTCCTGTTGATGTTAATAAAATGGACTCTATGAAAAATGCTTGGTCTAACTCCTATATCATGATTGCAGATTGCTTTTAACATAGGGATGTATTTGAAATCAGAGGTTTTACATTTTAAAGAAAATCTGTGTGTTTTATATGTTCGTTCTTCATCATCGTCAGAAAAAATATAAGGAATTGTTTTTTCCCAATCAAAATGGTTACAAAAGTAAAAATGAGCATCGTCAAAACTAATAGTTTAAATGTCTCTGGATACGCAACCCACGCTAAAAAAATAAAAAAACCGCTACTTACGCATAGGAGTAAAATCCACTGACGCGATTGCTGTAAAATATGGAGCCAATCTAATCGCCTCATGGGGATTCACTCACTATTAATTGATAGCCAACGCCTCTGACCGTTTTAATATGATGTGACATACCTACTTTATCCAATGTTTTACGAAGTCTAGTCATGTTTACTTGTAGTATATTTTCGTCCACAAATTCACTACTTCCCCACAATTCATGGAAAAGCTGCTCCTTTTCCACAACTGCCGGTGCATGTTGTATTAAAAGCTTCATAATGGCGCCTTCATTTTCAGATAATGAAAGTGAATTGTGACCAATATATAATTCATTCGTCTTCAAATCTAATTGGAAATTTCCCCAATTTAAAAACATCGGCATTTTGGCATATAGCTGTTGTAGCTTTTGTACTCTTGCAATGAGTCGTTTCGAATGACAGGGCTTTGTTAAAAAGTCATCGGCTCCTAACTCTAATGCATGCAACTCATCTCGTATCTGATTACGAGCAGTTAAAATTAGAATCGGACCAATTCCTTTCATTTTTAAAGTACGACAAATTTGAAAACCCGATAAGTTAGGTAAATTTAAATCTAACAAGACTAATCCGGGCTTGGCAGCGATGATTTCTTCAACAGGTGTATCAAAAGAAGAGATACTCACTACAGAGTACCCCTCCTTTTGTAAAATATTTTGTAATTCTTCGCGTAGGAAAATGTCATCCTCTACAATGACAATATTCGCCATGCCATCACCTCTACTCAATTTCTTTTAACTTTCGAATTTCTACATCACTTTTTCGTTGAATCATTCGAATATAGCCAACTTCAATTACAATAAATAATAGCACCACTAAACCAATGACGATACCATTTTGAAGACTGAAAACAGTTGCAGGCATGGCCGTTAATAAAGACCAAATGCCAAAAATTCCACTAACAAATGCAACCGAAATAGCTAAGATGAAGTATAGCCAAATTTGCTTGCGTACTGATGTACAAATTGATTCCACATCTGCACCGAGCATCGCTAACGTTTGATAGCGACTACGCGTGCTTCTTTGCTGCATTAAAAAGTTTAAGCCTAGCACCGTATTGGCGATAATTAAAAACATCACACCTAAATAAAACGTTGTATAACTGCCTGCTACCGTGTAAAATAGCTGTCTGCCCATGCTCGCAAGATAGCTCTCATACTGCAAGCCTGTCGAATTAAGCACTTGATCGACTTCAAGCATCGCCTGCATAAGCCCTTTTTCTTCAATGAACTCGTCTTTTAACGTCATATTCCAAAGCCAAGTTTCATCAGCGTCAAAATATTGCTCGAATAATGCATCCGGCACAATTAATGAATACATTAAAGTAATGGCTCTATCCGCCACAATCTGATCCGAATATAACGTCGGCAATAATGTGTATTCATTTTCAGCTATTTCTACAGTCTGACTCTTTTTCAATATATCTTTTAATATATCATAACTAGCGCCTGTATCGTCACTTGTATACATGGCCACCTCATTATCAGCTAACTGAATCGGCTTCTTTCCAGCTGCCTCAAGCATCGCATTATAGCTCGATAATGAAATAAAATACGGCGTATACTGCATCGATAAGTTGTTTAATAAAATCTCTTTTGGCTCTGAATCGTCTTGACTCGATACTGTTTCTATTAAGCCCGTCCATGCAAAATGATAATTTAATACTGGCTCATCTTCAGGTGGGTAGAAATTATGTAACGCCATCCTATAATAACTATCAACGTAAGGTGCTAGCTCATCGGATTTAACCAAAGGCTTAATTTCATCTTCATTACCATTAAACGTATAATCAACCGTTCGATTAGCTACAGCGCTATTCGTTAACGCTGTCGACGTACCAAACGCGAAGCAAACCATCGCCATTAAAATTAGTAATGATGATATTGCTAGTGAACTCCATTGATGCAATACATTTTCCTGTAGCTGTCTCGCCGTAAACATCGACAAACCTGTTGAAGAGCTGCCTTTTCGCTTCACATAAACACCAATCACACTTCCTAAGCCACGGAATAAAATAAATGTCCCACACACACCAACAAGCAAAATCAGCGCAAATACGCGATAATCAAAATTTCGTAAATATAAAATCGACATGCCGTAAGCGATGCATAAAAAAATCGTCCCGAATAATAAAGCCACTCCAGACAGTAAGCTCACGGCGCCCCATTTAGGCGTCATTGTACTTTGCGATTTTTCCTTTTCCTCATGAAGTAATTCAATCGGCTCTTTGCGGCTCATCGTAAAGCTTAAAATAAGCATGGCTAGCAGTTGCACAAGGAAGAAGCCACAAATCGTCAAGCTAATGCCTGTCCATGAAATACGGAATGCATGGCCTATAATCCCCATGCCAACTAAACGTGATGTCGTTAAATTAATAAGCTCTGTTAAAAACAATGAAATCGGCAGACCAATACACAGGGCCACAATGCCATTCCAAATCGTTTCGCCCATAATCATAAGAAACAGCTTACTTTGCTTCATCCCCATCATTAAATACAAGCCAAACTCATGACTGCGTTGCTGCAGCTGATAGCGATTCGCAAAATACACGAGGAAGAACACGAACACTAATGAAACTGCATAAAGCACTGGAATTAATAAAAACAATCGCTCTACCGCATCACTTTCAATCGTCTTCAAATACAGCATCACATCTTGCTCACCTAACGACAAGATCACATAAAACGCCACAATTGATACGATGAGCGATGCGAAATACACACCGTTTTCCTTCCGCATTTTGCGACTATTGCGTTTCACAAAGTCAAAGAACATTACTACTACCTCCAGCAAGCTGCGCCATCACCATAACGATTCGCTCATAAAATGCCTCCTGCGATTCGCCCGGTACATTTCTACGCAGTTCATGGAAAATGACACCGTCCTGGATAAACAAAATTCTTGAGCAATAGCTAGCCGCATTCGCATCATGGGTCACCACTAAAATAGTAGACTCCTGTTGTTGATTATGTTCAGACAGCTTCTCCATTAAAATCTTGGCGTTTTTCGTATCTAACGCACCAGTCGGCTCATCCGCTAACACAATGCTAGGATTTGAAATAAGCGCTCTCGCTGCTGCAACCCGTTGCTTTTGACCGCCAGACAATTGTGACGGAAATTTATTTAACAGTTCTTCTATATCAAATAGTTTCGCTAATTGCAGCAACGCTTGTTCCTGCTCCTTTAAATTAATCCCATGAATCGCTAACGGCAGCATGATATTTTCCTTCGCCGTTAAATTATCAATCAGTTCAAATTGCTGAAATAAATACCCGATTTGATCGCCTCTATATGCAGCGAGTTGTGATCCTTTGAACGACGAAATATTTTGCCCGTCTAGCAATATTTGTCCTGATGTTGGCTTCAGCATTGTGGCGATTACATTTAGTAGCGTCGTCTTGCCTGAACCACTAGCACCCATAATGCCAAGAAACTCGCCTGGTAAAACATCAAAAGTTACGCCTTTTAATGCCATTGTTTCATTTTGTCCCTCACCAAAAACTTTACGTACTTCCTTCACTTCAAGTAATTTATTCGAAGCATTCATCTGTCTAGCCTCCCATTTTTATTCCTAGCAATACCTTACTACAAAAAATCGGGAAATTACTCTTACAGTTGTTGTAAGATTCGAAAGAACTTTATATCTACTTATATACAACTTTAGGCGACTTAAAGGAGACAATGCTTTATAGACTGGGCTAGAAAAGGAGAATCATGTACTTACCGATTACATCTACAATTTAAAATCATAGATGTAATCAGTCAGTTTTATTTGAAACTGTTAATAGTAGGGGCTTTAGTTGAAAAATGATCTTCAACAATCGGGCGCAATTCTTGAATTGGAATTGTGCCTTTTTCAGTGCAATGGACTCTACTAATCTTTATTGGTATTTAACATACTTCGAACTAATTATCTACTGAAATAAAATTAATATTGGTAATATGCTATTATAAATAGATGAACCATGTTAATTTATGTTTTATTCTAAGATTTCTAGAATGTTCAGTAAAAAAATACTATAAGGAGTCCTAAAATGAAAAAAAAAATAAACTATTTAATCTTACTTTTAACTGCCATCTTTATCGTTGGTTGTACTAACGTAGAAGATGCATCCAATACAGAAAATGAATCTGATTCACAAGTAATAACTACAGTTGATACAAATACCGAAAAAGAAGAACCTATTACTACCGGTGATGAAGAACAAATAGAAGAGGAAACACCACCCAAAACAGATGATGAACTGTTCGCAGGGTACAAACTTATTGAAGTTGATGGTGGTGATTTATCTGGAAATCGTGAAGCTAACGTCGTTGTTGACATTGGTTTTGGGGACCGTAAATATTGGGCATTTACGAATGAATACGGACAACTAGTACGAGTTATTGCTGACGAAATTATTCTACAAGATGACGATAACGAACCTGTAACATCATCTGGCAGATACTACGCTGATGAAGCAAAAGTTCCTGGTGTCGAGAGAGCAGATTTAGATGAAGGACATATTATTGCAGATTCTATTGGTGGGGTATCAAATGCTTATAATATCACACCACAAAATAGTACGCTCAATCGACATGGGGATCAAGCTTATATGGAAGAAACGATACGTAAAGCAGGTGGGGCTACTAATTTTGAAGCAATTATCACCTATCCAAATACGAAAACCCAAATTCCTTCAAGTTATCAATATATTTATATGATTAATGGTAATAAAATCGTTGAAAAGTTTGACAATGTGGATCCTGATAAAGTAAACGAATCACTAGGTTTAACAGGCAAGAAGTCTTCTGATTCTAAATCGAATTCAAATACTTCAAACACAAAAGGTAATCTTTCTAGTGTTGATACAGGTGGTAATGGACAAGTAACAATTAAAGAAGCAAAAGCAGCAGGTTACAAGATGCCAATTACAAAAGACCACTGGTTATATCCATATATGGATGATCGAGATAATGATGGTATGGTTGGAGAATAAGAACATAGATTTCAAGGAAAATTAAATAATGAAATAAACGAATGACTTTACAGAAACAATCGTGCTTGTTTGTTAAATAATTCTAAATGACTTTATTGTTATTTTTTAGTATAGTAAGGTTTCCTAAATTAATAATTAAACAAACATAACCCCGTCCTAACTTGAAAGAAGTTATGTTTGTTTGAAGTTTTAATATTAAAAAACTTTATTTTAATTTCATAGCAACATCTTTTATCTTAATTTCAAATTAAATATCCTTAAAGTAATCAGTAAGCTTCTCATTTTCTTTTTCCCGCAATAGCTTATTTTCCTTTTCAAGTTCTTTATTTCTAGTTTCTAACTTTTCAATCCTTCTTTTAAGAGAATCGATTATAGCATTTTGATTGTTTTCATCTCGTTTTATCCTTGAATCTATAAACTTTTCTTCTTGCTGATTTCGTAAGAAATTGATACGCTCTTTAAGGTCTGGATGATTATATAGCGTAGCTTTGCTCACTCCAGCTTCTTCTGCTACACTATTAAAGTTTATTGCCTTAGAATTCTTTGTAAGTCGTTTAATAGCCTCGTCAACTGAGTTAAACCAGTTTGATTAAGATACTTTACCCTTCTTGGATTAACTCCTTTGTGAATGTCATTATGGTGAAGAACACTTTTGTCTTATTCGTAATTACCCTCTTTTTAAAATAATCTGATGCCCTATTATTCCCGTACTAAGGTAAATAAAAAAGATGATACCTGATAAGGCATCATCACTACAAAAGTTAAACTTTTATTAGATAACATTAAACCGAAAAGTTTATCCCTGATTTATTGCACTTTCATCCATATAAGCAATTTCCCAGATATGACCGTCTAAATCCTGAAAACCCCATATATACATAAATCCGTGATCTTGCGGCTCACTATAAGGCTTAGCACCAGATGCCAGTGCTTTATTTACCAACTCATCCACTTGAACCCGATTTTCAGCAGATAAGCAGAAAATCGCTTCTGCAGAAGTTGTAGTATCCGAAATTTCCTTCTTCGTAAACTCTTTGAAACGGTCTTCAACCATTAACATTGCGAAGATATTGTCGCTAATGATCATAGAGGCTGTGCTTTCATCACTGAATTGTGGGTTGAAATCAAAACCTAACTCTTGAAAAAACTTGAAGGATTTGTTCAGATCTTTCACTGGAATATTGATGAAAATATTTTTAGATTGAAAAGCCATTTAATATCACCTCCAAGTTGAAATTAGCACATTAAAGTCGTGTCCATTTTACGACTAACTTAAACATTTAGTAAAAAAACGTTTCCACATATTGTAGAAACGCCCATTTGAGTAGAATATTCAAATTTAACAATAGATTAAGTAAGTAAAGGTTTTATATTCAATAACCCCTTATTAACTGATGTCTCTATATAACCAACTATTTGATCAAACGTAAATACATTAAGTTTTTCATTTATCACTTCCGTATCGTACTGCATATCTCCTAATACATAAGGAATGAATTCTTCAACATCTTTGGACTTAACCTCCTGCAAATCAAATATTGAAGGAATACCACTGAGCATTTTTCTCAATTCATCTGTAAAACCATAGTACTCTAATAATTTTCCATTCAGTAATCGGAAATCATTATGGTATAAATGAAGTATTTCTTTATTAGCTTCCATTCTGTTTTTCAACCAAGGAAGATAAAAACCTTTCAGCCATATATCATCAGCGATTAAATGTGTATAATATCCCAAAATATAATGACTTTCTACTTGCGCATGATATTTATGTAAAAATTCTTTATAATCAATGCTTCGTGTATAATCTTGTACTTCACCTTTAAAGAAATGTGATAATTCTTTAGGCGAAACAGCATCTGGCGCAATGCCTCCAAGTAAAAATGAAGTTCTATCTTCTATCGACAAACATTCTGCAATTCTATTAGCGATAACCAAGTGCATTATTCTTGAACCCATAATTCCCCTCACCCTTCAATAATTTCTTTAATTATTCTGCTAAGATAGTTGCAGTAGAGCCTTTTATAACGATTCCAATCTTTTTTGGCAGAAGAATTGGCTCAAATAAATTATTTACTAATTCTACTTCTTGCTGACTCTGTCTTTGCAGCTACTCGCATATGAGAGAATGCCTTGGAAAGACCGAACTTTGGCATATTATTATATATAGCTTCTGACCCACCCTTTTCAATTATGTATGTTTCGTGGTATATCCCAACACTTCCATCATCTTTAATCTTTTGGTTAAAGCTTTTCCAAGCAGCAGAGTGAGTTTTCCCATGAGCATATGCCTCCAAATCATCAAAGCTTCTCCAGTACTGGATAAGTGTGACTCCCCTCCAACTAAAAAGAAATTCAGTGTGACGGAAACCCCATTCAGGATTCTGATATAATTCTTTTATCATTGGACCCATTGCCTTAAAAACTGGTACCCACTTTGTGAAAGAAAAAAGCTTGTTAATACGCATTCCAATAATAAATAAAACTAAACTCTCTTCTGTGCTTGCAACAAACCTACCATTATAAATTTTCTTTCCCAAAAAACCCCTCCTCATTTGTGATTAAAGTTTTATATTCTCTATTTCTTTATTAATATCCTTCTTGTACTAACCTGCTCCTTTACTTAAAATAGAAAAAACTTTACTCCTTATTGAAGTAAAGTCCTCCTTTAGATGAATATTAAAGTTTCATTTTTAATCCTTCGTGAGATGCTTTAAAACCTAGACGTTCATAAAAACGTAAAGAATCTTCTCGTTGTTTATCTGTTGTGAGTTGAACCAAATGACAACCACGTTCTCTAGCACGCTCAATTGCCCATCGTATAAGTTCAGTTCCTATCCCCTTACCACGTTCAGAAGATGATGTTCTTACCCCTTCAATAGTAGCTCTCCATCCACCTTGATGTGTAATATATGGTGTAAATGTTATTTGTAGAACCCCGATAACTTCATTTCCATTACAAGCCACTATTAATTCATTATTAGGGTCAGTCGAAATAGCCTGAAACGCTTTTTTGTAACTAACTGGGAGTGGTTGTTCGTAACGCTCTCTTTTACTTCCTAAAGCATCATCAGCAAGCATTTCCACTATTCTATCCAAATCTTGTTCTGTTGCTATTCTAAACTTAATTTCTGTCTCCATTATTAATCCCTCCTCATTTATGTCCTAAAACACTATGTACATTTATTTTATTTAACATGACCCCATAAGTTAATTGTTAAAAACCTATGATACAGTATAAGTATTTCTTATGAATTCTTCATGATATAAATGTATTCTTATGCAACTATAAAAAAAGAACTTGAATACAAGGTCTATATAAGTTAACTTCCCTTACATGTAGCTGTTGAAAGAGACCAGAAACGCTTCTTTTCTATTATCACAGTGCCATAATTACTTATGCATTCCTCTAATATAGGCTTATGTGCTTGGTAATTCCTCTCAATTTGAAGAATTCTCGCACCTCCTATTGTTAATATAGCCACGCTTACAAAGATTGCGATAAGCATATTTCGTTTGGTTTTTTTCAACTCTGACCTCTCCCTTAAATGATAGCAATTGTTTGTTACCCTTAATCAACTAACCTGCCACTTTAGTTGATTAAGAAAATAATCATTTACCAAGAATTCTTCATAAATTGCTTACAATCCATCGCTAAAATGATATACACCATCCATTAATAATACAGCACCTTCTTCAAATAACTTGCATCTTTAGTTAAATAAAAATTGCGTTAGAATAAATTAAGTTATCTTTTTCTTCGAAGCATCTTTATTAATAGTGCGAAGAGAACTATTCCAGTTAAAGAACCCAATGCGAATGACCAAGTGAAGTCATCAAAGATAAAAAATATTATTAACATACAAGCAAAATATCCTGCAGAGAAACCTAATATATATTTTATCAATTACACATCCTAATTTATCAAAATATTACATTTATTCTAACATAATACTATAAAAAATGTTTATCTCATTCTTCTATCCTTCCCTAGAGCACAACAAGAAAGAAGGATAACTGTAGTATTGCCATTCTTGAACTCTAGTTCTTCCTAGTTTGGTTAATAGGAGATTACACAAACATTTTTTGAAGTCACTGTCTACAACTTTGAATATATCTCCTGCATGGTTCAATGACCCCACTGTTTAATGTACAACTCTAACACTAGACTTCCAATGTTTTTCCGTTTGATAAATTTATGTTCCTTATTATCATCCCCCTAACTATTAGATCCCCAAAACAGCTCCATTAGTGAATAAGAAATAAGCATGTGGCTACACTAACAGCAAACACTTGGATATCATACGGCTACTGAATTTAAGCAACAGTCTTTTTCCAGTTCAGTGTTGTCACTCTAAATTTCACTCTATTTACAATAGCTATAAAATCAATTAAACTTCTATTGATGCAGTGTTAAAAAAAATTATTATTTTTACATAAAGCATACATACTTAAACATTTTGTCTTAAAGCAAATTTATTTTAAGTAACGTTTATGTTTTTCATTTAAGGAGGAATTATTGATGCACAAATTACAAGATATTTTAGAAGCTAGCGATTTCATTATGAATAAGACAGATTATCGTCCTACAATTGGACTGATTTTAGGTTCTGGTTTAGGAACTCTTGCCGATGAAATTGAGAACCCTTTCAAAATTCCTTATAGTGAAATTCCTCACTTTGCAAAGTCTGGAGCAATTGGTCATGCAAACGAATTAGTAATCGGAGAATTAAAGGGAAAAACAGTAGTTGCTATGAAAGGGCGTTTCCATTATTATGAGGGCTTTACTTTAGATGAAGTAACTTTTCCCGTACGTGTAATGAAAGCGTTAGGTGTCGAGGAACTAATCATTACTAATGCTTGTGGTGCAGTTAATACAAGCTTTAACCCAGGAGATTTAATGTTAATTACTGATCATATTAATTTGGTTAGCACAAATCCATTAATTGGGCCAAATAATGATGAATTGGGAACTCGTTTCCCTGATGTTTCTGAAGTTTATAATCGTAATTTACGTAATATTGCTTCTACCGTGGCTAAAGAACAAAACATTTCCTTACAAGAAGGTGTTTATGCTTGGTGGAGTGGACCAGCATACGAAACACCAGCTGAAATTCGCATGATTCGTACATTAGGAGCAGATGCTGTAGGTATGTCAACCGTTCCAGAAGCTATTGTAGCCATTCATGGAAATATGAAAGTACTTGGCATTTCTTGCTTAACAAATATGGCATGTGGAATTTTAGATCAACCATTAAATCATGATGAAGTAATTGAAGTGGCAAGTAAAGTTAGAACACAATTCGTTGACTTAATTAAGGGTATTTTAGAAGATATGTAATAGTGAGTAAAGAATTAAAGTGAATTACACCCCTATTGTTAGACAAAAACTAATGATCGGGGTGTTTTTTATAGGGAAATTAATGAAAAAAGAACAATTACTATGTTAATATTGGAAAATTAATGCCAAATTTTTTTGTATATTATTAATGTTGAAAAAAATAAATAGATTAAGTGAGGTAATGTTATGACTAAAGAACAATATGGATGGGGCATTAATTACGCTAATCTATCACTTTTAGTAGGTGTAGTCGTTATTATTGCCGTAATATTAATTAGTTATTTTTTAATTAGAAGAAAAAGAAAGCAGTGATAAATAGTTCAATAGTGTTCTTGATTTTCACAAGAATTCATGCAAAAAAGACTTCTGTTAAAAGTTGTTGAAAAACGTCTGAAACCATTCGGGGAGTAAGGATGTCGAACGATTGTATAATCGACCATAAAGGTCGTTTGTTGAAGAAGGAATATTCATCTACCTTCCTAGTGAAACCCACTTTTATTCTCACTATAAAATAAAAATAGTGCCAACTTCTCTTTAATAGAAATCGGCACTTTATTTATGGGTATACTTTATCTTGATTCTTTTGGTGGTTGACACACGTCACATTTACGTTGGTTTTTATTTTTAAATTTCGTAAATGTCTTTTCAAAATTGCTATCACATGCACATTTAAATAGTAACTTTTGAGAAAAACCGTGATATTCCTTCGTTAGCAACTTACTTTCTGAATTCTTCTCAACAAATTCTTTAATTTTACCAATCGTCCATTGTTTATTCATTCTCTTACACCTCCATATTTTTACGCTATGCGGAGGCTTTTCTTGGCATCCGTTCAATTATAAGTAAAAGTAGTAATTATCCTAAGTTACTCATTATAACATGAGTTGGTACTCAATTAAACAGCAATAAGGTATCTTATTAAGCTAAACTGCCTCTTTTAGTGAATAATAAAAAAAGTCTACTGATTGAACACAACGTAATCTTCAACTCTAGCCCTCGTTACTTGAATAACATCTAAAGTGTCCCCTTAAATTTCTCTGGCTTTTTTACATAGCTTTCGATTATAAATCCACATTCAGTACAAATAATGTATTCAACATCTGACCCAAAGCTCATCTTATTACCCGGGAACATAGCTCCATATCCATTTTGCTTACCTTTCCCTAATTCTTTTCCACCACATTTTGGGCATTCTGTTACTTTCGTAGAATGTTTCATTTGAAAACCTCTCCTTTAGATATATGTAAACTAATTCAAAAAAACTTCTTATGTTATTAACTTTCAATTGTTTTCATCTTCTACAACTAACCTGCCCCTTAAGTTGAAGAAGAAAATAGAGCCGTCTGACCAGCCCTGTAATCTTCAACTCAAGCCCCCTTTTGTTCAACTAGAACATTTAGTATTTATCTTTTAAGTAGCTGGATAAACTCTTTATTTTTACTATAGATATAATTTCAATTGAATTTTATTTTTCTGGATATTTGTTTGTAAAATATTCCGCACCTACTTCATCAACTATAATCCTTTCTCCAATTTTTTGAAACTCAAGTGATAAACCATCGTCAGCAGTAATATAATACTTATCTTTTTTTGTTTTAATTTTTACATTCTTATATCTCTTTTCATTAAACTCTCCCTGAACGGCATTAGCTGATTTAGATAATTTATCTATAATTGTTTTCCTTTCAGGATCATACTTAGAAACAAAACCAAAAATCACTAATTCTTCACCAATTACTACAATAGTTAAGTCATTATTATATACAAAGCCCACATCTTCAAAATCACTAGCCTTTGCTTCATATTGAGTAACATCTTCTGAACACGCTGCTAATAAAAGGATTAAACTAAAACTTAAAAATAATCGAATCATCTTTTTCAATTCTATTCCTCCTTTTTTCACACATTTACAATCCGTGATATATGAATGTTTCAACATCATTTCTAATATATACGTAAGGAAGGAATGAACGTTTCAAATATTACCATATATTCAAAATTTTTTTCACTCTTTTCCTCCTTCTCTTGTTCAAATGACCTGACCCTTTAGTAAAATAAGTAGCTTTAATTTCATTTTTGTTTTACTCATACTTCAATATAAAAAGATACTCCTATTCAACAAGGATATTTACTTATAATTAACGCTTTCAAGCAATATAATTATGTGTGTAGTTGAATAAATTGGTAATAATTCGAGTCATTTTTATTACAACCTTTAAAAGGAGGTAATGTTATGGAAGAAAAAAATCAAATTATTCAAGATGAATCAAATACATTAAATGATGAAGATACAATATTCGATCCGATGGAATCTGATAATCAAATAATGGGCGCTCCATCTCATAAGAAACCCCATATACAACAACAACCAAAAGGAATTCGTGTAATCGGCTATACGCTCATAGGTTTTTGTGTTCTTATGGTTGCTATCGCGATTGTTGCCCTCATTGTGTAGACCTCATATGTTCCAATATGTAAAAAGACTTGACCCCTCTGTGGGATCAAGTCTTTTTAATGGTATTAGAATTAAATGAATTACGATTATACTATTTCTCTAATTCTGTAATTATAGTTCTCTATATTAGACATTTGATATTTACTTTCTACTATTTCAAAGGAAAGTCAACAGCAACATGATTTTAATGCTCTCTTAATACAGGTTAACTTTTTAAGTTGGTTAGTTTTTAAATAATTTGTTTCCAAGTACTAAAATAGTCTACCTTCCAAATTTCGTTCTGATCACTATGATTCAATTGGGTGAGTACCAGACTTTTATAAAAAATAACTATTTTTCTTATTATTTAAATATGTACGTTCAAATTTAGAATCATTTAATCTGTAATCAATCCCTCTGTTGATTCAAAATCAGTCTTAAGACGTAGAAAAACCACCAACTCTGGTCTATTATCCTTAAAATTCCAATGACTTACAATTACTTACAGGAGGAACGACGCAAATAAAGCGAGAAATATTAATGTTGAAAATGAGCTATAAAAAAATGGATGAGCATGTGAAAGGAGATTTTTTTAATATGTCTATCTTTACTAAATGGTCCTTCAAGAATAAAGCGGCCATAACATTAGTTACAATCCTTGTCTTACTACTAGGTACTGTTAGTTATTTCAAATTACCAATGGAGTTTTTGCCACCCGCCGATCAACCGCAAATAACAATAATTGCACTGGGGCAAGGAGTCGATTCTAATTCGATGGAGCAACAGGTCACAACCCCAATTGAAACCGCAGTGAGTTCTGTCAAAGGTAAAAAAGATTATTTCTCTACAACAGGTGATGGATTTTCACAAATCGATATATTATTTGAATCAAAAACCAATATGAAAGATGCCAAGCAGGAAGTGCAAGAAGCTCTTTCTACCGTCACATTACCAAAGAATGTACAGAAACCTTCAATCATTCAGCTTAATACATCCATGATTCCGATTGCAGATGTTTCTATTACTTTTAAGGATGGATTAACAAAAAGAAACAGCGAATTTGCTAAGAAAAAAATCATTCCAATGTATAAAGATATTAAAGGTGTCGCAGATGTGCAAGCGTTTGGTACAGAAAGTTCATATGTTTCTATAAAAATAAATAATACGCTATTAGCAGAAAAACAATTATCACTTGAGAATATTATGACAATACTCCAAGATCAAAACCTTTCTGCTTCAGTCGGGGAAAAAACGATTGACGACAAGGCCAGTAACATCAAAATCATTGGAAAATTGAATTCTTTGAAAGACATCCAACAACTTTCCATTGCTCCAGATGTCAAACTGGCGGATGTCGCAAAAGTAAGCATTAAAAAGCCAACTACTACTCTTACTCGCGTAAACGGTAAAGATGCGTTGATTCTTATTATGACGAAACAAAGTAATGCAAACGCAGTAAGTACAGGGAAAGAAATTGCCGAAGTAACAAAGAAAATGAATAAACAATATCATAACGTCCAAAGTGATGTTATTATGTCGACAGCCGATATGATAGAAGGTTCCGTAAATACAATGATGAAAGAAGTATTATTAGGCGCACTATTCGCGACCATAGTAATTGTACTATTTCTAAGAAACCTACGTTCAACATTTATTACGATTGTCTCCATACCGCTTTCTCTAGCTTTTACACTGTTTCTGCTATGGATGTCAGGAGTCTCGTTAAACATTTTGACATTAGGTGGAGTAGCTGTGGCTGTTGGAAGGCTTGTTGACGATAGTATCGTCGTAATAGAAAACATTTTCCGGAAAATGCAAAACGAAAAATTCTCAGTAAGTCTTATTGTAGAAGCGACAAAAGAAGTAGGAACAGCTATATTAGCTTCTACACTAACAACTGTTGCCGTCTTCTTACCAATAGGATTAGTTAGTGGCAGTTTACAAGACTTTTTAATGCCATTTGCCTTGACGATCACATATTCTTTACTCGCTTCATTAATTGTTGCAGTCACAGTTGTACCGTTGATGAGTTCATCCTTATTGAAAAATAGTAAACTTGCTTCGCATAAGCCAGCAGTACGTTTTTCTCGCTTATTAACATGGACACTAAACCATAAATGGGTTGTATATCTACTTTCTTTATTATTATTTGCAGGTTCAATTGGGACTTATTTTGCAATGCCTAAGGGAGAGATTGATAAATCGACAGCTGATTTCATACAGGCAACTTTAGAATATCCAAATGATACACCACTTGAAAAAGTAAAAGAAAATACACTTCGCCTTGAAGATTACATTCACTCTCAGGATGAAGTGGAATATGAATATACACAGCTTGGTAATACAGAAGATGCCGCGAGATTTGGCGGGGTTAATTCTCCAACGCTTGCAACAATCATGATCATGTTAAAGGATAGTAAAGATACAGAAAAAATGCTTGAAAGACTAGAAAAACAAAAGAATGAGTATGTGGGTGCAGAACTAACAGTAGAAACAGCTTCCTTTATGTCAGGTTCATCTTCACCAATTACGATTGATGTTATGGGTGATGATTTAAATCAAATTGAAAAAACTGCAACTAATGTAAAAGAAAAAATCGAAGGAATAAAAGGTATTGATAAGGTAACAACCAATCAGGATGACAAAAAAATGGTCTATTCTTTTAAAGTGAATGCTGCTGAAGGAAGCGCAACGCAAATTTCTCAGCAATTAGGTGTTTTTCTAAATCGAACGCCTATAGGAATGGCAACGATTGGTTCACAACCAACTACAATTATGTTAGAGCCTCTCCTGAACCCAAAAACGAAAGATGAATTAAACAAGATGTTAGTTGCTACTCCTACAGGAATGGCGCCTTTATCTAAAGTAGCAAAGTTAAAACAAGAAGAGAAGCCAACAAACATAATCCATAAAGATGGAAATTCATATGTACGTATTACCGCTAGTGTTGATCCTGAGCATCTATCAAAGGTCAATGAAGAGATTACTAAAACTATCTTTGGTAAGAAAGATGTAAAGGGAATGAAGATTCCAGCTGGAGTAAACGTATATATTGGCGGTGCAAGTGCTCAACAAGCAGACGATTTCTCTGATTTATTTATCACTATGCTTGTATCAATAGGAATCGTGTTCTTAATTATGGTTGTAACCTTTAAGACATTCCGTGCACCAATTGCAATATTATGTTCACTTCCATTAGCAGCAATCGGTGCGATTCTCGGCCTATTGATTAGTGGAATTACGGTAGATGTTACGGCATTACTTGGTGCCTTAATGTTAATTGGAATTGTAGTTACGAACGCGATTGTTTTGCTAGATCGTGTCAAACAAAATGAAAAAACAATGATTATTCGCGATGCACTAGTAGAAGCAGCAGCTACAAGAATGCGTCCAATTTTAATGACCGCTATGGCGACAGTATGTGCTATGATTCCATTATTATTTAAAAAAGCAGAGTCAACTAGCTTAGTTTCCAGTAGTCTTGCAATCGTCGTAATTGGCGGTTTAACAATGGCCACATTGCTGACACTTGTGGTGATTCCCGTTATTTACGAGACTCTTCACTTCCGAAAAGCAAAAAGGCAGCAAAGAGAACAAGCAAGCGAAATGAATGAATCTGTTTAACATAACAAACAAGCCCTTCAATCTGTTGATTGAAGGGCTTGTTTCATAAAAGCGATTAAAAAACCTTGTTCAATCAATTTATTAAAAGTTGAACAGGTAAGTTAGTAAGTTTTTGTCATAAATACTTGTGAAACAGGCGTCTCCTCAAATCCCTTTTTCGTTAATAAGGAAATCACTCGTCCGTTTCCTTTTAAGAAGTTATAAGTAGTACGATTTATTGGCTTATCGTATTCCAAAGCATACGCAAGTAATGCATTTAGTACATCTTCATCACCATTTTCAGATACTTGAAACAATGTAATACCTTCCGTTTCATTTCCGAACACATATTTTTTCCGAATAAGACATGCAGACTGTACATCTTCATCCTTTGTAATCATCACAACTTCTCCACCTATTTTAGGTGTGTTACTAGGATCTGTTTGCCAAGGTACAATAGCCGGAAATAATCCTGAACCTATTGCATGCACAGCAGGAATTCTTTGAATTTCATAGCCATCTAAATTTGGTAATTGATGATCTAATGCCCCATTTGCTGATAAAAAGAGCAAATCGTCAACTACTTTGTAACCACACTTCTCATATAATGATATGGCTGGTCTATTTTCAGAAAGTGCTTCCAATGTAGCTATAGAAACTTCGTTGTCCATTAAGACTTTCTCCGCCTCTTGCATCAAAGAAAAGCCCAACTTCTTCCCGCGATATTCGGGAACAATACCGGTTCCACCATTCCATGAAACCTTTTGACCATCCACTTCTCTAATTCCCTGCAGTACAAATCCGACAGGCTCAATACCATCATACGCAACGACTGAGAGCGATGGAGATAAACCTTCATTTCCAAACTTACTAATGAATGTTTCAAAAGATAAATTCATCGGTAATAAATAACCTTCAAACCCTCTATTAAATAATTCATGTGCTTCTTGAAAGCTTACTGACGACAATAATTTATAAGTAATGTTCATTGTTTACCTCCGCTTTTCATTCATGTTATTCGGACTGTAATTTCTGCAAATATATTAAGCTATTCTTTTATTATATTGTTATTTATTATTTTATACAATTCTAATATTACTGACTATTCTGTTCTCAAAATTTTAAAAGCCTTGATTCCAAATTAGAATCAAGGCTACATTTATTACATTGCTTTTTTATTTGAAAATTGACTGTTATAAAGGTCAGCATAAAAACCGTCTTCTTCTAACAAATCTTGATGTGTTCCTTGTTCAATCACTTTACCTTGATTCATCACTAGGATCAAGTCAGCGTCTCTGATAGTGGAAAGACGATGTGCAATAACAAAGCTAGTTCGCCCTTCCATTAAACGATTCATCGCCTGTTGGATCAGTAATTCTGTACGTGTATCAACACTTGAAGTTGCTTCGTCTAAAATCATGATCGGAGGATCCGCAAGTACAGCTCGAGCAATAGTTAAGAGCTGCTTTTGTCCTTGCGAAATGTTTGATGCTTCTTCATTTAAAACGGTATTATAACCGTCTGGAAGTGTACGAATGAAGTGATCTGCTCGAGCTGTTTGGGCAGCCAAGAATATTTCTTCATCTGTCGCATTTTCTTTTCCAAAAGCTAAGTTTTCTTTAATTGTTCCATTAAAAAGCCAAGTATCCTGAAGCACCATGCCAAATGTTTTGCGGAGGTTTTCGCGAGATATGTTACGTGTATCAATACCATCTATTTTGATTTTCCCGTCATTTAACTCATAAAATCTCATTAACAAATTGATCAGGGTCGTCTTACCAGCTCCTGTTGGACCTACAATGGCAACTGTTTGACCTGGAAGTACTTCAATATTCATGTCTTCTATTAATAGTTCCTTGCCATATCCGAAACTAACATTCTCGAAAGTAACGGCACCTTTTGCTTTTGTTAAACTAGAAGATGTCACTTCTTTTACTTCCTCTTCTTCATCTAGTAGTTCAAAAACACGTTCCGCTGCTGCAATTGTTGATTGGATAATGTTTGCAATGTTCGCTGTTTGTGCAATAGGCTGGGTAAACTGTCGAGTATACGTAATAAATGCTTGTATATCCCCGATTGAAATCGCACGCTGCGTTACTAAAATACCACCAACAACACTAATGATGACATAACTTAAATTCCCGATGAAAGACATTAATGGCATGATCATTCCCGAGATAAATTGTGCTTTACGACCTGCTTGATATAATTTTTCATTTACTTCATCGAATTCTGCGACTGCTTTTTTCTCATGTCCAAATACTTTAACGACTTGGTGGCCTGTATACATTTCTTCAATATGACCATTTAACTGGCCAAGTGTTTTTTGTTGATCTGCAAAATGTTTTTGGGACCTTTTCAAAATTGGTTTAATAACGAAAATTGAAAGAGGTAGGCTTACAATTGATATTAACGTCAACAACGGGCTGATTGTTAACATCATGATAATAATCCCTATTATGGTTACGATCGAAGTGATGAATTGTGTCACACTTTGCTGTAGCGTACTGCCAATTGTATCAATGTCATTTGTTACTCTACTTAAAGTCTCTCCATTTGCACGTCCGTCATAATATTTCAATGGAAGCTTCTCTAGCTTTTCATTGATTTCTGTTCTTAAATCATAAACTGTCTTTTGAGCGACACTAGACATAATATACTGTTGAATATACGAAAACAAACTACTAATTACATAAAGTCCCGCAAGTAACAGTAACAACTGTCCAATAGCATGGAAGTCGATTTCTGCTCCTGGTACTCCTTTGAATTTGCTATATGCCCCTTCAAATAATTCAGTGATTGCATTCCCCATTATCTTCGGCCCCACAACCATGAAAACAGTACTCATAATTGCTGCTAAAAATACGACGATTAGTCGATTACGATGTGGTTTTAAAAAGCTAAGTAAACGTCTAAACGTACCTTTAAAATTCTTAGCTTTTTGCCCTGCCATCATCATATGACCACCGCCATGCCCCATTGGACCGCCGCCTTGAGGTTGCGTTTTTTTATGCTTACTCATGCGATTTCCTCCTCTGAGAGCTGTGATTTAACAATTTCACGATAAACTTCATTTTCTTCAAGTAATTCTTTATGTGTACCTATCCCAGCTATTTCGCCTTTATCTAAAACGATGATTCGATCAGCATTAACTACGGTACTAACGCGCTGAGCAACGAGTAGCATTGTTGCATTCTTAGTTTCTTCTTTTAATGCAGCTCGTAGACTTGCATCTGTTTTGTAATCAAGTGCTGAAAAGCTATCATCGAATATATAAATATCCGGTTTTCTGACTAATGCTCTTGCTATTGAAAGTCGTTGTTTTTGACCACCCGATACATTAGAACCGCCTTGAGAAATTTCAGATTCATAACCATTTTCCATTTTACTTATAAAGTCTTCTGCTTGGGCTATGCGCGCCGCATGTTCAATCTCTTCTTGCGTGGCATCTTCTTTACCAAAGCGAATATTTTCAGCAATCGTACCTGTAAAGAGAAGTGCTTTTTGCGGTACATAACCAATCTTAGAACGTACCTCATCGGTTGATGTCTCTTTTAGATCTACACCATTTACTCGAATCGTTCCACTAGTAACATCATAAAAACGTGGAATTAGATTCACGAGTGTTGATTTCCCAGCACCGGTTCCCCCAATGATTGCAGTAATTTCACCTGACTTAGCACGGAAACTAATATTAGATAACACAGGTTCTTCTGCTCCTGGGTAAGTAAAAGAGACGTTATTAAATTCAAGTGTTCCTCGCTCTTGGTCTACTGCTTTGGCTCCTTCATTAAGTATAGTTGGTTTCTTATCTAATACTTCATTAATACGTTTAGCGGACACTGCAGCTCTCGGAATCATAACAAACATCATTGATGCCATAACAAGGGCGAACATGATTTGCATGACGTATTGAATAAATGCCATCAAGTCCCCGATCTGCATACCACCATTATCGATACGAATTCCACCAAACCAAATGATAGCAACAACTGTTAAATTCATTACTAGCATCATAACAGGCATTAAAAATGCCATTACTTTATTGACTTTGATAGAAACATCCATTAAATCTATATTTGCCTTTTGCAAACGAACCTTTTCTTGCTTTTCACGATTAAAAGCACGGATAACGCGTATACCTGTTAAATTTTCTCGTAAAACTAAATTCAAACGATCTAAACGTGTTTGCACTAATTTAAATAGCGGTATTCCTTTTGTCATAATGAGAATAACTGCTCCCATTAGTACAGGGATTGTTGCTACGATAATAAGCGATAATTTTGCATCCTTTGATAAAGCCATTATTAATCCACCAACAAACATAATCGGTGCACTTACAACCATTCTTAGTAACATGATCACTACTTGCTGTACTTGAGTTATATCATTTGTTGTTCGTGTAATCAGTGATGCTGTTCCAACTTCATCAAAATCTTGCAGTGAAAATTCTTCAACATGATTAAACACTTTTCGTCGGACATCACGACCAAAACCCATTGCAGCTTTTGATGAGTAATAACTTGCAACAATCGATGCACCCACTCCAAGTGCAGCCACTAAAAGCATTAATCCACCGATTTTCAAAATATAATTCTTATCACCTACTACTACTCCCTTATCAATAATATCTGACATTAGAGTAGGTAAATACAAATCAGCCATGGATTGAACGAATACAAGTCCAACCACCGCTAGAACAATCCACTTATAAACTGTTAGGTTTTTGAGTAGTTTAAGCACTTAAATCATTCTCCTCTTTCTATAGCCTCTTCTAATAACGTGATTATTTGGCGCTGTGATGTTAGAAGATCATCGTATTGTTTTTCACTAAGTGAATTAGTCGCTGACTCAAAAGCTTGGAGTATACTACTCTCTTGGCTTTGTATCTTGTTATAAAGCAATTGACCTTTATCACTAAGGGTCAACAGCATTTCACGTCTATTATCTTCTACAGGATTTCTCTGAATCAATTCAGCCTGCACAAGTCCCTCAACAGCTTGACTTAATGTACTTTTCGGAAAAAAAGTTGCTTTCCCTAACTGTTTTTGAGTCATCTCTTCAAATGGTGCGAGCGTTATTAATAGAGCATATTGAGGAATCGTAAGATCATTTTCTAATGCGGTTCTTTGCACTATTCTCCTAATACAATGGTTCACATGCCAAAACGAATGTAATAACTTTTCAGACCTTATACCACCGTCTTTTTCAAGACTCAAAATCCCCCACTCCTTTCATTTCAAACAGTTCCATTACGAACAGTTCTATAATAGCACAATTAAATTTACCTTTTTATTGAAGAACAATCAAGAGAAAAGC
This sequence comes from Viridibacillus arenosi, assembly GCF_001955655.1. Taxonomy (GTDB): domain Bacteria; phylum Bacillota; class Bacilli; order Bacillales_A; family Planococcaceae; genus Viridibacillus; species Viridibacillus arenosi. Next base: position 117,599 of record NZ_MSPW01000011.1, on the reverse strand, counting down.
GTTGTCTTTGGCAAACTAATTTCATTATTGAACCGGCAAAAGAAAACCCAGTTAGAGGACCTTATTATACTGTCCTTTAACCGGGGTATTTTACATATTCAAGTTAACTTTATTGTTTCAAATTCATCGCCGTCTTATAAAATGCTGCACTAGATAGTACAATCAAAGCTACCAAAAAAAAGAGTTGATCTTGAAAATGCACTAGCAGCCATCCACCTATAACTGGTCCAATGAAACTTCCTAAGTTCTTGAATTGGGCTGCCCCTAAAAAGCTTGCTTTTTGTGTTTCGGGGGCAATTTCATCAATTAGGACATTCATTGTTGGGAAAACAAAGATCTCACCAATAGTAAACAGTACCATCCCAATAACAAATATGAGACTACTATTTGCCACGCCAAATAAAGCTAATCCCGCTACAAAGAATCCAATACCCAATAAAAGTGTGAATTTCGTTGAATAACGTTCAGAATAGATACTAATCGGTAACTGCAATATTAAAACAACTGCAGCATTAAGTGCTATTAATAATGAGTAAAGTTTTACTCCCTCTTCAACAGTCAATTCGACCAATTGAGGTAATGTGGAATCGAACTGAGAATACCCAAAGTTAATCAATATCGCACCTGCAACAAACAGCTGCATTTTTCGATTCGATAAGATAATGCGAAACATATGATGTATTTGAATTTGTGTTGCTAGTTTTTGCTGTTTCATTTCATATCGATTCAATACAAGCATCAAAAAGATTCCATATACGCAGTACATAGCGCCTGTAAACAAAAAAGGTACACTTGGACTTGACAGGCTGGCAATATAGACTCCAACAACAGGACCTATAACAGCAGCTATATTAATTGCTGTATAGCGTAATGAAAAGAGACGTTTTCTTTTTTCTTGTGGTGTAAAATCAATCATTAATGCTTGTGTAGCCGGCTCAAAAAATGAACGACATAAACCATTAATAGCATTTAAGACTATGAACATAGCAACTATATTTGTCGTAGCGAATCCTATAAACACCGTACTCCATACAAAAACAGTGATTAACAGAATTCGTTTTCTACCAAATCGGTCAGTCAGATAACCACCGATAAAGCCCCCTATAGTAGATAGTAATGGGGCAATTCCTATCGTTATACCGATAAGTAAAGGCCCTACCCCTAAATCTTTATGTAGATAAAGCGCCAAAAAGGGCATTGCCATAAAACTTGCGATACGTGTAAATACTGTACCGCCTAAAATGATCCATACTAATGGATGAAAATGTTGGAAGAATCTCAATTATAAGCACTTCACTTTCAAATAATTAAATTTACAATTTTAACAAATATAACACCGCCCATATATATATGAACAGATTTATATTTTCACTACTTTAATTATTTTGATAAATTGATGTACATGAGGCAAAGAAGTTGTAGTTTTTATCATTAAATAGAAAGCCCCTTATGCTAGAAGAACAAAATGTTCCTTATAGCATAAGGGGCCTATATTATATTATTTACAAACCAATACTTGTCTAGAAAAAGTTCCTTTTCTTGCTTCACAGCGATCGATAATTTCAAAACCAGCTTCTTCAACCATATGGTCCATTGTATCAATCGTTACTATTACAACTTTTTTGGTGAATCGGCGAGCCTGCTTCACGATATCAAGCTGTTCTTCAACAGTAATATGTGTGAATAAATTGTATGGCATATCAATGATTGCAACATCATAATTGTCTTCAATCTCTGAAATTGGTCCAGTAGTTACATTGCCTTCTAGACCGAAATGGGCAATATTCTTTCTTGAGCCTAGCACTACACGTCGATTAATATCTCGTCCTACGATATCAATTCCCATCGATAATGCTTCAACTAAAACTGTCCCAATACCGCAACAAGGATCGATTGCACGAACCCCGTTAGGATGCGGAACTGCGATATTTGCAACGGCTCTTGCAACACGTGTATTTAGGGCTGTTGAGTACATATGCGGTTTTTGCTGGTGGTGAAGCCAAATAGGTTCACTGACTTCTAATTTACCAAAATACCATTTGTTATCTATCATAACGACACCAAATACAGTTTCAGGTTGCTCTAGATCAGGTTCACCTTTAATACGTAAACCTATATTACGTTCGATTTCTCGTCGTTTTGAGTGGCCTACCTTTTTCATAGAACCAAGCTCAGAGTCATTCAAACAAACAACTTTAAATGTTGCATGATCTAAATCAAGTTGTTCAACTAAGTCGGCTATTTGTTCGAAGCTTTCACCTTCATATATTACTTCAAGGCGCTCTTTCATAAATGGACTTCTACTCGGATCTATTTCTATCGTACTTTTCAACACATTTGAAAGGACGTCGAATCCAAAAAATGATCGCATCTCCATACGACACAAATCATACTCATCTCGATGTCCTGAATATGTGTAAATAAATTCTCTGTTACTCAATCATTCCCCATCCTTCACTGTGCTTCCTCAATCTCTTCAACTAATTTGAAGAAGAAGCGATAAATCATATTATAGATTTCTTCAAATGATTTTGCTTCACTAAAACCCTCTAGATAGTCTAATGGCACATTTACATCCCACAAACCATCTTCAGCAGAAAACATGACACTGTATTTCGCATTATCTCCTTGCAAATGTGTATTCAAATAAGTTTTTATAGCTTCGCCGAATTTCTTTTGTAATTTTAAACCAAATAAGGCTGTGTATGTTTCGAAAACATCATCGAATTCTAGCGCTACAGCGTCCATACGGATTAACTCAAAATTACTAGATTCTACATAAACAAATTCATTTGCTTGTTCTTTCAAATACGAAATTGGTTTCTGCAAGAAAGTAGGAGTTTCAGCAGAAATCAATTCTTCCGTCTCTTTATTACAGCGTTCAAGAGCATCTATGTGAAATGCTTTTTCAGCAACAGCTACACCATTAGGAAGTAATTGATGTTTTTCTGCGAATTCCTTTTCAATATCAAACAATTCAATTTTGTTTTCACTTATATGATTTTCAATATAATTTTCAATTTGTTGTTTTAACAATTTAAGTCAGCTCCTTTACTTGAAAGGAATTGAGTTGGATTCCTCTCATACCCTATTATAGCCTAAATTGTACTGTTAAGCCTTTAATCTATATGTATTCAGTTTAATTATGACATAAATTTTTGCAATGAGAATCTTGATGCTATCAACTTCCCCCCTTATCCCTAATACACAATTGCTTTTCGTAAAGTACTTCTAATAGCAAGATATTGTTATATATTTAGCACCAAATATAACTCCGGGAAGTATAAAATAATTTTCATGCTGGTTCTATTCGTTCACTTTAAAAGCATGTTGATTAATTTTTTCAAATTTTAATCTAAAGAACAATAAGTTGATTTTTATTAAAATCCGAATTCAAACTAAAAGGCCAGTTATTGGTATAATACCGATAACTGACTTTTATATTGTTGTTATTGTTCCCATTTTTTAAGTGATGGTAGTTCTAAGCCCTATACTCTTTTACTTCTATTCATTCATTATTTCTATCTCATTTTATAGTTAACTCTGAAACTGCAAGTTGTGGATTTTCGGCTAGCTTTTTCTTTTCTAATCGTTTATGATACCAAGCTACAATTATTGGAGTTAAAATAGCTGTAATGATTACTGAAGCAGCACACAAAGCTGTAGCATCTGCTGCCATTATCTCGTATTTACTATTTGCAGCAGCTACTGCTACAGGTACTGTCACAACTGCACCAGCCGAGGAGGCCGCCGCTAACCCAGCAATACCTGAACCTTTTAAAATATACTTATCAGCAAGGAATAATGTGAAGCCTGTAATTATTATTACCATCAAACCTAAAAGAATGCCTAATAAACCTGCTCTAACTGCATTTACGATATTCATCCCTGCACCTAAAGCAAACGCAAAAAATGGAATTAAAATTGGCACTGCTGGTTTGAAAAACGCTTTCATTTCCTTATCTAAACTACCAATCGTTACACCAATAACTAGTGGTAATATCGTCCCTACTAAGAATTCCCATGGGAAGCTTGCAATCCCCGCTACTCCAAATGTAACCATTGTTAAAAACGGACCAGATTCAAGCATCATGATAGAACCTGCACCAACTTCTTCCTCTGTTCCATATTGAGACATTAGCGCCATATATAGTCCAACATTTGTTTCATTCATCGAAGCTACAATTGCTAATACAGATAATCCTGCAAAAAATCCACCTGTTATATACTCAGAAGGCATTATGTTCACTGCAATAAGCCCTACTAAAGCAGCAGTCCCTATCTTTACTACTAAAAATGTGACTCCTTTCTTTACAACAACTGGTGAACCCACAAAACTAATTTGAGTACCGACACAAAAATAAAACACAGCTAAGATTGGTAAAGCCCCAGTTAATAAAGCTCCTGTAAACGACCCTAAAGTAGTTGCTGTAGCAGGAAAAAGTGTGTTAATAATTGCACCTAAAAACAACGGAATAATCATCATACCACCAGGTACTTTCTCAATCGTCTTTTTAATTTGCATCTGGATTCCCCCTAATTTGTTTGGAAAATATTTCTCAGTTTACCAAGCCCCTCTATTTCCACTTCTACCACGTCATTTTCTTGAATCCACACACGTTCATTTTCTGGCAATCCTAATACAACTCCCTCAGGGGTACCAGTCAGTATAATATCTCCAGGTTTTAGTGTGAAATGCTTTGAAATGTAACTAATGATTTCCTTGCAGTTGAATATCATATCAGACGTATGTGAATTTTGTTTCAATTCTCCATTAACATAAGTTTTAATAGCTAAATTATTAGGATCTTCAATCTCATCTGATGTTACTAAATATGGTCCTAACGGGCTAAAGTCATCACACGTTTTCCCTAAAAGCCACTGTGCTGTTCTCATTTGTAAATCTCGGGCTGATAAATCATTTACGTTACAATAACCAAACACATAATCAAGTGCATTATCTATCTCTACATCCTTTGCCTTTTTACCCATAACAATGACTAACTCCGCCTCGTAGTCGACTTCATTAGATACTTTTGGAAGTATAATTTCTTGATTATGCGCCGCTATTGTATTACCAAATTTATTAAATAAGATCGGATACTCTGGAATTGGTGCATTCGTTTCTTCCGCATGCTTACGGTAGTTCAATCCCACGCAAATAATCTTTTCGATATTATGAGGCACACATGGACCATAATGCATATCTGTTTCATCCACATAAAATGTATTATCTGCCTGATGAATAGCTTCACTCACAACCTTTTTTAACTCCTCATAACTTTGCTCATCTGAAATAACCGTAAACAAATCGAATTGAGTACCATGCCCTAACTTTTGGGATGCCTCATTAACATCAATAATCCCTTTTTCGTGAGAAACGCCTAGCTTAGTATCATTATTTTTTTTGAAAGTTAATAGTTTCAATTAGTTTCCCTCCACACTTTAAGCATTTTTTCCAAATACAACACCACCGTCTACATAAAGTGGTGAACCCATTACAAACTTAGAATCATCTGACGCCAAAAACAAAGCAGCACTTGCAACATCCAACGGTAAGCCTATTTCAGCTGTTAGTTGACGCTGACGAATGGTATTAAATGCCTCTTCTGGATCATCATAAGATTTTCTTAAATAATCCTCTACAAATGGTGTCATAATAGTGCCTGGTAATAACGCATTAACACGAATATTGTATTTTGCATAATCGACTTGCATTGACTTTGTAAATGCTAAAACAGCACCTTTCGAAGCAGAATAAACTGTTCTTCGCATTAAACCCATTTCTGCAACACAAGAGGACATATTAATAATGGAACCCGATTGTTGCTTCTTCATATGAGGAACTACGCATTTACTCGGAATAAACACGCCTTTCACATTAATACTCATAACTCGGTCCCATGTCTCTACATCTAATTCTTCAACATTTCCAACACCGGAAACACCAGCGTTATTAAATAAAATATCAATTTTAGAATGTTCACTAACTACTTGATCCACCAGTAATTTGAAATCGCTTTCATTAGTAACATCAGCAAATATAAACTGGGACGAACCACCATAAGATCTAATAATCTCAACTGTAGCTTTTCCTGCTTCACGATTAACATCATTAATCACGACATGTGCGCCTTCTTGTGCAAATCTTTCTGCTGTAGCTCGCCCTATTCCTGATCCAGCACCTGTAATAATAGCTACTTTACCTTGTAATCTCATTTCCCCACTCCTTTAGTTTTTTATAGAGAACTAAATTCTTTATGCAGAACTTGTTTGTTGCTCTTATTCTATAATCGGGATTTATAATTGTCAATATATTCAGACAAAAAAGATTTTAACAAATTTATAGAAAAGTGAATTATCATCCAATAAGGAATTGTAGTATGCTAGTACTAGAAAATTAAACCAATCTAAAAATGCAAGGAGACTTTATATGAGCTACTCTGTTCCAGCCCTTGAAAAAGCGCACTTGATTTTTAATATTCTCTTAAATTCAGAAGTAGAATTAACGATGACGGATATAATTAATAAAACCGAGATTAATAAGAGTACTGTTTATTCCATACTTCATGTATTAACTGAATTAAGTTATCTTGAAAAAACCAACAAGCAAACATATGTATTAGGTCCACAGTTAGGTATTTTGGGATCAAAATACTTGAGACAGTTTAACATCACCAGTACATTTAATGATTTAGCGCTGCAATCGGTCAATAAAATTGGGGCAACTTGCCAACTTGCCATTTTAAATGGGTTAAATATTATTTATTTATCCAAAGTAGATGCTTCATCACAAATTCACTTAGTCACATCTCCTGGGATGACATTGCCTGCACATGCCACAGCAATGGGGAAAGTGTTACTAAGTCAATATTCAGATACCGAAATAGAGCAATTATATACTGGATATTCTTTTACAAAACTTACAGATAAAACGATCGATTCAATTCCAAAATTATTAAAACAATTACATATCATTCAACAACAAGGTTGGATTCAAGAAATAGGAGAGGCTGTTGAAATATTCACATGTATTTCCGCTCCTATTTTTAATAACCAAAATAAAATTATTGCTGCCACTAGCTTCACCCATCCAATCAATGGCTTCGACCCCAAAAAAAGTTTAATCATCAATGAAACGATCAATTTAGCCAAACAAATTTCTAGCAAGGCCGGATATAGTGAAAACCTATAAGAGCCCATACAAAAACCCCCTTCTCCTTAGAAATTTTCAAAGTAGAAGAGGGGTTATAATATTTACTTTCTTGCTCTTTTTGATTGTTCTGCCTATTCCATACTGTATATTATTCGAATTAAATTTTTCGTTACTAAATAAGGTACTTTTCTATTAGTTTTCAGCATTCCTTATACTTCTCTACATCCATTTATTATAATGAACAGTACTTTTTAAAATTTTGGCTATGTTTAACTTTATTGTTGTTTTCCTTGAAATTAATAGGGTTCATAATGTTTGAGGTCAGATGATTTTAAATTAACTTCATTATTTAAAGAACGATACTCAAATTGCTTAATGTCATTATGTGCAAAATACGAGTATATAATAGATGGTTCATCTTTAAAAATAACAGTAGTGTAAAAAGGAGGTAGTTTCTTCCCCCACACACCTTTAATTTCTTTAATCTCTTCTTTGTTATAGCCTTTCTCCGCTACAAGATATTCCATTACTCGATTTTTATAAATCATTTTATTCACTTCGACATAAATTGTTGTAATAGAAATCAATAGTAACAAAAGAAATATTAATATTTTGATTGATTTTCTCATAATATCTAGCTACCTCCATCCTAATATGTATATTTAATATAATGTCGAGATGATTTAAACGGAGTTTCTATTTTTTTCCATCGCAACATTAAAATAAGGTTTAATTAATAACAAAATTCGAGATAAAAGCTCGTTGATGATTTACAAAACTAGCAAACAGTTTTTTTGGCTATTTCAAGTTACAATAATGATAAGTATTTCCATAATATGAAGGAGGTCTTTGTTCTTGGATGATTCAAAAAATAAATGGGTATTTCAAAAGCAAAAACAATCTTTTATTTACTTTTCGGAGCTTCAATTGGTGCTATTATTGGAATAATTGCTTATAATAACAATTGGTTAGGATAATAGTATTAACTAGTTAGGTTATTTGGGATAGTAAACAACAAAAATCATACCAATTTCGTGTGATTTAAAATTTTTAAGGTGGGCTATATTAAATTGAAAAATAAAAAAAACGATAAAAAGCATCATTATTTTAAATTAAATGCAGATGATATTTTAGAAATAGTTTGTCACCACTTAGCAGATCAAGAAGAGTTAGGTACTTATAATTCTAAATTAACGTTTATTGATGAAGGAAATGATGAATTACGAATTGTTGCTGCATTTGGTGAGTTAGAAGATGAAAGCATTACTGAATTAGACTTATTTAAATTAGATAAAGAAATCGATTATAATGGAGATCATGCGAATATTCCAGAAGGATGTAATTTAGATCCAACTAATCCAGAAACAAGAGAGAAAGTAAAAAGGTTACTAGATAAAATTAAAAATGGAGAAAAAATAATTCATTGAATTAAATCTGCACCTCAATTGTTAGACTTAAGTCTACAATTGGAGGTGCTTTTCTATTGTAGCTGTAAACGAAGGCTTTCAATACATTTATATTTTGATATAATTATATTTATGATAAATTTGGAAATCGAGGTGATTTTTTGAGTACAATAATTATGTATAGTCCTATTCTATTATTAATATTGAGCTATTATTTTAAAATTTCATTTATAGAACACCTTCATGAAGGAAATATACGAGAAGCTAGACAAGCAAAAATATTAACGATTACCTGCTTCACACTAGGTATCATACCCTTGATTCTCATGTTAATGGATGCAAGCGGCATGTATAATGACTGATATGTAAATGGCACTTCTACAATATCGTAGAAGTGCCTTATTTTTAAAATAGACGCTTTAAATTAGCCATCTCAATTGCAGCAACTGCAGAATCATAGCCTTTATTGCCTGATTTCGTACCTGAGCGTTCGATTGCTTGTTCAATATTTTCTGTTGTGACTATACCGAAAATAACGGGTACATTTGTATTTAACGAAACATTGGCAATTCCTTTTGCTGCTTCATTGCACACATAATCATAATGGGATGTGGAACCACGTATAACCGTCCCCAAACCTATTACGGCATCGTAGTCACCTTTCTCTACCATTTGCTTTGCTATAAAGGGCACTTCAAATGCACCAGGTACCCACGCAACATCAATATTGTCTTCTGAAACGCCATGTCGTACTAAGCCGTCCATTGCGCCACCTAGTAATTTACTTGTGATAAACTCATTAAACCTACCTACTACAATACCAATTTTTAAATCTGTTCCAATTAATTGTGCTTCAAATACTTTTCCCATTTTAAGCTCCCCTTTACGAAATAAGATGATTCATCTTTTCTTTTTTAGTTTCTAAATAAAATAAATTGCTTGCTACAGCTTCAATTTCAATTGGCAATCTTTCGACAACTTCAATGCCATATGCTTTTAGGCTTTGTACTTTATCTGGGTTGTTCGTTAATAAGCGAACTTTTGAAATACCTAAATTTCTTAGCATTTGAGCTGCTAATGCATAGTCACGTGCATCTGCAGGAAAACCCAACTTTACATTGGCTTCAACTGTATCAAAGCCCTGCTCTTGTAACTCATAAGTACGTAGCTTATTGATCAAACCGATACCTCTACCCTCTTGCTGCATATACAACACAACACCCGCCCCTTCAGTCTCGATGACTTTTAAGGCCTGTTCCAATTGAGGACCACAATCACATCTTTCAGAATGAAAAATATCACCAGTTAGACAAGATGAGTGAACGCGCACAATCGGAGCTTCTACAATACTTACATCCCCTTTTACAAGGGCTACATGTTCGAACTTGTCGATGTCGTTTTCATAGCCAATCAAATTGAAATGGCCATAGCTTGTAGGAAGTTGTACATTAGCTGCTCTAGTGACTAGATCTTCTTGGATGTAACGATATTGAATTAAACTTTCAATCGTAATTATTTTTAACTGATGTTTTTGAGCGAAGTCTATTAGCTCTTGTCCAGTAGACATCTCTCCGCTATCCCCCATTATTTCACAGATAATACCAGCTGGAATTGCGCCGCATGCTTTCGCCAAATCAACTGCAGCTTCTGTATGACCAGGTCTTTCTAATACGCCATTTCTTTTAGCAACTAACGGAAAAACGTGACCCGGTCTTTTAAAATCATCGGCTAATGCATTGGTATTCAATAAATGTTGAATCGTTTGTGAACGCTCAAATGCACTAATACCCGTCTTTGCATTACAATGATCAATACTTACTGTAAATGCCGTTTGATGGTGATCCGTATTATTGGACACCATTGGATGTAAATTGAGCTCTGTTGCGATTTTTTCTGTTATTGGTGTACAAATTAGACCTCTTGCATGTGTTGCCATAAAGTTAATATTTTCTGGCGTTGCATATTCTGCAAGTGCTACTAAATCCCCTTCATTTTCACGATTTTCATCATCAACGACTATGATCATTTTGCCTTCTTTTAAATCCTTTAATGCTTCTTCAATTGAGTGAAACATTGCTATACACCGCCCGTTTTAAAATCCGTTTTGTTGTAAAAAATCCATTGTAATTGCTGAAGTACTATCGTTATTCTGTAATTGATGAATAATGTATTTACCTAGCATATCTGTTTCGATATTCACTTGTTGTCCCGTTTCTTTAAGTGCAAAAATAGTTTCTTGATACGTATGTGGAATAAGAGATACAGTCAATTTTTCAGGATGTTTTTCAAAAATCGTCAAGCTTGTTCCATCAATGGCTACGGAACCCCTTGGTATACACAAATCACTCAGTTCTCTAGAGATAGCGATGTCAATGTAGACTGCATTTGCTTGCTTTGTTTTTCTGATAATAGTCCCTGTCCCATCAACATGACCTGAAACGAAGTGACCGCCAAATCGCCCATTTGCAGCCATTGCTCTTTCTAAATTCACCAACTGCCCTACTTTTAAGGAGTGAATTGTTGTCGCTTTGACCGTTTCTGGCATGACATCTAACGTGAATTCGTGAAGTGTGAAATGCGAAACGGTTAGGCATACGCCGTTTACTGCTACACTATCGCCAAGTTGCATATCCAACATGATGTCTTGAGCTTCAATAGTAAATTTCATACTCTCTGCATCTTTTTTCAGCTCTGTAATTTTTCCTTTTGCCTCAATAATTCCTGTGAACATACGCTATACCCCCACTCCCGAAATCACTTTAATTACATCACCAATTCGATCCACTTGCTGCAGTTTTAGTGGGACAGCATCAGCCATGCTTTTTACTTCTAAATCTTCCAACATCCCCATTCCATCATGGTCACCTACTAGTTTTGGTGCTATGTAAGTAATCATTTCATTAACTAGACCTGAAATGATAAAACTCGTATTTATACGCTGCCCCCCTTCTACATAAAGGGTGACGATATTTCGCCTTGCCAGCTCTTGAAGGACGTCCTGGATTGCGATTGTTTTTGTTTTAAGTTGGATTACTTGTACATTGTCTTGTGCAAAGCTGGTGATATGATCAGGGGTAACTTCAAGCCCAACAACAATCCATGTCTGCGTTGTTTGATCAGTGATAACCTTAGCATTTATAGGTGTTCTTAAATGCGTGTCCAAAATGATTCGAATCGGTTGTTTTTTACTTTCTGTAAATCGATTTGTTAGTAATGGGTCATCTGTTAACACCGTCCCAACACCAACTAAGATCGCATCCGTTTGCCCTCTTTTTCGATGAACATCCTCCTGCACTTCTTTACCTGTGATATTTTCATTTTTTCCATGAACGGTAGCAATCTTGCCATCCAATGTAATAGCTTGCTTTAACGTAACAAAAGGCAACTTCTGCTTCATAAAATGAAAATAAGCTTTATTTAATTTCACAGCTTCGACTTCACAAAGCCCCACTTCCACTTCAATGCCAGCATCCTTTAGCTTTGTTACACCAGTGCCAGCTACTTTGGGATTTGGATCGAGTGTTGCTACCACTACTTTTTTTATACCTGCATTCAAAATGGCCATCGTACATGGTGGTGTTTTACCATAATGATTACAAGGCTCTAATGTGACATACATTGTACTGCCAACAGCATTTTCCCCGGCCATATTGAGTGCATGTACTTCCGCATGATGAGAACCGGCACTAAGATGCGCTCCAAAACCAACTACAGCACCTTCTTTTACAATGATCGCTCCTACTACCGGATTGGGCGAAGTTTGATCCTCACCTACTGTTGCAAATTTCAACGCTAAATCCATAAAATACTCGTCATGCATTGTGATAAACCTCCCTTTTTGAAAAATAAAAAACTCTCTAATTAAATTAGGGAGTTTAGGAGAGTATTAGATAAACGCATCGCTAAATAAACCTAATGAAATACTATTTTTCAAAAGGAATTGCGTGTAATCTAGCTGTCCTTCTCCCATCCAGACTATACTGTCGGCTTTGGATTCGCACCAAATCCTGCTCTTATCAAGCTCACGGGCTTAGAAGATTCACTTCATCACCGTCGATTGGGAATTTCACCCGACCCCGAAGGACTTACTTATTTAGTTTTTCCATCAAAAAAACTCCATAGATTTCTACGGAGTTTGATAGGAGTTATGTAAAATATCATAAGCAAATAAACCTATTAAAATACTTTATTTTTAATAAGACTTCGATATTCTCTACATCCTTCTCCCATCCAGACTATACTGTCGGCTTTGGACTCACACCAAATCCTGCTCTTATCAAGCTCACGGGCTTAGAAGTTTTACTTCATCACCGTCGATTGGGAATTTCACCCGACCCCGAAGGATATTACATATGAAATTAACAACAATACAAATAAGTTTTAGGGCATCAAAAAAACCCCATAGAACACTACGGAGTTTGATAGGAGACATAAATTATCAATGCTAAATAAACCTATTAAATCTACATAAATTTAATAAGACCTTGATATTCTTTACATCCTTCTCCCATCCAGACTATACTGTCGGCTTTGGATTCTCACCATATCCTGCCTAAAAAAGGCTCACGGGCTTAAAAGTTTTACTTTATCACCGTCGATTGGGAATTTCACCCGACCCCGAAGGATTATTATATTGTATGTAAATACCATAGCACTTTACTTATTTAAAAACTAGAGGTTTTTTAATTTATATTGGATTGATCGAGAACATACTAAAAAGAGATTAGTCTTAAAAGCTTGATATGTTGGGCTATATTGACCTGTTACATGTCATGAGAAAATGTAATTTTTTTTATTTACCAACACCAATTCACTGTATAGTTAAGGTAATAATACAAAAACCAAGGATAAAAACTATGGATATAAAAGCAATAAAACTCCATTTTCTCATTTCCAATTTCGGCCTTATTATACTATTTAAATTAATGCAGGCAGGAATATAAATAGCTGTTGCAATGATAGATATTATTAAAAAGACACCTAGTAAACCATCATCGAAAGTAGAGTCTACTCTCAATCCAAAAGAATGCGATGCATACATTATTGTCATGAACCATAATAAACCTATAAAAAAAGATAAATAGCCTAGAAATAAGTTAACTATTATGGAAATAGAACGGTATCCTATTCTCATTATATCCTCCTTTTCATTATTAAAATTATGCTTTAAAAACCTCATCACATTGATTTCTGTCGTAGTGTACATACTATTGAAAATAACCTTAAACTATTATATAAATCGTTTTAATATTTTATGTATATGACACAATGATATCGAATATTTACTAACATTTTCCCACCAGTTAAATTATCTGCTCTCATACAAAAATTTAAACATGCCTAATAAAAAAGCACTACATAATAAAACAATTTAATATCGTTTTATATGTAGCACTCCTCTATTCACCTTACTTATTCATTTATTCTTCTAGCATTATTTTTATTATTCGGTTTTTGTTTTTCTTCATGATTATGTTGTTTATGTGCTTCATCATTTTGTCCAACTACATCAAAGTCATCTGGACTCAAATCAAACCCATACCCAAATTCTTCACGACCTAAGTCATTTTTCTTTTTCGCTTTATTCTTTTCTTGGTTGTTATTCGCCATTTATATTCACCTCCATCCACTATAATTTGTTCATTTTCTTTTGATTTATTCTTAGTATTTATTTTGTAAACATGACTTGAACAAAACTATCTAAATATATTAATTTTCAATGTAAAAGAAATAAGCTCTTCTTAATAACCTAATTCCAAATCGTTATCAAAAATCAACTTTTTAATTATTTCTATATCATTCCAATTAACAGTATAGTTTTCTTAAGAAAAGGAGTGAGTGAAATGAATAGTACTTGGAATGCAACTTTATATGATACAAAACATCAATTTGTTTCAAAATATGGGGAAGGATTAATTTCGTTTCTTCATCCAAAAGTAGGAGAGCAGATTTTAGATGTCGGTTGTGGTACCGGTGATTTAGCTGCACAAATCGCTGAATTAGGTGCAAAAGTCATTGGGATTGATCAGTCAGAATCAATGATTGAACAAGCAAACCAAAAATTTGGTCATATTCCCTTCTACGTCAAAGATGCGCAACACCTTGGTTATTCAAAACAGTTTGATGCAGTTTTTTCTAACGCTGCTTTACATTGGGTGAAATCTCAAGATAAGGCCGTTGCAAGTATTTATGAAGCTTTAATAGATGGTGGTCGCTTTGTCGCTGAATTGGGTGGGCAAGGTAATATTCAATCTATTGTGGAAGCAATTCAACAATCATTTAGTGAACTAGATTATGAATACAAAGCAGAAGAGTTCCCGTGGTATTTTCCAAGCGTGGCCGAGTATGTTGCTTTACTTGATGAACATGGCTTTAATGTGCACTATGTAGAATTATATAATCGTCCTACTGAATTATCTGGAGAAGATGGTATTTTAAACTGGTTGAATATGTTTAGTGACAGTCTACTCGAGCATTTGACCAAAATTGAAAAAGAAAAAGTTATTAAACGAACAGAAGCACATTTAAAAACCACTTTGTATCAAGATGGAAAGTGGATTGCGGATTATTACCGTCTTCGTGTATTAGCTACAAAATAAAAAGAGTCGCCCATTTGAAAATTGGGCGACTTTTTTGTATTCATCTTCTACTATTTGTAAAAAGAAGTTAAACTACAAATGAATATGGATGTAAGAGCCTATTTTCGCCATACAAAACAGGGATAGATAAAGCCAGATATACTCGCTTTATCTATCCCTCAATTTTTAAGTCCCATAAATAGATTTGCAGATTTCAAAAAGATGTTCCGTCTCGGCTGAACTATGCTTTGATATAAAATACGTTTTAGATGTACAGGTATTAAGTATATTTGTCGCTAATAATGCTAGTCTGTCATCTTCTAACTCCTTACGCACTACACTTTTCGGTAAAAATGCTACACCTATTCCTTCTAGTATCATTTGTTTTATAGCCTCAGTTTGATTCACCTTCATATTGGTAGTATGAGTAAATTGTTGTTGCAACTGATGATTAACTTCATCCCAATAAGGAGCATATTCATGAGTCAATACCTTTTCCTGTCGTATTATTTCTACCATATCCATACTTTCCAAATGTTTTGGACCTACACAAACAATAGGCTCATCAATTAAACATTTAACGCTTAAAACCGGATTTACAGGTTTGATTTTTGACAAACCGACATGTGATTGTCCTGATTGAATACTGTTTGCAATCTCATTGGATTTAATGATTTCTACACGCACACTTACATGTGATTTTTGTTTCGAAAATTGTTTTAAAATAGATGGCAGCATAGAATTGGCAATTTGAGGTGCAACTGCTATCGTCAGCTCTCTTTCAAAACCTTCTACATATTGCTGAAACTGATGAATCCCCGCCTCATAAGTGTCAATAATTTCCTGGGCAATAGGTAAAAACATTTCACCATTTTGATTTAATCGAATGGATTTATTTTGCCTAATAAACAACTGTGTATTTAAGTTTTTCTCTAAGCTTTGAATATGCTTAGTTACAGCTGGTTGTGAAATAAATAGCTCTTCAGAAGCAAGACGTAAATTTTCATATTTTGCAGCTTTTATAAATGATTTTAACCAATGAGTCTCCACGTTTTCCTCCTCTAAGTTTATTTTATAATTCGAATAGAATCTAAATGTTCTCTCATAATATTTAATCACCCACTAAGACGGTCGCAGTTTAGAAAAAATTATTCTTTAAATAAAATACCAATTATTTCATTATAACTCATAAAGTACTTCCCTAGATTGTGATTATTGAAATATAAAAGGGTACTCACATACAAAATGTAAGTACCCTTTCCAAAAGATTAAATTTGTTCCTTTTTCTCTAACACATTTATCCCTATACCCATGAAAATGATCGTCATGAACATTAATATACTAAAAGGTAATAGTAAATCTGTTGTGGAACTACTATTAATTGTGACGCCATTTAATAAATCTAATCCGTATTTTATTGGTGAAATTTTTGATAAAGCTAACATTATTTTCGATGTTACGATTTCAAGTGGCCAGTATGCTCCACCAAGCATTGCTAACGGAACTGCCAGCACCGTCATAAAGGCATTAAATTTACCAGGTGTATTTGCAATTGCTGCTATGAATATGGAAAGTGACACAATACAAAGTACATATGGAATGACAACAATTAAGCTCTTCCAATAGCCACCATAGAAATCGATCCCTACACCAAAGTAGAATATGGTAAGCACGAGAGTAATTTGCACGTAGCCAAGCATGAAACTATAGGTTAAATTCGCTAGATAGGCTTTCCATTTTGGAATAGCTGACACAGTTATCCTTTCCCAAATCCTATCCCTACGTTCCATAACGATATGATTAACGCCACTTGCAATCGTATAAATTACCATGAATAGTGTAAAACCAAATAAGCTACGCAACTTCTGATCAAACTTTATCCCATTTTCATTTCCCAAGTTTTTATAGCCAATATTAAAACTTGGTTCATCTTGAATTTTCTCTATTTTACTTGTTATTTGCTCTTTTTGTTCATCAGGAGATGATTGAATTATCGCATGCTTTAATAATACCTGACTGTAAATCGCATTCAACTCATTCCCCAACATCGGAGCATTCATAAAATCTGGTGCTACGATTAATTTATACCCATCATCTTTTAAAGATATAGCAACATCAACTTTGCCATCTTTTACTTGTTTAATCGCCTCATCCTCTTCATACAATGTGAAATCATATTGCGATAGTTTTTTTAACTCTTTCATAATTACCGACTGCTGTTCGTTATTTAGTGTAGAAAATAAGGCAATAGGTTCCTTTGTTACTTGGCCTTGACCCATTAAATAAGTAAATATACAAATGATAATAGTTGTTACAATATAAGCTGCAGGCTTTCTTCTAAATAATAAAAATTTCGTCTTTAAAATATTCATCATAATATGCCACCTCTTCTAGGAAAGAGTACAAACGCTATAACTAGGAGACCTATGCCTAACATACTTAAGTTGAAGACTAGATCTTGAATATCAAGAAACGTCGCATTTTGCTGCAGTTTCAAATAAGCTTCAAGTGCTGCTCCATTCGGTGTCCATTTTCCAAGTGATGATAAAAATGAAGATAGCTGACTTATTGGAATGAAACTCCCTCCTACTAAGGCAAGAATAGATATTATTGCAGCTGAAAATATATTTGAAGCTCCTGATGAATTATTTCTATAATTAATCGCTGACAATAATGCTGCTAAAGCTCCTACAATAACGGCCAGAAGAAATGTAATTAGTACATATAATCCGAACTGTTCAAATTGAATATCAAACATAAAATGTGAAACAGTAAACAAAATAGTCATCTGAATCATTGCTAAGAGAATAGTTGATACAATGATGCTACCTAAATACGTTATTGGATGAATTCGTGCTAATACAATCCGGTCGAAAATATTCATATCTTTTTCTAAAAAAGCCAAACTTGCTATAGTACTAGCCATATATAAGATGAACATGACACTCATACTAAACGTATAATAAATTTTTGATGAGATACTCTTTTGGTTGGCTATTGTCTCAATATCCGAAGCGACTACAATTTTAGGACTAGTTACTTTAGCATCTAACTGATCAGCATTGTTCAATTGTGTTAGTAAAGAATATTGTTGTTGGAAATAATCGAGCATGCTTTTAGTAATTGATGAAGTAACAGGTTGATCCTCATCTAAATAGACATTTAAAGAAGGTTTGCTTCCTGATAAAAAAACGGACGATAAATACGCATCAGTGAAATTCTTTGGAACGTCGATAATTACGTCATAGTCTCCACTTTTTCTTGCCTTATTAAGTTCATTCTCATTTAGTTTTTTTACTGTTACAAATTTCTTCATTTCTTCATTTCCCGTTAATTGATCGAGCAACAAAGTTACTGGAAGCATTTGTTTTATGCTTTCCTTCAACTTTTCATCAATTGGCATACTTTCATTTGACTTTTTTAGAAAGGATTCGAGCTGCGCTTCTTCGTCATCATGTTGAATAACAGCTATATCCAAATCAAACATTTCACTATTCCCATCCATTATAGGTCCAAGAGCTACACTTAAAATTGTAATTAATACAACAGGCATTAACAGAAGAACTAGCAACTCTAAAGGGTTTCTACTCAATATTTTTAATTGTTTTACGATAAGCGCTAAGAACATTAGCTCTCCTCCTAATTTCGTAATGCTCTACCTGTTAAGTGTAAAAATACATCTTCAAGACTTGGCTCTTCTATTTGAAAACTATTTAATGCCACATGATGTTGGTCACACAATGTTAAGATCATAGGTAGAAAATTTGTATCTTTCGCTACTGTAAAAGTAATCTCCGCATCCTTAGCTAATGTATTTGATAACATAGGATTCAAAGTTAAATCCTCAACAAGTTGTTTAGAAGGTTTCTCAAGTTTAAGACGCACGGTTTTCTCAGAAGACAGAATAGCTTTTATCTCATCCTTTGTACCAGATGCAATAACCCTTCCCTTATCAATAATGTAAATACGATCACATAAAAATTCGACTTCTTCCATGTAATGACTTGTGTAAATAATTGCTGTATTGGATCGTTCATTTAGTTTTTTCACGGTCTCTAAAATGTGATTTCGTGATTGAGGATCTATCCCTACAGTTGGTTCATCCATGATTAAATATTCAGGCTCATGTAATAGCGCCACGCCAATATTTAACCGACGTTTCATACCACCTGAGTAATGTTTGACCAGTTTTTTGTTTTCATCTTGTAGGCCAATTTCTTCTAATACAATTTCAATTCGCTCTTTCAATTTATCTTTTGGCATTTTATGAATACTGCCAAAGAAATGCAGATTTTCTCTAGCCGTTAAATCACTATATAAAGCTATTTCTTGTGGTACGACCCCCAACACCTCTCGCAAAGAACCTTGATCATTTATAACGCTTTTTTGGTGTAGCAATACATCACCCTTTGATGGTTTGATAAGCGTTGATATCATGGCAATCGCTGTCGATTTTCCCGCACCATTTGGACCAAGTAACCCCACAATCTCACCTGGCTCAATATATAAATTCACGTGATCTACCACATTTACTTTTTTATATGTTTTTGTTAAATCCACTACTTCTATCATAAATTACATCCCCTCTCTCCTTAATTACACTATAAATAAAATCACATTGCTTGCCGACTAGCTAACGTCATAAATCGATATGACCTCAGTCACATAAAAAAGCGACGAGTTAATCGCCGCTTCTTTCATTACTCATACGAGATCATTTTTCACAGCATAAATGGCTAACTGTGTACGATCCCTTAAATCAAGTTCCTGTAGAATATGTGTCATATAATTCTTCACTGTACCAATTGATAAAAACAATTCTTCTGATATTTCCTTATTTGTCTTGCCCTCACCTACGAGCCTCACTACATCAAGCTCTCGTTCAGTTAAAGTATGAACTGGTTGTGATGGAGGCGATTTTTTCAATAATTTAGGCATTAACTTTGCTGCAACATCCTCATGTAATACGAGCCCTCCTTCAAGGACACTATGGATAGCACTAATTAATTTATGAGGTTCTGCTGATTTTAACAAAAATCCATTAGCCCCGTCTTTTAATATTTCGAACGCATATTCTTCATCGTCAAACGTCGTCAACACTAAAACTTTAATTTGTGGGAATCGATTGCGGATTCTTTTAGTTGCTTCTATCCCATTCATTTCTGGCATTCTGACATCCATTAGTACGAGATCAATATGATGATTTTCAAGTGCAGCCAGTGCTTCAACTCCATTACTTGCTTCCGCAACAATTTCAAAATCCGGCTCTTGCTCTACAATCATCTTCAGCCCATTGCGCACAATAGCCTGATCTTCAACAATCAAAATATGTACCATTCTCTATTCCCTCTCTTTTATTGGAAATGTACCTTCAACTATAAAATGATCTTCGGTCCGATTGACACGAAGTTCTCCACCGATTTCTTCTACTCTACCCATCATATTCGTGAGTCCGAATCCTAATTCAAAAGCCTTTAGTTTCAACACTTTATTTTTCACTATAAAATGAACCTGTTGTAATGAATTTTGTCTTAAGATTACTTCTACTTCTTTTGAATCACTATATTTCATCGCATTCGTCAAACTTTCCTGGAGTACGCGATAGAGAACAATACTTTGTTTATTGGAAATCGGTAAAGTTAACACACCTTTTTCAAAAGTAAAACGAATTTGTAAATGGCTCTCCATTTCAAGCTTTCGTATTAATTGAATAACAGATTGAATACCGCTTACTTCAGCCGTTTTCAGCTGTCGCACTGCATTTCTCGTTTCATCCAAACTATCTCTAGCTAATTCTTTTATGTCTTTTATACCTTTCAAATTATTCTCGATGGATAGAACCTCTAATTGCATTAACAAAGCTGTTAACTTATGTCCCACTGAATCATGGATATCTCTCGCCATTTTCGTGCGTTCTTCTGCTCGAGCTAATTGTTCTTGCTCTACAAAAGAGCGCTTTAACGTTCGATATTCCCCAAGCAATCCTGTATAAAGATCACCTTTTTCTTTAACGTTCCAAAAAAGTTGACTTACAAAGAATGAACTTATACAAATCGAAATAAATAACACAAAATTTAAAAAAGGAAGATATTTCAATAAAGTTATTGCTGTACAAACGAAGACAAGCGAACTTATGTAAATTGTATGTTCCCGATGTTTTAGTTGAAAAGCTCCCTCCATTATAAAAAAAGCATGCATGGGCAATAAATAAACAACATCTATTGAAAGTACCAATCCTATTGGGATTAATAACACCATAATGAGATAATTAATGATAGGTATTTTACTAAGTGGGATTGTAAAATATAAGCACAAAGTAGCTGTGGCTATAATGATTGTGTTTGTTACCGGCCCACTATTCAGCAAGATATGAATTATTAATACGCCTATAGTAAAAAGCAACGCAATATAACGAATAATCAATGCTTGCACTGTTACACCTCACTTTGAATTGTAGTATTTCACTCTGTAATTTCTCCTATTATTAACACTTGAATGTACCAAGAAAAACGAAATAATTAAATCTTCTCTGCACAAAATTGTTAGTGTGTTACATGTAATAATAACAAAATATGGTATCAATAAAAATATCTTTTCTTTGCTTATGTCTAAAATCAGTTTTTATCGTTTGATTATGCTAATATATCATCTAAGAGAAGGTGATTTTATTTCAGAACTATTTACTGAGAAACTAATATTCATTGCACTGTTTATACTGATTATCCATTGTATCGAAACACTTGCATACGCTGTCCGATTATCCGGTGCAAGAGTTAAACTGCTTGCTTCTGCTTTATCCTTATTTAACTTGATGGTCATGGTATCAAGGCTTGCTAATATGATGCAGCAACCTTTTACTGGAAGCCTAATTGATAAAGCACCAAAAGAAAATACTCTAGAATTTGTCGAAAGTCAATTTAGGATCATCATTGCATCTTCCACAATAGGTACTATCATCGGGATTCTACTACTCCCAACTTTTATCGCCATTTTTTCTAGAGCAATTATCCATTTAGCTGAAGAAAGAGGCTCCATTCCGTCGTTGATTAAAAAGGGCTTCACATTTGCATACATAAAACGCGGACTAAAGCATATTCACTTGCCAAAAATTTCTTATGTAAAGGATATACGATTAAAAGATATCCCAGTAAAATTATTTTTCATCAATATGGTGATCACAGCTATCTACACAATTGGAGTATTATCTGCTTTGTACGCTGGGTTGATCGCTCCAGAAAGAAAAGCAACAGCCATTATGGCCTCAGGTCTTATTAACGGGGTAGCTACTATCTTGCTTATCATCTTTATTGACCCAAGAATATCAATTCTTGCCGATGACGTCATTAACCAAAGAGGCAGTTATTCGAATCTAAAAGGTATGTCAATTATGATGATGACTTCCCGATTGTTTGGGACATTACTAGCACAAGTCTTTTTCATTCCAGGAGCTCATTATGTAGCTTGGTTTACGAAATTTATTGTTTAATTTGTAATGACTTGTTTTTAACTACGAAGTTCTATCCGACTTGGAAATTATCCTTAGTTGGTGTTTATTAATCATTCGCCACTCGAAACAATTTGCGTATTCGATTTATAACTCGAATACGCTTATTGTTTTAGAGAATTTCAATAATATCATTAAACATAGCCAATAAATTTTTAGTGCCTTACTGGAGTAAAAATCAAGTAAAGTAAGCTAATCAAACTTATTAAGCTTTTATCGGTACACATATTTCGCAATAATGGTTGTTTACCATCTCCTCAGTGTATCTTTCCAAAATAGGTTTGTTATCAATTTGATATCCATTCATTTGTAAATCAATAAAAATATTGGCATATGCTTCTTGAATGTCTTCGGCTGTATGTTTGACTTCGTAAGCAAGGTACTTTCCACCAGCAAGTTCACCTTCACAAATTGAATTATCGATTTGATAATCCTCTGAAATCACAATACAAGCATCAAATCTACAGTCTTCAGGAAGTGTTGTCTCAGGGTTATCTTGTTGAATTGCAAGTATAATTGACGAAAGATTTTTCTCTCTTGCCCATTTTTTCAACTTCTCCATAACTTCAATATTTGCAGAACCATACGGACCAACACGTCGCACATAAGCTAAGCGATAGTTAGGTAGTGTTTCAACTTTAAATTTCATATATTCTTTCTTCCTTTCTTCTTTTGGATTTATTTGGTGCATTTCGAATGTAACATGCTTAAAAAATATATACACTTCATTTTTTTAAAAGTAACAATCTTTCTATTTACGAATTTTTAAAACAAAAAAACAGAGCTATTTCTACACATTTTGTAGATTTACTCTGTCTTTATGTTTTAACAGCAACATGCTTTTAAAAAACAGCCATTACCGTATGTGCTTGTCCAATACCAACTCAAAAAATTAGAACATCCATCCTCTTATTTGAAGAAAAAAAGTCTACATTTTTTTCTAATTCTATTTATTTTACCACTAAGTTTTTTGACTTTTAACGATTCCCTTACATGTTAAGCCAAAAAAGTACTGATATACTCTATCGCTCTTTTATCCTGTACATGGGCATAATGATCACCCTTTAACATCTGAACTTTTACTTGATTTGATTTTATTCCTTCCACTTCTTTCTTTACTTTTCGTTGCGCAGCAGCTGGACTATTTTCCCGATTTCCATAAAGAAGCAAACAAGGCATTTGAATTGTTTTTAAGATTTTAGGTGGATTGCTCCTATAAGCAGCTAACAACAAACTAATCCCCGATAAATTACTTGATCGTTGGTTTTCAATGGCTTCTCTAATAAAAGGACTATCTTCAAATTTAAACTTTTCAATAACTTTCTTAATTTCTTCCTCTGTTTTAGGCTTTGATACTTGCTCATCGTATGATTCCTTCCCTAGTAAACGTTGTCCAAATAATTTATGACAAATACTTATGATAGGTAAGAAGTATCCCGTTTTACCGAACATTTTAACAGGGAAACGATTAACCCTATCATATCCGATATCTAAAAGAATCAGTCGATCTACTTTCTTAGGATAATAGAATGCATATGCTAAACCAATAATTCCCCCTAATGAGTGCCCGATGATAGCAACTTTATCTAAATGATTCTTTTCGATATAGCCATGAAGCCAATCAGCCATATCTCTTTCTGTCACTACACCTTCAATTCCAGTACTCTTCCCGATACCAGGTAGATCAATCATATGTGTAGTAAACTCCTTATGTAATGCATCCGCTATAGGCATCCCCATACTTCCTGACCATCCAGTACCAGGAAGAAAAATAGCAACCTTATTACCTTTTCCACTTACAATGGAATAATATTGTAGCATTGTGTCCCCTACCCCTATATATGTCAGATTTTCATTATCTACTCTTGATGAATAAGCTCTTTACCTATTCACTAATCAATTTTTTGATTTCTTGAAAATTTGGACTCAATTCACTCCACACATCAAATTTATTCCCATCTAAATCAGCAAATACAAAGTTTCTTCCAGCATGACCTCTATTTTCAATATTCCCAACTTGCATTTCACTTTCCATAAAGAAGCTATGTAATTCTTCTAAAGCATCGAGCCCATTTACCTCAAAAGTCATGGAAAAACGTTCATTGCCGTTACTATCGATGAAATTCGAACTTTGAGTCTCTTCTGCCTTCACTAAGAAAAAGCTTTGATCTGCTAGATTAAGAATCACCTTCTCTTCGTCTTGATAGCTCAGTACAGCACCTAAGTTCTTTACATACCACTTTGCAGAAATGTCTACATTAGTTACTGGAATATAAGTAGTTCCAACCCGCACTAACTTATTACTCATTATCTAAGCTCCCTTCAATTTGTTCTTTATATAATTCTATAAATTTATATTTTTACCTCTTTACCCCTAATTTTATTGTAAAAACCACAAAAAAAAAGCAGAAACAAATTCGTTTCTGCTGAATCTTTAACTTGCTATGTTATTTAGATAAAACGAGCAATATCCTCTAATGGTAAACGTGATGAGCCGAATGCTGGTGCTGCTGCTTTACCGATAGCAATTAATACGATTGGGAATTCATTCTCAGGTAATTCAAATCGCTCTGCAAATTTCACTTTATCAAATCCGCCCATTGTTACTGTATCGAAACCTTTTTCTTTTGCGATCAGCATCAATTGCATAGAAATTAGACCTGCATCAAAAGTTGCGATACTTTGTCTTACTTCTAATGGTGCTGCTGGGTACATACGCATTGTATTGTTGATTGTGATGTTCTTCTGTTCTTCACCCATATGGCCTTCTTCTACATTTTGTGTGTAGATTTTTTCTACGTTTTTGTACATTTCAGCATCACCTAAAACGGCAATAACTGCTGAAGATGTTTCAATTTGTTCTTGATTGTTACCAATTGCGCGAAGTTCTTTTTTCGTTTCTTCATCTTGAATAACAAGGAATCTCCATGCTTGTAGGTTACTTGAAGAAGGTGCACTTGTAGCTTCTTTTATGATCTCTTCAAGTTGTGCTTGAGTCATTTTAAAAGTCGGATCGTATTTACGAACTGATTTTCTGTCTTCCATAATTGTATATAAACTTTTTTCTGTTGTAGTTGTCATTATATTTCCTCCTAAAACTTACTTAAGGTAAGTTGATAAATAAATCTTACCATTAGTAAGTTTATACGTCAATAAAAAAGTTTTATATGTTACAATAGAGGAAAATGCATTCACATGCGGGAGGTTGTTTTATGACTCAACCGAATTGTACACATAAATGTAGTAGCTACCATCAAGCAATTGAATTTATCGGAAAACGCTGGATGGGGATGATTATTTATTCTCTGTTATCAGGCCCTAAACGTTATCACGAAATTCACACTTTAATTCCTGGAATTTCTGACCGCTTACTAACAGAACGCTTAAATGAATTAGTAGATGCTGGCTTAATCAATAAAAAGCTAATTGACTCTTCCATTAAAAAAGTAGAATATGAGTTAACACCAAACGGTTTGGCATTTAATGACGTCATTGTATCTATTCAGAAATGGATTGATCTATGTGATTTTGAAAAGCAAACGAATGAATCAAAATAGTTATAGCGTATTTTACTATCTAATAGTATGCAAAAAGCCATTCATCTAGGTTAAGACTAGATGGATGGCTTTTGTTTATTTCATACTAAAAATTTCTATATTGTTGATTACAAATGTGTTTGTTTACCAAACCATTTTATAGTAGATTTGTTTGAGATGGATTTATATATTTTTAAGCTTTTTCTCATTTAAATAATCTTTGTAGACTAAAACCGCAACAACAATAAAGCTTAAACTTACAATCCGGAAGATCATTTCTAAACTAATCCATTCAGCTAAAATACCTAATACAAATGCGCTAACTCCAACGCCAACGTCAAAACTAGAAAAGAAAGTTGCATTTGCCGTGCCACTTTTTTCTTCACTTACCTTTTGAACCGTCCATGTTTGTAAACATGGCATAACTGTTCCATAACCTGCTCCAAATAAAATCGCTGCTATTATTAGACCAATATCATTTGATGCATAAGACAGCATAACAAGTGATAAAAACCCTAACATAGCTGACACAATGATAATAGACCACGGTCCTTTTTTGTCATACCATTTCCCAGTAAATGGACGTATCAAAGTTGCTACAGTTGCATTGATAAGGAAGAATAGAAAAATATGATCTATCCCCTTTTGCTTTCCAAAAAGAACCAAGAATGTAATAACCGCTCCAAAACCAAGTGTTGTAATAACAGTCAGTAACGCTGGGAACCACACTTCTTTTTCAAAAATCATATCCAAAAATCGAAATGGTTGCTTCTCACGCATTACAGTTGTAGGAGATGCTTTTACAAATTGAAGCGCAATTACAGCCAATAAACTAAGTACTACGGAGGACCAAATTAAAACATCGAAGGAAAACGACTCATATATAAGGATACCGATACTCGGTGAAATAATAGCCCCTACCGTTGTAGAGATAGAAAAATACCCCATTCCTTCTCCTAACCGTGACTTAGGAATTAAATCGACTACCATTGTACTATTTGCTGTGGTTGATACCCCCCACGCTGCACCATGGAAAATGCGTAACAATAGAAAAAGCCATACAAAATTAAGAAATGGATACAGCATTGTAATAATCATTAAAGCTGCACTTGCACCAATGGCTAGACTTTTTCGTTGGTTATCGATTAAATAGTACCCTACAAAAGGTCTGATTAAAACAGCACCTATCGTAAATAATGTTGTCACTAGACCTACTTGAATGGAAGTTGCATTTATACTTAACAAATAGGCTGGCAAAATAGGGAGCAACATATCAAACCCTATAAAAACTAAAAAGTTGCTAATAAATAAGAATATAAATGGTTTACTAAAGATTCTTTGATTTTTCATATAACTATTCCTCGCTTCTAAATTATTCTCTAAGTTAGAAGCGTTAGGATCACTGAAACGTTTTTCAATTGTCTAAGGTTTTTAGTCAATTTATTCACCCTCTTTATTTAATAATAGTTGGACTAATATAATTTTTAGATTATACCAGACTTCAACATTATTAACAAATTACTTTTTTTAACAACTATTTTATACTTTATTATTCATGTAACAACTCTATCGTCACTTTATATATATGTAGTTTAATTTTGTTTATAGAAAAACAGTTACCATCTATCAGTCACTAATAGCTGGTTGCTAAAGATAGTTGAAAATATCATTTTCTAATTTTGGAACGCAAATCGTTAAAAATAGCTACTAATCAAAATTAGCTATTCGGAAATGGAACCAATGAATACCTACTACACTAGAAGATGAACAAACTCCTTCAAACTGTACACGATTGTTTTCATATAGAATTGGTCCAGTGACATATAAATCGTTACTTATTTGATTGGACAAACGAAGAACCTCAAACACCGATTTTTCTGGTTCTTCAATCATGAGAGTGGTCTCGCAATCTAACTCAAACAATGTTTCATCTTTCCAATATGGTTGTAAAGATACCACTTCAATATCCCCTATTTCTTGCTTTAATCGCTTGATTACCTTTTGAGCTTTTTCTTTCGACTTTACTTTAATATACATACGCCATCTAATAGTCTTAAACATTTTATCTCCTTAAAATAAAAAACTTTCATTTTCTACACTTAACGAATATTGAAATATTCATACATATATTATACAAGGTAAAAAATAAATATAGTAAAAGAATTCAATTTCACTCCATATGTTTAAACAACTATGTTTTTTATTGGACTTTAATATTTTTCAGAAAAATTTATTCTTCGCGAATAATTTGCATTAAGAGCGATGAAGTAAAAGAGATTATATATAAATCACCATCCTAAAAGTACTTAAGTGAGTATTTACAATCTTTAAATTAAATAGCCATTTCGCCAAATTCATAAACTGAACATTCTTCCAACTCTTCTATAAAAGTTAAGTCTGCGTAGCTATGCACAAAAGCAATTTTACGAACCATTGCTTTTACTACTTCTAATTCTGTGACAATACCCCATTCAATACTTTTCTCTCCCAATACACTCTCTCGATCCCAAATTTTTCAAGTAGTCTTTCATACTTTAAATGGTCCTTATAATTAATTTCGATTGACATACCCTTTTTTTGAATAACTTTCTCACTCTACATTCCATATTAATTAAGAAATAAAAACAGCTTGCTGATGAGAATACATCACAAGCTGTTTTTATTAGAAACATTAAAATGCTCTCCTTCTAATGAAAGAGAATTTATTTTTTGACTCCTATTGGGATACAAAGAGGTGATTGATCCACAGGGTTTTGAATAATAATTGAAGATAGTCCAAACACATCTTCAATCATTTTCTCAGTGAATACTTCATCAGGTGGGCCTTCTCTGTATATCTGCCCGTTTGAGATACTGATTAAGTAATCTGCATAACGCGCAGCTTGGTTTAAGTCATGCAAAACCATGACAATCGTTCGATTGTGCTTACTATTTAGTGAACACAACAACTCAAGTACTTCTATTTGATGAGCTAAATCTAAATAAGTAGTCGGTTCATCGAGAAGCAACAGCTCTGTGCCTTGCGCTAAAGCCATTGCAATCCATGCTCGCTGACGCTGACCGCCTGATAGAGCATCTAACGTACGATCACCTAAGTAATCCATTTTAGTTGCTCTTAAAGCTTCATCTACAATTTCATGATCTTCCGCAGAATAACGAGAAAGTAAACCTTTGTGAGGATGGCGTCCATAATAACAAAGTTCTTTAACCGTCAAATCTTCAGGTGCTTCAGGAGACTGTGGCAAAATGGCCAGCTGTTTCGCCACTTCTTTTGATGAATGTCGATGAATATCTTTACCATTTATATAAATACTTCCTGCTGTAGGCTTTAACAACCTGGCTAAAGACCGAAGAATAGTTGATTTTCCACAGCCATTTGAGCCAATAATAATGCTAATTTTCCCTTCTGGAATGTGAAGATCAATATTATTAATAACAGAAATTGAATTGTACGACAATGAAAGTTTTTCTGCTGTTAGTTTTGTCATTACTATTCATCCTTTCATTTACTTTTTCTGTTCACGGCGCAGTAGATATAAGAAATATGGGGCACCAATGACAGCTGTTACAATACCTGCTGGAATTTCAACTGGAGGGACGATACCTCTTCCTAAAGTATCCGCGATCAATAAAAACAGCGCTCCTACTGTTCCTGAGACTGGTAGTAAAAATTTCGAACGGCTTCCTACTAACCTTCTTCCGACATGCGGGGCAATTAAACCGATAAAGCCAATTGCTCCGACAACAGCCACAGATAAGCCTGTCAATATAACAGCAATGCTTAATAAAACATAACGAACAAATTTTGTTCGTTCTCCTAAACCAACGGCAATTTCATCTCCAAGATTTAAGATGTCCAACTTCGATGCAAAAATGACTATGAATGGAATAAGGATGATAGAGGGAACCAAAATCCATATTTCACTCCATCCTCTTCCCCATAAACTTCCTGTTAACCAAAGAAGTGTAGTATTTACATTATCAGGAAATTTAATCATGAAATATTGAATTCCTGCTTGGCAAATGGCCCCTAAAGCTACTCCGACAAGTGCTAATGTATGCGGCTTTGCCCCTTGAGCATACGAAAATATCATGAGAATAATTGCAATAACCGCTGCTCCTATAAATGCTGCAATAGGTAATACCAGTATAGAAGCTGTAGGAAATACAATTAATACAAAAACAGCAAACAAACCCGCTCCTTTTGTAACCCCTATAACATCAGGTGAAGCTAGAGGATTTTTTAAAATCCCTTGTAGGATTGCTCCTGCTACGGCTAAAGATGCCCCAATTACAATGGCAATAATCATACGTGGAATACGGTAATTATATAAAATAAACGTATTATTTTGTGAAGTCCCACTTATATTGCTTAATATATCAAGAGGGGAAATATAGATAGCACCTACACCTAAGCTAATAATTGCGACGATTAGCAGAAGTACAAGAAAGGCACTTAGTATCCCATATGGATGTTTTCTTTTGGTCATTGTTTGATATTCCTCCCTTTTTTAGCCAGATATAAAAAGAAAGGAGCTCCGATAAGTGCTGTAACAATTCCAACTGGAGACTCAAAAGGATATGCAATAAAACGTGATAACACGTCAGCATAGACAAGTAAAATGGCTCCTAAAAGGGCTGAGAACGGTAAAATCCTCTGGTAGTCTCCTCCGACTAACTTTCTTGCAATATGAGGAACGATAAGACCAACAAAACCGATTGGACCTGCTACAGCAACTGATGCACCTGCAAGCATAACAACAATCACTCCCGCAAAAAAACGAATCCATTTTACTTTTTCACCTAAACCCGTAGCCATATTTTCACCTAGAACTAATATAGAGATTGAACGTGACATGCTAAATGCAAAAAACAGTCCAAGAACAAACCATGGAAAGAGAATTTTGACATGGGTCCAGTCTTTACCATTGATAGAACCTACAAGCCAGTACAGCACATCGGTTGCTTGTTCATTCAACACAATAACTCCTTGTGTAAGTGATGATAAAAACAAATGGACTGCCATACCTGCAAGTGCTAGTTTCACATGTGTGGTTTTACCGCCTGATGCAAATAAATAGACGGTTATTCCTCCTAACGCTGCTCCTAAAAAGGCAATATATACAGTCGTTTGTGAATTCAATTCCGGAAATAGAATCAGTGCCATCACAATCGCTAAAGACGCACCCGCATTTACGCCAAAGACTTGCGGAGATGCTAAAGAGTTCCTTGTAATTGCTTGCATTAGTGCTCCTGCTACAGCAAGACTGGCACCAATAAGTGCTGCAAGAACAGCCCGAGGAAGTCTAAGCGTCTGAATAATCGTTGTTTGTTTAGAATCGTCTGATGCAAATAATGCCTTTAACACATCTATAAAACTTATGGATGAAGAGCCGAAAGCAATATGTATAACCATTCCGACTATTAATAAACAAACACTGACAAATGCGACTATATATTTATTCGCTTTTGGCTTTAGAACGATGTTAGTCATTTTACAACACACTTTCTCAAGTTTTCTTTTTAAACAAATAGAAGCAAGAATAGTAAATCTATTCTCACCCCTATTTTTAACCATAATTATTTTACTTTTATTCTTCGTTTAGTAACTTAACCGTATCTTTTCCAATAGCCTCAGCTGATACTACACCTCGGTATCTTGTCCATAAATCACGATCAACTACAAAAACTTTGTCATTTTTAACAGCTTTCAAATTCTTCCAAAGAGAATTTCCTTTCCATTCATCTGTTAAAAGTTTACCTTCATTATTTGCTAAAATTAAGATATCTGGGTTAATATCAGACAACTGCTCTAAGTTCATTTCAGCATATGCTTCTTTGTTTTGTACTGCGTTTTTAAGACCTAACTTTTCAAGAAACTCTCCGTCAAATGAAGAAGACGTGTGCGCTTGAAATGAAGTATCTCTTACAACGGCTGGTAACACTGTCTGATCTTTTTCTTCTTTTAATTCATTTTTTAATTCTGCAATGGTTTTTTCATGTTCATCTAAACGTTGATTTGCTTCCTTTTCTTTTCCAACTGCTTTAGCAATCGTTTTAAATGAATCTACATTTTCTTCATATGTTGACTCACGACTCTTCAACTCAATTGTTGGAGCAATTTGTTCAAGATCTTTATAAATTTCCTTATGACGCTGATAGTCTGCGATAATCAAGTCTGGTTGCAATGAACTAATCACTTCTAAATTAGGCTGTTGACGTGTTCCAACAGAGGTATAATCTATTTTGTCTCCAACAAGCTTTTCAATCATATCTGTTTTATTATCATCAGCAATTCCGATTGGCTTCATGCCTAAACCTTGAAGTGCATCAACAAATGATAATTCAAGAACGACTATTTTTTTAGGATTTTTAGGAATGCTTGTTTTTCCTAGTTCATGCTGAACAGTCACCTTTTGCTTGTTATCTAAATTTTCTTTTGATGAATCTTGATTCGATCCGCATCCTGCTAACACTAATAATATGGATATAATAGCGTAAATAATTGCTAATTTGCCTTTTTTTATTTTCTTCATATAAGATGTATTCTCCTTTGTTGTAAGGTCATGACAACGATAATGATAATCATTTTCATTATTGAATATTATATTCTTATAGCTAATAAGTCAATATATTTATTATTTTTTTATTTAAAATGCGTGATTTTTAATAATTTTTTAACAAACAAAAAAGCTCCCCTATTTTAAGGAGCTCCAATTTTCCACTTAATTCCAATTACTAAAAAAGGTTGCTTTCTCTATAAGATAAATAAATTTTTTGCGATTTAAAGTTTTAGTTAGTCATTTTTGAAAATTCAGTATTAGTTATAGGACAGTGCAACCAACTACAAGAAATGATAATATGTATGATGAGTAAAGGATTTTGCAATAGATAAATATTGTTTTTATATGTTGCAATAGGAGGATATAAATGAATAACGAACATAATTTTTGGCTTGATTTACCGAAGCCATTTTTTATATTAGCACCAATGGAAGATGTCACAGACGTTGTGTTTCGCCACGTCATTAGTGAAGCAGCAAAACCCGACGTATTTTTTACGGAGTTTACAAATACAGAAAGTTATTGCCAATCTGACGGAAAAGATAGTATGCGTGGGCGTTTAACGTTTACGGAAGATGAACAACCTATTGTCGCTCATATTTGGGGCGATAAACCTGAGTTTTTTAAACAGATGAGTATCGATATGAAAAAACTTGGTTTTCGTGGGATTGATTTAAATATGGGCTGCCCCGCACCAAACGTTTCATCAAAAGGAAGAGGTGCTGGATTAATCCAACGTCCTGAAGTGGCAGCAGAAATTATTCAAGCAGCAAAAGCCGGTGAATTGCCAGTTAGCGTTAAAACAAGATTAGGTTATCACGACATTGACGAATGGCGCGATTGGTTAGGACATGTATTGAAACAAGATATTGCGAACCTTTCTATTCACCTTCGTTCGAAAAAAGAAATGAGTAAGGTAGATGCTCACTGGGAACTAATCCCCGAAATAAAAAAACTTCGAGATGAAATTGCTCCAAATACGTTATTAACAATTAACGGAGATATCCCTGACCGAGCAACAGGTTTAAAATTAGTAGAACAATACGGCATTGATGGCGTAATGATTGGCCGCGGCGTTTTCACGAATCCATTTGCTTTTGAAAAAGAACCTAAAGAACATAGTATGATAGAGTTTCTCAATTTATTACTTTTACAATTAGATCTTCATGATAAATATTCAAAAGAAATCGAACCTCGTCCATTTAAGCCACTTCTTCGCTTTTTCAAAATCTATACTCAGGGATTTAGAGGCTCGAGTGAACTAAGAAACCAATTGATGGATACAAAATCAACGGATGAGGTCCGTCGTTTAATACAACTATTTTTAGAATTAGACTAAGTCAAGCATGGGACACGGAGAAGGGTTCCGCTTCCTACAAAAAAATTAATAATGACTAATAATCTAGTAGATGAGGCATCATTTTGACTGGTGGAATAAGCGCCCCCTGAAAGAAGGTGGGCGCTATTTGACGCTTACTTATAGCCTCATTCCCTTAACGTTGGGATAACGTGCTGTTTCAAATATTTAATCATTGCGGTTCGTTCTGCTGACAAAATAAACCCTTCGAACGGCATCCTACTTTTTTAATATATCTTTCTATATTCTTATTAAACTAATCTGCCCCTTTAGTTTAATAAGAAAAAAGAGCTGTCTGAACAGCTCAAAGATCTTCTACTAAAGCACTCCTTTTGTTGAAGAAGAACAGTAATCATTACTAAAAAATCGTTCCTACTCATGATACGTTCAACGAGATGTATCTTATTGAAGTTTTAACACTCATTATATAAAAAAATGACCTGCCTATAAGACTAGTCATTTCATGATAAAAGTTACTTACTAACTTTGATTCGCTTATTTGCACTCACATGTTTTTTAGGTATATGCAAGGTGCTTACTAAAAGTTTGGTTCCTGTTTTCTGTTTACCGATATATGCGCTAAATTTACCTTTGCTATCCGTTTTTACTTTTGCAATACGTGCACCAGCAGGATAATCATAATAAATAGAGATCCATGTATTCTTCTCTGAGTAACCTTTTATATAACTACTTCTTGAAGTTACTTTGTTTATTTTTAATTTCGCCTTTTTATAATCTTTTACTTTAATATACTTTTCTGTTCTATTTCCTGCAAAGTCTATTGCTGTAAATTTGTAGCTTCCATTTTTATAAACAACAAATGGCAGACTATGCCCTGATAATGCTTCTTCTAATGGTATAATTTTTTTATAATTATTTGGATAAATAACTGTCTTAATGCCAGATTCCGCATCTGCAACTTCTATGTTTAGCTGATAGTTACCTGTACCATACTCTAAAGAGGGTTTATTTATCGTTATTTTAGGTTTTTTCATATCTATATTTTTAATATCGATAGTTATTTTTTTGGCTTTTCCCCAGATCAATTCTTTATCTTTATCAAATATATACCAATTATACACTCCGTTTTCGGTTATTTGAATTACTGCTTTATTAGATTGTTCATTATGTAAATCATAAATATAGTTATTTCCTCCATTAGAGTTTGAGGTGTCGATAGTAACTGTAATAGGTTTATTCGTTAATTTCCTATTGCTAAAGGTAATTTTAGCATTTACTTCATTTTCTATGATTGTAGGTGAAAAACTTTCAGCAAATCCTTCGCGTGGATTGCAAAATATAACCAAAGATAACATAGCTATTAGTAATAATACCTTGTACAACTTTTTCACTCTTAATCTACCCCTTTTAATTTCTTATGACATTTTCAAAAAGTCAAAGAATAAACTGAAATACAATTTAAAGACATCATATAACTATTAAATTTTACCATACTACCCATTATTAATGGTAAATCACTTCTTTTTTCTTTAACCATTAATCTTTATCGTTAAATGATAATGATCATATTAAACTAACCTGTCCCTTCAGTTGAATAAAAAAAGAGCTGTTTGAACAGCTCAAAGATCTTTTACTAAGCCCCCAGAAGGATTAAAGTTCAAAATTACCTTCAAACTCTTTTTAAATATCCATATTATCCAATCAAAAATCAGAAAGCTTTTCTCCTGTTAATATTTCAAATAAATCAGTAGAATTTTCCACGTTAAGTCGAACATACTGATCAACACCTCTAACAACCTCTAATTTATCTTTATTTGGACTTATCCAAATTTCATATAACACTGCTTTTTCAGACGATTTAGGATTTTTAGATTGAAATGCAAACTTATAATCAGCAGGACGTACCATATCTACTTTGGCGTTTTTCCAATCATCCCTATTCAATATAATATCTTTCACCTTTTGAACTTGTTTATTATCAGTAATTTCTTTGAAGTCTTCATATTTATTTTCATCACCAATACGCTTTTGAACTTCTATATATTCTCCTTCGTCTTCTTTTCCATTAGAACACCCTGTAATAACAAATAAAATCATTGCCAATGAAACAAATAAGGTCTTTATAAATAATTTCATATGAACTCCCCATTTATTTAATAAGTCGACCTTCGTTATAAAAATTCCATTTCATGCGTCAACAGTATATGTCTTACTAAAGAGTTAGCGAATTTAAGGC
This sequence comes from Viridibacillus arenosi, assembly GCF_001955655.1. Lineage (GTDB taxonomy): Bacteria > Bacillota > Bacilli > Bacillales_A > Planococcaceae > Viridibacillus > Viridibacillus arenosi. The sequence goes on along the minus strand of NZ_MSPW01000011.1, from coordinate 81,302 downwards.
GTTGATACGTGAGGTAACAAATTCCTTGTTCAACTAATCTACCTTTTTAGTTGAATAAAAAAGGTACTGCTCAAAAATCCCCTACTAAAGAACCCGTTTATTTAAGTGCATTTTTTCACAAAAATGAACTACATCCTTCTAAACCCATTGCCAAAAACTCACTAAATTTCACTAAACCACCACCCAATAAGAATTCCAACGTAATAAATACACATCCCCTTTTTTTGTGAATTACTTTCCTAACCTGCTACATAATTAATGTACAACTCTTCGCAATTTCTATTATATTTTAACATAAATATCCAATTATCTTCAGAGAAAGTCTACTACAAAATGGTCCTTTTGTTTAACAATGATACATACCACTCTTCGAACCTACCCCTTTAGTTGAATAAAAAAAAGAGCTGTCTTAACAGCTCTACGCTCTTCTACTTAAGCACCCGTTAGTACAATAAGTTCAATAAAATATAACGTTAACCTTCTTAGTTCAAGAATCATCGTTTTTGTACAGCAAATAAGAAATCCCACTCCTACATGTACAAAAAATATCGGATTCTTTAAGGAATCCGTTAGTTCAAGAATCATCTATTTGCTTATTTCTATCCCGTTCTTTTTCTTATTGCATATACGACTACCAACAAAAGAGGTAAAAAAAGTCCGATTGATAATGTTAAGGAATTACCCGTTGTACTGTCCCAATGTTGTTGGTACATGACATTTGGATAAATCACGAGAGAAAGGACAACTGCAATCATGCCTAACGGTAATGTTAAAGGGCGGTAATCTTTCAAATTCAGAATTTGTGCCATCCCTAAAACGGAAGCGTAAAAATAAAGGGTCGTCTTAAAATAGAGGGTGATAACCCAAAGTGAAGCCATTAATCCCTCAATACGCTGTACAAAATTCCCGATATTTATCTTTTTGGTCAGTTCATAGCTTGGATAAATCTCACTTGCAGTTTTGTCAACACCTAATACCGTAACGCACAAAATTGTAATAACTATGATGACAATGCCGCCAATTAAGTTTCCAATTAAAAAAGATTTTTTAGCTTGTTTCATTTTGTTAATAACGGAAGGAAAAATCATTAAGAGAACAATGGCATCAACTGAAGATACTATGACATAAAAAATAGATGATTGAACAATCTTTTTTGTCCCCATCTCATATACAGGCTGTATGTTTTCAAACTTTATTTCAGGTGAAATAAACACCACTAAAATAAATAAAATGACGAAGAACACGACAATTAAGATTTCTGCAGTACGAGCGAAGGTTTCCAATCCAAGACGGACTCCCATCACCACAATCCCCGCCATAAGAATATTAAGGACTACCATTGGAGTATTTGGCATCATATGGATATTTAAGAATAGCCCAAAATAATACAAAAGTTCTGAAGCAAAAAAAAGGGACGTGAGTACAAACAAAGCTGAAAAGACTTTACCTATCCATCTTCCAAATAGTTTTTCAATGATTTGGACATAGGTTAGGTGAGGGAACCAATGTGCTATAGTGATGAATAGCCATATGATTAATAAACCGATTCCCGTACCAATTATAGCGGCAATCCAAGCGTCTTGCTTCGCGTCGGTTGCTAATGCTGATGGTACAGTTAAGATGCTCGTACCAATCGTAAATAAAATAACTAAAACTAGAAATTGGTACGGATTTATTTTAACGTCTTGCATCATTTCATATCATACCTTCCCCTCTACACTGTTCTGTTCTTTTATTTCAACAAAAGAGAAATAACATCATCCAGCGGTTTAAAAATAAAAGTGAGTAAATCAAATGGATTTGGAATAGGTTTTTTAAATCCAAAAAGTGTAATACTTAGACCTACCCCAATTGCAAGAAGAATTGAAAATACAAATAACTCTTTTTTATATTTTTTTTCTAAGAGAGGTGGAACTTCAATCCATAGAATGACTGCAGCAATTACGAGTATTCCAATACTTTTTATCATAATTATTTTACCTCTATCTCATCTAAAAATGAATTACCTTCTGTACCAGTATGCACAATTTTTACGTCAACTTTAACATTCGCCGTCATCTCAGGAAATTCCTCATCCCACTGCTTTTTAATCTTTTTCCATTCTTTCGGATTAGATCGATGAATGGCTTCACCAAATCCAAATATGTCTGACTTAAATTGTTTTTGTACCGTTTCAATGGTCATATTATAAATCTCTTCCAGCTTATTTTCAGTATTCTTCTCTAGCCTAACAATTGTTTCTTGATCATTAAGATTAATTTGACACTCTACTTCCCCAACATTTCCTTTTACTTTAATATTGACATCCACTTCAGGCTTACCTTTGTTTATTTTGCCTTTTATTTTAGAATCGAATTGAATAATCTCTAAAGTGGCTTTCCCCTTTTCAGGACAAGATATAGCAGTTACAGTTTTTTGCACTTCGTTGACGATGCCATTATACCCTCTGCTTTGCCGTTCAGTTAACCAGCCTACCAGTTTATCTTTTTTAAACACCGCTAATTCATCATATTTAATTTGCGCAGAAGGAGTAATCGATTCCACATTCTGTTTGCTTGATCCCATTTTTTCCCCGGTTACTAGAATCCCTGTTAATACGGCTTCCTTTCCATCAATTGTAAGATTGGCTATCAACTCATCTAATAAAAAGCCGTTCGTTGCAGCCCAGAAAGCTTCTGACGTTTTAAGCGTGTTAAACATATGATTGGCGGGTATATTTTCAATCGTTGTTGTGACATTCAGTACTTCCCCTGCGGTCATATCCTTAGCAATAACAACAAAGAAATCAGATCGAAGTTCCCAATCTCTTGACAGAAAATCTAAGGATTCGGCTATACCTTCTTCAGCTAAATCCTCACCAAGCACAAGCGTTCGAAGATGTCCAGGATATATTTTCCGAGGCGAGTTCTTTGTGATTTTTCGAAGGGCTTCATATACCGTTTCTCCGTTTGCCTGAAACAGGGTGACTGGTGAACGCCCAGTACTTGTTTTCGCCGATATTTCCGAAGGAACAACCACTTGAGCAGTTACTTGGTATTCATCTTCTACTTTATCGATTCCTATTGCCAACGTAATGCCAAGCTCATTTAATTCCCTCCGGTCCCAACACCCCGTAAGAAAGAGACTGAGAATCAGAAGAACAAACATGCACTTTTTCATCGTTTAAACCCCTTCATGCTCCTTGTTTTTTGATGTTTCTGGTTTTGCAGCGGCTGAATCTTGTTGCCTAACGATATTTTGTTGATTGATTAGACGGGGTCGAGTAAACATTTTCCATATAGGAAAGCGAATAAACGTATCCTTTTGATCAGAAAGATTAAATGGAGCAAGTGGAGACATATATGGCACTCCAAAAGAACGCAAACTGCATAAATGCAGAAGTAGAGCAATTAAACCAATCGTTATTCCTAATAAACCAAAAGAAGCAGCTATTGCCATAAACCCAAAGCGTAGTATCCTGGCAGAGATAGCTAAGTCGTAAGTTGGAGAAACGAAACTAGCAATGGCTGTTATTGAAACCACGATTACCATCGCTGCAGAGATCATGCCTGCTTCAACCGCTGCTGTTCCAATTACAAATGCCCCTACAATAGACATGGCTGAACCGATGCTTCGTGGCATTCTTAATCCTGCTTCACGCAAGATTTCAAAGGTGATTTCCATTATAATTGCTTCAACAAATGCCGGAAATGGGACACCTTCTCGTTGGGCTGCCAGACTAATAAGGAGTGCCGGCGGTAGCATTACATGATTAAAAGTTGTGACCGCAATAAATAATGCAGGTGCAAGCAATGCAATCGTGAATGCAAAAAAGCGAAGGAGACGAATAAGACTCGCAATATCCGCACGCTGATAGTAGTCTTCCGAAGATTGAAAAAATTGAACGAATAATGCTGGAACAATTAGGACAAATGGTGTTCCATCTACAAAAATGGCTATGCGTCCTTCTAATAATGCTGCAGCTACTACATCCGAACGTTCCGTATTAAATATAGTTGGAAAAGGTGAGTATGGTGTATCCTGAATCAATTCCTCAATATTTCCACTTTCAAGAATTCCATCAATATCTATTTTATCTAAACGCAAACGGACTTCTTTCACTATTTTGTCGTTTGCAATTCCGTTAATATACATCATGGCAACATTCGTTTTCGTCCGTTTTCCAATAACTTTTGATTCCATCCAAAGATTTGGGTCTTTAAGTCTTCTACGAACTAAAGCTGTATTTACACGCAAATTTTCGGAGAATCCCTCTCGTGGTCCTCTTACTACCACCTGGGCTGTTGCTTCCGTTACTCCACGCTCAACCCAATACCTATTGGAAATGATTAAACCTTGGGCATATCCATCGATTAAAATAATCGTATCCCCCGATAAAAGTCCAGTAAAAAGCACTTCAAAATTAGTTAGTTCTTTAATTTCTCCTACTGTCATGGCAAAATCTTTTAATACGGTAATAAGATTTTGTTCAGGAGATAGCTTTTCCTGTAATTCGGTCTCTTTAAAATCGAGCATGAGCGTTTCCAAAATGAAATTTTGTAATGCGGTTGTATCAGTTAATCCATCTGTATAGATAATACCGGCTTTAATAGTTCCTTCTTCTCCAATTCGAATTTCTCGAATGATAATATCCGAGCTTTTTCCTATGGAATCTTTTATTATTTGTATATTTTCTTGAAGATTTGCTTTTAATTCGTTTGTTGAACTTGTCGTCATCATTTGGCTAGCTGAAATAGAATTGGAATGTATTTTAGAATTACTTTTCTTTTTGAAAAAGCCCATACACTACCTCATTTACTGTTTGTTTTTTTGCGTATTTATATTTAATTTTGTTTATTACTTTGCCAATTAGGAAAATATTGTTGATCCGTTAACTTTTCTATTAAACCTGTTGATGAGATATAGATTCTCATTTTCTTTAGCATAAGGAAACTCCTTTTAGCGAAAAAGTCTGAAAACACATATAATCAGTTCAGATTTTTTAAATCATACTACATTTAATAAATAGCAGGATTTTTTCGGCATATCTTCTAATTTATGGACAAAAATGAACGAAAAAATACACTTCCAAAATATACCTATTAAAAAGTTACTGCAATGATTAATAAAATTTACCTCTAAGTCTAAGTAATCGTGCTCATTATGTAACTGGGTATTTTCATCAAGAGAAATGTCTACAATCCATCATGGTAAATACTGAAATGAACAACGAAAACGAATAATTAATAATATTAAACATAAAATTAACATCATTATCTTTTTTCAACAAAAAAATTAATTTTATTATTTATATTTTTGATTTCTCGTTATATAATATAATCGAATCAACTAAAAGGAAGGGTTTCATTATGGCTTATAAAGTAATCACAAATTGTCCTGTCTGCAGTAAAACATTGAAAATTACAAAGTTGCAGTGCACTCATTGTCACACTACGATTGAAAATGAGTTTGAATTATCTAAGCTGGCATCCTTATCAAAGGATCAGCTTCATTTTGTGGAAGTATTTTTAACATGCAGAGGAAATATCAAAGAAGTTGAAAAGGATCTGGGGATTTCATATCCAACAGTTCGAGGTAAGCTAACGGACATCATTTCATCCCTTGGATATGTGCAGAAGAAGAAAAATGAAGTAGACGAGAAAAAGGTTGTCACCATGTTGGAAAATGGCGAAATCACACCAGAAGAAGCCATTAAGCTCTTAAAAGAGGAATAGGGAGGAATTTATCATGAAAGAGGAAATTACAAGAGTGTTAACAATGGTTCAAGAAGGGAAGATTGATGCAGATAAGGGATCAGAACTGATTCAAGTATTAAAAGAGAAAGAAGAAACAGGTAATAAGCTTCTTGAAAAACCGACTAAGTATTTAGATAAAACATTAAAAATTCGTGTTGTATCAGCCGAAAATGATAACGTCACTGTCAATTTGCCTATAAAACTTGTCAAGGTAGTATTAATGGCTGGACACAGCATCGCAGCGAGTATTCCTCAATCGGAAAAATACGTTAAAGATATTGACATAAGCCTAATTATTGAAGCAATCGAAAACGAATTAGATGGCCAAATTGTTGATATTAAATCGGCAAACGGGGATACCGTTTCTGTCATCATTGATTAGTGATTTGCTTATGATGTATGTAAAAGTGAAAGCAAAAGACGTTCGGTTTACCATCCCAATTCCATATGCTATTTTAAACATTGTTATTTCAATTTTGTCTTCAAAATTTTTTCAGCAAAATGCAAACAAATGGACAAAAGAACACTTCGAAAGAAAAAAACTGGAATTTACCTTTCCACTAATAGACAAAAAAACGCTAAAGCCTATCGTCAAGGAACTGAAAAATTATAAAGGGATCGTGCTAGTAGATGTCAAAGCTAAGGACGGTACTGAGGTTAAGGTTAGACTATAATTTATTATTGAATACACTGACCACTGACTGGTATTTTGAAAAAAAGCCTAGTTTCTTGCTTACAATACCGAGAAAATTAGGCTTTGACTACTTTATTATAGCCACTATTGCAGAAAAAAGAGAGTTCATCTTCAATAAAGGCGTCCCCTACAGTTTGATAAAAGAGTAGCTGAGAAGTTTGTCTTTGTCCTAACATCAATCTACCCCGCTGACTTTATGTACCACATCCCATCTACGTACTCTCTCTTGCTTGATAGTAAAGTAACTTCCCATACTTCTACATCTTTATTGACTTGCTCTGAATATTGATAGCATATTGTAGGCAACTCAATGTTCTTCAAGTAAAGCACAGGTTAGTTCAAGAACAATTACTCATCTCTTTCGTAAATGTGATAAAAATAAGGCCCTACCCCGTTAGTTGAATAAAAAAAAGAGCTGTTAAGACAGCTCAAAAATCTTCTACTAAAGCACCCGTTACTTTAAGTGTAATTTTTCACAAGCCTTGCGTTAGATAGCTTATTTCTTAGAATTATATCTATTTCCTATTCCCTTAAATTCTTCACTGTCAATCATCGGAGGTTCATCATCTTTCTCTTTTAATATCAAACCGAAAAGTCCAGAAATCAATGCAAATATGAGTGAACCCTGCCAAGTAATCGCAATATTCGCCATGAAGGTATCGAGTAATTGAATTAACTCAAAAGTAAGACCCGTATTCAAAATAAATGACAACCATCCCTTACTTGATTGAATTATACCGACAGATTTCAAAGCTTTTGGTATCGCATTTGTAATGAGTGAGAGAGGTATTTCAAGGAATACATACATAATAAAGAAAAATATTAAAGCACCAATTGAATCATAATGAAATCCAAGTAATCTTAAAAATATGTATTCAAAAAAAGTAATACCAAGCAGAATTATTAGCACAATAGACGTACAAATTACTATTGTTTTAATTTTATTTATTATAAACGTACCTCCTTACTATTCTGTCCGTTAGCTTAAGTCCATTCTTTCACGATTTTCATTTATCTTACTAAACATTATTAAATAATCTGACCCGATTATGGAATAATCTTATATCTTTTTACCATAAGAAACCCCTTTAGACAATTTACATCTAAAGGGGTAAAGCTTCGCAACTTTTTTATAAACCTCGCGACTTTATTTTCAATCCACAATTACTGTTGGTTTAGAATTAAGTTTGATTATAAATCACTCTAAATCCTTGATTTCAATGCATATAATATCAATTGTTTTGAATTATATTCATGTTAGAGGTTGAACCAATATTCCTACACGTTCAAAGTATGGATAAAAGGTGTTAGGATTAGTGCCCAGATGACTGTAAAGATGGCAGTCAGAATGTAGGATACACTGGAGGTTGTTCCCTCTTTTTCCCCGATTTTAAACGCTTTTGCAGTCCCAAGTGCCTGTGCACCCAAACCATACATCATGCCGATAGACAATGGATGCTTAATGGAAAAGTGCTTCATTATAGTTGGTCCTATGAAGACACCAACAAAGCATGTCAACATACTAAAAAGAACAGTTATGGCAGGAGTCCCTCCAATGGATTCAGACAAACTGACAGCAATTGGAATGGTGACAATGCGAGGAATAATACTAAGCATATAATCCTTTCCCATTGCAAGCAGGTAAGTAAATAAAATTCCAGAAACAACAGCAATCAAGGAACCGGCTGCAAGACTACATACAATCACGCGCCAATTTTTCACCAGAAACGACCAGTTTCGATACAATGGAATGGCTAATGCAACGGTTACAACGTCTAACAATTTATTTATTGGAAAAGTGCCATTTGCATATTCTTTGTATGGTATATCCATTATCAAAAGGAGAACAATGAGCATAACAGGTGTTAGAATGATTGGTGAAAATAACAATCCTGGTTTTTTCCGATTAATCTTTTTCGCCAAAAAATAAAATAGGACAGTGATAATTATATAGAAGATTTTGGTAACCATTTCCTTGCTTCACCGTCTTTTCTTTCTAAAATCCTATCGGAGATGACTCCTGTTGCTATCATCATAAGTGCTGTACCACTAACAACAATGAATAAAATAATTAGTCCTTTGATGCCAAATATCCATGAATATTCCATAAATCCAACGACTGCCGGTATGAAAAATAACATCATCTCGGAAATAATAAGCGTAGCCCCAGCTTGCACCCAATTTAATTTAATCAAGCCTAAATGAAGACCGAAGAATAATAAAATCATCCCGATAATACTTCCTGGAATAGGTACATGAAGAAGAGAGACAATATAGTCACCGATCCAGGTAAATGCAATAATAACCCCAATTTGCAATAAAATTGTTAAGCCCTTTTTCAAGAGCAACACCTCCGAAATAGAACAATATGTAATATAGATCATTCTACTTTGAGATTCCCGATTCGTAAAATATATAAAAGACATCAAAACTATTCCATGAAGTTATAGTTAGGTTTTTCCTTCTTGAAGATAAGTAATGAACTCCCGAACTGCATAGGAAAGATACTTATTCTTTTTATAAATCATTGCCAATTCCCAATCAATCTGAGGTGAAGTAATAGAAACAATAGAAACCTGATCCTTAAATCGGTTTGCTACCGACTTAGGAACAACAGATATCCCAAATTGTGCCGCTACCATCTCTCCAACGATATCCCATAAGGAACTTTTGTAGACTAAATTAGGTTCAAATCCCGATCGCAAACAGGCCTTCATTACCACATCATGCAGAACATATTCTTCGGTAAAGAGAATAAAGGCTTCTTCCTTTAATTCGGATAAAAGTACTGATTTTCTTTCCGACAGCCAATGATCCCTGTCAACAATGACAACTAGTACTTCTTTGAATAAGGGGATGGATTCAAACACTTCAGAGTCAACTGGTGATACGGTAATACCAACATCCACTTCCCCTTGTACTACTTTTCGTTCTAATTGTTTCCCGCTAAATTCGACCATTTGCATTTCAATTTGTGGATAACCCTTTTTAAAATCAGCCAGCACGTTCGGAAATAACATTACACCCAAAGTCGGCATTAATCCCATTTTAATGGTTCCCTTTTTTACATGAACGACTTCGTTTACAGAAGAATGGATATCTTCCATCATCTGCAAAATTTTCAATGCTTGATCATAAACAACCTTGCCCGCATCTGTCAGCTCCACTTTTCTCTCCGAACGATCTAGCAACGTCACTTGAAGCTCCACTTCCAGGCTTTTTATCATCTTACTAATGGAAGGCTGAGATACATGTAGGCTCTCAGATGCCTTCGTAAAATTCTTTTGTTTGGCTACTTCTACAAAATATTTAAGATGTTGAATATCCATTTTAAAACTCCCCCGGTACTATAATTATAATTCCTTCCCGTCATACTAAATGGTTCCATATTTTCATTTTGAACAACCTTCTAATTCATTATATTTTATTGTGTTCGATTCTACATAATTGAGAAGATGATTTTTGGACATCCTTTAACATATTCATGCATTCTTAAAAGTGGTAAATCTCGATATTCAATGAAAATTGTATATATCATTGTTTTTAAAGACCTTCATATTTTTATTGGTGGTCTTTTTATTCTTATTACATAAATGTTCAATTTACTTATAAAGGGTTATTCCACAAAATTACCCATTAACGGAACAACAAAAGGTTGTTCATAAAGGCCACTTTTATTTGTTCATCAAAAGTTAGAGGCTCAATAGTTGGAGGAAGTTCTTTAGATTTGATATCCAAAATCGGTATATGGTTATTACTCGTTTTCTTTTGGCTAACTTGAATAGAACTAACATATTTCCCCTCACAATCTCACAATGCTTAGTTGTTAAAGTTAAAAGAAATTCATGAACATCTTCTTGTTGAACAGTATCCAAAGATTCTATATGATTACAGTTATTTTGAAATCATCGGACTAACCTTATTAATACTTCCATGTCCGTCTTTCTTGCAAAATACCCCTCCTAAACCCTTTATTGAATACGAAATTATGAAGTTCATTATCTTCTTCCACTAAACTCCCCCGTTAGTTGAATAAAAAAAAGCTGTCTAAACAGCTCAAAGATCTTCTAAAGCATTACAAGTCAGTCCAAGTAGAGTTTACGCTTTCTTCTTGGAGTGGTATTAGCTTTGAAGTAGTACCTGTATTTATTTCAATGATATATTTCCTGAAGAGGTTTCCAGCTGCACTTCATAATCTCCGGTCCCAGATGTTCCTTTTGTTTCTTTTTTGCTTTGTTGATTATCATTTAATACAATACCGACTGAACGTCTTCCGCTGTTAGATTTGAGAAGTAGCGTTGCATCAGGTTCATCCTCATTCAATGAAATGTCCACATTCCCACTTGTCGTAGTAACGTGAACCTCACTATGAAAGTGAAGGAAGTCAAGTTTTACACTTCCGCTTTTTCCATTAACTTGTAAATTATGAGTTTGAAGATCCTTACCAACGATGCTACCGGAGGAGCCATTAACAATGATTTCACCTTTGAATTCAGTAGGAATCCGAACTTCCAAATGGGGCATCCGATTGATTTTAAACAGACGGGTTATATCATTTTTTAATCGAATCGTTATTTTTTGCTCCCCCTCTTCCATTTCAATCCCTGGACCATTGTCGTACAAATGTAAGTACGATTCCAATTCATCAATATCCGCTGATACTACATCTATATCGATGCTTCCATTCTCTATATAAATGCTATCTATATCTTTAAGTGAGGCCATTTGAATGTCTTCACTTTCCCCACCCCCTGCACAGGAACTTAAAAATATTATAGTAAGAATAAGCAACATAACCTTACAGTATTTCTTCATTTTTACCATTCCTCTCTTTGGATACCATTATAGAAGGTGACCCCTCGTCAGTTTCAAGGTTTATATAAATTAATTAATAAAGTTCTAATAAATACTTGAAGCTTACCTTGCGTCATTTTGTATACTGTTTAGTAACTACTTTTTTTGCAATATCTAGTTAGATTAGAAAAATAGGGGGATTAGATGAAACAAGACGATATTATTATTTATGGTTGTGTCATTATAGGCGCTGGTGTTGGACTGACTCTGGATAATGCATTTCCTGGTGTGCTGATTGGCTTGGGAACAGGGTACTTACTTAAAACTCTTTTTCGTAAAGAAGAATAAAAGTTGAATGAATAAAACAGTTGTTAACGATTAGGTCTTAACGTACAGGAAGGTAGGTTTATCAGTTGATACACATTAACAAAGTGGGAGAGCTGACAGGTGTTACAGTAAGAACACTGCGTCACTACGATAAAATCGGATTATTAAAACCAACGTCCAAAACAGAAGGTGGTCATCGTTTATATACGAATAAAGAAATACAAAAACTACAGCAGATTCAATTTTTAAAAAAAATTGGATTTCGCTTGAATGAGATTAAGAATATGCTCGCTTCCAGTGAGTGGGATTGGTCGGATAGTCTAAAGAGTCAATTATCATTTGTATTAAAAGAACAGGAAAACTTAAAGAAAATAGAACAGTCCTTACGGGAGTTGATACATGGAATTGCTATTGAAGGTGAAGAAAACTGGATTGCAATTCAGAAGATCATGCAATTATCCAGTAAAGATAAAGAAATACAGCAGGATTATAGAGAATCTGTATTTAAAGAAAGAGAAATAAAGCTATGGAAAAAGGTTCCCAATATGACAAGTGACAGTTCTGATTCACTAGAATGGATCGCTCTGATAGGTCAGTTAAAGCGTTATATCAAGGACGGTCCAAAAGCAACCAAAGTTCAAAATATCATTAGAAGAATGGATGAAAAGCGTTTAGAGGAATTTGATGGTGAGAATGAATTTTTAGATAAGCTGTGGGAAATAAGGATGTCGCAAGAGCAGTCAGAGAAACTGGGATTATATCCGATTGATCAGGATGTGCTTGAGTTGATGAACCAGGCATATGTATTTTTTATGGCTGAAAAGAATAATCCTCAACCGGAATAAGGGGGAAAGAATGGTGAGTACAGAAATACTTCTCCTGATAGGAGGTTTGGCGTTACTGGATACGTTAAGCCCTGCTACATTAGGGGTAACGGTGTATATACTTTTAACAGATAAAGAGAAACTTACCAAACGTTTATTGGTTTATTTATTGACGGTTGCCGGATTTTATTTTGCTGTTGGAGTTTCACTTATGTTAGGATTAGTTTTTTTGTTTGAGATTATTTCTGGCGTATTTCAAAATCGAATCGTAAGCTGGATAGTCTTTATTATTGGCACAATTTTGCTCATCGCAAGTTTTTATGTTCCAACAAAGAAAAATTCAGACCTGCCTTCTCCAAAATCAAAAAGCATTCTCTCAATTGTGGCTCTGGGATTCACTACTTCATTAATTGAAGTAGGTACTGCATTTCCTTATTTTGCAGCAATCGGAATAATGACTACTTCTAATCTATCATGGATGGAATGGTCTTCTATTTTAGCTGGATACAATGTTATCATGGTGATGCCTTCCCTCTTGCTGTTTCTCTTTTATCTCCTGTTTGGTCGGAGGATGCAAAAACCTCTTAAGAAACTTCGGGTGAAAATAGCTAATAATACAGGATCAGCTCTTTCTTGGATAATGTGTATTGTTGGAATTATCCTAATTTTTAATAGTCTGGATTACTTGTAGGGTGTTTGACCAAAGTATTAAATAAGGCAGAAAATGATTATCATATACATCTTTCTCTTTTAATATCAAACCGAAAAGTCCAGAAATCAATGCAATATGAGTGAACTCTGCCAAGTAATCATAATATTCTCCATGAAGGTATCGAATAATTGAATTAACGCAAAAGTAAGGCCCCTATTCAAAATAAATGATAACCATCCCTTACTTGATGGTTATGGAATAATCTTTTCTCATTTTTACCATTAGAAACCCCTTTAGACAATTTACATCCAAAGGGGTAAAGCTCTACTTTATTTTCAATCCACAATTACTATTGGTTTAGAATAAAGTTTGATTATAAATCACTCTAAATCCTTGATTTTACTGCATATAAAAAGCAATCATTTTGAATAATGATTGCTCAAAACGATTGCTTTCTTTATTTTTAAGAACTGTTTTTATAAAAAAGATTGATTATTTTAAATATGCTTAGTCCACTAAAGCACCCATTAGTTTAAGTACATCTATTCACAAACTTAAATGGTTTACTAAGAAAATTCAGTTCATTTATTACAAGAGTGCTGCCCCATTTATATATATTAAATTAAAGCATCGTGCTTAAATAATATGATTTTCGTTCTCTATTTACTTTTCGTTCATATATACACTTTTCCAATAAGTGTTTGGTCCATTACTTTTTAAAGTTGCGTTTTTCGGTACCTGTTTAATTATAAGAAATAGATTAAGTAAATCAACTGATGATGCCAATGAGTTTAGTATTATCAAGAATTTTAATGTCGTTGTTAATAGTCCAAATCCATTTAATATTAGTGGCATAATTATTGAAATAATCAAGAAAGGAGCAATTGTAATGAAGATATATCTTGATTTTGAAATTTCTTCTTCCGTTATCACAAAACCCCCTAACAGAGTAAATCCGACATATGTTTTTTCTGATTTAATAAATTTTGGAATGAAAATTAAATGAAATAATTCGTGAAGTATTAAAAGTAAAAATAGCCAAAATATAATACTTAAATTAATCGTTATTGATATTGCATCAGGTGTTAGTCCAAAATCTTTCAAAGAAATACTGGAAAGTATATTTATTATCCCTATAGAGATGATTGCAGCGACAATCATTAAAGGGACAGATAGCAAAATAGCACTTGTTAAATTCTTAGGTTCTTTCATTGGAATCCATCTATCTTTAATTAATTCTAAATGTAAATTTGGGTTACTTTTTGGCAATTTATTTAGTATTTTCATTTACCCACTCCATTTATTTTTTATTTAGAAGTTCAGAAAGAAAATGACGATTACCTCTATTTATGCAATCACCCCGTTTGATTATTCAACGAACCTACTGCGTTAGTTCAATAAAGAAAAAAAGAGCTGCCTATACGTCCTTGTTACTTAAAGAAGTAAATTAAGATTAATATTTATTAACAAATAAGTGGTAATTATTTTCCCTTTTTAAATATCTCCCTTTTATTTCCCCGACACCTTCTACTACAAGCGAATCAATATTTTCGATGGGTTTATCCTTTAAAATTAAATGTAATTTTTTTATGTCTTGAAGCCTACCTTTAAAATCAGTAATAACATGTTGTTGTATCAGATAGTCTTCATTGTTAATTCTTACCTTAATAAAGTTTTTATGTAAAAGCTTTTCTTCTAGGAAAATAATATTCATTGGGTCAAAAGATTTTGCAGTTATTTCTCCCTCTATACTTAGAAGGATTCCTTTTTGTTCATTAAACTTTTTAAATTCTTTCTTCCTATTTTCTAATGCAAAAATTATTACTTCCTCAGTTTCTGAGCTTATTTCGATTTCTCTGTAATCAATTAGATTACTTTTTATAAAGTTAGCTGAGAGTCGTTTGAAAAAATCATATAATGTTTCCTCTGTTCCAAAAAAATCTTCTTTCCAACCTGGCGATAACTCATCTAGTAATAAACACATAAACAAACCTGAACTATAACAGCTTCTTCTTATATTAGAAGTAGACTCATATTTGTTTATTAAGGATTGTCCGTAGTTTTGTAAAACTGAACCATATTCTAGTGAGCTTTTCTCTTCGTAAGCTTTTAATTCCACATACCACGCAGGTCCCTCAACGGATTCAATTAAGTTTTCATATATTAGATAGTCATTAATTATTGCTGCTCTTTTTTCTTTTAGCTCAATGAAAGTATTAAGATATTCTTTCTTCTTAAGCGTATTTTTTTCTAACAACGCATTATATAGATTCATTCTTTCTAGATTTCTTAATTGCACATTTTCATTTGATAAAGGATATGTGACTCCTAGTAATTCATCAGGAAATCTATTTTCCCCCTTAATATATTGATAACCGTGAAATAATTCGTGTACGAGAATAGAAAACAAACTTTCATAGTCCCCATACAATTGAAGATCTACAATTGCTGTTGGATATTCTTCATAGAGGATTAGTGTACAACCATTAAACTGTTCATCTCGTTTTAAAATTTGATATGTATTTTGTTTATTTCCTTTAAATTTAGGATGATTGTATAAATAAACATTACAATTATCATATAAGGCATAAGCAACCATTTCAAAACCTGGCCAATAATTTTCCAAATTTTCTTCTACTAATTCTTGTATTATTCGATTTAAATAGTTCGTCATAGGTATTATTTCCCTCCCTTTAATGCAGTTACCATGATATAAATTCTATAAGAGAAGTTATTTATCCTTCTTTGAAAGGTGCCTTATTGAACTAACTTGTTGCTATAATAAAAAAGCGACTGTTCACGTTGAAACAAACGCTTTAGATTTCCCTTTTAATTGTCTTCATTTTTTCTTACTTATGAACCAAATTAATATCGTTAGAACAAATAGTATGACTGGAGTCAAACCAACATATTTCCAAGCATTATTTGCCCCTAAAAAATAATATGCTATCGGTATGAATGTAATCGTACTAATTAGTAAGAATACCCAGTATTTTTTAATAATACCTACCAATAAAGCTACAATTGAGATAGATAACGAAAGTTGCCATAATAACAACATTTCCCTACCTCCATTTAACTTATTCGTTCTTCTTATCCCGCCTCTTTAGTTGAATTTTCAACAAAGAAGAACGTTAATCCGTCTTGGATCATCGCTCCCGTTTGTTTAATTACAATCCTTCATATATTTCAATAATAAATGTTCATTATGAGTTAAGAGATTATGCTATTCTATTGACTTAACCTTGTATCTCAAAACTGTTTTTAACTTTGCAGGTTCAACTTTTCTAAAATCTGAAAGATATATTTCCCTATGTTGTAATGAAGTTCTTTCAAGATTATTATTTTTTATAAATTCATTCATTAATTCAAAACTTTTAGGCTCGTCATCATATGGACCAATATGAAGCATCTGAACAGATAAACCATCTTGAAATATATCGAACGTTACATCATTTAGGAATGGATGTGGTTTCTTTTTTTCTACGTTTTCAAATGCTCTCTCTACTATTTCAGTTGTTACAAAATCTGGTTGTCTTATCATAATAGTATATAATAATTCATCTTTATTTAATGTATCCAATTCCCTTCCCTTTTCTGTTAAATCCCAAATGCCTTCTAATGGATATACAGTATATTCATAATAACCATCTGGAGTGTATCCTTGCTTCGGCATCATTCTGACCGCATAAGCCAAAGAATAAAGTACACCTATCTTTTCAGCGAATTCGTGCTCATTTGGATTTCCTTTTCCCTTTATCAAAAAAAATTTCTGTTCTGGAATTGTTACAAGTTCAGGTTTTTGTTTTGGGATATATAAATTCTTCTCTTGTTTTCTCCATTCGTATTTCAATAGTTTTTGTTCCCCTCTATATATTATTTTCATTATGTTTGAGTACTACTTCAACGTCCTTCGTTACTAAAAACCCAGATTTTGAACACATCACTTTGTTCTTGTAATTTCCAACCTGATTTATAATAATACTCATTAAAATTGGAATCAGTCGGACATAGTGCAACAATTGGTAAATCATTAATCGTATTTAACATCTTTTTTAACAACCCTTGACCACGATAAACCTCGCTTATCGCAAATTGATACAAAGAAATTTTATTTTGTGTTTTTTTACGGTAAAACCGAAATGCTCCTACTACTTGACCTTCTACTGTTGCCACTATCATTTGCTTTCTTCTTATAGCTGCTTTAATTCCAAGAGGACAAAAAAACTCATCAGAAAAAACTGCACTGTTTTTACGATCTAAATTTACGTTAAAGAAATGCACAACTTCAAAGATATGAGTTGGATTCGCTAAAGCTATTTGCATCTTTCTCCCCCTGTAAATACCGTTTTTTTATAGCATAAGTGATTTATATATATTTCCTATAATTCCTTCCATTTGATGAACACCTAATTCTGCATTCGTCATGATAACCGCACCTTTTTCTAGGTTTGAAAATGCTACCATCATACATTGAAAGCCTACGCCCCAACCGAGTGATGTAATTTTTATTTCTCTTTCAGAGTCTTCAAGAAATACACCTAATCCAGTCCAACTCTTACCTTTTTGAGGTGATATCATTTCTTTTGCTAATCTTTCTGAAATGCTAATTTTACTTTCTCCTTTTAGCGCATTCAGTAGCTCAAGAACTAATCGAGCTAAATCTAAAGAAGTTGTCCATAATCCAGAAGCTGCTGGATAAGGATATATAGGATACTTACCATCTACCAATTCACCGTTTTTATTATGACCGCAAGAAAATTCTTTTTTATCCATCTCTAACATTGTTGTTGTATCTAGATGGCTATTTTTCATTCTTATTGGCTTAAATATTAACTCATTCACTACTTGATAAAATGGCTTCTCAGTAACATCTTCAATTAGTTGCTGAACAATACAAAAACCTGCATCTGAATAGTGAAATTCACTCTCTGGTTCACAATGTACTATAATAGGAGCTTTACAATAAGGCGTTTTCCCCTCTAATAATTCAACCATCGAAGGAATACCTATTTTTGAATTTAGTTCAGAAAAACTACCTTCTGGGTCCTTTATCCCGGATTGATGACTAAGTAAATTTCTCAATGTAACGCTTTTATTTTTAGTGAATTCATTTTCTGGTAATTTCCACGATACAAGTCTAGTATTTATGTCCTCATCTAAGTCAAGAAGTCCTTCCTCTATTAGCTTTATTGCAATCATTCCTGTTAAGAACTTGCTAATGGAACACGAACTAAAAATAGAATTTTCATTTACTTTTCTATCGCTTTCTACCTCTAGTAAACCGTAATTTTCGGTTCCGCTAATTTGACCGTTCTCAAGCAATGCAATACTAATACCTGGGACATTATAATATTTCATTTGTTCTTCGATGTTGTAATTTTTTAATTTCATATTGATCCCCCTACAATAGTGTTATCAATAAAATTGTAACACGAATGTACGTTCTGTTGTATGTATTTGGAAAAAATAAATATTTAATTAACATACTGCTTAAGTGCAATAATAAAAATGTGCTTCCTAAGTAACTCAATGATTTTCCACAATAGCCCCCGTTAAGTTGATTCCTTCATAATCTCTCCTACGCAACAAGTAGACGCGTTCAAGTATATTCTTTATCTTTTTTTATAATGTATGAAATCTTTACCTAATACATAATGCTATCAATAGATTATCAAGAGAAATGTGCTTTCTTAAATAGTTTTCTGCTAACTCTCGTTGCGTTGTTGATTCCGGTAATTCATTAACCTCTATTTAATAAGAAAGTGTTTTTCTCGCAAAAATATTTTATGGTATGATGTTTAGGTCATTTATCTACAATGTGACAAATTTACATTCATCTAAGAGAAGAGGTACTTATGCACTCTACAAAATTATCCAAGCGACATTGGTTGCTCATCTTAACACTTTCTTTATTAACATTTGTTCTAGGGACAAGCGAATTTGTAATTGTCGGAATCTTAACCGATATTTCCTCGAGCCTTCTTATAACAAATGCAAAAGCAGGCACACTCGTATCTGCGTTTGCAATTACGTTTGCCATCGCCACACCACTAGTGATGTCAGCAACAAGTCATTTTCCAAAGCGTAAATGGATGTTGTTTTTGATAGGATCTTTCATCGTCCTGAATGCTTTGTGTGTATTCTCGACGAGCTACTTCACTCTCCTTGTACTTCGAATTATGACAGCGATTGTAACAGGAGTATTAATCTCTCTAGCCATGATTGTTGCAAGTGAAACCATGCCGGTTAAAAAACGAGGACTTGCTATATCATTCGTTTTCGGCGGTTTCACACTTGCAAATGTCGTTGGAGTGCCAATTGGTATTGTCATCGCCGAATCGTACGGTTGGAATGCCACTTTCATGTTAACTACTTTCCTAGGAGGATTGGCTTTTCTAGCATCCTTTTTTGTCCTGCCTAATAGACTCAGCCAAATACGCAGTTCTATACGGGATCAGTTTTCTTTAATGACAAATCCAAGAATTTTGATGGCTTTCTTCATTCCTGCTCTCGGATTTGGCGCAACTTATGCCGTCTTTACGTACCTTGTTCCTATCCTGAAGGGAATGGAAGTACCAAATCATTCAATTAGTTTAGTCTTATTTGGGTACGGATTTATCTCGATTTTCAGCAACATCCTTGCCGGTAAAATTGCTAGCCACAATGCCATTGGTCGCCTTCGGTTTGTTTTTCTTGTGCAGGCAGTTGTTCTGACAAGTTTATTTTGGACTACAAATCATTTTATTTTAGGACTGGTAAACATTGGATTGATGTCGTTAATGGCCATCCTCTTAACAACATCTACTCAGCTTTATTTAATAGACCTCGCAGGAATTTATCAGCCAAAAGCAACAGGACTCGCTGCTTCACTTATGCCAGTGGCAAGCAACGTAGGAATTGCCTTTGGTTCCGCATTAGGCGGAATTGTATACCATCAAGGGAATTTAATGAATGTTACTTGGGTCGGTGGGATAGTTGCAGTCTGTGCAAGTCTCTTAACTTTCTTTAGTCACCTTTTAGATCAAAAACAAAAGAAATCAGCATAAAATGAAAGCAACAAACGCTTGACATGCTTCCTATGGTATCTCCAAAAGAACCAAAATCTTCCCATGCCATAATTAATGATTTTACAGTAATTCTTTTATATAAAACTGAAAAAAGAAGTATCAAAGACGTTTAGTTGTTCTTTGATACTTCTTTAACAAATACCCCTTACTATGATTCGATTTCGCTTTTATATTAACAGTAACTATTCTATATAATTTTAACTAATATTCTTTATTACTTTGCAAAATTAGATTAAAAAACACCTTATTTAACTAACCTGCCCCTTTTGTTAAATATAAAAAGAGCTGTATGAACAGCTCAATGATCTTCTACTAAACTAGTATATTTAGTTAAAATCCCCCTCTATTCCTTCAATATCATTTTGTATTTCATATAATCTCTCTACCAATTGCAAGTCTCGGCGAATAGATGAGTATACTGACATCCTATCCGCTAACAAATTACTACTTTTGTTTTTTTGTCTGAATATATTTATAGTTCTTTCTTACATTTTACAATTATAAATTTTACTGGAGGTTTGATTTTCATGTTTTTATTTGGTTCATCAATTTCTGAAAGCTCTACTAGTCCATATTTTTCAAATTCTTGTTTTATGGAATCAGAATCATAAAAAAACATTTTTACGCCTTCCATTATCTCGAAATAGTCTTTATCCAATTGCTTGCCCTTTCCAAACATTGGGGCTTTTTTTGAAACAGTTGTAAAAATCATATATCCATTTGGCTTTAACTGATTATAGCAATCTTTAATAAACTTATCTCTCTCACGATTATTCAATAAGTGAAGAAGTGCATGGCAAAATATACCGTCATAACGTTTTTTATCAAAAGGCATGTCAATTACTGAACCATGAAAAATACTAATATCAAGTCCGTTTTTCCTCGCCAAATCAATTGCAGTTTTTGAAATCTCAATACCTGTTACATTAATTCCATTGTCAATAAAAACCTTTGCATTTCTTCCATATCCAATACCTGGTACCAGTATGTCCTTAACATTCCTTTCAAGGAAAAAGTCCTTTGTCACGATTGCAGAGTCTGTAGGTTCAAATCCCCACATCGTTTGTTTTTCTATAAAACTTGATTCCCAAAATTCCGTCATATCTCTATCTCCTTTATGTTTTATTTTAATTGGGATGCAATTTTGCTTGACGCTCATGTTAATTTCAAGTAATGTCTATATGCCTAAACTCCAATAAATGAGGATTCCCCCAATCCAGTTCTTTTATATTAAAATAGGGCAACTAATACATAGTCTTTTTAATTCAAACAAGTATATTACAGATTCTTTATATCTGCAATTAATATAAATCGATCTCTTAAGTAAGAAAAATATAGCTAGCTATTTTGAAGCTCTTAAAAGCTGAATACTACGCTTAATCTGAGACTGTAAATTCTTCATCCTCAATGGGAATTATCAACTTTCAACTGTCCGAGGTCCTTTGTTATGGCTTGTCTATCTTGTAAGTAGCTGTAAATAAAAATTTGCAAATCGTTAGGTTTTTGATGTTTTATTGTTAACTATATAGTTCGGTTAAAATTGACAGAGTTAGATGTTGATTTTTAAGTGATAGACTGCCTCCCTTCTTGTTGTTTTGATGAAAATAAAAAATACCCTCCAAGAATATCTTTGGAGAGCATCCTAATCTGAGTAAACTCTAAAATCGATAAGGAAATTGCATGATAATAGCTTTTGAAATCATATCTGACATTTCCAATGCTTCTGCTACGATTTTATCAAAAACTTCAATATTAAATTTATAGTTTTTCTGAATCATAGTAACTGCTTCATTTTTAGTTAAGGCTAAATGTGAATAAAACATTTTTCGTAATTCTTCTTTATTTATATATGGATTTATACTACTTAAAAAAGATGTGATCTCATCTGCATTACGATACCATTCTTTCTCTTTAGCATCTACTGTTTTTGTATCACCTTTTACAGCTGCAGTAACTAATTGTGCGGCTATTACTAAATGTTCTTTCATTAGCTCAGTATAATGATCTGCGATTTTGTCACCATAATAAGGACGGAGGCAATTCCCTAAATCGGTAGCATTTTGTAAAAGTCGATCTTGTACAAATGGTAAATCTGGCAAACCAAAAACAATGCTTATAATAGTCATCCTGGTCCAGTTGACATGCTCCATCCAAAGTAACCGATTCATACTTATATAATCAGCTGCTGCTTTACTGATGCAACGAGAGGCATTATAGTTTGAATTTTGGTTCAAAAAATGTCTAAGGGATGCGGTATATTGTGAGTATGGAGGGTTATAATTCGCTATTCCAGGATACGAGTAGAACCCATTTGAATAAGGGTACACTGTACATTCACTCCTTTAATTTATGGAACCCTAAATTAGGTTCTTTCATTAGGATACTCAGAAACAACAAAAAATGTGAAATGACTGTACAACGTAACCATTCATCATTATCTAGTGATTCAAGACAGATGATATTAAATCAAACTTTTATTAACACTCTCCTAAAAGCCTATCAAATCGGATAAAATTAAAAAAATTCAACTCTTATTATCTAGGAAAATGTAACATAAACTAGTGCCAAATAACTTCACCCTATTTTATCATGCCAAAATAGTTGTTGACACCTAGCAAACTTTTATATACAATTTTCATAATTTGATACGCAAACTCACACGAATTCGTGAGTGGCGGAATTTTGTAGAGTTTTAACTCTGTTTCATTCGCCCGTCGTCTATAAATAGACGACGGGATTTTTTATTTTTTGGAGGGATTTTTTGAATAAATTGAAGTTTTCTTTAGTGGTTTTATTAGGTGCCTGTAGCTATGGAGTCCTATCTTCCATTCTTAAAATTGGATTTTTAAATGGATTTTCTTTTCCTGAACTTTTAGGTGGACAATATGTATTTGGCTGGTTTGGACTATTATTACTTGTTATTACCTTTTCTCGTTACAAAGTATCCTCAAAAAATATATTATCGTTGTTAGCAGTTGGGACAACAATGAGTTTAACAAGTATTTTTTACGGGCTTTCTGTAAAAGAACTACCTGCATCCATTGCTATTGTGTTGTTATTTCAATTCACATGGATGGGCGTTCTAATTGAAGCAATTGCTAATAAAACTTTTCCAAGTCGTGAAAAGGTATTGTCCATTCTCATCTTATTTGTAGGAACGGTGTTTGCTGGGGGGGTATTTGATGGTTTAGGACAACAATTATCTATAAAAGGAATCATCTTTGGTTTACTAGCAGCTATAACTTTTTCCTTATATATATTTGCAAGTGGACGTGTTTCTACAGAAGTTCCAATCTATTCAAAAAGCTTTCTTATGACAACGAGTGCAACACTCTTTGTGTGCTTAGTATTTCCTCCGACATACTTGATTGATGGTACACTGCAGGCTGGATTATGGAAATATGCATTAATCCTTGGTTTCTTTGGTGTTGTTATACCAGTCATTTGTTTTTCCATTGGTGTACCAAAAGTAGGGACAGGCCTTGGAACAATTTTAGGAGCTGTCGAACTACCAACAGCAGTTATTGCTTCTATTACACTTGTTCATGAAGTCGTATCGCCTTTACAATGGATTGGAATCATTTGTATTTTATCCGGAATTTTCATACCTCAAATGTTACAAGTACAAAAAGAGAAGAAACAAATCCGTTTTCGTGAAGAAACTACAGAACTTTAGGTAGGTATCTATAAAGTTATACAAACTAAAATCAACTTTTGATTTTTTCAAAAAAGAATCCATTTTGATCAAACCTTTTCAAAATGGATTCTTTTTATTTGATGTAAAATATATTAAACAATAGTTATCATGATTTCAGTTTCTCTACAGAAACAATCAAACATAAAGCCTCATATGTATTCCCCGAAAATTCTCTGGGCACTGTACCAGTTCAATCAAATCATCCGTATTGTTGGTAAGACCAACCATTTTCAGATAGCCCTTCTAATCCATTAACGAACTAATTCAAAATAATAAACTCAAAGAATAGATTATAGGACAAATGCATTTTATGTATTTTACTCTTCCTTTATAAAACTTCAAATTCCATTTTCCTCATACGTTCTTTTCTAAATATCGCTTTGGCATCTTTATAATTAACAGGTACAATAGGACGCATTATCGCACTTAACTTAATATTCGATTCTATAACATCAACACCCGTATATTCTAACAATCTATAAAAGTATCTATTTTGGTTTATAGTTACAGGTAATATATTCCCTAACTTAAAATCGTATATACGCGGATCATTAAACTCACACTGAATACTTACTTCTATTTCATCTCTAGCCCTAGTTTTTTTAAACTCTGTATCGTGTGGTATAAATTGATTTTTACTTAGATCTTGAACTATATAAACTATCTCTATCATTTTTTCTTGCGTAATCTCAAAACACTCAATACCTATAATCAAATAGTATTTCTCGTCGATTTCACTTACTTCACCAATTTTCTTTGTACTCTCAAAAGGATAAAAACTAACTTTCATTTTTCTGATTACACCTAAATCTATATCAAGCAATATTCCCACCTCACTAATGATTATTTATTTATTTATTTATTTATGATAAGCTTGTTTTTTTATTTTAATAACATATGTAAATATTATTTAGTCATCAGATTTTGTATTATAAAGAAATGTTTCGCAATCAAATTTATCACCCTCTCTTCAATTACCTATACCCGTTATCTTCTTTCTCGAATCATCTGAGAGCGTTTTAAATTTATAAAATTACTCGGACTTAATTTTAAAACGTATTTTAATTATCAATATACACTCGAAAAAAGTATCTATTCTGATAATTTTATCTAATAAAAGTAAATTAGTATATACAAATATTGTAAAGACATAAAAAATCTTTAACAACTCCAATATAAAGAGAGGAATTGATCTTCTTTCAACAATTCTTCATTTGGGTAAAGTACTTATTCGTATTTATTCCCTTTTAACAGATCTTCGTAGAATCCAACCTTACAAATCAAAACGTCCATGTTTTTTTCAAAGCTTTCATCTCCAATTCCACTAGACATCTATGACTTTCATGGAAATCCATCCTTTCAAATATAATTATTCCAACAATATTAGTAAAGGAAAAGCTGAGATAAATGTATATAAAATACTAGTATCTCAACCTCCATTCTCTTATTTAAAATTCATTTTTTCTACCCTCTGCTTCTGCTTCAGCTTTGTCTTGCATTTCCTTTTTCTTGACATATAGTTCTTGTTTACGACGTTGGTTTTTTTCTTGTAGATTTACTAATTCTTCTTCACCAGCAAATTCCATACTGATTTCAGCTTCACGAATATTTTTTTCCGTATTTTCAATCATGCTCTGTACTCTTGCCGCACTGTTTGATTTGTCATTAGACTTTGGGACATTTTGATCTGCCATTAATTGACCTCCTCATTCATTTAATTATTACTGTATTAGTTTGTTTTTCTTTGTACACTTTATACTGTAATAAAAAAAGAAAGCCCGCCTTTGATAGACCTATAAAAACTCCAGACGTGCAAAATTCTATATTAATGGAAAAAAGCCGCTATCGAAACTTCCATAGATAGCGGTTTTTTCATACCATTTCTTTTTACGAAACTGTTCCCAGCAGGCCTTCTTCTCTTTAATTTCATTGGAATATTTTACATTTTGAATCCGATGAAATTTTACAACTTACACCTAACATCGTTCTAATTCATAAGATAAGATACACACTTTTAGTTAGGAGGAATCCAATTGTATTACAGTCCTTACCCATATGTTCTCTATGCAAATCAGTATCCACAGTGGGTCATGGCAAATCATTCTTCATCTACTCAAATCCCTAGACAATTAGCAATGCCAACGAACCCAACAAACACCAGCCCATTTCCCCCTGTAAATACACATAAGTTTAAGACTTCAGCAAAAGAGATACAAAACATTATGCAACAAGCTCATCTGCTTGTAGATAAGATATCAGTTTCAGAGAAATTTGCACATGATCTAATAAACGCTGCACAACTTTCAAATAAAACTGAAGTCGACAGATTAATCTCTTCAACAGGAATTACCATTACATTCGATACTAAATATACACCAGACAGTATTCGAATTAATTTGACTGAGAATGGTTGTTGCGGGCTAACGGTCATTTTAAATTGGTGATTTAAGAATTTACAAACCTAAGACCTCTTTTATTATTGTCTTAGAATATCAGCATTTCGTATATTCACTACTTGAAAGAACGCATGAAATTGAATCTGTATACGGTCATAAAGCAGGAATAGCAAACATATTTAGATAGACTGTATCGTTTGTTTCAGTCCTTGCAACTGTTGCAATTCGTTCACTTTCAACCTCTAGCTGAAGTAGTCCCCTAAATAACATGTTTCCTTCAATTTGCTGAACATAATCAAGATAAAATCGGTTATTCTTGATTCATTCTATGAACAACCAATGTGGCTCTTGCCACATTAAAAGTTATGGACAAACCCATTTTAAGTATACGAGCTTAATTACAAAGATGACATCAAATTTCAATTTTTCTGTTATTTATCGATTGTTTCTTTAAATGATTTTCTCTGTGCTTTTATTTTATTAATTTCAACTTTGATATTGATCGAATCTTCATTTAACTCAACTTTCCCGTTCTTCTGTAACTTTTTCCATTCCTTTATATTTTTACGATATAAGTACTCTGATAAACGATAGATGTCTACATCATTTTCTAATCCCTCTTCATAAGTATCTTTAACTTCTTTTTTAACTCCCTTTATTACCGCCTTTTTAATTTCATCGATTGATACTTTGTCCTTAAACTCACTAATATTAAAATTCAATTTTATACGAACATTAAACTTCACTTTATCTTTAATAATTGGTTTCACTGTTACTTTTACTTTGTCTACTACAACTGTGAAGTGTAGTTCTTCGTTTGAACCTACGTTGGCCGTAACTTCTCCCCTCTTAGTATCATTTGTCATCCATTGTAATCCTCGTGACTTTTCAGCTGGTATAAAACCTTTAAACTCTTTAGGAGAGAGTATTCCAACTCCCAATAAATCAGCTTCGTTTTTGGTTTCTTTTTCTGTTTCCCAGTCTTTGATAGTAACGAAGGGTATACCTATTTCATGATTTGGTTCATTTAGTCCGATTATCAATGTTCGAAAATTAATAGGTTTAATAAAGGATTCTTGTTCATATGAGTTTTCAGGATTTCCTAATTTTGATAAAATTATCGATTTGTTAATATTTGGAGTAGTTAAAAGTATATCGTTTACTGGATCCTTAGTACCGTAAACCCATATTTGATATCTCGTTTCTCTATATCGAATAAAAGCGTCAATAATTTGATTAGATCTTCCGTTTTTTAATACTTCTTCAGATAATATAACATATGAAAAAAAACCCCAAAAAACCTGTTCATCCATTGAATGATATAAATTAAAAACCGCTTCATTAATGGTTTTACCTGAAGCATGCCCTACTTCAGCCTGTGGAACATTAGTGACTGGTTGTTCATTTTTCGCAGTATTAGTGAAATCAACTATTTGGGCATATACCTCATACTTCCCGTCCTTATAATCCAAGCCCATACCATGAATATATAACATTCTCTCTGGTGCGTTTACATCCCAACAACCTGTGAGGAGAGTCGTAAGCATAATAACTAATATTAATATTCCTTTATTCATTTGCGGCTTCTTTTGGACGTAATTTTTCTTGAGGGACTAACATAGCTGAACGTCTATAATAGAATTTTACTCTACTCGATATATCATCAATGAAGCTATTCATTGGTCTTTTTAAATTGAGTGTAAACCAAAGAAAATAAGCATCTTCAGACTTCGAAAATGACTGTCTCAAGTCATTAAAATCTATTGAATCTTTGGCATGCTCCATCCCACTCACTACTTTCTGCATTATTATTTTCCTGCAATAAAGAATTGTTCATTATTTGTTAGTTATCACCAACAACAAGGAATATTATAAGTAGGAAATTATAATGTTTCATTTGCTGATTTTTTTTACTACTAATTGTATCCTGGTAGATCAATTAAAAATCTTCGTAAAATAGAAAAAACCTTCAAGTTATTAACTTTGAAGGTTTTCTATATCTATATTAATAATTCTTTCGGTTACTATGTTATCCATAAATCGAAAATAGTTAGTAAATGTACATCAATTTTTTTCACTTCAATGTTCAGGAATTGATATTCGTATTTTATATCTTCTGTTTTACTAACATGAACGTTTCTACTAGTAATACTAGAAGTAGTGAGATACCGAATAGTGGCATAGCAATACCCAGCAAAATCATGATGATTATAAATCCAATAGAAGTACCTTTTGATGTACTAGGTGGTGCAGAAAATTCACCTTTCTTTTTACGAGAAAGCCAAGTTTTAATACCCCAAAAAATAACGAAAACAAAGGCAAGACATACAATCAAATTGATAATCTTATTTGGCCATCCAAATAAATGTCCTTCATGTAAAGGAATTCCCCAAGTAAACCACTTAGCTAAGATACCATAGTCTTCATAGCCCGCTTTAGAAATTAACTTCCCGCTATATTGATCAAAATATGATGTCATTTCATCGTATGGACTAACATCTAATCCAGTTACACCAGTGTTACTACTTTTAGCAACAGTATATACCCCCTCTTCATCAGAAGGGTAAATAATAGAATATGGCTTAGAAATATTGGCATCTTCTACTTTTAGCATCAGTTGATGGACATTTAGCATATTTTCATTATCAGACATATCCATACCAGACATATTCATACCTTTGTGAAGTGCATGTGGATCATCATTAGAAGAAGCCGGTGCTGCATTTTTTCGAGTAGCCCAAGGTATTTCACTCATATCAGAAGTAGGTGGGTTTACTTGTTTTTCTGGATTACCAATAGATGGGTGCTCTTGTGAGGCTATATAAATGAAATTCCCCATAAAAGCCGACCAAGGTAATCCAGTAAGGATGATAACAAGCATCGGAATAGTAATAATTGTTCCTACAAGTGCATGCCATTTCTTATTTTTTTGACGAGTGGAAGCATTTTGTTTTTTCTTCAATACCTTCCCTTTAAAAGTCATGTATACACCTGTAATTAGTAGGAATATAGCCCAACAAGCAGCTAATTCAACAAGATAATTGACAACTGTTCCTCCAACAAATAATGAACTATGAACATTTCGCATGATATTTGCAAATGTATATTTCGCATTTTGGGTTCCTACGATTTGATTGTGTTCATCTAAGAAAACATATTTTTCATCGCCTTCTTTATTTCCCATCGTTAAACGTGTATTATATGGGTCGTCAAGAACTATGATTTTAGATACTGAATATCCTTCATTTTGTTCTTTAGCTTTAGCTATTCCCTCATCAATCGTTAACTGTTCAGAATATGTACTATCACCAAAGAAGTAATCATCATATACATTATTTTCAACATTCGTATAGAACAAAAAGCCAATTCCACTAAGTGTTAAAGTAAGTAGTAGTGGTGTAATAAATAACGCAGCATAAAAATGCCATCGCCAAAAGCGATTATATAAACCCTTATTCATTTCTTTCCTCCTAGAAATAATCCCTTTTTATAGAACAATACTATTCTATAAAAAAAAAGTGAAATTTGAATGAAGTTATTCAACTTTTTTTATTTATTGTCTCTAGTAATTTATGGATAATATTTCAATAGTCTTGACAAAAATAGTTTGTGAATCAAGGCTAGAAAAATTACTAACTACTCTCTAATCATCTTTCAGGTTATTTTTCATATACTTGGCTGCTTTTAGTACGTAACTTTAAGTCTGATCGATTTTAAGCGTAAAAAATATTATACTAATTATAAGTATGTCCATTTTTGGACGATCGCTCATCTTCATAAACTTATCATCTTAGAGGAGAAAAGTTGGACCGGCCCTTTTAAATCGACCAATTAGCAAACATATTTCAACTCAAAAAATAAAATAATGAATACCTAGCTGTCTAAATGTCACTGATAGAAAGGAAAATAAACGAATAATACAGTAACAGGCAGTGACACACAAATAGCAATACCCTGATAATATTACGGAACTCATGATGGTTCTACAAGTATCATTGGATAAAAACAAAAAAAGCGATCCACTCTCAAATTGAGTAGAATGCCTTTTTTTTCTTATTTTCTCTGAAATCGTATTTTTAATATTACTAACAAATTTGATAAAACAATAAGAATTAGCCTATAGAAAAAACAAAACTAACTTCTCTTTGATAAGTTCTATTTGTTTAAGTTCATAAACGTATTTTTTTAGACCTAATTCATTAACTAGTATTTTAAAAAATGACTCTGAATTAGATAAAATCATGTTTAATAATAAATCTGTACTTACGAGTAATTCCTGATTATCAATTGAAATTTTCGTTTTACCATTTGTATTTTTTTCTAAACGAACCTCTATTGGCTGACTTGGATAATAAAAATTAGCTACTTCTTCATCCAAGAATTCTTCTATTGCATTCACATAATAAGCATATAGAGTAGCTAAATCATCAAAAATTGGGATTCCCCCAATTTCTTTATATCCTACTTTAAAAATTATCCCCCCCTCTAGATTTAACATGCCAGCTTCTACATATTTCTTTTTATTTTTTTTAACAACTTCCACCATAAATTCATTGTTAACTCCGCCTATGTAAGATAATGGACTATTTGTTAAATCACCTAAATCAAAAACTTCTTTTTTTAAGAAAAAATTTCTAATCTCCATTTTTCTACCTACCTAACTCCATTATTTTGGATAAAGTTGTTTAACATGTCCTTTAGGTAATTCCAAGAACATATTTAACTCCTCCTACACTTCCTTCAACTTGGAATGTAGAATTTGTTCCTTTTTTCGCTAAAGTTTTCGAGTTATCTTTAGCAATCGTCATAGCAATATTTTTAACTTCGGTTACTGATAGATTGGGATTATAAAATGTTTGTGATTTCTTAACAGTCCCATTCCAATACTTTGGATGATGTCTTTCCAACATATGTTTCATATCAGTTTTTGTTAATTTAAATGAGTGACTTCCTGTTTTATACGTTGCAGTTTTAAAAGATGATAAAGCATTAGTCACTTTAGATTTAGGTGCTATTTTAAATACTTTAGAACCCCATTTAATTACATACTTACCGCCACTAATAACAAGTCTTGCAACAGTTCCCCAAATAAAGGGTTGAACTGTATTATGCTCTGCCAATTCGATAGGAATCGAATCCCAATCAATATCATGAATACCATCAGCGTTTTCTATAAATGTAATATTTTCCTGATTAATCTCTTCAAGAGTTGAAAACAATTCAGGATTTTCATCATAAGAAACAGCATTATTTTCTTCTTCAATATCTACCCAAAGAACTTCTTCTTTATTCGCTCCATTTACTACTGGTTTCTCTATTGTTTTTGCTTCCATACCAAATGTTATTGATGGTACAAAAAGCGAAAATAATAAAGAGAATGAAGTAACAATACTAATTAATTTAAGCTTCATTTTATTCACTCCAACTATTATTTATATTAATATAATAATATTTATAATAAAAAATGAAAATTAAACCATTAATGTATATGATGTTTTAGACGCTATTAATATAATTTCTGATATTAAAGAGTTAGAATTCCATTCATATATTATGCCTCGTCTTGACCATTCCTGGTATTAATTTAATCGACAGTGTTATACGTAAAAGTATCAGCTATTACATGTGAATACGATTCAATTGGAGTAAAAACCATTTTTTTAGTACGAAAAAAGCCATTCATCTAAGTTAAGGCTTGATAAATGGCAGTTAATTTTTAAATGCGATTCAATATATCTTATTTCCTAATAAATATTGTTTTTTTGGGATGTCTCTTAATTAAGTGAAGCTCAACTAAATCACTTGATATCTTTTAACTCTCAAAGTTTTCTAGAACCACCTTACACTTTTAATTCATTAAATAGAAAAACTAGACCTTATTTAGATATATATTTTAATGTCCTTATATACTAAATAATCACCGATTCACTAGAATATTGTAAGTCTCCTACAGCCTTCACACGTATTAACAATGCATTGCCTGGTAAGTATGCGAGAGGGATATCTTCAATCGAAATGATTGATATTGTTTTTTCATCTGCACCTGCTTTTATTGCTTCATGAGTCGCTAGTTTCTTTGCATCTGTTAATGCTTCTTCACGATTCATTTTGTCTAAACTATATATTCTTTCAACATCACCGCTCACTTGACCAAGGGCAGCTCCTATAGCATTTGCCGCACCATAGTGCTCTGGCATAATGACTTCTGAAACCCCTTTTAATGATTTAGAAACGATGATACTTCCTCCACCTGATAAAATAAGTGGTACTTCTTTTGAACTTGTCTTCATTTGATCAATAGCATCTTCTAACATCTCCGTCATTTGATCATTTACTTTTTCACAGAATTCAAAGGAGAGATGTTCTACTTCTTTTGCTCTATCTTCAAAGGCATAGCCTAAGCGCGTCACTATATCCGAAGTGGTTAGTACATCTCCACCAAAAAGTAGTGCCTTTTTCGTAATTTCGTAACCTACGCTCTCTGGTCCAACAATGATTTTTTCGTTATTTTCAAGAATTCGAGTGCCCCCACCTAACCCAATAGATAAAATATCTGGCATTCTGAAATTCGTATTTACTCCACCAATGATAACTGCCAATGAAGATTCTCTAGGAAACCCTTTTGATAGTACACCAATGTCACTCGTTGTTCCTCCAACATCCAGTACAATCGCATTATCTAGCCCTGTTAAGTGAGCTGAACCTCGAATGGAGTTTGTAGGCCCACATCCCATCGTAAGAATTGGATAGCGTTCTGCATATGCTGCGTTCATTAAAGTCCCATCGTTTTGACTGAAGAACATTTCAGCTTCGATATTTAGGCTACTTAAAGCTTTAGAGAAGCCATTAATAACGGTTTGACCTGTAGTCATCAATGCTGCATTTAATATCGTCGCATTTTCACGTTCAAGTAAGCCAATACTGCCAATCGCATGTGATAGAGAAATAGGAATATCTCCAAGCTCTTCTCTTACCCAGGTTGCTACGATTTCTTCTTGTTCTTTATTTACTGGAGCATATACACCTGAGATAGCGATACTTTCTGCTTTGCCTCTGATTTCTCTACAAAACTTAGACACTTCTTCTTTGTCCAACTCAGCTATTAAACGTCCATCAAATTCATATCCACCAGAAACAATAATGGATGCTACTTCAATTTTTGCTCTTATGTCTTTTGGCCAATTAGTAAACGGCGGAATGGCTGTTGTAGCTGGCCTGCCAATTCTTATAACACCAACTTTATCTAAACGTTTACGCTCTACGATGGCATTCGTACAATGGGTAGTGCCAAGCATGGCATATTTAATATCGCTACTATCCACCTTACTCTCTTTCACCACTTTTGCGATTGCTTCGATTATTCCACTTTCCACCTCTTTAGTAGTTGGTACTTTTACCGTATGAAAAACCTTTAAATCTCCATCTATTAATGCAGCATCCGTATTAGTTCCACCAACATCCAATCCTAAGCGATACATTATACTCTCTCCTTTTGTAACTCTTCAACTGGCTGATACTCAAAATCATATCCAAAATAATAAGGTCCTACTGTTTCAATACCCTTTTTTGTTCTCCATTTACTATGACATGGAAAGGCTACAACCACTACACGGGCTCCGTATTTCATCCTCTCTGTTGTAATAGGAAAACCAGTCTCTGCATCTAATACTGCAATTAAATCTGGTGTTGAACATAATAAATGCTCGGCTTCTTTGGCCACTAGATGCTCATTTTGAAAATCGATGCTAAACGATCTTCCTTGTTCATTACGTATGCCTTCAAATATTGCCTTTCCTCTTGTAAAGCCTCCAATCAATCTACGTTCTATGTCTGTAATTTTTGCTTCAAACAATTGATATCCATTTAATTCCTCTAACATTTTATTAATACCTTGGCGTTCCTTACCTTTGTTATCAAGTAGATACCCACCAATTGTTTCAGCTAATGTAAGGGTGCCAGGAATAGCACTGCTCTTTACCTCTTTTCCTAATAAACCATAATCACAGACAGAAGCACTTCCTCCCATTTCTATCGTAATGACACGTGCTAGTCTTTCGTGCCAAACTCCATCTCGGGGATATAATACGACTACATTTCCTTTTTCATCAGACATTGTAACAGGTGAAGATTCTAAACCATCTAGATGAAAAGTAACCATTTGCGCTTCAGGGAAGGCACGTCCCATAGCATCTGCATCTAATAATGGTAAACCCTTTTTGGCAGCAGCAATAATAGGGAACAAGGAGTTAATACCCCCTATCTCAATAGGCATCACTACGTCAACCTTTTTTCCTATTACCTCTTCAAACTTATCAAGTGGTGCAGTGAATTCAATTTCTGACGGTATTTTCTCAATCGTTACAGAGGGTGCCCCCATCCCAGATATAGGAACCACTATCTGATTATCTCTTAACTCTTCTAATGAGATTAGTGCAACTGGTCCGTATTTGCGTATCGCTTCTTTTGCGATCAATTTCCCAATATAAGGATCCCCGCCTCCACCAGTACCTAATACAGCAGCTCCTAACGCTATCTTTTCAATAGCTTCTTCATCAATGTATCTCATTTTCTAAAGTTCCCCTCTTTCTATATGCTTATTGACGTTCATTTGATGTATAGATGCCTTTTGACTTGATAACTTCCCTATTACAGTTTGTACAACAAACCCTGTTATAAAGCCATCTAAAGAAGGAATCGTTGTAAGAGAAAATAATTCTAAACCCGAGGGCTGTGCTGTTGTCATAAAAGTAACCACCATTCCTATAATCCAGGCAATGTTGGAACGAACAACAATTGTCTGCTCTTCTAATTGATTCTTGTAGCGGTTAAATTCAGTTTTTACGATAAAGAATTCAGAAATATAGATTCCACCTATAGGAGCAATAACAACGGCTAAAATATTTAGGAAAGAGATAAATTGTTCAAAAATACCGAGAACTGCCAGGCTCGTTGCTATTAATCCTAAAATAATGGTTAACAACTTTTTTGATATCTTCGGAAATACTATTGAAAATCCAAGAGACGAGGAATATAGATTACTAGTATTTGTTGTCCATTGTGCCAGTGTTAATACTAAAATTCCTGGTATGGCCATTCCCAATATTATAAAAATTCGCATCATATCATCTGTTCCGATATATCTTGTCAACAGAATGGCTATGATGATCATAAAACTATTACCTATGAAAATCCCGAAAAACGTGGAGATAATAGCATCCTTTTTACTTTTAGCCCATCTAGAAATATCAGGTGAAATAGTTGCACCTACAATAAAAATACTGATAACAAGGGAAACTGCGCTACCAAATGTAAAAGCCCCAGTATTTTGAATTTCAACAGGTAATGAGTAATCTTTTAGAGTTAAAAATAAAGTTAGTAACATGATGCCCAATAAAAGCGGTACTGACCACATACTTAATTTTTCAATAGCACGGAATCCGTAAATGGCAGTTGTCATCATCAAAATACCACCTATAAAAGATAGCACTTTCACATTTATTGATACGTCAAACGAATCTAATAAAATAATGTGGGCATTTTCAGCAAAAAAACCTACTTGGACACCAAACCAACCTAATAAAGAGATACCAATAACAAGGGAAAATGCCAGCGCTCCATACTTTCCAAATACATACTTTGTAATCATAGAAGTGGACAAATTGGTTGAAGCACCTACGATTGCACAAATAGAACATAAAATAGCTAGAAGAAATGATCCTACACATACCGAAATAATCGCTTGATTCATTGCCATTCCGTTTGCTAATTCAGCGCCTAATAAAACAGAAGCTAAATCGACTCCTATGGCAACTAATACAGAGAACATGGAAAACCACGATCTACGCAAATGTTCCGGTACAGCTTCTCGTTCGTAATCTAATACCTTTTTACCTTCGTCCATTCATGTACCCCCTTGTTTTTTCACTCTGTTATTCTTTACAAATACCATTCCAATAAATGTTCCACGTCTGCTCAAAACGCCTTTTGAATTTATCTTCTTCGTAATAGTACAATTCCAAAAAGATACCATCCATTAAACAAAGAAACGAGGCAATTAAGTCTTCTATAGGTTGTCTTTTGATTTCACCTTGCTCTATTCCTCTAGTGAAAATTCCCAATAGAATTTCATAATAGAATTCCTCCTTTTCGTTAAAGGTTTTTTTTATGTCATCGTTTAATTCATGAGGTAGGAAAAAAGCAAGCCTCATATATGCCGCTGTTTTTTCAGGTTTACTCAAATGATAATCACTAACATCCTTTACCATTTGATAAAGCATTTGCTTTACAGTCGCATTCTTCAAATTTGCCATCGACAGTTTAATATATTGGAATTGATCATCCAACAAATCATTATATACAGCCATAAACAAATCTTCTTTCCCCTTATAAAACGCATAAATGGATGGTGTTTTTATACCTACTTCTGTAGCAATACTTGCAAGTGTGGCTCGTTCATACCCTTTTTCAGCTAATTGTTTACAAGCAACTTCTTTAATTTTGTTTTTCGTCATGTTTTCATCACCTAACTAATTTAGTTAGGTAAATTATAATTAAAGTTTTCTAAATATTCAATATTTTTTTGAAATAGAATTATCTATAATATTATTTAAAAAGTGTTTTAATTAATATATCTCTTTAATCTGCTTTTTAAGGCAAATTAAAAGAATCCATTTTGATAATATTAATCAATAATGGATTCCTTAATTGTAACTAGATATTAAGCTCTACTAAAAAAGTGCTGAAGTTAAGCAAAATTACTGCTAACTTCAACACTTTCTGTTGCTTTCTTTAATAATGTTTCTTATTAAAAGATAGCAATAATTTTATCGAGTATTCCAGTAATATCAAGGAATACGATGATAATTACTAATGGAATAATATATCTCATGATAAAGAACCATATGTTAAATGCAGTAGCACCTAAACTAGAATGCTGTAATACTTCTTCTCGCAATTTACTTTTCTTAATCTTAAGTGGAACGAAAATAGAGATTAAAAATACACCAAGTGGCATTAAAATATTACTAACTAAATAATCTGCGGAATCAAATATATTCTTAGAGAAGATTAAAATATTATCAAAAACACTATATGATAATGCAGATGGAACTCCTACAGCGAATATTAAAACTCCAATAATATATGCATATTTTGTTCTCTTCTCTTCTTTTCCTTTAACTATAGAAGCTACAATAATTTCTAACATAGAAAATGCCGATGTTAATGTGGCAAATAAAAATAAGGCTAAAAACCCTAATAAGAAAGCTTCTCCAAAAATGATTTGATCAAACACAGCAGGTAATACAACAAACAACAAACCAGGTCCTTCAGCAGGTTCTAAACCGAGTGAAAATACAGCTGGGAAGATTGCTAAACCTGCTAATAAAGCGATGAATAAATTCATTGTAACGATTGAAATAGCGGGTTGAATTAAGCTTTCTTTCTTTGAAAGATATGAACTATAAGTAACCATTACTGATACACCGACACTTAGGGAGAAGAAAGCTTGACCCATTGCATATAGAATACTTTGAGATGTGATACTTGCGAAATCCGGTGCTAAGAAGAATTTTACACCTTCCATAGCGTTATCAAGTGTAAGTGAACGAATGATTAGAACAAAAAATAGGATAAATAAAGCGGGCATTAAAATTTTGCTTACTTTTTCAATTCCATTTTGAATGCCTTTTGCTACAACTAAAACTGTGAAAGCTAAAAATGCAAATTGAGCTCCGATAACTAACATTGGATTTCCAATCGTGTCGTTAAAGACAGATCCATAATCTGCGCCTTCACTAATAATTCCACCAAATAAACCTTTTGTAAAATATATAACAATCCAGCCACCAATTACGCTATAAAAAGACAATAGGAGGAAACATGTGAATACTCCTAACTTGCCGA
Organism: Viridibacillus arenosi; assembly: GCF_001955655.1. Classification (GTDB taxonomy): domain Bacteria; phylum Bacillota; class Bacilli; order Bacillales_A; family Planococcaceae; genus Viridibacillus; species Viridibacillus arenosi. The sequence continues at coordinate 43,209 of NZ_MSPW01000011.1, read as the reverse complement.
TCCAATGCCAATTAGTATTTGGAGCTAAAGTACGATATGCACTAACTGCTTCTTTTTGCGTGCTTCTACCAATGACAAACTCTGCTAATAACAGCGGAAAACCTATGAATAATGAAAATAGGATAAACAGTAGAAAGAATGCTCCCCCTCCACTGATACCAGTCACATAAGGCAGCTTCCATATTGCGCCTACTCCTATAGCTGATCCTGCTGCAGATAAAATAAAACCAATCTTAGATGACCATTGCTCTGATGTTTTAATACATACCAATCCAATCTATATTTATTACGTCCTATCCTCATTAAAAACTAAGGAAAAGACAAAAAAGCCACGTCTCTATCTTTAACGATAGGGACGTGGCTGTTCACGCGGTACCACCCTAATTGGAAACAAATCTAGTTTCCCACTTACTTGGTAAAATAACGGTTTAATCCGTTTTTATACTACTATCACTAAGATGTAATATAAAAAAAGCTCTAAGAATGAAATTCACCAAAGTCTATGTATCAGTTTCCACCAACCACTGATTCTCTGTCAACAGGGAGACCCGGCTTAATATGTTCTTGTCATCGCTCATTTGCTATTTAGAATATTAAACGAAATTATAGTATGAGAAAACATTAAGGTCAAGACTTTTTTTCAGACTTTTAATATTATTCAACTTAATTAGTTCGCTATGCCTCTTTTATATACTCCCGCTCACAGGTATTTTCTAAGTTCAAAATCTGTGATTTAATCGCATTAATAAAAGGAAGTTTTATATGTATAGAGATAATAAATCCGTTTAATTTTTAAATAATAAATCCAATATCCTTACAACGATGAAATGACTTATAAGGGTATTGAAGTTATGTAATTCCATTTTTCAATGTATTCTTATACAGTAAATTTCCCACCATGATAACAATAGTAAGTTTCAGCCTTAAGATTTTTAATCTTTCTTAAAGACTGCTGCGCATTATCGACATCTAGACAAAAGTTAGGATTAGCAATGACGAATTCCTGTTTTTCATTAACAGCTGCATCACCTGTAATTACGCTATTCAAACAGGGGAAATACAATGAAATATGCCCTGAAGTATGCCCCGGTGTTGCTATTACCCTACATTTGTTATCTAAAATCATATCACCATCATGTACTTTTTCATCAATTGAAATATGCTTCAAATTCTTTAATTGCTGTATAAACCATTTACCAAAATCGACTTCGTTATTCGACATAGTCTTTAGCATCTCTTCAGCTTGAATCAATCTCTCTGACTTCATTTCACCACTAATGTATTTTGATTCAGTTTCACTAGCTATTATGTTAATCCAAGGATACTTTTCTTTGAAATCATAAAGGGAACCTATATGGTCATCATCATAGTGAGTAATAATTATATTCTTTAAATTCTTCACTTCATATCCATTTTTTAAAATTTCATTTTCAATTAAAGGTAAGAAATTCGTATACCCTGTATCGACCAAAGTTAGTTCATCATTTAATATAATTAAGCTAGGATAAATGTAATTTTTTTGTCCATTAAATTCAAATTCAATTGGTAGCTCTATTATCTTCATTTTCTTTCCCCCATTACTGCATGTTTGTTAAATTCGCTAACCGAATATGCTATACATTTATTATATTAGATATAGAAAAAAGAGGATATAAAACCTTTCATATCAACTAATTTTAAACAAACATTTTATTTTAGCTGTTTATGTGAGTTTCATTAAGATGAAAAAAACCACCCCTTTTGACGTAAAAAGCAACGACAGTAAGAGGTGGAAATTTAATCTATTTTAAAATATGTTTTAATTTATTTTACATCATCTTCATCAAATCTTGCTTTTGAAAATCCTCTTCCAAGTATTTCAGATGCATTTAAGAAAATGACAAATGAATTGGGTTCTCTATCTAATAAAAGCTTCTTAAAATAAACAGCTTCTGATTGTTCCACTACACATAAAATCATTGTTTTTTCTTGGTTAGAATAACCACCGAGCGTCTTAATTTTCGTTAAGCCTCTATTAATTTCATTCTTGATAATGGTTTGGATTTCTTCTTCTTTATCGGTAATAATCAGTACTAATTTGGTTGGTGATGTTTGTAGTTGCACAAAATCGATTACTTTACTTGTTACATAGATGGCAATCATGGCGTAAAGTGCTAACTCAAAGTCAAATACTAGTGCTGAAGTAATAACCACTAATCCGTCAACAAGTAGCTGTGCAAAGCCACTTGAAATTCCCGTGAATTTCTTCAATATTTGAGCTATTAGAGCTGTACCACCCGTTGATCCATTTCCTCTATAAACAATTCCAAGACCAACACCTAACATAATTCCTCCATAAATAGCACTTAACAACGGATTATCGATAGGCAAATGGATATCAGATGTTAACCATATTACAAGTGGAACAAACGTAGTGCCGACAAGCGTTTTCCAGCTAAAATCTTTCCCCACTACTAAAATCCCTAAAATAAACAAAGGAATATTAATCATCCATTGTACATAAGCGGGATTAAATTGAAACAGTTCGTATAGAATAGTACTTATTCCTGAAACTCCTCCAGCTGCAAGCCTAGCTGGCAACAGAAACATATTGAATGCAAGACCAACAAGCGCTGCTCCCAACATGATTTGAATATATTCAATGATAACTATCTTCTTCTGATTTTTTTTCATCATATAGCCTATACTCCCTCTTTGTTATAAATCCTTACTCATTCTAACAGAAAAGGGCCGTTATAACATAATTTTTTAATCTATTACGTCTTTTAAAATGGGTTTTAAGAACTAAAAAACACCCACTGCTATAAACTAACATCTAGAAACGCCAACCATACTAAAGTTAATAGAATTCAGCTGCAACTATTATTCAAATAACATCACAGCTTGTTCTTTCCCTAATAATGTTATGTACAAATGCAATTGCGCTCGGTGATGATTTAGATGAGCTAAAATCTCTAGTAACCACTCAAAATAGCTATAAGTTGTTCCCCAATACGATGTTACTGTATTAATAACATCAGGAATACTTTCATAATAACAAACTAATTCTTCATACCCCTCATTCAATTGCTCCAGCATTTCCTTTTTACTATTGACCGTATTAAGTTCATAAAATGCATTCATTTCCTCCATTGATGCTTGGCCAATTATTCGAAGATCTGCCTTGCATATAATGGCTAAATGGCTCACTAACTCCCCCACTGTACGCTTTTTTTCTATCGGCGCAATTTGAAAATCAGATTCATCAACTATTTCAATTAATGCTTTAATACTATTAATCGTAAATTGTATTTGATGGAATGTATTTCGTAAATATGTATTCATTTTATTCACTTCCATGATGAAATTATTTAATGCAGTCCAACTATTCCAACAAGTTTACCTTTATATCGAATCCCTGTATCCCATTATTACTAGCAGAATTGGTTATCCAAATTGGTATGATTCTCATCCTCATTAATAACAAAAACAGCAGAAATTTCACAGTTTCTGCTGTTAAATATTATTGTTGAAACTAACTTAATTACTTTAACGGAATCCAAATCTCAGAATACAAATCCGGACTGAATGGGTCATCGTCAGTGTATACTTCTAATTCTGGTGTACCTGCATGTTTATAATTATTTGATGGGAACCATTCTGAGAATATTTGTTTCCATGCTTTTGACATTGCATCAGGCATAGGTCCACGAACTTCGAATACACCCCATTTTGATGCAGGAATTTCTAACTTTGAATATCCTTCAGGTGTAGTACCCTCATGTTCTGTCGCTATCCAATAGTCGATTTTTTCTGCAGATTGAGTCTCTCTTTTATCTACACATACACCTAGAACACCTGTAATTTCTCCGTTGTTCAACTTAAATAGTTCCTGATCAGTTCCTTTTGCATTGATTTCATCCCAAAATACAGGGATGCCTTTAAGATTCTCATCATTCTTTAATGAAAATTCACGATTAATCCCTACAACTTGAAAGCTTTCTCGTTCAACAATTTTATATTCCATCGGTGTTGCTCCCTTCAGATTTACCTGGATAGCCAGGCGATTATAAGATTTCAGCTTTCCAATGTTCTTTCGTACATCACTAGGCGTTACACCGTGCTGTCTACGAAATGCTTTTGAAAAAGCCTCGGGAGTGTCATAGCCATATTTGTAGGCGACATCAATAATTTTGCAGTTAGAATTTGCTAACTCATGCGCAGCAAGAGTTAAACGCCTTCCTCGAAGATACTCTCCTATAGACGTATCGGTTAATATCGCAAAGGTTCTTTGAAAATGAAATTCCGATACATTCGCTTGCCTCGCAATATCCTCAATAGATATATTCTCCGTTAAATGATCTTCCATATAGTTGATTGCCTTCTGTAATGATTCAACCCACCCCATATCGCTCACTCCTTAATTGAATAATAACAATCTCAAATAACTAAATCCTGTCATTTTATGCTGAGATTAGACCGTATTCTATGTATTGTTTTACAAAACGTAACCTGGCACCCTCACCCCTGAAACGTAATCCACGTTGGACACGACTCATTAGGAAATAGCTCTAAAATTTCTAAAGCATATGGGCTTGTCGTATCGAATTCACCTATTAAAGCTTCATAACCATTTGTCTTTGCATATGTAATTTGGTTGTAGGTTAGTAGTTGAAGTAGAGGTAGATGCACTATTCGATCAACGCCACTCCACCCAATTTCCAATTCCGTTTCAACTTCTGTTTCGTGTAAAAATGAATAAGCGATAATGTTTTGATTTTCAGGATAACACATCAAAAAGCTACCTTCTAAAATGGCATCTTCATATAGTAGTTGCCATTCTTTTAGAGACAAATCTGCTACAGGATTTGCAAGATGCGTTTCTTCATAATTGCGCTTTACAAGTACTGTTAGTTGCTCCATCAGATGCTGATTATCTTTAATGTCTTTTAAAGTTTTCAATTCGTAATTGCTCTGATTCAATGTTTGAAAATGTTGGTCTAAATGTAATTTAGGCATGTATGTTTTTCTAATGATTTTCATATTAAATTGTTCAAACGTGTCCATTAATTTTCTTGACGTTTCCCATAAAGATGTTTGCAAAGGAAGCTCCAACACCTCTTTTTGTTTCACATATTGCAACAATTGATGCGCTACATTTTGAGAAGATGACGGGTTACTATAGACTCGAAAATACAAGCAATACGGATGCATTTTACTTTTCCAAGTAATTATTAGTCCTACTAATTTCTCTCCTTCATATGCCATATAAGCAAACTCATATTTTAGTTGTTCTAATATATGAACAAAGGGCTCTTCATAGTTATATTTCATCAAATCTTTCACTTCGTCTAACTGATTACCAGTGTACTTTTTCATGTTGAATTCCAAATGAATCCGCTCATTTCAATTTATTGTTTAGTGTAACTACTGCTTCCCACAAGCATAACAACGTTTATCTTTATCTGCTTGGCCATACATGCGTAGTTCCTTTTCAATCCCACAAGCTCGGCATTTCTCAAAATAGATTTGCGGTAGCTCTCCTGCTTCAGCCAATGGTACCCATTCCATTTCGTACAAACTTTTTGTCATACCAAAATCAATTAATACTAGATTCCTTTCAGCGTTTAAACCAAAGTTACTGCTATCTTTTAAATCAAAACTATCAAACCTTTGATCGAGTTCTCTTAAGAGTCCTCTCAATCTTGGGGACATTCTATTATCTTCAACTACGTTTAACTCATATGTCTGATTGTCTCTTAACTCTAAATTTTCGTAATAACGTTGTATACAAATATCCTCATTGACATAAACCATCTCCGCCAATAAATCTTCATTGTTTCGAGCTTTCATATATTCATATATTTCAATCTCATTCAATGATTGTTTGTACCCTATCGGATGTAAATGTACTTTTATGACAAACTCGTCCACACGGTATACCTTCCTTGATGACCCGATGCCGATACAGTTTTCTTCAATACAATAGGGTTGCCAATTTGAAATTATTCTGTTTACCATTTAATCATTCCTCACTGTCCGTTGAAATTCGAGAAAACTAGTACTCAACATATAAGTCTATTATTCGCTATATAACCTTGATAATAAGTTATATTCCGGATTTACTTCCCATGTTTCATACGGGACAAAAGATTTCGCTCTCATTGCATCGAGAGTGCGAGTTTTTTGTTGTGGGCGGGTTATATATTGATCAATATTAGATTCGTTTAGCTGAATATATTTGGCTTCTTTAATTTCTTCTGGTTGAATTTTTATTTCCCCGCTTACATACTCTGCTTTAAAAACAACAGATAAAACATGCTTTGTAGCATTAAAATAGACACCTGTTATGCCAACAGGACGTATTTCAATGCCAGTCTCTTCTAAAAATTCTCTATAAACTGCCCTATCTAATGGCTCTCCTACTTCAACATTTCCACCTGGCATTTCCCACGTATCCGAACGCCAGTGAGTTCTAAGCAATAAAACCTCATTTCTCTCGTTCCTTATTAAAGCTGAAACCGAAATAGTCTGTTTTGGCGGTTCATACTCCAATTGAAATCACCTCAATGTATAGATAATCTAAACTCTTTTTTAATCTTCATAATAACTACTAATTCAATAGTTCATTGTTTTAGCCAGCTATTTCTTTATTTGACCTATAAGTCCTTTATTTTTTCGTAATCACTTTTATATATACATAGTTTATTTTAACCTAATATTTAGTTATTTAGATAGATATATGTAAAAATTTAAATAATAATTTTTGTTACTATAGAAATAGTGAAAAAGTAACAATGCTATGAGAAATAGTGATTGCATGATGTTTAGATGCAAGTTAATAGTTTTTAATGTTGGTGTAATCCCTACTATGTCTTATAAAATCAGTTTCCGTTAAAACAAAAAAACAGTTGTAAAATTAGCAACTGTTTTTGAACTACAATATGAAAAATAAAGTAAAATAACTCCCCTTATTAAGTTGTTTCTTCCTTTTTCAAAATATCTCCCGATCCACTTTTAATTCAAAGCCCTTTTTCCAAGAAAGAATCACGAATCCAGAAGCTACAATCAATAACCCACTAAGTATAATAAAACAATATATGATTAAATCTGAGGATATCATTTGGGTAAAGAGAGCAAGTAAGACGATCCTAAATAATAATCCAATTGAGCGGAATAAACTATCCACTCTTCCAATGATTTCATTAGGAATTTGGTCCATCAAGAAAGAGTTTCTAGCAACTCGAGCTCCACTATTTCCTACTGCTATAAAAAACATAAGCGATAAATATAAGGGTAGGTTCACAAGAACAATCAATGATATAGCAATGGTGTACGTAATAACACTGAGGATGATTGTCTTCTCATTTCCTATCTTTCTCGCGAGTACGGGTATGAACATCCCAGCAATAATTGCACCAATAGCATAAATCATACTTTCGATCCCATAAGCACTTGCTGATGCCTTTAATACATCTCTTAAATAAACAGGAAACAAATAGTTTGTGACCATCACACCAATAAAGGGCATTATAGAGAATAGTAAAAACAAGAACATAGTAGGACGAATCATCATATATCTTAATCCTTCACTAACTCTTTTTTTATCCGTTTTCTCCGTTTTATCAATTGGTTTCCCCATATAAGGAAGTTTCATATAAAAGTAGATAGCTGCCGCATATGATAGAACATCAAGTAACAAAATATAGTGCAAATCCCATTTCAATAATAAAATGCTCGCTAAAGCTCCCGCTATCATACTTGAAAGCTGACTCTGAACTTCCATCGTGCCATTTAAAGCTTTGTATTGATCCTTATTAAAAATCTCTTGATTTAAAGCAAACATAGTAGGAAAAAAGATTGTATAATATAAACTTCCTATCATATAAATAATCGTGTAATGCCATACCTCATAAGTTAAACCGATAAATCCTATTAATGTGAAGAGCGTTAATAATAGAAAGCATACGAATTCACTGATTAACAGTATTTTCTTTCGATTCATCTTGTCGACTAGGTTCCCTATAAACGGCGTAATAAGAAAGTTAATAATTGTCATACATATCGATATGTAACCAAATGCTGTATTGCCATTTTCACTAGTCACCAACATCCAAGGTATAGCGATCATCGTAATACCTGAACCAATTGAAGAAGCGATATTAGCAAAAATAATCAAACGAAAACGAGAATCATTATATAAATCCCTCATATTAAAGTACCCCTTTTATCTAGTGAGTTAAATCTAATACTCCCCAGCTATTTAGTACTTTTACTATAATGGAAAATTCCAATTTCAAATTCAATCATAAGTTCGAACTTCACCTCATCTAATTGACTGAAAATACAGAAATTACCGTAATGGTTTTGAAATAATTACACCATCGAATTCTTTAATATATTGACACTTTCATCATAAAAATCTTTATGTTTCACTATCCCTCTCCTACTACACCAAGCAATTGATCCAATAGCATCTAATAAGGAATAGAACGGAAGTATTCTGTCTAAATCAATGATTGGACGGATACTCTCATAACCCTGCATATAAGCATCACGAGTTCCAAGGTGATTACTCCAAATATCTCTATTTATTTTAGTAAAATCTATTTCCGTAGAACCTGCTCTTGCACTTTCGAAATCAATGATGCCGGCTACTCCGGTATCGTTGATTAATATATTGCCTGGACGAAAATCTAGATGAACTAAGCATGGCCCATCCGGCTTAGGTAATGACTTGAATAGCTCGTTGAATTTATTTTCACTTTTATCAATTAGCTCAATAGGTAAGATTGCTCCACATTGAACCAAATACTGATTAAATAAATTTTTTATATATAATCTCCAGTCATTTTTCTCAAGATATCGAAAGCCATTTTGTTCTTCATACCCATAGCTTTGGAAACTCACTTCATGAAGCTTTGCATGATTTAGGCCGATTTGATAAGCAAGCCGAGTATCAACTTTGCTTGTACAAGGTACACCCTTTATCTCTGAAAGTAGCAAAGCTCCACTATCCGCATCATCACCTACCCAATAATCTAACACACGAGGAACAGGCAAATCTGATTCTAGCTTTTTTAGAATTGTATATTCACGAAACAGTTTATCTTTTGTAAAAGGAATTTTAATATATACATTTTCATTATTTGACAGACCGAGCTTATACACCTCTGAACTAAAAGACTCCGGGACATTTTCTATAGATTTGACATTTAATTTGAAATGATCCATTACAGTTTGTAATTGTGTGCTCTGCATAAAATCCTCCTTTTGAATGTAGTACAGTTAAGATATATACAAATTTAAACAATATTTTAGTTCATATCTATTATATCTCAATTTGTTAATATATTGGTATGGATCGTTTTTGAGTGGCAATATTGTATGAAGTGGGATATGGGGTATTGGAGAGATTATTGGCGCTGCTTGCGGGCTCTTTGGCGCTTCTCGGGCTTTCTTTAGCTCTACTCGCGGGCTTTGGCGCTGCTCGCAGACTCTTTGGCGCTACTCACGCTTTCTTTAGCGTTACTCGCGGGCTTTGGCGCTGCTCGTGATCTTTTTGGCGCTACTCGCGGGCTTTTTGGCGCTTCTCGGACTCCCTTTAGCGCTACTTCCAGACTTTGGCGCTACTCAGGCTATTTTTAGCGCTGCTCGCGGGCTCTTTGGCGCTTCTCGGACTCCCTTTAGCGCTACCCGCGGGCTTTGGCGCTAATCGGTCTCTTTTAGCGTTACTCGCGTGCTCTTTGGCGCTGCTCGAACTCTTTTTAGCTCTGCTCAAGCTTCCTTTAAATCTACTCGAGAACCTCCCACAATGATATCTTTTCAACTTTGACTTTCTTATTTAAGATATGATAATTTTAAATAAGGTTAATTTTTCCATTAAAATGAATTTAGGGGGTCTCATCATATATGTCAACCGCTCAATTTTATGCTCTCATTATATTTGCCATAAGTTTAATTGGCGTATTTTTCATAAAACGAATGGGGAAGTACATTTATGCGTTTATACTATTCGAAATTGGAATAGTCCTTATTGTAGTAACTGGATTTCTTCCTATAGATAATTGGGGTAAGATGGGATATGGAATAATTGGTCTTTCTGTAATGGTTTTGGCAATCGTAGTGGTAATACTAATTGGAGTATTCACTTTGATACTTAGTTATTTCAAAAAAGGAACCTCATATTAATTGTGAAGAGATTTATTGCATAAAAATTTGGTGATTTTTATTTTCCGTTTTAGAACTAATTTCTTTAATTCTATAAAATTAGTTTTTTAGCTTGTTTAATATTGAACTAACGAAAGCTGTTTTATCTTCAGCGTACTTGTGCTTGTTACTTTTATTTGTTGTAGATAATTTTTGCTTAAGCCGCTCATATTGTATTCTTGTATTTTCATTGTTTCTTAAATAATCTCTAAAACCAATTTGTTCTAATAAATATTTATTTCCACTTTCATACATATGGATTTGATGGGTTCTCGGTTCACCTTTATTAAAGTAATGTCTATTGGGTAAAATATTTATCCCTTTATATGAGTACCCCAATGATTCTAAGGGAGGAACACAGATCTCACCATCTTGAAAATTTTTTATTTCAATCGCAATATCAATAATTGGCTTTGCACTTAAATGTTTAACCGCTGTACTCCCTATATGATGAACAGCTACAATTTGCTCACCAATTACCTCTTCAATCTTGCTTTTCTCCAATAAAAACTCCACTTCCCACACACTCGTCCAAGGAACTAAAAATACCACTCCCTTTGGTAATCCAAGCATTATAATACCTCCCTATATCATTTAAGTAAAACAGGTCATCAATCAATCTTATAACTATTTCTATAATTATGGAATTTTTTTGTATCTCTAATCTGTCTGTTTTCCCCTTTATAAAACAGACATTAATAATAGAATCCCCTTTTCTACAGGTATTCTTGAATATCTGTAGAATCTAATTATTAGATTTATTAATACTCTTATTTCAAAGAATCAAAAGTTCGATGAGGAGGGATTGGGTGAAGCAAGTAACGTTTTTGCTATTTATTTTTACATTGTTCTTATCAGGATGTGGATTAAAGAATAATACAAAAGATGTTATGCCTGAAGAAATGCCAAGTGACTTTGGTTTTTCAGTTAAGTTCGGTGTTGGTAAAAAGAATGAAGTCAATACTTTTGAAGGGATAGTTACAAAGGATTTAGTAGCTGATGGAACTGCAACAATAAATCTGCCGCTTACAATAGAAGAAAAGTCCAATATTTATAAAAAAATGAAAGAGATCAATATAATAAACATGAAAGAATTAGTCCCTAAAACTAAGTGTATGACAGAGCCCTATAGTGAAGATGAATGGAAAATCATCATTAGTGGTGAAACGATAACACCATATATTTCTGGAGCATATTGTGAAAAAGCCACTGATGAAAATAAACTGATTGATTTACGAAATTACATACGTAATATAGTTCAAAGCAAAGTTGAATATAAAAAACTCCCAAAAGCTACTGGTGGATATGAATAGTTAGTTGTCTTATAAACACACGAAAACGCTTGGAAGACTATCCAAGCGTATTTACGTGTTAAATATGTTAATTATTTAATATAGAGTCTAGTTCTTCTATATTATTTACAATATAAGTTGGTTCCTCTAATGCCAATTCCTCTTTACTACCGTACCCATAAAGGACACCAATATTGGCTATGCCTTCCTTCTTCGCCCCGATTAAATCATGCTTACGGTCACCAATCATAATGACTTCACTTTTATCTGGAGAAGATAGTTGTAAAAGTACTTCATGAATTACATCAGCCTTTGCAATTCTAGTACCATCTAAATTACTTCCTACTATTACTTCAAAATATTGATCCAGTTTAAAATGCTGCAAAATTTTCTCAGCAAAGATAGTTGGCTTAGATGTGGCAACAGCTAGTGTTTTTTCTTTTTTCTTTAAAGTTTCAAGAAGTGTTTCGATTCCTGGATAGACTTCATTTTCATATAAGCCGTGCTGTTGAAATCTTTCACGATAATAACCGATTGCCTCATTTACTTGTTGTTCAGTTAAATCGTAATAAGCCTGAAAAGACTCTTGCAAAGGTGGTCCTATGAAAAAATCTAATTTTGAATAATCGACTATTTCTATATTCAGCTTTTCTAATGCGTATGCGACACTTTTTGTAATTCCGACTTTTGGATCCGTTAATGTGCCATCTAAATCAAATAATATATATTGGTAATTCATTCGTTCCTCACCTCTGAATATTAGTATTAGCTACATCTCTTTCGGTGCCTGAATTCCTAATAAACGCAAACCTTCTTCAATCACGATAGCAACACAAGCACATAATGTTAGTTTCACCTGCATTGTAGCTTTGTCTTCTAGTATTCTTGTGTGGGCATAATACTTATTAAATGCTCTTGAAAGTTCGATTAAATACTTGGCAATTTGCGAAGGGTCCGCAAGTTCAAGTGCTTTTGCCACAACTTCAGGGAAACCTTTTAGTGAGATGACAACTGGCCAAGCCTCATCAGATAACCCCTCAAATTGGCTGACCTCAGTACTATACTGACCTTTTCGTAGAAGTGAGCAAATCCGTGCATACGTATATTGAACATAAGGACCTGTCTCCCCTTCAAAATTCAACATTTCTTCAAGCGAAAACTCAATATCATTCATACGATGATTTTTTAAATCGTGGAAGATTACTGCTCCTGTTCCTACCACTTTCGCTATCTCTTCTTTTTGCTTTAGGTTTGGATTTTTTTCCTCAATATTCTTGCCTGCTAATTGGATAGCCTCATTTAATACTTCTTCAAGTAATACAACTTTCCCCTTACGAGTAGACATTTTTTTGCCGTCTTTTAACATCATGCCAAACGGAATATGCTGTAACTCTTTTGCCCACTCATACCCCATTCTCTCTAGTACGTTAAATAACTGTTTAAAATGTAGAGATTGTTCATTTCCCACTACGTAAAATGATCTTGTTGAATTATAAGTTTCATTTCTATATAGGGCAGCAGCTAAATCACGGGTCGCATATAAAGTTGTGCCATCCGTTTTCTTAATCAAACATGGTGGCATATCTTCTAAATTTACAACCATTGCACCGTCCGATACTTCAAGAAGTCCCTGTTCAGCTAATAATTCAACAACTCTCTCCATTTTATCATTATAAAATGCTTCGCCCGCAAACGAATCGAAACGTATGCCAAGTAATGCATAGACCTGTTCAAATTCCTTTAGCGATGCTTCTCTAAACCATTGCCATAATTGCAGTGCTTCTTCATCACCCTGCTCTAACTTTTTAAATGCTGCACGTGCTTGATCATTCAATGAGTCATCTTGATCTGCTACTTCATGAAATTTGACATATATCTTCAGTAATTCACGTACTGGAGACTGCTCAATCAGCTCTTTATTCCCCCATAAATGATAAGCGACAATCAGCTTGCCAAATTGAGTACCCCAATCTCCTAAATGATTGATGCGTACTACTTCATAACCATTTTTCTCTGCAATATTAGCTACTGCATTACCGATAACTGTTGACCGTAAATGCCCCATTGAAAAAGGCTTTGCAATATTAGGGGATGAAAAATCAATCGTAATCGTTTGACCTTCTCCAAATTTTTGTTGTCCGTATGCAGATTGAGAGGAAACTATGCTAGATAATACACCTTTCGAGATTTCCGATTGCTTTAGAAAAACATTCACATATCCACCAACAGCTTCAACCTTTTCAATAATGTCATTGTTAACTTTTTCACTTATTTCTTTAGCTATTATATTTGGTGATTTGCGGAAAATTTTCGCTAATGCAAAGCAAGGAAAAGCATAATCACCTAAATGTGCATACTTTGGCTTTTCAATTGTTTGTTCAATATCACTCTTTGCTAATTGACCTTCTACTGCTTCAAATAATGTATTGATTATCAATTGTTTGTCTTCCATTCTATTTCCCCCTCAAATAATAAAAACATTGTTCGTTCCAAACAAAATTTCCGTTGATACTCTGCCGTAATGGTACAGAAAGCCATAAAAAAAGCCCCCGTCTCAAAACAAGAGACGAGAGCATAGATCCCGTGGTACCACTCTGGTTGCCACAATATGTGACCACTTTCAATTGTTAACGAGGTGACTCCCCGATCTTTTCTACTGCTATTTCAAAAAGTTTCTCCAAAGTGCGCTTCATTCATGTTCCATGTATTAGGCTCCCACCATCCCTAACTCGCTTGACATATCCTCATAAACTACTCTCTTTATCAAAGAATTTTTTTATTAAATTGTAACTATGGTATATTTAATTTGTAAATAAGTCAATGTTTGAGAAAAAAATATAACTAGAAATTTATTTTCACATAAAAATCCCAAACCAATTTTTGGTATAAATCAAAATTTTAATAAAAAATTCAACTGTTTGTCATAGAAATTTCAATTAGTACTTAGTCATAACACTTTGTTGTAAAATCACAAAAAACACACTCGAATTCCTCGAATTTCTCCACTTTAATATTCTTTCATTTTAGATGAGTATTTCCAAAAAATTTCCCTTCATGTTTGGCAATAGTCAAATCAATTACAACTATTTGATAAACTTTTTGTATAATACCTTCCTATTTATTAAATCTACAAAACTCCTATTTGTTACGTTCTTTCCTATATATAATAACAAGTCTTCATACGTTAATAATTCAAGTTGAACTGACCATCAACTTAAAGCAGATTAAACCTCTCTATCTTTTACTTTAGAAAAATTACATTCTTCCATTTTTCACATACCCATTAATTTAGCCAGCTAATATATAACCTAGTCATAATATCAACCATTAATTAACTAACTACAAATTCTATGAATTAAATGATGGTCTCATACAAACTCCTAAAAAATACAAGTCTGTTTTTCTTCAAAACTAAGAAATTCATATTATTGACACAAATATTTTAATCGTATACTATTGAGACGTAAAGTAACTTGAAGTCAAAAAGTTACCATGTTTAAACGGTTCAGGAGGTAGAACTAATTATTTAAGTTCATGAGTAATAGAGTTTCAAATCAAAGTAAAAATTAATTGGTCAAGAAGTACTCAAAATTACATAATCATTTTGGGTCCTTATAAATTATTTTACGAAGACAATTAGATCATGAAAATATTTAAAGGGTATTTTATTTTAACGCTTTCTATAAATCTCATTAAAGAGATTTTGGGGAATAGAGAGTAAAATTAGACAAGCTCAGGTATTTTTCCGAATAAGCAGTCTGATAAGGTAAGTATATAGGTTAAAAAAACAAGAAAAAGAGGTACAATACGTGAGCACAAATAAGAAAAAAATCCACTACGCATGGTGGTTATTATTAGGTTTATCTATTATGGTCGGTTTGGCTAAAGGCGGAATCATGACTGCAGGTGGATTATTTTTAACTCCAGTAACAGAAGATTTAGGTATTGGAATGGGAAGTCTAACACTTTACTTTAGTATTTCCTCTATAGTAACAATGATTTTCTTACCATTGGCTGGTAAGATCATTGCTAAGTATGATATTAGAACAGTTTTAGTAACAGCAATTATTTTACAAGCGGGTTCGTTCGCAATGTTTGGTTTAATGAATTCTGTTTGGGGTTGGTACTTATTCTGTATCCCTATGTCAATCGGTTCAATTTTTGTCACTCAAATCGCAGGCCCAGTATTAATCAACAACTGGTTTAAAAAACATAACGGTTTAGCAATTGGTATCATGGTTGCATCTGGTGGTATTTTCGGTGCTATCCTACAACCTATGGCTGGTAACTTAATCGCAAGTGAAGGTTGGAGAACGACTTACTTCATCTTAGGTGGAA
Source organism: Viridibacillus arenosi (assembly GCF_001955655.1). Taxonomy (GTDB): domain Bacteria; phylum Bacillota; class Bacilli; order Bacillales_A; family Planococcaceae; genus Viridibacillus; species Viridibacillus arenosi. Next base: position 27,391 of record NZ_MSPW01000011.1, on the reverse strand, counting down.
TTGTTATAGCAATCGTTGTGCCTATCGTATTATTAACAATTAGAATGTCTCCTAAACAAAAAGGTTTACAACCATTAGGTTTAGAAGTTGAAATTAATAAAAATGAAGATCCTTCTTCAGTTAAAGTTGAATCTAATACAAACACAGGTATTTCAGCTGCAATCGCTAAAAAATCAAGTGCATTTTATGCATTATTATTATTCTTCTTCTTTATTACTGCTATTAGTAGTTTTGGTCAACACGTTGCTCCTTTTGCAATGGGCTTAGGCTATGACGTTAAATTTGCTGGTGGTGCAATGGGCTTCTGGCAAGTGGGTGTACTGATCGGTGCATTAGCATTCGGTATTTTAAGTGATAAAATTGGTGCAAAAAACACAGCTATCTTCGCGATGTTATTAGGTTTAGTTCCAATCGCAATTCTATTAACTGTTCCTGACAATTCTACTATGTTCTCTTTAGCAATTGGAATTTATGGATTTGTTGTTGCATCACTTGGAACATTAGGACCGCTATTAACTACAGCTATCTTTGGTAACAAAGAATACGGTCAAATTTACGCTTCTGCAGTTATCGGTTTAGCAGTTGCTGGTATCGTTGCATTACCAGGTTATGGATATGTATTCCAATTAACTGGTAGCTATACTTTTGTACTTTACGCAATTGCCTTCATGCTAGTTATTAATGTAGTATTAATCATTATGGCATTTATCGGTAAAAAGAAACTAGTACAAGCTGGTCATTGGAAATAATCACTATGTATCTCCCTTAAAACATAAGTGAAATCTTCCCTTTAAATTAATTTTTCTTGATGAATTGTTTACTTCACCATTTCATCAATCTTACTAACGAATTTGAAAACAATAACTCACATTCTATTCACTCCGTTTCAAACACTTCTGAAACAAATAGAGAGAATAAATAGACCTTATTGAGCAATGTAAATTGAACACTTCTAAGTTGATACAAACAACTTAGAAGTGTTTTATTATATTACAATTAAGTTTAACTTTTAAATATAGGTAGATAAAATGGTTTTCAAATAATCTGTTCAAACTCTTCTCTCAAAATAGAATACATTTTTAAATCACGATGGGTGTCTTTAACTAATAGCCCTTTTCGAATTAGTCCTTCATAAGACATACCGACTTTCTCCATAACCCGAGCAGAACCTACATTCTCAATCAAACATTTCGCTTGAATTCGAACTAAATCCATTTCTTCGAAACCATATGCAATTACTGCTGTTGATGCTTCAGTAACAATGCCTCTCCCCCAATATACTTGTGAAATTGCATAACCGATTTCAGCTATTTGTTGTTTTGGCTGCCAAGATACAAAATCTATTGTTCCAATTAATGTACCTGTCTCTTTTTCTTCAATGCCCCAAAGAGCATATTGATCCAACTCGTATTTGTTTAATATCAATCGTATAAACTCTTCTGTATCCTCTAAACTTTCATGCTTAGTCCAAGTACAGTACCGTGCAACTTCCTCATTCGAACAATATGTATGCATATCGTATAAGTCATCAAGTGAGATTTTCCTTAAACTTAATCGATCTGTTTCTAAAATAGGTAGCTTGCTGTAGACATCCTCCATTTTCATTACATCACCTCATTTCAAGTTTTCATACCAACGTAACGCTTTTTGTTCTATTTCAATAGCAATAGTCGATTTCCCTTGTATATATGCCTCCATATTAAATGGATATTGTGATGCATTTGCTTGCTTTATTCGGCCATATTTTGTCGCTTCAGCAGGATGGTTTCTTAAATAATCTCGAAAAGCTAGATGTCTATTAATTCCTGCATGTCCTATTTCATAAAAGTGGATATGATGTGTGCGATTGTCATCACCTTTTGTAAAATATCGTCGTCCTTGGAGACCATTCTCCCCTTTAGCTACATAACCGATTTCTTCTAACTTCTCATTAAATTGATCAACTAGTTCAATATGATAAACTACTGGCATTATATCAATAATAGGTTTCGCAGGAAGGTTTTCAACGGACGTACTACCAATATGAAAGATATCATGAATCTCATCACGTAAAATATCTCTTATCATCTTTTGTTCTTTGTTGAATAATGCCACCCATTCTCGATCGTATTCTACCACTTCAACCTTTCTCATTTTTCACCTCTATTTTGTCAGTCTTTTAAATTCAGTATATTCAGTCTACTATAATCATAGCATATTTATTTAAACTATCTATCAAATTGCATTAACTTATGAACACCAGTATAAATGAATAAAATTAAAATCCCCAATACAATAAAAATAAATGTAATTCCGTTTTCCGGAATAAACTGCATACCCCAAATAAATAAACTAGCTATCATCCCACCAATTACACTCATCAAACCTAATATAGATAAATGCGTTCCCCTTAACTCCTCTGGAATCGATTTAGCTACTATGGATTGGGGAGTAGGCAAATACAGTAGTGTGACAAATGACAGTACCATTAATCATTTACAGACTACAATAATATGTAACTACCTAATGATACTCTAAAGGAATCATTACTAATAAAAATTGATTCTAAAGAATCGTTAAATCGCATAAACCTAGTATTATTACGATTTTACATGAATTAAATATCAGAAAATTATAATCATTAATACCTTTTTATATAGGAATTATTTATCGCAATTATTATAGTATTCTGTTAACGAGTCTTATTACTATGCCATCTTAGACTTTTTTGTATATAATGGAGAGACACCCACTTTTAGGTGTAAATAAAAAGATAAAGGAAGTGAAGGTTTATGATTACTTTACGCATTCACAAGGAGAATTCAGATTACGTGGTGAAACGGATCAGTAACCAAAATGCCGATCAATATTCTGTGCACTCTGCTGAGTCACTCTATGAAAGTTTGTTTCATTTAGGTCGCAAAATGCATATTAGTAACATCCATTTCAACATTCCACATGATTTAAAATCCAAATTAATATCTTTTCTATCCGTCGAATTTCCTGCCGAGCTTTACGATTATCATATTAAGATTATTGACTAAACCGTTACCTCATTGATTATATCCTCTAGAAGCGACAGTCAGTAACCATCTAGGTGCGATTTTAAATCGTTCCTGATGGTTCAATTATACATATTGTATCATCTTACCAAAATACCGACACAAGCCTTCTAGCGCCATGTCGGTATTATTTCTTATTAGCATTAGCTATCATTAATCTTTAAATTGCAGCCCCTTTTCTTGTAGAGCTCCTTTTAAGACTTCTATAGATTTAGGTCCCATACCATGAAGCACATTTAAAGTCTTTTCATCAACTGTTGTTAATTGCTCCAATGTCGTGATTCCTACGCTATTAAGTGCTCTTACCGCTGGCTTTGATACACCTTTTGGCCAGATCTGCATGTCTTCACCCCATCCGTTTATTTTAAGTTGCAGAAAATATTATTTACCACTCATATACTTCGACATCATTTGTCTTCACTTTACGATATCTATTTTTACACAGATGGTTATTATTAAAAAGTCACGATACGCTTTCCTGTATATCTTCATATCTAATCCCCTACACATAAAAATCCCTTACTTTTATCGGATAGTGCTTTAACAAATAACTGAAAACCAACCAGTTTCTTTTGGGAAATCATTTCGGGTAAGCATTTGCCCAGAAAGCATTTGTCGATAAGAAGTAATCGTACCGTCGTGTGACACTATATAAATTTTTTCTTTATGTAACTTTTTACAATCACTAATAAACTTTTCAGCAAGGTTTGTGAATTGCTGTTCTGTAAGGGTATTGATACCATCCGACCAGAGTTCGATTGGCGCCTTACTATCTACTTCAAAAGTTGGGTAATCCTGTTCAATAATTTCTAAATCCATTATCTTATCACAAGGCAATGTTTTCATACTTGAGTGAATGGGAAAGATTCTTGGAGATACTAATGGACTTACAATCTTACGAACATTTTTATTTTCACTCCAAATGAATACTGTTTCAAGCGTTCTTCTAAGCGGACTAATAATTATTACATCTTCATCTGTTAGCGGAAATTGATTTCTTAATAACATTGCCTGCTCTACTCCTGTAGAAGTTAGTGCTGGGTCTTCTATTTGCAAACTTTTAGGTACATCCAATGTATGTTCACCTTGGCCGTGACGAATAAATACCAACTCCATTTAACTCCTCCTATTCTATTGTTTAAACTTGTGATCAATCTTTTGATTTTACAATACCGAAAACTTTATTATCCAATTATTCAAAAATAATAGAAAGGCTTTTTTCTAAAATGGATTGGGGTATTCGCTTAGCCATTTAATACTTTTCTCTACTAGTAAATATTTCAAACGAAAAGCGATTTTAAATAGTTTTGAAACCTTCAGCACAAAGCCATTTAGCATTATTCTGCTCATAAAATTTTATTGAATTGAACCCCGTTTTAATAAACAATTGCTCCAATTCTTCTCTCGTTTTATAAGTTTGCATATGATAATTTATTTTGTATAATTCTGCAATAATTAGGAAGTGACCATCTTTTTTCAATACTCTAAATGCCTCTTTTACTCCCTTTTCTAGATCTGGCCAGAAGTAATGTGTTTGAAAAGCTGTTATTATATCAAATGTATTATTTGAAAATGGCATGTCAGTAACACTTGCTTGGAGGATATTTACTTTACCCTTTTCCACATCTTGTTTATTTGCTCTAATTGAATCTTTTACTGCTTGTTCGGAATAATCTATACCGACAATTTTTCCGGACGTATTCCGCTTAGACAATAATTGTATTGTTTTACCCCCTCCACATCCTATGTCCAATATTACTGCTGATTCTTTTACTTTTACCTTTTCTAAAGCCCATTGGTTCATGCTAGTGTGTGCAGAGTTCATAATTCTCAACATTATTGAACCTATGATTCCTCTTGGGTTCTTAGCTTGTTCTATCAATTGGTTTAGTAAGTTCATTTTTCTCCCCCATAATCTATTCATTTAAGAAAGAATAATTACTACAAATCGCCCTTGCTTGTAAATTCACTATTACTTATATTTGAATATTTTTTACTCCCAATTTTTAACTCGATAAATATTTTAACATATTTTACCTAACAATAAATAAAAAGCAGTGGGATTCCTATTAGAAACCCACTGCTTATATATATTTCTTCATACGTGGAAACCTTAAAAAAAGTATCCCTTAGCACTCTACAAACAATGCATCGCTGCCTTGGCTTCTTTCCAAGGAACAGAATACCCCTTCCCTTTGGCACAGAAAATCGAAGTAGAAGTATACTCTGGATCTGCATTCTTATCATAACCAATTTCTTCAATCACTTGTTCAGTATTATGGCATTGATCATAGCCAGCAAAGTTAAGTGTGAGTGCGCCTTTACCGTTTGTAAAAGCAGCAAAGCTTGTACTGTAGTTCATAAAAGTGGCAACTGGAACACGTCCTTTAATGACAACCTTGTCCCCTATGTTTTCAGGCGGATTAAAACGACCATGAGCCTGTTGAACATCAGACATTACACGTCCAATATGATCCATGTCTACTTTAATCTTAAAATCATAATACGGTTCAAGTAGAATATTTTCCGCTTGTTCCAAACCTTGTCGTAACGCTCTATGAGTGGCTTCTCTGAAATCACCACCGGATGTATGCTCGTTACTTCCACGCCCTGTTAGTAGGGTTATTAACACGTCTGTAACTGCAGAACCTGTTAGTAAGCCGTGATGGTTTCTTTCAAGTACATGTTGATGGATTAAATTTTGATTGCCGATAGATAAATGATCTGCATGACATTTATTCTTGAATGTAACACCTGAACCTCTTTCAGCTGGTTCGATTTGTAGATGCACCTCTGCATAATGTCGTAGAGGCTCGAAATGTCCATACCCAGTTACAGTTGCCCCAATCGTTTCTTTATACAAAATCTTCGGTTCACCAAATGACACTTTATATGAAAAACGCTCTCTAACAATCTGTTCTAGCACTTCAAGTTGAATAACCCCCATTACATGAACATGAATTTCTTGAAAATGCTCGTCCCAAAAGATATGGAGAGATGGATCTTCAGCATCCAAAATCTTAAAACAACGGAACATTTCTTTCACATGAATATTAGAGTCGAAAATGACTTTCGATTTTAATGTAGGAATGAGTTCAAAAACAGCTTTTTCTCTAAGCACACCAAGACCTTCTCCTATTTCTACACCACTTAGGCCCGTAACCGCGAAAAGTTCACCTGCTCGAACTTCATTGACTGTTGTGAATTTATTGCCATTGTACAAGCGGATTTGTGTGATCTTTTCTGAAGTTTCTCCGTACTTCACTTCGTCCCTTACTTGCAAATAACCACTTAAACATTTCATAAACGTCACTCGTTGATCATTATCATCATGTCGTATTTTATAAACCCGTGCAGCAAAATCAATGTCTTTACTATAAGAAGTCACCGTTAATTGATCTAATTTTAAGAAAAATTCCAGCACTCCGATATCCTTTAATGCCGAACCACTTGCTGAAGGGAAGATTTCGCCAGATGCAATAAGTTTTTTGAATGCTTCAAGCCATTTCGCATTGTCATAACCTGAATCCATATACTGTTCCAGCAGCTCTTCATCCCGCTCTGCTATAAATTCAATGAGCTCCTCTTGCATTTGTCCATCTTGGAAAACAGTTGTTATATCACAAACATTTTCTGTCAGATTCGATCGGATTTCATTCAATACTAATTCCGTATTGACCCCCTCTCTATCTGTTTTATTTAAAAAGAAAAAGGTAGGGATGTTGTGTTTACGTAATAATTGCCACACCGTTTCCGTATGTCCTTCCACACCATCAATTGCACTGATAATTAAAATTGCATAATCCATCACTTGAATAGCGCGTTCCATTTCAGGTGAAAAATCGACATGCCCTGGTGTGTCAATAATGGTATACGTATGATCGTTGTATGTAATAATGCCTTGCTCAGCAAAAACGGTAATGCCACGCTCTCGTTCAATGGCATGATTGTCTAAAAAGGCATCCTTGTGATCGACACGCCCCCTCTGGCGGATACTATTCGTATGAAACAGTAACTGCTCAGAAAAAGTAGTCTTGCCAGCATCTACATGGGCAAGTATCCCAATTGTTTTATACATATATGTTCCTCATTTCGTGTAGTACAGATGACTATATTATAGCATCGAATTGGGGAGTTTAAGCTAGATTAGAAGTGCTGATTGATTTATACGAAATACAATAGACACATAGAAGCTTTACTGTGCCTTTTTCGTTGAATACTTTTGAACTTCTATTACAATATTTACCTTTAAACGGTTTTTCTTAGGGATTCAACTGAAGCTAGTGTATGATATATACGGAAATAGATTGAACCATTTTATTTAATTTTGAAAGGTGTAGATTTTACAATGACACATTTAATAGAGCAACAAAATATGAAAGAACTTCGAGTAGAGCTAACTCGTTTTATGATGGCCTATAAATTTGCATTAGATGAAATCGGGACTAAGGTTCGTATTTTAAGAGAAGAATTCCGGTTAATACATGAATATAATCCAATCGAACATGTCAATACACGTATAAAATCACCAGAAAGTATTTTGAAAAAGATGCATAAAAAGAATATCCCTACAACATTGGAAGGTATCCGTGAAAACATGAGGGATATTGCGGGTATCCGAATTACATGCTCTTTTGTTTCTGATATTTACATCATTAGTGAAATGATTCAGGCTCAATCAGACATCGAAGTCATCGATGTAAAGGATTATATTCAAAATCCAAAGCCAAATGGCTATCAAAGTCTTCATGTCATTTTGAAGATTCCTGTTTTTATGTCCGATCGTGAAGAGCATGTGTACGTAGAAATGCAAATCCGTACGATTGCTATGGATTTCTGGGCAAGTTTGGAACATAAAATCTATTACAAGTACAACAAACAAGTTCCTGAACGACTAACAAATGAGTTAAGAGAAGCCGCTTTTACTGCAGCTGAACTAGATCGTAAAATGGAACGACTAAACAAAGAGATCAACATCCTAAAAGAAATCGAGCATGATGATCAGGATATTTTATCCTTAGACGATACAGTATCAACGAAAGCTATCATTCAAATGATGAAAAAGATTGCTTTGGATAGGCTAATATAATAAATTAAACAAAAAAAGCTGTTCCCAAAAGTCAGTTTTCACCTACTTTGGGACAGCCCTATAAAAGATAAATCATTATTAAATTACTTGGTGTTTTTTTGTATTACTGAAAAAGGTCATGCAAATTGTAAAAATACAAATCATCACAATTGGACTACCTAACAATAAATAAGCAAAACCTTCAAATCCTCTTACTACTGTAGATCCATATGCAATAAGTGATACTCCCAAAGCTAATGATGTCAACGTGTAAATGATAATTGTTGTTTTAGAGTACCTTTTTTCTTCAGCATCGATGCTATAACTGCCAGAACTACACCAACGATAATGCCATATAATAAAGGTAAAAACATCATATACATTTCCCCCTTCTTGTTAGAAAATACCATAAAATAGAATGTATTTAAATATTTATCGTCTGTTTCTTGTTTTTTAAGTATATGCTCCGACATAATATATTTTATGCATTATTCGTAAAGAAATAGTACATTGACACAATAATTGTATCAATAACCGTCATACCTATGTTTGGTATAGTAGCATTCCTTAGAATGAACTCTCCGTACCGAGACCAATTTCTTTAAACACGCACACACGTTTACCTATGATATGAGCTAAAGCTTGTTTACTCTTCCGCATTGGCCTATTTAAGAGAAATTGTTTAACCCTGCTTGTTAGTTCAATTAAAATAACCCGAAATCATGGAGTGATTTCGGGTTATTAATAAGAAAGTGCATTTTATAAAAAACTTAAGTTTTTTATACCTTCTTCGTGTTAATCATAAAAATGGTTATGTAAGTCAGTTTACAAATAAACAATACAACCATTTTCTTCTAATTTCCCTAACCATTTCGGTATTTCTAAGTCATGATTCCATCTTAGATCTAAACGTTCTAACCCTTTAATGTCCATCAAAGATTCCGGTAATTTAATTAATTGATTACTTCTTAAATCTAATTCTAATAATTTTTCTAGCTTTCCAATTTCATCGGGTAAAGTAGTCAATTGATTATGTCTCAAATTCAAGCGTCTTAACTTCTTACAGTACTCAAGTGATTTCGGTACTTGTTTTAATTGATTTTCTTCCATATCTAGTACTCGTAATAACATCAAACTCTCAAAAATTTCTGGGAGAGTACTGAGTTGATTATTTCTCATATGAAGCTCTCTAATATTCGTTAACATACTAAAGCTTTCAGGAATGCTTTGAAGTTTGTTATTCATTATGCGTAACTCAACTAGATTGGTTAGTTTACCAATTTCTGATGGTAATTCACTGAAATTATTATCACTTAAATTTAAATATTTTAGCTTTTTAAGATTCTTAATTTCAGTCGGGAGCGTTTCGAATTTATTATTGTGAAGATATAAATAACCCTCTAGATTCGTAAGATTTCCTATTTCTGTAGGAATTGTTTCAATCTGATTGTGTCCTAAATCCATCATCGTAAGTTCTTTTAAATTTTTTATATTGGGAGAAATTTCTTTAAGCTTATTAGCAGAAATATTTAACACCTTTAAATTATTCATTTTATAGATTTCTTCTGGAATTGTACTTAAACTATTATCAAATAGGTTTATATCTGTAATTTCAGGTGATGGTAATTCTATTTTTGGCAAAGCATTAAGCTCGGCATGAGGTAAGTTGATTTCATGTAATTTCCTCCTAGTAATTGTACTATTCTCCAATTTAGGTTCAGTTATCTCGACAATAAATATACCTTATTTATATCAAAAGTAAATCAACTTTTTCCTCTTCTCTTAGTAAGACTCTGGATATCACTTAAGATAAAGAAGCTTTGAGAAACATTTTAAATCATCTCATAATTGGCAGATGCAAATGAAAAGGTGAATTACTAATTCTAGTAGTTTATGTTCAAAAAACTATAACCTTGCTACTCTCTTTTATATACCACCCAATAATATTATATCGTATTAATCCCCTAAAAGAGGCGGATGATTTAGGGATTTTATATAAGTTACATTCAGATTGCCCAATAACACCTATTTCAACACTATTCTCTGTATGGGCCGCTGTAAATCGACTTACAATTGATGATATCGTTCTTGGCCCAAATCAAAGAATTGATGTAGAAACTGCGTTAAAAGCAATGACAATCTATGGAGCGAAACTCAATTTTGAAGAAGATAAAATAGGAACTATTGAAGTCGATAAATATTCAGATTTTGTTGTTTTAGATCAAGACCCAACATCAGTCGAACCAATTCTAATTAAAGATATTCAGATTTTAAGCACCATTATTAATGGCGAAGTTGTATATGAAAACAAAGAAGTAGATTTTGTACTTAATTAGTTATTTTAAAAGAAAAAGCACTATGCAATCGAAATTGCGTAGTGCTTTTTAATGCTCTTTATCTTTATAACATCTTTCAATTCTAAAAGAACTTTTTAAAAGCTCATATCAATATAATCACTTCGTAGGTACATCTAAAGTTGGATGCGTATTACTCAAATCGTTATAGTGCCACCATTCTGAATTGATTGTTTTAAAGCCAGATTGTGTCATAATCTTTGTTAAATAGTCCATGTTTCTTTGTGCTGTTTTAGAGTTCCCTTTATATGAACGCCCTGCTTTAATAGAAAAAGAGTCAAATTTGGTAGGCATTTTTAGCTCTTTACCTTTAGAATCCACTAATGTTACATCGACACTAACACCTTTACTATGGTTGGAATCTAACGCAGGATTAGCTACATAGTTGTGGTTTTGAACCTTGTTGTACATTTCCCATTGCACAGATAAAGGTCTATATACGTCCCAAATCTTAATCTTATAACCTTTTTTATGTGCTAATTGATTGGCATTTTTTAGTTTTGCTGCTGTTGATTTTGCCACTAATGCTTTACTGTCTTTTGGGTATAATGCATATCCCATGAAGTTTTTCTTTGTCGCATATTTTAAGTCAATGATAAAGCCCTCTTTTTCGGATAATTCAACAAGACCTGCTTCCTTATAGTTTGCCGGTGCAGATGCTAGGTATTTACCAGAGACCCATCCTGTTTTACCGTTAGCACTTACTTTGTACCAACCTTTCGAGTACTTACTCGCAGTCACAAACAACCCTTTTTCAACTGTCATGATTTTTTTATATTTTGTGCCGACCCCTTTTCTCATATTCACAGCTGTTGTTGCTTTTAATGTTTTATTTAGGGACTTTTCAGCTGGTGAGGCTTGGGCAGCTGCTGTCTTTGACATCCCAGTGATACCAATCGTAAATAGTATGCCCAGCACCGAGCTAGCTATAAAAATTTTTTTGATATTCAATTTTAAGTTCAACTCCTTATGTACCTTGCAGCTTTGGGGGATTCACTACCAATCTATAACCTTTATTTAAGCAATACATTGATTGATGAATCATTTGTATGTGCTTGAATATACCAATTAATAGAAAGCATTTGCTCTAGAATAGGTTGCTCTTCTTTTGAAAGATTTAAATCCATTATTCCTGAATCACAAAGCTGATAGTCTTCCCCATCTATTTTATGAAAACGGAATTTCAATAAGCTTTTCAGACCATTGAAAGTTAAAAATTTCACGGAATAACCTTGAGTTAGTGCACTTTCAAGAGTGTTTTTATCATCTTGATATAAAGCTACTAAATCATCTAAGTTAAGCGTTGGATCATTTTCTTTCCAGTTTTCCATTTGTTGTTTTTCTAGTCCCTCAAGAATTTGTTCATTTGAAATGGCATTATCACGTAATTTTTCGATTGTAAAAGCATTCATCATATTTATTGCTACTACTGACATTGTCATACACCCTCTACTAAAATATTTTTAACAGTAAAATCCTCACAGAGAATTTTTCAGAATATAAAAACAATAACATTAGGAGTACATTTCTTCAATATGACGCATGATAAAAATATTTTGAAGATAAATTTATTTGACTTCGCAGAATCGTCTTCAACTAAGATGGATTACTATATTTGCGCCTTTACCTCCTCACTTTTTGAAATACAATTTTATACAAAATTATATTTCAAATCCTCGAATTATCAGTAATGATATCGAATTTCGCGAATATACTTGTATTAATACTAAAAAGGAGATGGATCGATTGGGTGCTAAATGGATTAAGATTGCTGTCCTGTACTTCGCGTTAGGAATTGGTTATGGTCTGTTTATGCATTACACTATTCAGTTGAAGTGGGCTGCAACACACGCTCATATTAACCTTGTCGGATGGGTTTCCGCTGCCATTATTGGACTTATTTATTCTGTTTATAAAGATGCAGGCGAGACGACTTTGGCTAAGGCTCAATTTTGGTTATTTAATATCGGTTTACCGTTCTTATTATTGGGCATGATCTTTATTTATGTCGATGTTCCACGCGTTATTATGGAGCTATGTGTATCGGGTGGTGGCTCAGCAGTCGCTTTATCTGTTGTCCTCTTTATTGTAAACGTCTACAAAAATGTAAAACCTAAAACTTAACTTCTCCTCAAAACAGATTCCTATCAATATTGGGAGTCTGCTTTTTTGTTGAAATTATATTTGGCTAACCACCTTGTCATACCAAACCTCATTTGCTAATGCTTGGGTTTGAATACTCCTTGTCAGACGCTTAATTGTTGTATAAATTGCTCCATGTAAATGCAGGATTTTTCCCAGCTTAAATGCATGAATAATTGAAAGTAAAGCGTTTCGATATAAGTCTTCATGCTCCTCAAGAGAAATATTTCTGTCGACTGCTGCTTTTGCTTTGTAAACAGTACCCGCTATGCAGTAAAGATCCTCCATCTGGAAAAATGATGCAATTGCTTTGATGGCAGAAGGTAATTTTGTTATCAAGCCTTCTTTTAATGCAATACTTTCATTTACTTGATCAGTTATTTCACGTTTTTCTGTATCATATGTATTTTTAGTATTGCTAGTTTTTATAGGGGCTTCTTTGGGCGGACATTGCGGTAGGACATCTGCTTTTGGCGCTTGAATGACAATAGCATTTGACGATTGCCTACGATCCCCATTATGTCGCTTTAATGGATATTGCTTAATGATGCCAAGAGATTCTAATGTATTACAAGCACGACGCACGGTTCGAATATTCACTTCCAACATATCAGCAATTTTCGATTTCGCTAAATAACAAACTCCAATATATTTACACGCAAAACGTGCAAGTAAATCTAAAGTGGCTTGTTCTGATTTAGTTAGCTGATTGCTGAAATTCTGACGATGCATCTTAACTGCTTCGTTTAATTTGCTAATTGACGTAAATGATTGAAGTTTTGAATATGTTTCTGTAGTATTTAGTAATTTGGATGTCATTAGTTTGTCCCCCTCTCCCTTTATTAGTTATATAGAGGCTTTTGGGTGATATGGGGACAGGTTGGTGGAAATTAGATATAAGATTTGGAATTTGATTGTTGCACTAACTTGGATGTTTGTTGCGTTATCTCTATTGTTTGTTGCGCTAACTCACCTCTTTGTTATTTAGCAGAATATTCACGTCCTAAATGCTGCATTTTCTATCGAAAGGTATTTTGGAATATTGGGAGAATACTATAAATAAGACAATTCGAATATATAATTACTCCTCGTATATAACTAGAAAATTCGTTTGGGAGGTATCGATGATGCTATTTATGTTCATTTTTCAGATTGTTTTTGCGCTGCTCATTGTTACTTTAGGTATAGTAGTTTGGCGGTATAACATGATTGAATTTATTGGTTTTTATAATAAATCTGAAAGAAGTAATGGCAAACCAGAAAAAGTCACAAGAAAAGTCGGATTATATTGCATATTATCAGGAATAGGTCTTCTTATTACTGCATACTTTGCATCTATTGCAGACTTTGGTGGAGTAGCATATGTCCCTCTTCTTACATTAATGATTACGGGTGCAATTTTCTTGAGACTAGGTTTGTGGCTTGATCAATAAAATAGCCAGCTAATCGCAGTGTTGAAATGCAATTAGCTGGCTATTGTTTATATAGTAGAAAAAAACTTATGTAGTAGTAATTATTGCCCTATTAGCAAAATAGTTATTTTTTTAATAACTTTATTTATTGAATGACAGCGAAGGTCATCGTTAAGTAGGTGGATAAAGGCATTTTAACGACCGTTCTTGATAGGTGCTCACCATTTGCTAAATTAAAAGCATTTATTTCACCACGTTCAATAGCATCATCACTATCATTATTGCGAAGATTATACATAGTGAAAATGTACGCTTTATTTCCTTTAACGGTTATTTGTTCTGTAAATGTACTTTTTTGTTCTAGAGCTGAACGTTGATCCTGTGGTATTTTGAAAGTAAGTTTTTTCATCTGTTCTTGATCATTCATCACATACGCTTCTGAATAGTCACTTAAAATAACAATTTGATCATCGACAACCGCTAGTGAGCCTGGATTAAAATTTTCATCACCAATCGAAATTTTTTTGACGATTTTTAAAGTTTTAGGGTCAATTTTCACAAGCTTCCCTGTATTTATAATTGTATCATCAGTATCCGATACAGTCTTCATTTGATTGACTGTATAATACAAATATCCTTTGTAATATACTAGTGTCGGATTGCTTGGTAAACCAGTTTGTGAATACTCCTCATCCTCTAAATCTAATTTTTTTGAGGAAATGACCTTATTGTTTTTTAAGTCGACGTGATGGATATACGTAATCGCATCCGGATCAGCCGTCGTAATGTATGCCTCATCCTTTTCAACATGCATGGAATGAGCAAAACCGTGTGGAATAACGATTGATTTCTTATCATTCGGTTTATTTTGTCGCCAATATACAAGCTTTTGACCGTTATTTAGACTCCCTGCAATATCATAAATAACATAATCATTATTCGAATAAAGTGAAAAGGAATTACTTGATTGTTTATTCATATTAATTGACTCAATCTTACCTGTTTTCAAGTCGATTGATGAACGCTGTAGAGAGCGGTTATTAACGACATACGCTTTATTGTTGGCTGTCGTCATACCGATTGGCTCTGATAGATCTTGCTTGACGCTTTGCGATAAAAAACGGCCTGTTTCATCAATAACGTAAAAAGCTCCTGTATCAGAATCACTTTGACTTTTTAATTCCGAAAAGGCTAATAAGTATTTTCCATTTTCCATCTCTAATGTGTCAGTTGCTTTGGGTAAGTTTTCTACGAGTGGTACTTCTTTCTCCCCTAATTGAGGGGAATACGCAATGTTAAGAAGAAGGCGTGGTAAAAAATAGCCTGCTGCTACAATCACAATTAAAATACCACTGATAATGTAAAACCATTTATTTTTCTTCATCTTAATCTCCTATTTTATTTCTGTAGTTATTAATACTATTTTAACCTCTCTATTTAATATAATATTTAACTTCATTATAACGATAAAATATATTCCCATTAAAGTATAGAGAGATATTTTTAAAGAAAATTCAATTAGCTACTGATAATTTAATTCTTCATCTTTTATTTTAATCTCATCTCTTCTAAAATTTGACGAATCCAATCTTTTACATATACCTCTTTTTGAATTTCTGTAAAATTTATCGGTAGATTAAGTGACTGTATATTCTTAGGCAATAGATGCATTTTATTTCTCATTTCTTCATTGTCGGTCGATTCAGTATCGATTAAAAATAAGTACTGACCTTTTATCGCTTCTCGATATACAGCTGAACAATCCAATGTTTTATATACAAGTGTAGAATAAAGCTTGTTATTAAGTTTCACCTCGAAATGTCCTCGTACATTGATATCACATCGAATATGCTTACCGGAATGTTGAGATACCTCATTTTCAAATTCAATCAATCTTTTTTCTTCAATATTAAATTTTCGAATTGTATACTTTCTTAATCAAATTCAACTTCTATAAAATCCTCGTTTCTTTTAACATCCTCTGATAAAAAATATTCTTCTATTAGCCGATGAATCGAATTATTATCCAAGTTACAGCCATAACTAAAAAATGTCAGTTGCTCCCGACCCTTGTTTGCAAATTTAAGCATTGCTTTATAATCATTTATATCCCACCCGTAATTACGGTGATAATGAATATATTCATTCTGAAGCATTTTACATTTCTCCTTTTTAAGTAATTTGCTATTTTACTCTATAAAATTATTAGTTCTATTTTAGATTACAGTATTTCTTTGGTAAGGTACTCACATGAAAAGTAACAATAATCTATATAGTATGACCTTTCCACATGGTCGATATTTCCATTTACCATACTATCACTAAACTAATTTGGAAGTTGCTTTTTGAAGGGGTATTAATATTTTGTGAGATTGGATCGAGTGAAAAAGCTGTTTGTTGCGCTATGTCAGCTGTTTGTTGCGCTAGGTACATTGATTGTTGCACTATCCAGGGCGTTTGTTGCACTAACTCCATCGTTTGTTGCACTAACTCGGTCCTTTGTTATTTAGCAAAATATTCACGTCCTAACTACCTCCCATATTCCGTCTCACAATCAAAAAACCTCCACAGAAAAAATCTGTGAAGGCCAATTTTTACATATTCAATTGTTTTTGTTTACATAGTGTTATTACCATACCACCTACGCCAATTATGCCGAATATTAAAGAGATGATGCTATAACTTAAAGCTTCTAATCCTCCTATATCAATGAAACTTACAAATGTGTAGATGACGCTTACTAATGAAATAAAATAAAATACGTTGAAGATTTTCGAGCTTTTCAAGTATTCAGAAAGTATGAGTATAAAAGCTAGCACGCTGCTGGCTAATATAAAGATCAACTAGACCACCTCTTTACTTTTTTTCATTATATGCAATTTTATATAAATATATTTGCTTTTAATAGCGCCAATTATGAGTCCATTTCATTGAAAGTACAGCCTAATCTAGGTGGCTGTTTGGAGAGCTTAAACTTTCATACTCTCAATATGCTCATTTCGTAAATGAACTTTTTGGATTTTACCCGATGCTGTTTTTGGTAATTCGTCTGTGAATGTCACACTTTTAATCGCTTTAAAATGAGCTAATTTTGAACGGGAGAAGTCGATGATTTCCTGTTCTGTTACTTCTGCA
The DNA here is from genome assembly GCF_001955655.1 of Viridibacillus arenosi. Taxonomy (GTDB): domain Bacteria; phylum Bacillota; class Bacilli; order Bacillales_A; family Planococcaceae; genus Viridibacillus; species Viridibacillus arenosi. The sequence goes on along the minus strand of NZ_MSPW01000011.1, from coordinate 10,239 downwards.
TTTTCCCGTAGAACAACATACGCATGTGGTGTTTCTCCCCATTTCTCATGAGGAATAGCAATAACTGCTGCTTCTAAAATAGCGGGATGATCATATAGTACGCCTTCTACTTCAATAGAAGAAATGTTCTCACCGCCACTGATAATAATGTCCTTTTTGCGGTCTGTAATCTCGAAATAGCCCCTTTCATCAATGGTTCCCACATCACCCGTGTGGAGCCATCCATTTTGAATTGTTTCTAATGTTGCTTTCTCATTTTTCCAATAGCCTTTCATTACGCCATTACTGCGAACGACTATTTCTCCTGTTGCTGTACCATCATGAGGCACTTCTTCCCCGAACTCGTCCACTACTTTTACTTCGGCACCAATCATCTGATATCCTGCTTTTACTTTTAAACGTGATTTTTCGTCATCTGATAGGTCACTGAACTGTGGCAGAATTCTAGAAACGAGACTTAGTGGTGAAGATTCCGTCATACCGTAAACCTGGATAAATTCCCAGCCAAGTTCTTGTTCCACTTTTTTGATAAAAGCATGTGGTGGCGCAGACCCTGCAAGGACAACACGTACCTTTTGATCAACGACAGGCTTGTGCTCATCATAATATTGTAATAGTGAATTAAGTACAGTTGGAGCCATATGGACAATTGTTACTTTTTGCGCTTCGATTTCACGGAAAATTGCCTCTGGTGTGGCCTTCTTCAAGCAAATATGAGTCGCGCCATTCGCTGTATAATAAAACGGAGCACCCCAGCCGTTTACATGGAACATCGGTAAAACATGCAAGTAAATGTCCTCATCTGTTACACGCAAATGATGCATCGAACTTAATGCATGTAAATAATTGTTGCGATGCGTCAGCATAACTCCTTTTGGATCCCCAGTTGTACCACTTGTATAAAGTAAACTGCAGACATCATTTTCATCCAATTCAGCACGTTTAACTGGTTCTGGAGAAAATGTTGCTAACCACTCATCATAACCAATTTCCTCCGTAGCTTCTTCTTTATAATGCACAATAATATGCTCGATTGTTTGTAACAGGTCTTTAATTGGCAAGATTAATTCGTATAAATCTTGATCTACTAATAGCACCTTCGATTCACTATGATTTAAGATAAATAAATAGTCTTCTGGTTTTAATCGGATATTTAGAGGTACCATTATCGCGCCTAATTGGTATATGCCATAAAAGCCTTCAAGCATTTCTACTGTGTTAGAAGCTAGATATGCTACTCGGTCTCCCTTTACAACTCCAATTGATTGTAATCCTCTTGAAAGTTGATTTACACGCCCTTCCAACTGGCGGTATGTAAATACTCTCCCTTCGCATTGCACAGCTTCCTTATCACCGTATAGTGTTACAGCACGATCAAGGAACTCCGATAAAACTAGTGGTACATTCATTCCTAAACACCCCTTCTATTTTATGTAATTATTACCATTTTACATTTGTTAGATAATTCTGTCATCTCCTATTTATCAAAATGACATTTTATAAGTTAAACTCTCTACTTATAACCTACTAAACAAATGGAATATAATAGTGATATGCTGTGCTAGTACAGGAAATGACAAGAATGTTTAGTGCTTTAAAACAACGAAGTAATTAACGTTATAATTTATTGAATATAAATTTATTTTTGGAACTAACGTAAAAACGAATACATCAATGAAACAGCGCTTGGGAACACGAGCCTTCACACTGGCTGGAATTAGGAATAGTTTTCCATGAAGTAAATACCTAGAGAAAAGGACTCGGTACACGTACTTTGAAGTTATGGATTAACCACTTATTTAATACATTACCATTGGTTCGTGTTGCATTTAGTACATGGTCAGGGAATGAACGTATGATTCGTGTTGGTGAAAAGTTAGGTATGCAAATAGAAGCGAAAATTCACAAAGCACTTTATTACAATGGTCAGTATTATGATTCTATTCGTATGGTTTATTAAGAGAAAGCGTATTCGATTTTAATATCGAATACGCTTTTTTATTTGAAGAAAATCAATATTCAATTTAAACAGGTACATTACATAAAGGGTTCCTTTCTAACATGTTCAAAATAGCGCTTTATACCTTTACTATTCGATACAATCAGAACCTTATCCCGACAATCATCATATCGCGTAAAGAAATTTGGTTTTCCCACATCTTCAAAATATTTATTCCACTTAAACATCTTCAAGAATATTTCAAATGTCGGTTTGTAATGAGATTGCTCCACTTTCAACTTTTGCAAAATGAACCTTTTAATAATTCGATATGTTCTCACCTTATAATTTATATCTAAGAAAATGATTACTTCAGCATGTTTGAAACTATTAGCAACCCATTCTTCGTTATGTACGCCTTCTATAATCCAGGAATCAGACTTTATAATTCCATTTAATACATCTTTCCTCTCGTCAACCGTTCTCCTAATTTCATCTGTTTCACTTCGTTTCCAAACTACATTGTCTAGCTCATAATAAGGTATTTCCAATTTACGAGAAAGCTCTTTCGCCAAAGTAGTTTTACCACTACCTACTGAACCTATAATATGTATTTTCTTCGGAAGAGTTTTGTCCAATATGTTCACCCCCTACTACATATTCTATTTTGTAATTCCATTCCCTTTAAAAAGTTAATGTGAATGATAAAAAATAAGCCAAGAGTAGATCATCTCCTGACTCATTTCATTTATTCTTAAATTCATGTTTCACTATATAGTCATCTCTTCTTTTTCGGATAAGCTAAAATCATTTTTGTGAAAATATATAAAAACATCACGACTAATGTTATATGAATCATCGTGTTTGTTTTGTAAAAGAGATTAATTGTCGTATATAGTAAAACCGGGTATGTACATGCATACATGGCCATTTTCCAAAGAAGCTGATATACTAGCTTCCTCTTTGCAATGGTTCTTATTAGTAATCCTGTCGTTGCAAGAACTGAAATACTTGTAATACCTGTCAAGATGACTAATAAAGGGTATAAAGTGCAGACTATTAGAAAGGTTTTATCAATGTCACCTTTTGCTATAAACTCACTCGCCATCTGTATGCCATTTGGTAACGCCATTACAGAGTGCATTAGTAGAATATACAATAAGTAATCTTTCGTTTTGATACGGTTTAATTGATAAACTGCCTTCTTTTTTGGTAATGATAAACTTACTTTAAATGTAGTAACAATGCTCATTCGACTGATTTAACTCCCAATTTTATTAACTTTAAAATACTATGCTCTAAAGTGATTTATAGCCATTATTCTCGCAGGTTGATCTGCTTCTAGTAAATCATCTTCATGATAGATAGCTTCAACCGGACATACTGTTTCACAAGCACCGCAATCAATACATAGTCTAGGGTCTATCAGATACTGGTTACCTACAGGTTTTATACAATCTACCGGACATACATCTAAACAAGATGCTGCTTTTTCATCCTGACACGCCTCTGTTATAACAAAAGCCATTTTGTGTTCCCCCTCGTCTATATGAGTTTTTCCTTCAATATTTGCGGACTTTTCTCCCAGTACTCCTCATTGAAGCTTTTCAAAAAGTGACAGAGTAATTGTTTCGACTTCGAATCTAGATGATCTATAATCACATTACCCTTCATCGCCTTATCTAGCATATTAACTTGCTCAGGAAGGGATTTATAACCTAATTTGATGCGCCTTTCTTCTTTCGAAACTAATACTTCACTTGCCGTACAGCCTGCATAATATGCACCACTACTTGAGATTTGCATAGCAATCCAGACAATCCAATATTTAAAATAATCTTGCCCTGCATGCTCACGGTTTGGTGCAAAACGTACTTTTTTCTCTATTCTACTTCGCCCATGTAATGCTTCCATATCTATAAAAACGTCTTCACACTCTACATCTATAATGACAGGTGTAATATTATTTAAATCGAGTGTCCCTACTCCAAAACCACCATCGCCATTCGTTGAATCACTACTGAGAATGTTAAATTGTATCTTTTTCTTAATTGGTTCCATATCCCTGCCCCTCTCTTATATACGATTGAAATCATTAAGAGCTACTACTTCTATTCATTACTTGATTGATACGTTTAATATAAAGATTCTAAAGTCAACTAGCAATACAATCTAGCAAAGTTCATTCAATAGTCTGAATGTTGGTTTGGAATAATGTTTGATTAAATTTAACTATAAAAATAACTTTTTACAGTAAATAAAAAGAAAGCATTAATTGATCAAATGCTTTCTTTTCTGGTAATTTAATATACGGTTTGATAAAAAAAGTTTGATTTTTTATAGCTCTTCTTCAATGAAAGCCCCGTTAGTTGAAACTAGAAAATTACGATTTTATATCTTATTGAACAAATCTGCTCCGTTACTTGAAGTAGAAAAAGGCTTTGCTGCTAATTTATATAATCACAGGAATGTTACACTGTTAGTATGAATTTAAACATGCTAAAAAAGTTCCCTTTTATAGGCTCAATTTTACCAAATAGGTCTTGAGAATGATGATAATTTACCTTCATTTTCTTTGAAAATTAATTTTGATAAATCTCCTTTAAGCATTTGCATTCGTTCACTACCTATATTTTCACTCCACTGTCCCTCAACCTCAGTTAGTATCTTCTCTTTTGCTTTCACTACTAACCAACCTCGTTCAGTCAAAACAATAATTTTCCCTCTTTTATCAGTGGGATGAGTTTGACGCATAACATAACCATTCTTTTCGAGATAATCTACCATTTTACTTACAGCCTGTTTGGTAATTCCTAAATACTCAGATAGTTCTATACCAGTTGCTCCATTAGGTATGATACATTTAAACATAAAACCATGTGCAGGTCTTATATCTCCAAATCCCAATTCGCTTAATCTTTCATGTAGTTCATTAATCGTTGCACTATAGGATAATGATAAAAGTGATGTAAGATCCAATTCACTAAATTCACTATGATTCATACATAAACCTCCTTATAAAAAGTCAAACTGGTTGACTATATGTAAATTCCATTGTACTATCAGAAATACAGTCAATCAAGTTGACTATATTTTAGAATAAAAGAAATAAAATTCACCGAAACAAAAATAAAGAAATTATGGGGGTTTCTCATGCCTAACATCGTTAAAATTGGAGGGAGAGTATATGCTCCATATATATACACATAATTTCAGAGAAACTGGTGACACTCCAAAAGCGCTAGATGGAGATATGGAATACAGTTTTAAAAAGACAATCTAGATATAAATATGAATTAGAAGAGTATCATTATTTGAATAAGAAGCAGCAAATATTAAAGGAAAAGCAATTGACTATTATGCGAAAGAAATTGCGACTTGTTTTGCTGAATGAATCAATGCTATGGATTACTCAATATAAAATTAAAATTACAGAGGTGTTTCTTATTACTAGCATTATTAAAATTAGAGCAAGTGTATTTATTCCGACGTCTTGGACTGAACCTAAGAAGGATATTAAAACAGGAAACTTGATTCAATTCGAAGGTGACTCACGTGAATTTACACCTAATGCTGTAAACGCTATGCGTTCTAGAATAGAACAAGAAGTGGTTGTAGATTTTTATAAAAAAGAAATTTTCACACATGCAAATACTGGTATAACAACGGAAAGAATCACAACTCCAAATGGTTCCGTTAATAAAAGATCAGGGCAAGCTAGTACAAAAGATATTTTGTGCACTGATATTGTATGGAGTTCTGATGACGTCAGATTTCAAATGAGTGCAAGTGCTAGCAACCCATTAAATTCATTTGCACCTCCTGTTGACTACCTATTAACTGTACAGATCAAAATAGATGGTACTGTCGATATTCAAGGTGAACATGATGGATTCCCATGTTATGAATTTTATAAGCAAGTAAATTTTGGTCCGTTTGAAGAAATTCATACACACGATTTCAGGGAAACTGGTGATACAGCCGAGGCTCTAGGCGGAGATATGGAATATAGTTTCAAACAGATATTGTAAAGAAAAATAATACGCTAATCATAACTTAAGAGAAGCAACAGGAGAATAAGAGAATGACAAAAATTTTATTTGTAAAAGCAAACAATCGACCAGCAGACCAATCAGTGAGTGTGAAATTATATAACGCTTTTTTAGCGAGCTATAAAGAATCACATCCAAATGATACCGTGGTAGAGCTTGATTTGTATAATGAAGAATTGCCATATGTAGGCGTTGATATGATTAACGGTACATTTAAAGCTAGTAGAGGACTTGATTTAACAGAGGAGGAAGCAAAAGCAGTAGCTGTTGCTGATAAATATTTAGAACAATTCCTTGAAGCTGATAAAGTTGTATTTGGTTTCCCATTATGGAACTTAACAATTCCAGCTGTACTACACACATATATTGATTACTTAAATCGCGCAGGCAAAACATTTAAATATACGGCAGAAGGACCGGTAGGCCTTCTTAGTAATAAGAAAATTGTATTATTAAATGCAAGTGGCGGTGTGTACTCAAATGGAGCAGCGGCTGAATTAGAAATGGCTGTTAAATATGTAGCAAGTATGATGGGCTTTTTCGGTGTTAAAGATATAATGAAAGTAGTTATTGAAGGTCACAACCAATTCCCAGATAAAGCAGAAGAAATTATTTCCGCAGGGCTTGAAAAAGCTGATAATTTAGCAAGTACGTTCTAAATAACTAACCACTTATCGTTAAATTTAGCAGTACCAACACTTTTATAGTGGTGGTGCTGTTTTTCATTTGCTTATCTCGCTATATTTGAGAAGTAATAGTCCTATTGAGATTTTTTAATATCCTTTTTCAACAATACTGCCCTTTTTTATAAAATTAATTACCTAATCACCAAGATCAGCGAACTTCCAATACGGCCAAAAGCAATTTGATTAGTTAATTTAATTACAGCAAGTCTACCTAGTGAAGTGGTACGTATGCAGATAAAAGATTTTGATTTAGATGATTTGTCGGTGAATGTTTATTTGAAGAAACAAAAGGTCAATGAAGAAAATAGACTAACACTAGATACTGTGATGGCCATTCTGGAATATGTAAAAAAATATAACTTGCAGGATGAAGATTATTTAATTGGTAGTATCCCTTTCGAATGGTAATCACGAGAAGTATATAAGTAGAGAAATTTCAACTAGAGCTTACCTTAATGATTTTAAAAAATGGACTGGTTTAACAAAAGACACTCGTTACAGATATGCATGAGCGTGGAGCTGATTTAGCGACAATAGCAAAGCAAACAGGACATAAGTCTATAAAGACAATCAATGACCACTATCTGAAATTCTCAAATCGTACCGTAGATAAATTTTCACCTTAACTTGTTAAGTGATAATATTGGTATTTAATTTTGAAATGGAAATATAAAAGCTTTGCTACATTTTATTTAGTAACGCTCTTTAAAGTTGTTCAAAAGGAATGATTTTATAATTGATTAGATGAATATCATCTCTCCTTTCTATAACAATACATATTATATATTATAGAAAGGAGGGAATTTATTATGGGAAATCAAAACTATAATGACTATGGCAGACGTAACAATTCATCATTCGTTTTAATCGTTGTCCTATTCATTCTTCTAATTATTGTCGGCGCTAGCTTCCTACATTAATCTACAGCCTCTTTTGATAGCTAACCCATAATAATAATTGTATTGTTAAGGTAATTTAGCCTTACACACCCACACCCATTTTCTACTCACCGAGGGTCACTTGCCACCGAGTGACCCTTTTAATAGTTTCTTTCCTCATTTACTGTTGATAAAATTCTACTTTAAATCAAATAAAGAGAGTGAGGAATAGATAACACTCCCTCACTCTCTTTATAATTATTCACACTTTTCGAGAACTTTATCAATCGAATCCCATTCATATATTGATTCGTTTAATACTTTTCCGCCAATCTTTATTTGAACTGTCTTAACCAACTTGGCGCCATAATACTCATAAAAATAGCGCGTTTTATTTTCTTCTAATACCTCTACAAATACTTTTTTATAGCCTAATTTGTTGTAATGGAGAAATAACTCCTTAAATAATTTTTTACCTATGCCCATTCCCTGATATTCTTCTAGTAAATAAATAGACGTTAAATCACCGGTATTTTCTTCGAGATTCGTTTCTCTTTTCCAAGCATCCGCAAAGCCAATAATTTGTCCCATTTCATTTTCAGCTACAATAACATAGTTATCTTCTTTTGCAATGTTTTGTTTCCAAGCTTCTGTTCGTTTATCATAAGATAAATTCGTTAAAAATTCATCAGGTATAATCCCTTTATATGTCGTTCTCCAACTATCAACAGAAACTTTCGCAATTCCTTGTGCATCTTCTTCTTTTGCTTTTCTGACATGCATTTTATTCTTTATCACACTTTCAACTCCTTTAAATTTAGTCCGTTACTTATATGAATCTCATATTTTATATTCTTCTACAACCTTCTTAAAAAACCTGCTTATTCCATTAACCTGTCCCTTTAGTTGAGTAAGAAGAAAAAAAGAGCTGTCTAGACAGTTCAAAGATTTTCAACTAAAGCCCCCGTTAGTTGAAGAAGAATACTTCACATTATTCTTCATAATCAAATAATAAAGCGATGCCTTATTAAAAGCATCGCAACCCATTTGTGATTAATTAATGAGTCTTAAGTTTTAGTTTAATAAGTCTTGTGGTGTAAACATGTTTAATTTGAAATAAAATCCAAAGTAAAAATAAAACTCCACTTACACTAAACAATCCAATTGGGAATAAATAAAACCAATCTGGAAAATAGCGATGTACAACATAATATTTCCCTGCATCAAATCCTTCAGTTGGATAAAATGATTCAGTTATCAAGTTCTCTTTTATTCCTGCACTTATTGGAAATACGTATTCAGCTTCTATTAAATCTAAATAGAAATATTGTATGTCGTTGACTCCATCTTTTTTTTCATATATCGCAATGCTTTCAGATGTATGAAATTTTTCATTAATAGCTTGAAGAGTATTTTCAATTTTATTAATATCATTATTGCTAAGGTCTTTACCATTAATTTGACTAATAAAATTATCACGAACCACGCTGTATTTAGACTTTATAGAATCGGCGATATTAAAACTTATTAATCCCAATGCTAAAAATAAAAGGAAAATATATAATAACCCCTTAGTTTTCTTATTAAATCCAAAAAACTCCACTCTCATCCCTCCATTCATATGTAGTTATGATAATATTCTATATAATCTCATAAAAAACCTTCATATTTAGAATTTGTATCCATTTCTTATTCAACTAAACTGCCACGTTAGTTCAATAAGGAACTCAAATATTCAAAATATAATAAACAAATTTAACTTCTGACCATTCATTTCAAATTTTTCGCCTTTTAAATCGTTAAGTAATACAAACACACCCGAAAACCTTAAAACTTTGTAAAACCCAACTAAAAAAGAGCAAGCAATTTTATGCCTACTCTGCTTAGTTCAATCTTCATATTATTAAATAAACGTATTAACCATTTGACTTTTTTAAAAAGAAAAAACGTGCGCCTGAATGGCACACGTTTATAAATCAACTGGCTGTAAATCCCATCGACTTACAAAACCAATTTGATTTTTGTAAATAATTATTAAGAAATAACCATCATAAGCAAGTGCATTGACAAATTCCCCAGGTGGTACTGTACCAATCACCTTAGATGAGTTACTTGCTAATGCATATACTTTCGCCTTACGATCTACCGCAACTGTTGGGTCTTGACCAATTGCATATTTATATACAGTAACGTTCTTTAACTTTTTCAATTTCGACGGAACTTCTATTGTCTGCAAATACTTACGAGACACATATACCGTCTTCTTATTGAAAATTGTTTTTGCCCAATATTTATCGTAATTTGTATATTTCACAACATCGCCTTTTACGAAATGAGCAACAATTTCAGCAGAATTACTTGCCCCAGTTCTAATATTCAAGCCATCCACATTTACTTGTGCAGTTTGATAATTACTTGCTGCAGATATCTTCCCGGGAATAACACTTACAAATAAAAATACTACTAATGATAAAATAATTGTTTTTAATAACTTTTGCATGTTAGTATCTCCTTTTTCAAAATAGTATAATACTATCTCAAGTATAAATTATTAATATTTACTCTAAATTTCTTGTTTATAACTACTTCACAATAAATGCGATAACCCCTACTATAATACACAGAATTCCACTTAAAAATTGTCCTAAACCCGAAGCTTGTCCCGTTAACAGTAAATTGAATAA
>NZ_MSPW01000010.1 GCF_001955655.1 Viridibacillus arenosi | reverse complement strand
TTCAATATTATTATCGCGGGGTGGAGCAGTTCGGTAGCTCGTCGGGCTCATAACCCGAAGGTCACAGGTTCAAATCCTGTCCCCGCAACCAATCGGGTCAGTAGCTCAGTTGGTAGAGCATTAGATTGAAGCTCTAAGTGTCGGCGGTTCGATTCCGTCCTGACCCATACATAATTAAGAGTTATCCTAATAGTCTAATTGACTTGTAGGATAACTCTTTTTTGTTGTCTGATTTTGAATGTGATGTAGAGCTGTACGACAAACACTTAGGAAGTATAACTGCTATTTACTTTCTTCATCCATCTAAGAAAATGCGAATAAATTGATCGCTCTCTTGAACAAGGTCGTAATCTGCTCCGAAGAGCAGCCAGTCGTATAATGTACCACGCATGCATCTACTAATTAGTAGGGATGTTCTTCTAACTTGGATATTATTCGGAAGCTTTATGATTGTTGGGTTACTATTATCACTAATTCTAGCAATTTTCGCACCTGATACGAGGAAGGTCACAAAATATGAGGATCATGTAGAAGATCATGTAGATAGTGATGAAAGAATAATTTTAACTTCTACAAAGCCATTAGAAATTGACTGAAAGAATATCTAAGAGTTAATGTGAATAACTAGATATAGCATCTAATCGAATAAAAATACTATATTACATTTTGAAAAGCTTCCGATATATCGTCGGAATCTTTTTCATATGTTAAGAAGAGGTTTTATTAAGGTTTATTAATAAAAACTATATCATCTCTTTTTAAGAAGTGTAATTTTACATCTTTTTTAACAAAAGTTATTGTTTTGTGTAAAGGTAATGTGTATAATGACGTGTATATTAAGTAGGAGGTGAGTGTGGGTGCATTCAAATGATTTAGAGAAAAGACTAATTGAGTTAGAGCAGGAAGTTTCCATATTAAAGAGGGATATGGCTCAGCTACAAAATCAAATCAATCCACGAACCAAAAGAGTAGAAAAAGCTGAAATCATACATACAGAAATAAAACCTGCTATTAAGAAAGAGCCGCTTAAACAGGAGCCTGTGCAGAAAGTGAAAGTAAATAAAACACCACTTCAAGAACCTAAAAAAGAAATGTCTATAGAAGAGATGCTAGTTTGGTCATTGCCAAAAGTTTTTATGATTATGATAGTATTTGGCGTTTTATGGGGATTAAAGTTAATCAGTGATTATGGCATTCTAGCTAATGGTTTTAAAATTGCATTAGCCTACGTATTCTCACTTGTTTTAGTTGGGTTAGCATACTTTATGGAGTATAAAAAGAAACGTCAAAAAGCACTGTATATTACGCTTTATGGTGGTGCATTTATCATCGGTATTTTGACGACGGCTGCTGGAGCCATTTTGTATGATGTTTTGTCATTACTGATTGCTCTGCTCGTTGCAATGTTATATATTGCATACGGAATTGTTATTAGTTATATGAAAAAGAGTGAAGTACTGACTGTATTTGTAGCATTCACATCGCTACTTCTGCCATATTTACTTGAGTATATGGCATTTGGTGAGACTATTATATTAGGCTTTATTGTTTTATTATTTGCTTGTTTACAAATTGTTATTTGGAAGCATCAACAAATAATTGCACTGTATACAGGGTTACTTTTTTCTCAAATGGCAGTATTAATTGTTGGTTTTATGAATAATTATCAAGAGATTGCATTTGGTTGTACATTTTTAATTGTATTAGGAATCTTCATGTATAGTTGGATTCGGTTTTATGAAGTTGAACAAAAAATATCAACATTATATGAGAGTCTATTGTTTGGTATTAGTATGATTAGTTTATTTTTCATTAATCTACTAGCAGTTAATTATAATAGCTATTTCTTACTAGTTTACATGATTGGTTTCATCGGACTTGGAAGTTATGCTTATTTGAAAAAGCAGAGAAGACTTTTGGATGTTTTCATTACTGTGGCATTAGTTGCTGCGATGAATTTCGTTGTTCAGTTAGAATTGGCAACTAATTTGAAAGAGTTCTTATTACCATTTACCGCATTTGTAAGTTTGCTTTTAGCTTTGCGTTTACGTGCCAGCTTAATGAAAATAACAAATTCGCTCATATTCACTCTTACTGTTTTGTTTGTCTTTTTAGATAGTTCAGTCGATCCATTTTGGCGCTTCGAAAATATCAATCAATTACTCATTATTGTATATATGCTAGTCTTATTTATATTTGCAAATCGTCCAAAAGGTAAATTAGGGCGTTTTGAAAAAGCAATGGAAGAGTTTGCAATATTAGAGATTGTACCGATTTTAATTAGCTTGTATGTATTCTCCTATATTGCTAAGGTAGATTATGGCTATTTTCATATAGAAGGTGAGTTACCATACTTCTTATTAATTGTCTTAGCTGTTACAACTATTGCATTGCTATTTATAAAGGAGAAATTTATCGGAAGGTTTTTACCAGTAGTATTCCTATTTAGCTTCTGCTATTCAATGATCTATGTTTTCCCCTTAGATGAATTGTCTGACCAGGTAGTTGTCAAAAATATTGTCTTGAGAATAGTTTATGTAGTTATATTTAGTTACTTACTATATTCAATTTATAAAGGGAAAAATTACTTTGGAAAATGGCATGAAATATTAAGAAAATCCGTGGAACCAATTATTTCTATTGGACTTCTTGTAGATATGATTGCAGTTATTACATTGCTATCACAAATTCATACAGTTTATTATTTCGGTGAAAGATTCCTATATACAGGGCATACGATTATTATTCTTATTACTGCATGTATTGCCCTATGGATTAGTTCGAAAGGACAGCAAAAATTCATCCGGTATACTGGATACAGTCTATTAGTTTTTGGAATAGCAAAATTAATCTTCTTTGACCTTTCATATTTGGATTTACTCATTCGAGCAATTCTCTTTATTAGTATTGGTGGATTTGGCTTGTGGTTGTCGAATAAGTTATTACAAAAAGAAGAATGATAGTGGTAGGTATGTTTCTTTAAGTAACATATTTTTACTAAAAAACAGACTAACTCATGATGTGCAATCTTGAGTTAGTTTTTTTGGTTTTTATAACTTTGTATTCATATATGAAGCACATCGATAGGTTTAATGGTATGTAAATTTCTGAATACATTAATTTTTTTGTGAATAAAGTTATGGTAAATTAATACTATATTTTTTGGTTTTATAATGTATAATTCTATATAGTGGTTATTTAACAATAATCGATTAAATACCACTAAATTCTTTTTATTATGGTTCTGAAAATTGAGGTTTTTAATAAATGGATATATACAAAGTATCCATCTTTTATAGAATTACTAAAACCAAACAAAGGAAGTGCAAATGAAGTTGGGGAAAAAATTAGGCTTTAAAAACTTCAAAACAGTAAGAGCAAAAATATCATTTGGCTTTATAATCGTAGTACTTATAATGACAGGATATAATGTTTATAGTTATGTTATGCAGCAAAACTCAACTAAATCAACGAAGGAAATTGTTGAGGTTGAGTTAGAAATATTAGCAGCAGATGATGAGCTGGCATCATCATTTGCAAATCGGACGGCAGCAGCTAGAGGTTATATTATTTCCGGTGATAAAAAATATAAGGAAAAATTTGATGAATATACAGATATCGCTGAAGAAAATGCGGCGATTGTTGCAGGATTAACTTCTTCTATAAAATTAGATGAAATAGTTGAAAAAGCAAGAGTGTGGCAAACATATATAAAAGAAGATGTATTTGAAGAATATGATCGTGGAAATAAGCAACTAGCTGCAGATAACCTGAAGTCGGTGGATGAACAAGCCAGTGAAATACAGGAAGGTTATGAAGAGTTAGCGAACACTCGAGAAGAGGCTATTAAGAAAATAGGTAAAGAGATGATTGAGAATGGAGAAAATAATCAATTAATAAGTATTATTTCAACTATATTACTTACTATCATTTCAGTGATTGTAGCTTATATAACTGCCCGAATAATCGTAAAACCAATCAAACTCGTGGCAAAACGCATGACGGAGATTTCGCAAGGTGATATAAGTCAGCCAGACCTTCCAAAAACGTCTGAAGACGAGATTGGACAATTAATTGAAGCGACCAATTCAATGAGTAAAAATGTTCATGAAATATTGAGTAATATTCAAGATGTGTCCAATCAAGTTGCTTCAAATAGTGAAGAACTTGCACAATCTGCATTAGAAGTAAAAACGGGTAGTACACAAATAGCATTAACTATGCAAGAAATTGCTGAAGGAACTGAATCCCAAGCAAGTAACGCAAGTGATTTAGCAACAGTGATGGAGTCATTTACTCAAAAAGTAAAAGAAGCAAATTATGAAGGTGAGAAAATGAACAATCATACTTCGAATGTTCAAAGTCTTACACATGAAGGCAGTAAACTAATGATAGATTCTACTGAACAAATGCGTAAAATTGATGGAATCGTTCAAGAATCAGTGCGAAAAGTAGAGAATTTAGCAGTGCAATCTTTAGAAATTTCAAAATTGGTATCTGTAATTACAAGTATTGCAGATCAAACAAATTTACTTGCTTTAAACGCAGCAATTGAAGCAGCACGTGCTGGTGAACAAGGAAAAGGTTTTGCTGTCGTAGCTGATGAAGTACGAAAGTTAGCTGAACAAGTAACGCTCTCAGTAACTGATATAGCTGGTATTGTTCAAAAGATACAACAAGAAACAAAAAATGTAACAACATCACTCCAAAGTGGTTATGAAGAAGTGATTCAAGGAACAGAACAAATCGCCTCTACAGGAGAGACATTCAACAATATTTCAAATGCTATTAGTGATATGATTGATAATATTAATGTCATTTCAAATAATTTAAGTGGTATTTCTCAAACAACTTTACAAATTAATCACTCAATTGATGATATTGCTGCTGTCTCTCAGGAGTCTGCAGCAGGAGTAGAGGAAACTACTGCAACTGTTCAACAAACAACAAGTTCGATGGAAGAAATTTCGAATAGCTCAGATCATCTAGCTGAACTTGCAGAAGAACTTAATTTACAAGTACAGAAATTTAAATTGTAATTTGCATAAAAAACCAGGTTCTCTATCGAGAATCTGGTTTTTTTATGGATATTAAAGAAATGAGCTTAGTTGTTTGGATATTTAAGTCTTTAACTTCAGAGGTTTTGTGAGAAAATTAATAAGAAGTACTAAGGAAATTTATATTAGAGACGAATTTTTGTTTGTCTTCTGATTTTGTAAGTTATTTACTTATTAATACTTAACTTTGTTATTATAATAAAACCAATATTATTATTTGTCGACGTACTGATAATATGAAATATTATATAGAATATGTAGCAATGATAAAGGAGAATATAATGTACACAATTGGACAAGTCGCTCAATTTTTAGGTGTATCTAGAGATACCTTGAAATTTTATGAAGAAAAGGAATTAGTAAAACCTAAGCAAAATATTGTGAATGGGTATAGAAAATATAATCATTTTGATATATATGATATAACAACAGTAAATTTCTATAGAGAAATTGATATTGAAATTAAAAAAATCCAGGAATTAAGAAAAAGTAAGAGTATAGAGGGAATAAAATCATTATTAGAAGAGAAAGAACAAGATGTTTTAGAGGAAATAGAATACAAAAAGCTTCTTTTAAAAAAGATTCAGATAGTAAAGGAAGATTGCGAAAAAATTAAACAGTTTTTAGGGGAATATACAGTACAAGAAATGAAGCCTTTAGAAATAAAAGGAGAAATAAAACATTTTACTGCGTATGATGAATATGAAACTCTAAAAAAGAACACAGACAGCTTAAAAAAAGCAGTTACTCTAACCTCTTTAAGAAGAGTTATAAATTTCAATGATGAAGGTATGATTGAAGATGGATTTTTAATTGTAAGAGAAGTAGAAGACTATGATAAAGAAATAAAAGGTGAAATTCTATCTCATCCAAAATGTATTTATACAGTTATTGAAGATGGAAGATGGTCAACTGGTGGAAAAAGTATTGATCATAGCGTTGAAGCAAATTTAAGAAAAGTAGCAATAGAAAAAGGGTGCGAACTTTTAGGGATAGTTTATATAAATCTATTACTTACCACTTATGAAGATGAACTTGAACGTACATTTTTAGAAATTTATGCACCTATAAAATAATTCGGGTATGTATTGACCTGTGAGTAACCCCCAGGTTTAAGCTGAAGGTATCGGTAAATATGAGCGCTATTATATTTACGAAATACTTAGTTTGAAGCGGGGATTATGTATGAAAAGGGAAAAGAAACTAAAAAAACCAGTAGCAAGTTTTATTCTACTAACCAATATCATTTTTTTGCCACTTTTTTTTCTTGTAGGAGCCATAAGCATGTTAGGATACCCTGCATGGGTCTTTGATGTAATGTTCTGTATATCATCTTGGTCCTCGACATTTGCTTTTGCCATCCTATTTAAAAAAATCTATCCTCGGCAAAGTTTTATACAATTTGTAAAAGATAAATTTAAGAATAAACTTAAATTTTCTGTGATTCTTACTGTGATTTTGATTCAAATCTTCATATTTTTGATGATTTTGTTTCTCGTATCTAATAATAGTGAGGTAGACTCTATTTTTACTATTTCTTCTTGGGGCATGTTGATCTATTTCTTTTTTAAAAACCTTATTGCAGGGCCACTAGGTGAAGAAATAGGGTGGAGAGGCTTCGCTCAAATTGAGCTCCAAAAGATGCATTCACCATTAAAAGCATCGATAATCATAGGGTTTTGGTGGGGTATGTGGCATCTACCCATATGGTTTACTACAGGGTTTGTGGGCATTGATTTAATCAAATATATTTTATTCTTTATGATTTCAATCATATCCATTAAGATCGTCATGACAGCATTTTATAACTTAAATCAGAATTTAATCATCCCAATCATCATCCACCAATTTTTTAATTTTTTTATTGGCATTATAAACGGAAACTTATTCGATTTAATCATGTATAACGCAATTTTTTATTTAGTAGTAGCACTTTTAATCATCGTTATTAATCCAAAGAAAGTATTGTATGGAAGGGAATATACAAACGTTATTAATCGAAAGCATTTCATGATTTAGTGATAGTTTGTCCAGCTATACACTTAATAACGAGAGCATTGTTGATTAAGGTTTAATGAAATTTCAAACTTTATTATATAGAAATGTATCTATTACATTAAATAAGAGCATGTTTTGAACATTTGACGTTCATAACATGCTCTTTTATTTGCTTAGAGGTTTCTCAAGGAGTTTTTAAACATAAATTACTCTGCTGTTGTTACTTCGGATTGATTACGATTATCTTTATTGAATTTTACTTGACTAATGATATAGCAAAGTACAACACTAACAACAAAAAAGATTGATAAGGTGATTAGCGCAGAAGACATACCTGATGCCATTCTACCATCGTAATAAATCAGTGAACGCATACCGTCTACTAAATAATGCGTTGGTAAAATGTTACTAAAGAATTGGTGAACAGACGGTAAAATATTGATTGGAATTGGTCCGCCACTTGCAAATATTCCCATCATATTAATAGGGAAGGCGATCAATAAACTCCATCTACCGAAGTATAGATTGAATACTTGGAAGAACATGAACATCGTCATAGAACCGAAAATAAGAAATCCTAATATCGACAATAAATTTGCTGTATGCCCAACATTATAAACTGCAAAAGTACAAACTACTAATAAAATTGACATGAGTGCAGTCATACAAATACCAAATATTATTTCTGCATTTAAGACTGCATGTTTTTTTATTTTCATGCCATGTGTTTTTAAGGCTGTATACATTGAATCTACATAACCATTTACCATTTGAGACCCCATCATACCTGTAATCATGCATAATAATGCCAATATAAAAGGTGTCATCCCATTATCATTTTTGACGACAGAAATATTTTTTTCATTAATTTGAATAGGATTTGCTAAAACGAGTGCATTTTCTGGTGAAAGGGTAGATTTTGAGCTATTCAATGATCCTGAAATTTGCTCGGTTACACTTTTGGAAATACTTGTTGCGACTGCTTGTAAAGAAGATTGTGCTATCCCAGAAGCAAATTGTCCTCCAGCTTTGTTTACAATTAATTCAAGTTCTGCTTGTTTTGTATGCTTTTTATTTTGTAATAATTGACCTTGTAACTGAAGCATTGATTTTGTGTAATTCTTTGGAATGATTAATGCAGCGTATGCTTTATTGTCTTCAAGAATAGCTAAGCCTGCTTCTTTATTCGATGCAGTCTTCCATTTAATAGCAGTACTGTCCTTGGAACTAGCAATATTTGTACTGATTAGTTTGCCCATATCAATTTTCAGCCCGTCCACTTTTCCACCTTCGTCTTCATTAATAATAACGATAGGGAAATTTTGAACATTTGGTGTTGCTTTAGAGAAAATTGGAATGTAGATGACTGCCATAATAATCATCAGTGCAGATACCATCCAGACAGGCGTCCACATACTTTTAGTCTTTAAAAATCTTTTCATACATAATACTCCTCGATTTCATGTTAAAATAATTTTGTTATTGATACTATTAATATCATAATGATAGTATTGCTATCAATGTGATAAATACAATATCATGAATAGCTATAATATTACAATGAAAAAGTATAGAATGACGATTTTGACTTTCATCATCCTATTTGATAGAATCACTAGCGTCTAGAAGAACGGTAAAAAGGAGAATGTACTACTATGGATCCTAAATCTCGATTAGAAAAAGAACGATTAGAAGGGAAACAAAAACGAATTATTGAAATGGTAGAAGCAGCTGATCGAGTATTTGCAAGAAAGGGTCTTGAAAAGACTACAATGCAAGACATCGCAGATGAAGCAAGTATTGGCATAGCTACTTTGTTTCGATATTTTCCCAAAAAAGATAGGATTATTGTTGCAGTAGCCGCAAAATCACTTGAATCTAATTTAGTTGTTTTTCAAGAAGTTTTAGATAAACCTGGTACTTGTTACGAAAAGATAGAGCATTTATTTGATACATTTATAGCTTTTAACGAACAGAAGGAAAGTCGGATTAAATTTATAGAAAGTTTTGAAACATACGTAGCCCAATCAACTGAACCTTTTGAAGGAATGGAGGTCTATAATGCTGCTTCCAAGCAACTTGTAGATATCTATTATAAAATAATCGAAACTGGTAAAACAGATGGCTCTATTCGAACAGATATACCGATTACGGATACGCTATCAACATTGTCAAATGTGTTCGGTATTTTCGCGAAGAAATTATCACTTCATAGAAGCATACTTATGCTCGAATCAAATGTACCATCTGAGACGCAATTACTTATTCTAAAAAATATTTTCCTTAGCTATATTAAGAACGATTAAGCAATCACTTATACTTCAAACCTACATTGGATTCCTTCATTTTGAAGGTTTCTTTTTTTATGTTCAGAATGTTTCTTCCCTCAAAAAACCACTTAAATCCCTTTATAATTGAATTTCCTGATTATAGAAAAGTAAAGATAAGACATCTTGTCTATTCTTGTATAAGAAGTACACACATATTGTCCAATTAATAGAAAACGTTTTCAAAATATAATTAATATCAGAATATTCATAACTATTATTTAGTTTGTATTCGCTTTCCTTATGAACATTTGAAAACAATTAAGAAGGGGAGATTACATGAATTTAAAAGTAGAAAATGAGACGTATTTACGAGACCGAGAAGCTGTTATTCAATTAACGCGGGAGCTAGTACAAATTCCAAGTGTATATAGAGAAGGTATTGCAGATGCAAATGAAACAAAAGTGGCGTTATATGTTGCCGAATATTTAAAGAATATTGGTATTCAAACACATATTGAAGAAGTAGTACCTGGTAGACCAAATGTTATTGGCATCATCGATTCAGGTAAACCGGGTAAAACACTTCTTTTTGAAGGGCATACGGATGTTGTAACAGAAGGAAATGTTGATGCTTGGACGTACGGTCCTTTCAGTGCTGAAATTGTTGATGGACGGATGTACGGAAGAGGAACGAATGATACAAAAGGTAACTTGGCGTGTATGATTACCGCTGTTCAATCGATTCTAAAAGATAAAGAAGAGTTTTGTGGAAAGATCATTTTGTGCATACCTGTTGATGAAGAAGGGATGATGCTTGGCATTAAACACTTCATCAAACAAGGTTGGGCAGATGGTGTAGACGGGGCTATTATTTGTGAACCTGAAGAAAATAATGTCTGTATCGCTCAACGAGGGGCAATGCGTATTAGAGTAGACGTATACGGCAAGATGGCACACGGAGCAATATCATGGAGTGGAATTAATCCAAATTGGCGAATGGCGAGATTAATAGTAGAACTTGAAAAGCTTGAGAAGGAAGAGCAGGAAAGGTTAGGGGAGGACCCTTACTTAAAATGGCCATCTATTACGCCAACAATTTTGCAAGCACCTGTAAAAGGGGATGCTCAGATTAATGTTATTCCTGATCATTGTATGATGACACTCGATATTCGTACCGTTCCAAAACAGGATCATGATGAATTATTAAATAAAATCAATGCAATCATCGCAAGATTAAAAAATGATGACTCTGATTTTAATGTAGAATTGACGATTTTAGATAACCGACCATCTACATTTACTGACACAAATCATCCAGTTGTTCAAGCGGTTTATGATGCTGTCAAAGAAGTGACAGGAGAAGAACCAATTTATAATGGGGTGCCTGGAGCGACAGATGGTACGTTTTTACACATGCATGGTGTACCGATTGTCACAATTGGGGCAGGAGATAGAGAAATTCCACACCAAATCAATGAGTATGTAGATATTGAGGAATTAGCGGTTACAACGGCTATTTTTAGAGATGCAGCATTACGCTTTTTAAAGGATGGGTGTAATGTAAATGACTGAATTTAAAATTGCGGTAATTCCTGGAGATGGAATTGGTGTTGAAGTAATGGAGGAAGCATTAAAGGTGTTGTCTGTCCTCGAAGAACATGAACAGAATTTTGTGTTGCATAAGGAAAATTTCGAGTGGAGTTCGGATTATTATTTGGAACATGGAAGAATGATGCCGGAGGATGGGCTTGTAACACTACAAAGCTATAACGCTATTTTATTTGGTGCTATTGGTGATGCTAGAGTACCAGATGACATAACAATATGGGAATTAATAATGCCAATTCGTAAGCAATTCCAGCAATATGTAAACTTTAGACCTGTGAAATCATTACCTGGCATAACATCACCACTTAGCAATGGGGATGATATCGATTTTGTCATTTTCCGTGAAAATGCAGAAGGTGAATATTCAAATAGTGGCGGTCGTATGTTTGAGTCTCAACAATCAGAGATGGCCATTCAAAATACTATTATGACTACAGCGGGTATTGAAAGAATCGTTAAAGCTGCATGTGAATATGCAGAGAAAAATGGTAAAAAGAAAGTTACGAGTGCTACGAAGTCTAACGCAATCATCCATTCTATGAAACTTTGGGATGAACATGTTAAGAGAATAGTAAAAAACGAGTATCAAAACCTTATATTAGAATCGATTTATATTGATGCTCTAGTTGCATATTTCGTACAACGACCACAATCATTCGAAGTTGTAGTCGCTTCCAATTTATTTGGTGATATTTTATCAGATCTTGGTTCAGGAATTGTCGGGGGGTTAGGCCTTTCTCCTTCAGCAAACATTAATCCAGAAAAACAGTTTCCTTCTATGTTTGAACCTGTTCACGGCTCTGCACCGGATATTGCAGGGAAGGGAATCGCTAATCCAATAGCGCAGATTTGGTCAGCAGCTTTAATGCTTGACCATCTAGGGAGAGAAGATCTTTCAACAAAAATAATAAATGCGATTGAACTGGTACTCCTTGAAGGGAAGATAAAAACAGCAGATATTGGTGGGAATGCTACAACGGCACAAATGGGTTCAGCCATCTCAGCGAAAATAATAGAACAGTATGCTCTTAAAGAGAATGAGGAGTCGAAAATATGGACTTAAACAATAAAGTTATAGTTGTGACAGGTGCTGGTGGAGGAATGGGGAAAGCAATTGTTTCTCAACTGCTCGAACTAGGAGCGTATGTTATTGGGGTTGATTTATCAACTGAATCATTACAATCAATTCAACATCCTAATCTTCACACACATGCAGCGAGTGTCTTAGATGAAGAACAGATTGCTGAAATTTTCTTTCAAGTTCACAAGGACTTCGGAAAAATTGATGGCTTGGTAAATGCGATTGGTATTGCTCAAGCAGCAACGCCTATTGAAGATGTGACATTGAGTCAATGGCATAAACTCATGGATATTAATGCGACTAGTCTTTTCATTTCATGTAAGGAAGCAGTCAAATATATGAAACCGAATCGCCAAGGATCAATTGTCATAATTGCATCGATTTCAGCTGTAAGACCACGACCAGGTTTACAGTCATATATTGCTTCAAAAGGCGCAGCAGAAAGTTTTTCAAGAGCAATGGCTATCGAATTGGCGCCTTATTCCATTAGAGTAAATACCATTAATCCAGGGCCAGCGGATACCAAAATGCTAGGTCAATTTGCTGCCAAAGATGCTGATATCAGCACCGTCAAAGAGGAAGTATTTAGAAAAAGTGTTCCTCTTGGTGAATTAATCGAGCCTGAAGATATCGCGAATGCAGTTACTTACTTATTATCCGATCGAGCGAAAATTGTAACAGGGGCAACATTGAATGTGGATGGCGGAAGAGGCCTGTAATGAAGAGAGGTTGTGAAGAAGATGAAACGGATTTCAATGCTAATCAATGGAAAATGGGTTGGTGACGACTCTAATGAGTGGTTACCAGTCTTCAATCCATCAAATGGAGAACTGATTGCTGAGATAGTTAAAGGTAAAAAAGAACATGTGGATGAAGCAGTGCACGCAGCCCAAGTGGCGTTTGAAAGCGATGAATGGAAAAAGGTAAAGCCTTATGAACGAGGGCAACTGTTAGTTAGGCTTGCAGCGCATATTAGAAATAATGCTGAGCAATGGAGTAAGTGGGAGTGTGAAGATGTAGGGAAACCAATTTCACAAGCCAAAGCTGATGTAGAAGCGGCCGCTAGATACTTTGAATTTTACGGTGGAGCAGCAGATAAAGTAATGGGAGATACGATACCGATTGAAGAGGGGATATTAAATGCGACTGTCTTAGAGCCAGTTGGCGTTACAGCACATATTGTCCCTTGGAATTATCCTCTTCAAATCACTGCGAGAAGTGTTGCTGCAGCAATTGCTACAGGGAATGCTGTTATTGTAAAAAGTGCAGAAGATACGCCTCTTACTACACATGCAATTGCAGAATGGTTTGCAGAAAGTGAATTACCTAAAGGAATATTTCAACATGTTACAGGTCTAGGTGCTGATGTCGGTGGGCCGTTAGCGGGACATCCAGGAATTCACCATATTACCTTTACGGGCTCCGTTAACACAGGTATTTCTGTAATGAAAGCCGCTGCAGAAAACGTCGTACCCGTGACGCTTGAGCTTGGTGGTAAATCTCCAAACATCGTATTTGCTGATGCAAATGAAGAGTTAGCTCTTGAAGGAATAGTTAGAGCCATTATTCAAAATGCTGGGCAAACATGTTCTGCGGGGTCTCGATTACTTATTGAAGAAAAATATAAAGACCATTTTTTACGGAAATTAACAGCTAAGTTTAATGAATTGACGATTGGTCCAGGTATTGATGACAGAGAAATTGGACCAATTTTAAATAAAAAGCAATTCGATCAAATTATTAACAAGATACAGGATGCAAAGCCAGCAGGGAATATAATCGCTGGTGGAGAATCAGTTACTATTAGTGGTTCTGAAGGTGGCTATTATATTCAACCAACTATTATAGACGGGCTGGACAATAATCATCCACTAGCAAAGGAAGAGATTTTTGGACCGGTATTAACAGTTTTCACTTTTGAAACAATTGAAGAAGCAATAGCATTGGCGAATAGCACGGATTATGGACTGGTCGCTGGTATTTGGACTCGAAATATAGACGTCGCTCATTATGTTGCATCCAAGGTGAAATCTGGCCAAGTATTTATCAATAATTATGGTGCTGCAGGAGGAGTACAGATGCCTTTTGGTGGGTATAAAAAAAGTGGGATTGGAAGAGAGAAAGGTTTCATCGCATTAAGAAACTACACCCAAGTGAAAAACATAGCAGTGAAGTTTTCGATTTGAACTTGAAATTGAGGTGAACTTATGGAAAGTCCACAACTACACATTGAACCTTCAAAAAGTACAAATGATCAACTATTAGAAGTCAAAGGGTTAAAAACTTATTTCCATATAGGAAAAGGTAAAATAGCTAAAGCAGTAGATGATGTAAGTTTTGCCATAAAAAAAGGTGAAACCGTAGCGTTAGTTGGAGAGTCTGGCAGCGGCAAGAGTATCACGTCATTGTCCATAATGAGACTTATTCCTAGTCCACCAGGTGAGATTGTAGAAGGTTCTATATCCCTTGAAGGAAGAGATTTACTTTCGCTGTCAGAAGATGACATGACGAAAGTTCGAGGAAATGAGATAGGTATGATTTTCCAAGAACCAATGACCTCTTTAGATCCAGTTTTTACGATTGGAAATCAAATCGTCGAATCGTTAATGAAACATCAAAAATTAAAGAAAAAAGAAGCTTACGAAAAAGCTGTCGATTTATTGAAAATCGTTGGATTTGCTAGAGCAGAAAAAATTATTAAAGAATATCCACATCAATTATCAGGTGGAATGAGACAACGGGTTATGATTGCCATTGCAATGTCCAATAACCCGAAACTACTCATTGCAGATGAACCGACAACTGCACTAGATGTAACGGTTCAAGCTCAAATTCTTAATTTAATGATTGATATGAAAGAACAATTTGGATCTTCTATATTACTCATCACGCACGATATGGGTGTTGTAGCCGAAACTGCAGACAGGGTGCTTGTCATGTATGGAGGGCAAATTGTTGAAGAGGCACCTGTTAGAGATCTCTTCTTGAAAACGAAGCATCCCTATACAACAGCATTATTAAGGACAATTCCAAATATTGATGTGGACTTAAAAAGGTTAGAATCAATACCTGGGAATGTACCGCCTGCACATTTATTTCCAAAAGGATGTCGTTTTGCAGCACGATGCACGCATGCAATGGCAAAATGCCTAGAAGAAATACCTCGACTTTTAGAAATCGAAAATAACCATAAAGTTAGATGCCACCTCTATGCTAGTGAAGGGGGAGCTGTAGAATGAGCGAGAGAGAAAAAATACTTGAGATAAAGCATTTAAAAACCTATTTTCCGATTAAAGGTACTCTTTTTAAAGGGAAAGCAGGACTTGTAAAAGCAGTCGATGATATTAGTTTTGATGTATTCAAAGGTGAAACTTTAGGGATTGTAGGAGAGTCAGGTTCTGGTAAATCCACTTTAGGAAGAACCATCCTACGTTTAACTGAACCTACTGATGGTGAAATCATTTTTGAAGGAAATCATCTAGAACATTTAGGGAATCGTCAACTACAAAACCATCGTCAACATATGCAAATGGTTTTTCAAGACCCGTTCGCTTCTTTGAATCCAAGAATGCGTGTGGAACAACTTGTAGGAGAGCCTATAGCTGTTCAGAAGATCTTATCAAAAGCTGAAAGAACTAAAAAAGTAGAGAGTTTAATTGAAAAAGTAGGCTTACCAAAAGAAGCGCTCGCAAAATTTCCTCATGAATTTTCTGGAGGACAAAGACAGCGCATTGGTATTGCTAGAGCATTGTCGATGAATCCGAAATTTATTATTGCCGATGAGCCTGTATCAGCACTCGATGTATCTGTGCAATCGCAAGTGTTGAACTTAATGTTGGATCTACAAGAAGAATTCAATTTGACTTATTTATTTATTTCTCATGACTTAAGTGTTGTGAAACACATTAGCGATCGTGTAGGTGTTATGTATTTAGGAAGAATTGTTGAAATCGGACCTAAGCATGATATTTATAATAATCCGCTACATCCATATACTCAGGCATTATTATCTGCAATTCCTGTAGTGAATTTCGAAAAGAAAAGGGAGAAAATTGAGCTAAGCGGAGAACCTCCAAGTCCATCTGACCCTCCAACGGGCTGTGCGTTTCATACGAGATGTCCGAAGGCGTTTGATCGTTGTAAAGTTGAACGTCCTGAACTTATTCATATAGAAATCGGACAGCAAGTTGCCTGCCATCTATATTCACAAGAAGATAATAAAAAGTTTTCGAATGCAGAAAGTAAAGTTCTCGAATTAACCAAACTAAATTGATTGAATATTTCGAAAACAGTTCAAGGAGGCGTGTTCATGAGCTTTGGCAATATAACAGATGTACCAGGTATTAAGGTTGGTAACGTAGAAAATATAGAAGCATTAACAGGGTGCACGATTATCCTTGCAGAAGGTGGGGCTGTTTGTGGGGTAGACGTAAGAGGATCAGCCCCAGGTACTCGAGAAACAGATTTACTTGATCCAATTAATAGAATTGAAGAAGTTCATGGTATTTGCTTATCGGGTGGAAGTGCATACGGTTTAGATGCAGCTTCAGGTGTTATGCAATATCTTGAAGAACAAGGCGTTGGACTTGATGTCGGTGTCGCAAAAGTACCAATTGTTCCGGGTGCAGTGCTTTTTGATCTACAAATTGGTAGCCCAAATATTCGCCCCGATAAAAAAATGGGCTACGAGGCGGCCACGCAAGCCAAGAAGGGAATTTTCTCTTTTGGAAATGTAGGAGCTGGTTGTGGTGCTACAGTGGGGAAGATTACAGGACCGGAACATTGCATGAAAGGTGGTCTAGGTAGTACTTCAATAGAATTAGAAAATGGTTTCGTTGTAGGTGCACTAGTTGCTGTTAATGCGGTTGGAGATGTCAGGGATCCACTGACGAGAGAAATACTAGCAGGTCCAATCGATGCTAATACAGGGCTTATTATTGATAGCCTTAAGTTTATAGAAGAAAATTTATCAGGTAATGCCCTACCCGGATCTAATACAACAATTGGATTAGTAGCAGTCAATGCAAAATTAACAAAAGCAGAAGCAAAAAAGGTTGCTCAAATTACTCAAAATGCCTTAGCTAGAACCATTTTCCCAGTACATACTATGTTGGATGGGGATACGGTTTTCGTGCTAGCTACTGGAGGAGAGTCTTATCCAGTAGATTTCGTAGGTAATATGGCAGCAAAAGCAATGGAAGAAGCTATAATCGTTGCTATTAAAGCTGCAAATGAGGTTAAAGGTGTACCAAGCTATCAAAGCTACAACAGCAAAAAGAATTTGGAAATGCCGACATAAAATATCTTTATTCAAAGAGGGGGCTATTTGAACATGAAGAGTACAAAGAGGCTAATGATTGTCGCAATGATTGTTGTCTGTATGTTTTTAATCAGTGCTTGTTCGGGAGGAAAAGAAAGCGGAGAGGGTAGTTCAGGTAACGGGAAAACACAAGAAATCAAAGTAAGGGTAAATGATGATCCTGACTTTCTTGACCCGCATTTAGCTACAGCTTCCATTTCATTTCAAATGATTCTAAATATGTTCGAAGGGTTATTTGCTCCAGAAACGGACGGGTCATTAAAACCAGCAATTGCTGAAAGCTATGAATTATCAAAAGATGGTTTGACTTATACATTCAAAATCCGACAAAATGTAAAATTCCATAACGGTAGCGTCTTAAAAGTAGATGATATCCTCTATACATTTGAGCACCTAATGGGGACAAAAAATGGCAAGCCTCTTTCAGGTAACTTTGGCAATGTAGAATCTGTAAATGCTCCTGATGAGTCTACAGTTGTTATTAAGCTTAAAGAGCCAAATTCTAATTTCCTTTATTCTCTAACGGCTTTACAATCTGCAATCGTACCTAAAGATAATGATGGCAAACAAAATGAAAATCCAATTGGAACTGGCCCATTCAAATTTGTTAAGTATACACCGGGATCGAATTTAGTTTTAGAAAAAAATTCGGATTACTGGCAAGAGAACATACCTTATCTAGATAAGGTAACATTCGCATTCCAATCAGATGATAACTCTGCAGTAATGAGTTTGATAGCTAAAGAAGTAGATTTAACAGGAGTTCGTGGACACCGATTATCTGAGGTTGAAAATGATTTTAACATCAGTCACCAAAATAACAACTCAGCCTTAGTCATTACGTTTAATGAAGAAAAAAAGCCATTTAATGATGTAAAAGTTCGTCAAGCTATCAATATCGCTATTAACAAACAGGATGTTATTGATTCTGTCTATTCTGGATACGCTACTCGTCTTGGTTCTAATATGAGTCCAGCAATGGGAGATTACTATCTTGACGGATTACAAGATGTCTATGCACGTGACATTAACAAAGCTAAAAAGTTATTGTCTGAAGCAGGTTATCCAAAAGGTTTTAAAACAAAAATCACAGTATCTTCACATAATGACATGTACTCAAATATCGCTCAAATTGCTGCTGAAAACTTAAAAGAAATTGGCATCGATGTTGAGATTGAAGTCGTAGAGTGGGGAATTTGGCTAGAGCGTGTGTATTTTGGAAGAGATTATGAAATGACAACAATTGATTTAACGGGTAAACCGTCAGCATATGAAATCTTAAATGATTATATTTCTACAAATGACAAAGAAAACTTCTTCCGATTCAACAATAAAGAGTTTGATAAAGTCATGGCAGATGTATTAAAAGAAACGGATCAGAAAAAACAAATTGAGATGTATAAACGTGCTCAAGAAATTTTAAGTGAACAATCTACTGCAGTATATATTGCTGACTATCAAGTGCTATGGGCTGCAAATAAAAAAATTGAAGGACTAAAAAGTTATCCATTCTGGTTCCACGACATGTCAGAAGTGAAGTTTACTGAATAGAGGGGAAGAATAGACATGGCCTATATCATCCGAAGAATTATATTATTTGTTGTGACAATGGCAATGGTATCTTTTATCACTTTTGCAGTTTTTCAAATTTTACCGGGTGATCCGATTCGTACAATGTTAGGAACAGAGGCAGATGAAGTGCAAGTAGAGACACTAAGAAAAGAACTCGGCTTGGACCAACCGCTTTATGTTCAATACTTTGAGTGGGCAAAAGGTTTAGTTACAGGTGATTTAGGAGAATCGATACGATTTTCTATGCCAGTAAAAGAATTGCTCATGGATCGCTTACCGGTCACGATTTCATTAGCTGCGATTACACTGCTTATTGTAATAATTGTGGCTATCCCTTTAGGAATTTTTGTTGCAAAAAGACAAAATAAAATGAGTGATGTTGTATTTTCTTCCATCACTCAGGTAGGGATGGCTATCCCTTCTTTCTGGTTGGGAATGTTATTAATCTTATACCTAGGAATGAATTTTAGTTTCTTCTCAATTAGTGGGTATGTACCTTGGACAGAAAGTATAGCAGGGGCGTTAGGTGCAATATTATTACCTGCGCTGACAATTGCTATTCCTCAAATCGCTGTAAAATTCCGCTATGTTAGGAATGCGATATTGGAACAGCTAAGGTTGGATTATGTTCGAACAATACGTAGTAAGGGAATTACAGAAAAGTTTGTAATGTATAAACATGTTTTAAGAAATTCGATGATTCCAATATTAACGATATTCGGATTAATAACAGCTGAAGTTGTTGCAGGAACAATTATTGTAGAACAGGTTTTTGCTCTTCCAGGAATTGGCCAATTATTAATCACTTCGATTGGATATCGTGATTTTCCGTTAGTACAAGGTATCGTAATGTACATCACATTTGTAGTAGTATTTATCAATTTCTTCGTAGATATTTTATATTCTGTCTTAGACCCAAGAATAAGGTTAAATTAAGGAGGGCCATATGAAAACATTAATGGGTAATGCTAAAAATATTAATTTAATAATTGGCCTCTTCATTTTGATATCTTTTCTTCTATTAATGATCGTGAGTTTTTTCTATACGCCACATGATGTAACTGCTATGAATGTCGCTAATAAGTTAAAGGGACCAAATAGTGAGAATTGGTTTGGAACCGATGAATTCGGCAGAGATATCTTCAGTCGCATTATGAAAGGCACTCAAACAGCCTTTTTTGTAGGCACATTAACGGTAATGATTGGTGTTGTCTTTGGAACACTTATTGGTGGGATAGCTGGATATGTTGGTGGCTGGGTAGATGAGGTTTTCATGAGAATCATGGATGCTTTAATGGCTTTTCCAGGGATTATTCTGGCATTAATGCTAGTAGCTGTGTTTGGTTCAGGGATTGTTAATACATCGATTGCACTTGGATTAATCGCCATTCCTAGTATTGCCCGAATTGCTCGTAGTGGTTTTGTACAACACAAAGAATACGAGTATGTTTTATCAGCAAAGTTAATCGGGGTAAAACCATTCAAAATTATGTTCCGTCATATACTACCTAATGTTTCGTCACCTTTGATAGTAGCGGCATCTGTTAGCTTTGGAGTAGCAATGTTGGCTGAAGCTGCACTAAGTTATTTAGGACTAGGGGTTAAACCGCCAGATCCTAGTTGGGGCCGGATGTTAAAAGACTCTCAAGCTTTTCTGAAAAGTGCACCATGGTACACTTATGCGCCTGGCATTGCCATTACATTCATGGTATTAGGGTTTTATATGTTAAGTAATGCAATCCGAGATATTTTAGATCCAAGGTCAAACTAATCCAGCGAAAATAAAAAAACCGGTTTTCTCTATACGAGAAAAACCGGTTTTCCTTCGTTATTATTTTGTTTAAGCAGTAACTGATAGGCTTTAATAGCAACTTCAAGTGCAAGACGGTTGGATGGCTCCATAAAATTCGAACCAAGAAGTGTTTCTAGTTTTTCTAATCTATTATATAACGTTTGCCTTACGATAAAGAGACGATCTGCTGTTTCATTCTTAACCCCATTACATTCTAAATAAATGCAAAGTGTTGTAAATAAATCACTTTCATACTTTTTATCATAGCTTAAAATAACGTCTAAATAATCGTGAACGTAGTTTTCAAGTTGTTTACTCTCAATTAACAATAGTAGCAGTCTATTGATACCAAGATCATTATAGAAATAAGTGTTGACAATGTCAGATTTTTTCAATGTAATGGCTTTCTTTGCCTCTACATAACCTTCTTTTACTTGAGCTATATCCTTATATACTCTACTCACGCCAAATTTACATTCATTCCCGCAAAATGTACTAGTATCTTTCATATCCTTGATACTTTGTATGATTTGATCAAATCTATCAGTTTTCTCTTTCAAATGATCTGCTGCTATAAACGATGCAATGACTACTATTTCAGTCCTTTTAGAAGAAACAGCTGGAAAAAATCCATGCCTTTTGAAAATGGAGCGAACTAACATTGAGCGTTGCAACTTTAACTCTTCCCAGTCTTCTTCAACAATGTTGATCTCCTCGGAATTTAACTGCATTACAAATATTCTAAAGTACATATTTCGACTTGCAGCAGGTAAATAAGTTTGGACGTCATCCTGTTCATAGTCTCTGCCTTTTATAAGGTTTTGTACAAGTTCATCTTCCATGTTTTGTTTGCGTTCTTGAATAGTTCTATTACGTAACAGAATTTGTGCAATGGCAAGGGCTGCTCGATCTAAAATAAGAAAGAAGAACTCATTTGATAAGGGTTGTTGTACTTGTAAGCAAAGATGCCCCCAAACTTGTCCCAATCCTTTTACAGGCATAAGGGCAAAGGTTTGAGTAGAAAGAGTGAAATTTCTTTGTACTGTCATATCAGATGGTGAACTTTCTATAAAAGAACGAATAGAAGTTTCTAACTCTTTTATTTCAGAAGGGTAATAATATGATTTTGAATTATCCGTTATAAACAAAACACCTTGTCGGAAGTAATGATTCAATTCTTGAAGAATTTTCAGGATTCCGTTAGGGCTTAATGAGAGATCGATAAATTTTGTGGACAGTGTATCAAGTTGGGAAAGCCATTGGTGATGTTGGTTAATTATTAACGTATGTAAATCTTGAGTAATGTCGACAAAACGTACAACCTCTTCAAAGATAATCAGAGGGAAATCATGTTCATCTGCTAATTTTATAAGCTCAATAGGAATTTCTTTAAAATAAGGACCGATTTCAATACACATACCAGCTGCATTTTTTTCTATTAAATTTTCCAAGTAACTGATTTGAGTAGTAAGGTCGAGTTGAAGTCCAACACCAGTTGTTAAAATTAGTTCGCCCCCATTTATCAGTGTTTCGAATTCCTTTATTTCTAAAATATGCGACCATTTCACTTGATTACTTAAACCTTTTGAACCTGCTATTACTTTTGCTGATTTGAACGATTTTCTTTCTAATATGTCTTGTATAGTTAAAACAAATTCAATCATTCCAATAGCCCCCCAATAAGTTAAAAAAAGTCTAACATGAGTGTACTTTATGTAAAGTGTAACTATTCTAAATAATCTGTAAAATAAATTATGAGGTTAATTGTTAATAACGTCAACTTTAAAGAAAAGTAGAATAGGAGGACGTATATGAATAAGGTAATCACTGAAAAGAAAACGCTTTCAAATTTTATTAATGGACAATGGGTAAAATCGTCCACAGAAAACTACATTGAAGTGCCAAATCCCGCAACTGGAGAAATATTAGCCGAAGTTCCAATTTCAACTCAACAAGATTTGGAAAAAGCAGTAGAGGCTGCAAAACAAGCTTTTACTTCATGGAAGAGAGTTGCTGTTCCTCAGCGTGCTAGAATCTTATTTAAATATCAGCAATTATTAATAGAGAACTGGGATGAATTAGCGAAAATTATAACTGTTGAAAATGGTAAAAACTATACCGAAGCATATGGCGAAGTACAACGAGGGATTGAGTGCGTAGAATTTGCAGCAGGCGCTCCTACACTAATGATGGGCCATCAGTTACCTGATATTGCAACAAGTATTGAATCTGGTATGTATCGCTATCCTCTAGGAATAGTAGGGGGGATTACGCCGTTTAATTTCCCAATGATGGTACCATGCTGGATGTTCCCTTTAGCAATTGCGAGTGGTAATACGTTCATCTTGAAACCTTCTGAGAGAACACCACTTCTAGCAAATTATCTAGCAGAATTGTTACATGAAGCAGGACTACCAGCAGGCGTATTTAATCTTGTCCACGGTGCTCATGATATCGTGAATGGCATTCTTAGTCATCCAGATATTCCAGCCGTATCATTTGTTGGATCCCAACCTGTGGCAGAATATGTCTATAAAACTGGTACGTCAAATGGTAAGCGAGTTCAAGCACTAGCTGGAGCCAAAAATCATACAATTGTTTTGCCAGATGCAGATATGGACTTAACAGTAACGAATATAATTAATGCAGCATTTGGATCAGCAGGAGAAAGATGTATGGCTTGTGCAGTTGTTGTAGCAGTTGGCGATATTGCAGACGAACTAGTAACAAGATTAGTAGAGGAATCAAATAAATTAACAATAGGGGACGGCCTGAAAGAGGGTATTTTCCTCGGTCCGGTCATTCGAGATTCCCATAAGGATCGAACAATCCAATATATTGAATCTGGCATTGAAGAAGGTGCAACGCTATTACGAGATGGTCGCAATGATCAACCTTCTGATGGTGGTTATTTTGTTGGTCCAACTATTTTCGATCATGTAACACAAGAGATGAAAATCTGGAAGGAAGAAATATTCGCTCCTGTTTTATCAATTGTCCGAGTAGATACATTAGATGATGCAATCTCATTTGCAAACAAATCTGACTTCGCAAATGGAGCATGTATTTTCACTGATAGTGCAAAAGCTATTCGTCAGTTTAGAGAAGAAATCGATGCAGGAATGTTAGGTGTCAACCTTGGTGTTCCAGCTCCGATGGCATTTTTCCCATTCTCAGGTTACAAAAAATCATTTTATGGAGACCTACATGCGAATGGTCGTGATGGAATTGAGTTTTACACACGTAAAAAGATGCTAACAGCTCGTCATGAATTCTAAAATAGAAGGGAAGCGAAAGCATGGAAACTGTAAAACAGCCAACACAATCTTTAGTTGAAAAAGATCTTCAAAATGTCTGGCATCATATCTCAGCTTACAATGAAAAAAGTCAGCCTATGATCGTCGATAGAGGTGAAGGAGCTTGGATCATCGACCACAATGGCAATAAATATCTCGATGGAATGTCCGGGTTATGGGCTGTAAATGTAGGGTATGGTCGTGAAGAATTGGCACAAGTGGCTTACGATCAAATGAAAAAATTAGCCTATGTGCCGATGACGCAAAGCCATGAACCAGCAATCGAGCTAGCAGCCAAGTTAAATGACATGCTTGGTGGAGACTATATGTTCTTTTACTCGAACAGTGGCTCTGATGCAAATGAGGTAGCATTTAAAATTGCTCGTCAATATCACCAGCAAAACGGTGAAGGAGCTCGCTTTAAATTTATCTCGCGTTATAGAGCTTATCATGGCAGTTCAATGGGGGCATTGTCAGCTACAGGGCAAGCGATTAGAAAATATAAATATGAACCACTTTCACACGGTTTTTTACATGTAGCACCACCAGATAATTATCGCCGACCAAAAGGGCAATCGATTAAAGAATACAATCTCCAACGTGCCCAAGAACTTGAAGATAAAATTATTTGGGAGCAAAAAGAGACAATTGCAGGAATTATTATGGAGCCGCTTATTACAGGTGGTGGTATTTTAATTCCTCATCCTGTCTATCTCGAGAAAGTTCAAGAAATTTGTAACAAACATGGGGTACTCCTAATTATTGACGAAGTAATCTGTGGGTTTGGAAGAACCGGTAAAGCGTTTGGGCATCAGCATTTTAATTTAAAACCGGATATTATTACAATGGCAAAAGGACTGACTAGCGCCTATTTACCACTCTCAGTGACAGCTGTTCGAAAAGAAATTTATGAAAAGTTCAACACGGGAGAAGAAAATAGCCATCTACGTCACCTCAATACATTCGGAGGAAATCCGGCGGCATGTGCAGTGGCGTTAAAAAATATCGAAATCATGGAGAGAGAAAACTTATTCGAGCGCTCGGCAGAACTAGGTGATAGACTTCAAAAAGAGCTGAAAGAATTAAGTAATCATCCTTATGTAGGCGATATTCGCGGCCTTGGATTTCTACTAGGCATTGAAATGGTTGAAGATAAAATAACGATGGAACCAGCATCTAACGAACGTGTATTGAAAATTGTCTCTGATTGTAAGGGAAATGGCTTAATCATTGGTAAGAACGGGGATACTGTAGCTGGTTATAACAACATCCTTACGATTAGCCCACCACTATCTTGCACAGATGAGGATCTCGAATTTATGATAGCCGTTCTTAAAAAAGTTTTTAAAGAGAATGAATAAAACATAATCATATTAAGCCACTCCGTTTATTTGGGGTGGTTTTTTTGTGGTCTGATAGGGTGAGGAGTGTGATTTTGGGGATTGGTGCTGCTGGGAGGAGGATTGGCGCTACTGGGAGATGGATTGGCGCTACTCAGGGAGATTAGCGCTACTCGGGGATGGATTAGCGCTACTCGGGGATGAATTGGCGCTACTCGGGGATGGATTAGCGCTGCTCAGTGAGATTATCGCTACTCAAAGAAGGATTAGCGCTACTCAGAGGAAAATTATCGCTACTCAAGAAGATTAGCTCTACTGGGAGAGAGATTAGCGTTACTCAAAGCAAGATTATCCATACTCACCACCCTCAACAACCTGAAATCACATATAACAAATACCAACATCCTATTTATTCACAAAACAACTAATCCTATCAATCTAAAAAAATGCCATGTGAGAAATATTCTTCACATGGCATCGATTTATTCAATATGGATTTTATAATCTTCAGATTTAATCATTTTAAGATTCGTTGAGAAGATGCGAAGTAAGATAACGTTTAAAACGGTTGGTATGACGAAGAACATTGCAATCATGACTGTAATATTCGAAGTAGTCCAGCCATCTGGTGTTAAGTTGATATAGTTTAATGGTCCAATAAGTCCAGATAGACCAAACCCGGCGCTCATAGACGTTCCTTGAACATTAAATACACCAGCAAGTGCACCTAAAATGGCAGCTGTAATAAGCATGGGAAAAGCTATTTTAGGTTTCATAAAGAAATTACGCATTTGAATTTTGGGTGAACCAAGTACGTGGGCTAGTGCTGTGCCCAATGAGTTTGATTTATAGCTAGCGATACATAGACCAATACCTGCCGAAACAATACCTAAATTGGCCGCGCCAGCACCAATACCAGAAAGCATAATGACCGTTGCTACTCCTACAGTCGAGAGAGGAGATAAAATGAGTACGCAGAAAATAACAGCGATAATTGCTCCCATTAGAATAGGTTGAAGATCTGTTACTTGTTGAATCCCCACGCCAATAATTCCTGTGCCTGATTTAACATAAGGTAAGATCAAGTAACCAAATAAACCAGGGAAGAAAATAGTTAAAGTTGGTAGTAAAAGAATCGTGTAATCTTTTAATTTTGCCCCAATATATTTAACGAAAAGGACAGCTAAGCCGGCTGTAACACCTGTGTTTAAAACGACACCAATACCTTGTAATGTCATAACACTTTCATTTATTTGCACTACTCCACTACCAACAACAGCTGCTAATCCAATACTAGCTGTCTGAATAGGTGTTAATTTAAATGTCATACCAATAGTAACACCAATCATTATTGGTAACATACTCATCACTAAAACGGATATATCTAATATTTGTTGTAAAGCTGGGAAATGTGGAATGAGTAGTTTTAATAGTTCACCGAGAAGAGCGTTGGGTATTAAAGATACGACAATCCCAATACTCATTCCTGTTAACAGCTTATTAATGAATTCTTTCAAGAAAATCTTCCTCCAGTAAAATCATGATATCAATATAGTTTATCGCTTTAAATCGTCGAAGTAAATAGAAAATTCTATATTGTTACTTAAATTGTTTTGGGGAAAATAGTTAAATGAAGTTTTGTAATACGTAATATTTTTAGGGGAATTGGGAAACATAATACAACTACGGAAAAACTTTTTATACCTTTAAAAGGGGATAGTGTGATGAAGAAACTTTTATTGTTGTGTTGTATTATGTTTGTTTTAACAGGTTGTATGAAATCAAATAATGTAATTGAATTAGGGAATGTAACAGAGGAAGGCGATGTAGTTGTAAAAAAATCGATTGAAACCGAACCGAAGTACAATGAATTAATGGAGATTTTCAATAATGGTACAAATTTAAAATTAAGCGATGATGAAGTGAATCGGTTACCATATCAATATATTCAATTTAAGGATAGAACGCAGAATCTAATTGTAGTGAATTATAATATGTGGTTAGATGAGGAAAATGAGCGCATTTTATATTCTGATTATATAGCGAGAGTACCGCTTTATTATGTAATCGAAGATGAAGAGTACAACAAGTTATTAGATGTATTTGAAAAAGATAAGATGCAAACCTTCGCCGACCAATATGATAATTTTGATCAAACTAATTAAAAAAGTACATCACTTTTAAGAAGTGATGTACTTTTTTTGTCAGTTAATTAAATGATTTTAAGCATCCGCAATTCCTAATAAAATAATCCCCAACATTACAACCGTAATGATAATATATTGTTTTGGCGATAGTTTCTCTTTTAAGAAAATACGTGAAAGAATGATAGAGAAAATGCTATAAGATGCGATCATTGGAGCAGCAATAATCGCATATGATGACATGGCAAATACATAAAAGAATTGACCGATTGTTTCTAAAATTGCAGCACAAGCTTTGTCACGTTCTTTGAAAATAGAGAAAGTCTCTTTTTTTATTACTTTTAAATAAATATAAGTGATAACTGCACAGATGAAAAATGTATATTCATAAGCAAGTAATGCAGCATCTTCAGTCATTAATTTGAGTTCATCTAAATAGATTGCATCAGCAAATGTACCAGCACCATCGATCAACGCATAGGCAATAGGGAACACAATCGCCATAAATCCAAGCTGATATTTTTTGTCGATTTCGGTATTGTTTAATCGTAATGTTGCATTTTCGATTTGTTTTTCAACTACTGCAATACCAATAACGCCAAGTGAAATAATGATTATTCCAATAATATGTAATGTATCAACTGGCTGAGGGAAGAAAATGAAGACAAGAACAGCTGTAATAGCACCAGATGAATTTTGTACGGGAGAGGCGATTGATAATTCTAAGTAACGTAACCCAATATAACCGATTGTCATAGATAAAATATAAAGAGAAGAAACGGGTAAATATTTTAGCATGTCGGAAGGACGGAAAATTAAACCTTCATACAGCATATAGCCAGTTGCATGGATACCCATCACAAGACCGACCATGACGACAATTTTTAAATGACTGTATTTATCCTTGCTGTCTGAACCTTTTTTATAAAATAAATCTGCACCACCCCATGCTAGGGCGGTTAGTAAAGCGAAGAAAAACCACATAAGAGTGCTCCTTTAAACGGGATTTAATAATTTCCTATACAAATATATATGGATGATTATTGTGAAAAATACCGGTTTATCTATATTGATAAAACTTATACATATTACAAAATATGTTAAAATCATTTAACCCTTTCATAAAGGGAAATATACTACTCTTACAGTCAAAATAGAATCTGGTTAGTGAAGTTTAATAGTAATGTAGAATAAACGGAGAGTGTGGTTACATGATGACTCCAATAAAATATTGTATCTTTTTGATGAGCATTTTTGTTGTATTAGTAGGCTGTTCAACAGGGTCACATAACCCGACTGCAAAAGAGCTATTGAAAGAGCATCCAGATATAGATATTTTGCAATATCAAGATATTATTTATTCGAAAACAGAAATGATTGAGTTTGAAGCTGGTAAGGGCGATCTTTTAGGTGAAATCAACAAGCGCAAAACTACGGGTTCTTTGTTTAAAGATTTCTATGCAAGTAAATTAGCTAAAGGAACTAAGATATTTGCGGTAGGGGATGACGATACTTTCATGCTGATTGCAGAAGTGGATGGCGAATTAATTTATTATAAAGCGTTATTGGAAGGGTAAAGTAGATTGGCATTAACGAAAGGTTTGTGAACTGGACTTAATGAATCAAGTATGTATCTTTGGATTCCTTTCCCTTATGATTAACAAAAAAGAAAAAAGGACCGTATTCCTAAGCCAATCGACTATTAGGAAACTGTCCTTTTCTTTTTTAACGTGTTGTTTTAGAAGATTTGCTACGTGTAGTGGAGCTGAGATGTTGAATCTGCTCTTCTAATACTGTGCTAGCGTTTCCTATAAATTGTGAAATGAGAGCAAGTTCTTCAGGTGTATAGGAGGAAGCTAGATTGAGCATTGCTTTATGAAGTGGTTCGTACGTATTACGGATTTCTTCTTTTGATTCATACTCTGGAACAATAATGACTCTGCGACGGTCATTGGGATCATTTTGTCTCCGAACATAACCGATTTTTTCAAGTCGGTCTACTAAGGAAGTTATGCTACCCGTAGCGAGCCCAGTTTTTTTTGAGAGCTCTCCTGCCGTAATAGGACCTGTTTCACGTAGGATATCTAAAGAAATAAAATCATTATTGTATAACCCTAATGAGGCAGCTACGTTTTGCTGATGTAATATTGTTCGTGTTCCTAGACCTCGCATTAGCGAAGTGAAATGTTCTTGAGGATTTAGAGTTTGATCATCTTGATGACTTGACAAAGGATTAACCTCCTTTTAAAATAAGAAAATATCTTGATGGTCGAGATATTAGGTTATCGAGATATTTGATGAGTGTGATATTATACAAGTTAATTCTATCGAAATCATTAATAATTTGCAAAGGGGTTTATAAATGGAAGCTTCAAAAAGTAATATAAAGTTAGTTGTAACGGGTTTGTTACTAGCGATTTTTATGTCAGCAATTGACAATACAATTGTTGCGACAGCTATGGGAACAATCGTTTCTCAATTAGGTGGGATGGACAAATTTGTTTGGGTTACATCCGCTTATATGGTTACAACAATGGCAGGTATGCCGATTTTTGGAAAATTATCCGATATGTATGGCAGAAAGAGATTTTTTATTTTTGGTTTAACGGTATTTGTAATTGGTTCTGCACTTTGTGGCTTTGCTCAAACGATTGAACAACTTAGTATTTACAGAGCTATTCAGGGAATTGGTGCCGGCGCTTTAATGCCAATCGCATTTACTATTGTATTTGACATATTCCCACCCCAAAAACGAGGGAAAATGACGGGTCTTTTGGGAGCGGTATTCGGTATTGCTAGTGTTGTTGGACCGCTTTTAGGTGCCTATATTACAGATAATATTGGTTGGGAATGGGTATTTTATATTAACTTGCCAATCGGTATCGTTTCATTCTTATTAATTATGAAGAATTATAAGGAATCTCCAGTACATACGAAGCAAAAGATCGACTGGTGGGGAGCGGCAACGCTTGTGCTTGCGGTCATTAGCCTTATGTTTGCACTAGAACTGGGCGGTAAACAGTATGATTGGAACTCAGCACCGATTATTTCATTGTTTGTTAGTTTCGCTGTATTCTTTATTGTGTTCTTTTTCGTGGAGCTAAAAGCAGAAGAACCAATACTTCCTTTCTTCTTATTTAAGCGTCGTCTATTTGCTTCTTCGCAAATGTTGGCATTCTTATATGGTGGTACCTTTATTATTTTGACAGTATATATTCCTATTTATGTTCAGGCTGTATATGGCGCTTCAGCAACAAATGCTGGCCTTATCCTCATGCCTATGATGTTGGGTTCTGTTGCAGGAAGCGCATTTGGTGGTATTTTCTTAACGAAAATAAGCTACCGTAATTTAATGATTATTTCCGTTATTTCATATTTCGCAGGTATGTTCCTACTTAGTACACTCACACCAGATACTGCTCGAGTTCTTCTGACGCTGTATATGATTCTAGTAGGTTTCGGAATGGGCTTCTCATTTTCATTATTACCAACTGCTTCTCAGCATAATTTAGATGCTCGTTATCGTGGTACTGCAAACTCAACCAACTCGTTCCTTCGTACATTAGGGATGACGATGGGAATAACGATTTTTGGTACGATTCAAAATAATGTATTTACAAATAAACTAGCTGAAGGATTCAAAAGTTTGGGTGAAAGCGCCAATTCTGCAATGTTTAATGTTGCTGATATAAGACAGATTTTTGAACCAAGTGTACGTGAGAAAATACCTGCTGAGATTCTTGACGTCATTGTTAATGCAATGTCTAACTCAGTTACACACGTCTTTCTACTTGCACTCATTCCAATTGTCATTGCAGTGGTTTTCGTCTTCATGATGGGGAATTCAAGAGTAATTGTTACAGATAAAGATGAACCAGAAATTTAATCAATGTATAGTACGTATACATTTCAGTTAGAAGTAATCGAAATGTATTAGATTGTCTCGGCATTTACCGAGTGGATGTACTATAGTGAGGAGGATATTCATGAAAGATACCATTTTTATTAAAGGTGCTTGGGAAAACAATCTAAAGAATGTGTCACTTTCGATTCCAAAATTCAAACTAGTTGTTCTAACAGGACCTTCTGGATCAGGAAAGTCAACATTAGCTATGGATACTCTTCAAAGGGAATGTCAGAGACAGTATTTAGACTCAATGGGAATGATGGCTGACGCAATCAGCAAGCCAAAAGTCGAGTCCATTCGAGGACTGTCTCCGTCCATCAGTGTTGGACAGCATGTTACGAATCGTAATCCACGCTCGACGGTTGGTACCGTGACGGACATTTATATGTATATTCGTTTTATTTTTGCCCGATTGGGAGAGCAAGTTTGCTCTTCTTGTAATGGCAGTATTCCTCCTTCTTTTGAACCAACAGGAGTTTTGACAGCGGAAGACCAGGAGATAGAAGCACAATCAATCAGCTGTCCGCATTGTGGAGAAGTGCAAGAGAAGCTTGGCATGTTGCACTTTTCTTTTAACAAGCCGGAGGGTGCATGCGAAACTTGTAGTGGACTAGGTCATGTGGCAAGTATAAACGAGGCGATGGTTTTCAATCCGGAGCTTAGCTTGCGTGATGGGGGTGTTGCTTCACTAAAAGGTGTTCATCGTGACATTCAAATGCGTATTTTAGTAGCGGCAGGGAAGCATTATGGCTTTGATTTCGACCCAGATCTCCCTTTGAAAAATTACAGTGATATTCAGCGCGATTTGTTATTCTACGGAGTCGAGAGTGAGGAATTTAAACGTCATTATCCGAATGTTAAGCCTGCTGCAGGGACGAAATTTGAAGGAGTAATCCCAGGTTTATGGAGACGTTATAAAGAGAAAGATGGCGACTCAGGTTCTAAAGAAAAAGAAGGCAGCTTCTTTCATGAACAACTTTGCCCGGATTGTCACGGAGCTCGTCTAAAAAAAGAAGTTCTTTTAGTGCAAGTAGCAAATGCAACTATCTCAGATATTTCTGAGTGGTCGCTCGAAGATGTATTCGAATGGACGAAAAGTTTGCAAACGGAATTACCACAGGATGGTCTACAATTGGTCGAGCCCATTTTTCAAGATATGCTCACAAGACTTCAACGGCTTATTGATGTAGGACTCGGCTATCTTTCATTAAACCGTCAGACAGTATCACTTTCTGGAGGCGAAACACAACGACTTCGACTTGCAACGCTGCTTGGTTCAGCTTTAACTGGAGTACTATATATTCTGGATGAACCTACAACGGGTCTTCATGCGAAGGATACAGTCGGCCTTATCCGAGTACTTCAGGAATTGCGTGATTTAGGTAATACAGTACTTGTTATAGAACATGATGTAGAGATGATGCGTGCAGCGGATCATATCATTGATATCGGTCCAGGAGCAGGAGTAAATGGTGGTACTGTTGTAGGTGAAGGGACTATAGAAGACTTAATGTCTAGTGAGCTGTCGGTTACTGGAACCTATTTGAGAGAAGAGAGTTTCCCACCTCCAACTCGCGTTCGTAGGAAAGGGAACGGACAGAATATCGTTATCCAACAAGCACAGCTTCGAAATGTCGATATCCCGACTGTTTCCATTCCGCTTGGTTGTCTAGTGTCTGTCACAGGCGTTTCGGGTTCTGGAAAATCAACTCTTGTATTTGATATTCTTGCACAAGGAAGTCCTAAAGCACATGAACAAACAGGATGCAAGGAAATAACTGGATTAGAACATGTCGGCGATATAGTTATTTTTGACCAATCGCCAATGGGAAGAGTACAGCGCTCTAATGTCGCAACTTATACTGATATGTTTACACACTTGCGTAAGTTATTTGCAGGATTGCCAGAAGCAAAGGAAAGAAAGTTAACTACGAAGCATTTCTCATTTAACTCCCCGGGTGGGCGTTGTGAAACATGTCAGGGGTTAGGCGTACTGTCTGTTGACATGAACTTCCTACCCGATTTAGAAGTGAAGTGTACTGACTGCAAAGGGAAAAGGTTTACTGAAGAGGTATTGCAAGTTAAATATGAAGGTTACTCCATTTCTGATTTGTTAAATATGTCTGTTGAGGAAAGCTTGCCGATTCTCAAATCGGAGAAAAAGATTTCGGTCATGATAGAGATGCTATGTGAAGTTGGACTTGGCTATCTACAATGGGGTCAATCGGTTAAAACTTTATCTGGCGGAGAAGGGCAACGGATAAGGTTGGCAAAAGTATTAAGTAAGCCGTCTAAAAATCATACGTTGTACCTGTTGGATGAGCCGACGACGGGCCTCCATCCAACTGACATTAAACAGCTTCATTCTCTATTAAATAGACTTGTCGATGCAGGAAATACTGTTATCGTTGTAGAGCATAGTCTGGAACTGATACGTGAATCTGACTGGGTTATCGATATCGGTCCAGAAGGTGGATTAGCAGGCGGTAAACTTATAGCTGAGGGCACACCTGAACAAGTAGCCGAAGTTCCAATTTCTCATACAGGGAAGTATTTGAAACGAATTTTGACTGAAGTACTGTAAATAGAAAATAACTAGTTATCATTTAACATAAAAGGTGCTTTAAAAGCCAGATAGTTGGCTTTTGAAGCACCTATTTTTTATGTATTACTTGAAAATTTGTTTCTTAAGATGATGTTCCATATGATCATAATAATCTTGAATGAGCCACTCTAATGTTTTAAGTTCGTTATTTCCAATGTCACATAAGTAAGCACGTTTTTCATCAGGAATATTATTGATAATGGCGATGATTTGTTTATTTAAAACGTAAAATAAGGTCAAAATTTCCTCGATAGGAGTATCTTGATAATTTTGCTTAGCTACCCATTCATTTTGATTGTAAGTGGGAAGTACATATGGCTGTTTTTCATATTGAATTTTAATGAATCGTTCAATGTTCATAATAGCTGAATCACAAAGGTGTCCTAATATTTCTTTTTTTGACCATTTAGTTGGAGATGGTTTTTTAGACACATCTATTTCAGACATCCGTTTAATTTCTTTAGGAACGTAATAAATCCAATAA
Organism: Viridibacillus arenosi; assembly: GCF_001955655.1. Classification (GTDB taxonomy): domain Bacteria; phylum Bacillota; class Bacilli; order Bacillales_A; family Planococcaceae; genus Viridibacillus; species Viridibacillus arenosi. Next base: position 127,503 of record NZ_MSPW01000010.1, on the reverse strand, counting down.
CTGATACCATCTATCACATTTTTCACCTCTATCATCCTCCGTAATAAATCTTTCTATGTATATTCAATTGAATGAAGGATATTCCTGTAATAGATTGATTTTTTATTAATGTGATAGGATTCATTCCAGTTACGTGTTAACTGATTGAACTTCTTTTAGGGCTATGTTTCTTTCTCGCATTCCTTCAATCAAATCTTCTAGCGTAGCAGCAATCATACCGTTTTGTTTGATTAAACCAATGACAAACAGATTACGGTAGGCAAACTGGTTTTCAGTTCCATCTGCGATTAAAGCATCGATTTTCTTTGTATTATCCCTACCTTGTTGGCGTGTATCAGAGTATAGTGCGAAAATCGGGCGGTCTAGCATCGAAAATGCACCAATTTCAGCTGCAACACCAGAGTCAATTTCAACACCATCAATGATAGCGATTAAGAAATCACTTGCTTTTAGAGCCTCAATATCAGCACCTGCAATTGCTAAACTATTGGCATAAGACGACTTATCATTGATCGCCATATTTTCTTGAGGTACATATAAATCCACATCTGGCACTGCCTCACGTACTGCCTTTGCAACCATTTCATTTACTAGGCGGTCGCCTAATCCAAATAATCCATTTGCTAAATAACCTTTTGTAGTCAAAGTAATTCCTCCCATAAATCATTTCATTCTTATATAGTATAACCATTCGAAGGAGAGATACATATTGTTTATATGAATATACGTACTGAAATTAGTTTTCTATTAATTCTATCAAAAATGGAGGCCTTCAAATCTATGATAGCAGGAGAGCTGTAAGGACTTTATATTTTTTTGCGAAAGATCTATTACGATGTTAATTTATCACTAAATATATCTTGATGTTTACAAAAATAAAGTATAAATGTAAAATAATAGATAAAAATAATGTTTAAGCAGAAAATTCATAAGAGTAATTTAGTTGTCTAGACAGAGAAGATCATGTGCATCCTTGATGAAACTCAAAATGGTTGTGTACGTTGCCTGTGTCCAGAAGTTGATATATGAAAGATTTTGAAGAACAGGAGTACAGTATAATGAATTATTTGAAAAATAATGAAACGAGGAAAAGTTCGTGTAAAAGAAATATATGTACATTTCTTGCTGCAGTTTTTGTTGCGGTGTTTATCATTAATCCTCTTACTGGTGCAGATAGGTTAGTTGCAAAATTTTTAACGATGATTTTCGGTTAACCATTGATTATATATTTTTAGTGGTTAAAAGAGAGTGGTTTATAACACTCTTTTTTTGTTCTAATTTTTTTAGCTACTTTTATGTGTCGATCACTTTTTAATAGCATTTGTATGTTTACTTATTGAAATAAACATTTGAGACTATCAAAAAATTATTTAATCCAGTTATAGGAATTGTATTAAAATGGATAGCAAATTTGTATATTGTGAAGAGAATAAGACAAAAGCATAAGTAAATATAAGGCTATTCAGTGAACCCTATTACGAAAAAAAGCTACCTATATTACAATTATGTAAACGCTTAGTATTTGGAAAAGGGAGACAGTAAAATGCCTACTCAACTCGAAACAATTCTTGCAGGTAATAATATAACCGAAATTCAACATCAATTACGGATTTATCTAATGAATCATCCACTAGATAATGACGGAGAACTGGCAAAAGCAATTACCAAAATCAACGAACAACAGTTAGGTGTTTGGATGGTTCATGATGGCAAAGTGTTTATAGAGGATGAAATTAAATGGAATCAAAGCTATTTAGCAGAACAGCAAATTGAATTACATAATAATTTTTCGCAAGAACGCTTTTTACATATGATGGCAGTAGCGGGTTTTTTAGCGAGTGATCCGTCTAATGAGGCGCCACCAGAACCTTTTAAATTGTACGGGGCATCTATGGGAACGATAATGACAGTGGGTGTCATTATCTTCTGTATCATTGCTATTACAATGGTCGTTTTCATACGAAATCAATATATTTAATGAAATTTAGTAAGGATTAATTGAGAGTCATATTCCTTCCGAATATTCCCATGACACTTAAAGGCAATATTAATACTGCGACCGCTTCTTTATACACAGACTCTAACAACGTTTGTTTATAACTGTTACATTTATCATTATTTTCAGTATCTGTCGTATTAACGTTAGGAAAGAAAGTAGCACATACGGAATTTATTAATCGATTGGAATGACATCTAACAAAATTAGGTGGTCAATCACTTTGGGAATTGTCATTCTTTCGGCATTTGGTGTACTATTCGGAGTGTTTGTAGGCGTAAAGCTATTACCACTTGTTTTGGAGAATATATTATCCCAGTATGGATTAATCAAACTACCACTTGTTGTGAACTGGGGTATGAGTACAGTAGTAGCGTGTTTAAGTATAGTGGCTGCTGGTCTTGGCTGTTGGTTATCGACAAGAGTTATTTCAAAAACATCGCCTCGAATATTAATCGTAGAATAGTTAAATAGGTGATTTAGTAGCAATTAAAAAAAGTTATTCAGTCAGGGGATTGTAATTTTGATAATAGCATGTTTAGAACGATCTACGTTCACGGCATGCTCTTGTATTTGTTTAGATTTTTTCTAGTGAAAGCATATAAAATTACTTACTATCGTTATAATCCGAGAATGCTTTGAGAGTTATGTTTTCTTATCTCACGTCACCAATAAACCAAATTTCACCCTCATGATAAGAATCCTCATCGGAAATCTGTTCATTAAATCCTGTAATTTGTAAATTAGAAGGAACGGACAAACCCATTTCTCTTTTTAAATCACGTTCGTCGGATAGAAGTGTCCATTTTTGGTGTTCATTATTCCTATCGAAGAATCCTTTATAATGTTCCTCGCCTTTAAATACTATTATTTGAGAATTAAATAATCGTGGCCAATCGATAGCAGCAACAACCCGTAAAGTTTCATCGTATTTAGGTTTAATACGGATCAAATGCTCAACTTGATTAATCATAGTCTGCATGCAAAGTCTTTTAATGCCAATGGGAGTTTTATTTGAGTCGATGAATGCCTCATCAACAGGTAAATGCAGATGCCAATAACCACGATAATAATCTGTTGGAAATTCGATTGTTTCTTCTTCAATTTGTTTAATCATACTATTTGTTTTTCGCTTTAATCCTCTAGCTTTTTTTTCTCGCATTGCAACTCTCCTAAATAGTGTGTATTTTACTATTTTAGTATAGCAGAAGAGTCTGATTTTATTTTAAATATCGACGTGCAGACACTAGTTCATTTTGATAAGGCTGAGTTTGTAATGATTGAATTTCTAAACTTCGATTATAGTTAGGTGAATGGATTATTTGTCCTTTACCAATATACATGGCAACGTGATGGATTTTACCTTTGCCATTATTATTGGCAAAAAATAATAAATCACCTGGTTTTAAATTCTTTAAAGAAACGGGCTTGCCATGTACTGCTTGAACTGATGAATCACGCGGGATTAATATACCATGTTGTTTGTAAATACTATAAACAAATCCAGAACAATCAAAACCATAAGCTGAAATGCCACCCCATAAATAAGGAAGACCGAGAAATTCTTTACCTGTTTTAATGATGTCCTTTGCAGTAGGGTTTGGGATGCTAGAATAATTACGATATTTATAAGCTGTTGATTTTTTTATATAACGGTTTTTACCCGTAGGTGTTTGGATTACATACCATCTTTTTGTTTCATCTATGATTGGTAGAATTGTATTGAAGCTAATTTGCAAAGATTTCTTTCTGTTTTTAGTCGAAGTATATAGATTTGCTACTTTTTCTTTTACGATAACAATATTGCAATTAGAAGTGTCCTTTTTTGATGTGATAATGTGCGAAGCAGGAACCCATCCTCTATAACCTTGCATACTTTTTGGAGAAAACTGATCAATAACAGCAATTTTCAGCCAACCCTTTTGTTTTTCTATTAATTTCACCTCTTGGCCATATAATGCTTGGGTATCAATACGTCCTAATGTATTTAGTTTTTGGTAATAAGATAAGCTTTGGTTCCATAAGCTTACATTAGCGTTTTTCTGTAAAATAAGCTTATCCATAGGACGTACTTGAACAGGTGATGTCCATAATGTAGTAACGGGAACGTTAACAATGTATTTTGTTTTATTTACTGCATGAATACAAGTCTTACTTTTGTCTAGTGTAACTGCATTAGCTTCTTTTAATTGAGGCGATATAAAGCTATAGGAGAAGATAAAACAAATAAATGCAAATAGGTATTTTTTCAAATTAGGACTCCTTTGTAATTAGTGAACGCACCTTTTTTTTGCATTATATCATTAAAATGTAAATTTAATAATCTATTTATCTTACTTATTGGAGAATAGCTAATTAAAAGCCTTTCAATCTATTAAATGTTACAATGGAAGGACATATATACGTATTGAAGGGGGTAGGTGAATGTTTGAAGAAGCACAACATCTGCTAGGAAAATATTTTGGTTATGACGATTTTCGCGAGGGACAAGCACAGATAGTTTCGAATGTTTTAGAACAGAAATCGAGCTTGTGTGTAATGCCAACAGGTGGAGGGAAATCAATTTGTTATCAAATTCCAGCTCTGTTACTAGAGGGTACAACTATTGTTGTTTCACCACTTATTTCTCTAATGCAAGACCAAGTGGATACTCTGCTTGAAGTCGGTATTTCAGCGGCGTTTATTAATAGTACATTATCTGCAAGTGAATTACGTGAAACAATGGAAAACTTACATGAAGGAAGATATCAGCTTTTATATATCGCTCCTGAACGACTAGAATCGCCTCAGTTTTTGTCTGAGCTAAAGAATATACGAGTGCCATTAATCGCTGTAGATGAAGCGCATTGTATTTCACAATGGGGACATGATTTCCGTCCGAGCTATCGTGCTATTAATCGATTGTTGACTGTTTTTGAAGAGAAACCCGTTGTCTTAGCACTAACAGCAACTGCGACACCAGAAGTAAGGGAAGACATTTGTCGCATCTTACAAATAACGGATGCAAATACTGTCATTACTGGATTTGCCCGTAGTAATCTTTCTTTTTCAGTTGTTTTAGGACAAGACAAAGACCGTTACATTAAAGACTTTGTAAAACAAAATATTAATGAAGTCGGTATTATATACGCAGCAACAAGGAAAGCAGTGGATCATGTATATGATGTGTTGATGAAAGCTGGTATTTCCGTCGCAAAATATCATGCAGGTTTACCAGAGGCTTTCCGTCAACAGGAACAAACGCGTTTCCTAAAAGACGAAGCACAAGTAATGGTTGCAACAAATGCCTTTGGTATGGGTATCGATAAATCCAACGTCAGATATGTTATTCATTATCAATTGCCGAAGAATATGGAAAGTTATTATCAGGAAGCAGGGAGGGCAGGTCGTGATGGGTTACAGAGTGAATGTGTTGTTTTATATGCCTCTCAAGATGTGCAAACACAACGCTTTTTAATCGACCAATCACAGGACCGTGAACGTATTCCTGGAGAACTTGCTAAATTACAAGGAATGGCTGATTATTGCCATACTGAGCAATGCTTACAGCAGTATATTGTGAAATATTTCGGTGAAGAAAATGCGGAAGTTTGTGGAAAGTGTGCAAATTGCAAAGACGATCGAGAGATTTTTGATGTTACTGAAGATGTTCAAAAGGTACTAAGTTGTGTAATCCGTATGGGTCAGAAATTCGGTAAAACAATGATTGCTCAAGTATTAATCGGATCACAAAATCAAAAAGTCATCAGCTTTGGTTTAAATAGGCTTTCAACATATGGCATTATGAAAAATATGACAGTTAAAGAAGTATCCAATTTCATAGAGTTCATGATTGCTGAGGATTTATTATCTGTGAAACAGGGAAACATGCCGACTATTTTCGTTTCAGAAAAAGGTAAAGATGTACTGCTTGGTAAAGTAAAAGTGCAACGTAAAGGTGTTGTTGTCACAAGACAAATTGCTGAAAACGATCCATTATTTGAAGAACTACGTAAAATTCGAAAACAATTGGCAGATGAAGCAAATGTACCTCCATTTGTTATTTTCTCCGATAAATCATTGCAAGATATGTGTGCAAAACGACCAAAAACTGCAAACGAGTTTTTAGAAGTAAACGGCGTAGGAGCAAACAAGCTAGAGAAATATGGTACTGCTTTTATGGATGTAATTATTAATTTTGAAGTAAATGTGTAATGATGTAGAAAAAGAAGTGTCCTGGAAAAGGGCTCTTCTTTTTTGTGTTTTAATGCAAGCTCTCCAATTATAAAGGAATTATTTGCTGTCAATTAATAGACAAATTATGTGTTAAAATTGAATTAACATAGTAGAAGTAAGATGTCTGACCTTATAAAATAAATAAAGATAATACATCAATAGCCCATACACATCTTTGGCTTGGGTGGTGCATTTAATATAATAAAAGGAGTTTTTTCATGATGGATCAGAAAATTATATTTTACGTTGAAAAACTTCAAGAGGAAGTAATGTATGCTGTTGCTTCTGGAGCAGATTCAAATTTATACGATTTTGCATGTGAAATGCTAGAAAGTGAACCTGAAGAAAACAAAAATGCAATTTGCCAAGCTTATGAAGTAGTAAAACATGCTCTAATTGGTTAAAATACTGCCTATTGCAAAGGCATTTTATATAGATTTAAACAGATTCTTCTAGAATGGAAGGATCTGTTTTTTTTTATTGTATTGTTAATCAATCAATAGAGAAAAATAAGTATAATATGCAATTCTATTCAATAAATACATCTAAATTAGTGTAAAATCGGATAATATAACCTAGAAAATCATGTTATTTAAGTCATATAAGAATATTTTTTTGATAAATCGATAGATATTTACTATAATGATAGAGAAAACATTGTTTATAAATCCTTGTCTTTATCGGATTAGTTTTTAAGTAGAAAAAGAGGAGGGTTACTTTAATGGGAATTACAATTTTTGCAATCATATCTTTAGTAGTTATCAATACTGTTATCTCTATTATTATGAGTAATACAATCGCAGATTAATTCAATTAATCATTGAAGCGGGCTCTTCTTTAAAAGAAGAGCCCGCTTTTTTTTGTTTTTTTCACCAATGGAGTAATTAATATAAAAATCTATATAAATATGCTGAAAATAACTGAATTATATAATAATTATTTTCATGGTGTTAAAATCATTTTTCCTTGCATAGGCTTTGTTATGAAATTATTTTATAAAATTTCTCACATAGTCAAGACTAATCATTTCGAAATCGTTCATCTTTTTAATAGAAATAGTCTTTGAATTAGTGAGAACAAGGGGGATGGGCTTATGCTGCAAAGGAAAGGTTGGAAAGTTCTGTTGTTAGTCGTTTTTTGCGCCATTTTTATGGTTGCATGTTCTAATGACAAGAAAGAAACAAATAGTAGTGAAGGCAAAGGGGAGAAAGAGCCAACTACTGAAAAGAAAGAAGAACTGGTTGTCGCAGTAAATGAAAACTTCATTACAATGGATCCTCATAATACAGGGGATACAAATTCTAACTCAGTACAATCTGCTATGTTAGAAGGCTTGCTAGGTTTTGATGATGAAGGTCAAATCATAAATGTTCTAGCTGAAGACTATTCAGTAAGTGAAGACGCACTTGTTTATACTTTTAAATTACATCAAGGTATTAAATTCCATGATGGAGAAGATTTTAATGCTGAAGCAGTTAAAGTGAATTTTGAACGGATAATGAAAGACAAGAGTTTACGATTAAATTCACGTGGTTTTAGCTTAATTAAAAAAATTGAAACACCAAGTGAATACGAAATAATAATTACTTTAAAGGAAACATATAGCCCGATGCTCACTCGTTTTGGAGTAGCTAAAATTATTAGCCCTAAATTAGTGAAGGAAAATCTGGCAGATATTCCAAAAAAACCTGTAGGTACTGGCGCTTTTAAATTTGTTGAGTGGGTTCAAGGTGATCATTTATCAATAGAAAGATTTGATGATTATTGGGGAAAAGGTGAACGAGTTAAGAAAATCATCTTTAAACCAGTACCTGAAAATGGATCACGTGTAGCGATGTTAAAAACGGGAGAGGCGGGAGTTATTTATCCTGTACCATCTCAAAATATTAAGGAAGTTGAAGGGAATAAAGATATCCAAGTAAACAAAATTCCTTCAACGATCGCACGATATGTATCAATAAATACTTATAAAAAGCCTTTTAATGATGTAAGAGTACGACAAGCATTTAACTATGCAGTGGATAAAGATGCATTTATAAAAGTCGTAAATTTTGGATTAGGTCTTCCGTTAGATTCAATTATTCCATCTAAAACTATCTACTATAAACAACAAGAAGCATATAAACAAAACATTAATAAAGCAAAAGAATTATTAAAAGAAGCTGGCTATGCTGATGGCTTTGAAGCCGAGATTTGGGGTAACACAAACTCTGACACGATGAAAGGTATGCAATTCATCCAACAACAGTTAAAACAAATTGGCGTAAAAGTAGAAATTAAGTCAATGGAAGAAGGAACTCTTTCAGATGAAATCTATGGAGCGCAAACGCCTGACGATTCAAAACTACAAATGTGGTATGTGAGTTGGTCTTCATATGCTTCAGATATTACAAATGCAACAAAACCATTATTCCATAGCTCTTCTTTCCCACCGAACGGTGCAAATACAGCCTATTATAACAATAAAGACGTGGATAAATGGATGGATGAAGCCAACTCTATTTCAGATAAGGCAAAACAAGAAGAATTATACGCTAAAATCCAAGAAACCGTTTATAAAGATGCACCATGGATCTTCCTAGGAGTCGATGAAATTGTGTATGGTGTTCGATCTGATGTAGAGGGCGTTGTCGTAGATCCACCTGGAGGATTAAATGTAAAAGATGCTAATTTTAAATAATTACTGTAGATAGTAGGTAAGAGGCTGAAACAAATTTCAGCTTCTTGCTTTATCAAAAATGGCTAGATTAATAACTTATAGAATTTTCACGGCATTCACCTTTTAAATGGAGGGAGAACAAATGCTTCGATATATCATAAAACGAGTGTTAGAAATATTACCAATAATTATTGTAGTTTCGATACTGTCTTTCTTGTTTATTCACTTTATTCCTGGTGACCCTGCACGGTTAGTTGCAGGTAAGGATGCGACATTAGAAGATGTCCAAAATGTGCGAGAAGAGTTAGGTTTAAATGATCCTATATGGAAACAATACATTTCTTATATGGGAAATTTGTTGCAAGGTAATTTAGGTACATCATTAAAGACGGGTTTACCAGTCTCCGATATGTTTACATCGCGCTTCATGCCATCCATTTATTTAACATTTTTTGCGATGATTTGGGCGACTATTATTGGTTTATTGATAGGAACGTTATCAGCTGTATTTAAAAACAAATGGCCTGATTATTTAGGAATGGTAACAGCAGTATCTGGTATTTCATTGCCGGGGTTTTGGCTAGGGTTACTGTTGATTCAATTGTTTTCTGTACAACTAGGTATTCTCCCAACTGGTGGATCAGAAGGCTTCAAAAGTTATATTCTGCCTTCATTGACGTTAGGTGCAGGTATTATGTCGATGATTGCTAGATTTACAAGATCATCTTTGTTAGAAACATTGCAGACAGACTATATACGAACTGGCCGTGCTAAAGGATTGAAGGAATCAGTTGTCATTATACAACATGCATTAAGAAATTCTTTAATACCTGTTGTAACGATTGCAGGCTTACAATTTGGATTCCTTTTAGGTGGATCAGTTGTTGTTGAGACTGTCTTTAGTTTCCCTGGAATGGGCCGTTTACTCATCGATTCAATTGCATTTCGGGATTATCCAGTGATTCAGTCAGCACTTCTCTTGTTTGCGATTGAGTTTATTATCGTCAATTTAGTAGTAGATATATTATACAGCGTTCTAAATCCAAAAATTCAAGTTCAGTCCTAAAGGAGGGTATTTATGAATAGCGTTTCAATAGGCAAAAATGAAAAAACAGTGATTATGCAACCAAAATACTCTCCAGTCAAAGAATTTTGGAAAAACTTTAGAAAGCAAAAAGTAGCATTTATCGCTAGTGTTTTTGTTTTATTACTAATTGTTGTAGCAATCTTAGCACCTTATATCGTACCTTTCGATCCATATAAACCAAATTATGATGCCTTGTTAGAACCTCCTAGTAAATCACATCTAGCAGGAACTGATGAATATGGCAGAGATATATTAAGTCGACTAATCATGGGAACGAGAATCTCATTGAGCGTTAGCTTCGCATCGGTTTTTTTAGGGATGATTTTAGGAACCATTTTAGGCTTAATGAGTGGCTATTTTGGTGGTTGGTTGGATCGCATAATAATGCGTTCAAGTGATGTCTTGTTTTCTTTTCCAGACTTGCTTTTAGCAATTGCTATTGTGGCAATTCTAGGACCTGGTTTAAATAATGTGATTATCGCAGTAACGGTTTTTGGTATACCTTCATTTGCTAGACTCGTCCGTGGGGCCACTTTAGAGGCCAAAGAAAACACTTATGTGGAAGCAGCAAAATCAATGGGGGCACCACATCGTCGTATTATGTATAAACATATTTTTCCGGAAACTGTAAGTAGCCTTATCATTTTCGTGACAATGCGAATAGGTACAGCGATTTTAGCAGCTTCAAGTTTAAGTTTTTTAGGCTTAGGTGCTAGTCCTGAAACACCTGAGTGGGGAGTAATGTTAAGTACAGGAAGAGATTATTTAGGCACAGCTTCACATGTAGTAATTGTACCTGGGATTGCCATCTTTTTAACTGTTCTTGCTTTTAATTTAATAGGTGATGGATTACGAGATGTATTAGATCCGAAAACGAAGAACGATTAAGGGGAATCAGGATATGACTAAAAAACTACTTCAGGTTGAAGAATTACAAACTGAATTTACGAGGGATAAGCAGAAGACGAGAATATTGCATGGAGTTAACTTTCACATCAATGAAGGTGAAGTGTTAGGTCTTGTTGGTGAATCTGGCTGTGGAAAAAGTTTAACATCGTTATCCATTATGCGTTTGTTTCAAGGGACTACAGGTGAAATCACTAATGGAAATATTTATTTCAATGACTCGAATTTAGTCAATCTATCAGACTATGAAATGCGTAAATTGCGCGGCAAGCAAATGGCGATGATTTTCCAAGATCCGATGACTTCATTAAATCCAGTAATGAAAATAGGAAAGCAGCTCACGGAACCAATTCGCGTGCACTTAAAGTTAAGTAAAAGTGAAGCTAGAGTACATGCGATTGCAATGCTCACTAAAGTAGGGATTGCAAGGCCAGATGAAATTGTAGATGAATATCCTCATCAACTTTCTGGAGGAATGAGACAACGTGTGATGATTGCTATGGCGATGTCATGTAATCCAAATCTACTTATTGCAGACGAGCCTACGACTGCTCTCGATGTAACAATTCAAGCACAAATATTGGAACTTATGAAAAAGCTTCAAAAAGATGAAAAAATGTCAATCCTTTTAATCACACATGATTTAGGTGTAGTAGCTGAGATGTGTGACAGAGTAGTTGTCATGTATGCAGGTAAAGTTGTAGAAGAGGCATCTGTTTACGAATTATTCGAAAATCCGAAGCATCCATATAGTAAAGGTTTAATTGCATCTGTTCCAAAATTAGGCGAGAAAAAAGATAAATTAGATTCTATAAAAGGAAACGTACCAAATCCATCTAATATGCCAAAAGGTTGTAAGTTTGCTCCTAGATGCAATATGGCGATGCCCATTTGCCATGAGCAAGAACCTGCTTGTCTAGCAATAGAGAATGATAGGTTATGCAGTTGTTGGCTATATGAACTAGAAACGAGGTGAGGCGAATGTCAAATACAATATTAAAAGTTGAGAAACTAAAAAAATCCTTCGAGTTGTCAAATGGCTTTTTTGAGAAGAAAAAAATAATACAAGCAGTAAGTGACGTGTCATTTGAAATTCAAAAAGGCGAGACATTTAGCCTTGTTGGCGAAAGTGGTTGTGGTAAATCGACAACAGGTCGTCTCATCTCTAGATTATTAGAACCTACTGAAGGATCTATTTGGATTGATGGAATGGAAGTTTCAAATAAAAAAGAATCGCAATTAAAGCAGATGAGGCAATCGGTTCAAATGATTTTCCAAGACCCTTATGCCTCATTGAATCCACGCATGAAAGTGAAAGAAATTATAGCTGAACCGCTGATTATTCATACTAATCTATCGACTAGTGAGCGTCAGAAAAAGGTGTTAGAAATACTAGAAGTTGTAGGGTTAAGTGAGTATCACGCTGAAAGATATGCTCATGAGTTTAGTGGTGGACAAAGACAAAGAATTGGTATTGCTCGTGCTTTAATTATGAAGCCACAGCTCATTATTGCCGACGAACCTGTTTCTGCCTTGGACGTATCTATCCAATCTCAAATATTAAATCTATTAAAAGATTTACAAAGAGAGTATGGCATTTCTTATTTATTTATCTCACATGACTTAAGTGTTGTTGAACATATAAGTGACAATATAGGTGTCATGTATTTAGGTGCAATCGTAGAATCAGGGCCTAAAGACAACGTTTTTGCAAATCCTCAACATCCGTACACGAAAGCATTATTATCTTCTGTACCAGTTGCAAACCCTAGATTAAGAAAAGAGAAAATCATTCTAAAAGGGGATATACCAAGTCCGAAAAACCCTCCATCAGGGTGTACATTCCATACAAGATGTCCTTTTGCCATGGATGTTTGTAAGAAAGAGAAGCCAAAAAGACAACAGCTTCAAGAAGAAAATCATTTTGCATCTTGCCATTTGTTAGACCAATAAATTGAAGAGGTGATCGATATGAAAGTTGGATTAAGTACTTACAGCTTAGTAAAGAAAATGCGAGCAGGAAACATGGATGTATTAGACGTCATTCAATGGGTTGCAGATAATGGTGGAGAGCACGTCGAACTTGTTCCTTATGAATTTACAGTTGTAGATAATCCGGAACTTGCTGATCAAATTAAAGAGAAGGCGCAACAACTTGGACTTGAATTATCAGCGTATTCTTTACCTGCAAATTTTGTTCAAGAGACGGATGAGGAATTTTATGCAGAGGTAGAACGATTAAAGAGACATGTTGATATTGTGAATCGAATGGGCATTAACATCATGCGACATGATGTTACAGCCTTTACGTTACCAAAAGAGGATATGACAATACATTATTTTAATGAACACTTCGATAAACTTGTAAAAGGAAGCCAACTCCTCGCAGATTATGCAGCACAATTTGGTATTACAACAACGATTGAAAATCATGGTTTTAATGTTCAAACGAGTGATCGCGTGCAACAAGTTATTCATGCTGTAAATAGACCGAATTTTAAAACAACATTAGATGTAGGGAATTTCCTATGTATAGATGAAGAACCATTAGTAGGGGTAAAGAAAAATATCCAGTACGCTGCTACAGTGCATTTTAAAGATTTTTATACTAGACCTTATTTTGAAAATCCAGGAGCAGGCGAATGGTTTAGAACAGTAAACGATAATTACATCCGTGGTGCAATTGTAGGACATGGCGACATTAATATTCGTGAAATCATGAACATTGTTAAGTCTTCAGGATATGACGGTTATCTTACCATTGAATTTGAAGGCATGGAAGATTGCGAAGTTGGCTCGAAAATTGGGATGGATAATGTTAAACGATTATGGCATGAGGCAAATTGCTAAAAGATAAACCTTATCAAAAGGAGCTGGAATTATGTCGAAAATAAATGTTTGTGTAATAGGAACAGGTACAATTTCTGATCATCATTTTAAAGCGTATGCAAATAATCCAGATGTCACGATATATGGTGTTTATGATTATGTGTATGAAAGAGCGCAAAAAAAGGCTGAACAATATGATGCAAAAAAGGTATTTAAAAGTTTAGAAGAGTTATTTTCAGATACGAATGTTGACGCGGTCAGCATCTGTACTTGGAATAAAACGCATGCTGAAATTGCGATTGAAGCATTAAAACATGATTTACACATCTTAGTCGAGAAGCCTTTATGTATGACAGTAGAAGAAGCCTATGCGATTCAAGAAGAAGCCGATAAGCATAACAAAGTATTTCAGGTAGGATTTGTGAGACGATTTGGTACGAACACAAAAGTATTAAAGTCCTTTATTGATGCTGGAAAGCTAGGCGAAATCTATTATGCTAAGGCGACTTATACGAGACGCCTAGGAAACCCTGGTGGTTGGTTTGTAGATGTCAATAAGTCCGGAGGGGGCCCTTTAATTGACATCGGGGTGCACATCATCGATATTTGCTGGTATTTGATGGGCAGACCAAAAGTAAAATCAATCTCTGGCAATACGTACAACCATTTAGGTAATCGAAAAAATGTAAAGAATCTAAGTTTTTATAAAACAGCGGATTATGATCAAACAGAAAATACTGTGGAAGATTTAGCAAATGCATTGATTACATTTGAAAATGGTGCCTCTTTATTAGTCGATGTGTCGTATACTTTACATGCAAAAGACGATGAATTAGGCGTAAAACTATTTGGAACAAAAGGAGGGGCAGAATTAGAACCAGAACTAGTTATTATCAGCGAAGAAAACGATACGATTTTGAATATGCAACCTCAAATTGATCACTTAACTTTTGATTTCCAAAATGCTTTTCAAAATGAAATCAATTCATTTATTGAAAGCTGTGTAACAGGCGTAGTTTCACAAGCACCTGTTGAAGATGGAGTTGAGATTATGAAAATTCTAGAAGGCATTTATAAAGCGGCAGAAACAAAAAGTGAGGTGCGCTACTAATATGACATCAACCTTACAACTATCCAATAAAATTGGTGTTATAGTGGATAGCTTTGGATTACCCCTCTATGAAGGTTTAAAAAAAGCAAAAGAAATTGGAGCGGACGGTGTTCAAATCTATGCCGTTTCGGGCGAAATGGCACCAGAGAATATGTCTACATCAGCTCGAAAAGAATTAAGAAATTATTTAACATCAATAGATTTAGACATATCCGCTTTATGCGGTGATTTAGGGGGGCACGGTTTTCAAAACAAACAAGACAATGCGCTCAAAGTCGAACAATCAAAAAGAATACTAGATATGGCAGTTGAACTTGGTACTAATATTGTGACAACACATATAGGTATCATCCCAGAAGATCCAAATAGTGAAATTTACTACGCATTACAGCAAGCATGTGAGGAGCTAGGACAATACGCGAAAAGTCTAGATGCTTACTTTGCAATTGAAACAGGACCTGAAAAAGCTGTGACTTTAAAGCAGTTTTTAGATAGTCTAAGTACCAATGGTGTATCAGTAAATTTTGACCCAGCCAATATGGTTATGGTAACAGGAGATGATCCGGTTACAGGGGTGGAAATTCTACAAGACTATATTGTTCATACCCATGTGAAGGATGGCGTGCAGTTAAAAAAGACGGACCCAAGAGATGTCTATGGTTTTGTAGGATACGGAGATGGGGTAGATCATCGTAAAATTGCTGAAATGGTAGCTGCTGGAGAATTTTTCAGGGAACTTCCATTAGGCAAGGGAGATGTTAATTTTGACCTCTATTTTAAAGCACTTCAAGCAGTTAACTATACAGGCTATTTAACTATTGAGAGAGAAGTAAAGGATGCTCCTGAAGCAGATATCTCTCAAGCTGTAGAATTTGTCCGCAAATATAAGCTATAAAGTGATTTTTCTAGTAATTTCCATTACTATGAACATAAGGAATGTTTCTCACGAATTTTACTTTTGAACAGGGAAGTGTGTCTTATGGAAAAGCAAGATCAATTATTGATGAAAAAACAAAATAGATTATTAGTTTTAGAATTAATAAGAGCTATGTCACCTATCTCTCGCATACAACTTTCCAAAGTAACGAAGATGAGTCCAACTTCGATTACTCGAATTGTTCAAGAGCTACAAGAAGAAGGTTTTGTTCGGGAATCACTTATAGAATCAACAAGTATCGGAAGAAAGCCAACATTGTTAGAGTTATGTCCAGATGTCTTATATACAGTAGGTGTGGAACTAGATCGTCGAATAGTTAGAGTGGGCTTAGTCGATTTTCTAGGAGAGCTTGTAGACTTTAAACTTTTCCAGAGAAAATCACAAGAGAGTTATAAAGAAACGTTAAATAATATCCAAGAAAAAACTGTACAAATCATTAATGAAAACCATATTGAGATGAAAAAAGTGATTGGTTTAGGGGTAGGATTACCAGGTTCTATTGATTATGAAAAAGGTATCGTTAAAATTTCCGAGCAACTGCAGTGGGAAAATATCCCACTGGCAGACGATTTAAAGGAATTAACGACTCATAATATCATTATTGATAACGAGCTTAAGATGAAAATAATAGCTGAAAATACAATAGGGCAATCAATAGACTCTGATAATTGTATTTTACTAGGCATTGGATCAGGCATAGGTGCAGCCATATTACTTCATGGTGAAGTACACCGTGGCACTTCAAATAATGCTGGAGAAATTGGTCATACAGTGATCGATCCTAATGGCGTAATATGCCATTGTGGAAAAGTAGGTTGCTTATCAACGTATATTTCTGAAAGTGCCATTATTGCTGATGCCAATAAAGTAAAACCAATCAATTCTATAGAAGAAGTGTATGATGCCTATCGTTCAAAGGAGACATGGGCATGTAATATAATGGACCGTGTAACTACGTATATAGCGCTTGCTGTTAGTAATATGGCTTGTTTGTATGAACCAGAGTATATCATTTTAAGTGGGCATTTAATTGATGAGCTACCGGGGATAGGCAAATTTATAGAAGAAAAATGTGACCGTTATATATGGCAGTCCATTCGTCAAAATCTTAAAATTGTATACTCAAAGCTTGGTAGTGAAGGAGTTGTAAGGGGAGCTGCTATACAAGCTCAAAAGGTCTTACTCGATTTATAAGTTTAAGAATATCTTTGTAAGGTGGATGATTGCTAATGACTTATGATATTTTGATAAAAGAATATCGAGCAAATATGCTTGAAAATACTCATACAGGTATAATTTGCGGCGTAAATGACCAGCAGCAAACTGCGTTTCATATCGGTGATACGGAGCAATATGTTTTCTTACGTTCGGCAGCTAAACCGATACAAGCAATTCCTGTATTTATGACGAATATTATCGAAAAGTATCAATTGACTGAACAAGAAAGTGCTTTGTTTATGGCATCTCATAGAGGAGAATCTTATCAAGTAGATGCATTAGAGAGTATGCTGTCAAAACTACCTGTAAAAGAAGAGGAGCTTTATTGTGCTCCTTCTTATCCATTAAATAAAAGTCCACAACAGCAAGTCATTAGAGAAGGTAAAGAAAAGCGTAAATTGTATCACAATTGTGCGGGCAAACATATGGGCTTTATCACGGTTTGTCGAGAATTAGGTTACTCTGTTGATGAGTATTGGAAGCCAGATCATCCTCTACAACAGCAAATTCTACATATACTTGCCAAACTATCAAATATGGCAGTTGATCAAATTAAAACTGGTATTGATGGTTGTGGAGTTCCGGTATTTGCAATTCCTCTTAAAAATATGGCCATTTGTTTTCTCAAATTAGGTTGTCCAGATTTGATTGACGATATCGAAATAAGAAAAGCGGTAGTTAAACTAACTGCAGCTATGAACCGACATTATAATATGATTGCATCAGAAAACTTCATATGTAGTACGCTATTGAAAAGTTCAAATATTGTAGCAAAAGGAGGAGCACAGGGAGTTTATTGCTTTGCTTTAAAAGAGGAAAGAATCAGTATTGCGCTAAAGGTGATGAATGGTTCAGAAGATGTGTGGCCTAATATAATTGCTTCAATTTTAGAGCAGATAAATTATAAAGATAAGAACATGATCCAGTACTTAAAAGAATTACGACCTCCTTACATTAAGAATGATGCTGGAGAACTCGTTGGCCATATCGAAGAAGCATTTGTAGTTAACCATTTCAAGTTTATATAACTGTTAAATAAAAAAGCGATAGGAGACAGCATCTCATATCGCTTTTAATCATGTTATTTTCGTGTTTTCCATTCTGCAACGATAAAGAAGATAATGAAGAAGGCAAATGCGATGACGAAAAACCATCCCGGTAAGCTACCAAAGGACATGAGGACACCTCCAAGTGCGAAAAGTACAATTATATAGTATAAGCATACCATAAATCGGCTGAATATCACTTCACAGCAGTCCATCCAAGATTTTATGCAATTTTAAATTTTATCATTGATTAAATACGAAAAGGTAGAGTTATAGAATCAACTCTACCTTTTTTTGTAACATTATTATTACTAAATACTAGACAAGTACCAACTAATTCAACTTAGCAAACGATACTAAATCGCCTTTATCACAAGATTGAAACCCTTGTTTTTCATAAAAATGTCTTACATCAGGAGCTTCTTCAGTTAATAGTACTTTTTGACGAACACTTTCATATCTATTTAGTACATCTTGTATTAATTGAGAAGCAATTCCTTTGTTTTGATACTCTTTTAACACAAGTATGTCCTGAATATAAATTATCGTTAAACCATCACCAACTATACGAATTAACCCCACTAAGTTGTGATCATCCCAAGCAGATACGACCTCTAAAGATTGAAGTAATGCTTGTTGAAGCAATGCTATATCTTTTGTATAAGCAGTCCAACCAACATCGTTATATAAATTTTTTAATTGTTCATTACCGATAGTTTTACTATTTTTAAATGTTAATTCCATTTATTATCCTCCTCAAAATTTTATTTTGAAGAGTTACTTCTTAATTTATCCACTGTCTTATACCTCCTTTCAAAATTATTTACTTTCAGTATTTGGTTAATCAATATATATCTTTTTAAGGAATATTTTCCATATCAATTATATCAGATTTTTTAAATAATTGTTAAAAACGATGAATTTTTGTATATAAATTTTTTAGTAAATATGAAAAGCTTTCACTAATAAAAGCAGTTAAGATTGACTTGCGTTTATAAATCACTTTATTATTCAGTTACAATTTCTCAAAAAAATATGCGCTTTTCTCGCACATTCCAGTGAAAATCGTTTAAAATAGGAGAATGTAATCTATTTACGTATTTATTAAGGATTTTCTAATAAGAGAGGTTGTTTATACCATGTTACATTTAAAATGGAAAGACGCACCAACGATTAAAACAGTTACTTGTAAACAAACAGATGCAAAGAAATACCTTGTATCAAATGTACTAACAGTTGGAAAAGAATATGAAGTGAAAAATGAAACAGAAGAATTCATTTTTGTTATCGATAATTCAGGAAATATTGGTGGCTTCTACAAAGAATACTTCGAATAAGTAGTAGTATTAAACAAAAACGGCTTCCGCAAAAATATGCGAAAGCCGTTTTTTATCATATGTAAGCTCAACAAGGAGGAACTAGACATGCATGATTTAGTTGAAAAGATTAAGAATGAGCGTCTTGCTCGTGTTTATAGCGAAGAACAGGCATTACTTATTGGAAATGGTGGCTACATTTCACCAGACCCGACGTTGTGGCAAGATGTATTGATCAGTGTTGCTTTGCAAAAACCAGTGCTATTAAAAGGGCCAGCGGGTTCAGGTAAAACGAAGTTAGCTGAATCGGTGTCTGCTTATTTTGGACAGCCTATGCATAGTATCAACTGCTCGGTTGATTTAGATGCTGAAAGCTTACTTGGCTTTAAGACAATCGTGCAAAAGGATGGAGAAACAGTAATTGAGTTTGTGGAAGGACCTGTTGTTAAGGCGATGAAGGAAGGGCACTTACTGTATATTGATGAAATCAATATGGCAAAGGCGGAGACATTACCGATTTTACACAGTGTTCTTGATTATCGACGTATGTTAACAAATCCGTTTACGGGAGAAGTAATTGAAGCTCATCCACATTTTAATGTAATATCGGCTATTAACGAAGGCTATATCGGAACAGCACCGATGAATGAGGCACTGAAGAACCGTTTTATTTCCTACAGCATTCCATACTTAGCTGGTGAGCAGCTTAAGAATTTATGGGAAAGTGCTTTCCCAAATGCACCACAAGGTTTGAAAAACGTCATGTACAATTTAGCTGAGGATTTGAAGGGGCAGGTGCAAAATGGCTTGCTAAGTGAAGAAGCCGCATCTATCCGTAGTTTAATGGACGCTACTGAGTTAGCTCAATATATTGAACCACTGCGCGCAATTCGCTATGCAGTTGCTGAGAAATTGGACGATGTTGGAGAACGTGAGCTCGTAATGGAATTAGCTAAAACGTGGGTGAAGTGAGGTTGATTGCATGTCACAGATGAATCGCTTTATTCAATTTAATAATGAACAGATTAATGCACGCCAGATGCTTCATTATGAGCAATTAACGCGAGCGTTATCTCATGCACCATACTTATCTTTAACAGAAAGACAAGTGCTAGAGTTACGTCCTAAGGAGCAGGCACTGTCAATTAGTGTTTTTTGGCGTCATCGTGATCGGGCAATCATGCATGCTGGGCGATTATCGGATATCTATTTGCTAGCGGCTGGCTTTTGGCGCTATTTTTCAGTGCAGCCCTTTTTAGAATTACTTGAGGATTTACAAGGGGAACCTAATGCCCAATTATTTGAGCAACTTGTATTAATGGCAGAAGAATTCCGTTTAATGGATGCGGTCGAGAAGGAACGCCCAGGTACTGGTGAGGCATTTAACGTAAGACGTAGAGTGTATTTGGAGTTTCATAAGCAGCAACTTCAAGTTAATTTACAAAAGGGCTTTTTAGCAGATGCTACTTTGAATTATTTATTCGTCATGGCACATGAAGGCTCTATGCAATTAGATACATCTAGTATGCCTGACTTTTTTGAACTATTACAATTCACTTGGCAGTCTCTTTATGATACTCGTTCAACTGAAGATAGCATTGAGGTTGTTTATCGCGTAATGGCTATGATTGCAGAACATATGGAAAAAGACTTAATGCACACTTACTATGCAGTTATGGATTCTATAGCAGAAGCAGCAAAGTTCAATGAACATAAAGGTGTTACAGAACAAGAACAAGGTAACAAAGAAGAGGCAAAAGAAACGATTGAAGAGCTATTCCGCACTTGGCATCGCGAGTCACAGTCTGACGATGGCGTCCATATGCGTTATGAACTAGAGCATGGTAATGAAGGAAAGGCAATGTCAACAGAAGCGGAAGAAGGACGAGAAGGAGCAGAGATTTCCGAAGTCGGTATTGGTGGAGCACAAGATCAAAAGGATTCTGTACAACAAGATGATAATGACGATGTAAAAAAATTGCCTCCTGAGAAAAAGCGAGCAGGCAAATATTTTGGTGAAGAACATCGAAATGTCGTCTATGAAGAGAGAAGAATTGAAATGGTCCGAGAAACTGGTTCAATGGATGATTTAGTCACTTGGCGTACTACGCAAGAACCTTATGTGAAGGCATTAATGGCTGAATTCAGAAAGCGTATGGCTCAAAAGGAAATTGCCAGACGTGACCATTTAACAAAAGGTCGACTTTCCTCCAAACTAACAACCTTTTTAATCGATGAAAGACCAAAACCATTTTATAAGAAAAATTCACCAGCGAAGCCTCTAGATGCAGTGTTTGGTTTATTAGTTGATGGCTCGGCTTCTATGATTGATAAAATGGACGAAACAAAGCAAGCAGTTCTGCTTTTTCATGATGTTTTGCGCAAAATGGGCATCACACATGAAATCGTCTCTTTTTATGAAGATGCCTACGAAGCAACGGAAGAAATACAACCGAATACATTTGAATGGGTGCATAAATTAGAGGACGGTGCAAAGGATAGTGGCTCTGCCATTATGGCGTTGGAAGCGCATGAAGATAATCGCGATGGATTTGCAATTCGCTGGATGACGAAACGATTAGCAGCTCGTGATGAAAAGCATCGATTTCTACTTGTTTTCTCCGATGGGGAACCCTCAGCATTTGGCTATGCTCAAAATGGGATTGTTGATACAGCAGAAGCAGTAATGGATGCAGAGAAGAAGGGCATTCATGTCATGCATTTATTCTTGAATACTGATATGCCAAGTGAGGAGCAGTTGCAGTTATTCAGAATGATTTATGGACCTCAATCTGTTGCAGCAGATAGTGTGGAGAAGTTTACGGATGTGACGTTGAGGTTGTTGAGGAAGATGATTGGACTTGTTATTCAGTCTGGATGATAAATGTTGATAGGATAATTAAAGATAAATGATTGGATGTGGCAGGAGAAAGCTATACAATTACATTTTCTCCTTCTAAGTAAACATATTAAGAGTATTGACGACAGTAAGCTTAAGGTTACAGGAAAAATTCAATTCAAACTCGTATTTTCCCTATATACGAAAATAAAGCATAATTATTTTCTATTTACTCAATCAATCTTTATGCTAAATATGTAGTGAGGTGAGTGAGTTGAAGTCAACAGAGCAGCGAACATTGCAAAATGGACTAAGGATGCTGGAGTTATTAAAACAGCATCCAAAATTGAAAGCGACTGATATTGGGGATGCACTTGGATTAAGTTCAACATCAACTTATCGGATTTTAGCAATTTTACAAGAATACAAGTTGATCTCGAAAGAAAAATCATATTTTCAATTGAATCAGGCCTTTTTTCAAACGGTCATTGTGAATCCTAAAAAGATTCCTTGGCAAGAATTAAAAACGCCATTTGAAGTTGTAAAAGAAATACAAGAAAATGTCTATCTTGCAGTGATTGAAGATGAACAACTTATTACGAAACGAATTGTGAATAGAGAAGGAATAGAGATTGATGTACAGTCAAGGAAGAGAAAATCAAAGGTGCATCATTCTGCCATAGGTAAAGTATTACTGGCTTTTTCATCTGATGAAGATCAAAAAGACATAATTAATAACATCGACTTTTCGCCAATGACTTCTCAGACTTTTCAAGAAAAGGATCTATTTCTAAGACATATTCAAGAGATTAACAAACGTGGTTATGCTATAGATGATGAGGAAACTGAAATTGGTATGCGCTGTATCGCAACACCGATTTTGATCAATCATGAAGTAGTAGCGGCCTTTGCAATCTCAGGTTCAACTGAGAATATATCACGTCGAAAATTTAATCAGCTATCAAAAAAAATCATCAATTACAGTCAACTAGTTGCTGAGGAACTCATTCACTTATCACGCTAAATGTAAAAGGAGGAATCTTGGATGAACTATACGACAATTGAAAAACAGGATATTTCCATTTCAACAATTGGTTTAGGCACGAATGCGGTCGGTGGTCATAACTTGTTCGAAAATTTGAATGAAGAAGATGGAAAAGAATTAGTGAAAGTAGCATTAAACAACGGGGTTACACTTATTGATACGGCAGATATATATGGGCCTGGTCGTTCAGAAGAATTAGTTGGAGAAGTACTTCAAAGTTTCCCACGTGAGCAATACATATTAGCTACAAAGGGTGCGAGAATGCAGAATGAACAGGGAGAAATAGTCACAAATAACGCGCCTGACTATCTACGAAGTGCTTGTGAGGCTAGTTTAAAACGTTTAGGTTTAGACTATATTGATATTTACTATATCCATTTCCCAGAACAAGGTGCTTCACTTGAGTTAGCAGTTGCTGAATTGGTGAAGTTGAAGCAAGAGGGGATAATTAGAGCAATTGGTATTTCTAATGTAACGCTTGAGCAGTTAAAAGAAGCTAATAGTACAGGGAATATTGATGTTGTCCAGTTGGAATACAATATGCTAAACCGTGCTATTGAAGAAGATATTTTACCATATTGCATCGAGCAACAAATTGCTGTTGTTGCATATGGACCTCTTGCTTTTGGTATTCTTGGAGGGAAATATACAAAAGATTTGAAATTAGATAGTGGTGACTGGCGAAATCGTGTAGATCTTTTTAAAGCTGGAAATTTTGAAGCTAATTTAACAAAAGTTGAAAGTTTAAAAGAAATAGCCTTGAAGAAAGATACGACAGTTGGTAATTTAGCAATTGCGTGGTTACTAGCACAAAAAGGTATAACAGCTGTTATACCTGGAGGAAAAAAGACAAATCAATTATTAGAAAACTTAAAAGCAAGTGAGATCAAACTTACAGCCGAAGATTTAGCTAGTATTGAAGCGATTATTTAAGACAAATACTCAATGCCATAAAAGCCGTGAATGACAACATTTTTGTCATCCGGCTTTTATTATTTAATTCCTTAATTCATCATTATTCAGAAATAATAAAAGAACCGGCTCTTCTCAGTAGAATCATACTTTGGTTTTAGAATAGTCGCTGTTAGTTCATTGAAGATTATTTTACTTCTATTGAGAAGGCGTGATTTCCACTTCCATCTTTCCAATTAGCCATAACGTGATAAATGTACACACCTTTTTCTTTTGGCGCTAAAATTTTGGCATCTTTAACTTTTATATTTTTTATATTTTTTTTATCTCTCCATTCTTCCACTTGTAAAGTTCCGGCAAGAGGCTTTCTTTTAAATTTAATTCTTATTTCTTGATTAGGAGAGACTTTCATTGGTTTATGTACTTTTGCCATTTCTAAAGGGGAAGAATAAATCTTATCTACACATCTAGTAAATAAAGGACCATCCCAACAAAATGAGCCTTGTGTAGTAGGAATGACAGTTTTTCCAGTCGTTATTTTTGGTGTGGGCGGTTCTGAACGAAAAGGTTCAAAAATAAATGTACAAATTACAATTAATCCAATAATAATGAATACATAAATTTTTTTTATTCTATTCACCTTCTTCTACAGTAATTACTATAATTTCCAAAAATGCATTTTAAAAATAGCTATTACTCTAGCTAATCAACTTACTGAATTGAAGTACGAGTAGTGATATTTCTATTTTAATAATAAGTTCTACAAATATTACGGAGTACCTTTAAATTAGTGATTTTCATTAATATCATAAATTTCTTTATGGATTATACGTTTGTTGAAGCGGAGTAGTTCCAATGAGTATCATAATAGCCCAATAAAAAAATTTATATAATATTACATCCATACTGTATATAATTTTGATATAGTTATTTATTCCAAAATAAGGTAAAATAATAAATTAAGAGGTATTATGAAGAAGGAGAAATTGATGAAAATTGATGCCATTATACAATTACTATTATTTATTATGATACCAACTTTTTTGATGAGAAGGTCTTTAATGAAAATGTCAGAAGAAGATCGAAAACGGTTTGTGGGTGAGTTGACGAAAAAAAGTGTTCTCTCTACTTACAGTTTGATAGCACTTAGTATTCTACTTTTAATGATTGGACGAATCGTTGACATAGTTTTTTTGAAAATAATTAGCGGTTTGCTATTTTCAATTGGAGTAATTGTACATAGCGTTCTAATATGGTTTCATGTTTCATCTAAATATAAAGCATTACTAAGTACCACCTTAGGAATTATCGGTTTAATAATTTTTTTATGGTCGTTATGGAAAATTTACTGAAGAAAATATCGAAGAAGTTATCTGGTAATAATCAATTAAGTCTATTCAAGAGGTATGTTTGTATAAAAATAGTACATAGAATGGAAGTGCCGAGCTTATGAAATCTATTAAAAAGTATATTTTTATATTCTTGGTTGCCATTATTACATGGAATATTATTGATTACTTCACTCATAAAGATGATCCTTTTATGAAAGGGTTCCTCTTCTGTTTGGCATTAGCACTAATGCAAATAGTTGTAGATTGGGTATGGGACACTAAAGAAGAAAAGTAGAGGAACATTTCAGTATCACTTTCTATTTTTTCCATAATTAATCATAGCCTTATATTATTTAGCTTCCACTCTAAATAAAATTTAACCTTTTATTATCAGTAAATCCATATTGAGGTATAATTACTTGTGTGAATATGTAAAAGCTAGGAGCGAGAAGTGCATGAAATCTAATATTTTACTAGTTGAAGATGATATATCAATACAAGAAATGGTCGAAAGCTACTTAACAAAAGAAGGCTTTGTAGTAGCGACGGCTTATGATGGAGAAGATGGGCTAGCGAAGTTTATGCAAGGTTCATTTGATCTAGTCATTCTTGATATTATGATGCCGAAGATAGATGGTTTAGAAGTTGTGAGATTGATTCGCGAAAAAAGTGCTGTTCCAATTTTAATGATGTCTGCTAAGGATACTGATGTTGATAAGGCGATTGGCTTAGGTCTTGGGGCAGATGATTACATTTGCAAGCCCTTTTCGATGATTGAGTTGTCTGCAAGAGTAAAGGCAGGAATTCGTCGTTCGACAAAATATTCAGTTCCTCCAAAGGTAGACGATAAAATTATTCAAATTGGTGACTTGAAAATAGATACAATCAATTATACAGCTTGGAAGAAAGGTGAAGTCATTAAACTCACATCTAAAGAGTTTGAGCTATTAAAGTTATTTGCAAAAAATCGTAATCGTGTATTTTCGAAAGCTCAAATTTATAATCTCATTTGGAATGAAGAATATTATGGTGATGAAAATGTTATTAATGTTCATATGAGAAGACTGCGAGAGAAGATTGAGGACGATCCATCAAACCCAGTGTATATTAAAACGTTATGGGGAATCGGATATAAATTGGAAGTGATGTAAAATGGAGTTTTTTTTAATATTGATAATTATCGTATTAATAGGTTTTATCGTTTTCCAATACAATATGCAGCAAAATAAAGATAAGGATTTAAGATACATTTATGAGAAGCTACAGAATAATTTAGAAAAGCAAACAACTGAAAAGTTATTAGTAGTAACTGATGATAAAGAACTGCAAAAGTTATTAGTGGTTATTAATCAATTCTTAGTAGCAAAGCATACAACAAATGCAAATCAAGCAAAGGTAGAAATATCAATGCGTAAAATGCTCTCTAATATATCGCATGATTTGAAAACACCGCTTACGGTTGTTCTCGGCTATATAGAGATATTACATACAGATCCAACAATGAACGAGGATGAACGACAAGTTTTGTTAGAAAAGGTACATATAAAAACAATTGAAGTAATGGAACTTATTCAAAAATTTTTTGATTTATCCAAACTGGAGTCAGGAGATAAGGAAATCGAGTTAACGAGAGTTAATATGAACGAAGTATGTCAGGGAAATATTTTATCGTTCTATGATTTACTTATGGCGAAGGGCTTTTCGGTTGAAATTGATATTCCGAATGAACAACTATATGCACATGGAAATACAGATGTGTTAAGTAGAATTTTAAATAATTTAATATCGAATGCAATTACGTATGGTGATGATGGAAAAACACTGGGAATAACTTTGAGAAGTGATGACAAGACAGTGTACATTGATATTTGGGATAAAGGAAAAGGTATTTCGGAGTCACATATCGATAAAGTTTTTGAGCGAATGTATACATTAGAAGATTCAAGAAATCGTTTATATCAAGGTAGTGGACTTGGGCTGACAATCACGAAACGGCTTGTCGAAGCTTTAGGTGGGGAAATTCATCTTTCAAGTAAGCCTTATAATAAAACAGCATTTACAATTATGTTAAAAAGAATGAAATATTAGCTTGTAGAAATTCTACAAGCTTTTTGTTTTGTTTCATGCCACAACAATGAATATCTCCCTTCGCTTTTGAAGGGCTTAAGAAATTTGTAAGAATCGAGTAAGAAAAAAGAGATGTTCGTTTCGTACAATAAAAATAGACAGCGAAAGGGGAAGACAAAATGTCATATATATTAAAAACAAATCAACTAACAAAAGTATTTGAAGGAAAAGAGGTTGTTTCCGAGGTCAATATGCATGTGAAGCAAGGTGAAATATACGGATTTTTGGGTCCAAACGGGGCCGGTAAAACTACGATTATGAAAATGATTACAAATTTAATCAAACCGACGAGCGGTGATATTGAAATTTTTGGTCAAAAGTTAACGAATACATCATATGAAGTCTTAAAAAGAATGGGGACAATTATTGAATATCCTATTTTTTATGAGAAGCTAACAGCTCGAGAAAATCTTTACTTACATTGTGAATACATGGGCTATTATGACAAGAAGTCAATTGACCATGCTTTAGATCTTGTGAAGTTAAATAATGTAGATGATAAAAAGGTGAAAGATTTTTCACTTGGAATGAAACAAAGATTAGGAATAGCTAGAGCGATTACGACAAAACCAGAACTGTTAATTTTAGATGAACCTATCAATGGCTTAGACCCAATCGGTATTAAAGAATTGCGAGAGCTATTTAAAATGCTTTGCAAAGAATATGGCATTACTTTATTAGTTTCTAGCCATATATTAGCTGAAATGGAACAAATGGCAGACACTATTGGAGTCATTCAAAATGGAAAATTGATCAAAGAAGTTTCTATGAAGAGTATCAAAGGAGAACAGACAGATTTTATTGAGGTGAAGGTTCAAAATATCAAAAAGGCTGCTTTCATTTTAGATAATCAGCTAGGATTAAAAAATTATAAAATCGTGAGTGATCAAACAATTCGCATATATGAGATGACCGCAACACAGCAAGAGATTTCAAAAGCCCTAATTATGAATGATATTGAGATCGAAAGTATCAACAAAAAGCATAGCTCTTTGGAGGAATATTTCATGAATTTAATGAACGGAGAGGGGATTCATGCTTAAATTAATGCAATTAGAACTTGTGAAAAATAAATTTGGCTGGTATTTCAGAGGAGCAATAATAGCAAACATCCTTATGATAGCCTTACTTTGGTTCGTAATGTACATCTCTCAAATTGAAGGTGACATAATTGCTACGACGCATCTAGACTTTTTCGTAATAATTGGTGCAATGGTCAGAGCTACATTTATTGTGTTTGCCTCGGTATTAATCGCGAAAATAGTGATTGGTGAATATAAAAGCAAAACCATACTGATCATGTTTTCATATCCAATTAATCGTAAGAAATTAATTGCTAGTAAATTGCTTTTTATTGCTGCTATAACTTTTATAACCATGTTATTGAGTAATATCGTAGTTGCGGGTTTATTTTCAATCATTAGTAATGTTTTTAACATTGTTCCATTTTCAATAACTGCAAGTCAATACATTGCTGAAGTTTTGAAAACGATCCCATATTCATTTGCCTCTGCAGGAATCAGCTTGATTCCATTGTATTTTGGAATGCGTAAACATTCTGTTCCTACAACTATATTGTCATCTCTCTTAGTAGTGTCAATTGTTTGCTCTTCTAATCCAGTATTCTCAATGGTTACTTTTATTCCGGTTCAATTAGGCCTTGCAGTTGTAGGAGTGATCATTGCTTTCTTATCGATTCGAAATATTGAGATAGAGGATGCAATTTAATTTTAAAAGAGGTATTTAAAGAACGTTGCAGGATAGAAAAAATAGTCTTTCTTAAAATCTTTCTTGGAGGTAATCAACATGTTTAAACTTATGAAACTGGAATGGAAAAAAAATCAGTTATCCAGTTATTTTAAAGGGTTAGTATTTAGTATATTGGGGATCTTAGCTGCTGTTTGTTTAATGGCGTGGGTATCTAAAGTTGAGGATGATCTTATGTTTCGAGATTATACCGAATTCATGTCTTTAACGAATATTTTCATTAGAATCGTATTTATCATTTTTTCGAGTGTTATTTTATCAAGAATAGTAATTGATGAATACAGGAATAAAACGATTCAATTATTATTTAGCTACCCGTTGAAACGAAAAAAATTAATGCAAGCTAAGTTATCAATTGTCTTTGGGTTTTGTTTTTTTAGTATTATTATCGCTACTTTTATCATTAGTGTGATAATTTATTTTTTAAATCCAATTTTAGAATTCTTTCCAACACCAATGAGTTTAAGTGAAATAGTTGCAATAGTTCCAACAACTTTTATTAGTGCTTTTATGATTGCTGGAGTAAGCCTGATTCCTCTGTACTTTGGAATGAGAAAAAAATCAACTGCTACAACCATTACCTCGGCCGTAATAATTAGCTTCTTAATAAATGGAAATGTATCAAGTGGTGGAACTCAGGTTAGTCTTATACAATTCATTGTTGTTCCAATTACACTATGTCTTCTAGGCCTTTTAATCGGCTATCTCTCTTATCATAAAGTTGAAAAAATAGATTTGGTTTAAAAGGAATGAGGAAATGAAGTGAAAAAATTCATAATAACATCCATTATGTTAATCGCTATTTTTGGATTAGTTTTAAGTGGGATGGAAAAAAGATTGGATAAATTTGTGGGAGAAAAATCATTTGATATTGAGGGCATTAAAGAATTAGTAATAAACAATGAATCTTGGGATCTTGAGTTTAATAACAGTGAATCCAATAAATTAACTGTCACATTTGAAGGTAAACAAAAAGACAAAAAGAATGATCCAGTCACAATCAAAAGCAAAAGCAAGAGGATAATAATTAGTCAGCAAGATGAAGATGGTGGGTTTACTGATAACTTCAGCTTTGGAAAAAAAGGAATTATTCATATTTCAATCCCACAGAACGCTTTAGATACGCTTACAGTAAATAATAGCTATGGTGATATAAAAATGAATGATATTAAGAGTAAAAACGTAATAATTTCAAACGACTCAGGTACGGCAAAAATTGAAGGACTGTCAGCCGAGAAAGGTAGATTTACGTCAAAAGAT
This sequence comes from Viridibacillus arenosi, assembly GCF_001955655.1. GTDB lineage: Bacteria > Bacillota > Bacilli > Bacillales_A > Planococcaceae > Viridibacillus > Viridibacillus arenosi. The sequence continues at coordinate 96,902 of NZ_MSPW01000010.1, read as the reverse complement.
GGTGAACTAAGTTTGAAAGAAAGTTCGTTAAAAAATTTAACATCAGCTTCTACTTCTGGTGATAACTATTTAATGAATGTGAATAGCCCTAATATGAATATTACTTCAGTAGATGGTGAAGTGTCAGTGAATGATGCAGTAGAAGGAAAGACATTACTCGTAGAAACAAAGTCAGGAGATATTACTGTGGCCTATAAAGAAGTTCCGACTTCCTTGAAAATTACGGCTAACAGTAATTCATCTGATATAACACTAAATTTAGATAGTTTGAAATTAGACACGGATACTGAAAAATCAAAAGTAGGCACAATTGGCGACGCATCAAATCAATTGGAGCTCTTAAGTAAATATGGCACTATCAATGCAGAGTAACAATAAATAGAGAAATGTAGTATACTCTATAACTTTAAAAAGAACGATTGATCTTACCCTTTAGAAACAATAAATATTTAAATTTTTTTTAATACGCTTGCAAAGTAGACTAAAAGCTGTCAGCTCTTAGTTTATTTTTATGCAAATAAATAGATAATATTTTTATTAGGAGAGTAAAACCTTTTATCCAATTGACAATAATCTACCAGTCATGTAATGTTTAATATGATTTAGAAAATTATGAATTTTTTGATTTAAAGAGAATGATTTGATTTTAACATAGCGTATTTTTAACAAAATAATCCTCATATGAGGTTACTATTCTATTGTTAATCGTATATTTTTCTTTCTACATTTAAGAAACTTTGGTCCAATCTTATTAGGTCATAGACTTATTGAGATATATGAATAATTTTGAGGAGAGTGATTCATTTGTCATTGTCGATTCAAGAATTGTTAGAGAACAAGGGGATTCAAGTAAAGAAAGACCATTTTGAAAGTTTGCAAGAGAAATGGGAAGGTATACAAGCGCTAAGAGGGAACTTAGAGGGAGTTAATATTGATGATGCTGACATTAGTCTGAAGAATATTCCTGGAGGTGACCACATTGATGAATGATCTAATTTTGAAGTCAGTTGATGAACTTGCACCGTTAATTAAAAATAAAACATTATCGCCAGTTGAGCTAACAAAAGCTGTCCTAGATCATGCGGAAAAAAGTCAGGACAAGATTAACTCATATATGTCTTTTTATAGAGAAGAAGCAGTAGAAGCTGCTAAAAAAGCAGAACAAGAAATTATGCAAGGTAATTATCGTGGGATGTATCATGGTATGCCAATTGCACTTAAAGATAATTTATATTTTAAAGATAAAATAACAACAATGTCTTCAAAAATTCATAAGGATTTTGTTTCTGATTACGACGCTACAGTAGTTAGAAAATTAAGAGATGCAGGTGTTATTTTTACTGGGAAACTCAGCATGCACGAATATGCATGGGGGATAACAAATAATAATCCACACTATGGTCCAGTAAGAAATCCTTGGAATTTAAATAAAATTCCTGGGGGTTCAAGTGGTGGTTCAGGAGCTGCTGTAGCAGTAGGTGCTAGTATTGCGTCGTTAGGGACTGATACTGCGGGGTCTATTCGTATTCCTTCATCTGCATGTGGTATTGTAGGTCTTAAGCCAACACATGGTCGAGTTAGTAAGTATGGATGTTATCCACTTGCTTGGTCTCTGGATCATATTGGACCAATGACAAAAACAGTTAAAGATGCAGCAGGGATGTTAGAAATTATTTCTGGCTATGACAGAAATGATCCTACTTCTGTAAATGTCTCTATTGATAACTATATAGGACAAGTTACAGGTGAGGTGAAGGATATAGTAATTGGAGTTAATGAAGATTACTTCTTTAATCAAGTAGATGATGATATTAATAAACTTGTTCGTGCTAGTATTCAAAAACTAGTAGATCAAGGAGCTAAAGTAGAAACGGTTAAAATTCCAACACTTCAACATTCTGAATGGGCTGAATTAGTCACTTCTTTATCAGAAGCTTCTGCTATACATCACTCAGATTTAATGAACCGACCAGATGATTTTGGTGATGATATTCGATTCTTATTTGAATTAGGAGAGCTTCCTTCGGCTGTTGATTATTTACAAGCACAGCAAGTTAGAAGACAGTTAAAACATGAATTTAACGAAGTATTTAATAAGGTTGATGTATTAATATCACCAACACTACCAATTATAGCGCCAACTATTGGCGAAAATTTTGCAGACTTGAATGGTGAAAAAGTAGATTTAATAGATAATATTATACGTTTTACTGGTCCAGGGAATTTAACGGGTTTACCTGCATTATCAGTACCTTGTGGTTTTAAAGGAGATATGCCAGTAGGAATACAAATCATGGGACCAGCTTTCAGTGAAGGTAGAGTATTAAATGTAGGCTATGCAATTGAGCAAACACAACCTTTAAAGGGAAGAAAACCACTTATTTTTACTAACGCATAATGCAAAACACAAATTGATTTTTAATAATAAATAGAAAAAGCAGGAGCATTTTAGCTTCTGCTTTTATTTGTATGTTTTTTGAGGTTAGTGGCCTATTATTGAAAAAGGAGTTATTGGAAAGGGCATAATAACGTAAATACTTTAATTATTACGTTGATACATAGTTAAAATTTCTTCAGCTTTTAAACGTAAGCTATCTATTAATTCCTTTGGTTCTAATACTAGCGCATCTTTTCCAAGTCTAAAAAATAATGGAGTTATAAAATTAATCTCACCTTGGTCAATGTCAGAATCGATATATCCAGTTCCATCTTCTTTTGTTTTCACAAGCCCTTCAAAACTAGGCACACTTTTACATTGACGTACACCCTCCATAGATAAAAGAACATTCAATCGGATTGGTCTTTTTACATCATGTGAGTCAAACCATTCTTCTAAATTCATGAATTCATCATTATTATTTTCAGTTGATAAAACTGAAAGAATACGATCAACACGATACAGCAAAATTTTCTGCTTACTAAAATCATAAGCAGGCATATACCATAGTGCGTCATGAGCATATACACCGATAGGGCGAATATGTTTTGCTTTTATGCCTGCCTTAGACTCATATTGAATATGTAAACTTCTATTTTCTATAGAAGCTTCTAATACATCGTTTAATAATGGAGTATCAATTGTCCTTTTAGGGTTCCAAAAAGCGATATAAGAACGAATCTTATCGACTTTCACTTTGGCATCATTCGGAAGTGAACTATATAATTTATGTTCAACTGAGCTGATTTCGGTATCAAAAGGCAAGTTGCGATAATAATTTAGGGATTGAAAAGCAAAAAAAATTGAAACAGCTTCTTCCTCGGTAAATAAAATCGGAGGGAGCAGTCTGTTTGATAAAACTGTATATCCACCGTTCCGACCTTGCTCAGCATAAATTGGTAAACCCATATCACTCAAATCCAATATATATCGATGAACTGTACGAATGGAAATTTTAAATTCATCCGCAATTTCTTGTGCTGTGAACTTTCTTTTTGCATTAGCAAACATAAGAATATCTAGTAGACGTTTTGCTTTTGACATTTTTTCACCTTTTCTTTTTAATCATGCCATTACTTGTCATGTTTTATCGTTAGTATAGTTAATACCTAATGATTTTATCAATAAGGGACAAACTAAAAATAAAAGGAGACAAGAATATGGCACGAGAAGTTATTTTATATATTGGTGTTAGTTTAGATGGATTTATTGCTAAGGAAGATGATGATTTGCAGTGGTTAGAAGAAGTTGAAGGTGAGGGTGACACTGGATATACAGCAATGTATGAAACAATTGATACAACGATTATGGGAAAAAGAACATATGACTACGTGATGGAACACGCAGAATCATTTCCATATCCTGATAAGAAAAATTATGTATTTTCTACCTCTGAAAAAGGTTCAACTGAATATGTAGATTTTGTAAAAGAAGATGTAGTTGAGTTTACTAAAAAATTGAAAAAACAAGAAGGCACTAAAATTTGGATGGTTGGTGGTTCGGGGATACTCGATGCTTTTGTTAAAGAAAATTTAATAGACGAATATATTATAACTGTGACACCCCATATATTGGGATCTGGAATTCCATTATTTAAAGAAAAAAACCCACAAATCAATTTAACTTTAATAGATACAAAGCGTTTTGGACAATTTGTCCATTTACATTATAAAGTGAAATAACTAGTATGTATTTCTTTGCTATTTTAGAATAGTATTAAAAACAGGGAACTTCTATCTATTTTAGAGTAGTGTGCATAAATATGCATAACGAGGAATAGACAACACTATTAAGAGTTTTTCTACTTATATTCATTATCAAACAAAATGTCGAAATAAGCAATAATCAATAACTATTAATAAGAGGATGTAGAATTCATGATTTCAAAAATAGAGTTTTTTATAGCTGTTTCTATTTGTTTAATCATTGGTTTACTTATGTTCTTTTGTGGATGATTGATATGGAAAAAGAAAAAGCTTAGTTTAATCGCTGGTTTCCAGGAATCTGATTTTAATGGGGACAAGGAAAAACTTGCAAAAGATATATGGATATTCTCGATATTTATAGGTGTTGTTGGAATCGCATTTCCTTTTAGCATTCAGTTAATTGGTGAATGGGTAGCGTGGGTATTGACGATTGTCATTTTTGTAAGCTCCATTTTTAATGTCATTAAGATTAATATTGGAAATAATTGATGTGACTTATGTGTGAAATAAAACTCTACATAGTATATAGCTACCTGTTATCCATCCATTAAAATCGTTATGCTATACTAGATGAATCATCAAAGCAGTAGAGAAGGGAATTTTCAAATGAACGGACAAAATCGAAGTGACGTAAAACCTGGACTTGTCGTAGATATTATCTTGAAGAAAGATCAACGAACAGGTATTAAAACGAGAGGTGTCGTAAAGGATTTATTGACGAATTCTTCTTTCCACCCTCATGGAATTAAAGTTCGTCTTACAGATGGTCAAATTGGCCGTGTATGTGACATCATCGAATAAAAATAAAAAGCTGGGAATGACTGATTTGGTCATCCCAGCTTTTTATCTTGAAGTAGTTTTGAAAACAAATGCTATTGTGTCATGGCTTTATTCATTGTATTCTGTTGTAAAACTAAATAACGTTCCATTTTTATTTGACTGTAAAGTATATTTTATATTCAATGACCTAGATATATCTTCAATTATTTTTAAACCTAGCCCCGTATTATTATGAGCGATATTGAAACCAATTCCATTATCTTGGAATGAAATAATATTATTGTCTACGATAATTTCTAGTTTTGTTGCATTTGAATGTTTTAATGTATTTTGGAAAATATTATCGAACAATCTTTGAAGCCATAAATCGTTACTTACCCATGTTAAATCTTTATTTAATGTACTATAAATCAAATCAATATCATGAATGCTATACAAATAACTCCACTTCTTGCACATGACTTCTAATAAATTATTCATATTCACTTCATCATTTAGGATATAAGAATTCTCCAACGAATCAGTAGAATGTATATTCAGTTCATTTGTTAAATCAGAAATGTATTGTATTTGTTGGTAGAGTGATTCTAGTATAGGTACTTGATCAGTAAATTGGTCTTCTAAATAAAACAATTGTAATCTAACGGTAGTTAACGGTGTATTTATATCATGCCTTAATTTATTTAAAAGTTCTTTTTTTATTTCTTCTTTTTGCTTTAGTTCTAATTCTCTATACGTCGTTCTTTCGATTAATATATTTACAGACTTGATTAGTTCACCTATTTCATCATCTCTAGTTACAACTATTTTTTCAGGGATTTTTTCATCACTAGCCAAATTTCTAATAGTTTTATTCAAAATATTAATTTTGTTTAATAATGAGTTAATAGATTTCGAAAATAAAAAGGCTAGCAAAAATAAAGAAAGTAAAAATAGGAACAGCATAGTTGGATATGCAAAAGATTCATGAAAAGGGATGTCTTGATGTTTTGATTTAAAGGTAGCATTATAAATTATTGACATAAGCACACTAATCACTAGTAACAAAAAGGGCACACTAATAATTGCAGAAAATAATAATAACTGATATTTCTTTTTTAAATTCATTTTTTTATATAGGTATTTAATCTATACCCTTCTCCATATATATTTTGTATAATCTCACCATTAATATCATTAATCTTTGTTCTAATTTTTTTCATGTGTACGTTTATGATATTTTGATTTCTATCATCTAATGGCCATAAATAATTAAAGAAATGTTCTTTTGTCAAAATGCGATCTCTATTATCATATAAATAAAAGAATATTTTTCTTTCAATAGATGTAAAAGGAACCTCATTATTTAAGTTATTATTAAAAACCCTAGTAAGATCCGCATCAATATATAAATGTTTGATTTGTGTAAAAGTACCGTATTGATTCTCTAGCATTTTCTGAATTCTTAGTAATAACTCTCTAGGGTCAAATGGCTTTATCATATAATCTTCACCGACTGTCAAACCTTGAAGTTTGCTATCAATATCCTGCCTTGCAGATAGAAAAATAATCGGGATATTTAAACCTAAATTTTTTATCTTTTTGGTGATTTGATAACCATCTTCACCGGGTAACATGACATCCATTATAACTAAGTCTATTTTATGGATTACATCTAGTACTTCTTTACCGTTTGTTTTCCAACAAACATTATACTCTTCGCGTCGTAAAATCTTCTGTAGTAAATGACCAATCATAAGATCGTCTTCAACAATTAAAATGTTATATTCTTTCATTGGTTTGACCTTCCAGTATCATAATTAATGTAAATCGTTTAATTTTTCTCTACTCTATTATTAATAAAATCCTTGGCAAGGTTATAAATCTTATCTGGTGAATATAAATAAATGCTGTGCTTTCCTTCTATAGTTAGCACATCGGATATTAATAGTTGTTCTGCAAACTCTTCATAATCTTTATTTTTCTGCTTAGTATATTTTGAATTTTTATTTTCTTCAGCAATTGCATCTAAAAATAAAATAGGTGTTTCTGTTGGTATCGGTAGGTCAACTGATTTTTTACCATTTTCGTATACCTGTAAAAGTTCTTGCTCCATATTGTTATTAAAAAACTGTTTATATGAAATGGCTTTAAATACTTCTTTTTCATGTTCAGTTAAAAACGACTGTTTAATTACTTCGGGATTAAATGTTAAAGAAGGAAAGAGTCGATGAATACCCACTTTTGATAAAAGATTCATTCCTCTTACTGTTATTGAATCAACTAGGCTCATTTTATGAGTTACATACTGTTGGGGTAAACCAATATCTAAAGCAATAATTCCCTTCACTTCATTTGGGTATTTTTGCGCCCAGTAAATAGCTTCTAATCCAGATAAAGAGTGTGGTACTAATATATATGGTGGTGTATTACCACTCTGAATAAGTGCGCTTCTAGTTTGTTCTAATATAGTGTCGATATCTCTGTTATCGTTAAAAACATCACTGAGACCATAGCCCGCTCTATTAATTACAGCAATTTTATTTTCTGTTGAGAATTTGCTATAAAGACCTTTCATTTCATAAACAGGGGCAGCTACTCCTGAGCCGGGCATAAATACATACGTATCCTCACCTCTACCTTCAATGTAAACATTAATCTTTTTACTATTAAAATCGACTAACGCACCTGCATTTTTAATTAGTGCCGACTCTTTCTTTAAAAGATAATTATGGTAGGTAAAGATGGATGCGGTTACTAGTACCATTAAGATAATGAACAGAACAGATAGTTTTATTAATACTTTAATTATTTTTCGCATAGTATTCTCCTTTCGACTTATATTAAAAGGATATAATATAAAAATAAATTTCTAATTAATTTTCTAGTAATTAATTTTTCGTGATTTTATCAAAGAGGAACTGGGTGAAATGATTATTGGTTTTGCTTACTGGAAAAAATATAATATGAAAAATTGAGCAATATTGTATTTACATTACCACATTAATGCAATTTCTGACGGGCTTTTTTCACAAAAAAACCCATTAGATAATAAAATCCAATGGGGGATAGTTAGACAATGTTAATCTGATTGATATGTTATTCAAAAAATGCACTTGAGTATTCAACTACACCTGAAACATTACTAAGAGCGTTATCACTTAATTCAAATGCCATAATTGCATCATCCGGCACTTCAAAAGGTGCTTTTATTTTCCATGATGATGCTTTTTTAAATCCGAATTGCGGATAATAGTCTGGGTGTCCTAATACGACAACAGATTTGTAACCGAGTTCTTTAGCTTTTTCTAACGCTGTGTTTATTAAAAGCTTGCCAATGCCTTTGTTTTGATACTCAGGTAATACAGAAACTGGGGCAAGTGCAAGAGACTCTGTAGATTGATCCACATTGATTATTTTAATTTTTGTTAAAAGAATATGCCCAATAACTTCATCATTAACAACTGCGACTATAGATAATTGAGGGATGAATGTATTAGTTTTTCTTAAGCGGTCCACTAGCTCATGTTCTGTTTTATCACTAAATTCCATGTTCACAAATGCTTTTTGTACAACATTTTCTGTGAATTTATAATCTGAAGATTGCTCTTGTCTAATTGTTATGTTCATTTTTACAACTCCTAAATACATCGCTTTTCTAATATTTACCTTTAGTTTAGCGTAATTCTTTTAGCGTTTAATCATTTTGTAAGTTCTTGGTTTTAAAACACTTCATTCAATGAAATAAAAATGTTCTCATTTTACTTATCAGTTATTAATTATAATTTTTCAGTAAAAAGGTGCTCACATATTAGAGCGCCTTTTTAGTATAAATATTTCACAATAGGTCATAAATAAAATGCGCGGATTAATATAAATGACTCGTTTTGTAACCTAGGAGTGAGCCGTAGATGAAATTAAACATACTATTGGAACATGTAGATAAAGCTGTGAATTCACATCTTCTTGATATTGATGTAGATATAAAAGGGATCGCCACAAATTCTTCTTTAGTACGTCCTAACGACATTTTTGTAGCAATTCCAGGCTATCGTGTAGACGGTCATCAGTTTATAGATGCCGCTATTCAAGCGGGAGCGAGTGTAGTGGTTGGAGAGAAAGACTTAAAAGACTTGATTGTACCTTATGTTCGAGTAATTAACAGTCGTTTAGCACTTGCGCAAATAGCGTGTCAGTTTTATGGTAACCCTTCACGAAATAAGATTGTAATTGGTATTACTGGTACGAATGGTAAAACCACAACTACCTATATGCTTAAGTATATTTTGGAAAGCTGCGGAAGATCTTGTTCTTTATTTGGTACAGTTCAGAATGTTGTTAATGGAAAAACCTTACCCTCTGTAAATACTACCCCCGATGCACTAGAACTTCAAAAGCAAATTGCCCTGAGTGAAGATGAATTTATAATAATGGAAGTTTCATCACACGGTCTTTCTCAATATCGTGTAGAGGGTGTAGAATTTGATTATTGTTTATTTACAAATTTAGATAAAGAACACCTTGATTATCATCGTGATATGGAGGCTTACTTCTCTGTAAAGGCAAGCCTGTTTGATCAATTAAAGCCTAATGGACTAGCCATTATTAACCATATGGACAATTGGGGGAAGAGACTAGCAGATCTTTTAACTTCAAAAGGATATCAAATATTTTTGGTAGGCGACAAAAGTTACCATGATCTACAAATCGTTCATTTCAAATCAGGTGTATCAACAGTATCCCTTAAAGGGAATCAAAGTTTCGAATTAAGTCTTAACATTTTAGGGAAGCACAATATTCTGAATGCTTCTATGGCTTTTTTAACTGCTTTATTGATAGGTATTCCACAACAAAAAGTTGTTTATGCTTTAGAAAAATTTCCGGGAGTACCCGGTAGATTTGAAATGCTACAACATCCTAATGGAGCTACAGTTGTAATAGATTATGCTCATACAGCAGATGCCTTTTATCAGTGTCTTCAAACGGCAAGAGAAGAAGGCGCCAATCGTGTATTTCACGTTTTTGGATTTAGAGGGGATAGGGATAAGGAAAAGAGACGGGATATGGTTAGTGTTTCCAAAGAAATAAGCGATGTTCATATTCTAACATTGGATGATTTGAATGATGTTCCTTATGAAGAAATGGAGCAGGCTCTTTATGCATTAAGTGATGGAGGGTATGTCATTTCTGATCGAACAATAGCGATAAAAGAGGTATTGGAGCATGCCCATAAAGGAGATTGGGTTTGTATAACAGGTAAAGGGGCAGAAGATTACCAACAAAAATTTCGTTTGCCAACAGCCTCTGATAAGGAAACAGTCCAGTTTCTTTTTCAAAAAATTGATGAAGCAACAAATGGAGGGTTTGAGCCTCTTCATTAATGGAGAATCAATAACGTGAAAGAATTGATATTGTTAAATGCAATTGGATTTTAAAATATAAAACGATATGCAATCTTCCTAAACGATGTAATTGAGAGCCTTTTCAAAATTAATTAATTCTAAAATATTTTGTCCAAAAATGTATAACGCATCAAGTGAAGTAAATAAACTCATTAAATTTAATTGAGACATGTTAAAAACTCTTTTTGATTGAAATTTAATCAAAAGGAGTTTTTTTGTGTATTTGCTTAAACATTATTTAAAAGTTATATAAAGAATTTACTTTAATACGCTTACGAGAAATATAGAATTTATTTGCTGGTTTTAATAAAAATAATAGTTGACTAAAGCCACTTTCTAATTTAAAGTAAATCTAAAATTCAGAATAGGATGAAAATTAAGAAATGTCAGAAAAAATAATACAAGATATAAAAAAGTTTAATCGTTTTTACACACGTCACATGGGGCTTTTTAACATTTACACCGATGAAAGTCCTTATTCAGCTACGGAAGCATTAATTCTATTTGAAATCTCCAACAAGAAAGACTGTACAGCTGCATATTTATCAAATTATTTTCTATTAGACAAAAGCTATATAAGTAGAATTCTAAAACATTTTGAACGAGATGGTCTTATAGCAAAGAAGCTTTCTGAATTGGATCGTCGTATTCAACATATAGAGCTCACAGATATAGGAGAGGAGGCATTAAAAACACTTGCTGATAAGGCTAGTAACACTGTTCAAAGTATGATTGATAAAATTTCTGAAGAAGAAATCGAAATCCTAGTTGAATCGATGAAAAAAATCGAAGAGATATTATATTCAAAAACTCAATAAGGGGGAGCATCGTTATATGAAAAAAAGTATCTTTGTTTTATTAGCAGTAAGTTTATTGTTAATGTTATCTGCTTGTACTGAGGGTACAGCAGGTACGAGTAATTCAGGTAAAGAAGGTAACACTTCCTCATCAAATAAAGATAGCCTTGTCATTGCATTTGAAGCTGATGCTGGAACTTTAATGGCAAATACAGACGTTAATTATGTAACTGACACACAAATTCGTAATGTCTATGATGCCCTTATTGGTCGGGATGGTCAATCTGGGGAATTCGTCCCTGAGCTTGCTGAAAAATGGGAAAACGTAGATGAATTGACTTGGAGATTGAATTTAAAAGAAGGAGTCAAATTTCATAATGGAGCTGATTTCGATGCCAATTCAGTCAAATTCAGCATTGACTACATCTTGGACGATGCGAATAAATCATTTTATAAAACTCGATGGGTGGACGTGAAAGAAGTGAAAGTTATTTCACCGTTGGAAGTTGAGATCAAAACAAGTAAGCCTTTCCCAGGCATAATTCAGCGTATTGCTGAAGATTTACTAATAATGGAACCAGGCTATGTTAACGAGGTAGGAACAGAAGTAGCAGCAAAAAAACCAGTAGGAACTGGAGCCTATAAATTTGTTGAATGGTCTAGAGACAACTATTTGAAATTAGAAGCTTTTGAGGATTATTGGAGAGGGAAACCACAAATTAAGACATTAGAGTTCCGTTATATCCCAGAATATAGTTCACGTTTATCTGCTTTCTTAAGTGGAGAAGTAGATTTGTTTAAAAATATTCCAGTGGATTCAGTTGGGAAAATTGAAGGTGATGATAAATCGAAAGTAGAAGAAGTTGCATCAGCACGTATTAATTACCTTGCTTTAAACACATTTTTTGATGGTCCACTAAAAAATGAAAAAGTTCGTCAAGCATTAAATTATGCGGTGGATGTAGATGAATTACTCAATTCGGTTTTGAATGGCCATGGGACAAAAATGACAGGTCCGCTTTCAGAAATCAATTCAGCCTACATCGAAACTAAAGGCTATGATTACGATAAAGAAAAGGCAAAAAGCTTATTGAAAGAAGCAGGATATGAATCTGAAACTTTAACCTTAACGTTGGATACACCAAATGGTCGTTATCCTATGGACTCCCAAGTTGCTCAAGCTATTGCTGCTCAGTTACAGCGAATTGGTGTGAAGGTCAATGTTCAAGTGAACGAGTGGGGAGCACATTTGGAGAAAATAAGAAATAGAGAAATGGGTGACATGTTTATTCTAGGATGGGGACCAGCATTCGATCCGCAATCTACAATTGAGGATCTCTTCACAAAAGTTGCACCGTACAGCAGTTTTTATGACAAAGACATTGAAACAAAAATTTATAAAACAACCGCTTTGTTTAATGAAGAGGAAAGACTTGATGGATTTGCTGAACTTCAAAATAGTTTAGTTAAAAAAGCTGCTTGGGTTCCTTTATGGCAACAGGCAGACTTATATGCTGTCCGAAAAGACTTGAATTTCAAAGCTCGAGTGGATGAGAAAATGCAAGCGTATGAGATGTCATGGAATTAAAAATTCTATTATAAATTGGGCGAATTAAGAGGGATTTGTTGTTTCCCTCTCTTTTAATAAATAGGTAATAAATATTTATCTGATTTAAGGGGGTTGAGTATGCTTGATTTTATAATCAAAAGACTGATTCAAGTAGTGGTTGTTGTCTTATTAGCGCTTACTGTTGTATTTTTTCTAATACGTTTATCTGGTGATCCAACAGCTCTGTTCTTACCCCCAGATGCTTCAAGGGAACAAATTGAGGAATATAGAGAAATGTTGGGGTTTGATCGTCCAATATATATTCAATATGGAGAATTTATGATGAATGCGGTTCAAGGTGATTTTGGCCAATCTTTACGTAGTAGAGAAGATGCTTTACCACTCGTATTGAGTCGTTTACCTGCTACATTTCAGTTAGCAATATCAGCATTAATTCTTTCCTTATTGATTGCCATTCCTCTAGGTGTGCTTTCTGCTTATAAAAGAAATTCAGTTTTTGACAGAATTAGTGTCGCTTTTACTGTACTAGGTCAAGCTGTCCCAAGCTTTTGGCTAGGTCTAATACTCATTTACTTTTTTGCTGCTCAACTAAATATACTCCCTTCAGGTGGTGCAGGTTCAATAGTACATTTAATTCTTCCAATGATAACTCTAGCGGCTTATAGCGTAGCAAGGTTTACTCGCTTCACTAGATCCACCATGTTGGATGTGTTAAGAAAAGATTATATCCGAACCGCGAAGGCTTCAGGGGTGCCAACTATTCGATTAGTGGGGCGATACGCACTTAAAAATTCACTTATTCCAATTATCACGTTGGTAGCACTTGATTTAGGTACCTTACTCGGAGGTGCTGTTATTACAGAAGTCGTTTTTGCATGGCCAGGGGTTGGAAGGTTATTAATGCAATCCCTTATGAATAGAGATTTTCCAATCGTACTTGCTGGTGTATTTATCGTAGCCCTAATTTATGCAGTGATTAATTTCATTGCGGATATATTGTACGCATATGTTAATCCGCAAATTCGAGTAAAGTAGGTGAGTGAATGACAGTAAATTTTCCAAAAGTACCTCATACAACAAAGCTACTGAGTGTTAGAAAAAATAGACAATCGGCAATAACTACTTTTTTCTTAAATCTAATGAGAAGTTGGACAGGAATTATTGGATTTATTATCATACTAATCTTGCTATTAATAAGCATTTTCGGTCAATGGATTGTTCCTTTTGATCCTCTTCTTGCAGATTTCAGTAAAAAGTTGTTACCTCCTATGACTGGGGGTCATCTGTTAGGAACGGATCAGTTAGGAAGAGATATATTTTCTAGAATAATTATGGGAGCAAAAATATCCGTGATTATAGGTTTAAGTACTGTGCTTCTTGCTGGTACATTTGGAACAATTGTTGGAATCATCTCAGGCTACTTTAGGGGATGGGTTGATGTCGTATTAATGCGTATTGTTGATGTCCAATTAAGCTTTCCTTTTATTCTATTGGTTTTAGTAATTAACGCTATTATAGGATCAGGTCTTCGAAATATCATTATCTCACTTGCTATTGGAGGCTGGGTTATTTTTGCCCGTGTCATTCGGAGCGAAGTTCTTGCATTACGTGAACAAGAATTTATAACTGCATGTGTGGCAACAGGTGTTTCAAAATTTGGGATATTGTTCAAACACATTCTTCCTAACTTATTTACACCAATTATTATCCTGTCTTCCCTTCAAATTGGGACTTATATTATTGCAGAAGCCTCTGTAAGTTTCTTGGGTTTTGGTGTTCAACCTCCAGAACCAGCATGGGGCAATATGTTGAATGAAGGTAAGGATTATATTTTCAGTTCGTGGTGGCTAATCACATTTCCCGGAATCGCCATTATGATTACTGCTCTGGGTGTTAACCTTTTTGGAGATTGGCTCCGTGATACATTGGATACGGAATTGAAAGGTGAATAGCGAGGAGGGACGATTGTAATGGAAAAAATCTTGCAAGTAAAAGACTTACGTATTCAATTTAATAATGGCAAAGAGAAAATCCAACCTATAAGAGGGGTATATTTTCATGTGAATAAAGGAGAAACCCTCGGCATTGTAGGTGAGTCAGGATGCGGGAAAAGTGTGACATCCCTATCTGTTATGGGACTTCTCCCGCAAAAAACGAGCGAAATTGTTTCTGGAGAAATTCTATTCAATGATAGAGATTTATCGAAATTAACTGAAAGAGAGTTTCGCAAACTACGCGGGAATGAGATTTCAATGATATTCCAAGAACCCATGACTTCCTTGAATCCTGTATTTACTATTGGTAAACAACTGAGCGAACCTTTAAGGCAACATAAGAAGATGTCTAAATCTAAAATACGGGAAACGATTATTGCAGTTTTAAAGCAGGTTGGTCTTCCGAGAGCTGAGCAGATTATCGATGAATATCCACATCAATTGTCTGGAGGGATGAGACAAAGGGTGATGATTTCACTTGCTTTGTTGTGTCAGCCTAAGCTCATGATTGCAGATGAACCTACAACAGCCTTAGATGTTACGATACAAGCCCAGATATTAGAGTTGCTAAAAAATATTAAAAGAAAGAATGATATGAGTTTAATACTGATTACACATGATTTAAGTGTTGTTGCAGAAATGTGTGATCGTGTAGTCGTAATGTATGCTGGTGAAGTAGTAGAGGAGGCAGAAGTAAATGAATTATTCGATCAACCGTTGCATCCATATACCCAAGGACTTATACAATCATTGCCATCGAATAATAAAAGAAAGAGTAAACTGTTTTCCATCCAAGGACAAGTACCAAAACCATCTGAAATTAAAGAAGGTTGTGTATTCGCAAATAGATGCCCATTTGTATTTGGAAAATGTTTGACAGAAACTCCCCCCTCTTTTCAAAAGGGAAAGCATATTAGCAAATGTTGGCTTCAGGATCCAGAGGGAATGGAGGTGAAGCATATTGGAGAATCAAGTACTGTTATCAGTTAAAAATTTAAAAAAGTATTATGAAATTTCCCAAGGAATGTTTAAAGAAAAGATTGTAGTAAGAGCTGTGGATGATGTGAACTTTACGGTAATGAAAGGGGAAACCTTTGCATTGGTGGGGGAGTCTGGATGTGGTAAATCAACAACAGGCAGGGCGATATTAAGATTGACTGAACCAACTGATGGAGAAGTCAAATTCAACGGAACAAATTTAGGTTTATTACCATATGAGAAAATGCGTTCTCTTCGTAAACATATGCAAATGGTATTTCAAGACCCATATGCTTCACTAAATCCGAAAAAAAGTATCCGGCAAATATTGATGGAACCATTGAAGGTTCATAGCAAATTTGACAAAAAAGAATCTTTACAAAAGGTTATTTCGATACTTCAGATAGTCGGATTATCTGAGTATCATTTGGACCGGTATCCTCATGAATTTTCTGGTGGTCAAAGACAGCGAATCGGGATTGCACGCGCGATGATACTTCAGCCAGATTTTATTATTGCAGATGAACCAGTATCTGCTTTAGATGTATCAGTACAATCACAAGTAATCAATCTGATGCTCGAACTACAGAAAGAATTTGGGTTAACTTATTTGTTTATTTCACACGATTTAAGCGTTATTCAGCATATGACTGACCGTGTAGCAGTAATGTACTTGGGGAAAATCGTGGAGATTGCGAAAACAGAAGATTTGTTTAATAACCCGAAGCATCCATATACCCAAGCCCTACTATCTGCAGTACCGATAACTCATCCAAAAGAAAAGAAACAAAGAATTATTTTGAAAGGGGATGTGCCTAGTCCGGCTAACCCGCCATCTGGATGTACGTTTCACCCAAGGTGCCCATTCGCAATGGAGATATGCAAAACAGAGTTACCAGATCAAGCTGAATTTGAAGAAGGTCACACGGTAAATTGCCATTTATATAGCCAAAACAAGGAGGAGATTACTTATGCTATTAGCCATTCCTAAGTATGAATTTAAGGAGCGCCAACAAAAGTTTTTTGGGAAATTAGTTGAAAAAAATTGTGATGCTGCAATCGTGTTTTCAGTAACAGATATCTTTTATTTAACTGGTTTCCATTTCCACCCAACAGAGAGACCAATCGGGGTATTTATAGACCCTAACCAAAATGTTCACTTATTTGTACCTGCATTGGAGCATGAACATGCTAAAGAATACGGTGTTGTAGATTTTGTTCACTCATATCCTGAATATCCAGGAATTAAACATCCAATGGAGTACTTAAAGGAAGTATTAAAGGAGTACGGTTTTGAAAATAAAACAGTAGGCTATGATGCTATTGGGTATGGTTCCTCAATGGGCTATCGTGGTCAGTCGGTAGATGCAATAATTACCGTCAAAGAATTTGTAACATTAAAAGGTGTTATAGAGGAAATGCGTTTTATTAAATCTAAAAATGAAATTGAGCTAATTAAAGAATCTTGTCGTTGGGGTAATTTAGCACATCGATTATTGCAAAAGTATACTAAAGCCGGATTGAGCGAGATTGAGATTACTAGTAGAGCTTCTATGGAAGCTACTATGGCAATGATTGAAACATTAGGGCAAGAATATAAGCCTCACGGGAGTACTGCTTATGCTATTTTCAGAGGCCAAATCGGCCCACAATCCGCATTTCCGCATGCTGTAACTCAAAATATTGTGCTGAAAAAAGGTGATACTTTAGTAACTGGAGCTGCTTCAGACGTCTTTGGTTATACGAGTGAATTGGAGAGAGTTATGTTTGTAGAAGAAGCAAACAAAGAGCAAGAGAGATATTTCCAATACATGTATGAAGCACAAGAAGTGGCGTTTTCAGCAATAAAACCTGGTATACCATGCTCTGCAGTTGAGGAGTCGGTTCAAAAATACTTTAAAGAAGCTGGAATAACAGAATTAACCAGCCATCATACAGGTCACAATATTGGATTACTTGGTCATGAAGCACCATTCTTTGATTTAGGAGATCATACAGAAATAAAGCCTGGAATGGTATTTACTGTGGAACCTGGTATTTATGTAAAGGGACTAGGCGGATTCAGACATTCAGATACGGTTCTTGTCACTGACGAAGGCATCGAAATGTTAACATATTATCCTAGAGATTTGCAGTCTCTCATTTGTTGATAGATTACTTTACACTTGGCCATGTTCTGGCTAAGTGTTTTTTTCTACCTAAAAATAAATATAGTGTTTACCCTCAGTCTTTACGATTTACCGTAGATATTAATCAAACCTTAAATTCATCTATTAGCAAAATAAGCAGAAATAGAAATGAACCAAAAATACATACATATTAAAATTAATATAATATAAAAGTCAAAAGAAGTTACTACTAAAATAATAAAAATCATAAAAAGTGTATACAATACGGTGACTAAAATACTGAATGGAAGTTTGTTTTTAAGACTTACTTCTACTTGCAAAATTATAAAAATCATTGAAGTCAAAATTGGCCACCAAAACATAAATATATTGTAAAACATATAACCACTTCCTTTTTTTGGTTTATATGGATAATATAATATTATACATTAATGGTAGAGGTGGTGGTATAAAATGAAACTTAAAAAAGATTTATTACTATTTTTGCAGGATTAACAATTCTATCTATTTCAATTTTCGGATCATCAACAATTGAAGTAGCAGTCGCTAGTCATCCGGGTTATGATGATGCAGGACTTTGCGTAATAGCTTATTAGTCTAACTCCGCCGCCTCCTTTTCCAGAACTTTGTACAATAGTGTCGTCGAAATTGGACTATTGGCTCTCTGATTGGAAACAACCATGCAGAAGAGGTAATATCACGTGTATAGTCTTCGATCAATTCTCTTGTTGTGCGTGGAATCAAAAAGCGCTTGGTTTTCTTCGTATTTTGCTTGTTTATTCCCAAATGTGTTTTCCCTCGTCCACTTGCTGTGTTTCAATGAAATTATCAAAATGAAACTTTTATAAAACTCTTACGTAAATACATAAATAACAACTTCTATGGAGGTGCCCACATGAAAGATATATTTAAAGGTATTCTAACACTAATCTTAGCCTTAGCTATATGGGATGGAATCAAATACATATGGAATTATTTTGTTTAAACTCCGACTAAATAGCCATTCTTTGGTTGTGTTGCTGTTTTAATAAATATTTTCAATCATCTGTTTCGTTTAATGTGTCAAAAATGGGATAACAAAATAATAGCAATATGGTCCCGATTTATAGGGTAGGGGTAACTATATTTACAATGAATTTCGCCTATTTTTTAGCTGAGAATCGTGTTTATACAGCTGTCTTAGAGGGATTAAGTGATCAACCAGTTTTGAAAAATTGGCTTAAAAGATATACAAGTGTCCCTACAAGTTGGAAAAGCTATTGCAGAGGAAGAGACACAAGAAATATGTATTTTATGAAATCTATTGGCTTATCATTTAACGTTTCCAGACTTTTTATCAAAGTTCTTTTAATAACGTTAGGTTTTGATTTTCAATTTCCCTCATTGTTAATATGGGATAAAAACATATAAATAATCAAGAGATTTGATTAATAAGTTATTTTTTGTGTCGATAAAATAATCGTGCTCATCTCTATAGATATCCTTATTAACTAAAACTTTTTTACAAGTTCGAATAAATCTCTTAAACGATTTCCTCAATTTGAATTCAATAGTTAAATTATTTACGTTTTTTTATTCAAGTTTTTATAATAAATTGTGTGTAAAGTTTATTTTTTAAATTATAGGGAATATTAAAAACCGAGAAGTAAATTCAGAAAGGATGAATGTAAATGAAAAATTGGAAAATGGCATTAGGGGTACCACTTTTGTTTGGTATGTTGTACGGTTGTGGTTCTGACAAGGCAACAGATAAAACGGGTGACACGACTGTTAAACAGGAAGAAACGGATACTAACACTAATACAGATACAAATGCGAATACAGATACAAATACAAACACGGACACAAACAAAGATATGAATAACAATGGACAAGCAGGGACAACGGAAAATTTACCTTATAATTTTGCAGAGTTTTCGTTAGATGTTGATTATTCACCGACAGAATCTTATGAAGTTGATTACGAAAATGAAACTACAGGTGTAGAAGTTGAGTTAGATGATGACCGTAATAATGTGAAGCTTAGAGGAGACGAAGCTTTGTCTAAGTTAGAGCCTATGTTTAAGAAGCTTAAATTTGATGCATCTACAGCAAATGATGAAGTAATCGATCATGTGATTTCTGTCTTTGGCATAGATAAAAACTATACTTCGTTTGAACTTGAAGTGAAATTCGCGGATGGAACAGAGAAGGAATATAAGAAAACAAAGTAAGATAAGAATGTGTTTTAAAATACTATCACAATATTCAAAAGCTCCTTGCAATTTTTCGTAGCAAGGAGCTTTTTCTCGAAATTTTGTATATTTATTAACCTTGTGAAATGTCTACTCTTCTGAATTTATAAGTACTTGTTTTTTCGGTTTACTACGAGACCACACTACTACTGGGATCAGTAAAAGTGAGAGAGTACTTCCTACAAAGGAAAGTGTAGCATAACTAGAACTTGCTACGACGATGCCTGACATTGCTCCGGCAGATGCTCCAGATAAGGCGATTAAAACATCTACTGTCCCTTGCGTTTTTGCACGAGTAGTAATATTCGTGGCATCTACAATAAGTGCTGTTCCACTAATAAAGCCAAAGTTCCAACCCATGCCAAGTAAAACAAGCGCAAGGATTAAGAAAGGCAACGAATCTCCAGGCGCTAAAGCTGCAACAATGCCAGATGCTAGCAGTGTTGCACCAGCAGCAATGGCCATAGTGATACGGCCCATTTTGTCTACGAGTATTCCAGTTATAAGGGATGGGAGATACATTGCTCCAATATGAAAGCCAATTACCAAACCTATTGCATTTAATCCATGTCCATGATGTCCCATATGTACTGGTGTCATAGTCATTATTGATACCATGACTATTTGTGTTAAGACCATTATTGTAGCTCCAACTATTATACCTCGTTTATTCGTTAGTTGAGTCGTAGAATATGCTTTTGAATTTTTACTATTATTAGTGTCCTTAGCTTCTGCAATTGCTTTTGCCACGATGAAAGGATCTGGGCGAAGAAAAATAAGTATTACTAACCCTGCTAAGATAAAAGCCGCTGCACCAAGTATAAATGGACCAGCTAATGGTGGAATACCTATGGAGATAGCCACCCCTCCCATTACGCCTACTAAATTGGGCCCTGCGACCGCACCTAATGTCGTTGACACCATAGCTATACTGACAGCAGTTGCTCTCTGAGTAGAATTTGCTAAGTCTGTACCCGCGTAGCGTGCTTGTAAGTTAGTCGCTGTACCAGCACCATAAATAAGTAGTGAAGCAAAGAGTAGAATGATGTTATCTGTTGTAGCAGCTAATATTACACCTAATGCCCCAACTCCTCCAGCTAAAAAGCCAGTTGTGAGACCCATACGACGTCCAAACCGTTGAGTTAGGCGACCTACAATTAGCGCTGCACTTGCTGAACCTAAAGTTAAGAATGCTACAGGCAATCCTGCAAAACTATCTGTACCCAGCATATCTTGAACTAAAAGTGCCCCAACAGTTACTCCCGCAGCTAGCCCAGCACCACCAAATATTTGTGACATAACAATAATGAATAATGTTCGCTTATACAATTGTCGCTGTTTTTCTGGAGACTCAATATAACTTTGTAACCACGAAGCTTGGGTTTTTAATGCTTTAGAATCGTTATCTTCAATTGCCAATACAAGTCCGCCTTTCAATAAATAAAAATTAATTCACATGATTAGTTGTGAATTTATGTGTTTTTAAGGAACTTACTTTAATGCACTTCGACTATATAAGATATTCTTCGGAATTAACAATATACAAAGCTTCCTTATTTTTAAATAGGGTTACTATAACAACTCTAGTATTCTTCTAGTTTATAGGTGATAGAGTAATTTATCAATAATTCTGAAAAATTTTGTAGTTCAATCAATTTAAAATAATCCTTTGAATAAGAACACTGCTGTACACCATATAAAAATACTTGAACATTTATTGAAAAGATTCATTAGTGTTCCTGAGCTATCAACTTTTTTCATCGTTGCTCCTGCTAATGTAATACCGATAAACCAACACCATGATACGGCAATACAAGTAACAGTGAAAATAACTTGTTCCATGCCAGTGTATCGTAATGCACTTGTCCCAATTACAGCTACCGTATCTAAAATAGCATGTGGATTTAATAGTGACACCGATAATGCAAAGATGATTTGTTTCTTCATCGTTAAGTTTTTTCCTGTCTCAACTGTTGCCGGTTTAGAAGTCCAAATGGAATACCCCATATAAAGTAAAAAAATGATTCCAACACTCATTAACCCCAAGCGTAACCATTCAAATTGCAATACGATGGCAGATAAGCCAAACACCGCAAGTACAATAAGCAAAGTATCACAAAGTGAAGCAGCAATAGTCGCAGGTAGTGCCTTCAATAAATTTGGTTGCGAAGCACCTTGCGAGAAAATAAAAACGTTTTGTACACCTAAAGGTAAAATAAGTCCAAATGCTAGTAAAAATCCATGTAATATAGCTTCCATATCAAAAAACTCCCTTCCATTACAACTTTATCTATGTTACAACTAAAAGAAAACATCCAATTGGTTGGTTTTTAACCCAACCAATTTTTTAAAAAAGGAGAAGATCTTTTTGCAATGGAAACCAAAACGACATTCACAATTATCACTTCATAGTCAAATTGTTGATTGGATGACTTCTCTTATACAACAAGGTGAATGGACAATAGGGATGAATCTCCCACCCCAACGAAAGTTAGCTGAAATGTTGGAAGTGAACCGTAGTACTATTATTCAAGTATTAGATGAGTTAAAGGCCGATGGATTACTTGAAACAAAAAGAGGCGGGGGAACTTTTGTGGCTAATAATAGCTGGAATGTTCTACTAAACAAATCACAGCCTAATTGGCAAAAGCATATTCAGATGAGTATTCATAAGCCTAATTACCATACAATTCAACTAATCAATGAATATGAGCAAGATGTATCCATGATACGGTTAGGTACGGGAGAACTGTCTCCAGAATTATTGCCAACCAATTTACTAGAAGAATCACTACAATCCATGACACTTAATGCTCGAGATATAGGTTATTCAGAACCGAAAGGGAGTAAAAAACTGAGAATGGTATTAAGTGATTATTTGGGTAAACAAGGTATTCATACGTCTCCTGAAAGTATATTAATCGTTTCGGGTGCGTTACAAGCGCTTCAATTAATTTCAGTAGGATTACTTGAACAGCAATCCATTATTTTTCAAGAGCATCCTTCTTATTTGAATTCTATTCATCCCTTTCAATCTGCTGGAATGCAGATGGTGTCAGTACAAAGCAATGAACGTTTAGCTGAAACATTAAAAACTTTAAAGGGAAAAAGACAATCTCTTTTTTATACTGTACCTACATTACATAATCCTACTGGGCGAATAATGTCAGTGGAGGAACGCCATCAATTATTGGAAATCTGTAGTACGTTACAAATACCAATCATTGAAGATAATGTATACCAAGAATTATTATTTGAGGAATCTGTTCCGGCTCTAAAATCATTTGATCACTCAGGACAAGTTTTATATTTGGGTAGTGTATCAAAGACTTTAAGTCCAGGACTCCGAATTGGCTGGGTAGTCGCGCCTGAACCGGTTATTAATCGACTTGCTGATATTAAAATGCAAACCGACTACGGATCTAGTGCTTTTTCACAAAAAATCGTCGCACATTGGATAGAGACTGGATTATATGATCAACATCTTGGACAACTGCGTCAACAATTACAACAGCGTACTTCATTTGTTGAAAGGATATTAACAAAAGATTTTAAAGAAGTAGCAACATGGGATAAGCCAAAAGGGGGCTTTTATATTTGGCTACGATTTAATGAGCCTATAGTTAATAAAGGATTGTTTTTAAAACTTATAAAGCAAAAGGTTCTTATCAATCCTGGTTACATATATGATCCTAATGATATGCATCATATACGTTTGTCTTATGCATATGCTTCATTGGCTGAATTACAAGAGGGGCTGGCTATATTGTTATCCATTATTAAATTACAATAACCAATTGACACTGGTGTTTATGTGATAAAGTTATTACTTCAAGAAGCGAAAATGTATTTTGGAATTAATCAACATTTAAAAAGCAATCTCATCCTGAGGTTGCTTTTTTGTATCACTTAATGATATATTACTTTTAGATATATCATTAAGTGATACATTTGGAGGTGCTAAGTTGAAGTCACTTGAACAATTAACAGATCCAGTTTTTTATATTATGACAGCATTGGCAAAACCAAAGCATGGCTATGCAGTGATGAGCTTAGTGGAGGAAACAACGAATGGCGCATTTGTCATTGGACCTGCTACTTTATATACGATTATTAAAAAGTTATTAGCTGAAGAATTGATAGTGCTACATGACGCATCAGATTCTCGCCGTAAGGTATATGTACTTACGGAAAAAGGGAGAACCGTTTTAAAAGAAGATATTGAACGCCGCAAAATAATGATTACGTTAGCGGAAAATGAACTTACAAAGGGGGGCTAAGTATGACGAATATGAAATATATGATGTCTGGGGGATTAGCATTTTCCGAGCAAAAGGATATGCAAAAGTTACAGAAGAATGCACAAAAAGGATGGCATTTAAGTAGTTTTGCAACACTTGGTTACAACTTAGAGAAAAAGGACCCAGAGGATGTACAGTATAGTATTGATTATCGTAAGTTAGAAAAAGATGAAGAGGAGGAATATTTTGAATTATTTTCTACAGCCGGTTGGACACATGTATGTTCAAGTTATGAAATGCATATTTTCAAAGCTACACCTAAAACAAAACCAATTTACACTGATGTAGAATCGAATATTGATAAAATTGCACGATTAGCTAGACCAGTTAATATTTCCACCATTTTTGTTGCACTTATTGCTATGTTATTTTGGGTGATCATGACATTTACAAATAGTCCGTTTCAGCAAATAGGTACATGGCTATTTATAGGTTCATATGTATTATTGATGCCGATGCTAGGGATGCTGGTTGTTCTACAGTATCGAAAGTGGATAAAAAAGAGTTAAATGTATTGATAAGTTGAAATGAAGTTCGATAATTTGACTATTTTCTATGGAAAGTTTGGTCTATATTTAACTTATTTTATAAAATAGTTATTGGTAAAACTCCATTTCCTATATTAAGTAGTTTCTTAAGAAAGGAGCCTATATGGCTCCTTTTTCAACAGCTAGAATAAAGTTTATTCTATTAGTGAGGAATTTCAGAATAGAATAATGTCTATTAGAAGAAGTGATGAAAGTACATGTAATTAACATAGTGAAAGTAATAATACTTGTATAATCTTAAAGCAATTATTACCTAATCTAAATGATAAGGATACGGTATTTTTACAGCCCTATTAATGGATATAATTCCCTTTATTGTTGTAAACTAATTATTAGCTTTATATATTTATGTTTTTAGGAGGAATTATGAGGGAAATCACTTTATCTAATGGAAAAACAGTTGCCGTTGAATGCTTGAGTTGTGCAATAACAAATGGTCTAATTGAAATTGATGGTGGTGTAATAGTTGAAACAGAGTATTTTCACGCGCATCAAGACGTTGCATATCCGATAAAGGGGTTAGTTATTTTAGCATCGAAACGACATATTAAATGTTTGGATGAATTAAATGAAGAAGAAATGATTGATTACATAAACTTATTATCTAAGATTAGAAAAGCACAAAGAGAGGTACTGGGCATAGAACATGTTTATTACTTTTATAATGAAGATACCACCCATCACTTTCACACTTGGATGGTTCCTCGCTACGAATGGATGAACGAGTTTGGTCGTTCCGTCGAATCAGTTAGGCCAGTTTTGCTTCATGCAAGGAACGAATTAAATAATGGTGAAAATGTAAATAGAGTAATTGAAGGAATAGATGCATTAAGAGAAGAATTAAATAAGTAGTATCTTATTGGAATTATTTAGATATGTGCATAAATGCAACGGTAATAATAATAACGGGTTGAGATTATCTCAATACCCCTGTTGTATCCAAAACGGGAGGGAGAAAAAGTGTGCTCTAAAATCATCAAATACGTTAGATCTAGATACATACTGATTACATCTTGTAGTAGGATTAATTGAATGGGTATTTGTTATTGACAACCTTCTTAATGGTGTATATTGTAAATGCATATCGAGAATATCAAAATTCAACTTATTATCCATATAGAGGTGCTAAGGCTATTAAATAAATAATGGGATGTGTATTGATGATGAATGACTTTTTTCAAGCTGATATTATGTTAGAAAATGCGAGAGTATTGGTTGTCCCTTTTTCATTAAAATATAAAGAACCACTAAAGAAAATAGTTTTCGATGAGCATATATGGAGATATATGGGTTTCTCTATTCGCACAGAACATGAATTAGAAGAATATATAGATACAACCTTATTAGAAAAGCTAGAAGGGAAAGCATATCCATTTATTATTATTGATAAAGAAAGTGAAAGTGTAATAGGTAGTACAAGGTTAGGAAATATAAATTTTCATAACAAACGTTTGGAAATTGGATGGACTTGGTATGGTACAAAGTTCCAAGGAACAGGACACAATAAAGCTTGTAAATATGAATTGTTACGATATGTGTTTGAACAAATGAAATTTAACCGAGTTCAATTTAGTGCAGATATTGATAATAAAAAATCACAAAACGCAATTTTAAAGCTAGGTGCTAAACAAGAAGGAATTTTTCGAAGCAATTATATAGATCAGTATGGAAAGCAAAGAGATGATGTATATTTTAGTATTATTGCAGATGAATGGTTTGATACGAAAAAGAAATTCTTTAGTGAGTATGACTAAAATTGAATTATATATTTTATTAATAGGGGTTTATTAAAGCGAGAAAATCTTAATATACATAAACATCTCTAAGTAATTAAGATTCTTTTTCAGAGGTGTTTTTTTCTTGAGATTATATAATATAGAGGTGATAACGATGATAGTCGTAAGTTCATGTTTGGCAGGATTAAAGGTAAGATATAACGGTACACATAGTTTAAATCATAAAATTCATAAACTAATAGAAGAAAAAAAGGCTGTAACTGTTTGTCCTGAACTGTTAGGTGGTTTCTCAACACCAAGAGAACCTGCGGAAATAATAGGAGGTAATGGGGAAGATGTACTGGACGGGAAGGCTAAAGTAATTGAACAGTCAGGTAGAGATGTTACGGAATTATACATAAAAGGTGCTTTTGCTACACTTAAAAAGGTACAGGAGCTAAATGCAACTATAATTGTCCTCAAAGAATATAGCCCATCATGTGGTAGTACAATGATTTATAATGGACAATTTGAAAATGAAAAAATTGTCGGAAATGGTGTGACAACTGCTTTACTCAAAAGAAATGGATTACAAGTAATCTCAGAAGAACAGTTTTCCGAAGTTAAGGTTGAGGTATAACAAAGATAACTATGTTAAAGAATTCCAGGCTAACGTAAATTAAAAAGTCATTTAATATGTAGGAGAATATAATGAAGAATCTAGAAGAAATATGGGCTAAAAGATTCCGACAATATTTGAAAGAACTTTTTAAATACCTACGGTTTGTCTTTGCTACAAGTTATATAGCTATAATTATTGCCGGAAGCTTTGCTGTTGCTTATTATATGAAATGGTTACAGGTGGTTCCGCATGATTTCCCTTCTGAGTTGCTAGTATCCACTGTTTGTGGGATATTGTTGTCATTTAGTAGTCCGACAACATTAATTCGTGAACCTGACCAGGTCTATTTTTTACAGTTAGAGTCCGGAATGGGTAGCTATTTTAAAAAAGCACTGATATGGACATACTGGTCGCAAATTTTCGGTGTATTAGTCATATATATTGCTGCAATTCCACTTTTATTAAGTGTGGAAAGTCCATCTCTATGGAAAATCTCATTGGGATTTTGTACGATACTAATCTTAAAATATTTAAATGTTCAAATTGAGTTTTCAAATCATCGGAAGCAGCAGGGGAGATATCACTTTTTTAATCGTTTACTTCGGTTGTGCATTTCAATTATTGTATTGAAACTTGCTATCGAGGGTGAAATCATTCTCTTCTTTGTTATTATTGTCATATTATTAGCATATGAGAAACAGGATAGAAAGAAAGCTATATTAGAACCTATTCCGTATGACTATTTTTCGAAGATCGAAAGTGCTCGAATGGCTCGATTTTATCGATTTGTGAGTTATTTTACAGATGTACCTTTTTTAAAAGAAAATATTAGTCGAAGAGCATGGCTAGATTTTGCGACTAAACTTATACATTACGATCAAAAGAATACTTCTCTTTATTTAATAGTTCGTACATTTATGAGAACAGATGAGTCTATCTATTTATGGTTGAGGTTAACGATTATTTCAGCTTTTATAGTAGCTTTTGTAAACGTACCTTTTGTTGTATGGGTGATTGTAAGTGCCTTGTCATTTGCAACGACATACCAAATTAAACATATGTTCATTTCTCCGAGGGGTGTTCGAATGAATGCCTTTTATCCGATTCCAGTAACTAATCAACAAATAGCCGTGAATAAGCTATTACGTACATTGATGCTATTACAAAGTAGTATTGTTTTGTTAAGTAGCTTTGTACAAACAGTTTCATTTATTAGTTTCATACTAATACTTATCATAGGGGAAATGACAATTCGCTTTACTGGAACGAAGTAACACAGCGATATTATTGGTCGGAAAAATAATCATAAAAAAGAGATCAATTCAGTTAACTGAATTGATCTCTTTTTGTAATTAATAATTCGGACGATTATTATTTTGTTGTTGTGTATGAATAGCTAGTAGACGTTGTTTTAATTCGCCTTCCATACGAGCAATTTCAATTTCAGCAGCTTTTCGTTTTTGACGTCCATCTGCTTGGATTTGAAGAGTTTCTTCGATTGTTTGAAGAAGGTTTTCTTGTGTTTTTTTCAAAGTATCGATTTCGATGAGACCGCGTTCGTTTTCTTTTGCAGTTTCAATGGTATTTACTTTTAGCATTTCAGAGTTTTTAAGTAACAAGTCGTTCGTTGTTTTAGTAACTTGTTTTTGTGCTTCTACGGCTCTTCGTTGATTGTTTAAAGTAAGAGCGATAGCAATTTGGTTTTTCCATAAAGGGATAGCCGTCATAATTGAAGCTTGAATTTTCTCTGCTAACGTTTGGTTCGTTTGTTGGATCATTCGGATTTGTGGCGCAGATTGAATTGTAATTTGACGAGATAGTTGTAAGTCGTAAATACGTTTTTCAAGACGATCCACGAATTGAGCTAAATCATTTACTTCTTGTACAAGCATTTGGTCGTTAGCAAATTCTGCTTTTTGACGTAATTCTGGTAATAATTTGGCTGTGATTTCGTCGCGTTTTAGTTCAGCTGCAGCGATATAAACATTCAATGCTTCGAAATACGTTTTGTTTTGCTCATATAGTTTATCAAGCATTTGCACATCTTCTACTAAACCGCGTTTAGAATGTTCCAATTGAATGCCTATGCGGTCAATTTGTGTGCTAAGTTTTTGATATTTTGTCATCATTTCTTGGATTGGACGTGCTATTTTACCGAAAAGTTTGCGAAGACCTGACTTTTTATCTTGAGAAAGTTCTTCAGGATCGATTTCAGATAGCTTATCCATTAAATCTTTTAAGACATCACCCACTGGACCAATATCTTTACGTTGTACATGGTCAAGCATTTGATGAGAAAAGCGTGAAAGTTCGTTTTGAGCATTAGCACCGTAAGTTAAAATGGATTCATAGTTACCAACTGGAATTTGCGAAGCAAGTTGTTCCGCTTTCTTTTTATCCTCATCCGATAATCGGTCAATTTGTTTGACGGGCATGTCCGGAGTAGGAGATACAGATGGTGCTTTCGCTAGTTCTGGTTGCATATCAAACGGATTACTAAGTAGGTCGTCCATTGATTTAATTGGTTCGGGTGAAGATGGATTATTCGTCATATAAATTCTCCTTTCGAGCTAGCAAAGGCTTGTTTTTTTGCGTTGAGATCTGTGCAAAATCAAGTTCCATTTTTAACTCTTCTATATCAGATGCTAAGACTGCTCGTAGATCTTCTTGCATTGTATGATTTAAGTCTTCTAATGTATCGCGCGTTTGTTGAAGAGCTATATGAACATCTATGTCTTTAATCGGTTGCGTTGAGAGTAGGGCATATTTCTCAGTTAATTCAGCAGCTGATTCTAGATGTGCATAAAAGAAATCTTCAGCTTGGTAAAATTTCTTTGGGTTTGTCCGTACGATTTGGAAAATCCGTTTTGCTAATCGATTCATTTCAAATAGTTGTTTAAAGGCCGAGATAGAGCGAACCTTTGTGTAGTGTCGATTTAAGTTTTTAATTTGTGCTTCTGCAAGCATCATTTGTTCTTTAATGTGACGATATTCTGAGCGAGTTATGCCTACCAGTTTCAATTGCTTTCTTACTTGAACTTTTTTCACAATATAGGCTGTTGTAAAATAAGTGATTAAACCTAAGCCAGAACATTCAAGAAAATTCAGTTTAAAACCAAATAGAAATACAAACCACATGAAGAAAGTAAAAGGGATTGTGATTGCATATCTTGCTAGAAAGTGTCGGAAATTGAGCATTTTAAATTCCTCCTTAAACACCCTAATATTATGTACGAAATAGATACAAGAAAGTTTCACTTTATCGTACAAAAAAGAGTCGGTTTAAACTATATCCGACTCCATAGAAGTATACCCTTTTAAATCATTATGTAATTCAACACGAAAACTATTATTTTCCGATTGTGGATTAACACCACGTTGTACATACGGTAGAAATTGTTCGATTTGTTATATTATGTCGTATACATCAACTTCAATTTGTTTACGTTCATTTAAATAGCATGTACCCTTCAAGTCGATTTCAATAGATTTTTGTTTAATGAAAAATCGATATCCGTTATTTTGAACTTTGCCAGTAAATACGAAATGCGCTCGCTTTTTCATACTGTTGTCCCGAATAAATTCAGAAGTGGTAAGCCGGAATTTTCTATATTATCGGCTTACCTATATTTATATTATATTATGAAGCGCTCTTTTTCCAATTTTTCAATGAGTTCATTAATAAAATGGAGTACTTGCTGAGATGAACTTTCAACCTCTTTTAGTGCTAATTCAGCATCGGAGATTTTACCTGCATTATAGGAAACAGCTGCTCGTTTTGCAGCTTCATGAACTTTTTGATGATATGCGTCTAACTCGATATAGGCTTTTTCTTTACCGAATCTATCGCGTGCTTTTTCAGATGAATACCATTTCCCTAGTCTGCAATCTCTATGTGAAGATACTTCACTTTCTTCAATTTTCTCTAGCCCTAAGAACATATTATAGACGCGCCATTTCCATAGAATATGATCTGCTTTTGATAATTGTAATAGAGCATTACTTGAAAGTTGGACGTTATTATTTTCAACAATGCTTAATCGGAAATGATTAATCTCAGCACCTAGTTGATGGATACCAGCTGATGTAGCTTGTCCTAATTCGCGAATATCATCTTGCAAATCAGAAATTTGTACCATACGATGAGAGACTTCATCTATTGCTGCAGCTTGTTGTTCTGATATTGCTGCTGTATTGGTTACATCCACATTGATCTCTTCGATCGCTTCTACGATTGAGGAAAGAAGTGGTAGGGAATCTTTTGCCTCATTTGTTGCCTCTTTTATAATAGTAGTTGTTTGAGAAATTGATGTTGCTACATTACTTGAATAGCTTTTTAGATGTTGTACGTTTGAAGAGACTTCTCCTAATGCTGATACAGTGTTTTCAGCGAGCTTACGAACTTCTTGAGCAACAACAGCAAAGCCCTTTCCGTGTTCACCTGCACGTGCAGCTTCTATAGAAGCATTTAGCGCAAGTAGGTTTGTTTGATCAGCAATCTCTTTTATTAAAGTTACTACATTCTCGATATCATTGACTCGTTTTTGTAATTCACTGAATGATTCTACAATCGATGTGAAGGTTTCTTCTGTTTTGAAGATTTCATTTAATGCTAAGTCAATTGTGTTTTTACTATTTGTTGCATATTCAACGGAGTCAGCTGTTTTTTCAGAAATACGGGCGGATGTTTTAGCTACTTCACTAATGGAGGCAGTAATCTGCTCTGTTGCAGCAGTGGATGATTGAATTTCTTCGTTTTGACGATCCAAACTATATACAAGGTCTTTCATATACATAATTTGTGAGTTCGTATCCATCAAAGCTGAAACTTCACTAACTGCGTGTTCAATCATTCTTTCTGTCGCTACCTCAAATAATAGTTCTTGATCGATATTCACAGCACCTTGAAATGAACGCATCAAGTCGAATGCTTTGGCAGGTTTGTACCCAAAGTTATACAATATGTGTGTAGTCACATAAAAAGCAAATTGATTGAAGATAACAATAGTTTTACCTGGTTCAAATTTATGGTGTCTGAATAAGTAGAAGAAACGTACTGTTTCATCTACGTACTTTTCATCTCTTGGAAGTAAAAAGAATGCATTTAAGTATTTTTCTATATATTGATCAGAAATTGGATTATGCTTTTCAGGTGCAATTTCTTCTAAGTATTTTGTGAAAATATCACGCATAGAAGGTGTACATTCCAATAATTTTGAATACAGCTCTTTTAAGTTTTCTTCATCTCTTTTATGGAAATTATTAAATGCTAGTGTATCTTTAAATCTCCCAATGGTATTGATATCAGTTCCTCTTTGGAGTAGTTGAGCCATTTCTAATTTGGGTCTAATAGTAGCAAACATCCGTATCCCCCTGTGTTAAAATATTGTATTTTTATAGTAATTTTAGCACATTAACAGTAGGGAATAAAGGCACAAAAAAGATTTCGATAGAATATTCAAAATACAAATAAAAGGATTTGAAAAATATGTATAAAATAATTTATATGAAAGCGGATTATGAGCCGTGGTGGCAATTTGAAGGTTGGGAAGAACATATTGTTGAAGAAAATGCATTTGAAATAAAAGAAGAAGCCGAACAATATTTGGTTGAGACATTACAAAATTTTAAAGAAAAGTATGATCACGACTCTAGTAAAAAAGAACGATTCTGGGCATTTTGG
This sequence comes from Viridibacillus arenosi, assembly GCF_001955655.1. Taxonomy (GTDB): domain Bacteria; phylum Bacillota; class Bacilli; order Bacillales_A; family Planococcaceae; genus Viridibacillus; species Viridibacillus arenosi. The sequence goes on along the minus strand of NZ_MSPW01000010.1, from coordinate 64,027 downwards.
TCTGATGATGAAATTGGGTTTTGTGAAGCTTGTGATGAAGATATCCAAACTTATCACGGTATTATTTGGTTAGATGAGAAAAATCAACCTAAAATATAAGAATATTTACCAAAAATCATGAACATTCGTTGACAAAACTTCCAGCTGTACGTATAATTATCTTAACAATTGAAATTGATTAACCGCAACTCGCATTCACATATTACATAAAGTGATCGGCAGTAGTTCGGTACTTTATGTAATATGTGAATTTTTGATTTCGGTCATTAATTGCATATTGTCTACATTTATTTTTTTGGAGGTTTTCTCACATGAAACAAGGTACAGTAAAATGGTTTAACTCAGAAAAAGGCTTCGGTTTTATCGAAGTTGAAGGCGAAAACGACGTATTCGTACACTTCAGCGCTATCCAAGGTGATGGCTTCAAAACTCTTGACGAAGGTCAAAAAGTTGAGTTTGAAGTAGTTGAAGGTAACCGCGGACCACAAGCAGCTAACGTTACTAAACTTTAATATTAGCTAATAAAAAGGAATATCTTTCGGGATATTCCTTTTTTTGTTCTTTTTTTATGTATATGGTAAGTGTTCTTTGAAAAATATGTATCAGAAAAGCTTCTGTTGCTAGTATAAGTTTAAATGAGTGAAATAATACATTATTACAAATTATTTTTGGAAGAAGATTTCTAAGAATCCAAATACGTTCAGAATAATTAAATAAATGATATTAAAAAAGAAGTAATCGTGATTTCTGGGTTATAGGGAAGTGATAGTCTTTATATAACCGTAATCAAAATGTTATACTATTTTAATCAAATAGGAGGTGGCGTTATGATTAATAAAATTGGACAAGTAATGCTATATGTAAACGATGTTGAGGCAGTGTCAACTTTTTGGGAGGATAAATTAAACTTTGTAGTTCGACAAAAAAGCACCGAACCATTATCGGTAGAGCTTGCACCTACTGAAGACAGTGAGACTAGCTTTGTTTTGCATGATAAAGAATTTATAGCTAAGATGAGTCCGGAATTACATTTAGGTACACCATCTATTTTGCTTTATTCAAATGATCTTGAAAAAGACTATCAAACTTTACAGGGAAAAGGCGTAAAAGTCGGAGCAATTGTTGAATTACCTCATGGGAAAGTGTTTAACTTTGCGGATGTAGAAGAGAATTACTTTGCTATTATTGAACCAAAATAATTCTTAACTAAACGCCATTTAAACAATAGTGTTTTGTACAACCAAATTGGTGGAATCTTGTCGATGACTAAACGAGTATTCTGGATTCGCAATTTTATCATATCATCTGAAATATTGTTAATGGGAGCGATAAATCTCACCTTCTAATAATCCATAAAAAAGAAAAACACATATTAGTGATGGCTAATATGTGTTTTTTTATTGATGTATAAATTTTTATATTTCTTTTAAAGTAACTTTTTCAATACAGCACGTACAGGACTTCCATCTGCTTCAACCAATGGAAGTGGGAGGGCTGCCAACTTATAATTACCTGGTCCAATATCGTCTAATACAAGCCCCTCTAAAATGTGAATTCTATGACTGGCAAGTTCATGATGAGCAGACAATTCTTTACTATCAAGTGGATCTACAGAAGGCAAATCAAGACCAATAAGACGAACACCGAGTTCTGAAAGATATGCCGCTAATTCTGGTTGGATATGAGGAATGGTTTGTGGAAACTCACTTCGATCCTTCCATGCATCTGTGCGGATTAACAATCGCGTCACGCCTTGTAGATTTAGATTGGATAATTCATTGACGCCAATGCTAGTTCTGTTTGGTAAATGGATGACTGTTGCATTCCCTATATATAAATCGAGATCCAGATCAATTACTCTTTTTCCATCGTTATCAAAATGAAAAGGTGCATCAATATGAGTACCAGTGTGTAAACTCATATTGATTTGACCTACATTGACAGATCCACTCTCTACTTTACTCCAATTGACTTTGTATGAGAATGGTGTATCCCCTGGCCATACTGCAACGTTTTCATCAAGACGTTGTGAAATATCTATCCATATACCCATGCATCTTACCTCCATCTCTTTTGGCTATTATTTTCTTTGCCGTTCTTTTAAAAGTAAAACCTACTTTATTTCTTCTTATAACTTTGTTCTTAGACTCCAAAGTTCTGGGAAAAATTGTTGATCAAGTACTCTTTTTAAATACGTAACACCTGATGATCCACCAGTTCCTTGTTTATGACCAATAATTCTTTCCACTGTACTTACATGATTAAAACGCCATAATTGCTGTTGATTACCAATGTCCACTAACTTCTCGGCCAACTCATATAAGTCCCAATATTGCTCAACATCGCGGTAAACTGTCAACCATGCGGCCTCCACACTGGCATTTGGTTCATATTTTTGTGAAAAATCCCTGTCAATTGCTTCTTGATCAATAGGTAATCCACGCGCCACCAGGGCATGAATCGCGGCGTCATAAATACTTGGCTCATGAAGGGCCTGCATCATTTGCTCAGATAAATCTGTCTGATGTTGATAGACTGATAGCATATGGATATTTTTGTTTCCTAATGCAAATTCAATCAAACGATTTTGATAAGATTGGAATCCAGAAGATTGTCCTAGTTTATCCCTAAATTCCATGTATTCAGAAGGCGTCAAAGTTGAAAGGACACTCCATGACTGAATCAATTGCTGTTGAATCCTCGATACGCGCGACAACATTTTAAACGAGGGTTCCAGCTTATTTTGGCGTATACACTCAGTAGCAGCTGCCAACTCATGTAAAATGAGCTTCATCCATAACTCACTCGCTTGATGGATAATGATGAAAAGCATTTCATCATGATGGTCAGAAAGTCTATGCTGACTAGATAAAATCTTATCAAGGTGGAGATAATCTCCGTAAGACATCGATTTTTGAAAATCGGTTTGAATTTCTTTCTCTAGCCCAGTTATTATATGTTCATTGTTATCCTTATTCTTCATTCTGCAATCCCCTCACTTTTGGATTTCACGTTATGCAACCACTTCTCGTTCATTCTTGAATTTTTCATATTTTTTTTCTAACATGATATTCTTAAGTATTTGTACCACTTTCCAAACTTCTGCGTAGGAAGTATATAGGGCAACTGGAGCAAGGCGAATGATGTTAGGTGCTCGGAAATCCGGAATGACACCGTTTTCTTTCAATGCCTTACAAATGCGTGCAGCTTCTTTATGCTCAAGGCTCACATGACCTCCGCGACGTATGTCTTCTCTAGGAGTTCCAATGAAAAATCCCATATTTTCCAACTCAAATTCCACTAAATCTATTAAATATTGATTGATTTTTAGAGATTTTTCTCGAATATTCTCGATTCCTGCTTCTATAAAAATATCTAAAGACCCAATCAAGGGTGCACAACTTAAAACATGAGGTGTTCCGATTTGATATGCACCCGCAGATTCAGCTGGTGTTAATGTATGCTCCATATCGAATTGTTTATCTTTTCTGGAACCGAACCATCCAGCCAATCCAGGCATCGTTCCAAAATGTTTTCGATTTACGTATAAGCCCCCAACTGCGCCAGGACCACCATTTAAGTGTTTATAATTACACCAATACGCAAAGTCAACACCCCATTCACTGAATAAATGCGGAATTGCACCAATAGAATGACATCCGTCAAATCCGATCATGATACCTCGTTTATGTGCTTCCTCAGTTAAACGTTTCATATCCAATATTTGACCACTTCGATACAGTACTGTAGGCAAGATGATCAGAGCGATGTCATCGGTCATTGCTTCGATAATGTCATCCTCATCAAGAAATCGGCCATCGCGACTTTTCACACGAATGAGGTTGGTTTGCGGGTCGTATCCATGTATAGACAGTTGACTTTGAAGAGCATAAATATCAGTCGGAAAAGTTAGTTCATCTGCTAAAATTTTTGTGCGTATTCCTTCCGGCTTATAAAAAGTAGCTACAAGTTGATGCAGATTTACAGATGTAGACCCGGTTACAATAACTTCCTCGTGAGATGCACCAACTAATTGTGCAATCTTCTTGGACAATTTCTCTGCCATGTAAAACCATGGGTGATTCCCTTGAGTCCATCCGTCAATCCCGTATTTTTTCCAATCCTCTAAGGATTCCAAAAGAGTTCGCTCAGCTCTTTTCGAAAGAAGTCCCAATGAGTTTCCATCCATATAGATAGTATCTGGCTTTAAATAAAACTCTTCCCGAAAACTTTTAAGGATATCTTTCTCATCCAGTCGTTTTGCGTAATCCAAAGTGTATTTTGAAACCATAATGATCCTCCTAAATTGGTTTGCCTGAATATTCCAGAAGAATCGTACCAAAGAATATGACACAATGTCAATAAGTTAATTCAGAAAATTATTAATATTAAATTATTCTAATATTTTTTCCAATAAATGTTTTTTATTTTGGGGGATTTCCTTTATGCTTGTAGATAAGGGGAGGAATAGGAATGGATAATGGTAAAGTAGGGGATAAACGACATTTACGCTCAATTATGACACGTCAAAAGTTATTAGAAGTTGCAAAGGAAATTTTCCTTGAAGAAGGTTTTCAAGCTGCGGTTATTTCTCAAATGATAAAAAAGGCAAATATCGGTTATGGAACTGCATATGTTCATTTTAAAGGAAAAGAGGATCTTTTAATTGTATTAATGGAGAATATCATGGAGCAGTTTTATGATATTGCCGAAACCTCTTTCTTTCCAAAATCAAAAGATGAAGCACAGCTTATTATAAACAAACAAGCAAATGCTTTTTTGAAAATGGCAGAGGCTGAACGTAATATGATGCAAGTTTTTGAACAGGCTATTGGAATTTCAACTGTTATATCAGATAAATGGAAAGTAATTCGGATGAAGTTCATTCAGCGAATATCAAAGGACGTCGCCTATGCACAGCAAAATGGACTGGCAAGAGCTGAACTAAACCATGAGCTTGTAGCAAAAGGATGGTTTTTTACAAATGAAATGTATCTTTGGGAAATTGTCCGTAACGAACATCAAAGTTCTATCGAAGAAATTGCTCAAACCATCACTTCGGTTTACTTCGAAGGTTTGTATTTGTGAATATATTAATAATGCCATAATTGGTAGTTCAAAAAATCTTCAAGTTTTATACAATCAGTAGATTTAGCTTTATTTATTCAAGTAATCCTGCTACTTTTCAGATAATCTATATAGAGAAGAATCATACTAAATAAAGGATAAAACATATACTTTTAATAAACAGGAGGGTGTTAATAATTGTTCCTTTCAAATACCATTATTTCACTTTTCCAGATCACTTCTTGAAAAACAAGTCGAGTATCTTGAAGTGGAAATAAGAAATAATTAAAACGTGATAATAGACGTTCTTTGTCTACAACAGATAATCTATTAATTTTATTGAAAATTTCAACTATCTCCAATCTAACTGCACCTAAACTTATATTCTTACAACAATTTTAGAACGAATGTTTGAAAAAAGTTGAATGTCAACTGTGTAATTAAACAGAGGTCGTTTATTAAATTGAAATGGATTATTGTTACTTAATTTGTGTATTATGGATATATGAAGTAGTGGAAATGCAAATGACTAATAATTTAATTGATATAGAGGTGATTTATATAAAAGTACAATTAAAACCCGTAACGAGAGAAAATTGGGAAGAAGCAATGAGGTTAAGTGTTAAAAATGGACAGACGAATTTTGTGCCTTCAGTTGCAGTCTCTCTTGCAAAAGTATATATCAAACCAGATGGAGATTCTGTTGAATACATACCATTCGCCATTTATGACAATGAGCAAATGGTTGGCTTTATAATGCATGCTTATGAAGAAAATACGACAGATATGTATTGGATAAACGGTTTTATAGTGGATAACAAATATCAACGTCGAGGGTTTGGTAAAGCGGCATTAAATGAGATGGTTCAGTGGATAGTAAATCGATTTGATATTTGTAAGGAGATACGTTTAACAGTCCATAAAGAAAATATAAATGCACGCCATTTATATGAACAATTCGGTTTTCTGATTACAGGAGAAGTATATGATGATGAGGATGTTATGTATCTACCTATTAAATAGATATAATCTATAAAAAATAAGGTGGTTAGAAATACTGATGGTGAATAAAAAAGGCGTTATTGTAATGACGCTTATATCGGCAATCCTCTTTTGTTCTTTAATAATCGCTAGTTCACTTACACCTATCTCTGATTTGGGCCCGAATACCAATAAATTTGGCTCGGTAGGTATGTGGTTAGGCATGTTGATGATATTGTTCTGCTATCTATTACCTGTAATCCTATTTTTAGCAGGAATAAATGCGATGAAATTCGTTATGGCAATATTTTGTGGCTTCGGCATTCTAATATTTACGGCTACAATAGGAACAGTGTTTGTCTTAGGCATTGTTCAAAATATCGTCCCTGAAGTTTTAGTCGTCGTTGCGATCTGTTTAGCTGCAATAATAGTCAATATTAGCTGGTTTTTTGTAGCTTTTCGACCTTCAAACATTCGGTTAGTTGTATCCAATGACTAGGAACTGGTAGTTTAGCTTAACAGAGGCAGAACAAATCAATTACAAATTTTTTAATAATATAGATAAAGAGTATGTTTTGAAGAATTTGTTTCAAAACATACTCTTTAATTTTTAGATTGCTAGTATATACGAAATAATATAATTGTAAAGGATGTCAAAGCCACTCTAAAATTTCAATTCGATTACCAAAAGGATCGTTTATATAAATTCTATTGGCTCCTGGCAAATCGTCATCATTAATGAATTTAATATCGTTTTTGGATAAATGGGATTTTAAAGCTTCAATATTTTCTATCTCAAAAGCTGGATGTGCCTTTTTGGCGGGAGTAAATGGTTCTTCAATTCCAATATGAATTTGATAGTGAGCGAATTCAAACCAAACACCACCTCTTTTTTTTAACAGTTCTGGTTTTGCAATTTCTCGAAATCCTAGAATATCACTAAAAAATCTTTTCGCTTTGTCTTCTGAACCTTTAGGAGCAGCTAGTTGAATATGAGCAATCGATTTAAATACAAATGACATTGTAAAACCTCCTTGAATTGTTATACTTCCATTTTATCTCAAATCATTTGATAAGAAAATGTGATTAAAATTATGAATATTTATAATAATTACTTATGTCGCTTTTTGGAATATTCACCGTTGAGTAGATTGAAGTTGGAAATTTATTGTATTAATTATATTTGAAAGCGATACTTCCATAATTTAAAGCATATACATTATTGAAGAGGGTAGTCAGTGGCAAACACAAAAAGGAGTTGGCATATGACGAGTGCAAATCAAAAATCGAAAGAGGAACATAAAGAGAAAATAAAGTTCTCCGTAATAATCCCTGCACATAATGAAGAAAAGTACATAGGGAAATGTTTAGAATCAATAAAAAAGGCATCACAAGCATATGCAGATCAAATCGAAATCATTGTCGTATTAAATCGATGTACAGACAAAACGGAGGAAGTTGCAAAGTCTTATAATTGTATTACATTAGAAAATAAAGATAAAAACTTATCTATAATCCGAAATGCAGGTGTTGCAATAGCACAAGGTGAAATAATCATCACCATTGACGCCGATACACAGATGACAGAGGGAATGCTGTCGAATGTAGACAATTATTTAGCATCAGGAAAATACATTGGAGGTGGCGTGAACGGGCAGTTTGAAAGGATGTCTTTAGGAATCATCGTCTCTGCATTGTTATTAATTATTCCCTTACTTTTTAAGTACGGGTTAATATCAGTGGGGATTTTTTGGTGTTATAGAAAAGACTTTAACGCAATCAACGGATTTAATGAAAATATGTTAATGGCTGAAGACGCAGATTTTGCAAAACGATTAAAAGAATGGGGAAAGAAAAATAATAAAAAGTATGGAACGATAAAAAATGGAATGATTACTTCATGTAGAAGATTTGATGCTTACGGGGATTGGGGATTATTGAAAAATCCAAGAGTGATTTTAGCTTATTTAAATGGTACTGATCAAAAATATGCGGATAGAACATATTATGAGAACCAAGTAAGATAACTAAAATGGACTGGAAACAAATGTAGAGTATCCTCATCCATAAAATATATATTGATATGAAAATCGAGTAGTTTGTATGGGTATCTTAAAACTTTAAATAATACTTATCAAATGTGGCATGAACCTCTCTATTACTAGCATATGATATTAATAATATGTTACGAGGAGGAAGAGATATGAAGAAATCACTGGTCATTATGGGAAATGGGAATACATACGTTGTTGATGAATCTCCCGACGAGTTCTATGAAAATTATTTAAGTGAAACAGTAGAAAGTTATGCATACCTTGATTTGGATGATTTTACAACGGTAGCGATTGCACATATCTCTGAAATTGTTGGTATAGAAGAGTAGTAATTTAAGCCACATCTACTAGGTGTGGCTTTTTATTTTGAGTTACTTTAGAAAATGACCATCTCTTAAGAATTAGCAAAATCTTACTGTAGATTGTATAATACATATATAGTTCTTAAATTATTTAATCATTTTAAATTTTAATAACTAAAATTATCTAAGGGATGATTGTGATGGAAAAATCTTTTGAAGACGCTATAAAGAATTTAATGGAGGAAATGTTTGATATTCAAAATAAATCAAATGAATTTATGAAGGTACTTACGCATGAAGAAAACCTCTCAGAAAATTTAATCCTCTTATTGCTTAGACTAAAATTATTCAAACATATGAAAATTACTGAAATCTCAGAAGCGTTTATGCTAACACCTGGAGCAGCAACGAATATGTGTGATAAACTTGAAAACTTAGATTATGTAGAAAGAATAAGGATAAAAGATGATAGAAGAGTTGTAAGGGTATCTCTAACTAAAAAAGGGGAAGAAAGAGTTGCATTAATTTTTTCAAAATTCTCAAAAGAAAAGATAGAGGAAATCTCAAGCACATTTGTAGAGATAAATAAGCTATTTAAAAAAATCGAATATTAATCAATTCTAAAAACAGATTACTTCCAATCTGTTTTTTTGTTTTTTAAAATTCTTATGTCACTAAAATCACTGTTTATCGAAGGGGCATTTTAAAATCCTTATAAAAGTAGTTAGTTATCTCAATATATATGTAGTTGATAGCATTTTCCAACTAACCAACTCTTATTGTGCAAATAAAATAATGAAATCCTGCATAATAATTAAAGTTTATTTTAAATCCAAACAATCATATTTGTAGTGGATATAGAAAACAGGGACAAAAAGACATATTCTTTTTGTCCCTATGTAAATAATCTTGGAGAACTATATTTAGGTAGTGTATGCCCTAAATTATTTTGGAATTTCTTTGTACGCTAACTTCAAAATTATATCTTTGTGTTGAGGATATTTTAGTAAAAGTTCGTCTTGTGTAAATAACTCGAAGTCTTGGAATTCAAAACCTGGAGAAACCATGCACCCAACAAGAGAGCATACATCTTCCCCCATAACAGAAGAGCCAAAGATTGAATGTTTAGGAACTAAAGCTTGAGGAACTTCTCCTTTTTCAAGATTTAATCCTAATTTAATCTCTTCATATTCTCCATTTTCATGAATGATATGGATTGTTAAAGGACTACCACCGTGATAATACCATAATTCATCAGATTTCAAACGATGGAAATGAGAAATATCATTTGACGTTAATAGAAAATAAATACTCGTATAAAGCTTTCTTTGACCTTTAAAAGTTACTTGTAATTCTTTATCAGAAGTGCGTTCCTCAGATTGGAAAGTTTCTTTGTAATATCCACCTTCTGGATGTGGAATAAGTCCAAGTTTTGATATCCAAGATTGTAATTCACTTAGTTTGATCATTTTATATATCCATCCTTTCAACTCAATATCTAAATATTACATCATTTCTTTATGTCATAGTTAGACTTTTATAAAAGAAAACTGTAAATCTACCCGTTAAAAAGCAAAGTATTATAGCGTTATTGAGATTGATCGAATTAAAAAAATCGCATCTTCCTTCCTTATGTATGCTCAGAATATAGGGCTAGGGAAAGGTCGATACAACGATTTAATGATATGGTAACAATCTACCTCCATTATTATTTGATGGGGTTTCTATCCTTAGATATTGTGGAAAATCTTTTATTTAAAAAATTTGACAATTAGTATCGTGCTTATATATTATAGTTTATATATATTTTAGTAATTAAAATATTTTATTTTTGAAGTTAAAATGATTATTATTAATTCTAAATAAGGAGAAGAGTATGAAAAGAATGAAATGGATGATTGGGGTGTTGATTTTAATGATAGCTGGCTCTATTGTTGCATCGAATATGAGTAAAAAAGATGTTGAGTACAAGAGTGATTTGGATAACGTAAAGAGGATTTATGTTGATGCTGATATTTCAAACATTGTTATTGTCACTGGTGAGCAAATGATGAATGTTAAATATACAGGTCAAAAATCATTAGTTGGAAGTCCTAGCATGGATATTGTTTATGAGAAGGATCAAGCCATTATAAAGGTAAAGGCAATTCAAAAAAAGTGGATGACCATAGTGCCTGGTTCAACAAAAAGAGGGGAATTGGTATTGAATATTCCTTCTAGATTATTAGAACATGTGCAAATAAATACGCGAAATGGCAATATAACTGCAAAAAATGTAAGTGAAATTAATCAATTAAGCCTTAGTTCGAGTGTAGGAAATATTATTGTAGACTCTTTTAAAGGGGATGACTTAAATATAGAAGCAAAAAACGGTTCTATTAAAATAGGGTCTGTGGATGGAACGGTTAATATAAAGAACCAAACAGGCTCATTAAAAGGTTTGATTTTTACACATATTAAGGGTAAGAACAAGATAAAATTGTCAAACGGCAATGTCCACATAACGCTACCTAGAGAGCTAGAGATGAATGAAATTAGCTTTAATATTGCAACTAAGAATGGGAAGATAACCTCAAAAAATGATAGATTACTAAACGAAAATATTATTAAACAAGGGGCGGGAAATCGAATAGTAAATAACATAAAGTCGGATAACGAATTAGATATTTCTGTTTCAGTAGGTCATATAAAAATTAAATAATTGACTAAAGCTAATTAAATGAAAGAGCTGTTTGTTATACAAGACTTTCTAAATATACCGTATAATAAGGGTGTACTCTTGTATTAATTAAACTATTAAAATAAGCATTCTTCCGAAGTCATATCACATTTTAATTTTTGCACACTATAGAGGAAAAGATAGAGATATTACAAATGAAGTAACAGAGAGTACATCAATGTTTTTTATGAATGTAAATTGAGTGAAGCGGCCTAGTTAGGTCGGTATTGTTTAATGGAGGTAGCTATATGAAGTACGAAACTATTTTGTTCGATGTTGATGATACTCTATTCGACTTTAGTAAGTCGGAAAAAAATGCCTTACATAAAACTTTTGTGGAGTTCGGATTACCTACGGGATTGGCGGATTATGAAGCAAACTACAAAGAGATTAGCATGATGTTATGGAGAGATTTGGAACAAGGACTTATCACTTTACCAAAACTGGGAGTTGAAAGATTTAAGCAGTTGTTCTATACAAATGAGCTTGAAATTAATGCTGATAAGTTCAGTTGTGTGTATCTTGGATATTTGGGCAAGGAAATACATCCTATACAGGGAGCCGTAGAAGTATGTGACAAGCTTTCTGGGTGTCGGCTGTCTATTATCACAAATGGCTTTAAAGATGTGCAGATATCAAGAATAGGGGGCTCTCCTCTCAGTAACACTTTTGAGCATATCTTTATTTCTGAAGAAGTTGGATTCCAGAAACCTGAAAAAGGTATTTTCGATTATGCATTTTCCAAGCTACAGATTACAGATAAAGAAAAAGTGTTGATCGTGGGTGATTCTTTAACCTCTGATATTCAAGGTGGGATAAATTACGGGATTGATACGTGCTGGTTTAATCCGCATTATAAAGAAAATAAAATAGGAATTAAGCCGACGTATGAAATACATGAGCTGACGGATCTTTTAGAAATTGTATAGGAGTAGAGAAGTTTAAACGAATCATCAATTTATTTGTTTTGTAATATATTTCAGCATATAAATGGAGATTAAATTCTAAGCGTTGACATGAAAAACCCCGCACTTTCCAATTAAATTGGGAATTGCGGGGTTTTGTTCGGTTTAAATCCTTAAAAGTGATTAAAGGATTATTTCAAACCTTCTTTTTCTTTCCACTCTAAATATTCATCATAAGTTAATTGCTTATCTAAAATTGAACCGTCTTCACGGATTTCGATTACGCGGTTAGCAATTGTTTGAATGAACTGATGGTCATGAGATGTGAAGATCATAGCGCCTTTGAAGCGGATTAAACCTTCATTTAGTGCTTGGATTGACTCAAGGTCAAGATGGTTAGTAGGCTCATCAAGTAAAATAACATTTGCAGAAGCAAGCATCATTTTAGAAAGCATACAACGAACTTTTTCTCCCCCTGATAATACAGAAGGAGATTTTTTCACTTCTTCACCTGAGAATAGCATACGACCTAAGAATCCACGTAAGAAGCTTTCAGTTTCGTCTTCTGGTGAATATTGGCGTAACCATTCTACTAATGATTTCTCATTGCCTCCGAAGTATTTATCATGATCATTTTCAAAGTAGCTTTGAGATGTAGTAACACCCCATTTATATGTTCCTGCATCTGCTTCTTTTTGTTCCATTAAGATATCAAGAAGAGCAGTTTTTGCTTGCGGGCTACCTAATAAAATGATTTTGTCTTCTTTGTTCATAGAGAAGCGAATGTCTTTAAATAGAGTTTCGCCATCATGACTTGCTGTTAGACCATCAACAGTTAACACGTCATTACCAATTTCACGACCAGTTTGGAAGTTGATGAATGGATATTTACGGCTAGATGGTTTAATGTCATCAAGCTCGATTTTATCCAACATTTTTTTACGAGAAGTTGCTTGGCTAGATTTAGATGCGTTCGCAGAGAAACGAGCAACGAATGCTTGTAGCTCTTTAATCTTCTCTTCTTTCTTCTTGTTTTGGTCAGACATCATTTTTTGTGCTAATTGGCTAGACTCATACCAGAAGTCATAGTTACCAACATATAATTGGATTTTAGAGAAATCAAGGTCAGCAATATGTGTACATACTTTGTTTAAGAAGTGACGGTCATGGGATACAACAATAACCGTATTTTCAAAGTTGATTAAAAATTCTTCTAACCATTGGATTGCTTTTAAGTCAAGGTGGTTGGTAGGCTCATCCAGTAATAGAACGTCAGGCTTACCAAAAAGAGCTTGTGCTAATAACACTTTAACTTTGTCTGAACCTTCTAGGTCAGCCATAAGCATATAGTGAAGTTCGTCACCAATCCCTAAACCATTTAATAATGTTGCCGCTTCAGATTCAGCTTCCCAACCGTTTAGGTCAGCAAACTCACCTTCTAATTCAGCAGCACGCATGCCATCTTCATCAGAAAATTCTTCTTTTGCGTAGATTGCGTCTTTTTCAGCTTTTACTTCCCAAAGACGTTTGTTCCCCATAACAACTGTATCTAAAACGTTAAATTCATCGTATTCGAAGTGATTTTGCTTTAATACAGAAAGACGTTCGTCTTTACCCATTGATACGTGGCCATCTTGTGCCTCAATATCACCAGATAGAATTTTTAAGAATGTGGATTTACCCGCACCGTTTGCTCCGATTAGTCCGTAACAGTTACCCGGTGTGAATTTAATATTTACGTCGTCAAATAATTTACGGTCGCCATAGCGAAGACCTACATTACTTACTTGAATCATGTAAGTTCCTCCTTTTTTTCACAATGCTTCAAGTATATCATGGAACGCTATGCAAGGCAGTAAATAAAACTCTAAAAGTGTATAAATTTACGTATAATATATGCTTTTAAGCCAAAACCACTGCATTTTGCAGCTTATTGAGAAAAAAAATAGTAAGAATGGTCATTCTAAGTGCATCTTTTGTAAAAATATTGATATAGAAAAAATTAAACTTTAGATTATACTCATTTTTTGAATCTCATAGAAATAGAATTAATAAGATGTAAATCAAAGAAAAGGTGGGATTCCTATGAAAGGGAAAGTCGCGGTGATGACAGAGCCTGAGCAACTTATCTTTGAAGAATATGATTTACCAACAGCTGGACAAGGTAGCGTGTTAGTGAAAGTGATTCGAACGAATGTATGTGGTTCTGAACTACACATTTGGAGAGGACAACATCCGACAAAAAAATCAGGTGTAATGGGACATGAGATGGTGGGAGAAATTGTGGAACTTGGTGAAAATGTCACAACGGATTTTGCTGGAAATCCAGTGAAAGTTGGAGACAGGATTGCAGCTGCTTACTTTTTAACTTGCCGCAAGTGTACCCATTGTCAGCAAGGTTTGTTTAACTTGTGCGAAAATGCATACGAATTTTGGAGTAAGGATGCTCATGAATATCCTCATTTCCATGGTTCGTTTGCAACGCATTATTATATTCATCCAAATCAATATTTTTATAAAGTACCAGGAAATGTCTCAGATGCATCTGCAGCCAGTGCCAATTGTGCATTGTCTCAAGTATATTATGGGGTTGAAAAAGCGGGTATTAAGTATGGCGATACAGTCGTCATACAAGGAGCTGGAGGACTTGGATTGAATGCATCCGCTGTTGCGAAATCATTAGGTGCGACAGTAATTGTGATCGATGCAGTTGAAAGTCGCCTTGCACTTGCGAAGAGGTTTGGGGCCGATTATACAATTTCTTTTGCAGAATATCCTTCAGTAGCAGATCGCGTAGCTCGCCTATTAGCTTTAACGAATAATAGAGGCGCTGATATTGCGATGGAGTTAACGGGTGTACCTGCTGCATTAAATGAGGGTATCCATTTATTAAAAGCAGGAGGCAAGTACATTAGTATTGGTAATATCTCACCAGGAAAGTTGACTGAGTTTGACCCAGGGCTAATGACGCGAAAAAATATTCAGATTTTAGGAGTTATTCGATACAATCCATGGTATTTGCAAAAAGCACTCACGTTTTTAAGTGACAAAAGCGATGTATACCCATTTGATGACATGCTAGCTTGTGATTATACGTTAGCAGATATTGCAAAAGCACTTGATACTTCCGCAACTCGTGAAATAACACGAGCTTCAATTTTAGTCAATGAAGGAGTGTAATTATGAATCCCATTCTAACTGAAATATTAGGAGATAACGGACAGATTTTAAACATAACTTTAAATCGACCGAAAATGCTCAATGCTTTTAATACAAAAATGGCTGAGTATATGTTGTCACTTTTAAAAGTTGTATCAACTGATTCGTCCATTAGGGTTGTACTTTTAACTTCTTCAAATAATGACGCATTTTGCTCTGGAGCAGATTTGAAGGAACGTCAAGGGCTTTCTGATGAGGCTTGGAAAGCGCAGCATGAGTTATTTGAGCAAATGTTTTATGCGCTTGAGGATCTACCACAGCCAACAATTGCCGTAGTGAATGGCTATGCTTTGGCGGGTGGTTTTGAATTAGCGCTCAATTGCGATTTACTCGTTGCAGCAAAAACATCGAAATTTGGCTTACCGGAAGTAACGCGTGGCATAATGCCTGGATGTGGTGGTTCTCGCCTTTTACCTAAACGAGTGCCATTACATAAAGCGAAACAATGGTTGTTTACCGGTGAAATCTTTGGAGTAGAAGAAGCAAGTGATGCTGGTCTACTTAATGCGGTCGTTCCACCGGCGGAGTTGTTCCAAACAGCACTAAGACTTGCAAATAAAATTGCAAAAAATGCTCCTTTGGGTGTGCAAGGTTGTAAGAAGAGTGCAAATACGATAGGAGCGTTATCAAATAGTGAAGCGCGAAAACGAGAAATAGAGATTTATAATCTAGCGGTTAATTCAAATGATCGTCTTGAAGGTGTGCTTGCATTTAATGAGAAAAGGGCGCCGATTTTCACAGGGAAGTGAGGGAGAATTGCGTTGTTATTAGCAGAAGAAAAAGTGGCGTTTTTAGAAGAACTCCGTCAAAGTGTACGTGCTGTTTGTAAAGCATTTCCCGATACGTACTGGCGAAAAATTGATGAGCAGCAAGCATATCCAACGGAATTTGTGAAAGCGCTAACTGATGCAGGCTTTTTAGCAGCACTCATTCCTGAAGAATACGGGGGGGCGGGCCTTGGCATTACAGAAGCGTCCGTTATTTTAGAAGAAATCAATCGTTCTGGTGGAAACTCTGGGGCGTGTCATGCCCAAATGTATACGATGGGAACCATTTTACGTCATGGTTCGGATGATCAAAAACGTATGTATTTGCCAAAAATTGCTGATGGTAGGTTACGCCTACAAGCTTTTGGGGTGACAGAACCAAATACAGGTACGGATACGACAAGTCTAAAAACATCAGCCGTGCGACAAGGTGATCACTATATAGTGAATGGTCAGAAGGTGTTTATATCTCGTACGGAACATTCAGATTTAATGATTTTACTCGTGCGTACAACCTCTGTTGAACAAGTAACGAAAAAGAGTGAAGGCTTGTCCGTGCTATTAGTTGATTTACGAGAGGCAGTTGGAAATGGCATTGAAATTCGGCCGATTAAGACGATGATGAATCATTCAACGACTGAGTTGTTTATCGAAAATTTAAAAGTACCTGTAGAAAACCTAATTGGAGAAGAAGGAAAGGGTTTTCGGTACATTTTAGACGGTATGAATGCAGAACGTATTTTAATTGCCTCTGAATGTATTGGTGATGGTCGTTGGTTTATTGAACGTGCGACAAATTATGCGAATGAACGTGTCATTTTTAATCGCCCTATCAGTCAAAATCAAGGCATTCAGTTCCCGATTGCAAGAGCATATATCAATATTGAAGCGGCGAATCTCATGCGTTTTAAAGCAGCTCAATTATTTGATGAAGGAAAATCATGCGGGGCAGAGGCGAATATGTCTAAGCTTCTTGCAGCGGATGCGTCTTGGGAAGCGGCAAATGTCACATTACAAACACACGGTGGTTATGGCTTCGCGACGGAGTATGATATTGAACGGAAATTTAAAGAAACACGATTATATCAGGTAGCACCTATTTCGACAAACCTTATTTTATCGTATGTAGGGGAGCATGTTTTGAAAATGCCTAAATCTTACTAAGTGATGTTTTGAAATAGGAGAGTAAGACTGGAAGGGTGGTGAAGTGAATGTTGCCATTACAAGGAATGAGAGTCATTGATGTCACGACGAACATTTCAGGTCCCAGTTTGACGATGATTTTAGCTGATCTTGGTGCGGAAGTTATTAAGATTGAACGTCCGGGTATTGGTGACGAAGCACGTAAAATGGCCCCACTTGTAAAAGAGGATGGAACATTTTTCTTAAATATTAATCGCAATAAAAAGTCAGTTGTATTAAATCTACAATTACAAGAAGCAAGAGAAGTGATGTATGAGCTAATACGTGATGCGGATATTTTTGTTGAAAATTATCGATTAGGTAAAGCTGATAAGTTAGGCCTAGGCTATGATACTTTGAAATCTTTAAATGAACGTTTAATTTATTGTTCATTAACAGCATATGGTCAAATGGGGCCTTCCAAATATAAACCCGGTTACGATGCTATATTACAGGCTGAAACAGGTTTAATGAGCATGACAGGAAGCGATCAATTAGCACGTGTACCTGTTTCGATTTTAGATCAAGGCAGTGCTGTTTGGGGTGCACTTGGTATTTTATCAGCTCTCTTACAGCGTAAAGAAAATGGACAAGGGCAAAAAGTTGAAACTTCACTTTATGAAACAGGAGTCTACTGGGTCGCTTATCATTTACTCTCAACAATGTTAACAGGGGAAAATCCAGAAAAATTAGGCTCTAATCACGCTTCATTCGCTCCGTATGGCGCTTTTCAAACTGCAGATATACCAATTATGATAGGCATTTCTAATGATCGATTATTCGACAAGCTCTGTGTAGTGTTAGAGAAGCAGCAATGGCTTATAGATGAGCGTTTTTCTTCAAACGTAGTGCGTGTTCAAAATCGTACACTACTCAATGAAAAACTAACGGAAGCGCTGCAATCAAAAAAAGCAGCAGATTGGCTCGCCGATTTAGAGCGTCAAGGTGTACCTAGTGCCATGATTCAGCAAATGACTGATGTAGCAAAGCACCCACAAACACTTAGTAACCATATGCTTATAGATGCCGAGAACCCAAGCAATGGAAACATCCACTTAACCCGCTTACCGATTACATTATCATCAGTGGATTTGCAAGTCAGAAATACGCCCCCAGCTCTAGGTGAGCATACAGTTGAAGTGCTGAGGGCTTTAGGGAAAAGTGATGTAGAAATTGAGCGTTTAATGAACAGGCAAGAATTGCAAAATTAACGACAGATATTTGTTATGGAAAGAAGTTTTAAATAATTGATCAATTGGAGGAATGACTATGTGTAAATCGAAAGTGTATGTATTAGATACAGGTTCGATGAAGATGGATAAAAACTATATGATTGCTATGCATAACCCAGCAAGTGTTGATAATCCTTCTCCCCCAGCAGAGTTTGTAGAATTCCCAGTTTATGCAGTTTTAATTGATCATCCTGATGGGAAAATTTTATTTGATACAGGTTGTAATCCTGATGGTATGGGAGAAGAAGGACGCTGGCCACAAGGTGTACAAAAGCTGTTCCCTGTTTTCCAAAGTGAGGAATGCTACTTAATCAATCGTTTAGAACAACTAAAGGTACGTCCAGAAGATATAAAATATGTTGTCGCATCTCATCTGCATTTAGATCATGCCGGTTGCTTAGAGTTATTTACGAATGCCGAAATTATTGTCCATGATTCAGAGTTATCTAATGTTATGAAAACATTTGCGATGACACGTGATATGGGTGCTTATATATGGGGCGATGTAGAAGCATGGATAAAAAATCAGCTACGCTGGCGCACAATTCAGCCACATGAAAAAGAAGTGGAGTTAGTGAAAGGAATTAAAATCTTAAACTTTGGTCCAGGACATGCTTACGGTATGCTGGGCTTGCATATTGAGTTGCCAGGTACAGGTAATCTTTTACTTGCTTCAGATGCGTTATATACAGCAGAAAGCTTAGGCCCTCCTGTTAAGCCACCAGGTATCATATATGATTCTGTTGGCTATAGTAGCTCAGCTGAACGTATTCGAAAACTTGCAGAACAAAATAATTCAACCATTTGGTTTGGTCATGATTCGAATCAGTTTAACTCATTTATTAAATCAACCGAAGGCTATTACGAGTAAACCAATAACAACCCTAAGGCCACTACTGTCTTAGGGTATTTTTATAAAGTACAGAGGAGGATGAAAAATGATTGAATCTTGTTCTTATATTAGAGGTGTAGAAATTAAAGGTGATTTACGTGAAGAAATTGAAGTGCGTAATCCTTTTAATAATGAGCTAATCGGAATAGTCAGTTGTGCTACGACTAGCGATGTGGAACTTGCAGTTGAAGTAGCTCATGAAATTTACCAACAAAAAATGAAATCAATGCCTGCATATGAACGTAGTACGATTTTACGACGAGCTGCGGATCTACTCGAAATACAAGCACCAGATTTTGCAAATACGTTAGCACAAGAAGCAGGCAAGCCGATTGTAGAAGCAAGAGGTGAAGTAGCTCGGGCTATTCAAGTATTACGCTTTGCTTCTGAAGGGGCAAAAAATTTAAACGGGGAACAAATTGTCTTAGATAATGCACTTGGTGGTGAAGGGCAAATAGGTATAGCTAAACGGGTACCAATTGGAGTTGTTGCAGCAATTACACCGTTCAATTTCCCTTTAAATATGTCACTTCATAAAGTTGCACCTGCCATTGCAGCGGGAAATACAATCGTGTTAAAACCAGCAGAGAAAACGCCATTATCTGCTATAAAGTTATATAAATTGTTTGAACAAGCTGGTTTACCAAAAGGCGCTTTTAATTTATTGAATGGGCCGGGAGAGCAATTAGTTGAAACATTAGTGACACATCCACTAGTAAAAAAGGTGACTTTCACAGGTAGTAGTACCGTTGGATGGAAAATTCAAGAGATGGCAAAAGGGAAAAAAATCACTTTAGAGCTAGGCTCCAATGCACCTAATATTGTATTTGAAGATGCAGATATCGATCATGCGGTCAATGCGATTACAATGGGAGGCTTCACATTTGCAGGGCAGGCATGTGTCTCAGCACAACGTATTTTTGTACATCAGACAGTGTATAAGGAGTTTATAAAAAAGATTGTTGAAAAAGTGTCTCAGTTGAGAATGGGAGATCCACTTGATGAATCAACAGAACTTGGACCGATGATTACAGAAGAGGCAGCAAAACGTGCAGAAGAATGGGTAGATGAAGCAGTTGCTCAAGGGGCAGTTGTGCTGACTGGTGGAAAGCGCCACGGGACAATGATGCAAGCAACCATTTTAGATCATGTTCGATTTGATATGAAAGTGGTTTGTGCCGAAGTATTTGCACCTATAATTTCTATCATGCCATTTACTAGAGAAGAAGATGTCATAAAATGGGCGAATGATACAGAGTTTGGCTTACAGGCAGGTATCTTTACGAATAATATTAATCGTGCACTTCGTGTAGCAGAACAATTGGAAACCGGAGGCGTGTGGATAAATGAAGTTTCTGTCAAACGCTATGATCATATTCCATATGGCGGTGTGAAGAAGAGTGGAGTTGGCAAGGAAGGTATTCAATATTCGATTGAAGGTATGACAGAGTTGAAATTTATCGGTATCAATATCTTACCGTAAAGGGGACGTTGCAAATGAAAGTAAAATCAGCTATTTTACGTGCATCTGGTGTTCAAAAGCCATATGCAAAAAGTCGACCAATTCATATTGAAACAGTAGAGCTTGATTCACCAGAAGTAGGAGAAGTGCTTGTTCAAATTAAAGCAGCAAGTCTTTGTCACTCGGACTTATCCGTTATTGATGGTAGTCGCCCACGACCTCTTCCAATGGCGCTAGGACATGAAGCGGCAGGTATTGTTGTTGAAGTAGGCGAAGGTGTAACAGCATTCTCACCTGGCGATAAAGTGGTTTGTGTTTTTGTACCAAGTTGTGGACACTGCATTCCATGTTCTGAAGGTCGGCCAGCACTTTGTGAACCAGGCGCTGTTTCAAATGGAGCAGGAACATTAATTAGTGGAGGCATTCGCATTCATACTGAAACAGAAGATGTCAATCACCATGTGGGTGTCTCTGCTTTTTCTGAATACGCAGTAGTATCAGAGAATTCTTTGGTGAAGATTGATGAAGATTTGCCGTTTGAAAAACTCGCATTGTTTGGTTGTGCGGTTATTACTGGTGTAGGAGCGGTCGTGAATACGGCCAATGTGAAGCTTGGTAGTACGGTAGCTGTTATTGGCCTTGGGGGTATTGGCTTAAGCGCATTACTTGGTGCAATTGCGGCAGGTGCTAGCGAAGTGATTGCAATTGATATTAATGATAAAAAATTAGTGCAAGCAAAAGAACTGGGAGCTACGGCTGTCTTTAATTCAAGGGACGATGATGTCGTTCAACAAGTCAAAAAGTATACGAACGGCGGCGTCGATTATGCATTTGAAACAGCAGGGGTAGTAGCAGCTTTGGATGTTGCATACGCTGTAACAAAGCGCGGCGGTGTAACGACAACAACGGGTTTACCACATCCAGAACATCAATTTTCTTTTCCTTACGTGACATTAACAGCAGAAGAAAAGACGTTAAAGGGATCATATGTAGGTAGTTGTGTGCCAAAGCGTGATATTTCACATTATATTGAGCTGATGAAGCAAGGGCGTTTGCCTGTAGATGAGTTAATGTCGAACATTATTACCCTCGAAGATATTAACGAAGGCTTTGATTTACTAGCAACTGGGGATTCATCACGCATTATTATTAAAATGGATTAGGGGGTAGTTGTGTGGAGTTTAGCATTCAGATCGCAAACTACATTGTAGGTTTAACATATGAGCAGTTACCGAAGGAAGTCGTTACATTTACAAAACGTTGTATCCTAGATTATTACGCATCTGCACTTAAAGGACGAGATGGGTTACCAATACAAATGATTGATGAACTCATTCGTGAAATGGGTGGTGCACTGCAAGCAACAACAGTTACTAATGTTAAAAATTCAGTGTTGAATGTAGCATTATTAAATGGTGCGGCAAGTCATTTTGTTGAACTTGATGATATCCATAAGGCATCTATAGTACATGCTGCAACAGTTGTGATGCCAGCCGCAATTGCAGTTGCAGAGTGGAAAAGGCTTTCTGGGAAAGATCTCATCACAGCGATTGTCGCAGGGTATGAAGTGGCGTATAGAATTGGGGAAACAGTGTCACCATCACATTATTATTACTTCCATAATACAGCTACATGTGGAACTTTTGGTGCTACAGCTGCAGTAGCGAAATTACTGAAGTTAAATGAAAATCAAATTGTCGACGCGTTAGGTAGTGCTGGTACACAAGCGGCTGGTCTTTGGGAATTTATCGAAGATGGCGCAATGTCCAAGCAACTTCATCCGGGGAAAGCGGCTATGCACGGTGTTTTAAGTTGTTTACTAGCACAAAAAGGATTTACGGGCGCGAAGAAAATTTTAGAAGGAAGTCGAGGCTTTTTTGAAGCCATGAGTGAACAGCATGATGTGTCCAAGATGACAGAAGGTTTTGGCGATAGCTTTAAAATTATTGAAAACTCATTTAAAATACATGCTTCTTGCCGTCATACACATCATGTTATGGATTTACTAGTTGAATATCATAAAGGACATAATGTGAATTTAAAAGAGATAAAGAAAATCGTAATCTCAACTTATAAAGTAGCATTGGATATAACGGATAATCCATCACCTGATACGATTTATGCTGCAAAATTTAGTATTCAGTTTTGTGCGGCCCTTGCACTAATAACTGGTAGCGGAGGTTATCATGCATTTACAGAACAAATATTGCATGATCCAACAATTCACGCAATAGTAGAAAAAATTGAAGTTCAAGTAGACAAAAAAGTAGATGCAGCCTATCCGGAAGAATGGGGTACAAATCTATCGATACATTTTAATGATGGTTCGATTTATAAAGCAAAAACGAGATATCCAGTTGGAGATCCAGAAAATCCAGTGTCTACTGATGCGTTAGTTGAGAAATTTATGACACTTGCAAACGACTTACCTTTTGAACAAAGAGTGCAAATCGTAAAAACAATTCTCAACCTAGAACAATTTACCGTAAAAGAACTAGTAACTACGGTGCATAGGAAGATTGAAGCCGTAACTTAAATAAACAAAAACCCAAAATAGTGGATACTATTTTGGGTTCGTTTTCTTCTATTTTAAATCTTCAATGGAATCAATATCTACATATTTAGGAACAACGATACCATTTTTTGTTCCTTTTAAGTTTGGTCCTAAATCAACCAAATCTTTTTTGTATGATTCATAATAATCTTTGTGAGTACTTGGTAACCATGCTGCGACCATTGCATCGACACTTCCGTTTGCAACACCTGCAAACATCGGACCAACCTCAACTTGACTCATTTTTACTTTATAGCCGTTTTGCTCAAGTACTTTCGCAATGACGTTTGTACTAGCAATTTCAGTGTCCCAAGCAACATAAACGAGTTTGATCTCTTCACCATTACCCGCTTGTGCTCCTTTCGTCCATTTAGCTACTTTATCATTATTTGCTTTAATCCATTTGTCAGCGGCTTCTTTTGGATCCATACCACCTGATACATCTACCATTACTTTCTCCATATCACTTGTGTCCCAAGAGAATTGATCGAGTATTGTATAGGCACCAGGAGCATCTTCTTTTAATCCTTTTCGTACGATTGTATTAATTTCTTCTGCGCCACCAAATGTCCCATTAGGATCATCGAGATATTTCAAATCAAAGGAAGCGAACATCCAATGTGGAGACCAACCTGTAATAATAATTGGTTCTTTTTTTGAATATGCTTTCTTCAATTCAGCAACCATTGCTGCAGAAGAACCTTCAACAAGCGTCCAATTATCTAATTTATAATCTTTCATCGCAGTTTTTGCTTGTGCCATTAGTCCAGCACCGGGTTCAATACCGATAATTTTATAATCCGTCGATTCACCAATAGCAGAACCAGTCCCTTTTATAGTGTCCTCTTTTGTAAATGTGTTAAATAATGCAGCTACTACAATGAGGATACCTGTGATAATAAGGACAATTTTACGACTTACAAGTTTTTCATACGCTGGTTTACGGATGTTTTGAGTAATGCGGTCTAAAATGATGGCAATGAATACGATAGAAAGACCGGCTTCAAAACCTTGTCCAACATTAATCTGGCTCACGGCACGGTAAACGTCTGCACCAAGTCCAGGCGCACCAACTAATGAAGCAGTTACAACCATTGAAAGGGCAAGCATAATACTTTGGTTAATACCTGCTAATATGGTTGGTGTTGCTAAAGGTAATTGAACTTTAAATAATTTTTGACTGGATGTTGATCCGAATGCATCTGATGCTTCAATCAAATCTTTTGGCACTTCTTGAATACCAAGATTAGTCATTCGAATAGCAGGTGCAATCGCGAAAATAAACGATGCAACAATACCTGGTACTACACCAATTCCGAAAAATAGTATTGAAGGAATCAGATAAACAAATGCAGGCATTGTCTGCATAAAGTCTAAAATAGGTGTAACGATATTTTGTACTGTTTTATTTTGTGCACACCATATACCGATAGGAATACCGAGTAATATGATAAAGAATCCTGATACTAATACAATAGCTAAAGTTTGAATCGTTGAATCCCAATAACCTAAGTTATCAACTAATAGCAAACTCACTACTGTAAATATGCCTAATGGCCATTTACTCGTATAGCCGACTAGTAAGGCTAACACAATAATTAAAACAATTGGGGGACCTACACTTAATACATCAACAATTATATTTAACAGTCCATCGATTAAATTTGTAAAAAATGAAAACAGTGCAGCAAACGTGACTGTGATCCAATCTACTAAAGAATCTACCCATTCACCTAATGGAATTTTTGTTATATTCATC
Organism: Viridibacillus arenosi; assembly: GCF_001955655.1. GTDB lineage: Bacteria > Bacillota > Bacilli > Bacillales_A > Planococcaceae > Viridibacillus > Viridibacillus arenosi. Next base: position 38,932 of record NZ_MSPW01000010.1, on the reverse strand, counting down.
GTTTACTCACTCTCCAAATCGTTCAAGGAATCTTTGTTACCAGCTAATGCACCTATGACAGCTCCGCGAATAACAATTCCTTTGATTCTGTGTTTATCATCTACGACTGATATTGGAAGAGCGGACGTTGCCATAACATCCATTAAGTCGACGAGTAGTGCATCCTCAGGTACTGTTGGTACTTCGGTTGTCATGACTTCTGATATTGATAAGTTTTGATCAATCGCTTGGCGTGCTTGTTCGGCAGAAATAGCGCCAAGTAATTTTTGCTTACGATCCACCACGAATATACTTGAATAACCTTCTTTACGCATGATCTCTAGCGCAACACGTGGACCTCTATCGGCACCAATTTTCTCTGGTCGTTTCATAATATGTGAAGCTGTTAAGACTTTAGATAAATCGACATCTTCAACAAATTTTTCAACAAATTCATTTGCTGGATTCATCATGATTTGTTCCGGTGTACCAAGTTGGATGATGCTACCATCTTTCATTAGAGCGATTCGATCGCCAATTCTTAGTGCTTCGTCTAAATCATGTGTAATAAAGATAATCGTTTTTTTGAAATTCTCCTGAATCTCGAGTAGTTCATCTTGCATGTCTTTACGGATTAATGGATCTAGTGCACTAAATGCCTCATCCATTAGCAAGATATCGGTGTCACTAGCAAGTGCGCGAGCAAGACCTACCCTTTGTTGCATACCACCACTTAGTTGTGAAGGTAATTGATGTTCATACCCTTTAAGTCCAACGATTTCTAAAGCTTGCATAGCCTTCTCACGTCGATCTTTTATAGGCTTGTTTTGGATCTCAAGTCCAAATTCAGTGTTTTCTAAAATTGTTTTGTGGGGGAAAAGAGCAAAGTTTTGAAATACCATACTAATTTTCTGTTGTCTTACTTCTCTCAGACGGGAAGCACTCATTTTTACGATATCTTCATTATCAATTAAAATCTCACCAATGGTTGGGGCAATCAGACGATTAAACATTCGAATTAACGTAGATTTACCGCTACCAGACAAGCCCATAATTACGAAGATCTCTCCAGGGTAAATACTAAAGTTTACTTTATTTACACCTATAGTTTGTCCAGTCTCTTTCAAAATTTCTTTTTTAGAACGACCTAATTCTAAAAGCTCCAGTGCTGCTTTGGGAGACTTACCAAAAATCTTTGATACGTTTCTTACTTCTACAAAAGGATCCATTTAAACACCTCGTTCTTAATATTCTTTTTGAAAACAGAAGCAGTCATGAAATAACGATTATTAAATTTAATTATCTCGAAAAATAAATAAGAAGTTATTGGTTTATCATGTGCGAAGATGACTAAAACAATCCTTCTTACTTGAATTTCCAATTGTTTAATAAAGTAAATGGAAATTAGTCATTATATTTATGCTTGCTTTACTCATATTTTTACCAATTTTTGATATGTGTTGATGATGAGGGTAAAGAAAAAAGGGGAAAAACAACATCAAATAAGGGATTTTTTTATGGGCAAAATAGAGTGTTTACTTTATTACTATATCGTTTACTAAACTTCATTTCAAATGATAGCCGTACTTAGAACTATTGATTTCAATAACTTTTTCGCAGTACTGAAACATTTGAAATGTATTGTAAACGTTGGTGTGTATATGTTTTTTTCTTTTTTATCGGTAGATGTAATAGATAGAATAATAGATGAAATATATTTGTAAAATGTGAGATTAGACCTATTTAAATTTCCGGGGAAAAACACTAGTTTGCGATGGTGTATAAATGGATGTTTTCATTTTTGAAAGATGGATAAATAGCTAAAAATTAGTAAGTAATAATTTGAAAATTTTTACTTATATGTAATTTCATTTTTTGTCGAAATGGAAAATGAAAATCGATGATTTTAGATCTCTTATTAGTAATAGAATTATAGTTATCAGTATTAATGCGGCAAGTACCTATATATGGTAAGATTCTTTCCATTAACAGCAAAGGATATAAATATATAATGTATTATTAAACCATTTTTATAAGCCTTTTGTTTTTAATAATAGTTATTATGACATTTTAAAATACCCTTATTTGCTATTTCAGAAAATTCGTGTTATAAAGAAATCGGAAACTATTTTGCATAGTGTAAAATAGATTGTTCGAATTACATATTTATAGGAGGTTTTTTATATGGGACGTTTAAGCGGTAAAGTGGCAATTATTACAGGTGCAGCATCGGGTATGGGTGCCAAAGAATGTGAGTTATTCGCTAAAGAAGGAGCATCTGTAGTTGCTACGGATATTCAAGAAGAACTTTTAAATGAAGTCGTTGAGGCAATTAATGCAGCTGGTGGTCAGGCAATTGCATTTAAACATGATGTAACATCTGAGATACAATGGAAAGAAGTTGTCGCTTTAACTGTTGAAAAATTCGGTAAAGTAGATATTCTTGTTAATAATGCAGGTGTGTCTTGCACGAGTGTAATTGCTGATATCGAGATGTCTGAATGGAATAGAGTAATGGATATTAACTTGAATAGCTGTGTTCTTGGTATGAAATATGCTGTTCCTGAGATGCAGAAAAACGGCAATGGTTCAGTTGTTAATATTTCTTCTATTGGTGGACTTGTGGGTATGGCTGGTACAAGCCCTTACACAGCTTCTAAGGGAGCTTTGCGTGTATTATCAAAAGCTGCAGCAATTGAATACGGTAAAGATAGAGTTCGTGTAAACTCAGTACACCCAGGAATTATCGTAACACCAATGACAGAGCCATATATGGAACCTGCTATGCCTTATTATGAAGCACATACTCAACTTCCTTATATGGGTAATCCAGAAGATGTTGCGTACGGTGTATTATTCTTAGCGAGTGATGAAGCACGTTTTGTTACTGGTTCTGAACTTGTTATCGACGGTGGTTGGACTGCACTGTAGTCTTGAATTTCAAAGAAAAGGGCTGATTAACCAATGTCAGCTCTTTTTTTATGATTAAATTTGTTGAATTCAAGTTATTTCGCTTTTTCATAGCATTTTTGTATAATGTTGGAATACATACATTGATCGGAGGCATCGCGACTAATGAAAGAAGGACTGGATCCAAGAGAAATAAGAAGCTTAGAAAGTATTAAAAATGCATTCTTTAATATGCTCATTTCTTCAGAAACTATTTCTATTAAAACTCTCTGTGAAAGTGCTAATATTACACGTCCTACATTTTATAAACATTATTCTTCTATTAATGAACTAATGGATAAATTTTCTGAAGAGATGTTAAGTGATTTAACATCTCATATTGCAGTTCAACAAAAAATGGCGATTCGGGACTTAAGTTCAACCAACTTGCCTGAAAATATGGTGTCCTTATTTAAACACATTAAGGATAATCATTCTTTCTATGAAATGTTCTTATTGCAAAATCGTAAGACAAAATTTGCGAAAGAATTTAAGCGGATTATTCGATCTTTTGTAGAAGAAGGTATAGGAGCGGCACAGGAATCAGGTATGGCAGTAATAGTACCTAAAGATATACTGATTCAGTATGCTACGGGTGCTTTTTTAGAAGTAATCATCTCGTGGTTGGAAGAGCTAGATAAATACACGCCAGAAGAGCTCACAGAAATTCTTTTGAAAATCTCAATTTCTGGACCTTATTTAGAAGATTTTAATTAGTTTACTTTAGGTCGAATTCATTTAAAAGGAGTGATTATATGTGGCCATTCAATAAAAAACGTAAAGAAAATAAAAGTATTAGCCTAAAGAAAGAAGCTGATTATTCACGAGCTGGTAGCAATAATGATGAAACAAATACAGGTTTTTTTGCTTCTGTATTTGGTGATACATCTAATTCATGTGGAAGTTCTTCATCTAGTTCGGACTCTTCTGATTCAGGATCTTCTTGTGGTGGTGGGGACTAATAAATAGTTAATAAACATATAGTTTTAAAAAAATTGATGATTAGTAAAAAAGTTCTATAAAAATCACCTCTTTAGTATTTCTTTGAGGTGATTTTTTGTTGGATATTTATATTGAAATCTATGAAAAGGTAGTGAAGAAATGTACTTAAACGAACAGGGCAGGTTAGTTGAAGAAGTAAGAATAGATTATACATGAAAATTCACAATTCACCAATTCAAAAGAGCATTAAATTATGAATAATTTTCTTTTAAAAAGGTACTTGCGAGTATATCTTGTAAAGTTAAAATGCACATAAATTCCTATCTTAAGGATTATGTGCATTATGAATGTTTAAGAATTCACCTTTTTTGCCTCGTAATACCCTAATTTGTGAAAATTATAAAGCTGATTTATATGTTCCTTAGGATATGCTTCTAATAATTCAAGAATTTCTTTTGCAAATTCTAATGAAGCTGTTCCATTTGCGGTCACAATTTTCCCATCAGAAACTGCTTGCTCTAGTACATAATTTTTTTCATTTTGGTAGTTATCTTTTGCATAAGTTTTCAAATCATTAAGATCATTGCTGGTATGCTTTATTTCATTTAACCATCCATTGGCGCCCATAAAAACTGTTGCATCACATATTGCCCCGACAGGAATATCCATAGTAAGTGCCTTTTCCATTATTGGAATGACGTTATTGTTGAGCGACTTTCGCCAGGAGTTCCCCCCAATCAGTATTAAACCATAAAAGACTTCAGGTATACTTCTAAAAGTATAATTTGGAAGAACACTTAATCCACCGATTGACTTTATAACACCCTCGCTTACACTAACTATTTTAGTAATGTACTTGTCTGTAGTATTTAAAAAAGCTGCTATATAAGACAATTCCCAATCAGCAAATTCGTCCAATACTACAATTAAAATCTCTTTTTTCTCAGTTTGGTTCATTCATAAGCCCTCCTAATTAGTTTACAAAAATTCTATTAATTCGATGCTGTTCTCAGTATATAATGTATTAGTGACAAATGATGACACAATTAGTAAATGGGGGAAAGTATTGAGTAAGGCAATTAGATTAAATGAATTAAGGTTGTATATTAATCGAGTCAAAAAGTTTAAAGTAGATGATTTAGCAAATGAATTTAATGTTTCAAGAAGAACGATTCTTAGGGATTTAGAAGAACTAAGTATTTTAGGGGTTCCATTAATTTCAGAGGTAGGACCTAATGGAGGATATCAAGTTTTGGAAGAAAAAAATCTACTTGCTGTCTCTTTTACAAAAGAAGAAACTTTCTCGATCTTTTTTGCTCTTTTATCTTTAAAACATTTTATTAGCCTACCTTTTGAATCAGAATACAATTCAATCATAAAAAAATTCTACCTGAACTTAAATGGAAAGATGAAAGGTGAAATTGATTTAATCAAAAATAAGATTGATTTCAAAATAGATAATCAGAGTAAAGAAAATCCCCTATTAAAAGAGCTATTTATGGCGGCTATCGAAAATGAAACGCTTTGGATTTCTTACTTGGGGGTTAAAAGAGATATACAACCAATTGGATTATTTTCTCAATATGGAAGATGGTATTGCCCTTCGTATTGCTACCTTAGGAAGGAATTTAGACTTTTTCGCTGCGATCGAATATCAGAGATCGGATTAAGTGTCAGAAATGACAAGATGAATCTAAAGGAAACCAACTTACATGATATTATTAATCTTTTATCAATCAAAAAAGAGTATGAGCTTTTTGTGGAATTAACGCCAGAAGGAGTAGAAAAATATAAATCTAATGTTTCGCCATATCATCGAATATCAATAGACAGTAAAGGTCATGGAGTCATAAAGGGCTCAATAAGTGAAACAGAAATGGACTTTTTGGCTGATTATTTTATACAAATGGGGAAGAATGCAAAAGTAGTTCACCCCATAGAGTTAAGAGCTGAAATAAAAAAGAAAATTTTAGAATTGAGTGTTTTATACCAGTGATTTAGTATAGGAAACAATAATAAAATCATTCTACTATACTCCTATATGTTGAATTAATTGTACTAAAGAATTCGTTTTTGAATTATAAGGTACTATAGTCAATGACCAAAAGGCTGCTAAAGGTTAAGGAGTATTTTCAATAGGGGGACAATATGCAGTATTTAAAGAATATGAATGGAAATGAGTTTAACGAATATATTTTAGATAAAGAAAAGCGATTCGCAGAAACTTTAGCTGAACATACGTTTGAAGTTATAGAACCAGCTGCAGTACGAGCAAAGAAACAGCTGCAAGGGTATTTGCCAAATGGATTTCTTACAGATCAACATGAATTTTATAATATTGTGAATGAAAATGAGCGATATGGTTACGTTTGGCTAAAGATAGATGAAACCAAAAAAAGTGCATTTTTATATGAGATTTATATATTTGATGAATGCCGTTCAAAAGGCATAGGTACAAAGGTTATGGAAGAAATTGAAGAATATTTATCATTGAAAGAAATATTGTATTTTAAATTACACGTCTTTGGAACAAATCGTAAGGCAATTAAGTTATATGAAACAATAGGTTTCCAAATAGCTGGTATTAATATGTATAAAACTCTTTAATTTCTTGGGGGTAATTTTGAGGAGACATCTGGAGTAATTTTTGATATTTTAATGCTGCTTTCTAAAAAGTTTGTTGTTATTCAACTAACGGGACAGGTTAGTTGAATAAATTTCATTGAAACACAGTAAGTCTCTTCGCTTTTCGCACATAGTACGTCCCTATAAAAAATAATGCAAAATACTTTACACTAAGACCAATTTCCTTTAAGTCTTATTTGAGCTTATCTCGGACAACGGAGGGAATATCATTCAACTTCACTTCTTCCCAAGATTTCACATAAGTTCTCTTTGTATCAACTTTTAAGTATGCCCCCTCACGTAATTGTTTACCGGCAGTGAAAGTAATCTTTATTTTTTTGCCATCTTCATTAATTCCGTCTAGGGCATACTCGTATGTTTTTTGATCAATCTTTTTTCCAGTTTGATCAATCTTTACAAAAACATCCTTTTGATGAATAAAAGGGTTTAACATGTCTGCAAGCTCGTTCTTAACCAAAAGAGACATAAGCAATATTATTATAACTGCAACAACCAGGGTTCCAATTGCTATCTTTAATGCTTTCATCGTAGAATTCCTCCTTATTTTCTTCTTTCGTACATTTTACAAGAAATAAAAAGTAGTAGCCTTCGATTAGGGTTACAAATTAAACAAAGAAGTGACGATATTGTCACTTTCTACGTAAGTACGATCCAGTATCTATTAGCAGTTTAATAGTAGAAAGAGTAAAAAAAGAGGGAAATAACCATATCAAAGAGAATGATTAACAATAAATAAAGTCATTTAAATTCTGATAAATCTTAAGAAGGAGTGTGGAAGGTATGTTTCACCCAAAAGATGTTTTGTCTGATCAGTTGTTAGCTAATGCAAACGATCCAAGTTGGTATGTACCATTTTCAGAATCTGTTAAAAATTTGACAGATGAAGAAGCTTTTTGGAAGGTGAGTGAAGAAAGTAATAGTATTGCCGAAATTGTACAGCATTTGCTTTATTGGAATGAAACGTGGCAAACAAGGTATAAAGAAGCTAGTATTATTGCAGTTCCGGCAGTAGGGAGTAATGACAGTACGTTCACCATTTCAAAAAATAAAACATTCAATGAACTTCAAAAACAACTTTTAGAAGTTCTTTTACATTGGCAAGAAATATTAACTGAAGAACAACTAGAAAGCGATGTTCAAGGGTACTTTGATGCTAATTGGTGGCAAGTATTGGGGAATGTAACGACACATAATGCATATCATATCGGTCAAATTGTTTATATTCGGAAGATACAAAAGAGCTGGAATTAGAGCAAAAAGAAAAAGTGAGATATTTTATAGTTATTGAACTAACGGCGGTATTAGTGGCATAAGGAGATTTAAAATAATCACTCTTTTTATATAATCGAATCATCATTTATAGTTGAAGAATCCTTTCTGATCAATCATTTTTCAAAATGGATTCTTTTTTTGACTAAAAATGAGGATCATACGAAATTTCTAATCAAATTTTATTTCAAATCCATAAACACCAACTAAAATATGGTAAAATTTATTTATAGAATAGTCGAAATTTTCATAAATTTGTTTTACGGAAGGGTCGGTTTTATTGGTGAAATATCTAAAAATAGTTGCGGTATTAGTACTAATAATGACATTTCTAACGCTTGCTTCCTGTACACAATCAGAAAAATCTAAAAGCGAACTCGCCGATTCTAATGAAAAACAAGATATTGATAGTATAGTTTTATCATTCGAACACCCTCAAACAAATCAAAAGTATAAAATCGTCAATGCCTATGAACTTTATCAAAACTATAAAGATAAGGTTGAAAGTAACCCAAAACATTCACAATTGGAAATTTATAATGAAGAGGTAATTAAACAAGTATATAGTGATTGTTTTGAGAATGGTGAATATCTTCATATGGCTGATCCAGTTCTAAATGTAGCTCCTGATCGTTTAACAGAAAATCAAAAATTAAGCGAAAAAATTGACAGGGAAGAAACAGAAAATATTATAAAAGAAGCTCTTTTAAAATCTTCTGATCTTATCACATCTGAAAATGAAACAACTGTATGTGTTTTTCCTTCCACAAATGTAAATGCATCTATGATAACCGTAGGGGCAGGTAAAATAATAGTCCTATACGATAAATATTTTAATGATGCTGTTTTAAGGGCTGGAGTAGCTCACGAATATCATCATAGTGTTTGGACTGAGAAGTACCTACGTAAAGAAGTACCTTTTTCTGTATTGGATACTCTAATATTTGAAGGAAAAGCGGTTAAGTTTGAAAAATCAGTTTATCCTGAAATTGTTTTATCTCCAGTTGATTTAACTTACAACAAAGTTTATTGGTCAAAAGTTGCATTAGATCTCGAAAAGTATGACTTGAATCGGGCACTTGAAATTATTCTTGGAGGAAATGGCCTTCCGTTATATTATGGTTACAGTGAAGGATATAAAATGGTTAAATCATATCTTGATTTGAACCCTAATGTAACACCAGAAGAATGGACTGCCCTAAGTTCTAAAGAAATTTTTGAAAAAGGGAATTATCTTGAAAACTATAAATAACAAATTATCCATTACACCAACATTGTTTATAGATGGAAAATTTATTATGGTTGTTAGTTGTGTTGTTTTAGTTTCCATAATTGTTGATTTGAAATTAAGTTACGATGTTTAGAAAAATGTTTCGATGCTTACCTTAGTTCATTTCTCTAAGACTTGTTTTTTCTGTAGTTTTCAAATGCTCATGCCCAAGAGAACGCATAATATCGTAATTAACGAAATAACCATCTTTATTAAAACAACCTAAACCTTTATATAACAAGGGATATGGTTGTTTTTTATTTCCTCCTAAAGTTATGGAAAGAAGGATTAACGCAAAAACGACTGAAAATCGAGCAAATAAGAAGGAATAAATGAAGATAAAGCGGTTTTCGCTCGAGTTGAACCTGAATATAGTGTAGATTTGTAAAAAAGCTTGATTTTATATTGGGAATTTTTGTTACTATCAATATTGAGATTGTGAAAGAATGTACTTAAACTAACGGGGCAGTTTAGTTGAAGAAGAGGAATAGATAAAAGGCTATTTCGTAAGGTTTGTTGCTTTCTAAATAAAATAAGGTTTTTTACATTTTTATGGTATTTTATTTACAGGAGCTTATTCAACTATAGGGGCAGATTAGTTCAATAAGAATTTCTTGAAAGAAGGTAAAATAATGAAACAAGAACAAAATTCACTGGTGTTGTATGGAAAAAGAAAGCTGAAATGGATACAAAATAATTTATCCCCTCTTGAAAAAGATGAAATCCTAATAAAAACTATTGCGGGTGCAATTAGTATTGGGGCAGAACTGCCACAATATATGGAAAGTGATTTTACTGATAAATCTCCTATTTATCCGAAAGAGACTGGGTATGAAAGCTATGGTGAAATTATTAAGATAGGTGATAATGTTAAATCATTAAATCTTGGAGACAGGGTAGTAGCATTTTATGGGCACAAGGATTTTGGAGTAATTAAAGAATATAAAGCTATTCCAGTTCCTAAAGACATTCACTATTCTTACGCATTACTCACTATTTTATCCTGTGACTCGTCAAAGGGTGTCCTGAAACTCAAACCTAAAGAGTCAGATAGAGTAATAGTAAGTGGGATGGGGACAATAGGACTTTTAACTCTATATTTCTTAAAACAAAAAGTAAAAGTTCAACATGTGGATGTAATAGAACCGAATACCTCAAGAGGGAAATTGGCTAAGCTGCTGGGGGCAGACTGTGTTTAATTATGGATCTGCATGCCCAATAAATCATTATGATTATGGATTAGAGTGTTCAGGACATAATGATGCATTTAATATATTACAGAAATCACTAACGAAAGAAGGCAGTATATGTATTCTTTCAGATGGGAATAAAGAGAGGTTTGAATTACAACCTGAATTTTATGAGAAAGAACTAAAAATTGTTGGTTCAAGTGACGGTTGGGATTATAAGAAGCATTCCGAATGGTTTATTAATGAAGTACGAAATGATACTAAATTAAATAAAATATTCGAGAAAAAAATAAAAAAAGAGGAACTGATTAGCTGTTTTGAGGACATAGCTGAAGGAAAAATCAATCCTTTAAAGGTCTTAGTAGAATACTAAATTGCATTATGGCATTTTGCCGCTACTTCACGGCGAATCGTAACATAAGTAGGTGACATTCTTTAGTAAGAAGTGTTTTTCTTGTTCAACTAACGGGTGCTTTAGTAGAAAATCTATGAGCTGTTCAGACAACTCTTTTTTCTTCTTGGCTCTGTTAAATTTCAATGTTGTTTTTTTAAAATAATTAGGGGAACCTGATTTGTTGAGGTTCCCCATTCTTCTTGCCTTGATATAAGAATAATTAATAATTTACCTTTAGAGGGCGAAAAAATGAAATGATTTTTAAAAGGAATGGGAATAAGTAAAAACAAATCATGAAGTGTTGAAGTGAATTTTTTGCAGGTGTATGCTTTTATGGGATAATAGTATAATTATGTAATGGTTTACTTTGGAAGAGTAGACAAAGAGGAGGAATTATCAATCGTGCGTATTTTACAGTCAGTTTTTTTTGTTTTTTTGTTATCAGTGGTCTTTAGTCAGGTAACTTTTGCAGAAGAAAACAATATATCGTCAGGTCTCCCTGTCCAAGGGAAGATAAGTTCAAGTAATGATAAAGATATCTATCGATTCACAATGGATAAGGACGGGGAGGCACGTATTATCTTAGATAATACAACGAGTGGATTTTACGCATATCTGTATGACAGCAACGGGAAAGAAGTAACTAGTACCTATACTAGTACGGCTGGATTAAATATTGGTTTTCTTGAATACCTAAAAAAAGGAACTTATTCTGTAGAACTTCAACCTTATCACTGGAGTGCAAATGGAGACACCAGTGGTAGTTATAGACTCAAAGCGACATATGCGGCGTCCACTGTTAAAAGAGATGCTAAAACTTTTGAGCCGAATGATACACTTGAAACATCTATGCCGATTAAATCAGGGAAAATGTATACATCCGACATCTCTTCAACAGATAGGGATGTCTATCAATTTACAACAAAAAAGGACGGGGAGGCATATATTACCTTCGATAATTTGACAGAAGCTTTCTACGTAACTCTGTTTGATAGCAACAGGAAAGAAGTAACTAGTGCCTATACGAGTAGTGCTGGAGGAGAAATAAGTTTACTTACAGACATTCAAAAAGGAACCTATTATATAGTGGTTAACGATTATTGCGAGGAGTGTCAAACTACGAGCGCTAGTTATAGATTAAAAGCGACGTTTGCTTCTACCTTCACAAGAGATGCTAAAACTTTTGAGACGAATGATACGATTGAAACATCTATGCCGATTATTTCAAATAAATACTATAACTCAAGTAGTTTTTCATCACTTGATAGAGATGTTTATAAATTCACAACAAAAAAGGACGGAGAAGCACGTATTACCTTGGATAATACCAAGGCTGGATTTTCCGCATATCTGTATGATAGCAATGGAACTGAAGTAGCTCGTACCTACACCGCAAGGGCGGGAAAAAAAATAACTTTTTCTCCACGGGTCAAAAAAGGAACTTATTATATAGTGATTAATCCTTATGGCTGGGGTGGGAGTGGAATTACAAGCGCTACTTATAGACTAAAGGCAACTTACAAGAATAGAGCAACGGCTCCTTCTGTTCCAACTATAAATAAACTAACAAGTAAATCGGTAAAAGTAACAGGAAAAGGTACAAAGGGAACGACAATCTATGTTTATAACAGCGTTAAGAAGATTGGACGAGGATCTGTTAGTAGTAAAGGGAATTATTCGGTGAAAATCAAAGCGCAAAAGAAAGGCACGGTAGTGCGGGTATATGCGAAGGATAAATACGGAAACAAGAGTAAAAGTAGAACAATCAGAGTAAAATAGCTTTTATTTAAATAAATATGTGTCTTAAAAGATTTGTTATGCAGAGGGAATACTTTTAATAGTATTCCTTCTTTTTCATTCTCTTTTTACTCGTTTATGAAAAGTAGAGGAGAAGTGAGTCAACAGAGGATGAGTGAGTAGAAAAGAAGTTTGTAGCTACGTTATCAATATTGAAATTTAACAGAGCCTTCTTCTTCAACTAACGGAGCAGTTTAGTTCTAAGAAAAATCAGTGAAAGAGCAAAAAAATTAAATATCTAATAATAGTTCTATGAGAATTTCAAATAATTACTTGTCAGAAGGATTGAAAAAATAATGTTATTCTCCAATAGATAATTTAAAATGACATGAGCTGTTATTGAATCACAGGTAGAATTGCAGATTTCGAATCAAACTGTATATATTACGATACATCTTCCACATTTAGTAATACTCACATATCGCCACATCTCCGATGTATACCCCATTTGATCTTTTCACTCATTTTTGAAACAGAAATTCCTCTTGCTCCGTCTAACATTTAATAATAAAAGGAGTTGCCCTATGACCCGACTCGAAAAATTTATATATGATCATGGTGATGAGTTGTTGAGACTTGCTTATACATATGTGAAAAATAAGCAAGCTGCGGAAGACATTGTCCAAGATGTGCTACTAAAAGCATTTGAAAAGCAATCGTTGTTCCGTGAAGAGGCCACGTATCGTACATATTTGTATCGAATGACGATCAATCGCAGTTACGACTATTTGCGAAGTTGGCATTATAAAAATACGACTATTGGCGAAAAAATTCAGCATTTATTTGGCCGATCGACAGAGCAAGATATCGTGACGAAATCAGAAAATCGTCTACTCGCACAAGCCGTTCTTTCATTACCGCTGAAATACCGTGAAGTCATTGTACTTACGTATTACTTAGACTATTCGTCAGAGGAAATTGGTATGCTACTAAATTGTTCATCGGCTACGGTGCGTACAAGGCTTGCGCGTGGTCGTAAAAAACTTAAATTGGTGCTTAAGGAGGACGGCTTTGATGGAACGATTGAAAACGGGTATTGATGAGGTGATTGGCGAAGAGTTCTGGATGACGAAGGACCTTGCACGGAAAATGGCTAAACCGAGAAAAAAGTTGACGCGTACTCCAATATTTGCAATGGTAGGCATAGTTTCAATCGCTGCATTGCTTCTTACGATTACATTATGGTCAGCCCAATCAGGGATTTTAAGTGCTGCCACAACAAATGCACTTGGGGACCATGGAGAACTTTTTAACACGTATTTCGAGGCAATTGATGCACTGGATTCAGAAACGCTAAACCTAGTAGCATCCCCGGCATATGGTGGGACTGTGGATGAGCTATCTAAAAAGTATGAAAATATGGATTTTTCGAAAGCAGAATTTCTACGGGAGCTTGACGGCATCATTTGGATGAAATTTATGGTGATGAATAAAGAAGGAGAAAAATGGAACGAAGTTGTTACGTATTACCAAATTGTTGATGGCAAAATATATGAATCAGTTTATGATCAACCCTTTTATATATACGAGCGTTTTGATATTGAAGTAGCGCAGGCGCAAGCCATTTTTGGTTTCGGTGGATATAGTCATAATAACAATCAGTTTGTGGCAATAGATGATGGAGAATTGCTTGTGAGTGGCTCTCGTTCACGTAATAAAGTAGAGTCAGCCATCGAGTTATACTTAAAAGAGATTGGCAAGGAAAATGTGTTTAAACATTTCCAACAACCTCGACTTATCTACAAAGATAATGGAAAAGTTTTATGGTTATCGGCAGATGGATTTGACATCGTCTTTACGAGAAAAGGCGAGCGTATTTTAGTGGATAACCAAGGCGCAGAATATTATCAGCAATGAAGATACTAACAAAACATGTCGCTCAGTCTGCGTGTTCTTAATAATTTTCAAGCACACGAAGACTGTTAACACCTATTAAATTGTAATATTGTGAAGTGTTTCACTTAAACTAACGGGTGCTTTACTTGAAGATCATTGAGTTGCATATGCAGCTCTTTTTTCTTTATTTAACTACGGGGCAGGTTAGTTTAATAAGAGTTTATAAGGAAATGAATCATTTTATATGATAAAATATTCCAAATAAGAAAGTTAGCCAATGAGTGAGGTGTACGATGTGGTTGGTGCAATTTTAGTAATTTTGGTACCTTTTTTAATATTCGCTATCGTTTTGTCAAAAGGAAAAGGAGCATTTCTGCTTGCTGGTTATAATACAATGTCCGATAGCGAAAAAGAAAAATATAGAGAAGAAGAACTTTGTAAATTTATGAGTAAAATAATGTTTGGCATTTGCTTTAGCATATTATTAATTGCATTAAGTGAATATTTTAAAATTCAATTTCTACTTATCATAGGTCTTATTTTAATCATAGGTCTTATTGTTTTTTCAATGGTTTATTCAAATACAGGTAACCGATTCAAAACCGATTCAAAAGATTCATATTGATGAGAGTGAAGCCAAAAACAAATAATGCAAGGTGTTGTAAGTTGGCTTCGTGAATAACGACACTTAATTCAACGGATTAATAGTACATTAAGGAGCTGTGTTCGCAGTTTTTTTAATCAACAAATAGAGAGCATTCCTGTGATGAATGAACGGATTTATATATGACAGAATCGACTAAGTTTGTGAAAGAATGTACTTAAACTAACGGGTGCTTTACTTGAAGGTCATTGAGTTGCATATGCAGCTCTTTTTTTCTTTTTGAACTAACGGGGCAGGTTAGTTCAATAAGCCAAATGGATTTTTACATATTATAAATGGAAAATTTATATAAAATTGAAACAACTATATTTTACAGACGTATTAAAGTAAAGCAGCAGGTTAAATGAATAAAGAAGATTGAAAGGAAAGTAATTCATAAAAAAAAAGGAGGTAGAGAAGGTGGACTTATTACTCTGGATAACTACTGGTTTCATGCTAATCGGTTTAGTTGTTCTCATTTCTATGAAAAAAGGTATGGAAAGTAAGGTTGCTTTTATAAAAGCAAATATGGAAGACGAGGAAAATTCATCAAAAGCTAAATCTGTAATTTGGTGGATATTGGGTACAACTGCTTGGGGAGTAGGGGCTATATCTATTGTAGGTTGGTGGTTTCATAATTAATTTGGATAACTGCCGATTTCAAATGTACTTAAAGTAACGGGTGCTTTACTTGAAGATCATTGAGTTGCATATGCAGCTCTTTTTTCTTTATTGAACTAACGAGGCAGGTTAGTTCAATAAACTAGTCTCAAATATTACAAGGACATACCCATTGAAAATGATGAATAAAGTATCATTAAGAGATGTTCGAAATGGGGGTGATTTCTTTGGATGGATTGAAAAAAGTTGTACTTAGATTAATTGAAATAATTGAAATCATTGTAATCTTATCAATTGGTTTACTTTTCACAATTTATATTTTAAGACCTATTTACGAGAACTTTGGAATTCAATTTACGGGAAATGTATGGGTAAACTGGTTTGGAGTTTCTTATATTTTATTCGTCTTATACTCGTTGATTGTTGGTTTGGTTATATCTAGGGAAAGTATTCTCTTTAAACAGCGACTTACATCGGTACTCTTTTGGCTTATTTTTATTGGCTCAAATTATGTAGTTTTTATCCCTTTTATAAAAGGGGGAAATCCATTCTAAGCTGAAAATAAAGAAGAGAAAATATTTTAAGTTACTCAACTAACGGGGTGCTTTAGTTGAATATCTTGGTGCTATTCAAACAGGTTTTTTTATTCAACTAAAGGGGAAGCCTTAGGGATAAAAGTGATTCATGTTGTGGAAACTATACATAGTGAATAATGAGTGAATGTCATTGTTCGCAAAATACCAATTACATGTACTTAAAGTAACGGGGTGCTTTAGTAAAGGATCGTTGAGCTGTTCAGACAGCTCTTTTTTTATTGAACTAACGGGGCAGGTTAGTTCAATATTTAAAAATGAGTGTGTTGTATGAATAGTATTTTGAAAAGGTGTTACATAATGTAGAACATAAAACTAGTCAATTAGATTGTACATTCTTTGGTAGTAATGATTGTTTCGTGAAAATACAAATGTGACGAAAGAATATCGAAGTACTTGACAAGATGGTTCTCGTACTTGTACGGACATCCTCTTTTGAAATTGCTGGGTACGAATCCTTTGCAGCTTTTAATAATGCCATTCCTTTTTGTTCATCACGTGCGAGTGAGAGATTCTTTTTTGTATTCGCTTTTAGGGAATTACGAATCACTGTTTTGAACAAGCTACTACTTCATCTAGGTGCGGATATAGTTGCACAATATTTAAAAAGAGGGACGATCGTGTAGAAAACAATCGTTTTAATTTTGGGAAACTAGTTGATAATGGCATGCATTCGATAAAATAAATAGTTGATTTCTGTATCAAGTTGTGAAATTTTTCCTTCAAATTCACATTGACGATAATGGTTATAAATCACGATTGTACTTTTACCCATACTGACATCAAGTGCCACTACATGTTTCATCTGTATTTCTCCTTTTAGTCTTCACAGTGCCTTATCGATTCCATTTTCCAATTTAGATGAGTTTAAAGAGGTGTAGTTAATATTTCAATATTCCCTATTTGTAGATGTTAATAATTGGTTGAATTTTAATATGAATAATGTATAATACTAAATAATGGTACCAGCAAAACTTTATTGGTACCAAACGTATTGGGAGGTGCCATTTTGAGAGAACGAATTATTAAAGAAACAATTTTGCAGATTGAAGAAAAAGGATTCTCATTTACTGTAAGTGACCTTGCAAACGGATTATCAACAAGTAAAAGAACAATTTATACATATTTTTCATCTAAGAATCAGCTAGTTGAAGAAGTAATTCAACATTTATTTAGTCAGATTAAGGAGCAAGAGAGAATTATTATTGAGGACACCCAACTTTCTTTATTGGAAAAAATACATCAAATACTCATTTGCGTACCGAAACAATTTGAATTATTGGATGTACGTTTACTTGCAGATTTAAAAAAATATCATTATGAGGAATGGATAAAATTAGATCGCTTTTTGAAAGAAGAGTGGGATAGTGTCGTTTACTTAATGGAGCAGGCAATTAAAGAAAATTTAATAAAAAGCATTAATATTTCCTTATTCATTGAGGTATATTTAGGGGCAATTAATCAAATTTATCAATCTAAATTTGCAAGTAAGAATGAAATGGCAGTTGGAGAAGTATTTCAGTCAGTAGTGGATATGTTGTTGCAAGGAATTATAAATGAACGGAGGAATGACTAGAAATGCATTGGATCTACTTGTGCTTAGCTATTATTTTTGAAGTAGGTGGAACAACTAGTATGAAGTTATCAGAAGGTTTTTCGAGGCTATATCCAAGCATTTTAATGATAGTTTTTTATCTTGGTAGTTTTATTTTTCTGACGTTATCGTTAAAAAATCTAGATGTATCTGTTGCATATGCTATTTGGTCTGGAGTAGGAATAGTAATTATAACTTTAATTGGATTTTTCATGTTTCAAGAAGGTTTAAGTACAGTAAAGGCAGTATCGATTATTCTTATTTTAATAGGAGTTGTCACTTTGAATATGGAAAGTAAACATAGTGGTTCTATCGAAGAAATATCACAAATAAAAGAAAATATTTAGTTACATATACTTCTAATATATGTCGCAATCTATAACTGGAGGGAATAAATGAAACTATTAAAACCATTTTTTCTTGTAACAGATGTCGGTTTTATCCTTTATTGGATTGCCACCTATTTTTATCTTATACCAAAAAATGTTGCATTTAAGGACTATGATAATCCAATGATTATTGCATGGAACTGGTCATTCTTCCCTTTGGATATTCTAATTTCAATTACAGGATTGTACAGTTTATATTTATGTAGAAGGAATCATCCTACTTGGGAAAGCATGGCGCTTATTTCTCTTGTTTTAACATTTTGCTCAGGATTGCAAGCAATTGCTTTTTGGGCATTTATCAAAGACTTCGATTTTACTTGGTGGTTATTTAATTTATACTTAATGATTTATCCGTTATTCTTTATGAAAATTCTATTTAAGAATAAACTATCTCAAACGGAGAAATCACTTCGCCATTCTTTTAAACAGTTGTAGTAAACTTATACTGAATAAACTTAAGCGTATTCATTTGTGCCCATATTAAGAGCGAAATAACAAATCTTTTTTGTGCTAACGAGGGCTTTAGTAGAAGATTTTTAATCTGTTCAGACAGCTCATTTTTTCTTTAACTAACGGGGCAGTTTAGTTCAAGAGAGGTTTTAACTTGTATTCAACAATCGGAACTAACGGGGCAGTTTAGTTCAAGAGAGGTTTTAACTTGTATTCAACAATCGGGCCATCTAGTTGAAGAGGAAAAGTGAGGGAGAACTTGTATGATCTATGTAAATGTTAGAGCAATAATTGAAAGAAATGGACCAAATGGAACTGAAATCGTTATACAAAAAAGGGTTAAATCTAATGAGAATAAAACACCTTATGAGCTACCTGGAGGAAGGTTAGAGGAATTCGAGTCATTTATGGAAGGACTTAAAAGAGAAGTGCACGAAGAAACAGGACTTCATATAACAAAGATTTTTGGGGAAGAAACTAGAATTGAAACTAATGATGTGGACTCAAATGTTGAAGCTATGAAGCCTTTTGCTGTATATCAAACGACAAATGGTCCAGTAGATTCATTAGGCGCTTATTTTCGATGTCAAGCCTCTGGTAATTTAGTTAAAGAAGGCGACGGTACTATGGATATAAAGTGGATTCCAGTAGATGAGCTACACCATTCACTAGAGAAGGATCTAATAGATTTTAGCTGGGTCGATAAGTCTGGAATAATGTATTATTTAAAATGGTATTACGCAGAAAAACAACAAATTGATTAGTATGATGCCTATTTTATTCTGGAAAAGCATTCATTAAATTTCCGATAATAACTTTACGGGACCTTTGTATAATATTGGAGTGGTTATATTGAAAAAATTGTTTTTGAAATGGATTGTGAAAGAAAGTACTTAAAGTAACGGGTGCTTTACTTGAAGATCATTGAGTTGCATATGCAGCTCTTTTTTCTTTATTGAATTAACGGGGCGTATAGAGGGATTAACGACGGAAAAACATTTCTGAATGAAGTTTTTGAAACTTGGTTTTACTTATAAACGTATATAGATTGGAGGTGAAATTTATGGAAAAGAAAATAGGTATTTCTCTGTCTGTTTTACTACTCGGTTTCGTTGTAAGTTATATCTTAACATCAGCATTCGCGCATTACGGGATTAATACATCATCGTTAATAACTGGATTGCTTATTGTCTGTGTTACTGTTTCTCTGATTTCATTGTTTGAAAAGATTTTTCCCGGGAGACCAGAAGAAGCAAATTAATAACATAATCTGTTAAACCTAAGGGAGTAGTTATACGAAGGACTGTTCCCTAAGATTTGTTGCACAGTTTGACCACAGTCTTCCGCAATAGGTGCGATTGTTGAATTAGCGTTGCTGTTCTTATTTAACTAACGGAGTGCTTTACTTGAAGATCATTGAGTTGCATATGCAGCTCTTTTTTCTTTATTGAACTAACGGAGCAGCATACCTGTAAGGAATGTTCATATAAATTATGGATTATGCAAAACAAAGTAAGTTTGTGAAAGAAAGTACTTAAAGTAACGGGTGCTTTACTTGAAGATCATTGAGTTGCATATGCAGCTCTTTTTTTTTATTGAACTAACGGAGCAGTTTAGTTTAAGTAGAAAAATATATATACCATTGCTGAAGAAATAAAATAGAGTATAGATTGAATCGAACCATATCTAAGAAAACAAAAAGGGCCGCTTTAATGAAAGCAGCCCTTTTGTATACGTTAACGGTAGTTATTATCTTATATTGCTATTATAGCACAAACTATTTTGAATTATAAGACTTTTAATTCCGCTGTATAAAATATACCATAATATGGAATGGGGGTAGAGGAATGATTTTTGATCAGCTTTTATATGAGAGGCCTAACATCGTTGAATTTGAAGAAGAGGTATTTGAACTATTAGGAAAGTTTGACTCTGTAAACTCATTTGAAGAGCAATTTAAGCTAATAGATAAGATTAATTCGCTTAGAAATCATGTTTTAACAATGTTGACTATTGCGGAGATAAGAGCGCAATTAGATACCTCAGATAAGAAGTATCAGGAAGAACAAAAGTTTATCAATAAAAATTGGCCAGTATATGAAAAAGTTGTAGCGAGTTATTATGATCGTTTAATAAGGTCCACATTTAAAGAACAAATTAGTAAAAAGTATGGAAAACAGTTACTGAATCTAGCTGAGATTAATGTAAATACAATTGGTTCATCAGTTATTGATAAATTAAAAAGAGAGAACAATCTTATAAGTGAATATACAAAAATGATGGCAAATGCCAAGATTGAATTTAAAGGAGAAGAGAGAAATCTAGCTCAATTAGACAAATTTGTTTCATCTCCAGATAGAATGCTTAGAAAGCAGGCTATCGAAAAAAAATATGAACTATTGGAGCAATACGAAAATAGAATTGATGAACTTTTTGATTCTTTAATTCAAGTAAGAACTCAAATAGCAAAGGAGCTCGGCTACAATTCTTTTGTGGAACTTGGATATGCTAGACTTTCTAGGGTTGACTATGGTCAACAAGAGGTGGCTGACTTTAGAAAAATGATTTTGAAATATATGGCTCCTATATCCGAGAAATTAAGAGAAAAGCAACGGATTCGGATTGGGATTGAGAACTTAACCTACTATGATGAAGAAGTGAGGTTTAAAACCGGAGAGGCTATCCTTAAAGGGGATTCTAATTGGATGATAGAAAAATTTAAAACTATTTTCCAACAATTATCTGAACAACCTGGTGAGATTTTTAAGTTAATGCATGCGAATAAATATATGGGTTTAACCATTAAAGAAAATAAAGCAAGAGGTGCTTATGCTACTTATTTATGTAATGAAAAGATTCCATATATCTTTGCAAACTTTAATGGATCAAGAAAGGATGTAAAGGTACTAGCACATGAATTTGGTCATGCATTTCAGATGGCTATTTTTAACCAAAATAACACTATACCAGAATATATACTTCCCACTAAGGAAGCTTGTGAAATTAGCTCAATTGCAATGGAATTTCTTATATGGCCCTACATGGAAGAAATATTTGGGGATGACGCAATGAATTATAGATATTCACACTTAGAGGATGCTATATTTGCAATGCCTTATAGGGCTAGTATTGATGAGTTTCAACATTTTATCTATACAAATCCTAACTTATCAATAGTGGAGCGAAAGAAAAAATGGGTTGAAATTGAACAAAAATATATGCCATATAAAACTACTTATAATCACCCTTACTTAAAAAAAGGGAACTTGTGGCACCAACAAATTCATTTATTTAAATTTCCATTTTACTATATAGACTATGCAATGGCTCAAATTTGTGCATTGCAGATTTGGTCAATCGCACAAATAGATATGTATACTGCTTGGAATGTATATATGGATATTTGTAAACAAGGGGGACGTTTATCTTTCCTAGACTTACTTGATAATTCAGGAATCGCTTCACCATTTAAAGAAGAAGCATTTGAAAATATGATAAAATCCATTGATACATGGTTTAGTAAGAATGATTAATTACAACATAATGCCATTAAAAAATCCCTATATAAAATAATTATAATATATGATAAAAATAACTTCTTAGTTAAACTAAACCAGCTAACAGTCGCTTTTTCACTAACGGGTGCTTTACTTGAAGATCATAGAGTTGCATATGCAGATCTTTTTTCTTTATTGAACTAACGGGGCAGTTTAGTTGAATAAGAAGGTTTTTTTGGAAAGGTGTTGAATAAGTTAAAGCATGTAAACTTTTGAACAAACACCCGCCTTGGGTGAAAATGAAGTCAGTTGGAGGAGATATTATTAATCATAATGAAGTTGCTGAAATATACGAAGCTTATTTAAGTCCACTAGTATCAGAGTTGTACGTGTTGGAAGGCTATGAAACAAGTCTAATTAATGCTCATGCCGGAGGGCGGAATGTCGTTTATAACTGTGAGAAAGAGGGCGCTAGTGCAAAAATACTCAGAATCGCCTATTTAAATGACAGGAGCCGAGAGGATTTGTTGGGCGAAGTTGAATATATCCAATATTTATTCGAGCATGGCGGTAGTGTCTCGAATGTAATCAGCTCCCGGAAGGGAAATCTACTGGAAGAGATTACTCATAATAATCACACCTTTTTTGTCTGCCTGTTCGAAAAGGCTAGGGGAAAAAGGCTGGTAGAAAATCATTATCAGTATCGCGAAGGAGTTCCTATTACGGAATACTATTATAACTGCGGTAAAGTTCTGGGTAAGCTGCACCAATTGTCGAAAGGCTATGCTCCCGTCCATCGCCGGTATAGTTTTTTCGATAAATACAATGTCGAGTATATCGATAAACTGATACCTGGTACGCTATCACTGCTTAAGGAGAAGATGGTAGAGCTCCTTAAAACTTTAGAACGATTGGACAAGAACTCTGAGTCTTTCGGGATGGTACATTTTGATTATAGTGATGGTAATTATATGATTGACTTTGATACCGGACAAATCACTGTATTTGACTTCGATAATTCATGTTTCTGTTGGTATATGTATGACTTGGCAAATCTCTGGACACTCGGAATGGGCTGGATACAATTTGAGCCAGACGCCGGTAAACGAAAAAACTTTATGGATGATTATTTCAGAACAGTACTAGAGGGATACACATCCGAGACCAAAAACGAGGATTTGATGTTGGATAAATTGTCCTTATTCATCCAAATAACCCTCATAGAAAATATTGTAGATGCATTCGAGGTAATGCGGAACAACGGTGAAGAGCTGAAGTGCGATGAGGAGTTGTCATATAGAATAAAATGCCTTGAAGATGATATCCCGTATTTTGGGTTTTTCCATGAAGTTTTCTCGTGCGAAGAACCTTTCGAGTGTGAGGAACGAAAAATTTAATCCACCAATTGCCGAAGATGACGACTATATAATCATAGAACAATAGCAAGGTTGTTGTACTGTCCGTTGCATTACTACACCAGTTAACGAGGGTTCTATCTCATTTCATAAATCAATGGGTTTTTCCGTATCCTTAAAAACTGATTAAGCTGGTCCGGGACAAGACCGTATTTTATTTTCTATAAATATTGCTACTTAAAATTATTCTTATTCAACTAACGGGTGCGTTGATCCAAGAAGGATTAACGCTCTTTTTGTTGAATCGATTGTACTAAAGGGGAAGTTAGTTGAATAATATTCCCTTAATTTACTGATAGAAAGGATGTTTTTATTGCCTGTTGAATCTGAAAGACTGTTATTTCGTCCGTATACGGATGATGATTTTGATTTCCTTATGTCCTTATTAACTGACCCTGAAATGGTTAAATTTATTGGAAATGGAGAGACAAGAAACATATACGGTGGGAAGAATTTTTTAAGCTGGATATATAGTACATACAAATTTGGTGATAATTTGGGATTATTGCTGTTAGTTCGAAAAGAAGACAATGTTCTTATTGGGCACGCTGGTCTCGTTCCACAAGTAATTGAAAATGAAGTGGAAATAGAAATAGGGTATTGGATCGCTCGAGATTATTGGGGACAAGGATATGCAACAGAAGCTGCGATTGCACTTTGGAAATATGGAAAAGAACATCTAAATAAACAAAGATTTATCGCTTTAATTCAGCCTGAGAATGTCGTTTCGCAAAAAGTAGCTAAAAATATAGGAATGGTAATGGAGAAGAAAATAATATTAGGAGGGAAAAGCGTAAACGTATTTTCAATATCATAACAATGTCTTATTGAACTAGCTGTCCCAATCATTAGTGTAGTTCTCCTAATATTTATTACAGATAATACCCTTCTAAAGTGGAGGCTTCTAATAGTTGGAATAGTTCTAGTTAAAAGCTTCAGGTGAGCGTTAATTTATATACTAGATGTGATTTAATATAACAATTAAAGTTTGTGAAGAATTTCACTTAAACTAACGGGTGCTTTAGTTGAATAAGGAGTCTCGTTAGATTTATGCAGATTTACAACGTTCAGGAAAGAATTGTTACCAAACGGCGCTTTGGGAAGGCTTGGGAAAGTGATATAATGAATATTCATAAAAATCCAAAAAGGAGCTTAATCTATGACTAATAATGAATTTAGCGATAATTTGTCCAAATATGCAAATCCAGGGGAATATGATGAGACCTATAAAAGTTATACGGCAGATTTAGAATTCATCGAAGCTCATTTAGGTGGGAGTAATCAATCAATTATTGAACTTGCTTGTGGAACAGGTCGTTTAGCAGTACCTTTAGCAAAACAAGGACACTTAGTATATGGTGTTGATATTGATGCAGGAATGTTGAAGTATGCACAAGAAAAAGCTGATGCTGAAGGTCTTAACATTCACTTAAGCGTTCAGGATTGTACAAAATTAAACTTGCCTATCAAATCAAACTTTATATATATGACGGGTAACTCCTTCCAACATTTCTTAACTAATGAGAGTCAAGATGCCCTATTCATCTCAGTCAAAAGGCATTTAAACACAAAAGGCGAATTTATTTTTGATACGAGAAATCCTATTTTACATGAACTTTTAAACGTTGATATTTCTGAAGAATCGATTGAGCAAAATGGAGAAATAACAAAAGTTATCAGTCAGGAAGTATATAATCCTTTGAATCAAATTTTAGAGTGTACTTCAACATACATATCTTCAAAAAATGAGTATAAAGATAGTATTAAACTACGATATACGTATCCATTAGAGCTAAAACGTGTTTTGCAACAACATGGCTTTGAGTTAATCAGTATATATGGCTCATGGAAAAAAGCATTATTTGATGCAAATAGTATTTCAATGGTTGTTCATGCACGATTAAAGTAAATTATATGCATATTTAAATTATCATAACGTTCCCAAATCATACTTTGGTGACTCTACGAAGAAAACTTTCCAAACCACGCTTTTGGTGCATTTTTTACTTCAACTAACGGGTGCTTTACTTGAAGATCATGGAGTTGCATAGGCAGCTCTTTTTTTTATTGAACTAACGATGTAGTTTAGTTGAAGAATAATTGATAATATATGTATAGCAAATTGAACATTGGGACGTGATTAAAACGGATAACAGATTATTGGCGGTATATGTGGAATGGGAAGAAAAATTAGACAAGGATGAGTGGTATTTTAGTAATTCTTTTGAATTAATTACAAAGGAAATGTCTTCTGACGAAGCATTTAACTATATTCCGATTGTCGTTGAGGTCTTATTGAAGTTAGATGATGACTTTTTGATATGGCAAACCCTTTATTTTTTAATTAAACTGTATGGTATTGCTGATACCACTGAAATACATCCTTTCCTTGATGAGAATATGTCTATTCTAACAAATCATATTAAGAAGTTTAAAGACCCCTATGCTACTCCATTTGCGGAGTTCAAAAGGCATTTAAGGATTAAATAATAACTTTATTCTTATTGTGCTAACGAGGCAGTTTAGTTGAATAAGAAAAATATTACATATATAAAATCAGGAAATACATTGTTAAGATTGGATAGGTCAAGTATTCTATGGAAAGAAATTAGAAACGGGACGTTAATTAAAGAAGAAGTAAATATATCTAATTGTATGGAGGAGTCACGTTGGTTAATGAAGTAATTAAAAATGCTAAAGAAATGATTCAAAGGTCTGGAACATCCACTAGGATATCGACAGTTGGCGAAATAAATGACCTAAATGAAAAACTAGATATTAAACTACCAGAATGGTTGATAGAATTAATGACTACGGTAGAAGTGTGTGATAGTGAATTGATTGTTCCTCTAGATGAGGAAGATGAAGAAGCTCAATTACGAATACAATTCTTGAATCCACAGTGTATGATTGAAGAATGTTCATTATATGTTCCTGGATGTGCAGTACATAAAAACGGTTATATTTGTATTGGATTAGAAATAGGTATTGGAAATCCTTACGCAATAAATATACACGAAGGAAATAATCCTCCTGTCTATTTATTAAATCATGAATATGGTGAAGAGACTGAAATGATAATTGAAAATAAACTAACTGTTGTAAAAAAATTATCCGACCTTTTCCTAGTTGCGACTATAAAAAAGTAAAATTGTTGAATAGCCCTTTAAAATTTAATGTTTGTGAATAAATGTACTTAAACTAACGGGTGCTTTAGTATAAGATCTTAGAGCTGTTTATACAGCTCTTTTTTATTCAATTTAGGGTAGGATAGTTTAATTTGAAGTGATTAATATTAGATATTAAAGAAGAATAGAATGGAAAAGCGTGAAGAAGTAAAGGGATTGAGAATGGTTGTTAAATTATGTACAGCAAGCAGTATTGGAACTTACCAAACATCTTTGCAATATCCTCACGTAAACATTGTCCCATTACTGTACACTACCATATATAAAAGACAACAAAAAAAAGACCGCCCGTTATGGAGTGGTCTTTTTTTATAATATAAACTTTTAATCATTATTACATTTTTTGTATCACATACTTCATATATATAAAGTTTAAAGTTCCTGATTTTTTCGATAGGACTTACTAAGCGATATAGTATCCATTATTAACCACAATACACCAGCGATAAAAGCAACAGCTATACTTTCAAAAATCGAACTTTTAACTAGTATCATCATTACTGCAAATACTGTAGCAAAACCAATTGATCGAAAGATATTTCTCTTTTTCATTTGCATATATTCATCTTTTGAAAATACTTCCGAATATTCAATTCCAGATATAATATAACGCAAAACAATATAAATTAAAAAGAAAAATACTGGAATAGCGAGTAAAATCAAAGGCTTTATTTCTGTATTAAGATACAACGCTATCATAATAAAAGATAAAATGAGCTGAAACAAAGCACCTTCTACAATAAATCTTGAAGTTCGTTGTTGACGATATTCATCTTGCGCAAGTAAGTTGAAAATATTCATGTTATTCCTCCCAAAATAAATCATTTAGTGTTTTATTAAGTTTTTTGGCTATTGCAAGACAGAGTTGCAAACTAGGATTATAGGCATTTTTTTCAATCAAACCTATTGTTTGTCGAGTAACACCGACAGCCTCAGCTAATTGAGACTGAGTTAGCCCTTTTTCCATTCTAGCTAATTTAATTTTATTAACCATATATACCTCCTAACGATGTAATTTATATATTACATATGCAAGTTATACATTACATTAATTTGTTAAATACTTCAAGAACTTTTACGAATTTAATATTAATTTTTTATTAGATACCACAAATTTATTGCGGTTATTCTCCATTACCATCCCAACCAATTATCTAGATTTTGTCTTCTATAAACGGGTGCTTTAGCAAAAGATTAATGAGCTGTTCATACAGCTCATTTTTTCTTGTTCAACTAAAGATGCAGTTTAGTACAAGAAGAGTTAAAAAAAATATTAGCAAGGACATTTGGAAACCAATATTCTATAATGGGATTTAAATACAAAAGAGGTGAATGAAATGCGACCCATATTATCAAAGGATTTGAATGAAAAAGATTTCAGAAATTTTTACTGGTTAAAAGAAGAACTACAGGTTTTTTGTAGAGAAAATGGGTTAAGTACTTCAGGTTCAAAAGTTGAAATCACAGATAGAATTGTGTTCTTTCTTCAAACAGGAAAAATCGTTAAACCATCGAGAAAACAAAATTCTTACCAAAAGTCTTCCAAATCAAAGGAATTGAGCCTATATACAATTATTACAGAAGAGCATCGTTGTAGTCAGGCAGTAAGGGCATTCTTTAAATCACAAATTCCTAAATTTCATTTTTCCACACATATTCAAAACTATTTTAAAGAAAATGTAGGAAAGACATATCAAGAAGTAATTGCTGCCTGGTAT
This sequence comes from Viridibacillus arenosi, assembly GCF_001955655.1. Classification (GTDB taxonomy): domain Bacteria; phylum Bacillota; class Bacilli; order Bacillales_A; family Planococcaceae; genus Viridibacillus; species Viridibacillus arenosi. The sequence goes on along the minus strand of NZ_MSPW01000010.1, from coordinate 10,552 downwards.
GAAGAAGAGGGTCGTAAGAAAGACCCTTCATACATCACAACAATTAGTTCTCAATTTGAATATAATCAATTTACACGAGATTACTTTACTGATCCTGAAAACAAAGGGAAAAAGCGAGAAGATGCTATTGCTGCTTGGAAAGAGATAAAGAAGTTGCCAGGAGAAAATAAATACATATCGAAAAGTAATTCTTGATCCCTTCTTCTTCTTCAACTAAAGGGGCAGGTTAGTTCAAGAAGACTTTGTTAATGGGAAGGAGAGGACTAATTTATGTTATTTATGCTTTGGCTTGTCATACCATTATTAGGCGTTTTATGGTTTTTAAATTTTACTACTTTTTTGAAGAACCTAAAGAATGGAAAAAGCACTCATAACCAAAATGTTTTAGGAGCAGTCTTAACGTTTATTTTTATCTTTGCTCTAATGTACTGCTATGTTGGAACCCACTAAATAAAATAGATTGTGAACCTTTACACTTAAACTAACGGGGCAGGTTAGTTGAAGAGTGTTGTTTAACTTTAGTTCAACAATCGGGCCATTTAATTGAATAAGACTACACAAAAAGTCGCTTTCCCTTACGTAAGGAAAGCGACTTTTTAGATTGATTTCCCCCTTGTTATCAGGCTTTTTACTTTAAGTTCCTTTGACTAATTTTGAAAATGTTGTTGACTATTCAGTTGAACTGTATTATGTTATTATTAAGTTGAACTATATAGCTGAACTGAATAGAGGGTGAGGATATGAAACATAAATTATTACCGTTGTCTGAAACCATGCATTATATTTTATTAGCTCTGCGTGAGCCACTCCATGGCTATGCCGTAATGCAGAAGATAGAAAAGATAAGTAATGGTAATGTTATTTTAGCAGCTGGTACATTATACGGTGCGATTGAAAACTTGAATAATCATGGTTGGATTGAACCTGTTGGAGAGTCAGGTCGGAGAAAAGTTTATATGATAACTGCAGAAGGAAGCGCCATTTTGAAAATGGAACAAAACAGGTTATTGCATATTTTATCCCTATACGAAGGAAGTGAATCGAATGAAGAAATTTAAAATATTTTTTGATATCGAAAAAGAGGAGCAATGGCTGAACGAGCAATTACAAAAAGGCTATCGTTGTACAAATATTAGTGGATTAGGAATATACACTTTCAAAAAAACTGACAAGGGAACTGACAAGGGATATGTTATACGACTTGATTATCAAGATTATTTACCTAAGAAAAAGTTGGTTGAATACAAAGGGATATATGAGGATTTCGGTTGGAACTATATAAAGGGGCCCTGGCTTAGTGGAGTACGGTATTGGCAAAAAGAAGATGATGATCAAAATGAAATCTTCTCGGATCGCCAATCAAAGGATAATCATTATAAAAAATTAATGAATTATTCATTTTGGATGGTTATACTGTGTTTAGCTTATTCTTATATGTTTTACAAGGATTCGGGATTATATCATGAAGGTCTTTGGAGTATGAAAGGTTCATTATTTTGGAAGGCATTTTTATTTGAAACTCCGTTTGTCCTTTTGAAGTTGTCTTCCACATTTCTGTTTGTTTTTTTTGGTGTCAATTTCTATAAAACTTATCGAAAGTATTCAATATTAAAAATAATGCGAGGAGGTTAATTATGAACTTTTTTTAATTCAAAGAAGTAATTGAGGATAATGTATCTACCACAATCGAGCGCGATTGTTGAATAAGCGTCCCTTTTCTTATTCAACTAACGGGGCTTTACTTCAATAAGGAGTAGAGCCTTTTTCTTCTTGAACTAACGGGGCAGGTTAGTTGAACAAGATTCTGAAGTTCAAGTCCTTAGAGTTTAGAAGAATAAACGGAAGTATCTATTATAATATTTATTCATTATTATTCGCTATACTACTAAAAAGGAGTGGAATGATGTTTTTCTTAACACGTGAACGACAGGAAGTATTCAACGCAGCACATACATATCCATTTGAGGAAGAGTTCGATGCTGAATTTGAAAATCATTTATATGAGCATTTAGCCGAGTATATAGATGTTTTACCACAAAAGTTTCAGTCGGGAATTATTGAACGAACTTTATTTCGAAATGATACTTTAATGGAAGTGTTTGAAGAATGGTGCAATGTGACAATTGAGCAGTTCACAACTAAGAGTAATGCTATTTATGAAAAGCGTGAAGCAATTGTTGAACGCTTTAATCCGTCTGCACAAACCGTTTTTTCACAATCATTTCATGATGGTAAAATTTTGAATGCTGAGCAACAAGGAAATAATTTTACGCTTCTATTAGATATGAGTGGAGGGTTTACAGTCGAGTCAATTGTGCAGTTAGTTTTTCATGATGCACAAACAGAAGGTAATCTTGAAGGCTATTACGTGTATGACGAACTAATAAAGATCAAAAGTAGATTTGCATTACGAGTTTTATCTAGTTTTGGTAGCCCTTATGCTGAATGGACGATTTTCTTTAAAGATGTGACAGCAAAATACTTGTATCGTCCTGCAGTTTATATTGAACCGGAAGAAGTCGCGACGTGGGATGATTATGTTATTGCGCTAAATCTAGATGACAATTACTATATTGTAAAAGATATGCACTTTGTAGAGATTGATTTGGCTAATCTTTCGCAAACGGATAATGGGATTTTTGCTGGAGGGGTATTACTTGGTGATACCTTTGAGGAGGCAAGAGAGCGAATTTATTGTGCTACTTATGAAGATCCATATGCTCATTTTAGTGAGCCTATTCCGACTGATGAGTTGTTATTTGCTATGTTTGATTTAGACCAAAATATACGAGTACGTGCCTTCAACACAATTTTTGCACTAGGAGAGGATGCTGCATATATCGTTAATGATGCGCTACGTAACGTCGATGTAAGCGCAGATGAAAATATGTATTTTGGCATTATAGCAAGCCATTTCGATCAATTCGGTTGTTTAGAGGATGATGTAAAACTGAAATGGCTTAGGGAATAAGAAGAGTGCTGTTCAAAACGTTCTCCAATTGAACAGCCTTTTTGTTTTTATTTAAGCTAGTATAGCTTGAGATTTATTTTATCGAAAATTTTTTATACCTGAAAAACATCTTTTCTTTTACTAGCCGAGCTAATAGATTATCCTACATTACTCCATTAAAGGGCGCAATTGTTGAATAAGCTTCACTTTTCTTCTTCAACTAATGGGGCAGGTTAGTTGAAGAAGAATTAAAGGACAATCGTTCAATGTGGTTGAATAAGTATTATATATACTAATTCATTGGGGGTACATAATGGAGTTTTATAAATTTAGTAAAGATAGTGGTAAGAGAATTTCAAAATTTGATTCGAATTTTATTATGTCTCGTATTATTCAAACAGATAAAGCAACTAATATAGGATGTATGCACTTAGACCAAAATGGTATTGTAGGGTTCCATCAAGCAGTAGTACCTCAACTTTTGGTAGTAATAACAGGAGAAGGGTATGTTCGTAATGATAGCGAAGAATATTTTAAAGTTCAGTCTGGAGATGCTGTATTTTGGGAAAAAGATGAATGGCATGAAACAAAATCAGATAAAGGATTAACTGCTATTGTAATTGAAAGTGTCGAGTTAAATCCTTCCTTATTTATGCCATTAAAGAAATAGATATTATTCAACTAACGGGGCAGTTTAGTTGAACAAGGCTAGATGGTAAATTACGCTAAGAATAGAAATAAAATTAGGGGGATTTCTAATGCATATAGACAATAAAACAGTATTAGAATTAGTGGAATTTGATAAATATGATGTTTTAGGTTTGGTAGAACTTTCTACATCAGTTGGCTGGGATTATGATGAACATGAAATCAGAACTGTTATGTCATCTGGTAAAATATACGGACATAAAAATGCTGTTGGGAATATTGTTTCTAGTGCCGCAATAATACCTTATGATACTAATTTAGCTTCAATTGGTATGGTTATTGTTAATGAAGAATATAGAGGTTTAGGCTTAGGAAAAAAGGCTACTCAGAAATGTATAGAAAGTGTTTCTCAAAATACCTCAATAATGTTAATTTCAACTGAGGATGGGAAACCCTTATATGAAAACTTGGGTTTTATAACTGTCGATTCTGTACATAAGTATTTAAGTGACAATTATATTCCAACTAAATTGTTTAATAATCATCGAGAATTTACCTTAGAGAAATACAGTGAGAATGATTTTAATGAACTTATTGAATTAGATTCGGCTGCATTTGGTGATAAGAGAAGAAAATTACTTCTTAACAGGATAAATCAATCAAAACAATGTTTAGTTGTTAGAAATTCAAAGGGGAAGATTATTGGGTTTGGATTATCCATATTAGGTCCAGTAAATTTATTAATAGGACCTATTGTAGCACCAGATTCACAAACAGCTGCTTTAATAATCGATGGGTTAGTTCTTAATCATCAAGGAAAGTTAAGGATTGATGTGCCATCCAGTAATGACGAGTTAATGCTGTTCTTGGAGAAAAGTGGATTTATAAAAGATAGTAATCCTCCTATAATGATAAAGAACTCTGTTAATATGCCATATAGGAATAAAGAGTTATTTGCTATTACTGCACAAATCTTTGGTTAGGGATAGCAATATCCTTCTTCAACTAACGGTGGCTTTAGTTCAATAAGAATTATACAACAGTACAGTGACAAAAAAAGGTGTTTAACTTACAATAAAGTCGTTTAAAGAATAATAAAGTTGTTGAAAGAATGCGAGTCATTCTTTCAACAAACGGCCAGCTTGTGGTGTAAATAAACCAGTGTGCTTTAAGTTTTCTGAAAATTATGGGAGGATATAAAAACTGTGAACATTGTATTATTATAATTGAATTGCTCCTATAATAAAAAAGAGCGCGCGCTGAATATAATTTGAAGGAGCAAAATAATGATTGCAAATCAACAATTAGTTATAAACAATTTTGAAGAAAAAATAAGAATATTCACTCATGCGGTTAATGGAAAGCTTATCAAAGAAGAAAATTTCGTTTTGGCGAATACAGAAATACCCACTGATACATTCAATGTACTTTTGCCGAAATCTTCACATATAAAAAATGCAATTAATATTAGAAGTAGCATCGAAAATATGCATCTAAAAGAATATCCCTTTAGTACGTGGATTGACTCTCGGTATTTGAACGCTGGCTGGCAAGACCTGATGCAAGAATACGACCTAAAAGAAGCAGAACGTAATGTAATGATGAAACTTGAAAATACCCTTAATGTCGGTCAAAGAAAGTCCCATCAGCTTATGATTACTCATGTGAGAAATTTTGAAGAACTTAAGGAATATAAAGAAGTTTTTATAAGCCTATTTGAAGGTACACCAGAAAAAGATGCGTTGGAAAATTATTTTAATAAGTTTTCTGAAGTAAATTTAGGTTCAGAAATTCAAATGTTTATTGGACGCGTCGGTGAAATAACTGTATCTACTGGTTTACTAATAGATAGCAAAGAAAGTTATGGTATTTATGATGTTATGACAAAAGAAACATTTAGAGGTAAAGGATATGGCAGTGAAATGTTTCATTACCTTCTTACTCAGACAAAAGATAAACAAAAACCCGTTGTTTTACAAGCATCGGAGGATGGGAAAAATATCTATAAGCGCTTTGGGTTTATAGATGTCGGAGAAATGGTTGTATTTGAATAAGGAGATTTCTTAATAAGTTAACGGGGTAGTTTACTACAAGAAACAATTAAGCGATTGTTGTTAAATAATAACTGAAATCTTCTCCAACTAACGGGTGCTTTACTTGAAGATCATTGAGTTGCAAATGCAGCTCTTTTTTCTTATTGAACTAACGGGGCAGTTTAGTGCAACAAAGAGTACTTTCAGAATTATGGGGATTTACAACGCTAAGTAAAGAAATGTGACCAAACGACGCTTTGGGAAGATTTATGCCTCATTGGATTATTTTTTTTTATGTAACAAGTATGAGGTTTTTTAGTAATTAAAGAAAAAAACAGAGGAATTAAAGTATCAACAAGAGCAACTCGGCAAGAAAATTAGCAATATTCAAGAAATGAGGAATTTCATAAAGAATAAGGAAGCATTCATTTCTGAACCCACGCTATCAAGTTGTTACATAGAGGAACGACAAGATATATGGGTTGTGTCTATTCGTAAAACAATAAACATTATTGACATAGACAGACTCGTTAAAATGTTGTTTGAAAGGATATATGCCTATAAGTTTGATACGGAGGGGCCCCTACTAGCTATTTTTCATCAAAAAGACTGGAAACGAAAGAAAGCAGATGTTGAATTACTTTTCCCCATAAAAAACGATAAAAATGAGGAGTATCTCACCGTATTGCCTGGAGGAATGTATGCATGTGTCAATGTGAAAGGACCGTATTCAGAACTTCACTACGGTTACAAACGTTTAAAGAGATGGGTGGAAGAACAATCACTGCACGTTGAAGGTATGTATATGGAACAGTACATAAAGGGACTCGTCCCACCCAAGTAGTGGATCCAATAAATATTAAACCGAATAATGAGATGCACCCAAATTATTTTTTGACAAAAGTGTTTGTAAAGGTAAAGACGTAGAATAATTGAATAACGAATTGAGCTAAACTCTCCAGTTGATGGAGGGTTTATTCTGTTAATAGCAAGGTATATATGGCTTGCTATTAAAATGCAGAATGGGGAGCTTGGAATGAACAAGCATACAGGGAAATTTGCTTATCTAAAAGGAAGTTCGTATGAAATTGGAAAACAGCAGGCATTAGAATACCGTGAGAGTACACATGCTAAGGAAATTTTTTTTAGGGAACAACCTGATTCCGACAAAGCGTACCTTGAAATGAAATCCCAAATCGAGGAGTACTGCCCGGGATTAAATGAGGAATTAGAAGGTTTTGCAGAAGAATTTGGCTATAAACCAAATCAATTAAAGTTTTATAATGATGCATGGTTAATACCAGGAGGCTGTAGCCTAGGCGCAATTTTGCCCTCAAAAACAGTAGATGGAAAGACTTATGTATTAAGAAACTATGACCTCTCACCTGAGATTTCGGATATGCGCCTTTGTACAACTAAAGTAGATGGAAGATACACGCATACTGGTTTCTCAGTTTCTACATTTGGTCGAAGTGAGGGATTAAACGAGAAAGGTCTATGTGTAGCATTTGCTTCGTGTGGCATGCCAATAGGCAAATATCCCGGTATGAGAGAACCAGTAGTTTCTGGGCTACAGTTCATGGTGGTGGTTAGGGCTGTACTAGAGACGTGTGAAAATATTGAAGAAGCTGTCCGTACAGTGAAAAGCATGCCTGTGGGAACGAACATGAATTTACTTTTAGCGGATACCAATGGTGAGGCAGCTTTAGTTGGAACATACGACGGAGTGACATTAGTTAAAAAAGCAGAACTAGACTATCTAATTGCAACAAACCATGGGCTTTTTCCTGAAATTGAAAGTATTGAACCAGGTAAGCTAGAACATTCCCAACTACGATATACTATTTTAGAGAATAAATTTAGTGCCAATGGTAAAAGAACTACATGCGAAATGAAAGAGCTTCTTTCAACGGAGTTTCCAAAAGGGCTATCCATTCATAATTACAAAGAGAACTTTGGAACAGTTCATTCAGTTTTGTTTAATCTTACTGATCGCCAACTTGAATGTTCCTATGGTTCTCCTTTAAAAAATAAATTATATAAGATGAACGTCGGTGATCATTTTTCAAAAAAACAAATCCCAGTTGAATTTTGGAACAAGAACTATGGACCTGACTTTTGGAGAATATTGAGATAATAATTAAATATAAAATCATAGCTAGTATTTAAAGTGAAGCGTTTTTTCTTGCTATTATTGAGAGTATAAAATATTTAAGTTGTGAATAAGTGTACTTAAACTAAACGGAGTGCTTTAGTGCAACAAGGATTTATAAAGTATACAAAATAAAACCAATAAACGTTCCCAAATCAAAGTTTTGGGACGAAATAAAACACTTAAAACGTTGTCATACCAATGTATTAAGTGTTTTTCTATATTTCATTCATATACACCTTATTATGCACTATCGTTTGAACTTAGATACAACAAAGCTTTCAATGCTGTTCAAAAGAAATTGCACTGGTTCATATTTTGAATAAAATCTTGCATATACAGTGGATTCTTTAACGTTATAAATCAACCTTTTCCTATAACATAGCTTTTTCTTTATTGAACTAACGGGTGCTTTACTTGAAGATCATTGAGTTGCATATGCAGCTCTTTTTTTCTTATTGAACTAAAGGGGCAGTTTAGTTGAATATGAAGGAGTAGAAGGTTAATTTAAACAGATAATAACAAAGTGAAACTATAAATTTCATAACTATATTGATTGAATATCTAAAAGAAAATGTGCAGTAATCAACTAATAAAAAAACTGACAACTAATGTTGTCAGTAAAAAGAATGCATTACCTACCTTTATGTTTATTTTTAGACTTTTGAACTTTGATATTCCTAATATATTCTTTACGTTCTTCTTTTAGTCGTTTGCAGGTAACAGATTTTTCTTTTTTTCTAAGATCCAATTCGGCTTTAAGCGCTTCGTCAGCCTTAGTAGAAATACTAGGTTTTTTAAGTTCTTTCGCCACTTTTCTTTGAAGTCTTTTAGGGTTGATTTTTTTTACTTTATTTTGTTGGATAGGTATTCCACTATGTTTATCATTATTTTTGATAAAATCCAACAAATTCGTATTTACAAAATCATAGACCTCTTGATCTTTAGGTTCTTTTCCAAAAATATACCGGTATGCTTTGTATTTGTTTTCGGAAATGTTTTCTATTAGCCCTATATAAAATTGCCCATCATAACAAATGGTTAGTTTCATAGTAGGTCCCTCCTTAATATTAATCTCGAATGATGGACATCCCAAGGAGGGGAAGGTTATTGACATCAAAATTGTGATGCATTCGGACTACCAACCGAATCGTATTTTTTCATTCAAATATGTATTATAAACCATTTGGTAATTTTTGTAATGCAAAACTTAGATTTTAATTATTAGTTGACTTGAAATTGATACAAAAAAAGAAAATCTCATAAAGTAGAAATCTAACTACTGAACAATATGAGTAAATTAATAATTATGGTGCGATCCGCTATTCATTGCGAATATCTAAGAATTTGTGAAGAATCACACTTAAACTAACGGGTGCTTAGTTGAAGATCTTGGAGCTATTCAAACAGGTTTTTTTATTCAACTAAAGGGGAAGCCTTAGGGATAAAAGTGATTCATGTTGTGGAAACTATACATAGATAGTGAATAATGCTTTTTTTGTTGTGATATATTGGAACGGAAAGAAGGATTAACGCAAAAACGACTGAAAATCGAGCAAATTAGAAGGAATAAATGAAGATAAAGCGGTTTTCGCTCGAGTTGAACCTGAATAAAGTGTAGATTTGTAAAAAAGATTGATTTTATATTGGGAATTTTTGTTACTATCAATATTGAGATTGTGAAAGAATGTACTTAAACTAACGGGGCAGTTTAGTTGAATAAGAGTCAAGTTCTATAATCACAAGACAAAGAAGGTGTAAAAAACGTTTGACACTTCCTTTGTCTTATTTTATTATATAGGTGTAAAAGGTTTTTTACACCTTAGGGATATGGCGGTGGCATATAGAATGGAAAACAGAATTAAAGAATACAGAGAAAAAAACAGTTTTTCACAAGGGAAATTAGCAGAGTTATGTAATGTAAGTAGGCAGACGATTAACGCAATCGAGAACAACAAGTATGACCCAAGTTTACAGTTGGCATTTGATATAGCGAAGTATTTAGGAATCACTATGGAGGATTTATTTATACCATTGGAGAATGGAGGAAAAAAGAGTGGATAAATCAAAAAAAATCATCGTTGTTTTAACATTTACTTTATTTTGTACGCTTGCGGGGATCACTATATACAGATGGGTACGATTGGGAACTATAGATGGTGGGTTAATATTTTTTAGTTTTCTTTCCTTAGCATACTTTGTTAATTCTCTTACTTGGGGCAGCCACGAAGGTCCTAAAGAGAAGGACGAATTAGATAAGCATATTGAAACCCAAAGTGCTAAGATAGGTTACTTTGCATTAATGATATTGTCAGGTTTAATTCTGTTTATCTCTGAAGGAGCAACTAAATTTAATGATATTGAGAATTATCCTTTGCTTATTGTGGTCGGTCTTACATTTGTGACACTTCCGATTACAGAGTTTGTATATTCAAGGAAGTATAAATAATATAACCTACTAATAATGAAACTCCTGTTTGAACTAACGGGTGCTTTAGTAGAATATCTATGAGCTGTTCAGACAGCTCTTTTTTCTTCTTCAACTAACGGGGCAGGATAGGTCAACAAGGGGATAGATTGATTAATAAGATGGGACTTGAACTTAATAGAACAATAAACCACCACCCGAAAGTGGAGGTTTATTATTAAATCGAGGGAATTACTGTTCTTTTAAGCTGGTTATAGAAACACTTTGTTTTTTATTTGGTTCATCAAGGGGATGGATTGTAGCTGTTCCATTTTGTTTATCCACGTGCTCAATGTAGATAC